>CAWJFJ010000001.1:0-100621 GCA_963842145.1 uncultured Acidimicrobiaceae bacterium
GCAGGACCACCATGAGCTCGATCAGGGTGAAACCAGCTTCAGCGGTCCCCCCACTCTCGAGCTCGGCGTTCGGCACGTGGCGCGAGCGGCGTCGGACGGACTGGAACATGATTCCTCTTCCCATGGTGCGCCGGCTGCGGGCACGGATCGTCCCCGACCGGACACGGACGCCTGGCTGGCGTCAAGCACGACGATGAGCCTTCGTCGCGATGAGCCGAAACGCGCCTCGCGACCCCCACCGAAGCGGGGGCCGCGAGGGCGTACATTCGACTCGACCGGGTCACCGGTCGCTGTGGCTAGCCTGCGGCTCAGTCCACTCCAGGGCTGGAGTAACTAGAGCCCCAGGTGAAGCCGCCGACCTTGCTCTCGATGTAGTTGGCTTGGCAGTTAGCCGAGACCGTCGACTTGGCGTAGTACGTCCCGGCCGTGGTGATGTTGACACCACCCACCATCTGCGCACCGGCGGCACCAGCGGCATGCTGGATGAAGCCCGGAGCGGCCAAGGGAAGTGCGGCGGGCGTCGCCACCAGCTGCGCCACCCACCAGCACGTGCCGGTCTTGCTCTCCGCGGCGATGACCACTCCCTGCTGGTCACCGACAGCGGCGACGTCAACAGAGAAGATGCCGAGCTGGTTGGTCCCGGCCGTCGGGGTGGCACCGGCCGCCTGCCACGAGAACTCCGGTGCCGACGCCGTCACCGCGGCCAGGATCCCGGAATAGCTCTGGTTGTTGGACTGGTACACGGCCGACGCCTCGGTGAGCCCGTTCGTCAGGTTGGACTGGGCGGCGCGGTCGTTGGCCGACCCCGTCACCCCGAGGAAGGTCGGAATGGCGATGGCGAGCAAGATGGCGATGATGAGCAGGACCACCATGAGCTCGATCAGGGTGAAACCAGCTTCAGCGGTCCCCCCACCCTCGAGCTCTGCGTTCTGCGCGTCGCGCAGGCGGCGTAGCACGGACTGAAACATGACATCCTCCTACATAGGCAATGGCTATCGTCTCCCCCATCGGCAGGACGCCGGAACGGCTTGAGCCCAGGTCAGCCACAGTCGGCACAACTCGCCCGACGCGGGGAGCGCCGCGGGCACGGTCACCACTCTGCGGCACAATCCCGGGCGCGCCGGTGGGACCGGCCTCGCCGGTCGGCCAACGCCGTCGTGCCGTCCGGGGCGAGGGTGCTACGTGATGGCGGCGCCCGAGGAGGTGCAGACGTTCTTCTGGCCCGTGCTGTAGAAGATGTCGCCGGTCATGTTGAGGGAGTAACCGGCCGTCGACGGCGACACCGTCTGGCCACCGGTGGCCACGGCACCGCCAGTCACCGTGATCCCCGTCACCGTGAAGAGCCGGGGGAACGTGTCGAGGCCCTGGAGGAACGACGTCATCTGTCCGTACGTCCCCGACAGGGTCAGGGCCACGCCGATCGGCGTCACACCGGCCTTCGCCGCTCCCGTCGCCTGGGTGACGCCGATGCTCGGGGTGTTGGGGTCACCGCTCGTCACGGCCAGATGCGTCACCTGCTGCAGGAAGACGTCGACGCTCGGGGTCCCGGGGATCTCGTTGAGGTCGGTCGTGAGCTGTTGACAGCTGGCACCGAACTGGGTCTTCTCCCGCTTCAGGGTGGCGATCCTGAGCTGCAGAGAGGTCTGCTGGGCCTGGAGCTCCGTATCCTGCGCCTGGAGCTTCGACAGATGGCTCCCCTCGGGCGAGATCCAGACGGCGTAGAGCACCAGAGCAAGAATCAAGGTACCCACACCGGTGAGCACGGGGACGCGGAAGCGCTTCAGCTGTTCCATCAGTACTTTCCGTTCTTGGCCAGAGTGGCGCCACTGGTGAGCGACAGGGTGGACTGGAAGTTGACGGCGGTATTGGAGCCGGACGGGGCGTTGGTGACGGCGCTCACCCCGGGTGGGTCGAACATGACCGAAGAGGTGATGTCGTCGATCCACTCGGCCACCGGGGAGAAGTGGGCTACACCCGGGAACGTCCCGCCCACGTCCACCGAGATGGATCCGACGGCGCCGGTGGGGATGGTTCCGGCGGCGCCACCCCCCGCCGCCGGTGTCGACGTCGGAACGGTGGTCGTCGTGGTGGTCGTGGCGGTCGTCGACGACGGCCCGGTCGCCGGGGCCGGGGTGGGCGTCGTCACGGCTGGCGCCTGTGCCGAACCGGTGAAGGAGGTCAGGCTCAAGCCCGTCGGGGTGGCCTTGCTCAGCTCCGCCACCACGGCGGACCAGTCGACGGCGGAGACGGTGATCTGGCTCACCTGCCCCTTGGAGGTCTGCAGCTCCTCGTTGGCCGCCACCACCTTGTCGTAGGTCGGGATCTGGGCGTTGAGTGCGGCCACGCTGGCGGTCAGGGCGTTGACGCCGTTCTGCGCGTTGTGGACCCGGAGGAAATTCAGGGCGCCGAAGCCCACCAGGGCCACGCCGACGACGACGGCGGCCATGACGGCGTAGTGCTGGACCTTGCGCAGGAACAGCCGTTGCAGAACCTCGGGCGGGACCAGGTTGAAGTTCCGGACCGACGCGTTGGGCTCGGGAAGGGCCAGGCCGATCGGAGCGGCCAGCACGGGGTCGATCGACGCCGCCTGCTCGGGCTGGAGGTCGAGCGCCGACACGTCCAGGCGGGCCAGGGGCGAGATCGCATTCACCGGAATGCGCACCTGGGCCTGGAGCTGCGGGATGAAACCACGCAGGAGGGAGCCGCCGCCGGTGAGCAGGACGCGGACGATGGGGGCGCGGCCCTGGAGCGAGGCGAAGTACTGGATGGAGCTGCGGATCTCGCCCACCAGCCCCTGGATGCTCTCCTGCACGGCGTGCTCGGCCGCCTGGGACTGGGCGGACCCGTCTCCGAGTCGGAGCTTGATGCTCTCGGCGTCCGCCAGCGGAAGGTCGAGGGCGGCGGCGATGGCCGCCGTCGCCTCGCTCCCGCCGGTCCCGATGGTCCGGACGAATTGGGGACGTCCCTCCTGGTGGACCACGACCACGGTCAGCCCGGCTCCGACCGAGACGATCGCCTCGGGCTCGGTGGACGGATGGGCGCTGTCGGCCAGCGCCCGGACGAGGGCGGACGAGACGAGGTCGACCCCTTGGACGTTCAGGCCGGCCTGCTCCACGGCGGCCACGACGCCGTCGACGAGCTCCCGGTGGGCGGCAGCCACCAGCACCCGTCGGGTCTTGGCGCCGTCCTCGGCGGTGTTGTCCCCCAGGACCTGGGTGGACAGGATCGTCTTGTCCACGGGGAAGGGAATGACCTCCTCCGACTGGAAGCGCACCGCGCTCTCGACTTCGTCGTCGGGAACCCACGGGAGATCGAGCTCGCGCGTGATGACCCGCAGCCCGGCGATCCCGACCACGACGGAATCGGAGACGAATCGCCCGTTGTTCCAAAGGCGGCGAATGGCGTCGGCCACCACCGGGATGTCCTTGACCTCACCGTCGACGATGGCCTCCGGAGGGAGCCCGACCTGTCCGAAGGCGACCAGCTTCGGAGGTCCGGCCCCGAACTCGAGCTCGGCGGCGCGTACGGCGCTGGTTCCTATGTCGAGTCCTACGACTTGCTGCATGCCACTCTCCCTCTTGGTACCGGACTGCGTCGTGCGGGGTTCCGGCTCATTGCGTCGGGACGTGCTTGATGTAGTCGAACATCGGCAGGTACATGCTCACGACCATGATGCCGACCATGGCGCCCATCACGACGGTGAGGATGGGCTCGAGCATGGCGGTGAGGTTGTTGACCGTTCCCTCGACCTCCTGGTCGAAGAACTCCCCCACCTTGCGGAGCATGGTGTCGAGGGCACCGGTCTGCTCACCGACCTCGATCATCTGCGTCACCAGTGGGGGAATGATCTCTTCGTGTTCCCGCAAGGTGTCGGCCAGAGCCCGGCCTTCGCGCACGCCGGCCTTGGCATCCAACAGCGCGTCACCGACGATCCGGTTGCCCGCCGTCTCCGACACGATGTCGAGCGACGCCATGATGGGCACGCCGGACTGCACAAGGGAGGCCAAGGTGTGCGAGAAGCGGGCAATCGAGACGTTGTGGATCAACTCTCCGAAGATAGGCGGCCGCAACTTGAACGCGTCCCACTTGTGACGACCCTTGTCGGTCTTTATCCATTTGCGGAACAACACCACACCCACGATGAGTACGGCGACGATCACCACGGCAAATGGGCTGAGGACGATGTGCGAGGTGTCGATCATGATCTGGGTCGGAAGCGGGAGCTTCGCTCCCAACGACTTGAAGAGCTTCGAGAAGACGGGCACGATGAAGATGAGCAGCGCCAGGAAGATGACGACCATCACCGAAAGCACGACAGCCGGGTATGTCATGGCCGAACGGATCTTTCGGTTCAGAGCCGCCTGCTTCTCCATGGTGGATGAGAGGTCGAGCAGAACCGTGTCCAGGTTCCCGCCGGCCTCACCGGCCTGCACCATGGTGATGAAAAGGGGGCTGAAGATCTTGGGGAACTTGGCCACGGCTGCCGACAGCGACGAACCTCGCTCGACCTCCTGGAGTACCTCTCCCAGAACCCGGGCCAGCTCCTTGTTCTGGGTCTGTACGGCGAGAAGCCCCAGTGCCCGCACCACCGACAGACCCGAGTCGACCATGGTGGCGAGCTGGCGGGTGGCCACCGCCGTTTCGGCCAGCTTGACCCGGTCGCTGAAGCCCGGGATCTTGATCTCCCTGCGCACGTTGACACCGGACTTGGGGGTGACGGCGACGGGCATGTAGCCCATCTCGCGCAGCTTCCCCACCACGAGGGCGAGGCTGTCGCCCTCGAGCTGTCCCTGCACGAGGTTCCCGGTACGGTCCCGGACCTTGTAGTCGAATGTCAGTGCCATGGCCGGCTCCTACGAATTGAGGTGACTGCGGAGGTCTTCTTCGTTGCGGCATCGGTCGAGGGCGACGCCTTCAGTGATGCGCCCCTCCTTGACCAACTTGGCGAGGCCCTGGTCCATCGTGGACATGCCGTATTGGCTGCCCGTCTGCATCAGCGAATAGATCTGGTGGGTCTTGGCGCTCCGCACCAGGTTACGGATAGCCGATGTGCACACCATCACCTCGCAGCACGCGGCACGCCCGGTGCCGGCGGCGTCGGGCAACAGCTGCTGCGTGACCACCCCTTCGAGGGCCCCGGCCAGCATGGTCCGCACCTGCTCCTGCTGGGTGGTGGGGAACACGTCGATGACGCGGTCGATCGTCTGCGGCGCATCCTGGGTGTGCAGGGTGCCGAATACCAAGTGACCCGTCTCGGCCGCCGTCAACGCCATGGAGATCGTCTCCAGGTCACGCATTTCTCCGACGAGGATCACGTCCGGGTCTTCACGCAGGACACGCCGCAGCGCCTCGGCGAAGGACATGGTGTCCTGGCCGAGCTCTCGTTGGTTGACGATCGACCGCTTGTGGTTGTGGAGGAACTCGATGGGGTCCTCGACCGTGACGATGTGCAGCGGCTTCGTCCTGTTGATGATGTCGATCAGGGACGCCAAGGTCGTCGACTTACCCGACCCGGTCGGACCCGTGACCAGCACCAGACCCTGCCGGAGCTCGGTGAACATGCGAACGGAGTCGGCGATGCCGAGGGTCTCGAAGGCGGGGATCTCGTGCGGGATGGCCCGCAGGACGCCGGCCACCGTGCCGCGCTGCTGGAACACGTTCAGACGGAACCGCCCCACTCCGGGGATGGAGTGCGACGTGTCGAGCTCCTTCTCGGCCTCGAATTTCTCCCGCAGCGCCTGGGTCAGGACGCCGAAGATCATCTCCCGGATGGTCTCGTTGTCCAGTTGCGGGCACCCCTCGATGGGGCGAATGGCACCGTGGAGCCTGATGCACCCGGGCATGCCCGACGTCAGGTGGAGGTCCGATGCCCCCACGTTGGACGCGTAGCGCAGCAGATCGTCGAGGTGCATGGGCATCGTCGGTTCCGACGTGACCGACGACACCGATCCCGCCGGCTCCGGGGTCTCGGGGCCCGTGGGCACCGACACCGCCGACTGCGCCCCGTTGTTCGACACGGACGGCTGGGCGGCACGCAGGATCTTCTCGATGGCCATGGGGTCGCCGAGCACAGGCACGATCTCGTAGCCCAGGATCCCCGACAGCGCACGCATGTCGTCGATGTCGGGCGGGTCGGCGTACGCCACCATGAGCCGCTGCCCGTCGATGCGGTAGCCCACAGCCCCGAAGTCCGGGCCGGCAGCGGTCAACAGCGTCTGGACGGCGTCGGGCTCCGGAGGGTTGGTGACGAGGTCGGCCACGGGCAGCTGCGAGATCTGGGACAGCACCCCGAGGGTGACCTCGGGGGAGGCCACGGCCCGCCCGATCACGAGCGCCGTGAACGACGAGCCGCTGGCGCTGGCCTCGTCGAAGAGCGGCGTGACGTCGGCCTCGCGGACGTATCCCCCGGCCACCAGCGCCTGGGTGAGCTTGCGCGCCCATTCGACCCGCGTCGCGGCGGAGGGGCTCATGCCACCACTCGCAGTACTTCCTCGAGGGTTGTCTCACCCTCGAGCGCCTTGCGCAGTCCGCTCTGGCGCAGGGTCACCATGCCCTGCTCGACGGCGAGCCTGTGAATGTCATCGGCCGTTCCTCCTTCGATGATCAGGTGCTCGATCCCCTCGGAGACGACGAGCAGTTCGAGTAGGGCCTTCCGGCCCAGATACCCGGTGGTGGAACAAGCCGAGCACCCGACCGCCTTGTAGAGGACCGGGTTCGGTTGGTCGGCGAAGAGCTCTTCAGGGGTCCACCCGGCCGCCACGATCTCGGCCTCCGTCGGTTCGAAGGCCTCGCGGCAGTGCACACAGAGGCGTCGGGCCAGGCGCTGGGCCAGGGCCGCCGTCAGCGCCGAGGTCACCAGGAACGGCTCCATCCCCATTTCCACCAGTCGCATCGGCGTGCTGGCCGAGTCGTTGGTGTGCAGGGTGGCGAGGACGAGGTGACCCGTGAGAGCGGCCTCGATCGAGATCATCGCCGTCTCCCGGTCACGGATCTCGCCCACCAGCACGATGTCGGGGTCGGCGCGCAGGATCGACTTCAGGGCCGAGGCGAATGTCAGGCCCGCCTTGATGTTGAGCTGGACCTGGTTGATCCCCTTCAGGCGCAGCTCCACGGGGTCCTCGACGGTGATGATGTTCTTCTCCGGCGCGTTGAGGGCGGCCAGGGTGGCGTAGAGCGTCGTCGTCTTTCCCGAGCCCGTCGGTCCGGTGACGAGAATGGTGCCGTAGGGCTTGGTGTAGATCCCGCGGTAGATCTCGAGCAGGTCGTCGTCGAAGCCGAGGTCCTCGAAGCCGAGCACGATGTTCGACTTGTCGAGGACCCGCATGACCACCTTTTCCCCGTAGATGGTCGGGAGGGTGGCTATCCGGAGATCGATGGAGCGGCTGCCCACCGTCAACGAGATCCGACCGTCCTGCGGGAGCCGGTGTTCGGCGATGTTCATGTCCGACATGACCTTCAGGCGGGTGGTCACGGCGGCGGCGATGGCCCGCGGGGCGGTCGAGATGTCGTGGAGGACGCCGTCGATCCGGTACCGGATTCGCAGGTTCTCACCGGTGGGCTCGACGTGGATGTCCGAGGCCCGCTCGTTGAGCGCCTGGAGGACGAGGAGGTTCACGTACCGAACGATGGGGGCGTCGTCGACGACGGCCTGGAGGTTGCCCAGGTCGTCGTCCATGGTGTCGTCGAAGTCCGACGCCACCGACTGGGCCACCTCGGAGGCATCGCCGCCCTGGTGGTACGCCCGCTCGATGTACGTGCTGATCTGGGACCTGGTCGCCACGACGGTGATGAAGGTCCGCCCGATGATGGTCCGCAGGTCGTCCATGGCGAAGACGTCGGTCGGGTTCGAGGTGGCGACGAGCGGGACCCCGTCACGGTTCCCGAAGACGAGGACGTTGTGATGGCGGGCGGTGGCCTCCGGCAGGTGGTAGGCGGCGGCGAAGTCGGTGTTCTGCAGGTCGAGGTCGACGAATTCCAGGCCCATCTCCTGGGCCATCCCCCACATCAGATCGGCTTCGTTGACCAGGCCCCTGACGGTGAGGATGCGCGCCACCGCCTGTCCCGTCCGGTCCCGTTCGGCGAGGACGTCGCGCATCGTGGCCAGGTCCACCCGCCCGCCCTCGACGAGGACGCGCGCCAGAGGCGGGAAATGCATCAGCTCCTCGGGGGCACCGGCGCCGTGGTCGGTCCCGTCGGCCGGGGTGACCGCCCGCGAGCCCTGCGCCGACGGAGCGGTGGGCGTTCCCCCGGCCCCGGCCGGCGGCTCGGAACCGGAGGCGGCGGCCGACACGGCCCGCTCCTGGGCCATCGGATCGGGGGGAGCGGCGGCCGGCTCGAAGACGGTGTCGAAGGGCGGCTCCCACACTGCCTGGGAGTGGTCCTCACCGGTGGCACCGGCCGGCGGGGTCCCGAGCCCCGTCAGACCGTCGGCGAGACGGTCGGCGGGTGCGGGCGGGGCGGACAGGGATCCGACGCCGTTGGCGGCGCTGCTGCCCGCACCGTCGGAGGTTCCCGCCGGTCCCGACGCCGCCGATGCCGGCTCGGTGCGGTAGACGCGATCCAGGCACGCCTCGATCTGGTCGTTGGGTGCCACCACGGCGACGAATTCCCGACCCATGGTGGCGCGCAGGGTGTCGAGGGCGACGACGTCGGTCGGATCGGAGATGGCCACCACCGGTGCCCCGAACTTGCGGCCGATGGGGACGACGTGGTGGTGGCGGGCGACGGACACCGGGAGCAGGCGTGCCGCGCTGGCGTCGATGCTGTATCGATCGAGATCGACGAACTCCAAGTTGTGATCGCTCGCGAGGAGCCGACCGGCTGCCGCGTCGCCCATGCACGCACCATCGGCACGAACCGAGTTCAGATTGAACGGCGATCTGCAGGCCGCCGTGCCCGGCCAGGCACGGGCTTCCCGGGCGGTGGTGGTACCGTGGCCGCCCGAATGGGCCCCGTGCGCACCGAATGACGTCCTCCCTGGTCACGGCCGGTGCCACGTGGCTGTTGGGCACCGGCACCATGGCCGTGGCCACGACGATCGTCGGCCGGGGGACGGTCACGGCCTTCGCCGCCGTGGCCGGAGTGATCGTCGGCTCGTTCCTGAACGTCGTCGTCTACCGGGTACCCCGAGGCCTCTCGGTGGCCGCGCCCCCGTCGTTCTGCCCCCATTGTGAGACCCGCGTCCGACCGGTCGACAACATCCCCGTCGTCTCGTGGCTGGTGCTCCGCGGGCGGTGCCGGCAGTGCCGGGCTCCGATCTCGGTTCGCTACCCCCTGGTGGAGTCGGCCACCGGGATCGCCTTCGCCGCCATCGGGTGGGGTCTCGGCCCCCACTGGGCGGTCGCCGGGTACTGCGTCCTGGCCGCCACCCTCGTCGCCCTCGTCGCCATCGAGCGCGACGGGTTGGCACCCACCCTCTCCGTGGCCGTGGTCGGCACCGCCATAGCCGTGGCCCTTCTCGTCGCCGCCGGGGTGGCCGACCGCCGTTGGTCCCACGTCGTCGGTGTGGTGACCGGGGTGGTCGTGGCCGGTGCCCTCGTGGCCGCCACCCGGCACCGCCCCCGTCGGGTCGACCCGTCCCCGTGGTGGGCGGCCGCACCCGTTCTGCTCCCGGTGGGGGCCGCCCTCGGCTGGCTGGGGCCGGCCTACGCCGGCGAGGGTCTGGCCGGCACCGCCGTCGTGCTCCTCGCCCTCCGCGGTGTCCGGGCGGCGCCGGCGTCCCCGTCACCAGGTCAGGGCGGGGCCGTTCTGGCCCTGGCCCTGGCCGCCGGGGTGGTGGTGGCCACGGCGGTGGCGGTGGCGGTCGGGGCGGGAGCCGGTTCCTGACGAGACCGGGTCAGGGGGCGAAGGCGCTCACGAATCCGCGGCCGGTGGGAACGATGCCCAAACGCTCGAGCATCACCTTCAGGTCGTGCGGGTTGGAGGCGGCGTTCATGCCTTCGTGCAGATCGATCTCGTTGTTGGCCAGGAGCTGCACCAGAGCCTGGTCGAACGTCTGCATGCCGTAGTACTCGCCGTCGGCGATGATCTGGTCGATCTCCGAGGTCAAGAGCGGATCGGCGATGGCTTGTTGGATACGGCCGTTCACGACCATGACCTCGAGTGCGGGGACCCTGCCCTTCCCGTCGGCCCGGGGGATCAGCCTCTGACAGATGGTGCCGGTCAAGGCGCTGGCCAGGCTCAGACGAATCTGACGGTGCTGGTGGGGCGGGAAGAAGTCGACGATCCGGTTGACCGTCTCTGTCGCCGTGGTGGTGTGCAGGGTCGAGAAGACGAGGTGCCCGGTCTCGGCCGCCGTCAGAGCCGTGAACACGGTCTCGGGGTCGCGCATCTCCCCGACGAGGATCACATCGGGGTCCTGTCGGAGAATCACGCGCATGGCGCTGGTGAACGACTCGGTGTCGAATCCGACCTCTCGTTGGTCGATGGTGGCGTTGGCGTCGGTGTGGAGGTACTCGATGGGGTCCTCGACCGTGATGATGTGGCACGAGCGTGTCTCGTTGATGTGATTGATCATGGCCGCCAGAGTGGTGGTCTTCCCCGAACCGGTGGGACCCGTCACCAGAATCAGGCCGCGTTGCTCCTCGGCCAGGCGTTTCACCACATCGGGGAGTCCCAGCTCCCCGATGCTGGAGGCGCTGGTCCGGACTCGTCGCACGGCCAGGGCCACCGAACCTCGTTGGTAGAAGGCGTTGATCCGGAAACGGCCGACGCCGGCCACGCTGTAGGCGAAGTCGGCCTCGTGCTTCTCGGTGAAGATCTCGCAGATGTTGGGGAGCATGATGGCCTCGGCCAACAGCCGTGCTTCCTCGGCGTTGAGACGGGGCTCGTCGTCGAGTGTGCGCAGTTGGCCGTCCACGCGCACCCGGGGTGAGGAGCCCGCCTTGACGTGAAGGTCCGAACCATCGAGATCGCAGAGAACCTGCAGCAATCGATTGAAGTCGTCCAGGTCCATGGCGTCCCAGTGTACGACACCGGGAAAGCTAAATGACCGTTTTCGTGACTGAATGAGCGCGCGACGTGACGGACCGGGAGCGTGACAGGACGACGGTGACACTGCGTGAACGGAAACGTCGGACGTCGCCGAGTCGTGGCCGAGTTCTGACGAAGAGCCGAGTTGTGAAAGAGAATTGCCGACGCCGGACCCACGCGGGTGAGCGCACGGCTCGGGTGTCGTGACCGTCACCGTCGGGCGAAGACCGGGCCGACGGCGAGGAGGTCTCACTCGTCGCCCCTGGGCACGGTGTTGTCCGCGCTCTGCGGTCTGCCCCCATCGGGCTGCGACGGCCTCACCGTCGAACGGCCGTCGCTGCCCGTCCTCGGGCGCTGGCGTCGGGTCGGGGCCCGTGGCGGTCGGTGGTCGGGCCGTCGTGGTGGTCGGTGGCGGGCCGGTGATCGGTGGCCGACGGTGATCGGTGGCGGGCCCGGCACCGCAATCGGGGCGGGCAGTGCCGCGGTGTCCCCGAAACACGGATCGTGCTGCGGAAACCACTCCCCTCACCCTCGGAGACGAGGAAACGGACGCCTCGTGGCAATAACGTCACAGGGTCCATGATCGTCATGGAACCGCAACACTGCTGTGTCATTTTCGTCAGTTTTGGGGGTAAAGATCGACCCATGGAACCGCTTGTTCTGGAGTCCTGCCACAGCACCTGGCTTTTCGACACCGATCGGATGCGATTCCGCCGGGTCCTGAAGGGTCTCCACCTGGACAACCATCCGGCCTCCACCGGATGGCGGCCGTACTTCGGCCTGGACATCGACCCCGTCTCGGAGTCCTTCGTGGTCCTGCTGAACCCCGAGGGGACACGCCTGCTGCGGTCGTGGCGCCACGTCGAGCACTGCACGCAGTGCGGTGGTGAGGCGACGGGCGAGCTCTCGCTCGACGAGCTCCGCAGCGCAGCGCGAGCCTGAACCCCGCTCCGGCGGTGCCTGCCAAAAAATAGAACTGATCGGGCGGATTCTCTCAATACTTGGCGCCGACGTTCCGATGTAGAACCTGTCCGGCTGCGCGTGGCCGCCGGTCCCGGTCGATGATCGCGTGCCTGCTCCGGCGATCAGCTCAGAAATCCGGTCGCAGGGGCGGAAACGGGAGGGGCCGGGTATGACGATGGAGAGTCGCCAACCGGAGGGGGCGGAGTCCAACTCCAATCTCGTTCGCCCTGCGGCCCTGTCCTCGGCGGACCTCTGGCACGAGATCATCGAGCGCCTCAACGAGGTGCAGGAGGGTCAGCTCCGATTGGCCCGGGCCATCGAGAGTCTCGGCGTGATCGTGTGCGACGCACTCTCCGTCAACCCGCAAGCGGCTCTGGGCGGCGCCGAGGTGGCAACGCTTCCCCGAAGCGCCCAACGCGTCCCCCTGGCGGCGGGCCCGCCGGCGCAGCCACCCGTCGCCGATCTCGGCACCAACACGGACGATGCCGCCACCACCCAACGCAAGCTCGACTCCCTTCTCGACGCCGACGTCTTCGCACCGGCGTCGCCGGCGCCCGACTTGGCCACCACGGGACCGGTCGGCTCTCCGCGCTTCTACGTCGCACCGGTACCCGACGAGAGCCGAAAGACCCCACGGGAGTCCGTCTCCACCGGTTCGTGGCCCCGTGGTCGGCGCGTCGCTCGGGGACTGGCGCGCGAGGCACCCACGATGAACAGCCCGGCCGTCGTTCCCGATCTCACCCCAGCGGCCATCGACGCTCTCTTGGCCGCTGAATTCGGCGACACCCCCTCCGGACCGACTCCGCCCCTCCGGGTCGTCCAGGCATCGGAGGGATCAGCTGCGCTGAACTCGTTGCTGGGCGCCGAGTTCGGCGCTTCGACACCGACGAAGACACCGTCACAGGCACCGACGGCGTCACAGGCACCGATGGCGTCACAGGCACCGACGAGCACCCCCGTGAGACCGTCGCCCTCCGTCCGCCCGACCGCCCCACCCGCGCCACCCGCGCCACGGCCGCCCTCTCCGGTCGCGGCCTCCCCGACCACTGCCCCGACCGTGCCGATGCCGCCACAACCCCGTCCGCGTCAGGCCGTCCCCACTCCGCCGCCGGGGGCACCGACCTCCCCACCGCCGATGACCGCGCCACGGACCGCGTCGCCCATGGTCGATCCTCGGCGCTCGGTCGGCTCGCTGCCGCCCGTCCCGGCACCTCCGCCGCCGCCCGCGGCTGTCGCACCGCCACCACCCTCCCCCGTACCTCCGCCACCGCCCGCGGCTGTCGCACCGCCACCGCCGCCGCCACCGCCCTCCCCCGTACCTCCCCCACCGCCGGGCCCACGGCCCAGCGCCGTCGCCGGCCCTGTGCCTCTGCGACCGCCGCTCGCCACGTCGCCGGGCCCGCCGCCGGCACCCGCCGCGTCACCGGGGCCACCGCCCGGGCGCAGCATCCCCGCCCCGTCGGTCGACCCTTCGACCGGTGCCGTGCCCACGGTGTCCGCCGGTTCGCTCGGTGCGCCCGCACCGGTCGAGCCGCGCCGCGCACCGCTCGGGCCGGTGACCGGGACCCCGGCCCCGTTCGTGTCGCCGGGCTCCCCGGCTCCTGAGGGGACGCCACCATTCACCCCGGGATCGGCCGACGCGACGGCTCCGTTCGAGGCCGGCGCCGACCGAATCCCTCAGCCGACCAAGGCGAGGGAGTCGGCTGCATCCATGGTGACCGAGATACTCTCGGCCGCGCCCCCGACCACGGCGGCCGAACCGACGGACGACGCGCCGGCCATGCTGGCGGAGGACGTCACGATCATGGCCAAGGGGCGTCGCCGGCGTTTCCGGCTGCCGCTGTCAGGTCGGTGACGGCTGACCGGTCGGTGACTGCCGACCGGTCGAGGACCTAGAGGGCCGGGCGCCGCCAGGTACCGGTGCTGCCGCCCGTCTTCTCCCAGAGGGCGAGCTCGCCGATGCTCATGGACCGGTCGGCGGACTTGCACATGTCGTAGATGGTGAGGGCGGCGGTGGCACACGCCGTCAACGCCTCCATCTCCACGCCGGTCCGATCGACCGTTTCGACCTGGGCCTCCACCTCGACGAAGTCGTCCCCGATGGTGAAGTTCACGTGGACGGACCCCACCAGCAGGGGATGGCACATCGGGATCAGGTCCGGGGTCTTCTTGGCCGCCTGGATGCCGGCGATACGGGCCGTGCCGAGGACGTCACCTTTGGTGATGGCGTTGCTGGCCACCTTGGCCGTGGTCTCCGGGGCCATCATCACCCGGCACCGCGCCAGAGCCCGGCGATGGGTCTGCTCCTTCGGTGTGACGTCCACCATCCGGGCCCCCCCGAGAGGGTCGAGGTGGGTCAGGCCGCGATCGTGCACCCTGACATTCTACGTGACCAGGGATTCGTCATGTGGGCCGTTGGCGCGACCGAGCCACAACTCCGGCGGTAGACTTGGCACTCAGAGGGCGAGAGTGCCAATCACGGAAAGGGTCGGGACGGATGCCGACGTACGAATACGCATGCACGTCCTGTGGCGAGCACGTCGAGGTCGTCCAGTCTTTTCGCGACGACCCGCTCACCACCTGTCCGGCCTGTGGCGGCCCCCTCCGCAAGGTCTTCGGGTCCATCGGGGTGATGTTCAAGGGGCCGGGCTTCTACAAGAACGACAGCCGTACCGCCGCCAAGGAGTCGGCGTCGTCGAAGGATTCGAAGGATTCGAAGGAGTCCAAGACGACGACGCCGTCCGAGGCGTCGGGTTCGTCCAAGGAGGCCTCCGGTCCGGCGAAGGAGAAGCCGTCGTCCTCGGGGTCGGGCTCCTCGTCGGGAGACAAGGGCTCGCCATCGAAGAGCGACTCCTCGTCAGGGGCGTCGTCAGGCTCCTCGGGGAAGTCGGGGTCGTCCGCCGCCGCCTCGTAGGGTTCACGACGTCGTCGGCGACGACGGCGCCCTGTCCTACTCGCCGCTCAGGACCATGCCGTCGACGGCCAGGGTCTGTCCGGCGGCCAGTCCCGGGAGCCACTCGACATCGCCACCGACGTGGACGATCGACTGCAACATCCGCTGCAGCGTCGAAGCGATCGTGCCTTCGCGCACCGGCTCGGCCAGCACTCCTCCCCGGATCATGAGCCCTTCGGCCCCTACGGAGAAGTCCCCGCTCACCGGGTTGACCCCGGAGTGCACTCCTGTCACCGATTGGACGAAGAACCCCTCCCCGACCCGGGACAGGATCTCGTCGGCATCGAGCGGTCCCGGGGCCAGCAGCAGGGCACGGCATCCGGCCACCGGCGTGGTGGCGTAGCCGCCCCGGACGGCCGAGGCCGTCGACTGGGTCCCGGCCCGCCGGGCGGCGGTGGTGTCGAAGACGAAACGGCGCAGGACCCCACCGTCGATGAGGACGTTGCGGCGGCAGGCAAGGCCCTCGGCATCGTGAGTGGAGGCGCCGAAGGCACGGGGGTCGGTGGGGTCGTCGACAAGGGTCACGAGTGGGCACGCCACCTCTTCACCGACACGGTCGGCGAAGATCGAGCGACCCTTGGTCACCGCCTCACCCGACAGCGCCGAAGAGATCACCGATAGCAACGTCGACGTCACCCGGGAGTCGAGAACGACGACGCAACGACCCGACTTCACCTTGGTGGCCCCGATCATGCGCGTGGCCCGCACGATGGCGTCCGTCGCCGCCCGGTCGGCGTCGAGGTCGGCGGGTCCCCGTCCGGCGCTGAAACCCACCCCGGTCTGGCTGTCCGTGCCGTCGCCGGCGATGGCCGAGACCGAGAGGCTGCAGATCGTGCGTCGGGCCGTCGCCGTGATGCCCGTCGACGTGGCGATGGCGGCCTCGGCCGCCATGTCCCCGTAGTCGGCGGCGTCGACCTGGCGCACCCGGGGGTCTCCGCCACGCACCCGTCGCTCGAGCTCCAGGGCCATCTCGACCTTGGCGCTGGTGGGGAGCGAGCTGAGGGTGTCGTCCCACAGGTCGAGCGGTGCCGGCGCCACGTCATCAGGGCGGGCCAGGCCCAGGTTCTCGTCGACGGTGGCGAAGGTGGCGTTGTCACGCGCCTCGGCCAGGGTCTCGACGATGGCCTCCTCGTCGAGGGTGCCGGCATAGGCGAACCCCTGACGCTGGCCGGCGACCACCCGGATCCCCACGCCGGCTGATGCCGCCGACGACAGCTGCTCGACCGCGCCGTCGTAGGCGCGCACGTCGGTCTCGACCCCGCGCGAGGCGTACACCTCGAGCTCCTCGCCCGGGCGGGCCTGGTCGGCGACACGCGAGACCAGGGTCAGAAGATCGTCGACCGACGCAGCAGGATGGCGCGTCGAGGTGTCAGTCACCGGCCGTGCCTCCGATCGTCACGCCCGTGATGCGCAATGTCGGCTGACCCGTTCCCACAGGCACGCTCTGTCCGTCCTTGCCGCACGTGCCGGGCGACGTGGCGAAGTCATTGGCCACCGCGTCGATGCGGCGCAACGTCTCGGGCCCGTTGCCGATGAGATTGGCGTCGCGCAACGGCTCGGTCAGACGGCCGTTCTCGATCAGGTAGGCCTCGACGGTGCCGAAGACGAAGTCGCCCGTCGTGGTGTTGACCTGACCACCACCGAGCTTGGCCACGTAGACGCCCGTCGGGGTCTGCGCCAACAGCTCGTCGGGGTCGGCGTCACCGTCGATGAGGAACGTGTTCGTCATCCGCACCATGGGCAGGTCACGGTAGCTCTGCCGTCGGCCGTTGCCTGACGACTGGCGACCTTCCTGCCGGGCCCGCAGGTAGTCCCACATGTACTCGGTCAGGATCCCGTTCTCGATGAGGACGTTGCGCCGGGCCTCGTGGCCCTCGTCGTCCACGGCGAAGGTCCCCCATTCACGTCCGATGGTCCCGTCGTCCACCAACGTCACCAGCGGGCTCGCCACCTGGGTGCCCACCTGGCCGACATAGACGGAGGCGTCCTTGGCGATGTGGTCGGCTTCGAGGCCGTGGCCGCACGCTTCGTGGAACAGGATCCCGCCGCTGCCCGAGGCCAGGACGATGGGCACCTCCCCGCTGGGTGCCGGACGGGCCGACAGCTTCGTCAGGGCCCGCCGGGCGGCCGCCTCGGCCACCTCCTCCACGTCGACGGTGTCGAACAGCTCGAAACCGACGGTGAAGGCGGCCGTCTCGTACCCCGTCTGCATGCCGGTGTCGCCCACCGCCACACACGACACCGAGAAGCGCGAGCGGACCTGGTCGTCGGCCACGAGCACGCCGTCGCTGTTGGCCACCAGGATCCGCCGCCGGCTGTCGCCGTAGCCGGCCGAGACCTGGGTCACCGCCGACCCCGCCGATCGCGCCGCGTCGTCGGCGCGGGCCAGCAATTCGATCTTGCGCCTCTTCTCCACGTCCTCGGGGAAGATGGTGACGTCGTAGGGGCGCGGGGCCTCGGAGCGCGACAGAGCCACCGTCCGGGTCCCGTTTCCGTCGCGGGCGACGGCCGCCGCCGCCTCGGCCGCCGCCAGCAGGCCCGCCTCGCTCAGATCGGCGGTGTGGGCGTAGCCCGTGGTCTCGCCCACCACGACCCGCACCCCGGCTCCACGGTCCCGCCCCGACGACAGCTCCTCCACCCGACCGTCGTCGAGCGAGGCGGACGTGGCCCGGCGGTCCTCGACGAAGACCTCGGCGAATTCGCCCCCGCGGCGCAGGGCGGAGTCGAGCACACGCTCGACCACCGCCGTGTCGACGAGCAATGCCGTCCCTGACGATGCGTCGCTCACCGGCCGCTTCCTTTCTCGGCGCCGGTCACGCCCGGCACCACGTCTCGGGGCCGGTCGCCTCCGGCCGGTGGCCGGGGACCGTTCCCGACGGTCGACGCGGCCCGTCCGTGCCGAGGCGATCCGGCTCGCGGGTCCCGCCGGCCGTGCTGGCCGGAGGCGCCCGTCTTTCGTATCGTACCGCCGTGACCCTCGACCCCGGCCGCAGCGGTCGCGCCTCCCTCGTGGTCGGCGAACAGGACACCGCGGTGGCCCTGGGCTCGGGCGATGTGGACGTCCTGGCCACGCCACGCCTGATCTCGCTGTGCGAGGAGGCGACCGTCCACGCCGTGGCCGGAGCCCTGGGAGAGGGGCGCACCAGCGTCGGAGTCCGGGTCCAGTTCGACCATCTGGCCCCCGTCCGGGTGGGTTCTCAGGTCACGGCGGAGGCCATCCTGGAGAAGGTCGAAGGCCGGCGCCTCGTCTTCACCGTCAGCGCCACCGACGCCGCCGGTCTGGTGGGTGCGGGCCGCGTCACCCGGGTGGTCGTCGACATCGAAGGCTTCCTGGCCAAGGCCCGCTGAGCGTCACGCGGGCGGGATCCGCCGAGCGGTCAGACCCCGCGACCGAGGACCCCACCGAGGACGCCGCCGACCATGCCGCTGCCGACGGCGTCACCGCGGTGCTCGTCACCACCGAGGTACTCCGACAGGGCCTGGGCCAGCACCGGCAGGGGCATGCTCTGCAGCCAGATGTTGCCCGGGCCCGTGAGCGAGACCAGATGGTGTCCGTCGGCGCCCATGTAGCGGTTGGCGATGCCCTTGAGCCTGATGACCTGGAAGTTCACGGAGTCCTGGAACATGCCGACGTGGCCCGGGTGGACGAGCAGGCTCTGGCCGGCCACCAACTCGTAGGTCACGATCTCGCCCGACAGCTCCACCCAGGCCTGGCCCTCCCCTTCGAGCCGCTGGAGGATGAAGCCGTCTCCGCCCCACAGGCCGCCCTTGAAGGTCTGCTGGAGCCCGATGGTCGGGGTGATGCCCGGTGTCCCGCACATCCAGCCGTGCCGGTGCACCAGGTATCCCTGACCGGGGGCGATCTGGATGGGCAGGATGCGTCCCGGCAGCTTGCTGGCGAAGGTGATCATGCCCTGGCCCCCCACGGCCTCGTAGCGGGTCAGGAAGATCCCCCCTCCGCCCACGGCCCGCTTCAGCCCGGCCATCAATCCCCCGCCGCCGCCGGTGTTGGCGGTCTGCGACATCTGCATGTTGGCCGTCATCCACGACAGGTCCCCGTGGGTCGAGATGAGCGCCTCGCCCGGGTCGAGGAGCATCTCCAGCACCGGCATCGTCGTGCCGTTGACGTTCGCCTGCATCGCGCTCTCCCCCTCGAAGGCCGGACCAGGCCGGCGGCCGTCTGGACGCTGGCATTCTGCCGCGTCAGCCGGCCGCCGCGCTCGATACCCGCCCACCGGTGACGTCGGGCGAGATCCGGCGGCGGCGGTGCTCGGGTGGGTGCGACGGGGGGGCCGTGAGAAGCTCAGCCCATGGGCCAGACGTTACGACCCGTGCGCGCCACGTTCGTCGCCTTCGGGATCTTCTGGGGCACGTGGGCCGTGGCCGCGGCCAACATCGAGCACAGCCTGCACCTCTCGGCGGGGCGCCTCGGGCTCCTCCTCTCGGCCTCGATCGGCGCCGGCGGGTTGGCTGCCGCCGGCAGCGGCGGGTTGGCCGAACGCTGGGGCACGGCCCGCTTCCTCAGCCGGACGTTGGTGGGCTGGGGAGTGGTCCTGCTCGCCACCGCCGGGGTGGCCCGGGGGACCGCCTTCGTCATCACCTTCGTCCTCAGCATGATGACGGCTGGCCTGGTCGACATGGCCATGAACGCGGCGGCGGCGGCCGGCGTGGCCGGGGACGCCGGACGGATGATGCGCTTCCACGCCCTTTTCAACACGGGCGCACTCATCGGGGCGGCGGCGGCCGGCGGTCTGCTGCGTGCCGGGATCTCGTGGCGGTGGGCGTGGGCGGCGGTGGGGGTGGGCGGCCTCGCCCTGGCGGCCCGGACCCGGACGGCGTCGTTGCCCGGGGCGGTCGACCACAGCGCCGTCACGGCCGACGGCGGTGTCCCGGACGGCGGTGGGTCGCAGGAAGCTCCGCCCCGGGCGCACGCCGGTTGGCTGCGCTCCCTGGCCGCCATCCGGTCGCAGCACCTCGTGGTGCTGGCCTTGGTGTTCGCCCTCACCGCCATGGTCGAGGGCGGCATCGACACATGGGGCGTCCTCTACCTGCGGACCCATCTCGCCGCCGGCGTCCTGCTGGGGGCGGGCGCCTACTGCATCGGTCAGGCCATCGCCGTATCGACGCGGGGCGGGGCGGGGGGCCGTATCGGTCGCATCGGACCGCGCTGGGGGCTCGTCATCGGTGCCGCCGTGGCCGCCGGGGGCCTAGCCATCGAGGCGGGCGCGGCCCACGCCGCGGCGGCCGCCATCGGGCTGGCCATCGCCGCCGGGGGCATCTCTCTGTGCTGGCCGCTCGTCATGGCGGTCGCCTCCAACGTGGCCCTGGCCTCCTCCCCGGTCAGCTCCCCCGGTCCCGGCGCCGCCAGCGCCCAGGGTGAGGCCATCACCCCCGCCGCCCTGGTGGGCGCCCTCACGGCGGCGGGTTACGTCGGATGGGTGGCCGGGCCCGCCGTCGTGGGGTGGGTGGCCGACGCCGCCGGTCTGAGCACCGGTCTGTTCCTGTTGGCCGGCCTGGCGGCGGCCGCCGCCGTGATCCTGACGCTGATCCCCGCTCGTCCGTCCGCGGTAGCGTGACAACAGGGGCGATCCCCGCCCCGACCGACTCCACCCGACGCCCATGCTCCTCGACGACATCCACGACCCCGCTGACCTGCGCAGTCTGTCGCCGGAGCAACTCGACCAGCTCTGCTCGGAGATCCGCTCGTTCATCGTCGAGACGGTGACCACCACCGGCGGCCACCTGGGCTCCAACCTCGGCGTCGTGGAGCTCACCCTGGCGCTGCACCGGATCTTCGACTCGCCGCACGACGTCATCCTCTGGGACACCGGCCATCAGGCGTACATCCACAAGCTCGTCACCGGCCGCCGCGGTGAATTCGCCTCCTTGAAGCAAGCAGGCGGCCTGTCCGGATATCCCTCGCGCGCCGAGTCCGTGCACGACTGGGTGGAGAACAGCCACGCGTCCACCGCCCTCAGCTACGCCCACGGCATCGCCACGGGCTTCCACCTCCGAGGTGAGGACGAGCGCCGTGTGGTGGCCGTCCTGGGCGACGGGGCGCTCACCGGCGGCATGGCCTACGAGGCGCTCAACAACCTCGGCCACGCCGGCAGCCGTGTCGTCATCGTGCTCAACGACAACGGGCGGTCGTACGCACCGACGGTCTCGAAGCTCTCGTCGGGCCTGACCCATCTCCGCCTGAACCCCTCCTACGTCCAGGCCCGCGAACGGGTCCGGCACCTCCTGCGTCGCATCCCCGGTCTCGGCGGACTCGCCTACTCCGGCGTCCACGGCCTGGCCATCGCCGTCCGCGAGGTGGTCACCCCGCACCGCTTCTTCGAGGCACTCGGCGTCCGCTACGCCGGTCCCATCGACGGCCACGACATCGCCGGCATGGAACAGGCGCTGGCCAACGCGGCGGAGTGGGACGGGCCCATCGTCGTCCACGTCCTGACCCAGAAGGGGCGCGGCTACGGACCCGCCGAGGAGGACGAGGTCCAGCGTCTGCACGACTACAAGGTCCAGCCGCCGAGCACCGTGGCCCCCCTGTCCTACACCGACGCTTTCACCCGTGCCCTGCTAGCGGCGGCCGAGCGCAGCGACGACGTCTTCGCCATCACGGCCGCCATGCCGGGCCCGACCGGCCTCCTGCCCTTCGAGGCGAAGTACCCCGAGCGCTTCCTCGACGTGGGGATCGCCGAGCAGCACGCCGTGACCGCCGCCGCCGGCATGGCCATGGTCGGACTGCGGCCGGTGGTGGCCGTCTACTCCACCTTCTTCAGCCGCGCCTTCGACCAGGCCAACCTCGACGTGGGACTGCATCGCCTGCCGGTGGTGTTCGTCCTCGACAGGGCCGGGATCACCGGCGACGACGGCCCCAGTCATCACGGCATCCTGGACCTGGCCCTGACGCTCGCCATACCGGGCATGACCGTCTTCGCCCCGTCGTCGGCCGCCGAGGTCGGGCCCATGCTCGACACCGCCTTGACGCTCGACGGCCCGTCCGTCGTGCGCTTCCCGAAGACGCCGTCGCGCCACGTCGGGCCCGAATGCGTCGGTCGCGGCCTGGCGGCACGCCGCGTCCACCGCGGCGACGGCACCGTCTGCCTCCTGGCCGTGGGCAAGATGGTGGAGGCCGCCGAGGAAGCGACGGCCAAGCTCGCCGCCGACGGCATCGACGCCACCGTCTGGGACGTCCGGGTGGTGTCGCCGCCCGATCCCGACATGCTCCTCGACGCCGCCGCCCACGGGCTGGTGGTGACGGTGGAGGACGGCATCCGTGTCGGAGGCGCCGGGACGTTCCTGCTCGACGCCATGCGCGCCCTGCCCAACATCGACCGTCCCCTGCCCCCCGTGCGCATCCTGGGGGTGCCCCGCTCGTACATCGCTCAGGGAAAGCCCGACCTCATCCTGTCCGAGCTCGGTCTCGACGGTCCCGGCATCGCCTCGACGGTGACAGCGGCCCTGGCCGACGAGCGCGAGCGGCTCCATCTGGCCTCACCGGATCCGACCTGACGGCCGCCCTCATCCCGAGACATCGCCCGGCTCGCCCGTCAACCCCTTTTTCACCCGTATAGAAACTTGTTCTAGTTTGTCGAGGATGGAATTCAACCTCGCCGACCTCTTCGAGGCGGCCGTCGACGCCTTTCCCGACCGTGAGTACATCGTGGCGGAGGGTCGGCGCCTCACCTACGCCCAGATGGAGGAGCGGGCCAACCGTCTCGCCCACCACCTGGCCGCTCAGGGGGTCCGCAAGGGCGAGCACGTCGGGATCTACGCGCTCAACAGCACCGAGTGGGTGACCACGGCATGGGCCGTCTTCAAGTTGCGGGCCGTCTGGGTGAACATCAACTACCGCTACGTCCACGACGAGCTGCGCTACCTGTTCGCCAACGCCGACCTCGTCGCCCTGGTCCACCAACGGCAGTTCTCGCCCCGGGTGGCCGCCCTCCTGCCCGAATTGCCGGCGCTGCGCCACGTCGTCGTCATCGACGACGACAGCCAGGAGCCCGATCCGTGTCCCGACGCCATCGGTTTCGAGGAGGCGCTCGAGGCCGCCTCCCCCGAGCGCGATTTCGGCCGCCGGTCGGGTGACGACATCTACATCCTCTACACGGGCGGGACCACCGGCATGCCCAAGGGGGTGGTCTGGCGTCACGAGGACGTCTTCTACGCCCTGGGCGGCGGGATCGACGCCATGACGGGGACGCGGATGCAGCGGCCCCAGCAGATGGTGGAAAAGGGTCAGGCCGCCGGCGGACCGCTGACCTTCCTCCCCATCGCCCCTCTGATGCACGGGGCCACGCAGTGGGCGGTGATGGGACAGAGCTTCACCGGCAACCGGATCGTCCTGGTGGCCAAGTTCGACCCCCACGAGGTGTGGGAGATGATCGAACGCGAACGGGTCAACATGGTGATGATCACGGGCGATGCCATGGGCAAGCCCCTGATCGAGGCCCTCGACGAGCCGGGCTCCCACTACGACCTGTCCTCGCTCATCGGTTTCACGTCGACGGCGGCGCTGTTCTCGCCGTCGGTGAAGGACGAGTTCTTCCGCCACTTCCCCAACCTGATCATGACCGACGCCATCGGCTCGTCGGAGTCCGGCAACAACGGGATCACCCATGTGAAGCCGGGGGCCACGGCCATGAGGAGCGGGCCCACGGTGACCTCGCTGGGAGAGACGGTCGTCTTCGACGACACCCTCAATGTGGTCAAGCCGGGCTCGGGCGTGGTCGGGAAGATCGCCCGTTCAGGCAACATCCCCGTCGGCTACTACAACGATCCCAAGAAGACGGCCGAGGTCTTCATCACCGTCAAGGGCAAACGATTCGTCATGCCCGGGGACTTCGCCACCGTCGAGGCCGACGGGTCGGTCACCCTCCTCGGCCGGGGCTCGATCTGCATCAACTCGGGCGGGGAGAAGATCTTTCCCGAGGAGGTCGAAGCCATCGTCCGCTCGCACCCCGACGTCATGGACGCCATCGTCGTCGGCGCCCCCGACGAGCGCTTCGGCCAGCGCGTCGCCGCCATCGTCGAGCCGCGTCCGGGCCACACGGCGCCGTCGCTCGAATCCGTCCAGGAGCACTGCCGGAGCCATGTCGCCGGGTACAAGGTCCCCCGCCAGCTCCACGTGGTCGACCAGATCGAACGTTCCCCGAGCGGGAAACCCGACTATCCGTGGGCGAACACCATCGTCACCACGGAGGCGGGCGCCACCTGACGACATGCCCGTCGAGCTCGCCGACCTGGTCGGCCCCGGACGGGCCGCCGTGGTGACCATGGAGCTGCAACGGGGCGTCGTCGGTGACCTCTCGAGCTTCCCCGCCCTGGCCGACGAAGTGGACCGCTGCGGGGTCATCGCCGGCACGGCCAGGCTGACCGCCGCGGCGCGGCGGGCGGGGATCCCCGTCGTCCACTGCACGGCCGGGTTCCGGGCCGACCGGGCCGGCTCGCCGTCCAACGCCCCGCTCATCACGGCCCTGCTCCACCGACCCGAGCACCTCCTCGAAGGCACCGGCGCCGTGGAGCTCGTCCCCGCTCTGGGGGCAGAGCCCGGCGACCTGGTCTCGCACCGTCGTCACGGGGTGTCACCGTTCGCCGGGACCACGCTCGACCCGACGCTGCGCTCCCTGGGCGTCTCGACGGTGGTGGCCACCGGTGTCTCGCTCAACCTCGGGATCATCGGCCTGGCCATCGAGGCGGTCAATCTCGGCTACCGGGTGGTCGTGGCCACGGATGCCGTCGCCGGCATCCCCGCCGCCTTCGCCGACGACGTCCGGCGCCACACGCTGGCGCTGGTGGCCACCTTGGCCGCCGTCGACGACATCATCGGCATCATCGGCGCTTTCGGACCCTGAACGCGAACCACCGCCCGCTGCGCCGACCCCGGGGGGGCCGAGGGTGGCACAGGGGCGGCGGCCCGACCGAACGCCGGCACTGGCGAGGACCCGCCGGTGGCAACGACGCCGGAGCCCACCTCGCGAATTCGCGCGTGTGGCTGTCAGAAAGGGTACGTGACGCGAGCGTCAGATGCCGGGACCGACGGCCGTCTCCCACCGCCCACGTCCGGGATCCGGCCGCCGGCGGTGCTCGGCCTCACGAGCCGATCTGTGCCTCTCGCTGGCGGGTCGTGCTGTGCACGGGATCCTTGTCGAACTGCGGGAGCACGTGCTTCCCGAAGGTGGCCACCGCCTCCTCGCACGTCTCGATGGGCATGGCCGACGAGAGCATCCCGAAGGCCAGCTGATCGGCCCCGGTCTCCTCGAAGCGCTTGATGGTCTGCGTCACCTCGTCGGGGTCGCCGATGGCGATCGACCTGCTCTCGATGCTCTTGTCGATCTGCTCGGGCGTCTGGTCGGGGATGGTCTGCGGCCATTCGGGGATCCCCGGCGGCCGGGGGAAGGTGTCGAGATACCGGAACACGAGGCTGATGTAGTACCCGCCGTCCATCCGGGCGAAGGCCTCCCGGGCCTTGCCGCCGTCCTCCAGGCACAGCATCTGTGTGGTGATCATGACGTTGTCGTTGACATAGTCACCGACCGGTTCGGCGTTCTTGATGTCCTTCTTGTACTTCTCGATGAGCGGGATGAACCCCTCGGGCGGGCCGAAGGCGAAGCAGAGGACCCCGAGGCCCTGCCGGGCGGCCAACTCGAACGTCCCCGGGCTCCCGGCCGCCACCCACAGCGGCGGATGCGGCTTCGTGTAGGGCTTGGGCAGCACGTTGCGCTCGGGCATGGAGAAGAACCGCCCGTCGTAGGAGTAGTCCTCCTCCTTCCACATCCGCACGATCTGGGGAAGCGTCTCCGCCACCATCTCCCGGGTGAGCTCCTGGTCCTCGATACCGAAGCCCCGCTGCTCCGTGGTCGACGAGCCACGCCCGGTCCCGAACTCGAAGCGGCCCTCGGACAGGTGGTCGAGCATGGCCACCCGCTCGGCGATCCGGGCGGGGTGGTTGACCGGCGGCGTGAGGTTGATGATGCCCGAGCCGAGGTGGATGTTCTTGGTCTGGGCGGCGGCGAAGGCCATGAAGGACTCGCTGGCCGAGAGGTGCGAGTATTCGGTGAGGAAATGGTGCTCCGACGCCCACGAGTACTTGAACCCGGCCTTGTCGGCGGCCCTGATGTAGGCGAGCTCGTCCATAATCCGTCGGTGCTCAGCGTTGGCACCGTGCTCGGCGCGGAATTTCGGCGTCAGGCACACGGCGTTGAAGATCCCGAACTCCATGGGGCAGCTCCTCTCGCTTGCCGGGGACGGTACCATTCCGACGGAAAAAGTGCAACGTGTTCCACTATTGCCGGAGGGCCGGTCCCCGAGCCTTCCCGGACACGACACACCATTTGACCAGGGACGACGATCCCGGAGGGCCCCATGGACACCATCGCCGACAACCTCCTCGCCCGTACCGGTGACGCCAATCCGGGTCTCCTGGCGGGCGACGAGTCGTGGACCTGGAGCGAGGTGGTCGAGGCGTCGCGGGCCCGGGCGGCGTGGCTGGCGGTCCACCGGGCGCCGGGCCCGTTCCACGTCGCTCTCCTCCTCGACAACGTTCCGGAGTTCGCCTTCTGGCTGGGAGCCGCCGCGCTGACGGGGGCCGTCACGGTCGGTGCCAATCCCACCCACCGCGGCGCCGATCTGGCCCGCGACCTGGCCCACACCCGCTGCCAGCTCCTCGTGACCGACCGTACCCATCTCCCCCTCGTCGACGGGCTCCATCTGGGAGAGGCCCTCGGCACCGCCTCGGCCATGAACACCCGCGTCCTCGTCGTCGACGACCCCGACCGGCACGAGCCCCTGGACGGCTCCGGTGGCCTCTTCGACCCGACGTCGGTGACGGTCGACGAGAGCACGCTCGGCTATCTCATCTTCACCTCGGGCACCTCCGGCGCCCCCAAAGCGTGCCGGTGCACCCAGGGCCGCTTGGCCCGGATCGGGGCGGCGGTGGCCCAGATCTACGAGATCACCCAGGACGACGTCTGCTACGTGGCCATGCCCCTCTTCCATTCGAACGCCCTGATGGCCGGATGGAGCCCGACGCTGTCCTCGGGGGCGACGCTGGCGCTGCCCACCGGCGGACGGTTCTCGGCATCCGGGTTCCTCCCCGACGTCCGTCGCCACGGCGTCACCTACTTCAACTACGTCGGGAAGCCGCTCTCCCACATCCTGGCCACCCCTGAGCTGCCCGACGACGCCGACAACACCCTGTCGAGGGTGTTCGGCAACGAGGGAGCCGAGAACGACCTGGCCCGCTTCTCCCGACGCTTCGGTTGCCGCGTCGTCGACTCCTACGGCTCGACCGAGGGCGGTGCCACCGTCCAGCGCACGCCCGACACGCCCCCCGGCGCTCTCGGCCGCGCCCCGGACGACACCGTGGTCATCGACCCCGCCACCGGCGACGAGTGTGCAATCGCCCGCTTCGATCCCGACGGTCGGCTCACCAACGCCGACGACGCCATCGGAGAGCTCGTCTCCAAGTCCGGAGGGGCGGGGTTCGAGGGTTACTGGGACAACGACGACGCCGAACGGGCCCGGCTCCGCAACGGATGGTACTGGACCGGCGACCTCGCCTACCGCGACGACCAGGGCTTCTTCTACTTCGCCGGGCGTTCCGACGACTGGTTGCGTGTGGACGGCGAGAACTTCGCCGCCGCCCCCGTGAGCCGCATCCTCTCCCGTCATCCCGACGTCGTCCTCGCCGTCGTCTACGCCGTCCCCGATCCCGTGACCGGCGACCAGGTGATGGCCGCCCTGCAACTGCGCCCGGGAGCCGTCTTCGACCCGGACGCCTTCGCTGCCTTCGTCTCGGCCCAACCGGACATGGGGACGAAGTGGACACCCCGCTTCGTCCGCGTGGCCGAGACGCTACCCACCACGGCCACGTCCAAGGTCCTCACCCGCGCGCTGCGTGCCGAGCGGTGGCGATCCCCCGACCCCGTCTGGTGGTGGCCCGACCGGGGCCCGGGCCCGCAGTACCGGAGGCTCGAGCCGGCCGACGTGGCGGCGCTCGACGGAGCCGTCGCCGGACGCCAGCGTCGCGACGCCGTGATAGTGGTGGCAGCCGACGCCCGAGCGAGACAGGAGGACGTCGTGGTCGACGACCTCGAAGATGCCCGCCGACAGGATCCGCCGTTCCTCCTCGACGAGCGTCCGATGCTCGAGGCGTGGCTCGAGTTCCACCGCACCACCCTGCTGATCAAGTGCGAGGGCCTCGACGACGCCGGTCGCAAGAGCCCGACCGATCCCCACCTCGCTGTTGTCGCTCCACGGCCTTCTCCGTCACATGGCCGAGGTCGAGCGGAACTGGTTCCGCCGCGTCCTGCTGCGCCAACCGGAGACACCGCCCATCTGGTACGACCCCGCCGTCGACGACAGCGAGTTCGTTCCCCTCGACGATGCCGACTGGGAGGCTGACCGTGCGGCGTGGGAGGCCGAGTGCGATGCCAGCCGCCGGACCGCCGCCGGCCACGCCCTGGACGACACCGGCCTACGGCACGGGGCGCCGTGTTCCCTGCGGTGGATCTACGTCCACATGATCGAGGAGTATGCCCGACACAACGGCCACGCCGACCTCATCCGGGAGATGGTCGACGGACAGGTCGGCTGCTGACCGGTCTGGCCTGCGCCTTGTCGAGCCACCTGACCTCGCCCAGCTCCTCGGAGCATTCTGTGGCCGCTACCCGAACCCCAACACCAACGACCACTACAGCCGCCTGCTACGGGACCTCTTTCGAACGAGCGGTCACACCTGCCCGGCTGAGCTGACAGAGTCGGAGCTCATCACCTGGTGCACCGGAGCCGGGAAACACCTCGCCAACAACAGCATCCGGTCCCGTATTTCCGTGGCCCGCACTTTCTTAGCCTGGTGCGTCTGCAATGACCACGCCTCAACCAATCCGATGGCCGCCGCCGCCGGATTGGACGGACCACTTCGCCAGTACCGCCGAACGTACGGCAAGGTCGAAGCCCGGAACCCTCCACGGTGGCTCACCAAGGACGAGGCCTTCGGCACGCTCTTGGGTGCCTGTGCCGAGCAGGGCCTAACCGGCCTCCGGGATGAACTCATCATTCGACTCGGCCTGCTTGGCCTAAGGGCATCGGAAATCGGCACGCTCCGAGTGGGCGATATTCACACCGACGACAACGAACGCTCACATTTGTTCTGGATGGGTAAGGGCCGCAAGCCCCGCAGGGCGACCGCCGGACCAGCATTTACCACGTCGCTCCAACGTTGGCTGACCTTCTACTCCGCTGGCCTTGGCCACTCACCGAGTGCCGACCACCCTCTTCTCTGTCCGATGGTGTTCACGAGGTGGGCGCATCGGGCTGACGTCCGGTGGGGAACACCGTTTAGCAATCCGCACAACGCCATCTGGCAATGCGTCACGGCACGAGCCCAATCCGCCGGACTCGGCCACGTTGCTCCACACGACCTACGCCGGACCGCTGCTGGCATCCTTCACAGGAGCACCGACGCCACGGGCAAGCACGACTTCGACCTGCTCGACATTCAAAAGGTACTCGGCCACAGCGACCCCGCCACCACCATGCGCTGCTACCTAGACCCCATGGACTCCGAGGTGATCGACCGGGCCGCTAACTCTCTCGACTGATTGCCACTGACCGGGCTGGCGGGAGCCTACGGCCCTCCCCCTCAGCGTCCAGTGCGGGCCAGGCGCTCCACCGGAGCGCCTGAGACGGCCCGCACTTGACCCTGAGCCTCCGGGTGGGCCGTAATCCTGGCTCCAGGCCGAGGCGATGGACCCGCCACGGCCTGTCCCCGCCGGCCCTCCACGTCACCCTGGCCACTCTTTGGGCCCACGGTACCGAGCCGAGCTTTCAGGCCCCCAGGACGCCTCACAGCGGTCCGATCCCCAGCATGGTGGGTCCGTCCGCTCGGGTGTGCGCTTTCGCTTACACCCCGTTCGGGCGGACCCACCGATTGCTTGGCCATCGATGCAGTTTGCGGGTGCTGTGATACAGGGTCCGCACCCGCCTCCCGATATCGGCTGCGTGGCGGAAGGGCTGGTCAGCCGGGTACCAATGAGAGTTCCTGAATAACCAGCTTGTACCTGATCTTCCTTGGTTTCTTGGTGCGCTGATCCAGCAGCATGTATTCGGCCTTGTCGAGCGCCATCCCCCTGTATTCGGCAAGCGCCCGCTGAATCGTCAAGTCTTCGGCCGAGGTAGCTGGACTCAGCTCTCCCGTAACCAGAAGACGAGGTTGGCTCCAAATGAGTACCTGAAAGTGGGCAAGGTCGCCGGCTAGGAACTTCTTTGCTACCGGCAAGTACAGCGTTGCGGATGTTTGGTCAAACAGATAGCCCCGAGCACTATCCCAACCTGGATCGTCTACATCCAAGCAGAGCGTTCCGGATCTGGTGACCAGAGCGATTAAATCATCGGGCCAACCCGATTCCTGGTCCATCGAAGGCACATCAGAAGTCTATGTCTGACGCGCCAATGTGCCGATTCCGTCTCGCCTACCCAAGAGTTACCAACGAGTGCATGCTGCCTGCTGTTACTGGTCACCCCAAGACTGGACCCGCCAGTCGGAGATTGATGAGGTCGGCTCTCCGACACGTTCACATCTCCACACGAACCTCAGCCTCAGGTCGTGGCTAATCCACACCACCACAGAGCTGACACCTCACAACCCAACCTGGCCCATTGGCACAAGGTGCCGCCAGGGTGTAACACCCCTCAAATGACCCCCAAAAGACGCCCAGGCACCCAGGCACGAACGGCCCAGTTTGCGGCAGTATTATCGAGGAATACGCCCGCCACAACGGCCACGCCGACCTGATCCGGGAATTGGTCGACGGACAGGTCGGTTGCTGACCGATCCTCTGACGCTCCATTCTGTCGATCGGAGGGTTGACCACCGATGGTGGCGACGCCGTGCACCGGAGGCGGCGGTGCGGCGAGAACCCTCACCGCCAGCTGCTCCAGACGGGCCAGCGGGATCTGTCGGAGGTCGGAGCTGAACTGGTCTTGGAGCTCTCCCGCCTCGACCACCAGCGACGCACCGGACCTGCTCGTCCCCGGGCTACCGGTGGCATCGCAGGCCCCGTCGCCGGACACCTCCACGGCGCGACGCCCGTGACAGGGCTCGTCGGACGGCGTCCGGGCGGCGAAGCTGACGAACACGGCCTGGTCGTCGGAACCCTGTTGGTAGAAGCATCCGAGAAGATCGCTCTCGCTCACCGCCGTCGGCGCCGAGACGTGCGTTCCCAGGCTCCTGTTGACCAGCGAGGACGGGGGACAGTCCTTCGCTGTCGGGAGTTGGGAGTCCCTGTGCGAAACGACGACGAGCAACAGCCCGATCGTCGCCACGGCGGCGACGACGGTGGCGGCGAAGCCGTACCAGGACCAGCTCTGCCGACGCCGGGGCCCCGCCATCCGGTTGAACATGGACCCTCCCTACCGTCGCCGTTCGTCTCTAACCGCACGGTTCGTCGAGGCGGTCTCCCGGCGACCGAAGAACGCGCTCTCGAGCATGTAGAAGCCGGCGATGGCGGCGAACAGCGCCACGCTCACGACAGGCTTCCACAAGGCGAGGAGGGTGGCGGCCAGATAGATCCAGGGCCCGGGGAGGTAGCTCCGGGTGATCCCCGAGCCGACACGGGGATCGGCGTCGTCACGGAGAAGTCCACCTTGTCGATCTGCGAGAACACGCCGTGGTGGTTGGCCCACATGATGCCGATGGTGATGAAGCTCACCGCCTACGCCGCGTAGCTGGGTCAGGCCCGCGCCAGGGCGTGGCCCAGGTGGGGGCCGTCGACACGGACGTTCAGAATGAGAAGGGTGGCGGCGATGGCGAAGACGCCGTCGCTGAACGCCTCGAGGCGAGAGGTGCTCACCGGACGAACGATACCGGCCACCCTCGTCGCACCGGCCGGCCACGCCGTGACCGGTGGTCGTTCCGGCGACGGGCGTGGCGACGTGCGTTCTACAAGCTGATCCGGTAGAGCACCGAGCCGGGCCCGAACGTGCTCGCCGGGTCGAGCACGAACACACTGTCCCCGACGGCGGCGAGCTCCGAACCGTCGGCGGCCACCAGGCAGGGTGCGACGGGCGACGGCAGGGTGGCGGCCGCCACCGACTTCCCGGTCCGACTGTCGATCCGCCAGAGGCGTTGGGGACCGTCGCACCGGGCGCCGCTCCCGACGGACCACAATTCTCCCCCCGATCCGACGACCGGCAGGTCCCCCGATTCCTCGGGAGACGTCTCGAGCACCCTCTTGCCCGACGAGTCGAAGGCGACGAGTCGGGTCACGACGGCACGGCCACCGTCGACGTAGGTTCCGACCTCGGCCCACACCCGGTCACCGACGGGCGAGAGCCACAAGACGGAACTCGAACGGGACCCTCGGTACACGACGGCCGGCGTCGTCGACCGGGGATCGATCCGATCGATGATCAGGGGGCTGCCCGCCCCGCCGGCCGACCAGGTCCCGCCCGGACCGCCGACGATGAGCGGATGACCCCCGGTGGAGGTCGGCAAGCCAGTGATCGTCCTGACCACCGACCCCGTCGACGGCGAGATCTCCAGAGCCTCGTCGCTCCAGGGGGTCATCCACAGCCACCCCCCGGCATAGGTCATGGCCATGTGGGCGTATCCGGTACCCGTCGTGGCGATGACGACAGGAGCCATGACCACGCCCCTCCCCGTGGCGGTATCGAAGCTCTCGACGTGGAAGGCGGTGGTGTCGGTGACTCCGGTGAAGACGCCGTCCGCCAGGAAGATCCGCCCGCCCCCGACGGCGAGATAGGAGCCACAGGCCGGGAGAGGAAACGTCCGCCGCCGGAGGCTGGCGGGATCGATCTCCTCGACGACGCAGTTCCGGTTGTCCGGGGCCGTCGAGCCCACCAACCAGATCCTCCCGGACTCGGAGACGACCTGCTGGGGAGAGAAGCTCCCGGTGAAGGTGAGAGAACGGATGGTGCGGATCCCACCGGCGCGACCGGTCGCGGCCGTCTTCGTCGGCCGGGTCGTACCGCCGGACCCGATCGTGAGCGCGAACGCCGCCACCGAGCCGGTGAGGACGACGAGGGCTGCCGCCACCCACAGACGGCGGCGCCGGCGCCTGAGCCGTGCCTCTTCGAACAGGGCGCGGGCGTCGGCGTCGGCGTCGCCGGCGGCGGTCGGGGCTGCGATGTGGTCGGTGACCGGCATGGGGCCTCTCGTGACGATGTTGCGGGATGGGACCACTATGGCTAGGACCATGCTCGGTGTCAACAGCGACCGGGTCGGCTCGGCCACCGGCCCTGCGACCGGCCCCGTCTTTTCGCCCGCCCCCTATCGTTTCACCGTGGACGATGCCGACGCCGTCCTCCGGCACTGCCGGGCGATCCGGGAGGAGCAACGCATCACCGTCGGCCTGGGCCGGCTCGAATTGGTACGGACCCAGGAGGTCCTGCGCCGGCGCCTGCCGCCGCCGCCGGCACGCGTCCTGGACGTCAGAGGGGCGACGGGCGTCCACGCGGTCGTGGCTCGCCGGGGACGGCTACCACGTCCACGTCGTCGATCCGACCCCCCGCCACGTCGAGATGGTGCGGAGCGATCTGGGCTCTCGGGGCGTCACCGCCCATCTCGGCGAGGCCAGGAACCTGACCCTCGCCGACCGCTCCTTCGACGTCGTCCTCCTCCTCGGCCCCCTCTATCACCTGACCGACGGCGCCGAGCGCCGGCAGGCTCTGCGAGAGGCGATCCGCGTCGGCTGGTTGGACCACCTGGCCGACGCCTGGGACAGCACGGAGGGCCGGGAGGCCATCCTCCACGCCTCACGAGCGGTCGAGAGCGAGCCGACCCGCCTCGGACTGAGCGCTCACCTTCTGGCCGTCACCCGTGCTCCGGCGTGACCGACCGTCAACCGGGCGACGGCGCCATCGTTCGATCTAGTCGATCTTGCCGATCTCCCGCAGCCACCCGGTGGTGATGGCCGAGGCCTTCGTCGAGGCTGATGGGGTCGTAGCCCAGTCTCTTGTACGTCTTCGACTCGGTCAGGTCCGGCCGCGGTGGACGGGCCGACGCCAATTTGAAGGCGATGGCCACCAGGGTCGGCCCGAAGACCCGGGCCAGCTCGGGGTCGTCCGACGGTTCGACATCCTCCACCCGGTGGTCGAGGCCGGCCAGCCGGCAGATCCGGTTGCAGGCCTCGGCGGTGCTCACCACGTCCTCGGGCCGACCGTCGAGCATGTACCGCTCACCCGAGACGCCCCGGTCGAGGGCCAGGATGCAACCACGGGCGATGTCGTCGGCGAAGACCCAACTCACCGGAAACCGCAGGTATCGCTCGATGCGCCGACGCAGGGCGGACAGAAGCACCCGGTTGAAGCTGGTCCGGCCGAGCGCGTTGCTGGCCACCGGGGAGGGGCCGAAGATGGCCCCCGGGTGGGTGGTGACCACGTCCTGACCCGCCGCGGCACGGGCCATGGCGTCTTCGAACGCCGCCATCTTGGTGATCGTGTACGGATCCGAGCTGGGCTCCTTCGATGACCGGCGCGTCTTCGCGATCGAGTCCTCCGGCCGTGTCGAAGAACGTGCCGGTGCTCACGGCGACCACCCGGCGCATCCCGAGGGCCTCGGCGGCGTCGAGAACGTGTCTGGTCCCTTCCACGTTCACGGCCTGGAAGTCGGGAAGGTTCTGGCTGGCCCCGCCCAGAAGGGCGGCGCAGTGGATGGTCGCGTCGGGCGCCGGTGGCCGCCCGGCGGACGTCGTCGGCATCGGTGACGTCACCGGTGACGACCTCGACCCCCAGGGCGGCGAGCGGATCGGTGTCGGCGCCGGCGCGGGCCAGGGCGCGGACGTTGTCGCCGCGTTCGATCAGGAGCTTGCAGATGTTGGCGCCCGCCAGTCCGGTGGCTCCGGTGACGAAGACCGTCTCGCTCATGCCGGCGCCTGCTCCGGGAGATCGGAGTAGGCGGTGTCGACCTGGCCGGGGTCGTAGGCGATCACCGGCGGACTGGCTGCCGAAGACGTCGAGGGTGTGGATGAAGCGGTGGAGGCCCATGGCGTTGGCGCAGGTGAAGCCCAGCTCGACGATCTGGGCGGCGGTGAAGACCTGGCCCAGCTCCCGGTAGACGTCGTCGTCGATGGCGTGATGGTCGGCCGAGAGGAGATCGAGGAACTCGACGGCCAGGCGCTCCTGCTCGGTGAGCGCCGAATGGCCGGGGGCCACCAGGCAGGCGACGTCCTCGTCGGTGATCGAGTCGTGCTTGCGGGACTGCATGCACGGTTGGCACTCGCCCAGCTGGGCGCTGCGGATCCGGATGAGCTCGAGGATCCGCCCCCCGAGGAGGCTCTTCTGTCCCCAGGCGCCGCGTGCCGCGTTGGTCATCAGGATCTGTGCCGTCCGGTAGGCGAAGATCTGGAGCGGGACGGGGGTGGCGTAGGTGCCGTTGGCCACACCGTCCTCGATGATCCGTCGTGGCTCCTCGGCCAGCTCGTCCAACGGGATCGGTTCTATCCTGGGCATACGTACCTGCTCTCGGCTGGCGATGGTCCGTTATCGCGGTCTCTCGAACTTATCTAGGCTGGCGCGGACATGTCCATGGACCCCTCATCCGTGCTGCTCACCGACCGGGTGGCCGTCGTGACCGGTGGTGGAGCGGGTATCGGCCGGGGCATCGCGCGCGGCCTGACCGCCTTCGGCGCCTCGGTGGCGATCTGGGAGCGCGACGCCGAGACGTGCGCCGCCGCCGCCGCCGAGGTGGGCGGCCTCGGCATCACCACCGACGTCCGCGAATCGGCCGAGGTGGACGAGGCCCTGGCCCGCACCACCGCCGAGCTCGGACCGGTGAGCATCCTGGTGAACAACGCCGGTGGCGTGTTCATCTCGCCCATCCTCGAGACGTCCGAGAACGGCTGGGACGCGCTCTACCGGGCCAACCTGAAGCACGTCATCCTCTGCACACAGCGCGTGGCCCGGACGATGGTGGCCAACGGGACCGGGGGCAGCATCATCAACGTGACCTCGATCGAGGGGGTCCGGGCGGCACCGGGGTACGCCGCCTACGCGGCGGCGAAGGCCGGGGTGATCAATTTCACCAAGACGGCGGCGCTCGAGCTGGCCGAGCACGGTATCCGTGTGAACGCTCTGGCGCCGGACATCACCCTGACCGAGGGCATGGCGTCCGTGGCCCCACCGGGCGCCGAGGAGCGCTTCGGCCACACCGTCCCCATGGGGCGCCCGGGCCACGTCGACGAGATGGCGGGGGCCGCCGTCTTCCTGGCCGGTTCCCTGTCCAGCTACGTCACGGGCCAGACCATCCACGTCGACGGGGGGACCCAGGCCTCGAGCGGCTGGTACCACCACCCCGTCACCGGTTCCTACGTCCTCGGTCCGACCTGATCCATCGGTCCGGCGTCTCTCGGCCGCAGGCGGTCCCGGACTCGGTTCATCTCTCGTCCTGCCCGAAGTCGCCGACGTGGGCGGACATCCCGCCGTCGATGGTGATCATCTGCCCGGTGATGTAGCGCGACTCCTCGGAGGCCAGGAAGACGACGAGGTCGGCGATGTCATCGGGCTGGCCCAGATACGGGGTGAGGGTCGATCGCCCGAGAACGCTCAGCATGCCCTCGGTGAGATGGGCCCGGACGGCGTCGGTGATGATCAGACCGGGAACGATCGTGTTGACACGGACACCCTGCTTGCCGTGGCTGGTGGCCACGTACATCGTCAGCGCGTTGACCCCCGCCTTGGAGACGCCGTAGGAGGTGCGGGTCCGGTCACCCTTGAGCGACGCCCCCGAGGACATGTTGACGATCGAGCCCCCGCCGGTTCGGATCATCTCGGGGATGGCGTGCTTGCAGGTCAGCATCTGGCTGCGCAGGTTGACGGCGATCGTCCTCTCCCAGACCTCGAGCGCCAGCTCGGTCACCTGGGTGTCGCGGCGACAGGAAGTCGGAGTCGGTCAAGGCGGCATTGTTGTGGAGGACATCGAGGCGCCCGAAACGGGTGACCGTCGACTCGATGGCGGAGACCACCTGTGCTTCCTCGGCCAGATCGGCCTGCACGGCGACGGCGTGGGCCCCCGATGCTTCGATGGCCCCGGCCACACCGGCCGCCCGGGCGCCGTCGATGTCGACGACGGCGACAGAGGCGCCCTCCGTGGCCAACGCCCGGGCCGTCGCCTCCCCGATGCCACCGGCACCACCCGTCACGATGGCCACCTTGCCGTCCACGCGTCCCACGGTCGCACAGCGTGCCACCTCCGGGTGGGGGCCGGGGTGCCTGCTCTCACCTGGTTGCGGGTTTTTCCCCGTCGTTGTCAACCGATCAGGGCCTTCCCACCCTTTACTGGGTGATGGTGAACGGCGGCTACGACGACTTCTTCCGGCAGGTCCTGCCCCGGGCCGTGGCCGTCGCTCGCCGGGTGACCGGTGAGCGGGCGTCCGCCGAGGATGCCGCCGTCGAAGCGTTGGCCCGGGCCCATCTGCACTGGAAGCGCGTCGGCGCCCTTCCCTGGCGCGACGCCTGGGTCCTGCGGGTGGCCACCCACGAGGCGCTCCGCCATCTCCCCAAGCCGGCGGCTCTGCCCGCCCTGACGACGGTCGACGACGAGGCGGATGCGGTGGCCCTCCGACAGGCGCTGGTCGCCGCCCTGCGACGGTTGCCGACACGGCAACGCGAAGCGGTCGCCCTGCGCTACCTGGCCGATCTGTCCGAGAGAGACGTCGGGCTGGCGCTCGGCATCGGCCAGGGGACGGTGAAGACCCACCTGCACCGCGGCCTGGCCGCCCTCCGCGTCCTCATGGGCCACGACTTCAAGGAGGAGGATCTTGGACACATCGGGCTTTGAGCCCCTCGACCCGGCCACGGTGGAACGACTGCTGCACCGGGCCAAGCAGCGCAGCGCCCAACTCCGGCGCCGCCGGACGCTGTTCGTCTTCGGCTGGATCGGCGGTCACGGCCACGGGGCCGAGCTGCCGCCTCCGGGCGGTGCCCGGGTACCGGCCCCGCCGCGCCGGTTCTCGGCGAGAACGATGGCCTTCGGCAGTGTCGGTGTGGTGGTGGCCGTGGCGGTGGCCCTGGTCGTCGTCGACGTCACCGCGGGGGGTCCCGGCGGTCAGCTCCCCGTCGCCGGCCAGTCGGTGCCGACGACGCTTCCCGGCCAGGTGGCGGCTCCGGTGCGGGTGCCTGCCTCGCCCGCCGTGGTGGACGCCGTGACCGGGGTCACCGCCCAGGTGGCCAACGCCGTCGGCGTTCCCGCCACCTCGATGGTGGCCCCGCCGATCGTGCGGACGGGACAACCGCCGCTCTCGGACGGGGGCAAGCCGACGGCGGTCTTCATCGGCGGCGAGTTCTGCCCGTACTGTGCCGCCGAGCGGTGGGCCATCGTCATGGCCTTCAGTCGCTTCGGGACCTTCAGCCACCTGTCGGAGACGACGTCGTCGCCGTGGGACACCGACCCCAGCACCGCCACCTTCTCGTTCTTCGGTTCGAGCTACGACAGCCCCGTCATCGTCCTCGACACCAACGAGCACGAGTCCAACGACACCGACGGGGTCGGGACGCGGAAGGTTCTGCAGCCGCTCTCCGGGGTCGAATCGAGGGCGTGGCAGACATACGACAATCCCGAGGGCTTCCCCTTCCTCGACATCGGAAACTCGGTGTTCGTCATGAGCCCGAGCTACGACCCGGCTGTCCTGGCCGGGCTCGACCAGGCCGAAATCGCCCGTCGCTTGACGAATCCCCACGACCCGGTGACGCAGGCCATCGTGGGGACGGCCAACTACCTGACCGCCGCCATCTGCTCCGTGCTGGGGCACAACGGCTTCTCGTGGTGCAGCCAGCCCGCGGTGACACGGGCCGCCACGGCCATGGGCCTGACGCTGACAGTGGCGCCCCCTTCTGGGAGCCCCTAATCCCGGTCGGGATCCGAGCCGTGGGCGCGTTCGCATTCCTCGGGCGGTCCGATGGCCGAGGCGGCGGGTCCGAAGCGCTCGATGGAATCGTCTCGTAGCTCTCTCCACCGGTCAGAGGCATCACCTCCGTCTCAGGTCGAGTACGCCGCCATCTCCCGGCGGAAAGGGTCGAGGCCCATCGGCCCCAGGGCCAGGGCGTGGGCGTGCCACGCCTTCATGTCGAAGGCCGGTCCCAGCCGGCGCCGGGCGTCGGACCGTGTCTCGAGCCACACCCGTTCCCCCACCTTGTACGAGATCGCCTGCCCGGGCACCCCCAGGTAACGGTCCACCTCGGAGACGGCCATGTCGGCGGGTTCGATGGCCCGTTCCTCGAGGAGGGCGACGGCCATCTGGGCGTCCCAGGGGCGGCCGGCGACGTCACCCAGGCCGGCGAGGACGCCGACGTCGGAGGGGGCGGCCAGGGCCAGATGCAGGCCGATGTCGACCACGATCCGCGCCGCCCGGAGGGCCTGGGCCGACAGATAGCCCATCTCGTCGCCCGGGTCGGTGAACGCCCCCAACTCCTCCATGAGCCGCTCGGCGTAGAGAGCCCATCCCTCGCCGTAACCGGAGATGAACCCCTCCAGGCGCTGGAACCGGGACTGGCGGTCGCGCTGGAGGATGGCCGTGGCGCACTGCAGGTGATGGCCCGGGACCGACTCGTGGTACCAGGTGGAGACCAGGCGCCACAGGGGGAACCGGTCGTGGCCCAGTGTGGGGAACCAGGTGGTCCCCGGGCGGCTCAGATCCTCGCTCGGTGCGATGTAGTACGGCGCCGCCGCCGAGCCCTCGGGCGCCAGCCGGGCGTCGCAGAACCGGATGCGCCCGTCGATGTCGAAATGGACGCCGTCGAGCATCTCGACGGCCCCCTCGGTCAGGCCCCGGAGCCGCTCGAGGAGGACGTCCGCCCCGTGGACGGCACGGTCCTCGTCGGCGTCGAGCCGGGCGGCCGCCTCGGCCAGGGTGCGCGCCCCGGGGGCCACCTCGGCGGCGATCTCCCACATCCGCCCGTTGATGCGCTGGAGATCGGCCCATCCCCAGTGGTAGATCTCGACCAGATCGAGCTCGGCGCCGGTGAAGTAGGTCGCCCACGACCGGTAACGGTCGGCGCCGACGGCGTCCGTGGTCCCGGCGCGCCGCGCATAGACGGTGCGCAGCCACCCCGCCAGCGCGCCGCAGGCCCGGTCGGCGTCGGCGGCGGCGGCGGCCAGACCCGATGAGTCGGCGTCGACCCGGCACGTCTGCGCCACGCGCCGGGCCACGCCGCCGTAGGCGCCGCGCCCGTAGGTGTCGAGTTGATCAGCCACGCCGAGGGCCTGGCGGCGGGCGGCCACCAGACCCCCGCGGGAGTCCTCGTCGAGCGCCCCGCGCCAGCTCTCGAGTGCTCCACCCACCGCCGCCAGCCGGGACCTGATCCTCTGGGCGTCCTCCGGACCGGCCGCCGGCTGAAGGTCGAACACCTGCCTGATCCGCGACGCCGGGGAGGCCAGCACCGAAAAGGTGCGCCTCGTCTCGCCCGACTCCTCGAGCCCCAGGGTGGCGGTCAACCGCTCGACCATCACCTCTTTGCCGATCCGGTCGATCTCGTCGGCGGGCGCCACGGCGGTGAGCGATGCCAGCGACGACCGGAGGAAGTCCGCCGTCTCGCCCGCCTTGGCCAGCGAGAAGTCGGTGAGCTGGTCGTCGTATCGGTCGATGCCGTAGTCCGTCGCCGCGATGGGGTTGAGGGCGGCGCTTCTCTCGATGAAGGCGTCGGCGAAGGCGAACAGTGCGGAACGGAAGGAGCCCTGGGCCATGGTCGTCCTGTCGGTGATCGGGGAGGCTGTCCGGGGTGGGGAGACTACGATCATCGCGTGTCGGCGGCCGCCCCGGTCCGGTACCGCTCGGAGGACGAGGACAGCGCCCGGTGGCAGGACTTCGCTTTCCGTGAAGGTGACATCGTCATCAGCACGCGGTCGAAGTGCGGGACGACCTGGATGCAGATGATCTGCGCTCTCCTCGTGTTCCAGACGGGTGAGTTGCCGGCGCCGCTCGGACGGCTCTCGCCGTGGCTCGACTGGACCGGCGCTCCCCGAGACGAGATCCTGGCCCGGCTGTCGGCCCAGGACCACCGGCGATTCATCAAGACCCACACGCCGCTGGACGGGATACCGGTGGACGGGCGCGCCACCTACATCGTCGTGGCCCGGGATCCGCTGGACATGGCGGTCTCGCTCTACCACCAGGGTGACAACATCGACCGGGCCCGGCTCCGGCAGCTCACCGGACAGCCCGACCCCGCCGATCGGCCTCCTCCCCGCCCGTCGCTGCACTCATGGCTGCTGGGGTGGATCGACTGGGAAGGAAGCCCCCTCGGGCAGATGGACTCGCTGCCCGGGGTGGTGTGGCACGCCACCGACGCCTGGGCCCGTCGCCACCACCCGAACATCGTGCTCGTCCACTACGACGACCTCTCGTCCGACCTCGAGGGCACCATGCGCGCCCTGGCGGCACGGCTGGGCATCGCCGTGCCCGAGGCCACGTGGCCCGTGATCGTTCGGGCCGCCCGGTTCGAGGAGATGCGCGCGCGTGCCGACACCGTCGCTCCCGATCCGGCGGACATCTTGAAGGACCGCCGGGCGTTCTTCCGCCGGGGGACGTCGGGGGCCGGCCGGGAGGTGCTCTCGCCCCCCGAGCTGGCCCACTACCGTCGTCGCGTCGGGCTGATGGCGCCGCCCGAGGTGTCGGCGTGGCTCCACCACGAGGGTGACCAGCGCGAGACCTCTCTCTCCGTCCGACGCCTCCGGGGAAGGGTGGCGGGCGGGCGGGGGGACCTGGCGCACTGGATGACCGAGTACGCCGATCTCTACCGGCGGGTGACCGACGTGGCGCTCTTCCCCGGGAGCCTGAACGTGGTCCTGGACCACGAGTACCGGCTGCCGCCCCATCCGCTGCGGCTCGAACCGGCCGAATACGGCGGCCGCGTCGGGATGAACCTGGTGCCGTGCCGCATCGGCGCCATCGCCGGATTCGTGGTGCGGACGGACCAGAACGAAGCGGGAACGGGGCACCACGGTCGCCACGTCGTCGAGGTCGCCGCCGCCGTGAACCTGAGAGAGGCCCTCGGTCTCGTCGACGGCGACGAGGTCGAGATCGTGATCGGGGACTGACCGGGGATGGCCCTGACGGCGACCTTCGTGCGCCATGGCGGACGGCGCGATCGCGTCTATCTGACGCGTCACGACGGAACGTCGACTCTCTGGGACTTCTCCGGCTACGTCATGACCGGCTTCGGGTTTTCGCGAGCAGGGCGACGGAGCCACCAGGTCGGAGGTCCGGAGGCGATGAGGACGTCGGTGACCTCGGTGAAACCGCGGCGCTCGTAGAAGGCGCGGTTGCCGGCCGTCGAGGTCTCCAGGCAGCAGGCGATTCCCTCGGCATCGGCCTTCTCGATGACGGGGGCCATCACGGCCGACGCCCGTCCCTCGCCCTGACGGTCGGGGTGGGTGGCCAGGACCCCGAGGTACCAGTACGGCGTCCCCGGCCGGGCGGCGTCGACGGCACGCTCGTATTCGGTCAGTCGCCGCCACGCCGCCGCGCCGGCCAGGGAGCGGTACGCGTCCCAGACCCCGTCGGACGGGATCCATGGTTCGGTACCCGGACCGCGGTGCTCCCACATGGCCACCGCCGCCCGGTCACCGGTGACCCAGACGTCTCCGCTGCCGACCCTCAGGTCGAACAGGACGCCGGCGAAGTGGGGGGCCAGGGTGTCGTAGTCGTCACCGTGGAGGAAGGACCAGGCCGGATCGCCGGCGAAGGCGGCGGCGGCGGCCGCCGTCACCGACGCCCGGTCCGCCGGCCGGGCCCGCCGGACGTTGTTCATGGACCACGTTAACGCCGCCCCGGGGCGGCGCCCGGCGCAGCGGTCGGCTGCCCGGTCGACCACAATGAAGGCCGTGCCGGTCCGCCGTCATGCCGGGGAACGAGCCGACGGACCGCATCCGGACGACGGTCCCGGTGTGGGCGAGACGGGTTCGGAGACGGTTCTTTCGGTCTCAGGAAGCGGACAGCGCCAGTCGAACGCCCGCCTGCGAGACGGCGTGGTGCTCCGAACGGCGGGTCCGTGGAGCGCGACGACCCTTGCCCTGTTGCGCCACCTGGAGCGGGTCGGATTCGCCGCCGCCCCGAGAGTCGTCGGAAGCGGCTTCGCCGACGATGGGCGCGAGATGCTCAGCTACGTTCCCGGAGAGTCCCCTCAGCCCCGTCCGTGGAGCGACGAAGGGGTCGCCGCGGTGGGACGGCTCCTGCGCCAGCTCCACGACGCGGCGTCCACCTTCGAAGAACAGCCGGGCTCCGTCTGGCAGCCGTGGTTCGGACGGGCGCTACCCGGCTCGGACCCTGTGATCAGCCACTGCGATCTCGGCCCGTGGAACGTCATCGCCCGGGAGGGTCTTCCTGTCGCCTTCGTCGATTGGGAGTTCGCCGGTCCCGTCGACGCTGTCTGGGACCTGGCCCACACGGCGTGGTTGAATGCCCAGCTCTGCGACGATGACGTCAGCGAGCGCAACGGGTTGGGCGGTCCCGAAGACCGCGCCCGCCAGCTCCGGCTCGTCCTGGACGGCTACGGATACGCCGTGCGACGACGACGCAACTTCGTCGACAAGATGATCGAATTCGCCGTCCACTCGGCCCGTGACGAGGCGGTCCTCGCCAAGGTGACGCCGGAGTCGGGCGCCGTGGACGAGTCGGGGTATCCCGTCCTGTGGGCCGTCACCTGGAGAGCCCGCAGCGCGTCGTGGATGCTTCGCCATCGGTCGCTGTTGGAAAAGGTGATCCTGTCCACGCACTGAGGCGCCCCTCGGACTGACGGTGCCCTCTAGAACCAGTGGATCCAGGGATGGCCGTTACGCCAGATGATGACGTCGACCTTGCCGACGATGTCGGCGGCCGGGACGGTACCCCAGTAGCGGCTGTCGTCGGAGTCACCGCGACAGTCGCCCATGACGAAGTAGTGGCCGGGGGCGATCGTCGTCGGCGGGATGTGCTCGCTCGCCTCCGTGCATTCGCCGACGAGCGGTGGCAGCCAGGGCTCGGCCAGGGGCTTGCCGTTGATGAGGACCTGGCTCCCGGTCGACGAGATCCTCTCCCCGGGGAGCCCGATGACCCGCTTCACCAGGGTCGGGGGGCCGCCGCTGTCCGCCGGGGGGTTCTTGAAGACGACGATGTCGCCCCGGTGGATGGTGGAGCTCAGCTTGTCCACCAGGATCCGGTCCCCGGGCATCAAGGTGGGCGTCATCGACGGCGTGGGGATGTAGAAGGACTGGACGGCGTAGGCACGGGTGCCGGTGCTGATGAGCAGCGCCGCCGCGATGGTGATGATCCAACCCACCACGGGCCTGATCCGGGGCCGCTTCTCGGGCACCGGGTCCGGCGCGGGGGCGGCCGGCGTCGTGGACGTCCCGTCGGTCTCGGTCTCGATCACCGAACAACGCTACCTCGACCCGGGGCCCGTCCGGCCTCGGCCCGGGCCGTTCGGGCGCCGCCGGAGGGGGGCCGGGCACGCCGGAGGCGCCCCCGGTGGACCCCGTCCGGGGTCGGGACCCCTCCGGCCGGGGGCCCCGTTCAGCGCGTCGTCACCCGCGCCGAGGGCCGGAGCGGCGTCTCGTCGGGGAGGAACCAGCGGAACCAGATCCGCCCGCGGTGGTGTCCCGCCGTCGAGATCCAGTTCGGGTGGCCGGGGTCCGACGGGGCCACCAGCAGCCGCCATGAACCGTCGGGCTCGTAGACCACCTGGCCGCCGTTCAGGGTGACCCGTTCGTAGGCGTAGTCGTAGGTGTGGAGGAACTGGTTCCAGAGGCAGACGTTCCAGAAGGCGCACGGCGGAGACCGGCCCTCGAGGACCAGCACCTCGTCGTCGGCCAGCTCGTAGCTGCCCATGGCGTAGGCGGCGTCCCCGGCCGCCCAGCCGAAGGTCTGGCTCGGGACCGGGTAGGGCTCGTCGACGGTGTTGGGCTGGCCGAGGGGGATGGGGACGATGGCGGCCTGGTCCCGCAGCCACGTGCGGGCGGCCCGGAAACGGCGGGCCAGATCGGCGTCGGTCTCGTGTCGGGTGGACGGGGGGTCGACGGCGTCGATGCGCCACTGCACCCGGCGGCCCTCGACGGGGTCGACGAGATAGTCACGGGTGATGGCGCAGACGGCGTCGGGCTCGAGCTTGATCCACGCCCCGTCGTGGGGCTGGGGACTCAGGACGATCTCGAAGGAGCCGTCGTCGGCGATGTCGAGCATCCGGTGGTTGACGGTCCCCACGATGCGCTCCGAGTAGCGACCGTCGTCGGGTCCGCCGTAGACGGTGAGGGAGAGGTAGACGGCGTCGCCGATCCGGCCCCGGACCCGGTAGGTACGGGTCGGGTCGATCGGGGCGTATTGGTAGAAGGCGTCGGCGTTGTCGCCGCCCCACTTCCGGTAGGGACCGACGATGTCGACGAACCGGGGCCGGTCCTTGTCCGCCCAGACCTGGGCGTCGAGACCGACGGCCAGGATGGAGAAGATCCACTTGTAGCCCTCGAGGACGCTCGTCTCGTCGAGGGGGACGTCCGCCAGCTGGAGCCGTCGCTCGAGATCGGCCAGCTCGTCGACGAGCTCGTGGAAGGCGGCGGCGGTGAGAGGGGCGCGGGGCGGTGACGCCGGCGTCGTCACGGCCGACTCAGCGGTCGACGCCGAGGATGAGACCGCTCGTGGGGACCCCCGTGCCCGCCGTCACCACGATGTGCTCGAGGCCGGAGATCTGGTTCACCGCCGTGGTCCGGACCTGGCGGACACCTTCGGCGATGCCGTTGGTGCCGTGGATGTAGGCCTCACCCAGCTGGCCGCCGTGGGTGTTGGTGGGCAGGAGGCCGCCCATGAGGAGGTTCCCGTCGCGGACGAACTCCTTGGCCTCGCCCCAGGCGCAGAAGCCGAGCTCCTCCAGTTGGTAGAGGACGAACGGGGTGAAGTGGTCGTAGAGGATCGCGCCCTGGATGTCGTTCGGGCCGAGTCCCGAGGTCTCCCACAACTGGCGCGCCACCACCCCCATCTCGGGGAGCCGCGTCATGTCGTCGCGGTAGTAGGAGGTCATCATGTCCTGCTGGGCGCCCGCCCCCTGGGCGGCGGCGTCGATGACGGCCGGTGGTTGGCGGAGGTGGCGCGCCCTCTCCAGGCTGGTGATGACGAGGGCCTGGCCGCCGTCGGACTCCTGGCAGCAGTCGAGGAGCCGGAGCGGCTCGACGATCCAGCGCGACGACTGGTGGTCCTCCAGGGTGATCGGCTTCTCGTAGAACCAGGCGCGTGGGTTGGTCGCCGCATGGGCGCGGTCGGCCACGGCCACGCGCCCGAAGTCCTCGGTCGTCGCCCCGGTGGCGTGGAGATAGCGCTGGGCGAACATCGCCACCCACGACGCCGGGGTGAGGAGGCCCTCGGGTGCGTACCAGGCGAAGTGGGCGTTCTCGGCGTTGGGGGCCGGGGGTCGTCCCTGGACGCCGGTGCCGAAGCGGTGTCCGGAGCGCTCGTTGAAGGCCCGGTAGCAGACGACGACGTCGGCCACCCCGGACGAGACGGCCATGGCCGCCTGGTGGACGATGGCACAGGCGGCACCGCCGCCGTAGTGGATGCGGGAGAAGAAGGTGAGATCGCCCATGCCCAGGGTGCGGGCCACCTCGATCTCGGGGTTGGTGTCGGCCGAGAAGGTCACCATGCCGTCCACGTCGGCCGGTGCCAGACCGGCGTCGTCGAGGGCGGCGGCCACCGCCTCGGTGGCCAGCCGCAGTTCGCTGCGGCCCGATTCCTTGGAGAACTCGGTGGCCCCGATGCCGCTGATGGCCGTGGTGCCGGCGAAGGCGTGGCGACGCGCTGTCCTCGCGCTCACGACACCGGTCCTGTGAGGGTGCTGGCGCCGGTGCCCACCGGGAGGGCCACGCGGACCGTTCCGGTGACGTGGTCGCCGCGGCTGTTGGCGCCGCGGACGGCGATCTCGACGACGCCGCGTCCGTCGTGGCGCCCGTCGGGCACCTCGACCGAGGTCACCCGGCCCGAGAAGACCATCGTGTCCCCCGGGTAGTTGGGCGCCCCCAGGCGGATGGCCACCTTCTCGATGACGGCCGCCGGACCGGTCCAGTCGGTGACGTAGCGACCGACGAAGCCGTTGGAGGAGAGGATGTTCATGAAGATGTCCGGCGACCCGCGCTCGACGGCCAGGGAGGGATCGTGGTGGACGTCCTGGTAGTCGCGGCTGGCGATGGCGGTGGCCACGATGACGGTCCGGGTGAGGGGGATACGGAGCTCGGGGAGCTCGTCACCGACCTTCACCTCGTCCAGGTGACGGGTGGTGGTGGTCATGGCGCTCACCGGTCCGCTCCCGGGCCGGCCGGGAGCGGCTGACGGTGGCGCGCCGCCAGGGCCGCCCCCATCCGGGCCAGCTGGGCGCTCGGCGCCTCGAGCATCAGCTCGATCTGCTTGCCCCAGAGGAAGTAGCGGTGGATGGGGTACTCGATATCGGCGCCCATCCCGCCGTGGAGGTGCTGGGTGGCGTGGACCACACGCTGGCCCGCCTCCGACGCCCACCACTTGGCCGTGGCCACGGCGTCGGCGGCCGGCCGGCCGGTATCGAGCCGCCAGGCCGCCGACCACAGGGTGACCCGGATGGCCTCGGAGTCGATGTAGGCGTCGGCGGCCCGGAGCATGGTCCCCTGGAACGACGAGAGGGGACGTCCGAACTGGTGGCGCTCGTTCAGGTAGGCGGCGGCCCGGCGGATGGCCTCCTCGGTCACACCCAGCTGCAGCGCGCAGAGCCCCACCCGGGCCCGCTCGAGCATCCAGGTCACCGCCGTGGCCCCGTCGGCCGGACCGACCACCACATCGGCGTTCCCGACAGCGGCCCCGTCGAGGTGGAGATGGGGATGGACCTGGCGGTCGGTCGTCGTCACCCGCTCCAGGGTGGAGCCGGGACCGGACGGATCGACGAGGACCACGATCACCCCGGCGTCGGTGACGGCGGGGACGAGGACGCGGGCGGCCAGGTGCGCCTGGGGAACGGCGTGGGCGGTGCCGTGGAGCGACCAGCCGCCGCCGGCGGCGACGGCCCGAACGGCCGGGCGCCCGGTGGCGCTGGCCGCCGCCTCGACGAGCGCCGCCGTCAGGCGCACCTCGCCCGAGACCACGCCGGGGAGCCACCGCTGCTTCTGGGCGGGGGTACCCCACTGCGCCAGCGGGATGGCCCCGAGGACGGTGGTGGCCCACAGCGGGATGGGGGCCACGGCGCGGCCCTGCTGCTCGAGGACGAGGCAGACCTCGGTGAGCCCGAGGCCCGACCCCCCTTGGGCCTCGGGGACGGCCAGGCCGAGGAGGTTGGAGCGCGCCAGGGCGGCCCAGAGGTCCTCGTCGACACGGTCGGCGGTGCGCTCGATCTCGGCCACCCGGGCGGGGGTGACCATGCCGTCGAAGACACTGGCCGCCGCCTCGGCCACGGCCTCCTGCTCCTCGGTGAAGGTGAAGTCCACGGGAAAGATCCTCGTCAGGTCGGTCGGAACATGGGAAGGGTCAGCTTGTCGTCGACGGCCACGAATTCGACCGCCACCGGCATGCCGATCCGGACGGCCCCGGGCTCCACCCCCACCAGATCGGCCACCAGGCGGGTGCCCTCGTCGAGCTCGACCACGGCGATGGGGAGGGGATAGTCGAAGGCCGGCACCTGGGGGTGGTGGACGACGACGTAGCTGTAGACGCTGCCGCGGCCGGCCGATGTGACGGTGTCCCACTCGAAGGAGCGACAGACCGAACAGGCCGGGCGGGGGGGATGGCGGAGGGCGCCGCAGGACCGGCAACGTTGGATGAGGAGCCTGTTCTGGACGGCCCCCTCGAAGAAGAAGGCGTTGTCCTCGGTGATGGCCGGCCGGGGCCGCAGGGGCCGGGGGGCCGTCTCGTTGGTCACGACGCCGCCTTCCCCGTCCCCGGTCGGAACTTGAGGATCCGGAAGCGCATGTCGGCCACCGGTTCCCCGGACTGGTCGGTGAAGCTCAGGAGGGTGGTGACGAAATGGCCGACGCCGAGACCGGTGTGCTTCTCGGGGGACACCGACTCGATCGAGGAGGTGACGCTCAGCCGGTCCCCGAGGACCAGGGGACGGCGGTACTCCTGCTCGCAGTTGGTGGCCACCACCGAGGTGAAGCCGCCTTCGTCGAGGACGGCCATGAGCTCGTCGGCCGGACCGCCTCCCGGCGTCGTCCGTCCCGCGGCGCGGGCGTCGGCCAGCTCGGCCGTGGCCTTGTAGCCGCGCATGATCCAGGACTGGAGCATGGTCGGAGGAGCGATGACCCCGGGGAAGCCGTTGGCCCGGGCCGCCTGCTCGTCGGTGTAGACGGGGTTCTCGTCACCCATGGCCTCGACCCAGTGGCGGATCATGGCCTGGTTGACGGCGTCGGGCCCCTCGGTCGGGGCGCCGACCGTCCGTCCTTCGAAGGCCTTCAGGCGGGCGAGGTACTCCCCGGCATCGACCGGGCCAGGGGCGTCGGCGGGGCCCGACGCGGCGACGGCGCTCACCGGGCCGCCCGCTTCATCCCCAGCCCGGCCATGGCCACGATCTCGCGCTGGATCTCGTTCACCCCGCCGCCGAAGGTGTTGATCTGGGCGTGCCGGGCCGTCCGCTCGAGGCGGCCGGCCAGCGCCGCCCCGGGGGAATCGGGTGTCTGGTACCCCGCCGCGCCGACGATGCCGAGAAGGCGGCGGTAGATATCGATGGAGCGTTCGACGCCGAAGATCTTCACCGACGAGGAATCGGCCGGGTTCAGCCTGTCGGCCGCCACGGCGGTGGCCATCCGCCAGTTGAGGAGGTACATGGCGTCGAGCTCGGCCCGGCAGCGGGCCAGGTCGGTCTGGACCCAGGGCGTGTCGAGGACGGTGGTCCCGTCGTCGGTCGTGGTCTGCGCCGCCCAGGCGATGACCTCGTCGCACAGGGCCGAGGCGAACCCGCTCCACGCCGCCAGGCCGACGCGCTCGTGGTTCAACTGGGTGGTGATCATCCGCCAGCCCTCGTTCTCCTCCCCCACCCGGGCCGAGACGGGGACGCGGACGTCGGCGTAGTAGGTGGCCGTGGTCTTCGCCCCGGCCACGGTGACGATGGGGCTCCAGGAAAAACCGGGCGAGTCGGTGCGGACGCAGAGGATGGAGATGCCCTTGTGCTTGGGCGCGTCGGGGTTCGTGCGGCAGGCCAACCAGACGTAGTCGGCCATGTCGGCGCCGGACGTGAAGATCTTGGCCCCGTTGACCACGTACTCGTCGCCGTCGCGGACGGCCCGGGTCCGCAGGGAGGCCAGGTCGGTCCCGGCTTCGGGCTCGGTGTAGCCGATGGCGAAGTTGATGTCGCCGGCCAGGATGCCGGGGAGGAAGTACGACTTCTGCTCGTCGTTGCCGTAGCGCATGATGGTCGGCCCGACGGTGTTGACGGTGACGAAGGGGAAGGGTGCGTCGGCCCGGCGGGTCTCGACGAAGAAGATGAACTGGTCGGTGGCCGGCCGGCCCTGGCCGCCGTACTCCTTGGGCCAGCCCACCCCCAGCCAGCCGTCGGCCCCGATCTTCCGGACAGTGTCGCGCCACCGTTCGCCGCCCTCACCGGCCTCGCCGATCCCGGCCCGGACCTCCGGGGTCATGAGCTGGCGGTAGTAGGCGCGCAACTCCTGCCGCAGGGCCTGCTGCTCGGGGGTCTCCTCCAGGAACATGGTCGCCCGTCCGTTTCGCCGGTCCGGGCCGGTGTCGACCCGGTCCCGGCCTCGCTATAACTTGTTCTACTTTTTGACGCTATCAGTCGGGCCGGGAGCCCCGACAATCGCAGACCGGCCGCCCGCTGCGCCACCGGTCATGCTGGATGGGGGTGCCGGCCCCGCCTATCATGAAGAGTGGAACACGTTCTAGGGAGGACCGGGCATGGAGCTCAACGACATCGATCTCACCGATGCGGAGACGTTCGTGCACGGCGTCCCCCACGAGTGGTTCTCCCATCTGCGGAACAACGCCCCCGTCTGGTGGCACGAGGAGACCGACGGCCCCGGCTTCTGGTGCGTGACCAAGTACGACGACTGCGTGACCGTCAACCGGGACTACGAGACCTATTCCTCGGCCCGGAAGGCCACCTTCATCTGGGACATGCCCGACGAGGCCGTCGAGCAGCAGAAGCTGATGATGCTGAACATGGACCCGCCCCTGCACACCCGGTACCGACGCCTGGTGAACAAGGGCTTCACGCCGCGGACGATCTCCCAGCTCGAGGAGAAGATCCACCAGACGGCCGACGACATCATCGATGCCGTGATCGAGAAGGGCGAGGCCGACTTCGTCACCGACATCGCGGCCGAGTTGCCCCTGGTCGTCATCGCCGACCTCCTGGGCGTCCCCCAGGAAGACCGGCACAACATGTTCGACTGGTCCAACCGGATGGTCGGCCGGCTCGACTCCGAGTATGCGGAGGACGGGGCGCTCCAGTTGGACGATCCCGAGTTCGCCTCCCAGGCGGCCATGGAGTTGTACGCCTACGCCGCCGACCTCTACTCCAAGAAGCGGCTCGATCCGCACGAAGACCTGATGAGCGTCCTCACCCAGGTCGAGCTGGACGGGGACAAGCTCTCGGAGCTCGAGCTCGAATTGTTCTTCCTCCTCCTCACCGTGGCCGGGAACGAGACGACGCGGAACCTCATCTCGGGGGCCATGTACACGTTCTTCCAGAACCCCGACCAGTGGACGAAGCTGCGCGACGACCGGTCCCTCATGCCGAAGGCGGTGGAGGAGATGCTGCGTTACGTCACGCCGGTGATGAATTTCCGGCGGCAGACCACCAAGCCCACCGAGCTGCGGGGCCAGAAGATCGGGGCCGACGAGAAAGTGGTCTTCTTCCACATCTCGGGCAACCGCGACGAGGAGATCTTCGAGGACCCACAGGTCTTCGACGTCTCGCGGTCCCCGAACCCGCACATGGCCTTCGGCGGTGGCGGCCCCCACTTCTGCCTCGGGGCCAACCTCGCCCGGATGGAGATCCGGGTGATGTTCCAGCACCTCCTCGATCGCATGCCCGACATGCACCAGGACGGTGACATCCAGCGGTTGCAGTCCTCGTTCATCAACGGGGTCAAGCACCTCCCCATCGCCTTCTCACCCGCCTCGCCCGTCCGGCGCTGACGCGCCGCGGCCCACGGACGAGGACGGGTAGCCGAGGGCGTCATGCGCTTTCACCAGGCGGTGACGTTCCTCCCCACCCACCACCAGGTGGCGCTGGCGCGGGCGGCCGACGAGCAGGGGTACGACGGGATCTACATCTCGGACCACATGTTCTCCCCCCGCGACCGCCAGTCGCGCTACACGTACTCGACGGCCGAGGACGGCGCTCCGGGCTGGGAGGCCGAGGTGGAATGGCCCGACGTCTGGTGCGTGATCTCGGCCATGGCGGCCATCACGACGCGGATCCGCTTCACCACCGGCGTCTACGTGGCCCCCGCCCGCGATCTCATCACGGTGGCCAAGCAGGTGGGCACGGCGGCGGTGCTCTCGTCGAACCGGGTCAACCTCGGTGTCGGCGTGGGCTGGTGCAAAGAGGAGTTCGATGCCACCGGTCAGGACTTCTCCACCCGGGGCAAGCGTCTCGACGACATGATCCCGGCCCTCCGGGCCCTGTGGAGCGGTGGATGGGTGGAATACCACGGACCGCACTACGACCTGCCCCCGTTGCGGATGGAACCGTCGCCGACGGCGCCGATCCCCATCATCTGCGGGGGCCACTCCCCTGCTGCTCTGCGCCGGGCCGCCGAATTGTGCGACGGCTGGGTGGCGGCCGGCGCCTACACACCCGACGAGGCGCGCCAGCACCTCGGAGAACTGCACGAGGCGCGGCGGCGGGCCGGGCGCGATACCGAGCCCTTCGCCATCTACCTGTCCCTGTGGGCGAATCCCGACGTCGAGATGTACCGGCGGTTCGAGGAGGAGTACGGGGTGACCGACATGCTGAGCGCGCCGGCCATGGTGGCCGCGGTCGACCCCTCGGACTCCCCCGAGGCCCAGTTGCAGACGCGTATCGATGCCTCGGCCCGCTACGCCGAAGAGATCGTGGAGAAGGCGCGATGAGCCGGCGGCCGACGAGCAGGGTCGCCAAGGAGGAGTCATGGGAAAGCTGAAGGTGGGCCTGCAGTTGGGGTACTGGGGAGCGCAACCGCCACCCGACGCCGCCGCGTTGACGCTCGAAGCCGAACGGCTCGGCTACGACTCGGTGTGGACGGCGGAGGCCTACGGGTCGGACGCGCTGACACCGTTGGCGTGGTGGGGGGCGGCCACCAGCCGGGTGCGTCTCGGCACCGCGCTGTGCCAGCTCTCGGCCCGGACACCGACGGCCATGGCCATGGCGGCGCTCACCCTCGACCACCTGTCGCAGGGCCGCTTCGTGCTCGGTCTCGGGGTCTCGGGGCCCCAGGTGGTCGAGGGGTGGTACGGCCAGCCGTTCCCGAAGCCCCTGGCCCGGACGCGCGAGTACGTCTCGATCGTCCGCCAGGTCCTCGCCCGGGAGGGGCCGGTCACCAACGACGGCCCCCACTACCCGTTGCCCTACCCCGGCGGGATGGGACTGGGGAAACCCCTCAAGCCCATCGTCCACCCCCGACGCGCCGACATCCCCATCGTCCTCGGCGCCGAGGGCCCGAAGAACGTGGCCCTGGCGGCCGAGATAGCCGACGGCTGGTTCCCCATCTTCTTCTCCCCCCATCACATGGGTGAGTTCAAGGACGCCCTCGACGAGGGCTTCGCCCGGCCCACGGCACGGCGGACGGCGGAGGACTTCGAGGTGATCGCCTTCTGCCCCGTGGTGGTGAACGAGGACATCGAGCAGGCGGCCGACATGTACCGACCCATGCTCGCCCTTTACATCGGCGGGATGGGGGCGCGGGAGATGAACTTCCACTTCGACGTGTTCGTCCGGATGGGCTTCGAGAGCGAGGCGCACAAGATCCAGGACCTCTACCTCGACGGCCACAAGGAGGACGCCGCCGCCGCGGTGCCCACGGCCATGGTGGAGAAGATCGCCCTGATCGGGTCCCGGGCCAAGATCGAGGACGACCTGGCGGCCTGGCAGGAGTCGATCGCCACCTCCCTCCTGGTGGCCGGCAACGCCGCCACGCTGCGGATGATGGCCGAATTGCTGCTCTGAGCGGGGATCCGGCCCCCCGGGATCCGGGGGAGGAGGGTCTCATCGCCCACCAGCGCACCCGGTTAGGGTTGCCTCCGGCGTCTCGATCCTCGAGGTGGGCGACATGACGTGGATGATCTACGGCGCGTACGGCTACACGGGTCGCCTGGTGGCCGCCCTGGCCACCGAACGCGGCGAGCTCCCCGTGTTGGCCGGTCGCGACGAACGTCGTCTGCGGGATCTGGGGGAGCTCTTCGAGCTCGAGCACCGGGCCTTCGACCTGTCCGACGGCGGCGCCCTCCGGCGCGGCCTCGAGGGGATCGAGGCCGTGGCCCACTGCGCCGGACCGTTCTCGGCCACGTCCGGTCCCATGGTCGACGCCTGCCTGGCCACCGGCACCCACTACCTCGACATCACCGGTGAGATCGACGTCTTCGAGGCCGTCCTGGCCCGGGGGGACGAGGCCCGGGCCGCCGGTGTCGCCCTCCTGCCCGGATCGGGCTTCGACGTGGTCCCGTCCGACTGCCTGGCCGCCATGCTGGCGCGGGCGCTGCCCGAGGCGACGCGCCTCGAGCTGGCCATCAAGATGGGCGGCGGCGTCTCGCCGGGCACGGCCAAGACGGCCATGGAGTCGCTCGGCACCCCCGGGCGGGCCCGGATCGACGGCGTCATCGGACCGATCCCCGCCGACCGGCGGCGCCGTCAGGTCACCTTCGCCGACGGGCGGGCCACCGTCTTCGCCATCGCCTGGGGCGACGTGAGCACGGCGTACCACTCCACCGGGATCGGCGACATCGTCGTCTACGCCGCTCTGCCGGCGGTGGTCGGTGCCATCAGCGGGGTGGCCCAGATGGCCGGCCCCGCCGCGCGCAGCTTTCTCGTCCAGGGGACGCTCAAGCGACTGGTGAGCCGGCTGCCCGGTCCGTCGGCCAAAGCCCGGTCCGAGGGCCACGGTCAGCTGTGGGGCCAGGTGTCGGATCGCAACGGGACGCGGGTCCAGGGGACGATCACGACACTCAACGGCTACGACCTCACCGCCGATGCCGTGGTCCGGATCGCCCAGTCGCTCACGGCGGGGAAGGTCGAGGCCGGAGCCCTCACGCCGTCACAGGCGTTCGGTCCCGACTTCGTCAGGGAGCTCGACGGGACCGACGTGCACAGCATCGGCTAGCCGGGCCGACACTCACCGAGAGAGAGCCGAAACAGAAAGGAGTCCACGATGGTGGCAAGTGCGGGGGCCGCGTTCGGAATCATCGTGATCATCTATCTGGCGATCGCCGTGGTGACGATCGTCGCCTGGGTGAAGATCCTCAACAAGGCCGGGTACTCGGGTTGGTGGGTCCTCATCGGCCTGGTCCCGTTCGTGAACCTCGTCATGTTCCTCGTGTTCGCCTTCTCCACCTGGCCGAGCCAGCGTCAGCAGGGGGTCGGCTACGGTCCACCACCCGGTGGCGGCCAGGTGTGGTCGCCACCGCCCGCCGGCGGTTACATCCCGCCCAGCGCGGGTGGGTACCCCCCGGCGGCGCCCGGCGCCTATCCCCCGCCCCAGTCAGCGCCGCAGCCGCCACCGCCCTTCAGCGGCGGCACGGTGTAACGGCTGACCCACTGTAACGGCTGACCCGGTGTAACGGCTGACCCGGTCGAACCGGCCGGGTCGGACGGCAGCAGCCGGCGCCGGTCAGGCCGGCTCGGTGGCCAGGATCTCACCCAGCCGGAGCAGGCTCGGCGTCGTGCCGCCCAAGGTGAGCGCCAGATGCTTGGTGCGCAGGAAATGACGGTGCAGGGGGTAGTCGCGGTCGACGCCGACCCCGCCGTGGAGATGCTGGGCCCCGTGGACGGCCCGCTGCGCGCCCTCGTCGGCCCAGTACTTGGCCACGGCCACCTCGGCGGTGGCCGGCAGGCCCTCGGACAGACGCCACGCCGCCTGCCAGGCCGTGAGGTGGACACCCTCGGTGTCGATGTAGGCGTCGGCGGCGCGCTGGCCCACAGCCTGGAAGGTGGCGATCGGCTTGCCGAACTGCTCGCGCTCGATCGTGTACGCGGCGGTCAGCTTCACCGCCGCCTGGCAGGCGCCCGAGATCTCCAGGCAATAGGCCGTCGCCGCGTGCTCGAGGAGCCAGATGAGGGCGGACGCGCCCTCATCGCCGCCCACCAGCAACGCGTCGGGGCCGGCGGTGACACCGGAGAACTCCATCTCGGCCTCGACCTGCCAGCTCGTCGTCTCCTGCCGCCGGCGCGTGATCCCGGCGGAAGCGGGATCGAGGATGAACAGCGCCACTCCGCCGTCGTCGGTGCGGGCCGAGACGACAACACCGTCGGCGATCATGCCCACGGGAACCTCGGCCTTCACGCCGTCGAACCGCCAGCCGTCACCCTGTCGGACGGCACTGAGAACGGGCTTCCAGGGATCGCCGCCCGGCTCGACGAGGGCGGCGGTGAGAATGGTGTCGCCGGCCACCGCGGCCGGCAGCCAGGTCCCCTGCTGGTGCTCACTGCCGAACTGGGCCACGGGCCCCGCGCCGAGGACCACCGACGCCGTGAAGGGGACGGCGGCGGCGTGCCGTCCCACCTCTTCGGCCACGATGGCGGCCGCCAGGAATCCGAGTCCGGCGCCGCCGCAGGATTCGGGCAGGGCGACCCCGAGCAGACCGGCCGCGCCGAGCTCGGTCCAGAGCTTCCGGTCGATCCGGTCCTCGGTCCCCTCCACCTCCTTCAACCGTTCCGGCGTGGACAGGTCACTCAGGATGCGAACGGCGAGTTCCCGAACGGCGTCCTGCTCTTCGGTGAAGGCGAAGTCCATGGTCAGGATCCTTGTCTGCTCGATGACCGAACGCGAGACCGAACGCGAGGCGGTGGTTAGCGCAGGGACCGGGGCATGCCCAGGCCGAAGATGGCGATCAGGTCGCGCTGGATCTCGTTGGTGCCGCCCCCGAAGGTCAGGATGATGAGGCTGCGGGAATACGCCTCGAGCCGGCCCTTCAGCTCCGCGCCGGGTGAGCCGCGTCGGAGATAGCCGGCCTGGCCGATGACCTCGGACAGCGTGCGGAGGGCCTCCATGTAGAACTCGGTGCCGAAGACCTTGATGCTCGAGGCGTCGGCCACGTCGAGGCGCCCCTGGGTCCCCTGCCACGCCACCTTCCAGTTGATCAGCTTCAGGAATTCGAGCTTGGCGTAGACGCGGGCCAGGTGCAGCTGCACCCACTCCTGGTCGATGACACGACGCCCGTCGGCCAACTTGGTCTGCTGCGCCCACGACCGGACATCGCCCAACGCCCGCTCGATGATGCCCGGCGAGCACAGGGTCACCCGCTCGTGGTTCAGCTGGTTGGTGATGAGCGACCAGCCGTTGTTGATCCCACCGACGATGTTCGTCACCGGGACCCGGACGTCCTCCCAGAAGGTGTAGTTGATGTTGTGCTCGCCCAGGAGGTGCATGGGCACGACCCGCACGCCGGGCGTGTCCATGGGGACGATCACCATGGAGATGCCCTTGTGCTTGGCAGCTTCGGGATCGGTGCGGACCGCCAGCCAGCAGTAGTCGGCGTCACCGGCCAGGCTGGTGAAGATCTTGGCGCCGTTGATGACGAGCTCGTCGCCGTCGACCACCGCACGCGTCTGCAACGCGGCGAGGTCGGTCCCGGCGTTCGGTTCGGAGTAGCCGATGCAGAAGTGGATCTCCCCAGCCAGGATCTTGGGCAGGAAGAACCGCTTCTGCTCCTCGCTGCCGAAGTTCATGATGGTCGGACCGACCGTGTTGATGGTCAGCATGGGGACGGGGGCCCCGCTGCGCATCGACTCGTCGAAGAAGATGAACTGCTCGATGGCGGACCGGCCCTGACCCCCCCATTCCTTGGGCCACCCGATACCGAGCCAGCCGTCGCTGGCCATCTGCTTGGTGATCCGCCGCGGAGCGGGGCCGATGCCGTGGCTCTGGGCCAGCTCCTCCTCCACCTCGGGGGTGAGGAGATTGGCGTAGTAGTCACGCAGCTCCCGGCGCAGGGCCTGCTGTTCCTCGGTGTAGCCGATCTCCATTGCCGTCCCCTCGGTCATGGGTCGAACGTTGGAACAGGTTACATTTCGCCTCCCGGGCCGGCCAGATCGGCGCCGTCACCAGGAGTGACACTCTCCTCGCTTCTCGTTACGCTCCGGGCCGTGGACGAGGCGATCGCCGTGGACGTGGTGCCCGCCTGGACGACGTGGCCGCTGCGTCAGGAGGTCCTGCGTCCCGGGCGGGCGGTGCGCGACTGCGTCTACCCGGGCGAGGACGACCCCCGGGCCGCCCACGCCGCCGCCCTCCGCCGGGAGGTGGCGTCCGGTGGCGCCCTGGTCGTCCTGGCCGTCGGGGTCGTCATCCCCGAAGCCCCTCCCTGGGACGCCGACGGGGACCGGAGCTGGCGGCTGCGGGGCATGGCCACGAGGCCGGCGGCGCAGGGCCAGGGGCTCGGCCGCCGGGTGCTCGACCTGCTCGTCGGCCACGTGGCCGCCCACGGGGGCGGGCTCCTGTGGTGCAACGCCCGGACCCCGGCGCTGGCCCTGTACGAGCGGGCCGGGTTCGTCCCCCGCGGCGAGGTCTTCGAGCTCCCCGAGATCGGGCCGCACCTGGTGATGTGGCGGACGGTGACGCCGTCCGACGGGGCGGCGTCACGAGACGAACCCGCGTCCCCGTAGTCTGTGCGCCCAGAGGTTGTGGAGATGTCGGGCGCCCCAGAGCGGGCTGCGCCCTCGGAGAAGGAGCCCCCTGATGCCCGAAGCCGTCATCGTCGCCACCGGACGCACACCGATCGGTCGTGCCAACAAGGGCTCGCTGGTGACGTGCCGGCCCGACGACCTGGCGGCCCACGTCGTCACCGAGGTCCTGGCCAAGGTCCCCCAGCTCGACCCCGCCCAGATCGAGGACCTCATGGTGGGCTGCGGCCAACCGGCCGGCGAGGCCGGCTACAACGTCGGGCGGGTGGCGGCCCTCTTGGCCGGCCTGGACGTGCCCGGCGTCACCGTGAACCGTTACTGCTCGTCCTCCCTCCAGACCATCCGGATGGCCGCCCACGCCATCCGCGCCGGCGAGGGGGACGTCTTCGTGGCCGCCGGGGTGGAGACGGTGAGCCGGTTCCAGTACGGAGCGTCGGACACCGGTCCCCACAACCCTGCTTTCGCCGAGGCCGAGGAGCGCACGAAGGCCCGTGCCCCCCAGGTCACCGATCCGTGGACGGCACTCGAGGGGCTGCCCGACGTCTACATCGCCATGGGCCAGACGGCCGAGAACGTGGCCGAGTACGAGAAGGTGACGCGCCAGGAGATGGACGAGTTCGCCGCCCTCTCCCAACAACGGGCCGTCGAGTCCCAGACCAACGGCTTCTTCGAGCGCGAGATCATCCCCGTGACGCTCGCGGACGGGACCGTCGTCACCAAGGACGACGGTCCCCGGCCGGGCACCACGGTGGAGGGTCTGGCCCAGCTGAAGCCCGTCTTCCGCGAGGGTGGGACGGTCACCGCCGGCAACGCCTGTCCCCTGAACGACGGGGCGGCCGCCGTCGTCGTGATGTCCGCCACCCGCGCCAAGCAACTGGGGATCACGCCGCTGGCCCGGATCGTGGCCAGCGGTGTGTCGGCCCTCGACCCCGAGATCATGGGTCTGGGGCCGATCGAGGCGTGCCGGCAGACGCTGGCGCGCGCCGGGAAGACGATCGACGAGATCGACCTCGTCGAGATCAACGAGGCTTTCGCCGCCCAGGTGATCCCGTCGGCCAAGCACCTCGGGATCGACTGGGGCAAGCTCAACGTGAAGGGCGGCTCCATCGCCCTCGGCCATCCCTTCGGGATGACCGGCGCCCGGATCATGACGACGTTGCTGAACGCCCTCGAGGACGAGGGCAAGACCTGGGGCATGGAGTCGATGTGCGTGGGCGGCGGCCAGGGGATGGCCATGATCGTCGAACGGCTGTCGTAGCCCGGCCGGTCCCCGTATCATCCGGCGGTCCGAGTCTTCGGAGGGGGTGGGACCGGTGAGCGAGGCGATCTACGACGTCGGGTCGATGTGGGAGCTGGTGGCCCGGCGGGCGGCGGCCTCGCCCGACCGTCTGATGCTGATCGACGAGAACGACCGACGGATCACCTTCGGCCAGTTCGCGGCGCGTTGTGAGACGGTGGCAGCCGGTCTCGTCGGGATGGGGATCGGACCCGGGTCGGTGGTGTCGTGGCAGCTACCCAGTCGGATCGAGACGGTGGTGCTGTCGATGGCCCTGGCCCGGCTGGGGGCCGTCCAGAACCCGATCATCCACATCTACCGAGAGCGCGAGGTGTCCTTCGCACTCCGTCAGACCGGGGCGGCGTTCTTCTTCGTCCCCGGGGTCTGGAAGGACGTCGACTACGTCGCCATGGCCCAGAAGATCGGCCGGGAGCTCGAGCGACCCCCGACCGTCGTCGTCGCCTACGACGATCTCCCCGAAGATGACCCGACCGTCCTGCCCCCCGCTCCGGCAGCGGCGTCGGGCGACGACGAACGGTGGATCTACTACACCTCGGGCACCACCTCCGACCCGAAGGGTGTCCGCCACACCGACATGACCCTGGTCACCGGCGGGCGGGGCCTGGCCATCGCCTGCGACATGTCGGAGGACGATGTCGGGTCGATCGCCTTCCCCTTCGCCCACATCGCCGGGCCCGACTATCTGGTCATGGTCCTCGCCGTCGGTTTCCCCGCCGTGCTCCTCGAGTCGTTCGTGCCGGCCCTGGCCGTCAGCGTGTTCGGGCGTCACGGGGTGACCATGGCCGGCGGGAGCACCGCCTTCTACCAGGCCTATCTCAACGAGCAACGCAAGCAGCCGGGCCAGAAGATCATCCCCACCCTCAAGTGTCTCTCCGGCGGCGGGGCACCGATGCCGCCCGAGATCTTCTACGAGGTCGGTCGCGAGATCGGCGTCACCGTGGCCCACGGCTACGGGATGACCGAGATCCCGATGATCTGCATGGGATCTCTGAGAGACACCGACGAGCAGCTGGCCAACACCGTGGGGAAGCCCGTCTTCGCCGCCGACGTCCGGATCGTCACCCTCGACGGCGCCGTCGCCCCCGCCGGAGTCGACGGAGAGGTGCGCGTGAAGGGGCCGATGGTCTGCAAGGGCTACACCGACCCGGCCATGACGGCCGAGGCCTTCGACGAGGAGGGATACTTCCGGACCGGCGACGTCGGGCACATCCGACCCGACGGCCACGTCGTCCTGACCGGTCGGCTGAAGGACATCATCATCCGCAAGGGCGAGAACATCTCGGCCAAGGAGATCGAGGATCTCCTCTACGAGCATCCGAAGGTGGGCGACGTGGCCGTGATCGGGCTGGCCGACCGCCAGCGCGGCGAACGGGTCTGTGCCGTGGTCCAACTGGCCCCGGGGGCCGAACCGCTGACGTTCGACGAGATGGTCGACCACCTCTCGTCGGCCGGGCTGATGGCGCAGAAGGTCCCCGAACAGCTCGAGCTCGTCGACGCCCTCCCGCGCAACGAGACCCTGAACAAGATCCTCAAGTACAAGCTGCGCGAGCTCTACGCCGACAAGCCCTTCCCCTGATGACGGGAACCGGCGTCCGCCGACCGGCATCCGGCGGCAGCGGCCCGCACGCTACCGCCCGGTGAGCCGTTCGACGTCGCTGTGGCGGATCGGGAACGAACAGTCGCAGTGCGGACAACGGACGTAGACGTGCATCGCCGTCGTCTCGATGTCCTCGGGTCGGACAACGAGGACCCGCAGGCAGACCCGGCAGATTCGGGACCCCGGCGGAAGTCCCGGGACCGATGTCCGAAACCGTCGTTCGAGTAACCGAGAATCCGTCATGCTCTGCCTTGTCCGTACCAGTCATCAACTACTTCTCATCAACTACTTCCATGATGCCTGGGCCCGAACCGACTAGGTATTGTCAAAATTTGGGACCGGCGTCGGCATGACGACAGGACGGACGTGACGCCGTTCGTGGAGATCCGCTCCTGAAGGCGCCGTTACGAAGCTTTGCGCCGGCGTGCCGGCGCCGAGGGGGCGCTGGCACGGGCGACGGCCGACTCCAGTTCCTCCCGGCTCATCTTGGACCGGCCCTCGATGCCGAGGGCGGTGGCCCGCTTGGCCAGCTCGGCCTTGCTGAGCGCCGACAGGTCCTCGCCCGACTTCTGCCGGCCGGTACCGCGGCCACCGCCCGACGTGCGAGCGGACGACCCGGCGGCGGCCTTGGCCTTCCGACCCGGGGCCGCCACCAGTGGCGAGACGTCGGCGTTGCCGGGACGGTGGTTGCGGGCCGCTTCCACGCTGGCCTGGAGGGCGTCCATGAGGTCGACGACCGGGGCCGCCGGGCGGGTGTCGCCGCCGGTGACCACGATCTCGCCCTGGCGCTTGCGGTCGATGAGCTCCTCGACGCGCTGGCGATAGGTGTCGGCGTAGTTGTCGGCGTTCCAGTCGGCCGACATGGAGTCGATGAGCAGCTTGGCCGTGTCGATCTCCCGGGGCTTGAAGGTGAGCTCGCCCGGGAGGGTGCCGATCTCGCGGGCCGGGTCACGGACCTCGTCGTGGAAGAACATGGTCTCGAGAGCGAGGACCTTCTCCTCGGGCCGGACGGCCACCAGGTGCTGCTTGCTGCGCATGACCAGGGTGGCGATGCCGATCTTCTTGGTGGCGCCCATGGCCTGGCGCAGCAGTTCGTAGGCCCGCTGGGCGTCGTTCCCCTGGGGAGCGAGGTAGTAGGTCGTCTTGTAGTAGATCGGGTCGATGGACTCGAGGTCGACGAAGTCGACGATCTCGATGGTCCGGGTCGGCCCCGGTTCGACGGCCTCGAGCTCTTCGGGCGTGACGATCACGTACTCGCCGCCGCCGATGTCGTATCCCTTCACGATCTCGGCGTAGTCGACTTCCTCGCCGGTGCGCTCGTTGACGCGCTTGTTGCGGATCCGGTCGGTGGTGCCCTCCTGGAACTGATGGAAGCGGATCGCCTTGTCCTCCGTGGCCGAGTAGAGGCCCACGGGGATGCTGACCAGGCCGAAGCTCAACGACCCGGTCCAGATTGCCCTCGCCACGGGATGCTCCTTTCGGCCGGGACCCTGAGGTCAACCGGGACCCTCCAGTCAATCAGCCCCGATACCCGCGAACCAGACCTTTCACCGCCGCCCTCATCAGACTGACAGGCCTCTGACCAGGGACGGAGCACGTATCCACCACGCTGATACACCCCCTTGCGACACTGAAATCGGTGAGAGGACGCACAGGCCAGAGCCCACCGGCAGTCGGTCCATCGCTCGTTCCTCCGCGAGGCGGCCATGGGCGTCGCCGGCATCATCCCCGAGGACCTCGACCCGGGCAACCTCACCATCCCCCTGGGGGTCAGCGCCTGGATCGTGCGCAGCGACGTCGATCTGGCCCAGGCGTGCGACGCCATGCTGGAACTGCGCTCGGCCTTCCTGGCCGTCTCGGGTCTCGATCAGCGCAGCGAGCCGGTCCCCCTTCTCGGCGCCGACCGGCGGACCTCGGTTCTCACCCTGGCCGTCTACCTCGACGGCCTGCTGGCCCGTGGGGCCCGGGCGGCACGGACCTCACCGTCGGAGCTGGCCGAGTCGGCACTGGTCCTTCTCGATTCATAAAGTTGTGGGATGTGCCGAAGCATCCTGACCCTCCGGGGCCCCGAGCCGACCTCCGACGAGCAGGTGAACGCCGCCGCCTTGCAGTACGTGCGCAAGATCAGCGGCTACCGGGCCCCGTCGGAGGCCAACCGGGCCACCTTCGATCAGGCCGTCACTGACGTGGCGCGCGCCACGCGGGCCCTGCTCGACGGGCTCGTGACTCGGGCACCGTCGGCACGCGGCGCGTGACGAGCGGCGGCGTGTGGTGAGCGGCAGCGTGTGTTGAACGGCACAGGGTGACAGAGGACGGAGCGCTGTCCCAGAAGGGCTCCGGGGTGGTCGTGGAGCCGGCCGAGCTGACGGCGGTGGTCGAGCGAATGACCGGCTCGACCACGCCGGGGCGGTGGCGTTCGAAGAAGCTGTACGACCCGGTGGCGTCGGCCACGGCCGGGATCTGGCGGGTGTCCGGCGATCGGTGGTCGGTCGTGCTGAAGCTGGTCCACCATGGCCGGGACGGCCATCCCAACTGGATCTCGAGCACCGATCCGGACCACTGGTACTACTGGAGACGCGAGGTTCTGGCCTACCGGTCGGGCCTCCCCGGATCGTTCGTGGGGGGACTGCGCGGGCCCGACTGTCTGGGGATCTTCGAGCGGGCCGACGGCGCCGTGGCGTTGTGGCTCGAGGATGCCGGCCGCGGGACTCCGGGGACGTCGTGGGCCCTCGAACCCTACGAACGCGCCGCGCGCCACCTCGGGCACGCCCAGGGCGCCCTGGCCCGGGAGCGACCCCTGCGGTCCGAGCCGTGGTTCACCCGGCACTGGCTGCGGGACTACTTGTCCCAACGCGACCGGCAGATGGGGCTTCTGGCCGATGACAGCGCCTGGGCGTGGCCGCTCGTCCGGGACAACCTGAGCCGGAGCCTGGCCGGACCCTTGCTCCGGATGCGTGACGACCAGGCCCTTTTCCTCGACGCCTTGGAGAGCCTGCCCCGGACCGTCTGCCACTTCGACCTCCATCCCGCCAATCTCTTCGCCGTCGGTGAGGAGACCGTCCTGATCGACTGGGCCTTCGTCGGGGTCGGTGCCCTGGCCGAGGATCCCGGTGTTCTGGTGACCGATTCCGTTCTCGACTTCCATGTCGAACCGGCGCTCTTCGACGACCTCTTCGCCGTGGTCCGGCGCGGGTACGTCGACGGCCTGCGCCGGGCCGGATGGTCGGGACCCGAGCAGATCGTCGACCTGGGCATGAACGCCACCATCGCCGCCCGGTACGCGTGGATCGCTCCCGCCCTGCTCGGCGCCGTCGTCGCCGAGCGGTCCGTCATGAACAGGCGTCCCATCGAGGAGGCCGTCACGTGCTGGGCCCGGACGGTCCCGTTCCTCCTCGAGCACGCCGACCGGGCGCGTGCCCTCGTGTGACTCGAGGTCCGAGGGTCCGGGCGAAGCAGCGACAGCGGGCGTCGTCTCGGAACTCTCCGTACGGGTCGATGGGCCGGTAGCCGGCCGAGGTGTAGAGGGCGATGGCCTCGGGCTGCTCCGTGCCGGTCTCGAGCCAGCTCTCGCGGTACCCGGCCGCCCGGGCCTGTTCCTCGAGGAAGACGAGGACGCGACGTCCCACGCCACTACCACGCGCGCCGGCGGCGACGAACATGCGCTTGATCTCGGCCACTCCCGGGCCCAGGCGCCGGAAACCCCCGCAACCGACGGGGGTGTCCCCGATAGAGGCGAGGACGAAGCAGCCGTCGGGGGGTTCGAACTCCCGACCGTGCACGGGTCCCGGTCCACCGCCGCCGTAGCGGGCGGCCATCTCGGCGACATGCGCGCTCTCGAGGTCACGCACCTGCCGGTGGTCGAGGGGCACCACGCTCAGGACGACTTCGGAACGGGAGCCGCCGGCGATGTCGCGCATAGCGATCCATGAGCCTAACGATCCCGATGGTAAGCCGGGCCGCCGGCGAGGCTCGTCACCTAGGCGGTGAGGCCACCGTCGACGGACAGGACGGCACCGGTGGTGTAGGCGGACTCGTCGGATCCGATGAAGGCGATGGCGGCGGCGATCTGCTCCGGTGTGGAGAATCCCATCCGGCTCATGATCCGGTGGAGCATCTTCGGATCCCCTCCCTCGGGAACGGAGAAGTTGGAGACGAGCGGTGTGTCGACGCCGCCGGGAGCGACGGCGTTGACGCGCACCCCCCGACCGGCGTACTCGACGGCCAGGGCTTTGGTGAAGAGGACCACGCCACCCTTCGACGCGCAGTAGGCCGCCGACCATGGGGCGCCCATGAGTCCGGCGTTGGACGCCACGTTGACGATGCTCCCGTCCTTGGCCTCGAGCATCTGGGGCAGCACCGCCCTGGCCATGAGGAAGGTCCCCGTCAGGTTCACGGCCAGGATCCGCTCCCAGAGGTCGAGAGGCATCTCGGCGGTGTGGGAGAACGTTCCGATGCCGGCCACGTTGCACAGGACGCTCGGCCGGCCGAGCGCGGCCGCCACCCGCCCCACGGTGTCGATCACCCCAGGCTCGTCGGTCACGTCGCAGCGGTAGGCCGCGGCCTTCGCGCCCGCGGAGACGATCGATTCGACCGTCTCCTTCAGTCCCTCTTCCACCACGTCGAGGCAGGCGACCGCACCCCCCTCGGCGGCCAGGCGGACGGCCGTGGCGCGGCCGATGCCGGAACTGGCGCCGGTGACGATGGCCGTCCGGCCCTCGAACCGTCGTTCCGAAGGCCCGTAGAAAGGGGTGCTCACGACGATCTCCTCGTATCGGTCCACAGCATGTCGGTATAGGTGTCGGTGCCGGGGATGGTGGGGATGAACGGCAGGGCGGCGACGACCCGACCCCGGCCCGAGGATTCGATGGCCGTCCGGTGGGCGCCGATGACGGCGTCCCAGGCGTCGGCCGGATCGGTGTCCAGGAACCACAGGGTCATCTGACGGCGGTCGTCGGCCTCCGTGCGCGGCACGTCGCCCGGCGCGTCCATGAGCAAGGGCAGCGGATCGGCGGCCATCACCAGGCGGGCCGCCGTCCCCGGCAGGAGCGCCGGGAGGTGCTCCTGGCGCTGCCACGCCTCGAAGTCCGCGATCGACAGGTCGTCGGCCCGCTCGGTGAACACCGCCACCAGGCCGGCGGACGGGTGGTCGAGGGCGAGCTCGGCGGGGAGCCCGTCGGGGTCGCGCTGGTGCTCCCAGACGTAGCGGTAGAGCAGGGTGTGGATGTGGTCGCGCTCGGTGAACATCCGGCCCGCCTTGTGGAGGGCCATCACCTGGTCGACGGCCCACCGGTTCCAGACGTCGTGGTAGCCGTCGAGCACCCAGTAGAGGCCCAGATAGGTCCCGCGGTCGGGCTCACCGGTGACCTCGGAGGAGTCGGGATCGCGCAGGTTCTTCATGGCCGCCGTGGCCACGAACCGCTTGCCGGCGAACTGGTAGGGGCCGATCATGCAGCCGGCGTAGAAGTGGTCCCGTTCGTACCACCGGTTGTAGGCCACCTCGTGGCCCCGGTGCGGCTCCACCAACGTGAAGAGCATCGATCCGAGCTTGATGGGCTCGGCTCCGGCCACGATCACGTGCTGCCGCGGCGGTCGGTCCGCCTTCTTGGCGTCCGGACCCTCTTGGCTTGTGGCGTCCGTCTTCTCTGTCATGAGCCCACCTTTGCGTTCAGTGCCCGCTTGTCTACCTTGGCCATCGCCGTCAATGGCAATTGGTCGACGATCACGAGCCGGTCGGGCGCCTTGTAGTCGGCCAGCCGAGATGCGCACAGAGCCCGCAGCTCGGCCAGCTCCGGAGGAACCACGCCGGGCACGGGAACGACGACGGCCGCCCCGATCTCCCCCAGCACGGGGTCGGCCACCCCGACCACGGCCACCTCACCGACCCCGGGGTGGCCGCCCAGGACGGCCTCGACCTCGGCCGGGTAGACGTTGTAGCCGCCCCGGATGTACATCTCCGCCACCCGACCCACCAGGCGGAGGTTGCCGTCGGTCCCCACCCAGCCGAGGTCGCCGGTGGTGATCCACCCGGCGTCGTCGCGGACCTCGGCGGTGGCGGCGGCGTCGATGATCTCGCCTGTCCCGATGTCCCCGATGTAGCCGCGCATGACCGCCCCCGACCGCAGCCGCACCCGACCGACCTCGCCGGTGGCCACCACCTGACCGTCGTCGTCGACCACCTCGAGCTCGACGCCCGGCACCGGTCGCCCCACGGTGGTGGCGACGACGTCGTCGGGATCGCCGGGTTGGGTGCCGGTGCCGAGCGAGGTCTCGGTGGACGTGTAGCGGACGACCACCGGACAGCCCAACCGCTCGCGCATGGCCCGGACCAGCTCGGGCGGGACCCGTGAGGCCCCCGTGCCGGCGATGCGGAGACGCGACACGTCGGCCTTCGTCGAAATCGGGATGGGCCAGCATCAGGGCCCACTGCGTCGGGACACCCTGGCCCGACGGTGACCCGTTCGGCGACGAGAAGGGCGATGGCGGTGGCGGCCGACCACGGCTGGGGGGCGATGACGGTGGTGACGCCGTGGGCGATCTCGTCCCACGGACGGGTCATGTAGCCCACGTGGGCGAAGGGCAGAGGCGACAGCCGGCGATCACCGGGGTGCGACAGGACATCGGTGCCGGCGGCGACGGCGGCCAGGTTGCGGTGGTCGAAGACGGCCCCCTTGGGAACACCGGTGGAACCGCTCGTCCAGACGACGGTGACCGGATCGGCGGCGTCGAGGGCGGGCAGCCGCGGCGCGTCGGCGGCGGCCGCGTCGGCCAGAGCCGACCGTGCCACGATCCGCCCGGCGCCGGGCGGGACGGCGGAGCCGACGACGAGGTCGGTGTCCACGACGGTCACCGCCGGACGGGTGCGGGCCGTGATCGACGCCTGCTCGGCCGGACCCAGGCGCAGGTTCACCCCGGTGGTGATGGCCCCGAGGCGCGCCGCGGCCTGGTAGCAGACGGCGTAGTCGATCGACGACGGGAGCAGGAGGCAGACCACGTCGCCCTGGGTGACGCCCTGGGCCGCCAGCAGGCCGGCCACCCCGTCGGCCGCGGCGTCCCACTGGGCGAAGGTCAGGCGGCGGCGACCGTCGTCGCCGGCCGGCACCACGCCCGCCGACCCGGGCTCGGCCATCTCGACATAGGCCTCGAGCTGGGAATTCTCGACGGCGGCGGCCCGCAGCACGTCGACCACGGTGGACAGCCCCCCGCCGATCTGACGCACCGTCATAAGAGGGTCGATGGTAACAGGGGCGCCTGCGGCGGGCGCCGGCGACAGGCACCGGCGGACGCCGCCCTAGGCGCCGCTCATGTCCACACCGGCGGCCACGAGCTGGCGTTCGAGATCGGCCCAGTCGTAGTAGTCACGCCAGGCCCTGATCTGGCCGTCGGCGCCGAGCTCGAAGATCCCGGCCACGTAGACGGTCATGGGCGTGTCGTTCAGTGAGAAGCGGTCGACACGTTCGGTGAACACGGTGTCGCCGACGACGGCGAGATTGCGGAACTCGAAGGAGAAGTCGCAGCCGAACGACGTCTGCATCTCGAAGACGGCCCGGATCTCCTCGTGGCCGACCGCCGCCGGACGGTTGGCCTCGCTCCACGAGCCGTCATCGGCGAAGAAGTCCGTCAGACGCACCGGATCCCTCTCCACCCAGACGTCGAAGAAGGAACGGATCGTGGCTTCGTGGTTTGTCGCCATGCGCTGTCCTTTCGATCCGGCCGGGCACCGCTGCCGCGGGCCGGTCATGATGATGGCATGACCGACATCGTGGTCCGTCATCTCGAACGCGACGAGCACCAGGCGGCGGCCGTCGCCGCACGGGCGCTCCTCGACGCCCCGACCATGCTCGCCGTCCACGGCGACGACCCCTTGGACCGGCTGGCTCTCCCCTATGCCGAGTTCTCGATGCTCTTCAAGGTCCTCCCCTCCCCTCAGGTCGGGGCCTTCTGCGGTGCCTGCCTGATCGGCGTGGCCGCCGTCTCGCCACCGGCCGGCTGCATCGGCTCCTTCTTCGCCACGAAAGCAGCCGAGGTCCTCGACAGGCCCACGCCGGGACTCGGCGATCCGTCGCGCGTCCAGGTCTTCTGGGCCCACTGGGCCTCCCACGACCTGGCCGACGAGCACTGGCACGTCGGGCCCGTCGGCGTGGAGCCCGGATTCCAGGACCGGGGCATCGGGAGGGCCATCATGCGCGATATCTGTGCGACCTTCGACCGCGAGGAACGGATCGGATGGCTCGAGACCGACAAGGAGCGCAACGTCCGCTTCTACACCGGGCTCGGTTTCGAGGTGGTCGACACCACGACCATTCTCGGTGTTCCCACCTGGTTCATGCGACGGGATCCGGTGACGGGGTAGGACGTCCAGCCACGCCGTTGCCGGATCGTTCAGACTGTCCGTCGTGGACCCCCCCGAGGATCCCGGTCTCGTCACGGTCCTGAGGGAGTTCGGGATCACCGCCGACGACCGTCTCGGCCAGGGCGGCGAAGCATCCGTGTATGCCCTCGGGACCGATCGGGTCCTTCGCGTTCTGCGTCCCTCCGGCCGCCAACCGATCGAACGCCGCCGGCGTCTCGTCGCCGAGTTGAGCCGCGGCCACCCACCGTTCGACCTTCCCGACATCCTCGAGATCGGCGATATCGCCGGTCGGGTGTTCGCCGTCGAGCGTCGCCTTCCCGGACGGTCCGTCCTCGACGAGTTGCGATCCTCCAGCGGGCCGGCGCGCCGGCACCTCATCGAACACCACCTCGATGCGGCGGCCGCACTGGGCGACCTCCCTCTCGAACCGCGCCCCGCCTTCGGAGACCTCATCGTCGACGGGGCCATCACCGCCTCGACCTGGCGCCGCTATCTGGCGGAACGGGCGGCCGCCAATCTGGCCCGGTCGACGAACGAATTCTGGTCGATCGACCCCGAAGCGCTCGCCGACGGGCTCCCCGAGCCGACCGAGCCGTCGTTCGTCCACCTCGACGCCTTCGCCGGCAACATGCTGACCGACGGGACCCGGATCACCGCCGTCATCGACATCGGGTCGACCAGCGTGGCCGGTGACCGGCGTCTCGACCCGCTCTCGGCTGCCGTCTACCTGGTGTCATCGGATATCACGGGCGTGGTGGCGGCGTCGGACATCGACGTGACCATGAGCTGGTTGCGGGCCGCCGGACTCCACGATTGGCTCGAACCCGCCCGTCGCTGGCTGGCTGCTTTCTGGTCATTTGCCGTCGACGACCCGACGCTTCTCCGGTGGTGCCGTCGCGTCCTCCTCGAGGACGGCTGACGCCCGAGGACAGTCTGTTCGCCGTTACTCGTCGAAGGGGGCGACGACCTGTCGCAGGAGTCCGGCCAGGGTGGCGCGCTGCGTCCTGTCGAGCGTCCCGAGGATGGCGTTCTCGCGTGCGACGAGGTCCCGGAGCGCGGCGTCGACGCGCCGCCGTCCGGCCGCCGTCAGCTGGACCCGCACGGAACGGGCGTCGTTGGGGTCGGGGCGCCGGCGGACGAGGCCCCGCTTCTCGAGGTGGTCGATCCGGTTGGTCATGGTGCCCGACGTGACCAGCGTCTGGGCCAGCAGCTGCCCCGGCGAGAGGTGATGCGGGGGGTCGGACCGGCGCAGCGCCGAGAGCACGTCGAAGGTCCAGGTCTCGAGGTCGTGGCGGGCGAACACGACGGTGCGTTGGCGCTCCAGGTGACGGGCCAGGCGGGCGACGCGCGACAGCACCTCGAGGGGAGACACGTCGACATCGGGCAGCGCCCGACGCCACCCCGCGGCCAGACGGTCGACCTCGTCTTCCATGTGATCCTCCCCGGGCGGGCAGCGCCTGTCTCTATCTTGACATCGAGAGAGTCCTCTGTCACTCTCTTGATATCAAGAGAGCTGGGGGACGCGCGCATGACGCTCGCTCCGCAGCGATCCCGACGGCAGCGCCGACCGGTCAGGCGGCCATGAGCGCCGGGGCCACCGCCACGACCCCGTCGTCGCTGGTCGAGGCGGTCTACGCCCGCTTGCCCGGCGCCGTGGCCGTGGGCCGCGAGCGCCTCGGCCGGCCGCTCACGTTCGCCGAGAAGGTGCTCGTCAACCATCTGCGCCGATCCGCACGGCCAGGAGCTCGAGCGCGGGCGCAGCTACGCCGACTTCGATCCCGACCGCGTCGCCCTCCAAGACGCCCTGGCCCAGATCGTCGCCCTCCAGCTCCTGGTCGCCGGCCTCGACGAGGTCGTGGTGCCCACCACCGTCCACTGCGATCACCTCATCCAGGCCAAGGTGGCGGCGCCGCCGACCTGCGGCGCGCGCTCGACGTCAACGCCGAGGTCTACGACTTCCTGCGCGCCGTCTGCGCCAGATTCGGCATCGGATTCTGGAAGCCGGGCTCGGGGATCATCCACCAGGTCGTCCTCGAGAACTACGCCTTCCCCGGCGGGATGATGATCGGCACGGACAGCCACACGCCCAACGCCGGCGGGCTGGGCATGGTGGCCGTCGGCGTCGGGGGCGGGGACGCCATCGACGTCATGACCGGCCAGGCGTTCAACGTGCGCTGGCCGCGCGCTCATCGGTGTCCACCTCACGGGATCGCTGTCGGGTTGGTCGTCGCCCAAGGACGTGATCCTCAAGGTCGCCGAGCTGCTCACGGTGACCGGCGGCACCGGCGCCATCGTCGAGTACTTCGGGCCCGGAGCCGACACCATCAGCGCCACCGGCAAGGCCACGATCTGCAACATGGGCGCCGAGATCGGCGCCACCACCTCGTTGTTCCCCTTCGATGCCAACATGGCGGCCTACCTGACGGCCACCGGACGCGGCGAGCTGGCCGAGCTGGCGTCCACGGTCGCCGACGACCTGCGTGCCGATCCCGCGGTGGGGGCCGACCCGGGGCGGTTCTTCGACCAGGTCGTCGAGATCGACCTCTCCTCGCTCGCTCCCCTGATCAACGGGCCCGACACCCCCGATCGGGCCCACCGGGTGGGCGAGGTGGGAGCGTGGGCGCGCGACAACGGGGTGCCCTCCGAGATCTCGGCCGCCCTGATCGGCTCGTGCACCAACTCCTCCTACGAGGACATGACCCGGGCCGCCTCGATCGCCCGGCAGGCCGCGGCGCACGGCCTGCGGGCCAGGACCCAGCTCCTCGTCACGCCCGGCTCCGAGCAGGTGCGCGCCACCATCGAGCGCGACGGGCTGCTCGCCGATCTCGAGGCCATCGGGGCCACGGTGCTGGCCAACGCCTGTGGTCCGTGCATCGGCCAGTGGGACCGCGCCACTGCCCGACCCCACCGAGCGCAACACCATCGTGAACAGCTTCAACCGCAACTTCCCCAAGCGCAACGACGGGAACGCCAACACCAAGGCCTTCGTCACGTCGCCCGACATGGTCATCGCCTACGCCCTGGCCGGCACGCTCGACTTCGACCCCCTCACCGACTCGATCACGTCCGACTCCGGGGCACGGCGTGCGGCTCGAACCGCCCGTGGGCGAGGACCTCCCCGAGCGCGGTTTCGACCCCGGCGCGTCCGGCTTCGTGGCCCCTCCGGAGGACGGCTCCGGGATCGCCGTCGCCGTGTCGCCCACCTCCGACCGCCTCCAGCTCCTGACCCCGTTCCCCGCCTGGGACGGCGCACGACTACATCGACCTGCCCGTGCTCGCTGAAGGCCAAGGGCAAGTGCACGACCGACCACATCTCGGCGGCCGGTGCCTGGCTCCGCTACCGCGGCCACCTCGAGAACATCTCGGGCAACCTCTTCCTCGGTGTGACCAACGCCTTCACCGACGCCACCGGCGAGGGCAAGGACCCGTCCGACGGCCAGACCCGTTCGTTCGCCGACATCGCCAAACGCCTCTCGCCTGTCCGGTATCCCGTGGTGCGCGGTGGGCGCCGAGAACTACGGCGAGGGTTCCTCGCGCGAGCACGCCGCCATGGAGCCCCGCTACCGCGGCGGGCTGGTGATCCTGGCCCGGTCCTTCGCCCGGATCCACGAGACCAACTTGAAGAAGCAGGGCCTGCTCCCCCTCACCTTCGCCGATCCGACGACCTACGACGAGGATCGGCGAGGACGACCGCATCTCCGTCCTCGGCCTGGCCTCGCTGGCCCCCGACACACCGGTGCACTGTCGGATCACCAAGACCCGACGGCAGCCACCTCGACTTCGGCTGCACCCACACCTTCAGCCCGGACCAACTCGAATGGTTCCACGCCGGCAGCGCGCTGAACGTCATCCGCCGGCGACAGCCGGGGCGTCCCACGGCAACGTGAAGGTCCCCGCCTTCATGGGGGGGCCGAATTTTCGAGAGACGCCGCCCGGCAACGGCCCAGAGGTCACGGGGCGAGGCACTGCGCCAGGTAGGCGAGGGAGACGGGGTAGCGGTAGTCCAGCCCGGCGTGGGTCCCGTCGTAGAGCTCGAACGCCACGTCGGTCACCCCGATCCCGGCGAGAGCCTCTCTGAAGGCGACCGCACCGAGGTCGAGGTAGAAGTCGTCGCTCTTCCCGGCGTCCACCCAGACGGCCCGCAGTCCCCGGAGGGCGTCGGCGTAACGGTCGACCATCCGCACCGGGTCCCAGGCCAACCATCGTTCCCACACCTCGTCTCGCAGCCGGCCGGTCGTCGGCTCGAAGGGCAGGACGGGCGTCCCGTCGGGCCCGGCCGAGAAGCAGGCGGCCACCCCCAGGGTCACCAGCAGGTCCTCGTCGCCCGGCTTGGTGAACGCCGGGCGACCGCGGAACTCGTCCCACCAGCGCTCGATCGACCCGTCGTAGTCGCGCAAGGCGCGGACCGCCTTGGCGAAACCGGGGATGTAACACAGCTCGTACAGGGCGTCACCGGCGTGGGTGGCCAGACCGCCGAAGAGGTCGGGCCGCAGCATCGGCGTGATCATGGCCCCGAAACCACCACTGGACTTGCCCTGGATCCCCCGGTGGCGGGCATCGGGCAGGGTGCGGTACTGCGCGTCGACGAACCCGACCACGTCCTCGCACAGATACGTGTGATAGCGCCCGGTCCCGGGGGAGTCCACGAATTGCGACCCACCGTAGGCCGTCCACGCGTCGACGTAGACGACGATGCACGGCGGCGCCCCGCCCCCGGCGAACAGGGCGTCGGCCGTCTCCGGGAACGGTTGGCGGAAGCCGGAGCGGTTGGCCCACATGGCCACGTGCCCGGTGTAGCCCTGGATCACGTACACCGACGGGTACCGCCGTCCGGGCTCGTCGTCGTAGCCCGGAGGGACGTAGACCCACAGGGGCCGGTCGGCCGGGTCCCCGAGGTGGTTGCCGGTCAGGGCCTCCGATCGGATCAGGTGCGTCTCCAGGCGGCCGGCCAGCTCCTGATACCACGGCAGCGTCGTCACGCCCACCTCCCGCTGGTCACGCGTCGCATCCTCACCGCCGCATCATGCCGCATACTGTCTCCGCAACAGACGGCTCAGAAGGGCACAGACGGCTCGGAGGGGGACACCGATGGACGCTCGAGGGATCGCCGTGGTCACCGGGGCCAGCCGAGGTTTCGGTCGTGCCATCGCCGTCACCCTGGCCCGGGCCGGCTTCGACGTCCACGCCACCATGCGGGATCCGGCCGCCGGCGCCTCCCTGCCCGACGAGGTCGCCGGCGGCGCCGGGAGCATCACGGTCATGCGTCTCGACGTCACCGAGCCCGAGACCATCACCCTGCCCGAGGGCCTCCGCGTCCTCGTCAACAACGCCGCCACCGAGACCGCGTACCTCCCCGTCGAGGCCATCCCCATGGAGGACTGGCGTCACGTCTTCGAGACGAACGTCTTCGGGCTCATCGAGGTCACCCGCCAGGCCATCCCCCTCCTCCGCGCCGGTGGCGGTGGGGTGATCTGCAACATCACCTCGGCGTCTCTGGCCATGTCCGTTCCCTTCTACAGCGTCTACCGGGCGTCGAAGGGGGCCGTCGAGACGATGGGGGAGTCGCTCCGGGCCGAAGTGGGCCAGTTCGGCATCCGTGTCGTCGAAATCCTGCCCGGTCCCGTCGACACCGACATGCTGGCCAACTCCGATCGCCGCCCCGAGGCGGCCGACTGCCCCGGCTACGAGGCCATGGCGAAGTCCATCCACGAAGGTCGCAAAGGGGTGGACGAGTTCATCACGCCTCCGGCCACGGCGGCGGCTGCCGTCCTCGAGGCCATCCTGGACGACGAAGGACCGCTGCGCTCGTCGTGTGATCGGCTCGGGCGCCTGCTGCTCTCGGGATGGCAGGCCGATCCCGACGGTTCTCTCAACGCCCGCTGACCGGCGTCCCCGTTCTACGGGCTCTGTGCTTCAACGGGCTCTGTGCTTCAACCGGCTCTGTGCTTCAACCGGCTCTGTGCTTCAACCGGCTCTGTGCTTCAACCGGCTCTGCGCATCAACCGGCTCTGTGCGCCTTTGACGCCGCCATCCACGCCTTCACGACGAGCCCGAAGGTGGCCGGGTTGTAGACGTCCTCCTCACAGGAGAACCGCATGCCGCCGGCATAGGTGAGGATGGTGATGTTGGAGGCCTGGTAGACGCCGCCGTCGCCGGGGTCGTTGAACCGGTTCTCGATCTGGCAGATCCACCGGCCGGTGTCCTCGTCGCACACGCACCAGTCGTGCGGGAACATCGTCATCTCGTTGTTGGGCCACTGCGCCATCGTCTTCGAGATCCAGGCCAGGATCTCGGCCCGCCCGTGGAACCGTCCGTAGTGGTGCTCGATGTACTCGGCGTCCTCGGTGAACATCTCGGCCCACGGCCGCCAGTCGCCCCGGGCGGCCGACTCGTTGGCCACGGCCACGAACCGGTCGTGTGCGGCCTGGAGCTCGGCCCGGTCCCACGTCCCCATCTCGTCCTCCCCCGACTCTGCTCTTCTCACCGACTCTGCTCTCCTCACCGACTCTGCTCTCCTCACCGACTCTGCCACGGCGGCGCCGTGGACGCGCCCGGAGGCGAGGGCGGATCGGCGCTCAGACGGCGTGGGACTGGCTCGACCAGGTGGCGTACATCTCGGCGTAGCGCCCGCCGCGCGCCACCAGTTCGTCGTGGGTGCCCAGCTCGACGATCCTGCCCTCGTCCACCACCACGATCCGGTCGGCCTTCATCGCCGTTGACAGTCGGTGGGCGATGAGCACGGCGGTCCGCTCCTCGAGGAGGATGTCGAGGGCCGCCTCGATCTTCGTTTCCGACTGAAGGTCGAGGTTGGAGGTGGCCTCGTCGAGGACGAGGACCCGGGGATGGGCCAGGAAGGCGCGGGCCAGGGCGATGAGCTGCCTCTCCCCCGACGAGAGCGACTGGCCCCGCTCGTGGACGATCGTGTCGACCCCGTTCGGCATCCGCTCGATGAGATCGGAGAGCCCGACGGTCCGCACGGCCTCCTCGACCTCGTCGTCGGTGGCGTCGGTCCGGGCGAAGGCGATGTTGTCGCGGATGGTCCCGGCGAAGAGGAACGGCTCCTGGGGGACCACCCCGAGCTGACGCCGCAACGACTCGAGGGTGACCGACTCGAGGTCGTGCCCGTCGATGAGGACCCGCCCCTCGGTCGGGTCGTAGAAGCGGACGATCAATTTGGCCAGCGTCGACTTCCCCGCCCCGGTGGGGCCGACGAAGGCCACCGTCTCCCCCGGTTCGATCTTCAGGCTCACGCCGTGGATGACGGGGACGGCCGGGTCGTAGCCGAAAGCCACCTTGTCGAAGACGATCTCCCCGGTGATCGGGGGGAGCTCGGTGGCGTCCGGCGCCTCCGTCACGTCCGGTTCGGTATCGAGCAGGGTCCGCAGCTTGAGAACCGACGCCTGGCCCTGCTGGTAGGTGTTGTACTGCTGGACGAGCAACTGGATGGGGGCGAAGAACCGGTTCAGGTACAAGAAGAACTCCACCAGGGCGCCGATACTCAGGGTGTGGTGCAGCACCATGTCGCCGCCGATCCCGAGCAGGACGGCCTGGCCCACCACCCCCACCAGCTGCGTCCCCGGGCCGTAGACGGAATTGACGAACGCCGTGTAGTTGTTGGCGTCCCGGTAGTCCCCGACGACGTTTCGGTGGTGGACGACGTTGCGGCGCTGGCGGTTGTGGGCCGTGACGATCCGGACCCCGTGGAGGCTCTCGGACAGGTCGGCCATCACGTTGGCGATCCCGTCGCGGACCTTGTCGTATCCCACCTCGGAGCGCCGGTGGAACCACACCGACATCGCCGTCAGGATGGGGACCACGAGCACCAGGGTGATGAAGGCCAGCCTCACGTTGGTCGTGAACAGGAAGACCGAGATCACCACCATGGTGAGCCCCTGGATGGCGAACTGGGCCAACCCGTCCTGCAGAAGCTGCTGGAGGTTCTCGATGTCGCTCGTCATCCGGGTCATGACGACCCCGGCCTTCTCGGCGGTGAAGAAGTCGAGCGAGAGCCGCTGGAGGTGGGTGAAGATCTTGATCCGGAGGTCGTTCATGACTCCGGCGGCCAGCCGGCCCGTCACCTTCACCTGCCACCGTTGGCACACCGCACCGACGATCGTGCACACCAGGTAGGCCAGCGCCGCCCACACCACGACGCTGAAGTGGAACCCGCCCTCCTTGGCGCACGACGCCGGGGACCGCGCCCCGCCGCACAGGCCGCTGTTGATGGCGATCTCGGTCAACTTGGGCCCGACCTGGAGCGCCACGCTCAGCACCACGATGAGAACGCCCGAGCCGACCAGCATCTGCGGGTACCGCAGGAGCAGTCGCCACAACGTGAGCCGACCCCCCTCGTCGCGACCCGGCTTCTGTGTGAAGACGATCGTCGGCTCGCGCTGGGCGGGTTCGTCGGCCAGCAGCCGGTCCACGCCGTCCTGCAGCTCCGACGGGATCCCGCCGAAGGGCAGACCGGCCACCGGGGCCCCCGGAGGACCGACGCCGACGCCGCCGCCCCATCCGCCACCGAAGACCATCAGCGCACCTCCGCCTCGTCGGCGGCCGGGTGTTCGGCGTCGAACTCCTCGGCCTGGGCCAGCACCTCGGCGTAGAGAGGGGTGCTGGCCAGGAGCTCGCTGTGGGTCCCGTCGGCCACGATGGCCCCGCCGTCCATCAGCACGACCCGGTCGGCCAGGCTGATGGTGGAGAGCCGGTGGGCGATGATCAACGTCGTCCGCCCCTCCATCAGCACCCGCAAGGCACCGTGGATCTGCTGCTCGACCTGGACGTCGATGGCGCTGGTGGCGTCGTCGAGCACCAGGATGGGGGGATTCACGAGCAGCGTCCGGGCGATGGCGATCCTCTGCCGCTGCCCGCCGGAGAGCGTGTAGCCCCGCTCCCCGACCACCGTCTCGTAGCCCTCCGGGAGCTCCCGGATGAACTCGTCGGCACCGGCCGCCCGCGCCGCGGCCTCGATCTCCTCCAGGCCGGCCGTGGGCCGACCGTAGGAGATGTTGTCCCGGATCGAGATCGAGAAGAGGAACGGCTCGTCGAGCACGATCCCGATGTGCGACCGGAGGCTGGCCAGAGTCACGTCGCGGACGTCGTGCCCATCGATCTCGACCGCCCCGGCGGTCACGTCGTAGAAGCGGGTGAGCAGCCGGGCCACGGTGGACTTTCCCACCCCCGTCCGGCCCACCAGGGCCACCGTCTCCCCGGGGCTCAGATGCAGGTCGAAGTCCGACAGCACGAGCGGGGCGTCGTCACCGCCGTAGGCGAAGTCCACCGATGCGAAGTTCACGTCCCCGACGCAGTGGACGAGGTCGATCGCCCCGGGCCGGTCCACGATGGTGGGCTGCTCGTCGAGGATCTCGTAGATCCGGTCGGCCGACGCGGCGGCGCGCTGACCCATCATGATGATCATCCCGAGCATCATGAACGGCGCCTGCATCATCAGGAGGTAGGAATAGAAGGCCACGATCGATCCCAGCTGCAGGTGGCCGTGGATCACCATGTAGCCACCCACCAGCAGCACCAGGGCCAGGCCCAGCTGGGGCAGGTTCTGGATGGTGGGCGTCCACCGGGCCCGCAGGTCGGCGTCCTTCACGTACCCCCACCGCACCTTCTCGGCCGCCTTGGCCAGGGACCGCAGCTGCTGCTGCTCGGCGGCGAAGGACTTCACCACCCGGACCCCGTTGATGTTCTCGTCGACGATCGTGGCCACCTCGGCCAGCCGGGCCTGGATGATCCACGACACCGGGAACATCGACTTCCGCATCTTCACCCCCGTCAGGTAGACGAAGGGCATCGTGATCATGGCCACGAAGGCCAGCGGCACGTTGATCCACAGCATGAAGCCGAACGCCACCAGGGCGATGCTGCACTGGACGAGGATCATCGGGGCGAACGTCATGTACATCTGCACGGACCGGATGTCGGAGTTCGCCCGGCTGATGAGCTGACCCGACTGGACCCGGTCGTAGAACGGGAACGACATCTTGGTCAGGTGCTCGTAGATGATGTTCCGCAGATCGAACTCGATCCGGTACGCCGTCTGGAACAGGTACAGCCGTGAGACGTACCCCGATACCACCCCGGCGACGGCCAGGCCCACGATCCACCACACGTAGAAGTGCAACGGCACGCTGGGCCGGTGGGCGAGGGCGGGCCCGATGGAGTTGTCGATGGCGTCCTGCAGGAGCTTGGGGATCTGCACCTGGAGGACGAGGCCGACGAACGACAGCACCAGGGATACGACGAAGATCTTCTGGTGCGACCGCAGGATGGGCATGGCCCGCTGCAGCCAGGTCTTGCTCTTGTCGGGGTCGATCGTCGCCTTCGGCGGGTCGTAGCGCGCCGGTTCGGGACCGGGGACGAACCGACCTCCGGCGTCGTCGGACTCCGGGACGTGTCGCTGGCGACCGGTCAAGCCGGGGACCGTCTTCACTGAACCGTCTTCACTGAGCCGTCTTCACTGAGCCGTCCTCACTGAGCCGTCCTCACTGAGACCGTCCTCACTGAGATCGTCCTCACTGAGATCGTCCTCGCTGAGATCGTCTTCACTGGATGGTCTTCACTGGATCGTCTTCACTTCCGGACGCCGTCGCCCGAGGGGTGGTGTCGTGGGAACCGGCGTTGTGATAGGCGGCCATGGCATGGCGCCACAGCTCGAGTCCTTCGAGAGCCCGGGCCGTGAGCTCGTCGGTCTCGAGGCTCCCGGCGATACCGGCCAGCCGGGAGTCGACCGCCTCGTTGGCGGTGGCCAACAGCTTCTCGCCCTTGGCGGTGAGTACGTGCGCCACCCGCCGGCGGTCGTCCTCGGCGTGTCGGCGCTCGACCAGGCCCCGGCTGACCAACCCGTCGACCACGGCGGTGATGCTCGGAGGGCGGACGGCCAGCCTCTCGGCCAGCGCCGACGACACGGCCGACCCCTCGGTCAGGAGTCCGAGGATCCGGTACTGGGGCAGGGACAGGTCGGCGGAGACGAGGGCCAGCTCGACCTGTTTGGCCAGCCACGCCGCCGTCCGGCCGATGGCGGCGGGGGCCGCCGTGACAGGCGGCGCAGGCGCCGATGCCGGCTTGGTCCGGCGACGTCGTTCGGGAGCCACACTATTAGGGTATCTAATGAATCGACCCCTGCCGACACGCCGCCCCGTCGCCCTCTCGTCCGCCGAGGCCTCGGCTCCGGGCCCGATCGGGCCTCGTCGACGGGTCAGCGGCCCCGTCGACCGGTCGTCCTCCCTGGTCCGGGGCCGACTCTCGGAAGCGCCACCGGTGGGGATCCGGCTTGTGATTACCATGTATCCACCAGAGAAAGGAGGTGGTCCAACTGAGCAGTCATAAACCGGGGACCCTGGAGGTGGCTGGCCGCTGAGGCGGCTCGCTGGACCACCTGGCGAATTCCAGCCAGTTACCCGCTGAACGATCTAGCCGGGACATCGTCCCACCCGGCGTCGTACGGAGAGTTCAGTGCCTTTTTCCAGCAACATCTATCGCCGAGAGGCGCCTTCCGGGGCGCCTCTCGGCACGTCCGGGCCCGGGATACTCCTGTCCCCGTCGTCCTGGGGACGCGAACCGCCCGGGGCTCCGGTGGGTCAGCGCCCGGTCCGCCCGTCGAGAAGCTCCCGGGTGATGTCCATGTGGCCCGCATGCCGGGCCGTCTCCTCGAGCAGGTGGACCACCACCCACCGCAGCGTCGTCGGACGCATCTCGCCGCGCGACGGCAGGTCGAACGATTCGGCGGCGTCGAGGACGGCGTCGACGGCGGCGGTCTCCTCCCGGTAGAACGAGACGACGTCGGCCGTCGACCACCCGTCGGGCAGCACGAACATCCTCTGCCTCCACGACATCTCCATCTCCTCGCCGGCGAAGATGACCCGCACCCACAGCCGCTCGGCGTAGCCGAGGTGCACGACGATGGCGCCGAGCGAATTGGCCGTCGCCGCCGGCTTCCAGCGCAGCTGCTCGTCGTCGAGGTCCTCGAGCTTGAAGATGGCACCCTCCCGGAGATGGGTGAGCCAGGCCCTCGCCATCGCCATCTCGTCGGCCGGGGTCGATTCGTCGGGCCGGGGGACGTGGAGGGTCGGTGGGGTCTCACCCCCGCCGGTGCCGCCACCGGCGCCGTCCGCTGCCATGGCGCGAAGACTGCCCGCACGGATCGCCTCCGGTCAATCGCCGTCCATCGGTAACAACAGCTTCAGGGCGTCGCGTAGACCTCGCAGCCGACCCTCGGCCTCCTGCAGCTCGGCGATCAGGGCGACGGCGTCCTCCCGGTCCAGGGCCAACGATCCCGGGGGCAGCATCACCAGAGATCGTCGCCAGTTCTCCAGCTCGTAGAAGCGGTCCATGGGGATCGAACATATGTTCGTCACGGCTCCGGCGCAACCCCCCGGCATCGGCCCTGGTCCCGGCCCGGAGAGGCCCTCTCGGCGGCGATCGCCCCCCGGCGCTCAGCTGAGGCCCTCGATCATCCCGATCACGTCCTCGGGCCGGTAGCCCTGGCGCCGGGCGAACTCCACCAGCTCCCGGACCTGCTTCAGCACCGCACCGCGTTGGGGCGTCCCGGTCACCGTGATCCCCCGCCCACGGCGGAATTCGAGCAGCCCCTCGTCGCGCAGGATGTGCATGGCCCGCAGGACGGTGTTCTTGTTCACCCCCAGGACAGCGGCGATGTCCTTCACCAGGGGCAGCCGCTCCCCCGGTCCGGCCTCCCCCTCCGCGATGGCCCGACGGATCTCGGCGGCCACCTGATCGTGAAGGGCGACAGGTTCCGAACGGTCGATGGTGACGGAGAACATTGGTCCTAGCCATCGTAGTCCTGGAGACGACCCCGCCCTACCGCTCCGGGGTGGGGTCGTCCTCCGGCCGGTGAGGTCCCAGGTAGACGAACTCATCGAGGGTGAAGCGGTCGCCCAGGCGGACCGTGACCGCACCGGCGCGGGACCAGCCGCATCTCTCGTACAGGCGGATCGCCCCCTCCAGTTGCGTGGCGACGTCGAGGACGGGCCACAGCCCCCGGGCCACAGCTTGGCGTGACGCCACATCGAGAAGCGTCTCCCCGACACCGCTCCGGCGTGCGGACGGATCGACGAACAGCCGGGCCACGACCCCCAGCCGATCGACCGGCCGGGACAGCGCCTCGCCGGCCACGGCGAGGACGGCGGGCGGAACTGCCCCGGTGGAGCGCCACGTGACCGACGATCTCGCCGGCCTTCTCGACGACCCACGCCCCGTAGGCGTCGGGCGCGGCGACGAACGCCCGGAGATCGGTCGGGAGGTACGGTGGGTATCCGTCGAGATCGTGGACGAGGACGGCGCATCGCCACGCATCTGTCGAGATCGACGTCGACCCGTTCGCGTACGACCATGGCCGATTACCCGGCGGCTCGGGTCCGGTCAGTCCTCCTCATCGTCGTCGACCCAGCCGTCGTCGGGCTCCCCCGCCCCGCCGTTGGCACCCTGGCGCGCCCGGAGCCAGTCGCCGATCTGGTCGGCCACGCGTTGCACCCCTCCGCCCATCCGGTCGACCATGGCCACGAACCGGTCGCCGTAGTGGGAGACAGCGGCGTCGAACTCGGCCGAGGGCGGCGGTTCCTGGCCCCGGCGGACGTACTGACCGGACCGGATCCGGTCGAAGTCCCCTTCGCTCACCCAGGCCACCAGCTGCCGGACCCGTCGGACGGCGAACGGATGGGTCCGGCCCAGCTCCTCCCAGAAGCGGGCGTGGCGGGCGTAGAGATCGTCCTCCTCCTCGTACTCGGTGGCCTGCCGGATGAAGGCGTCGAGGTTCATCCCCGGCAAGGCCCCACCGGCCATCCGCATCAGCATGTGGCAGACCGGCAGCGGGTCCCCGAGGACGAGCGCGGCGGCCCGGTCGCACGACAGCTCGGCCATCCTCGACCATTCGAGCAGGGCCAGGTACAGGGCGCGGAGGGGCAGTCCGGCCAGCAGCGAGCGCGGGATGGCCCCCTGGATGACCTGGGAGATGATGATCAGGGCCGTCGTGTAGGTGTAGTGCTCGGACAGGACGTGACCCAGTTCGTGGGCCAGGACGGCCTGGGTCTCGGTCGACTCGTAGGAGCCGACGAGCGACGAGTAGACGATGACCATGGGGTTGCGGGCCCCCACCGTCATGGCGTTCACGAGCGGCGTCTGGGTCACATAGAGATCGGGGGTGAACTCGAGGTCGAGGACGTCGGCACAGTGCCGGTAGCTGGCCCAGAGATCGACCAGCTGGTCGTCGCCGATCCGGACGGCGTTCCCGAGCAGCACCTGCCGCAGGCGCCGCTCGTGCCCGAAGTCGCAGAGCCGCTTGATCAGCTGATCCATGAGCGGGATGGACCGCAGCGCGGCGGTGGCGGCCCGGTCGGCGGGATGCTCGTAGGCCTTCGGGCTGATCCCCTCGTAACGCAGCGTGGGTCCGACGGGCACGGGACGCTCAGTCCCTCGATGTCGTAGGCGGTGGCGTGCCGGTCGGCTGATAGAGGCCGATCTCTCCGGCGCCGGGGACCCGCAGCCGGACGAGCAGTCCGAAACCCTGGTTCTCGACGGGGGACGTGAACTCGACGCCCTTGGCCGTGAGGTCGGCCACCGTCGCCTCGACGTCGTCGCACATCAGGTACAGCTCGTGGTGGCCGCTCGGCGCGCGCGCCGCCCGGGTCACCGGCGGGATGGATGCCGAGCTCGGCCGGCGGCAGCTTGAAGATGAGCCAGCCGTCGTGGGCGTCGACGAAGGGAAAGCCGAGGACGTCGCGGAAGAAGGCCCGGGCCTTCTCGGCGTCGTCGGCGTAGATGATGGCGTGGGAGCCCGTGATCATGCCTTCACACTGCCACCGTCGCGCGGGCATCCCGCCCAAGACCTCGGCGAGAGGCCCGGCGCCGTTCGCGAGAGTGGACGATCGTGGCGACGGGCGAGGGCGATCGTGCGACTGAGCCGGGATTGGCACGAACGGCAGCGCCCTGAGGCTGCCGTCGGTGGGGACGACGATCTCGGGGACGACGGCCGCACCGATGCCCGGCCGCCACCATGGCCAGCACGCCGTCCATCTCGCCGCCTTGGGTCACGAACCGCGGCTCGACTCCCGGCCTCGCGGCAGGCCGCCAGCGTGGAGGCCCGGAGGTCGTATCCCTCGCGGAACATGACCAGCGGCAGGCCGGCCAGATCCGCCACCCGGATCTGACGACGCCCGGCGAGAGGATGGTCGGGGGCCACGACGAGGACGAGGCGGTCCTCGAACATCTCGGTGGTGGCGACCAGGGGGTGGGTGACGGGCAGGACGACCAGGGCCAGGTCGAGCTCGCCCTCGGCGACACGGGGGACGAGCTGGCGCGACCCGGCCTCGACGAGGAACAGCTCGACGCCGGGGTGCCGGGCGTGGAACCGGGCCAGGGCGGCGGGAAGAAAGCGGGTGGCCAGGCTCGGAGTGGCTCCGACACTGAGCCGTCCGCTGGTCAGCCCGGCCAGGGACCTCGCCTCGGAGGTCGTCGCCTCCACGTCGGCCAGGACCCGACGGATGAAGGGCACGAGGATCTCGCCGTCGGCGGTGAGCTCGACGCGGTTCTGTCCCGGTCCCCGGTGGAACAGCTCGACGCCCAGCTCACGTTCGAGCAGTCGCACCTGGCGGCTGAGCGAGGGTTGGGCGACGTGCAGCCGGGTCGCGGCCCGGGTGAAGTGGTGCTCCTCGGCCACGGCCAGCGCGTAGGCAAGTTGCCGGAGCTGCATGATCAGATCAGAAAGCTATCAAATCGATGCGAAAGATGTCTTGGACGACACAGATGGCGGGTTCCTAGCCTGGCCCGGTGCCGACCTCCGAACATGCCGTCGGCGATCCGGCACCGGATTGCGCATCGTGTCCCCTGGGGCGCGGCCGGCCACCGGCGGCGGCGGACGCTGCGCCCGGACCGCTGGTGGGTCCGCCCCGTCGCTCACCGGCACGGTGCTCGCCGTCGTGGCCGGCTACTCGGCCTGGGCGGCGTGGCAGACGACGCGACTACACGGCGGGACCGTACATCTCGCCGATCTTCAGCCCGTGCCTGGCCGCCATCTGCGGTCGCCATGCCGACGTGGTGCTGCTCGGGATCGTGGTGGAGGTTGTCGCCGGCACTCGTCGTCGTCGGCTTCCCGATCGGCCTGCGCGCCACCTGCTACTACTACCGGAAGGTCTACTACCGGTCGTTCTGGCTCTCCCCTCCGGCGTGCGCCGTGGGCCAACCCCATCGACGCTACTCCGGGGAGAGTCGCTTCCCCTTGCTCCTGCAGAACATCCACCGTTACCTCTGGTACGCCGGACTGCTCGTGGCCTGCGTCCTGAGCCTCGACGCCGTGCGACTGCCTTCCACTTCGCCACCGGCTGGCGGATCGGCCTGGGCAGCCTCGTTCTCACCGCCAACGCCCTCTTCTTCTGGGGCTACATGCTCTCGTGCCACTCGTGTCGCCACCTGGTGGGCGGCGGGCTCCGGACACTCTCTGATCATCCGGTGCGGCGGCGTCTGTGGACGGCGGTGAGCTCACCTGAACGCCCGCCATCCCGTCTTCGCCTGGCTGAGCCTTCCCACGGTCGTCCTCACGGACCTCTACGTCCGTCTGCTCGCCACCGGCGTCCTCCACGACCCGCGGCTCTTCTGACCGAGGACCGTCGGAAGACCGTCGTCCCGAGTGGTTCACTCGTGGGAGGAATTCCGAGGGGACCGCAACCGGGAGGGCCGCCCGGGCGTGTGTGAGCCGTGCGGGTATGGCCGCAGGACGGCAGATCGAGGACGCTTGAGTGCCTACGACGACTTTCACCGACATCTACGCCTCGTCCTTCGCCCGCCTCGTCGGGCAGGTGACGGTCGTGACCGCGGACCCTGAGGCGGCGGAGGATGCCGTCCAGGAGGCCTTCGGTCGACTCTGGAAACGGTGGGGATCCGTCGGCTCCTACGACAACCCCGAAGCCTGGGTCCGTCGGGTGGCGATCAACGTGGCCATCAGCCGGTGGCGGCGCCTGCGCCGGCTCCAACCTCTCGGCGACAGGGTCACGGCGGCCGGCGAGGACGATCCGGTGACCCGCCACGACGTGGGGAAGGCGCTGCAGGCCATCCCGGTCAGGTACCGCCGGGCGCTCCTTCTTCATCACGTGGTGGGTCTGACGGTGGCCGAGGTGGCCCGGGAGATGGGCGCGCCCGAGGGCACGGTCAAGTCGTGGCTCTTCCGCGGCCGCGAGGCCCTGCAGCGCTCACTCGGTGTGGAGGAGGCCCCCCGTGGATGACGACCGACGTCCCGATCCGATCGGCCGGATCCTCGGCGACTTCGTCCGTCACGTGAGCGACCAGGTCGTCGTCCCCCCGTTCACGGCCGGCCGCCGGCGGACCTCGTTTCTCCATCTCCCGGCACGCGGGGAACGACACCTGGTCGCTGCCGCCGTCGTCGTGGTGGCGGTGGCCGTCGCCGTCGTCCTCGCCGTCCTCTATGGCCCCCGGAGCACGGTGACCGGTCACGGCAACGGCGTCGCCGGCCATCCGGCCGGCACCACCTGGAGGGTGGCCGCCACCGGCCAGTGGTCACGGGTCTTCGCCGCGCCGAACATCTCGAACTATGGGGCACAGGACACGATCACATGCCTCCCGGGGTCGATCTCGACCTGTGACGTGACGGCCAACTCGATCTCGCTGCGAGGATTCACCTCGACGTCGGCCGCCTACCGGACCACCGACTCGGGGTCGACGTGGCAGAGACTCATCTTGCCGGCCCGGACGTGGCTCTCCTCGAAGTTCTCCTGCTCCGGTCCCCGAACCTGCGCCGTGGGCGCCGACATCGGGTTCGCCGCCACCCAGACGCCGGATTTCTCCGGTCGGGCGGCGATCCTCACCACCGACGACGGCGGCCGACGGTGGACCGTCCGTGATCTCCCGTCGGCCTACGGCCTCGTCACCGATCTCTCGTGCCCGACGCCGGCCCACTGCGTGGCCTTCGCCTGGCTCCGGGGCGGCGATCCGCTCCCGAACCCCGAGGCGGGCTTCGACCGCTACTACCCGACCACCGTCCTCACCACGAACAACGGTGGCCGCACCTGGTCGCGCGCCTCACTGCCGCCGGCGGCCCCGCCGACGGTCCGCTACGCGCTGGCCTCGAACGTCGGCGGCTCGCTCTCGTGCCCCACGACGACGATCTGCGACGCCACCGGCGAGGAGGCGGAGATCGTCACCACCGGCGGCGCCTACGTCCAGCAGGACGACAGGTCGGTCGCCCTCGTGAGCACGGACGGGGGCCGGTCGTGGACGATCACCCACCGGACGGCCATCGTCGGTCCGGGCAGCCTCAGCATCTCGTGCGTGGATGGGTCCAGGTGCCGGATGCTCGCCAATCCCGGACCGGGCCTGACGAGTCCCTACGGCGTCTTCGCCAGTGACGACGGTGGACGTCGCTGGTCACCGGTGGCGGACACGGGGCTGCCCCTGCCCGAAGCCGCGGAGCTCGGTTCGATCACGTGTCCTTCCGTCGACCACTGCCTGGTCCCCGCCAACGGGACTGGTTCGGTGAGCCCGACCATCCTGGCCACCGCTGACGGCGGTCGGCACTGGCAGGCCGAGGCGCTCCCGCCCCCGCCCACGGGTGTGACCGGCAGGAGCGTCGCCGGCCTGTCCTGCGGCGGCTCGGGGTCGTGCCTGGCCCTGGTGGACGAGTCCCTCCGTTCGCCATCGTTGGGGGTCGTGGCCGACGAGGTCCTGACCAATGTGCCCCGTTCGGGCGGCTAGATGTCCGAAGGCCTGGGTCCGGCCGGGACCTTGGCGTGACCGTTGGCCCTGTCCGCTCCGACCCGGCAATTGAGTCTTGACCGATACGGGGGCGGAGTCGAGACTCGGCTGATGTCAGCGGAAGAGATCGATGCGTACCTGGCCGCGCTGGAGGAGCCGAAGCAGTCCACGCTGCGTGCGCTACGACGCACCATCCTGGACATCGTTCCCGACGCCGAACAGTGCATCTCGTATGGCATGCCCGCCTTCCGGCTCCGGGGCAAGGTGATCGCCGGATTCGCAGCGTTCAAGAACCACCTCAGCTACCTGCCTCACAGCGGATCGGTCCTGCCAGAGCTGCACGACGAGCTCGTCGAATACGACACGACGAAGGGGTCGCTCCACTTCCCCGTCGATTCGCCGCCACCCTGGACCTTGGTGAAGAAGCTCATCGACGTGCGGATCGGTCAGACTCTCCGGGACTGACGGCCGCTCTCCTCGGGAAGCTTGGCCACGATCTCCACGAGATTGCCATCGGGGTCGAGCAGAAGGGCAATGCGGTTGTTGTTGCCGGTGTTGTGGGGCGGCTGAAGCACAGACACCCCCGCCGCTGTCAATTCCGCGTAGCTCTCATCGACGTCATCGGCCCACACCATCAGGACCATGGCGGGGGAACCGGGCACGGCTTCCACACCGTGGACTCTCTTGGCCGCCTCGACCGTGCCCAACCCGACCGTGAACCCATTCAGGCGGAGTTCGACATGTTCCGGCACGCCCTCGGTCGGAGTGCGGAACGTCTCCGCCAAGCCGAGAAGATCGCCGTAGAAGTGCAGCGCAGCTTCGATGTCACGCGTATAGAGATTGACCATGCCGGTGACGAACATGGTCAGCAACCATACCGAGCGGTAGGTCGGTCCGGAAAGACGTGCCGAGTCACATGGGCCGCGGGGCGGCGATCCCCATGGAATCACCTCTCACGGCTGCCGATGCCGTGGTGACGGACCGCCATGGCATTCCAACGACCACCTGCGCGAGGATGACGAGAGTTCTGAGCACGACGTGAGGGAGAATCCGATGGCGCAACGGCTGCCTGTCGCTGACTGGAGCACGGATTTCGACGTCATGGATCCCGCCTACATCGAGGACCCGTTCTCGATCTGGGACGACCTTCGGAAGACCTGCCCGATCGCCCACACGAAACGTCGGGGAGGTGCGTGGCTGCTCACCACCTATGCGGACGTCACCGAAGCCGCCCACGACATCGAGCGGTTCAGCTCCCTCGAGGTCGGGGTCATCGCCAGCGAGGAGGAGCCAGACGATCTCCTCCCCTACGGCCTGCCGCCGATATCGGCCGATCCGCCCCTGCACTCCTGGACCAGGCGCCTGCTGCTGCCGTGGTTCTCCCACACGAAGGTCGACGGCTATGAGGCGATGACCCGTGACCTCTGCCGGCGCTTGATCGACGGGTTCATCGGCACCGGTCAGGCCGACGCTGCCGCCGACTTCGCCCAGCAGATACCGGTGCGGGTCATCGCCAAGGTCCTGGGTGTGCCCGAAGACCTCTCTGACGCCTTCACCGGTTGGGTCCGCGACGTCCTCGAGTTCGCCGACGAGCCGGAACGGGTGAAGAGGGGCGGTGACGGCATCCTCGGTTTCCTCGTCGAGCATCTCCAACTCCGCAAGGATGATCCACGAGACGACCTGATCAGCCAACTCGCCCACACCCGCCACGAGGGCGAGCCGCTCGATGACAGCCTGGTCCTCGGGATGGCGGGTCTCGTCCTGATCGCCGGCATCGACACGACGTGGAGCGCGATCGGCTCGGCCCTGTGGCATCTGGCTCGCAACCCCCGACGACACGGCCCGTCTGGTCGCCGAACCTCCGTTGATGGCCCCGGCCGTGGAGGAGTTCCTTCGGGTCTACTCACCCGTGACCATGGCCCGGGTTGTCAGGGCCGACGTCGAATTCAAGGGTTGCCCCATGGCTGCGGGGGACAAGGTCCTCATGAACTTCCCCGCCGCCAACCGCGACCCGGCTGCCTTCGAGCGGTCCGATGAGGTGGTGCTCGAACGGGCTCACAATCGCCACATCGCCTTCGGCACGGGCATCCATCGCTGTGCCGGCTCCAATCTGGCCCGCATGGAGCTCCGAGTCGCCCTCGAGGAATGGTTGGCTCGGATACCGACCTTCCGACTGGCCGATGATGCCCTGGTCACCTGGGCCGGGGGGCAGGTCCGGGGCCCCCGATCGATTCCGGTGGTGTTCCCATGAAGATCGCCGTGGACCCGGAGAAGTGCCAGGGACACGCCCGCTGCTACGCGCTGGCACCCGACCTCTTCGACATCGATGACTACGGCCAGTCGTCGGTGGTCGGCGAGGGCAGCGTCCCTCCGGGCCGCGAAGAAGACGCCCGGCTGGCGATCGCCAATTGTCCAGAACTCGCCATCTCCGAAGTCGAGGCTTGAACCACCCGACAAGATGTGGCCTGCACACAGCGGCGCCCTGCCGGGCCGTTCCGGTGTGGCCTCGGGTCGATCAGATCGTTCGAACTCACCCGCCCGATCGCCGTATCGAGGAGAGGATGGTCCGGCCGACGGCGCCGTTTCCGAACATCCCGATCTTCATCGTGATGGGTCGGTGGCCGACCGGCGAGATTTCGGCGACCAAGACTCCGAATGCAGGCGTCGCTTCGATACAGATGGGGAGTCCGTCTCTCGTTCCCGGGCCCACGCACCCCCCTGGTGACGACGCACCGGAGAAGTGATCGACCTCGACGCCGGGCACCTGCGGCACCGGTCTCACGTCGGCCATCGGGAGCGGACATGAACTGGGACGGGCAGGAGCAGACGCCAGGTCCACGCCCGCTTCGGAGAGAACGAGGTCGGTCTCACAAAGAGGAGCGTTGGGCGTCCGCTTCACCGCCCAAGGCGGGGGAACGGCGAAGCGAATGCCTGCGAAGGAGATCCAGCGCCACGATCTTGGCACGGGAGCCGAAGAGCCCGGAGCGAGTGCGACTGCCCGCGGAGAGAACGTGAGTGTGTCCAGGACCCGTGTCTGGGAGGGCCCACCTACGGTCAGCTCGATGCCGAGAGTAGGGACGACATAGACGGGTGCGACTCCCGGGGCGTAGACGGGAATCCCGTTGGCGATGAAGGCGGGACTTCCGAGCTGCTCCGGATGCGAGCTGACGATCCTGAGGGTGACGACGGAGGTGTCGGGACGAGCCTGATCGTTCATGCTCGGGGGGCACCATTGGCCAGAGCCCAGGATCACGACGCCGGTGCTCGGCCCACACTCGGCCGCCCCGCTCGATACCAGCGCCCACGACGATGGCACAGACAGCTGGGCGTCGCCGTAAGAGACGGGCAGCCATCCCAACGGCGTTGCTCCCGTCGCCACCTTGGCGGGCAGTGTCGTGGAGGACGAAGGTACCGACGAGGTCGTGCTCGTCTGGTGCGCTGGACCACCACACCCGGCCAGAAGGAAGCCCACCATGACCCCCGTCAGGGACGCCACCCTCCTCACTGACATGGCGGCCTCCGGTCGAAGTCGGGAGGGACGGCCCCTTCCGCCTGATTATGACGTTCTGTCGCCGGAAAAGGTTCCCAGGGCGACTCGACGGGCGGGATCTCCTCTTCATGCCCCACCAAGATCACGCGCACCCATGAGCGACAGCCGTCCACACCCCGGTCGTGAGATACCCGCCCGGTGATGGTTGACTGATGTCGATGAAGGGACGGCTCGGGGTCCTTGGAATTGCCGTGCTGGCTCTCGTCTCGTCCTCGTGCGGCGGCGGCAGCTCCCATGGAGCGGTATCCACGACCAGACCGCCTGAGACGACCACGACCACGACCGCTGCTTCGAACCCCCTCGCCCCGAGGGTGACGATCGCTCTGCTCCGCCCTCAGTTCGCCGTGGTCGGTCTGGTGAACGCCCCCGCTGCCGGCCGGGTCGAGCTGGAGATGACCACCGACTTCGTTCACTGGCGCGACGTCACGCCGCCGGTCCCGCAACAGGGCCGATTCGGAGGCATCTCCGCCATTCGCGACGTCTCGTTTCCGACTCCCGAAACCGGATGGGTCGTGGTCTCCCTGCCGAGCAGCGCCTTGGAGCTGTACCGGACGACGGACGCAGGGACCACGTGGCACGTCCTCCCCGGTGGCGTCACGAGTGGCGGTGCAGCAGGTGACGAGCTGATCGACTTCCTCGATGCCGGCCACGGTTGGCGGGAGGTCATCGCTCCCACGGCCGGAGGGGTCTCCCTGTCGGCGACCAGCGACGGAGGAGAGACTTGGAGCCCTTTGGTCGACCCCGCACGCTGGCCGGCGGCCGGGATCCTGGCGCTCTCTCGTTTCAGCCGTGGCTTTCTGGCCGACACCTTGCCTCCCAGCCAGGACCTACCAGATGACCAGCCGCTCAGCGCCTTCAGTCCCTTGTGGGAGACGATCGACGGGGGCCGGGACTGGCATCGGGCGGACATTGCGCTCCCGTCAGGCTTCGCCGGGGCACAGAGCTACGAGGGACTCCCCACGTTCATCGATGCCGACCATGGCGTGCTGCCGGTCTTCCTCCTCGACCACGGCGCGCTGTGGGTCTCCTTCTTCGGCACCTCGAGCGGAGGCGACTCCTGGTCAGACGAATCGAGTGTTCGGCTGGGTGTACCCCGCCAGAGCCCGACGTCACCGTCCGATCTCTTGCCAGCCGTGGCGATGGCGGGACCGGACACCTGGTGGATCGTGGACGCCCTCGGTCCGAGCGATCCCGTCGTGGTGCGTGTGACCGACGACGCCGGGCGTAGCTGGACGAGCGTTCCACCGGCCGGACTGCCCTCCAGCCCGCCGTCCTCATACCCGTCCGGGATCACTTCGATCCAGGCCAGAAGCGCCACGACCGCCTGGGTAATGGAGCCGAACGGTCCGGGGTGCGGCCTCTTCGGGACGATCGATCGTGGCCGAAACTGGATGCCTGTCTGTCCGGGGCGATGAGGGCCTGACCCTTCTCGAAATGCCGGGGCGGGGCGCCGTGGCTCACGCCGCGTCGTGACAGTCGTAGACGCCGAAGCGGACCGCCCGTGGGGGGTCGAGACGGACGATCCGGCAATGGGACCGGATCCAGACGATCCGGGGGTCGTGGCCGGGCGGGACGACGGGGACGATGGCCAGCCGGACCCGGCCGTCGGCGATGTCGATCCTGATCTGTCGCAGGGTGGGCGACGGGATGGCCCCCGTGAACCCCCCGATGGGGAGGACCTCCCGACCGCTGACCAGGATGTAGATCCTCGTCGGGGACCGGATCCTCGTCGGGGACCGGATCCTCGTCGGGGACCGGATCCTCGTCGATCACGACGACGCCACGCCGTCGAGGAACCTCGCCGCCACGGGGGCGGCGACCGCCCCGCCGATCCCGCCGCCGACCACGACGACGGCGAAGGCGAGGTCGCCGCGGTAGCCGATGAACCAGGCGTCGGTCTGGGGCGGGGTGGCCGTCCCGAACTCGGCGGTCCCCGTCTTGCCGAACGTTCCCGCCGGCAGGCCGGCGCCGGCCGCCGTTCCCTGCGGCGAGTCGACGACGGCCGCCATCATGGTCCGCAGGTCGGAGACGACGGTGGGATCGAGCGCAGCGGCGCGGGCGGTGTCGTCCCCGGCGCCCACCACCAGGCGGGGCAGGCGGAGGCTCCCCGACGCCACGGCGGCGGCGGCCGTGGCCATGGCGAGGGGGGAGACGAGGACGTCGGCCTGGCCGATGGAGGTGGCGGCGCGCTGGGCGTCGGAGTCCGGGGTGGGGACGGCTCCGCCGAAGGCGGACAGACCGATGTGGAGCGTCGCCCCGATCCCGAACTGGGCGGCGGTGGAGGGGAAGCTCTCGTCGGGGAGTGCTTCCGCCAGGCCGATGAAGGCGGCGTTGCACGATTCGGCGAAGGCCTGTTCCAGGGTCAGCGACGCCCGGGTCTCGCCCTCGAAGTTGTGGAAGACCTCTCCCCCCACCGTGATCGACGGCGGGCAGGTGGCGGGGCTGGCCGGTGAGGAGCCGTGTTCGATGAGATCGGCCGACGTCACCACCTTGAACGTCGAGCCCGGCGGGAAGGAACCGGCCAGGGCGTTGTCGAAGGCGTCGGAGGACGGCACCGAGACCGAGGCCAGGACGCCCCCCGTCGAGGGATCGATGGCCACCAGCGCGGCCGGCTTGGTCAGACCGCTCAGCGCCGCCTCGGCCGCCCGCTGGACGGAGGGGTCGATGGTGGTGACCACCGGCGACCCCGGACGGCGCCGCGACGCGGGCCACGGTGGCCACCGCCACTCCGGCGCCGTCCACCACGTCGATGCGACCTCCGGGGCGCCCGGCCAGCTGGCGCTCGTAGGCCTGCTCGATCCCCGTCTGTCCCACCGTGTCGCCGGCCTGGTAGGGCGGCCCCAGGCTCTGGAGCTCCTGGGCCGTGACGGGACCGACCGATCCCACCACGTGGGCGCCCAGTCCCGGCGTGACGGCGGTCCGGGCCGAGGACGTCTCGAAGACGGTGCCCGGCACCGGGTAGATGACCGGCTTGATCTGCTCGTAGCGGGCCTCGGTGATCTCGAGAACGGGGACGAACCACTGGGGGTGGGCGGTGGCGGTGGCCAGTGCCGCCGTCACCTGCGCGGCGGTCGCCCCGGCCTGGGCCAGCGCGGCCGACAGGGCGGGGACCGCCGTGATCCGGCTCCCCTCGATCCCCACCGTCACCATGGGGGCCCCGACGGTGAGGGGCGCGCCGGCGGCACCGAGGATGTCGGCGCGCGCCGGCCACGAGACGGTGGTGGAGACGGAGTCGCCGGGGCCGAGGGCGGAGATGATCGACCGGGGCGACCACTCGACGCGCCAGGCGCCGTTGCTCTCGGTCAGCCTCAGTCTCGTCCGGACGGCGAGGGGACCGAAGGGGGTGACGACGAGGTGGCCGGTCACCGGCACGGTGGCGTCGGAACCCGACTCCGTCACCGGCCCCGGGCGGTAGACGGCGCGCTCGAGGTCGAGATCGCCGGCGATGCGCCGGTTGAACGAGACGAAGTCGGTCGGGGGGCGGACCACCAGAGCGGCCATGGCGCTGTAGTCGCGGCGCGACCACGCCGACAGGTAGCGGCCGATGGTGGCGGACGGACTCGGGGGACCACCGCACCCCTGGAGGACGAGGGCCAGGACGGCGGCGGTCAACGTCCCGGAGACGGCGCCCGTCGACGGTCGGCGGACGAGCTTGCTCCGGAGCCGCCGTCTAGAGGGTGAGGACACCTCGCGCCAGCTTCCCCGCTTCCATGTCCTCGATGATCTCCCGGAACCCTTCGAGCGGGCGGGTCTCGGTCACCAGCTCGTCGAGCATGATCCGGCCGTCGAGGTACATCTCCACCATCAGGGGGATGTCGTGGTGCGGGCGCGACGAGCCGTAGCGGCACCCGAGGAGACCGCGGTCGACGTAGGCCAGGTTGTTGATGTCGATGGAGACCTCGGAGCCGCGCGGGGGGACGCCGATGGCGATGGCGTTGCCTCCCCAGTCGAGGGCGTCGACGGCGTTTCGCAGGACGGCCGGATGGCCGACGCATTCGAAGGACCACGTCACCCCGCCGGGACCGAGCGCCCGGGACGGCGACTGGGGGCCGTGGGGGACGATCTTGCGGATCTCCGCGACGGAGTCGGTGACCGAGGCGTCGACGAAGTGGGTGGCCCCGAACTGGCGGGCCAGAGCCTCCTTGGAGGCCATGGTGTCGACGGCGATGATCCGGCTGGCCCCCTGGACCCGGAGCGCCTGGATCACGTTCAGCCCGATCCCGCCCACCCCGAAGACGGCGGCGGTCTCCCCCGGCGAGACGTTGGCCCGGTTGAAGACGGAGCCGATCCCGGTGAGGACACCGCAGCCGATGAGGGAGGCCGAGGTGAAGGGGACGTCCTTCGAGATCCGGACGGCCTGGACCTCGGAGATGATCGTGTACTCGGCGAAGACCGAGGCGGCGGCGAAGTTCGACGCCGGCTCGCCCTCGTAGGTGAACGGGGTGGAGACGTTCCCGAGGGTCTTGATGCAGAGGGTCGGGTGGCCGGTGTTGCAGGCCCGGCACATCCCGCAGGAGGCCAGGGTGGCCACCACGACGTGGTCGCCGGGCTTCACCGAGGTGACGGCCGAGCCCACCGCCTCGACGACGCCGGCCCCCTCGTGGCCGAGGACCGAGGGCTCCTTCCAGGGGATGGTCCCGTTCAGGACGGAGAGGTCCGAGTGGCAGACGCCGGCGGCGGCGATCTTGACCTTTACCTCCTTCGGCCCGGGATCGGCGATCTCCAGCTTGTCGGTGACCTTGGCGTCCCCGCCGGTGTAGACGATCCCTCTCATCGGTGCCGCGCTCCTCGTCGTTCAGCTGTCCTGGTCGAGCGACCAAGGGTAACCGGATCGCCGATGGGTCCGTCGACGACGGTCAGGGGCGGGGCTCGAGGTTCTGGAGGCGGAGGTGGCCGAGGGCGACGAGGAGGCCGTCGGAGGCCCGGGTCATCCGGACCTCCCAGAACTGCTGGGTCCGGCCCTGTTGGATGGGGGTCGCCTCCACCATGATCCGACCCTCGGAGACGGACCGGATGAAGTTCGTCGTGTTGGTCACCCCCACCACCCTCTGACCGCGGTCGCGGACGGCGTAGGAGGCGCCGTAGGAGGCGGCCTCCTCGACGAGCGACGCGTAGACGCCGCCGTGGACGATGGAGCCGGGTTGGAGATGGTTGGGGCCGACGTCGATCCAGCCCCTGACGCGCGGTGCCGGAGACCTCCTCCATGTGCATCCCGATGGAGGTGGAGAAACCCGACGCCATCCCGAGGCCGGGGCCGTCGGGGCCGTAGGCGGACGGGGCGCCGTCGGCCCCGGCACCGGTGGTCTCGCTCATCGGCTCCCGCCCTCGGTGGCGCGCGCCCGGAGAACGGTCTTGAGCACCTTGCCCGAGGCGTTGAGGGGGAGCGCCTCGACGATCTCCACCGACCGCGGGACCTTGTAATTGGCCATCTGCCCACGCGCCCAGACCGGGAGGGCGCCGGCCAGCTCGACCGCGTCGACGCCGGGCCGGGGGACGACGAAGGCGCAGCCGACCTCGCCCATCCGGGGGTCGGGGACACCGATCACGGCCACCTGGGAGACACCGGGGTGCCGCAGCAGGGTCCCCTCGATCTCGGCCGGGTAGGCGTTGAAGCCGCCGACGATGAACATGTCCTTCAACCGGTCGGTGATCGTGACGTTCCCGGCGTCGTCCATGACACCGACGTCCCCGGTGTGGAGCCACCCCTCGGCGTCGATGGCCGTCGCCGTGGCCTCGGGGTCCTCGAAATAGCCGGCCATCACGGTGTAGCCGCGGACGACGATCTCCCCCGGTTCCCCCCGGGGCCGGGCGGCGCCGGACTCGTCGACGATCCGGACCTCGAGGTCGGGGATGGCCCGGCCCGAGGTGTGGGAGATCACGTCGGGGTCGTCCCCCCGGCGGCACATGGTGACGACGCCGGTGGACTCGGTGAGCCCGTAGGCGGTGAGGACGGTGGAGAAGGTCAGCTCGGACCGCATCCGGAGGATGAGTTCCACCGGGACGGCCGCCGCCCCCGTCACGGCCAGCCGGAGCGAGGAGAGGTCGTAGTCGGCGCGCCGGGATGGTCGAGGATCGACTGGTAGAGGGTGGGGGGGCCGGGGAGCATGGTGATCCTCTCGGCCGCCACCTTCTCGAGGACCCGGTCGACGTCGAAGACGGGCTCGGGGACGATGGTGGCGCCGGCCAGGAGGCAGGCGACGATCCCCGCCTTGTAGCCGAAGGTGTGGAAGAAGGGGTTGACGATCAGGTAGCGGTCGCCCTCGGCCAGGCCCACCACCGACGCCCAGGTGGCGAAGGTCCGCAGGGTCTGGGCGTGGGTGGTCATGGCCCCCTTGGGCCGGCCCGTGGTCCCCGAGGTGAAGATGATGTCGGAGAGGTCGTCGGGGCGGACGGCCCGCCAGGCCGCCATCACCTCGTGCTCGTCGGTCCGGACGCCGACCAGAGCCCCTTCGCCCTCGACCACGCCGTCGGCCCCGGCCAGGAATTCGTGCCAGCCGAAGATGGGGACCTCGTCGGTCCGCGTCAGCTCGGAGAGGGTGCCCTCGTCGGCGTCGCGGAGGAGGACGATCCGTTCGAGGTCGGGGACGTCCTCGTCCTCGAGGAGGGCCGGGTAGTCGATCCCCAGGAAGCCCCGGACGCTGAACAGCGCCTTCGCCCCCGACCGCTCGAGGACGTAGGCAGCCTCGGGACCCTTGAACCGGGTGTTGAGGGGGACGAGGACGGCCCCCGCCCCGAGGAGGCCGAGGGCGGCGAGGACCCACTCGGCCATGTTCGGCGCCCAGATCGCCACCCGGTCGCCGGGGGTGATCCCGGCCGCCATCGCCGCCGCCGTGACGCGGAGCGCCTCCGCCTCGAGCTCGGAGAACGACAACCGGACGTCCCCGTCGACGAGGGCCTCGGCGTCACCGAAGCGCGCCGCGGCGCCGGCCACGAGCCCGGGGACGGAGCTGAAGGCGAGATCGCCGCGCGGGTCTTCTCGCTCACGGGTGCTGGGAGGAGACGGAGATGACCTCGCCGGACATGTAGGAGGAGTAGTCCGACGCCAGGAAGACGATGACGTTGGCCACCTCCCAGGTCTCGGCCCCGCGGCCGAAGAGCTCGCGGCGACCGGAGCTCCTCGAGGGCCTCGTCGGACATGACCCGGTTGAGGAAGGGGTGGAGCGCCAGGGAGGGCGAGACGGCGTTCACCCGGATCCCGGCCTCGGCCCCCTCGGCGGCGGCAGTCCGGGTGAGGGCCATCACCCCGGCCTTGGCCGCCGCGTAGTGGGCCTGTTCCTTCTGGGCCCGCCAGCCGAGGACCGAGGCGTTGTTGACGATCACCCCGGACCCCCGGGGGAGCATGTGGCGCATGGCGGCGCGGACGCAGCGGAAGGTTCCCGTCAGGGTGACGTCGAGGACCGTCGACCACTGCTCGTCGGTCATCTCCACGATCTTCGCCGAGCCGCCGAGGCCGGCGTTGTTGACGGCCACGTCGATCCGGCCGTGCTCGGTGACCGCCGCGTCGTAGAGACCGAGGACATCGGACTCGTCGGTGACGTTGCAGGCAACAGCCAGGGGCCGGGTCCCGGTGATCTCCCCCAACCGGTCGGCGGCCTCCTCGAGGCGCCGGGGATGGGCGTCGGAGACGACGACGGTCGCTCCCTCCTCGGCGCAGCGCTTGGCGGTGGCGAAACCGATCCCCGTCCCCGCCGCCGCCGTGACGACGACGACCTTCCCCGCGAGCAGTCCGTGGGCCGCCGGTGGGTCGATCAGGTTCATGCCGGCACCTTGGGCTCGGGGGGGAGACCGAGGACACGCTCGCCGATGATGTTGTGCTGGATCTCGTTGGAGCCCCCGTAGATGGTGTCGGCCCGGGAAAAGAGGAAGATCCGCTGGGTCTCGGACAATTCATAGGGAGGGGCCTCCGCCACCATGGCGTCGGTCCCGAGGACGTCCATGGCCAGCTCGCCCAGGTCGCGGTGCCAGGTGGCCCAGAACAGCTTGGAGATCGAGGCCTCCGGCGGGGCGACGGGGCCCTCGACCCCCGTCAGCGACCGGAGCGTGTTGAGCCGGAGGATGAAGAGCCGGACGTAGGACTCGGCCAGCCGTTGCCGGAGGACCGGATCGTCGGACCGGCCGTTCTTCCGGGCCCGCTCGAGGACCCCGTCGAGCTGCTTGTGGAAGTGGACGATGTCGCCGAGCAGCCCCACCCCGCGCTCGAAGGCCAGGGTGGCCAGCGCCACCCGCCAGCCGTCGTTCACCTCTCCGACGACCAGATCAGCCGTCGTCCGGGCCCCGTCGAAGAAGACCTCGTTGAACTCGGCCGTCCCCGTGATCTGCCTGATCGGCCGGATCTCGATCCCCGGTTGGTCCATCGGGACCAGGAGATAGGAGAGGCCCTTGTGCCGGGGCCGGTCCGGGTCGGTCCGGGCCACCAGGAAGCACCAGTCGGACCACTGGGCGTAGGAGGTCCA
>CAWJFJ010000002.1:0-8998 GCA_963842145.1 uncultured Acidimicrobiaceae bacterium
GCAGCTTTTCCAAAGGAGAAACGGTGAACCAGACCCGCCTCCGCGTAAGTGAGGAAGGACCGGCTGCGGCGCGATGAGCTTCGTCGAACCGGTTCGAGGTGATGCGCTCGCGCCACCTCCTGCTGCGCATTCGTCACTTCAAGGGCGCGCGTCCGTCCATAGCCCACGCCACGCGTCCATCAGTCCCCCGGATAGCCGTTGGTCACCGGCCGAGGCAGGGCCCCCCGTCCTCGTGCACCGGGTCCTGGTTCCCGCGTCACGCGGCACCGGATGCTTGACCTTCATCCTGGCGCCTTCCGCCAGGATCAGATCGGTGGCGAGACTGGCAAGGTGCAGGTTGCCGCGGGCCACCCCGATCTGTTCATCACTCGCGCCCAGTGATCGCAAGAAGTCTGCGAGGTCGGCGGTACCGTCGACGTTTCCCATGGCCAACGTTACCGTTGCCGCGCCCGGCGGGTCAGCAGCCGGGAGCGTGGGGGAGCACCTGCTCGGCAACCAGGCGCAGATGGTCGAGGTCGGACAGGTCGAGGATCTGCAGATAGAACCGCTCGGCCCCGTGGTCGGCGAGAGCGGCCAACTTCTCGAGCACCTCTCCGGGCGAGCCGGCCAGTCCGTTTTGCCTGAGCTCGGTGACGTCGCGCCCGATGGCAGCGGCTCGTCGAGCCACCTCTGCCTCGCTCCGACCGCAGCACAGGACCTGGCCCGTGGAGTAGGTCAGCGTGGACGGGTCCCGGCCCTGCTCCTCGCAAGCGTGCCTGACGTGGTCATGGACGTCGCGCATGACATTGGCGGGCACGAACGAGGTGTTGTACTCGTCGCCATAGGTGGCAGCCAGCCGAGACGAGCGAGGTCCGCCGCTTCCTCCCACCACGATGGGGGGATGGGGCCGCTGCCGGGGCCTCACGGTGTCGGCATCGATGTGCACCGCACAGGTTCGTCCCGTGAACTCGAAGGTCGCGCCGGAGGGTGTCGACCACGTGCCATGGAGGACAGCGAGCTGATCCTCGAGCATGTCATAGCGTGTGCCGAGGGGGGAAACGGGATGCCGAAGGCCTGGTGCTCGGCCTCGTACCACCCGGCCCCGAGACCGACTTCGATCCGGCCCCCGCTCATCTCGTCCACCTGGGCGGCGATGACGCTGAAGATCCCGATGGGGCGGAATGTCACGGGCGTCACCAGGGTCCCGAGCCGGATGACGCTCGTGTCACGGGCCAGTCCAGCCAGCGTCACCCAGGCGTCGGTAGCGGCGGGCAAGCCGCTCGCGGCGCCCATCTTGAGCACGTGGTCGGACCGGAAGAAGGCGCCGAACCCACACTCCTCGGCTGTACGGGCCACGGTAAGCAGTTGGTCGTACGACGCCCCTTGCTGGGGTTCGGTGAAGATGCGCAGTGTCATGGCACCGACGCTAGACGGTGCTCCGCAAACTAGACCTGTGGCATGCAGCGCTGTGACCGGACGATCCTCGGGCGACGATGGACGGCAGCCGCGGCCGCGCTCGGGGTCGGGCTCGCATATGCCCTCCTGGCGTCGTTCACGCGCCCCTTCACATGGGGAGCGGACGTTGTCACCGCCGTGCCGCTGGCGCTTGCGGTCGTGGGGACGGTTCGGGCGACCTCAGCGGCCGGCCCTCCATCGAAGGAGATGCGACCGGCGGTACGCGAGAAACAGGTCGCGCCGCGCCCAGCTCGCGCCGGAGTCGTCTGGGCGGTGCCCATCCTGGCTGCCACGGGATGGGAGCTGTACTGCTACCTGAACCTGCCCCGGGCGGCGCATCCCACGCTGAGCTCGCTCCTCGACATGCTCGATGCCACCCGGACCGGCAAGATCGTCGCCTTTGCGTCGTGGCTCGTTCTCGGTTGGTTCCTGGTGACGGCGTGATCGGCCGGCATACGACACTGATCGTGTGGGCCGTGCTCGCCGCCGGTGTCGTGGTGTGCGAACTGATGGCGGTGCTGTCAAGAGGTCGCATTCCCGGTCTCGGCACTGTCGTGGGACGCGCAGCCACTTCCCGGGCAGGGCGGTATCTCCTCGTGCTGGCGTGGATGTGGCTCGGTTGGCACGCCTTCGCGCGCTGACGACCATCCTCCCGGGTACGGAACTGTCGATCCCCGGTAGCTTTGCGCCCGTGCACGCGCGTCCCATGAGCCGTGCCCTCGGGGCAGTGATCGAGGGTGTTCGTCTCGCTCCGGACATGGACGACAGCACCGTCAGCGGTATCAGATCGGCATTGCTCGAATACAAGGTCGTGTGGTTCCGGGGCCAGTCACTCGATGCAACGTCTTTGACCGGCGTCGCCTCCCGGTTCGGGTCCCCGACCGAAGCTCACCCTGTCGAGCCCAGCTTGGAGGGCTACCCCGAGGTGCTGCCGCTCGACTCCGACGAAGGTGCACGCGCCGACGTCTGGCACAGCGATCTGACGTTCCAGGAGCGCCCACCGCTCGGAGCGGTCCTGCATGCGCTCGAGATCCCTCCCGTCGGGGGTGACACGATCTGGGCCGACATGACGGGCGCCTACCAGTCGTTGTCGGGGCCGCTCCGTGGCTTCGTGGACACGCTGACCGCGACCCATTCTCCGAGCAAAGCGGGTGGCTACTTTGCCGGTCGCGACCGCACCGGCGGCGAGGCCGCGGCCCGTACAGCACTGGCGGCCACCCACCATCCTGTGGTGCGGACGCATCCCGAGACCGGTGAGCGCGGTCTCTTCGTGAACCCGCTCTTCACCGACAAGATCGACGGGCTTCGCCGACATGAGAGTGACATGGTGCTGGGGCTGCTCCACGAAGCCGCCGTCGCGCCCGAGCGCCTCGTCCGCTGGAGATGGGAGACGGGCGACGTGGCCTTGTGGGATAACCGGTGCACGATGCACTACGCGCTGCTCGACTTCGGAACCGATCGAAGGCGCATGCTGCGAGTGGCCCTCGAGGGGGACAAGCCCGTCGGGGTGTCGAGCTCCTAGGGGGAGGAACGGGTGGCCACGATCGTTCCGGAGCCACCAGCCCTGTTGGAGAAGACGCCCTGGAACCGCAGTTTGGCCTTGCTCGTCGAAATGGCAGCGCTGCCCTGCTCGGTACCGCTGCCAAGACCGATGACGAAGGTCATCGCCTTGCCCGTGACGGTACCGCTCATCGTCTCGACACCGACGGGTGACGTGACGGTTCCCGAGAACGCTCCGCTGGAGACGTTCTCTTTCGTGACATGGAGGGTCGCCACGTAGAGCGATCCCTCATACCCGTTGAGGACAGTCCAGACGCCTCGAATGTCGGTCGGAGGGCCCGTGGCTGTGGTCGGTGCCGCCGCGGCACCAGGAGCGACGTGGAACGGACCGATGTGTGTCAACGCCAGCGTGCCGGTGACGATGGCGCCGAGGGCGATGACGACACCGAGCCGGCGAGCCATCCCGGAGCGACGTCGGGCCTGTCCGCCGTCTTCGACATATCCGGGGTCAATGGCCTGATACGGCCAACTGGGGGCGACGCTCGCGTCGGGGAGGAAGGTCCACTCCGCGTCGGGGATTGCCTCGGGCAGCGCCGGAGGCGACACAGGCTCCGGTCGAAGTGGAGCGGTGCTGGGCGTCACCGGAGATCGCGGCGCAGCGGCGCGCTCTCGAAACCGCTGCAGTACCCGGTCCACCGGCTCGGGGGTCGAGGAAGCGTCCGCCGAGAGGGTTCGAGGTCGGAGAGGGCCGCCGTCGGGTGATTCTGGGCGCGGCTCCGTCACAGTTGTGACATCGGCGCACCTCGAAGGGGTCTTGAGGCCGGTCGCTTCCTGGGACAGCGGGGCCTGCCCGTCCACGGTGGGATCCGGGCGAAGGAGCATCAAAGGGGCCGGGCGACGCGGGTGCCGAAGCATGCAGAGTTTACGGCCTTACCTTAGGTTAGCCTTACCTAAGATGCTCAGCGACGGACCGTCACCGTGTCCGAGCCGACTGAAGGAGCGTCCCGTGCCGCCTAGGACGATCTGGCCGCAACGACAGGCCAGGCGCAGCGCAAGGTGGGCGGTGGCGATCCTCGTTCCCGTCGGTCTTGTGGCAACGGCATGCGGGGGTTCCCCTTCGGCTGTCGGTCCCGTGGTGTTCCACGCCACGATCGCCGTCACGGGCGAGATCCACACCAAGGAGAGCTTCACCGACTCGTTGACGGCGAAGAAGGTGTCGTCGTGCAGCGAAGCGGCGACCCACGGTGATCGATCGTCGACGGGCTCCGACACCTGGGTCGTGCCCACCCCGCCGTCGATCAACAACCCCGTGGAGATCCAGATCGGGACGAGCGCGCGGGGCTATCACGGACCGGGCCACTATCCCCAGAGCGTCCTCGACGCGGGGAATGGGGCATTGGGTGTTGGCCAGGAGACCTATGACCTGACGAGCTCGGACGCGACGGCGTCGATGCGGGTCGATGCTGACGGTTCGGGCAACGTCACGTTCACCCACGTGCCCGGGGACGACGACAACCCCTACCCGGGGTGGCAGGGAGGAATCTCGGGCACGATCGCCTGGACCTGTACGGGCTGACGCGGCCGCCCCACCCGACGATGCCGGGGTCGTGCGGTCCCGTCGGGCATGATGCGTCGGTGGGGCCGACCGACTCGGACCGGGAATTCGGTGATCCCACCCGCCGCACCTATCTGGCCCAGGAACGAACGTTGCTGGCATGGTGGCGTACGGCGTTCGCGGCCATAGGGGTCGCACTGGCCGTGGGCCGCATCGTCCCCGAGGTCGCCCACCTCCCCGCGGTGCCCTTCTTGATCTTGGGCGCGGGATGGGGGGTCCTGGCCGTGGGACTGGTCTGCTTCGGCCTGTTCCGTCAGCGGGCGGGGGACCCGGCCATCCGTGCCGGCCGATACCTCCATGTGAGCCCGCAGCGGTTGGTGGTCCTGAGCGCGTACATGGTGGCCCTGATGGTGGCGACGATCGCGGTGCTGTTCATCCACCCCTGACCGGCGGTCGGCGGGGCCGTCGATATCACCGATCGAAGACTTGCACCATGAGTTTAACGGTGTGGCGCTGGCCGGCGGGAGATCGCAGCCCCGGAGCCGACGTGGGCCGGCCGCGGCGGTGAAAGCCCATGGCCTCGAAGAAGGCGATGGCGCGGTGGTTCTCGCCCAGCGTCTCGAGATAGCAACCGGGCACGCCGGCACCCTGCAGGTGGTCGACCCAGGCGCGCAGCAACATGGCCCCCACGCCGCGTCCCCGGATCGACGGAAGGAGGTCGATGTGGAGGTGGGCAGGCCATTGGTCGTCGTAGACGGACACGGGCGGGAGCCGGCGATGGAGGCCGTCGACCACCACGTCGCCGAAGGAGCGCCACACCACACCGGCCGTTCCGGGCCGGAACCCGATCCCGCGCCGCACGAAATGCCGCCCGAAGATCGTGGCGGGGTTCCAGGCGCGGCGGGAGTCGACGCATCCGAGCAGATATCCCGCCACCACGCCGTCGAGCTCGGCCACCAGGGCCGACTCGGGCTCTGCGTCGGTGTAGTAACTCGTGAAAAGGTCGGCGAAGCTCTCGACGTCACGCCACATCCAGCCGGCGGGCTCACCCATGTAGCCGGTCACATGGCAGATGTGTCGAACCTGAGCCCGGTCACGGGACTGGTAACGCCTGATCACGACGTCTCCCTCGGCGCCGTCCACCGACGGTTGACCAGTCATCGCCACGTGCCCCCGTCTCCGGCTCCCGTCTCCCGGCTCATGGTGTCTCGACGCCGGACGCCTCGCGGGCAGCGGTCTTGTCCTCGCTGGGCGCGGGTCAGCGCTCAGGGCGCGAGCCCGGACGCGAGTCGCGGGCCAGTGCGGCCAGATACGCGTTGTACTCCGCCAATTCGGGATCCTCGGCCTCGGCACGGGCCAACGCGATCTCGCGGACGTCGGGCTCGACGGGCGCTTGGCCGGCGCTCTCGACGGCGGCGGCCTCCTGGAGACGGCGCAGACCCCGGCGACCGATGCTGTCGGGATCGTCGTGGACGAAGTGCCACCAGAACACGGTGCCGAACAGCGCGAAGCACGGCCACATCACCGAATAGATCCAACCGAGCGAGTCGCCGGAGAGCCCGATCCCCACCTGCCACCAGGAGGCGACGGCGCAGCCGGGAATCCAGACGATGAGCGCAGCATGGGCCATGAGGGCACGCGTGGTGAACCAACGCCGGCGGTCGAAGGGGCGCCGAGGTGATGCTCCTCCAGCCACGACCGCTCAGGCCTCCTGCGGTGCCGTCCCCGCGTTCCCCTTGGCGGCGCGGCGCACCTGTCGTGAGTATTCCGATGTCAGCCTGCGCTCGGCGATGATCGCCCCGAAGGGAACGGTGCCGGCGATCAGGACGAGGACCGTCCGGAACACCGGGATGTGCATGGTTCGGGTCAACTGGAAGGCGACGAAGAGATAGATGATGTAGAGGAATCCGTGCATGGTGCCGACGACGGTGGCGAGGCCGGGGTGACCGGCCACCTGGAGAGGGACGGCCACGAAGACGAGCACGATCAGAAGCACGGCGGTCGTGTAGGCCATGACGCGGTAGCGCTTGAGCACGGCGGGTTCCACGACGGAGATCCTACGGGGGCCGGAGGCGGCGTTCGGATCGGTGCCTGTGGCAGGGTGCGGCGTCTCTGCGTGCCGGTACGATCGACCGGTTCATGCACACCTCGGCCTTCGGTCGTCAGACCACGGTGGAACCACACCCCGGGCACACGGCGCGCTACGACGCCGTGATCAGCGATCAGTGGAATGCGCCCGTGCTGCCCCACGGAGGGGTGGTCACCGCCCTGGGTTTGCGGGCCGTGGCGGCCGAGTTGGGCATGCCCGGTGAGTCGCTGCGCTCTGTGACGACGGTATTCGCCGCTCAGGTCCCCCCGGGGCCCGTCGACATCGATGTCACGGTGCTGCGTCGGGGCCGGACGATGTCCCAGGCCACGGCCACGGTCCGCTCCGTGGGCGCCGATTGCGGGCACACCGCGGTAGCGGTCTTCGGGGGTTCGCGCCACGGGCTCGAATTCACCGACGTCGCCTGCCCCGCGGTGCCGCCGCCCGAGCAGTGCCCATCATTTCGCGATCCGCTTCCCGAGGGTGTGACGGGGTTCGCCCCCGCCTCGTTCTGGGAACGTGTCGAGTCACGGCCCGCCATCGGCCACGCTCCCTGGGACGACTGGGAGCCCACCTCCTCCGAGCGCGCCTACTGGTACCGGTTCGATGAGCCACCGATCTCCGACACCGGCGAGTGGGATCCCCTGGCACTGGTGGCGCTGTGCGACACGATGCCGGGCGCGGTGGGAGAGCGTATGGGGCCGGGTCTCCCCCCGTGGTTCGGGCCCAGTGCCGATCTCACCGTCCACATCCTCGGGACGGCCTCGTCGCCGTGGCTGCTCGGCCACAACCGTGCCCGCCACGCCGGAGACGGTTACGCGTCGGTGGAGATGGAGCTCTGGGATCCGGCGGGCGGCCTCGTCGCCTACGCCACGCAGATGATGTTCTTCAGCTTTCCCGAGGGCATCCCCCAAGGCTTACTCCACTGTCGCCGTGACGACGTGATGGGAGGTTGACAAGGAGCGACAGGGCTACGACCCGCTACCCACCTCTGCCTTGCGTATTTGGTCCAACCGGCGCTGAGCGCCCAGCAAATCGGTCACCATCCTCCGATGGTGCTCCGACAAAGATCCGCCGGCGACGACCCGGGTCCGGTCGAATCCGGTGGATTCCCACACTGCTCGTTGACTTTGTCGACGGCACCGATGACGTGCTTGAACATCGCCGCCACCTCGCGATGCTCCTTCTCAGGAATCGCAGCGGCGAATGCGTCTTCAGCATCTCCTGTGGTCCGACCTTCCTCGCCTCTGCGGCCTGCCGCCACGAACAGCCATCGGGTGTGCCTCGCCGGGTTGCCGTTCATCGAGGGCGCCCGTGGCTGGGGTGTGCGGCGGTTGCACGAGACTGCATGGTCCAGCTTGTGACCACCGGCGGCTCCTCGGTCGGGCGGCGGGTGCAGTCGTAGCCCTCGGCGTTCATCCGAAGTTCGACGTGGGCGACAACGGCGGCGGCGTCGGACGGGTCCACATGATCGGAGCGAAGTGATTCCGAGTCGATCCGCCGAATTTCGATGTGGCCGCCGGTGTCCTCGACCAGCCACTGGTATTGGATCGTCCATCCAAAGGTCTGGGTGAGAAGCCGAGCCGTTCTCGCTGAGGGTGGAACATCGAGGATGAAGTACGCCTTCTGTTCGACATCCACGCAGCACGTCCCCCCGAAGATCGGAATCTCGGATAAGTGTGCAGCATCGTCACCGCGGCTGGTGGGCTGAAGGGCGGCTCTGAGTGTTGCGCGGGAAACGGGGGAAAGATCGAGGACCTGGCATGGTCGAACCCCCCCCAAGTTCTGGGCCAACGGCGAGCGCCTCTCGGGTGCGATCAACCCGGTGACGGTGGTGGTGGTCCCGCTCCCCAAGTCACGAGGCACGACGCCGGCGTCCCCGTGACGTCCACGGTCATCGAGATCGGCACAGACTGGCCATTGTTCAGAACGATGGTCGGTCCCTCAGCCGACCCGATCTGTTTCCTGTGTGCGTCGTAGATCGTAGCCACCACCCCTGAGTACGCCGGAGCGGTGGACACGCCGGCCAGGGTGCCCGTCACGAGCACCGATCGGGCCTGCGGTTCACAGTGAACGTCGGTGACGACAGAGGGGAAGCTCGGCCCTTTGACCGTCGCCGGGATGCTCGGCGCTTGGGAACAGCCCCCCGAGGATCAACGTCACGGCAACGGTCAGGAAAACGATCCGGGCGGAACCTCGCCGCCTGACCAATGGGGGAGGGAGAGACCGACGAGCTGACGGTGGACACACCGAAACCTTCGCCGATTCCCGCACGTCATGTTCGAAGGCAGGACCTCGCTGCCACGGGTGGCGCCCCTGACCTGGGCCACGACGAAGCCTCAGACGATCAATGTGCTCCAGCTTCCCCGAAGGACCGCCGACGGGCCGAGCGACGACGGCGCCGGGTCGAGGTTTTGGAAAGG
>CAWJFJ010000003.1:0-9322 GCA_963842145.1 uncultured Acidimicrobiaceae bacterium
GTTCAACTGTCAGACCGAAGCCCCACCTCGGGGTTGATTTCTTCGCCGGGTGGCGGCTGGAGCGCGCCACCGGGGAGAGGATCCGCCGCTGGTGGTGTGGGTGGGAGCGTCGGCGCGTCCGGACCAGGTGATGGCTGCGTAGATGCAGCCATGCGCGGGTGTAGTCCAGTTCTGACGTCGCAGGTTGTGAGCGCTCTTCGCTGAAGGGTGTGGGACGCGGCTGTACTCGACCGGACATGAACCTCTGTTGCAGCGCGGCACAATTCCCCGTCTGATATCCCGCCGTTCTCCAAGCGTTTCTCGAGCTGTGACGTGTTGTTCGTGCCACGTTTACTTTGCACAAGTACTGTCGGTGGTGGCATGAACGCGGAGACCGGAACGTCCAATGCCGGCTGCCCCCCTTCGGCACGAGTCGGTTGCCCCGTCATTGCTTGTTGAGAGATAGGGGCCCAGGCAAATGGTTGGGGGGGGGAACCAAGCAGTGGTACATCATCGCAGGCCGATCGTGTCCCTGCGGTCGGAGGTCGGACCACCATCCTTGTCGTCGAGGACGAGGAGTCCTACCAAGAGGCGTTGATGGCTGGACTCTCGCGGGAGGGCTATCACGTCGAGTCGGCCTCCGACGGTGTCGAGGCGCTGCGCCGATTCGTCGAGATCCGTCCCGACCTCGTCGTCCTGGACCTGCTGTTGCCCAGTATGTCGGGGATCGAGGTGTGCCGAAGGATGCGCGCCGTCGCACCGGTGCCGATCATCATCGTCTCGGCACTCGACACCGAGACGGACATCGTGCGCGGTCTCGAACTCGGTGCCGAGGACTACATCGCCAAGCCCTATCGCCTCCGAGAATTGGTGGCTCGTATCCGTCGGTCCTTCGTCGTCGCCGACCACCACCGATATGGCGTCTGGGCTGGCCCGACACCGGCATCGGCGCCGACAACATCGTTGTCGGTCCATTTCAGGTGAACTTTGCCCGACGTGTGGTCATATCCCAGGGCCAGCCCGTTCACCTGTCCCGTCGTGAGTTCGACCTTTTGGCCTTCTTGTTGTCACCTCCCGGCCAGGTGAGAACCCGCGAGGAGCTGATCGACAGACTGTGGTCCGGCCGTGATCTCTCCGACACCCGGACTCTCGACACCCACGTCAGGAGGCTCCGGATCAAATTGGAGCCCGACCCTGCCACGCCCCAGTACCTGGTGACGGTACGCGGCGTGGGGTTTCGCTTCGAGCCGTAGGAACTCCTCGGCACCGATCGAGGGGAGAGATCTACGAAGGGTTGTGGGGCTTTCGGAGTCGTCGCCATATCAACGACGCCGCTCCGAGGACACCCGCAGCTACGGCGATGGCCTTGGCGTTTTCACGCGGGCGACCCGGATGCGGGTAGTCACCGTCCTTACCGAGTGCAGGTTTGGTACTCGGTAGGGACGGCCGTGGAGGAGGCGCTGGGGACGCCGGAGGCGCCGGAGGCGGTGGGGGCGGCGGGGGCGGCGGAGTCGGTGGGGGCGGCGGGGGCGGCGGGGGCGGGGGAGTGGCCATGGTCGGTCCTGGCGGAGCTCCGGTTGGAGGTGAGGGCGCAGGCGGGAAGTCCGGGGACGGTGGTTCGGGATGCGCCTCGGTCCCCTCGGGCTCGGGTAGGTACTCGTTGAGCGCCGAGGTGACGGCGCGGAGCGCCTCGAGCTCGTCGGCGATCGCCTCAGAGACCTGAGCGACCACGGCTTCCAGCGCCTGTGGCGCGTCTATGGGGCTCGCACCACCTTCTTCGCGATCCTGTGTCGACGCCGGCTCGGGTTCGCCTTCCTTGGGGGCGTCGGGCTCGGCGTCGTCCGACGAAGTGGGAGGCTGTTCGTCCGTGCGGGCGTCGGAGGGTGGGGAAGAGCCCGCTGGTCCCGATGCAACGGCGGGGAAGGCAGGGTCGTAGCGCTCGACGGGACCGTCCTTGACGAGCGAGGTAGGGCTCCCGAGGAAAAACCGTCTGAGCTCGAAGCGCCCGAAGGGGTCGGGCCTCCAATCTGCATAGGAGAACGGCTGGGGTCCCGGGGTCTGGTCGAGCTGGTCCGCGGTGTCGGTGGTGGTCGCGGGCTCAGCACCCTCGTCCTGGATTGGCGGGATGGGAGGGTGCTCTGCGTCGTTCGCCACCGGTCCGTCCTCTGTGATGGGGGTCGTGATTTTAGTCTCCGGAGTCGCTTCCGGCGCCGGAGTCTCTTGCGGAGCCGGGACGATCTCGGCCTTGTCCGTCGGAGGAGATGCCGTCGGGCACTCGGTTTTGAGGCGTGTGAGGTCTGAGGGCGGCTTCGGGGCCTCGGAGGCGGTCGACCCTGCCGTGGGGGTCGCCACAGCGGTGCGGCGGCGTCGCACGAAGCCCTCGATGGTGATCCCAGTCGCCGCCGCCAGCAACAATCCCAGGACGAGGATGAGGAGCGGGGCAGCATTGGCCCATGCCCCGATGAGAGGCTTGCGGGCTCCCGCGACGAGGGTCCATTTGGCGTTGCCCACGGGAACGGGCTCGCTCGCTAACAGCCCGGACCAGGCAAGCTCAGTGTTTGTGGACGCTACGAGGTTGGAGCGCGCGGGCGCACTGGACCCGTACAACGCCAAGTGCAGGTCGGAGAACGCTCGACCGACCGGCAACGAGCTCGTCGCGAATGGGTTCACGGTGACATGGAGCAGGATGGCGTCCCCATTGGGAACGAGGGGTGACCCAACTCCGAAGGTAGCGGTGCTCTGATCGCCCTGGCTCACCACGGGGCCCGTGATCACGCCGGCACCACCCGCATGAAGCTCGGCGGCAAGGGCATCGCCGAGGACTTGATCGATCCGAAAGTCATCTCCCACCGCAGCGAAGACCACGTAGCGCGTGAGGTACACCTTCAGCAGCGCCACCGAGTTCGGGCTGTGTATGACCGCTCGTGCCTGGGCGGTAAAGGCCGCAGTCGAGCCGTTGGAGGCCGTCACGGTCGAGGCGAGCGGTTCGAGTGATGAAGTGAGCGTCGAAAGGCCCGACGATGTCACCGCCGCGGCCCGCATGGTCTGGTTCTGCAAGAGGGTACGTTCGCGCTGGTCATTGTCATGGGCGGACAGCAAGAACACGATCACGATCACTGCAGCGATCGCGATCGTGACTCCGTATGACCAAGGTGACACACCTCGAAGGTTTGCCGTCATCGAACTCCGTCAAAGAGCCGAATCAATTGTCGCCCAAATGCCATACTCAGGCATCGGCGGCTCTTCGGACTGCCTTGATCGACCACCACGGAACGTGGTCGAGTGCGAGGCGTCACGGTGACGCCCACGGTCGGCGGTCATGTGACGCCCACCGTCGGCGTGGATAGTCGAGTAGTCAGTCGAAAGACCACACGACATCGCGTACAAACAACTCTGTGAAGAGCAGAGCACAAGAAGGTGTGCGTCGTCCCTGGCGCTCCATTTGCTCACGATCCTGTCACCGGGCTCGGGTCCAGGTGGGCGAATGGCGAATCTTGGTCCCGTTCTAGTGAAATGGTCTCGTGAGAAGGACCATCGGTGACCGACGAGGGACTTCTCGGTCGATCAGTGTGCGAGTCCTCGCCGTCATCGGGCTTGGGAGCTTTTCGGCGGCCGTGGTTAGTAGCCACACGGCGGGCGCGGCGCCGTCGATGGTTCGCCTCGGCCGGTGGGCGCCCCAGTCTCCACCACCGGGCGCCACTCGAATCGGAGGTCTCCCCCGTACCGAGTCGATCGGCCTCGAGTTCGTGTTGGCCCCCTCCCACCCGGCCCAGCTCACATCGCAGGTAGACGCTCTCTATGACAGAGCCTCGCCTCAGTACCATGACTGGCTGACGCCCGACGAGTTCTCGGCGCGGTTCGGCCCGAGCCCTTCCGAGGTCTCTGGGGTGCAGCGCTGGCTTTCGAGCGTGGGCCTGCACTCCAGCTACCGGTCAGGTTCTGTGTTGCAGGTCTCGGAATCCGCCGGAGTCGTCGAGTCTGGACTTGGCGTGTCGTTCAACCAGTACCGCCTGGCGGGTGGCCGCCAGGTGCATGTGGCGGATCGCGCCCCTCTGCTCCCCACGGCGTTGTCGGCGAGCGTGGTCTCTGTTCTGGGGTTGGACGATCTTCCTCAGCTCGTGCCGCACATCTCCCAGGACCGGACAAGGCAGAGCTCGCACCTTCTTCCCCGGGCACAAGGACTTTCCCCGTGCGGGGCGGCCGCCTCGGAGGCGGCTGGGATCGGTGGCTACACCGCGGACCAGGTCGGTGCCGCGTACGGAGTAGGCAGTCTCACCGGTGCGGGCCAGATCGGGGCAGGTCAGACAGTAGGCGTCTACGAGCTCGGACAGCACTCGGCATCGGACATCAGCCAGTACGAGACGTGTTTTGGGCTGCACAACTCGGTCAGCACGGTCGCCGTGGATGGCGGAGGTGCCGCCGGTGTCGGTGGGACCACCGAAGCGGACGCCGACATCGAGCAGGTGGCGACTCAGGCACCGGGCACCTCGATCATCTCGTACGAGGGCCCCAACACGTCCACGGGTAGCTATGACACCTGGCACACGATCGTAACCCAGGACGTTGCCAGCGTGGTGTCGACCAGCTACGGCTTGTGCGAGCCCGACAGCGTGGCGGACGGCGTTGTGTCGTCCGAAGACGTGTTGTTCCAGCAAGCCGCCGCCCAAGGCCAGACGATTCTGGCGGCGTCCGGTGACTCGGGCTCCGAGGACTGCTACCTGCCACCGGAAACCACCGACACCAGCCTGCAGGTGGACTACCCGGCCTCCGACCCCTATGTGGCGGGGGTGGGGGGGACGACGCTGGCCGGGGACGGGACACAGTCGACGTGGAACGACTGTGAGGGCCAGGTCGGCCCCACCTGTGCGAACGACAACGGCGGCTCGGGCGGGGGTGGGATCTCTCGCATCTGGGCGCCACCGAGCTGGCAGCCGCGCGAGTCCGAGTGGAGCAGCGCCGGAAACGCCTGTGGCACGGACTGTCGAGACGTGCCGGACGTCTCGGCGAACGCCGGCGCACCCGAGGTGTTCCTGGTCCAGGGGGCCTGGAACGCCTACGTGGGAACGAGCATCGCGGCACCGCTGGTCGCCGGCCTCGTGGCCGACACGACCAACGGATGCGCACCGGCGCGCCGAGGGGCGATCGGGCAGGCACTGTACGACTTGGCCGGCCAGGGTGCCTACGGAACGGCATTCTCCGACGTGACGACAGGGGACAACGACCTGACACGCACCTACAGCCCGGCGGAATACTCGGCTGGCCCCGGCTATGACCCGGTCACCGGCATCGGCACTCCGATCGCGGCTGGATGGTCGTGCCCCGAGGTGTCATCGGTATCACCCGCACAAGGACAAGCCGGGTCAGAGGTCACAGTCGGTGGCCTCGGCCTTGAAAAGGCGACCATCTCCTTCGGTGGACGCCCCGCCGTGGTCGTGAGTGCCACGGCGACCTCCGCCACAGTCGTGGTCCCGGCCGGCGGTGGCACGGTGGAGGTGAGCGCCACGAGCGTCATGGGCGGCGGTACCTCCACCGGCTCGTTCACGTTCCCCACATCGGCTCCGGTTCTGGGTTCCGGTTCTGGATATGACCTCGTGGGCCAGGACGGCGGGGTCTTCGTTTCCCCCCGACCAGTCCGGGGGGTTCTTCGGATCGCTCCCGGACTCGGGATCCACGTGCACGACATCGTCGGCATGGTGCCGTCGCCTGACGACAGGGGCTACTTCCTCGTGGGCCAGGACGGCGGGGTGTTCGCCTTCGGCGATGCGCCGTTCCTGGGGTCGCTGCCGGGCCTGGGCGTCACAGTCCATGACATCAGAGGCATCGTCCCGACCCGGGACAACCGGGGCTACTTCCTCGTGGGCCAGGACGGCGGGGTGTTCGCCTTCGGCGACGCGCCGTTCCTGGGGTCGTTGCCCGGTGAAGGGATCCACATCACCGACGTGGTGGGGATCGCCGCCACCCCGTCCGACCAGGGGTACTGGCTTGTGGCTGCCAACGGCACGGTCTACGCCTTCGGCAACGCGGCCCCTCGGCTCGGCTCCGGCATCAGCATCGCCGGTGTCGGGGATCACCGCGACCTCCGACGGTGGTGGGTACTGGATCGTGACCGAGAACGGCAGTGTCACACCTTCGGGGACGCCCGCTCCTTCGGCTCTCTGCCGGCGACGGGGTGAGCCCGACCAGCTCCGGTGATCGGGCTGGTGCCCACCGCCGACGAGCAGGGCTACTGGTTGATCGGCGCCGACGGGGGGATCTTCGCCTTCGGGGACGCACCCTTCGTGGGCTCGCTCCCGGCGCTCGGCATCCACATCACCGACATCGTGGCTGCGGTGCCGACGACCTTGTGAAGGTCTGCTACAAGCCACTGATGCCGCCGTGGCTCGAGTCGGCGGCATCGTTCAACAAGGTCAGCCCGAAGGCGCTCTCGATCGATCGGAGAATGCCGGCCGTGTCGATGGGTGTGGTGTCGGGAGGGCTCCCGTAGAGCGCCTCGCTGATGACGATGCCCGGCACGTGTCCGCCGTCGCCCCCGGCGATCCCCGAGGTGTCGGAGTCCTGACCTTCGTCCCAGGTGAGGACGATCGTGCCACCGCTCCGGTACCACTGGGTGGCCTGGATGGCGGGGATCTCCTGGGAAAGCCACGCGTCGCCGATCGAGAGCGGCCCGTCGTGCATGTCATCGAGCATGTTCGGCGACACCCATACGAACGCCGGGGGGTTGGCGCTGTTGAGGTCGGCGATCATGCTCGTCAGCGGCTTGACGTGGGTACTCAGTTCACCAGCCAAAGTGGGGAAGTACACGAACGGGTTGTGATGCTGGGCGTAGAGGTCGTTGCCGTAGCCATCGGCACCCCCGGTGTCGCCCGCCGGTGTAGCCGGCCACCGGCATGCTCTCCATGTACCCCGCCCAACTGATCCCCGCCCCGTCGAGCTGGTTGGGCAGGCTGGCGCCACCCTTGCAGCTCGGGCCCGGTGGCAGTCACTGCTGGTCCCCCCACGTCGAGCCGGACAGCAGCTCGAGGTAGTTCGGCAGGCTGGGGTGAGCCACGGCGAACGCCTGTCGAGGAGGAGGTAATGGGCGGCCAAGCGTGCCGTTCAGAAGGGGAGCGAGGCATTGCCGATGACGCTCTCGTACGTCTCGTTCTCCATCATGATCACCATGATCTTGGGTCGGGCCCGTGGTGCGGGACCGGGGGCTACCCGACCGTGAGGCACCGTCGCCCTGGGTCTGGGCTTCGCCTCCGTCGTCGTCGGGGTCGGAGTGGTCGAATTTCGGAGAGGGGGTCGGAGAAGTCGACACCGGTGCAGGTGGCGGTGTCGACGTCGTGGTCGCCGGTGACGTTGACGGCACGGGGACCGAGGCCGAGAACCGGGTCGGCGTCGGCGCGGCGCGGTCGCCTCGTCCTGTCGAGGAGGCGACGAACAGGGATCCCACGATGACCGAGATCGAAAGAACGATGATCTTCGCTGCCGTCGACTGGCGGCTGGGGATGCGGTGTCGGCGAAGTGCATGGCGAGGTCGGGAGCGGGCGTGACGCGACCTCGGGGACGAGGCGCGCCGATGCAGGCCGAGCCCCACCGCTGGTGAAGGCGTCCGTTCTGCGTGCGCCAGCTCCTGCGGTGAGCACGGCCGTGGTGGGAGGGTGGTGATGAAGCGAGAGGTCTGGGCGGCCGACGGGCGTGTCGTGCGCTCGAGGCCGCCATCGGCTTCACCATCGCGCGGCTCGAGGTTCACGAGCAAAGACCGCTCCGTGGCGGCACGGCGCCGTACAGTGTGAAACCACGAGGAGCCTGCGCATCTATTGCCGAGCCGGTGCCAGGCCTCACCCCACCCAGCCGGGTTTGGAAGGCGGTCGAGTCGCCCTCAGACGATTCGGTCCGAGATCTACTCGGGATCGAACCTGAATCCCACGCCACGCACGGTGATCAGGTACCGGGGATGAGACGGGTCCGGTTCTATCTTTGTGCGCAGGCGTCGAACGTGGGTGTCGAGGGTGCGTGTATCGGCCAGATCGGCGTTTGACCACAGTCGGTCGATCAACTCGTCCCGGGTGCGGACCTGACCCGGTGGTGACGCCATCACCGCCAACACGTCGAACTCCCGACGCGACATGTGCACAGGACGTCCATGCACACGCACCTCGCGGCGGGTGAAATCGACGGTGATAGATCCGACATGAACCGGGTACGAGCCGAAGGCCTCGTTTGCTTTCGGCTCGTGAGGTTTGTGGGTAGGAAGCGGGGGCGGCTAACGCGGCGGAGCACCACTTCGATCCGGGCGATCAGCTCCCGGTAACGGTAGGGCTTGGTCAGATAGTCCGCCGCCCCGATCTCGAGGCCGAGCACCACGTCCACTTCGGTGTTCAACGCCGTCAACATCACAATGGGAATCGCCGGCAGCAGCGCTTGCATCCGCTTACACACCTCGATCCCCGGATGTCGGGAAGCATCACGTCGAGTAAGACGATGTCGGGCGCCTTCTCGGTGAAGAGGCGCAGACCCTCCATCCCGTCGGCCGCCAGTTGCACGTCGTAGCCCTCGCGTTCGAGACCGGTGGGAAGAGCGTCGTGATAAGACTCTTGTTCTTGACGATCAGAATTCGGGTCCGGGTGCTCGGTCACGTCCAGGGACGGGCTCGACGTGCCCTGGGGTGCCAGATCTATCCACGGTGCCGCCTCGTTGTGGGCGCCGGTTCAGTTCACGACGACCGAGGTTGGCTGGCGGGAGTCCTGACCATGGGACATCGACCTCCGGTCCAAGGCCTCGGCGGCTCCTGGGTCTGTACCGACGTAGTCCGTCGGTCACTGGTGGCGACCTCGTAGAGGTATGCCTGGCGCGAATGACGAGCGACAAGTCAGTGATCGTTGAGTGAACAGTGAGTGCCCTGCCGGCGCCGGGGCGCTCACCGCACCGGTCGCCATCCCGAGGGCCGTCCAAGGTCGTCGTCCCAAGACTCGAAGAGAGGAACTGTCCTTCACGTCGGGTGCTCTTGGCAGAAATGACATGCTTGGCATTTCCCGGTGTTTCGTTCGACGGGCCAAATCCGTCACCAGATGTTCTCCTTGTGTTCAAGATTTCACCCAACGTTTGCCTTGAGTTCAATGGTCATTCACCTTGGCCCTGTACCAATAGCGGTGGAGGCCAGAAGGGCCTCTAGAGCGCCGAGCCAACGCATAAGGAGCGGCACGTGTCCAATGGCCGGAACCAGGAAGCAATGAAGAGGTTGCACTCCAAGAATCAGTTGCGCCGCCGGACCTCGCAAACGGTATTCGCCCTACTGACGGTCGCCCTCATCGCCGCCGCCTGCGGCTCCAGCTCGCCGTCGGCAAAGAAGGCAACGGGC
>CAWJFJ010000004.1:0-9546 GCA_963842145.1 uncultured Acidimicrobiaceae bacterium
GCTCAGCTGTCAGACCGAAGCCCCACCTTGGGGTTGATTGCGTCACCGGGTGGCGGCTGGACCACGCCACCGTGGAGAGGACCCGCAACTGGTGGTGTGGGTGGGAACGGCGCGTCCGGAGCCAGGTGATGGCTGCCTAGATGCAGCCGTGCGCGGGTGCACTCCAGCTCTCGCGTCGGAGGGTGTGAGCGCTCTTCGCTGAAGGGCGTGGGACGCGGCTGTAGTCGACCGACATGAACCTCTGTTGTGCGGCGCGCTTCCGCGTCTGATATCCCGCCGTTCTCCAAGCGTTTCTCGAGCTGTGACGTGTTGTTCGCGCCACGTTTACTTTGCGCAAATACTGTCGGTGGTGGCATGAACGCGGAGACTGGAACGTCCAACGCCGGGTACCCCCCTTCGGCACGAGTCGGTTTCCCCGTCATTGCTTGTTGAGAGAGAGGGGCCCAGGGAAATGGTTGGGGGGGAAACAAGCAGTGGCACGTCATTGCCGGCTGATCGTGTCCCTACGGTCGGAGGTCGGACGACCATCCTCGTCGTCGAGGACGAGGAGTCCTACCAAGAGGCGTTGATGGCTGGGCTCTCGCGGGAGGGCTATCACGTCGAGTTGGCCTCCGACGGTGTCGAGGCGCTGCGACGATTTGTCGAGATCCGCCCCGATCTCGTCGTCCTGGATCTGCTGCTGCCCAGTATGTCGGGGATTGAGGTGTGTCGAAGGATGCACGCCGTCGCGCCGGTGCCGATCATCATCGTCTCGGCACTCGACACCGAGACAGACATCGTGCGCGGTCTCGAACTCGGTGCCGAGGACTACATCGCCAAGCCCTATCGTCTCCGAGAATTGGTGGCTCGTATCCGTTCGGTCCTACGCCGAGTCTCACCACCGCCGCAGATGGCGTCTGCGACTGGCCAGACACCGGCATCGCGCGCCGACAACATCTTTGTCGGTCCATTTCAGGTGAACTTTGCCCGACGTGCGGTCATATCCCAGGGCCAGTCCGTCCACCTGTCTCGTCGTGAGTTCGACCTCTTGGCCTTCTTGTTGTCTCCTCCCGGACAGGTGAGAACCCGCGAGGAGCTGATCGACAGACTGTGGTCCGGCCGTGATCTCTCCGACACCCGGACTCTCGACACCCATGTCAGGAGGCTCCGGATCAAATTGGAGCCCGACCCTGCCACGCCCCGGCACCTGGTGACCGTACGCGGCGTGGGGTTCCGCTTCGAGCCATAGGAACTCCTCGGCACCGATCGAGGGGAGAGATCTACGAAGGGTTGTGGGGCTTTCGGAGTCGTCGCCATATCAACGACGCCGCTCCGAGAACACCAGCGGCCACGGCGATGGCCTTGGCGTTTTCACGCGGGCGACCCGGATGCGCGTAGTCGCCGTCCTTAGCGAGTGGGGGTTTGGTACTCGGTAGGGACAGCCGTGGAGGGGGCGGTGGTGGCGGTGGTGGCGGTGGGGGCGGTGGTGGCGGTGGGGGCGGGGGAGTGGCCATGGTCGGTCCTGTCGGAGCTCCGGTTGGAGGTGAGGACGCAGGCGGAAAGTCCGGGGACGGTGGTTCGGGAGGCGCCTCCATCCCGTCGGGCTCGGGCAGGTACGCGTTGAGTGCCGAGGTGACGGCACGGAGCGCGTCGAGCTCGTCGGCGATCGCCTCAGAGACCTGAGCGACCACGGCTTCCAGGGCCTGTGGCGCGTCCATGGGGCTCACACCAGCTTCTTCACGGCCCTGCGTCGACGCCGGCTCCGGTCCGCCTTCCTCGGGAGCGTCGGGCTCGGCGTCGTCCGACGGAGTCGGAGGCTGTTCGTCCGTGCGGGCGTCGGAGGGTGGGGAAGAGTCCGCTGGTCCCGATGCAACGGCGGGGAAGGCAGGGTCGTAGCGCTCGACGGAACCGTCCTTGACGAGCGAGGTAGGGCTCCCGAGGAAAAACCGTCTGAGCTCGAAGCGCCCGAAGGGGTCGGGCCTCCAATCTGCATAGGAGAAGGGCTCGGGCCCGGGAGTCTGGTCGAGCTGGTCCGCGGTGTGGGTGGTGGCCGCGGGCTCAGCACCCTCGTCCTGGCTCGGCGGGATGGGAGGGTGCTCTGCGTCGTTCGCCACCGGTCCGTCCTCTGTGATGGGCGTCGTGATTTTAGTCTCCGGAGTCGTCTCCGGTGCCGGGGTCTCTTGCGGAGCCGGGACGATCTCGGCCTTGTCCGTCGGAGGAGATGCCGACGGGCTCTCGGTCTTGGGGCGTGTGCCGTCTGAGGGCGGCTTCGGGGTCTCGGAGGCGGTCAACCCTGCCGGGGGGGTCGCCACAGCGGTGCGGCGGCGTCGCACGAAGCCCTCGATGGTGAGGCCAGTCGCCGCCGCCAGTAACAATCCCAGGACGAGGATCAAGAGCGGGGCAGCATTGGCCCACGTCCCGATGAGAGGCTTGCGGGCTGCCGCGACGAGGGTCCATTTGGCGTTGCCCACGGGAACGGGCTCGCTCGCTAACGGCCCGGACCAGGCAAGCTCCGTGCTCGTGGACGCTACGAGGTTGGCGCGTGCGGGCTCACTGGACCCGTACAACGCCATGTGAAGGTCGGAGAACGCTCGACCGACCGGCAACGAGCTCGTCGCGAATGGGTTCACGGTGACATGGAGCAGGATGGCGTCCCCATTGGGGACGAGGGGTGACCCAACTCCGAAGGTAGCGGTGCTCTGATCGCCCTGGCTCACCACGGGGCCCGTGATCACGCCTGCACCACCCGCATGAAGCTCGACGGCAAGGGCATCGCCGAGGACTTGATCGATCCGAAAGTCATTTCCCACCGCCGCGAAGACCACGTAGCGCGTGAGGTACACCTTCAGCAGCGCCACCGAGTTCGGGCTGTGTATGACCGCTCGTGCCTGCGCGGTAAAGGCCGCAGTCGAGCCGTTGGAGGCCGTCACGGTCGAGGCGAGCGGTTCGAGTGATGAGGTGAGCGTCGAAAGGCTCGACGATGCCACCGTCGCGGCCCGCGTGGTCTGGTTCTGCAAGAGGGTACGTTCGCGCTGGTCATTGTCATGGGCGGACAGCAAGAACACGATCACGATCACTGCAGCGATCGTGATCGTGACTCCGTATGACCAAGGTGACACAACTCGAAGGTTTGCCGTCATCGAACTCCGTCAAAGAGCCGAATCAATTGTTGCCCAAATGCCATATTCAGGCATCGGCGGCTCTTGGGACCGCCTTGATCGACCACCACGGAACGTGGTCGAGTGCGAGGCGTCACGGTGACGCCCACGGTCGGCGGTCATGTGACGCCCACCGTCGGCGTGGATGGTCGAGTAGTCAGTCGAGAAACCACAAGACATCGCGTACGAACAACTCTGTGAAGAGCAGGGCGCAAGAAGGTGTGCGTCGTCTCTGGCGCTCCATTTGTTCACGATCTTGTCACCGAGCTCGGGTCCTGGTGGGCGAATGGCGAATCTTGGTCCCGTTCTAGTGAAATGGTCTCGTGAGGAGGACCATCGGCGACCGACGAGGGACTTCTCGGTCGATCAGTGTGCGAGTCCTCGCCGTCATCGGGCTTGGGAGCTTTTCGGCGGCCGTGGTCAGTACCCACACGGCGGGCGCGGCGCCGTCGATGGTTCGCCTCGGCCGGTGGGCGCCGCAGTCTCCACCACCGGGCGCCACTCGAATCGGAGGTCTCCCCCGTACCGAGTCGATCGGCCTCGAGTTCGTGTTGGCCCCCTCCCACCCGGCCCAGCTCACATCGCTCGTAGACGCCCTCTACGACAGAGCCTCGCCTCAGTACCATGACTGGCTGACGCCCGACGAGTTCTCGTCTCGGTTCGGCCCGAGTCCTTCCGAGGTCTCTGGGGTGCAGCGCTGGCTTTCGAGCGTGGGCCTGCACTCCAGCTACCGGTCAGGTTCTGTGTTGCAGGTCTCGGAATCCGCCGGAGTCGTCGAGTCGGGACTTGGTGTGTCGTTCAACCAGTACCGGCTGGCGGGTGGCCGCCAGGTGCATGTGGCGGACCGCGCCCCTCTGCTCCCCACGGCGTTGTCGGCGAGCGTGGTCTCTGTTCTGGGGTTGGACGATCTTCCTCAGCTCGTGCCGTACATCTCCCAGGACCGGACAAGGCAGAGCTCGCACCTTCTTCCCCGGGCAGAAGGACTTTCCCCGTGCGGGGCGGCCGCCTCGGAGGCGGCCGGGATCGGTGGCTACACCGCGGACCAGGTTGGTGCGGCGTACGGGATAGGCAGTCTCACCGGTGCGGGCCAGATCGGGGCAGGTCAGAGAGTAGGCGTCTACGAGCTCGGACAGCACTCGGCATCGGACATCAGCCAGTACGAGACGTGTTTTGGGCTGCACAACTCGGTCAGCACGGTCGCCGTGGATGGCGGAGGTGCTGCCGGTGTCGGTGGGACCACCGAAGCGGACGCCGACATCGAGCAGGTGGCGACTCAGGCACCGGGCACATCGATCATCTCGTACGAGGGCCCCAACACATCCACGGGTAGCTATGACACCTGGCACACGATCGTCACCCAGGACGTTGCCAGCGTGGTGTCGACCAGCTTCGGCTTGTGCGAGCCGGACAGCGCGGCGGACGACGTCGTGTCGTCCGAAGACGTGTTGTTCCAGCAGGCGGCCGCCCAAGGCCAGACGATTCTGGCGGCGTCCGGTGACTCGGGCTCTGAGGACTGCTACGTACCGTCGAGCAACACCGACACCAGCTTGCAGGTCGACTACCCGGCCTCCGACCCTTATGTGGCGGCGGTGGGGGGGACGACGCTGCTCGGCGACGGAACACAGTCGACATGGAACGACTGTGAGGGCCTGCTCGGCCCCACCTGTGCGAACGACAACGGCGGCTCGGGAGGGGGTGGGATCTCTCGCATCTGGGCGCCGCCGAGCTGGCAGCCACGCGAGTCCGAGTGGAGCAGCGCCGGAAACGCCTGTGGCACGGACTGTCGAGACGTGCCGGACGTCTCGGCGAACGCCGGGGCACCCGAGGTGTTCTTGGTCCAGGGGGCCTGGAATGCGTACGTGGGAACGAGCATCGCGGCGCCGCTGGTCGCCGGGCTCGTGGCTGACATGACCAACGGATGCGCACCGGCGCGCCGGGGGGCCATCGGTCAGGCACTGTACGACTTGGCCGGGCAGGGTGCCTACGGGACGGCATTCTCTGACGTGACGACAGGTGACAACGACCTGACACGCACCTACAGCCCGGCGGAGTACCCGGCCGGCCCCGGCTATGACCCGGTCACCGGCATCGGCACTCCGATCGCGGCCGGATGGTCGTGCCCCGAGGTGTCATCGGTGTCACCCGCACAGGGACAAGCCGGGTCAGAGGTCACCGTCGGCGGCCTCGGCCTTGAAAAGGCGACCATCTCCTTCGGTGGACGCCCCGCGGTGGTGGTGAGTGCCACCGCGACCTCGGCCACGGTCGTGGTCCCGGCCGGTGGTGGCACGGTGGAGGTGAGCGCCACGAGCGTCATGGGCGGCGGCACCTCCACCGGCTCGTTCACGTTCCCCACGCCTGCTCCGGTTCTGGGCTCCGGTTCTGGGTATGACCTCGTGGGCCAGGACGGCGGGGTCTTCGCCTTTCCTCCCGGCCAGTCCGGGGGGTTCTTCGGATCGCTTCCCGGACTTGGGGTCCACGTGCACGACATCGCCGGCATGGTGCCGTCCCCCGATGACCGGGGCTACTTCCTCGTGGGCCAGGATGGCGGGGTGTTCGCCTTCGGCGACGCGCCGTTCCTGGGGTCACTGCCGGGCCTGGGCGTCGCAGTCCATGACATCAGAGGCATCGTCCCGACCCGGGACAACCGGGGCTATTTCCTCGTGGGCCGGGATGGCGGGGTGTTCGCCTTCGGCGACGCGCCCTTCCTGGGGTCGTTGCCGGGTGAGGGTATCCACATCACCGACGTGGTCGGGATCGCCGCCACCCCGTCCGATCAGGGGTACTGGGTTGTGGCTGCCAACGGGACGGTCTACGCCTTCGGCAACGCGCCCAACCTCGGCTCGGCTCCGGCATCGGCCTCGCCGGTGTCGGGGATCACCTCAACCTCCGACGGTGGTGGCTACTGGACGGTCACGGAGAACGGCAGTGTCACCCGATTCGGGGACGCCGGCTCCTTCGGCTCTCTGCCTGCCATCGGCGTGAGCCCGACCAGCCCCGTGATCGGGCTCGTGCCCACCGCCGATGAGCAGGGCTACTGGTTGATCGGCTCCGACGGGGGGATCTTCACCTTCGGCGACGCACCCTTCGTCGGTTCTCTCCCGGCGCTCGGAATCCACATCACCGACATCGTGGCTGCGGTGCCGACGACCTTGTGAGGCCTGCTACAAGCCGCTGATGCCGCCGTGGCTCGGGTCGGCGGCATCGTTCAACAAGGTCAGCCCGAAGGCGGTCTCGATCGATCGGAGTATCCCGGCCGTGTCGATCGGTGTGGTGTCGGGAGGGCTCCCGTACAGAGCCTGGCTGATGACGATGCCCGGCACGTGTCCGCCGCTCCCCCCGGCGATCCCCGAGGTGTCGGAGTCCTGACCCTCGTCCCAGGTGAGGACGATCGTGCCACCGCTGCGGTACCACGGGGTGCCCTGGATGGCGGGGATCTCCTGGGAAAGCCAGGCGTCGCCGACCGAGAGCGGCCCGTCGTGCATGTCATCGAGCATGTTCGGCGACACCCACACAAACGTCGGAGGATTGGCGCTGTCGAGGTCGGGGATCATGCTCGTCAAGGGCTTGACGTGTGTACTCAGTTCACCGGCCAGACTGGGCAAGTACACGAACGGGTTGTGATGTTGGACGTAGAGGTCGTTGCCATAGCCGTCGGGACCCCCGGTGTCCCCGCCGGTGTATCCGGCCACCGGCATGCTCTCCATGTACCCCGCCCAACTGATCCCCGCCCCGTCGAGCTGATTGGGAAGGCTGGCGCGCCCCTCACAGCTCGGGCCCGGTGCGCAGTCACTGCTGGTCCCCCAGGTCGAACCGGACAACAGCTCGAGGTAGTTCGGCAAGCTGGGGTGGGCCACGGCGAACGCCTGCTCGAGGAGGAGGTAGTGGGCGGCCAAGGTGCCGTTGAGGAAGGGGAGCGAGGCGTTGCCGATGACGCTCTCGTACGTCTCGTTCTCCATCATGATCACCATGATCTTGGGTCGGGCCCGTGGTGCGGGACCGGGGGCTGCCCGACCGTGAGGCACCGTCACCCTGGCTCTGGGTTTCGCCTCCGTCGTCGTCGGGGTCGGAGTAGTCGAATTCGGAGAGGGGGTCGGGGACGTCGACACCGGTGCAACTGGCGGTGTCGACGTCGTGGTCGCCGGTGACGTTGACGGCACGGGGACCGAGGCCGAGAACCGGGTCGGAGTCGGCGCGGCGCGGTCGCCTCGTCCTGTCGAGGAGGCGACGAACAGGGATCCCACGACGACCGAGATCGAAAGAACGATGATCTTCGCGGCCGTCGACCGCCGGCTGGGGATGCGGTGTCGGCGCAGTGCATGACGAGGTCGGGAGCGGGCGTGGCGCGACCTCGGGGGCGAGGCGAGCCGATGCCGGCCTCGTCCCCCACGCGTGGTGAACGCGTCTGTTCTGCGGCGCCGGCGCTGGCGGTGAGCATGAGCGCGCCGTCGATGGGAGGGTGGTGATGAAGCGAGAGGTCTGGGCGGCCGACGGGCGTGTCGTGCGCTCGAGGCCGCCATCGGCTTCACCATCGCGCGGCTCAGGTTCACGAGCAAAGGCCGCTCCGTGGCGGCTCGGCGCCGCACAGTGTGAAAGCACGAGGAGCCAGCACATCTCTGCCAAGCGGGTGCCAGGCGTCACCCCGCCCAGCCGGCTTGGAAGGCGATCGAGTCGCCCTCGGACGGTTCGGTCCGAGATCTACTCGGGATCGAACCTGAATCCCACGCCACGAACGGTGATCAGGTAGCGGGGATGAGACGGGTCCGATTCTATCTTTGTGCGCAAGCGTCGAATGTGGGTGTCGAGGGTGCGCGTATCGGCAAGATCGGCGTTTGACCAAAGTCGGTCGATCAGCTCGTCTCGGGTGCGCACCTGACCCGGTGGTGACGCCATCACCGCCAACACGTCGAACTCCCGACGCGACATGTGCACAGGACGTCCATGCACACGGACCTCCCGGCGGGTGAAATCGACGGTGATGGACCCGACATGAACCGGGTACGAGCCGAAGGCTTCGTTTGCTTTTGGCGCGTGGGGTTTGTGGGTGGGAAGCGGGGCCGGCTGCACGCGGCGGAGCACCGCTTCGATCCTGGCGATCAGCTCCCGCAAGCGGTAGGGCTTGGTCAGATAGTCCGCCGCCCCAATCTCGAGGCCGAGCACCACGTCCACTTCGGTGTTCAACGCCGTCAACATCACAATGGGAATCGCTGGCAGCAGCGCTTGCATCCGCTTACACACCTCGATTCCCGAGATCTCGGGAAGCATCACGTCGAGTAAGACGATGTCGGGCGCCTTCTCGGTGAAGAGGCGCAGACCCTCCATCCCGTCGGCCGCCAGCTGCACGTCGTAGCCCTCGCGTTCGAGACCGGTGGAGAGCGCGTCGCGATAGGACTCTTGGTCCTCGACGATCAGAATTCGGGTCCGGTGCTCGGTCACGTCCGAAGACAGGATCGACGTGCCGTGAGGTGCCAGATCATCGACGGTGCTGCCTCGTCGTGGCGCCGGAGTCCAGTTCACGGCAGTCGAGGTTGCCTGGGAGTCCTGACCCTGACATCCTCCTCCGGACCAAGGCCGGGGCGGCTCCTGGGTCTTGAACCTGGATGTAGTCCGTCGGTCACTGTTGGGGACCGTAAGAAGAGGACATGAACTCCGCGCGAATGACGAGCGACAAGTCAGTGATCGTTGAGTGAACAGTGGGTGCCTGCTGGCGCCACCCTGCTGCCGCTGGGGTGCTCACTGCACCGATCGCCACCTCGAGGGCCGTCCAAGGCCGTCGTCCCGGCTGCTGTTGGCATAGATGACATGCTTGGCATTTCCCGGTGTTCCGTTCGACGGGCCAGAATCTGTCACCAGATGTTCTCCTTGTGTTCAAGATTTCACCCAACGTTTGCCTTGAGTTCAATAGTCATTCACCTTGGCCCTGTACCAATAGGTGCGGAGGTCAGAAGGGCCTTACGGGGGGCTGAAGAGCGCCGAGCCAACGCAAAGGAGCGGCACGTGTCCAATGCCAGGAACCAGGGAGCAACGAAGGGGTCGCACCCCAGGAATCAGTTGCGCCGCCGGACATCGCAAACGGCATTCGCCCTACTGGCGGTCGCCCTCATCGCCACCGCCTGCGGCTCCAGCTCGCCATCGGCAAAGAAGGCTTCTGGCTCGACCACCACGACGTCCTCCACGACCACCTCGACGTCAGCGACCACCTCGACGTCAGCGCCGTCCTCGGGCGCCCCCACCACCACGGCGACGACTACCGCGGCCAAGTCCACTTCGAGCGCCAAGTCCACTTCGAGCGCTTCGAGCTCCTCCACCACCACCAATTCCGCGACGACACTCACCCAGGCGTGTGACACCCAGGACGCCTCGGCGTCGCTGACCGGGGCCGGCTCAACCTTCGACCAGCCGCTGTTCAGCC
>CAWJFJ010000005.1:0-44974 GCA_963842145.1 uncultured Acidimicrobiaceae bacterium
GACGGACTGCTGGCGGCGCTGCCCGGCCGGGCCCGGGCCCGATTCCGCGTCGGCCGCTTCGTGGCCGTGGAAGGAGCCACCGCCGTCTTCGCTCTCCCCAACGACACGCACCGGTCCTATTGCGAGGACGTCCGCGTCGACGTCGAGGCTGCTCTCGGGAAGCATTTCGGCTTTCCCGTCCCCCTGCGGTTGGTGGTCGACGAGGAGTCCGACGGCGATACGCCGACGCGGCCGGCCGACCCGGGTCGGGCCGCCGGTGCCGCGTCCCAGCCGAGGTGGGAATCGACCACGACGCCGGACAACACGACCTCCTCGACCCGGCCGTCCTGGCCGCCGAGACGGAGCTGGCCGGCGCGGCGATATCGCCCGAAGAGCGGTTGAAGCAGGCGTTCCCCGGCGCCGAGGAGGTCTGACCCCGTGTACACGGCGTCGCTGCAGTCCCTCGTCGACGAGCTCGGTCGTCTTCCCGGCATCGGGCCCAAGTCCGCTCAGCGTCTGGCCTTCCACATCCTCAAGGTTGCGCCCGAAGATGCGGCCCGGTTGGCAGAGGCCATCGTGGCCGTCAAGGAGCACACCACGTTGTGCCCCCAGTGCTTCGACGTCGCCGAGGGCGATCTCTGCACGATCTGCCGCGACCCCCGTCGTGACGGCGCCATCCTCTGCGTGGTCGAGGACCCCGCGACATCGGCGCCGTCGAGCGGACACAGGAGTTCCAAGTCCGCTATCACGTCCTCCACGGGTCGCTCAATCCCATCGAGGGCGTCGGACCCGACCAGCTGCACGTCCGTGGCTTTTCGCCCGCGCTCGACCCGGAGGGGGTGACCGAGGTATCCTTGCACCAATCCCAACCTCGAGGGCGAGGCCACGGCCATGTACCTGGCCCGGCTCTTGAAGCCGCTGGAGGGTCGTCGTGACCCGTATCGCCAGCGGGCTGCCCGTCGGCGGTGATCTGGAGTACGCCGACGAGCTGACCCTCGGTCGTGCCCTCGAGGGCCGGCGCCGTCGACGCCTGACCGACCGTACCCGGTCAGGTCCACAGGCGAGGTCGGTCCGGCTCGGCGCAGAGTGCGAAGTATCCGGGAATCTCGTCGGTCGGGTCTCGAGATAGATCTTCGCCTCCGGGGGCTGGGCGAAGCGGCCGTGGCTCCACCGCACCTCGACATGACCCTCCACCGTCCGTCTCCGCCGTGGCCCGCTCACGGTAGAGAACCGACCAGTCCACCTGAGGCTGGCCGGCGTCGGCCGGGCCGGATGTCGAGACCGAGGAACTCGAAAGCCTGGCGCCAGTCCCAGGGGCTGGCGATCCGCAGCCGCAACGACCGCTTGGCGTCGGCGCCCAGCAGGAAGTAGGTGGCGTTGCCGATGCGCAGGAGCCTCCACGCCTGACGTTCGGCGGCGACGTTGGCGCGTCACGTTCTCCCGCCACCGCTCGGCCGACAACACGCTGACCCGGGACACAGACGGGTGCTGGTACTGGCGTTGCGCCTCGACCGGATACGACCGTCCGGGCAGGGCCTGACGGAGCCGCTGTCTGTCGACCGTCGTCAGCGCCACGGGATCGTCGGGAAGATCGTCGAGGCCGGTGATCTCCCGACACGCCGCGTACAGAGCCCGGTACTCGTCGGGCGCCGTCCGTAGGTACCAGTCGCTCTGTTCCCAGTCGCCCACCGTGGCCAGCAGGCCGTCGAAGAGACGGGCCGGCGACGGGTTGGCGATGTTGCGGGACAGGTACTTGCAGCTGACCAGGTAGACGTGGTCGATGCGCAGGTCGACGGGGGCCACCTCGTCGCCCGGCGGACGCCGTCCTCCGGTCCACTCGACCAACCGGGGGCGCCGTCCCCGCAGCGCGTCGGGCGCCTCCAGGAAGGCCCGACCGTTGGCGAAGGCGGTGGCGAATTCGTCGGGCAGGGCGCCGGCGCCGTGGAGATCGGCGAGACGGGACCACGTGGCGTCGGAGATGGCGAGCTCCACCGGGCGCGCCCGCCAGAGCGGCCCCGGCGTCGGGGTAGGGAAACATGCCCAGGGCCGTCCCGAGTTCGGTGACCGTCGTGCGGTCATCGGGCACGGTGCCTCATTCCGCGGCGTCGGGACCCTTCGAGGCGTAGGCCGCAGGCGGGCCCGATCCGTCGCCGACTCCATCTCGATGACGTCGAAGACGACGCCGAAGCCGTCGGGACCGATCCGGCCGCCGGAGGGTCTTCAGGGCCTGATCGCCGGCACTGCCCGCCACCGGGGCGTCGGTGGTGACGAGGACGAAGGGAACGTCGGGATGCGAGGCGTGCGACGACGGCCGCCTTGCCCAGCGCCTTCCACAGAGTGTCGGTCCGTCGCAGGCCCGCCCGGTGGTCGTGAACGCCCCCGAGACGTCGAAGTACCACCGCCGGCCGGTGCGTCGACCCCCGAGAAGCTGACCTCGATGCCGTCGCCGGTCCTGACGTCGGCGACGAGGTCGCCGAATCCGCAGTGGTCGAGGAGCTCCCGGGCCAGCTCCCGCGCCTTGTGCCCGTCCCGGGCGCTCGGGCCAGCAGGTCGGCGGCATCGTTTCCCGGCCTCCGCCGCGGAGGACGTCGACCGCCGCGCGCGCCGGCGGTCGTCGCGGCGTCTCGGCCGCCGCCGCGTGCATCGGTGATCCCGTTCGGCCCGGATCCGCTGCTCGGCGATCTCGACGTACGACGTCTCGGTGTCGTAGCCCACGAACCGCCGTCCGGTCCGGACGGCGGCCACCGCCCGTCGTCCCCGATCCCATGAACGGGTCGAGGACGAGATCGTCCGCGGTAGGTGTAGAGCTCGATGAGCCGCAGGGGCAGCTCGACGGGGAACGGCGCCGGGTGACCCGACGCGGGTGGCCTCTCGGCGGCGATCTCCCAGACGTCGGTGGTGGCCTCGATGAACTCGTCCTTGGACACCGAGATCTCGGCCGGGAGCCCGAGCGACGGCGCCGTCTGGCGCGGAGAGGGCACGGTCGAACCGGCCCTTGCTGGCCACGATCGACCCTCTCGGTCACGTCGCGCAGGACCGGGTTGGCCGGGCTCTGGAACGAGCCCCACGCGCACGACCCGCTCGCGCCCCGGGCCTTCAGCCAGATGACCTCGCCCCGCAGGAGCAGTCCGAGCTCGTCCTGCAGGATCCCGATCACGTCGGCCGACAGCGACCGGTAGGGCTTGCGACCGAGATTGGCCACGTTGACGGCGATCCGGCCACCGGGCTCGAGCGTCCGGACCGCCTCGGCGAAGACGCGCGTGAGCATCTCGAGGTAGTCGAAGTAGCTGGCCGGGACGTGACCCTTCGCCCAGCGCCTCCTCGTACTCCTTGCCGGCGAAGTACGGCGGGGAGGTGACGACCAGGGCCACCGAGCGCGTCTTCCACCTCGTCCATGTGGCGGGCGTCGCCCAGGATGGGCTTCTCCCCGATCGGCGAACGCACGACGGTGTCGTCGGGGCTCACGACGGGGGAGGTGAACCGGTCGTAGAAGCGGCTGGCGTCGTGGCTCTCGCGCCGACCGACGCCGAAGGCGGAGGTGGAGGTGGGCCGGCGGCGCCCGCGTCCCGGTTTGCCGCGCTCATCGGGGACCCGATCTCCCCGCCGCCCCGCCCGCTCCCACCGTCAACCGCCGCGTACCGGTTCGAGGAACGATCGATCGATCATGGGCTCGATTGATAGTACCGGGGTGTGACGGCGCCGCTCGGGACCGCCGACCGGCGGGGACGAGGTCGCTCGTCAGGAAAGGGTGCGGACGAGCAGGGCGTCGCCCTGGCCGCCCCCGCCGCAGAGGCTGGCGGCACCCAGACCGCCGCCCCGACGCTTGAGCTCGTGGAGAAGGGTCAGGGCCAGGCGCGTCCCCGACATCCCGATGGGGTGCCCGAGGGCGATGGCCCCGCCGTTCACGTTGGTGACCTCGTCGGTGATGCCGAGATCGGCCATCGAGGCCAGGCCCACGACGGCGAACGCCTCGTTGATCTCGAACAGGTCGACGTCGCCCACCGTCTTCCCGGCCCGGGCCAGGGCCTGACGGACGGCGTTGGCCGGTTGGACGAGGAGGGAGGCGTCGGGCCCCGCCACCTGCCCGTAGCCGACCACCTCTCCGAGCGGGGCGACACCGAGAGCATCGGCCTTGGCACGCGAGGTGACGATGACGGCGGCGCCGCCGTCGGAGATCTGGCTGGCGTTCCCGGCCGTGACGGTGCCCGCCTTGTCGAAGGCGGGCTTGAGGGCGCCGAGCGACTCGGCCGTGGTTCCGGGGCGGACGCCCTCGTCGGTGTCGATCACGATCGGGTCGCCCTTGCGCTGCGGGCACCGACACGGTGACGATCTCGTCGGCGAAGCGGCCGTCCTTGATGGCCGCCGCGGCCCGCTCGTGGGAGAGGGCGGCGAAGCCGTCCTGCGCCTCGCGGCGTGATCCCGGCGACGTCGTTGTAGCGCTCGGTGCTCAGTCCCATGGCGCAGTGGTCGAACTGGCAGTAGAGGCCGTCGTACATCATGGAGTCGACGAGCTCGCCGTCGCCGAGCCGGTAGCCGGCGCGGGCCCCGGGCAGGAGGTACGGCGCCTTGGTCATCGACTCCATCCCCCCGGCCACCACCACCTCGGCGGCGCCGGCGGAGATGAGGAGGTCGGCCAGGAAGATGCTGTTCAGCCCGGACAGGCACACCTTGTTGATGGTGGTGGCGGGCACCGACATGGAGATGCCGCCGTTGACGGCGGCCTGGCGGGCGGTGATCTGGCCCTGGCCCGCCTGCAGGACCTGGCCCATGAAGACGTAGTCGACCTGGTCGGCGGGCACCCCGCTGCGCTCGAGGGCGGCGGCGATGGCGAACCCGCCGAGGTCCATGGCGCTGAACCCGGCCAGGCCACCGGAGAGCTTGCCGATGGGGGTGCGGGCTCCCCCGAGGATGACGGAACCGGGCATGAGAACCTCCGAACGGGTCGACGGCCACGTCCGGACCGCCTGGTGGCGCCCATTCTAGGGGCCGCCCCGGCCTACCGTCGAGCCGGAGGTGACCCACGGGTAACCGAGCGGCGCCGGAGGTATCGTGCTCACCCATGCACGCGATCCGCGAGGCCATCCTGGCCGGTGCCGGCGGGGACGAGATCGCGGCCCTGCCCCTCCCCGAGACGTACCGGGCGGCGCTTCGTCCCCGTGACGAGATCGACATGTTCGCCGGGGTCGACTCGGCCGACAAGGACCCCCGCAAGTCGTTGCACGTCGGCGGAGGTGCCCGTCCCCGAGCTGGCCCCCGACGAGGCCTACGTGGCCGTCATGGCCTCGTCCATCAACTTCAACACCGTCTGGACCTCGATCTTCGAGCCGCTGCCCACGTTCGGCTTCCTCGACCGCCTGGCCCGGGAGAGCATCTGGGGTGCCCGTCACGCCCTGCCGTACCACGTGGTCGGATCCGACGCCTCCGGGTGTCGTGCTCCGGGTGGGATCGCTGGTGCGCAACTTCGCGCCCGGCGACAAGGTCGTCGTCCACTGCAACTACGTCGACGACCAGGACCCCTCGGCCCACGACGACTCGATGCTGGCCGCCAACGAGCGCATCTGGGGCTTCGAGACCAACTTCGGCGGCCTGGCCGACCTGGCCGTGGTGAAGGCCAACCAGCTCATGCCCAAGGCCACCCACCTGAGCTGGGAGGAGGCCGCCATCAACGCCCTGTGCAACTCGACGGCCTACCGGATGCTCGTCTCCGCGCAACGGTGCCGAGATGAAGCAGGGCGACCGGGTCCTCGTCTGGGGGGCCAGCGGCGGCCTCGGCAGCTACGCCGTCCAGCACGTCATGAACGGCGGAGGCACCCCCGTCGGGGTGGTGTCGTCGCCGGACAAGGTGGCCCTGCTCCACGATCTCGGGCGTCGAGGCCGTCATCGACCGCAAGGCGGCCGGCTACCGGTTCTGGAGCGACGAGCACACCCAGGACGAGGCCGAGTGGCGCCGGCTGGGCAAGGACATCCGGGCCCTGGTGGGCGACGACCCCGACATCGTCTTCGAGCACCCCGGGCGCCAGACGATGGGGGCGTCGGTCTTCGTCTGCAAGCGGGCCGGCACCATCGTCACCTGCGCGGCGACGTCGGGCTACATGATCGAGTACGACAACCGTCACCTCTGGATGAAGCTGAAGACGATCAAGGGCTCGCACTTCGCCAACTACCGCGAGGCCTGGGACGCCAACCAGCTGATCTGCCAGGGCAAGGTCGTGCCCCCCCTGTCGGCCGTCTACCCGCTCGAGGACGTGGGCGAAGCCGCCTTCCAGGTCCACCGCAATCTGCACGAGGGCAAGATCGGCGTCCTCTGCCTGGCGCCCCGGGAGGGTCTCGGCGTCGACGACCCCGATCTGCGGGCCAAGGTCGGCGAGGACCGCATCACCCTGTTCCGGAGACACGGGGCGTGAGCCGGCGCCGGCGTCGGACGACGGGGCGTCCGGTCCGTGCTGACCGACATCGACCACGTGGCCATCGCCGTCCACGACCTCGACGCTGCCGTCGCCCACTACCGCGACCACGTTCGGCGCCGAGGTCGCCCACCGCGAGGTGGTCGAGTCCGACGGGGTCGAGGAGGCCCTCCTCAAGGTGGGCGATCTCCTACGTCCAGCTGGTCTGCCCGACCCGGCCCGACTCGCCGGTGGCCCGGTTCCTCGAGCAGCGGGGCGAGGGCCTCCACCACGTCGGCTACCGGGTGGCCGACTGCGCGGCGGCCCTGCAGCGCGTGAAGGACAGCGGCGGACGGGTCATCGACCAGGTGCCCCGGCCCGGCTCGCGAGGGACGACGGTGGCGTTCGTCCACCCCAAGGGCGGCCTCGGCACCCTCATCGAGCTGGTCCAGGAGTAGCGACCGGCTCGCCGGTGACGCTGGCGCGTCCGAGGGCCCCGGAGGCCCTCCGGTAGCCTCACGGTCTCATGGAACACCCCATGTCCCAACGCCTGGCCGACCTCAAGTCCCGCAAGGACGAGGCCCTCCACGCCGGCACGCCGCGCGCCGTCGAGCGCCAGCACGCCAAGGGCAAGATGACGGCCCGGGAACGGATCGAGTACCTGCTCGACGAGGGGTCGTTCCAGGAGCTCGACATGCTCGCCCGCCACCGGGCCCACGGCATGGGCCTCGAGGAGAACCGGCCCTACACCGACGGCGTCATCACCGGCTTCGGGGCCGTCGACGGCCGCCGGGTCTGCGTGTTCAGCCAGGACTTCACCGTCTACGGCGGCGCCCTCGGCGAGGTCTTCGCCGAGAAGATCCACAAGATCATGGACCTGGCCGAGTCGATCGGCGTCCCCATGATCGGCCTGAACGACGGGGCCGGGGCCCGCATCCAGGAGGGCGTGGTCTCGCTGCACTCCTACGGCGAGATCTTCCACCGCAACGTCCGGGCCTCCGGGCGTCATCCCCCAGGTGAGCGTCATCATGGGCCCCTGCGCCGGCGGAGCCGTCTACTCCCCGGCCATGACCGACTTCATCTTCATGGTGAACGGCACCACCCACATGTTCATCACCGGCCCCGACGTGGTGAAGACGGTGACGGGCGAGGACGTCACCCTGGAGGAGCTCGGCGGGGCCATGAGCCACGCCACCAAGTCCGGGGTGGCGACCTTCGTGGCCCCCGACGAACGGACGTGTCTCGACGAGGTCCGGTACCTCCTGTCCTTCCTCCCCTCGAACAACCTCGAGGAGACCCCGATCGTCGACACCGGCGACGACCCCGACCGCGGCACCCCCGAGCTCGTCGACCTCATGCCGGCGTCGGCCACCCAGCCCTACGACATGAAGAAGGTCATCGCCTCGGTGGTCGACGCCGAGGACTACTTCGAGGTCCACCCCCACTGGGCCATGAGCATCACCTGCGGCTTCGCCCGCATCGACGGTCGTGCCGTGGGGATCGTCGGGCAACCAGCCCGCCGTCCTCGCCGGCGTCCTCGACATCGACTCCTCGGAGAAGGCGGCCCGCTTCGTGCGGACCTGCGACGCCTTCAACATCCCCCTCGTCACCTTCGTCGACGTCCCCGGCTTCATGCCGGGAACCGACCAGGAGTACGGCGGCATCATCCGCCACGGCGCCAAGCTCCTCTACGCCTACTGCGAGTCGACCGTCCCCCGCATCCAGATCATCACCCGCAAGGCCTACGGCGGCGCCTACGTCGTCATGAACTCCAAGTCGATCGGCGCCGACCTGGCCTTCGCCTGGCCGTCGGCCGAGCTGGCCGTGATGGGGCCCCAGGGGGCCGTCGAGATCGTCTACCGCCGGGAGCTGGCCGAGGCGGCCGATCCCGTGGCCCGACGGGCCGAGCTGGTGGAGGAGTACACCGAGCGCTACGCCAATCCCTACATCGCGGCCGAGCGCGGCTACGTCGACGACGTCATCGATCCGAGCCGAGACACGGCGCGTGCTCGTCCGCAGTCTCCGCCTCCTCGCCTCCAAACGCGAGGAGCTGCCCACGGCGCAAGCACGGCAACGTCCCGCTGTGAGCACGGCGCCCGCCACCCCCGAGGTGGTGTCCGTCCATCCGGCCCCCGAGCCCGCCGTCCTCACCGCCATCGTGGCCGCCGTCGAGGAGGCCTGGCCCCGCCCCGTCGCGGCCGGCGACGCCGCCGGGCGGCGGGTCTCGGCCTGGCGCTTCAGCGGGCGGTGGTGGTCGAAGCCGACGGCGCTTCGACGCGACCGGCCCCGGGCCGGCCAGACGGCGCCACGTCGGGGCGGACGTCGGCGGCCGGCAGACGTCGTCAGCGGGAGGCTGCCGCCCGGTGCTCCTCGGCCAGGGTGACGAGCTCGCCCATGATGCGACCGAAGTCGAAGTCCTTCGGGGTGTAGACGGCCGCCACCCCCTTGTCGCGCAGCACCTTGGCGTCGTCGGGGGGGATGATGCCCCCCACCACCACCGGCACGTCGATGCCGGCGGCCCGCAGGCGGTCGAGGATGTCGGGGACGAGCTCCAGGTGGCTGCCCGACAGGATGGAGATGCCCACCACGTCGACGTCCTCGTCGCCGGCGGCGGCCACGATCTGCTCGGGGGAGAGCCGGATGCCCTGGTAGATGACCTCGAACCCGGCGTCGCGGGCGGCCACGGCGATCTGCTCGGCCCCGTTCGAGTGCCCGTCGAGTCCGGGCTTGGCCACGAGGAGGCGCGGGGGGCCACCGGTCCGCTCGGCCAGTGCCCGGGTGCGGGCCCGGACACCGGCCACCTCGCCGCCGCGGTGGCCGACACCCCCCGGTGACGCCGGTGGGGGCGCGGTACTCACCGAAGATCTCGCGCAGCGCCTGGGCCCATTCCCCGGTGGTGCCGCCGGCGTGGGCCAGGGCGATGGTGGCGGGCATGACGTTGTCGTCGGCGTCCGCGGCGGCCCGGCGCAGCGCGTCGATGGCCGTGCACGCGACACCGGTGGCGTCGCGCGCCGACCGCCAGGCGACGACGTCGTCGCGCAGCTCGGCCTCGACGGCCGGGTCGACCTTCAAGATGGTGGCGGCACCGTCGAGACCGGCGACCAGCGGCGAGGGCTCGGTCTCGGTGAAGCAGTTGACCCCGACGACCTGGAGCTCGCCGGTCTCGATGCGCCGGACCCGGTCGGCCTGGCTGGCCACCAGCCGGCGCTTCAGTTCGTCGACGGCCTCGAAGGCGCCCCCGAGCCCGAGGACGTCCGACAGCTCGGTCCAGGCCGCCTCGGCCAGTCTCGGCCGTCTTGGACTCGATGACCGTCGATCCCTCGAAGATGTCGTCGTACTCGAGGAGGTCGGTCTCGAGGGCGAGGATCTGCTGGATCCGCAGCGACCACTGCTGGTCCCACGGTCGGGGCAGGCCGAGCGCCTCGTTCCAGGCCGGCAGCTGCAGGGCGCGGGCCCGGGCGTCGCGCGACAGCGTCACCCCCAGCGCCTCGAGGACGATGCGGGGCACGTTGTTCTCGGGCTGGGCCTCGGTCAGCCCGAGCGAGTTCACCTGGACCCCGTAGCGGAACCGGCGGAGCTTCGGGTCGTCGACCCCGTAGCGCTCGCCGCAGATCCGGTCCCACAGCCGGGTGAAGGCCCGCACCTTGCAGGTCTCCTCGACGAAGCGGATGCCGGCGTTGACGAAGAACGAGATCCGGCCGACCACGGCGGGGAGCTCCGACGGCGTCGATCTTGCCCGAGTCCCGCACGGCGTCGAGGACGCCGATGGCGGTGGCCAGGGCGTAGGCCAGCTCCTGGATCGGCGTGGCCCCGGCCTCCTGGAGGTGGTAGCTGCAGACGTTGATGGGATTCCACTTGGGGACGTGGCGGACGGTGTAGGCGATCATGTCCACGATGAGCCGCCGGCTCGGGGCGGGCGGGAAGATGTAGGTCCCCCGCGACAGGTACTCCTTCACGATGTCGTTCTGGGTGGTCCCCTGAAGGTCGGTGGGGGTCGACGCCGGTGTCCTCGGCGTGGGCGATGTAGAGACCGAGCAACCAGGCGGCGGTGGCGTTGATGGTCATGGACGTGTTCATCGTCTCGACCGGGATCCCGTCCATGAGCTGGTTCATGTGCCCGAGGTGGGCGACGGGGACGCCGACCTTGCCCACCTCGCCGGCCGCCTCGGGGGCGTCGGGGTCGTAGCCGGTCTGGGTGGGCAGGTCGAAGGCGATCGAGAGGCCCGGTCTGGCCCTTGGCCAGATTGGTCCGGTAGAGGGCGTTGGAGGCCCGGGCCGAGGAGTGGCCCGAGTACGTGCGCATCACCCAGGGCTTGTCACGCCGATGGTCGGGTCGCACCACCTGGCTCACCTCCCTCCTCTGCCCCCGCCTCGACGTCCTCGGACGCCGCCGTCGGCTACTTGCGGTAGTCGTAGAAGCCCTGGCCGGACTTCCGCCCGAAGAGCTCGGCGGAGACCATCCGGCGCAGCAGCGGGACCGCCGCGTAGTTGGGGTCGCGGTACTCGTCGTAGAGGGCGTCGAGGATGGCCAGGCTGGTGTCCAGACCGACCAGGTCGAGCAGGGCGAACGGGCCCATGGGGAAGCCGCAGCCGCCCTTCATGGCGGTGTCGATGTCGTCGCGGGTGGCCACGTTCTGCTCGAGCAGGCGCACGGCGTTGTTGAGGTAGGGGAAGAGCAGGGCGTTGACGATGAATCCGGCCTGGTCCTTCACCTCGACCGGCGACTTGCCGCAGGCCTCGGCGAAGGCCCGGGCCGCGGCCATGGTGTCGTCCGAGGCGGTGATGGGCCGGACGATCTCGACCAGCGCCATCACCGGCGCCGGGTTGAAGAAGTGGATCCCGCACACCTTGTCCGGCCGGCCCGTCTCCATGGCCATGTCCACCACCGGCAGGGTGGAGGTGTTGGTGGCCAGGATCGTGTGCTCGCCGCAGATCCGGTCGAGCTCGGAGAAGAGGTGCTTCTTCACGGCGAGGTCCTCGACCACCGACTCGATCACCAGGTCGCAGCCGGCCAGCTCGGAGAGATCGGACACGGCCGTGACCCGGGCCAGCGCCGCGTCGCGGTCCTCGGCGGCCAGCTTGCCCTTGTCGACCTGCTTGGCCAGGGACTTCGCCATGCCGGCGACCATGGCGTCGGCGGTGCCCTGGGCCCGCGAGCGGAGGACCACCTCGAACCCGTGGACGGCGGCGGTCTCGGCGATGCCGGAACCCATGATGCCGGAGCCGACGATTCCTATGCGCTTGACGGACATGGCCGTATGTTACCAAGCAGTACGAAGAGGGGTCCCCGGCCGCGGCGGGCTCAGCGCCGCCCGGCGCTGCGCAGTGTCCGACGGAGCAGGGCGGCAGCTGCGGACGACGAGCTCGGGGGCCAGCCGGTAGGCGGCCCAGGCGGCGCGGGCTGAGCGCGGGCGCGACGATGAACGCCCGGTTCCGGGCCACGCCGGCGAGCACGTCGTCGGCCAGCGACGACGCCGGATACGGCTCGTCCCGATGGACCGGCTCAGCATCCGGCGCCCGTCGGGCAGGCTGGCCACGGCGGGCAGGTCGGGCGGGTTGCCCTTGTCGAGGAGCGGGGTGTCGATGACGCCGGGGCAGACGACGCTGACGCGCACGCCGTGGGAGGCCGCCTCCACTCGCAGGCTCGTGCTCAGACCGACGACGGCGTGCTTGGTCATGGCGTAGGGGGTGAGCAGGGGGCGGGGACGAGCCCGGCCAGCGAGGCGGTGTTGACGATGTGGCCGCGGCCCTGGCGGATCATCACGGGGTAGGCGGCGGCCACGCCGTGGATGACGCCGCGCAGGTTGACGTCGATGACGCGGTTCCAGTGGGCCAAGGTGAGCTCGGCCGACGTCGCCCCCCATGCCGACACCGGCGTTGTTGAAGAGCAGGTCGATCCGCCCGTGATCGGCGACCGACGCGCCCGACGAGCTCGGCGAAGGCGCCGGCGTCGGGGACGTCGAGGCAGCCGACGCCCGCCACGCGCGTCGGCCAGCGCGTCGCCGGCCAGCTCGTCGGCGGCCGCCTTCACGCCGGCCTCGTCGATGTCGGCGAGGACGACGATCGCCCCCCGGCGGGCCAGCGCCGTCGACAGGGCGCGCCCGATGCCCGACGCGGCGCCGGTGACGACGGCCACCTGTCCGTCGAAGCGGGTTTCGGTGGTCATCGGCCCGAGTCTACGACGCGAGCCGGCGACGTTCTAGGGTGGCGGCCGTGCGTACCGCTGTGGACCTCTGGCTCTGGTGGGTGGCGACGAATGGCGCCCGGGCTGTGAGTTCGACGCCGACCTGCTCGCCGCCTCGGGCGGGACCGACGTGCTCGTCCTGCCCACGGCCGCCGCCTACGAACACCCCGAGAAGGTGGTGGACACCGCCCAGGCCTGGTTCAAGGGCCTCGGGGGCGTGGTCCGAGGGCCTGATGGTCCTCGGTCGGACCGACGCCGAGGACGAGGCCAACGCGGCCGCCGTGCGGGCCAGCCGCTTCACCTATCTGGCGGGCGGATCGTCGATGCACCTGCGCTCGGTGCTGAAGGCGTCACGGCTCTGGGAGGCCCTGCTCGAGGCCGTGGCGCGACGGGGCCGTGGTGGCCGGTTCGTCGGCCGGGGCCATGGTGCTCACCGATCCCATGGTGGACTCGCGCGGCGGGGCGCTGACCGTCGGCCTCGGGATGGTGGAGCAGATCGCCGTGATCCCCCACTTCGGCAACGAGAACGCCGAGAAGGTCCACCGGTCGATCGCCCTGGCCGCTCCCGGGCTGCCCGTCGTCGGGATTCCCGAACGCACCGCCCTCATCCGCGACCCCGACGGCGGGTGGCGTCAGGCGGGCCAGGGTGAGGTCCAGGTCTTCGTGAGCGGCGAGCCGGCCGGATTCGACGCCCTGCCCCACTGAATCAGGCGGCGAGGCGATCGCGCCGCCCCGGCGCTCCGCGGTCGCCGGCGTCGTCGGACTCGGTGATGGTGACCTATCTCGATGGTGACGCGTTCCTTCGGCTTGCCCTGCGGGGTGCCCACGGCGTCGATGGCCGCCACCGTCTCGAGGCCCGAGACGACCTTGCCGAACAGGGAGTACTTCGGCGGGAGGGCCATGCCGTCGGGACCGGAGATGACGAAGAACTGGCTGCCGTTGGTGTCGGGTCCGGCGTTGGCCATGGCCAGCGATCCCAGCTCGTAGCGCCCGGGCTTGGGCAGCTCGTCGGCGAAGTTGTAGCCGGGGCCGCCCGTTCCCGTCCCGGTGGGGTCGCCGCCCTGGAGGACGAACCCGGGGATGACCCGGTGGAAGACGATGCCGTCGAAGTAGTGGTAGCGGGCGAGGACGACGAAGCTGTTCACCGTCCGCGGCGCGGCGACGGGATCGAGGGCGATCGTCATCGTCCCCTTCGACGTCTCCATGGTGGCCGTGTAGCGCTTGGCCGTGTCGATGCACATGGGGGGCTCGGCGTCGAACTTCCGGCGCTGGGGGCTCGAACCGTCGGCGGCGGGACATTCGACGGTCATGGGGATGCCTCTCCGTCAGGACTCGGCGATGGTGACGGACAGCATCCGGTGGGTGACGTGGTGGCCCGCGGGCTGTCCGTCGCGTTGATCTGGTGGACGACGCTCATGCCCGAGGTCACCTGCCCGAACAGCGAGTAGCCGGGATTGTGTACGGACCCACGAGGATGAAGAACTGACTGCCGTTGGTGTTGGCGCCCGAGTTGGCCATGGCCACCTCGCCCAGCGGGTACTGCTGCCCCGGGGCGAGGCGTTCCGTTGGCGAACTCGTAGCCGGGGCCCGAGTCCGTGCCCGTTGCTCTGGTTCGGGCTGCCCCCCTGGACCACGAAGCCGGGGATCACCCGCATGAAGGTGACGCAGTTGAAGAAGTGCTGCTGGGCCAGGAACACGAAGCTGTTGACGGTCACCGGCGCGTCCTTGGCGTCGAGGGTGATGACGAAGGTGCCGACGTCGGTCTTCACCGTGGCCGTGTAGGTCTTGGTCGTGTCGATGGTCATGGCCGGGGCGCTCTTGTAGGTGGGCTTGTTCAGCGGGGTGCTGGGGTTCGAGGGACACCCGGCGGCCACCGCCGCCTGGTCGGCGGCGACCTGGGCGGCGGACAGGGTCGTCGTCGTGGTGGCGCGTCGACGTGCTGGAGGCGTGCTGCTGGTGGTGTGGTGCCGCCCTTCTTGCCGGCGGTGTTCTTCGGTGCTGCCGCCGCTGACCAGGGCGTAGATCCCGGCGGCGACGGCCACGAGGACGACGACGGTGATGGTGCGTCTCACCGTCGAGCGGCGCCTCTGCGCCCGCTGCAGGGCGGCCAGCTTGGCGTCTCTGGCGGCGCGTTTGCGCGCCCGCTTATCGCTCGGCATGGCCCGACACCCTACCCGGCCGACCACCGGTCGGTCGGCGGGGCTCGCGTCCCGAGGCGGCGCCGGCGGTGGCCGGTGGGCCCGGGTCGCCGCCGTGGCCCGGGCTTCCGCCGAGGCCACGACCGGCGGTGACCAGCGATAGCGTCGGGAGATGACGCTGGTCGTGCAGAAGTTCGGGGGACCTCGGTCGGCGACGCCGACCGGATCCGCGCCGTGGCCGACCACGTGGCCCGGATCCCGGCGCAACGGCGACGACGTGGTCGTCGTGGTCAGCGCCATGGGCAAGACCACCGACGACCTGCTCAGGCTGGCCGAGCGACGTCAGCCGGATCCAGCCGCCACGCGAGCTCGACATGCTTCTCACGTCGGGGGAACGGGTCTCCATGGCGCTGCTCGTCATGGCCCTGGCCGAACTCGGCATCGACGCCGTGTCCTTCACCGGCAGCCAGGCCGGGATCATCACCGACACCACCCACACCAAGGCCACCATCGTCGAGGTCCGCGCCGATCGGCTGCGCGAGGCCCTCAAGGCCGGTCGGGTCCCCGTGGTCGCCGGTTTCCAGGGGGTCTCCACCGACCGCGACGTGACCACCCTCGGACGCGGCGGCTCCGACACGACGGCGGTGGCGATGGCCGCGGCGCTGGGCGCCGACGCGTGCGAGATCTATACCGACGTCTCCGGTGTCTTCAGCGCCGACCCCCGGATCGTCCCCGAGGCCCGCCGGTTGTCCCGGGTCAGCTTCGAGGAGATGCTCGAGATCGCCGCCAGCGGGGGCCGGGTCCTGTCGTTGCGCTCGGTGGAGTTCGCCCGCAACCATCACGTGCCCCTGCACGTCCGTTCGAGCTTCACCTGGGAACCCGGGACATGGGTCGTCGAGGAGGATGTGTCCATGGAACAGCCCGTCGTGACCGCCATCACCCACGACACGTCGGAGGCCAAGGTCACCGTGACCGGCGTGCCGGACCGGCCCGGCATCGCCGCCCATCTCTTCCGGGCGTTGGCCGACCGCAAGGTCAACGTCGACACCATCGTGCAGAACACCTCTCTGCACGGGACCACCGACATCTCCTTCACGGTGCCCAAGGTCGATCTCGACACCAGCCTGCAGACGGTCGGTGCTCTGGCCCCGGAGATCGGGGCCGGTGAGGTCCTGTCCGACGACACCATCGCCAAGGTGTCGCTCGTCGGCGCCGGGATGCGGAGTCATCCCGGGGTGTCGGCCACCATGTTCGAGACGCTGGCCGAGGCGGGGATCAACATCGAGATGATCTCGACGTCGTCCATCCGCATCTCGTGCGTCGTCCGTGCCGATCGTGTGGAGGAGGCGGTCCGGATCCTGCACGCCGCCTTCGAGCTGTCGGACTGAGGGGGCGGTGGCCAAGAACGCCGCCCCACGGGCGGGGAAGACTCCGCCCGTCGCATAGGATTCGTTCTGTGCGAATCGGTGTCATCGGGGCCACGGGTCAGGTCGGGACGGTCATCCGCTCCGTCCTCGTCGAGCGCGCCTTCCCCGTCGACGACGTCCGCTTCTTCGCCTCGTCGCGGTCGGTGGGGCGCCGCTTGCCCTGGGGCGGCGGCGACGTCGACGTCGAGGACGCCGACACCGCCGATTTCGCCGGCATCGACGTGGCCCTGATGTCGACCGGAGCGGCCGCCTCGCGGATCCTGGCCCCCCGGGTGGCCGCCGCCGGGGCCATCGTCATCGACAACTCCTCCGCCTGGCGCATGGACCCGGACGTCCCGCTCGTCGTCCCCGAGGTCAACGCCTGCGCCCTCGACGCTATCCCCATGGGGATCGTCGCCAATCCGAACTGCACGACGATGGTGGCCATTCCCGTGCTCGGTCCGCTGCACCGTGAGGCCGGGCTCCTCCGTCTCGTGATCTCGACCTACCAGGCGGTGTCGGGAGCCGGACCCACCGGCGTCCGCGAGCTCGAGGAACAGCTGGCCAAGACGGTGGAGGGCGCCGCCGCCCTCACCTTCGACGGCACCGCCGTCGAGTTCCCCCCGCCGACGGTCTTCGCCGGCCCCGTCGCCCACAACGTGCTCCCGCTGGCCGGCACACTGCTCGATGACGGCTCACGGGAGACGAACGAGGAGCTGAAGCTGCGTGAAGAGTCCCGCAAGATCCTGGGCATCCCCGATCTGGCCGTCTCGGGGACCTGCGTCCGGGTGCCCGTCTTCACCGGCCACAGTCTCTCCATCAACGCCGGATTCGAGCGGCCCCTCACCGTCGAACGGGCCATCGCCCTTCTCGAGACGGCGCCCGGTGTCCGCTATCTGGACGTCCCCACCCCCCTGGCCTCGGCCGGTACCGATCCGGTGATCGTCGGGCGCATCCGGGAGGACCCGACGGCGGCCCATGGCCTGGCTCTGTTCGTCTCCGGCGACAACCTCCGCAAAGGGGCGGGCCTGAACGCCGTCCAGATCGCCGAAGCCCTTCTGGCCCGACGGGCCTGAAACCGGCGCCGACGGCCCTGCCGTCCACCGGTCTCCGGCGCCCGGTGCTGCTGTTCTACGGGCGCTGCTGTTCTACGGGCGCTGCGGTGTCACGGGCGCGCCGTGGCGGCGCGACCGGCCAGGACCGAGATACGGCGGGCCAGGTTGACGGCGTGGTCGCCGAAGCGCTCGTAGAAACGGGCCACCAGGGCGGCCTCGATGGCCACGGGGAGGGGCATCGACCCGCTGGCGATCTCGGCCGTCAGGGTCACGTGCAGCTCGTCGAGCTCGTCGTCGAGCGACTCGACGTGCTCGGCCACGTCGGGGGAGCGGTCGGCATAGGCGTCGGCCGTGGCCCGCCACATCTCGCTCGCCACCTCTCCCATCTGCTCGACCAGCCCGCGGGCCCGGTGCGACAGCTCCATCCCGAGCCCGCGTACCGCCCGCCGTGAGACGTGCTCGGCCAGGTCGCCGCTGCGCTCGAGGTCCGGCAGCATCCGCAGGACGGCCACCAGGTAACGCAACTCCTCGGGACCGGTGGCCCGCTGGGCCAGCTGCCGCTGGGCCAGCTGCTCCACCTCGAGGTACAGGGTGTCGATCATCTCGTCGCTGTCGGCCAGGACCCGGGCCGCTTCGCGATCGCCGGCCAGCAGGGAGTGTGTCGCCCCGGCCACGCCTTCGCCGACCAGGGCGAACAGCTGGATGATCTCGCGATCGATCCGGTCGAGGCTCTCGGAGACCTCGTCGGACGCGCCGTGCAGGGAGAAGAGCCGGGCCACGCCGCCACCGTACCGCCGCCGGCCGCCCGCCGTCTCCGTTGTCCGACCGCCGATCACAACAGGCGGACAACGATCGGTGACCGGCCCCGGATCGGTCCGCCAACATCCGGTTCCCCCGGACACGGGGACGGTACCGTCGATGGGGTGGAGAGAGACTCGGGACGGCCGCCCGGGACCGCCCCCGGGCGGAGGGTCCGATGAGCACCGGCGACCAGGGAGCCTGTTCGGAGGTCGTCCGCCTCGACGGCCACGTGGTGGACTCGCTCCTCCTCCCCAAGGTCCTCGACGCCATCGTCGACGCCGGGGCCTCCTACGAGATCCTCGAGCTCGAGATGGGCACCACCACCCTCGATCCCAGTCACGTCCGGATCCGGGTCAGCGCCGCCGACGAGTCGGCGCTCGACGCCCTCCTCGCCGACGTGCAGGTCCACGGGGTCAACCGGGAGGACGCCTCCGACGCCGAACTGGTGCCGGCACCGGCCGACGGCGTGCTGCCCACCGAGTTCTACTCCACCACCAACCTGGCCACCTGGGTGCGGGTGGGGGGGCGCTGGATAGAGAGCGGGCGCGCCGAGATGGACTGCGCCCTCGTCGTCGACCCCGCCCCGTCGACGACACCGGCAGGGGTGCGGATGGTGCCGATGCACCGGGTCCGGGCCGGCGACGCCGTGGTCGTCGGGTGGCGCGGTGTCCGGGTGGAGACACCGACGCGGGCCGACGACGCCGAAGGATTCGGGTTCATGACGTCCGAGGTCTCCTCCGAGAAGCCGAAGGCGGTGAGCCTGGCCCGTGTCGCCGCCAGCATCCGTGACGCGGCGCGACCGGCGCCAACGCGGCACCGGTGGCCGGGTTCTGGCCGTGTGCGGGCCCGCCGTGGTCCACACCGGCGCCGCCCCGGCCCTGGCGCGCCTGGTCCGTGACGGGTGGGTGCAGGTCCTCTTCGCCGGGAACGGCTTCGCCACCCACGACATCGAGTCCAACGTCCTCGGCACGTCGCTCGGGGTGTCGCTGGGCGAGGGGGTGCTGTCCGAGCACGGGCACGCCAACCACCTCCGCGTCATCAACGAGGTGCGCCGCTTCGGATCCATCACCGCCGCCGTGGAGGCGGGGTGGCTCGGCGGCGGCGTCCTCTACGAATGCGTCCGGGCGGGGGTGCCCTTCGTGCTCGGCGGGTCGGTGCCGCGACGACGGACCTCTCCCCGACGTGATCTCCGACACCGTGGCCGCCGCCGACGCCATGCGGGGGCTGCTCGACGACGTCGACGTGGCCGTGATGCTGGCCACCACCCTGCACGCCATCGCCACCGGCAACCTCCTGCCGGCCGGCGTGGAGACCTACTGCGTCGACATCAACCAGGCGGTCGTGACCAAGCTCGCCGATCGCGGCAGCCACCAGGCCCTCGGCATCGTCACCGACGTGGGACTGTTCATGGGGGACCTGGCCGACCGCCTGTGCGGTGCCGACCGGTGACCGCCCTGGGATGGGGACGCCGCTTCCTCGTCTGCCGTCCCCTTCACTTCACCGTGGCCTACGAGATCAATCCGTACATGCACGTCCAGGTCCATCCGGACCCCGCCGTGGCCCTGGCCGAGCACGACGGCCTGGTGAGGACGTTGGGGGCCGCCGGCGCCGAGGTGGAATTCCTCGATCCCGTCCCCGGGCTCCCCGACCTGGTCTTCACGGCCAACGCCGGTGTGGTGGACGGTGGGGACTTCGTCCCCAGTCGCTTCCGCCATCCCGAGCGCCAGGGCGAGACCGCCCACGACACGGCCTGGTTCGCGGCCCGCGGGTACCGCGTCAGGTCGTTGCCGGGCGATGAACCCTTCGAGGGGGCGGGCGACGTGCTGCCGTTCGGGGCGGGACCGGGGTCCGGGCGCCCACCGGTGCTCGTGGCCGGCTACCGCACCCGCTCGGCCGTCGGTGCCCAGACGAACCTGGGGACGTTGCTCGGGGTGCCGGTGCGGACCGTCGAGCTGGTCGACGAGCGCTTCTACCACGTCGATCTGGTCTTCTGCCCGCTCGACGAGAAGCGTGCCCTCGTGGCGCCGCAGGGGCTCGACCGTTACGGCTGCCGCGTCCTCGAAGAGCTCGTGCCCGAGCCGGTGTGGCTGACCGACGAGGAGGCCGCATCGTTCTGCGCCAACTCGGTCGTCGTCGGTGACGTCATCGTCATGCCGTGGTGCACGCCGCGACTCGGCCGGATCCTCGAGGCCGGCGGTCTGTCGGTGGCCGTCTCGCCCGTCGGCGAATTCCTGAAGGCGGGCGGGGGGTGCCGGTGCCTGACGCTGGCCCTCGACGTGGACCTCTCGGGCGTCGGACGGGCGGCCGCCGACCCGGTGGGGCCGTCAGTCGACCAGGGCCTGGTACACGAGCTGCCGTAACTGCGACCGGATGGGGTGCGTGCTCGACGGCAGCAGTTGGGTCATGAACAACGCCGTCATCTCCTCGGCGGGGTCGACGAAGAAGGCGGTGCTGGCCGCACCACCCCAGGCGTACTCACCGGCCCGTGACAGCACCTTGTTCTTGACCGGGTCCTTCATCACCGAGAACCCGAGCCCGAAACCGACGCCGTCGAACGTCGTCTCGGCGAAGAGGGGACGTCCGAACGCCTCGAGGTCGGCGTCCCCGGGGAGGTGGTTGCGCGTCATGTAGGCCAGCGTCCGGGTCCCGAGCAGCCGGACACCGTCGAGCTCCCCACCACGCATGAGCATCTGCGTGAAGCGGTGGTAGTCGGAGGCGGTTCCGATGAGTCCGCCCCCTCCGGAGAGGCAGCTCGGACGGGCCACCGGCGATGCCCCGAAGTCGTCGAGGCGCGTCGCCGCGTTGGTCCCCGGAGCAGGCACGTACAGAGCCGCCAGGCGGTCCGAGGCGGAATCGTCGATGGAGAATCCCGTGTCGGAGAGGCCCAGGGGCCCGAAGATGTGGTCGGCGAAGAATCGGTCCAGGGGCTGTCCCGAGGCGACCTCGACGACGCGCCCGAGGACGTCGGTGGCGACGGAGTAGTTCCACTCCTGCCCCGGCTGGAAGAGCAGGGGGAGACCGGCCCAGGCGTCGCAGCAGGCGGCCAGGTCCCATCCCTTGGGCGTCGCCCACTCGAATCCGGCCCGCCGGTACAGGGCGTCGACCGGGTGCGTGTAGTGGAAGCCGTAGGTGAGCCCGGCGGTGTGGGTGAGGAGGTGCCAGATGCGGACGGGCTCGACCACCGGGTCGGTGACGGGTCGCAGGACGGAGCCCGATCGGTAGCACGCGGGCGTCGGCGAACGAGGGGATGAAACGGCTGACCGGATCCTTGAGCTCGAAGGCGCCCTGCTCGTACAGCATCATGGCGGCCACCGACGTCACCGGCTTGGTCATCGATGCCAGGCGGAACAACGTGTCGTGCTCGACCGGGAGCTGTGCCTCCCTGTCGCGCTGGCCGTATGTCGCCAGGTGGGCGATGCGACCGGCGCGGCTGACGAGGATGAGCCATCCGGGAAGGAGGCCGCCGTCCACGTAGCGCGCGAAGTGGGCGTCGAGGCGGCTCAGGCGTCGCCGGTCGAGACCGACGGCGGTGGGATCGACTTCGACAGCCAGATCACCCACGGGATCCCCCTCACCGCGCCCCGTTCTCGTGGGGCGGAGACTAACCCGAGTCGACGTCGGCATCGATGAGCCGCGGCCCTCCCGGCCAGTTCACGTAGCGCCACCACCAATTCACCAGCACGATCAGCCGGTTGCGGAAGCCGATCAGATAGACGATGTGCAACCCGAGCCACGCCAGCCATCCGAGACTCCCCCGCATGACGAGGCCCCCGGGGAGCTCCGTCACCGCCGCCCGACGACCGATGGTCGCCATCATCCCCTTGTCCCGGTACCGGAACGGCTCGGTGGGCCGGCCCGTCTGGCGTCGCCGGATCTGGCGCGCCGCGTGGCCGCCGGACTGGATGGCCACCTGGGCCAGCTGTGGGCACGGGTCGGACCCCCCCGGCGCCCTCGGGACGGCCGCCGCATCCCCGACCACGTAGACCTCGGGGTGTCCCGGCAGCGAGAGGTCGTCCTCCACCGCCACCCGCCCGCCGCGGCCGTGGTCGACCGGCAGACCGCCCGCCAGGGTGCCGTCCACGGTGACACCACCGGCCCAGACCACCGCCGCGGCGGTGATCCATTCCCCGCCGGCCAGGCGGACGCCGGACGCCGTCACCTCCTGGACCGGCTCGTCGAGGCGGACGATCACACCACGCGAGCGCAGGGTGTCGGCGGCGTAGCGGCCCAGGGCACCGGTGAAACCGGCCAGGAGCCGGTCGCCGGCGTCCAGCAGCACCACACGGCTGCGTCGCGGGTCGATACGCAGACGGTCCTGACGAATGGAGACGTCGAGAAGCTCCATCAGTGCACCGGCCGTCTCGACGCCGGTGGCGCCGCCCCCGATGACCACGAAGGTCGGCGCCCCACCGTCGAAGTTCTCAGGGTGGGCGTCGGCCGCCTCGAGGGCTCCGAGCACGGCGTTGCGCAACCGCCGGGCGTCGCCGAGCGTGTAGAGCGGCCGGGCGTGGACGTCCGCGCCCGTGATGCCGAGGAACCCGGCCGTGGCCCCGGTTCCCACGATCAGGTGGTCGTAGGCGACGGTGGAGCCGTCGGTGAGGGTCGCCCGGCGCCGGTCGAGGTCGACGGTGGCCACCCGGCCGTGGCGGAAGACCACGGTGGGGTCGTGACGGAAGATCGTGCGGACCGGGTAGGCGACGTCAGCCGGATCGAGTCCGGCCGTGGCCACCTGGTAGAGCAGGGGCAGGAAGGTGTGGAAGTTGTGCTGATCGATCAGCGTCACCTCGACGGGTCCTCCGGCCAGCTGCCTGGCCGCGGCGAGGCCGGCGAACCCGCAGCCGATCACCGCGACGCGGTCCACGGCGGCAGAGGATGACACGGCAGCGGGGTCCCGTGGAAGCCCGTGTCCGGGAGCGGTCACGCGCGCCGCCAGGGTCCGGGCCGCCGTCGTGATGTCGACCACCTGCGGAAGGATCGCCTCCTCCAGTGACGGCTCGTAGGCCACGAAGGTGTCGGCCGCCGCCACCCGGGTGACGGGGGCGTCCAGGGCCCAGAAGCAGTGCTCTGCCGTCCACGCCGCCACCTCGGCGCCGAATCCGGCGGTCAGGGTGTCCTCGTGAACCACGAGGAGCCGACCCGTCCGTTCGACGGACTCGGAGACGAGCTCCTGGTCCCACGGGGCCACCGTCCGCAGGTCGATCACCTCGACGCTGCACCCCTCGTCGGCGAGCTCGCCGGCGGCCACGAGCGACTTCTGGACGGTGGCCCCCCACGTCACGATGGTGAGGTCGCCGTCCCGGGTCGCGCCACCGTGCCGCGACCGAAGGGAACCGTCCATCCTTCCGGGGGATAGGGGTCGGCGGCGTAGCGCTGGCGGTAGAGGTGCTTGTGCTCGAGGAACAGCACCGGGATCGTCCGAGGCGAACGCCGTCCGCAACAGGCCGACGGCGTCGCGCGCGCGCGACGGGAACGCCACGCAGCAGGCCGGGGATGTGGGCGAAGATCGACTCGCCGCTCTGGGAGTGCCAGATGCCTCCGCCCGTGAGGTACCCGCCGATGGCGACGCGGACGACCAGGGGACACGAGAAGGCACCGTTCGAGCGCCAACGGATGGTCGCCATCTCGCTCCGTAGCTGTTGCATGGCCGGCCAGATGTAGTCGAAGAACTGGATCTCGGCACAGGGACGCAATCCGCGCAGCGCCTGGCCGACGCCGCGGCCGACGATGTTCGACTCGGCCAGCGGGGTGTTGTAGCAGCGCGCCGAGCCGAAGCGTCGCTGCAGTCCCCGTGTCACGCCGAACACCCCGCCCTTGCCCTCGACGTCGGCGAGGAGGTCGTCGTCGGCGTCGGCGACGTCCTCGCCGAAGACCCTGATCCGTTCGTCGGCGGCCAGGAGGTCGTGCAGGGTCCGGCCGATGGCCTCGGCCAGCAGGACGGGCTCGTCCGACGGATCGGGGACGGGAAGGGGTGCCGGTGCGGGCCGGGAGGTGGCGGCCACCACATGGTCCGTCACGGTGGCCGGGTCGGGACGGGGCGCGGCGAGGGCTTCGTCGGCGGCCCGGGCGGCGGTGTCCTTGGCCGCGGCGCGGATGGCCTGCGCCTGATCGGCCGTCAGGACGGCGCTGCCGACGAGGGCCCGCTCGAACGTGTCGATGGGATCGTGGGCCAGTTCCCGGGCCAGCTCGTCGGCGGGGCGGTACTTGGCCTGGGAGTCGGCCGCCGAATGGGAGTACGGACGGGTGACGCGGGCGTGGATGAGACCGGGCCCCTCGCCGGCGCGCACCCGGGCCACCGCCCGGGCGCCCACCGTGCGGCAGGCGGCGTAGTCCCATCCGTCCACCTTCGTCACGGCCAGTCCCCGGAAGCCGCGGACCAGTTCCGAGACCGGGGCCGGGGCCTGATCGGACGATCGGACCGAGATGGCGTAGCCGTTGTCGGCCACCACGTAGAGCACGGGAAGGTGGAGCCGGCAGGCCGTGTTCAGGCTCTCCCAGAACTCCCCCTCCGACGTCGTCCCCTCGCCGAGCGACACGTAGGTCAGTTCGTCACCGTGCGTGCGACAGCCCGGCAGCCCTGGTCGTCGCGCCAGATACCGGCCCGCCTCGGCACAGCCCACGGCGGGCAGGCACTGGCTGCCCGTCGGAGAGGACTGGGTGACGATGTTCCTGGTGACGTCGCCCCAGTGGCACGGCATCTGGCGGCCACCGGAGGCCGGATCCTCCGACGATCCCACCGCCTCGAGGAGGATGTCACGTGGCGTCACGCCCAGGGCGAGGACGAGGGCACGGTCGCGGTAGTAGGGGAAGAACCAGTCGTAGGCGGGTCGCAGCGACCGGGCCAGGGAGGTGAGGAGGATCTCGTGGCCGGCCCCCGAGATCTGGAAGAACACCCGGCTCTGCTTCTGCAGGAGGATCTCCCGGTCGTCGAGGGCGCGCGACAGACAGGCCAGGCGGAAGTCCTCGATGAGCTCGTCGACGGGAAAGGCGTCCAGCGGCCCGCCGGGGATGCCACCGCCGTGGGTTCTCCCGGAGCCGGCCCAGGCGCTCGCCGTCGCGGGTTCGACGACGGGCCTCGACCCTGCGGCCCGTGCCCCGGTGGCGTCCGCCCCGGTGGCGTCCGCCCCGGTGGCTTCGTGCATCGCTTTCCGACGCTACCGCTTCCACCCGTCGGGGGAGGTCCTCACCCCCTCACTGACGGCGGGCGGACCCCACCCTGTGTGTCCGCCATACCCGTCGGTGTCACACCCCACCGGTACGCTCAGATCGCGTAGCGCCGGTGACCAGCGACCCCGGCCCGGAAGGACACCTGTGAATTCCTGGAGCCGGCTCTCATGATCACCGGATTGGTCGTCGGACTGGTGGCGGGCGTGGCGGTGGGGGGCGCCGTCGTGCTGGTGGTGTCCTCCGGTCGCCTGGCGAGGCGTGTGTCGACGCTCCACGCACAGCACGCGGCGGCGTCGTCGTCGGCCGACGCCGAGCTGGTGCGCCTGCGGAGCCTGCTGGACCAGGAGCGGGTCACGGCGGCCGAACGCCAGGCCACCCACGAGGAGGCGCGCGAGCTGGCCGCCGGCGTCTTCGCCGAGCTGTCGACCAAGGCCCTCGAGCAGAACAACGCCCAATTCCTGGCCCTGGCCGAGGCGCGGCTCCAGGAGGCCCGGCAAGCGGCCCAGGGCGACCTCGACCACCGCCGGCAGGCCATCGAACAGCTCCTCACCCCTCTGGCCGATCAGCTCGGCCGTTACGAACAGGGCCTGCGGCTGCTCGAGCTCGAACGCCAACGTGCGTACACGGGGCTGAGCGCACAGGTGACGCAGCTGGCCGAGTCCCAGGAGAAATTGCAGTCCGAGACCAGGAACCTCGTGACCGCCCTGCGTTCACCGGCCACCCGCGGCCGGTGGGGTGAGATGCAGTTGCGCCGGGTGGTGGAGATGGCCGGAATGCTCGAGCACTGCGATTTCGAGGAGCAGGTGCACACCGAGGGTGAAGAGGGCCGGTTGCGCCCCGACATGGTGGTCCACCTGCCCGGCACCAAGCGGGTCGTCGTCGACGCCAAGGTGCCCATGCAGGCGTTCCTCGACGCCACCGACGCCACCGACGACACCTCACGCAAGGCGCATCTGGTGAGTCACGCCCGGCAGCTCCGGGCCCACGTGGACGCTCTGTCGAAGAAGTCGTACTGGCAGCAGTTCGCCGATTCCCCGGAGTTCGTCATCGCCTTCATTCCCGGTGATCCGCTCCTGGCCGCCGCCCTCGAACACGACTCGGCGCTACTGGAGCACGCCGTGGCCAACCACGTCCTGCTGGCGACACCCACGACGCTGATCGGGCTCCTGCGCGCCGTCGCCTACGGATGGCAGCAGGACGCCCTGGCCGAGAACGCTCGCGAGGTCCAGCAGATCGGTCGCGAGCTCTACAAGAGGCTGGCGACGTTCGGAGAGCACATGGCACGCACCGGTCGCAGTCTGAGCGGGGCCGTCGACGCCTACAACAAGGCGGTCGGGTCCCTGGAGCGCAACGTGATGCCACAGGCGCGTCGATTCCAGGAGCTCGGAGTGGGCGGCTCGGACAAGGAGGTCCCGATACTCGATCAGGTGGACGCCGTCGCCCGCCGTCTGCAGACGGTCGAATCGACCGGGTCCGTGCTCCCCCTGGTCGAGAAGACGCCGGGATTGGAGCTGGTCGAAGGGTCGGGCGACGAGCGGCCCGAGCTTCCGGGTGCCGCCGAAGGCTGATCCCGTCGGTCAGGTCACGACCAGATCGTCGGCCATCCGGCGCGCCAGGGCGCAGGCGTCGGCCAGATCGCGTCCCTCGATGACCTGCTCCCCGGGCTCGGCACCGTCGACGAAGACGAGGACGCACCGGGCCACGGGGAGGCCCGTCGACGATTCCAGGGCCACGGCCGAGGACGCCACCTGGAGCCGGTCGGCGGCGATGGTGGCTGGCGGGCCAACGCCCGGGACGCCGTCGGTCTTGTAGTCGACGACGACCAATCCGTCGTCGTCCTCGACCAGGAGGTCGACGAAACCTTCGAGGACGCCCCCGTGGGCGACGGGAGCCGACACGGAGACCTCGCGCCAGTGTCGGCGGGAGGCGGCGCGGGCCACCGTCGGGCTCGTCAGGGCGCGGCCGACCATCGTCGCCACCTCCGACGCGTGGGCGCTCACGCCCTCGGTGGCGGCGCGGTCCCGGGCCACCTCGTGCACCACCCGCCCCGCTGCGTCGCAGCGGGTGGCCAGATCGAGATCGGCCAGCGCGCCGTGCACCGCCCGCCCCACCCGGCGCCGCCGGTCCGGTGCCTCCCACCCGGTGCGGGGGGAGTCCGGCCGATCGGGACCGACCCGCCCGGCGGCGCCCACGGGTCCGGCCACGCCCACCGGTCCGGTGGCGCCGGGGCCGGGCGCCCCGTGCCGTGCGACCGCCGTCGCCGTGGTGACGGGCCGGCGTCGAAGGGCGGCCAGCAGGCGCACGCGGTCGGCCTCCCAGTGCGCCGGTAGGGGCACGGTGGCGACCGGTGGGCGCTCGGTGGCACGGGAACCGGATTCCATCGACCGGCCACCGTGATCGCCCGCACCGTCACCGTCGCCTCCCGCCACGGTCCCGTCGGTGGTGACGACATGGGGCAGTCCCCGCCAGAGGGAAGGGTTCCGGGCGCAGATCCTCGCCACCAGGGCGCCGAGGCTCGCCTCGGGGCCCTTGGTCCGCTGTTTGTGGTGCAGGCAGACCACGAGGTGGTCGCGCGCCCTGGTCATGCTGACGTAGAGCAGCCGGTGCTGTTCCAGGACGTCGAGACGTTGCTCGCGCAGAGCGGCCTGTTCGAAGCCGGCGGTGCGGAAGGGGCCGATCCGGATCTCGGGGACGTGGTGGTCGGCCCACAGCACCGCCGGCGGCGGTCCGTCGGCCTGGTCACGCTCGAGTCCGGCCAGGACGACGACGGGGAACTCGAGCCCTTTGGCCCCGTGGACGGTCATCACCCGGACGGCGTCGTCGTCAGGGTCCGGTGGACCCACACCACCGATCCGACCGTCGCCCGCGGCCCGCAGGTCGGCCCAGGTCAGAAAGTCCCTCATGGTCCCCCCCGGGGCTTCGTCGAAGAGGCGGGCCTGGTCCTGCAGCCATCGGAGTCGGTGCCAGTGGTCACGGGGCCGCCGATGGGCGAGGGCGAGCTCGAAGCTGCGCAGTTCGCGGTAGGCGGCGCCTACCAGGGCGGACGGCTCCGACCACCACCGCCGGCGGTGCAGGCGGTCGAGAACGGCCATGGCTCCGGCGACGGGATGGGCTTCGAGGCCCGGTGGGGGGACCGCGCGCGGGTCCCAGGTACCGCCGGCCCCGTGCCAGGTCACGAGGTCGTCGTCCCCGCAGGCCAGACCGGGTGAGCGCAAGGCGGCGAGGACGGCCACGGCGTCGCCGGGGTCGTCGGCGGCACGGAGGACGGCCAGCACCTCGCCGACCTCCTGGGCCCCCCACAACAGTGCCGCCCCTTCGAGCCGGTAGGGCACGCCGGCCTCCTCGAACGCCTCCTCCAGCGCGCTGAGCGACGAACGCGCCGGGATCAGGACGGCGATGTCCGCCCACCGCACCGGGCGGTGGGTCTCCCGGTCGGTGTCCTGCACCAGCCATCCGGCGCCCACCATCTGACCGATGACCGTCGCCGCGTCCCGCGCCGCCCGGCGACGGACCTCGGAGGCCGAGCCCGCCACCGCCCCACCGACCACGACGACGGGAACGGGCCCCGCCTCCGCCGGCGAGCCGATCGTCGCGGGCGCCGCGTCCCCCGCCGCCGCGAGGCCGGGGTCGTCGATCCCGTCGAACGTCAGTTGCACGACCCCGCCGCCGGGCGCCCGGCCGCCGTCCGCTGCTCCGGTCCCCGTGGCGGCCGGGGCGCGCCGCACCGGGTGCAGGGCGTGGTGGGCGGCCTGGCCGGGCGCGGCGGCACCGAAGATCTCATCGAACAGGGCGTTGACGAAGCGGACGATGCCGGTGACCGATCGGAAGTTGGTCTGCAGGACGACCGTCGAACCGATCTCGGTCCCGACGGCGTCGAAGAGCTCGATGTCGGCCCGACGGAACCGGTAGATGGACTGCTGGGGATCGCCCACGACGAACAGTGCGCCGGGTCTTGCCCCTCCCATCCCCGACGACCCGTCGACGGCGGCGACGAGCCGTGCCGCCAGTTCGACCTGGATGGGGTCGGTGTCCTGGAATTCGTCGATGAGGAGCCGGCGGTACCGCCGTCTCAGCACGGCCAGACCCTCGCTGTCGGCGCGCACGAGGCGGCGGGCGTGGACGAGCAGGTCGTGGAAGGTGAGGCGTCCCTCCCGTCGGCGCTCTTCGGCGGCGGCCACCGTGAAGGTGGCCAGACGGGCGACCAGATCGCCGAGAACGGCACGCCGCACCCCGTCGAGGAGGTCGAGGCGCGTCTGCTCGGCCTCGGCACAGGCGGCGCGGACCTCGGCGACGTGGCCCGTCCAGTTCTCCTGTCGCCCCTGAGCGCAGCGAAACGACGGCAGGGTGTCGAGAAGCTGGAGGACCGCCGGCACCTCGGGGCGCGCCGCTCTCAACAGGGCGACGGCGTCGGTGACCGTGCCGCCCAGGTGGAGGGCCAACCTGTCCTGGTCGTCGGTGCACCAGCCGAGGCTGTCCCGGGCCCGTTCCAGGGCGGCGATGACCGGACCGGGGTCGGTGGAGGGCCAGTGCCCGTCGCACGTCCGCGCCCGGCGGAGATACTCGAGCCCTCCGTCTTCGAGCCTGTCCCAGTGGGCGTGGAGGTGCCGGGCCACGGCGGCCAGGTCGGCGTGGCGCAGTCCCGCCGCGAACCCCAGCACCAGGGCGCGCTCGGCGCCGGGGTCGTCGAGCAGGAGGTCGCCATACCGGTTCCAGCGCACCTCGAAGTCGGCCGTGGCCGCCGTGTCGTCGAGCACCACGAATCCCGGTGTGAGGCCGGCCTCGACGCACTGCTCCACGAGGATCCGCTCGGCGAAGGAGTGCAACGTGCAGATGGCGGCGTCGTCGACCTCGGCACGGGCCGTGATCATGCGCTCGTCGCCGGCGTCCGCCGCCGCAGCGACCGCCCGCCGGATCTGTTGACGCAGCTCGGCCGCGGCCGCCTCGGTGAAGGTGATGGCCGCCATCTGGCGGAGCGGGACCTCACCGGCGCGCACCAGGGCGAGGATGCGGCCGACGAGGGCCGTCGTCTTGCCCGTCCCCGCCCCGGCCACCACCATGAGATTGATGTCGAGGTCCCGCTCGATCCGGAAGCGGGCGGCGCCGTCGCCGGGGTCGGCGCTCATGTCCGGGGCCCGTCGTCGGGATCGACGAACCGCTTGACCACGGATCCGGCCAACCCGTCGGGGACGTCACCGTTCACCAGGGTGACCACGCCGTGGAGCTCAGGCCGGTTGTACCGGCGGCCCCATTCCCGGTCCCGCGACGTCGGGCAGACACGGTCGAAGTCGCACCCGGTGCAATGGGCGAAGCGGCCGTTTGTCGGCACCCCGGGGACCCCGGGGAAGCACCCGCTCTCCACGGCGTCGGCGATCAGGCCGACGACCTGGCGGAACCTCGCGTCGACGTCGGGGGTGACGACGAGATGGAAGCACGGGGCACTTCGCTCCCCGGACAGGAGCCAGTACCGGGCGTGGACGGGCCGCCGACCGCCGAAGCGGTCCAGCGCCGCCATGGCGTAGAGGGGGAGCTGGATGAGCTTGCCGCCGGCCACCGGGTCGCGGGTCAGGTCGCTCAGGCGGCCCTGGCGGCCCGTCTTGTAGTCCGACACCATCAGCTGCCCGGACGAGGTCCGGTCGACGCGGTCGATACTGCCCCGAAAGGCCACCGATCGACCGTCGTCCAGGACGACGGTCACCGGCGGTGCGTCGTCGGCGGCGGCGGAGCCGAACGAGAGCTCGGCGGCCAGGGGTTCGATGTCGGTCTCCTCGGCGTGGAAGCGCATCAGGTCGCGGAGGATGGCCGAGCGGTCCAGACGCCACAAGAGGGGCTTCCCCACCAGGCCGCCGGCTTCGGCGTCGTCGAGCCGGGCGGCGGCGATGGAGAGGAGTCGATCGAGCGAGCGTTCCGCCGCCACGCGCCCGGTGACGTAGGCCTCCAGGATGGCGTGGACGAGGGTTCCCCGGGTGATCGGCTCGATCCGCCACAGTTCCTCGGGCCGAAGGCGTGGCGAGACCCGAAGGACGCGGTCGAAGAGATAACGACGCGGACACGTGGCGAAGGTCTCGAAGCGGGTGGCCGACACCGGCGTCCCCGGGTCGAAGGCCGACATGAGGCCCGGCCCCACGTACCCGTCGAAGCGCGTGAAGCGCACGCCGGCCCGCCCGCCGATGGCCTCGAACCCGCGTCGCAAGCGGTCGTCGGCGGCGGGCCCCCGTGCGGGATCTCCCCCACCGCGCGCCCAGCGTTCGAGCTCGCGCAATTCGAATTCCCAGACCGAGACGGCGGATCCGACGGCGGCCAGACCGGCGGCGAAGGAGTCCACCTCCCGCCGCTGCGTGTGGGCGTCCACCAGGTCGGCGAGCCAGCGCGACGGGACCTGGGCGCCACCGGTGCGGGGGTCGCCCCGGGGCAGGGTGCCGATGCGCTCAACGCGGCCGGCGGCGACGGCGCACCGCAGGTCGTGGTGCAGGGCCTCGTGGCGATCGGCCCGGGTCCGCAGGGTTCGCGAGACGTCCGCCCGGCGGACGTCGTCGCCCAGGAGACCGCCCTCACCGGCGTCACCGGGTATCAGGGCGTCGGCCAGTCCGGCGATGACGACGGTGTGGAACCGCAGGCCCCGGGCCAGCCCGTACGGGGCCAGGAAGACGCCGTCGCCGAAGTCGCCGCCACCGAAGTCGCCGCCGCAGAGCCCGGGACCGTCGGGTGACGTCGTCTCGAGCTGCGTCCGCAGGGCGCGCCGGAACGACGCCAGATCGGTGCCGGTCGAGAGCATGTCGAGATCACGCAGGGCCGACACCACGCTGCGCACCTCCCCGGCGGCGGCGACCTCGGTGGCGGGCCACCGACCGCCGGCGTCGGCGGGGAGATAGCGGTCGAGAAGGCCGGCCGCCCACGTGCTGAGGGCTACCCACGAACCGCCGGGCGGCTCCGCCCGGCGGAAGAGGTCGTCGACGAAGGCGGCCAGGTCCGACGCGTCGTGCGCCTCGGGGCCGCCCCGGTCGACGAGGCGGCCGAGCCGCTCCCGCCATTGCCCTGCTCCCCGCACCACTCCGGCGGAGGCGGACACCTCGTCCCACCGGATGGCGGGGACCGGGCGCTCTCCGGGGGCAACGACGACCGGTGCCGCCGAGAGCCACCCGACGACCTGCCGGCGCGGCCAGTCACTGCCGACCAGGTCGAGCAGGCCCAGGAGGGCCCGACCGGTCAGGGAGCGGTCGAGACCGCCCAGCGCCGGCCCGTGGCCGGCCACCCCGGCGGCCTGGAGCTGCTGGTGCAGGATGCGGGCGTAGGTGGGGCCGGGGGGATGGAAGACGGCCTGCTGCCACAGCGGAACCCCGGTCTCGGCGGCGGCGATGATCGTACGCAGAGCGCTCCGCCCCTCTTCGTCGGGGTCGGCGCAGGGACGGACCTCCGTGAGGGTGGCCCCCTCCGACGCCGGGGACGGGGGGTCGAGACACCGGGCGCCCAGGAGGTCGAGGATGGTGCGCTCGACGGGGGCCGTCGTGCCCAGGTGCCAGGTCACCAGGGGCCCCAGGGCCAGGACTTCCGACGGGCGTCGACGGGCGACGGCCAGGGCTTCGGCGGCGAGGCCGGCGGTGTCGACGAAGCCGCAGTCGTGCAGGTTCCGGCGGACGGCGACGAGGAGACCGACGAGGTCACCGCCCCGCCCGCGCCGACGCGCTGATCGCCTCCAGCGTGGCCGGCGGGCACCGGCCCAGCTCGACCAGGGCCCGCTGGAGCTCGGACGGAGCCGACGGAAGCGACGAGAACGGCCCGAGCCAACCCTCGGCGGTGCCCGCCTGGGTCCTGATGACTTCGAGCTCGACCGCCGACGGTGCCACGCGCAGCCCGCGGGCGGCCAGCGGGGGCCCTCCGAGCGTCCGCAGCAACGAGGCGAGGGTGGTGCAGCGGACGTTGGCCCAGCCCCGCCCGCCACCGCTCACCGATCCGGTACCGAGGGCCCGACGGACGAAGAGGGCGGCGTGGCCCGACGGGGCCACCACCGTCACCGGCGCCAGGGGGTCACCGCCCTTGGCGTCCTCCAGCTCCCGCCCCAACCCCTCGAGCGCGGCGTCGCCGGCGTCGGTGCGGGTGGCGCAGGGAATCACCGGCGCATGCTACGGCCCGGTTGTGGCGACGACGCCCGTCAGGGGGCCGGCGGAAAGTGGTCGGTGGCGACGGGACCGGGTCCGGTGCCGACGACCCGCTCCGGGCCCGGCCGGCGGGGGAGGGTGCCGTAGGCGTGACGGACCCGCAGCCGCCACCAGATGGCCATGGTGTCGCGCAGCATCTCCCCCACCACCTTGAGCGAAACGGTGCTCGTGAAACGGAGACCGATGCGGACGGGTGCCTCCACCAGGTGGCGGTAACCGAAGAAGCGGGCCAGCACCAGGAGCTCGAGGTCGAAGGCGTAGCCCTGCTCGATCATCGACGGCAGGACGTCGATGAGGACGTCCCGCCGGACCAGCTTGATCCCGGCCTGCGTGTCGCGGACGTCGAGATGGAACAGGAGTCGGACCAGTTGTTGGTAGCCCCACGAGTAGAGCCGGCGCGCCGGCGGGTACACGACCTCGGAGTGGCGGTGGCGCTTGCTTCCGAGGACCACGTCCGGGTGCTGTGTCCGCACCACCTCGACGAAGTCCCCGAGCAGTTCCGGGGGGACGTCCCCATCGGCGTCGATGAAGCCGAGGTAGCGGCCCCGTCCGCGCTCGAGGCCGGCCCGGACGGCTTGGCCCTTGCCGCCACGCGACGGGAGCACGACGCGGGTCACGACGTCGGGGGCGACACCGTCGAGAGTCTCCTCGCTGCCGTCGGTGGAACCGTCGGACACCGTCACCACCTCGAACGAGGCTCCCGAGGCGCGCAGCACCTTGACGGCCCGCTCGACCGTGTCGCGCAGGCGGTCGCCGGGGTTGAAGTACGGCATCACCACGGTCACATCGAGTTCGGCGTCCGGAAGCGGGGTCCGTCCGGCGGCCGTGGCCGGATGGGTACCGGCGGTGCCCTCGTCGTGTCCTCGACCTCCCACGACCGACCCTTTCGTCCCGGCGCGTGCTCCGCCGGATGGCGCCGCCGCCCGCGTGCGAGCGCAATTCACTGTACGCGACCGGTCCGAGCTCGGGGCCCTCACCCCGACGGATTTCTGGTCGGTGGGCGCCGTCAGTGCACGATCGAGTAGACGGCCATCCCGGCGCCGAAGGCCAGGCAGTAGAGGCCGAAGGGGGTCAGGGTCCGGGTCTTGAAATAGCCGACCAGAAACCGCACGGTGACGATGGCCGTGACGGCGGCGCACAAGGCGGCGACGACCGCCTGCATGCGCACCCCGTCACCGAGCGGCCCCGTCAGGTCCGAGACCTTGAAGATCCCGGCGGCGAGGATGATGGGTGTGGCGAGGAGGAAGGCGAAGCGGGCCGAGTCCTCATGGTCGAGACCGCGGACGAGGCCGGCCGTCATGCAGACGCCGTCGCGGCTGATGCCGGCGATGAGGGCTGACGACTGCGCCACACCGACGACCAGAGCCTCCTTGTAGTCGAGCGTCTCGAGCTTGCGGCCACCGTCCTGCTTCGCTCCCTCCCGGACGGCGAGGACGCGGACGTCGGCACGACGTCGGAGCCGCTCGGCGGAGAGAAGGATGACGCCGTTCAGCATGAGGAAGAACGCCGCCGCCGTCGGCTTGGCCAGGGCGACCCGGAGTGGGTGCTCGAGGACGATCCCGATGACACCGGCGGGGATGGTGGCGACGACGATGAGCCAGGCCAGGCGCTCGACCGGGGTTTCGATCCGGCGCACCACCAGGGTGTGGCACCAGGCGCGGATGATCGCCATCCAATCGCGCCAGAAGTAGACGAGAAGCCCGATGGCGCTACCCACATGGAGCATCACCACGAAGGCCAACCAGAACGACTCGGGGTCCGACTGGGCCGTCACGACCGAGTGCCAGCCGAAGAGGGTGGGGAACAAGACGGTGTGGCCCAGACTCGATACCGGGAAGAGCTCGCTGAGCCCCTGGAGAACGCCGAGGACCACCGCCTGGAACATGCTGACCGGGTGGTGGCCGGTGGCGTGGGTGGCGGACACCGCCAGGGCGTGGTGGACGTGGCTTGACATCAACGGAGTCACGAGGACGGCCCTTCGCGAGGCGGGTGGGAGGCGGTGCCACGCTAGACACGCCCCGACGAGGCGCACAACGACCGGGTCGTGCCCCGAATTTATGCCCCGTTCTCACGGTTCCCAGGGTGTTTTGCAAGCGTTCCCAGCCTCCTCCCAGCTTGATCGGGAATGCTTGGGGCCGGAGGGGCCGAGGAAAGCCCGTCCGCTGTTGCGATGTCCCGGGCGAAGGCTCCAGTTCGGGGACACGGCCCACGATGGCCCGGCGGTGCACAGGGGAGCGGCGAGGGGAGGTGGCACGGATGCGGATTCTCGTGCTGGGGGGTGACGGATACCTGGGATGGCCGACGGCCCTCCATCTGTCGCGTCGAGGACATGACGTCGGTGTGGTCGACAACTTCGCACGCCGTCAGTACGACCACGAGATGGGCGTGGACAGTCTCGTCCCCATCACCCAGCTCCAGCACCGGGTGCGGATCTGGGAGGAAGTGTCAGGGCTCAGGCTGGAGACCTTCATCGGTGACCTGACCGATCCCGTCTTCGTCGACAACACACTGGCCCGCTTCGAACCGGAAGCGGTCGTGCACTTCGCCGAGCAGCGCTCGGCCCCGTACTCCATGATCGACCGCCAGCACGCCGTCTACACCCAGGTGAACAACGTGGTCGGCACCCTCAACCTGCTGTACGCCATCGCCGAGCGCGATCCCTCGATCCACCTGGTCAAGCTGGGCACGATGGGCGAGTACGGAACGCCCAACATCGACATCGAAGAGGGCTTCATCGAGATCACCCACAAGGGCCGGACCGACACGCTTCCGTACCCGAAGCAACCGGGCTCCTTCTACCACCTGTCGAAGGTCCACGACAGCCACAACATCCAGTTCGCCTGTCGGATCTGGGGTCTGCGCGCCACCGACCTGAACCAGGGGATCGTCTACGGCCAGGAGACGGGGGAAACCGACCTCCACCCGGACCTGGCGACCCGCTTCGACTACGACGGCGTCTTCGGCACCGTTCTCAACCGGTTCTGCGTCCAGGCCGTCGTCGAACATCCCCTGACGGTCTACGGGAAAGGTGGACAGACACGCGGCATGCTCGACATCCGCGACACCCTCGCCTGCGTGGAGCTGGCGCTGATGAACCCGGCGCAGGAGGGCGAATTCCGCGTGTTCAACCAGTTCACCGAGTCCTTCTCGGTGCTCGAGATGGCCGAGATGGTGGCCGAGAACTATCCCGGCGCGACGCATATCGAGAATGTCGAGGATCCGCGGGTGGAGAAAGAGGAGCACTACTACCGGGCGGCGCACACCAAGCTGCTCGATCTGGGCCTCGTCCCCCATATCCTCGAGCCTTCGACCATCCGCTCGCTCCTGGCCGTGGTCGACCGTCACCGCGACCGTGTCGACCCCGTGGCCATCCGTCCCACCGTCCACTGGCGGAGGACGGCGAGCGAGCTGCGGTCGACCGCCGACGTCACCTCGGGCTGAGCGACCGCGGCGGCCGTTCGGGCCGTTCAGACACCACCGGCCGGTCGAGCCACACCGGCCCGTTCAGCCAGTCCGGTCGATTCAGCAGACCGGCCGGTTCAGGGTCCTTCGCCTCCTGACGCCGTGCACGAGCGCGGGTCGAATGCGGCCAGGGCCTGGGTCGGGGGCGACGGGGGCGCCAGGATCGCCGATTGGGCCGGGCTCGGGGTCGTCCCCGTAGCGCCGGGGTTCGTGGGACTGGTGGCCGACGGCGTGCTCGGCGGCTGGACCGAGAAGTCGGTTCCGGTCACCACGGTGACGTCGGCGCCGTCGGAGGTGGTCCCGAGTCCCATCACGACGGCGCCGTCGAGGTCGTGGGCGACCCGCTCGGCGGCCGCCTCGTGGCCGGCGGAGTAGGTGACGGTGGTCTCGGAGACCGGACCCAGGGCCGTGGCGTCCCCCGTGCCGACGACTTGGAGGCCGAGGGCACCGAGCGCCGAGCCGGTCGCCGCCGCCTGGCCGCTGACCCCGGTGCCGTTCAGAACCGAGACCGTGACGTTGCGCGCCGGGGGGAGGGGCTTCCCCGTCATGGTGTCCCGGCCGGCGGAGACACCCAGGAAGTGGTCGACCACGCTGAGGTCCTGGGGTTGGCTGGTGAGCTCCACGCTTCCGTAGTCGTAGCCGCCGGCCAGATAGTTGTCGGCGTCGACGATGACCGGCATCGTCTGTTGCGGTGCCGTGTTCGGGTTCACCCCGTGGAAGGTGAGGACCGTCCCGAGCATGTCCCCCAGGGAGAAGCTGGTGTCCACCTGGAGCATGGGGGCGACGGACCCCAGGAGATCGTTGTCGGTGACGGGGTTGCTGAGCCCCCGGGCGGACACGGCGCCGGCCAGGACCCGGAGGAACTCGTGATCACGCCGGATCCGACTCAGGTCGCTCTCCGGGTCCTGCGGCCAGTCCCGAGGGTTGCTGGTCTTCACCCTTGGTGGCTTGTACTGGAGGTGGCGGGCGCGCACCACGGCCAGAGCCTGGAAGCCGTTCAGCATGTGACAGCCGGCGGTGGGGATGTTGAGCGACGACTCGGCGTCGTAGAGGGGCATGGGGAAGTACATCTTGATGCCGCCCAGGGCGTTGACGATGCCCTGGAAGCTGTCGAAGTTCAGTTCCACGTAGTGCTGGATGGGAATGCCGAAATCCTCCTGGATGGCATCCACCAGACGCTCGGGCCCCTGGACCAGGGCGGCGTCGATCTTGTTCGGCCCGGTGCTCCGGGCGTTCGGGACGAAGAGGTCCCGGGGGATCGAGAGGATCGACGCCGTGGCCCGCTTGGGATCGAGGTGCAGGATCATCACCACGTCGCTGTTGACGCCGGTCACGCCCTGGGAGCAGAGCCCGAAGGCGACGCTCTGCTGCTTGAGGGCGCACCGCGAGGTCGAGCCCACCAGCACGATGTTCTCCACCCCCGACGGGGGCACGGCCTCGAGGCCGTTGACCACGACGTGGTGGATCTGGTGACTGCGGTACTCCACATAGCCGAATCCGGCCCCCGCCACGACGACCACGATGACGACCAGCAGGGCGCCGAGCCTCACCAGGCGCCGCACAAGGCGCCGCCGCCTGGTGCGACGGACGTCGGCGCGCGCGTAGACAGGAGGAGGCGCAGCGGGGGTGCTCTCGGGCACGGCAGGCGAGTGTAGTGGTGCCTGACGCCCGATCCGGGCACCCCCTCGCCCCCGTGGTCGTCTGCTGTCGGGAGGGCCACGACCGATAGGGTCCTCGAGGTGGTCGGGGAACGACGCCGCCTCCGACGGCGACGCGGCGTGGGGCGGGGGGTGGCCCGGGTGGCCGCCCCTTTGGTCGCGACGGCGGTCGTCGTGGTCCTGGCCGTGGGCGCCGTCGCTCAGATCGGGCCGGCCTCGGGACCGGACAAACGCACGGTCGACCGCAGCTTCGCCGTGCTGGCCGCACCGATCGTGGCGCAGTCGAACGCATCGGGTTCCGCCCTGAACGCCCTGCTGAACGACGGGCCGTCGCTCGGACGGACCGCCTTCTTCTCCGATCTCGACTCCGTGCGGACGACCACCGCCGAGGCCGATCGCCGGTTCGCCGCCCTCACCCCTCCCCAGCCGCAGGGAGATGCGGCCGCTCGCTGCGGGGCGGCCATGGACGGCCGCCGCCGCGCCGCCGCCCAGGTGGCGAACGCGCTCGAAAGTCTGCTCGGGGGGCGTCGAGGTCTCGGTGGGGGCGACGAGGCCGCCGCCGCCCGGACCTTGATCGCCGCCCACACCGTGCTGGCATCGGCCGACGAGTCCTGGGTGGCCTGCCGCCGGGCGCTGCTCCGGGCGCCGGGGTCGGCCCGCCTCCCGGCGTCGGCGTGGTTGTCCGATCCCGGTGTCTGGGGTGCGGCGTCGGTGGGTCCGTTCGTCGCCGCCCTGGTGAGCTCGCCATCCCTGACGGCCGTCCCCGGCCTGGCGCTGCTCTCCGTCTCCACCGCTCCCCCCTCGGTGCCGGGGACCTCGGGAGTCAGCGTGCTGCCACCCACGACGGCTCTGCACGTCCTGGTGGTGGTGGCCGATGTGGGCAACGTGGACGAGGAGGGAGTGACGCTCGTCGTGACCGCCGTGCCCGGGGGTTCGGCCCGGGCGCCCGCCCCCGTCCGGGCCAGGACGGACGTGGCCGCCGGCGATTCCGTGACCCTCTCGCCGCCGCCGCTGTCGGTCCGACCCGGCACGTCCTACGTCATCCACGTCACCGCCACGGCGGCAGCCGGGCGCCGGTGCGTCGGCATCGCTGCCCATCCGGGTGTCCGTCGTCCCGCCGCCGCCGACGACCACGACCACCAGCACGACTTCCCCGACCGTGCACTCCGGATGATCCGGACCGCCCCGGGATGACCAATCGACGGACGGAGCCCTAGGATCGAGTTCGGGAAGATCACAGGAGGGTCCGAGCGTCGTGTCCGAGAGCATCACCATCATCGACAACCGGACGGGGAACCAGCTCGAGATCCCCATCGATCGCGGGGGGGTGGCGGCCAGCGAGTGGTCGAAGCTCCTTCCCGGGATCTGGTTCTACGACCCGGGGTTCGTGTCCACCGCCGCGTGCGCGAGCACGATCACCTACCTCGACGGTGACGAGGGCATCTTGCGATACCGCGGCTATCCCATCGAAGAGCTGGCCGAACATTCGACGTACCTCGAGGTGGCGTATCTCCTGCTCCACGGTGAGCTGCCGACAGCGGCTGAGTTCGAGGCGTGGAACCTCGAGGTCACGATGCACACGTTCATCCACGAGAACGTCCGAAAGCGGTTCCTCGAGGGCTTCCACTACGACGCCCACCCGATGGGCATGCTGGTGTCGGCGGTGGCGGCGCTGTCCACCTTCTATCTCGACGCCAAGGAGATCTTCGACCCCGACTCACGACACAAGCAGGTCACTCGGCTGATCGCCAAGATGCCCACCCTGGCCGCCGCCGCCCACCGCTTCAGTGTCGGTATGCCCTTTGTCTACCCTGACAATTCTCTCGACTTCTGTTCCAATTTCCTGTCGATGATGTGGAAGGTGGCCGAACCCCGATTCGACGCCAATCCCATCTTGACGCGTGCCCTCGACATCCTGTTCATCCTCCATGCCGACCACGAACAGAATTGCTCGACCACGGCGATGCGGGTGGTCGGCTCGTCGCATGCCGACCCTTACTCCTGCTGCGCCGCCGCGTGGCCGCCCTCTACGGGCCGCGTCACGGAGGAGCCAACGAGGCCGTCATCCGGATGTTGACCGAGATCGGGTCGATCGACAACGTGCCCGCCTTCGTCGACTCGGTGAAGCAGGGAACCGGCGGTCGGCTGCAGGGCTTCGGCCACCGCGTCTACAAGAGCTACGACCCGCGGGCCACGATCATCAAGAGGACAGCCGACGAGGTCTTCACGGTGACGGGGAAGAACCCCCTTCTCGACATCGCCCTCAAGCTGGAGGAGATCGCGCTCTCCGACGAGTACTTCACGTCCCGCCGGCTCTATCCCAACGTCGACTTCTACTCGGGCCTCATCTACCAGGCCATGGGTTTTCCCCTCGAGATGTTCCCTGTCCTCTTCGCCATCCCCCGCACCGCCGGCTGGCTGGCCCACTGGCAGGAGCTTCTCGATCAGGACTCCAAGATCGCCCGGCCCCGCCAGCTCTACACCGGTCCCGAGAAGCGCCCCTACGTTCCCATCGACGGACGCTGACCCCGCATCAGGGGCTGGGTCGGGGGACGAGACGCATCAGGCCCTCTTGCACCATCGACACCACCAGGGTGCCGTCGCGAGTGAAGAGGAAGCCGCGCGCCAGCCCACGAGCCCCGAAGGCGTTCGGGCTGTCCATGTCGTAGAGGAGCCACTCGTCGGCGCGGAACGGTCGATGGAACCACATGCAGTGATCGAGGCTGGCACCCATGAACTCGGCGTCGTCCCAACTGATCTCGTGGGGGGCCAACATGGTGTCGAAAAGTGACATGTCCGAGGCGTAGGCGGCGATGCAGGCGTGGAGCAGAGGGTCGTCGCCCAGGGTGCCGTCGGCGCGGATCCACAACCGCTGGATGGGGTCCAGGTTCTCGTGCTGCATCCACGGCAGCTCGCCCACGTGGCGCTGGTCGATCGGATGAGGTCGGGCGAACCAGTCCGCCAACTGGTCGCGCAGGGGCTCCAGCCGCTCGCGCATGCTGGCCAACGTCTCGGGACCGGGGACGTCGGGCATGGCCACCTGGTGGACGAAGTCGCCGTCCTCGTCGACCTGGAACGAGGTCTGCATGTTGAAGATCGCCTGTCCGTGCTGGATGGCCACCACCCGGCGGGTGGTGAAGGAGCGCCCGTCGCGGATGCGGTCCACCTCGTAGAGGATGGGGACGTTCGGGTCTCCGGGGCGGAGGAAGTAGGAGTGCAGCGAATGGACCCGTCCCCGCTCGACCGTCCTTCCCGCCGCCATGAGCGCCTGCGCCGCCACCTGGCCCCCGAAGACCCGCTGGCGGTGCTCGTCGGGGCTCACCCCTCGGAAGATGTTGACCTCGATGGGCTCGATGTCGAGGAGCTTGACGAGGAAGTCCAGTGCGTCGCTCACCTCTCCATCCTGACAGCGCCCGGTGAGGGGGGGTGACATCGGTGGGGCTAGGGCGGGCCGGGGTTGGCGCCGGCGGGTCGCCGCTACGGTTTCGGCCATGCCGAGGATCGCCTTTCCCGACGGTTTCCTGTGGGGGGCCGCCTCCGCCGCCCACCAGATCGAAGGGGGGAACGTCAACAACGACTGGTGGGAGTTCGAGCACGCGTCCGGGACGCCCTGCACGGAACCGAGTGGCGATGCGTGCGACTCGTGGCACCGGTGGCCCGAGGACCTGGCGCTGCTGGCCGACCTCGGCTTCGGCGCGTACCGGTTCTCGGTCGAATGGAGCCGGATCGAACCCGAGGAGGGTGAGTGGTCCCTGGCCGCTCTGGAGCACTACCGCCGCCAGTGCGCCGCCGCCCGGGAGCTGGGCCTGGTCCCCATGGTCACGTTCCACCACTTCACCACCCCGACGTGGCTGACGAGACGCGGGGGGTGGGAGGCGGCCGACGCCCCCGAGCTCTTCGCCCGCTTCTGTCAGCGCGCCGTGGCCCACCTGGGCGACCTGATCGGCTGGGGATGCACCATCAACGAGCCCAACATCGTCGCCTGCATGGGCTACCTCGTCGGAGTGTTCCCGCCGGCCGTCCACGACGCCGGGCGACGCCGGGCGGTGAATGACGCCTTCTGCCGGGCGCACCGCCTGGCCGTCGACGTGCTGCGATCAGGCCGAGGTGACTTTCCCGTCGGATTGACCCTGTCGATGACCGACTATCAGGCGGTCGACGGTGGCGAGGAGCGACGTGACCGGATCCGACGGTCCATGGAGGACGTCTACCTCGAGGCCGCCACGGGCGACGACTTCGTCGGGGTCCAGTGCTACACCCGGATGCGGGTGGGACCGACCGGGGCGATGGCGACCGAGGAGGGGGTGGCCCTCACCCAGATGGGCTACGAGTACTGGCCGGACGCGCTCGAGGCGGTCATCCGACGCGCCTGGGACGTCACCGCCGGGACGCCTCTCGTGGTCACCGAGAACGGAATCGGGACGGCCGTCGACACCGAACGAATCTCGTTCGTCTCCGATGCGTTGGCCGGAGTGAGTCGCTGTCTCGACGACGGCATCGACGTCCGCGGCTACGTGTACTGGAGCCTGCTCGACAATTTCGAGTGGGTCCTCGGGTACGGACCCACCTTCGGTTTGGTGGCGGTGGACCGCCAGAGTCTCGAGCGACGGCCCAAGCCGAGCGCGGCGTGGCTCGGCGGCGTGGCCTGGGGCAACGCCCTGGAGGCGCACGACTGAAGCGATCAACCGGCCGGCTCCGTGACCGGTGGGCCGACTCGCCGAATCCACTTCCGTGGGACCCGGAGTAGATTGACCGGGATGTCCGGACTGGTCGCACGCCTGGTGAGTCTCTGGCGACTCCGCAAGACAGCCGAAGGCAAGAAGATGTTCCGTTACACCATGGTGTCGGTCAGCTCCACCGTGGTGTCCTTCGCCACGCTCGGGCTGGTCTACGGGGTGTTCAGGCTGTGGACGGAGGTGCCGAGCACCCTGTTCGCCAACGCCGTCGCCACCGTGCCCGCATACAACCTGAACCGTCGTTGGGCCTGGGGGAAGACCGGGCGTTCACACATCCGGCGCGAGGTCCTGCCCTTCTGGGGTCTGTCGATCGCCGGCATGCTCCTGTCGGTCCTCACCTCGTCCGAGGCGCGCCGACTCGGTGTCCAGTACTTCGAGCATGACCACCTGATCCGGACGGCCATCGTCGAAGGAATGAACCTCTTCGCCTTCGGAGTCCTCTGGGTGGTGAAGTTCGTGGTGTTCCAGCGGCTGTTCCGGGTGGCGCCGGCGAGCGGCGGGACCTCGGAGCAGGAGACGGCCGAAGCAGCCGAGGCACTGGTGGAGGCCCAGCCCCCCTCCTGACCCCTCCCCCTCCGGTTCAGTCGCGGAAGTTCGTGAACTGCAGGGGGATGCCGAAATCCTCTCCCTTGAGTGCCTTGATCACGTCCTGCAGATCGTCGCTTCTTGCCCGACACCCGGAGCTGGTCACCCTGGGTCTCGACGAGACGCCCTTGGCGCCATGGTCCTTGATGAACTTGTTGATCTTCCGGGCGTGGTCGGACGAGAGACCGGCCTGGATGGCGATCTTCTGTCGGACCGCGTGTCGTGGCGCCGCCGGGGTGGCGACCAGTAGGGCGGCCCGGTGGCGGAGCGCCCCGAGTTGGAGTATCTCGGGGCCTGACCCCAGTCCCGGACCGTCAGAGCATCCGCTGGAGGACGGCGACGTCGATCCAGCGGCCGAACTTCCCGACCACCTCACGTTCGACACCGACGAGGGCGAATCCGCACGCCCGGTGCAGCACGCGATCGAGGGCTCGTTGTCGCCGACGGTGCGAGCGATGACGGTGTGGAACCCCTGGCGGGTGGCGAGGCTCACCAGCTCGTCGAGCAGGAGCCGCCCCACCCCTTCACCGCGCCGGTGCCCGGCCACGTAGACGGAGTCCTCCACCGTGGTGGCGTAGGCGGGCCGGTCGCGAAACGGCGAGAGCGACCCGAAGCCGGCCACGATCCCCTCCTCGACGGCCACCACCGCCGGGTGGACCCCCTGGTGGCGTTCGATCCAGGCCACCTGGTCGGCGTGGCTGCGGGGCACGATGTCGAAGGTCACGGTGGACCCGGAGACCTCGGTGTTGTAGATCGCCCGCAGGGCCTCGGCGTCGCCCGGACGCGCCAGCCGGATGTCCATCGGCCGATGGTAACGGCAGGTGGTCGCCTCCCCGGCCGGCCCCGGGGGCGGGGGGAGCCTCGACTATGATCGTCCGGCGCGCAGGCGCTGTGTCGGCCCCCTTAGCTCAGTCGGCAGAGCACAGCCATGGTAAGGCTGGTGTCGTCGGTTCGATTCCGACAGGGGGCTCCCCGGCGGCGTAGCTCAGTCGGTCAGAGCACACGGCTCATAATCGTGGGGTCGCGGGTTCGAGTCCCGCCGCCGCTACCAGGCGCAGGCACGGCGGGCCCCATCGGAGGGGTGGCCAGGAAGAGGAAGGGCAGGGCGATGGCCAAGAACGAGAAGCGTGTCCAGGTGACGCTGGCCTGCGAGGTCTGCAAACGGCGGAACTACATCACGATGAAGAACAAGCAGAACGACCGCGAGCGGATCGAAATGGAAGAAGTTCTGCCGCTGGGACCGCAAGCACACGGTCCACAAGGAGACCCG
>CAWJFJ010000006.1:0-27960 GCA_963842145.1 uncultured Acidimicrobiaceae bacterium
CGACCGCCGCCGACCGACGCCCCGGTCAGACGTCGAGGACGAGGCGCAGCAGCTCGACGAGCATGCGGGCGGCGGCGCCCCCCAGACGGTGTCGTGGGGCAGCTCGAAGAACCAGACCGGGAAGGGGGCGTCGCCGGGGACGTCGTCCCTCGGCGACGACCGGCGGTGGGTCGGCCGGGCACCGACCCAGCGCTCCTCGCGGAACATCGTCGGCGGCGGCCAGCTCGGCACGAGCGGCCACGTCGAAGACGTGCTCGACCTCGGTGGGGCTCGGCCACCAGGTGCGGGCGGGCCCGGGAAGGACGCCCATCGACCGGCGCGCTATGCGGTGCTCCCCGCGGAGAAGGTCGTCGAGCGGGGTGAGCCGATCCCGACCGGCTCCACCGGGCCGAGGTGTCGAGACCGATCTCCTCGGCCGCTTCCCGCAGGGCTCCCTCCTCGGGCGTCTCCCCCCCGTCGAGCCGCCCCCCGGGGAAGCTCACCTCACCGCGGTGGGACCGCAGATGGGCGGACCGTCGCGCGTGAGGACGACCCGGGCCTCGCCCTCCTCCTCGAAGACGGCCACCAGGACGGCGGACGGTGACCCCGGATCGGGAAAGGCGTCGGCCGGCACCGGTCGCCCCCCGTCGGGCATCGACCGGGAACCGGAGACGGCCCGGCGCACCCGGGCCACGGTGATCCCCCGCCGCCGCTGCCGGGGGAGCCCGGTCCACGGGGCCGGGGACCCGGCGTGGGCCGTCGGAGGTCGCGGGATGACCTGTCGCCCCCCCTCCCGGGGGGTGGGGGCAACCCGTCGGCCCCGAGGGAGGGTGCTGTCGGTCCCCTCCCCGGTCTCCGCCATCGGACGTGCACGCTACGCCGGTCGTCGAGGGCCCCGGGACACGACGACGGCCGGACCCGAAGGCCCGGCCGCGTCGTCGCCCGTCGGCCGCCACCGTCGTGGGACGGAGCCGGCCCGAGAGGTCGGACCTCTTACATCATTCCCATCCCGCCCATGCCGCCCATGCCACCCATGCCGCCGGCAGCAGCGGCGGCGGCCGCCGCCGGTCGGACTTCTCGGGCTTGTCGGCCACGAGCGCCTCGGTGGTGAGCAGCAGCCCGGCGATCGACGCGGCGTTCTGCAGCGCCGAGCGGGTCACCTTGGCCGGATCGATGACGCCGGCCTTCACCAGGTCCTCGAACGTCGCCGGTGACGGCGTTGAGCCCGGTCGTGCCGGTCTCGCGCTCGACCTGGCGGACGATGACCGCCCCTTCGAGGCCGGCGTTGATGGCGATCCACTTGAGCGGCTCCTCGAGGGCCTTGGCCACGATGCGGGCACCGGTGGCCTCGTCGCCCGTCGAGACTCTTGGCCACCTTCTCGACGGCGGCCCGGCTGCGGACCAGCGCGGTGCCCGCCGCCGGCGACGATGCCCTCCTCGATGGCGGCCCGGGTGGCGGAGAGGGCGTCCTCGATGCGGTGCTTCTTCTCCTTGAGCTCCACCTCGGTGGCGGCGCCGACCTTCACGACGGCGACACCGCCGGCCAGCTTGGCCAGGCGCTCCTGGAGCTTCTCGCGGTCCCAGTCGGAGTCGGTGTCCTCGATCTCGCGCTTGATCTGGGCGATCCGTCCCTTGACGTCGTCGTCGGTCACCGCCACCCTCGACGATGGTGGTGTCGTCCTTGGTGACGATGACCTTGCCGGGCCGAACCGAGCAGGTCGACGGTCGTGTTCTCGAGCTTCAGGCCGATCTCCTCGGAGATGACCTGACCGCCGGTGAGGATGGCGAGGTCCTGAAGCATGGCCTTGCGGCGCTCACCGAAGCCGGGCGCCTTGACCGCCACCGACGTGAAGGTGCCGCGGATCTTGTTGACCACCAGGGTGGCCAGCGCCTCGCCCTCGACGTCCTCGGCGATGATCAGCAGGGGCTTGCCCGTCTGCATGATCTTCTCGAGGACGGGGACGAGGTCGTGGACGGCCGAGACCTTCTGGTTGGCGATGAGGACGAAGGGGTCGTCGAGGACGGCCTCCTGGCGCTCGGGGTCGGTGACGAAGTACGGCGAGAGGAAGCCCTTGTCGAACTGCATCCCCTCGGTGAACTCGAGCTCGAGGCCGAAGGTGTTCGACTCCTCGACGGTCACGGTCCCGTCCTTGCCCACCTTGTCGATGGCGTCGGCGAGGACGTCGCCGATGTTCGGGTCCGCCGCCGAGATGGCGGCCACCTGGGCGATCTCGTGCTTGGAGTCGATCTCCTTGGCCTGCTTCTTGATGGCCGCCACCGCGGCGGCGACGCCCTTCTCGATCCCCTTCTTGAGGGCCATGGGGTTGGCGCCGGCGGCCACGTTGCGCAGACCCTCGTGGATGAGGGCCTGGGCCAGGACGGTGGCCGTCGTGGTGCCGTCACCGGCGACGTCGTTCGTCTTGGTGGCGACCTCCTTGACGAGCTGGGCACCCATGTTCTCGAACGGGTCCTCCAGCTCCACCTCCCGGGCGATGGTGACGCCGTCGTTGGTGATCGTCGGCGCACCGAACTTCTTGTCGATGACGACGTTGCGGCCCTTCGGGCCGAGGGTCACCTTCACGGTGTCGGCCAGCTTGTTGACGCCCGCCTCGAGGCCGCGCCGCGCCGCCTCGTCGAACTTCAGGATCTTGGACATCCGCGACTACTTCTTCGGACTTTGGCGAGGACGTCACGGCCGGAGAGGATGAGCAGGTCCTCGCCGTCGATCGGTGATCTCGGTGCCGCCGTACTTGGAGTAGACGACGGTGTCACCGACCTTGACATCGATGGGGATGAGCTCCCCGCTGGACTCGGCGCGACGGCCGGGGCCGACGGCGAGGACCTCGCCCTGCTGTGGCTTCTCCTTGGCGGTGTCGGGGATGACGAGCCCGGAGGCCGTGGTCTCTTCGGATTCGCCGGGGCGGACGACGATCCGGTCCTCGAGGGGATGGAGCTTCATGACTGACGAGCCTCCTGTGGGCACCTGTTAGCACTCTAACCTTGCGAGTGCTAACGATAGCGGGCCGGAGTCGGCGCGGCAACCGCGACGGGCCTGGTCAGGGAAGAAGCCTGAGGCGGAGGTTGGGGTCGGCGGCCGTCCCCAGTGGGCTCGGGCCCAGGTGGTCGAGCTGCCACCAGGCGGCGGCGGCGATCATGGAGGCGTTGTCGGTGCACATGGCCCGGCTGGGGAGGTAGACGGGGATGCCCAGCTGGTCGCCCGCCGTCCGCAGGGCGGCCCGTAGCGGGCCGTTGGCGGCCACCCCGCCGGCCAGGCACAGGCCGCCGGCGCCCACGGTGGTGGCGGCCCGGACGGCCTTGGCCACCAGGACGTCCACCACCGCCTGCTGGAACGACGCCGCCACGTCCTCGTTGGAAGCGTCCGGATGGGCCTCCACGGCACGGACGACGGCCGTCTTCAGGCCCGAGAAGGACAGGTCGAGGCCGTCGGCCAGCATGGACCGGGGGAAGGCGAAGGCGTCGGGGTCGCCACCGGCGGCGGCCCGCTCGATGGCGGGGCCGCCGGGATAGCCGAGCCCCAGGAAGCGGGCCACCTTGTCGAAGGCCTCCCCGGCGGCGTCGTCGAGCGTCTGCCCGAGGAGCCGGTACCGGCCGGGTCCCTCCATGGAGACGATCAGGGAGTGCCCTCCCGACACCAGGGCCACCACGAGGGGCCAGGCCGGTCCGGACCGATCGGGGTGGGTCCCGTCGGCGTGAGTCCCCTCGGGGTGGGCCCGGTCCAGATCGGGGTGGTCGAGGAGGGCGGCGAAGAGATGGCCCTCGAGGTGGTTGACGGCGACGAAGGGGACGTCCCAGGCCAGGGCCAGCGCCTTGGCCTCGCTCAGGCCGACGAGCAGCGACCCGATGAGGCCGGGACCCGAGGTGGCGGCCACGGCGGCCAGACCGGGGGCCCGGGCCGGAAGGCCGGCACCCTCGAGGGCGCCGGCCAGGACGGCCGGGAGCAGCTCCAGGTGGGCGCGGCCGGCGATCTCGGGGACGACCCCCCCGTAGGCGGCGTGCCGGTCGATCTGGGACGAGACCACCGTGGACCGGACCACCCCGTCGGACGAGACGACCGCCGCCGCGGTCTCGTCGCACGAGGTCTCGATGCCGAGGAGAGCGCCGGGACCGGTCACGCCGTCGGGTCCCGGTGGACGTCCGCCTCGATGGAGGCCAGGCGTTCGCCGTATTCGGCGGTGTCGATGTCGCGGGCCCACATGATGATGGCGTCCTCGCCCGTCTCGGCGTAGTAGTTCTTCCGCACGCCGACGGGGGCGAAACCGAAGCGCCGGTAGAGCTCCTGGGCGGCCACGTTGCCCACCCGGACCTCGAGGGTCAGGTGCCGGATCCCGAGCCCGGGGGCGGCCCGGGCCAGGTCGGCGAGCAGGACGGTCCCGATCCCGCGGTGGTGCCACCCGGGGTCGACGGTCAAGGTGGTGACGTGGCCCTCGTCCCCGACCACCATCAGCCCGGCGTAGCCGACGACGATGGGGCCGATGCTCCCCACCGTGTAGCGCCGCGACGACCGCTGGGCCAGCTCCGACAGGAAGAGCGTCGCCGACCACGGCCGGGGATAGGCCTCTTCCTCGATCCGGACCACCGACCGGAGGTGGCGACGACGGAAGGGGGCGATCCGGACGGCACCGGCCACCCCCCGTCCGCCGGCGCCGTCGCCGTCGCCGGGGGGCGTCTCCCAGTCAGCGTCGGGCATCGTCACCCACCGGCCGCGGTGGCGGCCCGGGGCGTGGCCCGCTGCTCCCAATTGATCCGGGCGTCGACCTCGCGGAGGTACCGGGGCATGACGGCGGCGCCGTCGTCGACCCGACCGGCCAGACCCCGGGTCACGGTGAGCCCGGCCAGGACGGTCACCGGAGGGGAGACGTAGGCGGGGCCGGCCAGCGTGACACCGGGGAGGGAACCGAACAGAGCGCCGTACCGCAGCGCGCCGTCGCCGGCCAGGAGGAGCGGCTGGGACTGGGCGGCCAGGTCGGCGGCCAGGGTCTCGGGCGTCCACACCGCCTCGGCGCCGGCGCCGCTGACCGCCTCGACGGCACCGGTGACCGCGACGGCGGTGGTGCCGGCGGTGCCGGCGGTGCCGGCGGTGTCGCCGGTGCCGGTGGTGTCGCCGGCGCCGGACCGGAAGCGGGCCGAGAAGACGCCGCCGCGCCGGGCGTCGACGACGGGGACCAGGAGCCGACCGGCGCTCACCCCGGAGCCGGCCAGGGCGTGGGCCAGGATCTCGAGGCTGGTGACGGCGACGACGGGGACCTCGAGCGCGAAGGAGAGGGCCTTCACCGTGCCGACGCCGACGCGCAGCCCGGTGAACAGACCCGGCCCGACGTCGACGCCGAGCACGTCGAGATCGGAGAGGGCCGTCCCCGTCAGGCGGCAGAGGGCCTCGACGGCCGGCGCGATGGTCTCGGTGTGCCGGCGGCCCCGGGCCACGACGACCGACCCGAGACCTCCGTTCTCGTCGGCCAGGGACACCGCCGCCGTGTCGGTGGCCGACTCCACGGCCAGGACGAGCACGGCGCCTACGCCCTCGCGCCGGCGGCGGCCGGCGGCGGCGGCGTCGGTCCAGGGCCCGAGGCGCGCCGTGAGCGAGGAGCGGCGCGGCGCCCAGGTCCCGTCGAGCCGCAGGGTCACGGTCCGCTCCTCGTCGACCCCGCCGGACGGCGGGCCGGCGGCCAGCTCGACGGTGAGCGTCTCGGGCCCGAACACCGAGGCGGCGACGTCGCCCCACTCGACGACGGCCACCGAATCGTCCTCCACCATCTCGCCCAGACCGAGATCGACGACGTCCTGGAGCCGGTCGAGCCGGTAGAGGTCGGCATGGAGGAGGGTGCGGACCGAACCGGCCGCGGCAGCGGTAGGCGCGGACCAGGGTGAAGGTGGGGCTGGTGACCGGGTCGGTGACGCCGAGGCCGCGGGCCAGACCCTGGGTGAAGGTCGTCTTGCCCGTGCCCGAGGCGCACCGACGAGAAGGAGGAGGTCGCCGGCGGCGCAGCTCCCCGGCCAGAGCGGCGGCGAGCCGACGGGTCTCTTCGGCGGAGGAGGTGCGCGCCACGATCGGGCGCCCCGGTCACGGCGTCTCGCCGGCGAGGAGGCGCTTGGCCCGGACCAGGTCGGCCCGCATCTCGGCCACCACCTCGGCCCCGCCCCGCAGTGCGGCGGCGGGGTGGTAGGTGGGGACCAGGTGGCCGCCGCGGAACGGGTAGACGCGGCCGCGCAGCCGACGTGATGCCCTCGGTGGTCTCGAGCAGCAGCCGGGTGGCGAAGTTCCCCAGGGTCACCACCACGGCGGGGTCGATGAGCGCGAGCTGGGCCTCGAGGTAGGGACGACAGGACTCGATCTCGGCCGGGAGCGGATCCCGGTTCCCCGGCGGCCGGCACTTGACGACGTTGGCGATGTAGAACCGGGCGCGGTCGAGGCCGAGCTCCTGGAGGACGAGCTTGTCGAGGAGCTTCCCGGACCGGCCGACGAAGGGTTCCCCGGCCAGGTCCTCGTCGCGGCCAGGACCCTCCCCGACGAACAGGAGCTCGGCGGTGGGGTCGCCCGACGCCGAAGACGACCTGGGTCCGCGTCCGGGCCAGGGCGCAGCGCGTGCATCCCAGAGCCTCGGTCCGGAGCTCGGCCAGGGAGCCCACGGTGCTCAGGAGATCTTGGCCGTGAACTCGTCCACCAGACGCGAGAATTCGTGGCGCCGCTCGAGCATGGGCATGTGGCCGCAGCGGGGGAGCTCGACGAGTGCCGCCTCGGGCAGCGCCGCCGCCATACGCCGGGCCAGCCTCGGTGCGGTGAGCTTGTCGTGGGAGCCGACGACGACGAGGACGGGGAGATCGAGGGACCCGAGCCGCGGCGAGAGGTCGAAGACGGCCAGCGAGGGGATCAGGTCGGCCAGCGTCCGCGACGGGGTCCCGCGGTGCATGGCCTCGACGAAGCGGACCTGGGCGGCGGGTGCGTCGGCGCCGAATCCGAGACGGACCAACCACCACCGCAGATCGCTCGACGGCAGGGCCTTGGCGCCCGCAGCGCTCGCCGACGAGGAGGGCCCGGGCCGTGACCGGTCCGGTGATCCGGACCACGCCGGCCCATCCGGGCAGGGAGGAGAAGGGGCCGGCCGTGGTCGACGTGAGGACGATCCCGGCCAGGCGGCGTCGGCGCTCGCCGGGGGGAAGGTCGAGGGCCAGCTGGAGGGCCACCATGCCGCCCATGGAATGGCCCGACCACGACGGCGTCCTCGACGCCGAGGGTCTCGAGGACAGCGGTGACGTCGGACGCCAGGATCTCGATCCCGGATCCGACCGACCCCGGGCAGCGACTGGCCGTGGCCACGGAGGTCGACGGCGATGACGCGGTGGTGATCGGCGAGGTCGCGCAGCTGGTGGACCCAGAGGGCCGACGACAGCATGATCCCGTGGAGCAGGACCAGAGCGGGGCCCTGGCCACGTTCGACGACATGGATGCGGCCGCCGTCCTCGACGTCCACGAAGTGATGGCGGAGGTCGTCGGGCAGGGTCAGGCCCTCGGCCGCCATCTCCTGGGCCGTGGCCGACGACCGGGAGACGGCCCGGTGCTGGAGGGCCCACCCCGCCGCTCCGGCGACGGCGGTGGCGCCGGCCCCGAGGGCCAGCACCCGACCCCGGCGGCGGCCCTTCCACGTTGGCCTGCTCATGTCCCCTCCTCCTCGGATGCCCCACCAGCCGGGTCGGTGTCGACCACCACCCGGGGCACCCGTGACCCGATCTCCGTGAGCACCTCGTTCCCGATGGTGCCGAGGACGGTCGGCCCAGTCCTGGACCGTCAGCGACTCCGTGCCCTGGCTGCCGATGAGGACGACCTCGTCGCCCACCGACACCGCAGCGTCGCGGTCCCGCAGTCCACCACGATCTGGTCCATGGTGACCGTACCGGCCAGCGGGCGACGACGACCGCCGATCAGCACGGTACCCCCGGCGGTGAAGTAGCGCCGCGGGACGCCGTCGGCGTAGCCGATGGGGACGGTGGCGACGACCGAGCGCGGTCCGGAAGCGGACGACGCCGACCGTAGGAGGGTCGCTCCCCGGCGTCGAGCGGCCGGACGAGCGACACCGGCGACACGCAGCGACAGGACGGGGCGCAGGAGCTCGACCGCCGCCACGGCGGGGTCGGCGGCCAGGACGGGGCCGAGGGCGGGCATGGGGACGACGCCGTAGAGGGCGATCCCGCAGCGGACCATGTCGAGCCGGGCCCCGGGGACGGCGATGGCACCGGCCGAGTTGGCCATGTGGACCATGGGCGGATCGAGACCGGCCGCGGCCAGCGCGGCCCGGGCGGCGGCCAGCCGCCGGAGCTGGCTCGGCGGTGAAGGCCCGTCTCCTCGTCGCTCGATCTCGTCGGCCACGGCCAGGTGGCTCCAGAGGGCGGCGAAGCGCAGTCCCGGCGCGGCGTCGACGGCCCGGACGAGGGCGACGACGTCGGCGGGGTCGGCGCCGACCCGGTGCATGCCCGGTGTCCACCTTCACGTGGACGTCGAGCCGCCGTTCCGCGGCGGCGGCGGCCGCGGCCGCGGCCGCCGTCCACCCCGTCGCCGGGTGTAGAGCGTCGGGGTGAGGCCCCGCCGACCACCGTCGCCCATGGCCTCGGCCGTCGGCTCCGAGAGGACGAGGACGGGGGCGTCGATGCCGGCGTCGCGCAGGGTCACCCCCTCCTCGACCAGGGCCACCGCCAACCACGGGGCCCCGGCCTCGAGCGCCGCCTCGCGCCACCGGCACCGCCCCGTGGCCGTAGGCGTCGGCCTTCACCACGGCGCAGAGGGCGGCGGGGGCGGCCAGACGCCGCAGCAAGCGGGCGTTGTGGCGGACGGCGGCCAGATCGATCTCGGCCCAGGCCGGGCGCAGGCCCGGGTAGCGGTGGCCGGCGGGCGCCGGTGGCCTCTCCTCGACCACGGCCGGCGCACGTCCGAGAGCCACCGACCGAGGAGGTCGGCCAGGTCGCCGGCCACCAGGCCCTCGGGCGGGCCCAGGGCGGCGGCCCGTCCGTGGACGTGGGCGGCCAGGCCGGCCGCCTCGAAGAGCGGGAGGCCGCGGGCCACGAAGGCCCCGATGGCACCGGAGAGGACGTCGCCGGTGCCGGCCGTGGCCAGGCGGGGCGAGCCGGCGGTGACCAGGAGGGCGGTGCCCCCGGGCTCGGCCACCACGGTGGTGGGTCCCTTCAGCAGGACGACGGCCCCGGTGGCGGCCGCCAGCGCCCGGGCCGCGTCGATGCGGTCGACCCCCGGCGGCGCCCCGGTCAGGCCGGCGAACTCGCCGTCGTGGGGGGTGAGGACGGCAGCGGACCGGCCGACCGCGGCGCCGCCGACGACGTCGGGCGATCTCCGGCGCCGGTTCCGAGGGCCACCAGCCCGTCGGCGTCGACCACGACGGGGACGGTGGCCCCGGCCACCAGGCGGCGGACCTGGGCGCCGGTGTCCTCGGCCGCGACCGAGGCCCGGTCCGACCACGAGGGCGTGGCAGCCGGGTCACCATCTCGAGGGCGGCCGTCGGCCCAGCCCTCGGCGGCGAGCTCGGTGGCGACGGCCTCGCCCGCCGGCAGCAGGGCCGGATCGGCACCGGGGACCCCGAGGCGGACCATCCCGGCCCCGGCGCGGTAGGCGGCGTGGGCGCACAGCTCGGCCGCCCCGGTCATGCCCGGCGACCCGGCCACGACGGCGACGGCCGACTGCCACTTGTAGGCCCCCCGGGGGCGGACGGGCAGCAGCCGGGCCACGTCGGCGTCCTCCACCACCCAGAGCCGGGCCCGGTCGACGTCGAGACCGATGTCGACCACCTCCACCCGGCCGGCCAGGAGGGGCCCGTCGCCCTGGAGCAGACCCGGTTTGAGGGCGGCGAAGGTGACCGTGACATCGGCCCGCAGCGGCTCGCCGCAGGCCTCCCCGGTGTCGCCGTCGACGCCCGACGGGATGTCCACGGCCAGCACGCGGACGCCGGCCGGGACCGACGGGGCCCGGTAGGTCCCCCGGAAGCCGGTGCCGTAGGCGGCGTCGATGACCAGGTCGACGCCGCCGTCGCGGGCGATCCGGTCGGGGGCGTCGGCCGCCTCCAGCACCTCGGACCCGCGCCCCGCGCCGGCGCAGCCGGGCGGCGGCCACCCGGCCGTCGGCGCCGTTGGAGCCCTTGCCGGCCACCACCACCACCCGGCGGCCGTAGGCGCCGCCCAGGAGGCGCAGGGCGGCGGCGGCCACGGCCGTGCCGGCCCGGTCGACCAGGACGTCGTGGGCCACCGTGGCCAGTGCGCCTCGTCGTCGATGGCCCGCATCTCGGCCACGGTGACGACCGGCTTCACGCGTCACCCCCGGTCCGACCCTCGGCCACCACCGAGGCCACCGCCACCAGGTCGGTGTGGGTGAGCGACAGGTGCCACCAGCGGACCCCGCGGCCGGCGGCCAGCGCGGCGGCGCGGCCGGCCAGGGCCAGGCGGGGGGCCCCGTCGTCGACCCGGACCACTTCGACGTCGTGGAAGTCGGCGGCCCCGATGCCCACCCCGAGCGCCTTCAGGACCGCCTCCTTGGCCGCGAACCGCGCCGCCAGGCGGGGGCCGGGATCCTTCCCCGACTCGGCGTAGGAACGCTCGGCGTCGGTGAAGAGGCGCCCGGCCAGCCCGGGCCGGCGCTCGAGGACGGCCCGGAAGCGGGCCACGTCGACGGCGTCGACCCCGATGCCGCGGACACGTCCCTCGTCGGCCACGCTCGACGGCGCCGTCACTCGACCGTGACGGTCTTGGCCAGGTTGCGGGGGCGGTCGACGTCGAGACCGTGGAGGGCGGCCAGGTGGTAGGCGAAGAGCTGCAGCGGCACCACGTCCACCACCGGGGCGAAGAGCGGTTCGGTGCGCCGGCACCCACAGGACGTCGTCGGCCTCGGCCGCCGTCTCGTCGTCGCCGTCGTTGGCCACCAGGATCACGGTGGCCCCCCGGCTGCGGACCTCGGCGATGTTGCTCATCATCTTCTCCCACAGCCGCGTCCGGGTGGCCACCGCCACCACCACCGTGCCCGGCTCGATCAGGGCGATGGGCCCGTGCTTGAGCTCGCCGGCCGGGATAGCCCTCGGCCCGCAGGTAGGAGAGCTCCTTCAGCTTGAGCGCGCCTTCGAGGGCCACGGGGAAGCCGACGTGGCGACCGAGGAAGAAGAAGTCGCGCGTCGTCGTGAAGCGGCCGGCCACCGCGGCGACGTCGTCCTCGCGGCCGAGGACCGTCTCGATCGAGCCCGGGAGCTCGGCCATGCTTGGCGAAGAGCCGGCGGGCCTCGTCCGGGGGCCAGCGTCCCGCGCAGCTGGGCCAGGTAGAGCGCCAGGAGCTCGAGGGCGACGATCTGGGAGAGGTGGGTCTTGGTCGACGCCACCCCCACCTCGGGACCGGCGTGGGTGTAGAGGACGCCGTCGGCCACCCGGGCCATCGACGAGTCCACCACGTTCGAGATGACGAGCACCTTGGCGTCCCACTGCCGGGCCTCGCTCATGGCCTGGAGGGTGTCGATCGTCTCGCCCGACTGGCTCACCCCGACGACCAGGGTCCGGTGGTCGAGGACGGGGTCGCGGTAGCGGAACTCCGAGGCGATGTCGATCTCGGTCGGCAGCCGGGCCCAGCGCTCGATGGCGTACTTGGCCACCAGCCCGGCGTGGTAGCTCGTGCCGCAGGCGACGATGAAGACCTTGTCGATCTGCGCGCAGGTCGTCGGGGGTGATCCGCAATTCGTCGAGCCCGATGGTGCCGTCGGGCAGGAGCCGACCGAGCAGGGTGTCGGCCACCGCCCGGGGCTGCTCGTGGATCTCCTTGCCCATGAAGTCGGGGTAGCCGCCCTTCTCGGCCGCCTCCATGTCCCAGTCGACCTTCAGCTCGGTCGGCTCGACCACCTTGCCGGCCAGCGTCGTCACCCGCATCGAACCGGGCCGCAGCTCCACCACCTGGTCGTCGTCGAGGACCCAGAAGCGCCGGGTGTGCCCGAGCAGGGCCGGGATGTCCGAGGCCAGCAGGGCCGACGGGGATTGTCGCCGTCGCCCATCCCCACCACCAGGGGCGAGACGCGGCGGGCGGCCACGATCGTCCCCGGCTCCGACGCGGCCATGACGGCCAGGGCGAAGGCCCCGCGGACCTCGCGCAGCGACGACGCGGACGGCGTTGGCCAGCGACGGCCCCGACGCCATCTCCTCCTCGACCAGATGGGCGAACACCTCGGTGTCGGTGTCGGACGCGAGCAGGTGGCCGCTGTCGCGGAGCCGGGCCGCCAGCTCGCGCCAGTTCTCGATGATCCCGTTGTGGACGACGGCCACCCGGCCGCTGCAGTCGAGGTGGGGGTGGGCGTTCTTCTCGGTCGGGTGACCGTGGGTGGCCCAGCGGGTGTGGCCGATCCCGGCCGTCACCCCGGCGGGGGCGTTCTCGACGACCTTGCGGAGGTCCTCGAGCGAGCGGGTCCCCGTGGCCGCGCGGGCCCGGTAGAGGTCGCCGCTGTAGTCGAGGGCGACGCCGGCCGAGTCGTATCCCCGGTACTCGAGCCGCTCCAGGCCGTCGAGCAGGAGATCGAGGACGCCGTCGTCACCCGTGGCTCCGATGATGCCGCACATGGGCCCAGGCTACGGCGCGCTCGGGACCGAGGCGGCGCGTTCCACGACGGCGCGCCAGCCGCGCCACCGACCGGCGTGGGCGAGATCCTCGTCGGCCGCCTCGACCATGACCCGGACGAGGGGCTCGGTCCCGCTGGCCCGCAGCAGGACCCGGCCGCGGTCGCCGAGCTCGCCGGTCACCGCCGCCACCTCGGCCTGGACGTCGGCGCTCTCCACCACCGGGCCGGGTCGACGGCGGGCACGTTGACGAGGACCTGGGGCAGCCGCCGCATGACCTCCGCCGGCCAGCTCGGCCAGCGGCCGGCCCGGTCCGCCGCAGCAGGTCCAGCAGGAGCACGCCGGTGAGGATGCCGTCACCGGTGGTGGCCAGCTCGCGGAAGACGAGGTGCCCCGACTGCTCGCCACCGAGGGTCGAGCCCGTCGGCGTCCAGCGCCTCGAGGACGTACCGGTCGCCGACCGGGGTCTCCCGGACGGCGATGCCCCTTCTCGGCCATGGCCAGGCGGAAACCGAGGTTCGACATGACCGTCACCACCACCGTGTTGCCGGCCAGGCGTCCGCGCCCGGCCAGGTCGGTGGCGAAGAGGGCCAGGAGCTCGTCCCCGGTGGTGGCCGCGCCGGTGTGGTCCACGGCCACCAGCCGGTCGGCGTCGCCGTCGAGGGCCAGGCCGATCGTCGCGCCCCGGGCTCGACCACCGCGGCGGCCGACGCGTTCGGGGTGGGTCGACCCGCACCCGTCGTTGATGTTGGTCCCGTCGGGCTCGCAGGCGATGGCGTCCACGGTCGCCCCCAGGCGCTCGAGGACGACGGGGGCGATGGCCGAGGCGGCGCCGTTGGCGCAGTCCACCACCACCCGCAGGCCGTCGAGAGACGCGACCCTCGAGGGCGGCCACCAGGTGCTCGACGTAGCCGTCGGCGGCGTCGGGATCGGACGACAGGCGACCCACGGCGCGACCGGTCGGCGACCGCGGGCCACGGACCGTCGACGTCGAGGACGCGGTCGAGCTCCTCCTCGACGGCCGCCTCGGCCGCGTCGGGCAGCTTCAGGCCGCCGGTGGCGAAGAGCTTCACCCCGTTGTCGGTGAACGGGTTGTGCGAGGCCGAGATCACCGCGCCCGGGAGACGCCGCGACGGCGCAGAGCCAGGCCACGCCGGGGGTGGGCAGGACACCGAGGTCGACGACGTCGGCGCCCTCGCTGGCCAGGCCGGCCGAGAGGGCGGCCTGCAGGAGCGGGCCCGACCGCCGGGTGTCGCGGCCGATGAGGAAGGTCGGGGCCGGCAGCGCCCGTGCCGTGGCCCGGCCGAGGGCGAGGACCAGCTCCGCTCCGAGCTCGGCGTTGGCGACACCGCGGATGCCGTCGGTGCCGAACCGGACACCCACGGCCGACTACCGCTTCGAGTACTGCGGCGCCTTGCGGGCCTTCTTGAGGCCGTACTTCTTGCTCTCCTTCTCGCGGGCGTCGCGGGTCAGGAGGCCGGCCTTCTTGAGGGTCGGGCGCAGCTCGGGGTCGAGCTCGAGGATCGAACGGGCGATGCCCAGGCGCAGGGCGCCCGCCTGGCCGGAGACCCCGCCACCGTCGATGGTGGCGTCGACGTCGTAGCCCTCGGCCAGGTTGGTCAGCCGCAGCGGCTCGGTCACGATCATCCGGTGGGTGGCCGAGGTGAAGTACTGCTCGATGGGCTTGCGGTTGACCGTGATGGTCCCCTGGCCGGTCCGGACCCGGACGCGGGCCACCGCCCGCTTGCGGCGTCCCGTCGTCTGGCTGAGCGGGGCGGGGAGCTTGGGCTTGGTCGACACGTGGGTTCCTTGTCCTTTCGAGTCGCCCGGCGAGGCGGCGTTCTAGGTCCGGGCCCGGGCGCCGGGGACGTCGAGGACCTGGGGCTGCTGGGCCTCGTGCGGGTGCTCGGGGCCGGCGTAGACCTTGAGCTTGGACAGCTGCTGGCGACCGAGGCGGTTGCGGGGCAGCATGCCCCGGACGGCCCGGCGGACGACTTCCTCGGGACGGGTGACGAGGAGGTCGGCGTAGCTGGCCGTCTTGAGACCACCGGGATAGCCGCTGTGGCGGTAGACGAACTTCTTGTCCGCCTTGCCCGGCGCTCAGGACGATCTTGGCCGCGTTGACCACGATGACGTGGTCGCCGGTGTCGACGTGGGGGGCGAAGATCGGCTTGTGCTTGCCCCGCAGGATGGTCGGCCACCTGGGTGGCCAGCCGCCCGAGCACCATGCCGTCGGCGTCGACGACGTGCCATGTCCGGTTGATGTCCACGGGTTTCGGCGAGAACGTGCGCACGCGGGTCCTTGATCGTTGTTCGCGGTTGGGCCGACGCCGGGGGCCGGTCCTGACCAGGACCGGCACCGCTGATCGGGGACGGAAACGACCCGTCCCCGTCACCAGACGGACCTCTCACACTAGATGCTGGACGGGGGCCGGGCAAGCTCCGCGGGGGAAATCCCAGGTGGCGTCCCGTTCGGCCGCCACCGGTCACGCCCCGTCGGAACCGGCGTAGTCGACCGACAGGAGGCTCAGCCCGTGGGGCGGGGCCAGGGTCACGCCCTGCGAGCGGTCGCCGGAGGTGAGCATCCAGGTCACGTCGGACGCCCGCCGACGGCCCCGGCCGACGTCGGCCAGGGTCCCCACGATGGAGCGGACCATCTGATGGCAGAACGACTGGGCGGTGATGTCGAAGCGGAGCAGCCGGGCGTCGTCGTCGAGCCCGCCCGGCGCCCACGGCTCCTCCCGCCAGGAGGCGTCGAGGACGCGCCGGCGGATGGGGTCTCCCGGAGCGGTGCCCGGGGGACGGCGGCAGAAGGCGCGGAAGTCGTGCTCGCCGAGCAGGGCGTCGGCCCCGGCGGCCATGGCCCGGATGTCGAGGGGGTCGCGGACGTGCCAGGCCAGCGGGGCGAGGAGGGGATCGGGACCGTCGCCCTGGAGGATGAGGTACCGGTACCGCCGGGCCCGGGCCGACCGGCGGGCGTCGAAGCCCGGCGGGGCCACGGCGGCGGTCCGCACCACCACGGCCGGTCCCACCATGGCGTTCACGGCCCGGACGAGGCTGACGCTGTCCACCGGGCCGACCACGTCGGTGTGGACGACCTGCCCGGCGGCGTGGACCCCGGCGTCGGTGCGGCCCGCGCAGGTCAGGTCGACCGGCTGGCGCAGGGCGGTGGAGAGGGCCCGGCCGAGCTCGCCGGCCACGGTGCGCTGCCCGGGCTGGGCGGCGAACCCCCGGAAACCGGCCCCGTCGTAGGCGACCACCAGGCGCAGCCGGAGCCGGTCGGGGTCGCCTCGGCCCCCGTCCGTCCGGTCACCGTCCCCCCCGGCACGGCGCCGCCCGGGGCGTCGGGGAGGTCGAACAGCGTCAAACGAACTCGATGCGCGCCATGGGCGCGCTGTCACCCAGGCGGGGCCCGAGCTTCAGGATCCGGGTGTAGCCGCCGGGCCGGTCCGTGTAGCGGGGCCCGATCTCCTCGAACAGCTTGTGGGCCATGTCCTTGTCCCGGATGAGCGCCACCACCTGGCGCTGGCGGTGGACACCGCCCTTGCGGGCCGCGGTGATGCACTTCTCGACCACGGGGCGCAGGGCCTTGGCCTTGGCCTCGGTCGTCACCAGGGACTCGGCGGCGATCAGGGACGCCACGAGGTTGCCGACCATGGCCTTCTCATGGGCGGCGTCACCACCCATGCGCCGGCCCTTGCGGGGGATGCCACGCATCGTCGGCCTTCAGTCCTTGACGCGCAGGGACAGCCCCCGCTCGTCGAGGCGCTGGATGACCTCGTCGAGCGACTTCTGTCCGAAGTTGGTGATGGCCAGGAGGTCGTCGGCCGTGCGCTCGACCAGTTCGCCGATGGTGTTGACCTGGGCCCGCTTGAGGCAGTTGCGGGGCCGCTCGGAGAGGTCGAGGTCCTCGATGGGGAGGTCGAGGTCGGGCGACCCGCTGGTCGAGGTGCCCACCTCGCCCAGCTCGAGGCCCTGGGGCTCGTCCTCGAGGTCGGCCACCAGGCCCACCAGGGACCGCAGGGTGTCGCCGGCCGAGGCCAGCGCCTCGCGGGGGGTCAGGGACCCGTCGGTCTCGATGTCGAGGACGAGCCGGTCGAAGTCGGTGGACTGCTCCACCCGGACCGGCTCGACGGAGAAGGCCACCCGCCGGACCGGGGAGAAGATGGAGTCGACGGGGATGACGCCGATGGTGTTCGACCGCTTGTTGCGCTCGGCCGAGACGTAGCCACGGCCCCGCTCGACGGTCACGTCCATGGCCAGGCGGCCCTTGGCGTTCAGGGTGGCCACCGGCAGCTCGGGGTTGAGGACCTCGACGTCGGCCGTCAGCTGGAGGTCGGCGGCGGTGACGTCGGCCGGTCCCCGCTTGTCGCAGCGCAGGGTCACCGGGTCGTCGCTGTGCACCCGCAGGACGATGTCCTTCAGGTTCAGGATGACGTCGGTGATGTCCTCCTTCACCCCGGGCAGGACGGTGAACTCGTGGAGGGCGTCGTCGAAACGGACCTGGGTGACGGCCGCGCCGGGAATGGACGACAGCAGGGTCCGGCGGATCGAGTTGCCGAGCGTGTGCCCGAACCCCGGCTCGAGAGGACTGATGGCGAACCGCTGACGGCTCCCCTCTTCCTCGCCGAGGGCCTCGACGGTCGGTCGCTGGATGATGAGCATCTGGATCGCTCCTGCAGGTGGTCGGTTGGGTTTTCGGGAGGTCGGACCGAGGGACGCCGGGCGGCGGTGACGGGAACAGGGACTACTTCGAGTACAGCTCGACGATGAGGGACTCGCGCAGCGGCTCGTCGATGTGCTCGCGCTGGGGCAGGGAGGTCACCCGCACCGAGAGGCGGCCTTCGCCCGCCTCGAGCCACAGCGGGAGCTGCCGGTCGAGGGTGTCGAGGTTGCGGCGGACGACGTACATCTCCCGGGCCGAGGGCTTCAGGGCCACGACGTCGCCCTCGCGGACCCGGTAGCTGGGAATGGTCACCCGCTTGCCGTTCACGAGGATGTGCCCGTGGCGCACCAGCTGGCGGGCCTGGGACCGGCTCGCCCCCCAGGTGGCCCGGAAGGCGACGTTGTCCAGCCGCAGCTCGAGGAGCCGCAGGAGGTTCTCGCCGGTGATCCCGGGCTGGCGGTTGGCCTCGGCGTAGACGATCCGGAACTGCTTCTCCAGGACGCCGTAGATGCGCCGGGCCTTCTGCTTCTCCCGCAACTGGGCCAGGTACTCCGATCCCTGCCGCATGCGGTCGCGACCGTGCTCGCCGGGCGGGTAGGCCCGGCTGTGACGGTCGCTCACCGCGTCGCTGACGGGACACTTGAGCGAGTAGCAACGCTCGCCCTTCAGGAACAGTTTGGTCCGCTCCCGTCGGCACAGACGGCAGACGGGGCCGGTGTAACGCGCCATGATCGGTCGTACTCCCTTCCGTCCCCGTCCTCAGACCCGGCGCCGCTTCTTGGGGCGGCAGCCGTTGTGAGGAATGGGGGTGACATCCTTGATGCCGGCGACTTCGATGCCCACGGCCGACAGCGAGCGGATGGCCGTCTCGCGTCCCGGACCCGGGGCCGCGGACGAGCACGTCGACCTTGCGGACGCCGTGCTCCATGGCCCGGCGGGCCGCCTGCTCGGCCGCCAGCTGGGCGGCGAAGGGCGTGGACTTGCGCGAGCCCTTGAAGCCGACGTTGCCGGCCGACGCCCACGCCAGGACGTTGCCCTCGTGGTCGCAGATGCTGACGATCGTGTTGTTGAACGAGCTCTTGATGTGCGCCACGCCGTAGGCGACGTTCTTGCGCTCCCGCTTGCGGGGCCGGCGGGTGGAGGCGGACTTGGGGGTCTTGGCGGTCTTGGCGGTCTTGGCCATCTACTTGCGGACCTTCTTCTTTCCGGCGACCGTCTTCTTCGGTCCCTTGCGGGTGCGGGCGTTGGTGTGGGTCCTCTGTCCGTGGACGGGCAGCCCACGGCGGTGGCGGATGCCCTGGTAGGACCCGATCTCCATCTTGCGCTTGATGTCCTGGGCGATGTCCCGGCGCAGGTCACCCTCGACCTTCAGGTTGGCGTCGATCCATGTCCGCAGGCGGGCGACCTCTTCGTCGGTGAGGTCACGCACCCGGGTGTCGGGGTTGGTGTCGGTCTCGGCGCAGACGCGCTGCGCCTGGGTCCGGCCCACGCCGAAGATGTAGGTCAGGGAGATCTCCAGCCGCTTCTCGCGGGGGATGTCCACACCGGCGATCCGTGCCACCGCTGTCCTTTCTCCGTCCTCGTCCTGACCCGCTCAGCCCTGGCGCTGCTTGTGCCGCGGGTTCTCGCAGATGACCATGACCACCCCGTGCCGGCGGATGACCTTGCACTTCTCGCAGATCGCCTTGACGCTCGGTCGCACCTTCATTTCGTTCTGTCCATTTCTCCGCGGCGTCCGAAACGCTCACTTGTAGCGGTAGGTGATCCGCCCCCGACTCAGGTCATACGGTGTGATCTCCACCTGCACACGATCGCCGGGGAGGATGCGGATCCGGTGCATCCGCATCTTGCCCGAGCTGTGTGCCAGTACCTTGTGGCCGTTCTCGAGCTCCACGCGGAACATGGCGTTCGGCAACGGCTCGACGACCGTCCCTTCGAGCACGATCGCATCCTCTTTGGGCTTCGGCAGGTGACTCCTCCTCGTTCTTTCCTCCGGGCACGCCGCACCCAGCGACAGGTGCCGTGTCTCCCGGTCCGCTCGTGCCGCCCCGGGTGGGGTCCCGGTTCGAGCGATGGCGACCCGCTACCACCGGCCGGGGCCGGAGCGCCCAGACCCAGGTCAGGCCTAGCGGGCCGACCTATGAGCATAGCGGTTCCGGAGCCCGGCGACCACTTCCGTCCAGGGCCCCGGTCAGGGCAGGGTCAGGACCTCGGGCCCGTCGTCGGTGACGGCGATGCTGTGCTCGAAATGGGCCGACAGGCTGCCGTCGGCCGTGACCACGCTCCAGCCGTCGTCGAGGACCCTGGTGTCGGCCCCGCCCACGTTCACCATCGGCTCCACGGCGAAGACCATGCCCGTCTTGAGCATGGGGCCCCCGCTGCCGGGCCAGTAGTTGGGGACCTGGGGTTCCTCGTGCATGGCCGTCCCGATGGCGTGCCCCACGTACTCCCGGACCACGGCGAACCCGGCCTTCTCGGCCACCTCCTGGACGGCCCGACCGACCTCGTGGAGCCGCCTCCCGGGCCTCAGCTGCTCGATCCCGGCCCACAGGCTCCGCTCGGTCACCTCGATGAGCCGCTCGGCCACCGGCGAGACCTCCCCGATGGCCATGGTGAAGGCGGCGTCGCCGTGGTACCCCTCGATGATGGCCCCGCAGTCGATGGAGAGGATGTCCCCCTCCTGGAGGACGTAGGCCCCGGGGATCCCGTGGACGATCATGTCGTTGGGCGAGGTGCAGATGACGGCCGGGTAGCCCCGGTAGTGGAGGAAGTTCGACTTGGCCCCCCGCCGGTCGAGGACCTCGCGGGCCACGGTGTCGAGCTCCGCCGTCGTCACCCCCGGCTTGGCCGCCTCCCGGGTGGCCTCGTGCATCTCGGCCACCACGCGCCCGGCCCGGCGCATCTTGGCGATCTCGTCGGCGGTCCTCTTCATCGGACGTCGCCACCCCTCATCGGGCCCCCTGGCGCCGGGCCGGTCACCGGGCCCCTCACCGCGGGCGTCCGCGGCGTTGGCGGCGCTCCTCCACCGACCGGATGATCCGGCGCAGGACGGCGTCGGGGGAGCCGATGCCGTTCACCTTGGCCAGCTGCCCCCGGGACGAGTACCAGTCGATGAGCGGTGCCGTCTGACGTTCGTAGAGCTCCAGCCGGCGGCCGATGGCGTCCTCGACGTCGTCCTCGCGCTGGATGACCTCACCGCCACAGACGTCGCAGGTCCAATTGATCTTGGGCGGTGCCGAGACGGAGTAGTTGGATCCGCAGTCGATGCAGACCCGCCGACCGGCCAGGCGCCGCATGGCCTGGATGGTCGGGACCTCGATGTCGACGGCGGCGTCGATGTCGTCCGGCGCCATGAGGGCGGCCAGGACCTCGGCCTGGTGCGTGGTGCGTGGACAACCGTCCAGGATGAAGCCGCGGGCCCGGGCGTCCGGCTCGGCCAGGCGCTCGGCCACCATCTCCATGATGAGATCGTCTCCCAGCAGCTCGCCGCTGTCCATGTTCTCCTTGACCTTCGATCCGAGCTCGTCCCCGCTCTTGACCGCGCCGCGCAGCATGTCCCCCGTGGAGACGTGCGGGACGACGTAGTGATGCGACAGCCGCACGCACTGTGTCCCCTTGCCGGCCCCCTGTTTGCCCAGGACCACGAGCCTGACGCCGGGTACCATCCGCTACTTCAGGAAGCCCTCGTAATTCCGCATCATCAGCTGACTGTCTATCTGCCGCATCGTCTCGAGCGACACGCCGACAGCGATGAGGAGAGTGGTCCCGAAGAACGGGTAGCCGGTGATGTGCCATGCCGCCATCAGCAGCGAAGGGGTCACGGCGACAGCGGCGAGGTACAGACCGCCCGGGAGCGTGATGCGGTTGAGGATGCGCGCCAGATAGCGCTCGGTGGGAGGGCCGGGCCGGATGCCGGGGATGTACCCGCCCTGTTTCCGGATGATGTCCGCCTGCTGGTGCGGGTCGAAGGCCACGTAGACGTAGAAGAAGGTGAAGGCGAAGATGAGGACCCCGTACGACGCCGACGTAGACCAGGCTGGTCGGGGTGATCCGGTCGTTGACGAACGTCCGGAAGGCCACCCAGGGGACGACGTTGGCCAGGAGGATCGGGATATAGAGCATCGAGTTGGCGAAGATGATCGGGATCACACCGGACTGATTGACCTTGAGGGGGATGTAGGTGGACGACCCGCCGTACATTCGTCGCCCGACCACCCGTTTGGCGAAGGTGACAGGGATCCGACGCTGGCCCTGCTCCATGAAGACCACGAACACCAGCAGGATCAGGGTCAGCGCCAGGATCACGCCGAACTTGGGCTTCCCACCCTGCGACAGGATGAGGGCGCCGCCGGCGGGGATCCCGGCCACCACGTTGGCGAAGATGATGATCGACATCCCGTTGCCGATCCCACGCTGGGTGATGAGCTCGCCGAGCCACATGACGAAGGCCGTACCGGCCGTGAGCGTCAGGACGATGAAGCCGGCGCGGTAGAGGTTGAAGTTCGGGATCAGGTCGATGTGGGACGACGACGAGCCGAGGAGCCCGGCGGCGCCGTTGTGGAACACGTAGACGAGACCGGACGACTGCAGGAGCGCCAGGCCGATAGTCACGTACCGGGTCGTCTGGGTGATCTTCTTCTGCCCGATCGCCCCCTGGTCACGCCACTCCTCGAGCTTCGGGATCACCGTCGTCAGCAGCTGGATGATGATGGAGCTGGTGATGTACGGCATGATCCCGAGGCCGAACAGAGCCATCTTCAGCAGCCCGCCGCCGGAGAAGAGGTTCAGGAAGCCGAGGATCCCCGCCGACTTGGCCTGGGCCTCGAGCTGCTGGATCTCCTTGATGGAGACGAAGGGCACGATGAGATTGGCGCCCAGCTGGTACAGGCCGATGATGAGAAGGGTGAACACGACCTTGTTGCGCAGGTCCGGAACCTTGAAGATGTTCTTGAGGCTCGAGAGCACCGCCCCTCCTCGTCGCGTTCTCGGCGCACCCGGCGCCGATGCCCAAGATGTAGAGGCTACCGGTTGGTGAGGGCGTTCCCCGCGCGGGTGGCCGACCGTGGCCGAACGGAAGCGGGAGCAACTCCACCTGGCCACCGGCGGCCTCGATGGCGCTACGGGCGCTCGCCGACACGGCGTGCACCTCCACGCGCAGGGCGCGGTGCAGCTCGCCCCGCCCGAGCACCTTGACCAGGGCCCCCTTGCGCACCAGGCCCACCGCCTCCAGGGTGGCCGGTGTGGCGACGTCCCCGTCGAAGTTCTCGAGGGTGTCGAGGTTCACGACGGCGTAGGCGACGCGGAAGGGGTTGTGGAAGCCCTTGAGCTTGGGAATGCGTTGGGCCAACGGGAGCTGCCCGCCTTCGAAACCCGGCTTCACGGTGTTGCGGGCGTGTTGCCCCTTCGTCCCTCGCCCCGCCGTCTTGCCACCCTTGCCGGCGATGCCCCGCCCCACACGGCGGCGGGCCCGGTTGGAACCGGCCGGCGGTCGCAGGTCGTGGATCTTCATGACGTCTGCCTCCCCTCGGCCACCCGGCGCGCCTGCCGGCTGGCCTGTGTGCGCAGGTGTTGGGCGGCGGCTTGGTCGGGATCGGCGGCCTCCACCGTCACCAGGTGGGGGACGCGGGCGAGCATGCCCCTGATCTCGGGGCGGTCGGGCAGGATGCGCGACCGACCGACACCGCGCAGCCCCAGGGCCCGCAGCGTGCCACGGTGCTTGGGCTTGGTGCAGATGGCCGAACGCACCTGGGTCACCAACAGGTCGCCGCCCGCTGCCGACGCCGTCATGCCTCCACCCCCTGGAACAGATCGGAGGCACGCTGCCGCTCGCGGTAGGCGCGCAGGACACCCCTCGGGATGACCTCGTCGGCGGGCTTTCCCCGCAGACGGGCCACGTCTTCGGGGCGCTTCAGCGACTTGAGCCCGGCGATGGTGGCGTGGGCGACGTTGATCCCGTTCGACGAACCGAGCGATTTGCACAAGATGTCGTGGATCCCGGCCATCTCCAGGATGGCGCGGGCGGCACCGCCGGCGATGACACCGGTCCCGGGGGAGGCGGGCTTCAACATGACGCGTCCGGCCCCGGCCTCGCCGATGATCGGATGGGTGATGGTGGAGCCGGCCAGGGGGACGTGGAACATGTTCTTGCGCGCCTCCTCGATCCCCTTCTGGACGGCCAGACCCGCCTCCTTGGCCTTGCCGTACCCGAGACCGACGCGACCATTGCCGTCGCCCACGACCATGAGGGCGGTGAAGGAGAACCGCCGGCCACCCTTCACCACCTTGGCCACCCGGTTCACCCGGATGGTCCTCTCCTCGAATTGTCCGTCGAGCATTGTCAGAACTCCAGTCCTGCTGTGCGGGCGGCGTCGGCCAGGGCGGCCACCCGCCCGTGATACCGGAAACCGCCGCGGTCGAAGACAACCTTCGTGACCCCGGCCGCCGTCGCCCGCTCGGCGATCAGGCGACCCACGGTCTTGGCGGCGTCCACGTTCCCGCCGGAGCCGGACCGCAGCGTGGCCTCGACGGTGCTGGCGGCCGCCACCGTCCGCCCCGTGGTGTCGTCGATGACCTGAGCCGAGATGTGACGCGACGAACGGAAGACGGCCAGACGGGGACGACCCGTCGTCCCCACGATCTGCTTGCGCACCCGGGCGTGGCGCCGGATGCGCAGGGCGCGCTTGCGCTGAGCGGTGGTGGCCATGGCTACTTGGCCGCCTTGCCGGCTTTGCGCATCACGCGCTCGCCCGAGGTACCGGACCCCCTTGCCCTTGTAGGGCTCGGGCTTGCGCAACTTGCGGATATCGGCTGCCACCTGGCCCACCTTCTCCTTGTCGATCCCCTTCACCACGATCCGGGTCGGCGTGGGGACGTCGAAGGTGACGCCGTCGGGGGCGTCCACGAGTGACGGGATGGGAGAAGCCCAGCGCCAGCTCCAGCGATCCCGGCCCTCGTGCGGCGGCCCGGTAGCCCACCCCCACGATCTCGAGCTCCTTGGTGAAACCGGCGGTGACGCCGGTCACCATGTTGGCCACCAGCGAGCGGGTGAGCCCGTGCAGGGCCCGGTTCTGGCGCTGGTCGTCGGGTCGCTCGACGATGAGGTTGGCATCCTCCTGGCGGACGGTGATGGCACCCGGGCAGCGGGCGCGCCAGCGTGCCCTGGGGCCCGGCCACGGTGACCAGGGGTCCGTCCACCGTCACGGTCACCCCGCCCGGCACGGCGATGGGGCTGCGACCGACGCGAGACATCAGACGGATCTCCCCGACAGCTCGGGACCCCACCGGGCGCGGCCGGGCGGGGTCTGATCGACGGACAGGACGGATCACCAGACATAACAGAGCACCTCCCCGCCCACACGGCGCTTGCGCGCCTCGCGGTCGGTCATGAGGCCCTGGCTGGTCGACACCACGGCCACGCCCATCCCCCCGAGGACGCGTGGGATCCGGTCGGCCTGGGCGTAGATGCGCAGACCGGGCTTGGACACCCGGCGAGACCGCCGATGGTGCGGGTCCGGTCGGCTGCGTACTTGAGCTTGATCTCGAGGACGCTGCCCGGACCCGTCGTCGACGGGGTGACGTCGAAGCCCCCGATGTACCCCTCACGCTCGAGGATGTCCGCCAGCGACTCCTTCAGCTTCGAGGTCGGCATCTTCACCGTGTCGTGCATCGCCGTGTTGGCGTTGCGGATCCGGGTCAGCATGTCGGCGATGGGGTCCGTCATCGTCATGAGCGCGGCCCTCCCCTCACCAGCTCGCCTTGGTCACGCCGGGGATCTCCCCCGCATGGACCATGACGCGCAGGCAGATCCGGCACAGCCCGAACTTGCGGAACACGGCTTTGGGCCGACCACAGCGCCGGCACCGCGTGTAGGCGCGTACCTTGAACTTGGGCGTGCGTTGCTGCTTCTCGATCAATGCCTTCTTGGCCATCGTGTTAGATGCTCTCCTGCTGCCTGAACGGGAACCCGAAAGCGACGAGGAAGGCACGGCCCTCGTCGTCGCTGCGAGCAGTGGTACAGATGGTGATGTCCATGCCACGCGTCGTGTCGACGCGGTCGTAGTCCACCTCGGGGAAGATCAGCTGCTCGGTGACCCCGAAGGTGTAATTGCCGTGACCGTCGAACGACCGGGGCGAGAGGCCCCGGAAGTCACGGATCCGGGGGATGGCCAGCGCGATCAGCCGGTCGAGGAACTCCCAGGCCCGATCGCCGCGCAGGGTCACCTTGGCGCCGATGGGCATGCCCTCGCGCAGCTTGAAGGCGGCGATGGAGCTCCGGGCCCGGGTGACCACCGGCTTCTGACCGCTGATCACCTCGAGGTCCTTCACGGCCCCTTCGATCAGCGAGGGCTGTTGTGTGGCCTTTCCCACCCCCATGTTGATGACGATCTTCTCGAGGCGCGGGACCTCCATGACGTTCGACAACCCCAGTTGGGCCTGCAGCTCAGCCCGGGTCGAGGTGTCGTACCGCTCCTTCAGCCGGGGGCGGGTCCGGGTGGACGTGGGCGTCATCAGAGCTCCGTCCCGCACTTGCGGCAGATCCGGATCTTGCGACCCGTCTCGTCGATCCGCATTCCGATGCGGGTGGGACCGTCGACCGGGCAGACGATGGCGACGGCGGACACGGGCAAGGGCATGTCCTTGTCGATGATCCCGCCCTGCATGGTGGAGCCGCGTTGCTTGGTGTGGCGCTTCGACAGGTTGGCACCGTCCACGATGACCTTCCCCACCTGGGGGAGCGCCACCATGACCTGCCCGCGCTTGCCGCGGTTCTTCCCGCTCAGGACCTGGACGGTGTCACCCTTGCGTATCCGCATCACAACACCTCCGGGGCAAGCGAGACGATCCGCATGAACCTCTTGTCGCGCAGCTCACGTCCCACCGGCCCGAAGATCCGGGTCCCCCGTGGCTGCTGCTGCTCGTTGATCAGAACGGCGGCGTTCTCGTCGAACCGTATGTAGCTGCCGTCCGGCCGGCGTCGTTCCTTGGCCGTGCGGACGACGACGCACCGGACGACCTCGCCCTTCTTCACGGCGGCGCCGGGGATGGCGTCTTTCACGGTGGCGACGAAGACATCACCGATGCCGGCGTAGCGCCGACGCGAGCCGCCCAGGACCTTGATGCACAGGACCTCGCGTGCCCCGGAGTTGTCAGCCACCTTGAGCCGTGACTCCTGCTGGATCATCGGGCACGCTCGAGCACATCGGTGACACGCCAGCGCTTCAGCTTCGACAACGGACGCGTCTCCATCACCCGGACCCGGTCGCCCAATTTGGCATCGTTGGACTCGTCGTGGGCGTAGAGCCGGGTGGTCCGCTGCACCGTCTTTCCGTACCGCGCGTGGCGGACCCGCTCGACCACGGCAACCACCACGGTCGACTGCATCTTGTCGGAGACCACCAGACCCTCTCGCACCTTGCGCCCGTTGCGCGGTGCCGGCGTGGACTGCTCGGCCATCACTCGTCCTCCTCGTCGGCATCGTCATCGGTCGGCGGCGCCTCACCCTCGGCCTCGTCGACCTCCGGCCCGTCCACCTCGTCGACCTCCACGGCGTCGTCGTCGAGATCGTCGGCGCCGTCGAGCTGGTCGGTGTCATCGGTCGTCACGGCGGGGCGCCGGGCGGCGCGGACCATGCGCTCGAGGATCACCGGACCGGCATCTCTCCCCTCGGCCAGAGCGATCTCCCGGTCGCGCAGGACGGTCAGGACTCGCGCCACATTGCGCCGGGCCTCGTTCAGGCGCGAGTAATTGTCCAGTTGTCCGGTGGCCAGCTGGAAGCGGAGGTTCAGCGTTTCGCGGCGGTACTCCGCCAGCCGGGTCTCGAGCTCGTCATCCTCGAGCTCGCGCAGTTCTGTAGCCGTCGGCATGGCCCTAGACCTCCACCTCGGCCGTCCCGTGTGTTCCGGGACGGACGACGAAACGGGCCTTGAACGGCAGCTTCTGGATGGCGCGCTCCATGGCCGCCTTGGCCAGGTCCCGGTCCACGCCGGCCAGCTCGAACAGGATCCGGCCCGGCCGCACCACGGCGACCCAGTGCTCGGGGTTGCCCTTGCCCGACCCCATGCGTGTCTCGGCCGGCTTCTGGGTGACCGGCTTGTCGGGGAAGACCCGGATCCAGACCTTCCCACCGCGCTTCACGTGCCGGGTCATGGCGATTCGGGCGGCTTCGATCTGGCGCTGGGTCAGCCACGCCGGCTCGAGCGCCTGGATCCCGAAGTCGCCGAAGGTGATCGTGGTGCCGCCCTTGGCCGAACCCCCGAGGCGGCCCCTCTGCTGCTTGCGGTGCTTGACCTTCCGGGGCATCAACATCAGTCCGACTCCTTGCGGAAGTGCGGGGTCTCGTGGTGCTCGTTCGCGTCCGGCGCTCGATCTCTTCTTCCTCGGCCAGGAGGCGCTCGAGGTCGTCGGGCTCCCTGGCCGGCGTGGTGCCGGGCAACGGTGCGGCCGCCGGGCCTCGGCTCTGCGTCGTGGCGTCGTCCGCGTGGCGGCCTGTCGGAGGCGTCGTCCGCGGGGGCGCTGCCGGGCTCTCCCAGCTCGGCCCGGCGCCGACCACCGCCCGCCGTGACCAGGCGGCGGGGACCCGACTGGCCCGACGTCTCGCCGGCGGCCATGGCCGCCTCCCGCGTGATCTTGTCCTCGGACGAGAGCTTGTAGGGCAGGATGTCGCCCTTGTAGATCCACACCTTGACGCCGATGCGCCCGAATGTGGTCTGGGCCTCGCGGAACCC
>CAWJFJ010000007.1:0-33979 GCA_963842145.1 uncultured Acidimicrobiaceae bacterium
TCAAGGGCTGGACCCTGGGCCCCGAGATCGAGGCCCGCGACGCCCACCACCAGATCAAGAAGATGACGAGGGCCCAGCTCCTCACCCTCCGCGACCGGCTCTACCTCCAGGAGGAGATCCCCGACGAGGCCCTCGACGCCGACCAGCCCCCCTACTACCGGCCCCCCGTCGGATCGCCGGCCCACGAGTACCTCTCGGCCCGCCGCAAGGTCCTGGCCGGCCCCCTCCCCTCCCGGGTCGTCCGGCCCCGTCCGGCGGACCCGCCCCAGGCCACCGTGTTCTCCGACCTCACGGCGGGGTCGGGCACCCAGGCCGTCTCGACCACGATGGCCTTCGCCCGGCTCCTGCGGAACCTGGTCCGCGACCCGGCCATCGGCCGGCTGGTGGCGCCCATCGTCCCCGACGAGGCCCGGACCTTCGGCCTCGAACCCCTCATCGCCGAGAGCAAGATCTACGCCCCCGACGGCCAGCGCTACACCCCGGTGGACTCCGACCTCATCCTCCGCTACGCCGAGGACCGCAAGGGCCAGGTCCTCGAGGAGGGGATCACCGAGGCCGGCTCGATGGCGTCGTTCATCGCGCTCTCGACGGCCTACGCCACCTGGGGCCAACCCATGCTCCCCATCTACCTCTTCTATTCGATGTTCGGCTTCCAACGCACTGGCGACCTGATGTGGCTCCTGGGCGACATCCGGGGCCGGGGGATCCTGGCCGGCTGCACGGCGGGCCGGACCACCCTCCAGGGCGAGGGGCTCCAGCACGACGACGGCCACTCCCCCCTCCTGGCCTCGGTGAACCCCGCCGCCCGCGTCTACGACCCCGCCTTCGCCTACGAGATCGCCGTGGTCATGGAGGAGGCGGTGGCCCGCACCCTCGGTCCCGAGCCCGAGGACCGGTTCTGGTACATCACCCTCTACAACGAGAACTACCACATGCCTCCCCTGCCTCCCGGCGAGGCCGGTGACCGGATCAGGGCGGGGATCCTCGGCGGCATCTACCGGTTCGCCGGACCGGCCGACATCGCCGGATCCGATGTCGGGGGGGGCACCGGGTCACGCCGGGCCACCTTGCTCTTCTCGGGCCCCATGTGGCAGGCGGCCATGGAGGCGCGTGACATCCTGGCCCGCGACTGGTCCGTCTCGGCCGACGCCTTCTCGGTGACCTCCTACACCGAGCTCCGCAACGAGGCCCTCTCGGCCGAACGCGCCAGCCGCCTCCACCCCGGAGACGGCGCCCGGACACCCTTCGTCACCGAGGTCCTGGCGGCGGGGGCCGGTCCCGTCGTGGCCGTCACCGACTACGTGAGAGCCGTCCCCGACCAGATCTCGCGGTGGGTCCCGCGACCCTTCACCTCTCTCGGGACCGACGGGTTCGGACGTTCCGACACACGGGCCGCTCTCCGCCGGTTCTTCGAGGTCGACTCCGCCCATCTCGTCGTGGCCGTCCTGGCGGCGCTGGCCCAGGAGGGCGAGGCCAAGACCGACGAGGTGGCGGAGGCCATGGCCGTCTACGGGATCGATCCCGACGCCGCCGATCCCTGGGCCGTCTGACCCCGGCGGCCGTCAGCCGTCAGCCCGGCCGGTCGAACGTGAGCTCGGCCGGTGGAGGGCCCGCCAGCGTCTCCGGCGTCAGGCCGTGGATCTCGAAGCACTTCTGGCGGAACCACTGGAGATAGGGGCTGTCCGAGGTGGCCAGGACATGGAACGCCTGGGCCAGGTCGTCCGCCTCGTGGTACAGGCAGACGAAGTCACCGGCCGGAGTCGGCATCAGGCTGACCACCTCACGGTGAATGCCCATCTCCTTCCGGGACGCCGAGTGCTCGTCCGCTCTCGACTGCATCTCGTCGTTGAACCGGTGCCAGGCGTCGAGCTTGCCCGGCAGGATGGGGGCGGCCCACGAGAGGTTCTGCATTTCTGATCTCCTTTCCGTCGTACCTGCTCGGCCCGAGGGGAGACCGGTCGTCAGGGCTTCAGCGCCGCCTCGGTCTGGGCGGTGTCCTCGGTCCCGCGGTAGTAGGCGATCTTGCCCTCGGCGAAGCGGAAGTAGTGGTGGAGGTCATGGGCCATCAGGCGCCCCGTCGCCCGGGACCGGGCCACGCAGTGCACGACGGTGAGGACCTCGGTCTCGGTGCCGGCGAAGGTGATCGGGGTGAACTCCTCGACCTCCATGGTCGAACCGAATTGGGTGAAGAAGGCCACCACCCCGTCAGGCCCGTGGTGCGGGCCGTACCAGGGTGCCCCCCTTCCCCGAGGCCTCGGTCGCCCAGTCGACGTCGTCGGTCACGTTGGACGTGATGGCGTCGACGTCACCACGACCGAACGCCTCGTAGATCATCTGGATGGTCTTGATGTTCGCATCGGCTCCCACGATCTGCTCCTCTCGGTTGACCTCGTCCGACGGTCGACCCGGTGGGCCGGCGGTCGACCCCCTATTCGTCTCCCGCCGCCGGCCGGATCACCGGGGATGTGATCCACCTGACCCGGCCGTGACGAATGGATGACGAACAGATGACGGCCGGCGACCACGGTGTCCCGGGAGGAAGGCGGACTATGGCGACCAGCGTCGGGAGCGGTGCGAACCCTGGTGCACGGTGACAGGCGTCGCGACCATGAGCCCCATCGCGGGGGATCTCGGACACGCACCGGAGCAGGCATCCGTCGGGTCGGGAACGTCGGATCGCGAGTTGGCCGGACGTCTCATGGCCGGCGATCCTGATGCTCTGGCCGACGTCTACCGGGAGTACGCGCCCCTGGTCTTCGGGATCTCCCGGCACGTCCTGAACAACCAGGCCATGGCCGAGGACGTGACCCAGGAGGTCTTCGTCTTCCTCTGGCAACACCCGGAGCGGTTCATCCCGGCGCGCGGGACGCTGCGGTCGTGGCTCGGGATGCTCGCCCACCGTCGCGCCATCGACCGCGTGCCGGCCGAGAGCCGCCGGGTCAAGGGTGAGGCGCGCTGCGACCGGTCGCACTCGATCGTGAGCGAGGTCGACGACTACCTCACGGCGACGTGGTTGAGCGACCGCGTCCGCGAGGCCCTCGGCAAGCTGCCGACCGACCAGCGCGACGCCGTGACCCTCGCCTATTACGGAGGCCGGACGTATCGCCAGGTCGCCGACGAGCTGTCCATCCCCGAAGGGACCGTGAAGTCCCGGGTCCGGCTGGCTCTGCGGAAGCTCGACACACTCCTCCGGGCCGAAATTCACCGATCAGGACGAGCCGGCATGGACCTGAGCCCCGACCGGCTGGACGCGGACCAACTGCTGCAGATCGCCTTCGACGCGGTGACGACAGGATCTCCCGGCCCGCCGCCGGACCTGGAGGCGCGCCTGCGGGACCGGGCCCTCGCCGGCCCGAAACCGGTCCGGCACCTCTCCTGGGGCGAACCGGTCGAAACCCGACCGGATTCGCTCCGGGCGTTCACCCGGACCGCGTCCGAGCTCGGCGAGCTCCTCGACGCCCTTGCTCCCGCCGACTGGTCCCGGACGACACGGATCGACGGCGCCACCGTCAGGGACGTCGTCGAGCACATGGTGGGCGTCGAACGCTACGTCCTCGGCTGCATCGACCGTCGGCCACGCCTCGACGCGCCACGACGCGAGGACCACCGGCCCGTGTCGAGACGGGCGGCGGCCGGGCTGGCCGACGAGTCGAACACGTCGGTCAGCCAGATCTGGTGGTCGGAGGTGCTCGCCCTCATCGCCGCCTGCGGCGAGTTGGGGCCGGACCATGACGTGGCCTACCACCATCTGGCGGGGACCTTGCGGGGGATGCTCGTCGTCCGGACCTTCGAGCTGTGGACCCACGGGGACGACATCCGACAGGCCACCGACCGGCCCCTGGACCTGCTCGACGAGGCTCGTCTGTCGATGATGGTCGACGAGCTGATGCGGGTCGTCCCGCTCGGACTGGCCCTGTCGGGCTGTCCCCAGCCCGGGTGCACCGCCCGGATCACCCTGACCGGCCCGGGCGGGGGCACCTTCGACGTCGCCCTCGACCCCGACCCCGCTCCGGGCCGCTTCGAGGGGCCGGCGCGCGCCCCTGCCATCACCCTCACGGCCGAGGCCATCGATCTCTGCCGGCTCGCCGCCAATCGGCTCGACCCCGACCGGTTCGACGTCGTCGTGGAGGGCGAGCGGGGATTGCTCGGGCCGATCCTGGTGGGGGCGGCCGCCTTCGCCGCCGACTGACCGGGTCCCGGTCCCTACCGCTCGGCGTCCTCGGCGACGTAGCTCCCGGGCTCCGGGACTCCGGTGGTGATGGCCAGCCTGTTCCAGGCGTTGATCTCGATGATGGCGTAGAGGATCTCGGTGAGCGCGTCGGGGGGGAAGGCGGCGGCGGCCTCCTCGATCACGGCCTCGGGGACGTGGGTCTGCGAGACGAGGGTGACCGCCTCGGTGAGGGCCAGGGCGGCCCGCTCGCCGTCGGAGAAGAACGGCGTCTCGCGCCAGGCGCTCAGTGCGTAGAGACGCTGTTCGCTCTCACCGGCGGCGCGGGCGTCCTTCGAGTGCATGTCGATGCAGTACGCGCAGCCGTTGATCTGCGAGGCCCGCATCTTGATCAGCTCGAGCAGGCCCGGATCGATGCCCGATCCCCTCACGGTCCGGCTCAACCTCTCCAGGGCGCCGTACCCGTCGGGCCAGAAACGGAACCGATCCTTGCGTTCGCCGCCCACCGGAGCGAGCGTACCCAAACGATCTCACTCCAGACACAACTCGAACTCGAGCTCGTGGCGGACCGGGATCCCCTCGTCGCCGACCATCGGGATCGACGGCTTCACCTTCCGCGAGGCGGCCACCCCGTGGCGGACGAACGCCGCCAGGTCCATCCCCCACCGCTGGTGGAAGCGGATGGCCCGGATGTTGTCGTTCGTCGTCACCAGCCGGAGCCGACGCGTGGCCGTCCGCCGGGCCCCGCGCAGGACGGCGTCCATCAGGGCCCGGCCCGGCCCGCACCGCCACCCTCCTGCTCGACGTGGAGCGTCACGATCTCGACCTCGTCGTCGCGCCGGGCGTAGGTCAGAAGACCGAGAGGACGCCCCTCGACGAGGGCCATGAATCCGGGGAGCCCGGCGGCGTCGACGAGCACCCCCCGGCGCGCCACCGACGTGGAGCCCCACTCCCCCCGGACCGGCCCGGTCCCGGTCCCACCCGGTCACCGCTCGTCCGGCGCGATCTACAGTGCCGGTATGACGAAGCTCCGACTGTCGGGCGATCCCGAAGCCGACCGGCTCCTGTCCGAGGATCCCCTCGCCCTCCTGATCGGGATGGTCCTGGACCAGCAGGTCCCGTTGGAATGGGCCTTCGCCGGGCCGGCCGAGCTCCGGCGGCGGCTCGGCCACGAGCTCGACGCCAAGGAGATCGCCTCGATGGACCCCGAGGCCCTGGCCGCCGCCTTCTCGACCAAGCCGGCACTGCACCGCTATCCGGGGTCGATGGCGGCCCGGGTGCAGGAGCTGTGCCGGATGCTCGTCGACCACTACGACGGCAGGGCCGACGGCGTCTGGCGGGGAACCGGGTCGGGCACCGAGTTGCTCGGACGCTGTCCGCCAGCTGCCCGGATTCGGCGAGCAGAAGGCCAAGATCTTCGTGGCCCTCCTGGGCAAACAGTTCGGGGTCCGGCCCACCGGGTGGCAGGAGGTGTCCGTCCCGTTCGGTGATGCCGACACCCACCGGTCCGTGGCCGACATCACCGACGCCGACTCCCTGGACCGGGTCCGCGCCTTCAAGCAGGAGATGAAGGCCAGGGCCAAGGGGGCCGCCGCCGGCAAGACACCGACGGCCAAGACCGCGAAGGCCGCCACGGCCAAGAAGACGGCTACGGCCGAGAAGGCGACTGCGCCACGGTCACGGGTGCGGTCAGCGACGCGTTGACGGGATCGCCGGCCGCGCCCCATCCACGTCGCACGGTGGCGGGTCGGCGCCTCTATCTCTGCACCCCGGACCGAACCGACCTCACGGCGTTCCTGGCCGCCGCCATCGAGGGCGGCGTGGACATCGTCCAACTCCGCGACAAGAACCTCGAGGCGCGGCAGATCGTCGATCGGGCACGCGTGGCCGGCCGCGTCTGCGCCGATCACGGTGTTCCTCTCATCGTGAACGACCGCCCCGACCTGGCGCTCGACGCCGGTGCCGACGGCGTCCACGTGGGCCAGGACGACGCCTCCCCCCGCCTGGCCCGCCGGATCCTCGGTTCTCACGCCATCGTGGGGCTCTCCACCCACACCCCCGCCGAGCTCGACGCCAGCGTCTCCGAGCCGGTCGACTACGTCTCCGCCGGTCCGGTCGATCCGACGCCGACGAAGCCCGGGCGCCCCGGGACGGGGACGCCGTACGTCACCTATGCCGTCGACCGGGCCACCAGACCCGTTTTCGTCACCGGTGGCGTGACGCCGGCGACCGTTCCCGCTCTGGCCGCCGCCGGCGCCCGGTGTTTCGTCGTCGTCCGCTTCCTCACCGAGTCCGACGACCCCCGGGCATCGGCTCGCGCTCTCCGCCACGCCATCGAAGCGGCGGTGGGCAGGGGCGCCGACAGGCCACCGCGAACGCGGCCCGCCTGACGCTCGGGACCTTGGCGGTGAGGGTCTGGGCTCAGGGGCTCTGGCGCTCCAGCCAGCCCACCAGCAGGGCCATGGCACGGGGGTCGGCCCGCAGCCGATGACCGGCGCCGCCGATCACGCGCAGTTCGGCGCTCCGGCCCACGGCGTCGGCCAGGACGCGGGCATCGGACAACGGCACCTCGTCGTCCTCCACGCCGTGGACGATCAGAACCGGTCGGGGCGGCAGGGAGGCACAGGCGGCGTCGGGGCGCAACGTCGTGAAGGCCTCGGCCCAGGCGGCCACGTCGGGCGGGTATGCCGGCGTCCGCACCACGCCGACGCGGCGTGAGAACTCGAGCATCCCGTCGACGTCCTGGGCCCAGTCGGCGAAGGTGGCCGGCGCCGCGAAGCAGGCCACGCCGCGGACGCGTCGATCGCCGGCCGCCAGGCACAGCGCCAGCGCCCCGCCCGTCCCGAAGCCCACCAGCCACACCCCACCGCCGGAGACCAGTCCCGCCCCGTGCGACACGAAGGCACCGAGGTCCTCGAGCCAACCGGCGAGCGAGAAGTCGCCCTCCGAGGGTCCGATCCCCCGGAGACAACCGGCGACCACGCACCGCCCCGATTCCGCCGCCAGGCGATCGGCCAGCGCGGGGAGGCTGTCACCGGTGCTCTCGGCGGCATCGGCCCCGAGGGGAAAACCGTGGCAGAGGACCACGGCGGCCGTCAGAGGTCCCGATGCCGCGACCCCGGGGGCGACGTGGACGGCCAGTGTGCCGACGGGGCCGTCGAAGCTGTCCCATGCCCGTGCCATCAGATCGCCCCGCGTTCGCCGACCCGGTCGCGGCTGACCCTCACGCTCGCCGCCGCCGTCGGCGCCTCTCAGTATCCCCCGGGGCGGGGCGTCAGATGCCGATGCGCTGGGCCAGAAGCTCCCGGTGGTAGCTCGGGTCCCCGAGCAACAGCTCGGACGACTTGGCGCGCTTGAAGTAGAGGTGGGCGTCGTGCTCCCACGTGAACCCGATCCCGCCGTGGATCTGGATGTTCTCGGCGGCGGCGTGGAAGTAGGCCTCGGAGCAGTAGGACTTGGCCAGGCTGGCCACGACGGGGAGCTCCTCGGAGTCCTCGGCGGCGGCCCAACCGGCGTAGTAGGCGGCGGACTTGGCCGACTCCACCTCGAGGAGCATGTCGGCGCACTTGTGCTTGATGGCCTGGAAGGATCCGATCGGTCGTCCGAACTGGATGCGCGTCTTGGCGTAGTCGACGGCCATGTCCAGGCAACGCTGGGCACCGCCGACCTGCTCGGCGGCCAGAGCCACAGCGGCCAGATCGAGCGTCCGCGACAACGCCGGCCCGGCACCGCCTTCCTCGCCCACCAGCCGGCCCGGGGTCGCCGTGAACTCGAGCCGCGCCTGCTTGCGCGTCTGGTCCATGGTGGCCAGCGGGGTGCGGGTGAGCCCGGCGGCGTCGGAGTCGACGGCGAACAGGCTCACGCCCTTCCCGGTCCTCCCGGCCACGAGAACGAGGTCGGCCGTATGTCCGTCGATCACGAACATCTTGTGCCCGTCGAGCTTCCATTCTCCCCCCTTGCCGGTGGCGGCCAGGGTGACGGCGTCGAGATCCCAGCGACCGGTGTCCTCGGTCAGCGCCAGGGTGGCGATCGTCTCGCCGGAGGCGATCCCGGGGAGGAGGTCCTTCTTGGCGCTCTCGTCCCCGCACGACAGCAGGGCGTTGGCGGCGAGGGCCACGGTCGAGAAGTAGGGGGCGCACAGCAGTGCCGCGCCCATCTCTTCGAAGACCACAGTGAGCTCGACATATCCGAACCCGACACCGCCGTATTCCTCGGGGACGGCGATGGCCTGGAGGCCGAGCTGCTCGCCCATCTGCTTCCAGACGGCGGCGTCGTATCCCTCGGACGTCTCCATCAGGCGCCGGACCTCGGTCATCGGCGACTTGTCCTCGAGAAAGCGGCGCACGGAGCTGCGCAGCTCCTCCTGCTCCTCGCTGAAGGCGAAGTTCATGGGTCGATCCCCCTCGACGGTCCCCGGGATCGTCGGGTCCCCGGGCGGATTGGCGACATCGTTGTCTACCAGACGCCGGCCATTGTTGACCAGAGAGTCAATATGCTGGCGGGCACCGACCCCCTGGCGCGCGCCCGAGCGGCGGGCCCGATCCGGGGCCAGAACCGGAGGAGAGAGCATGCTTCACTACGAGGACAGCCTGGTCGAGGTCCACCGGGTCGTGGTCGGCCCCATGGACAACAACGTCCACGTCGTCCGGTGCAAGGAGACCGGCGAGGCCGTCCTCATCGATGCGGCCAACGAGCACGAGCTCCTTCTCGAGATGTGCCAGCAGCTCGGGGTCCGCCAGGTGATCGAGACCCACGGCCACTGGGACCACATCCAGGCCGTCCCCGCCGTCCGCGACGCCGGCTACGCCGTCTCGGTCTCGGCCGCCGACGCCGGCATGCTGCCCTCCTACGATCTCCTCCTCGAGGACGGCGCCGTTCTCGAGGTGGGCCGGCTGCGTCTGGAGACGATCGCCAATCCGGGCCACACGCCGGGGTCGGTCTCGTTCTTCCTCCACGACACGCCGCTGCTCTTCAGCGGCGACACGCTCTTCCCGGGCGGTCCGGGGAACACGAAGTTGGAGGGTGCGGACTTCGACACCATCATCCGTTCGATCGAGGAGCGGCTGTTCAGCCGGTTCGGCCCGGATACGATCGTTCTCCCGGGCCACGGGTCCGATACCACCATCGGCAACGAGAGCCCACACCTCCAGGAGTGGATCGACCGGGGGTGGTGAGGCCCGACTACGGGAAGAGCCCCCGCGCCGAGATGGCCGCCGCCAGGACGTCGATGGCCACCACACCGGCGGCGCGGCGCATGGACACGTCCATCCTCTTCGACTTGTCCCACACCTCGGAGAAGGCGTCGTCGATCGTCCGGGCCAGCCGCGACGCCACGAGCTCCTCGTCCCACGGGTAGCCCTGCCGGCTCTGGGCCCATTCGAAGTACGACGCCGTCACCCCGCCGGCGTTGGCCAGGATGTCGGGGACGACGGTGACCTGGCGTTGCGCCAACACCCGGTCCGCCTCCGGCGTGGTGGGGCCGTTGGCCGCCTCCACCACCACCGACGCTTTCATGGCGTGGGCGGCACCGACGTCGATGGCCCCCTCGAGGGCGGCGGGAACGACCAGCTCGGCGTCGACGGCCCACAGGTCGGCGCCGTCGATCGCCTGGGCCCCGTCGAACCCCGCCACCGACCCGGTACGGGCCACGTGGTCCGACAACTCTCCGGGGTCGATCCCGCCCGGGTTGAAGACGCCGCCCCCCACGTCCGAGACGGCCACCACGCGCATGCCGGCCGACGCCAACAGGAAGACCAGGGGGGCGCCCACCTTGCCGAATCCCTGGACGACCGCCCGGGCCCCGGCGAGCTCCATCTCCTTGGCGGCGAAGACGGACCGGACACAGCGGACGACGCCGGACGCCGTGGCCCCCGAATGCAGCGGCATCCCCCCCACGGCGAGGGGCTTGCCCGTGACGACGGCCGGGATCGACCGACCCTCCAGCATGTCCAGCGTGTCGAGCAGCCAGGCCATGACCCGCTCGTCGGTGTTGACGTCCGGGGCCGGGATGTCGCGTTCCGGACCGAGGATGGCGGCGATCTCGTAGGTGTAACGGCGTGTCATGCGTTCGAGCTCGGAGAGGGACATCGTCCTCGGATCGCAACGGACCCCGCCCTTGCCGCCGCCGAAGGGGATGTTGACGACGGCCGTCTTCAGTGTCATGTCGGCGGCCAGGGCGGAGATCTCGCGGGCTTGGAGGGCGGGGTGGAAACGGATGCCTCCCTTGGCCGGGCCCCGGGAGGTGTTGTGATGGATCCGCCACCCGGTGAAGACCTCGACGTGTCCGTCGTCCATCCGGACGGGGACCGCCACTTCCAGGATCCTCTCCGGTGTCCGCAGCTGGCGGTGGACATCGGGATCGAGCGACGCCAAGGCGGCGGCGTCGTCGATCCGTTCGAGGATCGCCTTCCACGGGTCGTACGGCGGCGGTGCCTGCGCCCCGCGACCATCCTCCGGCATCGTCACCCCGGGGCCGGGGCCGGATCGCCCGAGGTCCAGTCCTGGGGGTCGGAGCGCCCACGGACACCGCGGTGCCGCTGCGAGAGCATGTGACTGGACTGTCCGTCCTCACTCTTCACGCTGACGATGAGAGGTGAGCGCGCCAGGGAGTAGACGCCGAAGAACAGCACGATCAGCGCCAACGCCTCTCCCGCACCCCGGCCGCCGGCCGTCTGGACGCGGTCACCGAAGAGCCCGATCCCGATGGCGATCGATGCCAGAGGGTCCACGATCACCAGTGTCGACTGCGAGGCCGTCACCGGACCGGCGCGGAAGGCGTTCTGCATCAGGAACATGCCGGCCAGGCCGGAGACGGCCAGGGCATAGGGGGGCCAGTGGGTGAACACACCGCCCCATCCGTGGTCGATCTCGGCGTTCGTCTCCTTGATGAGGGCGGCCGTGAAGGCGAAGGCGATGGCGGCGGCCACACCGAACATGGCCGCCTTCCAGGCGGGGGACCCGACGCGGGCGAGCATCACCGAGATCGTTCCCCCACCGATGGCGGCGATGGAGACCAGTCCCCAGTCGTAGAGGCTGGGGGTCTGGCTCCCCCCACCGGGCGACGCCAGGACCAGGAAGGCGGCCAGACCGCCGGCGGCCAGGACGGCGCCCGCCCATTCGTGCCACCCCAGCTGTTGGCGGAACCAGATGCCGAGGATCGCCACCAGGAAGGGCAGCTCCAGGGTGAGTATGGGCTGCACCGTCGTCAGCCGTCCGAAGTGGAGGGCGGTGAATTGAAAGAGAAAGGCGCCGATCATGAAGCCGAACCCGGCCAGCCACACCTTGCGACGGAGCGCGTAGGCCATCAGCCCCCACCGCAGCGTCGACTCCTCGGGGGCGGACTCCACTCCCATGCGCTGGAGGATGGTCGTGAGCGCGTTGGCCAGTGCCGCTCCGACAGCCAGGATGTAGGCCATTAGCCGTTCACCTTATGGGCCCTGTCGCCCCCATGGGCCCTGTCGCCCGATGGGCTTCTCTCGGGCCTCTCGGGCCACTCGGGCCTCTCGGGCCCTGTTGGCGGGCACGCCCGGTCCGTCGGTACCCTGGCTCCACCGTGGTCGTCGCCGGATACGGTCCGCGACAGACGGCCACCAGACAGGGGAACGATGCCCGAGACCATCTCCGAAGAGGACTTCGAGCGCTCGGCTCTGGCGTTCCTGGAGGCGAACGCCGAGCCCCGGGTCGAGGCCCGTCAAAGCTGGGGGGAGGGCTCGGACCAGGTGTCGATCCTCCCCGAACGGACCCTGGCCGAGGAGGTCGCCGAGCTGGAGGCGGCCCGGGCGTGGGCCCAGAAGCGGTTCGACGCCGGGTTCAGCTGGATCACCGGTCCCGTCGAGTACGGCGGACGCGGGTTGCCCCGGGACTTCCAGCGCAGCTACGACGCTCTCGAGGGACGCTTCGCCACCCCTCCGATGTCCGCCTACGGGATCGGCCTCGGCATGGTCGCACCCACGATCCTGGCGCACGCCACCGACGAGGTGAAGGAGCGCTACCTGAAGTCGATGTGGCGCGGCGACATCGTGGCGTGCCAGCTGTTCAGCGAACCCGGTGCGGGCAGTGACCTGGCCAGCCTGCAGACGAGGGCGGTCCGCGACGGGGACGAGTGGATCGTCACCGGACAGAAGGTCTGGACGTCGGGTGCGCATCTGTCGGAGATCGGCGAGATCATGTGCCGGACCAACCCGGACGCCCCCAAGCACAAGGGTCTGACGGGCTTCGTCGTCGACATGCACGCTCCCGGTGTCGAGATCCGACCCCTGCGGCAGATGACCGGGGGTGCCTCGTTCAACGAGGTCTTCTTCACCGAGGTCCGGATCCCCGACTCCCACCGTCTCGGTGACGTGAACGGCGGATGGACGGTGGCGCTCACCACCCTCATGAACGAGCGGGCGGCCATCGGCGGGGGGATGGCCAGCGGAGGGAGCGGGAACATGGGAACGCAACGCCTGATCGAGCTCATCCGGCACCAGGGCAAGGCCGACGACCCGCTCGTCCGTCAGCAGATCGCCGACATCGTCATCAACGGCCGGGTGGCCTCCTTCACGAACCTCCGGGCCATGGCCAAGATCGCCACCGGCCAGCTTCCGGGCCCCGAGATGTCGATCGCCAAGCTGACCCTCACCATGAACATGCGGCGGGTCAGCGACCTCGTGGCGTCGGTCCTCGGTCCCCGGCTGGTGGCCGACACCGGTGAATGGGGGACCTACGCGTGGTCCAAGTTCGTCCTGGGCCTTCCCGGGATGCGGCTCGCCGGTGGCACCGACGAGATCCTCCACAACATCATCGGAGAACGCGTCCTGGGGCTGCCCAAGGAGCCGTCACCGCAGAATTCGGAGCCCTCAGGCCCTGGCCGTGCACAGCCATCCCAGGTCGTAGACACGGATCTCGATGGCGGAGAACCCGGCGGCGGCCAGCCACCGCCGGAGGTCGTCGGGGTCGATCGGGTTGTAGACGTCGTCGGTGTGGAAGGCCCGGGTCCCCTCGTTCTCGATGCCGTCGGCGGCGACCAGCGCACCACCGGGAGCGAGGACGCGGGACAGCTCGCCGAAGACCCTCCTCTGCTCCTCATCCGTCTCGATGTGATGGAGCATGTGAAAGGACGCCGCCCCTGAGAAATGGTCGTCGGGGAAATCCAGGGAACCGGCGTCGCCCACCACCACCTCCACATTCGTGCCGGCCAGCCGGGCCGCCAGAGCGGCGGCCAGATCGACGTCGAGCTCCACGGCGGTCAGGTGGTCGACCCGGGCCACCAGGACGTCGGTGGTGAACCCCGGGCCCGGACCGGGGAAACCCCTTCCGCCTACCGGAGGCGGGTCACCGCCCGCACCCCCGGACCTCCCGAGGACTCACCCGGCCACCGCCGACGGAGAACCCGCCCTCTCCTGATCACCGGCGGTGGGCTACCGCCAGGGAAGGTCGTCGACGTACACCCACGAGCGCCGGTGGATGGCCGTCAGGCCGTAACCGCAGAGCGCCCGTTTGTGGGTGGGCGAGGGATAACCCTTGTTCCGGTCGAACTCGAACGGCGGGTACGACCCGGCGTCGGCCCGCATCAACCGGTCACGGGTCACCTTGGCCAGGACCGAGGCGGCGGCCACCGATGAGCACTTGGCGTCCGCTTTGACGACCGTCTGAACCGTCGGCGCCCAACCGGGCAGCGCGTCGTCCTCGGCGGCGAAGAGCGAGGGGGCCGGTTCGGGAGTGACGTAGTCGAAGGTCCCGTCCAACACGACCGCGTCGGGGAGGAGGTCCGGGGGCAGCTGGGCGAACGCACGACGGGTGGCCAGTCGGAGTGCGGCGGTCATCCCCAGGCAGTCGCACTCCCCGGGTCCGGCGTGGCCGACGGCCCAGGACGTGCACCACCGGGCCAGCGGGTCGAAGAGGCGTTCGCGCACCTCCTCCACCAGCTGCTTGGAGTCGCGCAGCCCCGAGGGGGTCCGACACGGAGGTGCCGCCAACACGACCACCCCCACCGTCAGAGGCCCCGCCCACGCCCCCCGTCCGACCTCGTCCACCCCGGCGACGAATCGATGACCATCCACCCACAACCGCTTCTCCCAGGTGAGGGTGGGCTTGGGTCCCCTTCCCCGGCCCGCGGGCACCCGGCCCCGGCCGTCGAATTGGTCGCGTTTGTTTGCAAATTGTTGTCCGCTGTTTGCAGATCGCCACCCTCTGTTTGCCCCGTGTTGTCCGCCAAACCCTTGTCGAGAGGTGCCGTTGGGCGCATCATGGGATGTAGCGGCCCGGGACCCCCCCGAGGGCCCGACCCCTGACCCCTGAAGCTTGAACAGCGGCACCCGGGTCCATCGGATCATGGGCGCTGCGGGAGGAGCGGCGAATGGTCAACACGGCCTTCGATCCATCCAAGGCCACTTCGCGCGATAAAGGACTGACAGCGGGCACCGCCGTCGACGTACGCAGTCGGTACGTCGGGGCGTGGAGCTCAGGGTTCGAGGTCGCCGAGCCCGTCAAGGACGGGTACCGGGTCCGCCGTCTCTCCGACGGCAGCGTCCTTCCCGACGTCTTCACCAACGAGGACGTCCGAGCGCAGCGCCACAAGACCGGTTTGTGGTGGTACTGATTCACTGAGCTCTGGTTCACTAAGCTCTGATTCACTGAGCTCTGGCACGACCGAGGGTCACCGGCGGGCTGACCGTCGAGGCCATCACGTCCCGGCCACCGCATCGATGAACTCGTCGATCGGGATGGCGGTGAGCGTCTTCGTCTTGAGCGTGCCGCGGGCACCGAGGGTGAGCGCCACCCGGGCGACAACCTTGTCGTCGGGAGCCTCGAGGATGCTGGCGAAGTCGTAGGGACCGAGGAGCGCCCACTGCGAGACGACCCGGACGCCCATGGCCTCCACCTCGCCGTTGACCTCCTTCAGGCGCTGAGGGTTCTCCCGCAGGGTGGCCATCCCCTCGGGACCGAGCGTCGACAACATGAGGTACATCGGCATGGGGGCACGCTATCAATCAGCGGCCTTCCAATCAGCGGCCTTCGACTCGGGAGATGACGGGCAGCTCAGCGTCGTCGGGTCCGGCCTGCAGAAAGGCGTCGACCATCTCCCGCACCACCGCCGGCGAGCTGAGGCGGAGACCGAAGGCCAGGACGTTGGCGTCATTCCATCTCCGGGCACCGTCCGCCGTGGCTGCATCGGTGCACAGGGCGGCACGGACACCGGGGACCTTGTTGGCGGCGATGCTCACGCCCGTCCCCGTCCAGCAGCAGACCACGCCCCGTTCGACGCGGCCGGCCGCCACCGCCTCCCCCACGGCCCGTCCGACCTCCGGCCACGCCTCCCCGTGCCCGACCCGCTCGACGTCGTGGCCCTTCTCCACCAGATCGGTGACCAGAGCGTCGGTCAGCGAGGTCTCTTCGTCGGTACCGAAGGCGATCTTCACGTCCGCCAACGCTAATGGGCCACCCCGCTACGACGAGCGCAGGTCGACCCGTCGCACCTTCCCCATGGCGTTGCGCGGCAGTTCGTCGACGAAATGGACCAGGCGGGGTCGCTTGTACGGAGCCAGGAGACCGGCGGCGAAGGCGACCAGCTCCTGGTGCGTGGGGGGGCTCCCGTCGGCCACCACCCACGCCGTCACGGCCTCACCCCACTCCTCCGACGGTGTCCCCGTGACCGCCACCTCGGCCACCGACGGGTGGGTCAGAAGGACGTCCTCCACCTCGGCCGGGTAGACGTTGTACCCCCCGGACACGATGAGGTCGCTGTCGCGTCCCCGGATGCTCACGTAGCCGTCCTCGACGACGGCCAGGTCCCCGGTACGGAACCAGTCCCCGACCAGACGTTCGGCCGTGGCCGCCGGTCGCTCCCAGTAGCCACCGAAGACGGTGGGACCCCGGACAAGGATCTCCTCGCCGTCGAGGCGGACGTCCACACCGGGAAAGGGAAAGCCGACCGTCCCCGGACGCCGCTCCCCTTCGTACGGGTTGGAGATGGTCATGAGCGTCTCCGTCATCCCGTAGCGCTCGAGAACGTCGGTCCCACCGTCCCGGCGGATCCGGCCGTGCAGGTCGGCGGCCAGGGGGGCGGAACCCGACACGGCCAGGCGCAACCGGGACAACTCGTCGACGCGCGCCGACGCCGCCAGCCGGTGGTACATGGTGGGAACACCGAAGAACATCGTGGCCCGGTGGGCGGCCGACGCGTCGAGGACGGCGTCGGCGTCGAACCGCGGCAGAAGGACCACCGACGAGCCGCACAGCAGGGACGTGCACAGAGCGACACAGAGTCCGTGTCCGTGGAAGATCGGCAGTGCGTGGACGAGACGGTCGTCGGCCTGCCACCTCCACGTGAGACTGACCGATTCGCTGTTGGCCAGGATGTTGCCGTGGCTGAGGACGGCGCCCTTGGGGGATCCGGTCGTCCCCGACGTGTAGGCGATGAGGGCGGCGTCACCGGGGGCCGACGAATCGAGCCGGTCAGGTCCCCACGCCGAACTGCGGGCCGCCCCCCCGGCGATCACGTCGAGATCGGTGGTCAGCACGACGAGGGGCCCGGTCTCCGACCCGGCCACCCACCGGGCGCGATCGGGGTCGTCGACCACGGCCGCTGACGGACGAGCGTCCCCCACGATGTGGGCCAGCTCGCGCGCCGTGTACGCGGCGTTGGCGGGCACGCCGACCAGGGCTCCGGTCCGCAGGACCGCTACGTAGGCCACCACGGCGGCCAACGACGATCCCACGCACAGCAGCACCCGGTCCCCCGCCTGCAACCCCAGCCCCATCAGGCGGGCGGCGGCCCGGCGGGTGCGCTCGTCGAATTCTCCGGCGGTGATCCAACGGGCGGTGTCACCGGCGCCGACGTCGTAGACGAGCGGGGCGGCGGGGTTCGCCGCCCACACCTCCGCCCAGGCCGCCGGGAGGCTGCCGCGGGCCGTGAGGTCCTCGACGCGGAAATGGCGGCCGGGGGGCAGGTGTCCACGCCAGTGACGGGGTTGCACTATCCCCCTCGCCTCCCACCACGGGCGCCGGCTTGGAAGAATCCGCTCGGCGTCGGCGACCGGTCGGCCGTGAAGGCGCGACGGACACGGAGCAGCACCACCGTCCACAAGGCCCAGGCCGACAGCACGAGGATCGACAAGGCGAGCCACCAAGAGGTGGGGAACGAGGCGACGAGTGTGATGCCGGTCGCCACGAAGGACCAGATCCCGACGACCTGGACGAGAGACCACCTTCGATGGAGAACGCGACCGTACGTGCTCTCGTACCGTGCGCGGCGACGACGAGCCAGGGCGTACGAAGCGGTGATCCCGACGACGTAGCCGGGAAGCACGATGAGGAGGTGGCGCACGCGCTGAATCATGCCCGATCCGACTGCTCGGTCCGGTGCGTGGACGATTGCACAGTGAGCACGCCGCTGTTACCCTCGAAACGGTGTGGTCTTCCCGCGTCAGAGCGCGCTTGGTGAAGGCGATGGCCGGGAAGAGCGGGGGGAAGTGGCCCCAGGTGGCCGGCGAGCCCAACCCGACCCACCCCGATGTCATTCCCGAGTTCAAGTTCTTCGCCGTCATCAAGACGTGGATGGACGAGGACGTCGTCGAGGCGACGGTGCGCAACGCCACGGCGCAGGGTGCCGAGACCGTCTTCATCGTCGACAACGGGAGCACCGACGCCACCGTGGCGCGCGCCGAATCGGCGGGAGCCCTCTTGGCCGAGTCGTACGAGACCGACGTCTTCGAGGGCCGGATCTCGCAGATCCTGATCAACGCCGTCATCGCCCGCCAGTCGCTTTCGTGCCGGGCACCGTTCGTCTGGTGGCTGTTGCTCGACTCCGACGAGTTTCCCGAAGGTCCCGACGGCCTCACGATCAAGGAGTACCTGCAGACCCTGGACAGGCGCTTCAGGCTGGTGGGCAGCAGCTACTTCAATCATCTGCCGTCGGGCAAGCCCGAGTACATCCCGGGGTTCCATCCCATCGACTTCCAACCGCTCTGCGAGCCCTTCGCTCCCCGCCGCCATCCCCCGTGCGAACGGGGCCATTGGAAGCACCCTCTGCAGCGCTTCGACCGGAGCGGACTCTTCGTGACGAGCGGTGAGGGCTTCCACGACGCCACGGTCCGGACCGGAGTACCGCTCATCGAACCGGTGGGAGGGATCGTCACCCACCATTTCCAGTACCGAGACGAGTCGCTGACCCGCGCCAAGCTGGAATTGACCTGTGGGCCGGGTTCCACGCGGACGGCGTTGCACGAGTCCATCGGCAACAAGGGCTTCGTCGCTCGACGCCGGTCGATCGACGCCGTGTACGAGCAACGTTGGGGAGACGTCGTGAGCCTTCCCAACCTCCACCGGCCCGACCGTGTCGATCCTCGGCCGTGGCCTCATCTCGACCGTGTCCGACGGTGGTACGACGTCGAACAGCTCGCCGCCGGGCGGCAACGCTGGGCCGCCGGGGCCGACGCCACCGGTGTGGCCGATTAGTCCGGCGAGACGGGACGGCGCCGCCATGGAGGACCCCGGTCCGCCTCGGGACCGGGCCGCACCCGCGCCCGAGGTGTCGGGACTGCGGAGGCGAATAGGGCGGGAGACGGACTTCCTGCGGCGCGCCGTGGCGCACCCGGACCTTTTCCGCCGACGGGCCCGACGGGCGGTGTCGCCCAAGGTGGCCTTCCTCGAGCGCAATCACGACCCCGACCGGTCGTTGCTGGTGGCCGGCAGCGCCCGCAGCGGGACGACATGGTTGGCCGAGGTCCTGAGCGAGACACTCCACGGCCGGCTGCTGTTCGAGCCGCTGCGGGCCGAGGCGGTCCCCCAGGCCCGGCCCGTCCGCTTCGGGCACTACCTCGATCCCGACGGCCGTTCCGACCGGGCTGTCACCGAGGTCCTGGACAAGGTCATGGCGGGACGGATACGCGGCCGGTGGATCGACGAGTACAACACCGCCCGCTTCCCCCGTTGCCGCGTGGTGAAGGAGATCCGGGCCACGAACCTGCTGCCCTGGATGGTCCGTCGCTATCCGCGGACCCCCATGGTCTACCTGCTGCGCCATCCGGTGCCGAGCGCCTGGTCGGTGGCGCAACTGGGGTGGCCGGACAACCTCCCGCAATTCCTCGGCCAGGAACCGCTGATGCAGGGGCCGATGGCGCCCTTCGGAGCCTTGATCAGACAGACGGCGGACTCTCCCGACCCCTTCCTCCGACTCGTCCTGCGCTGGTGCCTCGAGAACTTCGTCCCGACACAGCTGCTTTCCTCGGGGCAGGCGCATGTCGTGTTCTACGAGCACCTGGTGGACGATCCGCGAGGTGAGCTGGTGAGGCTGAGCACGTTTCTGCGACGGTTCGGCCCCGGCCCCTGGGACATGCGGCTGGACTCCACCGGCAACCTGGACAGACCGTCGCACACCAACTATCGCGACACCGACGTGGCCTCGGGGCCCGGTCGGTTGGACGACTGGGTCGGCGAGGTGCCGGCCCCCCGGGTCGATGCGGCGCTGGCCCTTCTGGGCGGGTTCGGCCTCGACCGCGTCTACGGAGACTCGACACGGCCGCTCATCGCCCCCGAGGCCGTCCTGCGGGGCGGGCCGGCCACGCCTCCGGTCCCCGGCTAGGGCGACGGTCGACGGGTCAGGGCGGAGCGCATCTTCCAAAAGCCGGTGACGACGCGGACGCCGCGCGATCGCCGGAGTGAGGCGTGGGCGATCCGGACCGTCTCGAGCTCCCGGGCCAGGGTGAGCACATCGTCGACCCACTCCGGCTCCGGGCCGAGATCGGGACGCTGCCACGCCGCGTGCGGTCCCTGTCTCCGCCGCAGCTCGTCGAAGACGAGGCGAGCCCCCGCCGCCGGGCCCGGGTCGGCCTCGGCGGCACCGTGATGATGACGGAGATCGCCGTTCAGGAAGGAGACGGCGGCGGCCCGACGCTCAGGTTCGACGTCCACCTGCTGGTCGCCCAGGAAGCGGACGAGCGAGTCGCACCATGCCACCGGGTCACGCAACACCGTGTCGAAGTCGGCGGCCAACGTCGGGATGCCCTGGAGGTTGCGTGCCGCGGCGCGGACGTAGCGCTCCCACGTCGCCAGCCCGTGCACCACCGGCAGCCCGCTGCGGGCCCGTAGCGACCGGGCCACCTCCACCGGGTCCCGGAAGACGAAGACGGCGGCCACCGGGGGGTCGATCACGGTCTGCCAGAAGGGCAGGGTGATGCAGGCTCGGGGATCCTTCCAGGCGATCGGCCGGGGGCCGAAGCTGGCGCGGAAACGCCGGGACGCCTCGGACCGGAGGTCGTCCAGGGACGGGTCGTCCTGCCAACCGTCGGCCAGATCGGGCGGCGAGAAGAGCAGTCCCCCGAAGTGGCGGAAGAGCTGATTGTTCAGCCGGACGATGCTCTGGCTCTCCCAGTGCCCCCGCTCGTTGTCGGCGGTGGCGGGGACGAGGTCGTCGTCCACCGGCATCCCCAGGCCCAGTTGACCGAGAAGGCCGGCGGTGGCCGAGGTCCCGCTGCGGTGCATGCCGATGACATGGATGCAGACGTCGCCTGAGCCCGTCGAGCCCTGCGAGGCCATCGGTCGCAGTATAAGCCGAGCCCTCCGAGGCGCCGGGTGTGGCCACCGCCACGATCACCGGGTGATCCGGCCCGGGAGCCGGTCGACGCACGATCGGCCACGAAGAGGGCCCCGTGCGCGGCATTATTGACGGGCGGCTCGGCGGTCAGCTGAGCGTCATCGAGGACGGGGTGAGGATGGCTATTGGCGACGACGGCATTTCGGCTGCTCAGAAGGTACAGAGGCATGTCTCGATCGTTCCGCACACCCACTGGGATCGTGAATGGTACGAACCGTTCCAGACCTTCCGGCTGCGGTTGGTGCACCTGATCGACGGCCTGCTGGACCTGCTCGAGAACGACCCCTCGTACTCCCGGTTCCTTCTGGACGGCCAGATGGCGGCCGTCGACGACTATCTCGAGATCAGGCCCGAGAACGAGGAGAGGATCCGGGCCCTGGCGGCGGCCGGGCGCCTCTCGATGGGCCCGTGGTACATCCTCATGGACGAGTTCCTGATCTCGGGCGAGACGATCATCCGGGACCTCCAGACGGGGATGCGGCGCGGGGCCGCCTTCGGCGGGGCCATGGAGGTCGGCTACCTCCCCGACATGTTCGGGCACATCGCCCAGATGCCGCAGATCCTGAAGCTGGCCGGCCTCGACCACACGGTGGTGTGGCGGGGGGTCCCGTCGGTGGTCGACAAGACCGGCTTCTGGTGGGAGGCACCCGACGGCTCGACGGTCCGGGCCGAGTACCTGCCCACCGGGTACGGCAACGGTGCCGCCATCCCCGACGACGCCAAGGAGCTCGTCCGGCGGATCGGCGATCACGAGGCGGAGATCGGCGAATTCCTCGTCGACGGACTGCTCTTCATGAACGGGACGGACCATCAGGAGCCCCAACGGTGGCTCGGACGGGTGGTGGCCGAAGCCAACGCCATACAGGACGACTACGTGCTCGAGGTGACGTCCCTGGCCGACTACCTGGCCACCACCCCGACCGACGGGCTGCCCCGGTGGCAGGGCGAACTGCGATCCGGGGCACGGGCCAACGTCCTCATGGGGGTGGCGTCGAACAGGGTCGACGTGAAGCGCCACGCGGCGGTGGCCGAGAGGGCGCTCGAGCGCCGGGCGGAGCCGTACTGCGCCCTGTACCTGCCGGCGGACCGGTGGCCCCGGACCCTGCTCGACGTGGCCTGGAAGGAGGTCGTGCGCAACGCCGCCCACGACTCGGTCTGCGCCTGTTCGGTGGACGAGGTCGTCGACGCCGTCAACACGCGCTACGCCGAGGCCCGGCGGATCGGAGACGGACTGGCCGACCAGGCCCTCCTGGCCCTGGCCCGGTCGCTCGCCGACGCCGGCCCGACGGTGGTGAACCCGTCGGCCCGTTCCCGCGGCGGCGTGGTCGAGATGGTCGTCGCCGGCGACGACCTTCCCCCCGACACCCAGGCCCTGCCCGAGGAACCCGGCGCCTTCGGGATTCCCCGGGGGCTCGGCGCGCTCACCCTCGACGCCAACACGGTCAAGACCGTCCTCGGGATGCTCCCGGCGGGAAGCCAGATCGACGCCCACACATGGATCCAGGGCGTGCAGGTCGAGGAGGACGAGACCGGGATCGAGATCACCATCGCCTTCGGGAGCGAGGAACGCTTCGACGTCCCCCTGGCCTCGATCAAGCAGGACCTCTACACGCGTCTGGGCGCCCGTCCCGACTCCGCGGTGCGGATCCGTATCGACCAGCCACCGATCCGGCGGGTGCTCGCCCGGGTGTCGGACGTCCCCGGCTTCGGCTGGCGCAGCTGCACCCCGGCGCCGTTGGCCCACCCCGTGAACGTCACCGCCGGGGAAGGCGGGGGGGACGGCGGGGGCGCCGGGTCGGTCGAGCTCGGCAACGGCCTGGTGTCGGTGACCATCGACCGTTCGTCGGGGACGTTCGCCATCGACGGCGTGGCCGGCTTCGGGAAGCTGGTCGACGGGGGCGACCACGGCGACTCGTACAACTACTCACCCCCTCTGCGGGACCGTCTGGTGGACGCACCGGACAGCGTCGCCGTCGTCGTCACCGACAGCGGACCGGTCAGGGCGTGCGCCGAGATCACGGCCGTCTACTCGTGGCCGGAGTACGTCGACGGCGTCACGAGGGCACGGACGGGGGAAAAGACCGTCGAGGTCACGACCACCGTCGAGCTCCGGGCCGAGGAACGGATGGTCCGGGTCGTCACCCGCTTCGTGAATCCGAGCCGTGACCACCGGCTCCGGGTGCACCTCCCCCTGCCCCGACCGACCACGTACTCCGAGGCGGAGTGCGCCTTCGCCGTGGTCCGCCGCGGTCTCGAGGCCGAGGGGCGACAGGACGAGTTCGGGCTCCCGACGTTCCCGTCGCGGCGTTTCGTCTCGGCCGGCGGGCTCACGGTGGCCCACGAGGGCCTGCTCGAGTACGAGCTCGTCGACATCGACGCCGGCGACGGCCGGGCGCGCACGCTGGCGCTGACGCTGCTGCGGTCCACCGGGATGCTGTCGCGCCTGGGAATGGCGTACCGCCCCCTGCCGGCGGGACCACTCACGCCGGTGAGCGGACTCCAGCTCCAGGGCCGACCGGTCGAGGCCCGCTACGCCCTGGTGGTGGGGTGTGACGATCCCTATGCCATGGCGGACGACGCCTTCCTCCCACTGGAGCTGGTCCATGCCCCCGGAGGAGGGGGGCGGGCGACACCCGGGAGCGCGCTCGACATCGACGGGGCCGAGGTCTCCGCCGTGCGGCGTGAGGCCGGCCTCCTCGAGGTGCGCGTGTTCAATCCCACGGACCGAACCACCACGGTCCGGGTGGGCAGCCGGTCCGGCTGGTTGGTCGACCTGCGCGGACGCACCCAGGGCCGCTTCGACGGCTCCTTCGAGCTCCGCCCCTTCGGTATCGCCACGTTCCGCTCAGGCGACCACTGACGTCAGTCGTCGTCGGGGAGGGCCACCGGCTCGACCGGTCCGCTGCCCGACAGGAGGCGCTCGCCCCGTTCACGAAGATCGTCGAGCTCGTGGAGAACCTCGGACAGCCGCTCCCAACGCCGCGACACCCGTCGGTCGAGGGTCAGCGGCTCCGATCCGGGCCGGTGCAGCGCCCACAGCTGGACGCGACCCAGGTCCTTGACGAGCCGCGGGCGAAGCGCCCGGAAGGCGAACTCCCCCGCCGGCCCCGGGTCCGGGCCGGTCTCCGACAGCAGGGCGGAATGGAACTCGTCGGACACGAGGACGCTCCCCGGCGCGGCGATGCCGGCCGCCCGGCTGGCCAGGTTGACGACCGGGCCGTAGAAATCGCCGTCCTGGACGAGGACGGGGCCGACGGCCAGGGCCACGCGGACGTCGGACAGCAATTCGTCATCGGCGTAGGCCTCGGCCAGGGCCAGCGCGATCCGGGCGGCGTCGGTGGCCGTGTCGGTCACGAACATGACCTCGTCGCCGATCATCTTCACCACCCGCCCACCACGCGCCGTCACCGTGTCGTGGGCCACGTCTTCGAACCGGCTCACCAGGGCGGCCAGTTCCTCCTCCGACAGCTGCTGGCTGAGCATGGTGAACCCGACCATGTCGGCGAAGCCGACGCAGAGATCGGGAAGGGCGCCGGGGTGGTGGCGACTGCGCTGGAGCATGGCGCGCGCGGACCGATGCCTGGACGTGGCGCCGCCAGGCAAACTCCAGAAGGCGGGTCATGGCCGGGAGCGACCGGTCGGCCAGGCGGACGAAGCGGTCGGCCGCCTCGATACTCGACCCGGCCCCCGATCCCGACGCCCCCACCATCCCCCGCACGGCCGGCGCCACCTCGGCCTCGGCGATACGGGCCATCGAGGAGCCGATCACCCGGGCCAGCTGCAGTGCCGTGTCGACGTCGGCGGCACCGAGGTCGACCATGGTCTGGAGGATGCGGATGGCCTCGAGGTCGAGGTCCGTGAAGATCCTGTCGTCAGCGGAGACGTCGGCGAATCCGAGGGCGCGCCAGAAGCGGCTGGCCAGCTCCTCGGGCATGCCGGTGATCTCCGCCACCTCGCTCTGGGTGTAGCGCTCGCCGGGGACGAGGAGACAGTCGACCACCAGCAGGTCGAGAAGGTCGTCCTCTTCGGCCCGGGCGATGTCCTGCTCCGGAACACGGTGCTCGAGGAGGAAGGCCCGGACCCGCGCCAGGGCGGCGGCCGACGACACCGTCTCGTTCACGTCGGACCCTGGACCGACGGGCCCCCAGGGGGGCGGTCCCGGCGCATCTCGAGGCCGTGGAATTCGGACTTGGCCGAGCGGAGCATGAGGGCGGGGATCGCTTCCGCCGGGGCGCGGGTGCCTTCGAGGACGTCGGCCACCTGCTGGGCGATCGGCATCTCGACGCCCTGGGCGGCGGCCAGCTCGAGCAGCGGACGCGCCGTCTTCACGCCTTCGGCCACCATCCGCATCTCACCGAGGACGTCCTCGAGCGGGCGTCCCTGACCGAGACGCTCGCCCACCATCCGGTTCCGACTCAGTCGGCTGGTGCAGGTGGCCACGAGGTCTCCCACCCCGGCCAGGCCGGCCATCGTCATCGGGTCACCACCGAGAGCCACGCCGAACCGGCCCAACTCGGCCAGGCCCCGGGTGATGAGCGCCGCCAGCGACGAGTCCCCGAGACCGAGGCCCTGGATCATGCCGGCGGCGATGGCGAGGACGTTCTTCGTGGCCCCGGCCGTCTCGCAGCCGACGAGATCGGAATTCGTGTAGACGCGGAACGTCTCGGTGCGCAGGAGCTCCTGCACCTCCCGGGCGATGGCCTCGTCGGTCATGGCCACCACCGTGGCCGCCGGTTGACCGACCACCACCTCGCGGGCCAGGTTGGGCCCCGTGAGGACGCCGGCGGGGTGGTTCGGTATCACCTGCGCGATGACCTCCGTCATGCGCAGGAGGGTCCCTTGTTCCAGTCCCTTGGCCAGACTGAGCACGGGGACGTCGGGCGCCACATGGGGGGCCAGGTCCGTGAGGACGGCCCGGAAGCCGTGGGAGGGAACGGCCATGACGACGAGAGCGGCACCGTCGACGGCCGCCGCCAGCGACGTCGTCGCCCGCAGGGTCGCAGGGAGGCGGACGCCGGGCAGATAGTCGGGATTCTCGTGACGCCGGTCGATGGCGTCGCCCACGTCCGGTCGACGGGCCCACAAGACGGTGGGAGCGGAGCGCGATGCGATGGCAGCCACCGTGGTCCCCCACGAGCCCGCCCCGATCACAGCGACCTTGTCGAGCATCCGCCAACCCTACGGCGTGGTGCGCCGGCGGTGGACCGCCACGGCGGCCGTACACTGGGCCCGTGACGACCGAGACGTCCGAGGTCCCCCGCCTCGCCGGTTGCGTTGTCCTCATCCCCGTGAAGGCCTTCGCCGCCGGCAAGGCCCGTCTGGCGCCGACGTTGGACGCCGACGGGAGGGCCGAGCTCTCCCGGATGATGGCCGGCCGCGTCCTCGAGGCGGCCGCTCCGCTCCCGGTGGCCGTCGTCTGCGACGACGCCGAGGTCGCATCGTGGGCCGTCGGGAACGGAGCCATGGCGCTGCCCGAACCGGGACGCGGCCTGAACGGGGCCGTGGAGGCGGGGGTGGCACGACTGGCCGCCCTCGGCGCCGACGAGGTGCTGGTGGCTCACGCCGATCTGCCCATGGCCCACGGTCTGGCCCAGCTGGCCGGGTTCGACGGCGTCACGCTGGTGCCCGATCGGCGCGACGACGGGACCAACGTGGTCTGCGTTCCGGCGCACGCCCGGTTCCGGTTCTCCTACGGTCCGGGTTCCTTTCTCCGGCACCGGGCCGAAGCGGAGCTCCTCGGACTGCCGTACCGGGTCGTGCGGCAACCGGACCTGGCCTGGGACGTCGACGTCCCGTCGGACATCCCGGCCGAGTTCGTCCCGACCGCCCGTCTCTGACGCCGGTGGTCGACGGATCCCGCCGCACCGACGTCCTTCCCGTCGGCGACCTCCCCACGCACGGCGTCGTCACCATCGATCTGCCCGTGCCGAAGGTGGCGCTCGCCGTCGCCGCCCATCCCGACGACGTGGAGTTCGGATGCGGGGCGACACTGGCCAAATGGGCCGCCGGCGGTTGTCTGATCCACCATCTGGTCCTCACCGACGGATCGAAGGGAACGTGGTCGGCCGACGACGATCTCGCCGCGCTGGTGGAGCGCAGACACCGTGAGCAGCGCCAGGCGGCCAGGGTGCTGGCCGGTGGAGCCGGTGCGGGCGGTGGCGTCCAGTTCCTCGACTGGCCCGACGGCGAGCTCGAAGCCGGGATCGTCCAACGCCGTCAGGTGTGCCAGGTGATCAGGCGGGTGCGGCCCGACGTGGTCCTCGGACACGATCCGTGGCGTCGGTACCGGTTGCACCCTGATCACCGCAATGCCGGCTGGCTCCTCACCGACGGGGTCGTGGCCGCCCGCGACCCGCAGTTCTTCCCCGATCTCACCGAACCGCCCCACCGGCCGACCTCGATGCTCCTGTGGGAAGCCGACGAGCCCAACCACGTCGAGAGGGCCGACGGGATGTTGGACGTGAAGGTGGCCGCCCTCCTGGCCCACCGGAGCCAGCACCGCTCCACCATGGGGATCGAGGGCACCGATCCCGCCGGCGCCGGTCCCGAGGGTGACGATCTACCGGCCGACCAGCTCGAGGCGTTCCGGAGCGTCGTCGAGGCCCAGTTGGCGGCGCACGGCCGGCTGGCCGGATTGGTGGCCGGCGAGGCTTTTCATCTTCTCACCGAGCTCTGAACCTCACCCTCACGGAGCTCGAGCCCCACCGGCGAACCATCGCTCGGCGGCGAGCCCGTCGACGACGCGTGACGAGGGGCCCCGCAGGGCCCCTCGTGCACACGCTCTCGAAGCCGTCGTGTCCGGCGGCAGGGTGCCTCAAGCCTTCTTGGCCGGCGCCCGCTTGACGGCGCGCTTCTTGACGGTCCGCTTGGCGGCCTTCTTGGCCGGCGCCCGCTTGACGGCGCGCTTCTTGACGGTCCGCTTGGCGGCCTTCTTGGCCGGCGCCCGCTTGACGGCGCGCTTCTTGACGGTCCGCTTGGCGGCCTTCTTGGCCGGCGCCCGCTTGACGGCGCGCTTCTTGACGGTCCGCTTGGCGGCCTTCTTGGCCGGCGCCCGCTTGACGGCGCGCTTCTTGACGGTCCGCTTGGCGGCCTTCTTGGCCGGCGCCCGCTTGACGGCGCGCTTCTTGACGGTCCGCTTGGCGGCCTTCTTGGCCGGCGCCCGCTTGACGGCGCGCTTGGCGGTGGTCCGCTTCGCTGCCTTCTTGGCCGGGGCCCGCTTGGCCGTCTTCCTCGCTCGCTTGACTGGCATTTTCATGCCCTCCTTACGGCCTTCTTGGCCGATCGCTTCGCTACTTTCCTCGCCGGGGCGCGCTTCACCGGTCTCTTCGCCGGAGCCCGCCGTACGGCCTTGTTGGCCGATCGCTTCGCTGTTTTCCTCGCCGGAGCACGCTTCGCGGTCTTTCTCGACGGAGCGCGCCTGACGACCTTGCCGACAGGCCTCCGGGCGACTTTTCGCGCCGGGGCCCTTCGAACTGCCTTCTTGGTCGACTTCTTGGCCGTTTTCTTGAGGGCCTTCTTGGCGGCCGGCTTCGCCGCCTTCGCCACCTTTCGGACAGGAGCCGGCGAAGCCTTCAGCGCCGGCAGAGGCACCTTGCCGTTGACGATGCCTTTCAGTGTGCTGCTCGCCGAGAAGCGCACACCTCTGGATGCAGCGATCTTCACCGGCGCACCGGTCTGCGGATTGCGTCCCATGCGAGCACCACGCTGCGTGGGATTGAAGCTACCGAATCCGACGACGGACACACGACGACCGGCGCGGACTTCGCTCACGACGGCGTGGACCAATGCGTTGACCGCGTCTTCGGTCTCGCGCTTCGTCAACGACGTCGTGTTGCTGATCGCGTCGATCAGGCCCGACTTGTTCACCCGCCGTCCTCCTCCGTGTAGCGGAATGCCATCAATCAAAGAAGGTTTTCGCGTCAAGGTCAAGCATTGTCGCTGCTGGTGGACGTTGGCGCGCGAGGTTTCGCGCGAGGTTGCGCGATGGCAAATGTGTTGCGATGGGCTCGACGCGAACGTGCGGGCGATCGGACCCACAGTCGCGTATGGACAGGAAACCCTTCGTTTGCAAGGATTTTTCTCATGCCGATGCTGCCCGACGGAATCTACGACGTCATCGTCGTCGACGCTGACAGAGGCGACGACGGTGACCTGCACATCGAGGTGACAATTTCTCTCGGTCCCCGCGTCGGAGACGTGATTCGGCTGCGAGGACGCCACGTCGAGCGCCGAAGCGGCGCGGCGCAGCCCGAGGATCCCTACGCTCTGCTCGGTGTTCCGGGTACGCTTCGTGTCCACGCGGGACAGCCGACTTTCCGTCCGGAGACGCGATGAGACGTCCCTCGGGCACCGGTCCCGCGCCCGCGGCGAACAACACAGTGAGTGACGCTGCGAGTGAGAAGACACAGCGAGCCGGAGAGTGGGGACAGCCGGTCGGCCGTGGTCGCCGCGCCGGCGTGGGCGGCACGTGGGCTGGCCGAGATCGTCAGGTCGGAGTTCTCGACGGCGACGTCCGACATGTCGTGGTGGGAGACGACCCCGTCGACCCCGACGACGCCGACGGGGTGGAGGTGCTCTGGCGCTACCACCTCACGCCCGACCGTCTGGGGAACGCCATCGACGAGCTCCCCGACCTTCGCTGGGTCCATTCCGACTACGTGGGGGTGGAGGACCTGCCCCTCGAGAAGCTGGCAGACCGGGGAATTATCCTGTCCAACGGCGCCGGTATCGCCGCCCGGCCCATGGCCGAATGGGTCGTCCTGGCCATCCTGTCGGCCGCCAAGTCGCTGCCCCGTTTCGTGCGGCAGTCCGACGCCGGACTGTGGGAGGTGGGGCAACCTCTGGCCGAGCTCGACGGCGCCGTGGTGCTCCTTCTCGGTCTGGGCGCGGTCGGGACCCTGGTGGCGGCGATGCTCGAGCCCTTCGGGGTCGAGGTCCGGGCCTGCACGCGTCGACCCCGAGCGGACGCCCGCGCGGTGTGACCAAGATGGTGGTCGGCGACGCATGGCGCGACGAGCTGGGCGATGCCGACTATGTCGTCTGCGCGCTTCCGCTCACGGCGGAGACGACCAACATGCTCGACGCCGCCGCCTTTCGCGCCATGAAACCCGGTGCGTACCTGGTCAACGTGGCACGCGGCGGTCTCGTCGACGACGATGCGCTCGTGGCCGCGCTCGAGAGCGGTCATCTCGGCGGGGCCGTGCTCGACGCCTTCCGCCAGGAGCCGGTCCCGAGGGACACCCGCTGTGGGGACGTCCCGACGTTCTCGCCCTTCCTCACGTCACGTGGTCGTCAGCACACACGCTCGACGACTTCAAGTGGCGCTTCGCCGCCCAATTGCGGAGATGGCTGAGCGGGGACGGCCGGCAGACCTCGTCGATCTCGACGCCGGATACTGACACACTCCGTGCCCGACTCCGTGCCGGAGACCGTCCGGCGGGCACGACGTGCCTGCACCACGGGGCCGACGACGGCGCAGCGGGCCGACGAGACCGGGTCGGCCGCCGACATGACGTGCCGGGACGCAGCGACCCGGCAGCACAGACGACCGGGGCCACTCGGCGCCATCCGGGAGGCGGCGGGACGGACCGGCGGTTGCCTGTATCTCGGGGCCGGGGCGAACGGCCCGGTGTGGGCGGGGGCCGAACAGGCGGTGCTCGTTCTCGGACCGCCGCGGTCGGGAAAGACATCGGGGCTCGTGGTACCGACGGTGCTCGGCGCCCCGGCTGCGGTGGTGTCGACGTCCACGAAGCCCGACGTGCTGCGGGCCACCGCCGCGGCCGCCGACAGGACGGTCGGTGCTTCTGTACGACCCGAGCGGGACGGTGGACGACCGGCCGGCGTCGAGCGGGTGCGGTGGTCACCGGTGACGGGATGTGCACGCTGGGACGACGCCTTGCTCGTGGCCCGTGGCCTCGTCGGATCGACGCGACCGTCGGGCGGCCGCGGCGACGGCGAGATCGGTGTCGACCACTGGACCGAACGGGCCCAGGCTCTGCTGGCGCCGGTGCTGCACGCCGCCGCGCTCGACGGGGCCGAGCTGGCCACGGTGCTGTCGTGGATCGACCGCCGACAGGCCGCCCCCGCTCTGCGGGTCCTCGATCGCGAGGGAGCGGCGATCGCCGCCGACCTGCTGGCCGGGATCGCCGCCACCGACGGACGGGAGCAGAGCGGGATCTGGTCGACGGCCTCGGGGGTCCTCGCCGCCTACCGCAGCGAGGCGGCCCTGGCCACCACCGTCGCCCCGACTTCGACCCCCGGTCCTTCTGCGACTCGTCGGCCACTCTCTACATATGTGCCACCGGGCGGCACCAGGCACTGGCCGCACCGCTCGTGGTCGGGCTGCTGACCGACATCCGGGCCGCCGCCTACGCCCGGGCCGCCGAGGGAGCCCCGGGGCGACCGCCGGCACGGCCGGCCGGCGCCCGTCGTGCTCGCCCTCGACGAGGTGGCGAACATCGCTCCGGTGCCCGACCTGCCGGCCATGGTGAGCGAGGGCGGCAGCCAGGGAGTGGTCACGCTGGCGTGCCTGCAGGACCTGTCCCAGGCACGGGGACGGTGGGGAGTGGCGGCCGACGGGTTCCTCTCGCTCTTCGGGACCACGGTGGTGCTGCCCGGAATCGGGGACGTGCACACCCTCGAGGCCCTCTCCGCGCTGGCCGGAGAAGAAGAGGTGTAGACCCGGTCGGTCAGCACGCCGGTGAGCCGCGCCGGGGGCGGGCTGGCCCGGGCGGTGGTGGACCGGATGCTGTGGGGCCGAGCCGGCGGGGGCCGGACCCGGTCCCGTCGGTCACCACCTCGACGGTCCTGCGGCGGCGGCTTCCGGTCGACGTGGTGGGCCGGGGCGAGCCGGGGATGGCGCTCGTGGTGAACGAGCGGAACGCCATGGGGTGGGTCGGCTGACGCCGTGGTTCGCCGACGAGCCGTGGCGGACGGCGGCGCTCGGGAACGGGGGCTGACCGGCCTCGCCGGGGGAACGACACGGCTCGCCTCCGGCCGTCCTGACGCCGGCTCGCCGAGGGGCGGCGGCCGAACGGGCGTGAGCTGGGGCTGTAAGGGGTCGACGGACACGAGCCCGGGGTCCCCTGGTCAATCGAACATACGTTCGGTAGTGTCGCATCGATGGCCCTCGTCGACGTCTCCCTCGCCTCCCGGGCCCGGCCCGTGTCCTCCAGCAGGGACCAACTCCTCCCCGTGCTCCGGCCCCTCATCCCCGTGCTGCCCGGAGGCGGCCTGCAGCGCGGCGCCGTCATCACCGTCAACACCGGTGAGGCGCGCGGCGGGGCGCGGCGCCAGCACCCTGGCTTTCGCCCTGCTCGCCGCCGCCTCGGCCGCCGGGTCATGGTGCGCGGCGGTGGGAACGGGCGACCCCGGGATCCTGGCCGTCGCCGAGCTGGGGGTGGACCTCGACCACCTCGCCCTCGTCCCGTGGCCGGGGGGGGCGTGGCCGGAGGTCACCGCCATCCTGCTCGACGACATGGACGCCGTGCTCGTGTGCCCCCCGGCCGGGTCCGGCCGGGGGTGGCGCGGCGGCTGGCCGCCCGGGCCCGGCAACGGCGGGCCGTGCTGGTGGTCCAGGCCGGGCCGGAAACGTGGCCCGAAGGGCCCGATGTCCAGCTCACGGTGGCGGCCGGGGCGTGGGAGGGGGTGGACAGAGGCCACGGCCACCTGCGGGGGCGGCGTGTCGAGGTGGTGACCTCGGGCCGGCGCTCAGCCGTCAGGGGTGTGCGGACCGGGCTATGGCTGCCGGCGGCGTCGGGGACCGTGGCGGCGGTGTGAGAGGGGGGGGCGTGCAGCGGGTGCTCGTGGTGTGGTGCCCCGACCTCCTGGAGGAACAGGAGGACGGGCGCCGGGGGCGGGCCTTCGGCCGGGTGACGGGGGCGGTGGGGATGTTCTCGCCCGCCGTCGAGGTGGTCCGGGCTGGGGTGTGCGTCGTGGGCACCCGGGGGCCGTCGCGCTACTTCGGGGGTGACGACAGGTTCGCCCGGTTGGTGGCAGACGCCGTGGGGGCGGTCGACGGTGTGACGCCCGGTGTGGGGGTGACGGCCGGTGTGGGGGTGGCCGACGGGCTGTTCGCCGCCGTCCTCGCCGCCCGGTGCCCGGGGACCGAGCCGATGGTCGTCGCGCCGGGGGGGACCCCGGAGTTTCTCGCCCCCTGGCCGCTCACCACGCTCGGAGCGCCCCGAGCTGGCCGATCTCCTGGACCGCCTGGGGATCCGTACGCTCGGCCGGTTCGCCGACCTCCCGGATCGGGATGTGCTCGCCCGGTTCGGCGTCGACGGCGCCGCCTGCCACCGGGTGGCCCAGGGAATCGAGGGCGAGCTGCCCGGCTTCCGTCTGTCTCCCCGGCGGAGCCGGCCGGCGACGGACCGGCCCCGAGGGGGGGATCCCTCCGGCAACCTGCAATTCTGGGGCGGGAGTCGGGCGCGGCGGCCCGGGCCGGGCGGGCCCTCGCCGGGTCCAGGAGCTGCTCGGACCCGAGGCGGTGGTCACCGGACGTCTCCAAGGCGGACGCGGGCCGTCCGGCGGGCCCGGGTCGTCCCCTGGTCCGGAGGCCACGGGGACGACCGGAAAGGCACCGGGGGCCGGCGGCGGCGTCGTCCGGGATCCCTCCGACCCCCCGTGGCCGGGACGGGTCCCACCGCCGGCACCGATGGTCGTGCTCGCCCGGCCGCTCCCGCCGCAGCTGGTCGACGCCGAGGGTCACCCGGTGGGGTCAACGGCGGGGGGATGGTCACCGCCGCCCCCACCCGGCTGTCGGTGGACGGCGGGGTGTGGACCCCGGTGGCCGGGTGGGCCGGGCCGTGGCCATCGGACGAACGGTGGTGGTCGGTCCCCCGACGCCAGGCCCGGATGCAGGTCGTCACCGGTGTCGGGATCGGCGCATCTGCTCACACGCGAGCGGGGCGGCTGGTGGTTGGAGGGGACGTACGACTGACCATCGCTCCGGCCGATTGCGGTCCGGTGAATTGCGGTCCGGTGAATTGCGGTATGCCGAATTGCACTGCCATTCCAACTTCAGCTTCCTCGACGGTGCCTCCCACCCCGAGGAGCTCGTGGCCGAGGCCGCCCGCCTCGGCCTCGGGGCCCTCGCCCTCACCGACCACGACGGCCTGTACGGGGTGGTCCGCTTCGCCGAGACGGCCCGGGCGGTGGGGCTCGCCTCCGTCTTCGGCGCCGAGCTCACCCTGGTGCCCGCCCCGTCCCCCGCCGGCGCACCGCTCTCCGGGCCGCCATCT
>CAWJFJ010000008.1:0-45285 GCA_963842145.1 uncultured Acidimicrobiaceae bacterium
TGCCCCCCCGGGACGGCGCGCCGGCACCCGGCGGTGGACCGGCGGGGTCCCGGCGCCAGGCGCTGTGGGCCGCCGGGGTGGTGGCCCAGGCCACGCCCGACCGTCTGCCGGGCCTCCTGACCGGGGAGGATGCCCCCCTGCTCCCCGACCTGGGACCACTCGAAGAGGTGGCGGCCGACATGTGGGCCACCGGTCTCACCGTGGGCGCCGGCGCCGTCGAACTGGCCCGGCCCCGCCTGGACGCCCTGGGCGTCATCCCCGCCGGACGGCTACCCGGTGCCGAGACGGACGGGCGGGTGACCGTGGGCGGGGTGGTCACCCACCGCCAGCACCCCGAAAGCGCCAAGGGGACCGTCTTCCTCAACCTGGAGGACGAGACCGGGATGGTGAACGTGATCTGCTCACCGGGCGCCTGGGTGCGCTGGCGCGACTGCGCCCGGCGCTCCCCCGCCCTGCTGGTGCGGGGCCGTCTCGAGCGGGTGGACGGCGTCGTGAGCGTGGTGGCGGAGAAGATCTCCCGGCTCGATCTCGGGTCGGCTCCCCTGCCGCCGTCACGGGACTTCCGGTGAGGGCCACCGCCGGAATTGGGGACGTGTTGCGAAATCTCCTCAAGAAGGCGCCGCCTCGCGCCGATGCAGGGGCCAGAGACCTCCCCGACGGACCGGGGAACGGCAGGTCCCTGCGCCGGCCTGGACCGGCGACGACCGTGAGGTGGCGAAGGATGAGGAGCTGTCTCGGCCAGTTGGTTGTGCACCGTGACGGCACCGTCGCGTACTGCACGGAGGAGAGGGCCGGGCGGTCTGTGCCCCGGTGAAGACCACCCCCACCGCGGTGGCTTCTTCGCCCACCGCCTGGTGGCGCGCCATTCCTGTCCCCGCTGCACCCAGGTTCCCGTCCCCGCGCCCCAGCGCTGACCGCCCCCGCGCCACCGGTCCCCGTCACCGCCCCGGAGGGCCGGCCGAGCTCGCACCGTCGCCTCACCCGCCATCTGCACGCGCCGCCTCGACCGCAGAGCGCCCCCTTCGCCGCCACTCCGCGGGAGGTAATGCTGGCTCTTTGACCGCGGATAGTGGCAAAGCCGCGATATCCACACTCACAGTGGGCGCCGTTGTGTGTCGCTTGCTCCACCGGCCCCGTCCTCCAGCCGATTGTGAGAAGGCACACAGGGGATATCCCTTAGGCCACCGGAAAGGATTCTGGGCCAATGTGTAACGGATGTCTCGTTCTTCATCGCGACGGTGAGGTCGCCTACTGCTCCGAGGAGCTGGACGGGGGCGCCTGCAGCGGATACGACGTACCCCATCTGGCCGGGATCATGGCCTGCCGGGTGACGCCGCGCGGGACGCGCTGCCGCCATTGCGACGACGTGATGCGCAACCGGCTCATCATGGCGCCCGACTTCGTCCCCGACGGACTCCACGCCTTCACCAATTGATCTCGTCGATCTCGACCCGCTCGATCTCGACCCGATCGATCTCGACCCGGTTGGTCCCGGCCGGTTGACCGCAGCTGGCGGGGGAGGGCTCGAACCTCCAACATCCGGCTCCAAAGGCCGGCGTTCTGCCGATTGAACTACCCGCCAAGGCACCGATGCGCGCCGGGGCGCCGCACCGGGGATCGCATTTTCTCGGGTTCCATCCTCGCCGATCCGGCGCTCACGCCTCGATGAGCTCGATCCGGTTCCCGAAAGGATCGTCGACATAGCTCCGACGGACGCCGGGGAGCTCGTGGTCGGGACGCACCGGGTGCCCCTGGGAATCGAGAGCGGCACAGAGCGCGTCGAATCCTTCGACCACCAGCGCCGGGTGCGCCTTTCGGGCGGCCCGGAAGTCGGTGTCCACGCCGAGGTGGACGACCACGTCGCCGTTGGCGAACCAGCAGCCTCCCCGGGCGGCCAGCACCGGCGGCTTGGGCCGACGCTCCAGGCCCAGGATCCCCTCGTAGAACGCGGTGGCTTCGTCCTCGCCCCCCGCCGGCATGGCCAGCTGCACATGGTCGATGGCAACCAGCCGGTGGCCCATGGCCCCCCTCCTCCAAGTACGGTCAGAAGTATCGGCGGGACCTGGAGACCGCGCTAACCTTCGCCCACTCATGGGATCGCTGATCAAGAAGCGCCGCAAGCGCATGCGCAAGAAGAAGCACAAGAAGATGTTGAAGGCCACCCGCTGGCAGCGTCGGGCCGCCGGCAAATAGCCCGGCTGGTCACTCCCCTCCCGCTCAGAAAGCGGTGACGCGCTCGGCATCCTCGAGCATCGTCGCCAGGTCCACCTCGGCGTCGTCCGTGGCGTCACCGATGGGGACGGTGAGCGGCCGCGCCCACTCGCTGGCCAACAGGGCGTCCACACCGGCGTCCCCGGTGGTGAGCAGGTTGTGCCGCTCGAGAGGGTCGCTCTCCAGGTCGTACAGCTCGAAGCCGAAGAGCCGGTCGCCGCGCCGGACGAGCGCCGGCGATCCCATCAGATTCCGGCCGAGCTCGAGCAGGGCACGGCGGGTATCGGAGGTGGAGCCCGTTGCGGGCCGCAGGTGCAGACAGGTCATCATCAGCTTGGCCGCCTGCGACCGGTAGGAGCGGACGATGGGCGCCTCGGCCAGCTGCGCCCGTAAGCGCTGGTTGCGCTCCCCGTCCTCCTGCGACATGTTCTTGCCCCGGCCCATGATGTTCAGCCGGAAGCGGTCCTTCATGTAGAGATAGCGGCGGTCCTCGCTCACCACCATCCGCTCGCCGGATGCCGTATCGATCCGCCGACCGTCCACCGCGGGGAGGGTCCCCACCCCCGCCAGGGCGAACAACGTCGGGAAGACGTCCGTGGTGCCGACGAGGGTCGACGACAGGGCGGCCGCCAGGTCGCGGCGTTGGTGCTCGGGGACCGTCGAGGGGAGATCGAAGTAGAGCGGAACCCGCAGAAGATCGTCGTGGACGCGACCGCCGTGGTGGACCCGCCCGTCGTCGTAGTCGAGCCCTTCGCCGTGGTCCGACACGACGACGCTGACGAAGTCGTCCCGGGCCCGGGCCAACTCGAGGATCTCACGGGCGCAGGACACGGCCTTCATGGCCGACGCTTGGTACGTCCTGGCCACAGCGGCACGCTCCTCCGGCGTCGTCCCGGTCCAACGGATCACCCGGTTGCGCAGGGTGCAGGCGGCGCCGGCGGTGTCGGGGAACGCCTCGTCGTAGTACTTGCTGGCGCCGGCGAGGTAGTAGTCGTGCGAGATGTTCGAATGCACGAGGAGGAAGAGCGGCTTTCGCGGTCGCGCCCGACGGATGTAGCTGGCCGCCCGCCGGAAGGGTCGGGCGTGGTCGTCGAAGTACTTCCAGCGGTCGAATCCGGTGTCGAGCTTCGAGGCCGAGAGGAGCACGGTGTTGTTGACGAGCCCGACCTTGCGGTAGTCGGTCGGGAGAGCGCCCACCAGCTCGCTCGTCACCTGACCGCCGGAGTGCCAGAAGTGGTGATGGCGGGTGACGTCCATGCCGGTGATGAGGGAGGTGCACGAGGGAAGGGTCCACGGGGCGGAGGTGATGCAGGTCTGCGCCTTGAAGCACCGGTCGGATTCCTCGAGCGGGGGCGTGACGGAGTCTTCTCGCAGGGCGTCGAGCACGATCACCAGCATGTTCGTCGCGCTCACGTTCCGACCCTCCAGGTATCCGACCCCACCGCTGCAGGACGATCAGTGGCCAAGATCCGATGGAGCCGAATTCTATGGCATCGACGCGCGCCCCTCGACCGGGCCACGTCGGCTAACCCTGATGCCTGAGCTTGTGGGTGAGGCCTCGGGCCAGTGCCCGCCCGGCCGACGGGACCGACCGCCAGCCGCGCCGGCGCCGTCTGGGGCCCGCCGCCAAGGCGGCGCGCAACGTGGTGTCGCCGTAGTGGCCGGTGGGGTCGTGGAAGGCGAAACCGGTGTCCACCTTGTGGATGAGGAACTGGTTGTACGCCAGGGCGGTGACCGGGGAGCCGACCGCCTCGGCGAAGTAGACGGCGAAGGGGAAGACGAGCGACGGCTCGAAGCTCTGGTCGTGCTGCCAGACCGACCGGGTGAAATCGTCGCCGCCGAGCAGGCCACCGGGACGGACCTTCTCCCACACCCTGATCAGGTCGATCGAGATCCCGCGCAGGGTGTGGTCGGCGTCGATGTAGGCGAGATCGAGCGACCCGTCGGGGATCGAGTCGATCACCTCGGTGGTACGACCGCGCAGGACGACCCGCTTGGCCTCCCAGGGTGCGGTGCGGCCCATCGCCTTCTCGAAGATCGCCTGGAAACGGTCGTCCGGCTGGTTGGCCGGTTTGTTCCAGTCCTCCAGGTGGCGCCAGGGATCGACCATGTAGTACGTGGTGATACCCGGGCAGTCGCGGAACATGGCTTCGGCGAACCCGCCCCGGTAGACGCCGACCTCGGCGATGGTCTCGGCCCGGCGTTCGGCGATCACCCGTGTCCACAGTTCGAAGCGGCTCGGCGCCTGCATGAGCCCGGCCACATCGAGATCGGCGATCATCCACGGGTCCATGCCACTCACTCCGTATGGCTCAGCGACCGGTGGTCCAGCCACGCCCGCCTGGCCGCCTCGAGCTCTTCCGGTTGGTACCACAGGTGCGTGAGGGGTGGACCGGTCCACGGCTCGGGATCGACACCCTTGTTGGTGTCGCGGATCCGGAGGTTGTCGACGTCGCGCCACCGCTGTCCGTAGATGGCGTCGAGCGAGGCGAATCGCTTGCCTATCTCGGTGTTCCCGATCGAGTGGTTGTACGAATTGCGCCCCGCCCCGCCGCAGAGCATCTCCATCCGCATCCTCGTGAACGCCTCGTCACGGTACTGCACGTGGTGGGTGACGATGCCGCCCGTGGGCTCGAGCAGGGGCGCCGGGTGCATGGTGTTGGCACTGTGGAACCCGATGATGCTCATGACGAAGGGACCGACGTCGTCGAATCTCTGCAGCGGATGCTTGAAGTGCCACTGATCGCAGAAGCGGGGAAGCACCCGCACGTAGTGTTCGCACAGCGGCTGGAACTCCAGTGGATGGAAGCCGGGGAGATACTCGGGTTTTCCGCTCGGGTAATGGTTGTAGTACGTGCTGCCCACCAGGCGGAAACGGCGATCCAGGGTCCGGAGGTACTCGGCGATGGTCATCCCGTCGGGACCTTCGGGGAACTCGTCGGCGTCGAGCCACAGCCACCAGACGTGCTCGGCGCCGCAGGCCAGCGACTCCCGGGCCACCACGCCGTTCATGAACAGCACCCGCACGTGCTCCTCGTAGACCCGTGTCGCGAAGGTCTCCGCCAAGGTGGCCCCGGCGGCCAGGGCCCGCTCCACGGTGGCATCGGTCGAGGCGTTGTCCACCAGGTAGACAGCCTCGACACCCTGGGCGAAGGCGTTGCGGACGGTGGCCTCGACGACGTCCTCCTCCATCCACGTCCCGAGGACGGCGAAGAAGCGGAAGTCGGTCAGCGGGTTCGGGTCGACCGGGTTGGGCTCGGTGGCCACCAGGCGCTGGTTGGGTCGACCGAGTGCCCGACGGACGGTGCGGCGGACGACACGGAGGGTACGGCGCGGTCGACCCACCGCCAGACATTAACACCCGCTTCCCGCGTCCCCGAGACCGGTCGCCCTATCCTGCGGTCGACGGGGGCACCGTCGCCACGGCGCGGACGGCCGCCCGTTCGCCGTCGAGGGTGAGGTACTCCCGATCGTCGAGCCCGAGCCTCTCGGGTTCCCCCTCGACGAACCACGTCGACCCGCTGCCGGCCAGCCGGGGCCGCCGCCCGCACACATCGCCGAAGTGGTCGCGCCACGCCGCGAGCCGGGGAGCCACCGCCACGGCGGCGTCCTCGAGTTCGTTCGACGCGCTCCGTCGCCCCCCGGCCCGGCTCCGCCGGGCCCCCGGCGTGCATCCCACGCTCTGTACACCTCGTGGGTGCTCACGCTGAAAGGAGGCAGGAGCAAGACGAATCGGCGTTCCTCGAAGGGCAGGGCCTCGACCGTCTCGCCGATGCCGGTCACCCGTGCCCGGCCTCCCCGGAGGCAGAAAGCGACGTCGGCGCCCAGCCGGACGGCGACGCCCGGATCCAGAACCCGTGCCCACCGCAACACGGCGGCGGCGTCCGCCGACCCGCCCCCCAGACCGGCGCCGACGGGAATCCGCTTCACCACCTCGACCGAGGCACGCCGGCCGACGAGGGCCAGGGCGCGGGTGACCAGGTTGTCCGGCCCCGGCCCGATCGCTCCGGGAGGCAGCCCCCCCACCACCTCGTCCACGATGGAGACACCGTCGCCGGGTGCGAAGGTGAGCGAGTCGACGAGGTCCACCGTCACCATCTCGGCATCGAGCAGGTGGAAGCCGTCGTCACGGACACCGGTCACGCGCAACGACAGCGTCAGCTTGGCCGGCGCCGATGACGTCACCGACGCCCATGCCGATCCCGAGGCCGTCCGGTCCGCCTCCGCCCGGACGCCGCCCGCCGTCACCGGTCCCCCGCCGGCCCGCCGTCCAGGGCCCGGTCGCAGGCCACCAGTCTCCCCCACTCCTCCACCGACAACTGCTCGGCGCGTGCCTCGGGATCGACGGAGGCGGCGGCGAAGGCGGCCGGGTCGATCACCTCGCTCAGCGCGCCGCGCAGCATCTTGCGCCGATGGGAGAAGCCGGCGCGCACGACGGTGAACAAGCGTTCGGGTGACACCAGGGCCGGATCGACGGCTACCGAGGGGCGACGGACGATCCGGACCAGAACAGACTCCACGCGGGGGCGGGGCAGGAACACCGCCGGGGGAACGCGTCCGACCAGGGTGGTGGTGGCGTGATAGGCGACCTTGACCGACACCGCGCCGTAGACCTTCGTCCCCGGCGATGCCGCCAATCGCTCACCCACCTCGCGCTGGACCATCACGAGCATCGACGCCACCGCCGGCGCCTCCTCCAGCACCCGGACGATGACCGGGACGGCCACGTTGTACGGCAGGTTGGCCACGACGGCCCACGGCGGTCCGGCGTCGTGACCTCCGCCGAGCAATCCCGACCAGTCGAGGGTGAGGGCGTCGGCGTGCACCACGCGCACATCATGTCCCTCCACCTGCGCGGCCAGGAGGGGGATGAGGTGCTGGTCGATCTCCACCGCCGTCACCGTCGCCCCCGCCTCGGCCAGGGCCACCGTGAGGGCACCGAGCCCGGCCCCGATCTCCACCACCCGTTGACCCCGTTCGACCTGGGCCAGACGGACGATGCGACGGACGGTATTGCCGTCGACGACGAAGTTCTGGCCCAGGGCCCGACTCGGCCGAAGCCGGCGCGCCGCCATCATCTCCTGGACCTGGCTCCGGGTGAGGGTCACGCCACCATGGTGCCGCCTGGGCGACAGCACCGTCTCTCACCAGGTAGGCGGACTCTCACCAGGTCAGGCGGACCTCGATGAGTCCCAGCGCCGGGTCGGCCAGCTCGGCGAATCCGTCGTAGGACAGGTCGATCACCCGCCCGGGATTCTGTGCCTGGCGGTCGTCCACCCGGCACTGGATCGAGCCACCGGTGAGCTCGTCGGTGATGGTGACGACGGTTCCGAACGAGAGGTACGGACTGGCGCAGTAGCCGGTCCGGGCTTCGGGATACCACGACGCCTCGCCCGCCTCCCTCGTCAGGGGTGGCGGGGGGGCCGTCGTCGTCGTCGATGTGGTGGTCGTCGTCGATGTGGTGGTCGTCGTGGTCGGCGCGACGGCGACGGCCACGGCGGCAGTCTTCGTCATCACGACCGCAGTGGTCGTGGTCGTGGTGGTGCTCGCCGCCGTCGATGGTGACTCGTCGGCCGCCAAGGCGATCGGAACCGTCCAGCGCGACACCGACGCCGCCAGCGAACCGGGCGCCAGGTGGCGCGCACGACCAACGGTACCGGCAGCGTCGGGCCGGGCACCTGTCGATCGAGGCGATGCTCGACCCGGGGTCGCAAGCAGGAGGAGCGGTGCCACCGCCAGAGCGATACAGAGCCCCAGGCGGACGGTGGGCCGCAGCCCCCCGGCGCTTTGTGTCCTCAGAACTCCACCCTTCCTCTGCGGACAGGTCTACTGCGTCGGGATCAGCACCGAAGCTAGGGGACCTCGACGCACCCGACAAGTCGAATCGGCGTCCGACGAGTGCCAGAGATGCAGATGGCGACACACGCCCCGAGAGATGGGCGACGAACGGGGTGCAGAGCGTGGCGATGCCGCCACCTGCTCTTCGAAGGCCGTGGAGCCGGCTTGTGGAAAACCACGGACGACCCCCCGGGAACACGACGGCCTCGACCACGGTGAGGGTTGAGAGACTCACGGCGAAGTTCTCCGGAGTGCGCCTCCGGGCCGGGAGCGACGCACGAATCGACGGCCGTGTCAGGACGTGGCGGAAGATCAGGACAATCCAAAGGCGGTGCTCGTCGCGGCGCGCGACGATGCCGCCAGTTCGGCGGACGGCATGGCCTTGACGGTGGCCACCGCGGCGCCGACGACGGAGACGAGGGCGGGCCGGTTCTCCTCGCCGCGGTGCGGAACGGGAGCGAGGAACGGTGCGTCGGTCTCGACCAGGAGACGGTCGAGCGGGCACAGGGCGGCGGCGGCGCGTACGTCGGCGGCGTTCTTGAAGGTCACGATCCCGCTGAAGGACAGGAAGGCGTCGAGGTCGAGACAGCGGCGCGCCTCGTCGGGTCCCCCGGTGAAACAGTGCATCACCACGTGCGCCGGCCGGTCGGCGCCCTCGAGGATGTCGAAGGTGTCGTCCCACGCCTCACGGGTGTGGACCACGAGCGTCAGGTCCCAGCGCTGGGCCAGGGCCACCTGGGCGGCGAACATCTCACGCTGGACCGGCCGCGACGAATGGTCGTAGTGGTAGTCGAGACCGCACTCCCCGATCGCCACCACCACGCCCGGATGGTCGGCCATGGCCTCGTCGAGGACCCGCTCCAGAGGGCCCAGGCCCTCCGAGGCGTCGTGGGGATGGAGGCCGACGGTGGCCCAGGCACCGAAGTGGCCCGGCACCGCCGACCACGGCGGGTGAACCGCCGGCGCCACGCACCTCGTCGACGAGGGCCACCGCCTGCCGTGACGTCTCGGCATCGGTACCCACACACACGAGGCCGACCACGCCGGCGTCAACCGCCTGCTCCACGGCCTCCATCACGGCGGCGCCACCGGGCCGGTAGGTGTCCTGGAGATGGCAGTGCGAATCGATCCAGCCGTCCGTCGCCGGCGGGCGCCGGCGGCGCGTGGTCGACGGTCATCCCTTGCGACGCGGGAACAGCGGCGCGTCCGCGCTCGACGGTCAGTCCTCCGGGGTAGCCACCCCATGCCGCGTCCTGCGGTACCCGGGACGCTGGCCGGCTCCCCGGTGAGGCCGAGCCGACGCCATATCTCGGTCGCCGTGTCGGGCATCGCCGGCCAGACGAGGAGGGCCACGATCCGCAACGCCTCCAGTGCGCTCCCGAGGACGGCGTCGACGGCGGGACCCGGCTCCGCCTTCCACGGCTCCGACGTCTCGAGCTCGGCGTTCGTCTCACGGATCAACCGCCACGTCGCCTCCAGCGCCACATGGGGCTGCGCCGTCGCCCACGCGGCGACGACATCGGCGAGAACCTCCGAGGCGACGGCGCGCCAGTCGGCTGCCGGGATCGGGCGCCGGTCCGACACCTCCGCACTTCGAGCCGACGACGGTGGAGACGCGCGCCAGTCAGATTGCCGAGATTGTTGGCCAGATCGGCGTTGTACCGCGCCGTCACGCCCTCGTAGGAGAAGTCGCCGTCGCTCCCGAGGGGTGTGTCGCGCAACAGGTGGTACCGGAACGCATCCAGGCCGTACTCGGCCACCAGATCGGCCGGCGTGACCTGGTTCCCACCCGACTTCGACATCTTCTCCCCGGACACGAGCAGCCAACCGGTCACGAGGAACTGCGCCGGCGGCTCGATCCCGGCGGCCATGCACATGGCCGGCCACCACACGCAGTGGAAACGGATGATGTCCTTGCCGAGCAGGTGGTGGACGGCCGGCCACCAGGTGTCGAAACGGGCCTGATCCTCGCCGTAGCCGATGGCGGTCAGGTAGTTGATCGAGCGCGTCGTACCAGACGTAGAAGACGTGACGACTGTCCCAGGGGACCTCCACCCCCCACCGCGTCGACGTCCGCGTGATCGAGATGTCCTCGAGCCCGGCCTTGATGATCCCGAGGGCCTCGTTGCGCTTGACGCTCGGGTGGATGGCGTCGGGATGGTCCTCGTACCACTGCAAGCAGCCGGTCGCCGAAGGCGCTGAGCTTGAAGAAGTAGTTCTCCTCCTCGAGCACCTCGACCGGTCGGAGGTGGATGGCGCACTTCCCGTCGACGAGGTCGGACTCCTTCTTGTAGTCCTCACAGGCCACGCAGTACAGACCCTGGTAGACGCCGAGCTCGGTGTACCCGTTGTCGTGGATCGTCTGCAGGAAATGGCGCACGGCCCGGTGATGCCGGGGCTCGGTGGTCCGGATGAAGTCGTCGTTGGAGATGTTGAGCGTGGCCCACGCCTCGACGAAGCGCTCGGACGTCCGGTCCACCCACTCCTGCGGACTGACTCCGTTGGACTGCGCCGCCCGGGCGATCTTGTCGCCGTGCTCGTCGGTCCCGGTGAGAAAGAACACGTCGTCACCGGCCAGTCGGTGCCAGCGGGCCAGGGCGTCGGCGGTGACGGTGGCGTACGCGTGCCCGAGATGGGGCACGTCGTTCACGTAGTAGATCGGCGTCGTCACATAGAACGGGGGCACGGCCGTAGCGTACCGACCACGACCGCCCGATCAGTCCGACCGGCGCCCTCGGCCCCGGTCCGCCGCTACCAGTTGGCCACGTGGCAGGCCCCGTGTCCGGTCCGCTCCACGTACCGCTGGTGATACGCCTCGGCCGGCCAGAACGTCGAGGCGGCCGTCACCTCGGTGACGATGGGCCGACCGAACCGCTGCTGGTGCTGCTCCAGCGACGCCTTGGCGGCGCGCTCTTGTTCGGCGTCGTGGAAGAAGACGGCCGAGCGGTACTGGGTCCCGACGTCGGGTCCCTGGCGGTTCGGCGTCGTGGGATCGTGGTGCCGCCAGAATTCCTCGAGGAGGTGCTCGTAGGAGACCACGGCCGGGTCGTAGGTGACCAGGACCGCCTCGGCGTGACCCGTCTTTCCCGAGCAGACCTCCTCGTAGGTGGGTGCGCTCTGGGAGCCACCCGTGTACCCGGAGACGACGTCGACGACGCCCGGGATCGACAAGAAGAACGCCTCGACCCCCCAGAAGCAACCGGCGGCGAAGGTGGCGAGGGCCAGCCCCTCGGGGGCGTCACCGGGCTCCACCGCCGCACCCTGGGTCTTGTCCCGACCGAAAATCGACACGTCTCACTCCTTTCGCGGAGGTCTCGGCCTAGGCCAACCGTCGTTCGGCCCCGGGCATTCCGCGTCCGCCCCCTCTACCGGTCCGGCGGATCCTCGTCCTGTCGACGCAGGGCCAGGGCGTGGTTGTAGACGTGGCGAGCGCGAGACCCCGAGCTCGGCCGCCACGGCACCGGCGGCGTCGCGCCAACTGGCCCCGCCGTCCACGTGACGACGCAGGGCCGCCACCACGGCGTCCTCGCCGGCCGGGGGGGCCGGCCGGGCACCGGCCAGGACCACGACCACCTCGCCGCGCACCTCCCGGGCGGCGAATTCCTGCGCCGCCCGGCCCAGGCTGCCGCGCCAGACCTCCTCGTGGAGCTTCGTCAGCTCACGGGCCACCACCACCTCCCGTTCCGGACCGCAGGCGGCGGCCAGATCGGCCAGGGTGGCCGCCAGCCGGCCGGGAGCCTCGTGGATCAGGGTGGTCCGCTCCTCGGTGGCGAGCGCCTCGAGTCGACGGCGACGGTCGCTCCCGCGACGGGCCAGGAAGCCCTCGAAGCAGAAACGGGCCGTCGGCAGACCGCTCACCACCAGCGCGGTCAGCGCCGCGCTGGGCCCGGGCACGGCCGTCACCTCGGCCCCGGCGGCCACGGCGGCGGCCACCAGGCGCCCACCGGGATCCGACACCGTCGGCGTCCCGGCGTCGCTCACCACCGCCACCGTCTCTCCCGCGGCCAGGTGGGCGAGCACCTGGGGAAGCCGCTCCACCTCGTTGCGCGCGTGCACCGACAGCAGACGGCGGCCGGTGAGACCGGCGTGGGTGAGAAGGGCACGCGTCCGCCGCGTGTCCTCGCAGCACACCAGATCGGCGCGGCCCAGCATCTCCACCGCCCGCGGCGACAGGTCGCCCAGGTTTCCGATCGGGGTCGACACGATCACCAGGCGTCCGGCCCCCGGGGCCGCTGCCGCCGACGGCCCGTCGGAGGCCGTCACCGGGTGTCGTGCAGCTCGAGGCGGTCACCGGGGCGCAGGCGCCAGCGCTCGAAGGCGCCCGACTGCGCCTCGAGGACGGTCCGACACCGCCGGCGGGGACGGGTGATGTGCCACGGTGCCAGGTGGACGGTGTCGACCACGGCCAGGTCGCGGTCGAGGAAGGCGACATCGAGGGCGAAGCGCATTCCGAACGAGTGAAGGGCCCCGCTCGTATGGGGGATCACGAAAGCGCCCTCATAGCCGGAACGGCCGATCAGACCCTTGTTCCGGGCCACCAGCGAGTCGGCCATCTCGACGGCGGCCAAGCACCTCGCCGTCACGCAACAGCCACATCGCCCCACAACCCTCTCGTCGCCGTCACCGTCTCACCACCGCTCACACGTTGAACCGGATCTCGAGCACGTCGCCGTCGGCGACGTGATAGTCCTTGCCCTCCAGACGGATCCGCCCGGCCGCTTTGGCCTTGGCCCACGAACCGCACTCGAGGAGCTCGTCCCAGTGGACGACCTCGGCCCGGATGAAGCCCCGCTGGAGATCGGAGTGGATCACGCCGGCACACTCGGGCGCGGTGGCCCCCGCCCGGAAGCTCCACGCCCGCGACTCCTTGTCCCCGGTGGTGAGAAAGGTCCGTCGCCCGAGCAGGTGGTAGGCGCCCCGGGCCACGCGTGCCAGCGCCCCCTCGCCCAGACCCAGGCCCTCGAGAAGCTCGACCCGTTCGGCCAGGGGGAGCTGGGCGGTCTCCGCCTCGAGCTGGACGCAGACTCCGAGGGCCTCGCCGTGACCGCCGAGCTCGTCGGCCACGGGGCCCACGAGGGCGTCGGCCTTGTCCAGCTGGTCGTCGCCGAGGTTGACGACGGCCAGGACGGGCTTGTCCGTCAGGAGGAAGAAGTGACGCAGCAGTCCCCGGGTCTCGGCATCGAGCCCGGATCGGTACAGGGGCACGCCCCCGGAGAGGATCTCGAGGGCCAGCCTCCATGGCCGAGACCTCGGCGCCGAGGCTCTTGTCGAGCCGGGCCGCCTTGCGGCGTTTCTCGATCTGGGCCTCGATGGTTCCCACGTCGGCCAGCACCAGCTCGAGCTCCAAGGTGGCCAGGGCGTCGACGGGGTCGGTGTCACCGGGTGCTTCGTCGCTCTCGAAGGCCCGCAGCACCAGACACAGCGCGTCGACCTCGCGGATCCCGGCCAGGAAGCGGTTGCCCAGTCCCTCCCCCGTGGAGGCCCCCGGGACCAGGCCGGCGATGTCCACGACCTCCATCCCGGCGTGGACCACCTTCTTGCTGGCGCTCATCGCGGCCAACGCCTCGAGCCGGGCGTCGGGGAGGGGGGCGATGGAGACCGACGACTCGGTGGTGGTGAAGGGATGGGGCGCCACCGCCGCGCTCGCCCCCGTCAGGGCGTTGAACAAAGACGTCTTCCCGGCGTTGGGCAGACCGACCAGACCGAGACGCTCCATCGGACCCGACGCTACTCGCCCGTCCGCGGGCCCCTCGGGTGCCGGTCGGGGTCGACGGCCCCGGGACAGTAACCTTGGCCCCTATGTCGAAACGGACCAACAAGCTCAAGATCCGCGCCAAGAAGAAGGCCAACCACGGCAAGCGGCCCAACGCCGGTCGCGGCTGAGCGACGCCGGCGTCAGGGGCGCCAGGCGACGTCCCGCTCCCGCAGGAGCCGCACCAGGCGGGTGGGCAGGTCCGAGATGATCCCGTCGACGCCCAGGTCGAGCAGACGTGCCATCTCCCTCTCGTCGTTGATGGTCCACACGTGGACGGCGAGACCCTGTCCGTGGGCCGCCTCCACGAAGCGCTCGTCCACCAGGACCTGGTCGCCGAAGACGGCGGGCACCTGCAGAGCCACGTGGGGAAGGTCGGGAAACTCCCCCCCGTGGGTCAGCGCCCGCCAGAACCCGGCGACGGCCAGTGTCCCCGCCGACGTGGACACATCCGGTGCCCAGTGCCTGAACGCATCCGAGGCGACGTCCAGGAACGAGGCCACGATGACCCGGTCCCGATGGTCGTGCCCGGCCAGCGCCGAGGCGAGGCGCTGCTCGTAGGGTTCGACGGCCGGTCCCGTCGCCTTGATGTCGAGGTTGAGCGCCACCCGCGGATGCCCGTCGAGCAGATCGAGGACCTCGTCGAGCGTGGCGATGCCGAACTCGGGGTCGTCCGGGGCCCGACCCCGGTACGGGTAGGCGTCGGGATCCAGTCCCGGGCTGACGTCGGCACCGGGGGCGAACCAGTAGGCGTTGTCGAGCGACCGGACCTCGGCCAACGTCAGCATGTGGATGGAGCCCCGTCCGTCGGTGGTCCGGTCGACGGTTCCGTCGTGACACACCACCAGATGACCGTCGGCGGTGGCGTGCACGTCGAGCTCGATACCCGTCGGCCCCCGGCGAGGGCGCGGCGGATGGCGAAGAGGGTCGACGAGGGCGCCTCCCAGGCGCCGCCCTGGTGGGCGTAGGAGACGACGCGGCGCCCGAGCCACGGATTGCCGGGGGCGGGGCTCACGCCCGGAAACGGTAGCCTCCCGCCGTGCTCGACCACATCCTGGTGGACGTCATCTCCCAGACGCGACGCGCCCTGGAGGACGCCCTCCTGCAGCGCCAGGCCGTCGAGGAGCGCTTCCAGGTGGACGTGTTCCTCGGCGACGTCTCGTGGGAGACCTCGTACTCCCTTCCCGGCGAGGAGACGCCCCCCCGGGTGCGGGCCGACGTCTCGGTGGACTGGCCCACATGGAGCCAGAGCGCCTACCGGTCCTGGTCGATCGGCGAACCCCCGGAGGACCTTCCCGAGGTGGTGGTGGAGATCACGCTCCGGCTCCAGCGCCTCTCGTCGATGCCCGACCTCGACGTCGTCCTGGCCTGTCTGCCCGAGGAGAGCCCCCCCATCGGCACCGACACCCTGGTCCGGGGCGCTCCCGTCGTCGAACAGGTCCACGAGCCCGGTCGGGCCGGTCCCCGGTTCGCCGTGGAGACGTCCTACCAGGGCACCATCCGGCTGGACGAAACCGCCCTCGAAGACACCTCGAGCCTGGCCGCCCCGGCCGGTCAGCTGGCCCGATGGGTGGCATCGGTCCTCGTCCGCCTGGGTGACCTCCGCCTGGCCTACCTGCCCCCCGACCCGGCCCCGGCCGACGACGGCCACTGATCGGGGCGCCGGCTCCCCCGCCCCCGCGCTCGCGGGCTCACCCGGCCGCGGTTCAGGACAGGCCGGCCTCTTCGACCAGCAGACGGAGGTCGGCCTGGGGGCGCGCCCCCAGGTGGGAGATGACCTCCCCGGCGCACAGCCCGGCCAGTCGGCCACAGCTCTCGGGGTCGTACCCGTGGGTGAGCCCGTAGAGGAAGCCGGCGGCGTAGAGGTCGCCGGCGCCGGTGGTGTCGACCACCCGGTCCACGGGCTCGGCCGCCACGGCCACCGGTCCGGAGGCGGCCACCACCACCGAACCGGCCGCACCCCGGGTCAGCGCGGCCAACAGTCCCGTCTCCTCGACGGCCGTCACGGCGTCGTCGAAGGTGGCGGCACCGAACAGCAGCATCACCTCCTCCTCGTTGGCGAACAGCACGTCGATCTCCCCGTGGAGCAGATCGAGGAACTCGCCGCGGTGCCGGCTCACGCAGAAGGGGTCGGAGAGGCTGAGGGCCACCAGGGCGTCGGCCGAGTGGGCCACCTCCATGGCCCGGCGCAGGGCCTTCTTGGCCGGCGGCTGGTCCCAGAGGTACCCCTCGAGGTAGACGATCCGGCCCCGGGCCAGCAGGTCCTCGTCGAGGTCGTCGGGACCGAGGGCGGAGGCCACCCCGAGGTGGGTGGCCATCGTCCTCTCACCGTCCTCGGTGACGAGCACCAGGCAGTGCCCGGTGGCCTGCCCGGTGCCGGCACCGCCGGTCAGCGGAACGCTCGAGATGTGACCGTCGGCCACGCCGACGGCGGCGATGTCGTGGAGGAACGTGGCGCCGAACTCGTCGTCGGCCACCTTCCCGATGTACCCGACCCGGCCCCCCAGGACGGCCACACCGACGGCGGTGTTGGCGGCGGAGCCCCCCGACACCTCGACACCGGCCCCCATCCCGCTGTAGACGGCGGTGGAGCGGGCGAGATCGACGAGCTCCATGCTCCCCTTGACCAGCCCGAGCCGCTCGAGGTCGTCGTCGGTGGCCCGGGCCAGCACGTCGACCAGGGCGTTGCCCACGGCCACGACGTCGAGAAGCCCGCCGTCCTCGGTCCCGCCGCTGATCTCCTCGTCGGTGTCGGACACGGACCAGGAAACTACTGCCCGTCGCCGCCACCCTCGTCACCGGCGGCGCAAGCGCCGCGGGGAGGCGTTGGTAGCGTGCACCGTGATGAGCACTCCCGGGGCCTCGACCAGCACCGATCCCTCCGCCGCGCACCGGCTTCCCTACACGGTGGAACCGTCGCGTTACGAGATCCGGCTCGCTCCCGATCTCGAGGCGGCCGCCTTCTCCGGGGACGTCCGCATCGAGGCCGCCGCCCATGACCGGGTCACCTCCATCGCTCTCCACGGCGCCGAGCTGGCCGTCACCTCGGCCGAGATCACGAGCGACGGCACGGTCGTCGCCGCCACGGCGGCGGTCGACGAGGAGGCCGAACGGATCCTCCTCACCCCGGCCCGGCCGGTCGGCCCCGGACCGCTGTCCATCGCCATCGCCTTCACGGGAATCCTGAACGACAAGTTGCACGGCTTCTACCGTTCGACCTACACCGACGCGGCAGGGGCCGACCACACGTTGGCCACCACCCAGTTCGAGGCCACCGACGCCCGCCGGGCCTTCCCGTGCTTCGACGAGCCCGATCGCAAGGCCGTCTTCAGCGTGACCCTCGACGTCCCTCCCGGTCTCGACGCCTTCTCCAACGCGCCGGTGCTCTCACAGTCGCCGCTCCCCGCCGACGGGCGCCGTGTCCGCTTCGCCGACACCATGGTGATGTCGACGTACCTCGTCGCCTTCGTCGTCGGGGAGCTGGTGGCCACCGAGCCGGTCGACGTCGACGGCACCCCGGTCCGGATCGTCCACGTCCCGGGCAAACAGGACATGACGGCGTTCGCCCTGGAGGTCGCCGCCCACGCCCTGCGCTTCTTCACCGACTGGTTCGGCATCGCCTACCCGGCCGCGAAGCTCGACCTCCTCGCCATCCCCGACTTCGCCTTCGGGGCCATGGAGAACCTGGGCTGCGTGACCTTCCGCGAGGCGCTCCTGCTCGTCGACCCGGCGCGTGCCTCACGACTCGAGCTCGAGCGGATCGCCGACGTCATCGCCCACGAGATCGCCCACATGTGGTTCGGCGACCTCGTCACCATGAAATGGTGGAACGGCATCTGGCTGAACGAGGCCTTCGCCACCTTGATGGAGCTCCTCTGCGTCGACGCCCTCCGCCCCGAATGGCGGCGGTGGGTCAGCTTCGGCATGGAACGCGACCTGGCCATGGCCACCGACGCGCTCCACACCACGCGACCCGTCGAGTACCCCGTCGGGCCCCCCGACGAGGCCCAGGGCATGTTCGACGTCCTCACCTACCAGAAGGGGGCGAGCGTCCTCCGCATGCTCGAGCGCTACCTCGGGGAGGAGCCGTTTCGCGCCGGCATCCGCCGCTACCTCGAGTCCCACCGGTTCGCCAACACCGAGACCTCCGACCTCTGGGACGCCATCGAGGCGGCCAGCGGCGAGCCGGTCCGCGGCATCATGGACACCTGGATCCTCCAGGGAGGCTTCCCGCTCGTCACCGTGGGCGACACGGCCGGCCCCGACGGGTCCCTCCTCACCTTGACCCAGGAGCCCTTCTCCTTCGCCGATCCGGCCGGCCCGAGCTCCATCGGGTCGGACTGGAAGATCCCCGTCCTCGTCCGCTCCACCGGCGGCGCCGAGAGACGGGTCCTGCTCGGGACCGATCCCGCGACCGTCGCCCTCGACCAGAAGAGCGACGACGACGTGGCCGTCGTGAACGCCGGCGCATCGGGTTACTACCGGGTCCGCTACCCGGCGGCGCACCTCGGCCGGCTGGCCGGCCGGCTCGGCACGCTCGACGCCTCCGAGCGCTTCATGATCCTCGGCGACACCTGGTCCGCGGTGGTGGCCGGCCGGGCCGAGCTCGAGGACTTCCTCCGCCTGGCCGAGGCCCTCGACGACGAGGTGGACCCCGACGTCTGGGGCCACGTGAGCGGCGCGCTCCGCTTCCTCGACCACACCGTCGACGACGCCACCCGCCCGGTCCTCGCCGCCTACACCCGGGCGCTCATGGCGGCGCCCTTCTCCCGCCTCGGCTGGCAGGCCCCGGCCGGCGAGGACGAGCGCACGGCCACCTTGCGCGCCCAGCTCCTCGGCATGCTCGGCACCGTGGGCCAGGACGGAGCCGTCCGCAGCCGGTGCGCCGCGCTCCACGCCGACGCCGTCGCCGGCGGTGCCGATCTCGATCCCGACCTGGCCTCCACCATCGTCACGGTGGCGGCCACGGCCGGCGGTCCCGCCGAGTTCGACACCTTCCTCGAGCTCTACCGTCATCCGGCGACCCCCCAGGCGGAGTCCCGCTACCTCTACAGCCTCACCGCCTTCCGCGACCCCGCGCTGGCGGCGCGCGTCTTCGAGATGGCCCGCACCGAGGTCCGCACCCAGAACGCCCCCTTCGTGGTCCAGCAACTCCTGGCCCATCGCGATCACGGCCCGACCACCTGGAGGCGCGTCCGCCAGGACTGGGACGACCTGATGGCGCGGTTCCCGGCCAACATCGTCCCGCGGATGCTCGACGGTGTCCGCCTGCTCTGCCGCGACCCCGCCCTGGCCGACGACGTCCGGACCTTCATCGGCACCCATCCCGTCCCGAGCGGCCAGCGCACCGTGGACCAGATCGTCGAGCGCCTGGGCGTCAACGAGGCGTTCGTGGCCCGCCTCGGGAAAGCGGCCACCGTCCTGAGCGCAGCAATCGACCGTCGCTCCGGCTGAGCGGTGCCGTCGCCGACCGCCGACCATGGACCTGAGCGTCGTCGCGGTCACCTTCGGCATCATCTTCGTGGCCGAACTCCCGGACAAGACCATGATCGCCACCATCGTCCTGGCCAGCCGGCACCGGCCCGTGGCCGTCTGGACGGGGGCGGCCGCCGCCATGCTGGTCAACAGCGCCGTGGCCGTCCTCGCCGGTCGCCTCATCCAGCTCCTGCCCCACCGGGCCGTCCAGGCCGTCGTCGCCGCGCTGTTCGCGGCAGGCTCTCTCTATCTCCTCCTCACTACCGAGGCCTCGGCCGAAAACAAGGGTGAGGACGAGGCCCGCCGCGGATGGCGCGACCGCAACGTCACCCTCACCGCCTTCGCCGTGATCATCGTGGCCGAGCTCGGGGACCTGACCCAGATCCTGACGGCCAACCTGGCCGCCCACTACCGCCAGCCCTGGTCGGTCTTCGTCGGCGCCTCCGCCGCGCTGGTCGTCGTCGTGGGCATCGGTGTCATCGGGGGGCGGGCGCTGCTGCGGGTCCTTCCCCTCGGCGTCATCCGCAAGTTCGCCGGCACCCTCCTGGCCGGATTCGCCGTCTACACCGCCGTCTCGGCGGCCCGAGGATGAGGAGCGACCCGCCGATGTCAGACCCTTCCCTGTCCCACCCACCGACGACCGCACCCTCACCGGTGCGCTCGGGGCGGGTCGAGGACCTCATCGTCCTGGCCCGTTCGGCCAAGGGCTTCATGCCCGACGACGAGGGCCTCGCCCTCCTCGACGCCGCCGCCCGCGCCGCCGCGGCCAACCCGGCGGGGGCCACCCTGATGGAGATCGGCGCCTGGTGCGGCAAATCGACGGTCTACCTGGGAGCGGCGGCCGAGGCCGGCGGGGCCGTCCTGTTCAGCCTGGACCACCACCACGGGTCGGAGGAGAACCAACCGGGCTGGGACCACCACGACCACGACGTCGTCGACCCCACCACGCGGCCGCATCGACACCCTGCCGTTCTGGCGCCGGACGGTCGACGGGGCCGGGCTCGGGGCCTGCGTCGTCGGTCTGGTGGGCGACTCCCCCACCATCGCCTCACGGTGGCGGACCCCTCTCGACCTCGTGCTTCATCGACGGCGGCCACGGGTCCGAGCCGGCGTGGGCCGACTTCACCGGGTGGGCCCCCCACGTGGCGGTGGGCCGGTGGCTGGCCATCCACGACGTCTTCCCCGACCCCGCCGACGGGGGCCGGCCCCCCTACGAGCTGTGGAGCGCGGCGCTGGCGTCGGGTGAGTTCCGTGAGGACGGCGAGTGCGGTTCGCTCCGTGTCCTGCGGCGCGTCGCCCCTCCGGGCCCCGCTCTCAGGGACGCCGGCTCTCGGGAGGCGGGGCGGTGAGGTCCAGCCCGCGGGGCAGCGATTCCCCCCGGAACAGTCCGGCCGCCGGCGAGGCGTCGGCCAGCGCGTCGGCGGCCAGGATGATGGCCGCCGCCGTGTACGTGGTCCGCTCGGAGAAGGGGAACGTCTCGTGCTCCGGGATAGACGATCCCGGTCCAGTACGAGCCGTCGTCGCAGCGGTGCGCCTGGGCCCAGGTGAACAGGGCCAAGGCGTCGGCCCGCCGTCCCACGGCGTCGAGGGCGAGGACGCACTCGGCCGTCTCGGCGGCGGTCACCCACTGATTGGTCGACACGCACCGCACCCCGAGCCCGTCCATCACGAACGTGTCCCACCACCTCTCCATCCGGGCGGTCGCCGGCGCCCCCTCGAGGGCGCCCGACAGCACCGGGTAGTACCAGTCCATGGCGAAGTCGTCCTTGGGCTCGAAGACGTCCGGCGTGACGGCGATGGCATGGGCCAGCCGGCCCGCCGCCAGCTCCCAGTCGGGCCGCTCCCGACCGAGGGCCTCGGCGCACGCCACCCCGCAGCGCAGCGCGTGGTAGATCGACGACGACCCGGTCAGCAGCGGGTACCGCCCGCGGTCGACCGTCGGGGTCCACCGACCACAGCACGGTCCCGTCCTCGGTCTGCCACCGCAGCACGAAGGTCGAGCGCCCGGTCGATCATCGGCCACATCCCGGCCAGCACCGAGGTGTCGCCCGTCACCCGGAAGTGGTGCCAGCGCGCCGGTGGCCACGTAGGCGCAGACGTTGGTGTCGAGGCGCGGGTCCTTCACCCCCGCCCCGGGCAGGTAGTAGTTGAACCACGAACCGTCGGGCAGCTGGCTGTCGGCCAACCACTGGTAGGCCCGCAGGGCCTCCTTGTGGAAACCCCCGACCGTCAGCCCCATGGCCGCCTCGACGTGGTTCCAGGGATCGCAGTGCCCACCCTCGGACCACGGGATCATCCCGTCGTGGCGCTGGACGGCGGCGATCGAGGCGGCCGTCTCCTCCACCTCCGACGCCGTGAGCACACCGCCCACCTCGGGCAGGGGCACGGCCACGGGGCGATGGTCGATCAACGATTCGACGGTCTCACCGGCGGGGGCCGGAACCAGTCGCTGGGTGGGGATCATGCCGGCTTCTCCAGGTAGACGACGAGGCTCTTTCCGAGCAGGGGGTTCAACAGGTGCTCCGCCGTCCGGGTGATCCGGGGGGCGCTCGTGATGTCCCAGACGAGCAGCCGATGGTAGGCCCGGACCACCGGATGGTCGTCGCGGCGCGGGCCCACCAGGCACCGCACCCACCAGTACGGGGAGTGCAGGGCATGGGCGTGGTGGCTGTCGAGGGGCCGGAGCCCGGCCCGGCGCAGGCGCCCCAGGAGTGTCGACCGCCGGTAGATCCGCACGTGCCCCCCCGGCACGTCGTGGTACTCGTGCGAGAGGGCCCAGTTCACGACCTCCGGTCCGTAGCGCGGCACGGTCACGGCCATCGTCCCGCCCGGACGCAGCACCCGAGACAGCTCGGCCATGGCCGCGTTGTCGTCGGGGATGTGCTCGAGCACCTCGGCGGCGATCACCCTGTCGAAGGTCCCGTCGGAGAACGGCAGCCGCAGGGCGTTGCCCTGGACCACCCCGGCCTCGTCCTCGACCCTGACCTCGCCGGCGTCGACCATGGCCCCGATGGTGTTCCGGACCTGCGTCACCTCGTCGGACTGGGCGTCGAGGGCCACCACGCGGGCGCCGAGCCGCACGGCCTGGAAGGCGTGCCGGCCGCCCCCGCAGCCGAGGTCGAGCAGCCGCTCGCCCCGACTCACACCCAGCCGTTCGTAGTCGACGGTCAACACGGGACCTTCGTCCTTCGGACCCCGGTGCTCCTCGAGCACCACCCGGTACTGCTCGGCGGTCCCCCGTGCCGTGGCCTCCCAGGTGAAGCGGCCGAGCACCCGGCTCCGGCCGCCGGCGCCCAGCCGGGCCGCCAGCTCGGGGTCGTCCATGATCCGCCTGATCCCCGCGGCCAGGGCCTCGGGGTCGTCCGGCGGCACCAGCAGACCGGTCTCCCCGTCGGTCCCCACCACCTCGGGCAGGGCTCCCCCCGTGGTGGCCACCAGCGGGACCCCGCAGGCCATGGCCTCGATGGCGGGCAGGGAGAATCCCTCGTAGAGCGACGGCACCACCGCCACCTGGGCCTCGGCGTAGAGCGCGGCGAGCTCGTCGTCGCTGATCCCGCTGGCGCACCGCACCACGGGGCCGAGCCCGAGACGATCGATGGTCCGGGCCACCCGGCCCCCATCGGTCGGCCGGCCGATGACCACCAGCTCCACCTCGCGTTCGGTCCGCAGTTTCGCCACCGCTTCCAGCAGGGGGACGAGACCCTTCATGGGGACGTCGCTCGACGACGTCACCATGATCCGCCCCGTCGCCCTCGGGCGGTCGGGGCGCGGCCGGAACACGGTGTGGTCGACGCCGACGGGCACCACCGTCATCCGGTCGGGGTCGACCTTCATCTGCACGGCGATGTCGGCCTTGGAGGATTCGGACACCGTCACCACCCGGGGAAGCCGCTGCGCCACCCTGATCTGCATCCCGAGGAACCCGAACCAGCGGCGCTGGGTCAGCCGGCGATAGGCGTTCTCGGCGTGCGACAGCGCCAGTTCCCGGTCGACGGTGATCGGGTGGTGCAACGTCGTGAGCAGGGGCCATCCGTCCTCGAGCATGCCGAGGAGCCCGGACCCGAGGCACTGGTTGTCGTGGACGATGTCGAAGTCGTCGCGCCGCGCGGCGAGGATCCGGCGGGCCCGCCGGGAGAACGTCCGCGGCTCGGGGAACCCGGCCGTGCACATGACGGCGAACTCGAGGAGGTCGTCGCGTGACCGGAACTCCCGGGGGTGCGGGACCCGGAAGGGATCGGGATCGCGGTAGAGGTCGAGACCGGGTACCGGGGTGAAACCGACGCCCTCGTCGAGCTCGGGCCACGGCTGCCCGGCCAGGACGTCCACGCTGTGGCCCAGGGCCACCAGCTCACGGGCCAGATGACGCGTGTAGACACCCTGCCCACCGCACCGGGGATTGCCCCGATAGACGAGGTAGGCGATGCGCAGGCCCCCCGGGGCGGGGGGCTCGGGGGCCCGGGGCGGCGGCACCTCGATCAGCCTGCTGCGCTCCCACGACTGGCGCATCTCGATCACCCTCTGCCTGGGGCTCTTAGGCAAATCCGTTCCCCATGACGGCGACCATGGCCGATCAGCCTCCCCCGGATGGGTCTCGGGGCGCAAACGTGTGGGGGGGCCGCTGGCCGCCCCAGGCCCCTCCGGCGGGTGCCGAACCACTAGGTTTGTGGACGCGGGTACCGCCGCTGCTCGAGGAGCACCGACGCATGGCCATCGAGATCCTGCACTTGTCGAGCGTGGTGAAGAGCGCGCTCGTGGACCGAAACGGGGACCGGCTCGGCCGGGTCGAGGACCTCATCGTCAGGCTCGGGGACAATCCCCACCCACCGCTGTCCGGCCTGGTCGTCCGCATCGGTCAGCGCTCGCTCTTCGTGCCCATCGAGCGCATCGCCGACATCCGTCCCGGGCGCGTCGGGCTCGTGGGCGAGACCGTCAACCTCCAGCGCTTCGACCGGCGACCCGGTGAGCTTCTCCTGGTGAAGGACCTCCTGGCCCGCCACCTCATCAATCTCCAGGGAGCCCGCCTGATCCGGGCCAACGAGATCGAGATCGCCCGTCTCGACGCCCGCTGGGAGGTCGTCGGGGTGGACCCGAGCCCGCGCGTGGCCCTCCGGCGCCTTCTCCCGCGCATGCTGGCCCGCCACATCCCCACCCGGACGGGGACCGTCGTCGACTGGGCCAGCATCGAACCGTTCGTGGCCCACGTCCCCACCGCCGCGGCTGCGCATCCCCTACCGCAAGCTGGCCCGCCTCCACCCGGCCCAGATCGCCGACCTCGTCGAAGCGGCCTCCCACGACGAGGGCGAGGAGATCATCGAGGCCGTCGGCCAGGACCGCGAGCTCGAGGCCGACGTCTTCGAAGAGCTCAACCCCGAACATCAACTGGAGTTCATCCGGGCCCGCTCCGACATCGAGGCGGCCCGCCTCCTCGCCACCATGGCCCCCGACGACGCCGCCGACCTCCTCACCGAGCTCGACCAGGAGCGCCGGCTCCCCGTCCTCCAGAACCTCCCGGCCCCCCAGCAACGCAAGATCCGGGCCCTGCTGAGCTACAACTCGGAGACGGCCGGCGGCCTCATGAGCCCCGACTTCCTCTGCCTGGCCGAGACGACCCCCGTGGCCGACGTCCTCGACGCCATCCGGACCAGCCAGACGCCGCCCGAGGCGCTGGCCGTGGTCTTCTCCTGCGACGACGTCGGACAGGTCACGGGCACGGCGTCGGTCGTCTCGCTCGTCCGGGCGGCGCCGACGGCCACCCTGGCCTCGGTGGTCCGACCCGATCCCCCCCATGTCCACGTGGACTGGGACATCCACGCCATCGTCCGCAAGATGTCCGACTTCAACCTCACGGTGGCCCCGGTCATGGACGACCAACACCTCCTGGTCGGTGTCATCACCGTCGACGACGTCCTCGAACAGCTCCTCCCCACCGGGTGGCGCCGCGACTACGGGATGGCCACGGCCGAGGACTGAGGGACGTCTCTCCACCTTCCCCGCGGCCGGCGCCAGCGGGTAACATCGCCGCTGCGAACGAGCCGCGCCCATCCCGATGCGGACAGGCACGTGCGCTCCGGCTTCACCGTCAGAGCGAGTCCGGCCGCCCACCGGACGTCACGACTTCGAGGCGCGTCTCCGGAGGGCCAGATGAAGGAGCAGCGCTGCCCGCTGACAGTGGGTCACCACCACGATCAAGGCGCGCACGCCATCAGGCAGGAAGGAACGCCCCTGGGTTGACCGGAGGCTGACCTGCGCCGGGCGTGCGCGCCGCTCATGCACGCCGACGACGCCGGTTCCCGCCGGGAGGTCCAGACATGGCCGAGAAGGCCCTCGCATCCGAAGTGGCCACCACCGCGCCTGCGTGTGCTCCCGCGTGTCCGTTCGCGTACGCGCCCGTCCCGGCATGCCCGCCGGCGAGAAGGCCGACATGAGCGGTCCGGGCGGCATCCACGGCGCCTTCGGCACCATCGGGGAGCACGACGAGGCTCCCCGGCGCTCGTGGACGGCCCGCATTCTCACCCTCCTGGCCATCATCGGTCCCGGCCTCATCGTCATGGTGGGCGACAACGACGCCGGCGGCGTGGCCACCTACGCGCAGGCCGGTCAGAACTACGGCCTCACCCTGCTGTGGACCCTGCCACTGCTCATTCCCGTTCTCGTCGTCAACCAGGAGATGGTGGTCCGCCTCGGTGCCGTCACCGGTGTCGGCCACGCCCGTCTGATCTTCGAGCGCTTCGGCCGATTCTGGGGCGCCTTCTCCGTGGTCGACCTCTTCGTCTTGAATTTCCTGACCATCGTCACCGAGTTCATCGGGGTGAACCTGGCCCTCGGGTACTTCGGGGTCAGTGCCTACATCTCGGTGCCGCTGGCGGCGGTCGGGCTGGTAGCCATCACGACGTCGGGCAGCTTCCGGCGGTGGGAGCGGTTCATGTTCGTCTTCGTGATCGTGAACTTCCTCGTCATCCCCCTCGTCATTCTGTCCCACCCGCACCCCGGACCGGTCCTCCACGGACTGCTCGTCCCGGGCGTCAAACACGGTTTCAATTCGACATCGGTCCTCCTCGTCATCGCCATCGTGGGGACCACGGTGGCGCCGTGGCAGCTGTTCTTCCAGCAGTCCAACATCATCGACAAGGGGATCACCACGCGCTGGGTGAACTACGAGCGGACCGACACCGTCCTCGGCTCCGTCGTCGTCGTCCTGGGCGCCAGCCTGCTCATCGTCACGGCCGCCTTCGCTTTCGCCCACACGCCTCTGTCGGGGCAGTTCGAAGATGCCGGCCACGTGGCCCACGGCCTGGCCCGCTATCTCGGACACGGGGCCGGGACGATGTTCGCCATCATCCTCCTCAATGCGTCGATCATCGGCGCCGCCGCCGTCACCCTGTCCACCTCCTACGCCTTCGGCGACGTCTTCGGCGTCCAGCACTCGCTGCACCACCGCGTGGGCGAGGCCAGGCTCTTCTACGCCTCCTACACGGCCATGGTGGTGGTGGCGGCGGGCATCGTCCTCATCCCGGGGGCACCCCTCGGGCTCATCACGACGAGCGTGCAGGCGCTGGCCGGCGTCCTCCTGCCGAGCGCCACCGTCTTCCTCGTCCTGCTCTGCAACGACGCCGCCGTCCTCGGGCCGTGGGTCAACCGGCCGTGGGTCAACGCCGTCGCCACCCTCGTCGTCTCCGTCCTCCTCGTCCTCTCCCTCATCCTCATGACCACCACCGTCTTTCCCGGCATCGACGTGGCGGTGCTCCTCCTCGTCCTGGCCGCCGTCCTCGTCGTGTCGCTCACCACCGGCGCCGTCGTCTACGGGCGTTCGTTGCGCCGCCGGCCGCCGGTCACCCCTGTGGCCGGGCCGCGCCGCGACACGTGGCGGATGCCCCCCCTGGCCCTCCTGGAACGACCCGAGTGGTCCCCGGCCCGCAAGCGCGCCATGCTCGTCCTGCGGCTCTACCTGGTGGCCTCGGTCGTCCTGCTCCTGGTCAAGGCCGTCCAGATCGGCTGATTCAGACCTAGCGTGAACCTGGTGGCAGGACGTCGGTGGAGCTCCTGGGGGTCGTTGGTCACGGTGATGGTCCTGGCCGGGGGGGGCGGCCGTCTCGTCGGCCGTGACCTCTCCCACGTCGGCGTCGCGTCATGTGCCGACCGCGGCGGTGGCGGCGGCAAACCCGGCGACCGGCACGGCCCCGGTGTCACCGACATCGAACACGACGACGGCGGCGACGTCCCCTCCCCGCCCACCACGATCCAGGTCCCTTCTCGTCTCCCCACCACCCCCGGGCCAACCACGACCCGGGCGACGACCACCGGGCCGCTACCGGCGTGTCGGGACGGCCAGCTCGTCCTGACGGTGACGACGGACAGGAGCACCTACCCACCCGGTGAGCCGGTCATGATCGACCTGACCGAGCGCGACACATCCTCGGAAGCGTGTCGGGACACCGGGGTGGAGATCGGGGGCTGCTACGGGGCGACCGCATCGAACAGCACCGGCGACGAGGTGTGGAGCTCCGACGCCGGACCGAACAGCACCCCCGAGAGCTGTCCGGCGGAGTTGACCCCAACGACCATTCCCGGCGATTTCTCCACCACCGGCCGTCTGTCGTGGGCCCAGGACGTCTGCACACAGCCGGTGACGAACGATCAACCGAATCCCGACTGCCCACAGACGCCGGTTCCGTCAGGCACGTATCGGATCACGGGCTATTGGACGGCGACGACATTCGCGTCGCCGCCGGTGACGATCGACATCACCTCCTCCTGATCGCCCCACCTCGGCCCGATCAGAACCGGGATCGCTCCCCTCCCCTGGCCGTGGGCGACGCCCCAGCGGTACGTTCGGGCCATGGACCTCACCTACCCGCCCGAGACGGAGACCTTCCGCACGGAGATCCGGAGCTGGCTCGACGAGAACCTGCCGCCCGGGTGGGGCGAACCGGGCTTCCAGATGACGAGGGCCGAACGCAAGGCCTTCAACCAGGAGTGGGTCGGCAAGCTCCACCAGGGGGGGTGGATCTGCGCCTCATGGCCCGAGGAGTACGGGGGCAAGGGCCTCTCGCTCATCGAGCAGGTCGTCCTGAACGAGGAGTTCGCCCGGCGCGATGCCCCGATGCGGGCCGACTTCTTCGGCGACACCCTGGTGGGACCGACCATCCTGCAGTGGGGGACGGAGGAGCAGAAGCAGGAGTTCATCCCCAAGATCCTGAACGGCACCATCTCGTGGTGCCAGGGGTTCTCCGAGCCCGACGCCGGCAGCGACCTGGCGTCGCTCACGACCCGCGCCGTCGCCGACGGCGACGAGTGGGTGGTCACCGGCCAGAAGGTCTGGACCACCCAGGCGCAGTTCGCCGACTACATCTTCCTCCTGGCCCGCACCGACCCCGATGTCGAGAAGCACCAGGGCATCTCCTATCTCCTGCTCCCGATGAAGCAACCCGGGGTCGACGTCCGCCCCATCACCCAGATCGACGGCTCGGCCGAGTTCAACGAGGTCTACTTCGACGAGGCCCGCTGCCCGCGCCAGAACGTCGTCGGCGGTGACAACAACGGCTGGAAGGTGGCCATGACCACCCTCGGGTTCGAACGGGGCTCCTCGGCCACCACCGGCCACCGCCGTTTCCAGAAGGAGCTCGACACCATCGTCGCCGCCGCCCGGCGACGCGGCCGGGACGCCGACCCCCAGGTCCGCCAGGGCCTGGCCCACGCCTGGTCGAAGGTGAAGATCATGCAGATCAACGGCTACCGCAGCCTGACCGACGCGCTCCACGGCACCCATCACGCGGCCGCTCTGGGCGCCATGAACAAGATGTTCTGGTCCGAGTACCACCGCGAGACGATGGAGCTGGCCATCGACATCCTCGGACTCGAGGGCCAGATCCTCACCGGCACCGGCGGCGAGGTGCGACGCCGACGGAGCCCCTGGCCCGGCGGGGCAATCCCGGCTACCCGGTGAGCGAGCTCCAGGCCTCGTTCTTCTTCTCGCGCTCGGAGACCATCTGGGGTGGCACGGCCGAGATCCAACGCAACATCGTCGGCGAGCGGGTCCTCGGCCTCCCGAAGGAACCGAAGACGGCCGGTCAGGCCACCCCCAGCTCGGTTCCCGGTTCCGCCTCGTCGACGAGGAGCTGAGCGTCCCGTTCCTCCGCCCGTTCCTCCGCCCGTTCCTCCGCCCGTTCATGCTCACGTCGGTGGTGACGGCGCGTGACCACCGACGCCACGATGGTGGCCGTCCCGCCCACGGCCAGGGCGACCCGCGGGCTCGACACCTGCGAGATCCACCCCACCAGGGGGCTGCCGATCGGGGTGGTCCCGAGGAAGGCGATGGCGTACAGGGCCATGACCCGCCCGCGCATGGACGGGTCGGCCCGCAACTGCAGGGTGGCGTTGGCGGTGGCGATGAAGGCGATCGAGGCCGCCCCCATGGGGAAGATGAGCACCAGGGCGGAGGCCAGGTCGGGCGCCGCCGCCACGGCCAGGATCAGGGCCCCGAAGACGCAGCCGATGGCCGTGAGCCGGTGGATGTTCGGCCGGTTGCGGGTGGCGATGAGCAGGCCGCCCACGACCGCTCCCCCACCCATGAGCGAGGTCAGGGCCGAGAAGACACCGGCCCCGCCGTGGAAGGTGAACCGGGCCAGGAGGGCCAGGACGACCTGGAAGTTGTAGGCCAGGGTCCCGACCACGGCCACCAGCAGCAGGGGCTGGCGCAGACCCGGCGTCCGCCACACGTAGCGCAGCCCCTCGCGCAGCTGGCCCTTGCCGCGCGCCACGGGCACGGTCCGGTGCAGGTCGCCGCGGCGCATGAGCGACAGCCCGATGATCACGGCCACGTACGACGCGGCGTTCACCTCGAAGCACACCGCCAGTCCCACCAGGGCGATGAGGGCGCCCCCGATGGCCGGACCGATCACCCGGGCCGAGTTCATGACCACGCTGTTCAGGCTCACGGCGTTCGGGAGGTCCTCGCGTCCGACGAGCTCGAGGACGAAGGTCTGGCGCGCCGGGTTGTCGATCATGTTCACGAACCCGAGGAGGGTGGCCAGACGCGAAGACCTGCCACAGGCGCACGGCGCCGACGGCCGTCAGCAACCCCAGGACGAGCGCCAGGATCCCGGCCACCGTCTGGGTGGCGTAGAGCAGACGGCGCTTGTCGACCCGGTCGGCGATGAGCCCGCCCCATGTCCCGAACAGGAGCATGGGCAGGAACTGCAGGGCCGTCACCAGGCCCAGGTAGATCCCGGAGCGTCCCGGCGGGGCCAGGTGGAGGACCAGGAAGGCCTGGGCCACGCTCTGCATCCACGTCCCGCTCACCGATATCAGCTGGGCCGAGAAGTAGATCCGGTAGTTCCGCACGTGCAGTGAGCGGAACGTCCCCTTCACGGCGCGCCGCAACCGCGTCATCCCTCCTCCACCAATCGCTCGAGGAGCGCCACCAGCTCGCCGAGCGCTTCGCGTTCTGCTGTCGACAGACGGCGCAGACGGCGGGCCAGGAAGGCTGTCCGCAGCGACCGGCTCCGCTGGAGGACGCGGCGGCCCTCGGCGCTGAGCATCACGCGCGCCACCCGGCGATCGTCGGCGTCGACGCGCCGGGTCACCAGTCCGGCCGCCTCCAGCCCGACCACGATCCGGGTCATGCTCGGCGGCCGGACCTGCTCCGAGGCCGGCCAGCTCCCCGAGCGTCGGGCTCCCCAGGCGTTCGACGGTGGCCAGGGCCGAGACCTGCGACGGGGTCACCCCGCCGGCCACCTGTTGGCGCAGCCGCCGGGACAGCCGCGTCACGGCCAGGCGCAGGCGGGCGGCCAACTCGGTCTCGGAGCCGAGGGTCCCCACGGTGGTCTCGGCGCTGTTCCCGGGGGTCGTCGGTGGTCATCGTTCACCATTCTAATTAGATTTGCTAACCAATGTGCCGCACGGGCGTCGGGCCAGGTCGGGCGTAGCATGGGGGCATGCTTCCCGACTACGCGGAGTTCGAGCAGGCCATCGGCCTCGATTGGTACCGGATGGATCCCAACCTGTCGTTCCTCCTCGACCGGTACCTCCCCGACCCCGCCGACCGGGCCTTCGCCGAGGACCACGTCGGCCGCTTCGGCTCCCTCGTCGGCCAGGTCATCGCCCCCCGGGCCGAGGAGACGGACAAGCACGGACCGGCACTGCGGCGCTACGACCGCTGGGGGTACGACGTCGACGAGATCGTCCACCACCCCACCTGGACCGAGAACAAGGCCGATCTGGTCCGCAACGGCTTCGTCAGCCTCGAGACCTACGCCGGGCGGCCGGTCCCGGCCGTGGTGGGGGCGTCGCTGTCCTACCTGGTGTCCCAGGCGGAGACGGCCATCTACTGCGGCCTGGGCATGACGTCGGGCGCCGCCGACATCATCGAGCGCCACGCCCCGACGGCGGTGGCGGCCGACATGGTCGGTCGCCTCCGCAGCATCGACCCGGCCGACGCCTGGGAGGGCGGGATGTTCCTCACCGAGCGCCAGGGTGGGAGCGACGTCGGGGCCAACACGATGCGGGCGGTCGAGGACGGCGAGGAATGGCGGCTCTTCGGCGACAAGCACTTCTGCTCCAACGTCGACGCCGACGTCTTCATCGTCCTGGCCCGACCCGACGGCGCCCCCGGCGGGAGCCGCGGTCTCGGCACCTTCATCGTCCCCCGCCACCTCCCCGACGGATCACCCAACGGGTTCAGCATCAAGCGGCTGAAGCCGAAGCTCGGCACCGTCGGTGTCCCCACCGGTGAGGTCACCCTCGACGGCGCCCGGGCCTGGCTGGCCGGCTCGGCCGCCGGCGACGCGACGGCCGGCGGCGCCGACGCCGCGCGCGACGGCCGCGGCATCAACCGGATGATGGAGATGGTGAACGGCTCGCGCTTCGGGGTGGCCCTCATGGGCCTGGGCATCCACCGCCGCTGCTTCCTGGAGGCGGCCATCTACGCCGCCCGGCGCAGCCAGTTCGGCAACCGCATCGACGCCTACCCCCTCGTGCGCGAGACGCTCGTCGACCTCCTCGTCGACCTCGAGGCGGGAATGGCCGCCACCTACGAGTGCGCGGCGGCGGAGCGCACGGCGTCGGACGTCGCCGCCGGACGCCTCGTCCGCCGCATCCTGGTGCCGCTGGCCAAGATGCGCTGCACCCGTCTGGCCCTCGATGCCGCCTCCACGGCGCTCGAGGTCTTCGGGGGCAACGGCTACATGGAGGACTGGCCCATGGCCCGGCAGTTGCGCGACGCCCAGTGCCACACCATCTGGGAGGGGACCGAGAACATCCTCTGCATCGACGTCCGGCGCGCCATGCGCGGCGAGCAGGCACACCTGGCCTTGTTCACCCGCCTGGAGCAGGCCCTCGAGACGGCGACCGGGCACAAGGTCCTCGGCGCCACGGTCGACACCGTGGCCGGCACCCTGGCCGACGCGCGGACGGCGGCGACGTACCTGGAGACGGCCGCCGACGACGTGGCGTTGCTCCAGAGCCGGCGTTTCGCCGAATTGCTGGGCGACGTCTCCGAGGGAGCGCTCCTGGTGGAGCAGGCGGCGTGGGCACTCGATCACGGGGGCGACGCCCGCAAGGCGGCCATCGCCCGGCGCTTCGCCTCCCGACGGCTGGCCACCGCACCGTTGCGCGGCATCACCGACCCCGACCGGATGGTGCTCGACCTGTTCGAGCCCCTCGTCCGCTACGGCCCCGTCGACGACTCCGACCTCGCCGCCTGACCCGGCGGCGCCGTCACCACTTGGGGACGTAGCCCCCCTGGCCCATGGCCGCGCTCTCGAACGGATCGGCGGACTCGTCGACGCCGCCGCGGACCTCGGTGACCCAGTCCAACCGGCTCTTCAAGATCCGCTCGACCCCTCCCTGGAGGGTGGACGACGATATGGCGCACGAGCTGCACGCCCCCTGCAGCTGGACCTCGACGGTCCCGGCGTCGAGGTCGAACGCCACCAGCTCCAGGTCGCCGCCGTCACTCTGGACGGCGGGCCGCATGAGCTCGATCAGCTCGTTCAGGTCGTCCGAACGTCGGCGTCGTTCCTCGTCGGTCAGCTCGCTCATACCTCCATTGTGCCGTGGACGGGCCGCCCCCCGTGCCGCGGCCGGCGTCATGGGCCCGTCTCGGGCTGGCGGGTACCATGCAGGCGTGCCCCCCATGGGCTCCCCGGCACGATGAAATGAGGTTGCAGTGACGCAAGAGGTGAGCATCGTCGGAGTCGGGATGACCACCATGGACCGTCGTGACCTCACGCCCGAGGCCCTCGCCCGGGAAGCCGTCCGTGACGCCCTGGCCGACGCCGGCCTGTCGCCCGGGGACATCGGTCTCGTCGTCATGGCCAACGCCCTCGGTGGGCGCCTGTGCGATCAGGGCTGCATCCGCGGTCAGACGTGGCTGCGCGACGCCGGCCTCGGGACCGCCGGCGTGGTGAACGTCGACAATTCGTGTGCCGGCGGGTCCACCGCCATGCACGTCGCCGTCATGGGCGCCAGATCCGGCCAGTCACCGGTTCTCGTGGTGGGGGTCGAGAAGATGTGGACGGGAAGCCGGGAGCAGACGATCTCCGGGATCGAGGACGGGCTACCGGCCGACGAACGCGCCCAGCTCCGCGCCACCATCGAGAACAACGCCGGCAGCGTCCTCATGGGACTGAACGCCCAGTGGGTCCGCCACCAGATCGAGGTCCTGGGGACGACCGCCCACCAGATCGCCGCCGCCGCCGCCAAGGCCCGCCGCTGTGCCTCGCGGAACCCCCTGGCGCAGTTCCGGACGCGGGTCACGGTCGAGGAGGTACTCGCCGCCCCCGTGGTGGCCGGTTCCCTCACCCGTCTCATGTGCTCGTCGTTCACCGACGGCGCCGCCGCCGCCGTCCTCATGGCCGGACCCGTCCCCGGCGCCCCGCGCATCCGCGCCAGCATCCTGCGCTCGGGGAACGGTGAACTCGACTACCACAAGCGGCTGGAGGACACCGTGGCCGAGGCCTGGAAGGAAGCCGGTGTCGGGCCCGCCGACGTCGACGTGATCGAGTTGCACGACGCCACCAGCGCCGAGGAGCTCTACGCGCTGGAGTCGCTGGGCTTCTTCCCGCCCGGCACCGCCGGTGCGGCCACGGTGGCCGGCGACACCGACATCGACGGAAGCGCCGTCTGCGTCAACCCGAGCGGGGGCCTCGTGGCGCGGGGCCACCCCCTGGGGGCGACGGGACTGTGCCAGATCGCCGAGCTGGTCCACCAGCTCCTCGGACGCGCCGTCGGGCGCCAACGCCTGGGGGCCCGGATCGGTATGGCCGTCAACACGGGGGGGATCATCGCCGGGGACGCCGCCGTCGTCGGCATCCACGTCCTCCAGGGGGCCTGAACCGTGCCCGGAGCGGTCACCACCGGTTGGGGGATCGCCGTTCCCGACAAGATCGTCACCAACGAGGACCTCTCGGCCAGCCTCGACACCAGCGACGCGTGGATCACCGAACGGACCGGCATCAAGCAGCGGCACATCGGGGGCACCACGTCGGAGCTGGCCATCGCCGCCGGTCGCCAGGCGCTCGCGCGCGCCGGGCGGCGCCCCGAGGAGATCGATCTCCTGGTCCTCGCCACCACCACGCCCGACGCCGTCGTCCCGGCCACCTCGGCCACCGTCCAGGACGCCCTCGGCGTGGGCGGCGGCGCCTTCGACCTCAACGCGGCCTGCTCGGGATTCGTCTACGCACTGGTCACCGCCCACGCCATGGCGTCGGCCGGGGCCCGTCGGATCCTCGTCATCGGCTGCGACACCTTGTCGCGGATCACCGACTGGGACGACCGCTCGTTGGCCGTCATCGTGGGCGACGGCGCCGGCGCCGTGGTCCTCGAAGCGACCGACGGGCCCGGTGAGCTGCTGTCCTGGGACCTCGGAGCCGACGGCTCGCTGCGCCACCTTCTCAAGTGCGACACGGGCGGCTACCTCTTCATGAACGGCCGGGAGATCTTCCGCCACGCCGTGCGCGCCGTCGTCGACTCCTCCCAGGCGGCGCTCCGGAAGGCGGGGATGGAGGCGGCCGACGTCGACGTCTTCGTCCCCCACCAGGCCAACGCCCGGATCATCACCGCCGCCCGAGAGCGTCTCGGCATCCCCGCGGAGCGCTGCGTCGTCACCATCGACCGCTACGGGAACACCTCGTCGGCCTCGATCCCGCTGGCCCTGGCCGACGCCCTCGAGACGGGGCTCCTCCAACCGGGGGCGCGGGTGCTGATGTCGGGGTTCGGAGGGGGCATGACCTGGGCCAGCGCCGTCCTACGATGGGGGGGCTGACGCCGGCCGGTCACGGGGCGACCACGAGCGACCGGTCCTCGTGATGATGGCGGCCGGCGTGGCCCGGCGCTACGGCAGCTGCAAGCCCCTGGCCCCCGTCGGGCTGCACGGCGAGGCGGTCATCGACCTGAACGCGGGCGACGCCGTCCGCGCCGGCTTCGGCGACATCGTCCTCGTCCTCGGGCCCGCCACGGCGCCGGCCATCACGCTACCACGTCCGTCGGTGCTGGCCGGCCGTCGGTGCCGGTGTCGACGCCCTCCAGACCGTCGCCCTCGGAACCGTCCACGCCGTCCTGAGCGCCCGGAGCCTCGTCGGCGACCGCCCGTTCGCCGTCGTCAACGCCGACGACATCTACGGCGTCCCCGCCCTCGAGCGCCTGGCCCAGCACCTGGCCACCACGACCGACCACGCGCTGGTCTCCTACCGCCTGCGCGACACCGTGGTCACGTCCGATCCGGTGACGCGCGGCATCTGCGTGACCGACGAGGGCGGCTGGCTGCGGGCCCTGGTGGAGAGGCGCATGGTCACCCGCCACGACGACGGGACCTTCACCGCCGACGACGGACTCGAGCCCAAGGAGCTCCTCCGGCGACACCCCGGTGTCGATGAACCTCTGGGGCTTCACCCCGGCCATCTGGCCCTTCCTCGAAGAGGCGCTCCACCGGGTCCATCCCGACCTGGGGCCCGACGGGCCGAGGCCCGGGGCGGACGCCGACATCGGACACCGAGGTCCTCCTGCCCGAGGTGGTCGGGGACATGGCCGGTGCCGGGTCCGCCGCCGACGGACCCGGGCGCCGGGTCCGGGTCATCGCCGGGACGGGGCGCTGCATCGGTGTCACCCACGCCGACGACCTGCCCGTGGTCCGGATGGCCCTGGCCGAGATGGTCGGCCAGGGCCTGCGTGCCGAAGGACCGTGGGGGGCGTGACCTGACCGCTCCGGCCCCTGGCGTCGGCGGACCCCGGGAACCCGTCCTCCTCCCCCGACCGCGCTCGATCGAGCTGGCGCCCGACGGCGGACGCGTCGCCGACGGCACCGTCACCGAGAACCGCGACCGATCCCTGGCGGCCGAGGGCTACCGCCTCGAGGTGGCGGACGACCGGCATCCACCTCACGGCGGCCGACGACGCCGGCGCCCGCCACGGCCGGGCCACCCTGGCCCAGCTCCGCCACGACGCCGGGGACCGCACCCTGCCGGCCTGCCGCATCGTCGACTGGCCCGATTTCGCCGTCCGCGGCGTCATGCTCGACGTGGCGCGCGACCGGGTCCCCACCGTCGAGTGGCTGTCCGCCCTCGTCGACCGGCTGGCCGGATGGAAGCTGAACCAGCTCCAGCTCTACACCGAGCACACCTTCGCCTACGTCGGTCACGACGAGGTCTGGCGCGACGCCAGCCCTTACACGCCCGACGACCTCCGTGCCATCGAGGCCCACTGCCGTTCCCGGGGCATCGAGCTGGTGGCCAACCAGAACACGCTGGGCCACTTCGAGCGGTGGCTGCGCCACGACCGTTACCGGCCCCTCGCCATCGCCCCCGACGGGTTCGACTGGGTCTTCGGGGTCCGGCGGTCGCCCATGACCCTCGATCCCGCCAACCCCGGGGCCTTCGCCCTCGTCGCCGATCTGCTCGGACAGCTCGTCCCCGTGCTGGAGAGCCGCCGCGTCCACATCGGCCTGGACGAGCCCTGGGAACTGGCCCCCGAACGCCGTCCCGAGTGGGTCGACTGGCTGACGCGCCTCACGGACCTGCCCGTGATGGCCGGACGGCAACCCCTGGTCTGGGGTGACGTCCTGGCCGCCGACCCCGACCTGCTCGGAGGGCTCCCCGAAGGGGTCACCGTCTGCGAGTGGGGGTACGAGGACGATCACCCCTTCGCCGAACGAGCCGGGGCCCTGGCCGCCGCCGGCGTCCCGTTCTGGATGAGTCCCGGGACGTCGAGCTGGCTCTCGATCTCGGGCCGGGTGGAGAACATGCTCGGCAACATCAAGAGTGCCGCGGTGGCCGGGCTGGCCCACGGCGCCACGGGGATGCTCACCACCGACTGGGGCGACATGGGTCACCACCAGCAGCCGGTGGTGAGCGAACCGGGCCTGGCGGCGGCGGCCGCCTTCAGTTGGTGCGTCGACTCCCATCTGCCCATGGACCTCGACGACCTGGCCACCATGCTCGACGTCCACGCCTTCGACGATCGGGCCGGTGCCCTGGGCGGTGCCCTCGTCGACCTCGGCCGGATCCCCCGGTCGGTGACGCCACAGGTGCCGAACATGTCGGCCCTCGTCTTCTCGATCCTCCTGCCTCAGTGGCGGGTCGGACGCGGCGCCACCCGCGGCCTCACCGACGCCGATCTCGAGAGTGTCGGGACGGTGCTCGACACGGTGGAGACGGCCGTAGGCGGCGCCCGCCCGCGTCGTCCCGACGGCGACGTCGTCCTCGACGAGGTCCGGGCCACTGTGGGCCTGCTCCGGCTGGCCTGCCGTGACGCCCGCCTGCGGTTGGCGGGCGACGGGAGCCTCTCGTCGGTGAGCCCGTCCGACCGCACCGCGCTCGGCCGCCGAGCTCGACGTGGTCATCGCCGAGCACCGGCGGCTGTGGGCTGAGCGGTTCCGACCGGGTGGACTCGACGACAGCGTGGCGTGGTTCGAGCACCTCGGCTCGTGCTACCGGACCGGCGAAGCCGACAGGAACTGGTTCGGCCCCCCGGCCTGACCTGCAGGATCAACGGCCGATGGCGCCGGTAGTCTGTGACCAGGACCAACACGAGGAGCGGGGCCGGGACATGGGCCGAGGGACGAGCCGAACACGGCGTCTGACCGTGACGCTCGGTGTGAACGTCGCCCTGGCGGCCGGGCAGGTCGTGGCCGGCGTGGTGGCCCATTCGACGGGCCTGCTGGCCGACGCCGGGCACAACATCACCGACGTGGCCGGGATCACCATGTCCCTCGTCGCCGTCCGCTTGGCCCTGCGCCCGCGCAGCCCCGCCCGCTCCTTCGGGTACCACCGCGGCACCATCCTGGCCACCCTGGCCAACGCCGCCCTCATCGCCGCCGTCACCGTGGCCATCGTGGTGGTCGGTGTCGACCGCCTCCTCCACCCGCGCCCGGTCGCGGGGGGCATCGTCGTGGGCGTCGCCGCCGGCGCCTTCCTGATCAACGCGGCGGCCGCCTTGGTGCTGCGCGAGCGCCGACCGGATCTGAACATCCGGGCGGCCACCCTCCACATGACCGCCGACGCCGCCGCCTCGCTGGTGGTGGCGGCGGCGGGGGTGCTGATCCTGGTCGATGCCCACCTGCGGTGGGCCGACCCTGTGGCCTCCCTCGCCGTCGGGACGCTCATCATCATCGAGGCCTTCCGGCTGCTGCGGGCCAGTCTCGAGATCCTGCTCGAGTCGGCACCGGCGGACGTCGACCTCGCCGCCCTCACCGGCGCCATGGTCACCATCCCCGGGGTGGCCGAGGTCCACGACCTCCACGTCTGGAGCCTGTCGAGCGAGGTCCGGGCCCTGTCGGCCCATGTGGTGGTGGTGGGCCACCCCACCCTGGAGCAGGCCCAGGCTCGTCGGCGACCGGGTCAAGGCGGCGGTGGCCGAGCCGTTCAGCATCGCCCACTCCACCTTGGAGCTCGAGTGCGAGAGGTGCACCGACGAGGCGTCGGACCCGTGCCTCATGGACTCCCTCTCGGACGCGGTCGCCGTCTCCGGTCCCACCCCCGCGCCCGATCGGTGAACCCCGTCCGCCGCCGGGTGGTGGTGGCCGGCCGCGTCCAGGCCGTGGGGTTCCGGGCCTCGTGCGCCCACCGGGCCACCCAGGCGGGCCTCGGCGGCTGGGTGCGCAACCTCCCCGACGGCCGCGTCGAGGCCGCCTTCGAGGGTCCGGCGCAGGTGGTCGAGGGCCTCGTCGGCTGGTGCCGGGCCGGTCCGCCGCTGGCCCGGGTCACCGCCGTCGCCGTCTCCGACGAGCCGGTCCTGGGGGAGGTCCGCTTCGTCATCCGATAGCGGCCGCACCGGCCCCCGGCACGGATCCCCCGGCGCCGGACCGTCAGCCCCGGACCGTCAGCCCCGGACCGTCAGCGCAGCCGCCGGGCGCGGCCCGGCGGCGGGGCCGGAACAGTCCCGGGATGCAGGACCCAGGCCAAGAGCTCCACCCCGTCGACCACCCGGGGTCCCGGGCGGGAGAAATAGGCACTGCCGTCGAGCGCCCAGACCTCACCGGCGGTGGCGATCCCGGGCCGCTCGAGCAGCCCCGCCCCCTCGGCCACGGCCTCGTCCAGCCCGTAGCCGCAGGGGGCGACCACGACCACGTCGGCGTCGGCCCCCGCCACCTCGTCCCAGGTCACCCGGGGCGACGGACGGCCCGGGGCCGCGAGCAGGACCGTCCCCCCGGCCGCCTCCACCATGTCCGGGACCCAGTGACCCCCCAGATAGGGCGGGTCGGACCACTCGAGCTCGAGGACCCGGCGTCGTCGGACGCCGGTCGTCCGCCGGCGCACCTCGTCGACCCGGGCCTCCAGCGAGGCGGCCAGGGCCCGGCCGCGCCCGGCAACGCCGGCCACCGCCGCCACCGCCGTCACCGCGTCGATCACCTCGGGGAGCGTCGCCGGGTCGAGCGACAGCACGGCGGCCCGGGACCCCAGACGGTCCAGGGCGTCGGTGACGTCGCCCGAGGCGACGGCGCACACCCGACAGAGATCCTGGGCCAGGATCAGATCGGGTCGCAGCGCCCGGATGAGATCATCGTCGATCCGGTAGAGCGGCTCTCCGGAGGCGACGAGAGTGGCGACGGCGCCGTCGACCTGCGCGGTCGACGCCCTCCCGGCGTCCGGCGACGTCCCCACCGTCGGGAACGAGACCGCCGGCTTGTCACGCGCCGCGGGTGGGTGATCGCATTCGGCGGTGACTCCGACCAGCGAGTCGTCGAGACCGAGAGCGAAGACGATCTCGGTGGCGGAGGGAAGCAACGACAGGATCCTCACCGGTGGCCCCCCAGGGAGTTCTTCCGCTCCAGACAGCGGTCCCGACGACGCGTCGAGGCGCGCCGGACGCGGCGAGGCCCCGAGTAGCCGGTTCGGCCGAAACCGCCCGCACTCCTCGGGGCCCGCGCCCTCGGCGAGACGAGCTGCCCACACTCGGAGCCGGACGACCCCTGGCGTGGGCATTGCACCGCTCGGTCCCAGGGAACCTCCTGATGCAGCACCGCCAAGCCTTACCGGTGAACCCGTCTCCTCGCGTGCGCTCGGCGATCTCGCCTCTCAGCGATCTCTCCGGCCGTCGCTCGGTCGTCATTCATCCGGCTCCTGACACTCTGCGCCCGGCCCTCCGAAAGGTCAAGATCCCAGCGGGAAATCCCTATGTTGTCCAGAGAATTCGCCCGTCTGTCCCCAGGCGGGGCGACGATATCCCCAGGGAGATCCGAGTCGTCCCCAGGTCACCCCCAAGCGCTGACGCGCCGGAGGACCCGGTGACCGATACTGGTTCCATGACGGGCGCGCAACGGAGATCACGAGGGCCGGCCACACGATCGCCATCGGACCGGCCGGCGAGGACTGGACTAGTGACGCCGTCTTCCACGAGTACAGCGCGGCGGTGGATCCCCTGCGCGTCGGCACCATCTCGCCGGTCCCGCTGCAACGCTTCCCCGCCGCCCTCCACGGGTCGGGACCCACCCGGGCCGTCGCCCTCGACCTGTCGGGTCCCCTCGGCCTGGACGTCCCCGCCACCGGGCCGTCGCTGCTGGCCGCCTTCCTGCGGATCGAAGCGGGGGGGTCACTGGTCACCGCCCCCGTCGCCACCAGCGAGCTCGTCTACTGCCTGTACGGCGAGGGGCGCCTGGAGATCGACGGCGGCGGATCGGTGGGCTGGCGCCGCGGTGACGTCGTCACCCTGCCCGCCGGTTGCCGCACCACCTACACGGCCCGGCACGACGCCGTGCTCTACCACGTCGACGACTCACCGCTGCTCGCCTATCTCGGCGTCGTCCCGACGACGCGGCGATTCGGACCGACCCTCTTCGACGGCCGCCTGGCGCGCGCCCGTCTGGAGGCGGTGGCGGCCGAACCCGAGGCGGGGGACCGCAGCCGGGTGGCCGTCCTCCTCGGAAACGCCGGCAACGACCAGACGCTGACGGCCACCCACACCCTGTGGGCCATGCTCGGGGTCCTCCCCGGCGGGTCGGTCCAACGTCCCCACCGCCACCAGAGCATCGCCCTCGACCTCATCGTCGACTGCCGCCCGGGCTGCTACAGCCTCGTCGGGGACAGCCTCGACGACGAGGGGGCCATCGCCGACCCCGAGCGGGTCGACTGGGAACCGGGGGGAGCCTTCGTCACCCCTCCGGGTCTCTGGCACAGCCACCACAACGAGTCGGGGGCGCCGGCCCACCTCCTGCCGGTCCAGGACGCCGGCCTCCACACCTACCTGCGGACGCTCGACATCCGGTTCACGAGGTAGGCCCGCGGCCCCGTTCGCCCGCCTCCAGGAGCCGGGCGATCTCCGCCACCTCGTTCCCCACCGATCGGGAGAACCAGGACCGGGCCACGGCGTCGTGGAGCCAGCCGAGCGGACCCCGGCCGATGTCGAGCTCCTCCACGTGGCGCAGGCGCGTCCCGCCCTCCACCGCCTCGATCTCGAACCAGGCGTGCAGGCTCCGCGGCACGCCGTGCTCCAGGGTGACGTCGATCCACGACGGCCGCGTCCAGCGGTAGCGGGTGACGACCGAGCCCGGGAGCAGGCCCAGGAACTTGCCGTCCTCGCGGGCCACCATCCCGTCGGGCGTGTCGGCCAGCTTGGTGACCCACACCATCTTGGTGTCGGCCTTCGTGTACTGGGCGGGGTCGAGGACGAAGTCGAAGACGTCGTCCGGCGTGACGCCCCGGACCACCGACACACCCTCACCGCGGATCATCGGGCCCTCGTCCTCGGCCCGGTCGCACCCGTCCTCGTCACCGTCGTCAGCCTCGCACGCGATAGCGCACCACGCACGGGCGCGCCGCGCGCGCCACCCTCCGATCTGACGGGCCCGCGGGCGGGCGGCGGCGAAACGGGGTTCGAGGTCGAAGCGTTCGAGCAGGGCCCGGACGGCAATCACGATGGCCGAGACGGCGAAGCGCTGGGCGGGGCAGGAGTGGATGCCATGGCCGAAGGTGCTCACCACCTCCTTGCCCGGGAGCACCACCGACGGCGCCAGACGCCTCCCCCGGTAATGCGCGGGGTCGATGGTGTCGAGCCCGGGCGCCGCCGAGGTGTTGGTGACCGAGAGCATCGTGGCGATCATGACCCCGGGACCGACGCGGTAGGTCCGGATCCCGTCGTCGAGCTCGACGGGGGCGCAGGACCTGACGCAGGGTGATCGACCTCTGGGCCATCCGGATCGACTCGTAGGCCGACGCCTCGAGCGCACCGTCCTCGCCACCGCGCACACGGGCCATGACCTCGGGGTGCAGGAGCAGGTTGACAAGCGTCCAGGCCGACGCCGCATGGAGATTCGACTGGGATCCCATGTGGATGAGGATCAGGTCGCGTGCCACCTCGACGTGGCGCCGGACGGGCGGGAGGTCGTCGAACGACCGGTAGAGCTGGGCCAGGAAGTCGTCGCGCTCGACATTGTGACGCTGGCGCTGCGCCCAGATCTCGGCCACCACCGCTTCGATCCCGTGCATGGCGCGACGCTCGAGCACCTTGCCGGTGGCGGCGGTGAGGAGGGTCCGGGCGGGGCGGACGAAGGCCTCCGAGCCGTCCAGCCGATCGAACAGCGGCACCAGGCGCGCCATGTACGACGGCGAGGCCGCCTCGACGCCGGCCCAGGAACCGAGGCCGAGGCGATGCCCGAGACGCCGGGACTCGGCGAAGATCTCGAAGTGCCCGTCTCGGCCGAGGGCGTCGATCTCGATCGCCACCGCCTCCTCGAGGCTGCCCAGATAGCGCTCCGTCTCCTGACGACCGAACAGGTCGTGGGGCGTGTTCCGGCGCCCGGCGAAGAGCTCGTCGGGTACCTTCCGGCGGATGAGCTCGTAGGTGGCCAGTCCGAAGCTCGCCTCGTCCTCGGCGAACCCGTACAGCGAACGGACGCCCTGCGCCGAGAAAACGCACAGCAGCCGGTGGCCCCCGACATCGACGACGAAGGTGTCACCCCCACGCCGCCCGCCGCCTCCGGAAGTGGGCGATGGGGTCCCTCGACAACGACAACGTCCCCCGGGCCCGGTCCACGCGCCCGAGAACACCCGGGGGCATCAGTTGGACCTCGGGAAGAGGCCGGCCAGGCACGGGCGGGAGCCTAGCGGCCGACCGTTCCGGGTCCCGGTCCGAGCAATTCGACAACGCCGCGGCCCCTGTGACGACGCCCGGCGGTACCGTGGAGAGATCGTGCTCAGCTGCCGTGCACGACACACTCTGACGCACGACATGACGACCACCATCGATCCCATCTCTGACGCGCCGGTGAGCCCTCCCCGCCAGATGCGGACAGGAGACCGGCCACCACGCCGGGGAGCGCCCCTGTCGCTCGCCTGTGCCATCTTCGGCACCCTCTTCCTCGCGCGGATTGGTCCTGGCCGTCGAACCGGGCCAGAACGTCATCGACAGCTGGGGCTTCTCCGTCTTCTCCGTCTCGCTCCGCTCCGGTTTCCTCCGCGCCCCTCGCCGACCTGGCCCTCGGCCCGGTGATCGTGGACGTCGCCGTCGTCGGCGGCGCCGTCGTCTGGCGACGCGATCGCCGGCGGGCCTTCGCCTGCCTCGGCGGGCCCGCCCTGGCCGTCGAGTTGGCCGAGCTGATGAAGATGATCGTGGGTCGCCGGTTCGAAGGCGTCCTGTGCTGGCCGTCGGGGTCGGCGGCGGCGGTGGCGGCGATCGTCACCGTCGCCGTCCTCGTCACCCGGGGGATCGGCCGGTGGGCGGCCATCATCCTCGGCTCGGCGGCGATGGTCCTCGAGATCATCGCCCTGGTGGCCTTTCGCTGGCACTACCTGAGCGACACGTTCGGCGGCGTCCTGGTGGGCGTGGGGAGTGTCGTGCTCGTGGACGCCCTCGTCCACCGACTCCGTCTCCCGGGTCGTCGACAACCGACGGTATCCCCCGAACCGGTCTGATCGCCGCCCGACAGGCACCGTCGGCGACGCCAGCGGGGTCCGACCGGCCCGGCATGGACGGGTCCGGGATCGGGACCGGGGACCGGGCGAGTACCCTGGGAATGTCCATGCGCTCACGCGACGACCTGCGCAACGTGGCGATCGTGGCCCACGTTGACCACGGCAAGACCACGTTGGTCGACGGAATGCTCCGTCAGACAGGAGCCTTCCGAGCGGACAAGGAGCTCACCGACCGCGTCCTCGACTCGGGCGACCTCGAACGCGAAAGGGCATCACGATCCTGGCCAAGCACACGGCCGTTCAATACGGGCCCACCAAGATCACAATCGTCGACACCCCCGGGCACGCCGACTTCGGCGGTGAGGTGGAACGGGGTCTGGCCATGGTCGACGGAGTGCTCCTGCTCGTCGATGCGTCGGAGGGTCCCCTGCCGCAGACGCGCTTCGTCCTGCGCAAGACGCTCGAGGCCCGTCTTCCCGTCATCCTGGTGGTGAACAAGGTGGACCGGGCCGATGCCCGGATCTCCGAGGTCGTCCACGAGGTGGAGGACCTCTTCCTCGACCTCGACGCCGACGAGCACCAGGTGGGCTTCCCGTGTCTACGCCAACGCCCGCGCCGGATGGGCCAGCACCGATCCCGACACCATCGGCACCGACCTCGTTCCCCTCTTCG
>CAWJFJ010000009.1:0-9839 GCA_963842145.1 uncultured Acidimicrobiaceae bacterium
ACCGCGCCCCTATTTGGAAGCGCCCCCCCTCATCCCGGCGCACCCACCACGGTGCGTTCGTCTCCTGTCGGTACGCCTCAGGCTGACCGCTTCCCGGCGAATCCCCCGGCGACACCCGGATACCCGCCACCGAGCCATCCCGCCGCGCCGGGGTACACGCCCCCGCCGACCTATCCCGCTGCTCCCAGCGCGCCGGATGCGCGCCCCACCGGGGTACGGCGTCGCACCCGGCTACCCACCCCCGGGATACGCGCCGCCGGCCCGGGTACGGGCCACCCGGGTACGGGCCCCCGGGGTATGGGCCTCCGGGCTATCCACCGTCGGGGTACGGACCGCCGCCCGGGTACGGACCGCCTCCCGGGTACGGACCTCCGCCCGGTTACGGCACATCGGGCCCGAGTGTCCGCATCGACCCCGTGCTCAACCACCCGCTGGCGCCGTGGTGGAAGCGACTGGTGGCGATCATCATCGACTTCGTGATCCTGGACCTGGCTTCGCTGATCATCGTGCTCGTCATCGCCGCCGCGGCCCGTCACAACAACACGACCAACCCCCAACCCGCGTCGGGAAGTTCGGTCGTGGGCGCGTACTTCGCCTTCTCACTGCTCGCCGCCATTCCCGGAGCCTTCTACTTCGCCTTCATGAATGGGTCCCAGCGCGGACAGACCGTCGGGAAGATGGCGCTCGGTATCGCCGTGAGAGACGCTCGAACGGGAGGGCCTGTCGGCTTCTGGCGGGCCCTGGGGAGATATCTGATCGTGATCCTCTTCCGCGTCGCTCTCTACATCCCCTACGTCCTCGACTCCCTGGCTCCGCTGTGGGACGGACGGCGCCAGGCTTGGCACGACAAGGTCGCGCATTCGGTCGTTGTGGACCTGAGGCCGTAGTCCGTTCGCGCCCACGCGGCTGGCGAGCACTTCACCATGGTCTCCGACCCATTACCCCAAACCGAGCTCTGGCAGCAGGCGGGGCCACCACCGGGTTGGTATGGCGACCCGTGGCGCTGGGCGTGGTGGCGGTGGTGGGACGGGTACCGGTGGACGCCCTATCTGTACGGGCAATTCGGAACCACCGCTGTCGCGCCCGCACCGGCCGAATTCGTCCCGAAGGGCCCCGGCATCAAAGGCGGGGGCATCGCCGCCATCGGCATCGGCGTCGGCTTCGCGGCGTCCTTGGCGGTAACCGTCGCCTACCTCGCGGCCGGATCGGGGCACCTCGACACCCAGAACCCGTGGTTCATGTTGGTCAGCCAGCTGGCGCTGTGGGTCGGCTTCCTAGGCGCCGTGGTAGTCGCCTCGCGGCGAAACGGAACCCACAGCCTGGTCCGGGACTACGGGCTGTCGTGGCCGAGATGGCACGACCTCACCGCCGGTGTCACCGGAGGCCTCTTGGGGCGGGTGCCGTCGACGCTGATCCTCATCTTGATCGTGGTAGCCACCAACGGGTTCAGCACCCCCAACACCGCCGGCCGGGAGATCGACGGCACGACGCCCGAAGGCGTCGCGGGCTGGGTCGTCACCGCGCTCCTGCTCGTCGTCGGCGCGCCACTCGTCGAGGAGTTGCTCTTCCGGGGCCTCATCCAAGGCGCGTTCACCCGTCGGTTGGGTGCCACGCCCGCCATCTTCGTCACCGCATTGATCTTCTGCTTTGCCCACGTCCTCAACGAGGGCCCCGTCGCACCCTTCGTGCTCTTCCCACCGGCGTTGATCCTGGGATATCTCCGGCACCGCTATGGACGGCTCGCTCCCGGGATGATCGCCCACGCCACCTTCAACGGCATTGCCTTCGCGCTGCTGTTGGTACCGGCGTTCCGGTAGGTCGGTTCCCGAAACGAATCCTCAGCCGGCCCGTGACGACGACCATCACCAGGATGGCTCATTAGGCTCTCTGGCGGAGGTTGCTAAGTACCGTGCGGTTCGCTGTCCTCGATCGGAATGAGGCGTTTCACCCAGACGGCCTGGCTTCCGTGACCTGTCCGTGAAGGGCCCCGCGTCCTCGCAGGCACCCGGGGAAACCGCCGGTGGTTCGCCCCGACCGGGGGTCGCGGCCAGATTCGCGGCGCTACACGCGCGCCCGGTTTTCGGGGCCGGACGGCGCGGCATGAGGGTGTGGATCCTCGGGACGGTGGGGACTGCCGTGGTGCTCGCCGTCGCGTTCGCCCTCGTCTCCGCGCACTACGACGACACCGTTCTGAGCCCCGTCGCGTGCCCCGCCCCCGCCACGGTCAATGCGGCGCTGGGCACGACCCTGGGCAAGGTGTCGGGGATCCGGTTCTCAGACTTTCATTCGTGCAGCTACCCCCAGGGCACCGACACCTCGGCGCTGGGGATCGATGTCGCCGCTCCGAACAAGCTCTCTGGCTCCTTGGGCCCCGACCCGTGCCGAAAGAGAGAGCACCTCACGGTGGCCGGCAACACGGCGTGCTCGGTGGCGGGGACACCCGGCACCACGCCGGGCCGGCCCTCGCTGTTCATCGAGACGAGCCAAGGAGATTGGCAGTTCACGACGAACCTGGCCTCGGTGTCGATGACGCAGCTGGAGTCACTCGCCAAGGCCCTGCTCAGCTCGCCACGCCCGCGCTTCGCCTGAACGCCCGGGACCGGCCTCGAACCACTGGCCTGGAACCACTGGCCTGGAACTACCCGTCTAGAACCAGTGGAACCAGGGGTGCCCGCTCCTCCAGATGACCAGGTCCACCTTGCCGATGATGGAGGAGCCCGGGACCGTGCCCCAGTAGCGGCTGTCATCGGAGTCCCCCCGGCAGTCCCCCATCACGAAGTAGTGGTCAGCGGCGATCTTCGTGGTCTTGATGTGTTCGGAGCTCTGGGAACAGTCCCCCGTGAGCGCCACCAACCACGGCTCGGACAGCGGTTTCCCGTTGATGAGCACGGTGTTCCCCACTGACGAGATGGTCTCTCCCGGCAGGCCGATGACGCGTTTGACGAGCACGGCCGGCCCCCCCTGGTCCGCCGGCACGTTGTGGAACACGACGATGTCGCCCCGGTGGATGGTGGACGAGAGCTTGTCGACCACGATGCGGTCGCCGGGCATCAGGGTCGGTGTCATCGACGCGCTGGGCACGAAGTACGTCTGGACGGCGAAGGCGCGCGCCCCGGTAGAGAGGAGCAGGACCGCGGCGACGAACACCACCCACCCGAGGACCGTTCGCGCCCGGGGTGACATCCGGCTCGGCCGCGCCGATGACGGAGGGAGCGTGGTCGGGGCGGGGTCGGCGCTGATGGTCACGGTCCAATCATCGCTCACCGCAATGTCCCCCCAAGGTCGGCGAGCCCTTTCGATACGTCCCTCGTCATCTCGAGCCCTGCTCAGCCGACCGATTCCAGGAACCGCTGACGCTGCGCCGCGAACCAAGTCCGTCGCCGGTCGTAGCGCTCCATGCCTCCCATCTGGTCGCGCAGGGCCAGAAACGCCGTCTCCCCTCTGTCGATCCGGCGTTGCAGAAAGGCACCCCCACGGGCCACGTTGCGGTCGATGGCGTCGACGAGCCCGGCCCGGTCGGGCGCCAGGCCGTAGGAGTCGGCTACCAGCCGCAGGCGGTCGAAGGGATCGAGTCCAGCGCGTCCCGTCCGGGCCGCGTCCTCGGGAGCGTCGATGGGCACGGTCATGAGGGCCAGTCGGGCCAGGTCGTAGAGGCGGCTCCCCGGCGAGGCGAAGTCGAAATCGAGAAAGGCCACGGCTACGCCGCCGCGGTACACGACGTTCTCGGGGCAGATGTCGTTGTGACAGATCACGTCGCCCGCCGCCAGGTCGCCACCGATCACGGCGTCGGCGCCGAAACGGCTGTCGGCGTCGGGGTCGGCCATCTCCGGGCTCCACGTGGCCCCGGCCGGGACCACGAAACCGATGGTGGCGTCGTGGAACCGCCTCAGGAGCTCGACCGTCGATGCCAACACGTCGTCACGCTGTGACCACGCCGGGAACGGCAGATAGGGAACCTCCCCCGGGATGAAGGTGAGACGCTCCTCACCACCGGGGTCGAGGTCGAGTGGCTCGGGCACCCCGTCGAACCCCGTGCTCCGGACATGGCGGAGAAGGGCGTGGATGGTGGCCGAATGCTCGTTCGCCGGTCGCAGCACCACGCCGCCCACGCGCCGCACCGCCCCGGCGTTGGCCACCCCGCCTCGCAGCACCTCTCCCTCGGTCACCGCCCCAGCCTGCCATCACCACTCTCCGGCACGGGACCGGTCCCACCGGCGGCCCGTGCCTCCCAGAAGAGCCTGTCCGTGCCTCGCAGAAGATGGCGCCAGGCACGACGGCAGGACATGAAAGGAGGCATCGTGCCTGGCAGTCGCCGACCTCGGGCAGGTGACATCGACCGTTGTGCCGAGGCCGCCCGGGGGTTAGGGTGCGAGCACTCGGTGACTGAAGGAGAGAGACATGCGCGTCCCGAATTTCGTCCGATCCCACCGCTCAGCATCTTCGGAAGGTGCGCCGCCGCGCCGCCGCATGCGTGGTGCGCGGCTGGCCATCGTCGGCGCCACCGCCATGGCCACCATCGTCGGCAGCGCCGTGCTGGCCCCGCGCGCCGACGCCGCGGCCGGGGCGACCCTCTACGTGGCGACCACCGGCAGCGACGCCAACGCCTGCACGATTGGAGCACCCTGTGCCACGCTCGGGCGCGCGCTGGCTGTGGCCGCCGGCGATACCGGTGACACCATCATGATCTCGCCCGGCACCTACACGATGACCGCCGGGTCGTCGAATGTCGTGCCTTCGGGTGCGTCGGGCAACGGCATGACCATCGAGTCCAACGGCGGGACCGCCGCCAACACCATCATCAATGCGGCGGGCGCCATCAACGGCATCGCCGTGAACGCCAACAACGTCACCGTCACCGGCATCCAGGTGGAGAACGCCGGAGCAGCCGGCATCATGGTGTCCCCGCCGTCGGGGGCGACCCAGCCGGCGTCGGTCACGGGAGAGACGATCTCGAACGACATCGTCACCAACAGCGACCAGTGCCAGGCCAACCCGGCCGCCACGGGCTGCGCGGCGGCCATCGGGGCAGGCGACTACGGCGAGTCGATCTGGCTGATGAGCGTCATCGACTCCACCTTGTCGGGCTCCACCATCGAGAACGGCCTGGACGGCGGCCTCCTCGTCAGCGACGAGCTCGGCCCCAACCACGACAACACCATCGAAGGCAACCAGGTCCTGAACAACGCGCTCGGCTGCGGGATCACCCTCGCCGCGCACAACCGGGCTGCCATCTTCTCGAGCGGGCCTAACGCGGGTCAGCCCGATCCGGCCGCGGGTGGCGTCTACAACGAGACCGTCGAGAGCAACACCTCCGACGGTGCCGGGGCCAACGGGATCGGGCTGTTCAATGCGGCCTACAACAACACGATCGAGGGCAACACGACCGTGGACAACGGCGGGCCTGGCATCGAGATCGACGACGACGTCCCGGGCGCCGACCTCAACGGCAACTCCATCATCGGCAACACGGTGGGCGTGAACTCGCTCCTGGGCGGGCCCAATGGCGACTCGCCGGGCCAGCACACCGTCCACACCACCCAGACGGGGGGCATCCTGGTGATCGCCAGGGTGACGCCGGTGACGGGTACCGTCATCTCGGCCAACACCATCACGGGCAACTACTACGGCATCTGGATGTCGGCGATGGCCTCGACCACGACGCTGTCGTCCAACGTCATCACGGTGGCCCAGGGCGGCAAGGCGGTCTTCATCTCAGCGGCTCCGGGCGGCGGCTACTGGCAGCTCGGGTCTGACGGCGGGGTGTTCTCCTTCGGCCAGGCACCCTTCGAGGGCTCGACCGGTGCCATGAAGCTCAACCAGCCGGTCGTGGCCATGGCCCCGACCCCCGACGCCGGCGGGTACTGGCTCGTGGCCAAGGACGGTGGCATCTTCAGCTTCGGCGACGCCAACTACTACGGATCGCTGCCGGGGCTGAAGGTGAACGTGTCGAACATCGTCGGCATCGTGCCCACCTTCGACGGGGGCGGCTACTGGCTGGTGGCGTCCGACGGCGGCATCTTCAGCTTCGGCGACGCCAAGTACTTCGGATCGCTGCCCGGTCTGAAGGTGAGCGTGTCCAACATCGTCGCCATCGCCAGCACTCCCGACGGGGGTGGCTACTGGCTCGTGGCCAAGGACGGCGGCATCTTCAGCTTCGGCGACGCCCTCTACTTCGGCTCGCTGCCGGGTCTGAAGGTGAGCGTGTCCAACGTCGTCGGCATGGGCACCACCGCTGACGGCGGCGGCTACTGGCTCGTGGCCAAGGACGGCGGCATCTTCGGCTTCGGTGACGCCAAGTACTTCGGCTCGCTGCCGGGGCTGAAGGTGAGCGTGTCCAACGTGCAAGGCATGTCCGCCACTCCCGACGGTCTCGGCTACTGGTTGGTGGGATCCGACGGCGGGGTCTTCAGCTTCGGCGACGCCACCTACTTCGGCTCGCTGCCGGGGCTCGGCATCCACGTGAAGAACATCATCGGCCTGTCGACCACTCCGTAGACCACGCTCACTCGATAGACCGAGCTCTGACCATCCGGGGCGGACCGGGTGTGCGCCTGTCGGCGTGCACCCGGTCCGCCTCGGGATCACAGCGCAGGATCACGGCACGGGATCACAGCGCGGGCCCATCCGATCGGGTCGTGATCACTGACGTGCCGCTGCCTGACCGGTAGCGGCGACGTTCCCACGTAGGCTCGGCGAACCCCGCCGCCTTCAGTGCCGCCATTTCCGGGCCGAGCTCGCCGCCACGCTGGCGCCCCATCGCCGCGGTGACAATCATCCCACCGGCGACGACGACGAGGTACAGGCGGGCTGACAGCCGGGGCCCCGGCCTGCGGTCAGGTGTGGATCAGTGCCTCTTCACCACCCATACGAAGGTGACGGTGGCGGAGTCGACCGAGTCCGACACGGTCACAGTGGCGTGCTTCTTGCCCGTCGCCGTCGGCCGGCCCGAAATCACTCCCGAGGACGGGTTGATCGACAAGCCGGCCGGGAGCCCGGTGGCCTGGTAGGCGAGCGTCTCGGTCGGCGAGGCGTCGACCGCCCGGACGCGGAGGCTGACGGCGATGCCGAGCGCGGAGCTCTGCTTACCGGGATTGGTGACGGCGATGGGTGTCCAGCACGAGTTCGGGCCCGAGAAGATCGGGGCCGTCGTGACCGGGAGGTCCGACGGTGGGTCGACGATAACGGTGGGGTTGGCGGGGTCGTCGATCGAGTCGGCACGCGTCCATGTGCTCTCACAGGCCCGCAGTGCCTTCTTCTCGGGTGCGATGCGTGACCGGGCGTCTCCCCCCGCCCACATGTCGAAGCGGTAGAGGTGGAATTGGGCCCAGTCGCTGTCACACTCCGAGCACTCGTCTTCGTGGATGAAGTAGCGCTTCATGTACGGGACGTAGATGACCTGGCACCAGCCGAGCTCGCTGACGTCGGTGGCGAAGGTCACGGGGTTGGAGAACGTCCCCATCCCGCCCGCCGTGCCGTGCAGGCACGGGTGGGCGATGCCCGGTCCCGGAGGCGAGTTGTCGGCCCAACCGTAGAGCGTCATGAACGCCTTCACGTTGGTGGGGCCCTGGGCGTTCGCCGCGGTGGGCGCGCCGAACACACCGAGCGCCACCACCAGGGCGACGAGGGCGGCAAGGCTCCGGGGAGAGCGCAGCCGCGACGTCGTGGTCACGGCGCCGAGCGTAACCCACGCCGTTGTGCACCGCCCCGGCGGCGCAGTACCGCTACGGGTTCGCAGTACCGACCCAGCGGCCCTGTACCACCACAGCGGCTCAGTACAGGGGCGACCAGCTGCTCGTGCGCAGGAGCTTGCTCTCCCAGCTGTCACGGTAGGCCAGCGCGTCGTGCATGAACTGGCCCGGCTGGCGGTGGGCGGGGTCGGTGTCGTGGGTCAACAGGTGCATGAGAACCTGGTTGTTCACGATCTTCTGCATCAGGATCGCCTCCTTGCGCAGGCCCGCGCCGAAGGCGACCTGGAAGACGGCCTGGATGTCCAGGAGGTTAGCGGCCCGCTCCTTCATGGGCCCGTAGTACCCCGTGCCCCAGAACTCGACATAGTCGTCGATGGGAGCGAAGGGATGGCCCGTGTCCTCCATATACAGCGCCAGCTCGTGGGTCGTCCCGTCGGTGGGTACCGTGCCGAGGTCGAGGTTGGCCATCGGCGACCAGTGCACGCCGAAGAGCAGCTTTCCGGTGACGCCGTGGCGCAACTCGTCGACCTTGCGCGCCCACTCCTTGAGATCGCCGCGCTGGACGCGCTCTCGCCAGGTCCTCCCACGCCGCACCGTCGCGCAGGGCCGTGATGGTGACGACGTTGTAGGCCGGCCCGCTGCCGTGGGCGTGGTGGCAGAACCACAGCAGCCGGGCATCGGCGCTCTTGGCCAGCGTGGGCATCCACTCGTCGCGGAACGCCGATTCAAATTCCTCCTCGGCCGCCCCCTTAACCTGATGAACTTCGTGCAGGAAGAGCATGGGCCGTCACTGTACGGCGTTCCGGGGACTGTGCGCTGGCGGGGGCCTGGCGGTGTCGGCACAGGTCGGTGAAGGTGCATACATCGGTGCACCGAGGTCGAGCACGCGCTCGGTGGGACCGCCGTTGACCCGTCCGACCCGGGCTGCGAGGATGCGGCCGGGTTCTCCACCGAAGGCGAGGAACGATGGGCCGACTCGAGGGACGACGTGCGGTCATCACCGGGTCGGTTTCCCTCCGGAGGGGACGGGACAAGACCGGCGGAACCCGACCCGCGAGCGTTCAGGTCCGGGCGTGCGGCTGCTCGAGCGCATAGACCATCGTTATCTGCGCCGACTCCTGCTGGGTGCCAGGTTGCAGCGGCACCGCGCTCGGGAGCGTTGGCTGCGCCGACGCTCGCCACCGACTGTGCGTAACCGAAGTCGGGCGTCGACTGGTCGGTGAGCGAGCACACGGGCCCGAGCCGCTCGCCGGCGGCCTGGGCCATCGACCGGGCATGGCTCACCGCCTGATGGACGGCGTCGGTGCGGGCGGTGTCCTCGATGGCCCTCGGGTCGTCGATGGAAAAGGTCAGCGAGTCGATCCGCGTCGCGTTCCCCGCCGCCGCGGTCAGGCTGTCGAGCACCGATCCCGCCGTAGAGACGTTCCTGAGCTTGGCCGTGATGGTGTTCGTCATCTCGTAGCCCGTGACGTTGCCGGCCAGGTTGAGCTGGGGCTGGATCGACACGTTCGAGGTCTGGATGTCCTTGGGGGCCACCCCGCCTCGGGTGAGCACGGCCGTGACGGCCGACGCCTTGGTGTTGTCGTCGACGAGTGACGCCTGCGCGCTCGGGTCGGTGACGTCGATGTCCACCGACACGGTCAGGACATCCGGGGCCGCCGAGGCGTTCCCGGTCCCCTGCACCGTCAGCTTGGGGGCCGAGCCCCCGCACGGTGCCGTCGATCCCGTCGATGCCGCCGAAGTCGTGTCCGAGGCCGCCAGTCCGAGTGCCACTCCCCCGACAGCCAGCGCAGTCACGACCGCGATCACGCCCCCGACCCGCAGGTTTCGTTGCTCCATCGTCCTCGTACCTCCCCGATCGGCGCCGTGCGCCCGGAGGACGCGTCCGACGGCTCCACGGTTCAGACGAACGGCGATGCGGGAAGGTTCCCCCGATCAGCGGGAGAGGAGCGGCCCCACCTGCTCGCCGAAGGCGGCGATCTGGTCACAGAGCTCCTCGAGGGAGCGGTTGGGAAAGCGCATCTGGATGTGCGACACACCCATGTCGATCAACTCGGCCAGGTTCTCGGCGATGCGGTCCGGGCTCCCCGACACGGTCCCCCGGGGAAGCTCGTGGTCGGGCTCGCCGACGTGGAACACACCCGCCAGCGC
>CAWJFJ010000010.1:0-4279 GCA_963842145.1 uncultured Acidimicrobiaceae bacterium
GGAGTTCGAGCTGGGATCAACGGGTGACCATTCCCACGGTCTGGGAGATACGCGTGCCAGTCTTCAAAGCTCCGCGCCGGGGGACACCCGTCTCTTGGGGCGTCGGAGTGGGAGACCGGCGAGCACGAGTAACGTGCCCCCGACGGCGACGAGGGCTCCAATGCCCAGCGACACTTCCAACCCGCTCATGAACGCAGCGCGCGCGGCGCGGGCCAAGAGAGTGCCGGTGACGCCACCGGCCCCGTGCGCCACAGCCAGGGCCCCGCCCAGAGAGCCGAGAATGTCATGCATGACAGCAATCGGCACATGGCGGCTCGCAAGAGCCGTCATCATGTGGTTCTGGTAGCGCGTGGCCATGGCGCTTCCGACTACCGCAACGCCGAATGCGCCACCGACCTGAAGGGCTACGGCGTTGGTCGCCGAACCAATCCCAGAGTCGCCTCGGGGGACCGAGCTCACGACGGAGTTCGTCGCTGTCGGTAACAGAAGACCAGCCCCCAGCCCGATCAGCAGCAGGCCCGGCACCACGTCCCCATACGTCGTGGTGGGCATCGATGCCGCCGAAATCTGCCACAGCCCCCAGCGACCGCGACGAGACCACCGCCAACTGTGAATTTGATCCCGATGACACGAGCGACAATCGGGGACAACGGTGCGCTCACGACGAGTACCGCTGCCATGGGGAGGATACGTAAGCCGGCCTGGAGGGGTGATAATCCGAGGTCGAATTGGAGGAACTGTGTCTGCAAGAACAGAGCCCCCATGAGCCCGAAGACCCCGAGACATTCACCGGCTGCTGCTATGGAGAACCGGCGATCGGAGAAGAACGTCAGATCCAGCATGGGATGACGGCAGTGGACCTCCCAAGCGACGAAGGCGCCAAGAACAGCAATTCCGGCCACCCCCACTCCGACCACGCTGGCTGAAGCCAAGCCCCGGGTTGGAGCCTCAATGATCGCCCAGAGCAGCATTCCCAGCCCGGCGATTGAAAGCACCGCACCCACAGGATCGGGGCGGGCGGCTGTGGGGTTCTTCGAGTCCGGCACGAACACCATGGCTCCTACGAAGCCGGCAACCACGATCGGGACGTTGACAAGGAAGATCGAGCCCCACCAGAACCGTGCCAAGAGCAGGCCACCAGCGATTGGCCCGATTGCGATCCCGAGTCCGATGGTCCCAGCCTAGGCACCGATGGCTCGGGCGCGCGGCGTCGGGTCGCGGAAGATGTCGTTGATGATCGACAACGACGCGGGGATCGTGAGCGCGGCTCCGACACCCATGACAGCCCGAGATCCGATCAGCAAGTGCACGGAACCCGAGAATCCGGCGCCGATGGATCCGGCTGCGAAGACGGTCAGTCCGACGAGAAAGAAGCGCTTGCGCCCGAACCGATCGGCGAGACTGCCACCGACGAGTAGCAGCCCTGCGAAGACTATGGCGTAGGAATCCACGATCCATTGCAGCTCGCTGGAAGTGGCATGTAACTCCCGGACGAGAGTCGGGAGGACAACGTTGAGAATGGTGTTGTCCACATTGACGATCAGGGCCGAAACACAAACCACGACCAATACAAACCCACGGTGAGCGCCGTGCTCTCCAGGCGGCATCGGTGCCGGTCGCGCCAATGGATCCACACTTGCACTTGAACCCAGGCGGCGAGAGGGCACCAGAGGCGAAGGGCATCTTGCCACCTCGATTCCATGGAGCTTGTTGGCGGGGCGTCGCGGTTTTCCGCTCCCAGAGCAGCTTAACTACCCATACCGGGCCTAGCCAGCGTCCCGTGCCAAGTGTCGCCGGCCTAGTGCTCGCTCGAACAGCTCCGGAAGAGGACCTTTGCCCCTTCAACCGACAACCTCCAGGTTTCATGATGTCCGAGTCAACAAGAGGCAGGCCCATGGGCAAACCCGCGATTCGAACTGAGGGCCTCTCCAAACGCTACGGCGAGAATGGCTCTGGGCATCGAATGGCTCCTTCAGATAGCCTCAAGCGCTCTTTGGTCGACATCGAAGCGTGGCTCTTCGACCTCGACGGCGTACTTACCGATACCGCTCGCGTGCATGCCGCGGCCTGGAAGACAGCCTTCGATGAGGTCCTGGCAATGCACTTCGCAGATCGGAACGGAGCCTTCCGGGCCTTCGACGAGGTCGACGACTACGAGCGTTACGTCGACGGCAAGCCCCGCTACGACGGCGTCCGGGACTTTCTCTCCTCGCGGGGGCTCACGCTTGCAGAAGGCCGTCAAAGCGACCCACCTGACAGAGAAACGGTCTGTGGTGTGGGCAACCGAAAGAACGCACTCGTGCTCGAGCGTCTGGCCGGGAACGTGACGGTGTTCCCCGGGTCGGTGGCACTGGTGAAACGACTCCGAACGGCCGGACGTCGCACCGCCGTGGTGTCCGCCAGCGAGAACTGCATGGCTGTGCTCGAAGCGGCCCATATCGCCAAGCTCTTCGACGTCACCGTCGACGGCCGGTTGGCTCGGCAAGAGCATCTCCGCGGCAAGCCGGCTCCCGATACCTTCCTCCATGCCGCTTCGCTGCTCGGGGTGGAGCCGGCCCGAGGTGCCGTCGTCGAGGACGCGCCCGCAGGCGTCAAAGCCGGGCACTCGGGTGGATTCGGACTGGTCATCGGAGTGGCCCGACGCGCAAGTGCCGCCGCGCTCACTGAAGCCGGAGCGGACGTGGTGGTGGGTGACCTCGAGGAGCTCCTTGACGTTGCTCCGGACCCGTGATCCGCAATAAGTGGCGGGGTCGCCCTCTCGAGAGGTGGACAGGCCGATCGGTGATCTTCGAGAGACAGAGAGCCGGCGCCAGGAGGGGACCAAAGGCCCTGGGTACGTTGGGCTAGTCGTGCAACGCTTTTCACATGTGGACAGATGAACGTGGATCAGAATTGCTCCCCCTCGCCGAATGCGTTCGGTTGCTCGCCACCGCGGCGAAGAAGGGATCGACCGGGCGCCTGGGTATCTCGACCACGCATGCGCCGATCATCCAACCAGTGAACTTCACGTATCACGACCGCCACATCGTGATACGACTCGGATCGGGCCACTTGGTCGACATCATTTCCGGTGCGCTCGTCGCCTTCGAGGTCGACGATGTGGATCGGGACGCCCGCGAGGCTTGGAGCGTGCTCGTGCGTGGCCTGGCGACACCGTTGGAGGAGTCCGAGCGCCAGGCAATCGCCGAGGTGGCGCCGACACCGTTAGTACCCTCTCCAGGTGACATGATCTTTGTCGTTCGCCTGGACGTGGTCACGGGACGCCGATTCCCTCTGGGCGAGACCACATCTGACCCTGGTGTCACAGGATCGGGTTCCGTTCACCACTCGCCGACGTGAGGGCCAGTGCGCCATCAGGTGGCGACGAGGTGAACCCGAGTCCCTGTCCGACCGAGGTAGTCGGGGTCCTCACCGAGCGGCCGGCCCCCGACTCCTCGCCCTGGATGCTGGTCGTCGACGACACACCACCGGGTTCGGACGGGGTCTATGAAGCCCTCATGACAGTGGCTGACGGGGTCACGGGGACCCGGGGGCGCTTGGAAGAGGACGCCGTCGGTGTCTCGGGCGTGTTCGTCTCCGGTGTCTACGAGTTTCGAGACGATGGTTCGGAGTCGTTGCTGGCCGTGCCCACGTGGACCACCTTGTCATTGCGAGGCGAATTGCCTGCAGGCACCCGGGTGCTCGATCTCCGATCGGGCGTGCTGTGGCGGTGTGTCGAGACCGAGGACGGCCCTGCGCTGTGCTCGGCCCGCTGGGCGTGCCTGGCCCGTCCGGGCACCGTGGTGCTCGTGGCTGCCGCACCGTCCACTGTCCTCGAGGTCAACGGCGGCCGCGAGTTCGAGCGGGACCGGGTCACGTTCGGGGGCGAGGTGAGCAGCGTCGTGGAGACGCGCCGCGAGGTCCAGCCCAGGTCACCGGGAGGACCACAAACACTCGGACTTCTTCGCATCGGGTCCTACGGGCGTACCGACCCTCAGACACACGACGATGTGCAGTTCGAGTCACAGCAGACGGCGACCCGCATCGGTGCACCCGGGCTTCTCGCCGAGCAGAGGGCAGCGTGGGCGGCACGCTGGGACGATGCCGACGTAGAAGTGGTCGGCGATCCAGAGCTCACCAGGGCGATCCGGCTGGCGCTCTTCCACCTGATGGGGTCGGTGGCCGATGGCGGCGAAGCCGCCGTGGGGCGCGAGGTCTGACGGGTCCGGGGTACGGCGGCCACGTCTTTTGGGACGCGGACGTGTACGTGTTGCCGGTCCTGGCGGCCACGCACCCAGAC
>CAWJFJ010000011.1:0-23091 GCA_963842145.1 uncultured Acidimicrobiaceae bacterium
GGTCCTGGAGATGTCGGATTATGACGCCATCGTCATCGGCGCCGGCCACAACGGTCTGACGGCGGCGGCGGTGATGGCGCGTGGTGGTTTGCGGGTCCTGTGCCTCGAGAAGAATCACTTTGTCGGTGGGATGTCGTCCACCACGGAATTGGTCCGCGGCTACCGCTTCGAGTTGGCCGGATCCGTCCAGTTCCCCCTCCCGAACGAGATCTTCGACGATCTCGGTTTCGGCCAGTGCCCCATCTACGAACCCGAAGTGCAGTCCGCCAGCATCGGATCCGCCGGCGAGCCACCGATCCTGCTCTATTCCGATCCCGAGAAGCTGTTGGCACATCTCGGTGAGGTGCTCGACCTCGATGCAGTGATGGGGATGGCCGAAGTGGCGGCCTGGGCGGACGCACCGGCACGAGCGATCGGTCGGTTCGAAGTTCGCAAACCGCCCAAGTCGCTCGACGAGATGTGGGCGTGCGCATCCAACGAATCCGAGCGGCAAGCGATCCGCACCGCCATGTTCGGGAGCGTCATGGACGTGGTGGATCGCTTTCTTCCCGACCGGCGCAAGCACGCTCAGATCCGAAGCATGCTGAGCTTCCTGGCCGTCAATTCCACCTATCTGGGCCCTTATACGCCTGGTAGCGCTCTCTGTCTCGCCTTCGCACTGGCATCCCCCGGCGATGCGACGATGTCCAAGGTACGGGGCGGGATCGGCGCCATGTCCGACCACGTTCGAGGATTGTTCGAGGGCAGCGGTGGTGAGCTTCGCCGTCACGTGAAGGTCTCCCGGATCGTTGCTTCCGGGGGGCGGGTCGAAGGCGTGGCGTTGGGCGACGGGGAGGTGGTGACCGCTCCGGTGGTCGTGTCCAATCTCGACCCCACCGCCACTTTCACCCAGCTCCTCGATCGCCAGGACCTCCCGGACGGCTTCATCCGGCGTATCGACGCCATTGACCATCGGGCGGCGTACTTCCAGATGCACTTCGCGCTCAGTGGGCTGCCTGGGTACTCCGGTCCCTACGAGGTGCTCAACGAGGGCGGGCTCCGCAGGAACGTGACTCTCTTCGGGACCGCGGAGCAGATGCAACTCGACTACGAAGGTTGTGTCCGGGGCCTCGTCCCGGGGTCGCCCTCCTTCAACCTCCAGATCCCGACGCTCGACGAGCCGGACCTCGCTCCGTCCGGCAAGCATGCGGCCAGTTCATTCGCCTTCTATTTTCCCATCGGCGCCACCCACTCGGAACAGACTCGACTGCGGGACGAGATGGCGGAGCGCATCGTCGCCAAGGTGGCGACGGTGGCACCGAATTTCCCCGACCTGATCGAGCGTCAGTTCAACTACCCGGCGTACACCTATGAGCTGATGTTCGGGTGCACGGGTGGTGACTTCACCCACGGGCTCCTTCAGCCGGCGTTCATGGGCCCCTTTCGCCCCGGTCCACGAGGTTGGCCGGACAATCCGATCCCGCTCGATGGTCTGTACCTTTGCGGAGCGGGCTGCCACGGCGGGCCCGGTGTCACCTTCATCCCCGGCTACAACTGCGGCTATGCCGTCCTGGACGCCGCGTCTTCCCGCGCGTAGCGAACCTGCCGTTCGACGAACGCCAGGTACATGGCCACCGAGAAGGCCAAGCTGGTGAAGAGACTCATGACGAAGAAGATCCACGGGACACGCAGTCCCCGCCTCCGTCCGTCGACGATCGTCCATAGGGGCAGAAGCACGACGTTGACGATCGTGTAGTCCTGGGCCGCCGAGTCCGATGCCCAGTTGGAGAAGAGCATCTTCGTATAGTTGACGTAGCTGGCGTGCTCATAGGTGTGGACGTAGCGGATGTTGAAGTACCAACCGAGACACAACGAGGTCAGCCCGACGAGGTAATAGACGGCCTCGAGAGCGGAAACCCGGCCGGCGCCTTCACCGCCGAAGAGGTGCCGGTTGCCGGCGAAGGCCAGAGCTGTGGTGGCCAGGCCGAGGAGCGCGTAGAACGTGAGTGAAGTCGTCATGGCCGTCCCCTGTTCCGTGACGGCAGGCCCCGCCTGCCTGGAAGAGCAATGATGACAACTGGGGGCCCCGTTTGCGAGCGCGGCACGAACCCGCCGCGGGGGACGGCGGGTTCGTGCTGTGGCGGCGGCGACTCAGGTGGTGGCGGTGTGCGCCGGAGTCCGAGCTGCTTTCTGCCCGACGTTGTGATTGACCAGTTTGACGACGAATTGGCCGATCCTCGTCTCGATCTTGGCGGCCTGCGCCGTCGTCAGTCTGTGGTTCGTCACTGCCTTGGAGACCTCGGCATCGGCGGCGCGCTGGAGGGCGGCGACCACGGCTTGGGTGCTGACGCCATGTTCACCGGCCACCGCCGAGATGGACTTTCCGGACCTCAATTCGCTCACCAGCTGCTGGCCGGAGATGCCGATCGTCTGGGAGCTGATCGCCACGACCGCTCGTCGGATCTGTTGCCGATGGGCGACGAGCCATTTCCCCAGGCGGTGAGTGGTGTGGGCGTTGGCGGTGACGGCGGGAGATCGGGGAACTGCCGCCGCCGCCACGCCGGCCGACGCCACTCCGCTGAACAGGGCGGCGCAGACCACGGGGGCAAGGATCTTCTTCATCGACATCGACCACCTCGTTGACTGGTTGATTGCTGTCACTGTGTCCCCGGTAGCTGTGAAGAGGCTGTGGGACTTGTGAGGATTCCGCCAAGATTCGGGCCCGGCGCGGTGGTCCGTGACATTCGTCGGAGGCGCCTGTCGGGAGCAGACGGGTTGGTCCGGTCCCGTTGTCCGGCCTGTCCCTCAACATTGACGGTTCCGGTCCGCCGGGAGCTCTCATACTGTGGTGACGAAGACGCCCGACGTAGGAGGAGCCTCGTGCGAGTGGGGGAGGACGGCGGTGGTGCTCGTCGCTCTCGCCAGCCTGTCTGTGGTCGGGCTGAACGGCACCGTCTCGGCCCGGAGCGTGCCCGGATCGCCCCGGTGGTGCCGGCACCATCCGAGTAGCGCTCTCCCCGGCTGTCAGCGGACAGGGGTGGGTCGTCCTTCCGCCATGACGCTCACCGTGTCACCCGACCCCATTGTCGAGACCGGCGACTCCGATGTGTATGCCGAGCTCTCGGTGGCGGTCGATCCCGTCTATGCCGGGTCGACGGTTGAGATCGAGTCGGCTCTCAACGATCGCTGCCGGCAGGGGTTCACCTGGACGACAGACCAGGGATCGTTCTCCGGCTCGACCGCCTCCGCCTCCATCGACGACGACGGCAACGCCACCTTCGAGGTTCTCGGTATGTCGTGTGCATCCGGGTCCGTGCAGGCGGTTGCCGACATCGAGGGGGGAACGGACCCCTCGGCGGCACTGACCGTCGACATCGACCCCCCCGCACCGTTGACCGGTGCGTGCGACCGCCACGGGCACGGGCGGCCGACGGGAACGGGGTGACGCCCATCGGGGAGGGACCATCCACGCCGGAGCGCCGGGGGACGACCATTACGGTGGGCGGGTGTCCCGCTTTGTCGTCGACATCAACCCTCTGAAGAAGTACCGGCATTTCCGGCGTCTTTGGGCCGGCCAGGTGGTCTCCGGACTGGGCTCGCAGCTGACCCTGGTGGCGGTGTCGTTCCAGGCATACGCCCTGACACATTCGACGCTCGTCGTGGGCCTGGTCGGTCTCGTCCAGTTGGTGCCGTTGCTGGCCGGCGCCCTGTGGGGCGGCACCCTGGCCGACGCCATCGATCGCGAAGAAGGTGCTGGTCCTCACCCAGGTCGCCATGGCGGCCGGCGTGGGCGGACTGGTGGTCAACGCCTCGATCTCCCATCCCCGGCGTGTGGCCGTTGTTCGTCTGCACGGCGGCGAACGCCGGGTTTCAGGGGGTCGACTGGCCGGCGCGACGGGCGGCGCTGCCCATGCTGGTCGACGCGACCGGACGTGACGGCGGCCATCGCCCTGCAGACGACGATCCAGCAGTTGGCGTTGGTGGCCGGACCGGCCCTCGCCGGCGTCCTGATCGCCACGATCGGGTTGAGCGCGGTCTACGGCATCGACGTCGCCACGTTCGCGGTGGCGCTGATGGCCGCCGTGCTGCTGCCGGCGCTGGTGCCGAGCGGCGGCGGCACGCCCATGGGGCTGCGGTCGATGACCGAGGGATTCCGTCATCTGCGCCGGGAGAAGCTTCTGTCGGCCACCTACTGGATCGACCTCAACGCCATGATCTTCGGTATGCCCCGGGCCGTCTTTCCGGCCCTGGGTGTCGGCCTGTTCGGCGGAGGTGCCGGGGTCGTCGGGCTTCTGTACGCCGCTCCCGGGGCCGGGGCACTCGTCGGATCGCTGGTCACCGGTTGGTGCAGCCGGGTGCGCCACCAGGGCCGGGCCATCGCCGCCTGCGTCGTGGTCTGGGGGGTCGACCATCACCCTGTTCGGCGTCGTTCCGGTGCTGTGGATCGGACTGACACTCCTGGCGCTGGCCGGCGCCGGCCGACGTGGTCTCCGCCGTGTTCCGACAGGCGGTGCAGCAGCGAGCCGTCCCCGACCATCTCCAGGGACGGCTGTCGGGGACATTCTTCGCCGTGGTGGCCGGAGGACCCCGCCTCGGTGATGCCGAGACCGGGCGTGGCGGCCGCCATCGGCGGCCCGCAGTTCGCCGTGTGGTCGGGCGGACTGGCGTGCGTGGTCGGGGTGGCGGTTCTTCTGTGGCGGGTGCCCGAACTCTGGCGGGACGACGGGGGCGGTCGCCCGCTCAGCGCCGAGGACGAAACGGAGGCGATCGCCGAGGTCACCTCGGAGATGGGCGAGGGCGAGCCCCTGTAGCGACGGAGCGCCGGATCGAGAAGCCCCGCCGTCCGTGCTTTTCGTTCTCAGTGTCCGTCGTCGAGACGGCATGCCGGTGTCCCGCCGGGCAACCGGTGGCGCCACCGAACCACGAGCCGATAGATCCCGGCCCCGAGCCAGCTGGTCGGTGGTGTCAGGACGAGCCAGCCCGCCGCCCGACGCCATCCTCCGCCCGCCTGGAGCGCTCGTCCGATGGCCCGGTGCCCGCGCTGGCGTCGCCGGTCGGCGTCCACCCACCACGCCGCCTGCTCGACGTCGTGCCGAGTGAGCCCGAACGAGTCCAGAACCTGGGTACCGACCGATTGCCACGGTTCAGCGCGCTGGCCCCGGCGGAACCCTCTCTGTGCCCAGCGGGCGGCCGTCGTGCAGAATCCGCAGTCCCCGTCGAAGATCAGGACGGAATCACGGGCATGACCGGTCACACGCGCCAGGCTATCGTCGCCCCGAGCGCGTCCCGGGACCCGGGGATCGGCTTTCCCCGGGCGCCAGGAGACCTCCGGTTGTGACGATCGAGCGCCAGGTGTCACGGCGCACGCCTGGAACGGGCGTTTTTGCATCGTCCGATCCAATGTGCCCACCCGGCGGTCGGAGCGGGGCGTTGTTGCGAAGTAAGGTGCAGTGGAGGACGAGACCCGCTCACCCCGGCGCGTGTCGGTCCTTCCGGCTTGGCGTCAGCCCACGATGGGACGCCGGTGAGGAGAATCGTGGTTTCTCCCGAAGCAGCATCCGTCGGGGCTCGACTCGATGAGCATCATTCTCCGGAGACAAACGGGCGAATGGCGGTGTGCCGGCGCTGCGGAACCCAGACGGACGACCCGAACGGGCGGACACATGTCCCCGACGAGAGTCAGGTGACCCGCTCCATCAGGTGGCTCGACACGCAGTTACGAGTGAGCCGCATCGAGCAGGCCAGATACCTGCGTGCCCGCTGAGACCGACAGTTCTGAGACGCCCCCGCCGATCGCCACCCGCCGGTGGGACCGGGAGGCCGGAACAGTTCATCTCGAGTTTGGCGATCCGTTGCACGGTGGTCACGAGCGGTTCACCTGGAGTCCGTACCGTGTCCCACGGCGATCCTCTCCTCCCCTCGAGGACGTCACCGTGGGGGGCCGCCAACTGGCTCGGTCCGGTTAGGTCCGGGCCAGTTCGGCGCGTCGGGTGGCGGGGTGCCACCGATGTTAGAGCCGGGTGACCGGCATGCGCAGGCAGGAGAGGTGCTCAGCGTCGTGGAGGATCTCCTGGTCGGCGGCGCGCAGGCCGACGGCCGTGGCCAGTGGTTCCCCGGTCCCGGGGTTGCGCGCGAAAAGAGGGTGGGCGCCACTCGAGACCTGAAGGCGGATGCGGTGGCCCCGGAGGAACCTGTTGGCGGTCGGCCACATTCCGATCCGGACGGAGAACGACCCGTCCGGCGAGCGGGGGAGGGCGCCGGGCTTCAGCCGGGCGATCCCGTCGCTCAGATTTCTCGATCGTCCCTTCGGAGACACGTCACAGAGCCGGACGAAGAAGTCGCAGTTGTCCAGGGTCGACCGCACGTGCAGGTCGGCGCTCAGCGGGCCGATCACTGTCAGATCCTCGGCCAGCACGGCGCTCGTAAAGGTGAGAACGTCGGGGCGCCCCTCACGCTTGCGCTGATCTTTCGGTCCTGCATCGTTCCAGTTGAGCGAGGGCCCACCGAGTCCCGGCGTCGGGTCTGCGGGGTCGTACCGGTAGCGATCGGGCGGATCGTCACCCGGAGAAGAACGCTGGAGCACGCCGCCCCCACCGAGGTACCACAGCTGCTCCTCCGACGGTGGTGGCCAATCCGGGAACTCCACCCAGCGCCGCGCACCCATGACAAAGACGCGCGCCACGTTGCGTGGAGCACGGCCGGACCCTTCACCCAGATGGCTGTCGAACCATTCCAAGCCGTCGCGCAGGCTGGCGGCGATGGTTCCGGGACTGGAATGGGACCAGGGACCGATGGTCAGCCTGACGCTCCGACCGGCCGATCGAAGTGCCTGGTAGTCGTCGAGCTGCGAAGGCAGGAAGAGGTCGTACCAGCCTGCGACGAGTGTCGACGGTGGTACGTCGCCGAGCTCCCGCCCGAAGTGCACGGGCTCCCACCACCGGTCATCGGGCTTCTCGTGCTCGAGCCAGTCCTGGAAGAAAGGGACCCGCCGACCCACCAACGCCGTGTCGGCGTTTGCTAGCGGCACGATGCCGTAGGCCGCGGACAGACGCCGCCTGTCGTCGCGCTGGGAGCGTATCAATCGCAACCAACCTTGCTCCTGATGCTCGAGCAGCTGCAACCAGGCCAGGCTGGTCCCCAGGGCGAAGCAGTCGGACGGGTAGACGACGGCGTCTCGGAAGTTGGCCGCCGTCACGCCGAGAGCCATGGCCTTCAGGCACGCCGGCGGATCCTGGGCTACCGCCCATTGCGTGAGGCCCAGGTAGCTGGGGCCGAAGGTGGCGAGCGTACCGGTGAACCACGGCTGGTTCACGATCCAGTCGAGAGTGGCGCGACCATCGGCCCTTTCGTTGCGGAACGGGATCCAGTTGCCACCGGAACCGAACGTGCCCCGGCAGCTCTGGATCACCACTTGGTAGCCCCGCTCGGCGAAGAGCCTGCCGATCATGCCCGCCCACTGACGGCGTCCGTAGGGTGTCCGGAGCAGGATCACCGGCGCTCGCCGTCGCAAGGCATCGGTTGGGAGCCACCGATCGGCCAGGAGGACGATGCCGTCGGGCATCGTTGCTCTCAGATCGCGTTCGACCGAGATGGCACCCGTCGTTGCCGGTGGCAGCTGGGCCAGCGAGCCGAGGATCCGGCTAACGAGGGTCATCGTCCACGTCGCTCAGTATGCCCGGTGCCGGTGTCGCTAACCTGATGACCCGCAGCAGAGTGGCCCCCGGTGCAGTCCCTTCAGCTTCGCTGCCAATTGGTCGAGCTGGGACTGGAGCAGGGTCAAGCCGGCCACGATCGACGGCGGGACGCTCTTGGCGTTGAAGGTGGGGGAGTTCTCCGCTGGGGAAACCCTCGGTGGTCGTGTGACCGGTGCGGACCGCGGCGCCCCCGTCCAGGCGCGGGCCGTGTCGACAACCGGACCGACCCGGTGGGGAGAGGTCGTGAGCAAGAAGTGCCCGATGCGTGTCAGACCGTTCCCGCCGTCGCTCCAGAGCAGGCGCGTCCCGCTGTTGTCGAACGAGAACTCGGGGATAACCGTGTGAAGATCGGTGAGCCTGCGCACCGCGCGCGTCGAAAGGTCGAGCTCGTAGAGATCGGTGTGGAAGTGCGGGTCCAGGATTGTCTCGACGAAGAAGGGTCCGGCGGTCTCGTTCTGCATCGGAGGATCGAACCCGGTTTGTTGGGCCGCCGTGACGATGGTCTGATACCAGGTGGGATAGCCGCGGCTCGACATCCACACCACGTCCTTCATGTCCGGAGTGAAGACGGCCTGCTCGTCCCACGCCGGACTGTTGTCGGTGAGGTGCGTCACTCTCGGATGCGATGGTGACGCTCCGTCTCCGTAGAGGCGCATGAAGTAGAGCTCGGAATTGAGCCAGCCCGATGCCCGGTGTCCCGCCGAGCTGAACGCCGTGTACAGGAACCCGCTGCCGTCGGGGGCCCACCGCTGCGTCTCGTAGGCGTTGGGCCCGCCTGGTGCCACCGTCGTCACGTGGGAGAGCGTCGGCCGACCCGGTCCGATTGCCGTGACGGCGGCCTCCAGGATCGTCCACTGTGTGCCACCCGCGTCTTCGTTGACGTAGCTCACATGGGTCCACACGATGTGGTGTCCGTCGGGCGACCAATAGGGGTGGTAGTTGTCGTAGAGCGTTCCCGTCGGTTCGAAAGGCATGCCCGGCATGGTCAGACGGGTCATGTGCGAGCCATCGGGCCGCATGATGTAGAGATCGGTCCCGATGCCCCCCAGACAGGGACTCCCGAAGGTCACCGCCTGGTGGCGCGACGAGCAGAAGAGGATCCAGTCCCCTTGGGGTCGTTCCTGGGGGAAGCCGTTGGGCCCGGGAGCGCCGCAGGTCAGGCACTTCATGGCGGAGCCGTCAAGATCGGAGACGAAGACCTGCTCCGGCCCTGCCGTGCTGTCCTCGGCCGAGAGGATGCGCCCGTCCTGAGTCCACGTGGGATTCTGGCCGAAGGTCATCGCGTTGACGGTGACGTGGAACGGAGCGACGAAGTACGGATTCGCAGAGGCCTGCCCGGTGGCCGCTTCGACCACTGACGACGAGGACAGGCAGCCGACGGCCATGGCGGCCGTCATCACCATGATGGTGATCGACGATCGAGTCGGCGGGTCTGTCCCGGATAGCAGGTGTCGAAACGGGCCGATACGCATCGGACGTGGCCCCCGGTCGGTGAGATGAACCGGGCGACGAGGCGATCCCAGTTGATGCTATCGTCGCTGCGAACCGTGCTCGTCACCTTTGCCGCATACGCCCTGGGTGCACTCATGGGTGTCGCAGCGGACAGGGGCGGCGCCCGCGTCCGACGCCACTGGCCGATCTATCTCCGGATCCAGCTGGTCGCCACCGCTGGACTCCTGACGATCTTCTCGGCCTGGCGTCTGTCGACAGCGTCGGAGATCGTCGCTCCCGTCCTGATCGCCACCGTGGGTTGGATCCTCCTCGGTGCCGCCGAGGTGACGAAGCGGAAACGATCCGGCGGCGAGGCGGCGCTGGAGTGCTGGGCCGCCTTCCCGAACGGAGGATTCTGGGTGCTTCCCATCGCCGGCGCACTCGTCGGCCCCGCCGGGAGCATGGTCACGGCCCTGGCCAATGCCGTCTACGCCGCCCCCAACGCGGCATGCATCCACCTTATGAGAAGGGACGCACCGATACCGCAGCGTCGATCGACATCGTGGATCGACCAGTCCGCTCTCGTGGCGCTGGGTCTGGGTTTGGTCCTGCACCTGGTGGGCCCGGCGCCCGCCGTCTCGCGGGGGGTGCTCGATGCGTCGGGACCGCTGATGGCCTTCGTCGGTGCCGCTCTCTTCGTTGGGTCGGTCCTTCATCCTCACAACCTGGCTGTCGGAAAGGGGGCCGACGGCGTCCGGCGCTGGTTGTCGTTGTCGGTGATCCGGATCGCCTGTCTGGTCCCGATCATGGCGCTGTCCCATTCGCGTGCGGTCCAGGTGGTGGCCGTCCTCTCGGCGCTGGGAGCGCCGGCGTTCAATCCGCCCCAGCTGGCCGTCCTCTACGGGTACCGGTCCGGAGCGGTCAATGCGGCCGCGCGGTGGGGATGGACGGCGCTGCCCGTGGGGCTCGTCATCGCCCTCGTTCTCCGATGAGGTCGAGCCGTCGCTCGGGGTGGCCCAGTGAGTAGCCTCCGTCGCTGTCGCTGACGGCTCTCACGCCGGCGTGCGGGAGACGCCGGCGCCACCGTTGTGGCCCCGTTGTGCACGGGGTGTGCCTGGTCTCACAAGGTGTTCCTTATGCTTCGCCCCGGCTTGGCCGATATCTGAGGCCATGGTGGCCTCTTCGGCGCGGGCGGTGGGCGAGGCACACGCGGCGTCCCTGCTCGAACGAGAAGCCCGGATCGTGGGGATCAAGGATTTCTCGACTCCCAGTCTGGAGGCCGTCGACCGGCGCCGTTCCCAGTTGTGGACCGTGGCGTTCGCCGGGTTGGCGTCCATGGCCGCCGCCGTCGGACTGCTCACCTCGACGGGAGGTCACCACCTGGGCTTCGCCAACCGATTCGGATTCAGGATAGGCACCGTGGTGCTGGTGGTGGCCCTGGCCTTCTATGTCATGGAGAAGGAGCGCCACCTACGCCGGTTGGCCACTCTCCTGGTCAACGAGCGGGTGCTCGGAGCGGCGTTGTCCAACCGCTTGAAGGAGCTGGCCGTCCTCTACGAGGCCGGCAAGGCGCTGAACTCGGTACTCGTCATCGAAGAGGTACTCCAGCTCATCTTGTCCAGTGCCTTTGAGCTTCTGGAGGCATCGAGCGGGTTCATCATGCTCCTCGAGGGTCCCGACAATCTCGTGGTGGCCTGCCGGGCCGGCGTCGTCTCCGATGACGGGGACCGTCTGGAGTTGGGCGAGGGGATCGCCAGCCGTGTCCTGCACGACCGGGAGCCCCTCCTCATTCAGGGAACGGTTTCCGAGAACGGTCGTGTCGAAGCGCAGAGTGCCGTCTGCGTGCCACTGATCCACCGCGAGGATGTTCTGGGGGTGCTGATCCTACAGGGGGCGGCCGAGCACGCCTATAGCGAGCACGATCTCCGGGCCGTGTCGTTGTTCGCCGAGCACGCCGCCATCGCCGTTGCCAACGCACGTCTGTACGAGGCTGAGCGGGCGTTGAGCGTCCAGCTGTCCCATCAGGTGGTTCACGACCCGCTGACCGGTGCCGCCAACCGGGTCCTCGTCAGCGACAGGATGGCCCATGCGCTGGCCAGGGTCCGGCGCGGCGAGTGCTCGATGGGGGTCTTGTTCATCGATCTCGACGACTTCAAGCTGGTCAACGATGAGCACGGCCACGGCGTGGGCGACCTCGTCCTGAGGGCGATCGCACAGCGGTTGTCGGCGTGTGTCAGACCCACGGACACGGTGGGCCGTTTCGGTGGTGACGAGTTCGTGATCGTCTGCGAGGACATCTTGGACGAGGCCGGTGCTGTCGACATCGCGCAACGCGTTCTCCGATCGCTCGAGTCTCCGATCGCCACGCCATCGGGAGAGCGGACGCTTTCGGCCAGCATCGGCGTCGCCACCTGCGGTGTCGACAACCCGATGGAGGCCGACACCCTCATCCGGGCCGCCGATCGCGCCATGTACAGAGCCAAGATGGAAGGCAAGGCCCGCATCGCCAGTGCCCTGCGGCCGGCCGCCCATCCTTCCTGATCACCCGTCTTTCCCAGGGCCGGGCCGTTGACCGCCGGGGCCGGTGGGCACCCCGACCGCCCGGAAGGGGATGTGCCTCTGCATGACGTTGACCGCACGGAGAGTGGCATGAGCCCCTCAATTTTGACGGAGTACAGAGCGGGGCCCCTCTGTAGGCTGGTAGGACCACTATCCGCGACCTTGAACACCCAGGGAACGAGAGAGGCTCACGATGCGTCGCATGCACCCCGTTCGTCGATTGGCGGTTGTGGGCCTGGTCGTCACCGCCTTGGTGGCGGCGCTGACCATCTCGCTTTCGGCCGCGGCGACGGCGACGGGAGGGGTCGTCACCTGTGACCAGGTGACCGGCTCGCAGTTGGGTCCCGCGCAGCTGTACAGCTGCACCGCATCGACCGGTGGGGCGGGGTCGATCGAGCCCTACCCCTTCTTCGTGGCCGGGACCCACACGGGCACGATCTACTGGAGCCAACCGAGCACGACAAAGCATCTGACGACCGTCATCCGCGCCCGGACTCGGGTCGTGACGAAGAAGGGCAATCCGTGCGGAGCGAGCAGCACGGAGCTCAAGGTGAGGGGGAGCGTGCGTTCGGACACGAGCGGGGTCGTGACGGTGGGCGGTCCCGTCTCAGCCATCTTGTGCCAGGCGAACGGAAGCTTTCAGCTGTTGCCGAACACCACGATCGTCATCGGGTGACCCTCGTCCGCTGAGGTCGACCGGACCGCTTCGGACGGGGCCGCGTCGTGGTTGGGCGGACGGTCACGGTGCTCGGGGGATCGTGTAGATCGCCCCGTCCCAGGCGTTGCGCACCAGGTGCAGGGGAAGCTCGTGTCTGAGCGAGGTCTCGGTGGGAAGGAAGCTGTCCCGACCGAGCCCCCGGACGTAGACGACGAATCCCCCCCGTGTCGCCAGGGTGCGGCGGATCTCGCCGAGTTGGGCGTCGAATCTGGCATTCCGTTTCAGGGTGGAGTAGTCGACCTGTTCGGGGATGCTGGCGGTGGCACGGTCCGCCAACAGGTAGATGGCGTCGGGCGCGTTGGTGTAGATGATGGCGTTCGACGGCAGGGCCCGGACATCGGCCATGATCGGGCTGGTGACCCAGGCCGGCGTGGCGTAGCCGATGGTCGGGTGCGTCGTGGTGTCCACCGCGAAGCGCGCCACGCAGGCCGCGACGACGGCGATGGTCACCAGCTTCATGACCGGAGTCCGGTTGACGGAGCAGGCGACGGCGACGACCAGGGCCAGGAACAGCGGGATGAACTCGAGTGAATCGAGGTCGACTCCGGCATCGAAGAAGGTGATGGCGATCTCGAGGATCACCACCTGGACGACGACGAAGAGGATGAGCAGACGGGCGGTGACGTTCATCCGCACCAGAACGAGGACGAGAACTGCCAAGACGAGGGCTCCGAGCAGGGCCAGCGGCAACGGACTGCTGGCCGGCAGGATCCAGTCGGCGACGGACCGGACGCCGGTGCGGACGGTCGAGGCCACGATGTGGAAACCGACGAAGTGTCCTGTGCTCCGGCCGGAGAGCTGTTCGTAGACGAACCACCCGGCCAGCGGGCAACTGCTCATCACGAGGAGGGCCCCGGCGTCTCGGCGTCGGTGGCGCAGGGCCAGTGCGCCCCAGACGATGAGCCCACCGGACGCGAACCGTTCCAGGGTGGCAAGGCCGATGGCCGCCGCCGCCACGATGAGCCAGGCCGTCCGTGGTCGCTCCCGGTGCCGGAGGACGGCGAACAGCGCCACGGCGGTGAAGAAGAGGGCTGTGGCCAACGTCCCGACGTCGGAGGCCAGGATGCCCAGCGAGAAGGCCGTGACGGCCTGGGCGGCGGCGGCCGGCCAGAGCTCGTCGGTGGTGGCCAGGACGAACATCCCGACCAGGAGGATCGTGAGGGCGAAGAAGATGGCGTCCTCGACGCGTGCCGCTCCGAAAGGGTGCCCACCGATGGCCAGGAGGACGGGAGCCAGCGGGGCGTAGATCACCAGGGGGGTGGGACGGGGGGACGACTGTCCGAGCGGGGGCGTGCCGATGCTCACGCCGCCGAGCGGGTAGAAATGGAAGGGCACGTCCAGACCGTGGTCGGCGGCCACGCTCCGTGCCGTGCCGACGTAGACAGCCGAGTCGGCCGAGGTCGGTGCCCCGTCGCGTGACGACCACAGGACGACGCCGGCGGCGAGGAGAGCGAGCGCACCGATGCAGAGCCGCCGCCGGGCCGTGGCTCGCCTGCTCACCGGGGATGGTGGGATCGCCGTCCCGCCGCCTCCATCGCTGCCGGCCTGCATCATGGACCAGCGTACAGAGGCATCGAGGTGGTGGCTCGCCGGTACGCGGGCGCCCGCTCCCGTCACATGGGGGGGCGAGCGAACCCCGACCAACTTGGTTAGCGTCTCGACCGACCAGACGATCCCCGGACCCGACGAGAGGATGGCCATGGCTCGCAAACTCGCCGCGGAGATGCTCGGAACAGCGTTGCTCGTCTACTTCGCCGTGGGGGTCGCCACCTTGAGCTTCGGCTTCGGGACCAGCGGCACCAGTTTCGCTGCCGGCGTGGTGGCCACCGCCCTGGCCTTCGGTCTCACCCTGTTGGCCCTGGCCCATGTCCTGGGACCGATCTCGGGGTGCCACGTCAATCCGGCGGTCACGATAGGAGCTCTGTTGGCGCGCCGTCTTCCGGTCGCCGAAGCGCTCGGGTACTGGATCGCCCAGTTCGTCGGCGGCATCCTCGGTGCCCTGGTGCTGTGGGCCACCTTCAACAGCTCGCCTCTCTACAGCAGATCCAAGACCGGTCTCGGGACTGACGGGTGGGGCGCCGCCAGCCACATCCATATCGGCGCCGGGGGCGCCTTCCTGGCCGAGGTCGTGCTTACGGCACTGTTCGTGTTCGTCATCCTGGGCGTGACGAGCGAGACGGCCAACGCCACGACGGCCGGGGTGGTGATCGGGTTGACGCTGACGGTCGTCCATCTCATCGGCATCCCGATCACCGGGACGTCGGTCAATCCGGCTCGCAGCCTCGGCCCCGCCCTCATCGTCGGGGGGCTCGCCCTGCACCAGGTCTGGTTGTTCATCGTCGCCCCGCTGGTCGGCGGGGCGGTGGCCGCCGCCTTGCACCTGCTTCTGACGGGGTCCTCCACCACGCTGGCACGGGAATCGACGTCGTGATCTCCCTGGACGGACGATTCCGAAGTCCGGGCTGAGCCGAGATCAGACGGGCCGTCGCCCTGTTCCTGTCGGCGGAGTTCGTCGAGGTCGGCCGCCTGCTCGGGCGTGAGGACCAGGTCGGGGTTCAGGGTGGTCCGCCGCGAGAGCCGGAGTCGGGCTCGCCCCGGGTTGCGACAGTTGCCGGGGCAGTACCGACATCTGAGCGGGTCGGCCCAGGTAGTAGCCCTGGCCGTAGTGGCACCCGAGGCCCTGCAGGGTGGCCAGCTCGCTCTGCGGTCTCGATGCCTTCGGCGACGATGGACGCGTTGTACGCATCGAGACCGAAGGTGAGCATCGCCGATCCGAGCGCCCGACGCGCCGGGTCCGTGTCGATGCCGCGGGTGAGCGCGATGTCGAGCTTGATGATGTCGGGGCGGAGATTGAGGATGTGACGGAAGCTCGAGAATCCGGAGCCGGCGTCGTCGACGGCCAGACGGAGGCCGTTCGACCTCAGCTCGGCGATGGCCTCGCCGAAGAGGTGGTAGTCGTCGATCCCGGTGTGCTCGGTCAACTCGAGGACCACTCGTTCGGCGGGGATCTCGGCCATGGCGGCCCGGAACTCGGCCGACACGATCGTGGCCGGGGAGGCGTTGATCGAGAGGTACAGACCCGACGGGAGCTTCACGAGTTGCTCGAGAGCCGAGCGCAGGGCGCGTGACCTCGAGTTCGGTGCCCAGGCCGAGCTCGGCCGCCTCGGCGAACCAGAGGTCCGGTGCCCGAAACGGAGGAGCCGTGAACCGGGCCAGCGCCTCGGCTCCCACCGTGCCCCCCGTCCGGAGGTCGACGATGGGCTGGAACACCGTTTGCAGGGACCGGTCGGCCAGGGTGATGCGGACGAACTTCTCGCGCCGGTGGGCAGTCTCCTCGTACTGCTGCTCGAGGACGCCGGCCGGGATATCCGTCGCGGCCTCCGGGCCCGACGGCAGGATCGGGCGGCTGCCCCGGGACCGGGCAGGAGGGGGCGGTCGGTCAGCGCCGTGCCGGCCGCCTTGCGCCGCTTGTTGGCCGCGACAGTCGGCCCGCTCGTCCGATGAAGATGTCCTTCTGTCCGGCCGGTGCCAATGGCTTAGCCGGAGACCGTGGTTGAGGGCCCGAATGACGACGCGCGTCGACTCCGGCCTGCCAGGGGCAGCAGGTTCACCCTTCAGGTGTCGACATCGGTGGTCCCGTGCTTGAGGGGACGGGGCACTCCGTGCCTGAGCCGACGGCTCCCCGGAACCCCCCCCGGGCGGGGCGACGTCGGGCGGCGATCTCGGGGGCCAGGGCCCGGCCCGGAGCAGGCACCGGTCGGAGTTGCGCCGACGAGGGCACCGGGTGCGGGAGTTAACAGAGCTGTCATCGGTGCGACCCCCGCTGTTCACGCCCGATTCGTACGCTGTGCGAGAGGTCGATGGAAGGAGCGCCGCCATGATCGCGACACGGAACGTCATTCGGAGGCTGGGGATCTCGGTGGCCATCGCACGGTGGGCGTTGCGGTCGAGGCGTCCCGGCTGAGATCGGGTCGGTGGACCCGCCGCTCGGAGGCGGGCCACCGGAGCTGTCGACGAAGGGGTGGGCGGACAGGTGCTCCGCACCCCGAGGGTTCGTCGGCCCTGTGATGCGGGAACGGGATCTCGACAACCCGACGAAGGGGGCGTGGTGCGGCATGGTGGTGGAGACGGCATGGCCTCCCTACCGACTGGGGACGGGGTACGACGAGATCGTCGGCTCCGACGGTGCGCCCCGGGCCGTGGCCGACGCGCTCTGGCATCATCTGGCCGACGCTCGGCCCCGATGCCCTCGCCGAGCGTCAACGAGCGGCCGACGGCGAGATACGCACGATCGGCGTGACGTTCCGGACGTCCGAGGGCGACGTCTCGGTGGATCGGCCGTGGCCCTTCGACGTGATCCCGCGCATCGTGGACTCGGCCGAGTGGACCCGGCTCCGGCAGGGCCTCAGTCCAACGCCTGCGGGCGCTGAACCTCTTCATCGACGACGTCTACCACGCCCAGCGATGCGTCCAGGCGGGGGCGGTACCGGCCGACGTCATCGTCGGCTCTCCGAACTTCCGCCCCGAGTGCGTCGGCGTGAGCCCCCCCGGAGGCATCTGGGCCCATATCTGCGGGAGCGACCTGGTCCGGGGCGAGGACGGGACCTTCTACGTCCTCGAGGACAACCTGCGGGTCCCGTCCGGGGTGTCCTACCTCCTCGAGAACCGCATGGTCACCAAGCACGTACTGCCCGAGCTGTTCCGTTCGTACAGCATCGAGCCGGTCGATCCCTACATCAGTCGTCTGGGCGAGCTGCTGTCCTCGCTGGCGCCCGGCGTCCGTGAACCGACGATCGTCGTCCTCACCCCCGGGGATCCACAACCCGGCCTATTTCGAGCACGCCTTCCTGGCCCAACAGCTGGGTGTCGAGCTCGTGGAGGGCGGTGACCTCGTCGTTCTCGACGACGACACCGTCCACATGCGGACCGTGGGCGGGCTCGAGACAGGTCGATGTGATCTACCGACGGATCGACGACGTCTTCCTCGATCCGGCCGCCCTGCGCCGCGACTCGCTGGTCGGGGTACCGGGGCTCATCCGGGCCTGGCGGGCCGGAGGCGTGGCGCTGGTGAACGCACCGGGAACCGGCGTGGCCGACGACAAGGCCGTCTACGCCTTCGTGCCCGAGATCATCCGCTTCTTCCTGGGGGAGGAGCCGATCTTGCCCAACGTGCCCGACGTGGCGGTGCGGCGATCCCGACGACCGCCGCTTCGTGCTCGCCAATCTCGACGCCCTGGTGGTGAAGCCGGCCAACGAGTCGGGAGGCTACGGGATCGTGATCGGACCCTCCGCCGGGGCGGCGGCATTGGCGCTCGTCGCTCAGCGGATCGAGCAGCATCCGCCCAATTGGGTGGCGCAGCCCATGCTCTCGTTGTCGACCATGCCGACCTTGTGCGACGGAGTCGTCTCCCCGCGCCACGTGGACCTGCGGCCGTTTACCCTGCTCGGACCGGACGGGGCCTACGTGGCACCCGGGGGACTGACCCGGGTGGCGCGCCAGGAGGGTTCGCTCATCGTCAATTCCTCACAGGGCGGTGGGAGCAAGGACACCTGGATCGTGGACCGGGCCCTGGTGGACGAGACGCGGCCCGTGGCCTCCGTCCGGTGGTCCCCGCCCCGGGCCGTCCCCCCGGTTCCGGCGGGCGCGACCGGCACCGACCGCCGAAGCTGGCGCGCCCGTGGTCCCGGCCCCGGTGCAGGACCAGTAGGAGGCGGCGGTGACCTCGATGTCGGCGCCGAGAGAGGAGGGGAGATGTTGCTGGCACGGGTAGCGGAGGCCGTGTACTGGGCCGGGCGCTACCTCGAACGGACCGAGGACATGTCCCGGATCGTCCAGGTCCACGGGGAGACGCACGTCGATCTTCCCGTCGGAGCCGATGTCGGATGGAGTCCCGTTGCTCGACATCTGCGGTGCCGACGACGACCTGCGTCGAGCGTCTCCGGCGGCAGGAGGCCGAACGGCCGCCATGCCCGGACGCGGTCCCCGCATCAGTGAGGCCACCGTCGTGGAGTTCGTGGTCACCGACCGGGACAATCCGTCGTCGATCGTCAACGCCCTGGCCGGCGCCCGTGACAACCTCAGGGTGGCGCGTCCGGTCGTGCCACGCGAGGTGTGGGAGCTGATCAATGATCTGTGGCTCGACCTCAGCACCGACGCGCCACTGATACAGACACGGCAGGGACGGGTCCGGTGGCTCCGGCGGGCCATCGACGAATGCGTGCGGATGAACGGCATCCTGGCCAGCACCATGCGCCGCGACGAGGCGATGGCGTTCATCAGCATCGGCCAGCAGATCGAACGGGCCGACATCACCGCCCGGATCCTCACCGTGCGCGCCGACAGCGCCGCCCCCACGCGCGGGCGCGATCCGTACGACGACGTGCACTGGATGGCCCTCCTTCGTTCCTTGGCCGCCTATCAGCCATTTCGCCGGGCCATGCCGGCTCGACCCGACAACGGCGCCACCTTGCGCTTCCTTCTCCAGGACGATGCCTTCCCACGGGCCGTGTCCTCGTGCCTGAGCGAGCTGCGGGGCACGGTGAAGAGACTCCCGGGCAATGAAGAGGTGCTCGCCGCCTGCACCGACGCGTCGGTCCTGGTCGCCGATGCGCCCGTCGACCGACTGACGCCGTCGGAGCTCCGAAGCCTGGTCGGAGACCTTCATGGAGCACTGGCGGCCATCCACGGTCGCCTGGACGAGACATACTTCCGCTCCACCAACGCCATGGTCCCCGAGCCGTCACGTTCCCGAGCCCTGAGCGTCGGTACGAAGGTGGCCGGGGACGAGGCGCCGGCGACGCCCGGTGCCGCCGACCCGAGGGTGTACCTGGTGAGCCACCGCACCACCTACGAGTACGGAGGCCCGGTCGAGCAGTCCTACAACGAAGCTCACCTCCGCCCGCGGGCCACCGGTCATCAACGGTGCCAGTGGCACACCTTGGAGATAGATCCCGAACCGATATCGCGATCGGAGTACGTCGACGCTTTCGGGAACGCGGTGACGGTCTTCGTCGTGGCCGGAGGCTTCCGACGGCTGTCGGTGACGGCCACGAGCGAAGTCAGCGTCCACCGGACCCCCCTTCCGCCCGCCAGTCTGCCCTGGGAGTCGGCCCAGTGGCTGCTCGACATCGACCGCCAGGCGGCCTCGCGTGACGCTCGGCGGTACCGGGCCCCGTCGCGGCTCGTCCCGGCATCGCCCGATCTGGCGGAGTACGCGCTGGCGTCCTTCGGAGCGGGGCGCCCTCTGATCGAGGCGGTCGTCGATCTGGCCGGGCGTATCCACCGGGACTTCGTCTACGAGCCGGGATTCACCTCGGTGACCACACCCGTTCTCGACGTCCTCGCCTACCGTCGGGGGGTCTGTCAGGACTTCGCTCACCTGGCTGTCGGATGCGTGAGGTCGATGGGCCTGGCCGCCCGCTACGTCAGCGGTTACATCGAGACGATTCCCCCCGAAGGCCAACAGCGGCTTCTCGGTGCCGACGCCTCACACGCATGGTTCTCGGTGTACCTGCCCGGTTGGGGGTGGATCGACGTCGATCCGACGAACGATCAGGTCGTCTCCGATTCGTACGTCACGACCGCCTGGGGTCGCGACTACTGGGACGTCTCGCCCCTGCGCGGATCGGTCGAGGGTGGTGGCATGTCCCACACCCTGGACGTGGCCGTCGACGTCACTCCGTTGACGGCCGACTCGACGGCCTGAGACCGCTCGCCGGGCCCGGGCGGGCCAGGCGACGGAAGACGGCCGACCGGGTCAGGACCTCGTCACACCCTGCCTCCCGGGCGGCGTCGAGCAGTGCTTTGTCGACGTGGCTGGCGAAACCCACCGTGTGTGCCGCACCCAGACGGGGGAGGATCTCGAGGATCCCGGGATGGCCGAGATCGACCACGACGAACATGGCCCCGCCCGCCACGGCGGCTGCCAGATCGCTCGCCGATGTGACGAAATCGACCGCTCGCCCCGCCGCCCGGCTGGCGATCTCCACCCGGGAGCGGTCCATGAGGTCCGGGACATAGGCCACGGCCGGCACGGTGTCGGATGCAGGTGAGGATCCGCTCGCCATCGCGCCCAGTGTCCCATGGACGACGGGGCGGATCCGGCGGGCCGGGCCCACTTCAGCAAAAATGGCCAAAGGTGTCGGCGGCACCCGACCGTGGCCGAGGTTCTTACCGACGGCGTGGTCAGCGGGCCGTGATGTACTCGATCAGCTCCGTCCGGTTCTTCTCGAGCTCCTCGATCCGGTCTTTCACGACGTCGCCGATGCTCACGATCCCGCACAGCCGGCCCTCCACGGTGACCGGGACATGACGGATGCGGCGTTCGGTCATGATCCGCATGAGCGATTCGGTGTCGTCGTCGGGGGAGCAGGTGGTCACCGTCGGGGACATGATGGAGGAGACGAGCTCGTGCACGACCGCTTCTCCGCTCTCGCTCATCTTGCGGACCACATCACGTTCGGAGACGATGCCGTCGATCGTCTGGCCGTCGTCGGACACCACCAGCGCGCCGACGTGGTGCCGACTGAGCTCGTCCACGGCCTGGGCCACCGTGGCGTCGCCGCCGATGGTGGCGACGTCGGATCCCTTGTTGGCAAGCAGGGTCGAGATGCGCACTGGTCTGGTCCTCCTCGGGAGATGTGTCGCCTCTGGTCGTCGAGTCCTCTGGTCGTGTCGGTCGGGATGTCGTGTCGGTCGGGGGCGGTCGTGTCCGTCGGAGCGGTGGACCGGTCCACGTCTTTCCCCTCCACTCTACGGGGTGGAACGCCCGGGCGGTGGAGGGGATCCGACGGCACTCGTGATGCCGTTCACGATCGCCCCGCTCTCCTCCCGGGAGAGCGACGTGTTCCTCACCGGGACCGCCGTGACGTCGACGGAGGGCGGTCGCCAGCCTGGGCGCGGCGCCCGTCCCCATGGTCGGCTACCGGGCGTCGCGACGTGCCCGGCTGTGCTGACGGCCCCGGGTGGCCTGATCGAGGATGGCCTTGCGCAGGCGGACGGCCTTCGGAGTGACCTCGACGCATTCGTCCTCGGCGATGAACTCGAGGGCCTGCTCGAGGGACAGCTGCAGATGGGGAGTGAGCCGCTCCAGCTCGTCGGCCGTCGACGACCTGACGTTGGTCAGCTTCTTCTCCTTGGTGGGATTGACGTCCATCTCGTCGGCACGCGAGTTCTCCCCCACGATCATTCCTTCGTAGACCTCGGTGCCCGGTCCGATCAGCAGGGTCCCCCGCTCCTGCAGCGCCATCAGGGCGTAGGTCGTCGTTGCACCGCGACGGTCGGCCACCATCGACCCGTTGCGGCGGGTGCGCAGCTCGCCGTGCCACGGCTCCCATCCGTCGAAGACGTGGTGCAGGACTCCCGTTCCACCGCGTCTCGATCAGGAACTCGGTGCGGAAGCCGACGAGGCCCCGGGCCGGGACGCGGTAGTCCATGCGGACCCACCCGGTCCCGTGGTTGACCACCTCGGCCAGACGCCCGTGTCGCAGAGCGAGCAGCTGCGTGACCACGCCCAGATAGTCGTCGGGCACGTCGATGGCGACCCGTTCCATCGGTTCGTGGACAGCGCCGTCCACCAGCCGGGTCACCACTTGCGGTTTGCCCACCGTGAGCTCGAATCCCTCGCGTCGCATGGTCTCGACCAGGACGGCCAGCTGGAGCTCGCCCCGACCCTGGACCTCCCATGTGTCGGGTCGATCGGTGGACGAGACGCGCAGCGAGACATTGCCGATCAGCTCCGTGTCGAGGCGCCCCTTCACCAGCCGGGCCGTGAGCTTCGTTCCGTCGATGCCCGACAGCGGTGACGAATTGATGCCGATCGTCATGGACAGGCTGGGCTCGTCCACCAGGATGGCCGGGAGGGGGACCGGATCGTCGGCGTCGGCCAGGGTCTCCCCGATGGTCACCTCGGGAAAGCCGGCCACCGCCACGATCTCCCCCGGTCCCGCTTCCTCGACGTCGACGCGCTCGAGGGCGCGTGACGCGTAGAGCTCCGTCACCTTGGCCCGTTGCACCGATCCGTCCACGCGGCACCACGCCACCGTGTCCCCCCGCCGGAGCGTCCCGTGGTGGACACGGCAGATGGCCAGTCGGCCGACGTAGGGGGAGGCGTCGAGGTTGGTGACCAGAGCCTGGAGAGGGTGATCGGGGTCGTAGACGGGAGCCGGCACGTTGCGCACGATGGTGTCGAAGAGGGGAACGAGGTCGGTGCCGACGGTGTCGGGATCGGTGCTGGCCCATCCGGCGCGGGCGTTGGCGTAGAGCACGGGGAAGCCCACCTGGTGCTCGTCGGCGTCGAGGTCGAGGAAGAGGTCCTCCACCTCGTGGACGACCTCGGAGATCCGGGCATCGGCCCGGTCCACCTTGTTCACCACCAGGATGACGGGAAGACGGGCCTCGAGCGTCTTGCGCAGGACGAAGCCACGCGTCTGCGGCAGGGGACCCTCCGATGCATCGACGAGCAGGAGCACTCCGTCGACCATGGCCAGACCCCGTTCCACCTCACCGCCGAAGTCGGGCGTGCCCGGGGGTGTCGACGATTGTGATCTTGGTGGGCCCGTATTGAACGGCCGTGTGCTTGGCCAGGATCGTGATGCCCTTTTCGCGTTCGAGGTCGCCCGAGTCGAGGACAGCGGTCGGTGGACTCCCTTGTCCGCTCGGAAGGCTCCTGTCTGACGGAGCATTCCGTCGACCAACGTGGTCTTGCCGTG
>CAWJFJ010000012.1:0-1109804 GCA_963842145.1 uncultured Acidimicrobiaceae bacterium
AGAGCGTTTTGGCCGTGAAGGAGCAGGTCAGAACGTTGTTGGAGGTGCACCGATCCCCGGTGGGACACGAATAGGACACAAAAGTTTTGTCCTAGAGATCGTTGGGACTAAGGCTCGACCGTGTCGCGACGCTCCGATGTAGCCCATACCGGCTCCACCACAAGTCTGGATCGGATCGAGACGGGATGCACCGCCCGGCACTCTCAGTGAGATGCTGCCGCCAATCTCCTGGGGAACTACGCGGTCCGTCGGTCAGGAGCCTGTTCAGCCCCTCTCTGAGCGCCCTGAGTCGCCTCTCAGCCTCCTGAGGTCGCTGATCAGTGGCCCCGGTCAAGGGCCGGTCCGGTTCGCCACGCTAGGACCGCTCATCGGCGTCTGTTGGGGCCTCCACCGGGCGAAGGTGCAGTGCCTCCGAACGGAGGACCAGTGTGAATCGGGGTGAGCGCCACCGGGCAGTCAACGTCCTCCGCCAGCCAGCCGTGCACCATGCATCGGGCGGCAGGGTGAAGCTCGCCAATGAGGTCCCGGCCCTGGCCCGTGTCGGGGTCTCGTTGCAGTTCTTTCGCGCAGGACGGGTAGGGGCAGACCTCCACGCCCGGCAAGCGTTGCGAACGGCTGTGACGATGCTTCCCAGATGGCTGGTCAGCTGCACCTTTTCCTCAACCGCGAACAGGAGAGAGTGTCGGGAGTGTTCCACCCAGGCGCGACAATGCGGGGGGGATTGGGCAAGGAGAAGCAGAATGCAAGGTTTTGTGCCAAGGAGCAAGCGCGGAACGCCCGCGGAGTCTCACCACTTGGCGCTGCAGGATGGAGTACCTGACCATCTGCGACCAGCCCTCGTCGACTGGGTCAAGCGAGAACTCATTGTGGGCGGCATCTACGAAAAGGGATACTCACTTACAGCCCTACGCGGTATCGAGTTAAACATGCGCGATGCGCTCGGTTACGACGTTGACACAATGGTCAAGACTCTTCTCACGAGGATGAATGATCCAGATTGGTTCCTCGATCTGATCGACTACCTGTTGCATAACCCCTTAATAGAGGTCGCCAGCGCAGAGTGGCCTCCCGATAGGGCGGTTCGACTTCAACAGATCCTGCTGACTGGTGGATCTGCGTGGGAAGTTGTCAAGATCGCGGACCTTCAGTGCAAACTGGAAAGGCGTGTCGACCTCACGGTGGAGGCCGCTGTAGTCGCAGCGGAAACGCACAACCCAACGGCTGGTGCTCATCTCAGAGCCGCTTGGGATCTGGCATACGGTCGATCGCCCGATGCTGGAACCTCCTATGGGGAGTCGATCAAGGCAGTTGAAGTTGCGACGATCGCGGTGGTTAGCCCCAAACACGGAATGGCCACTCTCGGCAAGGTAATCGGAGAGATGAAAGCCAACCCCACCAAGTGGACGGTAGGAATCCCGGCCACGAGCACCGCGATGTCTGGCAGCCAACTCGTCGTAGCAATGTTGGACGCCTTGTGGACCGGGCAGGTGGGTCGCCACGGCTCACCCAGTAGTACATCAACGCCGACGGCCCAATCGCCGGAAGAGGCGCGGGCAGCTGTTCACCTCGCCGCCACCCTTGTCCAATGGTTCTCATCGGGCGTGATCCGGTGACCGAAACTCAGCCCATGCATGTGGTGCGGACCGCCTTGGAGCACGACGGCACTCAGGGCGCCGTGTACCGCTGCGTGTACACCGTCTCCTTGGGGGCCGGGGTGGCAGCGTGACGCCTACCCGGGAGCGTCCCAGCTGAAGAAGAGCCGTCCCGAATGCCCTGGACCTCCCCTCGCTGGTCGTTGGCTCAAAGTCACTAGGTAAGTGGGAAGATCATCACGGTGCGACGAGTCCTCCCCTACGTCCTGATCGGACAGCTAGTTCTGCTGACAAGCGGTTCCATAGCTCTAAGTCTCTCGGAGGCGCCGGGGATGGGAGGGCGAAGCGTTGCACATGCGGTGCAGACTGATGGCATGGACTGGGTTCCTGTTCTTCTTTCTGCACTGAGCCTTGCGGTGTCGGCACTGAGCCTCGTTGTAGTGATCATCATTGGCAGGAAGACAATCGAGGTGGGTCGAGATAGCGTGACAGTCGGGCATGACAACGTGAAGGTTGGCCAAGCGAGCGTCCTTGCTGCGCAAGAAAGCGTTGAAGTGGCCAAGCGAAGTCAGCGAGTCACCGAGATGGCTAGAGACGTAGCAGAGACAGCGTCCAAACGAGACGTGGTTGACGCGAGGATGCGAAGGATTGAGGTCGTGTTGGACGCGCTAATCGATATGCGCCAGACGTTCAACGAGCAGCATCGTGATCACCTTCGGGAGTCGGGGTGGTCCCCGCGCTATGACTCTGCGGAGGCCCACGAACGCCTGGACCGCTGTCTCGTCATTGCGTCTCCTTTGTCGATGATTCAAGGGTGTCGACATACAGTCTCGGAATGTGGTGCAAGCGTTACGTTGGTGCCTGGATGCGCCTGCCGGCTCCCACCTCCATGTAACGCCCCGGGGGTGAATGAGGACTGAAAGACCATGTCCAGACGACAGGCGCTCGGCCGCAATGGGTGGGCGCGACCCGCGCCGGATCGTGGGGTCCTACGCTTCGCGCCGTGGAGATGGACGGCGAGCTGCTCAGCCGGGTCCGCACCGGTGACGAAGAGGCGTTCGTGATGCTGGTGGCCCGCTACCAGCAGCCCATGCTCCGTCTAGCCTGTTCCATGGTCCCCAATCAGGCGGTGGCCGAAGAGGCCGTCCAGGACACGTGGCTGGGTGTCGTTCGTGGCATCGAGCACTTCGAGGGACGTTCTTCATTCAAGACCTGGCTGTTTCGGATCCTCGTCAATCGAGCGTGCTCGGCCGGTGCCCACGAGCCCTCCGATCCGTCGATCGAGACGCTCCAAGCAGTCGACCCGAGCGCCTTCGACGCTCAGGGCCAATGGGCCGATCCCCTCGACCGATGGACAGAAGAAAGCGAGGACCGTCTCGACGCTGCCGCCTGGGTGCCGATCCTCAAGGCCGCCCTCGATGCACTGCCTCCCCGTCAGCGTCAGGTGGTCTTGTTGCGAGATGTCGAAGGACTTTCCAACGATCAGGCGTGCTCCGTACTTGGCATCAGTGTGGGCAACCAGCGGATCTTGCTACACCGGGGACGCTCGCGACTGCGAGAGATCCTCGACGCCGAAATGAAGAAGAGCTGATCGTGTTATCGCTGCGACGGAGAGACATCGTATGCCAGCAGGCGGTCGAACTCGTCACCGACTACCTCGAAGGAACTCTCTCCCGGCGGGACCGACGCCGATTGGAGATCCATCTCAAGGCGTGCCCCAACTGTGCCGCCTACCTGGAACAAATCAAGATGACCATTCAGTTGGCCGGCGCCATCGAACCTGACGAGCTCTCTCCAGAAGCAAGACAGGACTTGACCGATCTCTATCGGCGGTGGCGCTCCGAGTAGCTGTCGGCACCACCCTCATCTGGGAAGTCCCGATGACAGGGCAGGGCGGCCGGGGATCACCCGGACTCGGGCGGGTGACGCTCCGTCGGCCAGAGCCGAATCAGTCCGAAGGCGACGGACTTGCCTCCCAACCTGACCCATCCGCTATCGCTCAGCAACGCGAATACTGCGCGGGTCGCCATCCGGCCCTGCTACCGACTCCGACGCAGTGCTCATGCCAGAGATGGCTACAAGGTGTCACCGGGCGGCCCCGATTACCAATCAGAATGAAGATGACTCGTTGAGCGGGGTCCACCGCTGAAGGTTGGGCCTTCGGTACCTTCGAGCCGTCGGGATTTCTTGGTCTGACTTTGGCGCAGGATGACGCCAACGGCTGTCTTGTGAGGCCTTGTCGACCGGAGCCCGGAACAGAAAACGGCACGCCCCGTTCCGGAGGGGTGATGGACCGCTCTGTTGACGCAGGGCGGAGATCACCAGCACTCCTTCCCGGGACGGCCGTGCCACCCCTTGCGCTAAAGAGAAGAAGGGATGGCCATGACCATCGTAGAAGCTGACCGCGCCATCATCGGTGGCGTCGACACCCACCTCGACGTCCACGTGGCGGCCGCCTTGGACCCGATCGGCGGCCTGTTGGGCGTGGAGTCGTTCGCTGCCAGCGCCGCGGCGGCTATCGCGCCATGCTCGAGTGGCTCGGCGCCTTCGGCACCGTGGACAAGATAGGTGTGGAGGGCACCGGCGCCTATGGCGCAGGCCTGGCCCGGTTCCTGCGCCGAGCCGGCATCGAGGTGGTCGAGGTCGACCGTCCCGAACCGCCAGGCGCGACGGACCAAGGGCAAGTCGGACTCCGCCGACGCCGTCGAAGCGGCCCGGGCGGTGTTGAGTGGCCGTGCCGGCGGCGCGCCCAAGTCCCGTGACGGCGCCGTGGAGGCCATCCGGACGCTGCTCGTGGCCAAGCGTTCGGCGCGCGACGCCCGGTCACGAGCCCTGCACCAGATGCGCCAGCTGAGCTACACCGGCCCCGACCAGCTCCGATCCCGCTTGAAGGGCCTGTCGATCTCCGACCTCGTCGCCCAGGCGGCCGCCCTGCGACCTCGGGCCTCGGGCGACCCGGTCGTCTATGCCACCAAGGTGTCGCTCGCCGCCCTGGGAAGGAGGGTGGTGGCATTGGAAGAGGAGATAGCCGGCGTCGACGAGCTGCTCACGGATCTGGTGACCCAGAGTGCACCGGAGATGCTCGAGCTCTTTGGCGTGGGGATCGACACCGCCGCCACCTTGCTCGTGACCGCCGGCGACAACCCCGAGCGGCTGCGCTCGGAGGCCGCCTGGGCCCATCTGTGTGGTGTGGCGCCCATCGAGGCGTCCTCAGGAAAGGTCACTCGCCATCGCCTCAACCGCGGCGGTGACCGCCACGCGAATCAAGCCCTGTGGCGCATCGTCATGACGCGCCTCGCCTGGGATCCCCGCACCCGTGCGTACCTGGAACGCCGGACGAAGGAAGGCCGTTCCAAGCGCGAGGTGATCCGCGATCTTGAAAGCGCTACGTCGCCCGCGAGGTCTTCAAGCACCCTTCCTCGCGGTTAGCAAAATCTCCGAGGGCGGACCTGGCTCACTCGATTACCTGCCGCCGTCGGCTGGCCTTCGTCCGATCTGCCGGTCCGCCCCTCGGATCTTCTCGGAGAGCATCGACGCTTGGCTTGATAAGAGCTTGCCCTCGACTGTCGAGTGGCTCTTGATTGGTTTGCCCGCAGTCCTTGCTACCGAGAAACGCCCTTGACAAACCATAGGAGCTTCGGGTGCCGTCAGACCCCAAGCCAAGGGGTCGGACACCATCCGACTCCGGCACTTCTGCTGATGCCGAAAGCCGAATCGGGGCGCATCGAGTTCGGCGGTCCGTTGAACAGCACGGGGTGCAGGATTGGATGTTCTAGCGACAGGCGTCGCTGCCTGTTGAGCGTTTGTGTAGAAGCGGGCGTCGGTCGTCACCTCGGCGGCATCTTCACGGCGTGTCGGTACGGTCGGAAGGCGCTCTGGAGGCCTTGGGCGAGCAGATGGGGCTCGGCCACTGCGGGAAAGTAGCCACCGGGTCGCGGAGGACGAGACGGGCGCGGGCCAGGCGAGTCGCCGCCTGGGCCGCCTCGTCACACTGGAAGTCCCACGCGTGCGACGGGCAGAAGACACTGTGCGACGGTCGGTGCTGGCACCAGGCGCCGGTTTCGGCGTCTTGCGCCAGGCAGCGGTTCCAAGAGCGCGAGTGCATACCGCCATTGAACGACCGCCGGTCCGCGGTGAAAAGTGGATTCACGCCTTCCTTATGGCCCGCGTGACGATATTTAGGCCCTGTTCATCCTTGGACACCTAACGCGGTCGAGGAGCCGCTAAGCGTGGGTCGGGTCGATTCCGCTGCTCGACGCTGAGCCTGAAGGCTGGGCGATCTTGCCGTCACGCCAGGCGGTTCTGGCCCCCACGTTTTGCGTTGTCGCGGGTGGAGATTTGACCAGTTCCTGGTCGATCTCACAGTTCGTCGTCGGGCCGCAGGCAGCCCGTTTATGTTTTTTTTATGCCTTGGGTCAATCTGTTCACGGCACGTTTATCTCGTCGTCGCGGATACTCCTCCGCATGGGTGATTTCATGGCAGTGCTCGGCATCATCGCCTTCGCGCTGGTGATGCTCGGGCTCATCTGGGGACTCGAGCACGTATGACCGCCGTCCAGGGCATCCTGCTCGCCGTCTCCATTCTGGTGTTCATCTACCTGGGAGTGGCGCTCTTCAAGCCTGAGTGGTTCTAGTGGGCTTCTTCTGGAGCATCGTCGTCCTCGTCATTACCTTGGGGCTCGCCTGGCGGTACCTGGGCTCGTACATGGCCGCCGTCTTCGACGGCAGGGTCCACTACCTGGAATGGGCCGAGCGGCCGTTCTACCGACTCCTCGGGACCGGGCCCGACCACGAGCAATCCTGGAAGCGCTACGCCGGCTCGATGGTGATCTTTTCCGCCGTGTTCATCGGCGTGGGCTATCTGCTCTTGAGGATTCAGGGGTCGCTGCCGCTCAACCCGCAGCACCTTGGCGCCGTGCCACCCGCGCTCAGTTTCAACACGATGGTGTCGTTCACAACCAACACGAACTGGCAGAACTACGGCGGCGAGACCACCATGTCGTACTTCTCCCAGATGGGCGTGCTCACCGTGCAGCAGTTCGTGAGCGCGGCCGTCGGGATCGCGGTGGCGATCGCTTTGGTGCGGGGCTTCGCCCGCAAGAACTCGGCCACGATCGGCAACTTCTGGGTGGACATCACCCGGTGCATGCTCTACATCCTCCTCCCCATCGCGTTCCTCGCCGGCATCATCACGGTCGCCTCGGGGGCCGTGCAGACGTTGTCCGGGCCGGTGACCGTTCATGACTCGCTGAACGGCGTGACCCAGACCGTCGCCCGTGGTCCCGCCGGGTTCATGGGTCCCATCATGCAGCTCGGGACCAACGGCGGTGGGTTCTTCAACGTCGACCTGGCGCATCCCTTTGAGAACCCAACGGCGTTCACCAACCTGCTCTACGTCTGGCTCACCCTCTCCATCCCCTTTGCCTTGACCTACACCTTCGGCAAGATGGTGGGGAGCATCCGCCACGGTGCCGCCCTGCTGGCCGCCATGGTGCTGATCTTCGGTGTCTGGGTCGGTTTCACCAGCTATTCCGAGCACACGAACAACCCCGCCGTCGTCGCCGCCGGTGTCCACTCCACGGTGGGGAATACCGAAGGCAAGGAGGTGCGCTTCGGCGACACGACCACCGCCATGTTCAACGTGTCGATGACCCAGACCTCCGACGGCGCCGTCGACGGCCAGACCGACTCGTTCAACCCCATGGGCGGCTTCGGCCCGCTCAGCGGCATGATGTTGGGCGAGGTCACCCCTGGGGGGACCGGAAGCGGGCTCTACACGATCCTCATCTACGCCATCATCGCCGTGTTCATCGGCGGCCTCATGATCGGACGAACGCCCGAGTACCTGGGCAAGAAGATCCAGGCCAAGGAGGTGAAGCTCGCCGGGCTCGGGGCGCTCGTCATGCCCATCATCGTGCTCGTCCTGACGGCCATCGCGGTGTCGATCCATGCCGGGCGGGCCGGCCCGCTCAACGCCGGACCGCACGGGTTCAGCGAGATCCTCTACGCCCTCACGTCGCAGGCCAACAACAACGGCTCGGCCATGGCGGGCCTCACGGGCAACACCGCCTTCTACAACGTCGTCGGCGCCATCGACATGCTGATCGGCCGGTTCGGCATCATGATCCCGGCCCTGGCCTTGGCGGGCGCCCTCGCGGCCAAGAACGTGGTGCCCGAGTCGCTCGGGACCTTCCGGACCGACAACGGCATGTTCGTGGGCCTGGTCATCGGCGTGATCATCATCATCGGTGGCCTCACCTTCTTCCCCGCCGTCTCGCTCGGCCCCATCGTCGAGCAACTCAGCCACGGAAAGTTCTTCTAATGACCACCCTGACCACACAAGCGCAGCCCCAGCCGAGCTCCGGGCCCCACGGCGTTGCCGAGGCGCGGAGCCTCTTCGACCGCGGGATCCTCGGCCGGGCGCTCCTCGACGCCTTCAAAAAGCTCGACCCCCGAGTGCAGATCAAGAACCCGGTCATGTTCGTAGTCCTGGTGGGCACCGTCGTGACCCTCATCGAGGCCATCGCCCATCCCGGCATCTTCGACTGGTCCATCACGATCTGGCTGTTCCTGACGGTGATCTTCGCCAACTTCGCCGAAGCCATGGCCGAAGGACGAGGCAAGGCCCAGGCCGACACCCTGCGCAAGATGCGATCGGAGACCGAGGCGCGCCGCCTTCGTCCGGACGGCACCGAAGAGCGGGTGGCGGCCGCCGAGCTGGCCAAGGAAGACCTCGTGGTGTGCGAGGCCGGCGACCCCATCCCCTCGGACGGCGAGATCGTGGAGGGCGTCGCGTCGGTCGACGAATCGGCGATCACGGGGGAGTCCGCTCCCGTCATCCGCGAGTCGGGTGGTGACCGCTCCGCGGTCACGGGTGGGACCAAGGTCCTCTCCGACCGCATCGTGGTGCGCATCACGGCGGAGCGCGGCCACACGTTTCTCGACCGCATGATCACCCTGGTGGAGGGCGCCAACCGGCAGAAGACCCCCAACGAGATCGCCCTGACGATCCTCTTGGCCGTGCTCACCATCGTGTTCCTGCCCGTGGTCGTGTCCTTGCAGCCCTTCGGCCACTTCGCGGGCGCGACGGTGTCGGTGGTCATCCTGGTCTCGCTGCTGGTGTGCCTGATCCCGACCACCATCGGGGCCCTTTTGTCGGCCATCGGCATCGCCGGCATGGACCGCCTCGTGCAGCGCAACGTGCTCGCCATGAGCGGCCGGGCCGTCGAGGCGGCTGGCGACGTGCAGACGCTGCTGCTCGACAAGACGGGGACGATCACCCTGGGGAACCGCATGGCCACGTCCTTCGTCCCGGCCGGGGGGGTCACCGAGGAGGAGCTCGCCGACGCCGCCCAGCTGGCGTCGTTGGCCGACGAGACACCCGAAGGCCGCTCCATTGTGGTGCTGGCCAAGGAGCGCTTCGCCATCCGCGAGCGTGAACTCGGCACCGAGCACAACTTCGTTCCCTTCTCGGCCACGACCCGCATGTCGGGCCTCGACATGGACGGCCGCCGCATCCGCAAGGGTGCGGCCGACTCGGTGCGCAAGTGGGTCGAGGAGCAGGGTGGCACCAGCCCCCAGGGGCTCAACGACATCGTCGACCGCATCGCCCGGGCGGGATCGACCCCTCTGGTGGTGGCCGACGGACAAAGGATCCTCGGTGTCATCGAGCTCAAGGACGTCGTGAAGCAGGGCATCCGCGAGAAGTTCGACGAGATGCGTCAGATGGGTATACGCACCGTGATGATCACCGGCGACAACCCGCTCACCGCGGCGGCCATCGCCCAGGAGGCCGGGGTCGACGACTACCTGGCCGAGGCCACCCCCGAGGCCAAGATGGCGCTCATCCGGACCGAGCAGGAGGGCGGGAAGCTCGTGGCCATGACCGGCGATGGCACCAACGACGCCCCCGCGCTGGCCCAGGCCGACGTGGGCGTGGCCATGAACACCGGGACGACAGCGGCCAAAGAGGCGGGCAACATGGTCGACCTCGATTCCAACCCGACCAAGCTGATCGACGTCGTCGAGATCGGCAAGCAACTGCTCATCACCCGGGGATCGCTGACCACCTTCTCCATCGCCAACGACATCGCCAAGTACTTCGCCATCATCCCGGCGTTGTTCGTCGCCACCTATCCGCAGCTCAACACGCTCAACGTCATGAAGCTGCACAGCCCGCAGAGCGCGGTGCTCTCGGCGGTGATCTTCAACGCCCTGGTGATCGTGGCCCTCATCCCCTTGGCGCTACGCGGGGTGAAGTTCCGCGCCGCATCGTCAGCAGCCATCCTGCGTCGCAACGTGTTCATCTACGGGGTGGGCGGGATCATCGTGCCCTTCATCTTCATCAAGCTCATCGACCTCATCCTCGTGGCTCTTCACGCCTACTGATCGCGAGCCCCACATGATCGCCCATCTCCGCCGTTCCATCATCTCGATCGTGGTTATCACGGTCTTCTTCGGGTTCGTCTACGCCCTTGCCGGCACCGGCGTCGCCCAGCTCTTCTTCCGGCACCAGGCCGACGGCTCGATCACGGCCAACGGATCGACCCTGATCGGACAGAACTGGTCGGCCACGAAGTGCCCGGGAAACCCGCCGGGCAGCTGTGTGTTCCAGGGCCGGCCCGACGATCTCGGGCCCTATGCCGCCAATCCCAAGGAGAAGATCTCGGGGGGAGACAACCCCTTGGTGGCCAACGGCGTCAGCGGCGAGTCGGGGGCGACCAACCTGGGCCCGAGGTCGAAGGTCCTGCTGGAGAACACGCAGGCGCTAGTGGCCTACTGGCACAAGCGCGGCGTGGACCCCACCCCTGACCTGGTGACCACCTCGGGCAGCGGCCTGGATCCCGACATCACTCCTCAGGACGCACTGGTGCAGATCCCCATCGTCTCCAAGGCCACCGGCATCGCCCCGTCGGCGTTGCGGGCCCTCATCTCCCGGGAGACCAACAGCGCAGTACTGGGTTTTATGGGCAGCAGCTACATCGACGTCCTGCAGCTCAATGAGGCACTCGCCAAACTGCGGTGAACGTCTGGGAGCCCACCCCCGGCGACACCTGGGGCGTCCGGCCGATCGCCCGTCGTATCGCCGATGTCAGGGCGCGCCAGCGTGTCGTGGTGACCGGGAAGGTGGTCGACGCGCAGCGTTGCATCTGGCGCGGGTCCGGCGCCCAGGCCTTCGGGCTTGATGACGGCACCGGTCGGCTCACCATCGTGTTCGGTGGCGCGCGGTCCATACCCGGGATGGTTGAAGGGATGTATTGCACTGTCGAGGGCACTGCACTTTCTGACGAGCGGGGCATGGTGCTGTGGAACCCCTTCTACCGCTTCCTGAAATGCCCGGCGACCCCACCAGAGCGTGGGACACCAGCTTTCGCGGCATCAGCGGGCCATTCGGTAACGCCTGGCATCGTGAACGACAGCTCGAATGTCAGACCGCTCGGCATTGCCGGTTCTGTGCGCCCCTTGTAGGGCCAGCCTGACCACCTGCAGGCCGGTCGGTATCACCCTGATTCATGATTGTGGCGTCGCTGGGCTTCGGTTCTAGCGTCTCGGGAGCTCGGCGGCCTGGCTCTGTAACACCCTGCCACCGAAGGGTTGGCCTCAAGTAACGAAGTGTCAGCCGCCGAGTTCCTTGGCCACGGCGTGGCTCGAAAGAGGCGAGCACACCGGTCTCATCAGGATTGCCCGACGTGGCTCCCACCAGAGACAGGGAGGAAGATGACGGTGCTGATCGGCATCGACCCGCACAAGGCAACCCACACCGCCGTGGCGGTCGACACAGAAGAGATAGCACTCGGCGAGCTGACGGTGAAAGCAGACCGTCATCAGGTCGAGCGCCTCCTCAAGTGGGCGATCGACTTTCCGGATCGACGGTGGGCCATCGAGTCGGTCAACGGGCTCGGGTTCTTGTTGGCCCAGCAGCTCGTCGCCGCCGGCGAAGACGTCGTCGACGTCCCGCCCACGTTGGCGGCCCGGGTTCGAGTGCTCGGTTCCGGCAAGACCCAGAAGAACGACCCCAACGACGCCTTGTCCACCGCCATCGCCGCGATGCGGGCCAAGAGACTGCGCAGCGTCGTGGCCGAGAACCACGGAGGCGTCTTGCGCCTGCTGGCGGATCACCATCACGACCTGGGGTCGTTGCGCACCCAGGCCGTCTGTCAGCTCCATGCCCTGGTGCGGTGCTTCATCCCAGGTGGGACGGGGCTTCGGCTCTCCGCGGCCCGTGCTGCCGTCGTCGTGCGCAGCGTGCGGCCAACCAACGCAGTGGACGCCGAGCGCAAGCGCATGGCCCTTGGTTTCGTGGCTGACATCAGACGCCTCGACGCCGAGATCGCCGCGTCCAAGGCCCGCATCGTCACCGCGGTGGCGGCCTCGGGCACGAGTGTGACCGAGCTCTATGGCGTGGGCCCGGTGGTGGCCGCCTTTCTGATCGGACACAGCGGCGACATGGCCCGCTTCGCTAACAGGGACCACTACGCCTCGTATAACGCCACGGCTCCCATCGAAGCCTCGAGCGGTCCGAGAGTGCGGCACCGACTCAACCCCCGGGGCAACCGACGCCTCAACCACGCCATCCACGTGATCGCCATCTGCCAGATCCGCCACCCGAGCGAAGGACGGAAGTACTTCGACCGGAAGGTGGCCGAGGGCAAGACCACCAAGGAAGCGCTGCGCGCCCTCAAGCGTCAGATCTCGAACGTCGTGTATCGACAACTGGTCACCGATTCGACCAGGTGACATAGCGGACCCGGGAGGGCAAGTAGGGGCGACTCCTATGGCCAGCGCGACCGGCTCACACCCTGATACCGGCTCTTCGGTTCGGCCACTTCCCGGATCCAGCACAACGTTACGCCCGGCCACCGGCCGGCGCTTCAGCGCGCCCAAAATGACCCTCTTGACAGAAAGAGGCTTCGTTACCGGGGCGCTCGACCGCGACTTCTGAACGGGCGATAGTGCCGGGAGTCGGGCGCACTCTGACCCCCAACGCTCGACCGGTATCGCTCACCGCCGTCGCCTTGGCGCGTTTCCCCATGGAACGAGCTCAACGGGTGGCTCGGGGCCACTCGAAGTTGCCGTCCATCCACCCCCCGTGACCTGGGCGTTGTGGAGACTCGGCTCCTTAAGCTGTGGTCACTCCCCCGCCGGTTCCGTCTCCACCCTGGTCGCGGGGTTTCGAGAACACCCCACTCGTTGTCAGAATCACAACGATTTCCCTGCTCATGGCCCACTTCTTCTGTCCGATCACTCGGACAGAAGATTGTCGCCTTGTTCAAACCCTTCGCCTCCTCGATGGCTGGAACGGTTCGGGCACGAGTCGTACCCTCATCCCCGATGAGCACGACGCAGCCGCGCCTAAATGCTGCCGACGCGCAGCTCAACCAGGCGACGGTGCAGCGGACGCCAGGTTGCGGCCGCCTCATCTACTCCCCCGCTACCGTCCTGGCCAGCCACCGTCCACAATCACGGTCCAGCAAGAGGGAGTCGTTGGAGGAGCATCATGATCCAGGGCGTTCTCATTGCAGAGTCTGCGCGCCGAGACCACCCTTGACGACCTCAGGATCGTCGTCTCCAAAATCGCCCGGTTCCGACCCGAGATCGCAACTCTTCCGTACCGGCGATACAGGGTGGATCTCCTCCGGGCCGGGCTGCTGACAAACGGCATTCCACATACCGGTGTGTGATCCGACGCGCAGCGACGCCGATGTCGCGTTTGACAGCTACTTCACAGGGTCAAACAGCAACTTCACAGAATCGAGCGGCAGTCTGGCGTCATGGACAACGCGATTGACCCTTTAGGTGCAGCAGGGAACGCTGTGGACTCGACAGAGGATCGGCCCCAACCGGAGTCGACCTCCCCCACAGCCGAGGTCCCGGCGGCGACGCCTTCCCCACCCCCTGACTACGGAGCTCCCGAGGGCCAGGGCTTCCCGGGCGGCTTCGCGCCGCCACCAGGATACGGTCCGCCTCCTGGACAAGGCCCGCCACCGGGCTACGGGTGGGACCGCTGGCCCCCGTCGCCGGCGTCGTCGGCGCCCTCTGGGAGTGGGCACCGAGGCGCGACCGGGTTCTTGCGAAGCGCCACAGTGGCCTGGATCGTGGCGGGGTTGCTCGCTCTCACCGTCGCCGGGTTGTCGGTGGCCCTGGCATCTCGGAGTTCCAGCGCGGCTCGGATTCTGACACCGTCTGGACGTTCTGTTCCGAACCCTGGCAGGTCATTCGGCGGTCCCGGCTTCTTCGGAGGCGGTGCCGGGAGCTCGGGCGTCGTGGGCACGGTCGCCAGCGTCGCCAACGGTCATTTCACCGTGACGGACCGCTCCGGTGCGACCGTCACAGTTGACGAGCAGTCCTCGACCACCTACTACAACGGAGCGACAAGTACGTCGTCGAGCGCAGTGGTGACAGGTTCCAGGGTGGCGGTGCAGGGCTCAAGAAGCGCGAATACGGTGACGGCCACGCGCGTGATCGTGCTTCCGGTCGGGGGCTTCGGACCTGGTGCGTCGAGCTAGAGCAAGAGCGCGCCGGACGAACGGTGTAGACGCTTGAGCCCTTACTTGCGCGACCCCACCGTTCGGGGCGCCTCCGGGAAGATGACCCTCTGGTAGAGGACGAACTTCGCCAACCAGAAGACGAGGGTCACCGCCGGGAAGCCGACGGCGACGACGGCGAGATGGAAGCGGTGTCCAGCCGGTGCCAGGCCGGCGATGGCACCGGTCGCCAGGCTCGTCAGTGCCATGCAGACGACCGAAGTGATCCAATAAAGGACCACTTGACGTCCGACGCGTGTGCGGGCAGCGTCCTTCCAGATCCAGTAGCGGCTCATGAACTACGAGGGGACCGTCCCGGCGAGGTTGGCGATCACCGCCGCCACGGTGGCGTTCACCACGTCGTTTCCGTACAGGATGATGAGCGTCGTCTCGCTCACCCCAAAGGCAACGCCTGACATCGCGGCGTAGCGCGCCAGGCGTGCGATCTGGGCGCGTCGACGCCCAAGCCCCAATCGCATGGCCCCGAAACGGGCCCAGGTGACCCGGACGAGATGCTCCGAAGGCAGGACCGGAGAGCGGGCGCTCAACTGGGATCATACCTCCCTGCGAATACCAATCGGCAACGCCGCTGGTGCGTGCTGCCCGGACCGCACGACTCGGGTCCTCGTCGTCGGCTTCCGGGTGCGGAAGAGCGACGAGCTTCGACGACTCAGGCACGGGCTCGGAGTAGGCCATGTGGGTCGGCTCAGGCCGGTGGGCCGGCAGCGAGGGTGACCGAGGCACTGTGGCTGGCGCCGGAGGAGTCGATCCATCCGACGGTGACCGAGTCGCCCGGCTTGTGACTCACGAGAGCGTTGCTCAGGTCCGAGGCCGACGAGATGGTGGTGCCGTTCACCGCCACGATGGTGTCACCGGCGCCGATGCCGGCGGATGCGGCGGGGCTGGCGGACTCGACCGCCCCTACGTAGGCGCCCGAGGGTGCCACGCCGTCGGATACCTCGACACCGAGCAGGGCCCGGGGCCCGATCTGGACGGTGGCGCTCGCCTGTCCGGCCCTGATCTGGTTGGCGATGGCGAGGGCATTGTCGATCCCGATGGCATACGCCTGACCGGTGCCGGACTGAATGCCGAAGCCACCTCCGCTCACCGCCGCCGCCGTGTTCATCCCGATCACGCGTCCGGAGCGATCCACCAACGGGCCACCCGAGTCGCCGGGCACGATGGCGGCGTTCATCTCGATCAACCCCTGCAACGTCTCCGGCAGCGTGCCGTCGCCACCAGCGGTGATGGTCTGGTTGAGAGCGGTGATGGTCCCGGTCACCGCACTCGGCGTGCCCCCCGTCCCACCCGCGTTACCGATGGCCACGACCGACGTTCCCACCGCCAGGTTGGAGGAGATCGCTGTGGTGACGGTCTTGAGCCCCGACGCCCCCTTCAACCGGAGAAGGGCCACGTCGCCGGTGATCGAGTAGCCGAGGACGGTGGCGCTGTAGATGTGGCCGGTCCCGTCGACCTGGGCATTGACGGTGGTGGAGTTCTCGATGACGTGATTGTTGGTGAGCACGAGTCCCGATGAGGTGAGCACCATCCCCGTGCCCGCCGCCTTGCCGTCTGGGACCACGGAGGTGATGTCGACGACGGCAGGGTCGACCTTGGCGGTGATGGCGGGGGAGGCCGGAGGAGCGGAGGAGGCGGGCGCCTGGCCCGTGGTCGTGCTGTGGTTCAACGCGTACTCGATGCCCGCACCGGCAGCCACCGCGACAACGATGATGACGACAAGGGCGACGATCAGAATGGGGCCGACATGGTCGGGCCGACCAGGCGGTGGGTACGAGTATTGAGGCGGTCCGTAGCGGTACGGGGGCGATCCGTAGGCGGGGACGGGCCCGTGTCCCCCATAGTCGCCCGGGCCACTGGTCCCAGCGACCCAGGGCGATGAGTGGGGCGGTGGAGGGCGCTCCAGAGCGGAGTCGCCCTCGGTGGACGGTACCTGTTCTCCGACCTCACTCTTCTGCAACTCGTTGTCGGCAGCCTCTGTGCTGACGTGCTTCATCCTCGCCAGCGTCCTTCATTCGGGTGCGGGTCAGCTAGAGCAAGAAGTCACGTGCAATCTGTGAAGTTGCTTAGAGAATGCGTCGGATCAGACGCCAGCACGGCCCCGCAATCGCGAATCGGGAGCCCACGCCCTGCACGTTGGGTGTGACCCGAGAAAACAGAGGACCCCCGTACCCTTGGCTAGACGACGACGGTTCTGTTTCCTACGATCGGTCGGCAGTGCGGAGGTGTGGTCGCGTCTGTTGGGTTTGGCGGACCGCCAGGGGTGTGCGAGCACGCCAACGTGCGCTTCACATCACGCTCACAGCCGTCGTGTGCGGTACCATAGCCTTGGCCGGTGCTTCCCCCCGTCGCCCTGCACCGCACCTGACACCCGCTGCGTACGTCGGGTTCTCAGGGACGGGCGTGGCTGCCTATGGGGACGCGCCGTCGCTAGGGGGCTTCGCCGGCATCACCCTGGCCGCCCCCGCGGTGGCCATGGCGTCCACCCCCAGCGGCAACGGCTACTGGGTGGCTGGGGCCGACGGTGGGGTGTTCGCCTTCGGTGACGCGGCATTCCAGGGCTCAATGGGTGGGACCTCCTTGTTCGCCCCGGTGGTGGGGATGGCGGCCACCCCCGATGGCAAGGGCTACTGGTTGGTGGCCGCTGACGGCGGGGTGTTCGCCTTCGGCGACGCGGCGTACCTGGGCTCGATGGGTGGCAAACAGCTCATGCAACCGGTGGTGGGGATGGCGGCCACCCTCGATGGCAAGGGCTACTGGTTGGTGGCCGCTGACGGCGGCGTGTTCGCCTTCGGCGACGCGGCGTACCTGGGCTCGATGGGTGGCAAACAGCTCATGCAACCGGTGGTGGGGATGGCGGCCACCCCCGGCGGCAAGGGCTACTGGTTGGTGGCCTCGGACGGCGGCGTGTTCGCCTTCGGCGACGCGGCGTTCCACGGTTCGGCTGCCAACCAGAACATCGGCACTTCGGTGACAGGGATCGCCCCTACGTCCAACGGGTACTGGCTGGTGGCCGCTACTGCCGGCGTGCTCACCTTCGGCGACGCCGTGTCCTACGGACCTTCGCCGAACGTGCCGCCTTTTCCGCCCACCGCCGCAATCGCCGCCACCCCCGACGGAAAAGGGTACTGGTTGCTACAGCCCGACTCCATTCCAACTTCGTTCCGCGTGCCTGATCCTCCGGCCAATTTCCCCGGGGGGCGGAGCGCCGTGGGAATCGCCGCCAGTCAGATCGGGCCCGACCCCGACACCGGCCAAGGGGCATACTGCAATCCGTACGGTCCTTGTGAGCAGTGGTGTGCGCTCTTCGCCACCTGGGTCTGGAACCAGGTCGGAGTGGCCATCCCTCGCTATGCATTTGTCGGTGACGTCTATAACTGGGCCGGCGCCCGGGGACTGGTGCTTTCTCCCGGCTCGACACCTGCGCCCGGCGACGGCGTGCTGTATGGCACGGGTCCGCAGAGCGCGAGCACGTCCCCTCATATGGCCATCGTGGCCGAGGTCTGGCCCGATGGGGCCATCACCACCGTCGACGGCGACTCGGGACCTGAGCCCGACGGGCAGGACGCGGTGACGTTCAACGGCCCCTTCCTACCGGCAGACTCCTCGAGCTACAACGACATGCCCATTTACGCTTTCGTGCGACCCTAGTAGCGCCCAGCCTCCAGACCACCCGTTGCTTTGGAGCCCCCAAGGTCCGAAAGCGGCCGAGCGCCCCAACTGCCCTCGGCGGCGGCGGCGTCCTCTCCCAGATTTCTGCACACTTAACCGAGCTCAATCCGGAGTCCGATCAGTTTTCCTTCTCCTTGATGCTCCTAACGGTTGTCAAGGGACAGTTGTCGTGGTTGCTGGCAGACCAGTGACGGGCCGCTCATGGGCGAGGGCGAGCTCCTATTAGGCCAAGCTCCACGAGATCGTGTAGCTGGAGCGGCGGGCCGGCAGATCGTTTCCAGGACAGCCCGTAGGCGTCAGGCACTTCCAGGGCCAGGCCCGCCGCTCCAGTGACCTATGCGCGAGGCAGGTGGGGATAGACCTCACGAGCGACATAGCGCTTGAGAATTCGGATGATCTCGCGCTTGGAACGCCCTTCCTTGGTGCGGCGCTCGACGTACTCGCGTGTACGCGGATCACTGACCATGCGGACCATCACGATGGTCCACAACGCAGCGTTGGCGTGGCGGTCACCACCGCGGTTGAGCCGGTGACGGGTGATCTTGCCCGAGGACGCCTCGATGGGAGACACTCCGCACAGATGCGCCCACGCCGCCTCCGAGCGCAGCCTCTCGGGGTTGTCGCCCGCCGCGGCGAGCAGCGCCGAGGCGGTGTCGATCCCCACGCCATAGAGCGCCAGCAGCGACGGAGCCGTGGCGGCAACGAGCTCGGCGAGGACGCCCTCGAGGCGGGCGGTCTCCTCCTCGAGGGCCAGGACCCGCCGTCCCAGTGTCTGGATTGCCAACTTCGTGGCAAAGACGACCGGATCTGAACCGGCCCGGGGCCGCAGGGCGGCCGCCTCCACCGGCAGCATCGTGGCCGTCAGGTTCTTCAGGCGGGCTCGCACGTCGTCAGGACCCGTGAAGCTCAGGTGACGGATCTGGTTGAGGGTCTTGATGCGCACGTCACGAGCAGAACGCTTGGCCACCACCAGGGCCCTGATCGCCTCGACGTTCCCATCACGGGTCTTGGCTGCTCCGTGGGCCCGACCGGACTGGACGGCCCGGGCCGCCTCGATGGCGTCGGCGGAGTCGGACTTGCCTTGGGCCCGTCGGGCCTGGCGATTCTGGCGGTCGACCTCCACGACGTCGACGCCGTGCCGGCGCAGAAAGCGGGTGAGTCCCGCGCCATAGGCGCCGGTGCCCTCCACCCCGACCAGGGCCACAGGTCCGAACCCGGCCATCCAACCGAGCAGCTTGCGGTAGCCGGCCGGTGTCGTTGCGAACGACTCCACCCCGAGGAGTCCACCGAGCGGATCGAGCGCCGCCGCCACATGGACGTCGAGGTGGGTGTCGACTCCACCCGTGACAGAACGCGCAGCTTCTACGATGGTCATCGCCATCCCTTCCTTCCTAATGGTCAAGGGGTGGCACGCACGTCCCGGGACGGAGCAACGGTGCTGATCGGCCTGCGACTACAGGACGATCCGTTACCCCTCCGGAACGGGGCGTGCCCTTGTCTGTCCTCGGGTCCCCGGTCGACGACGCCTCTCCCAAGACAGCTGGGCGTCACGCGGCTTCGAAGTCAGGCCAACGACCCGAGTGTGCCCGACGGTAGCGAGATCCCTTCCGGATGAGGTGGATCTATGACCGAGCACCCTTTGATCATCACTGGCACATCCCGCCCGATCCAGATGGATACACGTCAGGTCCGTTATCAACAATTCTCGGTGGCATCGAATTTTGTTTCGCGGTGCCCCCGAACGGCGCTTCCGGGACATCCAGGTTGACCTCGATCGCAGTGCCCGCCGTGTAACCACCCAGCCTATGAGCTTTCGTCGGCTCGCTGGCTGAAGAGCTCGTTTGGGTCCAGCCCAAGGATCGAGTCGATGACAGCACCGAGGGAGTAGTTACCGATCGTCATGGAGGCAAGGCGAGTGCCGTTGCTGGGATTGATCAGGAGCGAAATCAGCACGACGGCAAGTGGCAGCGCCGAGGGAGGATCGCGCCAGACCGGCAGCATTCCTTCGCGGCTGCCCGAGTAGGGACCGCGGTGCAGCACCACACTCGCCGCCTCTCGGATGACGGCTCTGCGCGAGCCGCGTCGGACGGCAGCACCCAGCAGCGCTTGGAGTGTGTTGTGACTGCGGCGTCCCACTTGCGCGGTGAGGACGGGCGGCGTGCGCTCGCCGAGAGACAGCCGAACTTGCATGTCGGCGACGTTGACCCCGTTCACGACAGCGTTCATCGGCTCGGTGATGCGCGGATTGGCGTCAATGTAGGACGGGCTTTCCGTCTCTTCGTTCCAGAAGTAGTCAATGGACATGCCGCCGTGCCAATCGAGTTCTCTCCCAAGGCGTTCGAAATGGCCTCGCACGATGGGCCGGTCCACTCCTACCTTGACGGCCGCGCCGCCTCCGGCGCCCTCGCGTAGTCGTCGCGTGCAGTGCAACGCGACGAGCCGACCGCGGTCAAACACTGCATGACTTTGTTCGAACACCCCTTCAGCTGCCTTCTGGACGAGAATTTCGGTCTGAGAGTTGGGGAGTCCTTGTTGTTGGAGGCCGACCTTCGCCTCGTTCAAGCCATCTGCATCCTCGATCCGCCACACGCCCGTGCTTGCAGTCCCATATGAGGTCTTCAGGTAATAGGGGAAGGTGATCGATGCCACTCCAGTCTCAATCTGTGGCCACGTGCGAGCCAGGATCGTGACGGGCTGCGGGAGGCCGAGCTCGTCGAGCAGGTCGTGAAAGCTTGCCTTGGTCTGCACTCTGGCGAAGGCGGCGAAGTCGGCTACGGCCAGTCCGGTGAGGGGGGTCAGATGCTGCTGCGCCCAGGAGAACAGGTACGCCTGCTCGTTGGCCGGGAGGAGAACGTCGTAGTGGTGCTCTCGGAGGAGGTCCTGTACAAACCGCATGTATCCCATCGGGTCGCTCCCCGAAACGGGGCTGCGATATACCTTTCGGACGTAACGCGAAAATCGGGCCAGACAGATTGGGTTTGGGTCGCACACGTCGAGGACGTAACCCATCGGCCCCAGCGCGCTGATCACCTCTCTCGCATTAGTGCTGGATCCCTCGGACAACAGAATCCTGACGCTTGGACTTCGCGTCGCGATCGTTCCATCGGGTTCGAGCTCGGTGACTAGGAAGTCGGGGAGCGCCATTGGGCACCTCGATACTGATCAGTATTGAATACTGGCTAGTATCCTGATCTGGATGAGCGATGTCAAAGGCAGGACAGGATCGAGCACCGCTCCCGAGTCGAGACCCAACCTTCCACCGGTTGCTCGGGTCCGCAGGCCCACACGTGAGGAGGTACGCCGGCGACTCCTGGACGCGGCGCTGGCAGTCTTCGCCGAGCATGGCTTCGATTCCGCGAATCTGGACCAGATCGCCGAGGCCGCAGGCCTGACGAAGGGCGCCATCTACTCCAACTTCATCGGCAAGGACGATCTGTTCTACGCCATGATGGCGGAGCAGATTCTGGTCCGTGTGGAGTCCATCCGAACCGCCCTGACCGTCGGTACGGCCGACGCCCTAAATCGCCAGGAACTTCGCGATATCGGAGATCTTCTCACTAAGGCCTTCACCGAACAGCGGGAATGGCGGATGGTCTTCTTGGACTTCTGGCGCCGAGCCGTCCGGGACGATGACGTGCGTGCACGGTTCATCGCCCATCGGCGAACCCTGCGGGATGCGATAGCCGCCAGCGTCGAGGAGTTCCTAGGTGGATCTCCACCGGCCGGTGACTTCACCGTCGACGACGTCGTGACCGTGGTGCTGGCCCTCTCCAACGGCCTGGCCATCGAGCAGTACGTCGACCCGAGCACCGTGAGTTCCGACCTGTTCGGGCGAGTCCTCGTGCATCTGTCGGGCCAAATCTTGCCACGGACCTAAAGTGCCCCACAATCTGTCGTGAGCGGTCTCATCTCCCAAGATTTCCATACCGCGTGGGCTCGCCGAAGGTACCCCAGATCGCCGGCTACGGGTCACGGCTGAATGCCGCCACCTCGGCGAGTCGACGGCAGATCCATAGTCTGAAACGCCGAACGAAAACGCAGCCCACAGTGGATGCAGCCACGTGGTCAACCGATCGGGAATGCCGATTCTGTGCTACCCGGGACTGTCAGAATTACCGGGCTCACACCGCCCGATATCGCCGATTCCATTGGAGCCGGATGGCCGGCCCTTGTCATTTGTCACAGGGCAAGGAGGGTGAGGAGGGTGTCGTCGGGGTTCGAAAGCATTCCCGCTAGCCCACTGACCTCTGTTATTCCTATAGATATAGTAGATCAAGCAACGTTTCCGTCTCTTATGGAGGGTTCGATTCCCGCTAGCCCACTTCGGCCAGAAGATATCCTCACTGCTCCCGGCTTCTCGCTATCAAGACTTTGAAGCGTGAATCATTGATGAGACAATTAGAGCGAAATGAGTTCGGAGTCACACACTGAATCACTTGGTCTTGCGGACGCCCAGTCGTTTGTTCGAAGTCACTATGGCGACCGTGCGGGTCAACTAGAAGCGTTGGGCAGCGGCGACTGGTCAAAGGCGTACGCCTTTACGCTCGACGGCAAAGAGGTTGTTGCTCGATTTGGTGCTCACGGGGAGGGCTTCGCCAAAGATCAAGTCATGCACGTGCTCTCGTCACCGGAGCTGCCAATACCAAAGGTCCTTGAGGTCGGAGAAACCTCTACCGGCTTCTTTGCTGTTTCCGAACGAGCCTACGGTGAATTTCTAGACGAGCTGGATGAGACGGGTATGCGCGCAGTCCTGCCGAGCGTGCTATGTGCACTCGATGTAGTCAGAGAGATCGATGTCTCCGGAACCACCGGCTATGGAATTTGGACCCCTGACGGGAAGGGACGTCATGCCACCTGGCAAGACGCTCTGTTGGAGGTAGGGATTGACCGAAACGGTGGCCGCATCCAGGGCTGGAGAAAGGCGCTGGAATCTTCACCCATCGGAGCCAAGCCGTTCGATACCGCACTCGACCTTCTCCGACACCTTGTGCCTCACCTTCCAAGCGATCGACACCTCATCCACGGTGACCTGCTCTATCACAACGTCCTCGTTGACCATGACCACATCACTGCCGTGCTCGATTGGGGGAACTCGATGTACGGTGATTGCCTCTACGACGCCGCATGGTTGATTTACTGTCGAGCCCAGTACACACGTTGGTCTGCCGTCGATATTCGCCGTGAATTCGAACAGCACTGGGTTCCCAGCGGCACAGCCCCTAGCGACCTGGAAGAGCGACTGCTTGCATACCAAATTCATATCGGTCTTGGCGCCCAAGCTTACAACGCATATATAGGACACTTGGATGACCTCGCAATCAACACGGAGCAGACTATGAAGCTGGTAAGAACCGCAGCCGGGGACAAATAGGAGGGTGGTCTTCCAGGGGCATCAGCTCTCCAAATCCCTCCGCTCATTGCGACTCAGCCGCACTGAAACAGATCCAGTTTCTCCGCGAGGTCGGGGTTCGAAAGCATTCCCGCTAGCTCCACGACGACAGGGTGTTCATGAAATGAAGCCCTGAGTGTTCATGAAACCCTCCGTTGGAGGTGGCGAGGGGTCAGTTGACTCCCCCGCCGCCGGGAACGCACAAATCGCCGGCCTTCGGGCCGGCGGTTTGCATTTGAACAGAGTGTGCGGACTTGAGCGGCCGTGAGGATTCCGACTCTCAGGCCAGGTGCCGTACGCCGTTTCGCTCTGGTCTTACAGATGGATTGCAGGGGGCCGGTCGGGACTTGGTTAAGTCCTCGACGCAATAGCTCGTATCGAGACACGGATTCCCTGGCCGCCCCACTGTCAGGCGGCAAGGGACCGGATCGGATCCGGGACTCAGCGGATGTACACCTCGCCCGCTTCGTACTCGGCATTGACGGCGCTCGCGGGCGGGGAGATACCCGTCGCCTGGAACGCGGGGAAGAGCTGCTCGGCCGCGAACCGCTCCTGGTGCGCCTTGGACTGCCAGATGCTCACCACGTTCAGGCCGTTCTCGTCCGTGCCGGCCGCCCAGGCGAGCAGGCCGTCGACGTCCTGGGGCGAGTTGTGCTCGGAGGAGACCTTGCGGAAGTCGTCGATGGTGACACCGTGCATCGACGTCCAGAGGGTGACGAATGCCATGATTGTCTGCCTTTCCCTATCTGCACCTTTTGGCGCTGGAAGGTGACGATACGGAAGGTCCGTGATCAGGCCATCCGGGGAAGCACTTATCGGTGTACTCATTCGCTGGGTACTGCGTCACGGGCCAACGGCGCGTCCGTCGCCGGCTCTTCGCTGGACCACGCGGCGATCTGGCTGCGGTTTCTGAAGCCGAGCTTGACCAGGATGTGCTGGACATGGTTCTCGGCGGTGCGCTCGGAGACGTACAGCGTCTCGCCGATCTGCTTGTTGGTCAGCCCGTGCCGGACCAGCTTGGCAACCTCCAGCCCGCGTGGGCTTAGCGGCGAGCGGACGGCCGGCGCGGCCGGCAGCCGGGCCCGCAGCTGCTCGATACGCCTGGTGAACGGGACCATGCCGAGCTGTTCGGCTTCGCCCGCCGCGGCGTCGAGCGCAGCCATGACCTGGGCGAGATCTCCGGGAGCCTGCCGTCGGGCCAGGGCAGAGGCGCTTTCGACGCGGGCTTGCACGGCCTACCCGCGGGCGCCGTTGGCATCGCAGATCGAGGCCGCCGTCTGCAGGTCCGCCACTGCGGCGCCCAGGCAGGTCTTTGGCCCTGCAGGCCGGACAGCGAAGATGCCGACTGGAAGGCTGGAAGACCCTCCCGCACTTCTGGCACGGCCCCTCACGCATGATCGACGGTAGCTCGGGGGGTGTATTGCGTACTCATTACCGTGTGCGCGCGTTGGAACAGAGTGTGGGGCCTGAAGCGGCCGCAAGGATGCCGACTCTTAGGAGCTGCCTGTCAAGCGTTCGAATCCAGCATCTCGCGACTTGGGCTGGCCAAAACCGGCTCCGTCGGAGCCGTGTCGGTACGTCCGGTCCTCTCAGATTGCCGATGGCACCGGGACCTTGTCCGGCGTCGGTGGGCACCTACCCGCACTACTCCGGTAGGTGGCAGACCGCCTCGACATTGTTGCCATCTGGATCGCGCACAAAGGCGCCGTAGTAGTTGGGGTGGTACTCGGGCCACAGGCGAGGCTCGTGAAGCACGTGCGCACCCAGCTGGGAAGCGGCGGCGAAGAACTGACGCACGGCCGCACGACTCGGCGCGACAAAGGCGACGTGGCACTCCCGAAAGCCTTCACCGGTTTCGCGTGGGCCAATCCAGAACTCCGGCTTGGCACCGATACCGAAGCCGATGACCTTGCCGAACTCCATGACGCGGCCTCCTCCGACCGGGGTGAGAACGGCGTCGTAGAACACGGCGCTCGCAGCGGTGTCGGTACACTGAATCGAAAGATGATCGAGCACGGGCACATCTTCGGTGAGATCACCGTTACTCAGTAGGGCCAGACGTCACACAGATTCCCTGCGTCGTTGGACCAGGCCATCGCTGCTCTCGCGCGCGTCCGGAGCCCGCGGTTCACGACTTGAGCGCCAGCACGTGATAGACGAGAAACGCTGGCCAAACGGTGCTCTTCATAATGGCGACGAGTACCAGCCAGAAGGTTCCTGAATGAGTATGGATGTAGTAGACGAGTGCCCCAATGAAGCCAAGGAACCAGATACCCCCGGCCCCAGCCGGCCCACCCACCTTTCCGTTGTCGGCCATGGTCATATCGATGCCATAGACGAAGCGAGGGAGCCAGGGCCGTTGGTCACTGCTGCCGAACGCGAGCGAAGGACGAGGAGCCTGGTCACCGTTTTGCCGCCACGGTGGCTCGTGCGTGCGAGCGGTCAGCCCAACCGCACATGGCGACGTCGGGGTGGAGAGGACCTTCGGCCCTGGTAGAGACGGCTAGTGAAAAGCCAAGGTGAGGTCGAGGGTTCACGAACGCGGAGGTGCGACATGGTCGAAACTACTGTTGGGTTCCGCGGAAAGTACCTGAGTCTGACGAGCTACAAGCGGGACGGCACGGCAGTTGCCACGCCGGTCTGGTTTGTGAATGAAGATGGGAAGCTGCTGATCCAGACGGACGTCGGATCGGGCAAGGTCAAGCGCATCCGAGCGAACCCAGAGGTCAGCTTGGCGCTCTGCAATGGTATGGGCCACCTGCGCGGAGAAGAGGTAAAGGGTCGCGCTGAGGTCCTGGAAGCCAGCCAGACGGCTCACATCGAAGGCCTCATAAGGCACAAGTACCGCTGGGACATGCTGATCATCGGGCCGCTCCGATGGGCGCAGACGAGATTCCACCTGGGCAAGGAACGGGGGCCGACTGTGGGCTTGGTGATCACCCCAGAGGGGTCCGTCTGAGCTACTGCCCACGCCACTACTCCAGCCTTCGGCCCCCACGCCACCCGAGCGAACGACGACCAAGCTCGAGGGGCGTCGGCGTGTAGCGGTCGACGACGACGTTTCCTTCGACGTCGAAGCGGGGGAGATCTTCGGCATCGGACTCTCAATGGCCGGCAAGAGGGCGACCCGTCGAGTGCATCCAATGGTCTTCGCCACCCGGATTGCAACGATCCGGGTGCTCGGGCTCAACCCGACACCTCAGGCAGCTTCAGCTGAGGCAGCCCATCTGCCACAGCTGCAGGACTCCGCACCGCCAGGACGGTTACGGGTCGCCAAGTCCATCATGCTGTTCGCGGCCTTCGTTCGGCATTTCATGGACTGCGACGAGCCGAGTGGCGGGCTGCTCCCCTCGGCTCCGTCATTGGACCGAATGTCGTGGAGAGGGTGACACGCGCCACACGGGCCGGCACCTTACCGACGGATACCTGACCTTCGACCCTAACCATGAAGCTGACCGCTGAGGACAATGAGCCTCCATGGGAGTGCTTTTGAACTGCCGGGGACTGGACAAGCGTTTCGATGACCGGCAAGCCGTCGACGGCATCACTTTCTCCATCGATGCCGGCGAGGTCTACGGCCTGCTCGGACCGAACGGCGCCGGCAAGACCACCACCATCAAGATGGTCTGCGGCCTACTTCAGCCGGATGCGGGGAGCGTCGAGATCGAAGGCCGCGCCCTGGACCGCGACCTGTCGGCCAAAGCACTCATCGGCTACGTCCCGCAGGACGTCGCCCTCTATCCGGACCTGACCGCGGCGGAGAACCTCTCGTTCCTGGGACGTCTGTACGCGCTAGACGGCGCACTCCTGCGAGCGCGCGTAGCCGAGGCGCTCGAGCTCACCGACCTTACTGACCGCCGCGGCGATCGCGTCGAGTCGTTCTCAGGGGGGATGAAACGACGCCTCAACATCGCGGCCGGATTGCTGCACCACCCATCACTGCTCGTGCTGGACGAGCCCACAGTGGGAGTAGACCCGCAGAGCCGTCACGCCATCTTGGAGCGGGTACGGGAGTTCGGGGCCGGGGGAATGGCCGTGCTCTACACGACCCACTACATGGAAGAGGCCGAGCGCGTGTGCGACCGGGTGGCAATCGTGGATCGCGGAAAAATGGTGGCCGAGGGGACGCGCCGGGAGTTGGTGTCCAAGCTGGGCGAGCGTGATCGCATCGAGCTGGGCGCCACCGGTGACCTCGATGCCCTGGCGTGCAGCTGCCGGCAGATCCCGGCGGTCGACAGCGCGACGGTGGCTGACGGGTCGGTGCAGGTGATCGCCAGCGAGGCTCGCGCTCTCCTCCCGTCGATCGTCGAGGCGGCCGCCTCGGTTGGGGTGGCCCTCGACTCTGTCCAGGTGGTCGAGCCTGACCTCGAAGCGGTGTTCTTGCACCTGACCGGCACCGCATTGCGGGAGTGACCGCTCATGCGACCGGTGCTCGTCATCGCGGGGAAGGATCTGCGCCAGCGTCTGCGTGACCGTTCGGCCGTCGTTATTGGGTTGGTGGCGCCGCTGGCCGTGGCGCTGCTCATGTCGCTCGCCTTCAAGGGCACGGAGAACTTCCACTACACCTTGGCGCTGGTCAACGCCGACCGCGGCCCAATAGCCGGCGCCATGGTCCAGGCTTTCGAATCGAAGAGCCTGCGGTCGATCGTAACGGTCGAGGACTATGCCGGTCAGACGACCGCCGCTCAGGCGGTCCGTAACGGGCGCGCCCAAGCCGGTCTTGTCATCCCCGCGGGGTACTCGGCACGGTTGGCCGGCGCTGCCCCGCTGTCGCTGACGACGCTTACCAACGTGAACAACACCACGGCAACGTCGGTGACACAGTCCATTGTGTCGTCCTTTGTGGCCCAACTCGACGCCGACCGCCTGTCGGTGGCCACGGCCCAGTCGGCCGGCAGCACCAAGTCGACCGCCGGTTTGACCGCTCTCGCCTCGCAGCTGCGGATCCCAGAACAGCTGGTGGCGCGAGCGGTCGGGGCGCGCCAGCTCAAGGTCATCAGCTATATGGCGCCCGCGATGTCGATCTTCTTCGCCTTCTTCCTCATCAGCTACACGGCTCGGGGATTCTTCGAGGATAAGGATCAGGGGATGATCGAGCGGATGCGAGCAGCGCCGGTGCGGCCGTATCAGATCCTGGTGGGCAAGTCCCTATCTGTACTGGTGTTCGGGTTGGGCAGCTTGCTTGTGATCTTCCTGGTGACGACGAAACTCTTCGGTGCGTACTGGGGTGACCCGTTGAGCGTCGTGCTGATCTGCACAGCGTTGGTGCTCGCAATCGTTGCCCTGACCGCGCTGGTGATCGGCGTGGCCCGAACCAAGCGCCAGGCCGAGGGCATGTCCAGCGCCCTCGTCTTCGGATTGGCTCTCCTGGGCGGCAACTTCGTCTTCTTGTCGGCGTCTCCAGAGGTCATGCAGCGCATCGCCCTGTTCACCCCGAACGGCTGGGCGCTGCGAGCCTTCACCAAGCTGTCGACCTCGGGCGGTGCCCTGCACACGGCGGCGGTGCCGGTGCTCGCCATCCTAGGATTCGCGCTGGTCATCGGCGTCGTGGCCGCCGTCCTGGCTCCGAGATCGGTGACGTCGTGAAGACCCTCGACATCGCCGGCACGTCGATTCGCCGGGTAACGCGCGACCGCACCGCGCTCTTCTTTCTCATCGTGCTGCCGATCGTGGTCATCGTCATCATCGGTGTAACGGTGCGGGGCTTCTCCACGTTCCGGGTCGGGGTGGTCGACCTCGGCGCCGGGGCGGCCGGCCGACAGGTGACGACGGCCATGGCCCAGGCCAAGGACCTGTCGGTCCAGCACTACGTCACCGTGTCGGCCGCCGCGCAGGCCGTCGCCACCGGGGAGGTCAGCGCTGCGGTCGTCCTGCCGGCGCACATGGACCCCGATCTCCGGGCGGGCCGCAGCGTGTCCGTGGGAATCATCTCGGAGCGGGCCAATACCACGCAGCAGGCGGCCGTCGAGGCATTGACTTCAGTGCTGAGCCACCAAGGGGCCCGGGTGCAGGCGGCGCAGTTCGCTGCCTCGCAGGTCCAAGGGACCACCTTCGACTCCGGCCTGGCCTGGGCCATGCAGTTACAGCACTCGCTGCCGGCGCTCGACATCAAGTCACACCAGGTCGTCGCCACCGCCAACGTGCTGCCCGAGGGATTCGACTACAGCGCTCCCACCGAGTTGGTGCTCTTCGTGTTCTTGAGCGCTCTAGCCGGTGGAGCGCACATCATCGACTCGAGGCGCCTCGGCATCTACGAACGGATAGCGACGGCTCCCGTGTCGGCGAGCAGTGTGATCCTGGGTGAGATGCTGGGCTTCACCGCCATCGCCGTGATGCAGTCCTTGCTCATCGTCGGAGTCGGGGCGCTGGTGTTCGGCGTCTCGTGGGGCAACCCACTGGCTGCCGGCGTCCTTCTCGCCGTATGGGCTGTGGTGGGGGCCGCCGCCGGCATGCTGTCGGGCACGCTCTTCCGCACCCCCGAGCAAGCATCGGCGATCGGGCCGGTGGTGGGCATCGGCTTCGCCATGCTGGGCGGGTGCATGTGGCCTCTGGCCATCGTGAGCAACGCTATGCGGCAGGTCGGTCACATCACACCCCAGGCCTGGGCCGTCGACGCCTGGACCATTCTGCTGGCTCGTCACGGCGGGCTGGGCAACATCGAGCTCCAACTAGCCATCCTGATCGGGTTCGCTGCCGGCTTCGCCCTGCTTGCCGTCACACGCTTCCGGCGCTTGGCCACGACCCGCTGAGGTGGTCGAGCCATATCGCTTGAATCCACCGGAGCCGGATGGCCGGCCTTGATCATTTGTCCAGTTCAAGTTGGGTGACGAGGGCGTCGTCGGGGTTCGAAAGCCTTCCCGCTAGCCCCGCGACGGGGTCTTCTCGAAGGAGAACGCTCGGTGTTCCCGAAACCCCCCCTTGCAGGTGGCGACGAGGCTCAAGTGCTCGCCTGCCACCCCTGAAACCCAAACAGCCGGCCCCTAGGGCCGGCTGTTTGGGTTTCGGCGAGTGTCTGCCGGTTCGAGTCGAGGATTTCAGCCCGACATGGGCGCGCCGGAACTGGCTCCGTCGGAGCCGGTCACGATTACGGCGACGCGGATGCTCCCGGGGGTCCTTGGGATCGGGCGTCGACGCCATCGGACCAGGTTCCCTCACGCCGCTTGGCACGAGTCGCAGGGACGTGCCGGTAGGTCACGGGCTCGTGAGGATCCTGGAGCCTGTTACTTGGTGCGAAACGAGCGCACCCGGTCCACGTTGTAACCGGCCACGCTGAACGCGAGAAGCACAGTGATCTTGGTGACCCCGAAGGCTCGCTGAAAACCGCGACCCACATCCACGAACTCACCCTTCAAGGCGGCATTGGCGCTCTCGACCAGCTGGCGCCGGCCCATCGACCGTCGCCAGGCCGTTGTCCCATAAGGGATCTTCTGCCACCACCGAAGTTCGACAGGCACGGCGGTGACGATGCCCGAGCAGCACCGCTCGACACCCTCGGGAACCGACACGAAAGGAACGCGGTCCCCCCGGGGCATGGGTGCGGGAAGCGCCGACTACGGAGTCGGCCGGCGTGAAAGGGCAGCGCCACCTCGTGGCTCCGTCACGGGTCGGGCCCGGCGTGGCGAACCTGACGCCAGGCCGCTCGCCGGTTGAGGGCCCTCTCGTACTCGAGCTTCTCGGATTCGGCTTCTCCTCGCGGGGGCATGGGGAGGTCGAACAGATCCTCGGGGGGTAGGCCCGAGAAGAGTTGACGGTCAATCAGCAGCGCGTCGCCAGAGAAGGGCCGAGGACCGCGCTGCAGGCGGGTCAGCGCGAACGTCTTCGTGAAGATGCTTCCGCCAGATCGCGGGATGCGCATCCTGGGAGTCCCCAACCGGTGGGCTATGTTGTCGGATTTTCGTGCCTTGCCGTGGCAGTCGAGATCCTCTTGCATGCCACCGGCTACGTCCACTGGGAATACCGGTTCTGGAACGTCCCGTTGATCCCACTTATTGTGGTCTTCGGGGTACATGATGTTCTATGGAATGGCAGCATGGGTCTTCGACATGAACCAGAATCACCAACGGCAACTAGCCGTAGTTGGAATTATTGCTGGGGTTGATCTCGTTCTGGCTATCCCTTCCGTGCTCGCGGGCTGGCGCTAGTCGAAGGCCATCAAAGCGCCAGCGCTTGGAGCGCTGGCGGCGGGTGGCGACAGCGAGGAGGATGCGCTCTTGTCCAGTGTCTACATAGTGAGCGACAGTTCGTGCGATCTCGAACCATCGGACACAGACTCGCTCAACCTCGAGATCGTGCCTCTCAGCATCCGGTTCGGGAATGCAGAGTTCACCGACCGTCGGGACCTGAGTGTCGAGGACTTCTACGAAAGAATGGCGAACTCCGACGAACTTCCCCAAACGGCGTGCCCATCGCCTGGTGCCTTCCAACAGGCGTTCCGTAACGCCAGCGACGCTGGTGCTGACGCAGTGGTCTGTCTGACTATCTCGAGCGGGCTGTCGAACACCTTCCAGTCGGCCCAAACCGCGGCCGCGGCGTGGGAGGGCCCGATTCCGGTGCACGTGATCGACAGCAGATCCGCATCGTGCGGACTCGGCACCCTCGTCCTCGAAGCGGCCAAGGTGGCCGGTGGTGGCGCCGACACAGCCTCCGTGCTGCGCCGGGTCGGTGACCTCATCCCCCGCACACACGTGATTGCTGCTCTGAACACGCTGGAAAACCTGAAGAAGGGTGGGCGGATCGGGGGGGCCAAGGCCATGGTGGGATCGATACTGTCCATCAAGCCACTGCTCGACCTCACCGGGGGGATGGTCCAGGAGGCCGGCCGGGCGCGTACCCGCAAGCGGGCCATGGAGTGGCTCTACGATCGCATGAGGGAATCAGGTCCGATCGAGCATGTGGCGGTGATGCACAGCGGGGCGCCCGACATCGAACAGTTTCTCGATCTCATCGCTCCCCACTTTCCCCGAGAGGCGCTTCGAGTCGGCATGATGGGCGCCGTCATCGGTACGCACGGCGGTGCCCAGATGATCGGAGTCAGTTGGATCGCCACTGCGGCGGGCGACCACGGACGGGTCTAAGGCCCCATGGGACCCAAGCGTCTGGAAATCCTCTCGGCCGCGAATAGCGGGCGGTCAAACCTCAGGGCCGAGGTACCGGGCACTTTGCGCGCTGCCTCATTTGCGGCGTGGTCTCAATCGAGCACCTAGCGGGTTGGAACGGATGTTGCAGGTGTGGTTATCGACGCCACGAGGGCTGCTTCCCAGTTGAGATCAACGGCGGCGGTTGCGGTCACGGAACCATATGTTCCTTCGCTCAGTGACAGGGGGATCACGGACCGGTGGTCTGCGACTCCTCGTCGCTCGGAGCGGGGCGACAGCGTCCGTAGGATTGCAGAATCAGAATGTGGAGGTGGCGCATGGCTGACATGTCCGAGTTCCAGAGGTTCCATTGGAAGGTTCTCCCAGAGCTGATCGAACGTCATGGCGCGCTTGCCCTGGTCGATGTTCAGCGGGTCGGGCCACTGGGGGTGCGCACCCCGTCGGGTGCGTTCACCTATGTGCCGGGTCCGCTGACGATAGAGATCGTCGAAGGCGACGTTGACGCCAGGACCGTGGTGTCGATGGACGACGACGCCTTCAGCGCGCTCGTCGCGGATCTCGAGACAACCCCGGGCCTCCTCTACAGCGGGCGCGTCGAGGTGGTCCGTGGAAATCCCATGCGGTTCGTTCGGTGGGAGCCGGCGCTACGGGCAATCTTCCACGGGAGACCGATCTACGATCCGGCCAATATGGTCCTCCAGGATCGTTCTGGGGCGCCGCTTGACCCGGAGCAGTCGTTCACGCTAGAGGAGCTCGACCAGTGCCACGACGACGTTCGACACTTCTTCGAGACGGTTGGGTACCTGCATCTCCGTGAGGTGTTCAGCGCCGACGAGGTCACCGAGTTTCTCAGGGAAGCCGCCCTCCTCCACGATCAAGCGGCACCGGGTGACCAGGAGTCGTGGTGGGGTAAGACCACCGACGGAGTATCGGTCCTGACGCGCGTGCTGAACGGGGCGACCCGCCCGCATCTGCGGGCGCTCTATCACGACGACCGGGTGCTAAGCATCGCCGCCGTTCCCGCGGTGCCGCTCGTCGCCAAGGACACCGAGGGGCGCGACGCGGTGACGATCCTGTGGAAGCTCCCCAACATGGCCGAAGGCTTGGCCGACCTGCCGTGGCATCGCGACTGTGGCATGGGCGGCCACGCGTCGATGTGCCCGTCGATCGTCATGACGATCTGCCTCAACGACGGGTCTGCCGAAGCAGGTGAGCTGCGCGTGCTCCCGGGTTCTCACCCCCTGAGCTTCCCGTTCATCGACGGCTCTGACCAGGCCGCGCCCCATGGCGTCCCCCTTAGTGTTTCAGCCGGGGACGTGACGATCCATTACACCGACGTCATGCACGCGTCGATGCCCCCGACGAGCGACACCGGCCCTCACCGGATCAGCATCCTGTTGGGCTTCTCGTCGCCCGCCGCCGGCCACCACCGCGGTGAGCGCCACTACAACGACGTTCTCCTCGGTGCCGACGATGGGCAGGTCGCGCATCTTGGCCACGAGGCGAGCCAGCAGTAGGTGCGTGTCAGCCCAGTTGAGCGGGCTCCACACATCTCGATCGACCCTCCGGGTGGACTTACGTAGAGATGTGCAAAGGGTCGGCGAAGCTGGGTCAAGATGCTCTCGTTTCTCTCCGCTCAGGGCGGCGGGTTCCCTACCCCGACACGGGCGGCACTCGCGGGAGTCATCCTGCCCGCCTGATACTGCGAGCGATACCGTGCCGTCTAGCGCCGTTTTCGACCCGATACCCAGGGGCTAAGTACCGGCACCCCCGGACGCCCTTTGTACCGACGCCGCGGGCCACTCGCGTCAAGTCAAAGGCGGGATACCGACCATTTCGCGGAACTCGTCGGTTGAATTCGTCACAGGAAAAGGTTCAACAGGCACTGGCAATCTCAGCCGTTCGCAGATCGGGTCCCAACCGTCCACGAGGTTCCACTCGAGCAGTCGGCTCCCCGGCACTTCTGCGCGCACGGCAGTATTGTGACGAGTGTAGGCATCGATCATGGCCGTTTCGTCGTTGAAGTGGTCGCTGAATCGGTCCCGCAGGAGCTTTCGCACCTCGTCCATCCAGGGTGCGACCTCCGGTGGCATGTGGTCGAATGTCAAGAAGATCGTGTTCGTGGCACTGCGATACCACTCCTCGGGATCACGAACCGACAGCAACACGAGCGCACCCGGGTTAGCCTGAGACAACTCCCGCCAAAATGAAGCACCGGGCCAGTCCACTACTGCTCGATACCTCACCAGCAACGCTGACCAGTCGACGGGGCGGCCTTCGATGGCATCGATCCAGCCAGGAACCTGGTCGGGATCTCCGAGTACTTCGAGCATATGGTGACATGGGCCGCCGAGGAGCTGCTCGAGCGCCAGCTTGAGTGAATGTGTCCCCGTTCGGCCCACGCCGGCACCAACAACTTTGAGTTCCACCAACCCCTCCCCGTGACCCACAAAGGCCGGAGGCCGACCGTCGACCGTCAAGGGCAATTCGCGCACCCCTGACCCCGGCGGATCCTGCCATAGATCTACAGCCAAGGCGCCCTCCGGATTGCTCTGGGCGCCCGCTGATATCGCTCGGGGTCGCTGTCAGCCAGGTGCGCGCAGTATCGGCTGTGGTACCGGATGGGCCAGATGGATTGGATACACGGTGCGACCGATCCCTTGATTACCGGTTGCCGTCAGAGCCCCATGCCAAGGGGTCAGACCTCATCCGCGGCCGGCATATCTACACGGTGCGCGTGGGGGATGCCGACCCAGACGGTGATTAGCACTGTCTCAACAGGCGAAATGGACAGTCGATGCACGGCCCGCCATTCACCCTCTGACCTACCCCGGGCCGATACGCTGCGCCGAGCCACTGCACGGGTTGGAAGGACCTACCAGAACCCATGAAGCTGATCGTTGCCGTCATCAAGCCCTTCCGGCTCGACGACGTGAAGCACACCCTCGAGGCGCTCGGAGTCCAAGGGATGACACTGACCGAAGCGCAGGCTTCGGTCGCCAGCGCGAACACACCGAGGTCTACCGCGGCGCCGAGTACGAGGTCGACTCCGTCCCGAAGCTCCGCATGGAGGTGATCGTGGGTGACGACCGGGTCGACGAGGTCGTCGCCGCCCCGGCCGAAGCGGCCCGGACCGGCTGCATCGGCGACGGCAAGGTCTGGGTCCAACCGCTCGAGTCCCTGGTGCGGGTACACGCGGGAGAGCGTGGCCCAGACGCCCTCTGAGACCAGGAACGACGCGGCTAGTCCGACGAGGCCGAGATCGTCACCGACAGGAGCACGAACGCACATGAACGCCGTGGACACCACCTGGGTACTCGTCTCAGCCGCTCTGGTGCTCTTCATGACGCCGGGTCTTGCCCTCTTCTATGGCGGCATGGTCCGGTCGAAGAACGTGCTGGCAGTGATGATGAACAACTACATCGCCATCGGTGCCGTCAGCGTCCTCTGGGCGATCGTGGCGTGCAGCCTCGCCTTCGGCCACGACGCGGGTCATGGCCTGATCGGCAACTTCTCGTTGGCTGGTCTCGGCGGCATGGCGCACGGCCTTCCCGGGTTCTCCCGTTCCGGGGCGTCGCCGATGTCGATCGTCACCTTCCAGATGATGTTCGCAGTCATCACGGCCGCATTGATCAGTGGGGGAACAACGGACCGGATCAAGTTCCCCGCCTTCGCGGTGTTCATCTGTCTGTGGCTTCTCGTCGTCTACGCGCCGCTCGCTCACTGGGTATTCAGCCCTGAGGGTTGGCTGGCCAGACGGGGAGTACTCGACTTTGCGGGCGGTACGGTCGTCGAGATCAACTCGGGATTCTCGACGTTGGCCATCGTGCTCGTGCTCGGCCGACGCCGGGGCTGGCCCAGTGAGGGAATGGCCCCCCACTCGGTACCGCTGAGCCTCCTCGGTGTGGGCGTTCTGTGGTTCGGTTGGTTCGGGTTCAACGCCGGATCGGCCCTGGGGATGAACAGCGTGGCCGTTTCGGCTTTCGTCAACACACAGTTGGCAGCAGCGGCGGGGCTGCTCGGGTGGTTGTGCTTCGAGCGCGTCAAGGAGTCTTACCCAACGACTCTTGGTGCGGCTTCCGGCGCGGTGGCCGGGATGGTGGCCATCACCCCGTGTGCGGGGTTCGTGGCGCCCATGGCCGCCATCGTGATCGGCCTCGTGGCTGGCGTCCTCTGTGCCATGGCTGTGCGCGTGAAGTTCAGACTCCGCTACGACGACTCCCTCGACGTTCTCGGTGTCCACGGTGTGGGAGGTCTGGTGGGCATGGTCCTCCTGGGGCTGTTCGCTACCCGGTCGATCAATCCCGGTGGTGCTAATGGACTCTTCACGGGCGGGGGTTTTCATCTCCTCGGCTTGGAGGCTCTGGCTGCCGCAGTTACGGTCGTCTTTTCTTTCTCGGTGACGTGGCTTCTCGCCACAGCGATCGACAAAACGATCGGCCTGCGGGTGAGCCCGGAGGATGAGTCCACGGGGCTGGACCTCACCCAGCATGCCGAAAGTGCCTATTCGCTCGGAGGCATGGGCCGGGTGGGCAGTTGAGGAAAAGGGATGGAGATCGGCCCAGCCGCTAGACGTTCCGGGGTGGTGATACCTCGAGCGGTTCACTCCAGCCTTAAACGGCGATCAAGCGGCGCAGTACCGCCTGGCCCCGATGGATACACAACGCGGCCGGGATCGCCGAATAGATGCGTGGCTCCGACGGTGGGAGGCTTCCTGCCAATCATCGACCGATACCGCACGCTGCGCGCATCCCCAGTCGGCCCGCCGATTTTGCTACCACGGCGTCCTTGCGGTCGCGACGATCCTCGGCTGGTACATCGGTGCCGCTGCCACGACCGGCAAGGAGCCAGCGCTCCCAGGTGAAAACACCTGAGACTCCATACGTGATTACCCGCTAGTAATCACCGTCGCCGAAATCAAGACTGACACAAGTTTCATCCGCCGGGCCACACCCGTGGGCTACCGCCGGTGAGATCAATGCGGGGGTTTCGGAATGAAGATTCGTGGTCTTCGGCCAGTCGCCTCACTGCTCGCTGTGTTGATCGTCGCGGGGGTGCTCGTAGCGGACAGCGCCGATTCGGCGCACGCACTACCCCTGCTCGGTTCACCCACTTTGCGCTCCATCTCGGTGTCGCCCGCCGTGGCCTCCATTACCCAAGGCCAGAGCCTGCCGTTCACCGCCACCGGCCTCCTGTCCAACGGAACCACGGAGGATCTGACCAACCTCGTCACGTGGTCCTCGTCGTCGGGATTGCTGGCCTCACTCTCCAACCTCACCGGGTCACAGGGACTCGCCACCGGTCTGCTCCCCGGTGTCTCCACCATCACCGCCACGGCCCCGACCGGCATCCTCGGGCTTGGGGGGCTCCTTAGTGGGGTCCTCGGTGGGGGGCTGAGCGGCTCGGCCGCCCTCACCGTGGTCACCGCCGCAGTATCGCCAGTATTGACCGCGATCTCGGTGTCGCCGTCGTTGGCCTCCATTGCCCAAGGCCAAACCCAGCAGTTCACCGCCACCGGCCTCATGTCCGACCTGAGCACCGAGAACCTGACCAGCCTCGTCACCTGGTCCTCGTCCTCGGCAGCGGCCACTCTCGGATCCCAGGGACTCGCCACCGGTGCGCTCCCCGGTGTCTCCACCATCACCGCCACGGCCCCAGCTGGGCTCCTCGGCAGCCTCGTCGGCAGCATCCTCAGCAGTAGCTCCGTCCTCACCGTGATCTCGGGGACGACACCGACCTTGCCATCGCCGTTGCTGACTTTGACCCCGGGATCCGGAAAAGTGCGTTCGGGAGTTATCGCCAACGGAACCAACTTCGTTCCCGGTAATCCGATCACCGTTACCTACCTGAGCGGGCTGCGGGCTCGTAAGCGCGCCACGACCGTACTGTGCACCACTACGGTCGCCTCGAACGGGACGTTCAGCTGCGGCGCCAGGATCCCGCCCCGGGCCCGTTCGGGCAAGCTTGGGCACCACACGATCGTTGCCACGGCGCCGTCAACCACGCAGGGCACGACGACAATCTTCAACCTTCTCCGGCGACCTAGTTAGCCTGCCGTAGCCCCGCCCCGGGCGCCCCGGGCGCCCGGACTCTCGGCTCAGACCATCCGATCCCGGCGGGTGCGAGTGCGGGCCGCTGCCGAGGAGGTCATGGCCGATCGGACCGTCCGCAACCGCGCCGAGCCGCGAATATGGCCCGGGTCGCTGTGAGCCAGGTGCGCGCAGTATCGGCTGTTGTACCGGATGGGCCAGATGGATTGGCTACACGACGCGCCCGGGATCCCTTGAGTACCGGATGCCCCAAGCCACGTCGGCTCCGGGCCGAGACCCCGACCCGGACCCGGCGCTTCCCGATCAGTCCAGGTTCGAAGGTCACTGGCCGAGCAGACTCGCCTGGCTTGTGCCGGTTGAATGACGTTCCGTGGTCATGAGAACGAGAGGGGCGAGCAGAGCTAGTGCCGCGACAACGAACCTTTGCCTTGTTCAGACAGTGGCTCGCGGTTCCTCGCTCAGGGGGCCGAAGCATCCTTGGCGAGCAACTCTCCGGGATCGTCATCGTGGACGTCCCCGGGACGGGCCGCGGCCGGCCCCAGACCCACGAGTTGGCCACGTTTCTGCCAAGCCACCCGTCTTGGGTCACGCCGGGTCCGACCGGGCAAATGCCGGCCGGCTCGACGGTGCGTGATCGCCAACCTCGCAGGAGCCACGTTTGTTTATGGTATACTGAAGGCATGAGAGCGGCTGTCTACTGCAGGATCAGTTCGGACCGGGACGGCGAGCGCTTGGGAGTCGAGCGCCAGGAGCAGGATCTCCGGCGGATCTGCACCGAGCGGGGGTGGGAAGTCATCGAGCCGCCGTACGTCGACAACGATCTCTCGGCTGCCGACCCTCGGAAGGTCAGGCCGGAGTACAAACGCCTCCTGGAAGACATCAAGCGAGGCGCCGTGGACGCCGTGGCGACCTGGGACCTGGACCGGCTGACCAGACGCCCCATCGAGTTAGAAGACTTCGTGGCCGTATGTGACCAGGCGGGTGTAACGCAGCTCGCTTTCGTGGGCGGGAACGTCGACATGGGGACCGGAGATGGGCTCCTCGTGGCCCGCATCAAGGGTGCCGTGGCTGCTGAGGAGGTCCGCAAGACCCGCCAGCGGATCAAGCGCAAACACCTGGAACTGGCCGAGCGAGGACTCTCCCATGGTGGCGGCACGCGTCCCTTCGGCTTCGAGGACGATCGGGTGACTATCCGTGAACCCGAGGCGGTCCTCATCCGGGAAGCAGCCAGCCGGGTGTTGGCCGGCGAGACCCTCTATGCAATCCGCAAGGACTGGATCGAGCGAGGTGTCCGGAGTGTGACCGACAAGCCGTGGTCGGTGACCGGTATCAAAGCCTTCCTGACGAGACCACGCACCGTGGGGCTGCGCCAACACCAAGGACAGGTGATCGGCGAGGCGTCGTGGCCTGCCATTCTGGATCGCCAGACATGGGACCAGGTCTGCGCCGTACTGCAGGACCCTTCCCGTCGACAGCCCGCTCCGAGCCGTCAGTACCCACTGCGAGGCATCCTCCACTGTGGCGAATGTGATCGGGCTCTGACGGCCATGCCCCGGGGTGGGCGGAGGCTTTACGGCTGCCGCAAGGAATCCGGGGGGTGTGGCCATATCTTCATCAGTGCTGACAACGTTGAGTCTTACGTCACCGGGCGGCTGCTGCCTTTGATGGACTCCCCCGTAATGCGCCAGGCGGTGACAGAGGGAACCGAGGATCAGGCTGCAGCAGCAAGAGCCCTCGTGGTGGAGAACGCAGCGGACGAGAAGATGCTCCGCCTGCTCGAAGACGACTACGGCGACCGGGCCATCACCCGCCAGGTCTTCCTCCGGCAATCGCAGCGCATCACCTCTCGGATCGAGGCTCGTCTGTCCCAGATTGCCGCCCTGCGAGGTCACTCAGCCTTGGACCGCCTCGGAGGTCAGGTAGCACAGCAGTGGGGATCAATGACATCTGACGAGCAACGTGCCGTGTTCCTAACCCTCATCACCAAAATCCGGGTCAAGCGAGCCACTCACCACGGGTCGAATCGATTCGACCCAACACGTCTTCGTTTCGTCTGGCAATTTGCAACCTTGGCCCAGGCGGCTGCCGGGCTGTGGGACGCCATGACCGACGAAGAAAAGTCCCAGGCGCTCGAGGCCGACAACGCACTCCTCACGGACGAGGAACGCTACGGGGAGGTACTGCCGGCCTGAATTTCTCGAACAGCCACGCCGACATGGCGGCCTGGTCCGCGTGTCCGTGGAACCATGCGGCAGTCCACACACCGATCCCCTCACGGGAGATTCAACACAAGAGCCCCTTCAGACGGTTTTGATGTCGCAGAGGCATGCCAACCTTCGCCTCCATCTGCAAAGGCCACGGCGAGGAACGCCGACACCCACTGTCGGACCGCGAGGGCGCGCTTGTCGAGGGTCCGTCCGCCGCTAAGCCGCGTGACTGTTCCGGCTTAGAGGCGCTTCCAACGGAGAGCCCACGTCAACAGTAGGACCATGGCAGACTCCAGTCGATGAAAGGCGCAGGTCAGCTCCGCAACCAAGTACCACGAGACGCTGAAAGACAACCTGGCCTTTTTGAATGACGCAGACGCCATGGATCTGGCGTGGGGCACAACAACAGACTGGCTCGCCGAATGTCCGTTGGACTTCCGCGAGGCCAGCGGATCATGAGTGTCGGCGTGCCTCCGGATGGTGCGACCGCGGCCGGCATGACGTTCACTAGACGCCCTGCATCCGTGCCACCAGACTTGCGGCCGGAGTGGCGTATCCCCTTGTTGCTGCTTCTGGTTCATCACTGCCGTGGGCAATTGGTGAGCCGAGAACAGCTGCACGTCTTGAACTCCGCCGTATTGAGCGAGGGCTCTCGACGAGCACTACTTGCGGCACTGGATGGTCGGCTGCTGCCACAGATCCCAATGGTTCAATTTGAGCCGGCGTTGGAACGCGCCGTTGATCGGTGTATAGGGCTCGGGTTGCTCCGGCTCACAAACAATGGCCGCCTTCAACTGACGGATGTCGGTGAGTCGGTCGTAGCCGCCATCCAGGCAGATGACGAGCTGTTCACGCTGGAACGCAGACTATTAGGCGCCTTGCCGCGGTCGCTGTCGCAGTCGGCGATTCGGACGGCGCTCGCTACGAGGACGAGGCCGTGAAACTGAAGCTGCGGCAGTTCGACTTCCGGGCGAATACCATTGACGGCGTCTTCGGCGTATCACTTCCGTTCGAACAAGGGCTAGTCGTGCTCCGGGGCGACAACTCGAGCGGTAAGTCAACAAGCCTGCAGGGCATCCTGTATGCCCTCGGTTTGGAGGGTATCTTGAGCCCGTCGCGCGCAATACCTCTTCCCCACGTTGCTACGTCATCGCTGACGGACGAAGCGAACGGCCAAGAAATCAATGTTGTCGAAAGCAACGTCACACTGGAGATTGAGAACGGTGCGGGACAAATAGCTACGGTTCGCCGGTACGCGAAGCACGTCTCCATCGACACCGACCTGGTGACGGTTTGGGATGGACCCGTCCTGACGCAGGGTGCCCACGATCTACGCGAACAGGCTTATTTCGTTCGCCGATCAGGCGCGGCTCAAAGGGAAGCCGGTTTCCACCACTGGCTTGCCGAATTTGTCGGATGGGAACTGCCAGAGGTGTCGCACTACGACGGAGGTGTCTCACCACTCTATTTGGAGACCATTTTTCCTTTGTTCTTTGTGGAGCAGAAGCGCGGCTGGTCTGGAATACAGGCCCAGACGCCGACGTACTTGCGCATCCGAGACGTCACTCGGCGCAACGTGGAATTCGTACTTGCACTGTCAGGTAGTGATATTGCCGCCGAGCGACAACTTCTTCGAGAGAAGATGGCGGATCTTCGTGCTCGGTGGTCTACAGCTGTTACGACGTTTCGTTCCACAGCCAACGACCACGGAATCGGCGTCCGAGGCGTCCCGGAAGAGCCCACGAGCGATTGGCCTCTAGATCCAGGTCCTTCACTATGGCTGGCCGCTGGCGACGAATGGGAGCCGCTGGAGTCCGAGCTGGTCAGACTCGATCATGAACTCAACCAGTTGACGAATCGAGTCCTGCCTCGCGCTGAGGACGTGGCGCCCGAGGTGTCGTCGGAGTTGCAGCGCCACCTCGATGGGCTTCGTGAGGTAGGCGGTCTGGCAGATTCGATTAGACGCGAGCTGGCAATGGAAGAGGATCAGATCCGAAGTCTCGACAGTCGCGTGTTGGCGCTTCAGAATGACACTCGACGCAGCCAGGATGCTGACACCCTCCGAAGGATGGGGGCGCCATTGGCCGCGGTCACGCCTGCCGATTGCCCGACGTGCCATCAAGAACTCCCGTCCACGCTCCTCGATCCCGCCGCCGCCATTGTGCCGATGCCTATCTAGAGGAACATCGAACTCTTGAAGGAGCAAATTGCACTTTTTGAGGCGATGCGGAGCGATTTGGGCGCCGCAATATCGGCCAAAGAGCAGCGGCTGGTTGTACTCGATGAGCAGGTTCGATCGCTTCAGCAATCAATTCACTCCGAACGGGAGACGCTGGTATCCGCCCAAGGATCACCGTCTCTCGAAGACGTCGAGCGACGCGTCCATCTCCGAGACCAAATCGAAGGCCTTGGCGCAGTCGCGGGACGCCTCCCCACACTAACCACGGCCTTGGCCGAACTCGCACTCTCGTGGACTGGGCTGTTGCAACAACAAGCCCGTCTCCGAGGTCAGACCACGTCTCAATCAGACCAAGCCAAGCTGTCGGCGCTGCAGACGAGCTTTCTGGAGCAACTCAGCGAATACGGCTTTACGAGTCTGCCTATCGGCGAACTGACCATCTCCGAGGACACCTACCTCCCGGTGTACGAGGGCTTTGACTTGGGATTTGACCTGTCGGCAAGCGACATGGTCAGGACGATCTGGGCGCATCGGATCGGGGTTCTAGAGGTGGGCCGGACATTCACCGACAATCACGCACAGCTCCTCGTCTTCGACGAACCCCGCCAGCAGAGCGCAGATCCGGTGAGCTTCGAAGCATTATTCCGACGAGCCGGTCAGTCCGCAGCGTTCGGTCAACAGGTGATCTTCGCCACCAGTGAGCCAGAGGAGAACGTTCGGGCGATGCTTGAGGACGTTCCTCATCAGTATTTGGGCTTCACCGGCAAGATGATTCAGCGGATCAGATGAGGCGCAGCGAACATGAGGTCACCTCGGCCTCGCGCAATCGGTCAGCAGCGGTGTTTGCGCTGCGTGATACCGGATGGTCAACAGCAAGCTGGAGCGCGCATTGGCCTCACCGGGATCGGCACTTCTCGCCCGGTCCAGATGAATACATTTCAGCGTGATACCGGGCGGGTGGGTCAGCCCTCGACGGCGAACAGCCGCCACGTTCCCGGTACGCCTTTGAGTTCGTGCTCTCCACGCCCTACGAACTCGATGCCGGACCCGGCTACCAGGTCCTTGACCATGCCGGAGACCAGGATCTCGCCCGGTGACGCCAGCGCTCCCACCCGGGCGGCAACGTGGACCGCCAGTCCACCAAGATCATCGCCTCGGACCTCACATTCGCCCGTGTGCAGCCCGACCCGAAGTTGGATCCCGAGCTTGCCGGTGGCTTCGGCGATAGCTTGGGCACAGCGGATAGCTCGGGCTGGGCCGTCGAACGATGCGACAAACCCGTCTCCCGTGGTGTTGATCTCTCGTCCACGAAACCGGTGAAACTGCCCACGCACGGTCTTGTCATGGGAATCGAGGAGCGAACGCCAGCGCTGGTCACCCAACGAGGCGGCTTGGGCAGTAGACCCGACAATGTCGGTGAACAGCACGGTGGTGAGGACGCGCTCGATCTCGACGATTGGCCGCTCGCCGGTCAGGAACTCTGCCACCTCGTCAACAATGGCCGGATCTGGCCCAGTGGTCGCGTCCGGCACCTCGACGAATGTCGCATCGCCGATGTGATCAGCAAGGTAGTGCCCGTGCTCCACGGAGATGAATGGCATCTCACTGGCATGAAGGATGAGGGTGGGAGCTTGAATGAGCGGCAGTATCTGGCGAACGTCCAGGTTCCGCAACAAGTAGTCAAACATGGCCGCCGCCGTCCGAGGCGTCGCCGAAGCGCGCATGATCATCGCGCTCAAGCGCAAGTGCTCCTCATCGACCTCGTTAGGCTGGGCGAGGCGCACGAAGTCCAGCGTGCCCCATGCCTCGCCTATCAGAGCCACGAGGAGATCGAGAACCTCCGGAGAAACGCCGATCGGGAAATCATCGGCCACTAGGTACCGAGCGGTCGTGTTGTGCAATATCAGGGCGCTCACCGCTTCTGGGTGCATAGCAGCAAAGAGCATGGCAATCGGTCCCGCATCGATCGAGGCCAGGATGGCGGTGCGCTTCGATCCGGCCGCATCAAGCACAGCAATGATGTCGTCGGTCCATTCCTCCCAGGTCGGCATGGCGCCGAGTGAGACGGGATCGGAGGCTCCGATTCCACGGCGGTCGAACATGATGACCCTGCTGAACGAGGCGAGAGCGGCCAGAGACTCCGTGAACCTCGGCATCTCCCAGTAAAGGTCGAGGTGGCTGCCGACTCCATAGGTGTAGAGGAGATCGATCGGTCCGTCGCCGAACACCTGATAGGCAACATCGGCGTCCCTCACCGCGACGTACCTGGTCTCGGGCCGGTCCATAGGAGCAACAGTCTGGCTCAGGAGGTTTCCGCTTGTCTTGGGATCCACCGGCCACTCCGAGGACTCGACCGTGGCGCTATCCATGCACACAGGCTGGCGTCCGCAGACGCCCCTGTAATGCGGGTTGTTTGCCCCCTGGGGCGAGGCCGACTCGGCGAGCCCCCGAGCCGATCGGCAGTTCGGGCGTCCCTACTTCGTACCGACGATGCAGCGCGCCACGCCCGGAATCCTTACCGTGCCGTCTTCTTCGTAGGTGCTGACCTTGGCGATGACGGCTTTCGCGATCCGTTCCCGCGCCGATTCGTCGACCTGCTGAAGCGCCGCAACTGCGAGCGAGACATGCTCACTGATCATCTCCCAATACTGCTCGGGCGATCGCGTTACCAGTTCGACGTCGACGTCCCACTCGACAACGTCGCGCAGCCCCGCGGCCTCGTACAGGGCACTGACATATCCCGGGGCAGCGCACCGGAACATATTCGGCCCATCCGGGTCGGGTGGCGCCAGAATCGCCTCCGTCGCGATTGCCTGCATGGCGATCGTCGTCCAAGGGTTTTCCTCGGGCTTGACCCATACCGACGAGCAGAGACGTCCACCCGGCTTGAGCACGCGTGCGAACTCGGCGGTCGCTTTGGCAACGTTGGGAAAGAACATGTATCCGAACCGTACCGAGATACTGTCGAATGTCGCGTCACCGAATGGCAGGTCGTCGGCACTGCACACCTTGGCCTCAACATTGGTGATCCCTTGCGCGGTCGCTCGTCGCGTCGCAATATCGAGCATCTCAGCCGCAAGGTCGGTCAGAACGACGTGTCCCCTTGGCGCGAGCTTGGCGACGGTCAGCCCCGGCTCACCAGTGCCCGCGGCGATGTCGAGATGCTGCTGATCATCGGCGATGTCGAGACGCTCGATAATCGCTGTGCCGACCGGGCCCAGCTGATCCATGATGACCGAGTCCCACTTTTCCCAGCCCGCAGAAAGCCCGGCCCACGTCGCTCGCTGAACGTCTCGAATGTCATCGCCGCTCGACATCGGCCCTCCCGCTATCGGATGCATCCACCGGACACGAAGGCACTCATTGGTTGGAGTGCATACTGCCCGTTCAGGAGCCACCGCGCACCCGCATTGAAATTCCGGCGTTATCTCGGGCTGCCGGGGATGCCCAACCCTGGCCCGGTGGCCTCACCCGAGCAGGATCATTCCTGGCCGGGGATATCGCTCGGGCTGTCGTCTGGCCCTGGGGCGATGTACCGGCACTTACAGTGCGGTCAGCCCCACCAAAGCTCAGAGCTGTGGCTGGTACCCAGCGCACATAATCCGCAGCCAGCTGATGCGGTCTGCCTCGACGTCGAAATAGACCTGTTGCTCGACCAGGAAGGCATCCTTGTCCCTTCGGATCCTCATGCGATAGGCGACGCGCTCGGCGCCCGCCCACCGACGACATCTCGAGGTGCTCGAGCGCCTCAATGTCATCGGTCGGCCGGAACCAATGTCTGAGGACGATGTCGTCGACCACCTCGTCGGCGCGCTCCGCCTCCCAGAACCGGCCCGGCGTCATCGCCTTGAAGTCGACCTCAGGCGACAGAACGCTCTTGAGCCCGGCAGCATCCTTGGCCGCCAACGCCCGAGCAAAGTCCTCACCGAGTTCCATGGCGAACTCAGTAGCTGAAGGTGACGGTGTCGTCGTCGCCGATCCACTCCCACAGCTGGACCGATCCCCCCAAACGAGCGTTGGACAGCAGGGTGACTTCGTCGAGACTGCGGGAGTTGAAGCAGATCGGGCAGACGAACAGTTCGCCCCCTGCTGCGTCGTAACGCTTCATGAGGTCGGGCAGGCTGGGACAGCCGTCGCAGGCGACCCCGGTTGCGACGCCTTCCGTGGCGAGGCGCACTGCTTCTTTGGTCAAGAACATGAGCGTGGGCCGGCCGGCCTCGGCGGCACCGACTGCCACGAGGAGCGCCACGGTGACCTTCTCGGGATCCTCGAGGCCGGTGGTCAGGCTGACGGCGGCCCGGCTCATCGGGTCACCTCGGCCGTGGTTGGATCGATGACGGCGCTGACCTGATGCACGGCGTCGATCGGAAAGCCTCCGCACCGGCCGTGCTCACGGATGATCTCCTCGTTGGCCGCGATGTAGACGCAGGTGATCCTGTCGTCGCTGACGTAGCTGTGGAGCCATTGGATGTCCGGCGCCAGGGTGCCGAGCACCGCGTTGGACTTGCCGGCGATCTGTGCCAGGGCAGCGGCGTCCATCTGGCCGGCGCCGGGCACGGTCCGCTCGATCACGTACTTGGGCATGGCTGCTCGCTCCATTCATTTCCTCGACCAGCCGGGCGGCTTCCACGTCTGGTTCGTGATTGCAAGATACGGAGGAGCGCGGGTCGGGACATGAGGCATTCACCCCAGCGATGCGAGCTGAGATTTCAAGCTGGTTCGTCACGGGACAACTACAGTCCCGGCATGTCAGATTCCGGGGTCCGGCTCACTGACCTGCTCATGGCACTATCACTCGCCACTGACCTGGGATTCGGCCAGCCCCCCGAGCACATGCTGCGCTCCGCTCGCATCGCCATGCGCCTGGGTGATCGCCTCGGCCTCGAGCCCGACGAGCTCGCCACCCTCTACGACGCGAGCATCCTGACCTACGTCGGCTGTCCCGTGTACGGCAACGAGTCGTCCGCCCTCTTCGGGGACGACATCGACTTTCGGTCCCATGCCCTCGAGCTCGACCTGGCCGGCTTCCCGGCCATGGTCTTCATGCTCCGGCGTGCCGGGTCCGGCGGCTCGGCCTTCGAGCGGGTCCGCCAGGCCTCGGTCTTCATGGCGACCAGCGGGCACAGCATGCTCGACCAGATGGCCAACCACTGCTCCGCCGCCGGCGTGCTGGCGGATCATCTGCAGCTCGGCCCCGACGTCCGGGCCGGCATCGAGCAGGCCTACGCCCGATGGGACGGCAAAGGCGTGCCCCGCGACCTGGCGGGCGAGGGTCTGGCCCTGTCGGCCCGCATCGCGCACGTCGCCGAGGCCTGCGAGCTCTTCGAGCGCACCTCCGGCGTCGACGCCGCCATAGAGGTCACGCGCTCGCGGCGCGGCACCCACTTCGACCCGTCGGTGGTCGACGCTGTGGTAGCCGATCCTGCTCCGCTGTTCGAGGGGTTGGCCGACGATCCTTTTGAAGGTCTGCTCGCCATCGAGCCGAGTGCCCGCCCTGCTCTGAGCGAGGACGAGCTCGACCTCGCGTTGGAGGCCATCGCTGACTTCTGCGACCTGCGCTGCCCCTACTTCGCCGGCCATGGACGGGGGACGGCAGCGCTGGTGGCGCAGGCTGCGTCGCTCCTTGCCGTGCCAGCCGCCGAGACCCGCCTGGCCCGGCGTGCCGCTTTGGTACACGACGTCGGGCGCTTCGGCGTGCCAGGCACCGTGTGGGACAAGCCTGGGCCGCTCACCACAAGCGACCTCGAGCGCATGCGGCTGCACGTCTACTACGTCGAGCGGATCTTCAGCCGCCCGGAGCCCCTGCGGCGCATCGGGCTCCTCGCCGCCACCCACCACGAGAGGATGGATGGCTCGGGCTACCACCGCGGCGTGGGCGCAGCCATGCTGTCGGTCCCAGCGCGTGTGCTCGCCGCGGCCGACGTCTACCAGGCGCTGCTCGAGCCTCGCCCCCACCGTGGTGCGTTCGACCAGGCCGAGGCCGCCAGCTTTCTGCGAGCCGAGGAGAAGGCGGGACGACTCGACCCGGCCGCTGTCGATGCGGTGCTTGGGGCCGTAGGGCACGCCGCCGGCAGGGCACGCGCCGGGGGTCCTGCCGGCCTCACCGCCCGCGAAAGCGAGGTGCTCGCTCTGCTGGCAGAGGGTCTGCCCAACAAGAGCATCGCCCGCCGGCTCGGCATCAGCCCCAAGACGGCGGGGAACCACGTCGAGCACATCTACACCAAGCTCGGTGTCTCGAACCGCGCCGGAGCGGCCATGGAGGCCATGGCACACGGCCTCGTCGGTCCATCCAGGATCCGGTCGGCTGAGTCTCGGCCTTAGCCGAGTGTCTATCAGTCACTCGAAGGAACTCTCCGCTACGGCACCCTCGATGAGCTTGTGCGGTTACCCCTGTGTGGCCATTTGGGGAACCTCGTCAAACTATGGAACGGACTCTCGAACGGCTCCGTGCCTCGTGGCGCTCGAAGAGGGGTAAACCACGACGCGTCTGGCGCCTGGCGATACTGGCCAGGAGCGACCGGAATTGCCGGTGATGCTCGGGGGTCGGACGAGGCCCTGACGGCCGGAACCGACCGGGGTCGCTCAGGGCGGTGATTTGCGAGCAGGGTGGCCCCGGCCACAGGTAGCGCAGAACGGCACGTTGCGTTCTGTCAGATCGGCAGTTCGGACGTCCCTACTTCGTGCCGACGATGCAGCGGGCCACGCCCGGAATCCTTACCTTGCCGTCTTCTTCGTAGGTGCTGACCTTGGCGATGACGGCTTTCGCGATCCGCTCCCGCGCCGGTTCGTCGACCTGCTGAAGCGCCGCAACTGCGAGCGAGACGTGCTCGCTGATCATCTCCCAATACTGCGCGGGCGATCGCGTCACGAGTTCGACGGCGACGTCCCACTCGACAACGTCGCGCAGCCCCGCGGCCTCGTACAGGGCACTGACATATCCCGGGGCAGCGCACCGGAACATATTCGGCCCATCCGGGTCGGGTGGCGTCAGCACCGCCTCCGTCGCGATTGCCTGCATGGCGATCGTCGTCCACGGGTTCTCCTCGGGCTTAACCCATACCGACGAGCAGACACGTCCATTCGGCTTCAGCACGCGCGCGAACTCGGCGGTCGCTTTGGCGACGTCGGGAAAGAACATGTACCCGAACCGTACCGAGATACTGTCGAATGTCGCGTCACCGAATGGTAGGTCGTCGGCGCTGCACACCTTGGTCTCAACATTGGTGATCCCTTGCGCGTTCGCTCGTCGCGTCGCAATATCGAGCATCTCAGCCGCAAGGTCGGTCAGAACGACGTGTCCCCTTGGCGCGAGCTTGGCGACGGTCAGCCCCGGCTCACCAGTGCCCGCGGCGATGTCGAGATGCTGCTGATCATCGGCGATGTCGAGGCGCTCGATAATCGCTGTGCCGACCGGGCCCAGCTGATCCATGATGACCGAGTCCCACTTCTCCCAGCCCGCAGAAAGCCCGGCCCACGTCGCTCGCTGAACCTCTCGGATCTCATCGCCGCTCGGCATCGTCCCTCCCGCTATCGGATGCACCACCGAACACGAAGGCACTCCTTGGTGGGAGTGCATAATGCCCGTTCAGGAGGCACCGCGCACCGCACTGAATTGCCGGGTTGTTCGCCCCTAACTGAGGCCGACGAGGCCTAGCACCCGACCGGGATCGCTCCGAGAGCCGCGAATAGCGGGGGGTCGCGCCTTAGCGCCCGTGCAGCAGTGCCGTGTCACGAGACCGCGACTCCGAGTTCGTGGCGCGCCGACAAGAATGGTCCACCATGAGCGCCGCTGTTCACCTTCCAGATGCAGGAGCCGGCCACGGCGAGCAGGCCCGATGACGGCTCGGGTCTTCACGGGCGGGCGGATACTTCCCATGTCGTCGTTGGGCGCGCCAGCCGATGTCGTCGTGGCGGACGGCGACCGCATCCTGGCGGTGGGCGAGCGCGGGTTAATCCAAGCCTTCCCGGACGCGATCGTCGAGGACCTCGCCGGACGCATCCTGTGTCCCGGCTTCATCGACGCCCACCATCACCTGTCGATCACCGCGCTGCAACCACGCTGGGCGGATCTGGCCGGGACCACCACGATCGAGGCGCTCGGCGCTCGTCTGACTGAGCACGCGGCCCGTGAGCCCGAGACACCGTGGATACGGGGAGCCGGCTGGAGCGATCTGGGAACGGGTCTTGTACCGCACCGCCGCGACCTCGACGCCCTCGGTTTGGACCGGCCGGTCCTCGTGGCGCACTACAGCTTGCACGAGGCGGTAGTGGATTCCCGCGGTCTCGACCAGCTGGGCATCGGGCGGTCATCCCCCGATCCGCCGGGTGGTGCCATCGGTCGGGACCTCGACGGGGCCCCCGATGGCCTGCTCGTCGAGCGCGCCTGGAGCGAGGCACATGCCCAGTCGTTGGCCCCCTTCGCGGATCCCGATCGGTGGGCCGACCATATCGAGGTGGCAGCGCACCGGCTGTTGCGCGACGGCATCACCGCCATCCACGACGCGGCCTGCGCGCCACCTGCGGAGGCCGCCTACCGGATGCTCGCCACCGCTGGCCGGCTCCCGATCTCGGTGCTCGTGATGCCCCATCCCACCGCGGTGCTCACTGGGCCCGACATGGACCGACTGTCGGGGCCTCCGACCGGCGAGGGCGATCAGCGTGTCCGAGTCGGACCCATCAAGCTGTTCGCCGACGGTGGCGTGCTGCCTGCGATCGACGTCCATCTCGGCGGGGAGCCACTGCGTGTGGGAGAGCTGTTCCCAGATCTCGAGGATCATGTCGAGCTTGTGGCGTCACGGGGCTTTCGTGTCGCGGTCCACGCCATCGGGAATGCCGGCCTCTCGGGGGCGCTCGATGCATTCGAGGCGGCCGCTCGGCGGCACCCCGACCTCGATCACCGGTTCCGGGTCGAACACGCCTGCCTGGCCTCCACCTCGCAGCTCGCCCGCTTGGCCCGCTTGGGGGGAGTCGCGGTGGTGCAGCCCGGGTTCCTCCATCATCTTGGCCAAGCCGTCGAGGGGGTGATCTTTGACGATGCCAGCTGGTTGCCCTTCGCCGATATCCGGCGATCGGGGGCGGTGATGGCTGCCTCGTCCGACGCACCGTGCACATTCCACGAACCACTGCGGACGGCCAGCCACGGCGCCAGCCGTCGCACCGGGTCGGGTGCTGTCCTCGATCTCGGGCAGGTGGTCACCTATGACGACTGGCTGTGGGCCTACACGGCGGGCGCCGCCTATGCCGGTGGTCAGGAAGCCGAGCGCGGTGCCTTGGTGCCGGGTCTTCAGGCCGACTTCGTGGTGCTCGAAGGCGAACTCGATCCTGACCATCCTCCGAGCGTGGCCGAGACGTGGGTCGCCGGTCGCCTTGTGTACCAAGCCGGGGCGACCGGCGAGTGAGGGCACGGGCGTCGGCTCCCAGGAAGCTGCGAACCATCCGGCATTGCCGGTGATGTGCTGGGTCCTGGCAGTCGGTCGATGACCCGACCTGATCGGTAACGCTCTCGGCCGCGAATACTGAGCTGTCGCATCTCAGCACCGTGTCACCGACATTGGCACCGTGCGGATGCATATCTGCCTACCCCCGGGGAAGCTGTGGACCCGAGACGAGCGGGCACCACCGAGCCGACCCCGTCGAATCGGCTGTGCCATCTTCTCGGCTGCTCGCAGCCTCTTGTCGGGCAGGTCGTCCTGTGGGTACGGTGCGCCGATGGACACAGAATCTGACATCAGGGCGCTCAAACACGGGTTGAGCGAGCTTGCCAGAGCAGTTGAGGAGTTGGCAGATGCCGTGGAGGACGCCGTCCAAGGCCGAACCGCTTCGGAGATGAGCGGTGCCAGGAACGCGAGTCACACGGCGAGGCAGATTGCCCAGCGCTTCATGTGATCCGCTACGTGCTGGGTCGTGATCGGGCTGGGGTCAGGTCCCGTCAGGTCCAACCGACTGCAAATCCTACCCTCCCCGGACCGACTGATCGAGTCTCCTCATATCAAGTCGGCGGCGGGACAGATCCCGGCGCCACGGCCTCCACAGTGACCCGCGAAGACGCTGCACTCTGAGCCGGAACGAAGCCCAGGGTGACCTCGCTAGGTAGAGACATCGGTGCTAGTCACACTCTGTACGTCGTGCTCTTAGGTAAGAGGAATTCGTAGGGACGTTGCCGGATACGTTCCTGCCAAAAGCGGTCAACTCGCTCGGCCTGCAGGAGGAACGGAAACATCCTGCGGTCGGATCGGTAGACCCGCATCGCCTCGATGTGTGTGATCGGCGGATCGACGCGTTCGTTGATGCGCTCAAGTACGGGGCCGATCCAATCATCGAGGCCCGCCTTGATGGTGTTCGCGGCAAGGTCGAGAAGTGAACCTCTCGGCGTCAGCCAGCGCCTGATCAGCTTGACCATCTCCCTACGGATAACGGGGCGGATCACTGAGGGAAGGCCAGCGAGAAACGGTGTCAGATCAAATGCTGGCTCGCCGTCCTCTCGAATCATGAACGGAGTGGTCAGGTCGAGCTGCCAGGGTTCGCCATCAGTCCACGACCAGTTGCTGAACTGGGCATCGATGCCGACGCGTTCGCTCGTGCCATCGGCCACGACATCGACCACAGAGGCAACAAAGGGGTGGTCCGCTGTGGGAGCCGATCGCCGGAGGACGTCAAGGCCAAGAGTCTCCGGTGGGAGGGCCGGCTGGATGTGGAAGGCAATGATCCGACCGTCCTGGCGCTGGAACCACTGCACATCGGTATCGACTACGCGCACACCTCGCCCGCGTAACTCTTGGATGTAGTTGTTGACGACAGACGCATACTCGGTGCACGCTTCGATCGAGTCGAACGGGGGAAGTCGCTTGCACGCGAATTGCGGATGATCGGTCGGCCAGCCCAGCGTGATGCTGACTTCGCCGTGGCCGAGGAGCCGGAGTTGACCCTCGTCACGGGTGCGTAGCGCCTGACCGACTTTCTCCTCGAGTGTCTTGAGATCAGCGAGGTCGATCACTGCACCGTCGCAATCTCGGATGCCGCATCCCCTATTCGGTCGACGATGTCGTCGACGTCCGAGTCGCTGATGACGAGGGGCGGCATCACGAGCAGTGTCTGCTGGCGATTGTTGGCCCAGATCGCTAGTACTCCGTGGCGAATAGTCGAGGCCATCAGCTCGGAACAGATCTCCGAAGAATGCGTGTCGAGGGCCTGCATGAGGCCGACGCCTCGTCGTCCGGCAAAGATGCTGGGAAAGCGCGTGCACAGGGCCTCCAGGCCCCGCTCGAGGCGATCTGACACCGTGTGGACCTGATCGAGAAATCCTGATTCGGTGAGCCTGTCGACCACTGCTTCAACGACGACGGCGCCCAGTTCCGAGCCGCTGTAGCTGGATGGGTGGAAGAACGGATCCTGGGCGAAGAATGCGTCGACTCGATCACCGAAGCAGCACGCTGCGATTGGGTATACGCCTCCCGAAAGACATTTGCCGGTGACGAGGAGGTCGGGGACCACACCCCACCGGTCGCATGCCCATATCGATCCGGTCCGACCGAGTCCGGCCTGTACCTCATCGAGGATCAACAGCGCACCCCGCTCGTTGCAGATGGCGCGTACACGGGGCCAGAAGTCGTCAGGAGGAATTAGGTAGCCCGCGGTTGCGGGGATTGTCTCCATACAGACAGCCGCCGTATCGTCGGAAACAGCGCGCTCGACGGCATCACTGTCGCCGAACGGGACCTTTGCGATTCCGGGAACGAGGGGAGCGAACCAATGCGAGTCTCGTGCCTCGTCCATCGCGAGGGAGAACCCGACGTGGCCGTGGTACCCGTGCTCGGCGACGACGAAGCCGCTTCGGCCGGTGACACCGCGGGCGAGTTTGCACGCGACCTCGATGGCCTCGGCTCCACTCGGCGTGAAGAAGGTGTATCGCAGATCGCCGGGCAGGATCCGGGCGAGGGCCGCAGCGCCACGGGCCCGAACAGCTGACGGCACCAGCCAGTCGCCCATGTCACCAACTTCGTGGAGCGCCCGCTGCAGCGCCTCGATGGCGAAGGCAGGCCGGTGCCCGAAGTTGAATACCCCTCCCGAACTGCGGCAATTGATGTATTCCTTGCCTTCGAGGTCTCGGATCCGCACACCTTCTCGTCGGCCTTGCACCACGTCGAGACCGAGCGACCGGAAGACCTTGGCCCGTTCAGCGGAGAGATGGGCCGCCATTAGCTCCATGCCGGCGTCATTGGTCTCCGGCAGCGCCGCAGTGGTTGTCATGGTCGGTTCCTCCGCGTGGGTGCTCTGGCGGCCACCGCATCGCCGCTCCGTCTGGTCAGTATCCGTCAGTCTTTGCCATTTCGGTCCTGATTCTCCGTCGACGAAGGTATCGCCGAGTACGGTGCCCGTGAAACCCCCTTCCACTGGCTCCCAGAGCGACTCACAGGCGCCTGTTGTGTTCGGCCTCTGAGGCCGGTCAGCAAGGAGCTAAAGGCCGCCCGCGCCTGCCCGGTATCACCTGGTCCCGCAGCACCGGAGCTGGTGCCGCTATCCCACACCTGTGGCACGGCCACCGTCGGCCCTAAATGGCCCCTCCGGGAGGGTCAGAGGTTCACCACGGGACAGGTGACCGTGCGCGTGATGCCCTCGATGAGCTGGATATGGCTGACGACCAGGCGGCCGAGGTCGTCCATCGATTCGGCTTTGGCGCGGACGATCACGTCGTAGGGGCCCGTCACGTCCTCGGCCGAGATGACGCCCTCGATCGAAGCGGCTTGCGTGGCGACATGCGTCTTGCCGACCTCGGTCTGGATGAGAATGTATGCGGCCACCGGCATGGTCGGCCTCCTCGAATAGGCCCGCGACCCGTGGGCCTGCCGCCACGGTAGTGGTGCCGGGCCATCCGGGATCGCTCCCGGCCGCGGATATGGCTCGGGTCAGCCCTGGGCCGGGGAGCGCGCAACCGGCACTTTTCGGATGGGCGGCAGAGCCATCTACTCGGCGGCAGTTTCGGCCTGCGACGGGTTCGGGGTGGTCAGGCCTACGCCTTGGCCGCCCGAAATCGTTCGGAGTATGGCGGCAGGGGGATGGATGGGCCGGCGGATAAGGCCAACCCGGGCACATCGACCCGCTCAGGAATTAGGTGGTCTGCCGCACCTGCGCAATCAAGTCGTTGAACGATGCCTCACCCATGGTCTCCCACATCTGACGAGCAGGCGGTGGCATGTGCTCCAGCATCATGTCGCGCTGCTGCTCCGTGAAGTTCTCCCTAATAAGCCCCATGATTAACCAGATCTTGTCTCCTCCGAAGCTGCCCATGGCGTGTCCGGGCAACGCTCCCCATTCCTCGACCGTCAGGTGTTCGGCGGCCAGGGGAACGATCTTCGCCTCCTCTTGGTCGAGGTGCGGGGACAAGACGTCATCGAGGGACCGCAGGGATCGCACGACCCCCGACGCTTCCGCGTCACCCTTCGCGTCCCACGAACCGAGGCTGTCTCTGACCGCACCCATAAGTCCGACCACTTCGGTGTGCTGACCCGCGACCCGCTCGATCAGGGCTTTCTGCTCTGGAACCCGCTCGATGAGGAGGGGAAACACAAGTTCCTCCTCGCCATCGTGATGCGCCTCGAGAAACGAGATCAGGTTGGTGTAGTAGTTGACCATCAGCGCACGGCGCTCGTCGTTGCCTGCTGCGCTACTGAGGAACGCGGGCGCCGATGCTAATGACGACCTGAAGACCTTGTGGACCGCTGGCATATCAGAGGTATCGGGGCGGGGTGCAGACTCGGTCATCGTTTGCTCCTTTGATTCCAGCCATCGCCTCGTGATGGCATCACGCTCGCGACACCATATCGGACAAGACGCCCGAATCGCAGGGGACCTCGGAGACAGCCCGGCTATGCCCTGGCCTGCTCATCGCCGGTCGAAGGATCGGCAAAGCTAACCCACCGAGATGGATACGAGCCGTCGTTTTGGAAGTAGTTCGCAGCCAGCCCAGGGCGCACTACTCCCGCACTTCCCGGATGGCCGTTCTCGACCCACGAGATGCCGGCCCCCCCTCGCTGCACTTGTGGGGGCACGTGGGCGCAGCGGAGGGGCCGGCATCATCCGCGCAGGTGACGGCTCCCACCCCACGGAAATCTTGGGAGTTAGATCGTCGGTGGCGCGACCAGCAATCCGAGAACGGCAAGTTGTTCTGAACAGCAAGGAGCGTCGTCCCAGACGCTCTCGAACTTGCGCCGCAATGTGATCCGATCGATCTCGAAAAGGTCGGACCCCGCGGCTTGATCTACTCGGACGTCGTCCGAGATCTGCGCCGTACCCGCAATCATCAACGCTCCCCCGTAACAGGACTTACGGGCCGACGAAGCATCCGGACGGTGAGGTCACCGGGTCCGAAGGTTGGTCGGCCACGAGTCCCACGCAATTTACTCGGTGCGGAGGACACCTGTCAACGGGTGTGGACAATCGTCAATGCCTATAGACAGCCAGGGATCGATGGCCGGCATTTCCTCGCGGATGGCGTGCGCAGCTAGCCTCGAAGGTCTTAGTTGTCACCGCAAATGAATAGGTCAGCAGGTGGTATCCAAAAGAACGGAGCACTTGGTCCGCCAGATCGCCGCCCTCGATGAGGCCACCGGCAATCTGAAGGACGTGCTCGTGCGCTACCAGCGGGCCATCACCGCCCTGGCCACGCACGTCGAGGCGGGTGAGTCTGTGCTCGAAGCCTTCGACGGCCTCGACGGGGCCATGCTGCGGCAGCGCGAGCTCACGGAGACCTTCGAAGAGTTCGAGGGGGCCCGCCATCAGGTTCGGTTGGCAGTGTTCGCCTTGGCCATCGCACAGGGCGCAAGCATGAGCGAACTCGGACGACGACTCGGCATTTCACGCCAACTCGCCTCTCGCCTGGCAGCTGAAGCGGGGGACGTGAACCCTTAGGCAGGACTTGGGGCCGACCTGGCTCGGGTGATCAACCAGGTCGAGTTGGCCTCGTCGGCGGTGTCTGGGCCCTGGGGATGATCCACCGTGCCGATCCTGGATGCCTCCCCGCCGAGTACGCGCATTGCCTGTGCCGGGACTCAGCGTCAGCACGGCGAGACTGGGCGGGCAGCATCCGAGACTTTCTGACTTGTGCCGCACCAGCCCCACCAGCCGGGGTGCCCGATATTGCCGGGTTGCGGGCAGTGGGTCCCGGGCTGAAACCCGCCCGATATCACCCCGACCAGTCCCCCTGTTCCCCGCCACCGACGGCGACGACGGGGGGTCTTCCCCACGGGATTTTCCTGGTCGTGCTTGCATGAGGGACCTAATCAGGCCGGTTCCGCCACGGGCAGGACCGTCGTAGATCCGCAACACTTTGGGCATGGATGATTCACTGACCCCGACCGATGATCCGGCTGTGGTGGAAACGCGCTTGGCCATGCCCATCGCCGAAGCCATGCTCACACAACGGCAAGTTCGTCGCGTCAAGCCCGATCCGATAGGCGACCATGTTGTGCTCCGGTGTCTCGAACTTGCACTCGAAGCACCGACCGGCTCGAACATGCAGAACTGGGAGTTCGTGGTCGTAAGGGACCGGGCCGTGAAGGCGAGGCTGGCTGCACAGTACCGACGGGCGTGGATGCTCTACGGAGTGTTCGGCCGCCATGGCAGAACGGATGGACAAGCGACCAAGATCGACAAGTCGGTCCAGTGGCAGATCGACCACTTCGAGGAGATCCCGGTTCTCGTCGTGTGCTGCCTACGGGGCGGTTATCGAGTGCCGTTTCTCCCCCAACCACCAATCGCCGCTTCGAGCCATTACGGGTCGATATACCCAGCCGCCCAGAATCTCCTGCTCGCTGCCAGATCAATCGGCCTTGGAGGGGCGCTCATCACGATGCCGCTGTTGTCCACCACCGTGGCACGGCGACTCCTCAGACTTCCGTTGAGCATCGAGCCCTGCTGCATCGTGGCTCTGGGTTGGCCGATTGGCCGCTATGGGCGCAAAGCTCGCAAGCCGGTCGGCACCGTCGTCCATCTCGACCAGTACGGCCAGCAGCCCTGGCGCACCGATGCGTCCCTGACGGGGGGCGCAAGGGGGACGGCTGAACGTGAAGTCCGACTGCCACCGGGCATCCCTCTCGGCTAACAGCCTCAAGGGATGACTCAGCTGGTACCCGCTCCCGAGGATGAGGCACTGACGACGCCGATGCGAGTCAGTACCTCCGGGTGGTTGATCAGCCCCACGTGACCGGGTGGTCTGTCGACGATGACCCGCTCGGGGTCTGAATCCGTTGGCTGGCGATCGGTGGTCAGCAGGACCCGCTTGGCTCCCGGCATGACCGGCAGTGCCGAGGACGTTCGGATCAGCCGATCGCCGTCACTAGCGATCAGGGTCAGCGACGGCGCCCGATCACCCAGCGCCCGGCGATGCTGGCGCAGGTGCTCGGCACCTACGGCGAAGACGCGTCCAGAACCGGGCATACCGGTCACCGCCCCGAAGGGCGAGGCGATGGCGACGGTTGTGATATCCAGGTCGCTGTGCCCATGGGCGAAGAGTGCGCCCAGATAGCCGCCCAGCGAGTGCCCGATGAACAGAAACCGTCGGCCTGGGTACTTCGCCAGCTTGCGTTCCAGCACCGGTCGGATCCAGGAGTAGGTCCAGTCCGGCGGGGCTAGTCCGAACCAGGGCGGGTGCACCAGTTCGTCGCCGTCGACGGCTCGGTATAGGCGCTCGGTGACCTGACGATGGAGGAAGTCGGTAGGGAGAGCGAGGGTGGGGTAGCGACCACATGACCGGGTGCCCGCTCCGGAGAGAACGACGACCACCCGCCTGATCGTCTCAGGGGACTGGGTGATGGCAGCCACGGCCCCGCATCTCGGTCTTGGTGCCCAGCGAGAGGTGCCCTGGTCCTCACATTCCAAAACTGTACTTACCGGCATCGCCTGTCCCCCGCAGTCGTTGCTTCTATCCGTAGGAGCGCCAAGGCCCCGGGGAAGGTCTCGCCCCAGTGGTCCCGGCTTGGCGGTCCGGGGCCACCGGGCGAGACGCATCCACTGGCTGTCAGTCCCAGACCCAGTGGAGAAACGATACGCCGATAGAGGGAAGGCGACATCATCTAAAGTGAGGATTAAGTTGGTTGTCGAACGCGGCGGTCGCCGATGCTTCCCAACTTTGAATCGTCGACCAGAGCGCAGCCCGCACTCGAAGAGGCCAGTCCGGATCCGCTAATACTCCCTGCGAGATCACCAGAGCCGATCAGCAGTTCGCAGCGAGTACTGGGGCTAGGAGGGTCGGGGCTGTGACACAGGTGGGATAGGTATCCGGCGCGAATACAGTGCGGTCTGGACCCAGGGCGACAGGTGCCTAGTGTACCCCCGAGAGAAGAGAGAATCTGCAATGGCCAGACTGACCTTCCGCTATGCCCTGCGGAACGACGACGGCGAAACTGACGCCCGCGTGCATGAGCTGATGGCCGTCGCCGTACCGGCCCCATTCGGCAAACTCGGCCCAGGTTCATACGTGGGTGACGGCCCGGTGCCAGAACTTGTGGTCAGCCTCAAGGAGATCCTCGATCTCATGGCCGCGCCTCTGGGTGGTGGTCATTTGGACGAAATCCACGTCCAGTTGATAGAGGACTGACCCGATTCGTCACGGTGCGTCGGTGGGCCCTAATCCAAATTGACCCAGTACCCGGCAGCGCTGCAGCCCCCTGTTCGCGATATCGTGGTGCCTGAGGTGATCCCCAGGAGGGTGCCCACGGTGGCATCCAAATATGGAGGCGTCGATGCCCTACCGGTCGATTGAAGACCCCGCCAAACTCCGTCGTCTGCTGGAAGCAACGCTCCAGCTGGAGGCTGATCTCGATCTCCCCACCCTTCTAAGCCATTTCATCGAGGAAGCGCGATCGATGACTGGCGCTCAGTATGGGGCGATCGGCGTCTTGAACGACGACCGAACTGCATTGGCAGAGTTCGTCACCGTTGGCATCGACCCCCGGCAAGAAGAGGAAATCGGTGCCCGCCCCACAGGGCAGGGAGTTCTTGGACTCCTCATCACCGATCCCCACCCGCTACGGCTGGCAAACATCGGATCTCACCGTGACAGCTATGGCTTCCCTCCCAACCACCCGCCGATGACGTCGTTCCTCGGCGTTCCGGTCACGGTACGGGGCGAGGTCTACGGGAATCTCTACCTCACCAACAAGATCGGCTGGTCCGAGTTCACCCAAGATGACGAGGTACTTGTCGGTGCCCTCGCCCTCGCAGCGGGCATCGCCATCGAGAACGCTCGGCTCCATAATCGGGTCCAACAGCTGGCCGTGTACGACGATCGGGATCGCTTGGCCCGGGATCTCCATGACAACGTGATCCAACGCCTCTTCGCCGCCGGACTGACCCTGCATAGCATCGCAGGCGTCGAAGCGCCGGGAACTGCCGATCGCCTCACGGACGTCATTCATGACATCGACGAGACGATTCGCCAGATCCGCTCGACCATCTTTGAGCTTGGATCAACAGAGATCGACCCCGGCATACGTTCCAGCATCCTCAACCTCGTGCGAAGCCTCACCCCGGTGGTCGGGTTCGATGTCAAGGTCTCCTTTGTTGGCCCCGTCGACGCCATCACTTCGGATCAACTGGCCGAGCACCTTCTGGCCGTCATCCGAGAGGCGGTGACCAACATCGGACGTCATGCTCAGGCCACAAAAGCGAGTGTCTCTGTCATAGTGAAGGACGGTGTCTGCAGAGTTCAGATCATCGACAATGGCCGTGGCCTGGATCAGGGGGAATCCAGCGAAGGCGGTTTCGGCCTCGTCAACCTCCGACGCCGAGCGGAGAAGCTGTATGGACAGTTTGCCACCGAAACGCCCGAGTCCGGCGGAACAGCGCTTATCTGGCAGGTCCCCGTTGGTGGGTAACGATTCGAGAGACACCCGAGCTTCTGACAGCGACCCCCTCTTACTTAGCGAGGTTGTTCGCATCGACCTTCGTCGGTGGTTTGAGATGGAAGGGTCGAGTTCGTTCGATCGTCGAACACCTGTCGACCTAACGAGGGACCTGACGCCCAGGGGCGCATAACACCCGGACTCGGGGCGGGTGACGCTCCGTCTTGCCAGTGCCGAGTCAGTCCGAAGGTGACGAACGCGCCCCCGACTTGACCCATCCGCTATCGCTCAGCGACGCGAATACTGCGTAGGTCGCCATCCGACCCAGTTACCCGACCTCGACGCAATCCTCATGCCACAGATGGATACACAGGGGCTCGGGATCCCCGAGTACCGGATGCCCTACTGCGGTCGCCTGTCCAACCGAAGCGCCGGTCGAGATCGGCCTTCCCGGTCGGTCAGCCCATCAACCCCAACTGCTGCATCATGACGAGCCCATCAGCCACGCCCCAGCTGCTGCGGGTGGATCGTCTCCCCACGAGCGAGCATCGCAACGAACTGCTCGATTCGGCGCTGCCGGGTGTCGGCGCGCTTTGCCGTCGTGATCCGATACAGGATCGAGTACCGGTTGGCAGCGTTAAGCCTGGCGAACATGGCCTTGGCTGTCGGAGCGGCTGTGAGGGCCGAGGCGAAGTCGGCGGGAACCTCCATCTTGGCCTGGCCCTCATAAGGGGAATTCCATGTGCCGTCTGCCTTCGCCTTCGATACTGCGGCGAGCCCAGATGGCCGCATCCGACCCTCCTCGATCAGAGTTGTCGCGATCGCAACATTCCTTGGGCTTCCTCCGGCTTGACGGACATCCAACATCAGGGGCACAGCCCCGGAGAGGATGTCCACAATGGAGACCATGGAGCGGAAGAAGCCCCGTCCACGTCGGTCGTTCACCCCGGAGTTCAAGGCTGACATCGTCGAACGCTGCCTTGCCGGCGATCGCACCGTCGGCCAGGTGGCGCGGGACTTCGATCTGACCGAGACGGCTGTTCGGGCCTGGGTGCACCAGGCCGAGACCGACGCCGGGGAGCGACCCGGCCTGACCAGCGAAGAGCGTGAGGAGCTCTCCCGGTTACGCCGGGAGAACCGGCGCCTGCGCGACGATGTCGAGGTCTTGAAGCGTGCAACAGCTTTCTTCGCCAAGGAGACCCGGTGATGGTTGATCCCTTCATCGAGGCGGAAGAAGCTGCGGGTCACAGCGTGAAGTGCGCCTGTCGCCTGCTCGAGGTCTCCCGTGCCGCCTACTACGAGCGACGTAATGGCGCCCCGTCGCAGCGCCACACCACCGACGCCGAGCTGACCGAGAAGATCACCGCCATCCACACCGAGTCCAAGGGCACCTATGGGTCGCCCCGTGTGCACGAGACGTTGCGTCAAAGCGGAGTCGACTGCGGCCGGCGCCGGGTAGCACGTCTCATGCGCTGGGCTGGCTTGGAGGGCCGGTGCAAGAAGCGCTGGCGCAAGACCACAGTGGCCGATCCGGCCGCCGAGGCGGCCAAAGACCTGATCCAACGTCACTTCGGTCCGTGCGAGGACATGGATCGCCGCTACGTCGGCGACATCACCTACATCAACACCTGGCAGGGTTGGGCCTACCTGGCCACAGTCATCGACCTGGCGTCTCGCCGGGTGGTGGGCTGGGCGCTGGCCGATCACATGCGCACCGAGCTGGTCGAAGAGGCGCTCACCATGGCGTTCGTCACCAGGCGCCCGGCCGAAGGTGTCATTTTTCACTCGGACAGGGGGTGCCAATACACGAGCCGGGACTTCGCCGAGCTGGCCAGGGCCAACGGCGTGGTGCTGTCGGTCGGAAGGAAGGGCGAGTGCTGGGATAACGCCGTGGCCGAATCGTTCTTCGCCACCATCAAGCGAGAGCTCATCGACAACCGCAGCTGGCCGACCAGGGCAGGACTGCACCGAGCAGTCTTCGAGTACATCGAGGGCTGGTACAACACCCGGCGCCTGCACAGCTCGCTCGGCTACCTCAGCCCAGCCCGGTACGAAGCCATTCACAACAACGCCGACCGTCAGGCGGCATGATCAACAACAGAAGCAACCTGTCCGTCGAACCGGATCAAGTCCACCTCTTCGACCATCGGCTTCCGGGCTTTCGAGGCGTGAACTTCCGGCGAAACGTCTTATCGTCGCCGCGGGCGAGTTGGCCGTCGACCCAACCGTGGCACAGTGCCTCGGCGAGGGCATCGTCATAGATCAGGTTCGTTGGCTTGGAGGCACCCTTCTTGGCTAGGACCAGCCAGACACCGTCCGACTTCTCCCCCTGACCCTTTAGCCAGCGAGCCCACGCGGCCGCGTTTGGCACGGTGAGCACCGGCAGGTCGGGCGTCATCAACTAGACAGTCTGACACCCAAGCGGTTGTCCTAGGGCTCTCCGACCTCACACGGCACGTTGCGGGCGGTCAAGGCTGAGCGCGGTCGCTGTCGCCGGGGAAGACCTTTTCCACCCACCTCGGTGCCCGCAGTCGCACCCAGAGCCGAAAGGCAACGACGCCGAGGCCGAGAGCCAAGAAGACAACCCAAGCGGCTCCGCCACTTGCTGCGATCCTGGCAGTCCCAACTACGATGAGTATTAGAAGTACGAGCGACGACACCAGAGTGAATGCGCCTCTTTGGGTCATACGCCGCTCCACCGATGGCCATCATTACAGGAGGCCTGAAGACCCGCACAGGTAGATGGCATGTAGCGGGGACCCCCTCCGCTCAAGTGCGTCACGCTGGACGCACTGAGTATTGACAGGAGCTGGAGGAGGTCCCCATGCCGATCGTAGGAGGGTTGGACATTCACCGGGCGCAGATCACCTTTGACTATGTGGACCTGCGCACCGGCGAAGAGACCCGGGGGGTGATCCGCCCCGCCACGCGAGAGGAGTTTCGGCGTTGGCTGGGCCAGTTCGGCCGCAAGCAGGCCGCCTTCGCGATGGAAGGCACCACCGGGTGGCGCTTCGTCGTCGAGGAGCTCGAGGCGGCGAAGATGGAAGCCCATCTGGCCGAGCCGGCCGAGACTCGGGCCCGACGCGGTCCCAAGCGGCGGGCCAAGACCGACCGGGCCGATGCCCGGCTGCTGCGGGACCTGCTCCTCACCAACAACCTGCCCGAGTCGTGGATCCCGCCCACGCACCTCGCCGATCTGCGCACCACGGTCCGGCTGCGCAAGGCACTGGTCGACAGCCGCAGCGCCTGGAACCGTCGCATCCAGGCCCAGCTGTTCCATCACGGCCTGCCCACTGCTCCGCACCTCCAGACCCTTGCCGGGCGCCACTACGTGCTGTCGGTCGACCTCCCACCGGCCAGCCGTCAGGTGGTGGTGATGGGATGTCGGATGCTCGAGGTCTTCGACGACGAGATCGAGGTTCTCGACCGTCAGCTCGAGGCCTTCGCCAAGGTTCAGCCCGGATGCCAAGTCCTGCAACGCCAGTGGGGCATCGGGCCCATCCTCTCGGCGGCGATCCTCGCCGAGTTGGGCGACACCCGGCGCTTCTCCAGCTCCCGGCAGTCGGTGCGCTTCGCCGGCTTGGACGTCACCGTTGAAGAATCCGACGGCAAGCGAACGAGGGGCCACCTCTCGCGCCAGGGCTCGCCGGTGTTGCGCTGGGCGCTGTATGAAGCCGCCGGTGCCGCCTGGCGCAAGGCCTCGCCCGACCACGAGTACTACCTCGAGGTCAAGCGCCGCCTCGGAGGAAAGCGGGCTCGCCTCTCGGTGGCTCGACGCATCCTGCGTCGTGTGCACCACGACCTCGCCAATGCAGGCGACGACGCCTTCGCCGAGGCGGCATGAACTCGGTGCGGCGACGCCCAACTTCAACGATGATCTGCGGCCAGCTCCCTTATGCGCTTGCCGACCGTCCATCGCGGCGGACGTCCTCAGCTAGAACGAGCGGCCGCAACCTCGCGTGTGGGAACCCGACCACCCATCATGTCGCCGGGCCGATGACCCGAGCACCGAGATAAGCCCGGGCACCCGCCGCACCGCGCACACATCCAGCCGACCTTGCCCACGAGCGTGATCGGGGCGCCGTCAGGGTCAAGGTCGTTCGTCCGTGGGGCGCTCCACCTTGACCCCACCGACGCCCCGACGAACCAACGCGCCCGCAAGGCCGTCCGCTGTTACCTCACCCGAAAGGAAACCCAGCGCTTCGTGATCTTGACGGGGATCCCCACTACAGATAAGCGCATAATGCCGGTTACATGCCCCTGCCAGATGGCCTCGGATGGTGCCCGCCCGCACGGTATCGCTCGGGCGACGACCCCGGGCGAACGCCCTTCGCCGAGCGCTTCGTTGCACCGTGGGCCGCGCGTGTATCGACCGAATGCTGATCCACCAACCTCGAGCTTGTACTCAGCGAGTTCGCCCTTACATCGCACATCGTCCGCACGGTCTCTGGACCAGACAGTTTTCCCCGTCGCCGGCCTGGTGCCACGATCCAACGCATCTGGCAAGATCGGACGGTCCGTGGTCTCATGGGCGAGTACGCGCTGGCTCACGGATGGGTGCTCGGCGCCTACAGGCATAGGAAGGCACGATGAGGAAGCTCCTGTCGCCAGATCCGACCCGTATCGGCCGGCCAGAGGGACCCGCCCTACCCGACGCGGTTGACCCGGCCTTCGTCCACGGCACGCCCTCGACGCTCAAACGGGACTTGATCGAGCTGTTGGGTGCCGAACAGGTGCTGCACCGAGTCCTCGACCTGGTCCGCTACGCCTCCGACGCCAGCCCCTACCGGCTCGTGCCACAAGTGGTCGTTCTCCCCCGCGACACCGGGGACGTCGTGAAGATCCTCGCCTACTGCCGGCAGACCGGGCGACACGCCACCTTCCGCGCCGCGGGGACGAGCCTCAATGGCCAATCACAGTCCGACGACATCCTGGTCGACGTCCGGCGCCATTGGACCGGAATGGCGGTGGAGGACGGCGGTGCCCGCCTGCGGGTCCGTCCGGGCACGATCCTTGGGCACGCCAACGCCGCGTTGCGCCGTCACGGCCGCCGGCTGGGCCCCGATCCTGCGAGCGCCGACGTCGCCACCATCGGCGGCGTTATTGCCAACAATGCCGGCGGTATGCGCTGCACGGTGCAGCGCGACGCCTATCACACCGTGTCGGCCATGACCCTGGTGCTGGCGTCGGGCACGACCATCGACACCGCTGCCCCCGCGCCGAAGACCACTTTGTCCGCGCCGAACCCAAGTTCGCCGCCGGCCTGCTCGCCCTGCGCCAGGAACTGCTGGCCGATCCGGAACTGACCGCCCGGGTGCGACACAAGTTCTCGATCCGCAACACCATCGGCTACCACCTGTCGGCCCTGTTAGACGCCGACACCCCGCTGGAGATCTTCCGTCGTCTGATCGTCGGCTCCGAGGGCACCTTGGCCTTCCTGGCCGAAGCCGTCTTCGACACCCTGCCGGCGCCGGCCGTCACCGCCGTGACGTGGCTCCCCCTGCCCTCCATCGACGAGGCGGTCGCGCTGGTCCCCGCCCTCGTCGACCTCGGCGCCGAGGCGGTCGAGCTGATGGTCGCCCCGGCACTGATCCTGGCATCGCAATTCATCCCCCACACGCCGGCCTATTGGAAGACCCTCGACCCCGGCGCCGCCGCGTTGCTCGTCGAATTCGGCGCCGCCGACCCGGCCGGACTCGACGACGCCGAACGCCGTGTTGGCGCCCTGGTTGCCGAGGCGAACCTGCTGCACCAGCTGGAATTCCTCCGTGACACCAAAGCCATCGAGCTCGCCTGGCGGGTCCGCGATGGGCTGCAGGGCATGGCGGGCCAGCTGCGTCCGGAAGGCACTGCCCTGGTCATCGAGGACGTGTGCTTCCCGCCGGCTCGGATTGCCGAAGGTGCTCATGACCTCCTGGCACTTTTGGCGGAGCACGGGTTCCTGCCCGGCGTCGCCGGCCACGCCGCCTATGGCAATCTGCACTTCATGCTCACGCCCAAACTCGACGACGCCGCCGACCGGGCTCGCTACGCCGCGTTCATGATTGATCTTGTCGCACTGGTCATCGACAAGTACGACGGCTCGTTGAAGGCCGAGCACGGCACCGGCATCAACATGGCCCCGTTCGTGAGCCACGAATGGGGCGAGCGCGCCACCGACATGATGTGGCAAATCAAGCACCTCGCCGACCCGCATGGCGTGCTGGCTCCCAACGTCGTCCTGACCCGCGACGACGGCATTCATCTGAAGTCGTTCAAGTCGACCCCGCGGATCGAGGCTGTCGCCATGCAGTGCATCGAGTGCGGCTTTTGCGAGCCCGTCTGTCCCAGTCGCAACGTCACGACCACCCCGCGCCAGCGAATCGCACTGCGCCGAGAGATGGCCCGACAACCCACAGACTCGCCGTTACTGGCCCAGCTGCAGGCCGAGTACGAGTACGCCGGCATCGAGACCTGTGCGGCGGACGGCACCTGTGCCATCCCCTGTCCTGTCTCGATTGATACCGGCGTCCTCATCAAGCAGTTCCGTCTCCAGCAGCGCACCGACCGGGCAGAAGCGATCGCCCTAAAGGTCGCGCAGCGCTGGGCGGCGGTAGAGCGGCTGGCCCGCCAGGCCATGAGTGCGATCGACATCGTCTCCAAAACCGTCGGCGTGAAGCCGCTCACCGGGCTGACCGCAGCGGCCCGCGCCATCATCAGCACCGACCTGGTGCCCTCCGTGCCCGGACCCATGCCCCTACCCGCCCGGCGGCTGCCCACCACCACCCGAGCCGGTGCCGCCGCGGTGTACTTTCCGGCCTGCATCAACCGTATCTTCGGCCGGGCCCCAGGTCAGGACCGTACGCCATCTCTGCCCGAGGCGTTCGTCGAGCTGTCTGCCCGCGCTGAGCGACCGCTATGGATCCCGCCCGATGTCGTCGGCCTCTGCTGCTCCACCCCCTGGAGTTCCAAGGGGTACCGCCGCGGCCACGAGTACATGGCGGCGGCGATCACCGATGCGATGTGGCGCTGGAGCGACCACGGGACACTGCCGGTCGTGATCGACGCCGCCTCCTGCACCCACGGGCTGCGCGACGATGTCGGAGGCCACCTCGATGCCGACGACAAGCCACATTTCGATCAGCTCACCATCATCGATTCGGTCGCCTGGTGTCGCGATCTCATGCCAGCTCTGACCGTCGTTCGAAAGGTGAACCGAGTCGCCATCCACCCGACCTGCTCGACCACGCATCTGGAGCTGAACTCCTCGTTGTACGACATCGCATCGGCCTTGGCCGACCGCGTCGAGCTCCCACTAGGCACCACCTGCTGCGGCACGGCCGGCGACCGCGGGCTGCTCCACCCCGAGTTGGTCGCCTCGGCCACCCGCGAGGAGAAGGCCGCACTCGGTGACAAACCCGTCCAGGCGTACCTATCGGCCAACCGCACCTGCGAGATGGGCCTGCAACAGGCCACAGGTTGGCCGTACGAGTCGTTTATCTTCCTGCTCGAAGAACTCACCCGACCGCTGGCCATCGGCTGAGTTCCGCCTGCCAGACCAGCCGCCGCCGAGAAACCTGTCCGGTCGGGTCAGCTGGCCTTTCGTCAGCTGAGGCTCCGCGACGATCCTCGGCCCTGGCGCGGCCCCGTTGTTACCGGGCGGTGACCGAATCAGGGTCACGAGCGCAAGATCAGGCACTGGATGGTCGGTCGATCATCTCCACTGAGCCGAATGCTGGCTTTGGCGGAGTTGGAATAGCGGGAAGCCCAGACCGGTGCCGGGGTTCTACTCTGATGCTGCCGAGGGCCTGAGGTCAGCGTGACGCAGCCTTGCGAGCAGGGGCTCGCTTTGCCGCGGCCTTCTTGGCCGGTGCCCGCTTGGCCGTGGACTTCTTCGCCGCTGACTTCCACGCTCCGGCCTTCTTGGCCGGTGCCCGCTTGGCCGTGGACTTCTTCGCCGCTGACTTCCGCGCTCCGGCCTTCTTGGCCGGTGCCTTCTTGGCGGCAACCCTCGTCGCGGTGCCCCTCTTCGCGGGAGCGCGGCGCTTGGTGACTTTGCCGGTGGTCCGTTTCGCGGTCTTCTTTGCCGTGGCCTTGCGTGCTCGCGCCCGACTAGATGGCCGCCGAGTCCGACGACGCTCACGAACCACTTCGGGAATCTTCTCCGCAAGCTGCGTCCATGTGCCGAACAATTGCTCGGTCATTTTGATTGCCGAATCAATGATCTTGCGACGAGGCCCCTCCTGGCCGACATCAGGGAAGACGCCGTCGACGGTGTCGAGAAACTTTCTCAATGCCTCGAGCGCGACCTCCTCGGCCTCACGTCCCGACTCGATCATCCGTTCAACCGTGCCGCTCTTCTCTGTGGGGGTCATGATGCGGTCCTTTCCGCCGAGGGCCACGGCCGGTACTTCTTGGCCCCACATCATGCTTGCAGGGACGGTCCGGCCGGACCAGAGCCTTTCGTCCTGTGTGCGGACTGGGCGTCGATGGCTCGGCGCTGGCTCTCAATACGCGTTCGTTGAGTCACCGGCTGTCACGCATCTGGCCCAGGGGTTGACTGGCGTCGGCTAGACGCAAGCGGCAGAGCGCTGTCGTCGGCGAATTCCGGGCAACGAGTTGTCCCCTCGGCGGCGACCAGTCGGGATTGATGCTCCTGGCTCGATTCTGGGTTTCCCAGCGACAGGTGTGGATCCTTCGCTGACCATCAGGTAAAGACCCGGTACCGCACCGCCCACCGACGGCCTCTGACCGATCGAACATGATGCCGGTGTTGTCCTGGGTCATACCGGACGGTTGATGATCGAGGCTGGGCCCTATCGCTCAATGCCGGCGATCCCCAGTGGGTCGTCGTCCGATAGGGACATTCGCCCACAGCACGTTGCGGAGGGTGGTCTAACTACGTGGTGTCCCAGCTTGACTGGGCGAAGCGATCGGCGGAGAACGGAGCTAGATCCGCGGGGCTTGCACCGGTTGTTGCCCAGATGGCGAGCATCTCGGCCACGGCGGGCGCTATCGCCCAGCCATGGCCATTCCAGCCGGTGGCGAAGAGACAGGTGCCACCAGATGGCACGCTGTCGATGATCGGCACCATGTCCGCTGAGACGGAGTCGGCTCGATCGGCAAGGAATGATACCAAGCCGGCATCTCCCAACGCCGGATATACGGCGGCCGCGTCGGCAAGATTGGCCGTCACCTCGGACTCAATCACGACACCCCGGCCCGCGTCCGGATCGATACGCCCAAGCCTCCCGCCGGTCACCATCACATCGCCGGAAGGCAATGTCTTGAGGTTTAGCGGCCGCTGCGCGTGACCGATCAGGTGGCGGACAGGCGACCGGTGCCGGGGCCTGACGGTGAGCACCTGGGGAAGGACGGGGAAGATGGGAAGATCGAGACCAGAACCCTCAACCAGTTGTCGTACTGCCTCGTTGGCGGCCAGGACGCAGGTGTCGGCCTCAAGGCGCTCACCGTCCTGCAGAGTCAGACGGATGGTCTTGCCTATCGCGTTGACACCGGTCACGACCGCGCCGGTGCGGAGGCGGGCGCCGAGTCGAGTCGCCGCCGCCAGCGCCGCCATGGTGGTCGCGGTGTGGTCCGCCACACCGTCCGTGGCGCACCAGGCCCCCGCCAGCACGAGCTCGGACAGGCCGGGCTCCAGGTCCCGCACCCTGGACCGATCGAGCATCTCGGTGGGAATACCGATGCGTCTCTGCCGCTCCGCCAAGACCTCGAGCTCGGCGCCGCCCAACTCGCTCAGCAACAGGTGCCCACAGCGCTCATAGCCGATGTCACTGTCCAGGCGTTCGGCCATGAATGCCCACAACTCGTGAGCGCGCCGGGCGAGGGGGAGCTCCCGGGGATCGCGCCCGTTGGCTCGAACGCCGCGCTTTCCGGGTCCCCCGGATGCCCCCCCGGCGGGCTCGCCGGCCTCGAGGACGAGAACCTCCCCACCCCGTTCACAAAGCTCTAGGGCAGTCAGGGCCCCGACAATGCCAGCGCCCACGACCACAACCTCTGCCACGTCCATATCCTGACTCGCTCACACCACCCGTTCAGTGTTACCTGGTCCTATATCGAGCCGCCCGTGGAAAGGGGGTGCGCAGGATTGCCTGCGGTCTCAGGGGGTCAACGCAACGCTTCGTCCAGTGCTTGACATGGTGACTTCCATTGAAGGGTTTGTCGAGGACGGTCATTGAGCTCGGCTGCCACAGCGTCGAGGTCGGCCTGGGAATGGACCCTGAGATCACTTCGCTTGGGAAAGTACTGGCGCAACAGGCCGTTGGTGTTCTCGTTCGAGCCGCGCTGCCATGGGCTGCTGTGATGTCGCGGGACATCGCTGACAGATTCAGTCAGTACATCGCTGACACTAATCGCGGCGCCGACCGGGAGGTCGGCCTGTGCCTTGGTATCGGCGAGTGGTGTCGATGGTGAGTCGACGGAGGAGCCCCTGCTGGCCATAGATGGCGAGAGTGAAGTCTCGGGCAGTGACAAGGACACGTTGGCCGGCCAGGCGGCTGTCGATGCCGACGACGAAGTCGCTCCAACCGATGTGGCCTCCTTTGTTGACCGTGTGGATGCTGGCCCTGATCGGTCCGTCGATGACCGGTCCCGGTTCAGCTCGGCTGCTGGCCGCCCACTGTTCGGCCGGCGTTGCGCCCCGTAGCGCTCGGTGGGGCCGGGCCTGGTTGTAATGGTCGCGCCACCGGTCGAGTTGTTCTTGCAGTTCGCCAATGGATCTGGCCGCCGGTTGAATCCGCAGCCACGCCTTGGTCGTTTGATGCGAACGTTCGAGCTTGCCGCAGGTCTGGGGGTGAGCTGGACTCGAGCAGATTTGGACCACGCCCAGGGAGCGCAGCATCCGTTCGAAGTCGGCCTCGCCGTTGCGACTAAGCCGTCCGGTGAAACAGCTGCCGTTGTCATTCATGACCCGAGCTGGCAGTCCCCAGGTCTCGACGGCCGCCGTGAAGGCGTCCCATGCCGCTTTGGCGGTCGGACCGGTGTCGACCCGGGCCACGACCAGCGCCCGGGAATGGTCATCGAGCACGTCCATAATCCACACTGTCTGTCCGTCGAGCGGTGCCGGCCGATGCGGGCGGCGATGGCTTCGTCGGACTCTCCGACCTCGATGCCGACCCTGACCTCCTCGCGCTCGGACGCGCTGAGCGAGCCGGGGCGCCGTTTGCGTTCGCGTGTCATGGCCCCACGCTCGTCGCCCAGATCCGTTCTGAAGGTGGATACCTCCACCCCGTCAAGAACCCGCTTAGGGCCGCCCCGGGGAACACGCTGTCGCAGGAAACCCCACCGCAAGACGTAGTCCCTCACCGTCGATTGTGGGACCCCGGTCAACGCCTCGGCACTCCTATAGCTTGCTCCCGCGAGCACCGCCTCGACCGCCGCGTCGAGATCCGACTGACTAGCGCGGCGCTTTCGTCCTCGGGTTTCCATCTGACACCTCCGGGTCAGGAGATGTCGCGGTCACCACTTGAGCCCAAGGGGCCACGATTTGCGGGCGGTCGGCCCGAGGGCCGGGGTGCGAACAAGCGGCACTTTCAGGATGCCCGCCCCTTTCGATATCACTGCACGTTTCCGGGCGGGTTAGCCCTTACGGCGAAGAGCCTCCAGGTTCCGGGAACACCCCTTAGCTCGTGCTCGCCGCGATCGTGGAACTCGATTCCTGAGCCGGCGACGAGATCCGTATGTTCGCTACCGTCCCAAAGCGCGTGCACTTACGCGCTCGTGATCCCGCTCGCTGGCGCTAATGGGCAGCATTTCAATCCGGTGGCCGTCCGGGTCGGAGATGAACACCGAGTTACGTGGTGTGATTTCGAAGGGTTCGATACCAGCCTCAGAAAGACCAGCTACGAGCAACTCGACATCGGCAACGTCGACGTTCAGGGCCATGTGGTTCATCTCCTCGCCGCCGTGGACGTCGCAGTCAACCATTTCGAAGAGGTCGAGGCCCTGCATGCCACAGCGCAAGAAGGAGGCCCTCATACCCGGAACGGACCCGCGGTCATCGAAGCCCAGTGCTTCCATGTAGAACGTCCGGGAACGATCAAGGTCTGTGACGTGGAGCACCACATGATTGATGCCCGTCACCTTAAGCTTCGATGTACCCATTTGTGCACCCCTTGTCGTCACCGACGGGTCGGCAGTTCTCAGGGTTGTCAGCCCATCGAAATCAGTTCGAGCTGGATGTTGTCCGGATCGTGGAACACGAGCACCGCATACCCCTCCTGATCGTTGATTGGCGATTGGAACACGTTGAGCTTTTTGAAGTGTTCTGCCCAGGTGTCGAGGTCGGCACGTTGGGCGACCCCGAAGCTCACGTGATCGAGCCCCGTCCGCGTCTCGTTGCATGGTTCGGATGCGTTGGCCGAGTGTGTGTGTAGGCCCACGCACATTGAAAAGTCCGGCTTGCCAAGAACGATGGCGTAGCCGTTACCGTCGGGATGGTCCTCCCTCATCAGCTCCGCGAGCCCTAGGACTTCCTTGTACCACGCCACACTGCGATCAAGGTCGGTGACGGTGAATGAAACGTGGTGGATTGACGCGATGTCAGGCATGGTCCGGTCCTCTCTGGGCGAACTTGCGGCTCAGCGAGCTGTCGCCAGCAGTTGGTCGGTGTCTTCGGCACTGAGCGGCGGTCCGATGGGCCTCAGATCATGGGCCCCGGCCACACGTGCGAGTTCGTCCATCGACGGAAAGACTGGCTCGATCGGCACGATCCGAGCGCCGGCTGGCACTCCGACCTCGCGGATAAAGTCCCGGAAGCTGGCGTTGTCGTGCACAAGCAGGATGCGCGCCTCGCAATCGCCGACGACCCGGAACGTGTGCGGCACGCCGCGGGGCATGGACACCCAGTGCCCCGCTCCGACCACCAGCTCCTCGTCGCCACAGCGCACCACCATCTGGCCCTCGAGGATGTACCAGGTGTCGTCGAGGTCGTCGTGGATGTGCAGCGGGGGCGCCGCGCCGACTGGCAAGGTCATCTCGAGCACGACGGTGTTCATTTCGGGCGCGCAGCGGTGCTCAACGACCAAGGTGTCGAGGAACCACCACGCCAGGCTTTGTTCGCTCTCGGGGGAGTCGACAACTGCCGTCGTCACTTCGGCCACCTCCTAGTTCGGGAACTGTCGCGGATCGGATAGTCAGGTATCCTTACGATTGAGGATATGGTACGGTAACCTTACGACTATGTCAAGCGGTTCCCCTGACCACCCCAATGGCGAGCCAAGCCCGTACGTCGGCGCCCTGCTGGGTGTCGTTTGGCAGTGGGTCCGCGATCAGCTGTATGCGGGCGTCGTTGCGGCGGGATACGACGATCTGAACGCAGCGCACGTCGGGCTCTGGCGCTATCCGGGCCTCGAAGGATTGCGTCCAAGCCAGCTTGCGGACCGGAGGGGGATCACGAAGCAGTCAGTCAACGACTTGCTCGGGTACCTGGAACAACACGGGTACCTGTTGCGCGTGCCCGATTCCGTCGACGGAAGGGCTCGTGTGATCCGACTTACTCCGAAGGGATGGCGACTCCAGAAGACAATCTATGCCGAGGCTGCTTCGGCCCAGCTGCGGATCGAAGAGATCCTTGGGCCGCGGCGCTACGCCCAGCTGCACAGCTCGCTCGAACTGCTGACCGAGCAGCTCGCCGGTTCACTGGCCGTCCCCTGACGCCGGTCGCGGATTTTCCCGAAGATGCCGCGCCTGCGGTCACTCCAGTGTGAACTATCGCCCGACCTTGGCACACATAACGATCGTCACAAATCACTCACGCACGGACAAATAATTGGCGATCTGCTCGCCGGTGGCGCTAGCGCATAACAACGGCCAAAGAGGCCCAGAATTCGGGTCGCGACCGATCGGCATTGCCGGGAGGAGTGCGCACCGAGACTCGCCGGCACCGGTTACGTCCACGGACGTGGTGTACGGGTCTGGGACTGAGCTGAACACGAACTGAGGTCCCCCACTCGCGACGACCACCGCATCAACCTTCTAGTTCCGACCAAAGAACGAAGGAGAAGATGCGGTGGAAGTCCCCAACACGATGAACCCTGTGTCCTGGCTTAGCAAGCATTTGGAAGAGGGCGACCCTGACCTGCTGCGATCCATGCTCGGCGCCTTTGTCGACCAGCTGATGGGCGCCGAAGCGAACGCCCTGTGCAACGCCGGCTATGGGGAAGTGACCCCCGAGCGTGTGAACTCTCGAAACGGCTACCGGACCAGGGACTTCGACACCCGGGTGGGCACCCTCGAGCTGGCCATCCCGAAGCTCAGAAGCGGCAGCTACTTCCCCGACTGGCTGATCGAGCCCCGCCGCCGGGCCGAGAGGGCGCTCGTGGCGGTGATCGCCCAGTGTTACGTCGAAGGGGTCTCCACCCGCCGGGTCGACGACGTGGTCAAAGCCATGGGCATCGACGGGATCTCCAAGTCCCAGGTCTCGGAGCTGGCCAAGTCCCTCGACACCATGGTGTCGGCCTTCAGGAACCGGCCCTTGGACGGTGGCCCCTACAGCTACGTCTGGCTCGATGCACTCACCCAGAAGGTGCGAGAGGGAGGGCGCATCGTGAACGTGGCCGTCATCGTGGCCACCGGGGTGAACGCCGACGGACACCGAGAGATCCTGGGCGTCGACCTCATCACCACCGAGGACGGGGCCGGCTGGACGGCCTTCCTGCGGGGACTCGTGGCCCGGGGGCTGTCGGGGGTGGCTCTGGTCGTCTCCGACGCCCACCGGGGGCTCGTCGACGCCATTGCCTCGGTGCTCCCCGGAGCCACCTGGCAACGATGCCGGGCCCATTTCGTGCGCAACGTGCTGACCAAGGTGCCGAAGACGGCGCAGTCCATGGTGGCCACCTTGATCCGTTCCATCTTCGAGCAGCCCGACGCCGAGCAGGTCCTGGCCCAGCACGCCCGGGTGGTGGACCAGCTCTCCGAGCGATTCCCCGATGCCGCCGCCATGCTCATCGACGCCGCCGGAGACATCCTGGCCTTCGCCACCTTCCCCAAAGAGCACTGGCGCCAGATATGGAGCAACAATCCCCAGGAGCGTCTGAACAAAGAGATCCGCCGCCGCACCGACGTGGTCGGGATCTTCCCCAACCGAGCCGCTGTCATCCGTCTGGTCGGCGCTGTCCTCGCTGAACAGCACGACGAGTGGGCCGTGGCCCGGCGCTACATGGGCGTGGAGTCGCTCACCAAGGCCCGTCTCCGGGTCATGAACGACACCGGCGAGGAGGTGGAGCTGGCAGAACTGGCCGACGTCAGTTAGAACAACAACCGAAGGCCGATGTGGTGGTCGTCATACACCACGTCCGTGGGCGTGACCCCGGCACCCGCCCAAACTCGCCCGGTATCGCTCATGGACACGAGGCGAGGTGGTCTACGCGGGGTTCGAATTTCGTCATTTGCCTTGGTCGGCAAATGCCAACGAAAAACTGCCTCTGACCAGGGGAAACGTTGTCATTCCGACAACACCGTGGAGGTGGCGGGAATCGAACATGCCCCTGTTCCCCAGGCGACTGAGAGACTTGCCGGGTCCTGATCCGGGCCAGAAAGGGGCGGCGATAGCGAAGGCCGTCTCACGGGTCCGGTGCACCGGGCTCCCTTGGATCGGTGAATGAGGTCGGCCGCCCGTGAAGGGCAAGGGCCAAGACCTCTTCCGTCCGTGTCCGTCAGAGGTCGCAAAATGGCGTCCAATCATGCCAACGGTTGCGAGCTCGCCGGGCCACGAACATCCTGGCCAGAGTGATTTTCCGCCGGTCCCGGCGACGTAGTGACGGTGAGCCGGCCTGTAGGCGGGGTTCTGTGCGCCCCGAGGGGCGTGGTGACCATCCATCTAAGCGGCCTACCTGGGGACTGCCCCCGTTGGGGGCGGGCGGGCCGCCCATGTCCCACGTTTGGCCTTGCTCCGGGTGGGGTTTACCGAGCCGCCCGGGTCACCCCGGGCGCTGGTGCGCTCTTACCGCACCGTTTCACCCTCGCCTGTGCGGGCCCAGGGCCCGCCATCGGCAGTCTGCTCTCTGTTGCACTTTCCTTCGGGTCGCCCCGACTGGCCGTTAGCCAGCACCCTGCCCTGTGGAGCCCCGACCTTCCTCGACACGGTCCCCGCGTGATGCGGGTCCGTGCCGCGGCCACCCGGCCGGCTCACCGTCGTCCCCCAGTGTGCCAGGTCGGGGCGGTGTTCTCCCGACGGTCTCCGATCGGACCGTCGCCCATCACCCCCTCGATAGGGTGTCGAGCCATGGAGTCCGGGACCGCGCAGCTCCTCCCTCCGGATCGACCGGACGTCCTGTCCATCGCCACCCTGCTCGACCAGGTGCAGGCGGCCATCACCAGGGCCTTCCCCCCGGGGCAGCTGGTCTGGGTACGCGGTGAGGTGCAGAGCATCACCGATCGGACCGGGCACTGTTACATCGATCTTGTCGACCCCGAGGCACGGCACGGGCGTGACGCCAAGGTCCTGAAGATCAATTGCTGGCAGAGGACCTGGGCCCCCATGAAGGCGGCCCTGGCCCGACAGGGAATCGTCCTCGAGGTCGGCACCGTGGTGACCCTCCGGGGCCGGGTGGAGTTCTACGCCCCCCGGGCCCAGGTCAATTTCATCGCCGTCGACGTGGACGTGGACGCCCTCCTGGGCCGGCTGGCCGCCCGCCGAGCCGCCCTCCTGAAGGCGCTCGAAACCGAAGGCATCCTCCGGCGCAACGGCTCGCTCCCCGTACCCGATCTGGTCCTGCGGGTCGGCCTGGTGGGCAGTCCCGGCACCGAGGGGTTCAATGACTTCCTCGGCCAGCTGAAAGGATCGGGACTCGCCTTCACCGTCGTGGTCGTGGGGACCCAGGTGCAGGGGGCAGCCGCCCCCGCCGCTCTGGGCCGCGCCGTCGTCTCGCTGGCCGACGCCGCCTGTGATCTGGTGGTGCTGGTGCGAGGTGGCGGATCCAAGGCCGACCTGGTGGCCTTCGACTCCGAACCCGTCGCCCGGGCCGTCGCTCTGTGTCCCGTGCCCGTCTGGACCGGGATCGGTCACACCGGGGACCAGTCGGTGGCCGACATCGTGGCCGGTCGTTGCTTCGTCACTCCCACCGAGTGCGGCCAGGAGCTGGTGCGGCGGGCCGGCGAGTGGTGGGAGTCGGTCGTCGTCACGGCGGGGCTGGTGGCACGGCGGGCCACCGAGGTGATGGAGGGTGCCGTCGAGCGCGACCGAACGGCACGGGCCCGACTGGGTCAGGCCACCCGACACCAGTTGCACCGGCATTCCGAACGCCTGGAGACCCGTTCGCGACGTCTCGCCTCCCAGGCCCGCCGGCAGCTGGACGCGGCGGCGATGGCGGTCGATCAGCGCGCCGCCCGCGTCGGCCCCTGCGCCCGGCGCGCCGTGGCCCATCAGGCCGACCGATTGGAATCGTGGCGGCGCCTTCTGGCCGCCTACGACGTGGACCGACAGCTCGAGCGGGGCTACACATTGACGTTGGGGGACGATGGCCGCATCGTCCGTTCGGTGGGCGCTCTGGCCGCGGGCTCGGTTCTCGCCACCCGCTTCGCCGACGGCGTCGCCGTCTCCGAGGTGCGACAGGTCGACGTGACCACCGGCGGACCACAGCGCGCCGCGGCCGAGAGGAGCATGGATGACAACGCCTGAGTCGGGCGACGCCGCCATCCCGGTGAGCGAGCTCAGCTACACCGAAGCGAGCCAGGAGCTCGACGTCATCGTGGGGTTCTTCGAGCAGCGCGACGTCGACGTCGACCAGCTCGTCGTCCGGCTCGAGCGGGCGACCGCCATCGTCGACGAGCTCGACCGGCGCGTCCGGCAGACGCGGGCCCAGGTCGAGGAGCTCGTCCCCCGCCTGGAGACCGTCAACCGGGGATTCGTTGACGACACCGACGGCGATGAACCGGACGATCTCGATGACGTCGACGAGGTCGGTGACCCAGCGGGTCCGGTGGACGACGAGGACGACGAGGACCAGGCCCTCTTCTGACCCGGCTGGCATCATGAGGAGATGACGACCGAGCGGTTCGAGGTTGAGCGGGCGATGGCGGCGGACCCGTCGACGATCTTCGGGTTGTTGTGCGACCCTCACGGACACGTGGCGATCGACAGCTCCGGCATGCTGATGGATGCCACGGGCGACCCCGTGGCCGCCGTCGGTGACAGCTTCGTCGTTCACATGGACCGCCGGGCGCTCAACGACCGTCCGATGGGTCGGTACAACGTGATCGTCACCATCGCCACATGGGTGCCGGACCGTGAGATCGCCTGGACGATCGCCGGCGAGACGCGGCCCTCGGTGGGCCACGTCTACGGCTACAGGCTCGAGCCCCTGGCGGACGGCACCCTCGTCACCTCCTACTACGACTGGGCGTCGATCGACCCCGCCGTGAAGAAGGCCGGGATCTTCCCCGTCCTGTCCGAAGGTGCGCTGCGGGCCACCCTCGGGATCCTGGCCCGGACCGTCGAGGAAGGTGCTCGGGGCGTGTCGACCTGAGGAGGCGCTGCGGAGGACGGACATCGACCGCCGGATCAGTGGATGCGACGCTCCCGGCCGGCCCAGTACGGCTCGCGCAGCTCGCGCTTCAGGATCTTCCCGGAGGGGTTGCGGGGGAGAGCGTCGGCGAAGTCGATCGACGTCGGGCACTTGTAGTGCGCCAACCGGTCCCGACAGAAGGCGATGATCTCCCCGGCGCCGATGTCCGACCCGGCGTCCCGGACGACGACCGCTTTCACTGTCTCGCCCCAGGAGTCGTCGGGAACGCCGATGACGGCGGCGTCGGCGATGCCGGGAACGGCCAGGAGCACGTTCTCGACCTCGGCCGGGTAGATGTTCTCCCCGCCGGAGACCACCATGTCCTTGATCCGGTCGTGGAGGAAGAGGTAGCCCTCGTCGTCGAGGTAGCCGGCGTCTCCTGTCCGCAACCAGCCGTCGCCGACGATGGTGCGGGCCGTCTCCTCCGGCTTCTCCCAGTAGCCGACCATGTTGTAGGCCGAGCGGGTCCAGATCTCGCCGACGCTGTTGGCCGGGAGGTCGGTGGTGGTGTCCGGGTCGACGATGCGGATCTCGACCGTCGGCAGTGCCTTCCCGGCGGCGCGTAGGAGGTGTCGACGCGCCCCGTCGGGGTCGTGGTCCTCGTGCTCGAGACGGACGATGGCACCGGACGTCTCGGTCATGCCGTAGACCTGGGAGAAGCGGCAACCGAAAACGTTCATGCACCGGACGAGGACGTCTTCGGCGATCGGTGACGCCCCGTAGAAGATGGTGTCGAGGCTCGACAGGTCGGCCTTCTCGATCCCCGGGGTGGCCAGCAGCAGCATCAGGACGGCCGGGACCACGAAGGCGTGGGTGATCCGCTCGCGCTCCACCAGCCGGAGCAGCTCGGCGGGGTCCATGTCGCGCAGGATGACCGACGTCCCCCCGCGCGACATGGCGGTGAGTGCCCACCCCGATCCACCGATGTGGAACAGAGGCATGGCCACCAGGCTCACGGTGGTGTCGTCGATGCCGAAGGCATCGGCAGCGGCGAGCTCGATCATGGTGGCGATGTTGCGGTCGGCGAGCATCACCCCCTTGGGCAGACCGGTCGTCCCCGACGTGTACAGCTGCATCGAGACGTCGTCGGGCGCACCGACATGACCGGGGTCGATCGGGTCACAGGCGCCCATCCATTCCTCGTAGCCCACGCGTCGGGCCAGATCCGAGGCGCCCCCGAGATCGGCGTGCGCCTTGGCCTCACCGAGGACGACGATCCTGGAGACGTGGGGCAGGCCGCTGTCCATGCCGGCCAGGCAGGGCACGAACTCGGGATGGACCACGAGGACGGTGGCCCGGGAGTCGTCGATCACGCCGGCCATCTCGGACGGGGCCAGACGCCAGTTGACGGCCACGTTCACCGCCCCGGCCAGGGCCCCGCCGAACAGGACCTCGAAGTAGGCGAGCCCGTTGCGATCGAGGAACGCCACCCGGTCGCCGGGGGTGACTCCTTCGCCGAGCAGCGCCTGGGCCACCGACGAGGCGCGACGGTGATGATCGGCCCACGTCACGGTGGTCCCGCCGACGCGGAACATCGGTCGTTCGCCGACGTCGGCCACGTTGGCGCGGAACATGCCCGCCACCGTGAATTGACCCATCACATTCCCCCTCCGGTGCGACACCCCCGGGGCACCTCCGGCCACTGTAGATCTGGCCGGCCCGCCTGGTGATGCGACGCGGGCCCGCTTCAGGAGCGTCGCAGGACGACCACACCGGCGTTGGCCCCCCGACCGACGGTGTGCGCGAGCCCCACGCGGGCACCGTGGACCTGACGCTCCCCGGCCTCTCCTCTCAGCTGGCGGACGAGCTCCACCACCTGGCCGAGAGCGGACGCCCCCAGAGGCTCGCCCTTGGACAGAAGCCCACCGCTCGGGTTCACGGGAAGGCGGCCGCCGATCGAGGAGACACCGGCCTCGAGCATCTCCGCCGCCCCTCCCGGTGGGCACAGCCCCAGTTCTTCGTACGACATGAGCTCGCGCGCCGCGTCGGTGTCCTGGCACTCGACGACGTCGAGGTCGCGAGGACCCAGGCCCGCCACCTCGTAGGCGTCGTCGGCGGCCAGGGTGGTGGGGGTCGGCAGGCTGTCGTCGGTCAGCCCGGCCATCGGGGTCGATTCGCTCAGCACGGCGCCGGGAAGGTGCGAGCGCAAGACGGCGGCGGCCAGCTCCACCCGTCCGGCGCCCGTCCCACCCGCCGCCGGGGCACCCCGTCTGAGCACCACGGCGGCGGCGCCCTCGTTGGGGGAGCACAGCATCCACAGGTGCAGGGGTTCGCAGACCACCCGGGAGGCGAGCACGGCGTCGGCTGCGACCTCGGACCGGTACATGGCGTCGGGATTGTGGACCCCGTGGCGTCTGTTCTTCACCACCACGGCGGCCAGGTGATCCTTGGTCACCCCCGATGTGCGCATGAAGCGCTGGGCCCGCAGGCCGAAGTAGGCAGGGGTGGCGGCGTACCCCGCCTCCTCCTGCCAGGGATCGAAGAAAGAGGAGCGGATGATGCCCCGGGGCATCTTCTCCACTCCGAAGACGAGGACGGTGTCGTACTGCCCGCCCCGGATGGCGGCGCTCCCGAGCATGAGGGCGGCAGCTCCGCTGGCGCACCCGGCCTCCACGTCCACGATGGGCATCCCCGTCATCCCGAGGGCGCCGAGCACCTTGTGCCCGGTGGCCACCCCGCCGTAGGCGGTCCCGCAGAAGGCGGCCTGGAATCCCCCCCGGCCCACGCCCGCCTCGGCCAGGGCGTGGCCGACGGCCGACGCCCCCATGTCGGTCAGCGTCACACCGTCGAAACGCCCGAACGGGTGGAGGCCGATCCCGGCGATCTCGACGCCCGTCACCGTGACACGGTCTCTTCGGGGGACAGGGTCTCACCGGGTGACGGGGTCTCATCGGGGGCGAAGGCGTAGGTGACGACGCGCCGTCCCTCCTCGTCGGTGTGGAGGGGGTCCGTCACGAGGTGCATGGGTTGGTCGGCCCGCAGGCGTCCGGGGTCCGGTTCGGTCAGACGGGTGACGATGCGCAGACCCTCGGGCAGCTCGACCACGCCGAAGCCGTAGGGGGTCTCCCCCCGGTAGCCCGGAGGAGGATGGGTGACGGCGGTCCACGCCCACAATCGCCCCACGCCCGACAGCTCGGCCCCTTCCGTGTCGGCGGACGCGCAGTAGGGACAGATGTCGTGACGCGGGAAGTGGTGATGCCCACAGGCGTGGCACCGGCCGCCCAAGAGTCGGGGAGGATCGTCCTCGGTGAACAGACCCGGGTGAACGGGGACGGTGGAGCTCATTCCGCAGAATGTAGTGCCGTGGTCACCGGCATCCCGCCCCGAGCGGGCGGTCGTCTCTACGCTTTGCACGATGTCCCGCCCTGTCGATGACGAGCAACAGGGCACGCACTCTCGGCGCCTTCCTCAGAGGGCCGCCGGGATTCGGACCAATCTGACCTGGGGACCGTTCGACGCCAACCTCACGTTGTTGGCGGCGTGGTCGGCGATCGGCTTCGGGGCGGCCGCCACCGACGGGTCCTACACGCAGACGAGCGTCGTCATCATGGCGGCCGGCGTCGCCCTCGTCGTCGTCACGCTCGTCGCCGGGCGGTCGCTGCGACGAGAAGACTCGGCCTTGACCGGTGTCACGCTGGCGGTGGCCACGGTGGCCGCCGCCGCCGCCATTCTGCCCGCCGGCATCTACGGCACCGACACGGCTGCCCTCTACCTCAGCCGCGCCCTGACAGGGGTCGCCGCCCTGACGGTGGTGGCATGGGCGCTCTTCGGCCGGGGACGAGGCCGGTTGACGGCCTACGCCGTGGTGGCGACCATGACGGCGGCCGGCGTCGCCATGGTGCTGGCGAGCCCCCGGCCCTCGATCGACACCTGGTACATGCTGCAGGCGGCCACCCACGGCCTGTCCCACGGCCACGACATCTACACGCTCCGATGGACGAGCGGGATCCCGGGCGAGGTGACGAACGAGTTCGCCTACCTGCCCGGGTCGGCCGTGTTGCTGTGGCCTTTCCACGTCCTGTTCGGCGACGTCCGCTACGGGCTCCTGACGGCCATGGTCGTGACCGCTCTCACCCTGATCCGGATCAGCAGGAGGCCCGACGACGCCCTCGTCGCCTGTCTGTTCCTGCTCTACCCGAGACTTCTCTTCGGGCTGGAGCAGTCCTGGCTCGATCCGTTGACACTGCTCGCCCTGTGCCTGTGCGGCTACGCCGTCATACGTGGACGGCGGGGGTGGGCCGTGGTGGCCTTCGCCGTGGCTCTCACCTGCAAGCCGTACACCTGGATGCTGGTCCCGTTCGCGGCGATCTGGAAGGACTTCGGTTGGCGCCGGACGGCCCTCTCGGCGGCGGCCGCCGCCGTCTTCATCCTTCCTTGGGCGGCGGCCAACCTCCATGCCTTCGTCTCCGGCGCCATCAACCTCAATCTCGATCTCGGGTTCCGGCGGGACTCGCTCTCTCTGTACACGACCTCCGTCCTCCACGGACTCACTCCCGGGCTCTGGTTCCCGGCGACGGCCATCGTCGTGGCCTTCGGACTGGCACTCTGGCGGCTCCCGCGCGACACCTACGGGTTCTTCCTCGGGACGGCCACCGTCGTCGCCCTCTTCGACCTGTTCGACCGGCTCTCGTTCTTCAACGAGTGGGAATTCGCGGCGGGACTGACGTTCTTCGCCGTCGTCTTCGGCCGGTCGGCCTCGGTCGGCCCCGCCGACGTCGGACCGTGACGTAACGTTCGCCGATGGGACGACTGTGGCTCAGTGCCCTCGGCGCCGACCGCCCCGGGATCGTCGCCGCCGTGAGCGGGGTGCTCGTCGATCTCGGCTGCAATCTCGAAGACTCGACGATGACGAACCTCCAGGGCCATTTCGCCGTCCTTCTGGTCGTGTCGGCCCCCGACGGCGTCACCGCCGGCGCCCTCGAGGACGCTCTCGACCCGGTGGCGGGCCTATTCGAATTGGTCGTGGCCGTGCGTCCGCTGGACGACGCGCCGGCCCCGGGAGAACCGGTGGGACCACGAGACGAGCCATGGACGATCGCCGTGCACGGTGCGGACCGGACGGGGATCGTCCGCACCGTGACGAGCGCCCTGGCCGACGCCGGCGGAAACGTCGTGGACCTGTCGACCCACCTCGTGGGCGAGGAGGGTGCGCCGGTCTACGTCATGACGTTGCGGGTCACGCTCCCGGCCGGCACCGCCGGCGATACGGCCGCCGGCCGCATCCGTGAGGCGGCCGCCTCGCTGGACGTGCACTGCTCGGTGCACCGGGACGAGGTCGATCTCCTCTGAGTCCGCTGCGCCCATCGGCGTGGACGGCCGGGGGCCATGAGCGTCCGGCCGTGCTGACCCTGCCGCACCCCGTTCTGATGGCGACCGCCGCGCCCGTCGGGGACATCGACGCCGACGCTCTGGCCCTGGCCGGCGATCTCGTGGACACCATGCGCGCCTCACCGGCGTGCGTCGGTCTGGCGGCGCCCCAGATCGGCGTGGCCCGACGCGGCCTTCGTCGTCGATGTGACGGGGCACGCGCAAGGCAGTGTCGTGCCATGGGACGTTCGTCCTCTTCGACCCCGTCGTGGTGTCCGCCGCACGACCCGGCCGCCGCCCGCGAAGGGTGCATGAGCGTGCCCGACCTGACCGGGGAGGTGGCCCGCGCCACCCGGCTGACGGTCACCGGTCTGGGCATCGACGGCGACCGGCGGACCCTGAGCGTCGATGCCTTCGAGGCCCGTGCCGTCCTCCACGAGATCGACCACCTCGACGGCCTGGTCTTCTTGGACCGGGTGGCCGGCCCCCACGCTGTGTTCGCGCGCAAGACCTACCGGTAGGGCCTCTACGATCGGGTGATGCCCGCCGACGACCGTCTCTACTTCCGCCAGCTCCTGTCGGGTCGCGACTTCGCCGTCGGCGACCCGGTGGCCGGCCAGATGGCGAATTTCTGCTACCTCATCGGTGACCGCACCACCGGTGAGGCGGTGGTGGTCGACCCCGCCTACGACGTCGGCGGGCTCCTCGAGCTGTTGGCGGCCGACTCCATGCGCTGCGTCGGGGTTCTCGCCTCCCACTTCCACCCCGACCACGTGGGCGGGGACCTGATGGGATATCCCATCGAGGGGATCACCACCCTGCTGGAGCAGGTCCAGGTGCCGGTGCACGTCCAACGGGCCGAGAGTCCGTGGGTGGTGCGGGCCACCGGTGTCGGCCCGAAGGACCTGATCGAGCACGACAGCGCCGACGTGGTGACGGTGGGGATGGTGGAGATCGAGCTCGTTCACACTCCCGGGCACACCCCCGGCAGCCAGTGCTTCGCCGTCGACGGTCGCCTCGTCTCCGGTGACACGTTGTTCCTCGAGGGCTGCGGCCGGACCGATCTCCCCGGTGGCGACCCCGAGCAGATGTACCAGTCGCTCACCACCCGGCTGGCCCGTTTCGGCGATGACACCGTGCTCTATCCGGGCCACCTCTACTCGCCGGAGCCGTCGGCCGGCCTCGGGGACATCCGCCGGAGCAACTACGTGTTCCGCCTCCGGACCCCCGAGCAGTGGATGACCATGTTCGGCGGATAGCGGTCCAGCCCTGTGTCCCCCCTCAGTCTTCGTGGAAGCGCCGGTAGAGATCGATCAAGTCGTCCTTGATCTCGGGATCGAGCTCGTCGGGCTCGACGTGTCCGACGGTGTCGATGGTGAGGCGGATCTGCTCGAGGTACCGGCTGCAGTTCGGGCAATTGCGGAGATGGGCCTCGAACCGGCGGCGCTGGCGCCGGGGGAGGACGTCGTCGAGGTAGTCGGTGACCAGGGCCACGGCCTGCCGGCAGACGAGGTCGCGATTCAGGATTCGCACGGTCACCCGCCTTCGATCTCGAACTCGATGGTTCGACGGAGCTGGCTGCGGCCACGATGGAGCAGGACCCTCTGGTTCGCTTCACTGATGCCGAGAATCTCGCAGACCTCTCGGGCAGACAGTCTCTCGACGTCCCGCAGTGTTACAACCTGGCACTGGGTCGGGGGTAGTTCGTCGATGGCGGTCCGCAGTCTCTTGGCCACGGCCGTGGCGAAGAGCCGGTCGACGACGTCGTCGGTCCATTCCCGCGGAGGGCGGCTCCAGGAGCCGTCCGGCGAGAAGCGGTCCGCCTCGGTGATGTCATCGACGGCCACCGTGCGGCGTTCGCGGACACCGGTCTTGCGGGCCCGGTTGACCAGGATGCGGTAGATCCATGTCTGGAGAGACGACCGCTCCTCGAATTGATCGATCCCCCCGATGACCCCCAGCCAGGTGTCCTGGACGACCTCCTCGGCCACGGACCGGCTCGCCACGAAGGTCAGGGCCAGTCGGACCATCGGCATGTGGTGGCGCTCGACGAGGGTGGCGAAGGCCCCCTCGTCCTTCTTCCGTAGCCGCTCGACCAACTCCTCCTCTCCCACGTCGGGCAGCGTAGGCCGCCGTTGCGCCGGTGCGGCCGCGCCGCATGGTCGACGGCCACCGGCGGATGGTTGTAACGGACGCGGACCTCAGGGGACTGAAGAGGTGTCCGACACGATCCCGACGAACAGGAGCGACTGTGACGAGAATCAAGCGAGGGGCGACGACGGTTCTGCTCGGAGCCCTGGCCCTGGCCGGCACCACCCTCGGCATCGCCGGCTCCGCCGCCGCCGTCCCCGCGGGAGCGCCCCGGACGGCGCCGTTCACCGACCACGCCGTCTTTCTCCAGACGGACAACCCGGACGGCAACCAGATCCTCGCCTACGACCAGGCGGCGAACGGCACCCTCTCCGCGGCCGGTACCTACGACACGGGCGGGGACGGCGCCGTGGCGGCCGGATCGGCCGTCGATCCCCTGGCTTCGCAGGGCTCGGTGGCTCTGGCCGATGGAGGCCGCATCCTCTTGGCCGTCAACGCCGGCAGCGACACCGTGTCGGTCTTCAGGGTCTCGGGTGACCAGCTCGCGCTGTGGCAGATCGTTCCCTCCGGTGGCCAGTTCCCGACGTCGATCGCCGTCCACCGGGGACTCGTCTACGTGCTCGACGCCGGAGGTGCGGGGTCGGTCCAGGGCTACGCCCTCATCGCCGACGCGCTGCGACCCCTGCCCGGCTCGAACCGCTCGCTCGGTCTGGCCAACACCGACCCACCGAACTACCTCGAGTCACCGGGACAGGTGGGCTTCTCGCCCGACGGCTCGGAGGTCATCGTGACCACCAAGCAGAGCGGCAGCGACATCGACGTCTTCGCCGTCGGCTTCGCCGGGCTCCTCAGTCTGCACCCGGTGAAGAATCCGTCGGCTACGCCGGTCCCGTTCGCCTTCACCTTCGACCAGGCCGGGCACCTGGTGGTGACCGAGGCGGGGACGAGTTCCCTGAGCGTCTACGCCCTGAACCCCGGTGGCACGGTGAGCGCGCTCGGATCGGTCACCGACGGTCAGACGGCGCTGTGCTGGGTGACACAGGACAACGGCTTCTTCTACGGATCCAATGCCGGCAGTGCCACGGTCAGCTCCTTCCAGGTGAGCGCCGGTGGCACCCCTGTCCTGCTCGGGGTGGCGGCGTCGACCGAAGCCGGGACCACGGACTCGGCGGCCACCCCGAACGGACGGTTCCTCTATGTGGAGAACGGTGGGGCGGGAACGCTCGACGAGTTCCACGTCAAGGACGACGGGACGCTGTTCGAGATCGGCACCGTGACCGGGTTGGCCTCGCCCATGGAGGGCATCGCCGCCAGCTAGAGCCCGACCGCTCGTCCCCTCCTCCACGACACCGCGTCGCCGGGGCAGGACGCGTCCGACACGTGCCGGACGCGTCCTGCCCCGTCGGCCGCCATTAGTGTTAATCCGCTCATGGTGTACGACTCGCACTCGACGATCGCCGTGGTCGGCGCATCCCTGGCCGGGCTGCGCGCCGCCGAGACGTTGCGCGCCGAAGGCTACGGAGGCCGGATCGTCCTGATCGGGGCGGAGCCGCACCAACCGTACGACCGTCCGCCGCTGTCGAAGCAGCTTCTGGCCGGGACGTGGGGACTCGACCGCGTCCGGCTGCGCGACCCGGAGAAGATCGACGCCCTCGGCCTCGACCTCCGGCTCGGGCACGCCGCCACCGCGCTCGACCTGGCGGGCCACCGCATCGATCTCGACGACGGGCACCGGGTGGAGTACGACGGCTGCTGTGGTGGCCACCGGCGCCCACCCCCGCACCCTGCCCGGCACCGCTCACCTCCGCGGTGTCCACACGCTGCGGACGCTCGAGGACTGCTTCGCTCTCGGTGCCGACGTCGCCGGGGAGGCCACGAGGCTCGTCGTCGTGGGGGCGGGGTTCATCGGGTCCGAGGTGGCCGCCACCTGTCACGGCCTCGGTGTCCGGGTCACCGTGGTCGAGGCGCTCCCGGTGCCGTTGGCGCGCGTCCTCGGTGACCGGATGGGTGCGGTCTGCGCCGCCCTGCACGCCGACCACGGCGTCGAGGTGCGGACCGGGACCGGGGTGTCGAAACTGGTGACCGAGCCGGCGCCGTCCGGTGAGCGGGTGAGCGGCGTGGCCCTGCTCGACGGCTCCGTGATCCCCGCCGACGTCGTCGTGGTGGGGATCGGTGTGGTCCCCACCACGCAGTGGTTGGACGACTCCGGCCTGGAGGTCGACAACGGGGTCCGGGCCGACGCCACTCTGCACGCGGCGGACGACGTGGTGGTGGCCGGAGACCTGGCCCGCTGGTTCGACGACCGGCTCGGCGCCGAGATCCGCATCGAGCACTGGACGAACGCCGCCGAGCAGGGGGTGGCGGCCGCCCGCAGCCTCCTGGCCGGGCGCCGCCACGCCGACCCCTATTCACCGGTGCCCTACTTCTGGTCCGACCAGTACGAGACGAAGATCCAGGTGATCGGCCACCCCCGTCCCGACGACGAGATCATCGTGGTCGACGGGTCCCTCGAGGAACGTCGCTTCGTCGCCCTCTACGGACGGGAGGGGAGACTGACCGCCGCCCTCGGGTTCAGCCGTCCCCGCCAGCTGATGGGCCTGCGTCCCCTGGTGGAGGCCCGGGCGAGTCTCGACGAGGCGCGGGGACAGCTGCCGGCGTGACCGTCGCCGCTCCCACCAGGTCCGGGGCCCGGGGGTCTCCCGCCCGCCGCCGGTCGGGTCGGATGGTGCGACTGATGCGCTCGGCCCGGCGGCGCTCCTCGTCCGACGGCTCCTGCTGTCCGTAGGCGCTCGCCTCGACCAACCAGGCCAGGGCGCTCCACGTCCCCGAGGTGTCGCCACCCATGGCGTCGAGGGCCGACGCGTACTCGGTGATGGTCTCGCCCGGGCGCCGTCGCCGGCCCGCCCGCCCGCCGGCGCGCTCCATGCGACGGGCCACGGCGATGGCCCATGTGGCCGGCCGCCGCCGGCGCCGGCGGATCACCAGCGCGGTGACCACCGCCACGGCCAGGGCGACGCCGAGGGGGACGAGAGGGAGCTGCCGCAGGGCGTGGGCGGCGTCGTGGACGAGGGTGAGACCGGGCGAGGGGTTGGCCAGGGGAACCACGGCGGTGGGGTCGAAGCTCTGCCAGCCGTAGTGGGGGAACCAGACCTGGACCCAGGCGTGGGCGTCCTTGCCCTGCACCTCGTAGAGGTCGGTGATCGGGTTGTAGGAACCGGGTACGTAGCCGACCGCTTCACGGGCGGGGATGCCGATCGATCGCAGCATGACGGCCATGGCCGTGGAGATCTGCTCGCAGAACCCGGTGCGGTTGCCGAAGAGGAACTCGTCGACGGTGTCCGCTCCCGGCGGGAGGGGAGGGATGTCGGTCGAGTAGTGCGTGTGGGCGCCGATCCACGCGATGAGGGCCTGGACCTTGGCGTCGGTCGTCTTGTCGGTGGCCGTGATCCTCTCGGCCAGGGCCTGGACGCGCCCGTAGGGATGGGGCAGCTGCAGGTCGCGGCGCAGCGCCTTGGCCTGGCCGGGCGTCTCCGTCGACGCCGGTGAGCCGGTGACGGCCTCCAGCTGCGCCGCCGTCGGGGTGTCGACGACGGACCGGACCGTGTAGATGGCGCCGGGTCCGAGGGCGATGGGGGAGACGATGGTGTCGTTTCCCGAGATGTAGATGTTGCGCGCCGGGAACCAGACCTCGGCGGCGTTGTCGGCGTGGAAGATCAGGTTGGGGCTGGACTGCGCCATGTAGAAGGTCTGCAGGTCGCTCTGACCGGCCGGGGGGTCGTTCACCTGCGGGGAGTCGACGGCCGGGGGCACCGGGAAAGGTGATCCCGAGTAGAGGGCGATCGGCGAGCTCTTGGGCGGGACCTTCCAGCTCTCACCGTCCCAGGTGTCGAAGGTCTCGCCGATCCAGTACGACGGGCGCTGCGCCCGCACCCGCATCACGACGGTGTTCCCGAGCGACCCGCGCAGGGCCGTGTCGAGATGGGTGGCGAAGCCGAGGAACCCGCCGACGCGTGTCGGCCCCGAGGAGCTGCCCGCCCGGGCCGGTTCCGTCGCCCGCCCGGCGTCGCCGGTCAGACCGCCGGCTCCGGGGAGTCCCGCCCCGCCGGCCGAGTTGGCCGGGAAGTCGATCCGGCCCGCCACCTGGGGGGCGGGAAGGACGGTGAGGACGGCGACGGCCAGGACCAAGACGGCGGCCACGGTGGCCACGATCCCCCGACCGCCGATCCGGCCGCCGTCGCTGGCCGATCCCCACATGCGGACCAGGCCCCAGAGGCCGAAGCCGATCCACACCACGGCGTAGAGGCCGAAGCCGAGATCGACGGCCTGGGCGGCGGCCACCGCCATCAGGCTGGCCGAGCCGGCCAGCGAGAAGGCCAGGTCCCGGCGGGCGGGGACGTCGAAGGCGTGGGCCACCTGGATCCAGACGAAGAGCACGGCGAGGGGGTCCTCGACGGTGCTCACGTCGTAGAGCTCCTGCCCCGTCAGCTGGCGGAAGAACCAGAGGAAGGCGGCCACGGCGGCCAGGGCCAGCAGGGGCTTGAGCCATCCGATGGGGCGCGCCCGCGTCCGGTACGAGAAGTACATGCCCACGGTCACGAGCACCATCGACGAGCAGGGCCACGGCCCAGGACAGCTCGCCCTCGGCCCGGCAGGCGGCGATGCCGGTGACGACGGCACCGGCGCAGGCGAGCCGCAAGGGGACCGAATTCTCCGGCGGCCCCGGCCGGTTGGCCCGCTTGACGGCGTCGAGCAGGCTCACGGACCGTCCACCCGGTGGTGCGAACGACGGAGGTCGGCCATGGTCACGAGGATGCCCGGGGCGGCGACCGGCTCGGCCGGTGCCACCGCCCCGATCCCGTGGTCGGTCCGCCGGGCGGAACCCGGGCCCCCGGGGGTGACGGCGCGGGCGAGGCGTCGACCGGCCGAACGACGATCGGCGACGGCGTCGGTCCGCCGGCCGGCCGCCTCGGTCGTCGTGAGGAACACCGACGTCCCGCGGTCGATACAGCGCCACCAGCGTGCCGAACGCCCGCTCGGCGACGGATTCGGCGGCCTCCTCGTCCGGTGGCAGGGTGACGACGACGACGACGGGCTCGGCGGTGGGGCCCTCCATCTCCCGCACCATCAATTCGCCGCTGTGGGCGGTGGCCGGCCAGTGCACCCACCGTCGACTGTCTCCCGGTCGGTAGGGCCGGACCCCCCGGGGCTCGCCGATGTCCCGGGGTGAGCGGTGGGCGCTGTCGCCGGACCGGTCGTCCTCCTGGCGCGGGAGGACGACGGGCGGTCCCATCTTCGGACCGATGTGCAAATCGGAGGGGAGATCGAGACGGAGGCGCCGGGTCCACCACATCAGCCCGAAGGGCGCGGCGCTGGCCACGTCGACGGTGATCGACGACGCCACGCCGCGCCGACGGGGGAGGAGGGTGAGCGCATCGCCGGGAGCGGTACCGGGGACGACGGCCGGACGGGGGGTGCCGGAGGGGCCGACGAAGCAGACCGGCCCCGGTGGGTGGACGGGGGCCAGCCGCACCCTCGAGGTGCTCTGGACACCGATCGCGGACGGCAGGCCGGCGGTGGCGTCGGTCGGGACCGAGGTGACGCGGAGCCGGGTCCGGACCAGGACGAACGCCGGGCCGATCATGCCGAGAAGGAGGGTCCCGGCCACCACGTCACCGAGCGCCTGGACCCATCCGGCCCCGCTGTTGTGGGCCACGACCCCCCAGCCGAGGACGACGAGGAGAGCGCTGGCCAGGGGGACGAGGGGACGGACGGGACGGACGAAGGTCCGGGAGCGGGACCGCACCCGGACCCGCTCCCGCCCCGACCGGTGGGGTCACGGACGAGGGGCCGGTGTCGATTCGAGCAGCCCGCGGACGACGGCGACGCCGCGTTCGACCCCTTCGTCGGTCATGAGCCGGTGGGCCAGGCAGGCGGTGGCCACCGCCTTCACGTCGTCGGGGGTGACATAGGAACGGGCGGACAGCACGGCGTGAGCCTGGGCCGAGCGGATGAGCCAGATCGCGGCGCGCGGGCTGGCGCCGAGGCGCACCCCGGCGGCGGTCCGGCTGGCCCGGCACAATGTGACGGCGTACTCGGCGATGACCGGTGCCACCGCCACCGTCTCGGTGGCCCGCTGGGCGTCCAGCCATCCCGCCGCCGTGCAGACGGGCGCGAGGGCGCTGAGGGCGAACTTCCCCCCGTGGTGCAGGACGAGCCGGGTCTCGGTGTCGGCATCGGGGTAGCCGATGGCCGTGGCCAGGGCGAACCGGTCGAGCTGGCTCTCGACCAGGGGATAGGTCCCGAGCTGCGAGAGCGGGTTCTGGGTGGCGATCACGAGGTGGGGGTGGGGCAGGGGATAGGACTCGCCGTCCACGCTCACCTGCTGCTCCTCCATGGTCTCGAGGAGGGCGGCCTGGGTACGCGGCGGTGTGCGGTTGAGCTCGTCGACGAGGACGACGTGGGCGAAGACCGGTCCGGGACGGAACTCCCACGTCCCGGCGTCGGGTGAGAAGACGGAGACGCCGGTGATGTCGGAGGGGAGGAGGTCGGGGTGCCCCTGGACCCGCGAGAGATCGGCCCCGAGCGAGAGCGCCAGGGCGCGGGCCAGCACCGTCTTGCCGACACCGGGGACGTCCTCGATGAGGAGGTGGCCACCCGACAGGGCGGCGATGGCCGCCGCCGTCAGAGCTCCCGGCGTGCCGAGAAGGACGTGGCTCAGGTTGGACACCAGCTGGCGCCCGAGGACGATGGCACCGTCGACGCCCGACGCGTCGCGGTCGGCGGCCGCCCTACGGACCGCCGCCGTCACCACCACCGGTGTGGTGGTCTCGTCGGCGACCCGGTCGCCCAGGTTCGGTGTCCCGCCCTGCTCACCGATCCGGGTGGGCTCCATCACCTCCACGTTATCGGCATGATTCGGGGGGAACTGAACGCAGGGAGGAGCCATGACCAGCCATGACGTGCCGATGCCGGGCCCTGGGTAGCGTCTCGGCCGGGGTGATGCCGTGACCGAGGGGATTGGCTCCGACGGAGGAGCGACGGAGGCACCACCGGGTACCGCCGTCTGGCGTCCCGAGCAGGTCACGGCGCCGTGGCTGACCGATGTCCTGCGCCACGCCGGCGTCCTCGGTCGGGCGCCGTGGTGTCCTTCGAGGGCGAGATCGTGGGCACCGGGCAGATGGCCGACAGCGTACGGTTGTCGCCGCACTACGAGACCGACGAGCCGGCGGGCCCCGGTCGAGCGTGGTGGGGAAGTTCACCGCCGCCGACGAGACCAGTCGCGCCACCGGCGTCGCCATGCGCACCTCCGAGGTCGAGGTGCGCTTCTACCAGGAGGTGGCGCCGACGCTGGGCGTCCGGACGCCGCGCTGTTACCACGCCGACGTCGACCCGGCCACGGCCGAGTTCGTCCTCATCCTCGAGGACCTGGCGCCGGCCCGGGTCGGCGACCAGGTGGCGGGGTGCACCGTCGACGAGGCCGCCCTGGCCCTGACCGAGCTGGCCGCGCTGCACGCGCCCGCGTTGGGCGGACCCGGCGCCTCGAGACGCTCGACTGGCTCAACCGGCGGACGGCCGAGAGCAACGACGCCGGCGAGGTTCTCCTGCCGGTGCTGTTCGAGGGATTCGCCGCCCGCTACGGCGACGTTCTCGAGGAGCCCGTCCTCGACGTCGGTCGTCGACTGATGGCGGACATCGGCACCTACCTGCGCCATCAGCCCCGCCCGTGGACGGTCCAGCATGCCGACTACCGCCTCGACAATCTCCTGTTCGGTGCAGAAGGCGGCGGCGCGCCGCTGGCCGTGGTCGACTGGCAGACCGTGGTCCTCGGCCCTGGCGTGGCCGACGTGTCCTACTTTCTCGGGGCGGGCCCGTCGGTGGAGGACCGCCGTCGCCACGAGGAGCGACTGGTGCGTGAGTACCACGGCGCCCTGGTGGCCGGCGGGGTGACCGGCTACTCGTTCGACGACTGCTTCGCCGACTACCGGCGCTACGCCTATGCCGGCTACCTGATGGCCGTCGGGGCCTCGATGATGGTGGAGCGCACGGCGCGCGGTGACGAGATGTTCCTCACCATGGCCCGACGCCACGCCGCCCAGATCGTCGACCTGGCTTCCCACGAGCTGATCCGCGCCGACTGATCCACGCCGACTGATCCCGCCGACTGATCCACGCCGACTGATCCACGCCGACTGACCGAGGAGCGACCATGCCGTCTCTGACCGCCTACGACGAGTACTTCGTCCACCAGATCCCCGAGCCGCTGTCGGTCGTCGGGATCGAGCACCAGCACTGGCGCGAGAGCTACTTCGTGGTGGCCCACGGCCCCGATGTCGACAGCGACGTGATCGTCATCGCCATGGCCACGTACCCGGCCCGCCACCTCCTCGACGCCCTGGTGCTCGGCCGCGTCGGCGGTGAGCTCCTGTTCGGCTTCTACCAGCGGGCGGCCGACGGCGATCCCCACACATCGGCGGTGGGACCGGTGTCGGTGGTGATCGAGGAGCCCTTTCGCCGGGTGCGGGTGGTGGTCGACGGGGCCGACGGATTCGACGCCGACATGACGTTCAGCGCCCGGACCGCGCCGTACGCACTGCGCCGGGGCCGACTCCTCGACGACGAGGGCGCACTGCTGTGGGACCAGAGCCACATGATCCAGTCGGGGACGTTCTCCGGGTCGTACCGCAAGGGCGACCACGGCGCCGATCGTGGCGGGATGGCTCGGCCAGCGCGACCACTCGTGGGGCGTGCGCGATCACGGCCGGATTCCCTGTTGGACGTGGTTCGCCGTCCAGCTGCCCGACGGGATGCTCGGGGTCTGGCACTGGGAGCTGGCCAACGGGGCCCGGATCTTCACCGACGGCTGCTGGGCCCCGGCCGACGGGGGACCTCCGGTGCCGGTCGTCGACTTCCACCACGATCTGCGCTGGACCGACGCCGCCGATGACGCCGTCGACTACGGCAGCGACGGCGCCGCCGTGGTGGGACTGTCGGGAACGGTGGTGTTCACCATGGAGGACGACCGCCAGGTGATCGTGCGGGGGTCGGGTCGGTGGTGCGCACCGTACCGTCCGTTCTACGGCGGCGGGCAGCATCTGATGGCGGTCGAGACCGACGACGGTCGGCGGGGCACGGCCGTCTACGAGGTCACCGGCCGGCACCACCATCGCTTCTTTCCCCACCCGTTGGCGCCGGGCGCGTCGCGTGACGCTAGGCCAGGTGGGCGATGTCGTCGAACCCGTCGAGGAGACAGGCGTGCAGGACGTCGGGATCGGGCACGGCGGCCAGATCGCTGTTCACGCCGATGTGGAGCCCGTCGACGTAGCTGAGCAGACAGAGGTTGACCGCCGATCCGCTCAGGGGACCGAGGGGGAACTGCTCCAGCACCTCGGCACCGGCGAAGTAGACGGGGACGGGCACCCCCGGGACGTTGCTGGTGGTGAAGTCGACGCCTTTCAGCATGGAACCGAAGATGCCGGTGAGCATCGTGGTGGGCAGCCGGTGGAGGACCGACGCCAGCGGTTTCACCAGGCCCACCGCCGGCTCGGCGCTGTTGCACGGCGATGACCCCCCGGACGACCTGGAGGTGCTCGAGCGGATCGTCGACGGCGATGGGCAGGGGGAAACGGGTGGGGGCCCACTGGTTGCCGGCCAGGTCGGCCGTCTCGGCCGTGCGCACGTTGATGGGCATGCCCATGCGGAGCTTGGCCGGCGTGGCCCCGTGCTTGTCGTGGTAGTAGCGCATCCCGCGGGCCACGCCGGTGACGAAGGCGTCGTTCAGCCGGCCCCCGCCCCGTTTGGCCGCTGCCTTGGTCTCGGCGAACGGAATGGTGAGGGTGTCGAAGTGCATGCTGAGGGAGCGCCCGGTCATGACCGGGCTGAGCGGCGTGGACGCCGGGCGCAGCATGCGGGCCGCCGACGCCACCGTGGTGCCGAACCCTTCGATGGCCGACGCCGGGTCCGACGCCGCCCGGGCCAGGGTGCGACCGACGGCGGCCGGGAACCGGCGGGCCGTGTCCAGTTGCCGCCGCGCCTCGTGGTCGAGGGCGTCGCGGAAGCGCTCGAACCGGTTGAGGACGTGGACCGGCGGCGCCGCCGGGAGCGGGGACGGGGGACCGGGCGGGGTCCGCTCGAGGTCGAAGAGGACCATCCCGATCTTCACGGCGCCCACGCCGTCGGTGATGGCGTGGTGGATCTTCATGATGACGGCGGCCCGGTCGTCGGTCAGACCCTCGACGACGGTCATCTCCCACAGGGGCCGGTCGTGGTCGAAACCCTGCATGGCGATGGGCTCGGCCATGCGGAGGACCTGACCGATGTCCCGGGAGCCCGCCGCCCGGGCCCACCGGAGGTGGTAGTCGAGGTCGAAGTAGGGATCGACCTCCCACCGGGGCGGGGCCACCGACCACGGGCTCGACACCACCCGCTGGCGGAGCCGTGGCACCAGGCGGCTGCCCCGCTCGAGCCGTCGCGTGACGAGACCGGGGCCCGACCCCGGTGCCGGTGCGCTAGACACGGCGCCGTGGCCGTGCGCGACGTCCTGGGGCAGGTGGGCCTGCCGGCGCCGATGGCCGAGCTGGCCGCGCGGCCGTGGGACGCCGTGGTGGTGGGCGGGGGCCACAACGGGCTCACCGCCGCCGCCTACCTGGCGCGCGCCGGCAAGCGGGTCCTCGTCCTCGAGCGCCGGGACCGGCTCGGGGGGGCCTGCACGTCGGAGCAGCCGTTCGACGACCAGGACTGGATCGTGAGCCCCTGTGCCTATCTGGTGGGCCTGCTCCATCCCCTGGTGGTGGACGAGCTGGGCCTGCGCGACCGGGGCTACCGCGTCCACATCGTCGACCCCCATCTGTGGTGTCCGTTCGAGGACGGGACACACGTCGCGCTGTGGAACGATCCGCAACGCAGTGCCGCCGCCGTGGCCGAGCTGGCACCGGGCGACGAGGAAGGGTTCGCCGCCTACGAGGCGCTCTTCGGCCGGATCCGCCGCGCCCTGCGGGGCCCGGGGCGCGACACCTGGGTGGGCGACGCACCGGACCGGCCGACGCTGGAGGAGCTGTTGTCCCACGACCCCGAGGCCATGGAGGTGGTCTTCGAGGCCTCGATCGCCGACGTCGTCGAACGCCATGTCCGCGACGAGCGGCTGCGGACGGCGCTGCACGGGCAGGGGGTCATCGGCACCTACGCCGGGCCGCGCGATCCGGGGACGGCCGCCGTCCATCTGATGCACTCGAGCGGGACCCTCGAGGGCGAGCCCGGTGCCTGGGGCTACGTCCAGGGAGGGATGGGCCGGATCTCCTTCGCCCTGGCCGACGCCGCCCTCGACGCCGGGGCCGTGCTGGCCACCGGGGTCACGGTGGCCGCCATCGTCCCCGGGGCCGGGGTCCGTCTCGACGGGGGCGAGATGGTCCGTGCCCCGGTGGTGGTGTCCAACGCCGACCCCCGGCGCACCCTGGCCCTGTGCGAGGACCAGGGCCCGGCCGCGTTGCGCCAGCGGGTGGCCCGCTGGCGCATCGACAGCCCGGTGCTCAAGATCAATTGCGCCCTCACCGGGCTCCCCCGTTTTCGGGCCGCCGGTCCCGAGGTGGATCCGCACCGCGCCATGGTGACGATCAGCACCGGGATCGACGCCACCCAGGCGGCCTACGAGAGGAGCCGGCGCGGCGAGCCGGCGCCGGCGTGGTGCGAGCTCTACTTCCACACCGCCTACGACACGTCGGTGGCGCCGCCGGGCCGCCATGCCATGAGCGTGTTCGCCCAGTACGTCCCCTACCACCTGGCCGAGGGGGACTGGGAGAGCCGCCGGGAGGCCATCGCCGACGCGGCGATGGCCGAGGTGGAGCGCTTCGCTCCGGGCGTGGCCGATCTCATCGAGCACCGGCAGGTGCTCGGTCCCCCCGACATCGAAGAGCGGATGGGCCTCACCGGCGGACACATCTTCCAGGGCGACTGCCTGGCCGAGCAGCTGTGGGACCGGCGTTTCGGCCCCCGCCTACCCCTCGACGGTGTCTACCTGTGCGGTGCCGCCACGCATCCGGGAGGAAGTGTGATCGCCGTCAACGGTCGCAATGCGGCGATGGCCGTCCTTCAGGATCTGGGCGGTTGATGGCACGATGGCCCCATGGACCGCACCGACGTCAGCCGCTGGATCGACGACTACGAGCGGGCGTGGCGATCGCCGGGCACGGACCAGCTGGCCGTCGTCTTCGCTCCCGAGGTGACGTACCGGACCTCTCCGTGGGGGGAGCCGGTGAAGGGTCTCGACGACCTGGCCCGGTTGTGGGAGCACGAGCGGGCGGGACCCGACGAGGGCTTCACCATGGTGAGCGACGTGGTGGCGGTGGACGGGCGGACGGCGGTGGTGCGGGTGTCGGTCGACTACGAAGACCCCGCCGTGGGGAGATGGCGCGACCTGTGGGTGCTCCAGTTCACCACCGGCGGGCGCTGTGCGGTGTTCGAGGAATGGCCCTTCGCGCCCGGTCCCGAGGATGCCACCGCCGGCGACCCGTGACGCGCTGAGCTTTCCGGGGTCGGGCGCCCCGGTCAGAAATCGAGGGACGACAATTCGGGGACGGTCCCGAGCGCCCGCTCCCGGGCCGCCAGCCAACGGGCGCGGTCGCCGGCCCGCCGGGCCTCGCCGGCACCGGGCTCGACCACACGGTGCGGCGTCCAGGCCGCCGCCACGTCCTCCTCGTCGGCCCAGACACCGAGGGCCATGCCGGCCAGGTAGGCGGCGCCCAGGGTGGTGGCCTCGAGGACCGGCGACACTTCGATCGGACGGCCGGTGGCGTCGGCCAGGGCATCGACGAAGGTGGCGTTGGCCGACATCCCGCCGTCGACGCGTAGGGTCGGGATGGAGAGGCCCGTGTCCGCTTCGGCCGCCTCGAGCAGATCGGCGCCGCGCTGGGCGATCCCGTCGAGGACGGCGCGGACCATCTCGGGACGACCGGTGCCGCGGGTGATGCCGACGAAGGTGCCGCGGGCACCGAAGTCCCACACCGGAGTCCCCATCCCGAGCAGGGCGGGGACGAACCAGACGTCGCCGGTGTCGGCGCAGCCGGGCCGCCACGGCGTCCGACTCGGCGGCGGTGGCGATGATGCCGAGGTCGTCGCGCAGCCACTCGACGCACGTCCCGGCGGACAACATGATGGCCTCGACGCCCCAGGTGATCCGGCCGTGCCGCTGCCAGGCGGCGATGGGGAAGGTCCCGGCGCCCCCGCGACGGGCGAAGGCCGGGCGCCGGTCGCCGACGCAGCAGTCGAGCATGCCGCCGGTGCCGAAGGTCACCTTGGCCAGCCCCGGCCGGGTGCAGCCCTGGCCGATCAGCGACGCCTGCTGGTCCCCGGCGATCCCGGCGATGGGCGGTGCTCCGGGAAGGGCGCTGGCCGGGCCGACGACGCCGCTCGAGTCGACCACCGCCGGCAGGACGCTCCGGGGGATGCGCAGGGCGTCGAGGATGGTGTCGTCCCATGCCGATCCGTCGCCGCGCGAGTCCGGTGACCCCGGCGTTGCTGGCGTCGGTGACGTGCAGAGCACCGTTCGACAGGGTCCACGCCACCCAGGTGTCGACGGTGCCGAAGCAGAGGTCGCGGTGGCGGTCGGGGTCGGCCAGGTCGAGGAGCATGGCCAGCTTGGTGGCCGATTCGTTGGGCGCCACCCGGATCCCCTGCGCCTGGAGGGCCAGGCAGGTCCCCACCGTCCGCAGGTCCTGCCAGCCGATGCCGGGCCCCACGGGGACACCGGTCGACCGGTCCCAGACGATGGTCGAGGCGCGCTGGTTGGCGATCCCGACGCCCCCGACCGGGCCGGTGGCGTCCAGGGTGGCCCGGGCCACCTCGAGGACGGCACCGGCCATGGCGGCGGCGTCGAACTCGACGAAGGCCGGCGCCGGGGAGGTCGGGAGCACCTCGACGTAGTGGACGTTGTCGACGGTCCCGTCGCCGTCGACCGACGCGGCCCGCACCCCCGAGGTGCCGACGTCGATGACGAGGATGCTCACGGTCGCCCCCTCACGGCCAGCCGAGCTCCCCGAACGGCGACGGGAGCCCGAGCTTGCCCGGGTTGAGGATGCCCCGGGGATCGAGGGCGTCCTTGACGGCGGCCAGAACGTCGAGCGATCCGCCGAGGGCGGGCGCCATGAAGGCCGAGCGGTTGATCCCGATGCCGTGGTGGTGGCTGATGGCCCCGCCCTGGGCGATCACGGTGTCCATGACGGCGGTCCACGCCGACCGGTAGTACCGCTCGGCCCAGGCGTCGGCGGCGGCGGTCGTCACCGTCAGTGGCCTTCGCCGTCGGGCATACGACCGGCGAAGGTGAAGTAGAGGCAGGCGCCGTCGCCGTAGGCGTGGCTCTGGTGGGCGGAGGCCGCCAGGGTCCCGTCGATCCCCCCGAGGGCGCCGACGACAACGTTCGTAGATCGGCGTCAACGCCGCCCACCGGGCCGAGATCTCGATGGTGTCGACCACGATGCCGGCGCGGTAGAGCGGCGCCAGCGCCGAGACGTCGTTGCGGTGCGACAGCCACCGCTCCACCAGTCCCTCGTCGAGAGGCGTGGCCCCGCCGGCGGCGCATTCGGCGTCCACCACCGCCACCGTGGCGTCGAGGAGCCCCGGATCGGCTTCGTCGAGGACGACGAGGACGCAGTGGTCGGCGACGTCGAAGTTGCGCGCGCTCTCGGCATGGTCGTAGAGACGTAGGACGGCCGGCGTGGCTCCCCGGCGCAGGACGAGCCGGCACACCTCCAGCCCCTCGGCGAAGGACGGCGAACCCGTAGGCGCGGCGGCTCTCGGCCGTCGGCAGGACGTGGAGGCGGAGAAGGGCGCCGGTGATGACGCCGAGGACGCCTTCGGATCCCACGAACATCTGGGTGAGGTCGGGACCGGTGGCGGCCCGGGGACCGGTGCCGCCGGTGCGGATGACGCGGCCGTCGGCCAGGGCCACGTCCAGCCCCACCACCATGTCCTCGATCTTCCCGTACCGCGTCGAGTACTGGCCCGCACCGCGACAGGCCAGCCAGCCGCCCACCGTGGACAGGTCCATGGACTGGGGCCAGTGCCCGAGGGTGACGCCCCCGGGGCGGAGGCCGGCTTCGAGATCGGGTCCGAAGGTCCCGGGGAGGACCTCGGCCAGGAGCGAGGTGGAGTCGATGTCGACGATCCCGTTCAGGCCGCACATGTCGAGGGCGACGCCACCGAAGGCGGGGACGCTCGACCCGCAGACACCGGAACGGCCGGCCATGGCCGTGACCGGGACGTGGGCATCGTGGCAGACGGCGAGGACGGCGGCCACCTGGCCGGCATCGGAGGGTCGGGCCACCACCGCCGGTCGGGCCGGCACCGTCCCCCGGGTGGCCCAGCGGATGGCCAGCGGCCACCAGTCGCGCCCCGCCTCCCGGCGCGCCGCGTCGTCCACCGTGACCTCGGCGCAGGCGTTGCGCAACCGCCCGAGCAGAGCCCCGTCGACGCCGACGCGGGGACCGCCCAGGCGTTCGGTGACCTCCGCCGCCGGGGCGTCGACCGGGGTGACGGGGGTGGGGACGGACGGGTTCGCTCGACGGGGGGAGTCGGTCACGACCCGAACGATCTCACGCCGATGGCTCGTCGCGCCCCACCACGGGCGAGACGTCGGCCGGTCCGTCGCCGAGCGGGCCGCCGGCGGTGATCCCGGCCCGCGTCATGGTCCGGTGGACGTCGGCGGCGAAGGCGGCGGCCTCGATCCGGGTGTCACGGGGGTCGCGTCCCCATTCGGGGGCCAGGAGGTCGGCCACGTCGGCCGCCGCCGTGGCGGCCGCCTCGGCCCGTCGGAGCGTGGCCCGGGTGCGCCGCGACAAGACGTCGTCGACGGTGACGGCCATCTCGTGGCGCGCCGCCCAGACGGCCTCCACGCGCAGGTGGGGCAGCCCGGCCACCAGTGGCTCGAGTAGCTCCGGTCGGCCGGCGGCCAGGGCCAGGACGGCCGGGGTCTCGCTCCCGTGGCGGGCCACCAGGGCGCCGAAGGTGGCTTCGTCCAGACCGGCGTCGGTCGCCGCCCCCGGACGGCGCAGCGCCGCCAACCCGGCCGCGCCGCGGATGCCGAGGCGCCGCGTCGGCGACCTCCGGGACCGGGTGGGGGCGGCGGAGCCCAGGCGGCGGACGACGACGTCGACGGTGTCCTCGGCCATCCGGCGGTAGGTGGTGAGCTTGCCCCCGGTCACCGTCACGAGGCCGGCCGGCGACTGCCGGACCGTGTGCCGTCGGGAGAGGTCCGCCGTCCGCTCGCTCACGTGGTGCCCTCCGGCGGGGGCGAGCAACGGCCGCAGGCCGGCCCAGACCCCGGTGACGTCATCGCGCGTGAGGTGTCCGGTGGTGGCGGCGTTGGCGGCGTCGAGGACGTAGTCGACGTCCTCGGGGAGGCAGGCGGGATCGTCGAGCGGGCCGTCCCAGGCGGTGTCGGTCGTCCCCAGGTAGACGTCGTCACCGTCGGGCCACGGGACCACGAAGATCGAGCGCCGGTCCTTCGGAACGGGGATGACGGCGGCGATGTCGGCCGGGAGCTTGGACCGGGGGACGGTGACGTGGATCCCCTTGGCCGGGCGCAGGGAATGGGGATGGGTCCCCTCGTCGAGGGCGCGGACGTCGTCGGCCCAGACGCCGGTGGCGTTGACGACGACGGTCGCCCCGACGTCGAATTCGCCGTGACCGGCGCCGGGGTCCCCGTCACCGGGGGCCACCGGCCGGATCCGGGCACCGGTCACGGTCCCCGAGGGGTCGTGGAGCAGTCGGGTGACCTCGGCGTAGTTGGCCATGACGGCGCCGTGGTCGAGGGCGGCGGTGCGGGCCACGGCCAGTGTCAGCCGGGCGTCGTCGGCGCGGGCGTCGTAGTAGAGGAAACCGGCCACCAGCCGGTCGGTGCGGAGGGTGGGGAGATGGTCGAGGGTCTCGGCCCGGTCGATGCGGCGATGGCGTCTGCCGATGCGCCAGCCCCCGGTGGCGTCGTAGAGCCACAGGGCGATGGCGTAGGTGCGCGCCACGCCCTTGTTGACCACCCCGTCGCGGCCGAAGAGGGGGATGAGGAAGGGCAGGGGGGACACCAGGTGGGGGGCGTTGTCGAGGAGGCGCTGGCGCTCGTGGAGCCCCTCGTAGACGAGGCGGAAATCATGTTGCTGGAGGTAGCGGAGCCCGCCGTGGATCATCTTGGAGGACTTCGACGAGGTACCCGAGGCGAAGTCGTGCCGTTCGACCAGCGCCGTCCGCAGGCCCCGGGCGGAGGCGTCCAGGGCGACCCCGGCACCGGTGATCCCACCCCCGATCACGAGCACGTCGAAGTGCTCGGCCCCCAGGCGTCGCAGCGCCTCGGACCGGTCGAACCCCCCCGGGCCCCCGGCGGGGCCGGCCGGCGTCCCGGCGCCGGTTCGACGGGGAGCCGGATCGGTCGGCGGCATACGGCCAGCCTGCCACAGGGGTGCATGCCGCCCGATCGGCCCCGGAGGGGGTGCGGGGAGCTCTCATCGACAACGATTGTCAAGAAACAATCATTGGTGATACGTTCCGCGGCGTCATGAGGTCACCCGAGGAGCTGACGCGGTTGTTCCGGGCGCGCGGCCGGAAGGTGACGGCGCAGCGGCAGTGCATCTTCCGGGTCCTCCAGGGCGACGAGACCCATCCCACGGCCGAGTCGGTCCACGCCGTGGCGCGCGGCGAGGTGGAGACGATCTCGTTGAAGACCGTGTACCAGACCCTGAACGAGTTGGCCGCCCTGGGTGAGATCGCCGCCCTCGATCTGGGGACGGGAACCACGCGGTTCGACCCCAACGTCGAACGGCTCCATCACCACCTCGTGTGCCGGTCGTGCGGAAAGGTGCGCGACCTTCACGTCGACTTCACCGGGATCAGCGTGCCGCCCGGCGCCGACGAGGGTTTCGAGGTGGGCCAGGCCGAGGTCGTGTTCCGCGGCTGGTGCACCCAGTGTCGCGCCGATGACGGCGCCGACGCCCGGTCGCCGACGGAGGAGTCGCTCGTGACGTGAGAGAAGAGCAAGAAGGCGAACCACCCCGACGACACACCAACCCCACGACCGATGGAAGGAAAGAACAGTGCCCGCACTGAAGGGATCCAAGACCGAGAGCAATCTGAAGGAGGCGTTCGCCGGCGAGAGCCAGGCCAACCGCCGTTACCTCTACTTCGCCCAGAAGGCCGACATCGAGGGCTACCCCGACGTCGCCGCGCTCTTCCGGTCGGTGGCCGAGGGCGAGACCGGTCACGCCTTCGGCCACTTCGACTTCCTGCGCGAGACCGGTGACCCGGTGACCGGCGTGCCGGTGGGATCGACGCAGGAGAACCTGGCGTCGGCCATCGAGGGGGAGACCTACGAGTACACCGAGATGTACCCGGGATTCTCCAAGACGGCGCGCGAGGAGGGTTTCGAGGAGGTCGCCGAATGGTTGGAGACGCTGGCTCGCGCCGAGAAGAGCCACGCCGGCCGCTTCACCGAGGGCCTCAAGTCCGTTTCCTGAGTCCCTTGCGGAGCGCACGAACCACCACCGGACGTCCGGACCGGCCCGCGTCTCTCGGGCCGGTCCGGGCCCGTCCACGAGAGATCTCCCCGATGGTGAAGCACCCCCTCGTCATCGATGACATCGACGACCTCCGGACCTACGAGCGTGGGCGTGACGCGTACCGCCGTCGGGTCATCGAGCTGAAGCGCCGGCGGCGGGTGACGGTGGGGCCGGTCGTGACCCTGGTCTTCGAGAACAGAGAGACGGTCCGCTTCCAGGTGCAGGAGATGGCCCGGGCCGAGCGGATGGTGACCGACGAGCAGGTCCAGGGAGAGCTCGACATCTACAACGTGCTCCTCCCGGCGCCCGGGGAGCTGTCGGCCACCATGTTCATCGAGCTCACCGACGAGGCCTCGTTGCGGGAGTGGCTTCCCAAACTGGTGGGTGTCGAACGGTCCGTCGAGCTGCGGATCGGCGCCGGGGGCGACGCCACCGTGGCGCCGGCGGTTCCCGAGGCGGCCCACGAAGAGGCACTGACCCGGCCCACCATGACGGCATCGGTCCACTACGTCCGCTTCGGCCTCACCCCGGTGCAGGTGGAGCGGTTCGCCGAGGGACCCGTCGTCCTGGCCGTGGTGCATCGGGAATACCGTCACGAGACGACGTTGGGCGACGAGACGCGCCGGGAGCTGGCCACCGATCTGGTGGAGTGAGGTCTCGGTCACCCATCGCGACAGCCCGGCTTGTCGTCCGGGCGGGGAGTGCCCACGGGCGGGGACGGCCACTCGTGCCTGACCCGCCCACCAGGGAGGGCGTCCCCCGCCGGGGGGGAGTTCTTTACACGGGTGGCATTCGTGCGCAATACTGTCCGTTCCGCTGTTTTCCCGTTCCAGGGGACTATTGTCCCTGCTCACGGGTGGGGCAGCGGAAATGAACACCAAACGAGAGACGACAACCGCACAGAGTGCTTGAGGAAGTGACCCTGATGACCGCCCCTTCGACCGCCAGCTGGCGCAAGCTTGCCGCTTGCCAGGGCATCGACCCCGACGTCTTCTACCCGGCGTCCGACGAGGACGACGCGTGGGAGGCCAAGGCGATCTGCGCCGAGTGCCCGGTACGCCAGGCCTGCCTCGAGCACGCCCTGGCCCACCGCGAGCGCGAGGGCGTCTGGGGCGGCACCACGGAGCGGGAGCGTCGTCGGATCCACCGGCAGCGGCGCAAGTCGGCCTGACACCGACGTCGGCCCGGGTGCCGATCGGCGGCGCGTACCATTCGCGCCATGCCCGGTCGCATCGCCGCCCGCTTGGACGATCTCGGACTCACTCTCCACGGTCCGCACCCGCCCCATGATCCGCTCGACGCCGTCGTCGTCCACGACAACGTGGCCCGGACGTCGGGTCAGCTGCCCCGCATCGAGGGGAAGCTGACCTGCACGGGGACGTTGGGCGCCGACGTCGGCGTCGACGCGGGCGCCATCGCCGCCGAGGTGTGCGCGCTGAACGCACTGGCCGTGCTGGAGGACGCCCTCGGAAGCCTGGACCGGGTCGAGCGGGTCCTCACCGTGACGGGGTACGTGGCCTCGACACCCGACTTCCACGAGCAGCCGGCGGTGATCGACGGAGCCAGCCGCGTCCTCCACGCCGTCTTCGGCGACGCCGGCCGTCACACCCGGTCGGCCATCGGGGTGGCGGCGTTGCCGCGCGGCGGTGCCGTGGAGATCGAGGTGACCGTGGCCGTGGTCCCCGGTTCCGACGGGTCGTGAACGCCGATGCCGAACGGTTGGCCGGGGAATTCGAGGCGGCCAACGACGAGGTGATCGCCTTCGTCGAGGCCTGTCCCGACGAACGGTGGACGTCGATGGTGGGCGGCGAGGACTGGCCCGTCGGTGTGGTCGTCCACCACATCGCCGTCGGGCACCGGCAGATGCTCGACTGGCTCCGCCGGGCCAGCGGGGGCCACGAGATCACCACCAGCGCCGCCCAGATCGACGCCGACAACGCCCGTCACGCCCGCCACTTCGCCGGGGTGACGCGGGCGGCGACGGTGGAGGAGTTGCGGAGCCATGGCGCCGCGTTGGGTCGGTTCATCCGCGGTCTCAGCTCCGACGAGCTGGCGACGTCGGTCGCCTTCGGCCCCGGGGACGGGAGCGAGGTGACGACGCGGCAGCTGGCGTCGGTGGCCGCCCGCCATTGCCGGACGCATCTGGCCGACGCCCGCCCCAGTGGTCGAGTCCGGGGTCACCTGACCGGGCACTAGCCTCCCGGCCATGGATTTCGAGCTGTCGCCGGAGCTCACCGAGCTGCAGGCGTCGGTCCGCCGTCTGGCCCAGGACAAGGTCAAGCCACGGGCCCGGGCCATCGACGGCAGCGGTGCGTATCCCGACGACGTCTTCGCCCTCTTCCGCGACGCAGGGCTCCTCGGTCTGTGTCTCCCGGAGGAGGTCGGGGGCTCGGGCGCCGGTATCTTCGGCCTCAGCCTGGCCATCGAGGAGGTGGCCAAGTACTCGAACACGGCTGCTTTGATGCTCCTGCTCACGCGTCTGCCGACCGGTCCGGTGATGATCGCCGGGTCGCCCCGAGCAGAAGCAGCGGTATCTCCCGGGCATCGCCGACGGTTCGCAGCGCGCCGCCTTCGGCCTGTCCGAACCCCAGGCCGGCAGCGACGTGATGGGGATGCGCACCCGGGCCACGCCCGACCCGGGCTCCCCCGGAGGATGGGTCCTGAACGGCACCAAGTGCTGGATGTCGGGGGTCCGGGAGGCCGACTGGTACACCGTCTTCGCCAAGACGTCGGACCCTGCCAGCCGCGCCCACGACTCGGTCACCGCCTTCATCGTCGAACGGTCATGGCCCGGTGTCGAGGTGGGACGGATCGACCGCAAGATGGGGGTGCGGGGCGTCGACACCGGCGAGCTCGTCCTGACCGACGTCCACGTCCCGGGGGACAACGTCATCGGGGAGATCGGGGGATTCCGGCTGGCCATGCTCGGCCTCAACTCGATGCGGCCGGTGGTGGCCGCCCGCGGGATCGGCCTGGCCGAGGGTGCGCTCATGTACGCCACCGAGTACGTCCAGCAGCGGGCCGCCTTCGACAAGACGATCGCCGACTTCCAGGGCGTCCAGTGGGAGATCGCCAAGTGCGCGGTGGACATCGAGGCGGCCCGCCTGCTGACCTACCGGGCCGCCTGGTTGGCCGACAAGGGCCGCTTCACGAAGGAGTGGGTGCCGTATCTGTCGGTGGCCAAGTACCACGCCACCGAACTGGCCGTGCGGGCGTCGGGCCTGGCCCTGCAGCTGCTCGGCGCCGCCGGGTACATGGAGGACCATCCCACCGAGCAGTGGTACCGCGACGCCAAGCAGCTCACCATCGTCGAGGGGACGAGTCAGGTCCAGCTGGGCCTGATCGCCCGCGGCGTGCTCGACCGGGACCTGTGGTGGGACTGACCGACGACACGACCTTCGACGCCCTCGGCCGGTGGCCGGGCGTTCTCGGTCGTCTCCTCGCCGGTGGGGACCTCGCCGGCGAGGAGGCGCGCGCGGTCTTCGGTGAGATCTTGCGCGGCGACGCCACGCCGGCGCAGATCGCCGCCTTCGTCACCGCCCTGCGGATGAAGGGCGAGACCATCGACGAGATGGCCGGCTTCGTGCGCGCCATGCTCGAACACGCCGAACCGCTCGGGGTGCCGGGTGATCTGGTCGACACGTGCGGGACCGGTGGCGACCGGAGCTCGTCGATCAACGTCTCGACCATCGCCGCCTTCGTGGCCGCCGGCGCCGGCGCCCGGGTGTGCAAGCACGGCGGCCGCGCCGCCACGTCGATCGCCGGTTCGGCCGACGTCCTCGAAGCGCTGGGGGTGGTCATCGATCTCGGGCCCGAAGGGGTGAGGCGCTGCATCGACGAGGCGGGCATGGGTTTCTGCTTCGCACCCCGGTTCCACCCGGCCATGCGTTTCGCGGTGCCCGTGCGGCGTGAGCTCGGGGTGCCGACCGTCTTCAATTTCCTGGGACCGCTGGCCAACCCGGGACGGGCGCGCTTTCAGGTGGTGGGTGTGAGCGACCCCGCCATGGTCGACAAGATGATCGGTGTCCTGGCCATGAACGGCAGCCGCCGGGCCATGGTCGTCCACGGCGCCGACAATCTCGACGAGCTGTCGACGACGGGTCCGACCACCGTGGTCGAGCTTCTCGACACCGACGACGCCGCCGGCGCGGCGGCGTCGCTCGACTCGCGGCTGCGTCGTTTCACGGTCGACGCCGCCGACTTCGGGTCTGCCCCGCGTGGGTCTCGAGGACCTGCGGGGTTCCGACGCCGCCACCAATGCCGTCATCGTCGGCGAGGTCCTGGCCGGGGGGAAGGGCCCGCACCGCGACATCGTCGTGCTCAACGCCGCCGCCGGCCTGATGGTGGCCGGACTGGCCGATGACATGGCCGGCGGGATCGAGCGGGCCGCCGCCGCCATCGACGACGGGAGCGCCCTGCGGGTGCTCCAGTCCCTGATCCACGTGTCACAGGAATGTGCGCGGCCGGGGTGACGGATCGCGCACCACGGTGGGGACGAACCCGGGGAGCTCCATCAGCTGACCCAGTGTGAAGACGCCGAAACCGGTGGCGTCCTCGATGAGGCGGTGCAGGAGGTCGGCGGTGGCCATGACGTCGTCGAGGGCCCGGTGGGCCGGACGGTGCTCGAGCGCCAGTCCCGAGGCCAGCGTGCCCAGGCGGCAGTCGGGAACCTCGGGGTCGACCAGCCGACGGGCCAGAGCCAGCGTGTCGACGACCAGGTTGTCGAGGGGGAACCGGTCGTTGTCCTCCAGGGCGGCGTTGAGGAAGGCCAGGTCGAAGGCCACGTTGTGTCCGACGAGCACGGCCCCGCGGACGAACTCGACGAAGGCGGGGAGCACGCCGGGGACGGAAGGGGCGTTGCGCACCATGTCGTCGCTGATCCCGGTGAGGGCGGTGATGAACGGGGGGATGCTGTCGCACGGGTCGACGAGGGTGGCGAACGTCCCCAGGCATTCCCCGGCCCGGAACTTGGCCGCCGCCACCTCGGTGAGGGCGCACGTGTCGGGCCCGCCCCCGGTGGTCTCGACGTCGATGACGGCGAACGTGACGTCGTAGAGGGGTAGGTCGATGTCGTCGGACGACGACGCCGCGGCGAGGGCCATCGCCAGAGAGTACGTACGACGGTGTTCGGTCACGCGGATAGCGTGGGCGCGTGTCCACCCCCCGTTACCGCTGCGCCGCCTGCGGCAACCTCACGCGCTTCGACGTCATGACGGACCGCCGGACCCGGGCCTTCCACCATTACAGCGTGGGGGGAGCGCTGTCGCTGGAGGAGGAGGAGGTCGTCTCCGAAGAGGTCGTCGAGGTGCAGTGCCGCTGGTGCGGTCACGGACGCAACGTCGAGATCCTCGCCGAGGCGGACGCCGCCGATTGACACACCCTCCTGTCACTGTGGTCGGGACGAGAGATGATCAGACCCAGGGAGGGTGACGTGACCGGATCAGAGAGACCGACGATCTCGATCAGCTGCGACGATTGCGAGCTCCAGCACACCGACGCCTGTGCCGACTGCCTGGTGACGTTCGTTCTCGGTCGCGAACCCGACGACGCCGTGGTCGTCGACGTGGCCGAGGCCCGGGCCATCCGGATGCTCGGTCGCGCCGGTCTCGTTCCCGAGCTGCGCCACCCCGGGGCGGCGGTGGACTGGGCCGCCTGCTGACCGACCGGGGCCGTGCGAGCATGGGCCCGTGTTCGCCCCGGTCCGAGCGGTCAACCGATGACCCATCTGCTCGTGACGAACGACTTCCCTCCGAAGGTCGGGGGCATCCAGGCCTATCTGTGGGAGCTGTGGCGCCGGCTCGACCCGTCGTCGTTCACCGTGCTCACCGCCTCGTCGCATCCCGAGGCCGCCGTCTTCGACCGGCAACAGGCGGACGCCGGTTTCCGGATCGAGCGGGTGGCGGCGCCGGTGCTGCTGCCCGTCCCCGGCCATGTGCGGCGGATCCGGTCGCTGGCCCGGGAGGTGGGCGCGTCGCTCGTCGTCGTCGACCCCGCCCTCCCCCTCGGTCTGGCCGGCCCCCTCCTCGGCCTGCCCTACGCCGTGGTGCTGCACGGTGCCGAGGTGGCGGTGCCCGGGCGTCTGCCGGTGGCGCGCCAGTCGCTCGCCGCCGTGCTGCGACGGGCCCGGCTCGTCGTCTGCGCCGGTCGCTACCCGGCCGCCGAGGCCCGGCGGGCGGCGCCCACCATGACCGCCCCGGTGGTCGAGGTCCCGCCCGGCGTCGACCTCGACCGGTTCCGGCCCCTCTCGGACGAGGAGAAGGCCAAGGCCCGGGCCCGGTGGGGGCTGCCGCCGGGCGGTCCGCTGGTGGTGAGTGTCAGCCGGCTGGTGCCCCGCAAGGGGATCGACGTCCTCATCGCCGCCGCCGCCGCTCTCGAGCCGTCGTTCCCGGGCCTCACCGTGGCCGTGGCCGGGGAGGGCCGCGACCAGGGGCGGCTGCGGGGTCTCGTCCGCTCGACGGGAGCGCCGGTCCGGTTCCTCGGCCGGGTCGACGACGACGACCTGCCCCTGCTCTACGGTGCGGCCGACGTGTTCGCCATGGCCTGCCGGAACCGGTGGCTCGATCTCGAGCAGGAGGGGTTCGGGATCGTCTTCCTGGAGGCGGCGGCGGCCGGGGTGGCCCAGGTGGCCGGGCGCAGCGGGGGTGCCGACGAGGCCGTGATCGACGGGGAGACCGGCCTGGTGGTGGCCGATCCCGACGACCCCGGTGCCGTCGCCCACGCTCTGCGGGAGCTCCTCGGCGACGACGACCGGCGCCGGCGGATGGGCCGGGCGGCCGCGGGAGCGGGTCGAGGAGTCCTTCGGGTACGACGTCCTCGCACGTAGGCTGGCCGGTGCCTTGCAGGACGTGGAAGGCTGACTGCCGCCGGCCGCCTGCCTCGGGGAACAGCGCCGGGGCGCGACAAGGGAGTGAGGGACAGTGGCGGAACTTGCCACCGAACGCATGGTCGTCGCCGCGCCGCCGGAGCGGTGCTTCGCCGTGGTGAGCGACATCGAGCGCTACCCCGAGTGGGCGGGCGACATCAAGGACGTCTCCGTCCAGAGCCGCGACGGGGAGGGTCGCCCGACCGAGGTGACCTTCCGGGTGGGAGCGTTCGGCCGGAGCTCGAGCAACACCTTGTCCTACGACTACTCCCTCGCCCCCCGGGCCCTGGCCTGGACGCAGACCGCCGGGGACCTCACCTCCAAGTTCGACGGGCGCTACAGCTTCGAACGGACCGACGACGGCTCCACCGAGGTGACCTACACCCTCGAGGTCGAGCTGCGCGTCCCCCTGCCCGGCTTCATCAAGCGGCGGGCCCAGAGCCGGATCATGCACACCGCTCTCGAAGAGCTCAAGGCGCGCGTCGAATCCTCTCTGACGACGTGACTCCGACGACGTGACTCCGACGACGTGACTCCGACGACGTGACCGGTGGCCCCGGGCCGGATCCCCGGCGGGGCGCGGTGGCCGGTCCGGTGACCGTCGGGATCGACGTGGGCGGGACCAAGATCCTGGGGCTGGCCGTGGACGGCACCGGCGCCGTGCTGGCCGAGGCCAAGGCGCCGACGCCGCGGCTGCTGCCCCCGGGGAGCTCGGGCGGCCCCGGGGGGGACGCCGTCATCGAGACCGTCGCCCTGGTGGCCGAGCGGTTGATCGACGCCCTCGACGCCGAGGCCGTCCCGGGGGCGACGTCGGCGGCCGTGTCGGCCGTCGGTGTGGGCGTGCCCGGCATGGTCGACGATGCCGGGATCCTGCGCTTCGCCCCCAACCTGCCCGGCGGGGAGGGCCTCGACGTCCGGGGCCGGCTGTCGAAGCGCCTGGGGAACCTGTCGGTGGTGGTCGACAACGACGCCACCTGCGCCGTGATGGGGGAGTGGGTCTACGGCGCCGCCGCCGGCGCCACCGACGCCGTGGTGGTGACGCTCGGGACGGGGATCGGCGGCGGCCTCGTCGTGAACGGCCGGGTGGCGCGGGGGGCGCTCGGCTTCGCCGGGGAGATCGGCCACATGGTGGTGGACCGGTCGGGCCCCGCCTGTCCGTGCGGGAAACGGGGGTGTTGGGAGCGTTTCGCGTCGGGGAGCGGGCTCGGGCGCCTGGCCCGGGAGGCGGCCCACGCCGGACGGTTGGACGACGTCCTGCGTCGCGCCGGCGGCGACCCCGAATCGGTCCGGGCCGAGGACGTCACCACGGCGGCGGGGGCGGGTGACCCCGCCGCCCAGGCCGTCCTCGAGGAGCTCGGGTGGTGGCTGGCGCTGGGTCTGGCCAACCTGGCCAACATCCTCGATCCGTCGGTCTTCGTCCTCGGGGGCGGGCTGGTCGACGCCCTGGACCTGGTGATCGAGCCGGTCCGGACGGCCTTCGACGACCTGGTGGAGGGCCGTCGGGGCCGGCCCGAGGTGATGATCCGTCTGGCCGCTCTGGGCGAGAGGGCCGGGGCCGTCGGGGCCGGGCTGTTGGCGCGCCGGGACCATCGGGACCGGTCCGGACGTCCGGACTGACGGCGGGGAGGGCGGCCGTGCGGGTGGGGGTGACGCTGCCGACGTTCGGCGACGACGCCACCGCCGTCCTCGACGCCGCCCGCCGGGCCGAGGCCCTCGGTCTCGACGGGGTCTTCGTCTTCGACCATCTCTGGCCCATGGGCCAGAGCGATCGACCGGCGCTGTCGTGCTTCCCCGTCCTCGGCGCCGTGGCGGCGGTGACGACACGGATCTGCTTCGGACCCCTGGTGGCCCGGATCGGCCTGGTTCCCGACCCCGTCCTGGTGGCCGAGCTGGCCTCGCTCGCCCACATGGCGCCCGGTCGCCTCATCGCCGGGCTGGGCACCGGCGACCGGAAGAGCGCGGCCGAGAACGAGGCCTACGGGATCCCGCCCGGCCCGCCCGACGAGCGCCGGCTCGCCCTCGGACGTTGCGCCCGGGAGGTGCTGGCCCTCGGGGTCCCCGTCTGGGTGGGCGGCGGGTCGGTGTCCACCACCGAGCTGGCCGTCGACCTCGGTCCCGGCGCCGCCGTCAACCTGTGGAGCGGTCAGGCGCCGGCCGTCGCCGCCCTCACGGCCCGGTGCGAGGTGACCTGGGGCGGCCCCGTCGCCGGCGACGTCCCCCAGATCGCCCTGGCCCTCACCGAGCTGGCCGAGGCCGGCGCGACGTGGGCCGTCTGCGCGTGGCCCGAGTCCCTGGAGGCGGTGGCCGAGGTGGCGCAGATCCTGCGCCGCCCCTGAGCGCGGCCGGGGGGAAAGCCACGAGCGACCGGGGCGGTACCATTCTGCATGGAATTCCGCCGGATCAACGGACTGCCCCCGTACGTCTTCGCGCAGATCGACGCGTTGAAGCTCGAGGCCCGTCGAGCCGGTCGTGACGTCATCGACCTCGGTTTCGGCAACCCCGATCTGCCCTCACCGGCGATCGCCGTCGAGAAGTTGGCCGAAGCCGCCCACAACCCCCGCAACCACCGGTACTCGGCCAGCCGCGGCATCCCCAAGGTGCGCCAGGCCATCGCCGCGCTGTACCTCCGGAAATTCGGGGTGGAGCTCGATCCCGAGACCGAGGTGGTCTCCACCATCGGGGCCAAGGAGGGTTTCTCCCATCTCATGTGGGTGCTGGTCGGTCCCGGTGACACGGCGCTGGTGCCCTCGCCGTCGTACCCGATCCACATCTGGGGCCCCCTCTTCGCCGGGGCCGATGTCCGGCAGGTGCCTCTGCACGGCCCGTCGGTCGTCACCGACGGGATCAGCGCCCCCGATCCCGGCGACGACTTCTTCGACGGGTTGATGCACGCCTGGGAGGAGTCGTGGCCCAAGCCCCGTGTCATCGTCCTCTCGTTCCCCCACAACCCCACCACCGCCTGCGTGGACCTCTCCTTCATGGAGCGCCTGGTGGCGTTCGCCCGCGAGCACGAGATCGTCCTCGTCCACGACTTCGCCTACGCCGATCTCGGTTTCGACGGGTACGACCCGCCGTCGATCCTGCAGGTGCCGGGGGCCAAGGACGTCGCCGTCGAGCTCTACACGCTGACCAAGTCGTTCTCCATGGCCGGGTGGCGCGTCGGATTCCTGGTCGGCAACAGCGAGATCGTCCAGGCGCTGACCAAGTTGAAGACCTACCTCGACTACGGCACCTTCCAGCCCATCCAGATCGCCGCCATCGTGGCCATGAACGAGGCGCCCGACTATCCGAAGTGGGTGAACGAGACCTACCAGGCCCGGCGTGACGCGCTCTGCGACGGACTGAACCGGATCGGCTGGCACCTGACCCCGCCCAAGGGGACGATGTTCGTCTGGGCCCCCATCCCCGAGCCTTACCGCGAGATGGGATCTCTCGAGTTCGCCTCGTTCCTCGTCTCCGAGGCGGAGGTGGCCACCTCGCCCGGCGTCGGTTTCGGGCCCGGTGGCGACGGCCACGTCCGATTCGCCCTCATCGAGAACGAGCAACGCGTCGGTCAGGCCGTCCGGAACCTCCGGCGGACGCTGACGAAGCTCCAGTAGCGCGACCGGCCGTCAGCTCGTCAGGGCGGCCACGAAGGCGTCGGGGTCCTCCAGGCTGAGCGCCAGGTAGTGCACGTGGACGGGGAGTCCCACGGCCAGGGCGCGCGCCGCCGGCTCGATGTCGAGGCCGACGATCTGTCGCATGGAACCGTTCACGAGCCACCGGCCCCGCCACCCGTGGACCCCGATCCCGCCCACCGGGCCCGTCACGGTCCGGGCGTCGGTCACGTCACGGCGCGGGATCCGGGCTCGGAAGGCCCATCCCATCCGGACGTGGAGGACCTCGTCGTCGAGCTCCACCCCCGACAGCCCCGGTCCCATCCCGAGGACGACCAGCAGGGGTCGGAGCGCCCCGTAGAGGAGGGGGAAGGTCCGGCTCCCGCTCATCCGGCCACGCGTCCGATCCGCCGCTGGGCGGCGGCGGGGGAGAGGATGCCCTCGAGGCAGAAGTCGGCGGCCGACCGGGCCGCCTCCTCGGCCGACCGGCCCTGCTCCAGCACCAGGACGCGCGCCAGGTAGGCCGTCACGCCGGTGATGGCGTGGGTGAGGACGAGCGGGTCGTCGCGCCGGATCATCCCGGCGGCGATCCCGGCCTTCACGTGGGGCAGGGCATCGGCCACGGTCTGCTCCTCGCCCTGGCGGATGAGGGGGGCGAACCGTTCCTCGGTGCGGGCGAACTCGAGGAGGACGAAGAGGTGGCGGTTGTCGTCGAGCCAGGCCACCGACGCCCCGATCCCGGCTTCGATCCGGCGGACGGGGTCGGGCTCGTCGGCCACCGCCTGTCGTTGCGCCCGGCGCAGATCGCGCTGGGCGTCGGCGAGGATCTGGCGGAAGAGCTCCTCCTTGGAGGAGAAGTACCAGTAGAAGACGCCCTTGCCCACCCCGAGGCCGTCGACGATGTCGGTCACCGAGGTCGGGTGGTACCCCTGGGTGGCGAACTGCCCGGCGGCGAAGTCGGTGAGCTGCTGCCGCCGCCTCTCCCCCCGAGCGGTCAGCCGGCGCGCCACGCCTCGACGCTACGGGTGGCCGTGCGTCGTGGTCAATGCGCCGTGGTCGATGAAGGCCCGCCGGCGGTGCCGTCCCCGCCGCCGCCGGCGATGGCGCGCTACCGTTGGGTCCGTGGCCTACTGGGTGGTGAAATGCCTGCTCAGCCCCATCCTCCGGCTCCTGTGGCGGGTGAAGGTCGAGGGTCGGGAACACATCCCGCCGACGGGGGCGGTGATCCTGGCCCCCAATCACGTGGCGTTCTGCGACTCGTTGTTCATGCCGCTCGTCGTGCGCCGGCGGGTCACCTTCGTGGCCAAGGCCGAGTACTTCGACTCCTGGAAGACGGCCTGGTTCTTCCGGGCCGTCGGTCAGATACCGATGCGGCGCGAGGGGGGCAGCGCGTCGGAGCGGGCCCTGGCCACGGCGCGCCAGGTCCTGACCGCCGGGGGGATCCTCGGGATCTACCCCGAAGGGACCCGCTCACCGGACGGGCGGCTCTACCGCGGCCACACCGGTGTGGCTCGTCTGGCCCTCGGCTGCGGCGTCACCGTGGTCCCCGTCGGCCTCGTCGGGACCACCGGCGTCCAGCCCATGGGATCCATGGTCATGCGCCCGTTCCGTCGGGTCACGGTCCGCTTCGCCCCGCCCCTCGACCTGGCGCGCTTCGAAGGAGCCTCGGCCACGGACCCGTTGACGCTGCGCGCCGTCACCGACGAGCTCATGTTCGAGATTCGCCGTCTGACGGGCCAGGTCTACGTCGACCGCTACGCCAAGCGCCACGGCGTCGTCGGCGGCAGCGACATCGCCGAGGTCCAACCCGGTCCGGTGGCCGACGCCGGACCGGGCTCACCGCCGCCGCCGCCGGCCGACTCGTCGGAGTCCGCCGCCTGATCCGGGACGGTCCCGCTAGCCGAAGGTGAAGTCGTAGGCCTGGACGCCCGGTGACGCCCCCAGGGTGACGGTGGCCGTCTGATAGGGACCGTGGACGAGGGTGTAGAGACGCGGCGTCCCCGCCACCGTGATCGTCTCGGTGTGCCGGCCGTTCACCGAGACGTCGAGGGTGCCCGAGCCCCCGAGGACCAGGTAGACGTCGTCGGCCATGAACGACAGTTCGATCTTGGCCCCCGCCCCGGCCGTCAGGTCCTCGGCCCCCGACGTCCACGTCCCCGCCAGGGCGAAGTCGTCGAGGGGGATCGACGCCGGGAAGGTGTAGGTGGCCGGACGGTCAGGGGTGATCGAGGCGTTGGCCAGGTTGGGCAATTGGTAGTTGTACCCGAGGTACGACTCCGGCGTCAGCTGGTCGACCGGTGTCCTGTCGGGGACGCCGGTCGGCGGCGGGAGATGCACCTTCGGGTCGGCCGCCACCAGCAGCTGGCGGATGAGCGACTCGGTGGCCCCGTAGTCACCTTCGCCGAACTCGACGTGGCGGACCTGTCCGGTGGCGTCGACGAGGTACTCGGCGGGCCAGTACATGTTGGAGTAGGCGTCCCACGTCTTGTAGCCGTCGTCGACGGCGATCGGGTACCGCACCCCGAGCTGGCGGGCGGCGGCGGCGACGTTCGACACGACGTGCTCGAAGGCGAACTCCGGCGTGTGGACGCCGATCACGTCGAGTCCGTCGGCGTGATAGCGGGAGTACCACGCTTCGACGTGGGGGAGGGACCGCTGGCAGTTGATGCAGGAGTACGTCCAGAAGTCGACGAGGACGACCTTGCCCCGCAGCGAGGCCAAGGTGAGGGGCCGGCCGCCGGGGGTGTTGAGCCACCGGGTGATGCCCGTGAAGGCGGGGGCCCGGCCGCAGCGCACCAGGGTCGTCTCCGGCGTGCAGTGGGCGACGCTGCCCCCGCCCGTTCCCTCCAGGGCCTCCAGTTGCTTCTTGGCGTACGAGCTCCCCTCGAGGGTCCGTTGGAGCGCGCTGGTGTAGCCGGGGACCGCCGTCTGCAGACCGTCGGCCCAGTTGAAGGCCAGGACGAGCGTCATCACGGCCAGGACGACGCCGCCGACCTGGCGCACGACGACGGCATGGGCCCGGAGGCGGACGCCGAGTCGCTCGCCCGCCAGCGCGAAGGCCAGGAGCGGGACGGCGGCACCGCAGGCGAAGACGACGGTCAGGACCACGCTGGTGAAGCCGACCCGGTGGGTGGCGCCGACCGTCGTGATGGCGCTCAGGATCGGTCCGGCGCACGGGGTGAAGAGCACCCCCAGGCCGAGGCCGAGGACGAAGCCGCTGGAGCTCCCGGTCGGTTGGTGCCGGCCGAAACGGGCGAAGGGGCGCTCGAGGATCTCACCCAGCGCCGGCACCATGAGCCCCACGGCCACGGCGCCGAGGATGACGAGCCCGGCGTCGCGCAGGAGATCCTGCGGCAGCCCGAGGGCGCTCAGGACGGCGGAGCCGACCAGGGTGATGACGCTGAAGCTCAGGACGATCCCGGCGATCACGGCGTAGGAGCGGCGGTTCCTCCTCCCCGCCGTCCTCGTGACGGTCGCCGGCGGCGCGACGGTCGCCGTCGCCGTCGCCGTCGCCGTACCGGACGGGGACGATCCGTCGGATCCGGTGGCCCGTTCGCCGACGGGCGTGGTGGCACCGGCGACGAGGATGACGGGGAGCACCGGCAAGATGCACGGAGAGATCCCGACCACGAGCCCGCCGACGAAGCCGATGAGGTACAGCAGGATCAAGAGGAGCTCGCCCTTCCGTCCGGGGCACGTCGAGCCCGGACCGCGTCATTCACGGCGGGTGTCATGGTACGGAGGAAGCGACGGCAAGGGGCATCGGGCCGGGGTCCCGGGAGGGTCGCTCGCCACGCCCTGGTGGCCGGCTACGCCGACTCCCTGAGGACCGTCTTCCTGGCCGACCCGGGGCGACGGCCGCCGATCAGGCCTGAGCCCAGCCGAGCGACCGCTCGACGGCCCGGCGCCATCCGGCGTGGGCGGCGTCGGCGGCGACGGCCGAGGCCGCCGGGGCGAACGATCGCTCGAGCGACCAGATGGCCCCGAGCTCGTCGAGCGATCCCCAGACCCCCTCGGCCAGGCCGGCCAACCAGGCGGCGCCGAGGGCCGTGGTCTCGGAGGTGGCCGGCCGTTCGACCGGCACCCGGACCTGGTCGGCCTGGAGCTGGAGGAGGAGGTCCATGACCGACGCCCCCCGTCGACACGCAGCGCCGAGACGTCGCCGCCGGCCCCGGTCATGGCGTCGACGACGTCGCGGACCTGGAAGGCCATGGCCTCGACCACGGCCCGGGCGAGATGGGCCCGTCCCACCCCCCGGGTGAGCCCGGTGATGGTCCCGCGGGCGTAAGGGTCCCACCAGGGGCTCCCGAGCCCGGTGAAGGCGGGGACGAGGTAGACGCCGTCGGTGGACGCCACCTGCGCCGCCAGGGGCCCGATCTCGGCCGCCTCCCCGATGAGCCCGAGGCCGTCGCGCAGCCACTGGACAGCGGCGCCGGTGACGAAGACGGCCCCCTCGAGCGCGTAGGCCACCGGTGACGAGCCGCCGTGGCCGCCCAGGTCCCAGGCCACCGTGGTGAGGAGCCCCTCCGAAGGCGGCGGGCACGCCTCGCCGACGTTGGCCAGGACGAAGCTGCCGGTCCCGTAGGTGACCTTGGCCATCCCGGGGGAGAAGCAGGCCTGTCCGAACAGCGCCGCCTGCTGGTCGCCGGCCACCCCGCTCACGGGCACCCCGGCCAGGGGCGAGCCACCGCCGGCCAGGTCGCCGGCCACGATCCCGAAGCGGCCGCACGACGGGCCGACGGCCGGCAGCGCGCCCAGGGGGACCCCGAAGATCTCGGCCAGCTCACCCGACCACTCCCGGGCCCGGATGTCGAAGAGGAGGGTCCGGCCGGCGTTGGTGGGGTCGGTGACGACCACCCCACCGTCGGTCCCCCCCGTCAGGTTCCAGATCAGCCACGAGTCGACCGTCCCGAGGACGAGGGTCGGGGCGAGTCGGCCACGCCCCCGTCGGTGAGGAGCCAGGACATCTTGGTGGCCGAGAAGTAGGGGTCGAGGACGAGCCCGGTCCTCTCCCGGACGACGGCCAGGTGCCCGGCCTGGTGCAGCTCGTCGCACCGCCCGGCCGTCCTCCGGTCCTGCCAGACGATGGCCCGGTGCAGGGGCCGTCCCGTCGACCGGTCCCAGGCCACCACCGTCTCGCGCTGGTTGGTGATCCCGATCGCGGCCACCGCCTGACCCGCTCCCCGCCGGCGCCGGGCCACCTCGTCGACGGTGGCCGCCACCGCCGCCCAGATCTCGGCGGCGTCGTGCTCGACCCACCCGGGCCGGGGAAAGTACTGGGTGATCTCCCGGTACGAGACGTCGACCACCCGGCCCCGCCTCGTCGACGGCCAGGGCCCGCACCCCGGTGGTCCCGGCATCGATGGCGATCACGCACCCCACGGCCGGGGACGCTAGTCGGCCGGCACGGCCCGGTGACGGTGCGAACTTTCGCGAACGGGTCACCACCAGGGTCGGCACGGACCCGTTGGCGTTGACACCCTGGTAACTACAGTGTTGTAATGTCTACCGCATCTCGTGGGTGATGGTCCGGGCGACCACAACATCTTGTGGTTGGAAGGATTTCCCCGCGCCCTAGGCTGGGACAGAGGAAGGGTGGACACATCAATGGCAATTGCCCCGCAGCGGACCGCCATCGGCATCAGGCGTCACTTCACCACCGACGGGGTCCATCCCTACGACGAGGTCGTCTGGGAGCGGCGCGACTCGCGGATCACCGACTACCGCGACGGCTCGGTGGCCTTCGAGCAGCTCGGCGTCGAGGTCCCCACCACCTGGTCCCTGAACGCCACCAACATCCTGGCCCAGAAGTACTTCCGCGGTACCCCGGGGACCGAGGAGCGCGAGAGTTCGCTCCGCCAGGTGATCGACCGGGTGGTCGACACCGTCACCGACTGGGGCCTGAAGGACGGCTACTTCGAGGGCACCGAGGAGGCCCGGGCCTTCTCCGACGAGCTCAAGCACGTCATCGTCCACCAGAAGGCCGCCTTCAACTCCCCGGTCTGGTTCAACATCGGCGTGAAGGGGGTGCCGCAGCAGGCCAGTGCGTGCCAGCCCTACGACGCACTCGTCAACACACCTGGCGGTCTGGTCCCCATCGGTCGCCTGGTGGAGGAGGACGCCGTCGGTGCGAAGGTGCTCGACGCCCACGGGGTGACCCGCATCGTGGCGGTCAAGCACAACGGGCGGAAGCCGGTTCTGCGCGTCCACACCAAGGCCGGTCATGCCCTCGACGTCACCGCTGACCACCTCGTCTGGAAGGCCAGCGATGCTGACTATGGCCGTTTCGTCCCCGCCGGGGAACTCCGACCCGGCGACAAGCTCGAGTGGTGCCGCAACGATCCTTTCCCTGACAGCCAGATCCGTTCCGAGGACGTCGAGATCGACCGGATCGAATCAATCGGCGAGACAGATGTGTACGACATCCAGACCGAGAGCGGTGAGTACCTCAGCGCCAACCTGAGGGTTCACAACTGCTTCATCCTGGCCGTCGACGACGCCATGGACTCCATCCTCAACTGGTACCGGGAAGAGGGGATCATCTTCAAGGGCGGGTCGGGCGCCGGGGTGAACCTGTCGCGCATCCGGGCCTCGGTCGAGAACCTCCAAGGCGGTGGCACTGCGTCGGGCCCGGTCTCGTTCATGCGCGGTGCCGATGCGTCGGCCGGGACGATCAAGTCCGGCGGCAAGACACGGCGGGCGGCGAAGATGGTGATCCTCGACGTCGACCACCCCGACATCGAGGACTTCATCTGGTGCAAGGCGCTCGAGGAGAAGAAGGCGCGGGTGCTGCGCGACGCCGGCTTCAACATGGACCTCGACGGCTCCGACGCCTTCTCCATCCAGTACCAGAACGCCAACAACTCCGTCCGGGTGACCGACGAGTTCATGCAGGCCGTCCTCGACGACGCCGACTGGAACCTGGTGGGTCGACAGGATCGCACCCCGGTCCGCACCGTGCGGGCCCGGGACCTCTACCGCCAGCTGGCCAGGGCCACCTGGGAGTGCGCCGATCCCGGCATGCAATTCGACACGACGATCAACCGTTGGCACACCGCTCCCAATGCGGGCCGCATCAACGGAAGTAACCCCTGCTTCCCGGGGAGCGCCCTGGTCCACACCGACAAGGGCATGATCGGATTCTCCGAGCTCTTCGACCGTGCCAACCGCGGCGAGACCTTCGGTGTCTACACCCACGACGCCACCAGTCCCGATGCTCCCGCCGAGAGGGTCGAGCTGACCTCTCCCGAGGCGTTCATGATCACCGGGTTCAACGACATCGTGCGCCTGCGCTTCGACAACGGCATGGAGTTGCGCTGCACCCCCGGCCACAAGATCTTCACCGCCAACCGAGGCTTCGTCGAAGCCAGGGACCTGGCCACCGACGACGAAGTCAAGGTCCTCGATCTCCCGACCCCGGCCGTCAACGCCGACCATGGCCTCCCTGTGTCATCGGATCCGGACAGCTACCGCCAGAAGGGGGACCACGGCGACCTCCTGCGCCTCCCCGACGAGTGGACGGCGGAGTTCGCCCACTACCTCGGGTGGCTGATCGGGGACGGCAGCACGTCGGGTTCCACGACCAGCACGATCTACGGCAGCGCCGAAGACCGCACCGAGGTTCTGCCCCGCCACGCCGAGTTGGTCGAGTGGATCAACGGCGACCGTTCCCTGAAGGTGTCCGAGCAAGCCGACGGCACGGCCCAATTGCGCTTGTCGCGCCGGTCCTTCAAGGGATTCCTGGAGGCTCTGGGGATCCGGTCGGTCGTCGACCCGCAGAAGTCGGTCCCCTGGTCGATCGAGCAAGCCCCGGCCTCTGCCGTGGCATCGTTCCTCCAGGGCCTGTTCGATGCCGATGGTTGCGTGGTGGTGAACCGCGACAAGGGCTCGTACGTCGGGCTCGGATCGGCTTCGCCCGAACTCCTGAGAGGCGTCCAGAAGCTTCTCTCCACGTTCGGCGTCTCCAGCCGTGTCCACAAGACCCGTCGTGCGACCGAAGAGGGAGAAGTCGGCTCGCTCAGCGACACCGCCAAGGATGGGACGGCGCGGAATTACGGACACAGTGCGGCGTACGACCTCCGTATCACCTCGGGTTCGATCGTCGGTTTCGCCCAGCACATCGGCTTCTCCCTGAGCCGCAAGGAGGCCCTCCTGCGCGAGGCGGTCCTCGAGGGACCGAAGGGCTTCTCCGACGTCCGGCGGACCGCACGGCTGGTCGAGCGCACCGACGACGGTGTCGAGCTCACCTACAACCTGTCCGAACCCAGGAACCACTCGTACGTCGTCGACGGAGTCGTCGTCCGGAACTGCAGTGAGTACATGCACCTCGACAACTCAGCCTGCAATCTCGCCTCCATCAACCTGCTCAAGTACCTCGGTGAGGACGGGTCCTTCGACACCGACGGCTTCGCCGCCACCGTGGAGGTCGTCTTCACCGCCCAGGAGATCCTCGTCGGCAACGCCGACTACCCGACCGAGAAGATCGCCGAGAACTCGCGTCGTTACCGCCAGCTCGGTCTCGGCTACGCCAACATCGGCGCCCTTCTCATGGCGCAGGGACTTCCCTACGACTCGAACGAAGGTCGGGCCTGGGCCGCCTCCATCACGGCCCTCATGACCGGGCACGCCTATGCCACGTCGGCCCGGACGGCTTCCCGGATGGGCCCCTTCGCCGGCTACCACGGCGACAGCGACGCCATGCTGAACGTCCTCCGCATGCACCGCGCCGAGGTGGCCAAGATCGACGAGGAGCTGGTCCCCCCCGAGCTCCTCTCGGCCGCCCAGGAGGCCTGGGACAACGCCGTCGAGCTCGGCGAGCGTCACGGTGTCCGCAACTCGCAGGCGTCCGTCCTCGCGCCGACGGGGACCATCGGTCTCCTCATGGACTGCGACACCACCGGCGTCGAGCCCGACCTCGGTCTCGTCAAGACGAAGAAGCTGGTCGGCGGCGGCACCATGTCGATCGTGAACCAGACCGTCCCGCTGCGCACTGGCCCGTCTCGGCTACTCACCGGAGCAGGTCGAGGACATCGTCGCCTACGTCAACGAGAACATGTCCATCGTCGGTGCCCCTCACATCATTCCCGATCATCTCCCCGTGTTTGCGTGCTCGATGGGGGACAACACCATCCACTATCTCGGTCACATACGGATGATGGGAGCTGTTCAGCCCTTCTTGTCGGGGGCGATTTCAAAGACGGCAAATGTTCCAGAGAGCATCACTGTCGAAGAGGTCGAGCAGCTCCACATCGACGCCTGGAAGATGGGGATCAAGGCCATCGCCATCTACCGCGACAATTCGCAAGGTCGGGCAGCCGCTGTCCACCACCAAGGTCGACGAGAGTGCCGACGAGGCTCCGGCCGGTTCGGAGGCCGAGGCCCGTGACCGGGCCGCGACCACCCGCATCGCCGAGCTCGAGGCCGCCCTGCTCCACGAGCAGGAGCGGGCCCACGACACGGTCGTGGTGGGGGCCGTCCGCGAACGCCTGCCCCGGCGCCGCGCCTCGTCCACCTTCGCTTTCCGGGTGGCCGACTGCGAGGGATACGTGACGGTGGGCCAGTACGACGACGGCCGTCCCGGCGAGGTCTTCATGAAGGTCTCGAAGCAGGGTTCCACCCTGGCCGGGATCATGGACGCCTTCTCGATCTCGGTCAGCCTGGGGCTCCAGCACGGGGTGCCCCTCGCCACCTACGTCCGCAAGTACACGAGCATGCGTTTCGAGCCGGCCGGCATCACCGACGACCCCGAGCTCCGCATCGCCACCAGCCTGGTCGACTACATCTTCCGGCGGTTGGCCGTCGACTACCTGACCCGCGAGGAGCGCGAGGAGCTCGGTGTCCTCTCCACGGCCGAGCGGATGCAGCCGACGCTGCCCGGGGTGGCCGAGGCGGCGACGCCGACGGAGGACCTCCGGGAGGAGGAGGCCGGTTTCGGCTCCGTCCCCCCCATGACCGGCGGCGGCACAGGCGAAGCCCGGGGCGGATCATCGTCGCTCATCCAGCGGGCCCAGCAACGCGACGCCCCCATCTGCTACCAGTGCGGGATGGTCATGCAGAGAGCCGGCTCCTGCTATGTGTGCTCGAGCTGCGGGACGACCAGCGGCTGCTCGTGATGGCAATTCTGGGGGATTGACATGCCGAGATCGTGTCACGTGACGTCTGCGGTCTCCCGAGGTGTGGTCGCCCCGTCACGGACCCTTCCGCATCCTGTCGCCCGACGGCGGCGGGCTCAGGGGCCCTATCGATAGGTATCGAGCGCTTCCCCCAACCGGGCGAGGAAGAAACGTCCGAGGGCACTGTCGCCGGCGACGGCGATTCCGGCGAGGTACCCGTGGAGGCGCCACAGGTGGCGGCGTTCGGCGTAGCCGGCGTCGATGGGGCGTTGGGACCGGTATCCGTCGAAGACGGCGTCGGGAGCCGACTCGAAGTAGTCGATCAGAGCCAGATCCATCTCCGGGTGCCCGAAGTAGGGGGCGGCGTCGACGATCACGGCGCCGGTGTCGGTGCTGACGAAGTTGTTCTGCTGGGCGTCGCCGTGCAGCAGGGTGGGGACGGGCTCGGGACCGCACAGGCTGTCCAGCCGCCCGAGGATCCCGTCGACCCGGGACGCCAACTCGGCGGGCAGCCGCTCTGCGTCCACGGCGTCACGCAGGCGCGGGCGAAGCCGGCGCTCGGCGTAGAACTCGGCCCAGGTGCCGGCGCCGGTGGGCCGATTGTCCTGCGGCAGAGGCCCATAGAAACCGTCGAAGGCCTCGAGGCCGAAACGCTCCCCTTCGACGGCGTGCACGGCCGCCAGCGTTCTCCCGATCGAGCGCCAGTCCCCCGTGGTCCTTTCACCCCGGCGACGACCGGCCTGTGCCTCGACGACGAAGACGACGCCCGAGGGCACCTGGACCACGCCGGTGCCGACGACGGCTGGAGTGGCCACACCGGCGAGCCGGGTCAGCAGGGCGAGACCCCGAAGCTCGGCGTCGAACATTTCCCGCCCCGTGGGCTCGGTGTTGAGCTTGGCGAACACCGACTGGCCCGGACCACGCAGGATCCCGCAGGGATGCGAGGCCAGATCGTCGAGATCGGTGAACGACTCCCGGCGCCACCGCCGACCGAGATGCGCCGACACCGCCTCCTCCACGGCGCTCACCACCGGCGGGTCGAGCAGGGGATGCACCCCACCAATGGTGCCGCACGACTCCCGCCCCTATAATCCGAGACTATGTCTCAAATTGTTCCCGAGGGACTTCGTCAGCGGAAGCGACGGGCCACCGGTCGGCGGATCGCCTCTGAGGCCGCCCGGCTGGTGCTCGACCAGGGGATGGCGGCGACCACGGTGGAGCAGATCGCCGCCGCCGCCGGGGTCGGGCGCGCCTCGTTCTTCCGGTACTTCGCCACCAAGGAGCGGGCCGTCGCCGAAGGCTTCACCGGCGTCTGGCTCCGGATGATCGTCGACGCCCTGGAGCGCCAACCGGCCGGGCTCCCGGCCCTCGACGCCGTGCGAGCCGGCTTCGCCGAACTGGCGGAGGACTTCGGCGGGATCCGGGAGCTGACCATGTCCCAGGCGACGCTGTCGCGGTCGTCAGCAGCCCTCAGTGCGTGGACCCTTCAGGTCTATCTCTCCTACGAGGACGCCGTCGCCGCCTCCGTCGCCGACCGTTTCGAAGAGCTCGATGCCGGCGACCCCCGCCCGCGGCTGGTGGGTGCCCTCGTCATGGCCGCCGTCCGGCTGGCCCTGGACGATTGGGTTGCCTCGGGCGGCTCGGTCGATCTTCCGGCCATGATCGATCGCAACCTGCGATCGGTGGCGATCATCCGAGCACCCTCACCGGCGCTCGCCGGAGCGGCGAGGGAGAGGCCATGACGACGACGGGAGGAACACTGGCGCTCGAGGGATGGCGACTGGTCCGCCGGATGCTCGACGACCTGCACGGCGACGGTCGAGGCCGACGCCGAGACCGAGTTGGAGCTGCTCGAAGGCCTCCGGGTGCTCGGCCGGGCGACGGCGCTGTGCTCCGAGCTGTCGCTCGACGTGGACGCCGTCGTCGCCGTGGTTCTTCTCCATGAACACCGAGGCCCGTCTCATCGGCGGCCCCGACCCCGACGGCGAGTACTTCCTGGCCATGATCGACGGGCGTCACCGCTACCGGGTGCGCGGCCGCCGGGGCACCACCGCCTATCTCGGCTTCCAGGTCCTGGCCGGCGTCGGACTTACGCCGCGACGCATGGGCGCCTACGTCTCGGACCGCGACCTCACCGTGGCCGACGACGGGACCTTCGCCTTCGTGCTCGCCGCCGACGAGCCCACCGCCGAGGAGCTGGCCGGCGACCCGTGGGTGGCCATCCCCGAGGACTCCTCCGCCATCGTCGTCCGCGAGTACATCGCCGACCGGGCCTCGAGGAGACCCCGGCGCAGCTCGCCATCGAACCGCTCGACCGGCCACCGCCGCCACCACCGCCGACCGATGCTCTCCTGGCCGAGCAGCTCACGAGCATGGCGTGGACGATGGCCAAGTTGACCACCCTGCACCGGACCATCAGGCCGGAGCTCCTCGACGGGCCCAACCAGCTGGTCACGGCCGAGGCCGCCGATCTCGGGGCAGCCGACACCACCCCGGACAACCTCTACATGATCGGCACCTTCCGCCTGGCGCCGGACGAGGCGCTGGTCATCGATCTCGACCCGCCCGACACCCGCTACTGGAGCGTCACCCTGGAGAACATCTGGCACGAGTGCATCGACCCACGGCGCCGTCGCAGCTCCATCGACCAACGCCCGCGCCGTCCCGCGCGACGACGGTACGGTGCGCATCGTGGTCGCCGCCGAGCGATCGCGGACGTCGACAACTGGCTCGACACCGGTGGACGCCACCGGGGTTCGTGATCGTCCGCTGGCTCGACAACCCCGAGGCCCCGGCCGTCACCACCCGGGTGCTCCCCCTCGACCGACGTGAGGTCGCTGATGGCCACCGGCCGATTCGATCGGACCCGCCTCGTGGACGAGGCCGTGGCCCGGACGGGGGAGGAGGACTTCGGCGAGCCCGAGCTGGCAGGAGGGACTCGACATCCTCCTCGACGGCGCTCCGGCACGAGGCCCGACTCAACGAGCTCGGCGTCGAGATCGCCGCCGCCGAGGTCGTCAACTACCTCGCCACCCGCCTGGCCATCACGGCGTGGCGCCGGGACCACCCCGAGGTGGCCGACGGCACCGTCGAGCGGCCCGATCGTCATCGTCGGGCAACCCCGGACGGGCACCACCATCCTCTACGACCTCCTGGCCCAGGACCCGGCCCTGCGGGCGCCGCTCACCTGGGAGGTCGACCTGCCCGTCCCGCCACCGGAGACCGAGACCTACGCGACCGATCCCCGCATCGCCGAGGTCCAGGCCACGCTGGACATGGTGGAGACCCTCATGCCCGGGTTCACCAGCTTCCACGCCCTCGGTGCCCTCCTGGCCCAGGAGTGCGTCCGCATGACGGCCGGCGACTTCCGCAGCATGATCTTCCACACCCAGTACCGGGTGCCGACCTACAACCGCTGGCTTCTCCACGAGGCCGACATGACCTCCGCCTACCGCTGGCACCGCCGCTATCTCCAGCACCTGCAGTCCCGGCATCCCGACCGCGCCAGTGGCTCCTCAAGTCACCCGCCCATCTCTGGCACCTCGACGCCCTGGCGGCCGAGTACCCCGATGCCGATCGTCGTCCAGACGCACCGCGACCCGCTCAAGGTCATCGCCTCGGTGAGCGCCCTGGTCGCCCACCTGCGCGGGATGGCCAGCGACGACGATCTCGATCGCCGAGATCGCCGAGGGCTACGCCGATGACATCTTCGTCGGACTGGACCGGGGCATGGCGGCCCGAGATCGCCACACCTTCCCGCCCGGCCAGGTCGTCGACGTCCAGTTCGCCGAATTCTGCGCCGACCCTCTGGCCACCATCAGGCGGCTCTACGGTGCCCTCGGGCGGGAGCTCACCGCCGACGCCGAACAGCGGATGCGGGCCTTCCTGGCCGGCAGCCCCGGTGACGGGGGTGGCGGCCGCTACCGGTTCGCCGACACCGGGCTCGACGCCGGCGTCCTGCGTGAACGGTCCGCCGCCTACCAGGAGCGTTTCGGGGTGGCGTCCGAACCGGTGCGCTGAGGCCCGGCCGAGTCGCCCGGCGGCGACGAACGGGCCAGGCCCCGCAGCACGAAATCGCAGATCTCGGCGGCCGCCTCGTCACGGGGCCGAGGCAGGGGATCGGCCGCCCGTACCGACATGGCGCCGTAGATCTGCTGTCCGATCAGGGTGACGGCCCGGTCCGGATCGAGCGGCCGGAAGGCCCCGCTGGCCACCCCTTCGTGAAGAGCTCCCTGATCCGCTCGACCATGTCGAGCCCGATCATCGAGAGCTCCGAACCCATGACGGCGCCGCTCGGCGAGATCGTCTCGTAGGTGGCCAGCGCCAATCGGCCGAAGGCCGGGTTCTCGTCGAGCTGTTCGAAGAGCGCCAGGATCAGGACGCGCAGGCGGTCGATCGGGGAGTTGGCGCGATCCCATGTGGCGCTGACCGTCTTCATGAGCTGATCGTGCATGCGCGTGAGGCACGCCCGCAACAGCTCGTCGCGGTTGGAGAAGTAGACGTAGATCGTGGACCGGGCCACCCCCGCCTCCGATGCGATCTCGTCCATCGACACCTCCGTGGTGCCCCGTTCGCCGAAGAGGCGACGGGCCACGTCGATGATCTGGTCGCGGCGGAACTCTCTGATGACCTCCCGGAGATCCTCAGAACTCTGGCGGGCCATCTCAGGCGGTGACGCGGGGTCCGGGGGCGAAGGCGACCGGGATGTGCTTCACCCCGTTGATGAACGACGACTGGAGGCGCTCCACCCTGCCGTCGAGGTGGATGTCCGGCATGCGGTCCAGGAGGTGCTCGAACATGACGCGGATCTCCATCCGGGCCAGGTTGGCGCCGAGACAGAAATGGGGACCGCCGCCACCGAAGGCGATGTGCGGATTGGGATGGCGGGTGATGTCGAATCGCTGCGGATCGTCGAAAACCGTCTCGTCCCGATTGGCCGAGACATGGAAGAACACCACCTTCTCGTCGGCCTTGATCACCTGCCCGCTGAGCTCGGTCTCCGCCGTGGACTGACGTCGGAAATTCATCACCGGCGTGACGAACCGCAGCATCTCCTCGATGGCCAACGGGAGCAGCGACCGGTCGTTGCGCAACAACTCCCACTGGTCGGGATTGTCGAAGAACGCCACCATGGCGCCCGAGATCAGATTGCGCGTGGTCTCGTTGCCGGCCACCGTGAGGAGGAGGAAGAACAGCTCCAGCTCGAGGTCGGAGAGGTGTTCGCCCTCCACCTCCACGCCGGTGAGCACGCTCATGAGATCTTCCTGCGGATCGATCCGCTTCTCGGCGAAGAGCTTCGACGCGTAGGCGTAGAGCTCCATGGCGGCGACCTGGGCGATGTCCTCGGCGTCCTGGTACTCGGGGTCCTCGTTCCCGATCATCTGGTTGGACCAGTCGAACATCCGGTACCGGTCCTCGTTGGGAACGCCGAGCAATTCGGCGATGACGACGAGAGGGAGCTCGGCCGAGATCTCCGTGACGAAGTCGGCGTGACCCCGTTCGATGACCTCGTCGATGATGACGTCGGTGGCGGCATGGATGCGGTCGTGGAGCTGATTGACCACCCGGGGGGTGAAGCCTTTGTTCACCAGACGCCGGTAGCGGGTGTGGATGGGCGGGTCCATGTTCAACATCACGAGCTGCTGCTGGAGAAGCTGCTCATCGTCCATGTCCCACAGGAACGTCCCCTTGGCGTGTGAGGAGAACAGTCCGTAGTCACGGTTCACCGTGTTGCAGTCGTCGTACCCGGTCACCGCCCAGAAGCCGGGCCCGTCGGCTTCCTCGTGCCACCAGACGGGGGAGTTCTTCCGGAGGAAGGCGAACCACTCGTGGGGGACGCCGCCCACGAACTTCCGGGAATCCGTCAGATCGATCTCGCCGAAATCGACGTCAGCTGGGGCCATTCGGACGGGTCCTCCGATCAATCGGACACCATGTCCGATTGATCGGATCGTAAGTCCGAGTGAAAGATGGTGTCAATGGGGCCCGAGTGCCGACGCCAGCTGGCGGTACTCGCCGAGGGGAAACGAGTCCGGACCGGTTCCGATGATCTGGACGCAGACGTGGTCGGCCCCGGCGTCGTGGTGGTCCCGCACCCGTCCGGCCACGGCGTCGACGTCCCCCCAGGCCACGACGGCGTCGACGAGTCGGTCGCTTCCTCCGCCCTCCACGTCGTCCTCGTCGAAACCGAGCGAGCGGAGATTGTTGCTGTAGTTGGGGAGGGTCAGGTAGCCGGTCGTGAAGGTCCGGGCCACCGCCCGTGCCCTGGCCGGGTCCCGCTCGAGGACGGCGGTCACCTCGGGGGCCAGAAGCGGGCCCTTCCCCAGGATCTGGCGTGCCCGGGCGGTGTGCTCGACGGGGACGAAGTACGGGTGCGCCCCGGCGGCCCGCGTGCCGGCCAGCTCCAACATCCGCGGCCCGAGGGCGGCCAGCACCCGGCGCTGCTTGGTCACCACTCCGGCGGCGTCCAGCCCGTCGAGGTACCGGACCATGTGGGAATAGGGACGGCTGTAGTCCTCGACCAGGGGCGCGTGGCTGGCGCCGAGCCCGAGCACGAAGCGTCCCGGGTACGTGGCGTCGAGGTCGGCCACACGGCGCGACACGTCGTCGGGGGACGTCACCCAGATGCTCACGATGCCGCTGGCCACGGCGACGCTGGTGGTGGCGGCGAGGAGACGTTCGAAGCGCATCGAGAGACCGGGATCGAATCCACCCGAGGACCACAGTGCCGTGTACCCGAGATCCTCCATCTCCCCGGCCACGTCGGCGGTGCCGGCGTCTCCCGCCCGCCACGGCCCGCTCCACCAGATTCCCACCGTCCCCAGATCCACGCCATCGAGCGTACCGAGGCCGGCGGCCGGCTCCGGTGGGTCCCCCGACGGCCATCTTGACATGTGACTATTTAGGGTAAGTATACCTTGACTGCCGAAGTCGAGGTAGACTTACCAACGCTTGGCAGGCCGGTGCCTCCGGGGGGACGCCGCTGATGAGGCGCTACCTACGCTGGCACCGACTCCCCGAATGGCTCCAGTTTTGGGATAACCGTGGAGCGGATGTATCCGAGGATTTCCCGGAGGGTGGGGACTACGAGAAGACCTGCTACTCCCGGTGTCTTATCGAACGCTATCTCCGCCGGGAATTGTTGGTTCACGTCCATTACACCGGAGTCGGTTTCATTCAGGAATTCGATCACGGCTTCGGCGAGCACGGTGTCGTGTTTGAAGGGCCCGGGGAAGGTCTCGCTACTAAGTACTCGCACATTTGCCACGCTCTTGATACCGAGTTCAGCGGCGTCCCCCAGCCAGTAACCGCCCATGGTGATCATGCGGTGCTTGTCGTGGTTGGACAACTCCTGGAGACGCCAAAGAGGGTCCTTGTCGCTTCCTCTGCATGGTTGGAACGGCTGAAGGTCAGTGATTTTGTCCTGGGCGACGGGGTCCAGTCCCCTGATCTTGTAGAGCCCGCTGGATCGCTTGGGCCCTTTCTTGTCGGCGGCTATGTACTTGGATTCGTGAAGAAAGATAGGAAATTCAGCCCCCTGAAGGTGTATTCCTCCGCTGTGCAAGTAGGCAAGGTGATTGGCGATGTAGTCCAGCGAGGAGCGCATGTTGTAGACGCAATCTCCAAGTGGCCACGCAACGTCCCCGGGGTACTCCCTGACGATGGCTTTGCGAACCCACTTCCAGCGTCCTTCCCCTGCGGGCTCGAAGTCACTTGTAAGTCCGTAAGGGCGTTTCTTAAGGAACCCAGCGATCATCTCGTCCAGGATGTCCAGGTGAAACTCAGCCCGGGCGAGCTTTTGATACACCCACCATCCCAACATTCGCCCTTTACTGGAGTCCGTCACGTTCTATCCTGGGAGACAGATGGCCGAGGACACCCACGACTCCGAGCAGACGCAGTACACGCCCAAGGGGCACGAAATCCCAATCCCGACCAAGGAACAGGTCTTCCGTGACTTGGAGAAGGTGGCCAAGCCACGGAAGAAGCCATCAACGAGTCGGGTTCGCCGCCCGAAGAAGTAGCAGGGCGAACATCGCCCGACCGTCGTCACGGTGGTTGTATCGCCAGGCGTACTCGTTGAGATACCCCTGGAGCCACTTGGGGGAGACGGCGTGATGCGTGCCGTCGATGCCACGCTTCACCAGCGACCAGAACCCTTCGATGGTCTGCGTGTGGATATCTCCGCTCACGTAGACACCCTCGGAATGGTTGATGGTCGAGTGGTCCCACCCGTCCCGAGACAGCCGGTCGTAGATCCTTGCGTCGTCGGTGTAGACGACCGTCTCCGGGGCGACGTGGTTGTCGATGTGGCCGACGATGGCCTTCTGCGGATTCTTGGGGACGACCTTGGCGACGATCTTGCCGTGGCGGGTGACGGTCGGCTTGGGGTCGCCGTCGATCCACTGCTTCCGGTTCCGCTCCACCATGCCGAAGACGGGGGTCTTCTTTTCGTGCGACCACTTGATAGCCGCCGACTGCTTCGTCCCTGGACCCTTGGCAAACTCCCGCTTGTCGGCCAGACGAGGCTTTCCGCCCATGTACATCTCGTCCATCTCGACCACGCCCGACAGCGGTGCGTCGTCGTCCTGGGTCATCAACTCGTTACGGATGAGGGTGAACATCCGCCATGCGGTTTTGTAGGTGACTCCCAGCTCGCGCTCAAGCTGCTTGGCCGAGATGCCACAACGAGTGCTGGACATGAGGTACATGGCATAGAACCAAAGGTGAAGCGATGTAGACGACTTGTGGAAGATCGTCCCCGCCGTCGGGTGACAGGTAAGCCCACAGGCCACGCACGTCCATGCCTGGCGCTGCTGCTTGCTCTCGTACCTCTGGAATGCCCGCTCGACTCGTCGCAGCGAGGACAGCAGGGCGTGTTCGCCGTCGGCGGCGTACCGGGTCCGCCACAGAGCAGTCGCAGGCACGCTCGTCGTCGGGGAAGTGGCGGGTGAACTCCATGAGCGAGTACGGGACTCGGAGGAGGCCGCTCGCTGGGGGCTTTACGATTTACCGGAGGCCATAGATCTATCATACCTACCAGGACTTCTACAGTCAAGGGATACTTACCCTATTTAGTCACGTATTCTCTCCCCATGGCCGAGGGCGACCAGGTGTTCAGGGCACTGGCCGACCCGACGCGCCGGTTCCTGCTCGACCGCCTCTTCGAGCGTGACGGCCGCACGCTCACGGAGCTCGAGTCGGAGTTGGCGATGACGCGCTTCGGTGTCATGAAGCACCTCCGCCTCCTGGAGGAGGCGGGACTCGTCGTCACCCGCCGGTCGGGCCGGGAGAAGCTGCACTTCCTGAACCCGGTGCCGATCCGACTGATCCACGACCGGTGGATCGACAAGTACACCGAGCCTCACGTCTCGGCGCTCGTCGATCTCAAGACCCGACTGGAGGAGATGGCATGACCGCGATCATCGAGACGAACGAACGGGAGACGTCCATGGAGAAGGTTTTCGAGATCTACATCCGCACCACCCCGGAGCGTCTCTGGGAGGCGATCACCGACCCCGAGACGAGAAGCAAGTACCAGTTCGGCGCCCGCATCCGGTCGGACTGGACACCCGGCTCGCGTTTCGAGCTGAGCAGCCCCAACGCCCCCGGGCTCCTGGGCGAGGGCCAGAACCTCGAGGTCGACCCCCCGCGACGGCTCGTTCAGACCATGGTGGCGCTGTGGGGCGACGACGTGAAGAGCGAGGGCACCTCGAGGATCACGTGGGAGATCGAGCCCGTGGGCGATTCCTGCCGGCTGCTCGTCACGCACGATCAGCTGCGGGAGAACGCCAACGACCAGCTCTACGGTGGTTGGCCGATGATCCTCTCGGGCCTCAAGACGTGGCTCGAGACGGGACAGCTCCTCACCACCCCGGGATCCCTGATGTACGGCTGAGGGCGGGCGCCGGGCCCGGGCCTACGCTCCGGCGTCGTGGACGTCGTCGTCGATGCGCTGGCCGGTCAACAGGTCGAGCTTTCGGGCCTCTTGACCGGCCTGACCGACGCCGACTGGAGGGCACCGACCCGCTGTGAGGGTTGGGACGTCGCCGACGTGGTGCTCCACCTGGTGCAGACCGACGAGATGGCGGTCGGCAGCGCCACCGGCCGATTCGCCGAGGTGGTGTCGGCCTTGGCGCAGGGCATCGGTCCCACCGGCTCCGTCGACGAGGGCGCCGCCCGGATGGTCGAACGCGGACGGGGTCTGGCACCGGGCGACCTGCTCGAGAGATGGACGTCGGGCGCGGCGCGGCTGCTCGACGTCGTCATGGCCATGGACCTCTCCACCCGGGTCACCTGGGTGGCCGGAGAGCTGTCGGCGCGCACCCTGGTCACGACCCGGGTGGCCGAGACGTGGATCCACACCGGCGACGTGGCCGGTGCCGTCGGGGTGACGCTGCCGCCCAGCGACCGTCTGCACCTGATCGCCCGCCTGGCCTGGCGGACACTGCCCTATGCCTTCTCCTCGGCCGGTCGCACGATGGCCGGCCCGGTGGCCTTCCACCTGGTCTCGCCGAGCGGCGAGACGTGGGACTTCGTTCCCGAGGAACCGGCTTCCACCACGATCAGTGGACCGGCGGTGGACCTGTGCGCCGTCGCCGCCCGGCGGGTCGACGCCTCGGCCACGGCGCTCGCCGGTGTCGGTCCCGATGCCGGCGACGTCCTCTCCCTGGTGCGCACCTACGCCTGAGACCGCTCGAGGGGTGCCGCCGGACCGTCACTACCGGGCGAAGGCGTGCCATCCCAGCCACATCCATCCCAGCACCAACAGGATTCGTCCGGCCGGGCGGGCGGTCACGCGTCGGGCGAGCGTTCCCAGACCGGGGAAGCGTCCGCCCGACGCCGACGCGGCGATCTGGCTGGCGGCGAGAGCTGCCCCGAGCAGGGCCCAGACGAGGAAGGTGCCGTCTCGCCCGATCATCGGGTGACCAGGAACCACCCGAGCGCCAACCAGGCGGCGAAGGCCGCCGTCTTGCCCACGCGGGAGGAGTCGAGGCTGTCGATCAGAGTGCTCAGGGTGGGGTGCTGCGCCCGGGGCAGCTCGGCGACGCAGTAGAGCTCCCATGCCGTGAGACCGAGGATCGGCACGCTCCAGACGGGCCACCACCGGCTCCATCGGGGGCCACCGCCCCCGGTCGACGCCGGCGCCACGGGGACCGGTCGTCCGCCGCGGTGGATCGACCACGCCGTGGCCATGACGGCGCCGGCCAGGGCCACGGCGGTGACGACGTCGGCGCCCAGGGTGAACGGGCGGGTGAACGAGGCCACCACGGCGCCGGCCAGGCCCGCCGTGGCGCCCACCGTTCTCCATCGTCGCCCGGGCACGGGGCCTCGTCCCACGGGCATCACAATGCCATTCCGACACGTCGCCGACGGGAAGGGCCCCGGGCCCGAGGCGGGCCCCACTGCGAGACTACGCAGGTGGCCACGATCCGCGACGCCCGGCCGGACGACGCCGCCGACGTAGCCGACGTGCACGTCCGGTCGTGGCAGGCGGCCTACCGGGGACTGCTCCCCGACGACTACCTCGACGGACTGGACCCGCAGGATCGCATGGCCCGCTACACCTTCGGCGCCACGGACCCCGGCGCCCCGGGGACCGTCGTCGCCGTTCTGGACGGCCTCATCCGCGGATTCGCCACCACGGGAGCGTCACGCGACGCCGACACCTCCGGTGTGGGCGAGCTTCTGGCCCTCTACGTGGCGCCGGAGGCGTGGGGAACCGGGGTGGGCCGTCTCCTGATGGCCGAGGCCCGGACACGTCTGTCCCGACGCGGGTTCACCGAGGCCGTCCTGTGGGTTCTCGTCGGCAACGAACGGGCGGAACGCTTCTACCGCATCGACGGGTGGCTTCCCGAGGGTCGACGACGCCACGAGGAGGTCTGGGGGGTCTCCGTCGACGAGGTCAGATTCCGGCGCCCCCTCCCCTGATCGGCGCCGCCCGGTTCAGCTGTAGTCGACCTTCCCGGCGCCGGGCGTGCCGATGGCGAAGGCCAGGCCCCGCAGGGGGGCGTGCGCGCTGGCCGGCCAGATGCTGTGCGTGGTGTCGGGCGGGGTGTAGACGAGATCACCGGCGTGGACCTCGCGTTCCTCGTCGGCGATCTTCATGATCCCGTGGCCGGAGATGATGTAATAGAACTCGTGCGTCGGGTGGGAATGGGCATCGACGGCGCCGCCTCCGGCGATCTCCCACTCGCTGACGAGCTCGAGGAAGCCGCCTTCGGTGGCGGCGCGCATCTCCTGGGGGGGGACCAGCCACCACACCGGGGTGGTGCCGTTGTGCTCGATCACCGGGGCCATGTCCTCGATCGACCGGATGTCCATGTGCGCGATCTCCTTCGTGGGTACGCCCCGAAACGGTAGCGGAGGCCTACTGCTCCGACATGATGGCCGCCAATTCGGCCAGCGGATCCCGCACGACGGGCCCGGTGGCCTCCACCACGGCGTGGGTGATGGTCCCGTTGAACACGAAGGGCGCCCGGTACCCCTCTCCGACGGCGGGTCCCCACTCGTAGCCGCACGTGAGACCGACGCCCACCCCGTTGAATCCCGACGGGGTGAATCGACGGATGGGACCCTCGGCCACCACCACGTCGTCGATCAGGAGGGCTCCCGCTCCTCCGCGCCGGTCGTCCTTGTCGAAGGTGAAGCGCAGTGTGTGCGGTCCGGGGCCGACGACGTCGTCGGCCTCGATGACGTGACGCTCCTTGCCGTAGAGGTTGTGGACGTACCGCAGACGACCGTCCAGGAGGTGCAGCGACCAGCCTCCGAGGGCCGAGCCCAGGGCCAGGAGCACCCCGGCCGGGACCACGTCACTCGGTATGTCCACCTTCACCGTGATGGCGTGGGAGCGGTTGCGGACGTTGACGGCCACCGGTTCGGGCACCTGGGCGCCGCCGGCGAAGTAGCGGAAGGTGGTGCGGTCGCGGCGTCGGTGCGGCCTCGGATTGGTCAGTACCCACAGCACCCGATTGTCCAACGGGAGCACCTGGTTGCGCTGGGCCTCGTCCCACCACCGCGCCACCATCTCGGCCACCCGTTCGGGTTGCTCGGCGGCCAGGTCGTGCGTCTCGGAGAGGTCCTCGGCCACGTGATAGAGCTCCCACACGTCCTCGTCGAACGGGGCGTTGGGATTGAGGCCGTCGTCGTAGATGGGACCGACGGGATGGTAGGTGACCGCCTTCCACCCCCGGTGGTAGATGGCGCGTGAGCCGAGCATCTCGAAGTGCTGCGTCAGGTGCCGCTCCGGCGCCGACGCCGCCTCGCGCCCGAGGAGGTAGCCGAAGCCGATGCCGTCGATGTGGGACTGGGGGACGCACTCGATCTCGTCGGGCGCTTCGATTCCCACCAGCTCGAGCACGGTGGGGAGCACGTCGATGGCGTGGACGAACTGGTGGCGGATCCCGCCGGCACTCTCCGACAACCGGGCCGGCCACGAGATGATGCAGGGGTCGGCGACCCCTCCGTGGTGGACCTCCCGCTTCCAGCGCTTGAAGGGGGTGTTGCCCGCCATGGTCCAGCCCCAGGGGTAGTTGTTGTGCGTGAGAGGTCCACCGATCTCGTCCAACCGGTCGTGCATCTCGACGGTGCCGGCCGGGTCGAGGTTCGACAGTCGGATGTCGTTGATGGAGCCGTCGGGCCCCCCCTCGGCGCTGGCGCCGTTGTCGGACACCAGGATGACGACGGTGTTGTCGAGCTCGCCGATGTCCTCGAGGAAGGTGACGAGGCGACCGATCTGCGCGTCGGTGTACGAGAGGAATCCGGCGAAGCACTCCATGAAGCGGCTGGCCACCGTCCGTTTCATGTCGTCGAGCTCCTCCCACGCCGGCACCCACGGCGGACGGGGCGAGAGCTTGGTGCCCGGGGGGATCACCCCCAGGTCCAGCTGGCGGGCATAGGTCCTCTCCCGCCAGGCGTCCCAGCCGTCGTCGAAGTGGCCCCGGTACCGGTCAATCCAGGGCCGGGGGGCCTGGTGTGGCGAGTGGCAGGCACCGGTGCAGAAGTAGAGGAGGAAGGGCTGATCGGTGTCGACGGCCCGGAGGTCGCCGAGGAACTCGATGGCCCGGTCGGCCAGGTCGGCACTCAGGTGGTAGCCGTCCTCGATGGACCGCGCCGGTCGGACGGAGTGGCTGTCGTGGTAGAGGGCGGGGACGAATTGGTGGGTCTCACCCCCGTGGAAGCCGTACCAGCGGTCGAATCCCCGGGCCAGGGGCCAGGTCACCCGGGAAGCCGCCATGTGCGTCTCGTCCTCGGGTGTGAGATGCCATTTCCCCACGGCGTAGGTGGCGTAGCCGTGCTGGCGCAGGATCTCCGAGAGATACCCGTTCTCCCTGGGCGGTTTCCCCCAGTAGCCGGGGTAGCCGGAGGCGAGATCGGCCACGCGTCCCATGCCGCTGCGATGGTGGTTGCGTCCGGTCAGCAGGCAGGCCCGGGTGGGCGAGCACAGGGCGGTGGTACGGAAGTTGGCCAGACGGATGCCGCGGTCGGCCAGGCGGTCGATGGTGGGGGTGGCGATGTCGGAGCCGTAGCAGCCCAACTGGGCGAAGCCGACGTCGTCCAGGACGACGAGGACCACGTTGGGCGCACCGTCGGGGGCCGTCGGCTCGGGGGGCCACCAAGGCTCCGAATCACGCCAGTCGCGTCCGATCCGACCCCCGAACTCCGTCGCCTTGGCCATGGACCGCTCCCTTCACCGCCGCCGATCGGCTCCCGATCCGGCTGATCGACCGGTGCCGGCGGTTGCCCGCCTGCCGTCGCGCCCGTGGCGCCCGGCTGTCGACCGCCGGTCAGCATGCCACCGTCGGAAGGAGACGCCCGGCGGTGCCGGGTACCGGGGCCCACAGGAAGGGCGGGGTCGGCCTCCGGCGCCACGGCGCCCTCGTCGGGGGGTATCGTCCGAGGTCACAGGCCATTTCGGGGGGATCGAGAGCCCGTGTGTCGGGGTCAGGGACCCTGATGGCCGGACCCTCCGCTCGGCACGGTACGCTGTGGCACAGCACGGGCTCTTTGCCGCGCGGGCCCTGCCGTGCTGGTCTCCGATGGAGACTCCTGGTGTAACTGACGCGCGGAGCCGAGGAGGAACGCGACGTGCCCCCGTCGTCTCGAAAAGACCGAGGTCGGACCAAGGCCAGTGACCCCAAGGGCCGGGTGAGGCGCGGCCGTCCGAAGGTATGCGTCTTCTGCACCGAGCACATCGCCTGGGTCGACTACAAGGACATGAACCTGCTCCGTCGCTTCATGAGCGACCGGGGGAAGATCAAGTCGCGGGCCAACACCGGGACGTGCCGGCAGCATCAGAGCGACGTCGCTCTGGCCATCAAGAACGCCAGGGAACTGGCCCTTCTCCCCTACGCGGTCCGAACGCTGGCCGGCGACAAGTCCGCCGGTCGACGCGGTCGGGGCGGTCCGGGTCGCCCTGGGGACCGGCCCACCGTGCCCGCCGCGGCGCCGGTGACGGCGGACGCCGCCGATGTGGCCGCCACGGGAGAAACGGGGACGCCGGCCGTTGACCAGTCGGCGGCCGAGGAGATTCTGGTCACCGTCGGCGACGGAGCGGACGGCCCGGACGCCTCCTCCGACGACGAAGTGCAGGGCTGAAAGGGTCGGTCACCGTCCATCGGCGTCTCGCCGGGGTGGCCCGGTGTCGTCCTCGGGACGGATCACCGCTCTTCCAGCGGTCATGCGACTGACGAGTGAGCCGGCCCCGGGCCGGCAGGGAGAACCATGGCGACACAGCGAACGAGTTTCAACAAGCTCCAACGAGATCGTGACAAGCAGGAGAAAGCCGCGGCCAAGCGTGACCGCCGCCAGAGCCGGGCGACGGCGCCCGACCAGGAGGATCCGCTGGCCGCGGTGGCGCCGACGGGCAACGAACCCAGCGCCCAAGAGCTTCTCGACGAGGTCGAGAAGGTCCACCGGCAGTTCGATGCCGGGGTGATCGATTTCGAGACGTACGAGAACACGAAGACACTGCTGCTCAGCCAGCTTCCCGTCGACTGATACCGGGTCGTACCGGGGTCGGTCTCTGGGGCTCGACCTCCTTCTCGGTGCCGACGGGGCAAGACAGGACCGTGAACGGGCATCCGCACCCGGCCATCGAGACCGTGGTCTTCGATATCGGCGGAGTGCTCCTCGACTGGAACCCGCGCCATCTGTACCGCAAGGTGTTCGACGACGAGGAGGCCATGGAGCTGTTCCTCCGTGAGGTCTGCACCCCCGAGTGGCATGACCGGCACGACCGGGGCGAGAGCACAGCCGATTCGTGCGCCCGCTTGGCCCAGGTCCATCCCCAGTACGCTGACGAGATCTGGGCCTGGTCGACGCGCAGCGAGGAGATGGTGGCGGGACCCCTCGAGGACAGCGTCGCCATCCTGACCGACCTGACCGACGGCGGGATCCCCTGTTACGCGCTCAGCAACATGGAAGCGGAGACGTTCCCGGTGCGCTTCGAGCGGTACGCCTTCTTCGCCTTGTTCGACGGGATCCTGATCTCGGGTCTGGAGGGAGTGGCGAAGCCCGATCGTGCCATCTTCGAGATCCTGCTCGAACGTTTCGGGTTGGATGCCGGGACCACCTTGTTCATCGACGACAACGTCGCGAATCTCCATCCGGCGTCGGCCCTCGGCATGTCCACGGTGCATTTCGAGTCGTCGGAGGCCCTGCGGCGCTCCCTGCGTGCCGTGGGTCTTCTGCCCGGGGACCACGACGGCCGGGGAGCGCCCTGAGCGGCACGCCCCCTGCGTGTGCGGGTGCGACCGCTTCGGGTACAGAATGGGCCATGGCTCGAGACAAGTCTGCGCCGGAAGGCGATGCCAAGAAACGCCGGATCCGGACCTCGATATTCCGCAGCATCATGCGGGTCGGGTTCCTCCGTCACTTCTACGTCCGGCGTCTCCTGCGCTTCATGGAGAAGTCCAAGGCCAAGAAGCGTGCCCTCCCGCCGGACCTCGTCCGCCTGGAGCAGATGCTGTCGCGTCTGCCTCCCAAGAAGCGGGCCGAGGCGCTGGAGACGGCCCTCCTGGCCAGTCCCGACGAGACCCCCAGTCGTGAGCTGCGGCGCGCCGCCGCTCGCCAGGATCGCCTGAGGAGCGACGGACGGGGCTACCGGTCCGGAACGGCGGCTGACCGACCACGTCGACACTCCTGACCGCCGTGCCCACCGGCACCGGAACCGGCACCGGCTCCGACCTCGGCTCCTTCGACGGCGACGACCACATCGGTCCCGTCGTGGTCAGCCGGGACGAGCTTCACCGACGCGTGGCCGAGCTCGGCGCCGAGATCACCGCCGACTACCGAGAGCGCCCGCCCCTGCTCGTGGGCGTGCTCAAGGGGGCCTTCATCTTCATGGCGGACCTGGCGCGCGCCGTCAGCCTCCCGGTCGAGATCGATCTCATGGCGATCGCCTCGTACGGGGCGGACACGACGTCGAGCGGGGTCGTCCGGATCATGAAGGACGTCGACACCGATCTGATGGGTCGCGACGTGCTCGTCGTGGAGGACATCGTCGACAGCGGGATCACGCTGTCGTACCTCCGGCGCTACCTGTGGGCCCACCGACCGGCCACCTTGGAGGTGTGCGCCCTGTTGGTGAAGTCCGGGCTCCAGCACCGCGACGCCGACATTCGCTACATCGGGTTCACCATCCCGCCGGACTTCGTCATCGGCTACGGCCTGGACGTCGACCAGCGCTACCGGAACCTCCGCGACATCTGCGTCTACCGGCCCGACGGGGCCACCGGTGACTGACGTCAGGTCGGGATCCAGCGCGTCCGGGGCACCGTCCCCGCCCGTCGGCGGATCGACCCTGGTGGTCGACCACCCTCTGGCCGTCCACCGCCTGTCGGGGCTGCGCGACGCCACCACCGACAGCCCCACCTTCCGGAAGCTCGTGGCCGAGCTGTCGACGTTCGTGGCCTACGAGGCCCTGCGCGACCTGGCCACCGTCGAGCGGCGCCTCGACACGCCGGTGGCGGACGGCGTCCGGTGCCGTCGGGTGGAGGAGATGGTCCTGCTCGTGCCGGTCCTGCGCGCCGGCCTCGGTATGGTGCCGGCCATCCAGGAGGTGCTCCCGGTCACCGAGGTGGCCCACGTGGGCCTGCGCCGCGAACGAGGCCACGCTGCAGGCCGAGGTCTACCTCGACCGCCTCCCCCGGGACCTGTCGGGACGCCGCGTGGTGGTCTGCGATCCCATGCTGGCCACCGGTGGCTCGCTGGCCCAGGTGTGCGACATGGTGAAGCGGCGCCATGCGTCGAAGCTGACGGTCCTGTGCCTCATCGCGTCGGTCCCGGGACTGACGTTCTTCCGGGCACGGCATCCCGACGTCGATGTCGCCTGTGTGGCCGTGGATCCGGAGCTCGACGACCGGGGATTCATCGTGCCCGGTCTGGGCGACGCCGGTGACCGCCTCTTCGGCCCGCCCGATTGACCGGCCGTCACGGGCGGATCAGCGGCCGATGTCCTCGTCCCACAGATCGGGCTGCGCCTCGATGAACCGGGCCAGGAGGTCGACGCAGACGGGGTCGTCGAGATCGAGGACGTCGATCCCCAGGTCGGCCAGCCAGGCGTTGCCGCCCATGAAGTTGCGCGATTCACCGATCACCACGGCGCCGATCTGGAACTGCCGGACCAGGCCGCTGCAGTACCAGCACGGGGACAGCGTGGTGACCATGACGCAGTCCCGGTAGTGCCGACGTCGCCCGGCGTCACGGAACGCCGCCGTCTCGGCGTGGCAGGACGCATCGTCGTCCTGGACCCTGCCGGTTGCGTCCGCGACCGAGCAGGGTCCCGTCGCGGTGGAAGAGCGCCGAGCCGATGGGGATGCCGCCCTCGGCGAGACCGAGACGGGCCTCCTCGAGGGCGACGGGGAGGAACCTCCGTGCCGTGGCCGGGTCCATACCGGCGCCGGAGGCGTTGTCAGCAGGCGTCACCGCACTTGCGGACGGGGACGGAGCCGGTCAGAGTCTTTCCCGTGGTCGACGCGGTCGGGAGGTACAGGACTCGGATCGGCGCCCAGGACGTCGACCTCCCGCTGGTGCCGATCGCCGACGACCTGGCCATCGCCCTGCTCATCACCGTGGACCACGGTGTCCGCTTCGCCGAGCAGGCCGGGACGGAGCTGGCCGAGCTCCTCGCCCCGTACGGCGCCGACGTGGTCGTGTCCGTGGCCACCATGGGCATCCCGCTGGCCATCGAGGTGACCCGGGCGCTCGGGACTCGACGACTACCTCATCCTGCAGAAGACACCCAAGATCCACCTGCAGGACGCCATCTCCGAGCCCGTGACCTCCATCACCACCGGAGCGCCGCAGAGGTTGCTGTTCGACCGGGCCCGGGTCCCGGTCGTCGCCGGGCGTCGGGTGGCGGTGGTCGACGACGTCATCTCGACCGGCGCGTCGGTGTGCGCCGCCCTGAACATCCTGCGTCGGGTCGGAGCCGAACCGGTCGTCATCGGCGCCATGCTGACCGAGGCGTCGACCTGGCGGGTGGCCCTGGGCGAGGACGCCGCACTGGTCCACGCCCTCGGAGGCATCCCGGTGTTCCGTCGCGAGCGAGTCCGGAGGGATCGTCGAGGACTGGGACGGAAGCAGCGACCGCGACATCGTCCCCGCCAGCGTGACCACTGAAAAGTAGAGCCCGACGCCGGGCCGTCGCCCCCACCGGGCGCCGGGGACCGGTTCGTCGCCGACGGCGCGCCGTCGTCACGTCGTGCCGGCCGCACCGGCACCGGCCCCGGCCCCGGCCCCGGCTCCGGCTCCGGCTCCGGCTCCGGCTCCGGCTCCGGCCAAGAGGGCGTCCTGGCGCTCGGCCTGCCGCCTCACGCTCTTCCAGGCCAGAACGCCGTAGACGATCCCACCGGCGGCGACGCCGGTGAAGACGCTGAAGTCGGCGCTCCGGTGTGAACGGTGATCGGGTTCATCCAATGGGGAACGGAGAACGTCGGAGCCAGCGCCGACATGGAGGCGACCATGCCGACGACCTGGGCGATGATGGCGGGCCAGTGGACGCCACCCCGTGCTCCAGTAGAGGCTGCCCCGGTCCACGCGCTGGAGCTCGGCTCGGGACGTAGCGCCATCTCCGCAGCCCCCAGTCCACCAGGTAGATGGCGACCCAGGGGGCGATCCAGACGATGACGACGTCGACGAAGTCCTTCAGGTAGGTGCTGAAGGAGGAGTCGAAGATGGCGTAGACGGTGACGCCGAGACAGATCACGCTGTCGATGATGACCGCCTGGTACCGCTTCACGTGGACACCGAGCGCCTGGAGGGTGACACCGGAGGAGTAGAGGTCGAGGCTGTTGATGGCGAAGAGCTGGACCATGGCGAAGAGCAGGAACACCACCACGAACCAGGCCGGGATGACGCTCTGGTGGACGAACGGCAGGAAGGCGTTGGCCGACGTCCCCACCGAGGCTGAGGAACGTGCCCACCACCGCACCCAGGGTCATGACCAGGATCTCGGGGACCGCCGTCCCCAGGAACACCCATCCGACGATGGCCTTCTTCGAGGCCTCCGGGGGCAGGTAGCGCGAGTAGTCGTTCCCGCATTCCGCCCATCCGAGCCCGCTCAGGGTGATGGTGAAGGCCAGGCCCACCATGTAGGTCTGCCACCCGGCGCCGTGGGCGACGGCGTTCAGATGGGCGTGCCCGGCGCTGAATCCCAGGAGGACGGCGAAGAGGACGGTGAACGGGATGATCAGCAGGCGCAACGTCTTCACGATGGTGGCGTGGCCCAGGAAGGGCAGGACGATCTGGACGGCCACCGCCACCAGGACGAAGAGGACCTTGGCCGGGGTGCCGGGATCGAATCCGGCCTTGATGGCGAGGACCAGGAGAGCGCCGACGATGAGGATGAGGCCTTCGGTCTCGAACCCGATCTGGGTGATCCAGTTGAAGAACGAGATGAGGCGCGACCCGTTGGGGCCGTAGCTGGCGCGGTTGATGGCGAACACGGTGGTGCCGGCGTCGGGGCCCTGCAGGCTGCAGACGCCGAGCAGGACGAAGGAGATGTTCCCGACCACGATCAACGAGACGGCCTGGGCGAAGGTGAAGCCGAACGTCATCAGGATGGCCCCGTAGACGAAGTACTCGATCTGGACGCTGGCCCCGGCCCACATGCCGAAGAGGTCGCGCGGCCTCGCCCATCGTCTCCTCGAGGGGGATGTAGTCGATGCCGTGCTGCTCGACGTGGAACGCCTTGTCCGCCTCGGGCAGGTCCATGTCCGGGGGGACCTCCACCGTTGCCGTCACTCGTCCTCCCTCAGCTCGTGCCCGTCGCCCGCCGGACACCGATGCGGACTCCTGGCCTCGTCGAGGCCGGCCCACACGATGTTCGGCACCGCCGGCCGCGTCAAGCGTCACCGCCCTGGGCGTCGACGAAGCTGTCGAGCTCCCGGAGAAGATCTCGACGGCGGTCCTCACCGGCGAAGCAGGACTCGATCGACGTCCGGGCGACGGCGACGAGCTCGGGTCGGCCCCACGAGAAGGTCTGCGCGCACAGCGCGTACTCGCCGGCCACATCGGCACCGTAGAGCACGGGGTCGTCGGTGTTGAGCGAGACCGTCACGCCGTGGCGGCGCAGGTCGTCCACCGGATGGTGGGCCAGGTCGGGAACGATCCCGAGCACGACGTTCGAGGTGGGGCAGATGTCGAGCGGGATCGACCGTCGGGCCAGCTCGGCCACGAGGCCGGGGTCGTCCACCGCCCGCACGCCGTGGTCGATCCGTTCGGCACCGAGGACGTCGACGGCCTCCCGGACGCCGTCGGGTCCGCTCGACTCGCCGGCGTGTGCGCACCGGCGCAATCCCCCCCGGCCGGCCCTGGCGAAGGCCTCGGCGAACCGCTCGTTGTGCGATCCGCTGCTCTCGTCGCCGTCGATGGAGAGGGCCGCCACCCGGGGATGGCGTCGGGCCAGGATCCAGTCGACCAGGGCCAGCGCCTCGGACCCCGTCTGGCTCCGCTTGACGCTGACGCAGAGGACGGCGGTGGCCAGGCCGTCGGTCTCGGCGGCCCGGAAGCCGCCGTCGAGAGCGTCGATCATGGCGTCGAGACGTCCCCGCCAGTGCGGCCAGTGCGTGGGATTGACGATGACGTCGATGTGCCCGACCCCGCTCGACGCCGCCCGCCGGGCGGCCCCGTAGGCCACGGCGGCCAGATCGTCGGGCCGGTCGATCAGCGCACAGGACCAGTCCAGATAGGACAGCAGCTGGGGGAGGCTGCTGATCGTCACCGCCGGCGCCTCCCCGTCGGCGCCGCCCGTCCCCGTCCCGGCGAAGGGCGCCACGCCGTGGCGCCGGGCGGCGCCGTTCACCAGAGAGGAGTCGATGCAGCCCTCGAGGTGGAGGTGGACCTCGGCCTTGGGGAGAGCCACGATCCACGATCGCTCGACGGCCTCCGGCATCGTCCGGAAGGTAGCGCAAGGCGGGAGACCGCCACGGGGTCAGGTCTCCGTGAGCGCAATGCCCTTCCCGTCGGGCGACCACAGGGGCTCGGCGATCTCGAACCCCACCGGCGAGCCCCACCGGTTCCGGGACGAGACCTCGTGCACGGGCCGCCGGGGGGCGACGCCCCACCGGCCCCGGGGATAGCCGAAGGACACGCAGCAGGCCATGACCCATCCCTCGTCGGGTGGGACGCCGAGGATGTCGTAGGCCTCGGGACCGTGGAAGACGCTCAGCACGACCGTGAGCGCACTGCCGACCCCCTCGGCCCGGGCGGCGAGTTGGGCGCTCCAGACGGCGGGGTAGATCGACCCGCCCGAGGGGTCGTGCTGGGCGAAGCCGAACAGGAAGAGGGGGACGTCCTCGAAGTGGTCGGCGAGATGCTGGGCGGAGCGTCGGACGCTCTCGAACTGGACGCTGTCGGGGTGGTCGGGATCGGCGGCGGCGGCGGCGATCCGTGGGGCGTAGACGGTCTTCCACAGCTGGTCCATGCTGTCGCGGTAGAGGGGACCGAGCTGCGCCTTGACGGCGGGGTCGTCGACCAGGAGGAAGTGCCAGGTCTGTGCGTTTCCGCCCGTCGGCGCCCGGATGGCGGCATCCAGGATGCGAGCCTGGACGTCCAGGGGAACGGGATCGGGTCGCACCCTGCGCATGGCACGACAGGTGTAGAGGGCTTCGTAGAGATCCATCGGGCCTGTCTATCAGGGCGCCGGTCGGGATGGGCCCTGCTCAGTACACTCGAAGATCCGAAGAGACATCGCAGAGGCCCAGACCTCCGGCGTGGCGAAGGAGGTCCCTTTGGAAGACGACGTCGAGAGGCAGTCGGGAGGAGGGGCCCTCGAGCCACAGCCCGACGCCCTCCCCGGTTTCGACATGGTCGCCGCCTCCATCCGTGCCGACGCGTCGGACACCGAGACGTTCTTCCGGGTCCTGGTGGCCAAGATGTCCGACGCCCTGGGTGACCGCGTCACCGTCAAGCGGTCGGGTGGCCTCCTGAAGCGCGATCGGCCCGTCACCGGTGTCGAGATGGATCTCACCAACGCCGGGGAGGGCATCGTCCTGGCCGCCATCCGTGAACACAACGCCATCGCCTGCACGGTGGTGCGCCGGGTCCGGGGGATCGCCCTCTCCACCAAGCAGGTGCCGATGCCGGAGTGGATCGAGGAGCTCGTCTCGGCCCTCGCCGACGAGGCGAAGCGGTCGCAGCAGACGTGGAGCGCGCTCCACGGACTGCTGTCGTAGTCCAGAGAGGCGGGATCGTGACCGACATTCCCCAGCAGCAGCTGCCGGAGGACGCCCTGCGGCGTCTGAAGGAGACCGAGATCTCCGGCGGGCGGCGGCTCTTCACGTCGGATCTGACCGTGAACGAGTTCCTCCTCGTCGAGGAGGCCGGGTTCACGCCCCTCGGCCTCGTCATGGGCAGCTCGATCTACCAGATCGGACTGCAGACGCGGCGGTGGAGCCAGTCCACCGAGCTCGACAAGCTCACCCAGGCCATGTACACGGCCCGGGAGCTGGCCATGACGCGCATGGAGGAAGAGGCCGACGTGCTCGGTGCCGACGGCATCGTGGGAGTGCGCCTGGACGTCAACTACTACGAGTGGGGCAAGTCCACCGCCGAGTTCATCGCCGTGGGCACGGCCGTCAAGGCCAAGGACGGGTCGTCGTGGCGCAACGCCGAGGGCAAGCCCTTCACCTCGGACCTGTCGGGCCAGGACTTCTGGACGCTCCTCCACGCCGGGTACGCGCCGCTCGGCCTGGTCCTCGGTACGTGCGTCTACCACGTGGCCCACCGGACGCTGCTCGGCACCATGGGCTCGGCGGGACGGGCGACGGAGCTGCCCAACTTCACCCAAGCCCTCTATGACGCACGCGAGAGGGCCATGACCCGGATGGAGGAGGAGGCGACCCGCCTCCAGGCCGCCGGGATCGTCGGGCGTGCAGCTGATCGAGAAGTCCCACATGTGGGGGAGCCACACCATCGAGTTCCTGGCCATCGGGACGGGCGTGCGCTCGCTCGGGGACGAGCATGTCGTGCCCCCACCGGTGCCGGTCATCACCATGGACCGGTGATGGCCGGTCCCGCGACGCCGACGACCGCCGGTGCGGCCGGCCCGGCTCGAGGATCGGCTGATGTCGTCTCCGACCGGCGAGCCGCGGGCCGACCTGGACGAGCGATCTCTCCGTGGCCGAGGCGGCCGCCGTCCGGCGGGTGGGGATGGTGCCCGCCGGTTTCGTCATGGGAACGGCGGTCATGCAGCTGGCCGCCGCCGGAGGTCAGCTCTACGGCCAGTGGGGGGGTCTGGCCGGCCAGTCATGGCGGTCCGGGGGCGGCTACTCCGAGACGTACCCGTGTGCCCACACCTACGGGACGGCATCGGCTTCGGTGCCAACGTGGCCGCCCAGGAGCACTACGGCTTCAGCGTCGAGGACGCCGTGCTGGCGGCATCGCTGACCGAGGGCTACCGGCTGGCCATCGAGCGGCTCCACGACGAGGCGACCCAGATCGGGGCCCACGGGGTGGTGGGCGTCGATCTCTTCTTCGAGAACCTCGTCGGCTCGCCGGGGACGGCCACCTTCTTCGCCCGGGGCACCGCCGTCACCCATCCCGGGACTCCTCCGTTGCCCTCGCCGTTCCTGACCAACGCCTCCGGCCAGCACTTCGAACGCCTGATCGCCCTCGGCTACGTCCCCACCGGGCTGGCCGTCGGGTGTCGGGAGCCGTCTACGTCCAACCCAATTGCCAGGCCCGGGGCGACTTCACCGTTCCCGGCGCCAACCGCCAGATCCCGGCGGCCATCGCCGTGGCCCGCTCCCGGGCACGGGCAGCGCTGGCGGCCACGGCCCACCGGTCGGGCGAGGGCGTGGTCCACACCGAGTGGACCGATCGACGCGTGAATCGCTACGGCGAGAGCTGGGACCAGCTGACGATCGCCGTGGGGACCGCTGTCCGGCGCTACAGCACCGAGGTCGCGCCCCTCACCCCCCGTCCCGTCCTCCCGTTGCGACCGTGAGCGCGCGCACCCCGACCGATCCGGGCATCGGCACCGCCCTGGCCGCACTGCGCGCAGCCGTTCGTCCCCGGCGATCAGCACACGTTCCTGTCGGACCTGACCGTCGGCGAGCTCGTCCTGCTGGAGGAGATCGGGTACCGACCGGTCGACATCGTCTCCGGCGCCGGGTCGGCCAGTTGGAACCCCCAATTCACGACGGCGGCGACCGAGGGGACCATGTGGGGACGGGCCATCGCCACCGCCATCGACAACGCCCGTTCGGGGATCCTGGAGGAGCTCCGATGCCCGTCGGGCCGACGGGGTGGTGGCCATGCGACTCGAGCTCGAGCGCGAGCACGCCAACCTGCTCACCTGCACCATGCTGGGGACGGCCGTGCACGGGCACGGGCCGCCGAGCCCGGTGGCCGCCCATCCCTTCGCCACCACCTTGTCGGCCCGCGACTTCCATCTCCTCGTGCGCGCCGGCTACCACCCGGTCGGCATCGTGATCGGCGTCTCCGTGGTGGGATTCGCGGCACGGTCCGCCGCCCAGTCGCTCGGTCTGGCCCGCGACAACGTCGAGCTGAGCGACCAGACGACGGCGCTGTACTCGGCGCGCGAGAAGGCCATGGAGATGATGGAGCGCGAGGCGGGGGAGCTGCACGCCGACGGCGTCGTCGAGGTCCAGCTCCAGGAACGACCGGTGAACGCCCTGCTCACCCACGCCGTGGAGTTCATCGCCGTCGGCACGGCGGTGTGCCGGGGGCCGGACGGTCATCGGGATCTCGATCCCGAGTTCCAGCTCACGCTCGACGACCCACCGGACACCACCTTCAGCGACCGGTAGGACCGGCCTGTTGGGCCACCGCTCAAGGCGGACTCGCCGGTGTGCCGATGCTGGAGCGAGACGGGAGGTGGTGCTCCATGAGCGACGTGTCACGGGGACCGGGATGGTGGGTGGCATCGGACGGCAACTGGTACCCGCCGGAGCAGCACCCCGACGTGGCGGGCCCTCCTCCCGCCGCGGCGCCGGCTCCTCCCCCGCAGCGACCGGCCTGGCCCGACCCGGGCCCCGGGCAGTGGTCCACGGTGCCCGTCGGCGTGGCCTCGGCGCCCACCCGCTCGTGGATCACGAAGCCCGTGGTCCTGGTGGGGGCGGCCATCGTGGTGCTGGCCGTCGTCGGCGTCACCCTCTCCGTCGCTCTGGGCGGGTCGAGCTCCGACACCCCGCAGTCGGTGGCCTCGGCCATGACGACGGACCTCCGCAGCGGCGACTACTCGCATCTGTGCATGCTGGCTCCGTCGGCCCAGGGCCAGAGATGCCGGAACGACATGAGTCTGATCATGGCCCACGACATCGCCTACAAGCAGGTCTCCCTGGGCAAGGTCACGGTGAGCGGCGATCGCGCTCTGTTCGTCCTGACGGGATCGGTCTGTGAGGGTTCCGGTCAATGCCTGTCGAACAACGATGCCGATGCCGCCACCGACAAGGGACGGACGTTCGACCAGGTGTACGCCAACGCCGTCGGGCCCACCTCGTCCAGTCCGTTCATCGTCCCGATGGTCGAGCAGGACGGGAGCTGGTACGTCACCGGATTCTGACGCCGGCGTCGGGAGCGACGTGTCGCCCGGGCGCGGGGACCTCTCGCCGAGGGGGGTCTTGACGCATCCTGCTTGACGGCCTCTCGCCGGCGGTCCACGCTTGTCGTGCCCGGGCTGGAGGGAGGGTGCGATGATCCGTTTCCGAACCCGGCGGAGCCCCGTTCTCCGCCCCTGTCGGGGGGCGACGGCGGCGCTCGCTCTGCTCGCCGTGACGGTCTGGTCGGCAGCGGCCGGCCCGTCGGCCGGCGCCGCCACCCCCGCCGCCAAGCCGGCCCTCTGTGCGGCGTCGGCGGTCGAGATCACCGCCACGACGAACCGCACCGCCTACTCGCCGGGCCAGCTGGTGACGTTGATGTCGAAGATCACCAACGTGTCGCAGACACCCTGCAGCGTGTGGCTGGGCCTCGATCCCGGCTTCTCCCCGAGCTTCGTCGTGGCCAACGCCAAGGGCCACGAGGTCTGGGACCGCTGTTGGGTCGACGATCAGCCGGGTGCCTGTTTCGAGATCCTCTACCAACACCGGTTGAACCCCGGGCGCTCGTACCACACAGTGGCGCATTGGGACCAGGGCTCGGGGACGGGATCCACACCGCCCCGGCGCGTACCCCCCGGCACGTACACCTTCTTCACCTATTACCAGTACATCGCCGGGGCCCAGGTGGCCTTCACCATCAGTCCGGCAACCGGTGCGGTGGCGAGGCGGTAGCACGGCGTCAGACACCGCCGGCTCCGGCCTCATCGTTACGGGGGTCGTCCGGGGTCGACTTGCCGACTAGAGCTTCAGGACGGTGTCCGGCTCCAAGGTGACGTCGAGGTTGGCGTCGACGCAGACCTCGCCCTTGATCTTGCCCTTGACGGACGTGCCGAGGCCGGTGCCACCGGTGACCTTGCCCTTGACGTTGTATTCCGTCGTTCCGGCGGCGCAGCTTCCATGGGGGTCCTTCTCGTCCTTGGTCGCCACCGTCGCCGTGACCTTGACGTTCGTCGTCCCCCCGGATGCCCATGTGATCGTGCCGGAGCCGGTCGTCAGAGAGGAGACGGGGATCGTTCCCGATCCGCCGGTGTTGGCCGTGTCCGTGCAGCCACCCAGGGTTCCGACTCCACCGGAGGCGTTGCCACTCAGGGAGGAACATGTCGTCCCACCCCCCCGCCCATGCCGGGCTGCTCAACCCCACGGTGACCGCCGAGGCAGGAATCACCAGGGCAGCGGCCACCAAAAGAATTCGACGCATGCTTCCCCCTTTTCTCAACTCTACGAAGACGTCCACCACGATGGTTCGTCGCGTGAACGCCGGAACGTGGCCAGCGCTACACAAGGCGTTCCCGTGATGCAGGGGGAGGTCTGTCGGCGGTCCAGAGGCGGCAGCGGCGCCACCGGGAACGTGCGATCGTCGATCACACCATATCCCGGGCCCACTGCTCGAGGGCGGGACGGAGGTGGCGCAGGGCCGCCAGGGCCCTCAGGTTTCCGCGCACGAAGCCGTGGCGCTCGGTGTCGCCGACGGCCCGTACGACGACCAACGGGTGATCGACGAGGACCCGGGCCAGCCAGACCGATTCCATCTCCACGGCCAAGCGCGCCGCCGCGCGCCAGAGCGGTCGCGGGCGGCACCGTGAACGATCGACGTCGAACAGGCCACGGCGCCGACACGGACGTCGCGCCCGTGACCGCGCAAGGCGGCGGCCACGGCGTCGGCCTGCGGCAGGACGATGGGATCGGCGCCGTCGGGCGCGTGGAGGGCGTCGGCCACGACGAGCTGACCCGGCTCGAGCGAGGACTCGAGGCCGCCGGCGATCCCGACGACGGCCAGGGGACGTCCCCGGGGCAGAGTCCCGGCCAGGCGGGTCCCCGTGGCCCCCGCCTTGGCGTGACCCATGCCCGGTGCGGACCACGTCGCCCCCGATGGCGAGGGCCTCGAGGCGAAGGGCGGCCAGGACCGTGACGCCGGCATCGGATGGCATGGCCGCATTCTGTCCGGTGGGCGGGGGCGGGACACGGAAAAAGGGGAGGTCGCCACTAACGTGAAACCGCCGGACCATCGGGGCGACAGCCCAGAGGGGGACAGTTGGCCGAGATCTCGGGAGTGTGCGAGGAACGATTCGCCGGGGTGCGTGACGCGTTGGCCGCCAATCTCGACAACGGGCTCGATGTCGGCGCCTCGGTGTCGGTCTTCGTCGACGGCGTGCCGGTGGTCGACATCTGGGGTGGCCACCTCGACGAGGAGGGCGCCGTTCCCTGGCAACGCGACACCATCACCAACGTCTGGTCGATCACCAAGACGATGGCGGCGCTGTGTGCCCTCATCCTGGCTGACCGCGGCGAGCTCGAGTTCTCCGCTCCGGTGGCCCGCTACTGGCCCGAGTTCGCCGCCGGCGGGAAAGACCGGTGTCGAGGTCCGCCACCTTCTCGGCCACACCGCCGGCCTCTCGGGGTGGTCCGAACCCATCACGTCCGACGATCTCGCCGACTGGGACAAGATGACGTCGTTGCTCGCCGCCCAGGAACCGTGGTGGGAGCCGGGAACCCAGTCGGGGTACCACGCCCTGACCCAGGGGTACCTCGTCGGGCGAGGTGGTCCGGCGGATCACCGGCGTGTCGCTCGGAGCCTTCTTCGCCTCCGAGGTGGCCGGCCCCCTCGGCGCCGACTTCCACATCGGTCTGCCCGCCGAGGCGGACGCCCGTGTCGCGCTGGTCATCCCCCCGGAGCTGCCCGAAGCCACCGAGACCTCGTCCATCGCGGCCCGGACCCTTCTCAACCCCAGGATGACCGGGGCCGAACCGTGGAAGGAGTCGTGGCGCCGGGCCGAGATCCCGGCCGCCAACGGGCACGGCAACGCCCGGTCCGTGGCTCAGGTCCAGTCCGTCGTGGCCTGCGGCGGGGAGGTGGCGGGTGTGCGCCTGCTCTCGGCCAAGGGATGCGAAGCCATCTTCGAGGAGCAGGCCAACGGCACCGACCTCGTCCTCGGACCCGGGTTCCGGCTGGGCACCGGGTACGGACTGAGCTCGGACATGATCCCCATCGGGGCCCATGCCTGCTTCTGGGGAGGATGGGGCGGCTCGATCGTCGTCATCGACCTCGACGCCCGACTCGTCGTCTCCTACGTCATGAACCGGATGGCGCCGCCTTGTTGGGAGACACACGCGGGCGCCGACATCCTGTTCGCCGCCGCCGTCGGAGCCGCCGCCACCGGGGCCTGATTCCCGTCCGGCCCGCACCGGCGACGCCGGTCACGAGCGAGGCCTGTCGTCGCCGTCGTCGCGGCCGCCGCCGTCGGCGCCGTCGAGGGCCGCGGTGAGCCGGTCGAGGAAGGCACCCTGGGCTTCGAGGAGCTTGCGCGCGGGCGACGTCCACGGTGAACCACGCCGCCCTGTCGATCTCGGGGAAGGACCGGATCTGCCCCGATCCCCGGGGCCACTCGATCTCGAAGGTGTTGCTCCGGACCGTCGTGACGTCGAGGTCACCGGCCACCGCCCAGGCCCGGACGCGCTTGCCGCCCCGTTGGGTGACCTCGTCCCAGGTCGATCCGGGGCCCCGCCGGCGGGTCCGTCGCCCAGCTCCTCGGCGAACTCCCGGTCGGCCGTGGCCGCCGGATCGTCGTCGCCCTCGACCTCACCCTTGGGGATCGACCAGGCCCCGTCGTCCCGGTTCCTCCACAAGGGACCGCCGGGATGGACCAGGAGGACCTCGAGGACTCCGTCGGTCATCCGGTGCACGAGGAGGCCGGCGCTTACTGCTGGCATCCCCCAGGACTACACCCTCCGGTACTCCCACCGGGCACCTTCGATGTGCACGGCGGCCGCGGCGGCCGCGGCCGCATTCCCGACCGTGCGGACCCTCCCCAGTCGGGTCACGCGGAGTACGGAAGGAGGCACGGACGGTAGACTTCCCCAGGGGAAGACGTGGCCTGGAGCGGTCGGGCCGTGTCCGCCCGCACGTCGCCATGACCACGGCAGTGACCTCCCCGGCGGGACGCGGGGCTCGCGCCTCCGGACGCCGGGAGAGGGCTGCTCGGGTTCCGGTCGCGCCGCGGTGGCGCCGGGCCGCCACCGCGGTGGCCGCCGCCGTCGCCCTGGGCACGGGCTGCCTGCTGGCGGCCACCGACCTCCAGGCGCGGAGCCGAGATCCGGACCACCGACGTGTCGCTGGCGTCGGCCGACCATCAACTGAGCGGCCTGCAGGACCGAACTGGCGCGCGCCGAACAACGCCTGGCCGGCGCCCGCGCCCGCGGGCGCCGACGTGACGCGGTCCTTCGACGCCGCCCAGTCCACGCTGTCCACCACCCAGGCGACCCTGGCCCGGGCGACGAGGCCGGCATCCATAGCCAGGGCGTCGACCTGGGGGTGCTCGACAGCTGCCTGAGTGGCGTCGAGCAGGCCCTCAACCAGATCGCCGTGGGACAGACGGCCGGAGGTCTGGCCTCGTTGCGGGCCTCGTCGTCGTCCTGTTCGGCGCTGAACGGGACGGTCGTAGCGGTGCCGTCGTCGCGTCGCGCCGGCTCCGTCGGGGCCGTCGCCGTCACCGTCGTGGCCGGTCTTCTGGTGGCCGGGGTCGTCGACGACGTCGCCGTCCAGCTGCGGCTGCACCGGAGCCAGAGCCAGGAGGCGACGACGACGGCGCTGCTGCGCCGGACCGCCGCTCTGCTCTCGTCGACGACCTCGTCGGTGCAGCGGGCCGACGAGGGGCGGGTCGCCACCCAGAAGAGTCTGACCCGGGTGACGGCCGAGCTCACCTCGGCGCAAGCGTGCTGCTGGCGCAGGCGCAGACGGGGATCGCCTCGGGCGACGTCGCTCTCGTGGCCGTCCACTCGTGCGCCGGCGGGGTGAGCCGGTCGGTGTCGGCGCTGCAGGCGGGGAACCAGTCGCAGGCCGTCGCCGATCTGTCCTCGGTGGCCGCCGTCTGCGAGAACATGCTCGACTCCGGATCGGGCGGGCCCGTCTACCCGTTCGACTTCGCCGATCCGGACATCATCGTGGCCAAGGGCACCTACTACGCCTACGGCACCAACTCGACGGCCGGGAACATCCAGATCATGGACTCGACCGACCTCGTGAACTGGAAGAAGGCGGGCGACGCCCTACCCACCCTGGCATCGTGGGCCACTCCCGGATTCACCTGGGCCCCGGCGGTGATCCACCTGAAACGGTCGTACCTCCTCTATTACACGGCGGCGACGGCCGGGAGCAGGATCCAGTGCATCTCGGTGGCGACGGCCAAGAGGCCGCAGGGACCCTTCACCGACTCCACCAGGGCGCCGTTGGAGTGCCAACCCGACCTGGGTGGCTCGATCGATCCCACCCCGTTCGTCGGCGTCTCCGGGAAGCTCTTCCTGGTGTGGAAGTCGATCGGGGGCGGTGGCCGACCGTCCACCATCTGGGCCCAGGCTCTCGATCCGCAGGGGACCCTGCTGCAGGGTCCCGGGCCCTCGGCGCTGCTCCGTCCGAGCCAGCCGTGGGAGGGGTCGGTGGTCGAAGCGCCGTCGATGGTCCTGGCCGACGGGAGCTACTTCCTCTTCTACTCGGCGAACAACTGGGACAGCGCCGATTACGCCATCGGCGTGGCGCGCTGCACCGGCGCCCTCGGTCCCTGTGTCAAGCCGTTGTCGCGCCCGCTGCTACGGATCACAGCCGAACCTCGAGGGTCCCGGCGGGGAGACCGTCTTCACCGACAAGCAGGGACAGCTCCAGATGGCCTTCCAGGCCTGGCTTCCCGGCGCCGTCGGCTACCCCCACCCGCGGCTGCTGTTCATCCGCCCCCTGGTCATCGCCGACGGCGTCCCCGAGGTCCGACCGCCCGGATGAGCGTTGTCCGCCGTCATTGGCCGGACGCACGGACCACAACTCTCAGGACCCCGTCGGCTCGAGACGGTCGTGCCAGGCGATCAGGTCGTCGGTCGGGAAGGGGCCCACGGCGCCGGGGTGGAGAGGCGCACCGAGCAGGTAGCCCTGGGCCAGGTGACAGCCGAGGGTCTGCAGGATGGGCGCCTGGGCCGATCTCTCGACCCCCTCGGCGATGACGGACAGGCCGAGCGAGTCCCCGAGGCCGATGATGGCCCTGACGATGGCCGTGTCCTCGGACCGCAGATCGACCTCGCGGACGAAGCTGCGGTCGATCTTCAGGGTCTCGACGGGAAAGCGCTTGAGGTAGGCGAGCGATGAGTACCCCGTCCCGAAATCGTCGATGACGAAATGGATCCCGATCTGACGCAGGTCGTGGAGCACCGTGACCGTGGCCTCGGCGTCGCGCATGAGCGTGCTCTCGGTCAGCTCCAGCCAGAGGCGATCGGGATTGATCCCGGTGGTGTCGAGGACGTCGGCCACCAGATCGGGGAAACCCGGATCGACCAGTTGGAGTGATGCCACGTTGACCGAGATGTTGAGCCGGGCCTCGTCGAGGCCGGCGGCGTCGCGACCGGAGGCCCAGACGGCGGCCTGCCGGCAGGCCTCCCCGAGGGCCCAGGCGCCCAGGGGGACGATCAGGCCGCTGTCCTCGGCCGTCGAGATGAATTCCTCGGGGAGGAGAAGACCCCGGGTGGGGTGGCGCCACCGCACCAGAGCCTCCATCCCGACCATGGTCCTCGTGTGCAGATCGACGTAGGGCTGGTAGTGGAGCTCGCAGCTCGCGGCGCTCCAGAGCGTCGCGGAGCTCGTTGGACGTTCGGAGACGACTCCTGGTCAGATCGTCATCGTCGTCGCTGTAGACCTCCACCCGCGCCGGCCCGCGCTCCTTGGCCCGGTACATGGCGATGTCGGCATGGCGCAAGAGCGCCGACCCCGACTCGTCGTCGTCGGTCGACAGGGCGATCCCCACGCTGAAGGAGACGAACGTCTCACCGCCGGCCTCGGTCAACGGATCGCCCATGGTCGACCGCAGACGCTCGGCGATCTCGAGAACGTGCGCCTCGTCGGCCACCTCGTCGCACAACACCGTGAACTCGTCGCCCCCGAACCGGGCCAGGGTGTCACTGGCCCGCAGGGCACCGCTCATCCTGTCGGCCACCGCTCGCAGCAGGCGATCGCCCACCTCGTGACCGAGATTGTCGTTCACCATCTTGAAGCGATCGAGATCGAGGAACATCACCGCCACCCGGTGGCCGCTGCGCCGGGCCCGGCGCAGGGCCATCTCGAGGCGATCGGCGAAGAGGTCCCGGTTGGGGAGGTCGGTGAGAGGGTCGTGGATGGCGGCGTGGGCCAGGTGCTCGCGCATCTCCCGGCTCTCGGTGATGTCCTGGACCTGGCCGATGAGATAGAGGGGCTCTCCCGACGAGCCCCGCACGCACGACGCGCTGACCGAGGTCCACACCGTCTGGCCGTCGGGGTGGAGGTAGCGCTTCTCGATGGAGAAGCTGTCGATGGCACCGGCGGTCAACGCCCGCACCTGCGAGAGGTTCTCCGACAGGTCGTCGGGGTGGGTCAGGTCGCGGACGTTGGTTCCCACCAGGACGGCGGCCTCGAGACCGACGATCTCGCAGTAGGCCGGGTTGACCTTCAGCAGGACGCCGTCGGGATCGGTCAGAATCATCCCGATCGGGGCCATGTCGAAGGTGGTCCGGAAGCGTTCCTCGGCGGCGGCCACCGCCGCATCGGCCCGACGCTGCTCGGTGACGTCCTCGATCTGGGCCATGACGTACAGGGGAGTCCCGTCGGTCTCCCGGACGCACGACGCGTGGACGCACACCCACACCACCCGGCCGTCGTCCCCGACGAGGCGCGTCTGGGCCCGGAGATGGACGGTCCCCCCGGCCACCAGGGCGTCGACCTGACGCGCCACGGCCTCACGATCGGCGGGGTGGACGACGTCGGAGAGGGCCGTTCCCACCAGCTGGTCGCCAGGGCGACCGACGATCCCGGCGGCGGCGGCGTTGACCCGCAGGAGCAGGCCGGTCGTGCCCACCAGGGCCATCCCCAGGGGTGCCTGGTCGAAGGTGAGATCCCGGAGGGGTTCCCCGCTCACCGCCCTCGAACGAACATCGAAACGCCTCCCCTCGGGCCGCCACCGTCCTGCGTGCTCGTCGGTCGGCGACTGAGAGTGGTATCGGCAGGCGGCGTCGCCAGCTTGATCGCCACCCGGCGAGGTGGTGGGGGACCTCACGCCGGTGGCGGGCCTCCGCATGGCACGGGGACGTCCCGGGCACAGGCATGATGAGGAGGTGTCGACGGGGGAATCGGACGAGCGGCCGTGGGGGAGCTTCACCGTCCTCGACGACGCCGAGGGGCACAAGGTCAAGCGGATGCGTGGTCCGGCCCGGAAAGCGGCTCAGCTACCAGCGCCACGCCCGTCGCTCGGAACACTGGTTCGTCGTCGGCGGACGGGGCCGAGCCATCGTGGAGGGGTCCGCCCGTGAGCTGACCGAGGGCATGGCCATCGACATCCCCGTGCACTGCCGCCCATCGGATCGAGAACGACGGGACCGTCGATCTCGTCTTCATCGAGGTCCAGCACGGCGACTACTTCGGCGAGGACGACATCGTCCGGTTGGAGGACGATTTCGGTCGGGCCCCGCTCGGGAGCTGAGGCCCGGGCTACCGCGTTCCCGCCGAGGCGGCGACGTCGTGCCCGGCCCCGAGGCGACGCCGTCCCGGGATCGGTGACGGGGAGGCCGTCGCCGTAGGTGACCCTGTTCGTCCGGACGGCCGGGACGCGTGGCCCGGGCAGGACGATCCCGACGAGGTTCAGCGGATCGGCCGCGTTCAGCGGGACGGTCTCACCGTGGCGCCCGGCGCGCCGCAGCGAGCGCAGCTCGTCGACGGCCTCGGGCAGGGCGTACTGCTCGCCGGCGAAGCCGGTGACGAAACGCCCGCCGCGCACGAGGCCCCGGGCCTCGAGCCGTCGCAGGGCCCAGACCACCTCGCGCCACGGCAGGGCCAGGTTCTCCCGGGCCATCAGGTCCCAGAAGACCACGCCCCAGCGGGCCAGGAGCTGACCGGCCACCTGCTCGGCCAGAGCGTCGGGGTCATCGGTGGGGCCGGGGACGGGCAGCAGGGCCCAGCGTCCCTCGCCCCCCTCGCGCCACGTCGGGACACGGCGCGCCCCGATCCGGCTGCGCTGCTCGTGGCGGTGACGTCGCTTCCAGGCCTGGCGGGCCGAGAGCAGGGAGCGGACCGCCTGGAACCCGTCGGCCGTGACGATCCCCCGGGCGACGAGGTCCCACAGGCCCTCCTCCACCTCGACGGGCAGCCGACCGGTCGCCTCGCGCAACTCGGCGTGGAACATCGCTCCGTTCCGGCGCAGGGCGTCGAGCACGTCGCGCCCCGCCCCGTGCGCCGGTTCGTGGACGGCGGCGTCCCCGCGCGCCCCCTGGAGGAGCCAGGGCAGGTCGTGGCGCAGCGCGAAGGTCACCGGAGTGGCGCGCGACGGGGTGGCCGATCCCCGGCGCACGGCGTCGTCCTCGGCGTCGGGCCGCAGGGCCAGACGGCCCCAGACGAGCTCGCCGGACAGGCACAGATCCTCGAGCCAGTGCGGCTGGTAGTTCTCGACCCGGGCCGGGAAGATCGTCTCCTCCCAGGCGCCGGCGGCGATCTCGAATCCCTGCAACTGGTCGACGACGGCCATGACCCCGGCCCGGCCCGTCCGCTGGGAACCGGGCGCCACGTGCTGCCAACGCAGGAGGAACCGCATGAGGTCCTGGGCCGTCACGGGCTCGATCTCGCGACGCAACGTGTGCTGGGTGTAGGCGTGGATCCGGGCCAGGAGACGGCGGGCGCACCACTGCTCGCCGTCGGGGCCGGCGGGGTCGAACCGTCCGCGCATGGCGAAGCCCTCGGCCTCCAGGCGGGCCAGTCCCACCGTGACCCGGCTCTCGGTCAGCGCCGTCCGCTCGGCCAGGAGGGCGACGGTGACGGGACCGCGTCACGTCGAGGTGACCGCGCAAGGCGTCGGCGGCGGCCACGTCGGGTCGACGGCGGTCCCGGGCCCCGTTTCCCCGTCGCCCGCCGGCGGTGCCGGGAGGCGGTGGTCGGGGAGGAAGGTGGCGCCGGGGAAGAGGGCCTCGACCGACGGCCCGGCGTTCCACGGCCGACCAGAGGGTGGGTCCGTCGTCACCGTCCCCGGCGACGACCACGGCGATGGCCCGACCCGGTCGCCGGCCAGCGCCTCGAACCAGGCGCGGTGGTCGGCCACGGGCCGCAGGACCAGGAGGGAGAGCAGGAGATCGTGGAGCTCCTCGGGATCCGCGGATGTCGGGCGCCGCCTCGGCCCGGACCCGGTCGACGGCGTCGGGGTCGAGGGCGGCCAACGCCGTCCGCCTGCAGGGGCAGCCCACGGCGCATCTGGACGGCCCGGGTCCGGCGCTCCTCGAGGGGCGCGTCGTCGAGGAAGGTGTAGGGCTTCCCGTTCAGGATCTCGTGGGACATCACCGACGGTTCGGTCGACTCGACGAAGTGCACCCCGATGGCACCGGTCTCCGAGCCGGTGGAGCATGCCCACCAGGCCGTCGACGTCCATGGCCTCGTGGAGACAGTCGTGGAGGGTCTGCCGCACGAGGACGTGGTCGGGGATCCGGACGGGCCCCGCCGCCGCGTTCTCCTGGCAGGCGGCCAGGGCGGGGAAGACGGCCGCCATCAGGTCGTCGGACTCCATCCGCTGGATGGGCAGGGGGTTCTTCTTGCCCCCCCGGAAGCGGAGGACGGCCAGGGAGCGGTTCAGGTTCCACCGCCACCGGGAGGTGAACATGGGCGAGGCCAGCACCGCCTGCTCGAGCGCGGCCGGGGCCGTCTCGGACCGGAGCAGCCGGGGCGCACTCGTCGAGAGGGAAGCTGTGCTGGGGTCCGAGCGACAGCACGACGGCGTCGTCGTTGGCCGCCGCCTGGAGCTCGAAGTCGAAGGTGGCGCAGAACTTCTTGCGCAGCGCCAGCCCGAAGGCCTTGTTGATCCGACCGCCGAGGGGCGCGTGGACGACCATCTGCATCCCGCCGGCCTCGTCGAAGAAGCGTTCGAAGACGATGTCGTCGCCGGTGGGGAGCACCCCCAGTTCGCCGAGCCCGGTCGCCAGGTAGTCGACCAGCTGCCGGGCGTCGGGCGGCCCGAGCCCGCAGGCCTCCTCCACCGATGCCGCGGCCGCGCGGCCGCCGGGCCGTCGTCGGCGGACGCCGGGCGCCGGGGCGGGGTCGGCCGGTGTCGGTGGTGAGGGACCGGCCGACCGATCGGCGCAGGGCGCGAGACCTCCTCGGAGAGCTCCTCGGTCCGGCTCGGGGCCTCGCCCACCCAGAAGGGGATGGTCGGCTGGGCCCCTTCGGCGTCGGTCACCCGGACCTCGCCCTGGGTCACCCGGCGGATCCGCCAGGAGTGGGTGCCGAGGAGGAAGACGTCGCCCACCATCGACTCGATGGCGAAGTCCTCGTTGACCGTGCCCACCGGGGTGTCGTCGGGATCGAGGATGACCCGGTAGTCGCCGACCTCGGCGATGGCCCCACCCGAGGTGAGGGCGGCCAGCCGGGCCCCGCGTCGCGGTCGGAGGACGGCGTTGACCCGGTCGCGGTGGAGATAGGCCATCCGCTTCCCCCGGCCCGTGGTGATCCCCTCGGAGGCCAGCTCGAGGACGGCCTCGTAGTCGGCGTCCGCCAGCTCGGCGTACGGCGCCGCCCGGCGGACCAGCGCCAGGAGATCCCCCTCGCCCCATTCCTCGGCGGCGGCCACCTCGGCCACGATCTGCTGGGCCAGGATGTCGAGGGGGGCGACCGGGGGATGGGTGGCGTCGAGGCGGCCACCGCGGACGGCCGCCAGGAGGGCGGCGCACTCGACGAGCTCGTCGCGGGTGAGCGGGAAGAGGATCCCCTCGGGCGTCCCGAGCCGGGTGTGGTTGGACCGACCCACCCGCTGGAGGAGGGTGGCGATGGCCCGCGGCGAGCCGACCTGGCAGACGAGCTCGACCGGGCCGATGTCGATCCCGAGCTCGAGGGACGCCGTGGCCACGAGGGCCCGGAGGTCGCCGGCCCGCAGCCGGGTCTCGACCCGGTGGCGGCGGTCCTTCGAGAGGCTCCCGTGGTGGGCGGCCACGTGGTCGGGCCCGAGCCGCTCGGCCAGGAGGTGGGCCAGGCGCTCGGACATCCGCCGGGTGTTCACGAAGACGAGGGTCGTCCGGTGGGCCCGGACGTGCTCGGCGATCCGGTCGATCGATCTCGCCGAACTGCTCGGTCGAGGCCACCGCCGAGAGCTCGGTCCCGGGGAGCTCGATGGAGATGTCGAGCCGGCGGGCGTGCCCGCAGTCGACGATGGCGGTCGACCGCCCGCTCGCCCACGCCCGAGAGCAGCCGGGCCGTCTGCTCGATGGGCCGCTGGGTGGCCGAGAGCCCGATCCGCTGGGGCCGGGGACCGCTCTGGAGGTGCTCGAGACGCTCGAGGGTGAGGGCCAGGTGCGATCCCCGCTTGTCCCGGGCCAGGGCGTGGATCTCGTCCACGATGACCGTCTCCACCTGGCCGAGCGTGGCCCGGCTGCGGCCGGCGGTGACGAGGAGGTAGAGGCTCTCGGGCGTGGTCACCACGAAGGTCGGCGGGTCCTTGACCATGGCGGCCCGGGCCCCGGCGGTGGTGTCGCCCGTCCGGACGGCCACGGTGACGGGGGGGACGGCCAGCCCGAGTCGGGTCGCCTCCTCGGCGATCTCGGCCAGGGGGCCCTCCAGGTTCTGGTGGATGTCGACGGCCAGGGCCTTCAGGGGCGAGACGTAGACGAGCCGGGTCACCCCCGGCACCAGCGGTCCCGGCGTCGTGGGCCCGGTAGGCGGCGTCGATGGCCACCAGGAAACCGGTCAGGGTCTTGCCCGACCCGGTGGGGGCGGCGATCAGGGTGTCGACGCCGGACCGGATGAGGGGCCACCCCTCGGCCTGGGGGGCGGTGGGGCCCTCGGGGAAGCGCCGGGCGAACCAGGAGGCGATGGCCGGGTGGAAGCCCGTCGGGGTGGATCCCGGGGCGCGCGGTGCTCACCCTGCTCAGGGTACCGGTGGGGTGTGGCGGGGGCCGCCGGGAATCCCCGTGCCCACGGATTGGTTGCATATGCAACGAAAGAGGGTGGTCCCGGCGGTTACGGGGGCCGTCCCGGCGACGGAGATGACGATGGCAGAACTGAACCAGACCCTTCCGCTACTCCCCCTGACCTCGGGAGTCGCTCTCCCGGGGATGGTCTTCACCCTGGCCCTCGAGACCGACGAGGCCCGGGCGGCGGCCGACGCCGCCGGAGCCGCCGGCGGCCGGCTCGTCCTCGTCCCCCACGTCGACGGGCGCTACGCCTCGATCGGCGTGGTGGCCGAGATCGTGGAGGTCGGCGACCTCCCCGGCGGGACCCCGGGCCATGGTCGTCCGCGGCGCCGAGCGCGTCACCATCGGGACCGCCGTCCCCGGCACCGGGACCGCCCTGTGGGTCCAGGTCGAACCCGGTCACCGAGGGTCCCGTCACGCCCGAGGCGACCGAACTGGCCCGCGAGTACCGGGCCGTCCTCGAGAACATCCTCATCACCCGCGGCGCCCGCCGGATGGCCGAGCGGCTGCGCGAGGTGACCGAGCCGTCGCTCGTGGCCGACCTCTCGGGCTACTCCCCCGACCTGACGCTGGCCCAGAAGGTCGAGGTCCTCGAGACCGTCGACGTCGAGGAACGGCTCCGGCTCGTCATCGGCTGGGCCCGCGAGACCTTCGCCGACCTGACGCTGCGCGACCAGATCAAGTCCAACGTCGAGGAGGGGATGGAGAAGACCCAGCGCGAGTTCCTCCTGCGCCGCCAGCTCGAGGCCATCCGCAAGGAGCTGAACGAGCTCGACGGCACCGCCGACGAGGGCACCGTCGACGACTACCGGGCCAAGATCGAGGGACGCGACCTCCCCGAGGACGTCCGCACCGCCGTCCTCCGCGAGATCGACAAGCTGGACCGCACGACGGAGCAGAACCCCGAGAACGGCTGGATCCGGACCTGGCTCGACACCGTCCTCGAGATCCCCTGGGGCGTCGTCTCCGAGGACAACCTCGACGTCACCGACGCCGCCCGGATCCTCGACGAGGACCACGAGGGCCTGACCGACGTGAAGGAGCGGATCCTCGAGCACCTGGCCGTCCGGGCGCTGCAGCACGAGCGCGGCCTCGTTCCCGTGGGCCGCCGCGGCGCCGGTGCCATCCTCGCCCTCGTCGGTCCTCCCGGTGTGGGCAAGACGTCGCTCGGCGAGTCGGTGGCGCGCGCCCTCGGACGGAAGTTCGTCCGTGTCTCGCTCGGCGGCGTCCGTGACGAGGCCGAGATCCGCGGTCACCGGCGCACCTACGTCGGCGCCCAGCCCGGTCGTCTCGTCCGGGCGCTGCGCGAGGCGGGCACCATGAACCCCGTCATCCTCCTCGACGAGGTGGACAAGCTCGGTTCCGACTACCGCGGCGATCCGTCCTCGGCTCTGCTCGAGGTCCTCGACCCGGCCCAGAACCACACATTCCGCGATCACTACCTCGAGGTGGAGCTCGACCTGTCCAAGGTCCTCTTCCTCTCCACGGCCAACGTGACGGAGACCATCCCCGGACCGCTCCTGGACCGGATGGAGGTCATCCGTCTCGACGGCTACACCGAGGAGGAGAAGCTCTCCATCGCCCGCCACCACCTGCTGCGGCGCCAGCTCGAGCGCGCGGCGCTGCGGCCCGACGAGGTGGTCGTCACCGACGACGCCCTGCGTTCCATCTCGGCCGACTACACCCGGGAGGCCGGGCGTCCGGAATCTCGAGCGCGAGATCGGGCGACTTCTGCGCAAGGTGGCGACGAAGCTGGTCTCGAACGAGCGTGACCGCACCGGTCGAGGTGGACGACGTCCGCCCCTGGCTCGGTCGGCCCCGCTTCTTCTTCGAAGCGGCCGACCGCACCGCCGTGCCCGGCGTGGCCACCGGACTGGCCGTCACCGGCACCGGTGGCGACGTCCTGTTCATCGAGGCCACGTCGATGGACGGAACCGAGGGGCTCACCCTGACCGGTCAGCTGGGCGACGTCATGAAGGAGTCGGCCGAGATCGCCCTCTCCTACGTCCGCTCCCACGCCCCCGAGCTCGGGATCGCCCCCGACGCCTTCACCGGCCGGCGCTTCCATCTCCACGTCCCCGCCGGCGCCGTCCCCAAGGACGGCCCCTCGGCCGGTGTCACCATGACCACGGCGCTGGTCAGTCTGCTGCGGGACCAGCCGGTGAAGTCCGTTCTGGGCATGACCGGCGAGGTCACCCTCCAGGGACGGGTCCTGCCCATCGGCGGGGTGAAGCAGAAGGTCCTCGCCGCCCACCGGGCCGGTCTCACCGAGGTCGTCCTCCCGGCCCGCAACGGGCCCGACCTCGAGGACGTCCCCGAGGGCGTCCGCCACCAGATGACCTTCCATCTGGCCGAGGAGATCGGCGAGGTCCTGGCGGCGGCGCTGGGCGAGCCCGGCGCCGCCGTGGCGACCGGCACCGAGCCGCGCGCCGACGTCGTCGCCGCCGCCTGAGTGGTGCGAAGTGGCGGGAGTGACGACGGCGCCGGTGCCGGCGTCGTAGACGACGGGCCCGGACGCGTCGGCACGCGCGTCCGGGCCGTGCGCCCGGACCGGTGAGGCTGTCACACTGGTCGGGCACGCACATTCGTCCGTCGAACGCGATCAGCGGGACGAGGCCGTCCGGGAGGGGGTCTCCGGTGGTCGTGACGTCCGTCGACCGACCGCTGCCGGCACCGGTCCTCGTCGCCTTCGACGCTCCCGGCGCGCAGCGCCGGATCACCGTGGCGACGCGACTGGTCCTCGTCCTACCCCATCTCGTCGCCCTCGTCCTCCTCGGGCCGGTGGCCATCGTCGTGGCCGCTCTCGGATGGTTCGGGGCGCTCGTGCTCGGACGGCTCCCGAGATTCGCCGCCCGACTTCCTCCCCGGGTACCTCCGTTGGCAGACGAGGCTCTACGCCTACCTGTTCCTCCTCACCGACGTCTATCCGCCCTTCTCCCTGACCGACGCCGACTACCCCGTCCGGGTCACGACGCAACCGGGGCCGCTCAACCGGTGGGCGGTGGCCTTCCGGCTCGTCCTCGCCGTTCCGGCCACGGTCGTGGCGGCGACGGTGACCTACGGGATCGCCAGCGTCGTCCTCGTCGTCACCTGGTTCGATCGTCCTCGTGAACGGTCGTCTTCCGGCCGTCGCTGCACCAGGTCTTCGCCGCCTTCGTCCGCTACGAGGCCCGCCTGGTCGGCTACCTCACCATGGTGACGTCGCAGTACCCGTGGGGGCTCCTCGGCGACCCGGAGACCGAGCGGCACCGCCCACGCCGGCCGTGGCAGCCGACACCGCCGTCGCCGATCCACGACCCGTACTGGCAGGTCGTCCTGACGTCACGGGCGAAGAACCTGGTCGTCTTCGTTCTCGTCGTGGGTGTGGCCTCGGTGGTCGTCCCTCAACGTCGCCAGCGCCGTCTCCCGGTACGACCGGCTCCAGACCGAGGAGGCGGCCGGTGCCCGTGTCCAGGGCGCGTACCAGTCGCTCAGCACGGCCGTGATCGACTACGAGTCCCGAGACGCGGTCCTGCGAGGGCACGGTCCAACCGCTCTCCTGTCTCACCGGGGCGGCCCAGACCGTGTCCCGGGCCTTCTCCATCTTCGTCCGGCGTCTCTCGTCCACGACGGTGCCGGCGGTCGGCGATGTCGGCGCGCCAGCGTCCTCGTGTCCGACGGAAGCCCGCGCCGAGGAGGACTTCGAACAGTTGTCGGCGTCGTCCTCGGCCGTTCGCTACCAGTTGGCCATCGAGGATGCGAACCTGTCCCGGCTCCTCTTCCGTTTCGACCGGGACTACGTCGCACTGGGAAGCCGACTGAACGATCTCGGTTGACGGGGCCATCGCCGCGCCGGGAGGGCCGGACTGGCACACTGGCTGTGACGCGGTCCGGCCCTTCGGACCGGACCGGTGAAGGGGGATCCCTTGGCGACCCACGACCCTCGGACGGCGGCGCCCATCATGATGGCGTTCGCGGGGCCGACCAAGCAGCGCCGGCTCACCGTCTTCTTCCGCATCATTCTCGTCATCCCACAGTTCATCGTCCTGTTCTTCGTCGGTATCGCCGCCTTTGTCGTGATCGTGATCGGTTGGTTCGGCGCCCTCATCACGGGGCGACTCCCCAACTTCGCCGCTGATTTCCTCCCGGGTGTTCTCCGGTGGCAGATGCGGGTGACCGCCTACGAATTTCTGTTGACCGACAAGTACCCGCCGTTCACCCTGGAGCCCGACGACACCTTCCCGGTGTGGCTTGCCGCCCAGCCGGGTCGCTTGAATCGTTGGGCGGTGCTCTTTCGTTTCGTCCTCGGCTTCCCCGCCTACGTTCTCGCCTACATCGTCCAGAACGGCGCCTTCACCATCGTGGCATTCGTCGCCTGGTTGATCGTTCTCATCACGGGCCGCATGCCGCCGTCGTTGTATCAGGCCTATTCGGCCGTCCTCCGCTATCAGGCGAGGGCGTACGGCTACTTCTTCATGATCACCTCGGAGTGGCCGTGGGGGCTCTTCGGCGACAAGGAGACGTTCGGAACTCGGGGGCCGGTCCCGGCCTACGCCCCTCCTGCATACGGCGCCCCTCCTGCGTACGGCGCCCCTCCTGCGTACGGCGCCCCTCCTGCGTACGGCGCCCCTCCGGCCCCCGGCGCCTCCCCGGCCCCCGGCGTCCCCCCGACCCTGCCGGGCGTGACATTCACCTTCGGCGGGCCGGCCTACCTGTGGGGTTACTCCGACGACCGCTCGATGTGCGGCATCTGGTCGGCCACCGATCTCAGTGCGCCTCCGCAGACGTGGCCGATCGGGGAACAGGGGGAGGCGTGGACGAGGTTCTGGGAACTCGATCCCCATGCCGTGGCCTTCAACGAGCCCGCGGCGCCACCGGCGGCGACGCCCTGGTCGCCGGGCGCGACGACACCGGTGGGCGCGTGGACAGCGCCCTATCCGACGGGCGGTTCGCCGTACCCCGGCGGCGGGTGGTCCGATGCACCGGCTGGATGGTCGCTGCCGCCGAGCGGAGGTTGGTATCCCACCCCCGGGTCGGACGCCGACGATCCCCGCTGGCGCCTGATCCTGTCGGAGGGGGGAGCCAAGGCACTGATGGTCGTCTTCATCGTTCTCGGATCGGTGGCCGGAATCGGGAACCTCGCCGTCCAGTTGGGCCACCACTCCCTGCAGAACATCGAAGCCAACGTCGAGGTTCAGGCGGCGTACGTGTCGCTCAACAACGCGGTCACGTCCTACGAGTCCACCACGAAGGCATGCGGGAACTCGCTGTCCTGCGTGACGGGTGCCGACCGACCGGCGGCGCAGGCGTTCGCCACGTTCGTCAACACGCTCGACTCGGTGTCGGTGGGGTCGGGGGCCGCCTCGGCCAAGTCCCTGGTGGTGGCCGAAGGCACACATTGCCAGCAGGTCTTCGATCAACTGGCCGCGTCGACCAGCTTCGCCCAGTACGAGCAGACACTCCGGAGCAACGGCCCGATTCTCACCGTGTTCTCCGAGGACTACCAGCGCCTGGTCAATGCGCTGAGCTGAGGGAGTTAATGCGCTCAGCTGGGCGGTCAGTGCGCTGAGCCGAGGGTCGACGGCACGCCCGACCTTATGCACAGGGTGACGAGCGTCACCGGGCCCAAGTCATCTTCCCATCGCACGCCGATGGCCGTCCCGTCACCATGGCGTCACCCTTCGTTCACTCTGCCGGGTCCTGTCCACAGCCATGTGGATGTCCGGACGACGGCTCGGGACCCCCCGGCCCCCGTGCGGACGGGCGGCTCACAGGAAGCTCACAGACAGGTGGGCACGGTGGCTTGTTGGTGATGGTCCGGGCGGGGAGACTGGCGGGACGCCGACCGGAGACGCCGCCGGCGGAGGACGACAGCGGCGGGGGAGGCGGTGCCGATGGAGGTGGTGCGGACACCGGACGATCGCTTCGCCGATCTCCCCGGCTACCCCTATCCGCCGTGCTACGTGGAGGTGGGGTCGAAGGAGACCGGGCCTCTGCGGATGCACTACGTCGAGGCCGGCCCGCCGGACGCTGATCCGGTCCTGCTGCTGCACGGCCAGCCGACGTGGTCGTATCTGTACCGCACCGTCATCGAGACCCTGGCCGCCGCCGGCCACTGGGTGTTGGCGCCCGACCTCATCGGTTTCGGGCGTTCCGACAAGCCCACCGACCGGTGGGCGTACACCGTCCGACGCCATGTCGACTGGATCGGGCGTCTCGTCACCGCCCTCGACCTGCGCCGGATCACCCTGGTGGTCCAGGACTGGGGAGGACCGATCGGGCTGGCCGCTCTCGCCGCCGACCCCGATCGATTCGCCCGGGTGGTGGCGTCCAACACCATCCTCCACACCTCCGAACCGTGGCTCGACGGGCGTCTGGGTTGGGCCAATCACGGACTGGGGGACAGCAGGGTCGTCCTCGAGGAGGCGCTGGTCGACTACGTGTCGTACACGCAGCGGGCGCCGACGCTGCGGGCCAGTGACTTCGTGGCGTTCGCCACGGTGGGCGACGTCGCCCCCGACGTGCTCGCCGCCTACGACGCCCCTTTCCCCGACGAGACGTTCCAGGCCGGGATGCGGCAGTTCCCGGCCCTCATCCCCCTCACCCGCAACGACCCCGGCGCCGCCGTCAACCGGGCCACCTTCGCCGCCCTCGAGCACTTCGACCGGCCGTTCCTCACCGCCTACTCCGACGGTGACGACGCCAGCGCCGGGTGGGACGCGGTCTTCCAGGAACGGGTGCCCGGGGCGCGGGACCAGCCGCACACCACCATCGAGGGTGCCGGCCACTTCGTCCAGGAGGACAGAGGGACCGAGCTCGGCGACGTCGTCGCCCGCTTCATCGCCGCCACCGCCGGCACGGCCTGAGCGGGCCGGTCGACCGGGAAAGTCGTAGGATCCCGCCGTCGTCGATCGATGGGGGAGGACCGGTGGACTGGCAGGCATGGGCTCGGCGGATGGAGGCGACGGACGGGCCCGACGCCTTCGAGGCCCTGTTCGCCCGGGGTGGGTTGTTCAGCGATCCCGTCACACCGTGGACGACGGACGTGCGCAAGGTCGCCAGTGACACCGACAGCATCTTCCCGGACTGGCAGCAGAGGATCGACACCATCCGCGGGGGGGACGACTGGGCCGTCTTCGAGTGGACGGGGACGGCCACCTTCCATCCCGAGGGTCCCGACGGGCCGGGCATCCCCATCAAGATGGAGGGTGCGACCGTGATCGAGGTGGACGACGAGGGACGGGTGACGCGCTGGCGCGACTACCTCGACACCAACGAACCCACCCAACAGATCCAGAAAGGGATGGCGGCCGCCGGCCTCGATCCCGGATCGGCGCCCAAGCCGGACTGACCGGGCGGCCGGTGTCTGCCGGTCAGCGGAGAGCGGCCGTCGGCGAAAGGCCGTGATAGGGGCTGCCCGCCTCCTGCCACGTCTCGTAGAAGGCGAAGAAGGTCGGACCGAAGGGATCGTCGCCCAGCAACGGCATGGCGGCGCGGCGGATGGTGAAGTCGAAGGGCGCCAATTCGGTGGCGGCGGCGAAGTGCCGCCGGGCCGGCTCCTCGTCGCCCTGTCGCAGCGCCTGGGCCGCCACCCGGAAGTGGAGGCGGGCCATGACCTCGTCGTCGGTCAGGCCGGCCACGGCGCCGCGGGCCTCGTCACCCGACAGCGGCTCCTGCCCGTCGTTGACCCAGCGCCGGACGGCGTCCATGTGGGGTCCGGACTCGACGCCGGTGAAGTCCTTGAAGAGGTCGGACCCGAAAGCGACGCCGTTCGGTCGCACGATCCGGTCGTCCTCGTCGATCCAGAGGACGGTGGGGACGTTGCTGATGGCGTAGAGCTCGGTCAGGAGGTGGTTCTGGTCGACGAGGACCGGATAGGTGATGCCCTCCACCCACGGCCGGACGTCGTCGGCCGAGTTGTCGATGGCGACGGCGATCACGGTGAAGTCCCCGTCGGCCAGCTCGTCGTGCAACTCCTGCCAGCCGGGGAGGTCGTAGCGGCAGCCGCACCAGCTGGCGAACGTGACGAGCAGCTTCTTCTGGCCATGCCATTCGTCCAGCCCGTGGGGGGCGCCTTCGAGGTCGGGCAGGCGGAATCCCGGTGCCTCCAGCCCGTCGAGGGCCTGGCTCCTCACGTCCGTCGCCAGTCCGAGGGCGGCGATGCCGGCGTCGGGATCGACCACCACCGGCCGGCCGAGCGCGGCGGCCACGGCGGCCACGTCCAGGCGGCCGTCCACGACGAGGGGGCCGGGATCGGCCACGGGGACGCAGACGTCGCCCCGACAGAGACCCTCGGGTTTGAGCTCCCATCCGAGGGCGGCGCCGAAGGCGGCGGTGTCGACGAGGAGGCGCCCACCGTCGGTGGTCCCGGTCACGGTGTGGACGTCTTCGTCGATGACGGTCAGCTCGGACATCGACTCTCCTCGGTCCGCACGGGCGGGGAAATGCTACGCGAATCGGGCCCGGGCCATGTCGACGCGCGTGCCGTCGCCGGTGAGCGGGGTGGCCTCCCGACGCAGGAGCGCCGCTTGTTCGACGGCCAGATGACGGGCGAACGACCCGTCGGACATGACCACCCGATGCCACGGAACGTCGTCGCCGAAGCGGGCCAGGACGTGGCCCACGAACCGGGCCGACCCGAGGCCGGCGCAGGCGGCGACGTCGCCGTAGCTCATGACCGAACCGGCCGGGATGGTCTCCACGATGTCGAGCACGGCCCGGGCCTTCGGCGACGGTTCGTCCACGGGGCCGACCCGGTGTCTTCTCGGACCGAGCGCGTCAGAGCAGCGTCAGTACAGCGGCGACCAGGCGCTCGTGCGCAGGAGCTTGGACTCCCAACGGTCGCGGTAGGCGAGGGCGTCGTGCATGAACTGGCCCGGTTGGCGCATCTCGTCGGGGACCTCGTGGGTGAGGAGGTGGAGGAGCATGTCGTCGTTCATGATCTTCTGCATCAAGATGGCTTCCTTGCGCCGACCTGAGCCGAGGGCCGTCTGGAAGACGACCTGGATGTCGAGGAGGGTGCCGTCGCGCGCCTTCATGGGGCGGTAGTAGCCCTTCTCCCAGAAGTCGACGTAGTCGTCGACGGCGGCATGGGGCCAGCCCGTGTCCTCCATGTAGATGGAGAGCTCGTGGGTGGAGCCGTCGGTGGGGACGGTGGAGAGGTCGATGTCCTGCATGGGGGACCAGGCGACGGGGAGGAGCATCTTGGCCGTGACGCCGTGGCGGAGCTCGTCGACCTCCCGGCCCCACTGGCTCAGGTCACCGCGCTGGAGGCGGTGGGCCAGGGCCTCCCAGGCCGCACCGTCGCGGATCGCCGTGATGGTGACCATGTGGTACGCCGGTCCGCTGCCGTGGGCGTGGTGGAGGTACCAGAGCAGCCGGGCATCGTCACCCTTGGCCAGGGTGGGCATCCAGCCCGAGCGGTAGGCGTCTTCGAACTCGTCCTCCCTGGCCCCCTTCACCTCGTGGACCTCGTGCAGGAACAGCATCCGGATCCCCTCCGTTTCGACCGATGTCATCGCCGCGGCGCCCCCTGGGCCACGGACCCGGGCCACCCTAGTGCCGTCTCCCGGACGGCAGTCGGCCGGTCGATACGCTTCGGGACAGTGATGCCGGCCATGAGCACCGAAGAACTGCAGAGCTTCCTCCTCGGCGCCTTTCCCGATTCGCCGTCGACGATGGTGGTGGAGGACAGCGGGGAGTGGGGAGTGAAGATGCGCCTCCCGGTGACGAAGGCGCACGGTCGGCCGGGAGGGACGGTGTCGGGTCCGGCCCTCATGGGCCTGGCCGACGGGGCGGCGTGGCTGGCCATCCTGGCGCAGATCGGCCCCGTGGCCCTGGCCGTGACGACGAGCCTGCACATCGACTTCCTGCGCAAGCCCGCTCTCGTCGACATGGTGGCCGAGGGGCGCGTGCTGAAACTGGGGAAGACGCTCGGTGTGGTGGACGTGACCCTTCGGTCCGACGGCCACGATGACGTCGTGGCCAAGGCGCAGGTGACCTATTCGATCCCCCCGACGAGCACCTGAGCCCGGCGGCGGTCGGGGCGAAATTCGGCCGCCGCCGGGCCGGCGTCTGGGGCGGACCGGCGGGGGGGTGGGGGTGCCCACTGCCTTTGGCCCCAGGGGATGTCCCCTTTCGGGGTATGACCGACGACCGGGACGGACCAGGAGGAGGACCTCGGCGTCCTCTCGGCTGGCGCCGACGGTGACGCGTCCGGTTCGGGATACGGGGAGAGAGGGTCCCCTGGTCCGGAGGGCGGTGAATCGGTCATGTCCACAGGATGCGATCCGAACCTGTGGGGACCACAAGCGTGACCTGTGTATCCGGTGTGAATCCGGCTCGTCGGGATCAGCCGGGGCGGTCCTTGCCGGCGGCCTCCGGGGGCGTCAGGCTGGCGTGTCGTGACGGGCGCCCGGGAACGACGACAGCGCCGGGCCCGTCGGACCGGCGTCGTCATGACGGTGGTGCTGCTGGTGAGCGTCGCCGTCGTCACGACGGTGGCGCGGCGCCCGGGTTCCCCGTCGGCGGCGGTGTCGGTCTGTCCCGGCGCACGGACGGCGGGGGCGACGCCGACGGGCGGGGACCGGGTGGGTGCGGTGCCCAGCGGTTCCCTGCCGGCCCCGTTGGTGGCCCAACCGGCGCGACTCGGTCTCCTGCCGGTGTTCCACGAGTGGGCCTCGATCTGCGCCCTGCCCGCCGCGCTCGTCGAAGCGACGTGTTGGTGGGAGTCGGGCTGGCAGGGCGAGGTCGTCTCGGTGACGGGGGCGGTCGGTGTGTGCCAGATCGAACCGGCCGCCGCCCAGACCATCCGTGGGCTTCTCGACGACCCCACCCTCGATCCGCGTTCGCCGTCCGACAACATCGAGATGTCGGCCGCCTATCTCCGGTGGCTCCTCGACGAGACGGGCGGGACGTCAGGATCTGGCCCTGGCCGGTTACTACCAGGGCCTCACGTCGGTCCGGGAGCACGGGATCCTGCCCGTGAGCCGACCCTACGTGGCGGGCATCACGGCCCTGCTGCGCCACTACCGCTGGTCCTGAGAGCAATGGCCCGGAAGAAGGATGGGGCGGCGACTGCGAGTTCGTGGTGGTCGGCGCCGGCGCGCTCGGACTGAGCGCGGCCCGCGCGCTCGCCCGTCGAGGACGTGAGGTGGTCGTCTGCGAGCAGGCCACCGTCGGCCACGGAGGCGCCGGGTCCAAGGGATCGGCCCGGATCTTCCGTCTCGGTTACGACGACCCCGCCTACGTCCGTCTGGCCGTGACGGCACAGAGACTGTGGCGGCGAGCTCGAGGCCGAGTCGGAGACCACCCTTCTCACCACCACCGGTCAGGTCACCTTCGGCGACGACCTCGACGTCCTCGCCGCCGCCATGGCGGCGAGGCCGGCGCGCCGTTCGAGAGGCTCGCCCCCGATGAGGTGACGGCCCGGTTCCCGGCCCTGTCGGTCGCCACGGCCGCCGTCTTCGAGACCGGCATCCGGCGTGATCGCCGCCGACCGGGCCCTGGCCGCCCTGGGCCAGGCGGGCGGCGTCGAGGTCCGCGAGCAGACCCGGGTCACGCGTCTCGATGACGACGGGGAGCGCGGTCCACGTCGTCACCGGACCCCGGAGAAGGAGGTCGTCCTCGCGGGCGTCGGCCGTCGTCGTCTGCGCCGGGCCGTGGACGGCGACCCCTCGTCTCGGCCGCTGGCGTCGACCTGCCGCTCGTGGCCCACGCTCGAGCAGGTGGCCTACCTGGCCCCGCCGGGTGCGGCGTCGGTCGACGACGCCTGCCCGTCTTCGTCGAGCGCCGCCGGCCGTGGTTCTACGGGCTGCCGGTCCGGGCCGGCGGGCTCGTGAAGGTGTCCCTCCACGGCGCCGGCCCCGTCGTGGTGCCCGACCGCTCCCGACGGGGACGGGGATCCGGAGCGATCCCGACCCGGCACTGGTGGCCGAGCTCACGGCGTCGGCCCACCGGCTTCTCCCGGGACTGGCGCCGGAGCCGGTGGCCACCGAACGGTGCGTCTACGACAGTTCCCCCGACGGCGATTTCGTGCTCGACCGGGTCGGGTCCATCGTGGTCGGATCGGGCACGTCGGGTCACGGGTTCAAGTTCGCGCCGCTCTCGGCGAGGTGCTCGCCGATCTGGCCACCGGCGCCGACGTGGGCCGGGAGCTCGGTGCGGCGGGGGAGATGGGACGCTTCGCCCTCGGCCGTCTGCGCTCGGCCGGCGGCGGGAGGGGACCGACGGTCCACCCGTAGGCGGTCCACCGGTGGTCGTCCGTCGGTAGAATGGCGAGGTGCGATGAGAACGCCCGCCTTGCGGTCCTTGTCCCCCATCCCTCGGAGGCCGTCCGTGCCCGCGCGTTCTCGTATTCCCGCCACCGTCGTCGCCACCCGACTGTCGTTCGACCGCGGCGCCCGGACCGTCCTGAGAGACGTCTCGCTCACCGTCGCGCCCGACGTCGTGCATCGGGGTGGTGGGGCCGAACGGTGTGGGCAAGTCCACCTTGCTGCGTCTCCTGGCCGGGTTGGAGCAGCCCGACGCCGGGACGGTGCGCCTCGACCCACCGGGCGCCACCGTCGGCTACCTGGCTCAGGAGCACGAGCACCGGCCCGGGGAGACGGTGGGCGCCGCCCTGGTCCGCCGGACGGGCGTGGCCGCCGCCGAGGCCGAGCTGGCCGCCTCCGGTGAGGCTCTGGGGCGGGGGGAGCCCGGCGCCGAGGACCGCTTCGCCCTGGCCCTCGAACGCTACGACGGGTTGTCGGCGGGCGACATCGACGCCCGGATCGCCGGCACCGTGGCCGATCTCGGTCTTCCCGCCGGCGTCGTCGACCAGGAGACGGCCACGCTGTCCGGGGGTCAGGCGGCACGGATGGCCCTGGCCGCCATCGTGTTGTCCCGATTCGACGTCACCCTCCTCGACGAGCCGACGAACGATCTCGACTTCGACGGGCTCGAGCGCCTCGAGGCGGTGGTGACGGAGCGCTCGGGCGGGATGGTCGTGGTGTCGCACGACCGCGCCTTTCTCGACGCCACCGTCACGTCGGTGGTGGAGATCGACGAGCACGACCACAGCGCCCGGCTGTTCGGAGGAGGTTGGTCCGCCTACCTCGAGGAGAGGTCGACGGCGCGCCGGCACGCCGAGGAGACCTACGCCGTCCACCAGGCCCGACGGCGGGAACTGCATGGACCGGGCCCGGCGGGAACGCCAATGGGCGACCTCCGCCGTGCGGCGCGAGCGCCGTGACCAGCGTGACAACGACAAGGCGCAGCGTGATTTCCGGATCAACCGGACGGAGAAGTTGGCCTCGCGGGCCCGCCAGACGGAGCGGGCCGTCGAGCGCCTGGGCGTGGTGGAGAAGCCGTGGGAGGGCTGGGATCTGCGCTTCACCATCGACGAGGCACCGCGGGCCGGCGCCGTGGTGGCGCGCCTCGACGGCGCCGTGGTCGGCCCGTGGCGAGTTCCGGATGGGTCCGATCGACCTGGAGATCGGCTGGGCCGAACGGATCGGGCTGGTGGGGCCGAACGGGTCGGGCAAGACCTCGCTCGTCGAGGCGCTGCTCGGACGGTTGCCCCTGGCCGCCGGGACGGCGTGGTTGGGACCGGGCGTGGTGGTCGGCGAGCTCGGCCAGGACCGCAGCGCGACGCCGGAGGGCGCCGCCGACGAGAGGTCGGTGCTCGACCGGCGTCATCGACCGGTGCGGGCTGACCGTTCCCGAGGCCCGTTCCCTCCTGGCCAAGTTCGGGTTGGGACCCGAGCACCTCGAGCCGGTCGAGGGCACTGCTGTCGCCGGGGGAGCGCACCCGGGCGGAGCTGGCCATGTTCCAGGCCCGGCAGAGTCAACTTCCTCGTTCTGGACGAGCCCACCAACCACCTCGACGTCCCCGCCGTCGAGCAGATCGAGGAGGCGTTGTCGGGGTTCGGCGGGACCGTCCTGCTCGTGTCCCACGACCGGCGCCTGCTCGATGCCGTCGACCTCACCAGACGCATCGATCTCGCCGAGCACGTCCCCGGCCGGTCACCGTGACGGCGGTGTCCGCCGCCACCGGCGCCACGGCCACCGCCGGTCGTCAGTCCCGGGGCGCTCCGAGCGTCCGCACCACGGCCCACACCTGTTCGTCGACGGCGCGGCGCGAGAGCTCGATGGCGGGGGCCAGGAGGTCGAATCCGTGACAGGCACCGGCGAAGCAGTGCAGCTCCACCGGGACACGGGCCTGCATGAGACGCTGCGCGTAGATGATCCCCTCGTCGCGTAGAGGATCGAGCTCGGCCGTCATGATGTAGGTCGGTGGCAGGTCGGAGAGATCGGTGGCCCGGCCCGGCGCCGCGTAGTTCGACACGTAGTCCCGGCGGACACCGAGATAGAGGTCCCACATCTGGGCGTTGCTCCCCGAGGTCCACACCGGGGTGGCGCTGAACGCCTTCATCGACGGCGTGTCCATGCGGTCGTCGATCACCGGGTAGATGAGGAGTTGCAGGGCCAGCGGGACCCCGCCGCGGTCACGGGACATCTGGGCCACGGCCGCCGACAGGGCCCCGCCGGCACTGGCACCGCCGACGGCGATCCGATCGACGTCGATCCCGAGGTCACCGGCATGGGCGGCCACCCAGACGAGGGCGCTGTAGCAGTCCTCCACCCCGACCGGGAAGGGATTCTCGGGAGCCAGGCGGTAGTCGACCGACACGACGACGCAGCCGCCGTCGGCGGCCAGGCGCAGGCACCGGCTGCTCCTCGGTGTACAGATCGCCGATGACGAAGGCGCCTCCGTGGAAGTAGACGAGGGCCGGTGACGCCGAGGTCGAGGACTTGGGCGTGTAGATCCGGACGGCGACGGCGGCACCCTCGGGCCCGGGGACTTCGGTGTTCTCCACCGCCACGCGGTCGTCGGTGGCCAGCTCGGTGCCCATCATGGTCAGGAGCTCGGGCGTCGAGCGCAACAGCTTGATCATGTTCTCGTCGCCGAGGTGGCCGGCAGGGTCGACGGGGAGGGCCGCCAGTGCCTGGCCAGGTCCGGGTCGATCGTCAGGTTCACTGCGCCTTCTCTCTTCCTCTCCCCGTCCGCATGCTCGTATTTAAGACGAATGACCCGGGGCCCGCCGGGATCGTCGGTTCAGCGGAACTTGGGGATGACCTCCGTCCCCATGAGCTCGATGGTCTGCATCACCGTCTCGTGCGGGACGTTGTAGGGGTTCACCAGGCATAGGAGCAGGTCGATGCCTGCTTCCTCGTAGAGGCGGCACATGGCGACGCACTCCTCGGGGGTGCCGAGCACGCAGGCGTTGGCGTCGATCAGGTACTCCAGGCTGATCAGGTCGAGCAGCCCCGCATCCTCGGTCTTCTTGAGGTCGGCGGCGTAGGAATAGGTGCCGAGGTCCTGCTGGCGCTCGGCCATCCAGTCGGTCAGGGTGGCGATCTGGCGCGCACCTTTGGCCGGGTACCACTCGAAGGACTGGCGGGCGGCGTCGATGGCCCGCTGCCGGTCGGGCGCGCAGAGCGCCATGGTGAAGGTGGCGGCGTGGTTGTTGACGAAGGCCCCCAGTGGTTGCCGTGCAACCCGCGACGGCGGCGCGGTAGATGTCCACCTTGGCTTTGATCTCGGCCGGTGAGATGCCGACGGCGAACGAGCACAGACCGAGACCCAGCTCCCCCACCTGGCGGTGGCCGTCGTCACTGGTCGTCGCCCCCCAGATGGGCGGGTGCGGCTTCTGGAGGGGCTTGGGGATGACCCGACGCTTGGGCATGTTCCAGAAGCGGCCCGAGAATTCGTACTCGTCGTTGGTCCAGCAACCGACGACGTGGCCGATGGCCTCCTGCCACATGGCCCGGGAGTCGGCCGGGTCGACACCGAAACCCTCGAGCTCCATCCGGGTGGCGGACCGGCCGGTGCCGAAATCGACACGGCCGTCGGAGATGAGGTCGAGGACGGCGACCGACTCCGCCGTCCGCACCGGATGGTTGTAGGGCTGGGGCATGAGCCGGACCCCGTAGCCGAGGCGCATGCGGGTCGTCTGGGCGGCGATGGCCCCGTAGAGGATCTCGGGGTTCGAGCAGTGGGAGTACTCGGACAGGAAGTGGTGCTCGACCGTCCAGAACGCGTCCCAGCCGAAGCGTTCGCCGGCCAGGGCCTGCGCCAGGGTGTTCTTGTAGGCCCGGTGCTCGGATCCGGCGTCCCAGGGCTCGGCGACGGGGATCTCGTAGAAGAGGGCGAATTTCATGGCGGGTCCTTCGGTCAGGCGGCCAGGCCGACGATGAGGTGGTCGTGGACGAAGGATCGGACGGCGTCGGGGTCGTCCATGTCGAACGTGACGGAGGGCATCACGGCGAAGGAGAGCATGATGCGGACGATCCATTCGCTGGCCCGACGGTGATCGAGGCCGGATCGGATCTCACCGCGGCGCTCGGCGTCGTGGAGCAAGGGGAGCCAGAACTCGATCCACTGGGCGAGGAGGCGGTCGACCTGTGCGCTCAGCAGGGTGGCCAGGAGGCTGTCGCCCTCGGCGGGCAGACGGAGGGTGAGAAGCTCGTCGCCGAGATGGCGGCGGATGAACACGGCCGCCTCGCCGACCTGCCCGGCCAGGGTGTGGCGACTGCCGACGGCCGCCGCGCTGCTCGTCACGAAGCGGGTGGCCACGCCGGGTGAGGACGGCGTCGACGAGGGTGGCCCGGTCTCCGAAGTGGAAGTACACCGATCCACGCGACAGGCCGGCCTGCACGGCCACATCGGTCATGGAGACCCGCCGGAGCCCGAGCCGGCTCATGCAGGTCTCGGCGGCGTCGAGGATGCGTTGCTCGGTCGGGGCGTCAACGGCCTCCGCCGGCGCCGGGGGAGGCCCGACCACCGGGTCGCCCCCCGTCGCCATCGTGGTCCGGCCCGTCGGTGTCATCGCCCTCGTCGTCGTCCGTCGTCCGGGCCCGGGGTCCCCCCTCCTGGCCCACACAATTGAACAATAACTATCATTCTGTTCAAAGCGGGGCAAGGACCGGGAGCGGCCGGGGCCGAGCGCCCGGTGCCCGGGCCGGTCAGAATCACGGGACGACAGCGGGACGGGACCGGGCCACGGCCGGCCGGGCGGGGGACGAGGGAGATCCGGATGCGGGGCTTGACGGGCAAGAACATCGTCGTCACGGGGGCCGCCTCGGGGATCGGCCGGGCGTCGGCGGCCCGACTGCTCGAGGAGGGGGCCCGCGTCCTGGGCGCCGACATCAACCCGAGCGGTGACCGACCCGACCCCGCCGGGGAGCACCGACGCCTGGGCGTTCACGGTCGTCGACGTCAGCGACGAGAGCTCCGTGGCCGCCATGATCGCCGAGGGGGTGCGCCTCTTCGGCCGGATCGACGGCGTCGTGAACGCCGCCGGAGTGGCGGGTGGTGGTGCCGTGCACATGGTCGACGTGGCCGAGTGGCGCCGGGTCGTGGACGTCAATCTGTTCGGGACCTACCTGGTGGCCAAGCACGCCCTGACCCAGATGCTCGAGCAGGATCTGGTGGACGGGGCGCGCGGCGCCGTGGTCACCATCGCCAGCATCGAAGGGATCGAGGGGACCGCCGGTGGCAGCGCCTACAGCGCCTCCAAGGGCGGCGTGGTGATCCTGACGAAGAACATGGCCATCGACTACGCCGGACGGGGTATCCGGGTCAACACCGTGTGCCCGGGCTTCATCGACACACCAATGACGAGAAACATCTTCGGCATGATGGGCATGGAGACGCCGCGCCACGACATCATCAAGGAGCACAAGCTCGGACGTTTCGGCCAGCCCGAGGAGATCGCCGCGGCGGCCGCCTTCCTTCTGTCGAGCGACGCCTCGTTCGTGACCGGACACGCCCTGGTGGTGGACGGTGGCTACACGGCGGGTCGCGACCACGGCGTCACCGAGATGCTCGGTCTGTCGGCGTCGTAGGCCGACGAAGAAGGGAGGACGGCCATGGACGGCGAGATCGTCATCCGGGGAGGCACCGTCATCGACGGCACCGGCTCCCCTGGACAGAGGGCCGACGTGGCCGTGACGGGCGGGCGCATCGTGGCCGTGGGGGAGGGTCTGCGCGGCGACCGGGAGCTCGACGCCACCGACCAGGTGGTGTCCCCCGGCTTCGTCGACATCCACACCCACTACGACGCCCAGGTGTTCTGGGACCCCTGGCTCACCCCGTCGTCGTTCCACGGTGTGACATCGGTCATCGCCGGCAACTGCGGCTTCTCCATCGCACCCATACGGTCACGCGACGTGGCCCTTCTGGCCCGGACGCTCCAGCACGTGGAGGACATGAGCTTCGACACGTTGTCGGTGGGAGTGCCCTGGGACGAATTCGAGTCGTTTCCCCAGTACCTCGATGCCGTCGAACGCCGGGGGACCGCTCTCAACTACGGCTGCTACGTGGGGCACACGGCGGTGCGTCTCTTCGTCATGGGCGAGGCGGCCTACGAGCGGGCGGCCACTGCCGAGGAGGTGACGCGGATGCAGGCGGTGGTGGCCGACGCCCTCGACGCCGGGGCCGCCGGCTTCGCCACCAGCGCGTCGCCGACCCACAACGGGGACGGCGGCCGCCCGGTGCCCTCGCGCGTGGGCGATCTCGACGAACTGCGGGCCCTTCTCGCCCCTCTGCGCGATGCGGGGAAGGGGGTGGTCGCCCTTCTTCCCGCCGACGTCATCTCGCACCGGGAGGTCTCCGAGCTCCAGGCCGAAGTGGGGCGACCGGTCACGTGGACCGCCCTGTTGACGGTGAAGGGCTATCCGTACCACGAGAAGGTGGTGCGTCGGAACGACGAGGCCCGGGCGCGCGGGCGTCGAAGTCTGGCCCCAGGTCTCGTGCCGCCCTCTCGTCTTCCAGATGAACCTGGCCGAGCCGTTCACCTTGAACAGCCGGGCCAGCTTCTCGCGCCTGATGGACCTGAGCCCCGACGACCGGATGGCCGCCTACCGCGACCCGGCCTGGAGGGCGTCGACGTGGGAGGAATTGTCGGGCGGGAACGGGGGCGGGGGCCTTCCGTTCAACTGGCCGTCGGTCTCGGTGGCGGAGTCGGCGTCTCACCCCGAGCTCGCCGGTCGGAGCGTCGTCGAGCTGGCCGGCGAGTGGGGATGCACGCCTCTCGACGTCATGCTCGACGTCTCTCTCGACGACCGTCTCGAGGCGCGCTTCTGGTCGGTGCTGGCCAACGACGACCCCGAGGGGATCGCATGGCTCCTGCCCCGCGACAACGTCCTTCTCGGCCTGGCCGACTCCGGGGCCCACGTGTCGCAGCTGTGTGACGCCTGTTTCGCCACCGATCTGCTCGGGACGTGGGTGCGGGACCGCCACGTCATGCCCCTCGAGCGGGCCGTCCACAAGCTGACCGGGGAGCCGGCGGCCGTCTACGGCCTGGCCGACCGCGGCACGGTCGAGGTGGGCAAGGCCGCCGACCTCTGCGTCTTCGACCCCGCCACGGTGGCGCCCGGACCCCTGCGCCGGTTGCACGACTTCCCGGCCGACGGCGAACGGTTGACGGCCGACGCCCCCGTCGGGATGACGCACGTCCTCGTCAACGGTGTGCCCATCCGGCTCGACAACGAGCCGGCGGCGGAAGGTCTCGACGCCCGGCCCGGGACGATCCTGCGGACGTGACACCGACCGGGACACCGAGGTCGACGGGGGGGCTGCGCCGGTGACCGTGACGGGACTGGCCAACCTGGCCGTGAAGGTCGCCGATCTCGATGCCGCCGTGGCCTTCTACGAGTCGGCCGGGGCCGAGGTGCGCGACCGGATGCCCTGGCACGGCGGGGAGCGGGCCGACGTCTTCCTGGGACCGGTCATGATCACCCTGTTCACGCGGGCCCTGTACGAAGACGCCGTCGACCTGCCCGACGACTGCTTCTTGCATCCCGCTCTGTTCACCGACGATCTCGACCGCGAGATCGAGGGTCACACGGTGCTGTGGGGGCCGGCCGAGGTGAGCGGCACCTTCGGGCGCCGGCGGATCGTCTTCGTGGAGGCGCCCGGGAACATCCGGCTGGAGTTCATGGAACAGCTGGAGGACCGCCGACGATCGCGTAGGACGGCCGGGAGCTTCTAGTCCCGCTGTCCAGCGCACGGGCGGGCCGTGGTCCCCCGAGCGGGCCAGGAGCGTCTCCTCCCCCCCGGGCCAGCACGTCACGGTGACCCGGAATCCCTGGCAGAGGATCGTCCGACGGCTCCATCCGGGCCCAGACGAGGGGGATGTCGTCGGTGGCCTGTGCCCCGGCGTCCGCCATGGTGGCCGTCAGATCGTCGCGGTCCTCGCTCGTGAGGTACTGGGCGAAGACCGACTGCCAGACGAGTTGGACCGTCGAGCTCTGTCGCTGGGCCAGGACGCGGCGGATCCACGCCCCGGCGGGGGCCGTGTCGACGACGGGCGGGAACCGCTCGGCCACCGCCAGGGCGGCGCGCATCCGGGCCAGCCGCTTGGGTTCGTCGGGCCAGATGTAGGAGAGCAACGCCAGCTGCCCGTCGGCGCTGGTGGCGTCGATCGGTGCGATGTCACAGCCGCGTCGTTCCACCACGGTCAGATGTGTCTCGGCCTCGGCGGGATCGGGCACCGGGGTCCCGACCCACGGCCCCTCGAAGACGAGCGGCGAATCGGGATCGCCGAGGAGAGCGCCGCTGCTGCGGTAGGCGAAGTTCTCGGCCAGGAGGTTCAGCCCGGCGCTGGCGCCGATCTCGAGGAGCCGGACGGGTCGACGATAGCGGTCGGCGATCCACAGCAGCACGCCGAACAGCACCGCCGATCGGCCCGGTTCGTTGGTCTGCACCCCGCGGCGCAGCACCACGCCGGAGCTCGGCGGCGTTGGCCCGCAGCGTCCGTTCGGCCACCGCCCACGCGCCGTCGGGCGGGAGCTTGCCGCCCACGCTCGGGTAGTAGCCGGCGAGGTCGGGGGCCCGGCCGGCCAGGACGAGGCGGTGGAGGGCGGCCAGGAGACGCAGAGCCGGCGCCTGTCCGGCCGGCAGGGGGACGCCGCGTGTAGAGCTCGGCCACGATCCCGCCCTGTTCGAGGTCGTCGGCCGCACCCCGCATGAGGGCGACGGACAACGGAGATCGCCCGTGGCGGGCCATCACCTGCGCGTGGCCACGGAAACGAGTGGGCAGGTCGGCTCGGCCGGTGTCGAGGTCCCCCGAACCGGCGTAGTCCCCCGGAACCGAAGGAGTGCTCTGCACCCCGACAGTATGGCCCGCGGTGTGTGCGCGCAGGCGTGGGGTGATCGAGCGGCGCGGACGATCGGAGGAGGCCACGATGACGACGACGTTCTCGCACCTGGGGATCTGCGTGTCGGATCTGGAGCGTTCGCTGCGCTTCTACTGCGAGGCCTTGGACTTCGCCCCGGCCGAGTCCCATGCCGTCGGTGACGAGTTCGGCCGGCTCATGGAGCTCGACGGGGTGGTCCTGCGTTCACAGTTCGTCCGTCGCGACGCCATGGCCATCGAGCTGCTGCACTTCACCTCGCCGGACCCGATCGGTGACGGCGCCCGCCGACCGATGAACCAGCTCGGACTGACCCATCTGTCGGTGCGGGTGGACGACGTGGACGCCGTGGCGGCCGCCGTCGAGACGCTGGGTGGAACGGTCGTGGCCGGGACCCGCACCACCTTCGAGCTCTCGGGCACCTCGCTCGACTTCGTCTACTGCACCGATCCCGACGGCGTCCGGATCGAACTGATGAACATCCCCGGTTGATCCCGCCGGTCGTGGCGAGCGGTCCGGACGCCGATGGGCGACGGCGCCGAACACCGGGGGTACCGTCGACACGATGCCCGACGCCGAACGCTCCATCGAGAACCTGATCTTCTCCTACGCCGCCTACGTCGACGACGGCGATCTCGACGGCGTGGCCGCGCTGCTCGGCCGATGCCACCATCGGTGTCGACGGCGTGACGGCCGGGCTGCGGGGCCGGGAGAAGATCCTCGAGCTCCTGCGCTCGACGATCCGGATGCACGAGGACGGGACACCGCGCACCAAGCATGTGACCACCAACGTGGTCGATCGAGGTCGACGAGGAGGCCGGGACGGCCGCGGCCCGGTCGTACTTCACCGTGCTCCAGGCGGCCGACGGTCTCGGGCTGCAGACGATCGTCGCCGGTCGCTACCGTGATCGCTTCGAACGCCACGACGGTCGGTGGCGCTTCGCCGAACGCCGGTTCACCACCGACCTGATCGGGGACGTCAGCCGTCACCTGCTGGCCGGACCCGAGATCCTCGGCGGTGCGTAGGACGCCGTCAGGTCGGGCAGACGTCGTCGGGATGGACTGGGCGAAGTGGAAGAAGTCGTCGGGGTCGTACCGGCGCTTCACGGCCACGAGCCGGGGGAGGTTGGCGCCGTAGTAGGCCTCGGCCCAGTCGACCAGGGTGGGGTCGATGTAGTTCTGATAGGCGGCGTCGCTCACGAACGGGGCCATGGCGCCGGCGGCACGGCGCCAACCACGACTGGGCGGCGTCCACCGTCGCAGGCGGGGCGCCCGGCCCCCACGAGGTGCTCGACTGCATGGCGCACAGGGCGTGGCGGTGGACGAAGGCGGTGGCATCGGGGGCCACGGTGTTGATGGCGCCCCCGTAGGAGTCGAAGACGAGGCCTCCTCCCAGCTGGGGAACGGTGGCCTGCAGGTCCTGCACCGCTCTGTACGGCCGCATCGACGCCGGCGCCGGACAGCGCCGTCATCAGGTAGGCCGAGGTCGCGGCGAACGACGGACCGCGGCAGCGTGGCGCCGGCGCTCTCACCCGACAGGTGGCACTGGCCGACGCTGAGGTCCTCGCACCCGGCTTCCACCAGCATGGCGTGGAGGTACGAGTCGGCACCCACGAACCGGTCGTGCGGGGTCCGCCGCTCCGCAGGAGCGGCTGGAGCACGGCCGGTGAGGGCGTCCGGTCCTCCCACGAAGACGCCGTTGCTGCGGACGTTCAGCCCGTCGCTCCCCGCCGACTGCAGCTGGCAGTTCGACCACAGCTCGTCGGGTGCCGTCGCCATCCACTCCTGCCACCGGCCGAGCACGTCGGCCGCCGCCTCCCACGGCCAGTTGACGGTGAAGAGGGCGAGCTCGGGCAGCGGGTGCAGCCCGAAGGTGAACGAGGTGGCGATCCCGAAGTTGCCACCTCCGCCGCCCCGGCTGGCCCAGAAGAGATCGGCGTGGTCGTCGGCACTGCAGGTGAGCAGTCGCCCGTCGGCCGTGACGACGTCCAGCGCCACCAGGTTGTCGCAGGTGAGGCCGTACTTCCGACCGACGACGCCGATGCCGCCGCCGAGGGTGAGCCCGGCGATGCCCACCGTCGGGCACGAGCCGGCGGGCAGGAGCATCCCGGCGCTCGACAGTTGGTCGTAGACGTCGACCAGCTGCGTCCCGGCCCCGATCACGGCGCTCATCTGCGTGGTGTCGGTGGTGACCGTGTTCGATGCGCGACACGTCGATCGACCAGTCCCGTTCCCGTCGAGTAGCCGCCGTAGCTGTGCCCGCCGCTGCGGGGGGTGGCGGTGATGCCGTGGTCGCGGGCGAAGGCGACGCAGCGCCGGACGTCGGGCAGCGCTGGCGCAGTAGGCCACGGCCGCCGGGTCGACATCGGCGAAGCGCAGGTTGTAGACGAGCTTGGCGCCGGCGTAGGCCGCCGCCGAGGGCAGGACGAGGGTGCCGTCGAGGGATCGGGCCAGGCCGACCACGCGGCCGGGTCGAGCACCTCGGTCGTCGACGGCGGTGGTGCCGGCCGACCGGTCGGTCTCGTGACGGCGGACGCGGAGCTCCGGGTCCCCGCACATCCGGCCAGGGCACCGAAGAGGCCGGCCGAGGTGGTGGCCGCCAGGGCCACCGCCGCATCGCGGAGGAACTGCCGGCGGTCCCGCGTGCCCGACCGACCCGGCGGCGCACCGGCTCCGGGGGCGGATGCGACACGCCGTTCAGGAACATGGGAGACCTCGGTGGCCGGGCTGCGGGTGCGGCCTGAGCATGCCTGAATGCCGCGGTGCCGGCGCTCGACGCACGACGAGGGCGCGTGAATGCGGACAGAATGACGGGCCGATGAGCCCCCGCACCATGTACGGACCGGACGCCACCTTTGTCGGTGTGCCCGCCGCCGACCTCGACGACCCGGCCAGCTTGGCCGGTGCGTCGGCGGTCGTCATCGGGGCCCCGTTCGACGGCGGGACGTCGCACCGTCCCGGGTGCCGCTTCGGTCCACGGGCCATTCGCGTCACCGACTACCTCGCTCACGACGGTCGGCGACCCCACCTGGCTCTCGGCGTGGATCCCCTCGTCGACCTGGGCGTGGTCGACGTCGGCGACGTCGTGATGCCTCCCGGTGACATCGAGCGGTCTCTCGAGCGACTCGAACAGGCCGTCGAGACGCGTGGCCCGCTCGGGAGCGGTGCCCGTGATCCTCGGAGGCGACCACACCATCGCCCTGCCGGACGTCACCGGAGTGGCCCGGCACGTCGGTTGGGGCCGAGTCTCGGTCATCCACTTCGACGCCCACGCCGACACCGGTGACACGCAGTTCGGTTCGTTGCTCGGCCACGGCACGCCCATGCGACGACTGATCGAATCAGGTGCCACCCGCGGTGACCGCTTCCTCCAGATCGGACTCCGCGGCTACTGGCCCGGACCCGAGACCCTGGCGTGGATGGACGAACAGGGGATGCGCAGCTACGAGATGACCGAGGTCACCGGCCGCGGTCTCGACGAGTGTCTCACCGAGGCGGCCACCGTCGCCCTCGACGACTGCGACGCCGTGTTCCTCTCGGTCGACGTCGATGTGGTCGATCCCGGGTCCGCTCCCGGGACGGGGACACCGGAACCGGGAGGACTCTCGGCTCGGGCCCTGCTCGACGCCGTGCGCCGTCTGGCCATGGAGCTTCCCGTGGCCGGTCTCGACGTGGTGGAGGTGGCGCCGCCCTACGACCACGCCGAGATCACGGCGTACCTGGCCAACCGCATCGTCCTCGAGGCTCTCTCCGGTATGGCCTGGCGGCGGGCGAAGATGGCCGGGGGAGCCTGTCGGGAGCCGGGGAGCCCTCTGCTCCACCGACGACGCCGTCCCCGCTGAGCGCCGGGCACCCCCGGCCGTGACGCCGCTCCGCTTGCCTCAGACTAGAACATGTTCTAGTCTGAGGCCGACCTGGGCGCCGGTGGCCGGCGGCCGGGGACGGGGAGGAGCCGGACACGGCCGACAGCGCCAGGACGGGACCGGGGTACGACCGCATCGGGACGGTCTACGCCAGGCACCGGCGGCCCGATCCGCGGGTGGCCGAGCAGATCGGCCGCGCGCTCGGCGACGCCGCCACCGTGGTCAACGTGGGCGCCGGGACCGGTTCCTACGAGGCCGCCGGACCGGGCCGTGGTGGCCGTGGAGCCGTCGGGGGTGATGATCGGCCAGCGCCCGCCGGCCGATCGGCTCCGGCCGTCCAGGCGGTCGCCGAGCGACTGCCCTTCGCCGACAGCACCTTCGACGCCGCCCATGGCCATCTTGACCGTCCATCACTGGAGGACGCCACCGCCGGCCTGGCCGAGATGGCCCGGGTCGCCCGTCGCCTGGTGGTCTTCACCTTCGACCCCGTCGTCCACAAGTCGTTCTGGCTCCTGGAGGACTATGTCCCCGAGGCCAACGCCCTCCCGTCGACGAACGCGGTCGGACCCGACGACCGTGGCCGAGGTCATCGGTGCCGATCGCATCGAGGTCGTGCCCGATCCCCGCCGACTGCGTCGACGGTTTCAACTGGGCCTACTGGCACCGTCCCCATGCCTACCTGGACCCCGAGGTCCGCGCCTGCATCTCGGGACTGGCCTTGTTGGACGACGACCTGGTGGCACGGCGCATGGAGACGCTGCGCTCCGACCTCGACGACGGGACCTGGGACGGTCGTCACGGCCATCTCCGGCGGCTCGACAGCATCGACGGGGTTTCGTCTCGTCGTGCGCCGACTGATGCGACTCGAGGACATCGACCTGACCGATCTCGACCGCTTCGTCGGAGGCTTCCCCGACGACGTCTTCACCGTTCTGCGCCGCCGGGCCCCGGTGTGGTGGCACCCACCGACGAGCCACACCCCCGACGACGTCGGTTTCTGGGTGGTGAGCAGCCACGCCCTCGTTCTCGAGGTCGTCTCCGACGCCGCCACGTTCTCATCGGCGGGGGCTCCGGACGCCGCCGGCGGCGGGACCCTGATCGAGGATCTGCCCTACGGGTTCGCCGCCGGGGTGCTGCTCAACATGATGGACGACCCCCGCCACCAGCGGATCCGGCGACTGGTGACACCGGCCGTGGCGCCGCGAGCCCTGGCTCTTCTGGAAGGCGAGCTCCGCCGCCGGACGGCCGTCATCCTCGACGCCGTGGCCGACCGGGGTCGTTGTGACTTCCTCATGGATGTGGCCGTCGAGCTGCCCCTGCAGGCCACGGCCATGCTGATGGGGGTCCCGAACGAGGACCGCCACGATCTCATGGCCTGGTCGGGGGCCAGCCTGACCTATGACGACCGTGAGCTCGGCGGGACGAGCTCCGCCGTGCAGGATGCGTCGGCCGCCATGGCCACCTACGGGTCCGCCCTGGTGGCCCGGAAGCGGATCGACGGGCGGCGAACGACATCCTGGCCACGGTGGCGGGCGCCACCGTCGAGGGGGAGGACGGGGTGACGGCACCGTTGTCCGATCTCGAGCTGCTCATGTTCTTCAATCTCCTCGTCGCCGCCGGCAGCGAGACGACCCGCAATGCCATCGCCTTGGGCATGGCCGCCCTGATCGAGCATCCCGACCAATGGGCACTGCTGCAGGCGGACCCTTCCTTCGTGCCCGGGGCCGTGGAGGAGATCCTGCGGTGGTCGAGTCCCACCCTCTACAACCGGCGGACGGCCACCCGTGACGTGGAGGTGGCCGGTCGACAGATCCGGGCCGGTGACAAGGTCACGTTGTGGTGGGCGTCGGCCAACCGTGACGAGGACGGTCTTCGACGAACCGTTCCGGTTCGACGTCCGGCGCCTGCCCAATCCCCACGTGGCCTTCGGCTACCGGAGCCACTTCTGCCTGGGCGCCAACCTGGCCCGCATGGAGATCCGGATCATGCTCGAGGAACTGCTCGACCCGGTTCGAGGAATTCCGACTCGACGGACCCGTCCGGCGCTTCCGGACCAACAAGCACGCCGGCGTGAAGCACATGCCCGTCACCTTCCGACGCCGAGCTGCGGCACCGGCCCGCGACCGGGCCTGACATGCGAGGTGTCGGCTGCGCCTCAGCGCATCCACACCTCGCGGATGCTCCCCGGCTCCTCGCGGACGGAGGTCGTCGGTCGTTCCACCCACGTCTCGAGGCAGCTGTCGGAGCAGAACAGCAACGTTGCCCCGTTGGCGTCGCGGCGCCGTTCGAAGGCGGTGTCCTCGGTCAGCGGGATCTGACAGATCGGATCGGGAATCGCCCCGGGTCCCGGTTGGTGCAGGCCCAGCCGCACCACGCGGAGCGGTTGCTCCAGGCCCGCGCACGGTGACCTCGTCGGGGCGCATCGGCCGTTCCCCAGGCCGGCAGTTCGGCCACCACCTCGGCCAGGGCCAGCACCTCGTGGCCCACGGCCATGTCGCACAGCCGGGACGCCACGTTGACGGCGTGACCGATGTAGTCGTCCCCCTCGAGCAGGATGACGTGGCCGATGGTGATCCCGCACTTGATGGCGACAGGCTCGGGGGACGAGTCGGCCGCGAATTTCATCTCCAGCGTGGCGGCCACGAGAGGCTTGGACTCCACGCTCACGAGCATGGCCCCGTCGCCGAGCCATTTGGCTATGCGCACGGCCCGACGGGAGCAGATCTCCCGCAGTGTCGACCGGAAGACGGCGAGGACTCCGACGGCCCGCTCGTCGCCTTCGGCCTCGGTCAGGGCGGTGAAGCCGGAGAGGTCGACGAAGGCGAATGTCCGACGCACGCGCACCCGACGATGATCGCGCCCTTGACGTCGGGGAGGCGAGTCCGGTGGTGGGGTGGCCTATTGAGATTCCCCCACGCACAAGCTCTCGACGCCTCTCACGTGCTCGTCACCGAGGCGGACCACGTCCTCGATGACGGGACCCGTGCCCATCTCGTCCACATCGGCGGGGAGCACGTCCGGGGTCCCCGCCCCGCTGTTCCCGCATCTCGCGGCGGTGGTCACCGCTCACCTCCCGGCCGGCTGATCTGCATAGCCACGACCAGCGTAAGGGCGCACCGTGAACGGTCGACGTCGGCCGGGTGACGATCGTGTGAACGGCGCGACGTCGTGCCGTTGTGGTGAGCCACGACGTGCCGCCGCCGTCCCTGACGCGCCCCGGGGCCGACGACGGCCGGCGATCGCCGAACCGAGTGGGCCCCTTCTCCTACACTTCTCCTCCGATTGGCGCGAGCAATTGGCGCGAGCGATGGCACCAGCCTCCGGGTTCCGTCGCCGATCGCGGCCCACCACGCAGGTCGAGGAGAAGCGATGACGCAGGGACCTCCCCCAGGCGAAGGTGCGCCCGACCCCAGCGAGGAACCCCACCCGACGCCGCCACCGGGATCCATGCCCCCTCCCGACGGCGGATGGTCTCCACCGGGTGGCCCGGGCCGGCCGTCACACGGTCCACCGCCGTACGGACAGCCGGTGTACGGAGTCCCCGGTCCGCCGGGGCCACCGGTCCTGGCCGACTACGGGGCCAGGCTCGGCGGCTGGCTGATCGACTTCGCCATCCTCGCCGTGGTGGCCCTGATCGTGATCATTCCCCTGCACCAGGTCCATGCCGAGCACGTGGTGGTACGCGGCATGCACACGCTGCGCTACCGCCTGCGACCGATCGGGGTCCTGATCAACGCCGTCACCGTCATCGTCTACGGCGGGCTGTTCTGCGGATCGCCACGAGGACAGACGATCGGAATGATGGTGACACGCACCCGCGCCGTCAGTGCCGATTCAGGCGCAGCGATCGGCTATCCGCGGGCGTTCGGCCGCGCCGCCTTCGAATACCTGATGGTCGTGGCGCTGATCGTCCCCTGGGTGATCGACATGCTGTTCCCCCTGTGGGACCCGCAGAAGCAGACCTTGCACGACAGGTGGCCAGGACGGTCGTCCTGGCCACCTGACGGAGCCGCCGGGCGCCGACGTCTCGCCCCGCTCGATCAGGCGCACTCCTCGGACTCGATGGCGGCGATCTCGGCCAGGCGCGGGACGTGGCGACCCCCTTCGAAGGTGGCGGTGACGAACACGTCGAGGATCGTCACGGCCAGTTCGGGAGCGACGAAGCGGGCCCCGAGCGCCAGCACGTTGGCGTTGTTGTGGTTCCGGGCCAGACGGGCGGTCGTCTCGTCGTGGCAGAGTGCGGCACGGGCCCCGTGGACCTTGTTGGCGGCGATGGCCTCCCCCTGGCCGCTGCCGCCGAGGACCACCCCCAGGTCGGCGTGACCACCGACGACGGCGCGGGCCACCGGTGCGCAGAAGAGGGGATAGTCGACCGGTTTCTCGGAATCGGTTCCCACGTCATCCACGTCGTGGCCGGTGGCCAGGAGATGCTCGGCGAGCACCTTCTTGAGGCGAAACCCGGCGTGGTCGGATCCGAGGACGATGCGCATCACCACAGCCAACTCGTCGCCGCCCAGGCCCGCAAGGGCGACCGGGAGCAGTGGTGCGGTAGAACGATGACGTGGGGGACGACCCGTGACCGGCGCCCGCCGTTGCTCGTGGGCCGACACGAGCGAGGCGATGAGCGCCTACCACGACCTCGAATGGGGCGTGCCCGTGCGGGACGAGGCCCAGCTCTTCGAGCGGCTGACCCTCGAGGGAGCCCAGGCCGGCCTGAGCTGGGCCCTCATTCTCGCCAAGCGGGAGGGCTACCGGCGAGCGTTCGCCGGATTCGACCCGGCGTCGGTGGCCCGGTTCGACGACGGGGACGTCGACCGTCTGCTGGGCGACACCGGGATCGTCCGGAATCGGGCCAAGATCGCAGTCGACCCTTTCGAACGCCCGCGTGATCGAGTCGTTGCACGCACGCCGGCGACACCCTCACCGAGATCCTGTGGTCCTTCGTGGACGGCGCCACCGTCCACAACTCGTGGGCCGTCCCGGCCGATGTCCCGGCCACCACCGAGGTCTCGTCGGCCATGAGCAAGCAGTTGCGCCGCCTCGGACTCCGTTTCGTGGGTCCCACCACGTGCTACGCCACCATGCAGGCGGCGGGGCTGGTGAACGACCACGTCGTGACGTGCCCGCGCTGGCGCGAACTCGGTGGGGTCCGGGCGGGTCGGACGGTAAGGTCGAAGCCGTGACCGACAGATCGGAGACCACAGCCCGACGCGGACGAACCGACCGGTCCCGATCCCGACGACGAGGCCATCGACGAGGTCGGTGAGGAGTCGTTCCCGGCCAGCGACAGCCCGTCGTCGTGGTCGGGTCCGCCCACCGACGTGCCACCGCGCTGACCGCGCCGGACGGGACCCGCGTGGACATCGGCGTCACCGCCGCCCTGACGGATCTGGCCATGGCTCCCGACGCCTTCGCCGTGGCCGCCGAGGAGCGCGGCTACCACTCGCTCTACCTCCCCGAGCACACCCATCTCCCGGTGGGGAGCGAACCCGCCGTCGCTCGTCGACGGGGTCCATCTCGAGGACTACCGGCGCACCCTCGATCCGTTCACGGCCCTGGCGGCGGCGGCGGCGGTGACCGACCGTATCCTTCTCGGCACCGGGATCGCCCTGGTCGCCCAGCACGATCCGATCGTCCTGGCCAAGCAGATCGCCACCGTCGACCGATCTGTCGGGGGGTCGTTTCGTCCTGGGAATGGGGTACGGCTGGAACCGCCAGGAGGCGGCCGACCACGGCGTGGACTTCCCCGACCGGCGCGCCATCGCTCGGGAGAAGGTCCTGTGCATGCACGCCCTGTGGGCGCAGGACGAAGCCATCGTACGACGGACGGTGGGTGACTCTCCCCCCGTCGTACTCGTGGCCCAAGCCGGTGCAGCGGCCCCGGGTGCGGACCCTCGTCGGAGGGGGAGCGGGCCCCAAGCTCTTCGCCGCCGTGGCCGAGTACGCCGACGGTTGGATGCCCATCGGTGGGGCCGGTGTGGCCGTCGTCGCTGGCCGAGCTCCGGCGGGCGTTCGAGACGGCCGGTCGCGATCCCGGCTCCGCTGCACGTCGTCCCCTTCGGGACCGTGCCCACCGAGGGCAAGCTGGACCACTACGCCTCGCTCGGGATCACCGAGGTGGTCGTCCGCGTTCCGTCGGGCAACCCCGACGAGATGCGCCGTGTGCTCGACGACTACACCCGCTTCCTCTCACCCGCCTGACGCCGGTCCCCGACGGCGCCGGCCCGCAGACGGACCGCGGCGCGGCACCGAAAATGACCGGCGACGGGGTAACTTGGCCGCCCATCACCAGGGGAGGACACGGGGCCATGCCTCGAAGACCGATATCCGCACTCGTCCTGACGGCGACCATGGCGGTGGCGGCGGCCGCCTGTGGCAGCTCCGACGCCGGCGGCCAGTCCCCCAGCGGGCCAACCGGGTCGTGCCACGACCACGACCACGACCTCGGCGACGATCGCGCCAGTCTCGATGCCGTCGCCGGCCGGGACTTGGGGGATGAAGCCGTCGGTCACCCTTCCCGTGGGACGGCCGCCGACCGCCCTCGAGGCGAGCGACCTCATCGTCGGCACCGGGCCGGCGGCCAAGGCCGGCGACAAGGTGACGGTGCAGTACGTGGGCGTCAACTATGCGACGGAGACGGAGTTCCAGGCGTCCTGGGACTTCAATACGCCGTACACGTTCACCCTGGGGGAGGGTCAGGTCATCAAGGGGTGGGACAAGGGTGTCGTGGGTATGAAGGTCGGGGGTCGGCGCGAGCTCATCATCCCGCCCGACCTCGCCTACGGTCCGATGCCGCCGAAGAACGTCGGGATCACGGCCAACGCCACCCTCGTCTTCGTCATCGACCTGCTCAAGATCGGTTGACCGGCACCGCTCTCGTCGGGGGGAGAGGCACCCTCAGAGGGAGGTGATCCAGGAGCTGACGGTCGCCGCCACCTGCTCGTCGCGTCCCCGCAACCCGTGGTCCCCCCCGTCGATCCAGACGTGGGTGACCGGTCCGGGAATGGACGAGGTGGCCGCTTCGAGCTCGTCGGGCGTTCCGAAGGCGTCGCGGGTCCCCGACACGAACAGGCAGGGGACCTCCAGAGAACCGAGGTGCTGCGTCCGGGGGCGGTCCGGCTTGCCCGGCGGGTGCAGGGGGTAGCTGACGAGGACCAGCGCGGCGGCCGGCAGACCTTCGGCCACGGCCATCGAACACATCCGCCCGCCCATGGATCGGCCGCCGAGGGCGATGCGTGCCGCCGGCACACCGAGCTCGGCGGCGAGCGTCGCGGCGGCGGCGACGACGGTGGCCAGGAGAACGGCGGGCCGGTCGGGTGCCCGCCGACCGGCCAGGTGGTAAGGGAAATCGATCCGTTCGACGCGCACCCCGCCCGGGGTGAGCGCGGCGTCGATGGCCACCAGGGACGGCTGGTCACGACCGGCGCTGGCCCCGGGTGTGAGGACCAGTCCCGCGACCGTGCGGCGAGCGTGTCTCGGCATCTACACCGAAGCCAGGACTGCCATGGCCGCCACCCCTTCGTCTCCCCGACAGTCTCGGCTCCCGGAGAGATCGGGACAAGCCGACGGCGCCGGGAGCGGCGGACGGTGTCAGAGGAGTTCGTCGGGGCGGGCCACCGCCGTTTCGGCGACGGCCCCGGGCGCCACGGCCACGGTCGTCACCGTGGCGTCCGTGGCCCTCGCCGAAAGGGCGTGGGGATGGTGCCCATGATCGCCGCCGTCGTCGTCGTCGTCGCCGGGGACTGGAGCCGGGCGGAGGCGGAGGTCGTAGAGACCGGCGGGTAGCGACCCGAAGACGCCGGCGTGGAGCACCCTGTCGCCGACATGACGGGCGCGCACCGCGGTGTGGACGCCCGACCACACCCCGCCGTGGGGACGGATCTCGATCTCCTCGCCGGCGAGCCGGGCAGGGCTGTAGACGACCAGGGCACCGTTGTCCTCCCCGATGTCGAGCATGACAGAAGCTCCCGTGCTCGGCCCGGTCTGTTCCCCATGCACCGGCCCGGGCCGAGCACCGGGAAGACAGCCGGTGACGTATGGCGCGGTCGGACGTCGCCGCTCGTCGGTGCCCCGGTGGCGGTGACCACCGACTAGCTCGCCGGGGTGAAGTAGCCGCTGTGGGGCACGCCCAGGTACGGGAAGGCGGTCAGGTAGTTCTCCGTGCCCATGGCTGAGATGTCGGTCCCGCTGCTGGTGAGACCCTGGTTGACGAGACCGGCGGCGGCGTCGGGCGTGAACGACGGGTCGACCAGACGGAGGGTGGCCCCGGCGATGGCCTGGATCTCGATGGTGACCACGTCGTCGAAGACGCGCCGGCCGTTCGGGAAGCCGGCCAGGTCCCCGCCGAGGAGCCCGAGATTGCTCGGCAGCGTGGACGAGGTCACGGCCGGCGGGATGGCCATGTTGAGCCGCAGCATGTCGGCCTGCACCGTCCCGGTGAAGTTCTGGAAACCGGGGATGACGCCGGAGGGGATGCCGGTCATGAGGATGGCCGTGAGGTCGGCCCGGTTCGGCGTGCCGGCGGCGTTGTAGGCGGCCAGGTTGGGGAACACGGCGGGCCGCCGGCCGGCCCCGGGTACAGCACCGGCAGCAGCCGCGCCAGCTCCGGATTGCTCACGTACTGGGCGAACTGGATGTCGGACGCCGGCGCTTCGTGGTTCCAGTAGTCCTTCTGCGACATCGGGATGACCACCTCGTTGATGAGAGGGTTCCCGAGGCCGCGACACCTGGACCCAGGGTCCGGCGTAGATGGGGGCCGACGTGGACTGTCGGAGTCGAGGGCAGAACGGTCGCCGCCTGGCGGGAGGCCGACGTCCACACACCGATGACCGAGTCCTTGGCGCCGCCGGGTTCGTCGGCATGTCGCGATGACGGGTGAGCTGGTCCATCGGCACCTGGATGGCGATGGAGTGGACGTTCAGCGCCTTGGTGGCGTTGACGCCGGCCATGGTGGAGATGAGGTTGCCGAGGATGTGGTCGGCGGCGAACGGCCGGAGGACGCCGAGGTCGAAGATGGACCCGAGGTCCACGTAGAAGCCCTCGGCCCGCTGACCGGCGAAGACGGTGATGCCGTCGCTTCAAGGTGGTGATGGCCGGGTTGGCCAGAGCCGGTCTCGTAGTTCGGGGTGGAGAGGGGACCGATGTTGCACGGCGGGCAGGGCAGGCCGCTGCCGAGCACGGTCATCCTCCCGTCCTCGAGGATCTTGGTCACGGTGTAGGTCTGGCGCCGGTTCCAGTTCGGGTCGGTGAGCGACGAGATGGGTCCCGTGTTGTAGAGGAAGGTGTCGAGATTGGTGGTCTCGCTCTGGAACTCGAACAGGTAGCTGATGTCGGCCTTGCCGTCCCCGTCGTTGTCGATGTTGATGGCGTAGAGGACGTCGGTGCCGAACTCGTAGAAGTTCGGGCCACCGTCGGGGGACTCGAGCGGGATGTAGTTGGCGATGATCGTCACGGTGTCGGGGTTGTCGGGACTCACGAAGGCGTAGAGGTCGGTGCTGTCGGCCACCGGGTCCTTCGAGATCTCAGGGGCTTCACGGTGCGATGACATGAGGATCAGCTCTCTTTTGTCGGAGGGACTGGTGGTCTAGGAGGTGTCGAGGCTGCAGGACGTGCGGTCACGGGCGGCGCGGAACAGACGGGCGGCCAGTTGCGGGTCGTTGAAGACGACCTCGCGGGTGCCGTTGAAGATGCCGATCTCACCGGTCGACAGGTCCCGGACGTGGGCCACGAGGGGCTCGGTCAGGGTCGCCGCCCCCTCGTCGGTGCCGGCCGTGGCCGCGTCGACGGCGGCGGGGGCGTCGGCTTCGCCGGCGCCGACGAGGCTCGACAGGAACGGCATCTGTGACATCACGCCGGCGCCGGCCATGGCCAGACCGGAGTTCCTGAGGAACGAACGTCGACTCACCTGTGCCATGCTCCCGGCTCCTCGCTGTCGGTCGGGAGCGGCTACGTGCATCGGTCCGCCCCGGCTGCCACTGGCTGTACGACACCCGCAGCCCTGTGGATGACGTCGGCGCCGACTTTTTCGGCCCGCCGGGAAGAACCTCCACCCACATCGCGCTCGTGAGCGGGCGTTTCGCTTGCTCATGTGGCGGCGGGCCCCTTGTCTGGGCGGCGCCGGTGCCGCCGGTTACCATGACGTCCATGCTGCGCACCGAGCTCGACGCTCTCCTCGACGACATCCTGAGTCCCCGGCGACTTCTCGCCCATCCCTTCTACCGTCGCTGGGAGGCGGGAACCTTGGAACGCCGGCGAGTTGGCGTCCTACGCCGCCCAGTACCGGCACTTCGAAGCGGCCCTGCCCGGAGTGCTCGAGCGCATCGCCGCCGCCCTCCCCGACGGCCGTGCCCGGGAACTGGTCGAGGCCAACCTCGACGACGAGCGGGCCGTCCCCGCCCCCCACCTCGAATTGTTCGACGCCTTCGCCGCGGCGGTCGGTGCCCCCGTCACCGACATGACGCCGGCCACGCGTGATCTGGTCGAGCTCTACACGTCGCTGGCCGACGCCTCGCCGGTCGCTGCCCTGGCGGCCGTCACCGCCTACGAGGTCCAGGCGCCGGCCGTGGCCGCCAGCAAGGCCGAGGGTCTGCGACTGCGCTACGGCGTCGACGCCGACGGGGCGCGCTTCTGGGACGTCCACGCCGGGGTGGACGAGCTGCACGGGGTGTGGATGCTCGAGGCCCTCGGCGTGGTGGTCGACGCCCCCGACAAGGTGGCCGGACCGGCCACGGCCGCGGCCGACGCCTGGTGGTCCTTCCTCGACGAGCGCGAGGCCGACGCCCCCGTGCTCGCCGCCTGCTGAGGTCGCCACCGCCGACCGCAACGGCCGGGCCCGGCGCGGGGACCCGGTCACGGAGATCCCCGGTCGGGGTACCCCACCGCCATCGGTAGCCTGGTGGCGACCATGTCCCTGACACGATCCCGCGCCTCCGCGGAAGAGGTCCCGACCGACCCGACCCAGGTGCTCTCGCACCGCCAGGTCCTGATCATCTTCAGCGGGCTCATGCTGGGCATGCTGCTGGCGGCGCTGGACCAGACCATCGTGGCGACGGCCCTGCCCACGATCGTGGGCGACCTCCACGGCCTCAACCACCTGTCGTGGGTGGTGACCGCCTACCTCCTCACCACCACCCTGTCGACCCCCCTGTACGGGAAGATCTCCGACCTCTACGGGCGGAAGAAGATCTTCCAGGTCGCCATCGTCATCTTCCTCGTCGGTTCGGCGCTGTCGGGGCTGGCCCGGAACATGGACCAGCTCATCGCCTTCCGGGCGCTGCAGGGACTCGGTGGTGGAGGACTGATGGCTCTGGCCATGGCCATCATCGGCGACATCGTGAGCCCACGCGAGCGAGGGCGCTACCAGGGTTACTTCGGCGGCGTCTTCGCCTTCGCCAGCATCGGTGGACCGCTGGCGGGCGGCTTCTTCGTCGATCACCTCACCTGGCGGTGGATCTTCTACATCAACATCCCCGTCGGCATCCTCGCCCTCGTCATCACGAGTGCCGTACTCCGACTGCCTCTGCCACGTCGCTCCCACACGATCGACTACACGGGCTCGGCCGTCCTCGTCGCCGCCGTCACCTCGCTTCTGCTGGTCACCTTGTGGGGCGGTCAGACCTACGCGTGGGGCTCGGACATCATCCGGGGGCTCATCGCCTTCGGTCTGATCGCCACCGCCGTCTTCGTCTGGTGGGAGCGCCGAGCCACCGAGCCGATCTTCCCACCCCGCCTCTTCGCCAACCCCATCCCGGCCGTGGCCTTCGTCATCACGCTGCTGGTGGCCGCCGGGATGTTCGCCGCCATCATCTTCATCCCCATCTACCTGCAGCTGGTCGACGGTGTCTCACCGGCACTGTCCGGGGTCCTGCTGCTCCCGCTCATGGGCGGGATGTTGGTGACGTCGATCGGATCCGGCCAGCTCGTCACACGGATCGGACGGTACAAGGCGTTCCCGGTGGTGGGTACCGCTCTCATGACCGTCGGGATGTGGCTTCTCTCGCACCTCGGTCCCCATACCTCGCACGTCACCGCCGCCGGCTACATGGTCGTCTTCGGTCTCGGGATGGGCATGGTCATGCAGCTCCTCGTCCTCGCCGTCCAGAACTCCGTCGCCCGCGACGACCTCGGTTCGGCCACCTCCGCCATCAGCTTCTTCCGCAACATCGGTGCCGCCTTCGGCACCGCCCTGTTCGGAACGATCCTGACCGTCCGCCTCGGCCACTGGCTACCACTGCTCGTCCACGGCCGGACCCACTTCAGCCTGTCGTCCTCGTTCACCATCACGCCGACGGCGCTGAAGGCCCTCCCCGGCGGTGCGCGCCGGAGTCATCGAGTCGTTCGTCCGGTCGCTGCACGTCGTCTTCCTGGCCGGCGTCCCCTTGGCCGGCCTGGCCTTCGTCTTCGCCCTGATGCTCAAGGAGATCCCGCTCCACGACCGGAGCTCGTCGCTTCCCGCGCAACCGGCGCCGGACTCCGTCTCCTCACCCGTCGGCACGGCGGGGCCGACCGACGTCCGCGTCGACTCGGGGGCGGGCCGGATCTGAACGGGGTGCCGGCGGGCGCGGTCCCCGGCCCACTGCCATAACGTGACCGATCGTTCGACTCGTTCGAGGCGGGGGGAGCCATGGAGCTCGAGGGTGCAGCGCTGGTCACCGGTGGTTCGAGCGGGATCGGGCTGGCCGTGGTCCGTCAGCTCCGCGCCGCGGGGATGGCGGTGGCGGTCCTCGACCGCCGTCCGGCGCCGGTGGACGCCGATCTCGTGCTCACCTGTGACATCACCGACGAGGCGGCCGTCGTCGCCGCCGTCGGCCGGGCCCACGACATCCTGGGTGGGTTGACCGTCGCCGTCCTCGCCGCCGGTGTCGGGGGCTTCAGCCCCCTGATCGAGATGGAGGCGGACGAATGGGATCGTGTGGTCGGCACCAATCTCCGCGGCACCTTCCTGTGCCTGCGCGAGACGGCCGGTGCCATGGTCGAGGGTGGGCGCGGGGGATCGGTGGTGGCCGTCTCGTCGATCTCGGGGTTCCTGGCCGACCGGTCCATGTCCCACTACTCGGTGTCCAAGGCCGGCGTGGCCGAGCTCGTCCGGGTGGCCGCCCGGGAGCTCGGGCCTTTCGGCATCCGGGTCAACGCCGTGGCCCCCGGTACCACCGACACCCCCATGTTCGCCGGCACGGCGCAACTGCCCGGGTACCGGGAGCGGGTGGCCGAGCGCACCGCGCTCGGCGGCCTGGGGACCCCCGACGCCGTGGCCGAGGCGGTCGTGTCGGTGCTCGGGATGCGGTGGGTCACGGGACAGGTGGTGGCCGCCGACGGGGGTGTGTCGCTGTGGAGCCCCATCGATCCGGCCGAGAGCGTGATCGAGCGACCGGGCCGGTGACACCCCGGGGACGGGTGGTCGTGGTCGGGTCGGGGGCGGCCGGGCTGGCCGCCGCGCTCGGCGCCTCGGCCGGCGGGTCCGACGTCGTCGTCCTCGAACGCGACGAGACGGTGGGCGGGACGACGGCGCTGTCCGGGGGGGTGGTCTGGTTGCCGGACAACGACGTCATGAAGGCGGCCGGTCTCGACGACAGCGCCTCCGAGGCGTGCCGCTACCTCGGCCGGTTGGCGACGGGCGAGGTGGACGCCGGCCTGATGGTGGCCTTCGCCTCCGACGCCGGGCGCGTCGGACGGGAGATCGAGGCCCGCACACCCCTTCGATGGGAGCTGCTCGAGCACTGGCCCGACTACCACGGGGAGCTTCCCGGCGCCGTGTCCGGCGGCCGCTCCCTGTGGCCCCGGACCCTCACCCTGCCCGCCGCCGTCGAGACCCGGGTCCACCGCGCCCCCGACCAGCCCCGTGCGGCGGGATCCGGTTCCGCCCACAATGATGGGGTCGTGTTCCGGGGCCCCGTCCGCGGCCGGGCGCTCGTCGGCGCCCTCCTCGCCGGGGTCGGCGACGCCGGCATCGAGGTCCGTACCGGGGCGCGGGTCACGGGCCTGGCCAGGGAGGGGGACCGAGTGATGGGAGTCCAGGTGGGCGGGGACGTCGTCGAGGGGCGGGTGGTCCTGGCCTGTGGCGGCTTCCAGCACGACCCCGGTCTCGCCGGCGCCCATCTGCGGGGAGCGCCGGTGGCGGCCATGGGGACGCCCGGATGCGACGGCGACGGTCTGCGGATGGCCCTGTCGGTGGGCGTCGTCTTGGGGAACATGACGGAGGGGTGGTGGATGCCCGCTCTCCACGTGCCCGGCGAAGAGCTCGACGGCGTGCCCTACTACCGCCCCCTCCACTCCGAGCGGGCCTATCCGGGAGCGATCATGGTGGACCGGACGGGGCGCCGCTTCGTCGACGAGGCCCAGAACTACGGCGACGTCGGCCGGGCCATCGGTCTCCTCGCCTCCGGCGCCCCGGGGCCGGCGGAGCCACCCTGTTGGCTCGTCTTCGACGGCGCCTGCCGGCGGCGGTACCCGGTGGGGCCGTTGTACCCCGACGACCCCGACCCGCCGTGGCTGCGACGGGCCGATGATCTGGCCACCCTGGCCGCCGCCATCGGCGTGGAGGCCGGGACCCTCCGCACCACGGTGTCGACCTTCAACGACGGGGCCCGGCGCGGTGAGGACCCGGAGTTCGGCCGGGGCTCGCTGCCCTACGACCGGTGGATCGGTGACCAGCGGGCATCCCACCCCACGTTGGCCCCGCTCGACGAGGCCCCCTTCTACGCCGTCGCCGTCCACCGCGGCTGCATGGGCACCAAGGGCGGACCACGGACCGACGACCGGGGCCGGGTGCTGTCGTCCGACGGTGCGGTGGTGGCCGGCCTCTACGCGGCCGGGAACGTGGCCGCCAACCCGTTCGGGACGGCCACGCCGGCCGGCGGGGGGACGCTCGGACCGGCGCTCGTCTTCGGCTTCCGCGCCGGCGAAGCCGCCGCCGGCGACCGATGACCGCCCGACCGGACCTGCCCCACGGCGCCCGGGTGGTCCAGGAGTTGCTCGACGCCGAGTCCCGTCCGGTCCCCGCCACCCTGCGGGCCACGGCCGACGACGATCTCGGTACCGGTGGCGTGGCGCGCTCGCGCTACACGAGCCGCGCCGTCCACGACCTCGAGGTCGAGAAGGTCTGGGCGCGCCTCTGGCAGATGGCCTGTCGCCAGGAGCAGATCCCGGAAGTGGGTGACTCCGTCGTCTACGACGTCGCCGGCTTCTCGCTCATCGTGGTCCGGAGTGCTCCGGACGAGATCCGCGCCTTCCACAACAGCTGCCTCCACCGGGGGACCCGCCTGCGCACCCAGCCGGGCCCGGTCACCGAATTGCGCTGCCCCTTCCACGGCTTCACCTGGAACCTCGACGGGACCTTCGCCGGGATGCCCTGTCCGTGGGACTTCCCCCACGTCGACCCCGACACCTTCTGCCTCCCCGAGGCCCGCGTCGAATGTTGGGGAGGTTTCGTCTTCGTGACCATGGACAGCGACGCCGAGCCGCTCGAGTCCTACCTCGAGATCCTGCCCGAGCACTTCGCCCCCTGGCCGTTGGAGGACCGCTACCTCACGGCGCACGTCGTCCGGGTCCTGCCCTGCAATTGGAAGGTGGCGCTCGAGGCCTTCATCGAGAGCTATCACACCGTGGCCGTCCATCCCCAGCTCCTCACCACCTCGGGCGACACCCAGACCGAGTACGACGTCTATCCCGGGGTCCGCCACGTCAACCGCATGATCACGCCGGTCGGCATCGCCAGCGAGCACGTGGACCACGAGGTCTCCGAGCAGGACATCGTCGACGCCATGTTCCTCACCGCCGACGATCCCGAGGCGGCCGTCCCCGACGGGGCCACCGCCCGCCACGTCCTGGCCGCCCGTACCCGCAGCCAATTGAGCGACCGGACCGGGCGCGACCATTCCGCCGTCACCGACTGCGAGGCCCTGGACGCCATCGAGTACTTCGTCTTCCCCAACTTCGTGCCGTGGGCCGGGTACACGACGCCGCTCACGTACCGCTTCCGACCGAACGGCACCGACCACGAGACCTCCGTCATGGACGTCATGCTCCTCCAGCCCGTCCCCGCCGACGGGCGGCGACCGGCACCGGCCACCACGCGCCATTTGACCGAGGGCCAGAGTTGGGCCGACGCCCCCGAGCTCGGTTACCTGGGCCGCATCCTGAACCAGGACACCGCCACCCTGGTGCGCGTCCAGCAGGGCCTCCGGTCCCTCTCGACGCCTCCGGTGACCCTGGCCCGCTATCAGGAGAACCGCATCCGCCACTTCCACCGGACGCTCGGCGCCTACCTCGAGGCGTGACCACGTCGCCCGCCGGCGGGCCGCCGCGCCCGTCGTACCGACCGGCCGGGTCCGGCGACGCCGCCGCCGATCCGGGCGCCGGTACCGTCCTCGACACCACGGTGGCCGGGATCCTGCGCCGGGCGGCGTCGGTGGCGCCCGACGTCACCGCCCTCGTCCAGGGGGCGCCCGACCCCGCCCGCCGCCGGCGCTGGACCTACGCCGAGCTGGAGGCGGCGGCCGGGCGGGCGGCGACGGCGTTGACGGCGCGCTTCGCACCGGGAGAACGGGTGGCCGTCTGGGCGCCCAGTCTCCCCGAGTCGCTCGTCCTCACCTATGCGGCGGCCATGGCGGCCGTGGTGCTCGTCCCCGTCAACCCCGCCCTGCGCGCCGGGGAGCTGTCCCACATCCTGCGGCAGTCGGGCGCCGCCGGACTCTTCCTCGTCCCCGAATTCCGAGGTCACGATCTCGTCGCCACCCTGGGGTCCGTCCGCGCCGACCTCCCCGCCCTTCGCCACGTGGTCCCGCTCACCGACGACGGGTGGGAGGCCTTCTGCTCCTCCGCTCCCGTGGCCGGTGTCACCGGTGCGCCACCCTCCGGTTCGCCGTCGGCGGACCGCACCGCCCGCCCCGACGACGTGGCCCAGCTCATCTACACGTCGGGGACCACCGGCGCGCCGAAGGGCGCACTCCTCACCCACCGGGGGATGACGAACGCGGCACGGTTCGGCGCCGTCCGCTTCGGCATGCGGGCCGGCGACGTCTACGTCCACACCATGCCCCTGCACCACGTGGGGGGACAGGTGGTGTCGTTCCAGATCTGCCAGCAGGGCGCCACCGCCGTCCTGCTCGAGTCCTTCGACCCGGGCCTCGTCCTCGAGCTGATCGACGCGGAGAGGGCCACTTTGACGTGCGGCGTGCCCACCATGCTCCTGGCCATGATCGAGCATCCCGACCGGGGCCGGCGCGACCTGACGTCGCTGCGCGCCGTGAGCGGCGGGGGGTCGGTGGTCTCCACCGACCTGATCCGCCACATCGAGGCCACCCTCGGGGTCCGGTTCACCGTCGTCTTCGGGCAGACCGAGGCGTCCGGGTTCATCTCGCAGACCGAGCTCGACGACCCCGACGAGGCCAAGGCGGCCACCCTGGGCCGGCCGCTGCCGGCCGTCGAGACCCGCGTCGTCGATCCCGGGACGGACGCCGTCGTGGCCATCGGGGAGGTCGGCGAGCTCGAGGTCCGGGGACCGAACGTGATGGCCGGCTACCACGACCTGCCGACCGAGACGGCGGAGGCCCTGTCGCCCGACGGCTGGTTGCGCACCGGCGATCTGGTGACCATGGACGACGAGGGCTTCCTGCGGATGGTGGGCCGCCGCAAGGAGATGATCGTGAGCGGGGGCGAGAACCTCTTCCCCGTCGAGATCGAGAACGCGCTGGCCGCCCATCCCGCCGTGGCCCAGGCCGCCGTGGTCGGCGTGCCCGACCGCCGGTGGGGCGAGGCCGCCGTCGCCTTCGTCCGCCTCGCTCCCGGCGCCGACGCCGACGGCGTGGTGCTGGAGGGGTTCCTGCGCCAACGCCTGGCCGCCTTCAAGGTGCCCCGGCGGTGGGTCTTCGTCGACGACTTCCCCCTCACGGCCTCGGGCAAGATCCAGAAGTTCGTCCTCCGCGACCGCCTCCGTCCGGGCGGTGCTGCCGGCGACGATGCCGGTGGGGACACCGATTGAGCCCCGCCGGGAGGGGGTGTTTTGCGCCGCCCGCGCCCACCGGGACCGCCGGGGTTGGTAGAAAGTGTCGGCCGGCCCCAACCCAGGGTCGAGAGCGATGGCAACCCGGGTGAGTCGACCGCCGGACGTCGTCCCCCTCCGCCCGCCTCCGTCGCACCGCCAAGAGGAGACAGGCAATTGATCGAGGCGAGGGGTCTGACCAAGCACTACGGCGACACCACCGCGGTCAGCGACCTGTCCTTCGACGTCCGGCCCGGTCTGGTCACCGGGTTCCTGGGCCCCAACGGGTCGGGCAAGTCCACCACCATGCGCCTGACCATGGGCCTGGACCGACCCGACGCCGGCCGGGTCCTGTTGAACGGGCGCGTCTACCATGACCTGCGCTGGCCCCTCCGGGAGGTGGGTGCCCTGCTCGAGGCCCGGGCCATCCATCCCGGCCGCAGCGCCTTCGACCATCTCCTGGCCCTGGCCCAGACCAACGACATCCCACGGGCGCGTGTCAGCGCCGTCCTCGACCAGGTGGGCCTGAGTGCGGTGGCCCACAAGCGGGCGGGAAAGTTCTCGCTGGGGATGGGCCAACGGCTCGGCATCGCCGGTGCCCTGCTCGGTGATCCCGGGGTGCTCCTCTTCGACGAACCGATCAACGGGCTCGACCCCGAGGGCATCCGCTGGGTCCGCCACCTCCTGCGGGGCCTGGCCGCCGAGGGCCGGACCGTCTTCGTGTCGAGCCATCTCATGAGCGAGATGGCTCTCACCGCCGATCGTCTCGTCGTCATCGGTCGCGGCCGGCTCATCGCCGAGATGCCGGTGGCCGAATTCATCGCCTGCCATTCTCGGCAGTTCGTCCGGGTCCGGACGTCGAAGACGACCGAGCTGACCCGGCTGACCGACGCCCTGGCCGATGCCGGCGCCACCGTGGTCGACGACGACGGGGCCATGGGCGTCACCGGGATGACGGCGGCCGACATCGGCGAGTTGGCGGCGTCGGTGGGGGTCACCCTGCACGAGCTCTCCCCGCAGACGGCGTCGCTCGAGGACGCCTTCATGGAACTCACCCGCGACAGCGTCGAGTTCCACGTCCACGACGACACCGACGACGACCAGGCACTGGCCCCCGGTGGCGGGGACCGCCGGGCTCCGGTGAAGAGGTGAGGTCTCCGTGTCGGTCGTGACCGCCGGCGCCCCGCAGTGCCCCGTGCACGCCGCCCCGCCCGCCATGCCCGCCGGTCACTACAGCTTCGCCGGCGCCCTGCGCTCGGAGTGGACGAAGCTTCGCAGCGTCCGTTCCACGACCTGGAGCCTCGTGGCCACCGCCGTCCTGACCATCGCCATCGGCATCCTGGCCACGGGAACCGAAGCCCCGCGCTGGGCGCACACCGACCTGGGGGACCGCTTGGCGTTCGATCCCACCAGCCTCAGCCTGGCCGGCTTCCTCTTCGGCCAGCTGGCCATCGGTGTCCTCGGCGTCCTGGTGGTGAGCGCCGAATACAGCACCGGCACCATCCGGGCCACCTTCGGGGCCATCCCTCACCGGATCCTCGTCCTGGCCGCCAAGGTGGCCGTCTTCACCGGCGTCGCCTTCGTCCTCGGTGAGATCCTCTCCTTCGCATCGTTCTTCACCGGTCAGGCCATCCTGAGCGGCTCCACTCCCACGGCGGCGTTGGGTCAACCCGGCGTCCTGCGGGCCGTGGTGGGTGGTGGCCTGTTCCTCACCGTCCTCGGCCTGTTCGCCCTGGGCCTGGGCACCATCGTCCGCCACAGCGCCGGTGCCATCACGGCCTTCGTCGCCATCTTCTTCGTCATCCCGCTGATCGTCGAAGCCCTGCCGTCGGCCATCAAGGACGCGGCGGGGAAGTACCTTCCCGACAACATCGGCGCCACCATGACGACGGTGAAGCAGGGATTCCGCACCGACGTCCCCACCTTCTCGCCCTGGGTCAGCTTCGGCCTGCTGTGCGCCTACGCGGCGGCCGCCCTGATCATCGGCGGGGTGCTCCTAGCGAGACGCGACGCCTGAACCGACGCCGTCCTCGGCCGGCCGGGTGGCGGCGAAGTGGCGCTCGAGCTCGTTGGCGTACCGGCGACCGAGATCGCTTCCGTGATCGGCCAACCAGTCCGAGAGAGCGGTCGGACCGGTGGTGGGACCGTCTGTGTCCGCCAGTCCGTCGGCCATGGCCAGGTACTCGTCTCTGGTGAGAAGGACATCCTTGAGGGCCAGTCCGAGCAGACGTGAGAAGAAGGGGATGGTCGATCCCGGCACGTGGACCACACGGGCCCGGCTGCCGACGGCGTCCCTGATGGAACGGACCAGGTCCACGAAGGTCGGGCGCTCCGGTCCGACGGCATCGGTCACGCTGTCGTGACGTTCGGCCCCTTTGCCGATACAGAGCTGGGCCAGGTCGTCGACATGGATGGCCCGGATCCGGTAGTCCCCCCGACCGCCGACGCAGAACACGGGGAGGTTCCGCAGGAGCCAGGCGATGTTGTTGAGCAGAACGCCGTCGCCCCCGAAGAGGATGGCGGGTCGGAGGATGGCGTAGGACACCCCGGCTTCAGCGAGGGCCCGCTCGACGAAGGCCTTCTCCCGGAAGTAGGCCAGGGGCGAGTCGATGCTCGGGTTGGTGATGCTCACGTGGACGATCCGCTTCACACCGGCCCGGCGGGCGGCGTGGAAGAGGCTGCGCGAATTGGCGACCGCCGTCTCGTGGTCCATCCGGTTGTGGGCGAAGCGGACCCAATAGGTGTTGTAGAGAGTGGTCGCTCCCTCGAGCGACTCCATGAGACCGAGCTGGTCGTCGAAGTCCAGGGGCCGGACCTCGATGGCCGAGTCCCTGGTGGCACGGCCCGGGTGTCCCGTGATGGTCCGAACCTGGCGCCCCCCCTCGAGCAGGGCGCCGGCGATGGCGCGGCCCGAGTAGCCGAACGCCCCGGTGACGACGTCCAACCCGGTGTCGGTCCGGTCGGTCCGGTCTCCGGTCGTGAATGCGGTCTTCGTCATCTCGTCTCCTTCGGTGTCGGTCCGGTCAGTGTCTCGAAGAGATCGGCCAGCTGCCTGGCGTACGAGAAGAGGGCCAAGGCGCGATCGCGTTCGCCCTCGAGATGGCTGAGCATCTCGAGCCCGACGTAGAGGGCGACGACGCCGTAGGCGACGTCCCGGGCCGGGATGGCCGAACCGAGCGGCGAACCGCCGAAGGTCCTCTCGACGGCCCGCTGGGCGAACTCGAACCAGGGCCCGATCCGGGCCGCCACCTCGGGCCCGAGCCCGGGCGACGACGAGGAACCGGCGATCATCTCGACGAGGACCGTCACGTACCCGGCGTCCAGGTCCTGCCGGAAGATGGCCGCCGCCACGTCCACGAGCTCGGCCGGCGTCGTCACCCGTTGGACGGCGGAGTCGTACTGCGCCAGTCGATCGGCGCTCACGGCGTCCAGGGCGGCCAGGAGGAGGTTGGCCACCGAGCCGAAGTGGTAGAAGACGAGGCCCTGGTTGGACCCGGCCCGCAGGGCGATGGCCCGGGCGCTGGCTCCCGCGTACCCCTCCTCCTTCAGGGTCTCGACGGCGGCGTCCACGAGGAACCGGCGGGTGTCGGCCGACCGGGCCGAACCCGCTTCCACCACCCTGCTCGACGCACCCGATCTGGCCATCCCACCTCGAATTGAGCGATTGCTCAAAGCATACGCTCAAACAGATCGGGAGGGGGGGACCCGAGGCCGGTCCGGGGGAGGCGCTACGTGGCCCGCGGCTCGCGCGGGAGGCCGAGACCGTGCTCGGCCACGATGTTCCGGTTGATCTCCGTCGTCCCGCCGGCGATCGAGGCCTGGCGCGACGAGGTGAGGTTCCGGGCCCACGGTCCGCTCAGGCCGTCGAGGCCCAGGAGGGCCACGGCCAGCTCGGCCAGCTCCTGGTCGGCCCGCGCCCACATAAGCTTGGTGCCGCTCCCTCCGGCCGCCGAGGGGGCCATGCCCCGACCCAGAGCCATGAGGTCCCGGGACGTCGTCCACCGCATGCAGGCGATCTGGCTGTAGAGGGCGGCCACCCGGTCCCGGTGGATCGGGTCCTGGAGGGCGGGACTGTCACGGGCGTCGCGGAGCAGGTGGGCGAGCTTCCGGCTCAGCCCCAGGTGCAACCGGGCCACCCCGGCGCGTTCGTGGCTCAGTGTCGACATGGCCACCCGCCATCCCTCGTTCAGGGGACCGAGGAGGGCGGTGGCCGGGACCCGGACCTCGGTGAAGAAGAGATCGGAGAAGGTGAGATCACCGGCCATCGTCCGGACCGGCCGTACTTCGATGCCCGGCGTTCTCATGTCGACCAGCAGGCAGCTGATGCCCTTGTGCTTCGGTGCCGCCGGATCGGTACGGACGTAGAGCTGGCACCAGTCGGCGTAGCGCCCCAGGCTGTTCCACGTCTTCTGCCCGTTGACCACGAACGTGTCCCCGTCGACCACGGCCGACGTCCGCAGCGAGGCCAGGTCGGAGCCGGCGTCCGGTTCGGACATTCCCTGGCACCAGATCTCGTCTCCACGGAGCATGGGCGTGAGAAACCGGCTCGCCTGCTCGGCGGTGCCGTACTGCATGATGGCGGGGGCGATGTTGGACACCCCGATGACGTTCACCGGTCCCGGCGCCTCGGCCCGACCCATCTCCTCGTGGTAGGCGAGCTGTTCGTCGACGCCGGCGTCGCGACCCCCGAATTCGGCCGGCCACGAGATGGCCGCCCAGCCACCGTCGAAGAGGGTCCGGCTCCATCGCCTCAGGATCTCCAGATTGTCCCCCTCGTCGTGGCCCTCCTGGCCGGCGGCGACGACCTCGGCGGTTATGTTCTCGTTCAGCCACCGCGCCAGGGATCGACGGAAATCGTCGATGCCCGTTTTCTCCTCCTCGTCGGAATCCTGCCCGGTGGACATGATGCGCGGCGCACCCCTTGTCGTGATCGATTCTCGACCGCGGCGTGCCGGCGGCACGGCGGACCGGCCGTCTGTGGTCCTGGCCCGTACTCCCGCTAGCCGGCCACGGGGGCGGAGGGGGTGAAGCGCACCGGCATGGATTCGTGACCGACGATGAAGTTCGAGACGCGGAGGTCCGGGGGATCGTCGGTGGCGAGGGTCAGGTCGTCGAACCGGTCGAGGAGCCGGTCGACCATGCCGGCGATCTCGGCGCGTGCCAGCCGGTGGCCGAGGCAGAGATGGGCGCCGAATCCGAAGGCGACGTGGTCGTTCGGGTGCCGCTGGATGTCGAAGGTCTCGGGATCGGTCGAAGACCGTCTCGTCCCGGTTGGCCGACGGGTACAGCAGCAGGACGTTCTGTCCGGCCCTGATGGTCTGGCCGTGGAGCTCGACGTCACGGGTGGCGTTGCGGTTCATGTTCTTGATGGGGGTGACCCACCGGAGCATCTCCTCGACCGCTCCGGGGAGAAGATCCCGGTCGGCCTTCAGCGCCCGGAGCTGAGCCGGATGGTGCAGGAGGGCCTCCATCCCGCCGGAGATGACGTGGCGCGACGTCTCGTCGCCGCCGATGAGGATGAGCAGCGCCTCGTAGACGAGGGTCGTGTCGTCGATCCGATCGCCCTCGATCTCTCCATGGACCAGGGCGCCGAGGAGGTCGTCGGTCGTCGCGTTCGCCCGGCGCTCGGCGATCTGGTCCCGGACGTAGACGTCCCATTCGGAGAAGGCGTTGGCGGCGTGGACGAAGGCGTCGGGGTCCGATGATCCCTGGGACATCAGCATGGTGTCCGACCATTCGAGGAGCCGGGACCAGTCCGTCGGACGGGAAGCCCAACATGTCGGCGATCATGACGAGGGGGAGAGGAGCGGCGATGTCGGTCACCAGATCGCAGGAGCCGCTTCTCGCAGACGGCGTCGATGATCTCGTCGCACACCTGGCGGACGCGCGGTTGCCGGATCCGGACCGCCTCCGGGGTGAAGCCGGCGCTCACCAGTCGCCGCCGCCGGCGGTGCTCGGGTGCGTCCATGTCGATCATGTAGGGCAGCGGGATATTCGGCCGCGACCCCTGGGCGCTCGAGAAGGTCTGCGGGTCCTGGCCGATGGCACGGACGTCGGCGTAGCGGGTGATCCCCCAGACCTCGCCCGCTCGGTCGTAGAAGACGGGCGCGTGCCGACGCATCCAGGCGAAGGCCCGGTACGGGTCTTCGGTGTAGAACGTCCCGGCCATCAGCTCGATGTTGGGAGCCTCGGTGATCGTCATTGCCTGTGCCTTTCATCGAACCCGTTCATCGTCGCAGCGGATCGGCCGGCGCACAAGGCAGGGCCGGGCGCCGCCGCTGGTCGGCCACCGCATCGGGACAGCGGCGGTCAGGATTCGTCGAGCAGGAGCCCGTAGTTGGCGCCCCGGCGCAGGTGGTGACCGCCGTCCACGGCCAGGCACTCGCCGGTGATCCAGGCCGCTTCGGGACCGGCCAGGAAGCGGACGGCGTTCGGCCACCTCGGGCACCGTCCCAGGCCGGCTGATCGGGGTCTGGGCCATGTAGTCGTCGAAGAGGGGGCCACCGGCGGTGATGAACGCCATGAGCTCGTCGTCGATGATGCCGGGCTGGACGGCGTTCACCCGGATGCCGGACTCGGCCAGCTCCTCGGCGGCGTAGCGGACCAGCATCTCGATGCCGGCCTTGGCCATCCCGTAGGCCCACAGGTGACGGTGGGGGAAGTGACCGGCCCCCGACGACATGCCCACGATGGAGCCGCCGCCGCCCATGAACGGCACGGCGTGCTTGATGCAGAGGAACGTGCCGATGAGATTGAGCTCGACGGTGGCCCGCACGGCGTCGGCGTCGGCATCGGCGATCGGACCCAGGTGCATGCGCCCCACCGGCGCAGCAGAACAGGATGTCGAGACCGCCCGTCGGCTCGGCCGCCCGGGCCATCGCCGCACGGACCTGGTCCTCCGACGTGACGTCGGCCACGACGTACTGGACGGTCGTCTCCCCGGGGGCCGACGGACCGGATCTGCTCACAGGCCCGCGCCAGCTTCTCTTCGGTCCGCCCGCAGATCGTCACATGCGCACCGTCGGAGGCGAACCGGGTGGCGGTGCCCAGCCCGATCCCGCTGCCCCCACCGGTGACGAGTGTGGCCTTGCCCTCGATCCCGTTCACGTCCTGCTCCCATCTGCCTCCCAACGAGAGAACCATTCGTTTGGTCGAATCCGGAGACTCACCATCCGGAGTACGAAAAACGGCGACGACGGCCGGTACTCGACGGGGATACCAGGAGCCAGAGCCACCACCACCACGGTACCTGGGGGCTCCCCGACGACACCGGTTCGTGGACGGACGAGGAAAATCCGGATCCGACCCGTCGGAGCGGAGGGTCGCCGGACGACAATAGGGACATGAGCGACGAGCCGGCGGCGTCGGGTGATCCGGGGGCCGCGCTGCTCGACGCCTTCGACTCAGCCCTGCCCAGGGGCGTCAAGTAGTCTGTCAGACCAGTCGAACTGGTAAACTAATGCAATGGCGAAGAAATCTGCCCTTACCAGGAACAATGCGCCGGTCCGAGCCGCTATCTACACCCGAATAAGCCAGGCCGAGAAGGACCCGAAGAAGGCCAAGGCGCTCGGCGTCGATCGTCAGGAAGAGGACTGTCGTCGTCTCTGTTTCGAGCGAGGCTGGGAAGTGGTTGAGCCGGTCTACTGCGACGACGGAATCAGCGCCTCGAAGTACAGCACGAAGCCCCGCCCTCAGTACGAGCGTCTACTGAACGACATAAGGATCGGCCGTATCGACGCCATTGTCGTCTACGCCAAGGATCGACTCTACCGCCGTCCGGTGGAGCTGGAGTCGCTCATCTCGCTGATGGAAGAGGTGGGCATCACTCGCCTCGTGAGCGTGGACGCCGAGCTGGATGTCACAGACACCGAAGGCCGCTACCACGCTCGCATCGACGCAGCGGGAGCGGCTCGTGAGTCGGACAAGATCAGTGACCGGGTCCGACGCCAACGCCAGCAGGTGGCAGAGGGCAAAGCACCGGAGTCGAGTGCTGGCGGTAGCCGACCGTTTGGTTTCGAGCCCGATCGAGTGACCATCCGAGAGCCTGAGGCCATCCTCGTTCGCTCGGCAGCGAAGCGCATCCGAGAGGGTGGCTCGCTCAGGGCCATCGTCCGGGACTGGACCGAGGCGAATATTCCCACGGCGTCGGGTGCTCCGTGGCGAAGCGACACCGTGCGGCAGATCCTCACGCATCCACGCACCAACGGCCGCCGCCAGTTCCGAGCCCGTGAGATCGGAGCAGGACCGGACACCGTATGGCCGAAGGCGGTATGGCCAGCGATCCTCGACGATGAGGCGTTCACTGCCGTTGGGGCAATCCTCAACGATCCGAGTCGTAAGATCACTACGCCGAGCCGCAGGTACCCGTATCGCACGATCCTCCGGTGCAGTGTCTGCGGTCGTGTGTTGGGATCGAATCCGACACGGCGTCGCCTGTCCGATGGGACACTCAGTGAGGCGAAGCGCAACTACGCCTGCAGGGATGAAGTGTCCGGAGCGCACAAGGTGGGTCATGTCTTCATCAGGGCCGACTCGTTGGAGAAGCACCTCGACAGCATCATCGTGCCCATCGCCGATCTGCCGAGCACACGACAGGTTCTCCGTGATGCCGAAGGCGCTGAGGTGGCTGGAGCCGCCGAGCTGATCGAGGCGAACGCCGTGGACAACGCTCGCCTAGCTGGCCTGGCTGACCTCGTAGCTGATGGGACGTTCTCTCCCGGACACGTACGCAATGCCGCTGCTGACCTCAAGTCAGCCGTCGCCGGGCGTGAGGCGAAGCTGGCCGGACTTGCCGGGCGGTCGACTGTGGACCGCATGGACGGGCACCTGGCGGAACGCTGGGACTCCATGCCCGCCGAAGACAAGGTGGCGGTTATCAAATCGCTCGTGCGCTACGTGACCGTGTCGCCACCCATCACACGTGGTCGCAACACGTTCGATTCCCGCCGGCTGCGCATCGAGTGGAAGTTCCTGGCACTGAGCCAGATCGAGTGGCCTGAGTTGATCGGTGAAAAACCGGACGATGGCCTCACCGACGAGGAACACTACGGCTGATCGGGCCAGCGTTTGAGCTGGAGTAGACCAGCGAGAACGTGTGCGCTCCCGGCGTCAACGTCACTCCGGTAAAGAGAGCAAAGTTATTCGTTGATGCCAGACTCGCACTCGTCGTCGTGCCAGTATTGTTCAACGTCGAAAGGATGATCATAGACGATGCTAAGTTTCTGTCTAGGGTCAGGAATGCCGACGCAACGTTTCCGGTAGGGCACACGACAAATGCACTGAAGGTCGTGCCAGTTAGCACTCTTCATCTCTGCAGGTGGCTCATTGTCCCTGGTGAGAGGCACAATCTGGCCAATTCGACGGAGCGGCAAGAGGGCCCAATGGTTGATCTTGGGCATCTGGGATCACGTGTTGTCAGTTGACGCTCTACCCCAAAGGGCCAGCCGGCGGCAGCGTATTGGCCAAACGGTCAGCAATGAGCGTCACGTCCCCTGGGGTCAATGGTCCCGATTTGGCGATCATCTCGGCGAGTTTCTTGCCCCAGGTGATCCAGGCCCCGTTGAGTCGGAAGGGCTTTGGGAAAAACTTCCACTCGGCGTCCACAAAGCAAAGGGCGGCGTAGACGGGGACTTTGGGATCAGCAAGCGCGCTGCGAACCGCCTCGACCTGCCACCCGAGTTGTTCGGTGAGCTTCGTGCGGTCGCTGTCCGCCGACGTAGAGGCGGTAATCGATCTTGAAGAAGCCGCCTTTGTCTCGCCGTTCGACCCGTCCCCTGTACGTCTTGGCGTCGATCACCCACACGCCGGACGCTGCCACCGCAATGTGGTCGATGTTCCCGCGAGTCTTGGGCACCTTGCGGTCGTTGAGGATGACTGCTCGCTCACTCACGCGTTTCGCGAGACTCTCTGCCAGGCGCCGCTCTCCCTCGGAGCCCCGTGCCCAGGCTCGGGTGGATTGGGGGTCGTCGGAGAGGACCTTGACGATGCCGGCCAAGCGGCCCCATCGCTGGTCGATCTGTTGTTCACGGCGCTGGTGTCGCTTCTCGTATTCGTGGCGTGCGGAAACTCCGGCGTCACCGGTCAGAAAGGAAGCCGGGGCCCCGGGGGGCGGATCCTCGACCGTCGGCTCAGACGTGATCGCGTGGACGGTCCCGCCCGCTTCATCCGGTTGGCAGCCGCCGCAGGTGACAGTGCGCCCCCCGGGGTCCCACCATGCCTTCGTGCGGCAGTGAGTTGAAGGTCGCAGGCGGAGCAGCGACCTGCGTATCGAAGACGAATCAGCTTGGTCGCCATGGACTCATATTGTGGCCGCACAGACACTCCGTGACCACTGAAACAACCCACCGCGACAGACACGCCGAGACCGATCTTTTGGGAGCTCACAGCTACCGGTGTGACGTGGGAATGGCGGTGGCGATTTCCCACCTGTTCGATCCGCAGGGCCCCCGGCTAGTACACCCGTTCCGGACGCTGGTCCGGGAAAGACGGATTCGAAATAACGACAGCCTGCAAGAGCAAGGACCGATGGGGAAGGTAGACTTCGTCTCGTACTTCATCCAGAGCACCCGAGGGACCTGGCCCGTTGACGGTGCGCCAACCGACCGAAAGGCACGGTGGCAATGCCAGGCGATGAGGAGGTCACCATGACCGAGAACAAGTCGGTGCTTGCCGACCCGGAGCGTGTCGATATGTTCCAGAGCACGCGCACGTGGTCGACTCTGACGCTGGTGGGCGAGGCGGTCGCCGCCGCCAGCGAGACGGAGCAGATTGTGTACGTCGAACGACGGGGCGACGAATATCGCTGGAGCCTGGGGACCAAGGGTGGTGCCTATCCGCTCCTTCGGATCAGTGCCCGGTTCCTCGGCGTCGATCACCAGGGGATCGTCATCAGATTCCGGACGTTGTCGGATGGCACGGCGATTCTCTGCGAGGATCCGGCGAATATCGATGTTCCCGACCGATGGGTGTTGTTGATGCTTAGCGGCGGGATCACGGCAGCGTCAGCGGCGTGGAGGATTCGGAGCAGTCTGGGAGCCGCGGAGCAGTCGGGGTAGCCGGCCGATCGTCTTTGGTCGGCGATTGGCGACGCAGTCGGGATTGGCGCGCTCGACACGAAGTGCGGGAGTTTCGTTCCTGACCGTTGACCCCGAGTCGCCCGACGCGCGAATATCGGGCGGTCTGCGGCGCAATGGAGCCTTCCGGACCCCCACGCGCAATCGGCACGTACAGCCCGGTCCACATGAATACACACGGCCGTCGTTATCGCTCGCATTTTGTTATCGAGAACGACCCTGAGCCCGAGGTCGGGTCGGTGCCAGGGCTCCCGATGGCGGGCTTCCATCATCTCGGCAGGCCATTCCGGTCCTCGCCTACCCTGGTGTCCTCGAGGCGGGAGGCTGATTCTTGAGCACCGAGAACGCGGCGATCCTGTTCACCGACGTAGTGGGCTCGACCGAGCTATCCCAGCGCGTCTCGCCCGAGGTGGCGGAAGAGGTGCGCCGGGGGCACTTCTCTATCCTGCGCCAGGCCATCGCCGAGGCGGGAGGCACCGAGGTGAAGAACCTCGGTGACGGCCTGATGGTGGCCTTCTCATCTCCCTCTTCTGCCCTGGCCTGTGGGGTGGCGATGCAACAGGGCGTCGAACTCGATAACCGGAGCCGGGAGCACTGGGTGGGCCTGCGGGTCGGCTTGAGCATGGGAGAGGTCGCCAGGGAGGACGACGACTACTTCGGGGACGCCGTGGTGGAGGCGGCGCGGCTGTGTGCCACCTGCGAGAGCGGTCAGATCCTCGCCACGGACGTGGTGCGGGCCATGGCCGGTCGCCGCAACCGTCACGAGTGCCGTTCGGTCGGTGGACTCACCCTGAAAGGACTCCCCGACCCCGTCGAGAGCGTCGAGGTGATCTGGGAACCCCTCGGCGGTGCCGAGATCGCCACCATCCCGCTTCCCGCCCGCTTGGCCGTGCGCCCCGCCGTGGGGGTCGTGGGGCGTGAGTCCGAGACGCAGGCAATTGCCGATGCGACGAAGCGGGTGGCCGCGAGTGAGGGGCGTGAGGTTCTCCTCATCTCGGGCGAGGCCGGGCTGGGCAAGACCACCCTGGTGGCCGAGGCGGCCCGCGCCGCCTTCGACAACGGAGCGGTAGTGGTATTTGGTCACTGTGAGGAGGGCCTTGCCACCCCCTACCAGCTCTTCGCCGAGGCGCTCGGATATTTCGTCACCCACGCTCCCGAAGATCGACTCCTGGACCACATCGCCGCCCACGGCTCGGAGCTGTCGAAGCTGACACCAGCCCTCGCCAGTCGCATCCCGGACCTGCCACCCTCCAAGGCCACCGACGCCGACACCGAGCGGTTCCTGCTCTTCGCCGCCGTGGTCGGTCTGCTCGCACAGGTATCGCAGGACCAGCCCGTCGTCGTGGTCCTCGACGACCTCCAGTGGGCCGACAAAGCCAGCCTGCTGCTGCTGCGACACATTGCAGCCTCCGATCAGGCCATGCGGGTGCTTGTGATCGGGACCTATCGGGACACCGAGCTGTCCCAAGGGCACCCGCTGCTCGACGCCCTGGCCGCCCTGCGGCGACTGGACGGGGTGACCCGCATCGACCTGGCCGGACTGGACGACACTGGCGTGGTGGCGTTCCTGGAGGCCGCCGCCGGTCAGACCCTCGATGACGACGGGCTGGGCCTGGCCCATGCCGTCTACCGCGAGACCGACGGCAACCCCTTCTTCGTGAGCGAGGTGCTCCGCCACCTCGTCGAGACCGGCGCGCTGTACCAGGACTCGTCGGGGCGATGGGTGTCCGATCTCTCTCTGGACGAGGTCACCCTGCCCGACAGCGTCCGTGAGGTGATCGGCGCTCGGGTGGGGCGACTGGGGCCCGATGCGGGGAAGGTGTTGTCGATGGCGGCGGTGATCGGCCGGGACTTCGACCTCGATGTCCTGGCCCGGGCCACGCAGACTCTCCGAGGACGACCTGCTCGACATCTTGGAGGCAGCGGCAGCGGTGGCCCTGGTGCGCGAACTGTCAGGTCGCTACAGCTTTTCCCACGCCCTGATCCAGCACACCCTGTCCGAGGACCTCGGTCCCAACCGACGGGCACGGGCCCACCGCAAGGTGGCCGAGGCGCTGGAGGACCTCTGCGGTGACCGTCCGGGGGCGAGGGTGGGAGAACTGGCCCGACACTGGTTGAGCGCGACCCAGCCCATCGACATCTCCAAAGCCATCGCCTACGCCCGCCAAGCGGGCGACGCCGCCCTGGCCGCCCTCGCCCCCGCCGATGCCTTGTCGTACTACGCCCAGGCCCTCGACCTCTATCCCCAGGCCAGCGATCCCGATCCGATCCTGGCGCTAGACCTGGCCATCGGCCTCGGCACGGCACAGCGTCAAACGGGGGACCCGGCGTTTCGTGAGACCCTTCTCGACGCCGCTCGTCGAGCCGCAGATCTCGATGACACCGGCCGCCTCGTTGCCTCGGCCCTGGCCAACAACCGGGGCTTCTTCAGTGCAGCCGGTGTCATTGACACCGAGAGGGTCGAGGTCCTGGAGATGGCCCTCGATCGGCTCCCCGCCAACCAGCCCGACCGGGCGCTCGTGCTCGCCACGCTGTGTTCTGAACTCGCCCTTGGCAGCCCGCTAGAGCGCCGCCAGTCCCTGGCCGACGAGGCCCTGGCCATCGCCGAGTCCTCCGGTGACGACGCCAGCACCGTGCGGGTTCTGAGCGCAGTTTCGTATTCACTCTTAGTACCGTCGCTCCTCGAACAAGCGCTGACGTTGTCCGCTGACGCATTGATTCGGGCCGAGCGCGTCGGCGACCCAACACTTCACTTCCTCGCCTACCTGATTCGTATCGACGTCGCTGCCCAGAACGGTGATATTGACGAGGTCGATCGCGGTCTCCTCGCCTTGGGATCCCTGGCCGAGCAGCTGGACCAGCCGTTTTTCAGTTGGACGCATGCTTGGTTGCGCTCCACCAGGGCCCAGATCGCCGGGGATTGGAACCGAGCCGAACAGCTAGCCACGGAGGCTCTGCAGATAGGTACCGACGGCGGTCAGCCAGACGCGACTTTCATGTTCGGCTCACAACTCATAATCGTCAACCACCAACGCGGAACCCTGGGCGAACTGGTCCCAGTGCTGGAGCAGATGGTCGCAGATGCCCCCGATTTGGCCGGGGTGCTCACCGCGGCGCTGGCTCTGGCCTACGCGGAGACAGACAGAATAGAAGAGGCGAATCAGCTGCTCGAAGATTTCGTTGCTGGCGGATTCGATCTTCCCCTCGATCCGGTCTGGCTCGTCACAATGGCTGACTGGGCAGACGTTGCCATCGTATGTGGGCACCGAGCCTGCGCCGGTCCGTTGTCGGACCGACTTGCGCCGTGGGACTCGCAGTCGTGCCTAGCCCCCGTCGCGTTTGAAGGACCGGTCAGCCTTTACCTTGGTGGCCTTGCCACCGTCCTCGGGCGTTACGACGAGGCGGACGCCTACTTTGCCCAATCCTCCGCCTACAGCAGTCGAGTAGGTGCCAAGTTCGTCGCTGCGCGGACCGACCATCTGTGGGGAACGATGTTCGCCGAACGCCAGGCTCCGGGCGACATCGAGAAGGCTCGGGACCATCTCACCAAGGCACACTCCGTCGCAGCGGCCAACGGTTATGGGACCATCGAACGGCGAGCCGCTGACGCTTTGCAACTGCTGGACGATTGAAGGACGGCGGGGTCGTCGGGACCCGACTCGCTGGCTGTCGCGAGCACTCCCAGACACCTGCGGGTCAATCTCTGGGCCGTCCGGTACTGCCGGTGACGCGCTACTTACTGTCGGTCAGTAGGTGATCGGGGCCACCCTGTATTGCTCGCCAGCGCCGATCCCGGACGGGTCACCCGTTGGCCCGGCCCGCCGAATCCGGCTCTGTCTGTCGGACACCGAGGACGACAGCGGGCACGCATAACCATAGATATGCCGGTGCGCGTACCCGACATCGAGTCCAACGCTGAGAACAGTCGGGAAGTATGCCTGGAGCCGCTAAAACGACCGCCATCGACCGGGGTGAAGTCAGAGTGCGATCCTGGCCAGCCGCAAAGGGCGTACGGCGCCATTTACCCATTCCTGAGGAGGCGGGCAGCCGCCCACTGTGCGTACTGTGTCGAAGCGGTTTAGTGGCCTGCCATAGGTGTTCCCACGGATCCCGAGAGCGACTGGGCGCATGAAGAGGGTGCAATGAAGCTGCCCCACGGAACGAACTCACCTGGCCACACATGGCGATGGGGGCAACACCTTCTTCTGTCCCTGCTGATGGTTACGTCCGCATCCGGCCTGGTGGTGCTGCTTCCCGCCTCCTCCGCCTCCGCCTCGGGTACGCCGTTCACCTCCACCGGCTCCGAGCAGACCTACACGGTGCCCCCGGGGGTGACGTCGGTCATCGTCAGCGCCGTGGGCGCCCCCGGCGGCGGCGGCGCCAGCGGCGTCGCGGGAGGCGACGGAGCGTCGGTGACGGCCACCATGCCGGTGTCATCCGGTGAGACCCTCTACGTGGAGGTGGGGGGGGCCGGCGCTGGGGGATGTTCCTACGGTATTGAAGCGTTCAACGGCGGGGGATTCTCACAATGTGGTGGTGGCGGCGGCGGCGGCTCCGACGTGCGCACCTGCTCGATTACCTCCGCCGCGTGCGCCAACCTCACCCCCGACGACCGCCTGGTGGTAGCCGGCGGTGGTGGTGGCGGCGGCAGGGGAGGCGCCGCTGGCGGCCAGGGGGGGGCCGCTGTGACCGGCGCCGGAAACGGAGGTTCCGGGTGTGACTTTTGCACGGGTGTGGCCGGTGGCTTCGGTGGTTCGGGTGCTCCGGCCGGCGGCAGCGGGGCAGGAACGACCGACGACCCCTGCCCGGGGGGTCCCGGATCGCTGGGTCAGGGCGGCAGCGCCCCGTCCGCCTGCGACCCCGTCAACTTCGGCGGCGGTGGCGGTGGAGGCTACGAGGGAGGCGGGGCGGGCGGCGACGGCGCCTGCTGTGGTGGCGGGGGCGGGGCGGGCTCGAGCTTCTGGGTCTCCGGGGCTACCGACACCTCAATGTCCGAGGACACCACCGGCGTGCCCGAGGTCACCATCACCCCGACCCTGACCCCGAACGGATCCGAGGTCCGTGCCGTCGTCCAGGTGGAGACGAGCCCCGCCTACGCCGGGGACACTGTGAACATCTCCTCCTCCCAGCTCGAGGCCTCCTGCGGCGGGACCATCTTCTTCGAGACCCTCCAGGGGGGATCGACCACCGCCCCCAACGTCAGCGTGGACTCCATCACCGCCGTGCTGGACGACGACGGGAACGTCACCGTGGTGGTGGAAGGTGCGCCCTGTGCCGCCGGCAGTGACCTGATCGAGGCCGACCTCACCGTGGCCCCCTTCATCACGGCCACCACCGTCTTGGACGTGGAGCCCCCCCAGGTCACCCCGACCGGGGTGAGCGCCAACCCGTCCACCGAGGTGGAGACCGGGAACAGCCCATCGAGCGGTCAGTCCGACGTCTACACCGTGTTCTACGTGGAGACAGACCCCGTCTACGCCGAGCAGCCCGTCCAAATCTCATCACCGCAACTCGACAGTCGGTGCGGCGGGGGGTGGCGCTGGGAGCCGGGCTCGGGCACGGCCATCGACCAGGCGTCGGGGACGAACGTGGCCACCGGCACGCTCGACGACGACGGCAACGCCACCTTCGTGTTCAAGGGAGCCTCCTGCGCGGCCGGTCCCTCGGCCGTGATCGCCGACGTCGAGGCGGGCAACCATCCCACGTACGTCACCACCTTCACCGTGACGGCCCCGGTGCCCACCCTGGCTTCGGTCAAGGCGGTGGGATCGGTCGCCTCCCACAAGGCCGCAAAACGCCATCGCCATCACAAGGGCTCGGGTGGCGGTGGTTCGGGGACCGGGGGAACTAACCCCGCCATGACCGTGACGGCCAGCCCTAACGCCCTGGTCGAAACGGGATCGGGGACGCAGTCGGGCGAAGCGACGCTGAACGTGGTGAAGTCCGACGACCAAGGGGGGACATCGGGTCCTCCGGCCACGACCGGTTCCGTGGCCGGAGGATGCTGCGAGATCACCTACACGATCACCGTCTCGAACTCCGGAACGGCACCGATCTCCGGCGTGACGGTGTCTGACGACCTGGCCGACAACAACATCAATCTCTACCAAGACAGCTTTACGGCGGTCGGGACCGGTGGCGCTGCCGGCTTCACCCCCGCAGCCACGGGCACGCCCTTCGTGAACATCGACGACACGGTCGATCTCCCTGCTGGGTCGTCGATCACCTACACCGTCGTGGCCGGCGTCGACAACCAGTGCACGACGCTCTCGAACACCGTGACCCTCACTCCGCCGGTTGGTTCTGTCATCAGCCCCACCTCGAATCTGTCGGCCACCGACAACGACGCTCTGGGCGGTTGCGAATAGCCCACGTGGGCTGAGAGCAATACCTCTGGGACGTCCATGCGATGACGCCAGACGAGGAAGATGTCGTTCGGGGAAGCCTGGGTGGGAAGTGCAGTTGGACTGCCCGCGCTCGCGGTAACACCCGGAGTAGTGCGGGTGGCAAGGGGCTTCGGACCGTCCGGGATTGCCGGTGATGCGCTACTTCCCGGCAGTCGATTGGCGGCTGGGCCGCACTATATTGCTCGCCGGTGGAGATCCTGAGCGGGTCGCCCATGGCCGGTCCCCCCCGAATCCGGCGAAACCTGCCGGACACAGAGGCAGGAACCGGCCAGGCATATCAGCGAGTATCGAGCGTCTTCGATCCCAACTTGTGTTCCCAACCTCCAACCGTCACCCGCATCTCGTGAGCACCACGACGCCTGGCGAAGCTCCCGGTTACCAGGGAAGCCCGGAGCCCCCGGCTGATCCGAAGAACCCTGCGTCACCGAAGCTGAACACACCGCCATCGGCGCCGACCAGCCAGTACCCCAAATCACCGTGGGTGGCCGCAATCCCGACGATGGGGGCGGCGGGCCGGACCCGCTCACCTGGAAGCGATCCGAGGAAGTGGGGCTTTGCTCCGCCCGGAGCCTTGACAGCGAAGACCCCACCGTCACCGGCCACGAACCAGGCTCCGTCACCGGTGGGTGTGACGGCGACACCGCTCACGAGGGAAGCGCGCACCACGGTGCCGATCGACAGCGTCCTGTTGCCGGTGTTGTGCACGTCCCCGTACCCGATAGCGGCGCCCAAGATCCCCGCTTCGTAGTAGCCGCCGCCGTCGGCGGTGGCTCCAAGGCCGACGAAGGGCTCGTCGGTGAGGCCAGTGGCGAGGTTGGCCGGTTGGGGGGCCGAGCCCAGGAAGGGAGCGGCACCGAAGCTGAAGACGCCGCCGTCCTCGCCCAGGAGCCAGTAGCCACCGCCGGCCGGATCGGCGGTGATGCCGACGATCGTGTCGGCGGTGAGGGCGAGGTAGGGAGCGTCGGGTACGACGTGTTGCCCGGGCAACGAGCCGCAGAACTTGGCGTCACCGAAGCTGAATACACCGCCATCGGCGCCGACCAGCCAGTACCCGCCCCCGTCGGTGGTGGCGGCGATCCCGACGATGGGGGCGGCGGGCACGACCCCTTCACCCGGCAGAGAGCCGTAGAAGTGGGCGTCGCCGTAGCTGAAGACCCCGCCGCCCGCCTGGGTCAGCCAGTAGCCCTTCCCATCCGGGGTGGGGGCGATCCCGACGAAGCGCGACGGCAGAGGGATCGTGACCGTGAAGGGCACGGACACGGTGATCTCGGAACTGGCGAAGTTGGACGTGTTGCAGGCCAGGGAGAACATGTAGTGACCGGCGGACACCGACGCGCCGGGAGGGGCATTGGGGGACCCGAGGACGCTTGGAATGACGAAGCGTTGGCTACCTCTACTCGCGTTGTATGGCAGGAGGGTGCCGCTGCTCCGCGCTTTCGCTGGCCCGAACTCCACGGGCCCACAGCCGTCGTTCGCCGGAGAGGAGAACGTCACGGTGACGACCGAACCGATCGACCCTGCGCTGGAGCTCACCGAGAGTCTCGGCGCAACCGTCGCTCCGGCAAGCGAAGGCACAACGATAACGGCTCCAGCAGCAATGGCTACCGTCCCGGCCACGACCGTCGAGACACGAACCCACGCTGTCCTTCGACTTCTGGTCTTCATGTCTGTTCCCCTCGTTGGCGACGCGCAACAAGCGGCGTCGAGATGGCAGATACGACCTCGCCGCTTCCCAAGCAGCGCCCGTGATCCAGTCTTCTTCTCGGCAGTCCTTGGCGCAACGCGCAGGCCAGGTAGGGCCAAAAGCCCCCTGGTAACCCCCCCCGTCACCGCTGACCACTCAGACGGCCGGGTGCGGGAAGCTCAAAACAAGGTCAGTCACTACCGCCTGATGGCGACCGGGATCACTTCATATGTGGGTGATCCACCAGGCGGGATGACGTCACCGGCAGGGTGGAGCCTTCCCGATGGAAGGAGATCACCCACATGCCGCTCCAGTTATCAGTTGAGCGTTCTTTAGCTCCCTCGGGCGAGCAGGTCGTCCGACTCGGACACGAGCTTCTCGACGACTACCTGACGTTCCTCGCAGGCCGAGCCCGGCCAAACTCTGTCCTGGCCGCCGCCTTCGATCTGAAGGTGTTCTTCTGCTTCGTGCAGAAGGAACCGGCGCAGGTCACGAGCCGTGACGTGCTCAACTTCATCGGCGCCCAGCGAGCACCACGGACGCAGACGAAGGTCGTGCGCATCTCCGATGGCGGATCGGGACTGTCGGCCCGGACGGTGGCCCGGCGGCTGTCGTCGATCTCGGGATTATTCGCCTACCTGATTGTGCGCGGAGACGCCGGCGTGTCCACGTCGCCGGTGCCGAGGGGATTGATGACTCGCCGGGCCCGACGAAACAATGGGCGGGCGGCGCCGCTCGTGCGCACGCCGAAACTCCTGCCGAGAATCCTGCAGCCGCAGGAGGTTGACTCTCTGGTGGCTGCGCTGCGCACAAAGAGGGACAGGGGCCATGGTCGAGGCCATGGTCCTCGGTGGCCTGCGACGCTGCGAGGTGCTCGGTCTGCGGATGGCCGACCTCCAGATCGGTGAGCGCAAGGTGTTCATCGCCGACGGGAAAGGCGGACGCCAGCGCGTCGTTCCCATGTCGGGGCGGTTCTTTGCATCGGTGGCCCGCTATCTCAACGAGGAACGCCCCGCTGACGCCGTCACCGACGTGGTCTTCGTCGTGTTGAAGGGTAAGCGTCGGGGACAGCCGTTGTCGGCCTATGGGATCGACGAGATCCTCGAGTTGGCCAAGGAGCGGGCCGGCCTTGTCCACGCCACGTGCCATGAGCTGCGCCACACGTGTCTCACGCGACTTCGTGAAGCGGGCATGGCTCTCGAAGCCGTGCAGGCCCAGGCCGGGCACGCCTCGATCGAGACCACCCGCCTCTATCTGCACCTGGCCGACGACTGGTTGGCCGGCGAGTACCGCCGGGCATCGGAAGCCATCGACGCCCAGGCCCTGGCGGTGGTCCGATGAAGGCCCTTGCACACACGCATTCGGCGCCCTCTCTGTCCGAGACCATCGCGGCCTATCTGGGCCGAATTGTCGTTGTCTTTGCGGCCTCAAAGTGTGACCAGCTTCGGGAGCGACCTGAGGATGTTCGCCTTCTTTCTCGCCGACAACCATCCGGAGGTCCAGGGGGCCAGTGACCTCGAGCGCCGTCACATCGAGAGCTACAAGAGCCATATGGCCACCGCCACCGGAACCAAGGGCCGGCGCCTGGCCACGGCCACCGTCCGGCGGCGGCTGTCGACGCTGCGGATGTTCCTGGAACGCATCACGGAATGGGGTTGGGACGACGCCCCGCCCCGGGTGCTCATCTTCGCCGGGGATCTGCCCAAGTGCGACGAGCCGTTGCCCAAGTTCTTGGACGACGCCCGCTTCGCCGCTTTCATGCGGGCAGCCAGGAGCGAACCCCGTCCCCTTCTGCGCCTGACCATCGAATTGCTGGCCGGACGGGCATGCGGGTGGGCGAACTGTGCGACCTCGAAGCCGACGCCACGGTGAAGATCGGCGACACCCACTGGCTGCGCATCCCGGTCGGGAAGCTCCACAACGACCGCTACATTCCGCTGCATCCCCAGCTCGTCGACATGCTCGAGGAGTGGTCGCATCACCCTGACTGCGGGGTGGGAGGCCGGCTGCTCAGCATCGAGGGTCGTCCGCTCAACCGGCATGCCGTCACCCGCATGTGCGACCGTTGTGCGAAGAAGGCGGGCATCGGACACGTCCACCCCCATCAGTTGCGGCACACCGTGGCCACCCAAGCGGTGAACCGCGGCATGAGCCTCGAGGCCATCGCCGCCCTCCTCGGCCATCGTTCCATGTCCATGACGATGACCTATGCCCGCATCGCCGACCGGACCGTGGCCGACGAGTACTTCGCCGTGAGCGAGAAGGTCGAAGCTCTGTATGACAAGGCCCCCATCTTGTCGGCCAACGCCGAAGGTCCGAGCATGCGCCGTCTGCGCCGTGAGCACCACCGAATGCTCGGCAACGGCCTCTGCACCCGGCCTGTCGAACTCGATTGCGCCTTCGAGACCATCTGCGAGAGCTGCACCTACTTCGCCACGTCTGTCGAGTTCCGTCCGACGCTGCGGCGACAGCTGAAAGACGCCACCCGCAAGGGCCAGACCGGCCGCCAGAAGCTCTTCAGCGGCCTTCTCGAGGGGATCGAAGGGGTGAAGGACCTCAAAGGCGAGCAATAATCAAGGATCAATCGGACGGATCACCCACATAACACCCTGATTCATGATTGGGGCGGCGCTGGGCTTCGGTTCTAGCGTCTCGGGAGCTTGGCGGCCTGGCTCTGTAACACCCTGCCGCCTGAGGGTTGGCCTCAAGTAACGAAGTGTCAGCCGCCGAGTTCCTCGGCCACGGCGTGGCTCGAAAGAGGCGAGCAAGAACCGGTCTCATCAGGACTGCCCGACGTGGCTCCCACCAGCGACCAGGGAGGAACACGATGGTGCTCATCGGCATCGATCCGCACAAGGCGACTCACACTGCGGTGGCGGTCGACACAGAAGAGACGGCACTGGCCGAGCTCACGGTGAAAGCAGACCGTCACCAGGTCGAGCGTCTCCTCAAATGGGCGATCGACTTTCCGGATCGACGCTGGGCCGTCGAGTCGGCCAACGGGCTCGGGTTCTTGTTAGCCCAGCAGCTCGTGGCTGCCGGCGAAGACGTCGTCGACGTCCCGCCCACCTTGGCGGCCCGGGTTCGGGTCCTCGGGTCGGGCAAGACGCAGAAGAACGACCGCAACGACGCCTTGTCCACCGCCATCGCCGCGATGCGGGCCAAGAGACTGCGCAACGTCGTGGCCGAGGACCACGGAGGCGTCTTGCGCCTGCTGGTGGATCACCATCACGACCTGGGGTCGCTGCGCACCCAGGCCGTCTGTCGGCTCCATGCCCTGGTGCGGTGCCTAATCCCAGGTGGGACGGGAGTTCGGCTCTCCCGCGGCCCGTGCGGCGGTTGTGCTGCGCAGTGTGCGACCGACCAATGCAGTGGACGTCGAACGCAAGCGCATGGCTCTTGGTCATGTGGCTGACATCAGACGTCTCGACGCCGAGATCGCCGCGTCCAAGGTCCGCATCGAGACCGCCGTGGCGGCCTCGGGCACGAGTGTGACCGAGCTCTATGGCGTCGGGCCGGTCGTGGCCGCCTTTCTGATCGGCCACAGCGGCGACATGGCGCGGTTCGCCAACAGGGACCACTACGCCTCGTATAACGCCACGGCTCCTATCGAAGCCTCGAGCGGTCCGAGGGTGCGGCACCGGCTCAACCCCCGGGGCAACCGACGCCTCAACCACGCCATCCATGTGATCGCCATCTGCCAGATCCGCCACCCGACCGAAGGGCGGAAGTACTTCGATCGCAAGGTGGCCGAGGGCAAGACCACCAAGGAAGCGTTGCGGGCACTCAAGCGTCAGATCTCGAACGTCGTGTATCGCCAGCTGGTCATCGATTCCGGCAGGTGACATAGCGGACCCGGGAGGGCAAGTAGGGGCGACTCCTATGGCCAGCGCGACCGGCTCACACCCTGACACCGGCTCTTCAGTTCGGCCACTTCCCGGATCCAGCACAACGATACGTCCGGCCCCCGGCCGGCGCTTCAGCGCGCCCAAATGACCCCTCTTGACAGAAAGAGGCTTCGTGTTGGTATGGGCCACGAGGGGTCACACCAGACCAGATCCTCGCCCCGCGACAGACTGCCCAAGGCGACCTCAGGCCGTCCGGTATCACCTCGGTGACCGGGCGCAATGTCGCCCCCGCCACCCAGCGATATTGATGATCCAGTGAGGCCCTGAGGAAGTCGTCGAAAGGTGCAACCACTCACAATCACGCGTCGCCGTCAATACAGTCGTCGAAAGGTGCAACCACTCACAATCACGCGTCGCCGTCGATACAGCGCGGGCCGATCCCGGGTCGGCTCCAGAGGAACACTGGCACCTGTCGGATGGCCGGAGCTTAGCGAGGTCCTCGCCAGCGAAACATGGGAAATGGCCGCCATGGGTGCCGCAGGGCGTATCGGAGCGCCGTACGTCCCAGGAACTCATGGAACCCCCAGTGGGGGAACGCGTCGATCACCTCGGCGAACTGCGCTGGGCCCACGGACTTACCCCATCGCCGTGGCCAGGCGTCGGCTCGGTCGGCCCGGCGAAAGCCCTCGGCCAGAGGGTCGTCCAATGGTCGCAAGCAATGGTGGTATTCGATCATGAGTCGAAGACGAGGTGTTGGCTCGACCTGGAACTCGGAGGCGAGTTCTTCGGCCAGTCGGGCCGATGGGGCGAGGTAGTCGAGGGTGTGGGCAGTCCAGAGTCCAAGGTCATGGGCCACCCATGCCAACGCCAGCTCATTCGATTCGGCAAGGTCGGACATGTTCAAATGCAGATTGAAGCCCCGGTAGACGTGGTTGCGATACATGACGGCCTGCGCCCCGAGGTCGTCGTCGTAGCGCCCAAGGATGGCGTCGATCAGAGGGTTGGCCCGGACGAGCTGCACAGACAGAAGCTAGCCCGCCGCCCTGATTACGCCGAGCAGCTGCCCTATTCCGGCATTCAGGACAAAGGTGGCGCCCAGCCTGAGTCACGCCCAAAGATGCCCAAGAGTCGGTCCTGGACAGGGGCGTCGTCGGGGATGTGTATAGCCGGTGCAAACATGTCTGAACCGTCGCGGCGCTCCAGATTGGCCAACGCTCGGTCCAGTCCGATCTGACAGAGCCGAGGGTCCAGGGTGACTTCGACGCCGACGGCCGCGCAGAGATCCCAGGTGTGGATCAGCACCTCGGTGGTGAGGTAGGCCAGAAGCGAGGTGCGCTTCTCATTGAGGACCCCTGGGCGAGACAGGGTCGAGAAGAGGGCATCCACGGTCACCGCCCATCGAGTCTCGGGGTCGTCCTTGGGTCTGGTGGGCTTGGCCTCCAGTGGCCGGAGCAGCAATACGTCGTGGAATCCGATGACGTGCTCCAGCACCCCTCGGGCGTCCCATTCGGCGCACGGTGAGGGTGCATCCCAGTGCCCCGTGGATGATCGCACTGCGACTGTGAAGCCATCACAAGCTTGACGGTGATCCTCCAGCACCTCCACCACAGCACCCTCCAAATTCCAAGGCGGATCCCCGATGTTGGCCGATTTGATGGCGGCGGTCCAGGTTATCCACCTGAGCGATACCCCTGCCGGTGGTCGGGCGGGGCAGCCGGAGGACCCGGCCGGCGTCGAACGGCGAGCGACCGCCGGGCTTTCAAGCCTGGCCTGAGGACCTGAGAAGGACCGATCGGTATTCGCGCGTGCGGGCAGGGCGCGTTCGGCTCGCACCCCATCCGCAACTGCCGATGATGCGCTCTTTCCCGCCCGTCAGTTGATCATCGGGGCCGCGCAGTATTGCTCGGCGCCGGCGATCCCGGGCGGGTCCACCCGATGGCCCGGCCCTCGAATCCAGTGCAATCTGTCGGACGCAGACGAAAACAGGGCCACGCATAACCCCGAATACCGCCCGTCGGTCCCTTGCCGTCGCTAGGGGATAGCGCTCCTTGCCCGGTCCGGCACATCTCGGAACGTGTGTTGGATGCCAGGCCGATTTCAGAACCTGAAACGAGTGAGGCCCCCTGGTTCCGTGCCCAAAGTCACGACTGCTGAGCGCGGATGGACTCGAAACACGCTCCATGGCGGTGGTCCTTGCGACGGTGCATTGAACGGTGCGGTGATACCGGACCCGCTCTCATCGACTTCGGCGGGCCAGCCCTGGTCCGCCCAGGCCTTGGCAAGGCGCGCCAGTGTAGCTGGGTCGGTTTCCCTCGCCGCGTCACCCTCGACGACAATGTCTGCATCACGAATCGATACCGCGATCGAGCAGCGCGGATCGCGGTCGACGTTGCGGCGCTTCCGGGTGCCCGAACCGGTCTGGAACCAGAAGGTTCCGTCGAGCCAAAGCGCGCCGACCGCAGTCACATGCGGGCTGCCGTCCGCGTTCACCGTCGACAGCCACGTCGTGCGGGCGTTGTGGGCCTCTGGCGCCGGCTGAGATCCGGCGTCGAGTTTCTCGACGATGGCAGCCCATTGCACCGGCGCAAGTCCGTCCGCCGCACCCAGATTGATGACTTCCATGGCGAGGCTGCCTTTCGCTAACGACAAATGGAGCATAAATCGCGCCCTCTTGGTCCATTGCCTGCCGAGGGACCGATAACGCCCGACGACACCGTAGCCTCGTCTCGTGATGGCTCGTCCAAGCACCCGAGGCCGTATCACCCGGACCCGGATGGCCACCGACGCTCGGTCCGCCGTGAGGTCGCCCTGGTCGCCATATTGGCAGCCCCACGGGTACCGCGTGGAAATGTTCAGCGCTTGGGCTCAAGTGGTGACCGCGACATCTCCTGACCCGGAGGTGTCAGATGGAAACCCGAGGACGAAAGCGCCGCGCTAGTCAGTCGGATCTCGACGCGGCGGTCGAGGCGGTGCTCGCGGGAGCAAGCTATAGGAGTGCCGAGGCGTTGACCGGGGTTCCTCAGTCGACGGTGAGGGACTACGTCTTGCGGTGGGGTTTCCTGCGACAGCGTGTTCCCCGGGGCGGCCCTAAGCGGGTTCTTGACGGGGTGGAGGTATCCACCTTCAGAACGGATCTGGGCGACGAGCGTGGGGCCATGACACGCGAACGCAAACGGCGCCCCGGCTCGCTCAGTGTGTCCGAGCGCGAGGAGGTCAGGGTCGGCATCGAGGTCGGAGAGTCCGACGAAGCCATCGCCGCCCGCATCGGCCGGCACCGCTCGACGGTCTGGCGTGAGATCGCGGCCAACGGTGGGCGGGGGCGCTACCGGGCAGCGGTGGCCGAGGAGCGAGCGGCGCCAGCCGCCCGACGGCCCAAGAACCCCTGGACCGAGGAACGCCCCTGGCTGTGGGAGGAGGTCCAGGGACTGCTGCGCACCAAGAAGTGGTCGCCCGAGCAGATCGCCCACCGGTTCCGCAAGGAGCACCCCGACCAGCCAGAGTGGTGGGTGTCTCACGAAGCCATCTACCAGGCGGTCTTCGTCCAGGCGAAGGGCGAGCTGCGAAAGGAGCTCACCGCGTGCTTGCGCTCGGGCCGGGCTCGGAGACGTCCTCGCTCGCGAGCCTCCTCTGGACGAAGCGCAATCTTCGGGATGGTCAACATCTCCGAACGCCCCCCGCAGGTCGAAGACCGAGCCGTGCCGGGCCACTGGGAGGGAGACTTGATCATCGGGGAGAGCGGCGCCAGCGCCGTCGCCACGTTGGTGGAGCGCACCACCCGCATGGGCATGCTGATCAAGCTCGAGAATCGCACCGCCGAACATGTCGCGTCGGCGGTAGCGGACAACATCGTGCATCTACCAGACCAGCTCGCCAAGTCCCTCACCTGGGATCAGGGGATAGAGATGGCAACGCACGCCGCGTTCAAGGTCGCCACCGGCGTCCCGGTCTACTTCTGCGACCCCCATTCGCCCTGGCAGCGCGGGAGCAACGAGAACTGGAACGGCCTCGTCCGTCAGTTCCTGCCCAAGGGCACCGACCTATCGGTCCACTCCCAAGAGGACCTCGACGCCATCGCCGCCCTGCTCAACGAGCGTCCACGCAAGACCCTCGCATGGGAGACTCCAGCGGAACGATTCAACAGACTTGGCGCGGCCACTGCCTGAATCTGCCGCGGTGGTGATCCCGGTCTAGTCACCGTCCGACCCGGATACCCGACTCCGACGCAATCCTCATTCCATCGATGGATGCACGAGGCTCGGGATCCCCGATTCTGCGCTGTCTTGGCCGATCTTCGCCGTTGAACTCCACCCACCCGGGATCGGCACATCCAGCGCGCGACATCTGGATACAGGTTGCGAACGCAAATTGGAGTTATGGCGCGCACACGAGACTCGGTCAGGCCGCACACCGAGCCGTTATGCATCCGATAGCGACCGGCGTTCTCCTTCAGAGGATCGCTCAAGAACAGTTGATCTGTCCGCAGATCAGATCTCTCTTCCTACGATTGGTCCCCTTCTCGAAGCTGGTTTGGCGTTAATCGTTTCGGGCGACCTCGGGCCCGGTGATCCGGTTGAGAAGCGGGAACGTCGAGGCGATGATCGCAAGCGAAGCAGCAAGTCCGCCTATGACGGTGGCCCAGTACGCAATTCCCGGGATTCGGAACGCGATGCCGACCTGGGAGTGGAGGTAGAGCCCAGCGGAAACCAGGCCGATCACGATCGACGCCGCGGCGACGAGAAGGAGCGGCAGCGCACTCTCCAGCGCGACGACGCGGTACAGGACGCCGGTGGAGACGCCAGTGAGCCTGAGCAGGCTGAACGGGCGCTTGCGCTCGCTCAACCCGGCTGCGATGTTCACGGCAAGGCTGCAGGCGGCGATGATCAGGCTCGCCACGATGATCACATCGGTCAGGTCCTGGATCATCGTGAGAAGGCGCGAGACGTCCGGCGTGTTCCCCTGGACCACCACCGGCGTTCCGCGGAAGGGAAAGGCCCGCTCGAGCGCGGTCCGTACCCGCTCGAGGGAGCTGGACGATCCGTCCGTGGCGACGACGACCGCCTCGGCGGGAAGATTCGCGATGCCCGCCACCGACAGGTGAGCGGACGGCCAGACCGTCGATGAGGACGCCGAGTTGTTCCCAGTGACCGGCTGGAGGAAGTAGCCGATCGTCGCCACCGTCGCTCCCGGTGCGCACTTGCCGATCGCGGGCGTCTTCGCCAGCTGGTCGCACGCAACCAGCCCCTCCCCGTTCATCTGCTGAACAGGGGACGGGCCAACGTGGACCACCGTCACGCCGCGCACCCCTGGCGTCGGCGCGGAGCCCCGTGAGCACCTGGCCTGGGACAGAAGGAACTTCGTTGGAAGCGCCACACGAATTCGTGACTCCGCAGAGCTGGTCGTCGAGGGTTGCGGTGGACTCGGCGCTGCCTCCCTGAGAGCTGACGGCGACGATCGAGCTGAGCGCCCCGATCGCTGCGCTCGCGACGAAGAGGGCGAGCACGAGCCCACTGATCGAGCGGAAGGCCGCCCGAGGGTTGTCGAGGAGCCGGCGACCGGCGATGAGCGTAGCGGGCCGACGTGCCCGCTTGGCCATGAGTCGAGAGCCCATCTTGGTCAGCCACGGTCCGGCGAGGACCAGCCCCACCACGATGAGCACGAAGCCCACGAGCACCTCCAGAATCTGGCTGCCGTTGCTCTTCGGCTTGCCGGCGGCGTGCGAAGTACGCGAGCAGGGCGACGCCAGCCAGAAGTGGGATGATCCGGACGATCCGCGGCGGAGCAGACGAGGCTCGTCGGTTCACGCCGAGCGGCGAGATCTGGACGCGGCGGAGCGCGAGGCGCGCGGACACGACAGCGGCGATCGGGACGCCGATGACGACGAGTGCCACGTCGATCCCCTGGAGCGAGAGGTCGCCCTGGGCGAACGGCAGTCCGGCGAAGGGGACGTGGACGAGCAGCGGCCGGAACAGGAAGAAGAGTGCGAACCCGACCGCCACTCCCGCGAGGGCGGCGAACGTCGCCTCCACGGCTGCGATCACCGAGACCTGATGTGGCGTCGCCCCGACGAGGCGCATGGCGGCGAAACGCTCCTCTCGCCGCGCGGCGGACAGCCGGCTCGCCGTCGCGATCAAGATGAGCACGGGCAACAACAAGGCGACGGCTCCGCCCGCCAGGATCCACTTCAGAACGGGTCCGCTCCCGACGCCGCTCTGGCAGGTGTAGCAGCTGCTCGGCGTTTGCTGAATGCCTCGGACCTCAACCGCCCCAGGGACCTGCGAGAGCTGGCGCGCGTCGTGGCCGATGACGATGATCAGCGAGTTCGGCGACGGAAGCGCCGCTGCGCCGATGGTCCCGATCTGGCGCCCGGGGAACCGGTCCCGCAGCTCGCTCGCCGGCACGGACGCGAGGAGACTCGTGAGGGCCGGCGATGCGTAGAACTCCCCCGGTCCGGGCAGGTGAGCAATCCCCGGCGGGATCGGTGCGCTCGGTCCGGTGGCGGCAACGTCGACGCGGTCGATCGACTGGTTGCCGAACTGGTCGACGCTGAGCAGCCACCACAGCCGGTCGGACGTCGAGCTGCTCGCGGTCGACGGAGGCGATTGCACCGAGGTGTCGAGCCACGCACCACGGTCGGTCTGGGCGTGCAGCCCGTTCATGCCGGCCAGGGCGAACAGCAGCAGACCGACGCCGAGGGCGACCGCAGCCGCGGTGACGAGGACACGTAGCGCCGCCTCGCGACCGCTTCCCAACGTCAAGCGCAGGCCGAGTCGGATCATCCTGGCACCGCCGCGGTCGTGGTCACCCGGCCATCGCGAACGATCACTTCGCGGTCGGCGTAGGCGGCGACGCGGGGCTCGTGGGTGACGAGGATCACCGTCGATCCCTGCTCGCGCGCGGCGCGCGTCAACAGGCCCATGACCAGCTCCCCGTTCAGCGAGTCGAGTGACCCGGTCGGCTCGTCGGCGAAGAGCACGTCGGGATGGGCGACGAGGCCACGCGCCAGCGCGACGCGCTGCGACTGGCCGCCCGACATCTCGCCGGTGCGGTGGCGCTCCATGCCCTCGAGGTCGAGCCGTTCGAACCAGCTCCGCGCTTCACGGAGGGCCTCGTCACGGTGCGTGCCACCGAGCAAAAGCGGCAGCGCGACGTTCTCCTCGGCGGTCAGCTCCGGCACGAGCTGGCCGAACTGGAACACAAAGCCGAAGCGATCACGCCGCAGCCGGGAGCGCTCGGCCTCCCGCATCGCGTCGAGGCGCTGACCGTCGAAGTAGACCTCGCCGGAGTCCGGGACGAGGATGCCCGCCAGGCAGTGGAGCAGCGTCGACTTGCCCGAGCCGCTCGGGCCCATCACGGCGACGATCTCGCCACGCTTCACTGAGAAGATTCGCCCCGCGGAGCGCCGGGGTCTCGCCGAAGGAGAGCACGAGGTTTCGCCCCTCGATGACCACCCCTCCGGCTTGGACCAGGGAAGAACCGTTCGGCTACCGTCATGACGCCACCTCCTCGGCGAGCGCCGCGAGTCGCGCTTCGGTGAGGTCGATCCAGCGCAGGTCGGCCTCCAGGTGGAAGAGGCCGTGGTCGGCGAGCAGGGCGTCAACGAGGTTGCCTCGTTGCTTGAGCTCGGTGAGCTCGCGCATCCGCTGGAGGTGCGCCGCCCGCTGCGCGTCGAGGTACTCCTCCGCGGGGCGACCGAGCATGAGCGAGAGCACGACCTTCACGAAGAGGTCGGTCTGGAGGTAGGGCTCGGCCGGGATGGGCTCCGCGAGCCACGCCTCGACATCGCCCTTTCCGGTCTCGGTGATGGTGTAGCGCTTGCGGTCCGGACCAGCTCCGGGCTCAGCCTCGCCGGCAATGGCCTTTCCGTCCCTCGCCAGACGGGCGAGGGTGGCGTACACCTGGCCGAAGGGAAGCGGCCGGCCGCGGCCGAAGTACGCGTCGTAGTCGCGCTTCAGGTCGTAGCCGTGGCTCGGTTCGCGGTCGAGGAGCCCGAGGAGGGCCATAGGGACGCTCATACCTGCAAGCATACGCTGGGTGTATACGTGGGGTCAATACACCTCCCCGCCTGGCTGCAAACCGAGGCTTCCGCAGCTTGCCAAGCCTCGTCACCCGTAGCCGGTAGTCAACCTCCGCGGTGTCGGCGGGGTGATCGGACAGCCCTCTCCCCTCCGACCGGTCGCTGGAGGCGGTCCGCTCTATCGATCCGAGGGTCTCGTGCAGATCGGGGTGTTCGGGGCGAGCTTGTGATCCGACGCCGAAAGGAAGTACGGCTCGGAGATCTGCTTCGGCAGCGCATATTCGCGGCACAAGCCAACCTGCAAAGCCGGTCGCGACCGCTCGCACATGCCGGTGTTGCTCGGCCTGCCGGATGCGGCCCTCAGAGCCGGGGTGAGCGGTATCGCTCCGGGCCGTGATTATAGGCGGGTCGGCCGGAGGCATAGCGCTCGCCTCCGGCACATCCAGATCGGGCCAGTCGATACACTCTCGGCGCAAACGGCGACGTCGGGCGCTTCGTCTGAGGGGATCTCAGGTCCCACTCGGGCCGGTAGCGTGCCGACGGTGAGCACAATAGGAGCAGAGGACCACCGCGCGAGGGCGGGTCACCGGAGCCCGGGTCTGCTTCGATCGAGGTGCCATCCGTGATCGGGCCACGCGCCACGCTCCGCAGTTCGTTCCGAGTCGAGCTGAGCCTCCTCACTCATGTCGCCGGTGCCATTACGGCAGCGCCAGTGGTCGCCGTATTTGCCCTCGGACTCGCCTTTGTCGGCACGCGCGCTGCGATCGCCATGGCAATCGGCGCCAACCTGATTGCCATCGTGTCCCTGGTTGGGGCGCCTCGGCTGCCCATCCGGCTCGCCGTCTGGGACACGGCGGCGATGGGGGTCTCGGTCTTTGTAGGCGCAGCGACCGGGCCCAATGTCCTACCTGAGTGCGGTCGGCGGACAGATCCGTGCGGCGGGGAACCTTATCGACAAGGCGCGCAGCACCGATAGCCGACAGGCGTGGCGACCCCGGATCTCCACCCCGAGTGCCCCTGATCCCGGCCGGGTTCGGAGCGATCTGGCGATGGCGCGTGAGAACCTACGCGGCGATGCGCCGGCCTTCCGGCACGCTGTCCGATTGGCGGTCGCCGTTCTCGCCTCGGCGCTCTTGGCGTCGTGGCTGTCGCTTCCGCGCGGCTACTGGGTCCCCTTCGCCGTCGCTGTCATCTTGAAGCCGGACTACAGCACTCTGTTCAGTAGGGGTGTGGGTCGGATCATCGGCACCATGCTCGGAGCCACCTTGGCCGCCATTCTGGTCAGTGGGCTCCATCCGGGTTTGATCCTTACCGCCGTGCTCGTGGTGCTGACGTGTAGGGCACCAAAATGTCGATCGTGGCGCTTTGGCATCGTGATATCGCAATCTCAGTCGGGAGACGAGGGCACGATGGTACTCAAGCGACACGAGGGCACCGAGATGCCGGTCTGATTCGGGTTCGGGCCAAGTCTCCACAATGAGAGATGGGTAAACGGCCGCCGGCTCCTCGATCGGTGTGAGGAGTTCGTGTTTGGCGAAAATCGTCATTCGGAGTGGGTCCGGTCCGTTGATCAGCGGAAGTTGCAGGACGGCCAACGCCAGTTGTAAACGCTGATCGAAAAGGGGAGCACCTGAGACTCAGAACGCGCTGATCGAAAAGGGGAGCACCTGACCATCCCCGTGCTTGCTCGATCCCATTCACAGGCTTCTGGCCTGGGAGTCGAGCGAGTGGACGGGAGAAGGGTGCACACCGACATGGAGATGTGGACGGAGATCCGGCGCAAGGTCTTCGTGGAGAGCGCGTCGAAGCGCTCGATCAGGCGTGACTACCGGGTGAGCGCTCGGACCCTGGAGAAGATCCTGGCCAATGCCGAGCCGCCGGGCTATCGCCTGAGGGTTACTCGGCCGAAACCGGTGCTCGGCCAGTTCCTTGGGGCCATCGAGGAGATCCTGATCGCCGATCGGGATGCCCCGGCCAAGCAGCGCCACACCGCCAAGCGGATCTTCGAGCGTCTCCGCGACGAGCATGGCTACACCGGCTGCTCGTCTCAGGTCCGAGCCCAGGTGGCGGCGGCCAGGCGACGCCAAAGAGAGGTCTTCGTCCCGCTCTCCCACCCGCCGGGTGAGGCCCAATACGACTTCGGCGAGGCCACCGTGATCATCGCCGGTGAGCAGATGAAGGCGGCGTTGTCGGTCATGACACTGCCCTATTCGGACGTGTTCCACGTCTCGGCCTACCCGCGCGAGTGCACGGAGACCTTCCAGGCCGGCCACGTGGCCGCCTTCGACTTCTTCGGCGGGGTGCCCACCCGCACCAGCTATGACAACTCGAGAATCGCCGTGGCCAAGGTGGTGGGACGGGATCGCGAGCTCACCCGGGAGTTCCTGCGCCTGGAGAGCCACTTCCTCTTCACTCACCACTTCTGCCGAGTGGCCCGGGGAAACGAGAAGGGCCACGTCGAGAGCCTGGTGGGCTTCGGACGGCGGAACTTCTTGGTCCCGGTCCCGTCATTCGACTCTTTCGCCGAGCTGAACACCCACCTGGAGGCCGCGTGCCGGGCGGACATGGAGCGTTCGGTGCGGGGCAAGCCCGAGGGGAAGGCCGAGCGCCTGGAGGTGGACCGAGCCGCCATGCTCGACCTGCCCGCTGAATCCTTCGACCCGCGACGTGTCGCCCAGGCCAGCGCCAACTCGCTGTCGCTCGTGCGCTTCGACCGCAACGACTACTCGGTGCCGACCGCGCATGCCCATCACGAGGTGACGGTCCTCGGTGGTGTCGAAGAGGTCCGCATCCTCTCGGGGACCGAGGTGGTGGCCCGACACCCGAGGTGCTGGTCGAAAGAGGAGATCTCCTTTGACCCTCGGCACTACCTGGCCCTCCTGGAACGCAAGCCCGGAGCCCTCGATCACGCCCGACCCCTGGAGAACTGGGACCTGCCGGCGTGCTTCGGGCACTTGCGTCGACGGCTGGAGGCAGACCTCGGGTCGGCTGGCACCAGGGAGTACATCAAGGTGCTGCGCCTCATGGAGCGGGCATCGCTGCGCCAGCTCACCGGAGCCATCGAGGAGGCGCTGGCTATCGGGGCGACCGGATCGGACGCCGTCTCGTTGATCCTGTTCCACCGCGAGGAACGCCCCGTCGGGCTGTTCAGCCTCGACGGTCACCCCCACCTCAGGTCCTTCGTCATCGATCCACCCGATCTCGGTGCTTACAGCACCCTGACCCAGATAGGAGCGAGTGCATGAAGTCCCTCGAAACCAAGTCCATGGTGCTGTTGCACCACCATCTGAAAGCCCTCCGGCTGCCGACCATCGGAGCCGAGTGCGAGAAGGTGGCCAGCCAGGCGGCCACCGACAACGTCGACCACCTGGCCTACCTGCTCCAGCTCACCGAGTTGGAGCAGGCTCGAACGGGAGCGGAGAGCGGCCGAGCGTCGCTTGAAGGCAGCTCGGTTCCCCACCATGAAGACACTGGAGAACTTCGACTTCGCAGCCCGCCCGTCGGTGAACAAAATGCTGGTCGCCGAGCTGGCCCGGTGCGAGTTCATCGACAAGCGCGAGAACGTGCTGCTGGTCGGAAACCCGGGCACCGGCAAGTCCCACTTGGCCACCGCCCTCGCCGCGGCGGCGTGTGCCAAGGGCTACAAGGTGCGGTTCTTCCGGGCCACCGAGCTGGTGACCACGTTGATCGAGGCCAGGGACGAACGCGGCTTCCTGCGTCTAAAGAGTCAGCTCGCCAAGTTGGACCTGCTCGTGCTCGACGAGCTGGGCTACGTGCCCGCGTCCAAGGTCGGCGCCGAGCTGCTCTTCGACGTCATCTCCACCGCCTATGAGCGGACCAGCCTGATCGTGACCACCAACCTGCCCTTCGAGTCCTGGACCGAGGTCCTCGGATCCGAGCGCCTTACTGGGGCCACGCTCGACCGGCTCACCCACCGGTGTCGGATCATCGAGACCAAGGGAGAGAGTTACCGGCTCACCGACGCCAAGACTCGGGCCCGCCGGACAAAGCCAGTCACGGATGTGGACGAGGCTCAGGCCGCCAAGTAGGTTCGGACCAAAGTGCTCCCCGTTTCGACCGGCGCGCGCTTCCCTTTTCGATCAGCATTCACACTCCTTGGAACGGCTCGTCTCCGCGCCTCCCTTCCGTGAGGCGGCATGATGTTTCGATGGAGTCGATGTTTCGGTGGAGCGGTCACCAGGGGGGTCGCAGATCGTGGCGCCCGTCGCCGAGCGGACGGCCTGACGGCCAGCCGTGAGCAGGCCGGTGCACCGCTTCGACGGCCAGATCGCCATTGTCACCGGGGCGGCGTCCGGCATCGGAAACCAGATCGCTCGGGACCTCGTCGCCAGAGGGGCCCGGGTCTTTGGGGTTGACGTCCAGGCGGAACTCCTGCGCGAGGTGCCGGGGATCACCGCGCTCCCGTGCGACCTCGCCGACACCGACGCGTACCGGGCGCTGCTGACAGGCGTCGAGAATGACTGCGGGCGGGTAGACGTCCTGGCCAACGTGGCCGGAATCGATGAATCGCTCTCGGCGGTCGGTGCGGACACGGCGTTCTACCGTCGGATCCTCGAGGTGAACTTCTTCGCCGCGGTCACCGGGACGCTCACCGTCCTGCCGGGAATGACCGGGCGCGGGCGCGGGCGCATCCTCAATTGCTCCAGTGACAGCGTCCATTCACCTGTCGCCTACGGGTCAGCGTACGTGGCGTCGAAGGGCGCTCTCTCGGCATTTACCGAGAGTGTGGCGCTCGAAGTCCGGCCCCTGGGCGTGCATGTGCACATTCTCTACCCCGGGTTCGTGGAGACTCCGCTGGCCACCCGTTCGCTCGAACGGGGGATGAAGCGTCCCCCCAAGGCGATCGTGCGTACCACCGGGCAGGTCTCGGCCTCCGCGCTCGACGGCATGGGCGGGCGCGCCATCGAGATCGACGCGGCCAGGGTGGCGGCTCTGACCCCGCTGCTCCGCATTTTGGTGCCGCCGTTGTACCGGCGGCTCATGGCGGGGCGGTCCATGCCCATATAGGTGGATGCTCCGCCGATCCGGGGGGTGAATGGCCCAGCATCGGGTCACCAGTCAGCCTCTGACCGGGATTTCGTCCCCAGGGCCGCTCGCCCGACCAGGCGATCCCTGCCGGTTCCTGAACCGCCCCGGGATCCACGGAGACTCTGACCAGGCCGCACTCACACGGCATCACGTCTCGCCCGGTCCAGGACATGTTGCGCTCAGAAACGGCTATGGGCGCTGCATTTGAGAAGGGACGTATCCCAGATCTGTCGGATTTGCGTAGGTAGCGCCGTTGCTACGAACGCGATGCGGGCTGCCCAAATGAGCCGATTTTGAGTTTGGGTTCACGCGACGCCGGATCGCTACAGATCGGGCTGGATAGCGGTGCGCTCCTAGAACCCCTGGGTCGGGAGCCGATCTCATGTTCGAGCGGTTCGTCTTCTCGCCGGCACCGCCCGTTTCCGTTGTCGCTACCTCGGGCGTGTCAGTAGGGTCCGGGTGGTGAGTGCCAAGCCAATCGAGTCGGCAAGGGCTGTCGGTGAGGGCGCGGTGGAAACGTTGCGCGGGCTGCTCGCCCGAAAGGTAGCCGAGGTCATCCGAAGTGATCCCGAGGAAGCGGCCACCGCGCTCGAACTCGGCATCATTGACCGTCGTTGGCTGGACGACCCGGTCCATCAGCCGATTTCTCCCAGCAAGCCGACCGAGATCCTCGAGCACTTCCTGGCGCGATCGGTGGAGCGCAAGCCGTCACTGCTCTCGACCACGGGCCTCAGCGCTGTCCAACTCCTGGCCGCTCTCCGGAGTCACGGGACCGGTGAGGTCGAGGTGGTGACGGTCGCGTTTACTGATCTCGAGGGGTTCACGGCATTTACCGACACCCACGGTGACAGCGCGGCGGCGGCTTTGATCAGCGAGCACCACCGGACGGCCGGCCCTATCGTACGCCGCTGGCGCGGGCGCGTGGTGAAGCACCTGGGTGACGGGCTGCTCTGCACCTTCCCCGACGCCAACAGGGGAATCCGAGCCGCGCTCGAATTGCTCGAAACCTCGCCCTCTCCGCTGCGTCTGCGAGCGGGCCTGCACGTAGGAGAAGCAGTGGTCAGTCAGGACGACGTTCTCGGTCATGTCGTCAACATCGCCGCCAGGGTCACAGAGACGGCCAAGGGGAACCAGATCGTGGTGACCGCGGAGACTGCAAGGGCGGCCGGGGCAATACCCGGCGTCGAGTTCCGACGACTCCGCAAGCGGCGCCTCAAGGGCATCTCTGAGCGCGTGGAGTTGTGCGAGGTGGTTGGGGTGCCGACGCCGCCCCCACGATGAAGCCCGTGGGAGACGTCGCGCAAGAGACCTTCGACCCTGTTTTCCCCGTCGATAGTGGCGCACGCTGAGGGTAGGCGGTTGCCGGGGATCCAGCAGGAAGGAGCCCTTGTGATGGTGAACCAAGGGAATCGGTTAGAGGAAGAGGTCTTCGAGTTTGTTCGCGTGAGCGAGGAGACAGTGCTAGGCAAGGTGGCTGATGCCGTTGGCGAGTTCCTGCCGGTCGAAGTGCCAGTGGTGAGCGAGCTGGTGGAAGGCATTTTGGAAGTCACCGCGGCGGTCATGAAGACTCAACGCGAGTTCGCGCAAAGGATGCTGGAGCAGACACGCAACGCTGTCGGGGTGACCACCAGGACCAAGCCGACGGCGTCGGCGCCGGAGCGGAGGGCCACGGTAACAAGAGCGTCCAAGGGGCCTCAGGTAGCTCGGACGACTCGGCCGGCAAAGCGGAGCGTGAGGGCAGCTTAGGTCATCGCCTCACCCTGGTATGGAGTCGGTGACCACGACCTCGGCGACCGGATGTCGACGTTCGGTCAGGCACGGCGGCACCTGAGATTCGGGTGTCCGGGCTCTGTTGGTGCCCTTCAGCCCAAGAGTCTTAGGCTGGCGGTCACACGACCCGCAAGAGGAGGAGCAATGGCGATGACCGAAACCACAACGCCATCCAAGGTTGCTCGTGCCATCTTCGAGGCGCTGAGCAAGAAGGACCTCGACGCCGCCACGGAATTCATCACTGACGACACCGTGGACGATTTTGTGGCCATTGGCGAGGTCCGAGGCAAGCCAGCAATCCGGCGGTTCTTTGACGAGCTACTGGCTGCCTTCCCCGACTTCGAGATGACGGTTGACAGGATCGTCGGTGACCGTTCCTCCGCAGTGGTGCAGTGGCATGCGGCCGGGAGCTTCTCCGGTGGGAAGTTCCAGGGCATTGAGGCGACAGGCAAGCACGTCGAAATCCGAGGCGTGGACGTCATGGAGATCACCGCGGGCCAGGTCGTGCACAACACCATCTACTACGACGGGGCTTCGTTTGCCCGACAGATCGGAATGCTCCCGCACAACGGTTCGGGACCCGACAAAGCGATACAGTCGGTGTTCAACACCGTGACCCGTTTTCGTAAGCACCTTTCGTAGTCGCACACCTTCGACTCTCACGCCAGTTACCTCACCAGGGAAGGTGCACGATGCCGAATGTCGGTGATCGAGTTCGTGTCGCATCCACGAAAGTCGGCCAGGCCCAGCGCGATGGCGTCGTGACGGGCGTCGTTGGTCAGCTCCTTCGCATCAGATGGTCTACGGGCGAAGAGTCAACCGTCGTGCCAGGCCCCGGCGCGGTCGCCGTGATCGGCAAGGTTAGGGCGCCATCAAGCCAGAAGGGCACGGCTCCAACGAAGGCAGCCAAGGCAGCGGCGAAGTCGAAGAAGACCACCAGGAAGACGGCCCGGTAACCTCCTCAGCCTGATATCGGGCTATTTCCCGGCGCAGGTAGGCGCGGTCGGCTGGTTCTTACCTAGCCATGGTGAAGAGATGCCTGGCGAGGTCTAGTCTCTGGGCAACCCCACACCGGGTGGCGGAGCAGCTGGAGCAAAAAGCGCGAGCTCTCCCCGGGCGCGCTCGTCCGCAGCGCACCGCGTTGCTGCATGGCGTTGCCCAGCGCGAAGGCGCAGGCGGCGACCAAGGCGAGGGAGGCCGCCATCCCGGACCCCGCGGGCCCGCTACGCCCGGGCCCTCGGCACGATGGCGGGGGCGACGTGCACCTGGTCGTCGCTGCCGACATCGAAGACCTGGCGATCGCCGGGGTCGGCGTCTCGATCACGGCGAAGCCGTCGGCCTCGACCACCAGCACCGTCTGTTCGACCGCCATCGCTCCCTCGCGCCGGCTCGTGCGCGCGCCGGGTGCACACCCGCGTGTCGCGACCCCGCCGACCGGCCAACGGACCCCCATCTGCCCGCTCGACGCTAACCGACCTCGGATTGCCCCGCGACCTTGCCGACCTCGGTCTCGAGCCCGTAGAAGCACGGGCGTTGGCCCCGGCTACCCGGGCCAGTGACTCGTCCATGGGCGTGCTCACGGAGCTCGACGGCGCACCCGACCGTGACAACATCTGGCGGTGCGCTTTCATGCTGAGCACCGCTTCAATGGGTCGAAGGAAGCCGTCGCGGCGCTCCTGGCCGATCCCGCCTTCTACGTAGGCCTCGCCCTCCCCGACCTGAGCAAGCCCGAGGTGCTCGAAAAACGAAAGGACGGAGACGACGCCATGCTGTGGCTCCGGTACGAATTCGTAGGGAGCCTCGATCCGATCGGGCGCCGTCTGCTTGGCTCGGGCCACCTGGCGTGGATCCAGGAGGTGCGGATCGACCGGTCGGCGGGCTCCGGCGCTCTCCGCTTCGAGGCTGAAAAAGACCCGAGGCAACTGTACGGTGCAGCCGACTTCGTCCTCGCCGCAACCGGAGGCGGAACTGTTCGGCGTCTCGACGGCGAACTGGTTGTGGCGGTGCCGGGCATAGGTCGCATGGCTGAGCGACGGATCGTTCCCGCGCTCCTGCGCCGACTGGACATCGAGGCTCAGGCCTCGACGACCAGCTGCGGCGAGGAGGATGAGCTCGGAACAGGTGGCGGTCTTCGCTTACGGCATTCATCTCTGCCCCGAGCGAGGGCGTCCAGGATCGCTGCAGGAGAGCGGGGAACCCATGCCGCCCACCCGGCGACCCGTTGTGTTCCGACTTCGCCACGGAATTTCGGGAACACGAGATCGCTCGAAGTCGTGGACCGTTGACCGATCGGAACTGCCGGTTGTGCTCGGGTCTCAGCGGGTCAGGCGTGATCGAACCTGAGCAGTATCACTCAGGGGGCGGATGATCCCGGTCGATTTGCACCCGTTCCACCTGACGAGTCGACTGCATCACTGGCACTTTCCGGCCCTTTATTGCGGCTCTCATCGACCAACAGATACGACATCTAGGTTCGGCGGGACGCGGACAGGAACGGACCCTACGCCCTGACCCCCCGGCCGGAGGGGGAGTTTATGAGCACCACAGGCGCAAGGCTCGGTTTGAGTCAGAGCTTGTAGCCGATAGACCGCAGCAGCGCCGTGCGCTCGGTCACGTCGTCCTCAGTCTCCACACCCACAGGGGTTGAGCCGTCGATGACCCCCAGGATTCCCCGTCCGAGTTCGGTCTCGGCCACCACAACCTCCACGGCGTTGGCCGTCGCGCAGTAGATGCTGCAAACTTCAGGGACCAACTTGAGCTGGTTGAGAACGTTCAGTGGGTAGCCTTCGCGAAGCAAAACGACGAAACAGTGGCCCGCCCCGATGGCCCGAGCGTTTCGGACGGCGAGCTCGACCAGATCTTCATCGTTGCCCGAGCGCCGGACAAGGCATTTCCCTGACGCTTCGCAGAATCCAAGCCCGAAACGTAGGTGCGGGCTCGTACACACGAGGGCTTCGTGGATATCTTCGACGGTCTTCACAAAGTGGGCTTGTCCGAGGACGACGTTCAGGTCCTGGGGCTTTTCGATCGGAATGACGTGCAGGTCCATGCTGGTAAGCCTCTCACTCCATCAGCTGACTCGCCCGAAAACGCTAGAGGGGCGAGTGTGCCTTCTATTCGCAGCTTGATGAGCGCGGAACCATTTCGTTCCACGTCGCGCCTCGTGGGCCATACCGGCTCGCCAGACCGCGTCATTTATGGGTGTAGTGACAGCCCGATAATCAGTCGCACGCCACTCAGGAGCTTGGGAGAACTGGCCCGTTCAACTACCGTCCGCTCGATGCGTGTTCCGGACGGGAACTGCCTTGGTGGTGAGGGTCCCACTCCTGCTAGAGGTGCGCTGGTCGGCCCTCACGCTCGGAGATCGTCTCGGCTGCAGCGTCAACCAACTGGTGCGACAAGTCGGACAGCGCGCGTGCAGCAGCGAGCTCCTCGCCGACCATCGGCATGTTCGGGTCAGCCGGATGGCGTCTCGCCCGACCGGCGCCAACGAAGGTGGCACCACGGATTGTGAGTGAGGCGCGCGCTTCGGTATGGCGGTCGTCCTCGCCGAAGGTGATCTCGATCTCCGTGGTCTCGACCATCTCGTCCCCCTTTCCTCTTCGGCCAATATCCCAAGGCTATCTCTGCGCGCATCAATGAGGTGTTGTCACCCTGGCAGACCACCCGGTTGCTTCCGCAGCTCCCTTGAGCCTTCGAGGAGCCCCTCGATAACGCCGCCGACCTGCGCACTGTGGCCCCCAGCCTCACCGCCCGATACTGCCGGGTCCTTCTCGGGGCGGGGAAAGGCGCCGCCAGGTCGAGACGCTCGGGATCACTCACGGCCGGGTTTTGCGAGCGGATCGCTACTTAGTCAGGTAACGCGTCACCATCCCGGACGGGAAGGGGAAACAGTCACCCCCGCCACATGGCCCACACCACCGGACCATGAGGAACCTGGATCTCATCGGTGACCACGAACCCGTGTCGCTCATAGAACGGGATGTTGCGCTTCTTCGACGATTCCAGATAGATCCGATCGCCGTCGCGGTCACAACGGTTGAGGACCGGGGCCAGGATGGCCGAACCCGCGCCATGGCCCTGGCACTCGGGATCGGTCCCGAGCATCTGGAGATACCAGTGGCGTTCCTTCGGGTGGTGGCTGGCAAAATAGAGGAGGCCCTGTGCGCACCTCGTGATCCGCAATCCGACGAGGCTCGTGGTGATGAGTCCGAGCTTGGCGTCGGTGCGCCAGCCCAAGGGGAAGGTGCCCGGTGGGTTCCAGATGGCGGCGCACCTGCCGTCGTCGGCGGCATAAACCTGGCCGAAGGGGAGCGACGCTCGCAGCAACGAACGGAAGAAGCGGGGGAGCTTCCGGCGCCGGGACTCATTGTGGGGGAAGAGCCACATCGTGAGCGGGTCGTCGTCGAAGGCATGCGTCAGGGTGGTGGCGAGCCGGTCGATGTCCCCGGGCAGCGCCTTGCGGATGGAATGCGTGGTCATGGTGGAAACGGTACCGGTCAGTGCTCGTGACTTGCCGCCGTCTCGAAGCCCAGGCCGCTGTTGGCCCCGGTCACCACGGCGATGCGACCGGCGAGGGGCGGATGTCGTCTGTGGTCCACCGTGCCATGAATAGGGACCCTACGCGGAGCGGTGGGGATCTTCCAGGTGCTGCTCGCCGACCCCGCCCACCGATGTGGGAGCACCCCCCAGGCGACTCCCGTCACCCTCGTCTTTCTGCCTGCCGACGAAGAGTCGCTACGTACGCGAGGGCCACCCCGGCGTCTGGTGGAAATTAGCTCCACGCCCCCCTAGCGTCGGGGTGACCTCCGTGTACCGTCCGCCCCTGGTCGCCACGCAGGGCGTATGTCGACCCCCAGTATGCGCTTCTGAACAGAGAAAGGGGTACTGGTGGGTAACTTTCTCGCATCGCCCGGAGCGGTGGTCGCACGGGCCCGGCGAACCACAGCGCCAGCCGTGCTTGCTCCAGTTGCCGCTCGAACCTGCCGGGTTGTTCGCTCCATGGCGGAGGACGACTCGCTCAGTCGCCGCCTCAGCACCGGGTTACCGGCATCAGGCATTTCCCGGTCACGTAGATCGGCCGTTCGAGACGCCCAGGTCCGGCGGGGTCGCTGGGGCACAAGGAGGCCTCGTCCTGCCATGAGATTGCTGCCAAGGCGAACGCGGACCTTTGGTCCTTTGCCACGATGCCTCGCGTCCTATGGTGCATTTGTCACCGCACCGATGCGGGAGGAGACCGATGGAGCGAATGGACACGCTCGACGCCGAGTTCCTCCACCTGGAGGACGGGATCGCGCATATGCACATCGGCGCGGCATGCCTGTTTGCCGACCCACCCCCGTCGTTCGACGACATCGCGGGAATGGTCGCCGCCAAGCTGCACCTCATCCCTCGCTACCGCCAGCGAGTGCGTTCGGTCCCGTTCGAGCTGGGCCGACCGATCTGGGTCGACGATCCCCACTTCAACCTCGCTTACCATCTGCGACACACGGCGCTGCCCGCACCGGGTGATGACGCTGCCGTGTGCCTCCTGATGGGACGGATTATGTCCCAGCCGCTCGACCGTGACCGGCCATTGTGGGAAACATGGCTCGTCGAAGGTCTCGAGGGCGGGCATTGGGCGCTTGTGTTCAAGGTCCACCACTGCATGGTCGACGGGATCGCCGGGGTCGAACTGCTCCGTGTGCTTCTGGATCTCGAGGCCGAGACCAAGGTGGCTGTCCCCGAGCCATGGGAGCCCCAGCCCGAACCCCACGGCGCGGCAAAGGTGCTCGACGCCTGGGGTGGCCTCGCCACCAATGTCATCGCCACCGCCCGCGGGCTTCCCCGAGCCATGACCCACCCGGCGGACGCCGTCCGCTCCGCCCTCGGGACCGCCCGGGGGCTCGCCCGTTTTGCCGGCGACCTGGGCGCCACGCCACCGCTGTCGATCGAGGGCAGCATCGGCCCCCACCGCACCTGGGCTCACTCGTCCGCCAGCCTCGGCGACGTCCGCACGATCCGCTCGGTGTTCGCGGGCACGATTAACGACGTCGTGCTCGCCGCGGTCAGCGGCGGCTACCGGGAGTTGCTCCTCTCGCGAGGCGAGGACGCCGACCGAGCGATCGTCCGCTCCTTGGTGCCGGTGTCGACTCGGCACGACGACGGCCATGGCGGATTCGGCAATCGGGTCTCGGCCCTTCTCTACGACCTGCCCGTCCACGTCGCTGACCCGGTCGAACGACTAGAGGTTGTCCACGAGCAGATGTCCGAACTGAAGGCGTCGCATATGGCCGAAGCCGGGGAGGCGGTCGCCGCTATCGGCAACCTCGCCCCGCCGATGGTCGTGGGCCCACTGAGCCGGATGGTCGTCCGTGCTATACACCGTCTCCCGCAACGCTCGGTCAACACCATCACCACCAACGTGCCCGGACCGCAGTTCCCCCTCTACTGCCTCGGTCGCGAGATGCTCGAGTACCGTCCGTTCGTCCCTATCAGCCACGGAGCCCGAGTGAGCACGGCCATCCTCTCCTACAATGGCCACCTCTTCTTCGGGATCACCGGCGACTATGTGACGGCATCCGACGTGCACGTGCTCTCCTTGGCCGCGTCGGCCGGCATCGAACAACTCCGCCAACGCGCCCTCACCCGACTCGGCAAGACGCGACCGGGCAATCCTCGATCCGGCACGATCCGACCCGAGACCAGAGCATGAGCACAGGAGCACCTACCACAAAGTCCCGTCACCTTCGATGGATCGAGTTTGCTCGACCGTCGCCCGATCCGAATTGCCGGTTCTGCGCGCTCCCAGCGCGCTCCCTTCAACCTTCCCACCCGCCCCATACCCCCCCGTGCCCAGCCGGTGCGACTTTCTAGAATAGTGCCGTCGGCCTCCCCGATGGTCAATGCTTGACCTTTCCGAGCTCGTTCGTGCGCGCCACGTTCCCGTACCACGCCGCGCTTGGCTTGGCTTTGCGCTCGAACGTCGTTCGGTCCACCGAATGCAGTCCCAGTTTGGGGCCGTAACCCATGTTCCACTCGAAGTTGTCGAGAAGGCTCCATACGAAGTAGCCGCGCACGTCGATCCCCTCGGCGATGCAGGCGTGGACACCGCGCAACGCCTTGTCGAGGTAGGCGATGCGCTCGACGTCGTCCTCCGTTGCGAGCCCGCTCTCTGTGATGAGTACGGGCAAGCCGGTGAATTCGGCCGTGCGCCGCACACAGTGTTGGACTGCCTGTGGCCAGTTCTCTGTGCCCATCTGTGTCTGCCCCACCGACGGATCATCGGGGGCGAGTCCCTCAGGCCCGAAGTGCATGCGGGTGTATGCCTGCACGCCGACAAAATCATCGCCTTCCGCGGCACGCAAAAAGGTGTCCTCGAGAATATCCTCCGCCAAGTCGCGTGTGGCCTCGCCACCCTCCTCGGCCACGATCTCAGCCATCGACAGTGTGAGCCCGACCGGGTAACTGCCGGGTCCTGACCGGAGCGCCTCGACGGAGAGCCGGTGGGCACGCGCCATCGCATCGTTCACCGCGATGTGGCGGACCAAGTCGTCCTTCACCCCCGGTGGATAGTCCCCGATGGTGTAGCCCATGGCCCCGATCACATTGGGTTCATTGATAGTGCAGGCCCAACCGATCAGATCCCCGAGATACGCCCCAGCGCGTTCCACGAACCGGGCGAACCGGTCAGGGGCGTCGGGCGCCTCGAAGCAGCGCGCGCGCTGCGAGCCATGACGGGCTCGTGAAGTGGTGGAACGTGACCACCGGGACAATGCCGCTCTCGTGGCACTCGGCACACATCCGTCGGTAGTGCTCCAATGCCGCCACCGAGAATTCCCCCTCAGCCGGCTCGATGCGGCTCCATTCCAGGGAAAAGCGGTAAGCACCGAGACCCATGCTGACAACCAAGTCAAGGTCCTCTGGCCACCGATGGTACGAGTCACAGGCGTCCCCGCTCGACTCGGCGCATCGTGAATCCCTAGCGTGCTCGAAGGCCCACCAGTCATTGTTCGTGTTTCCGCCCTCGATCTGGTGGGCGGCGCCGGCCGCCCCCCACAAGAACCCCTCAGGGAACTCGAGGGCCTGGCCTTCATCTGTCGCCATGAGGGCTCATCGTAGCGACGACTCAGACACCGCAAGCTGGCCGACTACGCGAACACGCCCCTGTCCTTCTACAGGGCGGATTGGCCTGCCCGGCTCGCGTTGACCGCCCGGGAGGCACATACGGGAAGTACGGGCGCCCAGTCGTCGTTACCTCACTCATTCAAGACCGACCGTCGCCTCCACAGCTGGCGAGCGTCTCGGTCGGCGGCCCAGTTGAGACCGCACCTTCAGGCTGACGTCAAGCCGATACCGTTAGGAGGTCTCGGTCGGCACGGTCGGTTCGGGGTGACCGAAAATCACTTCGCCCGTGATCGGCCGCACGAGGTTCGCTAGGTCCGATACGACGTCCATGAGGAGATCGTCAACCGTCAGCATTCCGACCATGCGCCCCTCCTCCACCAAGGGAAGCCGCCGGAAGGCGTGGTCGGTGAAGATCCGCACGGCTTCCCGAAGGTCCGCGGTGGCACCGAGCGTCACGACCCTGGTGGACATCACGGCATCCACCCGGCTGTCTGAAGGGAGCCTCCGTGCGAGTGCTCGTACCACGAGGTCGCGGTCGGTCACGATCCCAATTGGCTTCTCATCGTCGACTATGACAACGGCGCCCACCGCCGCCTCGTCCATGAGCTTCCCCACCTCCGCCAGGCTGCGATCTGCTGGCACCGTCACTGGCACCTTCCTGCTCGCGTCCTTCGCCCGCATCTCGACCTCCTTGCTGGCTCTCAACGTGACACTACGCTCAGCTTCGCAGCTTTCGTAGGGCCGAACGTCACGACGCACCGACGTTCGACCTTCTCATTCGCGGTGAAGACGCTCGGTCAGACCAGGCGGTATCGCCGCTCTTCCGTTGCACTACATCGTCAAGCCGACCGCTCGGAACTGCCGGTGATATGCCGGGTGTCACGGGCGAGAAGGAGGCCAGGGCAGCGCAGTATCACGCGGCGCTAGCGATCCCGGGCGGGTCCCTCCGGACCGGGGCATCTTCACGCGGCACGTCTCGCCGGCGACACTCCGATCCACGATTCGCACGGGATCGCCAGTGTTGTACCGGATCCCAACGTCCGGTCGTGACGGAAGCCAACCTATATTGCTGAGGTCCGCCGATCCGGAGCACGGCGCCCCGGACCGGGCAATCTATCGGTCGCCACCGGGCACGATACTCGTGAAACTGCTGGTCGTCCTCAATTTTGCTCCAGCCGGCCTGTACCTGTGTCGATAAGGCTCCGGTGAAGGGAGAAGAGGCGCAGGTGGCTGTCCCGCCGGTCCAATGCGACAGCGCGCGACCCGTCGTGACCACCGCGCCCCACGCGAATCAAGGTGGGCCCGCGCCCACCGTCTTGTTGTACACGATTCAGGCATTCGCATTGGTGATCGTGATGGTGGCTCGCCATTTCGGGATCGTGGCAAACGAACCCTGGTGGGCGTACGCGAGCCGCGATCGCCGGCTCGTCGCTGATCAGTCGACGGCTTGATCGGTGGTCGTTTGCACCTCGCGGATCGTGGCGCCTTCATGTTCGTGTATGCGTCCACGCGGTCACAGTCCTGGCCGTGATCTACCTGACCGGTTGGGGTCCAGCGCTGGGCCTGTGCTTCGTCTATGCCGCGCTGGTGGATTTGCAGCAGTCCGGCCCGTCGTCGTGGCGGGCAGTACTCGGGTGGTCGTTGGTCTGCTGCGCGGCGGGTCAGCTCTCGGTGTTCGAAGGTTGGATGCCCTCGTTTCTAGGCCATTCAGAAGCTCAGTCGTTGGGATTCTTGGGTGCGATCGCATTTTCGATCGTGATCATTATGGCCGGTGCCATTGGTGAATCGAAGCAATGCTCGGATGACTTGCTTGCCCGCGCCCGGGACGAAGCACTAAGCAGGGAAGCCCAATACAAGGCGGTCGTCGACAACGCGGCCGAAGGAATTCTGACCTTTGCCCTGGACGGATCAGTTCTGTCGTTCAATCGGGCTGCGCAAGCGATATTCGGCTGGAACGAGGCAGAAATTGTAGGACGGCCTGCCTCTACCTTGGTGCCATCAGAGCTCCACGATGCGCTCGGACAGTTCCTCGCAACCTGCGAGGAAACAGGAACGGCCGCTGGTCAGAGTAACGATATTGAAATTGCTGGTGTGCGACGCGATGGGACGCAGTTCCCGATGGTGGTTTCCACGAGCGCGATCACCGGTTCAGCGAATGCGATATTCATTTCGGGAGTCGTTCGAGATTTGTCGGAACAAAAGGCCCTTGAGGCGCAGCTCACTTTTCAGGCGATGCACGATTCGCTCACGGGTCTAGCCAATCGGATGATGTTAACCGATCGGCTCGACCAGACCCTCGCCCGGGTCCGACGGCACGGCCGCATGTGTGGTGTGTTCTATGTCGATCTGGACCGGTTCAAAGCCGTGAACGATACCCTGGGTCACTCGGTCGGTGACCAGCTACTCACCGAGGCCGCCGTTCGAATTACGACCGCGGTGCGTGAGTTGGACACAGTTGCACGTCTGGGGGGCGATGAGTTCGTGGTGCTGTGCGAGGACATCGAGGGGATTCATCATGCAACTGAAGTGGCAGAGCGCATTATTGGGATCTTCCAATCGCCTTTCCGGCTCGGGGGCGAGAACATCAGCGTCAGTGCCAGCGTCGGCATCGCATTGTCCACCGACGGGGTAGAGACAGCAGAAGCGATCCTCGCCAACGCCGACACTGCGATGTACCGGGCCAAAAGCAACGGACGAGGCTGCTTTCAACTCTTTGACCAGACCATGCAAGACTGGGTCATCGAGCAGGCCGCGCTTGAAGCCGCCCTCCGTCAGGCCGTCCCTCGCGGCGAGCTTGTGCTCTACGGCCAGCCTATTGTCGAAGCCCAAACGGGCCTCATCGAAGGATTCGAGGTTCTCGTACGCTGGGAGCGTCCCGGTTTCGGCCTTCTTGGCCCCTACGGTTTCATCACGACGGCGGAAGAGACAGGCTTAATACTCGAGATTGGGTCCTGGGTTCTTGACCAAGCCTGCCTTCATGCAGCAACGTGGGCGAAACGCTGGCCTGACCGGCGCCTCCCTGTCGCCGTCAACATCTCAGGTCGTCAACTGTTGGCGGGGGACATCGTCAAAATCGTTGCCGGGACACTGGCTCGAACGAGCCTCGACCCGACCCTGCTTACCCTGGAGCTCACAGAAAGTACCCTCATTGACGACGCGACCACCGTCGAGCCAATCCTGCGCTCGCTCCGGGACCTCGGCGTCAACCTGGCGCTCGATGATTTCGGTACCGGCTACTCGTCACTCAGCTACCTTCGTGCCTTTCCCTTCAATATCGTGAAGATCGATCAATCCTTTATACGGACGATCGGGACAAGACAAGAAGATGCCGCCATCGTGGCAGCCGTCATCGGACTCGCTAAGAATCTTGGCCTCGACGTTGTCGCCGAAGGTGTGGAAACACAAGAGCAACTCGCCGCTCTAAGAGAGCTCGCCTGCCACCATTTGCAGGGATACCTCTTCGCCAAACCGCAGCCCATTCTCCGGGTCACCGAGCTTCTTGAGACACCAATGCTAACGTTCGCCAACGTCGAATGAAGGAACGTTGTTGACAATCTCACGGTGACAATCGGGAGCGTCCTCTCGGCCCGGGTGGGTTAACCGGAGGCGACGTTGCTAGCGCCACCGACCGCAACCACGGAACCGATGCCGAGGCCATCGACATCACATTTGATCCACAAGAGACCTCCTACCGTGCGCTGCTCGAGTGTTTCTTCCAGATTCGTGACCCGAACACACTCAACCACCAAGGCAACGACATCGGCGATCGGCACGAGCCACCGATCGGTGATCTTCTACCTCGACGACGGGCAACTGTGGGTCGCTCGAGACACCATCGCCGGAGTCGAAGCGTCTGGACTATGGCCCGGCAAAGTGATCACCGAGTTCGCGCCGGCAGGTCCGTGTTTGGAGGCAGAACCCGAACACCAGGACTATCTGGAGCACTACCCGGACGGATATACCTGCCATGGCCCGCGCCCCGGCTGGGTGCTGCCCCATCGAAGCGACGCCGTCGCCCGATAGGGAATAGGCACTGATGGGGGCGGCACAGAGTTTCGTTCGGCGCCCGCGGTACCTCGCCTCCCTCTGACCGCGGCGGAGCCGTCAGGCGCGCGACGAGATCCTCGGCTGTAGGCGTCACCGATAGGGAAGTCATGGGTTGGAGGACGCACGGCGCTCATCGCTCTCCTGGTATCCCTGCTACTTATCTGTGTGGGACCCGGACGGTGTCGCACTCGGGCTTCGCCGACGCGCGCCAGGCGACGGCGACGGCGACGGCATGTCGGGGGCAGCCCGCCGCGAGGATGCCGCCCGTAGACCCCCCGGGGGGGTCTAACTTGCGGCCGCCCTATCGGTGACCCGGGTCATTTGGTTGACACTCCCCCCGCCTCCGAAACCCCGGCGTCTCCCCGCATCCGGGCAGGTCAGAGGGCAGGAATGTACATGGGGGAATTGGGCCGCGAACGAGGCCCGGAAGTGCCTCCGTGGGCACCGCCCCGACAGGTCGGGGGTCCCGACGCGTTAGGCCATGGCGATCAGCTCCGATCAGAAGGAGCGGACATGCCGCTCGTCGTTCCCGTATGGCCGCCGGGCGCCCAGACTTATCTCGGTGCGCGGAGACGGAGCTCCGGTCACATGATGATGGGTAGGGGTACCCCACAGAGGGGGGGTTGCCGCCGCTCAGTTCTTTCGGGCCGGCCGGGACCAGGGCCCCGGCGGCAGTAGCTGCGCGGGAGCCGGCGGCAACATCGACAACAGGCGCGGTGGCCACACGGGGGGAGAGGCAGATCAGGCGGCCGGCGCCAGGGCGTCGTCCCCCAGGTCTCGGAGCGTGTGGAAGCAGCGCCGGCTGAGCTTCCGACCGACCGAGAGGGCGGCCCGTTCGGGCCCCAGGCGGTCGCGGACCCGAAGGTAGTACTGGTGGTCGGGCGAGGTGCGCTTGGCCGCCGACATGGCGGCTTCATAGAGAGCCCAGCGCAAGATGGCCGGGCCCTGGCGGGCCAGATGTCCCTGGGCCCGTTGCGAGTCCGAGGCCCAGACCGTGACGTCCAGGCCGGCGTGGCGCACGGCGTCGGACGAGGATCCGAATCGCCGGCAGTCGCCCATCTCCTCCCAGACGGCCACCGACAGCAGGGCGCCGATTCCGTAGTGGCCCTGGAGGGCCCGGCACCCGATCTGGCGACGGCCGAAGGCCACCAAGTCGCCGCGCAGGCGACCGAGCTCGGTGTCCAGCCGGTCGATCTGATCGAGGACCACCGCCACGGCCTCCCGCCCCGAGGAGCTGAGATCGGCCCTCTCCAGATGGGCCTGGCCGTCGGCGTCGAGCAGGTGGCAGGCGAGGGCGGGCACCCCCTGATGGAACAGCGTGGCCCGGATCCGCTGCATCCAGGCCCGGCGCTCGTCGGCCAACGCCTTGTACAGCCGGACCCGGGCCCGGACCTCGAGGACGTGGTCCGGGGGGATCCAGGACTCGGGCAACCGGCCCATGGCCAGCAGCTCCCGAAGGAGCCGGGCGTCGGCCCGGTCGGTCTTGGCCCGTTGCTTCCGGCCGCGCTCTCGGGCCGTGTCGGCCGGCTCGGCCAGATGGGCACGGGCCCCCACCCGCTCGAGCTCCTCGGCCACGAAGCGCCAGCCGGTGCAGCCCTCCAGGGCGAAGTCCACGTCGCCGCGCTCCTCGAAGCGCTCGAGCCACGACCGCACCTGCTGGCGGTCGGCGGGGGCGATCTTGCCCCGGCTCACCTCTCCCGTGCCGGTGTCCAGATAGTCGAACGTGATCTGCCGGCAAGGTCAAGATGGGATGACTGTCTTTGCTCGCGAAGCTGTAGCTTCTCGCCACATCAGGCCAAGCGTGGATCCTCCTTTTCCTCCGTGGGGGGAGGGATCTGCACTCCGCCGGCCGATCGCAAAGTGTCCTTTCCGACCCGAGTACGGCTCAACGACGAAGGTCGGTGCAAATAGCGCATAATCGGGGATCCCGATAGGGGCTCTTTCTCGGTGGAGCGGGTCGCGCTTGCCCAGAGTAGCGAGCCCCGGTTAGCGGCGACACGAGCCATATTCGCGGCCGAGAGCGATACAGTACCGATCAGGGTCTGAGCGGCATCACCTTGACGTTTACGCAAGCCGGCATTTGCGCGTGTTTCCGCGACCTCCTTTGGGGCTGTCACAAGGCTGTGTCGTGGACCGTAGGTGAAGTGCGCACCAAGTCTTCGTCGACCTTGCTCACCTCGCCGCTAGCGGCTTCCGAGCGATCTGACGCTCAAGGCCCGGGGCTCTTCGGGCCGAGGCCCGTCACGGCCTCGCCCACGGACGGGAAGAAATGGTCCTCGCCGATTCGGTCGAACAGACCACTTCGACGCAGACTCTCGCGCACGTGCTGTCCGGCACGGGCCATTGCAAACGCGACGTGGTCGCGGGCGAGGTCGTCGAGCACCTCCCCAAGCTCTTGCGCGCCCGTGTAGTCGATGTCGCTCATCCCGAGGGCGTCGAGGACAACCAACTGCGGTGCCCCGACCGCACGTGTGAGCGAGGTCTCCAGCTGGGTGCGAAAGTGCACCGCGTTCGCATACCACAGCGGAGTGGCGAACTGCAGCACGAGCACGCCGGGAACCTGGGCCGCGTGCTCCTCGGTGCTGAGCGGTGCCCAACTCGTCGTGCCCGGGATGCGACCGAGTACGTGAAGCTGCGGGCGGGCGCTCAGACGGGTGCGGTCGAGGATCGCCAAGCCCACGGCCACGCCAATGCCCTGCTCGACGCCGACGAGGGCGACGGTCAGCATGGTGACCACCGCCAGCGCGAGCTCGAACCGGTCGAAGCGGGCAATGGCCCGAACGTCGCGCACGTGGAAGATCCGAATGGCCACGAAGATCAGCACCGCGGCGAGCGTCGCCAGAGGCACGTCCTTGAGGAGTCCCGCGGCGGGAACGAGCAGGACCACGGCCGCCGCCGCGCCGAGGCCGGCGGCCTGGGTGCGACCGGACGCCGAGGCGACCGCAGCGGTCCTCGGCGGGCTGGCGTTCACGGGGAAGGATCCGAAGAGGCCCGCCACGATGTTCCCGGCTCCGACTCCGAGGAAGTCCCGGCCTACGGCCACCTGGTAGCCGCTTTTGCCGGAAAAGGCGCGGGTGGTCGCGGCCGATTGGCTCACCACCACGAGGGCGACCACCGCCGCGATCGGAGCCACGCTCCGCAGCGCCGACCACGACAGGCCGACCAGGCCCACCCGGGGCGCACCGTGCGCCACCATGCCGAGCACGGCCACACCGTGGGCCTGGAGCCCCAGCGCCCCCACGACCACCGTCGAGCCGATGAGCCCCACCAGGGCGCCGGGAAGCCTCCTATCGACACGCTCTGCTACCACCACGATGGCGAGGACGACGGCGCCGATGCCCAGTGCCCAGCCGTTGGTGTCCCCGAGGTGGGTAGCCACCACCCCTATCCGGTGCAGCGTCGACCCGCTTGCCGCCGAGAGGCCGAAAAAATCCGGCAACTGGTGGACGACGATGATGACGGCCACCCCGGCGAGAAATCCGGTGATGATCGGGGCCGACAGGAACTCCGCGATCCACCCCAGACCGAGGAGGCCCACAAGGGCCACCAGCACCCCGACTGTCACCGCGAGGATCCCGACGAGGTCGACGTAGCGAGGGGAGCCGATCGGCGCCAGGTGGGCGATCCCGACTGCGAAGAGTGGGGCGATAGTGGAGTCGGCACCGACGGACATCTGCGGGTTCGAACCGAGCAGGGCGAAGACCAAGGTGCCCGCCACGAAGGCGTAGAAGCCGGTAATCGGCGGCATGCCGGCGAGCCGGGAAGTGGCCAGTTGCTCGGGGACAGCGATCACGAGCAGCGTGACCGCAGCGAGCAGGTCGGGTGTGGCCCACGACCGGCGGTACCCGCGCAGCGAGGAGAAGACGACCGCTGGCAGTCGCCAGTGTTGGTGCTCTCGGGCGCGACCGGGCCCTCCCGGCGTCCCGGTCAACGCCTTCCCGAGCCGACTGACTCCTCGGGGCTCCCCCCGACCCTGCATGGCACCGGGGTCATCATCGCGTATCGCCGCGCCCACTGATCGGGATCGCTTGCGGTACCCGGGGCGATCGACGCCATTGCCGAGGAGGACCGGACCATGCCGAGTACACGCTCGGCGGCAACGCCGAGGCGTGCCAGTGGATTGATCGTGTTGGCACCGGCGCCCTCCTCCCTAGCTGCCCAGAACCTTGGGCCGAGCACAGGAACCCCCCGAGCCTGCTGGTCCAGCTCGCGCTTTAGCGAGATCGATCCCCGTGCCTCCCAGCCCTCCAGAATGTCCCCGAAGGGCCGGTCGGTGAAACTCGCGCCTGACGATCTTGAGGGAGATGGATGCCGACAGCGGAACGGGCCAATATCGCGTCTGTGACGCCGAAATCAGCGCTCGGTTGCGGGCCCGTCGCTCAAGCCCGCCAAGCTGGCCAACGGGTGCGGATGCGTGATCGCCAGGTGGTCGGTCATCATGGACACGTGACGCTGGTCAGACGAGAAGGACGCCCGAGCGCGCCACAGCCGCCCGACCATCGAAGGAGCCAGCCGTGTCAGACATCCTCAATGATCTCCCTGAGAGCCACCAAGACATTCTGCGGAAGACCCTGACCGCCACGCTTACCACCGTCGACGCAAAAGGCCGCCCACGGTCGACAGCTGTCTGGTACTTCGTAGACAGCGACGGCCAGTTGAAGAGTTCGATAACGTCCGACCGGCATCAGTACAAGGATCTGAGGCGAAATCCCAATTGCGATCTGTTCATCATCGATTTCCAGAACCCGCTCCGTACTCTTGAGGTACGCGCCGAGGCCGAGCTCGTCGCTGACCCCGACAAGGCCACGGTCCGCAAGTTGGCCAACGCCTACAGCCTTGACGAAGCCAAGCTGGTTCGCGATGAGGAGGACTGTTACACGGTCACCTATCGGCCTCGCAGGCTGGTCGCGCTCCGTTACAGGCTGGAGGACATCCTGTTCGGGCCTGTCGCTGGCGAACAGCCGCCTCGACACTAACCGTCCTGTATGTACCTGAAGTAGGGCGGTCAGACCAAATGGGAACCCGTCCGGGATCGCCACCGCTGAGTGATTGCGCGTAGGGCCGGTGGCGGCCGCTCATCCGACGACCGGGGTTTACCCGGCAATGCCGATCGGTCGCGACCCGAATTCTGGGCCTCTTTGGCCGTTGTTATGCGCTAGCGCCACCGGCGAGCGGATCGCCAATTATTTGTCCGTGCGTGAGTGATTTGTGACGATCGAATGTGTGCCAAGGTCGGGCGAGTATCGAGAGCGGCAGCAAGGAGATCCGTATACATGGCCATACTGATAACTCTTGCCACTCCTCAGGACCACTGTCAGGGGACAAGGACTCTAAAGGCTTGGACAAAGGGCCTCGGATCCCAGTTCTTGGAACCTCGAGAGCACGACGGGCGACATGGGTCCTTGGTCTCTTGACCCTGGGACTTTCGGCCCTATCGTCTTCGAGGAAGAGAAGGCACTCGTGAGGTCACGGAGCCCCCAAGGGCACGCGACAAGGAGGATTGACCGTGAAGCGCAAGACCTTTGACATGATCCTGACGGCTGGCGGAGGCGTCCTGGTTGTCGTCCTGCTCGCCGCCGGTGCGCTCGGCCTGTGGGGATACAGCTTCGCCAACTCAAACGTCCACAACCAGCTGTCCGAGCAGCAGATCACGTTCCCGCCGGCGGTAGCGTTCGCTCACCCCAAGGCCGGCACCGAGATCACCCCGTCGATGGTCGGAACCGTGAGCACGTACGCCGGGCAGCCGTTGGTCACGGGTCAAGAGGCGGAGGTGTATGCCGATAACTTCATCGCTGTGCACCTTCAGGAGATCGGCGGCGGCCAGACCTACGCCCAGCTCTCGGGCGCGGCCCTGGCCCTGCCGAAGGGTTCAGCCGCCTACACCGCAGCCGAGGCCAAGGTCCAGACGGTGTTCCAGGGCACGACCCTTCGTGGGCTGCTGCTCGAGGCCTACGCCTTCGGTACCTTCGGACAGATTGCGTTGGTCGCCGCCATCGTCTCCTTCATCCTGGCCGGCGTCATGCTGGTGCTGACGCTGTTCGGGCTACTGCACCTCCGTCGGGTTCCTGAAGACGCTGAGTTCCCGGCAGCGGGCAGGAAATAACGTCCGCTCCGGCCTAATCACCATGCTCGTGGAGCACGCCCCACCCGGTCTCGAGATCTCGGAGACCGGGTGGGTTCGCGTCTGCGGGCGGAAGGAGCCTTCCGGCGTATCCGGCCCTTCTGACCCGCGATCACCGGTAGCGATGCGACGTGCATCTGGAGCATGGGGTCTTAACTTCACCTAAGAATCCCGTCGGCGCCATCCGGTCGACTTTGAACGAGACGACCTTGCTGGCCAGCTCATCGATGCGGGGTTCGATCGACAAAGCCGCGCCGTCTTCGTGTGGGAAGGTGTGACCCAGTACTTGAAGAGGGAAGCGGTTGACTCGACATTCGACGTCATCCGCCACCTTGCCGGGCCGGACAGCACCGTGATCGTCACCTATGTCGACCGACGCGCGCTCACGGAGCCAAGTCCCTTCCCGGAGGCACGCCGGTGGGTCGGAGCAGTTGCCCGTGTCGGCGAACCTTGGATCTTCGGGCTCCTGCCCGAGGACGCCCCGAGCTTCTTCGCCAAGCGCGGCTTCGTCCTCCAACGAGATCTTTCGACACTCGACGCCAGCCGTGAGTGGCTAAGCGATCCGCTCGCATCGCCATTGGGGCTCCGGGCTCTACCGAGTCGTGGTCGCCCGAGCCAACGTCACAGTTGCTGCCTGACAGTCACTGCGAATCAGGGGCCGAGCCACCTGTAGACGCTGCCACCCAGTACTGATGTCCAGTGAGACCCTGAGGAGTTCGACGACACTCCCGACCACCTCACTCACATTGTGACGATGCCGTTCCGATCGTGATGAGGAACACAATGGGACCTTCGACCCTGACACGGCCCGGAGTATTCTGTTTACATACCAGGTGATGACGCTCGATCTGTCGCGCTGGCAATTCGGTATCACCACGGTCTTCCACTTCATCTTCGTCCCGCTAACCATTGGGCTCGCTCTGCTGTTGGCGATCATGCAGACGGCGGCCTACCGGACACGGCACGATGAAGTGAAGCACCAGAAGTGGGAACGCATGACCCTCTTCTGGCGCCGGCTTTTCCTCATCAACTTCGCCATCGGTGTGGTCACCGGCATCGTCCAGGAGTTCCAGTTCGGCATGAACTGGGCGGCCTACTCGCGCTACGTGGGAAGTGTCTTTGGTGCCCCCCTCGCCGTCGAGGCCCTGCTCGCCTTCTTCTTGGAGTCGACTTTCCTAGGCGTGTGGATTTTCGGAAGAGATCGGGTGTCCGCCCGCATCCACCTGGCGTCGATCTGGCTGGTGAGCGCTGGCACCACTCTGTCGGCCTACTTCATCCTGGCCGCCAACGCCTGGATGCAGCACCCAGTCGGCTACAAAGTGGTCGGCGATCGGGCCGTCATGACCAACTTCTGGGCCGTGATGACCAACAGCACGCTCATCAGTTCTTTCCTCCACGTCTTCACCGCCGCCCTCGTCACCGCCGCCGTGCTGATGCTGGGGGTGAGCGCCTGGCACCTGCTTCGCAGCCGGCGCGCCGGGCAACCCCCCCATCCGGTGTTCTCCGCCTCAGCCAAACTGGCACTGATCGTCGGGGCCATCGCCATCGTGGCCACCATGTTCTTCGGCGACAATCAGGCTCGGTTAATGGAAAAGCAGCAGCCGATGAAGATGGCGGCGGCCGAGGCCATCTACAACACCCAGAACGGCGCCAGCTTCTCGCTGCTCACCATCGGGAACCTCTCGGGCCAGCCGGTCTTCCAGTTACGACTGCCTCACATGTTGTCGGTGCTGGCCGACAACAGTTGGAACGGTCCCGTCCAGGGAATCAACCAGATCCAGGCCCAAGAGGCCGCCAAGTACGGACCGGGCAACTACAAGCCCATTCTGTGGGTCACCTACTGGACCTTCCGGATCATGGTGGGCTGCGGGATCCTCATGCTCTTGATCATGGCCGTCGGCCTCTGGCTCATGTACCGACGGAAGCTGGACGACTCGAAATGGTTCCTCGGGTTGGCCGTCCCCACCATCGCCCTTCCGTTCTTGGCCAATGCGATGGGTTGGATCTTCACCGAGATGGGACGCCAGCCCTGGGTGGTCTACGGACTCCTCAAGACCTCGCAAGCGGTCTCCAACATCGGCACCGGCTACGTGGTGACGACCTTGATCGGGTTCACCGCCATCTACAGCGTGCTGGCGATAATCGACTTCGGCCTCATGGCCCGCTTCGCCCGCCTCGATCCCGACGCCGCGGACGAGCACGACCACGACAACGACAGCGGGCTCGTCTCCGGTGAGGACCGGGTGCCGGCCCTCGTCTACTGAGACGACAGGGAGAACTGATGGTTTCCACAGTGGCGGCGGCGGTCCCGCCTTACACCGGACTCGAAGTGTTCTGGTTCACGATCATCGCCATCTTGTGGGTGGTCTACTTCGTGCTCGAGGGTTTCGACTTCGGCGTCGGCATGCTGCTGCCGGTGGTGGGCAGAAACGACCTCGATCGCAGGGTGTTGATCAACACCATCGGCCCGGTGTGGGACGGCAACGAGGTCTGGCTGCTGGTGGCAGGGGGCGCCACCTTCGCCGCCTTCCCGAACTGGTACGCCACCTTGTTCAGCGGCTTCTATCTGCCATTGTTCTTGATCCTGGCGGCACTCATCTTCCGGGGAGTGGCCTTCGAGTTCCGGGCCAAGCGCGCCCTGCCGGCGTGGAGGAGCACCTGGGATCACGCCATCTTCTGGGGAAGTCTGATCCCGGCTCTGTTGTGGGGCGTGGCCTTCGCCAACATCCTGCGTGGGGTCCCGATCGGGCGGCAGTTTAGCTATCTACGGGTCGTTTTTCAACCTGCTCAACCCTTACGCGCTGGTGGGTGGGGTCACGACGCTGCTGCTCTTCGCCCTCCACGGTGCTGTCTTCTTGTCCCTCAAGACCACCGACGAGATCCACGAACGGGCTTCCCGTGTGGCCAAAATCCTCGCTCCCGCTGCGACCGCCGCCCTGGTTGCGTTTCTGGCCTGGACCTACGTGAACGCCCACAACGCGCACGACACCGGACTGGTTCCTCCCTTCGTTCCTATTGCCGCCATCGTGGCGGTCTGCGTGGTCGGGTGGCTCCTGCGCGAACGACTGGAGGGTTGGGCCTTCGTCGCCACCGCCGTCGGTTTGGTCGGCTTGGTGGCCACGATTTTCTTGAATCTCTACCCGAGGGTGATGGTGTCGAGCATTTCTCCGGCCTTCAACCTCACCATCGGCAATTCGGCCTCGGCGCCATACACCCTCAAGGTCATGACCATCGTGGCATTGATCTTCACGCCGATCGTGTTGGTGTATCAGGGTTGGTCGTACTGGGTGTTCCGGGCGCGGGTGCGCCGACCGGGCTCGATCTCGGTTCCGCGCCACGGTACCGGCGGGTCATCGGGTCTTTCCGGTGCGGGGGACACCAACCCGGCGCTCACGGCTTCAGGTGACGCCGACTCGCCTCCCGGTGAAGGCGGAAGCTCTTGAGCGTGGATGGCCGCCGGCGCCGGGGGCTGATCGATCCCCGCCTGACGCGTCGAGTCGCTCTCACCCGCCGCTACCTGGTGGCGGCGGTGGCGGTGGGCAGTGGTGCGACGGTCTGTCTCGTCGCTCAGGCCGTCCTGTTGGGCTTCATCATCGAGCACGTTCTTCTCGATCATGGCTCGCTCACCAGCGTCTTCCCGCAAATGATCGGGTTGGGCGGGGCGTTCGTGCTCCGGGCTGTGTGTTCGTGGGCGGGCGAATGGGCCGCCCACCACACCTCGGCCCTGGTGACCTCCACGCTCCGGCGGCAGGTGATCGCCCGGGCTGTCGCCCTCGGGCCGTCATGGCTGGCCACCGAGCGCACGGGCGAACTGGCGGCGTCCGCCACCCAGGGGGTGGAGGCTCTCGACACCTTCTTCGCCCGCTACCTACCCACCGCCGTGCTGGCGGGTCTCACGCCGGTGCTTCTGTTGGTCTTCATTCTATGGACCGATTGGCTCTCTTTCATCATCCTGGCCGTGACGGTGTCGGTCATCCCCCTCTTCATGGTGCTCCTCGGCCTCGAGGTGAAACAGAACGCGGCACACCAGTGGGCTCGACTCTCCGAATTGTCGGCCACCTTCTACGACGTCGTTCAGGGCCTCCCCACCCTGCGTGCCTTCGGTCGGGCCCGTGCCGGACGCCGCACCTTGGAACGTGCCAACGAGAAGTTCCGGGCTACGACCATGAGCACCTTGCGCGTTGCGTTTCTTTCGTCGCTCGCCCTCGAGGTCCTCGCCTCGGTGGGCACCGCGTTGGTCGCGCTCTTTCTTGGACTCCGGCTGCTCGACGGCACCGTGCATCTCGGGATGGCCCTGGCCGTCCTCATCCTGGCCCCCGAGGTCTATCTTCCTCTGCGGCGCGCGGGCGCCGAGTTCCACGCCAGCGCCGCGGGACAGGCCGCGGCCGGGCGCATTCTCGACATCCTCGATGGCGGCGAACCGGCTGCCGCCGATCGACCGGCGCCGAACACCGACGGGAAACGGAGACCGCCCGAGGTGGCCGTCAACCCGATCCGGTTCCGCCAGGTGGAGTTCCGCTACCCCGGGCGCGGTGTTCCCGTGCTTGATGGCGTGGACCTCACCATCGAACCGGGTGAGCACCTGGCCATCACCGGCGAGTCCGGGTCTGGTAAGTCGACGCTGCTGTGGCTGGTGTTGGGATTCGTGAGGCCGAGCCACGGCACACTCACCGTGGGCGGGATCGACCTTCGCGGTATCTCTCTGCGCCACTGGCGCCAACAGATTGCTTGGGTTCCCCAACTCCCGTACCTCGTCCGGGGGACGATGGCCGACAATCTCCTTCTCGGCCACCCCGATGCTGGCGATCGGGCGCTCACGCGCTCGATCGAGTTGTCCGGTCTGGCCGGCCTGGTCGAAAGGCTTCCCCGTGGGGTCGACACTCTGGTGGGCGAGGGAGGCGTCACCCTGAGCGCCGGTGAGCGCCAGCGGATCGCCCTCGGGAGGGCCATTCTGCGTGACGCGCCGCTCGTTCTCCTGGACGAGCCCACCGCGCATCTCGACGGCGACCGGGAAGCATCACTGCGTGACGCCCTGACACCGTGGTTGGAGGGTCGGACGGTGGTGGTGGCCGCGCATCGCCGCGGCCTCGTCGGTCGCGTCGACCGCACCGTGGCCCTGATCGGCGGGCAGCTCGTCGACGTCGCCCTTACCGGGTGGCCTGAGACACGATCACTGGTGGCCCGGCCGTGAGCCCCGATGCCGTGAAGGCGCGCTCCGCCGGAGCCACTCTTCGCGCCGTTGTGCGCGTCGGCGCTCCCCCCCGGAGCCGCTTCCTCCTCGGCACCCTACTCGGCAGTGCCACGGCCGTGTGCACGGTCGCCCTCCTTGCCTGTTCGGGCGCCTTGATCGACAAGGCCGCGCTGCGCCCGCCGCTCTACACCTTGACCGTGCTGATGGCCGCCGTGCAGTTGCTGGCCCTCAGCCGTGGGCCGCTGCGGTACGGCGAGCGGCTTGTCTCCCACGATGCCGCCCTCGGAGCCTTGGGCCGTGTCCGCATGTGGCTCTATGACCAAGTCGAGCCCCGGTCGCCCGCCGGTCTGGCGAACTGGCGCAGCGGTGATCTGTTGGCTCGAGCCACGAGCGACGTTGACCTCCTCCAGGACCTCTACCTGCGCGGCATCTCTCCTGTGATCGTCGCAGGTGTCACGTCGCTGGTCGCCGTGGTCGTCGTGGTCGTCGTGTTACCGGTGGCCGGCCTCATCCTGGCGGCCGGGCTGACGGGCACCGGCGGACTCATGTCGGTGGTGGCGTGGACTCGCCAGCATCGTCTCGGGGCGACGGAGGAGGCTCTGCGCGGCGAGCTTTCGGCCGACGTCGTGGAGCTCCTGCGGGCCGCCCCGGATCTGGTGGCGCTGGGCCGAGACGAGGACTACCTCGAGCGGACCCTGGCCTCTGACGCCTCCCTGACCCGGCTTGCCTGCCGGCGATCGTGGACCGAAGGGGCGATCTCGGCCATCTCGGTTGTCTGCACCGGGGCGACCGTAGTGGCCCTGCTCGTGGTGGCCATCCCCGCCGTCGGCACCCACAGGCTTCCCGGTTACATGCTGGCGGTTCTGCCCCTGGTGGCGCTGGGCGCTTTCGAGGTGGTGGCCCCGGTGGCAGACGCGGTGTCGAGGCTCTCACACCATGTGGAGGCGGCGCGCCGTCTCTTGGAGATCGCCGACATTCCGCTGCCGGTAACCGACCCCACCGACCCGGCACCCACCCCCGCGGACACCGATGTGTCGCTCCAGAGTGCCGTGCTCCGCTACGGACCGGACCATCCCCGGGCCCTGGACGGGCTCACCCTTTCTGTACCGGCGGATCGCAAAGTGGCCCTGATTGGTCCCAGTGGTGCCGGGAAGAGCAGCGTGGTCAACGTCCTCCTGCGATTCTGGGCCTTGGAGGACGGTGAAGCTGCCCTCGGGGGGACCTCGCTCGACCAACTCAACCAGGAAACGACGCGGGGACTGATCGGCTGGGTGGCCCAGGACACACATCTGTTCAACACCACCATTGGCGCCAACATCGCTCTGGCTCGGCCCAGTGCAGACGATACGGAGGTCGCTGCGGCGGCCCGGGCGGCCCAACTCGGTCCGTGGATCGACTCGCTGCCTCGCGGCCTCGACACGCCGGTGGGAGAACAGGGGGCGCAACTCTCGGGTGGCCAACGCCAACGGCTCGCCCTGGCTCGCGCCTTGCTGGCCCGGGCGCCGGTGCTCGTCCTTGACGAGCCGACCTCAGGACTCGACGAGCCAACCGCCCAACGGCTTGTCCATGACGTCCTAACTGCCACCACCGGAACCAGCCTTCTTTACATCACCCACCGGACAGACGAGGTGGCGAACTTCGACAAGCTAATCATCGTCGACAACGGCAAGGTGATCGGGGATATCGACCCCAAAGCCCGTCTCCCGTATGCCGACTCAGAATCTTGCCGGACTGCACTCATCGGTGTTGAACTCCTCGATACCATCCCGGATCCGATCGGGCGGGCACCTCGGGCGTGAGCGCTGGCTGAATGCTCTGTAGCGCTCGATTGCGAGTTTCGGATACCGGCGAATTTCTTCGCCTGGCCGCCCGACAACGACGCCATGCTGTGCACCCTGGCTCTGGGTCGATGACGATTACTCCCATGACGGCGGCAGAGCCTCCGGGGATCCCAGGCCGGTTCACCTTCGCCTGTCGTCGCTTGGTCCACCACGACGTTCTCGACGATTGCCCAGGGGTGACAACCGTGAGTCAACTGGGGAACAAGACCCGTCAGGTCCGGCGAACAGACGGCATTTGGGTTCAGGCCCTTGAGCCGAGAAACGCCAAGAGCGACCACCATCCTTCTACTCTCAACCGGTCGAACGCACTTCGTCTGCCGACCTTGTCGGGGAACCTTGAGACCAGATAGCGGCCTCAGGGCTTGATTGTGAGGACGTTGTCGCGGGCGGCCCGAGCCGCCTTCTTGGCTTCGTACATGGCCTGGTCGGCCTGGTGCACCAGCGCCATGGGGTCGGTCTCGGCATCGCATTCGGTCAGCGCCACGCCGACGCTTGCTCGTAGCGGGACCTGAACACCTTCGACGGGGAGGCTCCGTCGGCCCAAGCTGGCCTGGATGCGTTCGACGACCGCGTCCCCGTCGCAGCTGTGATCGTGGCACAGGACCACGAGGAACTCGTCGCCACCGAGGCGTCCGACAACATCACACGAGTCGGTCGCCTCGATGAGGGCTTCGCCGGTGGCGATAATGGCGGCGTCGCCGATCTCGTGGCCGAAGGTATCGTTCAGGGGCTTGAGTCCATCGAGGTCGATGAAGAGTACCTCCACCGTTTCGCCTTCATATCGTCTCCGGCTGACATCGGTCGTGAGATAGTCGAAGACGGCTGCGCGGTTGTAGAGGCCGGTAAGTCGGTCGTGGGTGGCTGCTTCATGCAGTTGTTGGCGGTGAAGCTCCCGTTCGCGGATCCTGGTGGCGAGCGCGTCGATCGTCGCTTGGAGCGCCCTGCCCGTCCGCCCCGGTAGCGGGACGATGAGCTCGGGATTGGAGAGGTCCTCGGTGGCGAGGGCCACCGTCTTGCCTTCGACCGCCTTCAGCGTGCCGGCCATATCGTTGAATGCAGACGTTGTGGCGACAACCTCTCTGGGACCTTTGTGGCTGAGCGGCTCCAGGTCGAATTGACCGCCGTGTACCTGAAAAGCGGCCTTCGCCAACTTCTTGAGCGGGAGAGTCAGGACGCGTCCAGCGGCGATGACCCCGCCCAGGCAGGCGAGGCACAGCAAGGCCAGGAAGAGGATGGTCGCCGCAAACCGGGATGCGGCATGCGCTCCCTGTGCGAGCGCCGTGGTTCGGAGGTCCTGCGAGGCGGCGACAACGAGATTATTCAGGTCAGACAGGTACTGGAGGCCCGGGCGCATCGAGGATCCGGCGAAGCTGAGGTTGCCCACGAAGGGAGGCGGTTCATTATCCAACGTGACGGTCACGCCCTGTTGAATGGTGGCGGCGAACTTCTGATCGCTCGGGTCGGACCGCAGTCCGTCCCAGGCGCGCTGGGCACCGGGGCTCAAGTGGCCTGTGAACTCCCTCGTCGCCGTCTGGTACTCACCGGTGGCCTCGAGAAGCTCCTGCTTGGCATCGGTCGGGCCGGTGCCCTGAAGGACATAGATGGCGCCTTCGATCTGGTGGCCGCCGGCCAGGAACGCCTGATACGTCTGGTAGAGCGCCGAGGCGTGGACCTCGACGAGGCCCGGCGGTTGCCAGGCGGCGATGTCATTCTGCAACTCGTTGTAGCCCGAGTACCACAGATTGTCGATGTCGGCAGCCATTTTGGTCAAGAAGGCGTGGACACGGATGAACGTGATCGTCCTGGCCTGCACCTCGGGAATCATGTTCTTCAACGTGGCCACATCCGAGCGAATCGTCGGCGTGGACGAGAATGTCGGGAAGTCAGCCAGCTTGGCCGTGCCCTGCGCCAGCTGCGTCTGGAACGGGATGGTGGGCTTGAGGAGCTTGTCCAGCGTTTCCTCGCTGATCCCGAGCTGACCCGAGTACGACACCGCCGTCATAGGCACTTGCACGACGTTCAGCTGTGCCCGCGCTGAGGCGATGACAGAGAGGCGCCCTGCTTCGCGAGCCACGGCCTGAGCATTCTGCCGGAACGTCCAGGCCGACGCCGCTTGAGATCCAGCCAAGATGGCGGTGGTGACCGTCGGCAGGAGCACGACGAGGATCAGAATGAGGCGCACGCCCGGACGCCAACCGCTCGACGTTGTCGGGCCTTGGTTCGCGGTATTGAGTTCCAATGGAGGCTCTGGGTCAGCTAGCGGTGCCTCGCCCGTGTCGACGTCGAGTCGAGATGCGGCTGTCATGGTCAGGGGAATCGGTAGGGGATTGCCATTCCTTGACCGAAGGCAATCACGGCTCCCAGTTTGTTGTCCAGCGTCGAAGTGCCATGGGTCTCAGCGATCGTGGTCATTCGTTCCTCGCAGCTCGTCGGCGGAGCTGGTCCATCTCGAATCACAACGACGCCACAACGTTCGAGATCAATCTCGTCGGGCGAGCATGACCGTCGGACGAGCCGTCGGATCCATGGCGAAGCCGGCGACATCCGGCCCACTATCCGTGGGTCCGAGCGGATGACGAATGTGGCAAAGAGACGACCGCCGAAATCGCTACAGATCCACAACCAACCGAGCGTCGCCGTTGATATCGCCGAGTGATGTGCTGATATTCCTGGTGTGGAGAACGCCGCGCCCCGCATCTCGCCGAAATGACCCTGTCGCCCCGCATCATCGGGCGCCTCTCGGGCGCCCTGTGGGTGGCGTGTGGATCGCTGGTGGTCGTGACTGCCCCGATCATGCCCTTCCCGCCAGGCGCTCTCCCTCGGGGGGTGATCCTGGTCGGCTGCACGGCGGTGTTCTGTGGAATAGGGATCTGGGTGCTCCCCTGGAAGCGCTGGGGGCGGTCGGCCACTTTGTGGATCGTTCCCTTGGCCTTCGCCGCCATCGCCCTCTACAGCCAGTTCAGCCGGGACGAGGGATCTCTGTCCGGGTTGCTCTACCTGGTGACGTTTGTGTGGATCGGGCTTGCCCACCGTCAAGGCACCTCGTCGTCGTTCCTACCCCTCGTCACCCTGGCCTACGTGACACCACTATGGCTCGACGGCGATTGGCATAGTGGCTTCGGAGTGGCATCGGTCGTCTTCGTCGTGCCCTGCTGCATCGTGGTCGGCGAAATCGTGGCGTGGGTCGGCGCCCGCTTGCGACGATCAGAAACGGCTCTGACCGAGGCCGAGGCTCGCTTTCGCCTTGCTTTCGAGAACGCACCGATGGGCATGGGCATGGCCACGCTCGACGGGCGTGTCCTGCAGGTTAACCGGGCGTTTGCCGACGTCCTCGGATATCAGCCGACAGAGATGGAAGGGCTGCTCCTTCCGGACATCACACATCCTGAGGACCGCGACGCCAAGCACTCCGAGATCGAAGCGTGCCTGGCCGGCACGCTCGACCGCTACCAAGTCGAAAAGCGCTACCGCCACGCCGAAGAGCACTACGTGTGGGTCCTCGTCAGTGCCGCCTGCGTGCGCGATGCGAGCGGATACCCTCTCTACATGATCGGTCAGCTTGAGGACATCACCGAGCGCCGGGCCCTGCAAGATCGTCTCTCGCATGCCGCCGCCCACGACCTGCTGACGGGAATGCCCAATCGGGTGAGCTTCATGGACGAGCTGGAAGTGGCACGCCAGCGATGCCAGCGGGGACACCAACAGATCGCTGTCATGTTCCTCGACCTGGATCGCTTCAAGCTCATCAACGACAGTCTCGGTCATGACGCCGGGGACAGACTCCTCCAACGGGTCGCCCAGCGCCTGAGGCGAGCGCTGCGCGCGGGCGACCTCCTCGCACGTTTCGGCGGCGATGAGTTCACCGTCCTGTGTGACGTGACGGACGAGTGTGACGCCGTCGAGATAGCCCAGCGCCTTCTCACCGCCATGAAGCGACCGTTGGCCACGGCCGACAGCGAAGTATTTGTCTCAGCAAGTATCGGCCTGGCCCTGTCTGTCTCCGGACAGGAGCCTGGATCGGAACTCCTGCGCAATGCCGACGTCGCCATGTACCGAGCCAAGGTGCTCGGACCGGGGCACCTGGAGGTCTTCCACACGAGTGACGACGCGGGTCACGCCCGACGGTTGCGCACGTCCACCGACCTCCACCGTGCCGTGGATCGGGAAGAGTTCGAACTGCACTATCAGCCCGTGGTGGAACTCCACTCCTCCACGCTCGTCGGTATCGAAGCGCTCGTCCGATGGCAGCACCCCACCCGAGGTCTGCTGATGCCGGCAGAGTTCATACCTCTGGCCGAAGACAGCGGTCTGATTGTGCCGATGGGCACGTGGGTCCTGAACGAAGCCTGCCGACAGGCGGTGGCCTGGCAGCGATGTCGGACGGCTGCCGGTCTCGATGCGACCAGACTCAATATCTCGGTCAACGTCTCCGCTCATCAGCTGTTCGACCCGACCTTTCCTCGACTTGTCGCCGACGCCATTGACACCTCCGGCATCGATGCGGACCGGCTGTGGCTTGAAATCACCGAATCCACTCTCATGACCCACAGCGAGGAAGAAGTGACAACGTTGCGGCGGCTGCGAGACCTCGGGTTGCACCTGGAGATCGATGATTTTGGCACCGGGTATTCGTCACTCAGCCGGCTCAAGCAGTTCCCTGTAGAGACGCTCAAGATCGACCGCAGTTTCATCGACAATCTGGACAATGACATAGGGGACATCGCCATCGTTCGAGCGATCATCGCCCTGGGTGAAGCCCTGGGCCTCTCGGTCATCGCCGAAGGAGTTGAAAGAGCAAGTCAGGCCCATGCTTTAACCAAGCTTGGCTGTTTCCTGGCTCAGGGCTACCTCTACGGACGGCCAAGGCCGGCAAATGCCATTGAGCCGTTCCCCGCCGACGACTTCGGTAGCTGGATTGGTGTTCCGGAGACCGCCACGGTTTGAATTCCCTTTAGTAGATCGATGAGGCTCGACATCGCATCGAGGTCCTTGTCGAACACTGTTAGGTAAGAGACACCGACGCTCGTGACCACGTGGCCGGGCAAGCACCTCAATTGTCAACTCAGTGTTCGGTCAACTCGTAGACCGCATGCACCGGCCAATGATCCGACGGGGCCACATTGCCCGCATAAACATGAGGACTCGACGCCGAAAGCGGTCGAGCGTTCTTGTTGGCAACAATCCAATCGAGGACAAAGCTCGATGCAAATACCGACCCCAGCAGACGATCTGGATAGGCGGGCATGGTCGGCGGAGGTATCTGATGCAGTTTCGCCCAACAGCTATCGAAACCTGCCATCAGGAGGTGTGCCAATGGGGCGAGCGAGTCGTTGAAGTCGCCCAAGAGGAAGGCAGCTTCACTCTCGCGAACAAGCCGGCCAAGAACTCCGATGATTGCTTTGATCTCGCTCACCCGGCTATTGCGCCCCTCGTCCAGCTCGCTCGACAAACCTGCGTCGCTGAGGTGGATGTCGCCAACGAATAGCGTCATCGGCCGATCGACCACCTGCAGACGCGTCCAAAAGAGGCGATGATTCGGATATGTCTCGATTCCGAACTCCTCGGCACCGTACTCAACGAGCTGGAAAAGGTTACGGTTCCACCAGATATTGCCCTCTGTCGTCCAACCACCGAACGAATCCTCTACGCGTCCGTGATCCGACAGCACGTCGTCGAGAAGCTCTCGGGTCTCGGGGGTTAGTTCTTGGACGCACAGTACGTCTGGCCGATACCGTTCAAGGAACAGCCGAACGGCAGGCTCGCGCTCGGGCCAGCGCTCCGTGCCCCACAGATTGTACGTAGTCAACGACAGCCTGACCGGGAACACGACGCCTCCAACCTCCTCCTGGTCTCTGGGGCTCCAGGTTCCATCATATTCTGGCCGTTTCCGCACATCCCAGCCCGTCGAGGTCGAGGCTCAGAAAGGATGGCTTCAGTGAGCGACACCTATTCAGATGGCTAGCTGACGCAGAACTCATTCCTCTCGGGATCCTGCATCAGTGCGAAATAGTCCATCTCATCAGAGTCGGTGCGGACATGAGCGGCACCCATGTGGACTAATCGGTCGACCTCCGCGTTCACGAGCGGTTGGCTGGTCTGTTTGGGTGCTCCGGGTGCCACGCGAAGGTCGAGATGAACACGATTCTTGACGAGCTTTCGTTCCGGCACACGGTGGAACAGCACAGACGGTCCATGCCCATCAGGATCGACGACCTTGCTCCATTGTTCACCCTGCTCCGCAGCAACTCTTTGCGAGAATTCCCGCCAACTGGAGTGTCCTCCGGGTGGGTCCGCAATCCGATAGTCGAGCGCCTCTGCCCAGAACTCGGCGAGTCGGTCCGGGTCGATGCAGTCGATAGCCACCTGCATTTGTCTCGCCATGAGAACAGGATATTCGATCGGGTCCATCGAGGCACTTTGACAGACTGCTCAGGGCATGCCGATCTGTGCGGTTGGCGGAGTAACGGTCCCAGGATCGAAAGGCTGGATCAACAAGGTGCGCAAAGTTAGGCGCGGCGGGAGAATGCCCTACGACCTCGTTCTAAAAGACGTTTCGCTAATACAGTGACTACTTGGTCACAAAGAGAGACCGGTGTGCTCCCGTGGAGGACCGTTAAGACCCTTTGGTCCAGGTTTGATGACAATAATCCGGGGATTTGACCTCCGGATTCTCGTCCCGATGGTCAGAGAATCGGAACCCGGACGGTCTCAATGTCATGTGGTTGCGGGGCTGGGACCCGTCGGGCGGGTTAAGACTACAATGATTGGCACCGGCAGCGATGTGAGCGTTAGTCGTGCCTCGCGCGATGTGGCATTGGCGAGATCGCCGGGAATGGCGTGACCGACAGCCGGGCAGAAACAGGGGGGACCCAATGTGGAACTTCGCCGTGGGAGCCTGACGGTCGCAACAGCGGCGGCGGTTGGCCTGGTCGCCGCCGCTTGCTCGACCACGTCCGGGGCCGGATCCGCCTCGTCGACGGCGCCCGGTGTGTCGAAGCATGCGATCATCGTGGGCAGCCTGACCACGGCGTCGGGACCGCTCGCCGGACAATTCGCCCAGGTCGTCGACGGCGTGCAGGCCTACTTCGACGCCGTCGACGCCCAAGGCGGCGTCGACGGCCGCAAGATCTACCTGAGATACCAGGCCGACGACACCGGGAGCCCGACCGACGACACCACCGAAGCCCGGAACCTCGTGGAGCAGAACCACGTCTTCGCCGTGGTCGGTGTAGGCACGCCGTTCTTCACCGGTGCCTCGTTCTTCGCCGCCGAGGGCACCCCCGCCTTCGGCTACGTGGTCAGCCCGGACTGGGACAACAGCCCCAATCTCTTCGGCGCCTACGGGTCCTATCTCGACTACACCACCAGCCAGCCCCTCGAGGCGCACCTAGCCCGGCAGCTCCATGCCAAGTCCGTGGCCGTGGTGGCGTACAACGTCGCGGCCCAGTCGGAGGATGCCTGCGCCTCGGTGGTCCAAGGGCTGCAGAAGGCCGGCGTCCACGTCGGGTTTCAGGACCTGGCCTTCGGCCTGGGCGCCAACCCCACGGCCGACGTGGTCAAGATGAAGGCGGCGGGTGTGGATCTCTTCATCTCGTGCATGTCCGGCTCAGACAACCTCGCCTTCGCCACGGCCATGCACCAGTACGGCATGGCTTCGGTGCACCAGATCTGGCTCACCGGCTACGACCGTTCCTACCTCGGACAAGCCCCGGCGGACATGGTGGGCGTCATCTATCTCCTGCTGCACGTACCCTTTGAGGCCGTGGCCGCCTACCCGGGCAAGTACCCGGCCATGGCCCAATACCTGGCCACCATGAAGAAGTATGAGCCGCAATACGTTTACAATGACCTCGCCTTCCAGGGCTACGTGAACGCCGTGCAGTTCGTGCAGGGCCTGAAGGAGATGGTCAAAGCTGGTCTACCCATCACCCAGGCCAACCTGATAAAGACGATCAACAAGGAGACCACCTTCACCGGGGGGTTGACGACACCGGTGAACTGGACGCACGCGCACTCCTCGGCACCGCCTCCGTACTGCGAGGCCTTCGTGGAAGTATTCCCCGGCGACGTGCTCAAGCCCGCCTTCGTCCAGAGGAACGACGAGGTCTTCGTGTGCGCCAACAACCAGGGGACGATCGTGCCGCCGCCTGCGGGTACGCCGGGCCTCTGATCGCCGGCGGCGTCGGTGAACACCTTCCTCGACGACGCGATGCCTGACATATTGCCGGGCATGGCCGTCGGCCTGGTGCTCGCCTTCCGCGCCAGAGGGTTATGCAACCTGGCGTTCGCCGCTCGGGCCTTCGTGACCCACGCGCGATCTGCTCAACTGGTTGATCGAGGACAGCCAATGATGCCTCCGGATGCAGAAACGACCGACGTCGTCGTGATCGGCGCGGGGATGGCCGGGGCGAGCGCGGCTCGGGCCCTTGCTCAGGGCGGGACCCGCATCGTGGTCGTCGAAGCCACCGACCGCGTCGGTGGCAGGATCAGCACAGTTCGAGACTTTGCTGAGACTCCCGTTGAGGCCGGTGCGGAGTTCATTCACGGAGTGAACGCCGCCACGTGGTCCGACGTGCGTGCCGCCGGACTCGCCGTGCAGCCGGTGCCCTATCGGTACTCGTGGTTCGAACTGGGCGGACGCACCCGCTGGCTCCCCTTGCATCTGGCGTACCCCGGGTCTGGCCGGTGGCGACAGTCCTGCGGTCCCTCGGCCATCTGCGCGGTGATGATCGCTCCGCGGCCGCCTTCATCGCCGACAAGGGCTACAGAGGCCGGGCCCGTGAGCTGGCGCAGCTCGTGCTCACCGCACACCTACCCGGCAGCGTGGAAGAGGTCGGGGTCAGAGGGCTAAAGGCCGATGGCGTCCTCCGCCTCGAAGGTGGGCTCAACCATCGGGTGCTCGACGGCTACGATCGCCTCCCCCACCATGTCGCGCTCGGGCTCGACATCCGCTTCAGCTTCGAGGTGACCACGGTGGCCTGGGGCCCCGACGGGGTCGAGGTCACCGCCCGCGACGGACGGCGGATTCGGGCCCGTGCTGGTGTGATGACACTGCCCCACGCTGTGTTGCGCGCCGCGGTCGTCACGTTCGAGCCGACGCTGCCCGAAACCAAGACGTCCGCCCTGTCACGCATCGCCACGGGCCCCGTGGTCAAGGTGCTCCTGCGCTTTGCCGAACGGTTCTGGCCTCGACGGATGGTCGAGCTCGTGTGTGGAGAAGGACCGGTCACGCTCTATTGGCCGACCTCCTACGGGACCACGGGCCCCCCTGTGCTCATCGCCTACGCCACCGGGCCGCGTGCCGCTGCGCTGTCGAAAGCCGGCGACGCTCTCGCGATCGAACTGGTGCTCGATGACGTCGGTCGGTTGTTCCCCCGAGTGGATCCCCGACGACTCGTGCGCGCCGCCCGTTTTGTCAACTGGTCGACCGATCCGATGGCGCTCGGCGGGTATACGTTTCTTCCCCCCGGGGCCGTCGGGGCCCGTGAGCAACTTGCCGCACCGGACACCGGCGCCTTGATATGGGCAGGATCCGCCACGGTGTGCCGACCCATTGCTGACACGGTAGAGGCCGCTTACCTGAGCGGGTTGCGTGCGGCCCGTCAGGTCAGTGTCATCCTAAGGCGCCCATGAGCAGCAGGGCTGCGCGAGTTGCACACAAATCCACCAGCGCGAACCATCGTGTCGGGTTCGCTCCCCGTCTGGCCGACCTGAGCTCAACGTCGGCCCCAGGCTGCGTAAGCTAACACGCATGTCAGTCACGCCCCTCGTCCCCGTAACCGGACAACCTCCGGCCGACGCCGACTCACAGCGTGAGCACCCACTCGGAGCCACGGGGTCTGACGCCGCGTCGCTGCCGGCTGGCCCGTCGGGGACGCTCGGCGAACCGAAGGAGGTGGGTATGTCCTCGCGCTCTCCGTGGGGTTTTGCCGCGGCTGCTTATCACCGGGCCCGGCGCGTGACGGGAGACCCGCGCCTCGCCGGCGTCTTGCGGGCAGGCCCCCGGGTGGCGTCCTTCCTGGTGCGCGGCAGGGCTCGAAACACCGGTGCCGCCGAGGACGACAGTATCGTGCCCGTGCGACCGACGGCCGGCCTGGCCGTGCAGGCGCTCCTCGACGAGGTGCTTATCGCCGTCTTCCGCCACCCGGATCTGCTGCCGAGACCGGGCGACTACGAGCCCTCCGCCGCCGATCTGGCGAGCACCCGGGCGCTCTTCGAGGCCCGTGGGTGGCTCGCGCACCCCGGCCTCTACCACCGAGAACCCGACACGCCCGAAGACGTGCGGTCACGCCACGAGCATGCCCTGGGCCTCGGCTACGAGCACGCCACCTTCACGAGCGGCTGGGAGCCTGACCCCGAAGAACCGGGGCGCAGTCGATGGCTCGACCACGAGGCGAATCGCAGCGTGCACGCGTGGTTGGCGCGCGCCCCGGGACGTGACCATGGCATGTGGCTGGTCTGCGTCCACGGCTTCGGCATGGGCACCTCCGCGTCGATGGACCTACGAGCGTTCCGGGCCACCCAGCTTCATCGCAGGGGAATCAACGTCATCGTGCCGGTCCTGCCGCTGCACGGGCCACGGGCCTCGGGTCGGGTGCGGGGCGAGGACCTCATGACCATCGATCTGGTTGACAGCATGCACGGCATGGCGCAAGCCACCTGGGACATGCGCCGGGTGATCAGATGGTTGCGCGAGACCCACGGTGCCCGACACGTGGGCGTCATCGGCTACTCGCTCGGCGCCCTTGTCGCCTCGCTTGTCGCCTCCGTCGAAGACGACCTCGCGTGCGTGATCGCCGGCATTCCGGTGGTCGATCTCCCGGAGCTGTTCCGGCGGCACAGCCCGGCGCGCATCGCCCGCTTGGCCGATGCCTACGGGGTCCTCGGTCAGGCCGCCGACGACGTCCACCGGGTGGTCTCCCCACTGGCCATGGATTGCCGGGTCCCGTTCGAGCGACGCTTCCTCTTCGCCGGCCTGGGCGACCGGATGTCGACGTTCGGCCAGGCGCGGCGGCTTTGGCTGCACTGGGACCGCCCCACCCTAGCCACCTACGCCGGCGGCCACGTGGGCTTCTACTGGTCGGGCGCCGTCAAGCGGCTCGTGGACGACGCCATATCCAGTTCGTTTCCGGCCGTAGCCACCCACTCCCAGACACCACGGGTGAGGCGATGACCTAGGGCGCTGCCCTCACGCTCTGCTTTGCCGGCCGCGTCACCCGAACTGCCTGAGGCCCCTTGGACGCTCTCGTTGTCCTGGATCTCCGCGCCGGGCCGGTCGCCTTCGGCTTGGTCCTGGTGGTCGACAGCGTTGCGTGTCTGCTCCAGAATCCTTTGCGCAAACTCGCGCTGGGTCTTCAGGACCGCCTCGGTGAATTCCAGAATGCCTTCTATCAGCTCGCTTACCACTGGCACTTCGACCGGTAGGAACTCGCCCACGGTCTCGGCCGCCTTACCTAGGGCTGCCTCCTCGCTCTCGCGAACGAAATCGAAGACCTCCTCCTCTAACCGATTCCCATGCGTTACCATGACAACGGCTCCTTCCTGCTGGGCCCCCGGCATCCGCCTACCCTCAGCGTGCGCTGCTTTCGACGCCGATGACAGGGCCGAAGGTCACTTGCGCGAAGTCTCTACGGTGAGCCAGACGTGCAGGCGTGAGCTGAACCTGAGCGCTCCCTTCACTCGGACGGCATGGCGACCCAGCAGAGGTTCATGGACGTGCCAACGATGGACGCCAGGCGCCTCCGATCACCGAGACCGCTACGGAGACCGGCTTTCGCTGCGAAACGACCTCGAGGTAGACCGCCCCGGGGCCGTCGCGCGAGCGCCGGGCCCTCGTGAGGTGTGAGTTGTAGACCGACGCTTGGCACCGTGAGAGGGCCGCTTCGCGTCCAGCTCCTCGAGGGCGGGCCGCAACGCGGAGGCCAGGTCCCATAGGTCAGGCAGCTGGTCCGGACAGGCCACCAACCCAACGTCGAGCGTGTGAGTGGAACTTATCGCGGTGATGTTGAGCCCCACCCCGTCGAAGATCGGGCCGAGGGGAAAGATCGAATCCAGACGCGCTCCCGCGAAGTAGAGGGGCACCGGAGGGCCCGGGACATCGGAGACGAGGACGTTGCAGAGCGGGGGGTGCAAGGACGAGAGGTGCAGCCGCGCGTAGAGGCTCGTCACCAGCGAGAAGAGGGCCGGTACGGGAACGTCGAGCCACTCCATCAGCACGTCCGAACCCATCGCCGACTGAAATCGCTTGGCCTCGAGCACCGCTTGGTGGATGGCAACCAACCGATCCGCCGGGTCCTCCACGTCCGTCGCCAGACCCGTGAGCATGACGCTGATCAGGTTGGCTTCTTCTGTGCCTTGATCGCCTCGCACCGACACCGGTACCGCCGCCACCAGTTGCTTCTGAGGCAGCTTCCCTAACGAAACAAGGAAGCGTCGCATTGCGCCTGCCACCACGGCAAGAACCACGTCGTTGATGGTGACCTCGAAAGCGTGGGCGACGCCCTTGATCTTGTCCAGTGAAAGAGACGTGAAGGCTACCTCGCGCCGTGGCGTGACCGTTGTGTTGAAAGGGATATGGGGTGCACTGAAAGGAGCAGTGAGTGGGGCACCGCCTCGGCGATGATGGTCGACAATCTGGCGAACGACACGTATGCCAGCGCCCAACGTGTGCTCCACCGCTCGAGCGCCGAGCAGCGGGCGCTGGATCATGGAGACAAGAGAGCTGGCGAGCATGGCCAGGTCGCCCGGTCGTCCCTCGGGCACCTGGGACCCCGGCGTCGGTGGAGCTGGAACGTCGGGCTGAAGAGCAAAGAGCGATGCCATGAATTGCATGCCGGCAGCACCGTCCATCAAGGAGTGGTGCAGTTTCGCCACGATGCACAGGCGGTCCCCCTCGAACTCTTCGACCACGTACATCTCCCACAGGGGGTAGCGCCGATCGAGCTTGCGGCCGGCGAGGTCAGAGACGAAGGACGCCAACTCCACCTCTGTGACTGGTGTCGGCAACCTCACCGCCCGGATTTGATGGTCGAGGTCGACTCGGGGATCATCTATCCACCTGGGCACGTCGAGGCCCAGTGGCATCGTGACCAAGCGCCGCTGCAATGGCGAGACCAAGTGGATCCGTTCTCGGACATATTCTCTTACGGCTATGACGCGGTCTCCAGGTGGCATGGTGGAGGGATCAAGGACCATTACCGCCATGCCATGGGTGACGTAGCTGGCCGGCCCCTCGGCGGCGAGGAATGCGGCGTCTATCCCATTTAGGCGGCGCATTCCCGCCTTACTCCCGCCACCCGTGGAGTGAACCACCAACCACTGAGAGCCATGTCCGTGTCCTTACCCCTCATTCGACTGCGGTGGGCAGCCTCCCTCAGGATGGATCTCCTGACTGCCGATCGCCAGAGTCGAAGGGCCCGTCTTGGCGCGCACCGGCCTCGTCGGCGCTCGGTGTTCCACTGTTGGTGCCGAGAATGTCATCTGTCATAGCGCTGGTGAGCGCCTTCTGCCCGCACCACCCCTTGCCGCGCCGCTTGGCCGGTCGTAGCGTGTCGGCGTGACAGAGAACGACGGACTGCGGCGCTACCTCAGAGCGGGCATGACCCTCACGGAGGTCACCCGCGCACGCGCTGACGAATTGGTGCGTGGCCTAATCAAGACCGGGGAGATCGAGCGCCATAAGGCTCAGGACTGGGTCGAGGCCCTGGTGAAGACGGGCGGCGACCGCTCCGTTGCGCTCATCTCGACCGTGCGCGGCGAGTTCCGCAAGCCGTTCAAGGGGCTCGGTTTCACCAACGTGGACGTCCTCGCCGAGAAGGGTGGCGACACCTTGTCGCGCTCCCCGGCGGCGGCACGCAAGGCCACCGGGGGCGCAGCCACCAAGGCCCCTGCCACGAAGGTTCCGGCCAAGAAGACTGTAGCTCGCAAGGCTCCCGCCACGAATAAGGCGGGCGCCTGACCCCAGCGCCGGTGTGGCAGGATGCGCGCAACGTGCTAATAATCCGGTACCGCGCTGGGAGTGCTCGGAATGACGGTTCACAACGATGGCGCGCAGGTCAACGCCCGAGCGATCAGCCGACGCCCTAGCTGTAGCCACAGGGGCTCCCGCCCATCGCTGATTCAAGGCTGGCCACGCCGAACTTCATCTCACGGCACTGCGGCCGAGCGGGAGTCACGTGCTCATAATCGCGAGGTCGCGTGATCTCGGACGGGGCGGTCAGATCGCCGCCAGGCGTGGATGGCGACACCGGCCAGGCCGGCGAGCCCGACGATCTTCCAGACGGAACGGTCTCCTCATCTTCCCATCATCGTATTGACGTCACGCGAGCCTCCGGGCCACTGACCGGCCTGGGCCTGAGCGGACGGGCGTCTCCCCGTGAGGAGCTGCAGCTCCGTGGTTGAGCACGCCATCCAGCTCATCAGCTGCGGGTTGGCAGACGGAGAAGCCGTCGACCGTGCCGTGGCAGCACCGGCTGTCCTGGACCCCCAGACAGTGAGCCACCCAGGCGGTGTCCAAATAAGTCAAAACTTCGTCCCCCACGGCTGGGCCATGCAGGCAGATCGCTCGATCTGCGTGCGCGCCAACCTCAAGACCGCCAGGACCCCTCAGCGCCAGAACGAGACGGCTCGGGACGCAGTCCGGGCGGGCCGACGTACGTTGCCATAACTGCAATTTGCGGTCGAACTGTGTATTCAGGTGTCGCGCACTGGAAGTGCCGCTTGCGCGTGGGGGTCTGGACCCGGCCACGAGGCGAGAAGGCATCCGGTATTCGCGGACAGGCGGCGTTCCGTCGACGGTAACTCGAGTCACAACCGCGGGGCCAGAGATTCTGTGCCCGGCCCCAACGCCGCTAAGGGCACGGGGACCGGGCACGACGATCCCGTACGGTCCTCAGCTGCCTCCTGCCACGAAGGCGGTGACGATGTAGCTGGCGTGGCGGTCCAGGTTATTGCGCGCCCGGTCATAGCGGGTGGTTGTCCTGGGATCCGAATGACGTGCCGCGATCTGGACGTCTCGAAGCGGCACCCCGGCGTCGAGGGCGGCGGTGATGGAGCTGTGGCGAAGCGAGTGCGGGGAGATGTGCTTGGTGATCCTGGCGCGCTTCGCCAATCGGTTCACGATCCGGGTGGCCGCGTGGCGGTTCAGGCGACTGCCAGCCTGGGTGAGGAGCAGTGGACCCGAGACCCTCTCGCCGGCAGCCAAGTCGACGGCCCGGGCCACGCGCGGCGGGAGGGGGATCACGGCCAGCTTGGAGCCCTTCCCGAGAACGGTCACAGTGCGGTGGCCCCGCTCGAGGGACAGAGCTTCGATATTGATTGAGCATGCCTCAGACACCCGCAGGCCGAGCAGCCCGAGGAGGCACGCAAGGGTGTGGTCCATCGGCCCTCCGGCTGCCCCTTGGGCGATGAAGGCACTGAGCTCCATGCGGTCGAGGCCCAAGGTGGCCGACTCGGTGTCGATCTTGGGTCGTCGGACGTACTCGGCCGGCGAGTGCTCGATCAGGCCGTCGAGCACGCAGATCCGGTAGAAGCCGGCCACCGTCGATAGCCTCCGCCCGATGGTGGCCCGAGCCAGACCCTTCTCCTCCATGGAGCGGGCCCACAGCTCGATGTGGCCCCTCTTGGTGGCGAAGACCTCGAGATCGACGGAGGCGCACCAGGCGAAGAACTGGCGCAGGTCGCTCACGTAGCTCTTGCGGGTCGGGCCCGAGTAGCGGGCCAGAAAGCCGGCCACGGCCAGGCGCGCCTCGTCGAACAGTGGCGGGGTGGGCATGGTGATGGCGGTGCTGGACATGAAGGGATCTGCCTGGTCGTTCGTTGGTTCCCTCCATCGGCCAGCTCCGGCTGCCTTGTGACCTGGGGGCCACAATGGGCGACATATCCCGCAGTATTGGGGGCGATGGCCGGCATATCCCGAGTTCCTGGGCGCGATCACCGGCATATCCCGCTGTTTCCGGATCTGGTCGCTCGGTATCGGAGCGGTGCACCCGAGCTGGGCGGCGGCGGTTGGTCGTGGGCCGAGCTTTGACAGCACGCCCGGTGCGTGTCGTTTGCCAGTGACATGGGACCACTAACCGGGTTGTTTTGCCAGTCACATGGGACCACCCCCGTTGCCAGTTATGGGACCACCCTGAGGGTCCGCCACCACCAGCCGAGAAGGTATTCGGCTGGGTCTCCAGAGTCGTTGACGAGGAGACCCCATGGCGTTCAGGGAGGTATCGGTGGTGCAGATCAAGGAGTTGTTGCGACTCTGGTTGAAGGGTGCGGGCGAGCGAACGATCGCCCAGTCAGCGGGCGTCGACCGCAAAACGGTGCGGCGCTATCTCGAAGCGGCGAAGGAGCTCGGACTCGATCGCTCGGGTGGTGACGACCAACTAACCGACGAGCTGATTGGCCAGCTCGTCGAGCGCGTGCGACCACACCGGCCCGACGGTCACGGCGACGCGTGGCGGAATTGCTCCATGAAGAAGCGCGCCTCAAAGCCTGGGTCGACCAGGACCTCACCGTGGTGAAGATCGGCGTGCTGTTAAAGCGCAACGGCATCGTCGTGCCGCACCGGACCCTGGCGCGCTTCTGCGTCGAGCGACTCGGGACGTCCAAACGCACCACGACCACGGTGCGCGTCGCCGACCCCCCGCCGGGCATCGAGCTGCAGGTGGATTTTGGGCGACTCGGGCTCCTGCCCGACGGCGAACGCCGCCGGGTCTGTCAGGGACTCATCTTCACCGCGTGCTTCAGTCGCCACTCCTTCGTCTGGCCCACGTTCACACAGACGACCGCAGAGGTCATCAAGGGCTTCGAGGCCGCGTGGGGATACTTCGGTGGCGTTTTTCCAGTGGTCATTCCGGACAACATGAAGTCGATCGTCGTCACGGCCGAGCACACCGCGCCACGCTTCAACGACGTGTTCCTCGAATACGCCCAGAGCCGCGGGTTCAGCGTCGACGCCGCGCGTGTGCGCACCCCGACCGACAAACCCCGCGTCGAGCGAACGGTCCACTACGTCCAGCACAACTTCTTCGCCGGCGAAGCGTTCCGCGATCTCGAGCACTGCCGGGCGCTCGCCGAGACGTGGTGTCGCGACACGGCGGGCACGCGGATCCACGGCACCACCCAACTGCGACCCCTCGAGGTCTTTCGCGCCGAAGAGCAGCGACTCTTGCTGCCGGCGCCGGGCTCGCCCTTCGACACGCCGGTCTGGAGCGAGCCCAAGGTGCACCGCGACCTGCACGTCGAGGTCGACCGCGCCCTCTACTCGGTGCCTCGAGCATTCCTCGGCCAGCGCCTCTCGGCTCGTCGCGACGCCACCACCGTGAAGCTCTACTGTCGCGGTGAACTGGTGAAGCTGCACCCGAGAGTGAGACCGGGCCAGCGATCGAGTGACCCGGCGGACTTTCCCGAGGGCACCTCGATCTACGCCACGCGCGACGTCGCGTCCCTGCTCGCGAAGGCCGCAACCCACGGAGGAAGCGTCGAGGCGATGGCGAGGGCCGTCCTCTCTCACCCGCTGCCCTGGACCAAGATGCGCCAGGTCTACCGACTGGTCGGCCTCGGCGACAAGTGGGGGTCGCGACGCCTCGACGACGCGTGTCGCCGCGCGCTCGACGCAGAGAGCACGGACGTGAATCTGGTTACCCGCATGCTCGAGCGCGCTCGCGAGTCAACCGAACACGACGAGCGCTTCGGCCCGTGCTCGTCCAGGGTCGCTTCGCGCGCGATGCGTCTGAGTTCGCGATCAAGCGAGCGAACTCGTGAGCCCCACGCCGAGCGTCTCACCAGAACTCAAGTCGCTCATGCGTCGCCTCAAACTCGGCCAGCTGACTCGACACCCTGCCCGAACGTTTGGCGTTGGCACGCACCCACCATCTGGGAGCGGCCGAGTTCTTAGAGCAGCTCTTCAGCGACGAGGTGCAGCGTCGCGAGAGCGCGTCGGCCGGGCTGCGCGCGAGAAAGGCCCAGCTCGATCCCGCGATGGTGCTCGAGGCCTGGGACGAGACGACCTCGTCACCTACGACCGCGCGGTTTGGAGGAACTCGTCTCCTTGCGCTTCGCGGAGGCGGCCAACAACGTGTTCATTCTCGGACCGGTCGGGGTCGGCAAGACGTTCCTCGCGAGTGCACTCGGCTACGTGCGCATGTCGACGACGCGTCAGCGTGCACTTCGAGCGAAGCGACCGGCTGCTTCAAGCGTCTGAAGGCGGCTCGCCTCGACGCGAGCTACGAGGCCAAGAGCTGCGCAAGCTGATCGGGGTCGACCTACTCATCCTGGACGACTTCGCTCTCACGCCGCTCGACGCCACGGAGACGCTCGGACCTCTACGATCTCGTCGTCGAGCGCCACCACGCCGCGCCCGACGATCGTCACCTCCAACCGCGACCCGAGCGAGTGGCTCGCGGTCATGGCCGACGCGCTCCTCGCCCAGTCGGCGGTCGACCGACTGAAGAGCGCCGCCTGGGAGCTCGTGATCGAGGGCGCGTCCTATCGTCAACGCGAGAAGCCGACGCTCGAGTCGACGCTCGCCGGAGCCACGACGTTCGGCAGGTTCGAAACCACGAACTTGACAGAGAGGATCGGGCGACCGAGATCATCAACACGGCTGGTTGCGACGGACCCGACGTGGTCCCATGCTGCTGGCAACGAGGTGGTCCCTTAGGACTGGCAAACGACAGTGCGCAACCATCGCCTACCGGTGACTTCAGAGGCTGCTGTCACGGGGCCTCGATTGGTCTCGAAACATCAAGGGTCTCGCGAATATCGTGCGGTTTCTCCCGCAGGCTCCCCTTGCAGACCCCCACGCGCAAGCGGCACTGCCAGCCCGGTCCAGATCAATACACGTTAGGCCCGGTATCAACAATTATGGGAGACCACCTGGGCTCCCGCTTCAGCCAGCGGCAACGCCATACCTGCCGTCTGAGGATCGTGGAGCAGGACAATATCCCCCGGTCGGACGTGAGTGAGGACGCTGATGGCGTTGGCTGTCATGACTCTCGTGTAGCGGGCCCTCGGCGTTACGTGCTCGAGAGCTTCGTCGGTGACAAACACCTCCTGCACTACGGCGTCCTCATGGAGCGGTTGAAGAGGCCCTGAGCAGGCCGACTAAGGGTTGCCGCCGCCGGTCACAGCGCGACCGCTGCGTACCCGTTCATGGCACCGTTTCCAGCCCCGATCCACATGAAGACCACGAGGTCGCCCTCCTTCACACGGCCGGCGCGGCGATCCTCGTCGAGCAGGATGAGCGTGCTCGCCGCCGACGTGTTTCCGTAGTGATCGACGCTGATCGGCGCTCGCTCAGGAGGTAGACCGAGCATATCGATGGCCTGACGGACCACCACCGCGTTAGCCTGGTGCAAGTACCAGCGGGCCACCGCGTCGATGTCGAAGTCGGACCCGGTGACGGGCTTGACGGTGGTCGGCCAGTCCTCCTGCAGCATCTGGAAGTCGCGCGCCATCAGTGGCGGGAAGACTTCGGCCACCTTGACGCCGTCCATCAGGAACACGTGGTCGGCCACGTTGCTGGCACAGGTGTGGTGCAGGCAGCCTCCTCCGGGGTAGGTGACGAGACTGATGTCGGGGCTGGTCTCGTAGCGCACCGACAGCAATCCGGTGGGAACGTGGCTCTCATCACGGGGCGTCGAGCGCCAAACGGTCGCCCCCGCACCGTCGGCGAACATGAGCGGTGCCAACCATCCCAGGCCGCTCTTGTGCTTGTAGTAGGAGTCGTGCACCTCGACGCCGAAATAACCCGACGGGCAATTGCTCGCCACCACCAGCGCAGTGGCGGGTGCCATCGAGACGAGGAAGCACGCGGCGGTGCGAAATCCGGAAGACAGCCCAGCGCATCCAAGGTTGTGGTGGACGAGGTCGGCGTCGTGACGTAGTCCGAGCTCGGTCGACAGGAACCGGAAGTGGTCCTGGCAAGCGATGAAATCGGGCGTGGTCGTCACGTGGACCATGACGTCGACGTCGGCGGCGTCGACCCCGGCGTCGGTGAGGGCAGCACGTCCCGCTCGAAGGGCCAGATCACCGTCGTAGAGGCCGCCATCCTCCCGGCTCCGCTTGCACCGTCCGCCGAACTCATAATCCAACCGCACCTCATGGATGCCGAGGTGCCTAACGATCCACTCGGGCTCAATGGGCCGGCCGTCGGGGCGAATAGGACGGAGGTATTTGAGCATCTCCTCGTTGGAGACTCGGCGGTCGGGCAAGTAGGAGCCGGCGCCTAGGAGGGAGACAGAGACGTCGGATGCCAACCGTGGAATCGAGGAACTGGGCATCGAGCCACCTCCCATCCAGCAACGTCAGCCGTCTGTTGGCGGTTCACGATGATCCAACCACTATTCGGCTGGGCCAACCAGGGGCGAACGTCCCGATCTGGGTCGGCAAGGCCAGTGCCGGTTCCCGCCTGGATGGGGGACTTTCGCCTCTTGCAATCCGCCCCGAAAGGCACACAGTCGGAGGTAGGAGCCCAAGTGGAAAGGAGGCGATGGGCGGTGGTGTTACAGCGGGAGACGGCGACGAGGGACGGAAAGTTTCTGGACGTCATCGCGGCGGTCGACTTCGAGATCCACCACGGGAAGATCACTGAGGTCACCGTCTACCAGGGGCTGACACCTACCAGTTTGACCAGTTCTGGGAGGATATCTAACGCCCAGGCGTTCTCTGCTCTTCGCCGACATCAAAGCGGGCTCGGATACCAGTGATGTTGACGGGACGTGAACAGAACGGGGTGATGGTGATGACCAGAATGGTGCTCGTGTTGAAGCAGTGCCCGGAGTGCGGTGGTCAGAATCTAATCCCGGTAGCCACGACAAAGGGAACGAACTTCTTCTGCCAGGACTGCATTTTTTGCTGGCATCTGGAGCAGGGTCACGCACACGTCATTGATCCTCAGACCTGTCCAGGGTGTCAACTGGGGACGATAGCCTGCTTCGAGCGGTGGGAAGTCCTTCAACCGCTCCAGTCCAGAGGATCTTCGATGATAACGAGTGACGCGATTGTTGGTCCGGGTGGATCGGGCCAAGAGGACAACAAGGGATGGGCCGATATCGAGTCGGAGTTGTACTGCTCGGCGCGGGAGGCGTGTATCGGATCCTACTGAGGAGTCTGAGTTCCCGGAGTTCAGAGAAAGCGTGCCATTTGAGGTACGGGGTTTGCTCTAAACACCTCGTCGAGGTAGCCAGGCCAAAGAGGCTCGACCTTCCATTAGGGTCCCTTTCAAGCAAAGGATTGTCGATACGTGCCATCCGGACGCGAGCGGTTGCCGGAGTAGAGGACGCAGGAGGCAACATCCCGTGAGGGTCGGTAGGCTACCTGCGTGGCGGTCGCCAAGCACAGGAGCCTGCTCTTGATCCTGGCGCGAGAGTTGGCGAGCAACCTGGCGACACCTATGTTCGTCGTGGACGTGCACGGAGTACTGGTCTTTTACAATGAAGCTGCCGAGACGCTGCTGGGACAGAGCTTTGCGGTGACCGGTCCCATCGGTCCCGATCAGTGGGGCGGGACGATGTTCCAGCCCGAAGATCTCGATGGACATCGCATTACCGTGAACGACCTTTCGCTCGTGGAGACCATGAAAGTGCGACGCCCCGAGCACGCTCGATTTCGTATTACCGGTCTCGACGGCGTAAAGCGCACGATCGAAGCCACTTCATTCCCGTTGTTCGCCCATGTGGACGACCTTGCGGGCGCGGTCTCGGTGTTTTGGGAGGTAAACGAGTGAAGGCCCGAGTGTGGGGATGTCGCGGGTCGTTGCCTGCTCCCGCTCGACATACCGTGCGCTACGGCGGCAACACCTCGTGTGTCGAACTGTGCATCGACCAAGACATCGCCCTCATCCTGGATGCGGGCTCAGGCATGCGTGAGCTTGGCTGCGAGCTCGCGACTCGCCGGCCGAAGGAGATCCACATCCTGTTGACCCACCTTCACCTCGACCACCTGCAGGGGCTGGCATTTTTCCTGCCCTTCTGGTGGGACGATGTGGAGTTGCACATTTGGGGCCCGCCTTCGCCGACCTACAGCCTCGCCACGCGGGTGGCATCGTACGTGTCCCCGCCACTGTTTCCCGTGCACCTGTCGGACGTGCCATCACGACCTGTCTTCCACGATGTCCCCGACGAGCCGTGGATGATCGGGTCAGCCCTCCTGTCGGGGTACCCCGTCGTGCACCAAGGGCCCACCATGGGGTTCAGGGTGACGGCGCACGACCGGACGCTGGCGTACATCCCCGATCACGAGCCTTCTCTCGGTGTCGACCTGCGGCGGCTCGAACCAGATTGGATCTCCGGCTACCGAGTGGCGGAAGGAGCAGACGTGCTGCTCCATGACGCCCAGTATTCCCTTGACGAGTACAGCTCCCACATCGGCTGGGGTCACTCGAGTGTCGACCACGCCGTGACCTTTGCCGCCGCCGCACAAGTGGAGCACCTGGTGATGTTCCATCATGACCCAGCGCACACCGATGCGGAACTCGAGTCACTTCTCGACGAAGCACGGTCCCTGTGGACAGGAGGGCAGCCACCGGTACTGGCGGCGGAAGGGATGGTAATCCGAATGGGTACGACCGGAATCAATATCGATTCGGCCACTTCAGCGCCGGCACTCAAGCAGCGATCTCTACCGCATGAGAGATAGCGCACAGGCGACCTCCGTCATGTCCAAATCGAGACCGGTTCGCCACTCGGAACCATCGCTCCGAAGGTACCGACGCCCTGGCCTAATAGGAGCCCGCCCTCACCTGTTGAGTGGCTCGTGATGAATTGCCCGCTGTCGTCCGCACCGAGCCCGAGAATGGACTTGAAAGACATAGGAGCGTCACGCGGCGATGGCAATCCCAGACGGGTCACCCTCAGGCCCCTGCCACCCGACTCCGGCGCAACCCGCGTGGCACAGACGGATAGGTGGGGCGGTCGGAATCCCATTATCGGGTGGACGAGAGACGATGACTGCTTCTTGGCTTGACCGAGAGATACCGGCACATTTAGCGCGCTACAGACAGATACACGTTGCGACCGCAAATTGTCGTTGTCTGATGGGTACACCTCAGAGCTTGGGTGCTTGGCCCAACCAAGTTCGCCGAGCAGTGGCTTGTGAAGGAAGCCCGACTCTCAGAGTTGGTTGACCTCGTAATCGGGAGCAGGTCACCCACTGCGTCACTGCGCTCCACGATCTCCCATGTGAGTAGTCGAGTACCCGCTCTTTGTGAATCGTCAAGATTGAGGATTTGACTTGTGGGCCGGGGGATGAAGATGACCATCAGACACCCGGTGCAGAGTGTCGTTGCGGCGACAAGGGTAGGTGCAGTAATGCGACGATTGAGGACGATAAAGAGGCGAATACCTCTGAGCGTAGCCCTGGCGCTTGGGGTGCTCGTCGTCGTCGGGCCGCGAGCGGCATCAGGTGCGGCACCAGGGGGAGTAAATGTCTATGTCGGCTATGCCGACAGCTTTCACTCTACAGCGCCACCAGGCTTTCCCACGCCCTGGGTCGGATCACCCGGCGTCACATTCGAGGGATGCCAACCAGTCACGTCGTGCGACTACGACGGCGGAACGGTACGGATAGTCAATAACACGAATGCCATGGTCACCGTCAACAGCGTGGCTGTGAACGTCTCCTCGTGTGGGTATACCGGGTGGCCATCCGCCGCGCTCGCACCGGGCCAGGAGCTCATTGTCGACCAGCTCCTCTCGGGCCCGGACAAGGGTTGTACTGGTCCGGTACCCAACCACATGGACACCTCTGACATTGGACCTGGCGGTAGCAACTACACGAATCACTGCAACCAAGACCACGTCACTCCGACCGTTGACGTAACGGTCGATGGCACGACGACCACATACATCGATAGCGGGCAGGTGCTTAACACCGGAGGGTTTGACGTAGGGGGATGCCCCAAAGGTTCCAATGAATCGCACTCGTGGACAGCCGTGGAACCGCCACCCATAGACAATTGCGAATTTCCCCCGGCCGGATATGACACCTTCGACTCGGACGCCACCGTCGACGTGCAAGTCCCGCCTGTCACCGGTCCCATCACCCCCCTCCACCTAGAGGGGCCGACGACCATCCAGCGAAGCGACCCCGCGGTCAACGTGAACGGGGACGACTACATTGACACCGAGATGACCTCCCTTGATCTCACCGGGGTCGACCCCAGTTTGGGGAAGGTCACTGTTACCTTGAACCCCTCGATGCTCTCTAGTGACACGGGTATGGTGACGGCCGACAACCCGTCCCCCGGGCCGGACTTCCCGGCCACCAGCTTCTTCGACCTCTTCCTCGACGTTGACGTGGCCGGCATGCAGCTGCACAACGAGCAGCCCGGCGTGATGACGGCCACCGACGTCATGTGTATCCCCCCCATCGGCTCGGTCTACTCAGGAGAAACGGTCCCCCTTCTTAACTCCGCCGGCACCGAGGTGGCGCTTGTGACAAGTGCCCAACACGTACCTTCGATCGACCACATGCTCTGTTACAGCGCGACGTCGACCGCCTTTAGCCCGCCGTCCTCGGCACTGTTGGACAACCAGTTCAATGCGAGCTTCCCTGTGACTCCGGTGGCGGTGACCGAGCACTGCAATCCGGTACAAAAGACGCTGCGCGGTGTTGTCACTCCGGTCAACAATCCTCTCGCCCACCTGCTGTGCTGGTCGATCACGACATCGAACCAGAGCACCTTCACGGTGAACGTGGTCAACCAGTTCGGTTCGGCGGATCTGACGACTGGCCAGCCCACGTCTCTGTGCCTGCCCACGTGGAAGAGCCTCACTGGTCCGCCAAGCTATGGCCCACCTCAGCCACCGGGACTCGACCACTTCACCTGCTACCCGGTGAGCTACACGGGGAAGGCACGGTTCCGTTCCCCGTTTGTCCGCCTCAGCGATCAGTTCGGGAACTACAGGGTCAAGGTGGGTGCTCCGACCCAGCTGTGTCTTCCGACGCAGAAGACCGTCAATTCGGTCGTTACCCCGATCACCAACCCCAACGATCACTTGCTGTGCTTCGCCATCAATGTTCCGGCAAAGGCGCACACGGTGTTCGACCAAAACCAGTTCGGCACGGGGCTCGTGAAAGTGCAGAAGGCGGCGACCGTCTGCCTGCCGTCGGAGAAGACGATCATCTAGACGTTCGGGTCAGAACGCTCAACGGTCTCGCAAGGCGGCAGGAGTCGGGTGACCATCGCCGTGGCGACGGCGTTTGGCCTGATGTTCCCGAACGATCCTGCGTTCGACGTCCCGTTGATAGTGGCACCGACTTCGGAATAGGTGACGTCTGAGTCGCTGGCACGGTGCACGTGACCTTTGAGTCTGGCTGCGCCCACGGTGAGGAGAATGTGCCCTCGTCATCCTTCAGAGTGTCACCCCTCTTGCGACATCCCAGCAGACCGACCTGCCACCCGAGCAAGGACGGCTGGCCCCACTATTCTTCCTGTGCGCAGGCATCTAATTTGGCGCTTCCGGGTTCTCTGTGGGTAGCCCAGGTCACGCTGTCTTCGGATAGAGATCGAGTCCGCCGAGGTGGAAATAGATCGCCGTCTTGAAGTTCTCGCGGTTGCGATAACCCCGAGCCTGGACGCGGATCGCCTGGATGCGCGAGTTGATGCCCTCGGCCGTCGCAGAGGTGAGGCGGTTGGAGAAGAAGGCCATGACGCCGTCGTAGTGGCGCCTGATGAGGCGGGCCACCGCAACAACGGGCTCGAGCCGCGAGTGGGTGGCCCAGAAATACCACCGCTTCCAGTGTTTCTCGGCCCAGCCGCGACGAACGTAGTCCCACAGATAGCGGAGGTCCTCCTTGATGGCCCAGGCCCGTCCCGTCTTGAGCTCCAACGCCCGCAGGGCACTGAAGCGCTCGTCGTGGCGTTCAGGGAGGTTCTCGGCTGAGTGGAGCCACATGTCCTTGGTGCCCACCAACAGGTTGTCGCCGTCGGCCTCCAGACGGCGATGTTCGGCCTTGCGCACGGTGTCGACCGCTTTGGTCATGTGACCCATGATGTGAAAGCGGTCAAAGACGATCTTGTCGTCGGCGTCCTCCAGATGGGCCCGGACCGAGTTGGCGTAGGGCTCCCACATGTCCATGGCCACGGCCTCGATTCGGGCCAGCTCGGTAGCCGGCATGGTGTCGAAATAGGCGTCCAGGCTGTCCTCCTTGCGATCGTCGGCGATGAAGCGCACGGTGCCGGCGTCGATGTCGGAGACGACGGTGATGTAGTCATGTCCCCGCCCCGCCGCCTTCTCGTCCACCCCGAGATGGACCGGAGCCTCAGGCGGGCGGCGCAGCAGACCCCGGGTCACGGCCCGCTCCATCAGGTGCCAACCCTCGTCCCAGCTCACCCGCAGGATGCGGCAGGCTCCCACGACGTCGCATTCTCGCAACACATCGATGGCCAGGCGTTCGAAGAGCGTGGTGAAACGGCTCATGGACTCGGCCCAGGGCAGAGTCACCTGGTGCACGCCATGGGTGGCGCACTCGACCCGGGGAGGACGGGCATGGAGGAACGTGGCGAACTGGCACGAGTCGAGGTGGCGCCACGACCGCTCCTCGGCGTGGTCATAGACAGGCAGCAGCGCGTCGCACTTGGGGCAGGTGAAGCGCGTGCCCTTGGGGTGGCTTACCTGTACGTCAACCCGCTCGCCCTCGACGGACAGCTCGACACCAAGTCACCTCCCACGGTGAGGTGATGCCGAGGAGGTGACGGTAGAGGTCGGTGTCTTGCATCGCCCCATGGTCGCAACGACCGTCCAGACACCGCCAGCGAACTGGCGTTCGACGAACTCACCCACGGAAATCCCGGAAGCGCCCTAAATTAGGCATATGTGATGTCCCACGTAGCAACCATGTTCGGCACACTTGGTCGGCGACTAACTTCGTATCCAAGATCTCTGAGTCGATGGTCTATGTATGTGACGACGTTCTCCTCACTCAGATTGTTTCCGATGTCGTCGACCAGGTCATCCTTCGTGACGACTTCACAGTTTCTGTCGTCGGAGTCGATGAACCAGACGTGCCAGATCTCTCCATCTGCTACGCGGTGAAGTTCCGCCAAGGTTGCTTCGGGATGGAGTCGTAGGGTTACGGTCACGACAGAAGCCTAGGTTCTAAATGGTACTGAGCGCCAGCGCCCGTCAGCAGTGTTCCGGCAGTGGGCGATGGCGACTGCCAGGGCGGGCTGGTTGAGCCGGACGGCTGACTTCGGTCCAACGAGCCTCACCGCTCAGTGACACCATGGACGGCCGACCGGCGGTGTAGCCACCTGTCCGCCACCAGGGCATGCCAGCGATGAACGAGGCGGGCTCTGACCGACCTTCATTCCTGCCGCCGCGAGGACGTGAACGATTCCGTCGAACGTGCTCAACTTGCCCGGCATATGCCGACGAACTGGGCCGACCCATTGTTTGCTCGTTAGAGGGCGCACGCCTCGGCCGAAGCCAGAAAAGGTCGCAAGCCGAGGCATGATGTCGTGTACAGGAAGTAGTCGCGTCCATCAATGGAGGAACCCATGAAAATCGTCGTAGCAACCGATGGATCCGAGCCTGCGATCGACGCGGCGCGACGGTCCATGGACCTTCTGCGCCCCGGAGCTCACGTAGTACTCGTAATGGTTATCCCCGAATACGAGGACCCTATGGAGGACGCTGGGGGCTTCGAGGGCCCGGGTATCAGTTACGAGCAGGCGGGGAAGGATTGGAAGAAGGCAACCGCCGAAGGGCAAGCTGCACTCGATCGCACTGCCTCGGTGCTCGGAACCGACGTGGAGGTTCGTCTGGTTCCGGACGACGAAACCACGGGGGCAGTCATTGTCCGAGTCACCAGCGAGATGAACGCAGACGTGCTCGTGATCGGCTCCTCCAGCAAGGGTTGGTTGAGCCGACTCTTCAGCGGTTCGGTCAGCAACTACGTGGCCCACCACGCATCATGTCCAGTCATGCTGATCCGCCACGACCACTGAGTGCCGGGGAACATCGTGTTCGAGCGACAGTAGCCAGTCTTCAAGAACCTGACTGCATCCAGATTCTCGCCGGTTACTCCACGGATCCAACCCCGCTCGCGAAAGCACAGCCGACACTAACTCGCCGGTCGAGAACGATCACCACCCAGCGTTCGAGCAGCGGGTCCCGTATCGGGGTCGCAAGAAGCGGTCCGGGTGAATTGTGACGTTCTCCCCTAGGCGCAAGACAGGGAGAAGCAGACGCTGATGAAATGACCGTGTTGGTCAGGACAACCCTAGAAAGGGCGCGGCAAGATCCATCTGACGACCCGAACGGCCTGTCGCCAAAGCGACATCGACAGATGGCGACTCGGGCGCGGGCACCCCGACGGAATCGAGGACCCGGGCGCACCGTGGGGATCGTCGGTGTCGTCATATTCGTCATCGGTGCCTGCCTGTACTTCGACAACCAGAACCGACCGAAGGTCGGTATCGTGGGCGACTCGATCACCGCGATGAGCCGGTCCTCGATCTTCGACGACCTCACGCCCGGCTACCAGCTCAAGATGTACGCCCACCCCGGGGCCACCATGTACCAGCTCCTTCCGCTCATCGACGTGATCGACGCCGACAACAATCCCAGACCGACCGATTGGATCATCGAAGCCGGGACGAACGATATGGCCTGGTTTGAGAACGGCGACCATGGCGACCTCTACTGGTGGTGGTTTTTGGAGCAAGAGACCGCCGCTGTCGCTTCGGCCCACTGTGTGGTGCTGCTGACCGTGAGCCCGGTGCTGGGTCTCACCGACCCCAACGCACCGCTGCTCAACGCCGACATCGAGGCCCTGCCGGCGACCCACCCGAACTTCCATGTCCTTGACTGGGGCACCATTGAGTATAAGAACCCATCCTGGGTAGGACCCGACCACATCCACCCCACCCGGGCCGGCCAGGCGGAGTTGGCCCGCTTGGAACTCGGCGCCCTCCAGTCGGATTGCTGAGATGACCCTTTGATAAGGCCAGAGCGTCGGCAACATTGTGCGCTGCGGGGGGCGCAGCCGGCTTCGCGATGACGAGGCAAAGCTTGGAGCAGTTGTCCGTGGGACTGCCGGCGCCCGTCGGCGAGGGAGCCAGGAGCCAGACGACCTGCACATGGCTCGTCTTTTGAGCTTTGACGGTGACATCTTGTGGGGGCTCACACTACCTGTTCCGTGTCCCGCCGCACCCGGTCAGAGGGTAGATGCCGGGCACGACATTGACGGTGAAATTCCCCGACTGTGGGATCTTGACCCGCCCGACTTTCTGCGGGCTCACGAACTTGACCATCCGGCAGTGGGATGGAATCCACCCGGATAGGGACCGCCCTCGAAACCGAGCTGACCGGCAATGACGCCGTGCGGCGTCAAAGGAGTCTGCGCCGCGACGGCAGTTGCCGTACTGAAGGAGATACCTGTCGCAGCTGGAGCTACGGCGAGGATAAGACGGTGCGCCCCTCGTTCTCGGACGAGTTCCCGACGAGTCCTGGTCCGTCCCGCTTAGGCCGCTGCATCGCAGATTATCGCAGCTACAACGGACGGACACCCTCTATTCGCCGGACCATCCCGCTCATGCCATGCCCGGGCTCGGCCTGGTGGGGTCAGATCATCACGATCGTCGGGGGACGAGCCATAAGACTCCGAAGCTTGATCAGGACGGCCCTGTTGTCGGCCGATGTATGTGTGCGATCTCCGACGCCTGACCAAGGGCGTGGAGGCCCTCCTCGATGGTAAGTAGTGGTGTGGTCTTGAACGCACGCACGTCGCCCCCACTGCTGATAGCCACGGACCACGCCGCCGCTCCCCGGTTGTCGGGGAAGTCGACGACACCCACAAGATCGTAGTCGCCGAAGCAGAAAAAGAGGCTCTCGATCGACCCGCCCAGGGCCTCCGCCGATGGCCGCACCCGCTCGATGACGTGCTGGGGCTCTCGGCTCATCGCCGCCCACGCCTCTGCCGTATAACCCACCTGAATGAGGTATTTCGACATGTGCCCTCTCTCCGCGCGTTCCTCAACAGTGTAAGCGTCGTTTGGGTGATCGATGTCTACACGCGGTAAGTCCTGTACATCCTGCTTGGTGATGTTGAGTCGGATGCCGTTGTCGACCCCAGTCACGGCGCGGATCGGGATAGCCACTTCCTTGCGGCCCCAGAGGTGCCCCTCTTGGAGGAGCACATGGGTAACCTGGTGATCGCGAGGGTCGATGACGAGCCCTTGGACTCGTCCGATAGCGCCGTCCATGGCATGGACTTGGTCGCCGCGGCGAACGGCCACCTCGCCCAACGGGAGTTTGTCAACAATGATGGCATGCGAGACGCTTCCGGTGCCGATGCCCATGCCCCCGCCCAGACCGTAGTAGGGCCAGGAGAGTGCCTGTCCCGGGCTGTAGCCCGCGTAGCTGCCGCTTCCCGGCAGGAACTGCGTCTCTTCGGCCCAGTCGAGCTTCTGGAACTCCGCCAGAGTGCAGCGTAGGCGGACCTCCCCCGAGGTGGCGTCGACAAGATTGAGGGGAACGAGTCGGCCGATGCCTTGTCGGTGTTTCGGTTCGACTACGAGGTGGGTGACTGTCCGAGAGATGGGGTCGACGACCACGCGAATCACCTCGCCGCAGACGCCATCGGTACAGAGGGCATCGGCTCCGATCTTGAACTTGGTCGTTGCTGCCATGTTACCTACCTCGAGCCCTTGAAACCTATGGTGTCGACTCGTCTAGCGCCGAAGCCTTTTGCACCTCAGCGCCAAGAGTCTCGTCTGTCCCCGCGTCTCTCGATTCACAGCCATCGTGGCGCCACCAACAAATGCCACCAGTCACGCCGGCGTCACCCAGGGAACCTGCTCGATTACGACGCCATCATTGTCAATCACACGAGCCAGTCACCATGAGCGAACATAATCACTTAGCAGCAGGGATGCGAGCGAAGGCGTCGACCTGGACGAGCATGCCGGGCACGACGAGCTCGCATGCGACCGTCGTGCGGGCAGGATAGGGCGGGGTGAAGTACTGCCTGTAGATCTCGTTGTACTCGTCGACGAGACCAGGCTTTGCCAGGTAGCCACACACCTTGATCACATCGACCAGTTCACAACCTGCCACTCGCAAACATTGCTGCAGGTTGGCGAATACCTGATGGGCCTGCTCGGAGAACCCCGGTCCGACGAGATGGCGTTCCTCGCTAAACGGCACCTGGCTGGCGACCGCCACCAAGTCGCCGGAAACGACCACGTTGGCGTAGGGGAACCCGGCGAGGGGCTCAAGGGCAAAGGGATGTTCGACCACACCGAGTGTCTACCCCTTCCGACGTGCGAGTTCAAGAGGTCGCCGACATTCATGGGAGGACGCGGTTGAAGTTCTCCCGGATATCTCAAAGGTGGGAAGCGACGTTCGACGACGATGCCGTCGTCGAAGAACCGAGGCCCTTCACAAGCTCCTCCATGGCCTCCGTAAGATAGGCGACCGCCGGCTCCAGACCGGCGAGCCGTCTCGACAGCTTCCCCGTGTTCCATGGTCGAAGATCATACGGCCCGAGGGCCGTGACTCCGTAAATGGGGTCCCTACGAGCAACTTCACCTGCGGCCAGTGCCGTGCGCGAGTCTCTTGGCTCAGGCGTCATCCGCCCTGTATTGACGACCCCTTGGGCTCAAGTGGTGACCGCGACATCTCCCGACCCGGAGGTGTCAGATGGAAACCCGAGGACGAAAGCGCCGCGCTAGTCAGTCGGATCTCGACGCGGCGGTCGAGGCGGTGCTCGCGGGAGCAAGCTATAGGAGTGCCGAGGCGTTGACCGGGGTCCCACAATCGACGGTGAGGGACTACGTCTTGCGGTGGGGTTTCCTGCGACAGCGTGTTCCCCGGGGCGGCCCTAAGCGGGTTCTTGACGGGGTGGAGGTATCCACCTTCAGAACGGATCTGGGCGACGAGCGTGGGGCCATGACACGCGAACGCAAACGGCGCCCCGGCTCGCTCAGTGTGTCCGAGCGCGAGGAGGTCAGGGTCGGCATCGAGGTCGGAGAGTCCGACGAAGCCATCGCCGCCCGCATCGGCCGGCACCGCTCGACGGTCTGGCGTGAGATCGCGGCCAACGGTGGGCGGGGGCGCTACCGGGCAGCGGTGGCCGAGGAGCGAGCGGCGCCAGCCGCCCGACGGCCCAAGAACCCCTGGACCGAGGAACGCCCCTGGCTGTGGGAGGAGGTCCAGGGACTGCTGCGCACCAAGAAGTGGTCGCCCGAGCAGATCGCCCACCGGTTCCGCAAGGAGCACCCCGACCAGCCAGAGTGGTGGGTGTCTCACGAAGCCATCTACCAGGCGGTCTTCGTCCAGGCGAAGGGCGAGCTGCGAAAGGAGCTCACCGCGTGCTTGCGCTCGGGCCGGGCTCGGAGACGTCCTCGCTCGCGAGCCTCCTCTGGACGAAGCGCAATCTTCGGGATGGTCAACATCTCCGAACGCCCCCCGCAGGTCGAAGACCGAGCCGTGCCGGGCCACTGGGAGGGAGACTTGATCATCGGGGAGAGCGGCGCCAGCGCCGTCGCCACGTTGGTGGAGCGCACCACCCGCATGGGCATGCTGATCAAGCTCGAGAATCGCACCGCCGAACATGTCGCGTCGGCGGTAGCGGACAACATCGTGCATCTACCAGACCAGCTCGCCAAGTCCCTCACCTGGGATCAGGGGATAGAGATGGCAACGCACGCCGCGTTCAAGGTCGCCACCGGCGTCCCGGTCTACTTCTGCGACCCCCATTCGCCCTGGCAGCGCGGGAGCAACGAGAACTGGAACGGCCTCGTCCGTCAGTTCCTGCCCAAGGGCACCGACCTATCGGTCCACTCCCAAGAGGACCTCGACGCCATCGCCGCCTGCTCAACGAGCGTCCACGCAAGACCCTCGCATGGGAGACTCCAGCGGAACGATTCAACAGACTTGTCGCGGCCACTGCCTGAATCCGCCCTCTGAGGATTACCGGGCGGTCAGGTCGGTCGACGCCTCCTGTCGGACCGCCCTACTCCCCGCATATCAAGCAATTCCGCCCGGTCGACGGTCGAGCAAGCTCGATCTATCGAAGGTGACGGGGCTTCGTGTCATAGTTGAACGGCACCTCGCCAATCGGGTTGATGCACCCCGGCACTTTGCGCGCACCCTGACACACGGCCAGCCGGCGCCAGCAACTCTCGGTGACTTCAATCGAGAGCGTCGGTCACCGCCGGGAGTTGGTGGAAGGCCCGACGCAGAGCCTACGATTGATCCGTGCCCCTCCAGGGAACGGAGCCCTCGTTATGAGCCAGAACGACGATTGGTCGCCAGACGAGCCACTGGGCACAGAAGCGTTCGAGCAGGGTGACGAAGCGCTCGATGACAACTCCAGGATCGATTCGAATCTCACCGAAATGGTCGAGTTGGACCCCTCGCTTAATCCCACCCTTCAGGTGGACGAGCGTGAACTTGAGGAAGCCGGGGCGGAGCTCGACGACCCTGAAGAACTGGTCACACTTGACGGAGGGATCGACGACCCTGATGGCCTAGTGTGCCGTCAGCTTGAAGCGCTGATGTTTTCGGTGGCTGTGACAGCTTGGCAGTAACCGGCGAGGCGCTCGAGGATCCGTTCGGCCGTCTTGTGCCAGACGAACGGTTTGGGGTCCTCGTTCCAGGTTGCTGCCCACGATTCGATGTCGGCGACGAGTTCTTTGACATTGCAGTGGGCTGACCGCTTGAGCTTCTTGGTGGTGAGGGCGCTGAACCAACGCTCCACCAGGTTCATCCAGGAACCGTAAGTCGGCGTGAAGTGGAAATGGAACCGCCGGTGGCGAAGCAGCCAGCGATGAACCTTCGGGGTCTTGTGCGTGGCCAGATTGTCGAGCACTACGTGCACATCGAGCTCGGGGGGCACGTTGCGGTTGACCTTGTTCAGAAAGGCGATGAAGTCGTCGGAGGTGTGAGAGGAACGGATGTCGGTGATCACCATTCCGCTGGCGACGTTCAGCGCCGCGAACAGATCGCAGGTCCCGTTGCGTTCGTAGTCGTGGGTGGCCCGAGCCGGGGTGGTGGGGAGCATCGGAAAGGTCGGGGCCGTGCGGTTGAGCGCCTGGATCTGGGGTTTCTCGTCCACCGCGAAGACGACGGCCGCCACCGGGGGGTTCAGGTACAGACCGACGATGTCGCGGATCTTCTCCACCAGATCGGGATCGGGGGAGACCTTGAAAGAGTCCTCCTTCCAGGGCTTCAACCCGAAGGCCCGCCAGATCTCGGCCACCGTCTGATGGCTGATCCCGTGCTTGGCCGCCAGTCCCCGCGTCGACCAGTGGGTGGCGTCGGCCGGTGCCGTCTCCAAGGTGTCGACCACGACCGCTTCCACGGTGTCATCGCCCACGGTGCGGACAGCACCCGGGCGCGGTGCATCCACGAGCCCGTCGAGACGATCGGCGGCGAACCGCTTGCGCCATTTCGACACCGTCACCGGGTGGATCCTCAACTCCGAGGCGATGTCTTGGTTGGTTCCGCCGTCGGCGCACGCCAGCACGATCCGGCACCGCAGGGCCAGCGCCTGGGCCGATGAGTGGCGCTGCGCCCACCGCTGCAGGGTCTTGCGTTCATTGCCGCTCAGCTTGATCGCGACGATCGGTCGACCACGACGTGCCATGGGAGCTCCTTCTGCCAGGGTTCTACCTGCCAGAACGCGCTCAGGCTACGAAAATTCCCGATTCCCAAGATTTCTCAGCGGAACAAACTTACAACACACTAGGAGAGCCGACAAGTCGCACTCGCAGCCGACTTCAAGGCAAAGGCGGTTGGGATCTCGATGCACCTCTGGCGAGCGGCGACAAGCCCGATGAAGTCGACTGACTGACGCAGTGCTCATGTCGAGGGCATATCTCAGAGACCGAGGAGAGTGAAATGACAGAAGGCATCCAACTGGACGCCCATCATCGGGCGACGGTGGAGAAGATTTTCGGCCGCCCGGTCAACCACAACATCCAATGGCACGACGTCTTATGACTCCTCGAGAGCGTCGGCACTGTCTCCGAGGAGCACGATGGTCGGTACGCGGTGACGCTGGGATCTGAGACCCAGACGTTCGATGCTCCGCGACGTCACGATATCAACGAGCAGCAGGTCATCGACCTGCGGCGGATGCTCGGCGGCGCCGGAATTACCCCGGAGTCGAGATAGCGGGCGACTCCCCTCGCACCTTCTCTTCGAAGTCTCGAGGAGCCGGTTGGGTGCGGGTCCCAGGAGGCACTGCTGCATAGCAAGCGACCAGGCTTGTCCCTGCCGCAATCGACCGAGAAGTCCTCCTAGCCGACAGCGCATGTTTGCCGGCTATGCGCACCTCGCCTTCCGCTGACACCGCGGCTGAACCGTCCAATATCGCGCCACGAGTTCCTTCGCCCGTAGGCGTCGCCGATAGAGGCGGATGCTATGGGTTGGAGGACGCGCATCACCCTTGGCTCTCCTCGTATCCCTGTTACTTATCTATGAGGGACCCGGATCAAGGGGGTGGTTCCGGCGCGTGGACCTCCTTGGCCGTCGCGGCGTCGATACCGGGTCGAGGCGGGGTTAGCCCACGGCCATCACCTCCGGGCAGAGGGAGCGGACGTCACCGCTCGTCGATCCCGCGTGGCCGTCGGGCGCCCTGGCTTATCTCGGCACCGCGGAGAGCTCCGGTCACATGATTGGTGGGTACAGGTGCCCCGTTGAAGGGGTTGCCGCCACTCATTTGTTTCGGGCCGGCCGGGACCAGAACCCCGGCGCCAGTAGCAGCGCGGGAGCCGGCGGCAATATCGAAGACAGGCGAGGCGGCCACACGGGAGGAGAGGCTGATCAGGTGACCGGCGCCAGGGCGTCGTCCCCCAGGTCCCTCAGCGTGTGGAAGCAGCGCCAGCTGAACTTCCGACCGACCGACAGGGCGGCCCGGTTGGGCCCGGGGCGCTCGCGGACCCGGACGTAATGGTCGTAATCGGGGGAGGTGCGTCTGGCCGCCCACGTCGTCGCCTCGTACAGCGCCTGGCCGCCTCCGCTCACCGGCGAAAGGAAATTCCGCGCCGGCCACCTGTGTTGAAGGAGGTGGTGGGAGGACGCCGCCCAAGGGCTGCCCACAGGGACGACCAAGCAGGGTCGGGCGCTCTACCCGTTCGCTAGGGCCAGTCGCCCTAGTTGGGAGATGTTGGCCCTGGATGGGTGGTTTGGACAACTGCGCCGAGTACCCGCCTGGCACACGCTGAAGACATAGGAACCCCCCGAAGCTCGGGTGCGAAGCGCACTCCATCCCGGCTGATACGACACCTCGTCCTGGTTCCGTGCCACGAAGGATCTGAGCCTGGCGGGATCGTGATTCCATAGGCGATGAATCGTTGCTCCGACCTCGACCGTCAGGGTGCCGTCATCCCCAACGTCGAGCAGGCGACCGAGTAGCGGTCGGTTATCGATGTCGTTGGCTGAGCGCAGCGCTTGAATCCAGTGCACCTCGTGCCCCGCCCAGTAGTAGCCGCATCGCAGCAAGGGAAGCGGATCGGTCTCCACGGATACCCTCCATCGTTCGTGGCATTCGCACCTTGCCTCTCGGTAGGTTGCGGCGGGGTCAGCAGGCCACGTCCTTCGTCCGCTCTTGATAGTTCCACGTAATGATAACAGCGCTCTTCAGCATTACGGCTAATCTCGGCCAGACGCAGAAGGGCATGCGCATCGGGACTTCGCCACTACGAATCTCAACCTTCGTCGGTGATGGCCTCGCACAGGGCTTCGCCGGGCTGACATTTGTCGGCATCGGGACCTCCGCCCGCTGATCGCTTCATCGATCCAGGCGGCCAGGCGCGGCGAGCACGACCGCGTCGTCGGCAATATGCTCGGTGGCAACCTGTTCATCGCCTTGGGCGGAGGAGCCCTCGTCGGATTGCTGCCCGTGGCGAGGTGCGCTGCGTCGGCGCCTTCTCGCTCTGGCTGATGACGGGCGTCGTCGTCGTGTTCTGGCTGGCCATGGAGAGGAAGGGCGGTCTCGCCCAGTGGGAGGCGCATTTTCTCCTGCTGGCGTATGCGGCCTCGCTACCTTTGATCAACCGCTAAGAGGTTCAGCGGATAGGTGACGGGACTCGTGACCAGCGATTACGCCAATCGATGAGCTTGGCGATGAGCAGCAAGGCGACCGCCAGGGCGAACTGAGCAAGACGATGGATGGTTTTCCGGTCGGTGTTTCGCCTCAGCTGACCAAAGTTGCTGAGCCAGGAGTTGGTGCGTTCGACCGGCCATCGCAGTCCCATCGAGTGCTTCTTTTTGCCGTCGGTCGCGCCGCGCATGCGCTTCCTGGCGATCACCGCGTCGTCGATGCCGAGGGCCGAAAGACGCGTCCGCGTGACGTCGGAGTCATAACCACGATCGAGCCACAGCGTCTCGATGTCAGCGAGCAGGCCGATGTCCTGAGCGGCCTGTAACGTCGGCTCGAGCATGACGGAGTCGTTGCGATTGGCGCCGTCGACGGCCCAGCCGATGGGGATGCCGTTTCTGTCGGTGAACACCGACCACTTCCATCCGAGCTTGGCTCTGTCCGTCGGATTCTTGCCCGTTCCCTCACCTCCGGCTGGACTTTTGTGCAGTGACCCGTCAATGGCCACGTCGGAGAGATCGAGGCCGATCATCTTGTCGTAGCCCTCTCTGGCCTCGGCGGCGATGGCGTTGAACACCCCCGCCTTGATCCACTCGTCGCGTCGCTCTCGTGCCGTGGTGTCCGACACCTTGTTCTGACACAGCCGCTCGGCGTCCTCCCAGGAGCACCCGGTCACCAGGCGCACGAGCATCGCCTCGAAACAGTCCCGGTCATCGGCACGGGGCCGATGGCAGCCGAGCGGATGGTGATCGACAGGTGCGGGGATGAGCGGTTTGATTCCAGCCCAGACGACATCTACCACTTCGGGTTCGAGCGCGCGCATGATGTGGGGGGACCTCCACTCGGTCGTTTGGTGATTTGGGTCGCACCCCGATTGTCTCGGGGCCACACCAACGACCGGTGGATGGTCACCACTTTCAACGCGCGAACGTCCTGTTCAGAGGCTTGTCACCAATCCGCGCGGCCTCTAAAGGGATGTATCGCCGTAGAGCTCGTCGGCCGGGGCGAATGCGTTTTGGACGACGCGTCTTCACCCCTGGTGCTCTCAGTATCCCTGCTACTTATCTGTGGGGCCCGGGGGTGGCGCGGCGTCGGCCCTCTTGCCCGTCGCCGATGTCGACCCCGGGTCGAGGGGCGCTAGCCCACGGCGATCACCTCTGGGTGGTGGGAGCGGAGGTGCCGCTCGGGGCCCCGCGGCCGTCGGGCGCCCAGACTTATCTCGGTGCTCGGAGACTGCGCTCCGGTCACATGATGGTGGGTGGGTGTACCCCGCAGAGGGGGGGGTTGCCGCCCCCCGCCCCGGAGCCGACGCCACCGTGAGCCTCACGGTGGAGGTCTCCGACGTCGACGGCTCGGTGGACCGGGCCCTGGCGCAGGGCGCTCTCCTCGAACGCCCCGTCGCCGACAACCCCGACGGTCGCAACGCCGTCATCCGGGACCCCTTCGGGCACCGGTGGATCATCTCGGATGGGGGAGTCGAGACCGTCCGGCAGGGGGACATCGGCTACGTCTCGTTGTGGGTCCCGGACGCCGAGCGGGCCACCGCCTTCTTCTCGGCCGTCCTCGGGTGGTCCTACCTGCCGTCCGCCGAGGGGCAGACCCACCAGGTCGTCGACCGGGAGCTCCATCACGGGGTGCACGGCGGCCACGACAGAAGCACCCTCTTCCTCTGCTTCGTCGTCGACGACATCGACGACGCCGTCCGACGCGTGGGGGCCGCCGGGGGCCGGGCCGACGAGCCCACGGTGGAGCCGCACGGGCTCTCGGCCATGTGCGTCGACGTCGAGGGGACGTCGTTTTCCCTCTTCCAGCCGCCGCCGGGCCCCCGCGCCGGGCGGCTCCCGGCCAACGGATCGCGCCATGGTGACGTCTCCTCCATCACCATGGAGGTGGGGGAGTCGGGTCCGGTGCGGGCCTTCTACGCCGCCGTCCTCGGCTGGCACTTCAGTCCCGGCCGTGTCGAGGACGGCTGGGGACCCGACGGTGTCGTTCCCATGACCGGGCTGCACGGGGGCCACGAGACGACCACCGTCGTCCCCATGTACCGGGTGGACGACATCGGCGCGGCGGTCGCCCGGGTCCGGGCGGCGGGAGGTTCGGCCACCGATCCCGAGAGCCAGCCGTACGGAGTGTCGTCGGAGTGCGTCGACGACCAGGGGACCCGGTTCTACCTGGGACAGCAGTGACGTCGGGTCATCGCTGACGCCGAGCGGGACGGCGGCGACGGCGGGGCACTCTCAGACGGGGTGCGATCCGAGGAGGACGTCGCGGCTGATCTCCATCTGGCCGAGATGTTGGTAGAGCTCCTCGAGGATGTGGACGAGGACCCCTCCCTTGCTGACGTACGGCGTGCCGACGTCCCCGGGGTCGGGCGTGGCGCGCAGGGCGGCGTCGCCCGCCGCCGCCACCAGGTCGTCCTCCAGCCGGCGCCGGGTCGCCCTCACCCGGGCTCTCAGCGCGGTCACGGTCCCCTCGGCCATGAACTCGGCGTGGCGATCGCGTTCGATGGCGCGACCGGCCACCATGGCACCGCCCCAGTACTCCAGCACCCCCAGGCAGTGGGTGAGGATGGCGAAGGGAGAGTTCGCACCGGGGAAGGTCTGATCCGGCCACGGTCGGGCGCCGGTTGGCGGCGGCGTCGCCCAGTTGGACGACGACGGCCACCATGGCGTCGAGCGCCTGGTCGACGAACCAGAGGAAGTCACCGGTGGAGAGGACGAGCACGACGACCCCCGTGGTCGGGATCCAGGCGTCTGCCACGTTAGCCAGACAGGATCGCCCTCTCGCCGGACGCCGCCGCCGTGGCCCGTTCCCCGTCCGGCCCGCTACCTTGCGGGGATGGCTCCTGACGCACCAGCCGGCACCGCAGTCTCTTTCCCCGACGGATTCCTCTGGGGGACGGCCACCAGCTCCCATCAGATCGAGGGAGGGAACGTCAACAACGACTGGTGGAGGTGGGAGCACACCGAGGGCTCGGGCTGCGCCGAGGTGAGCGGTGACGCCTGCGACTCGTGGAACCGTTGGGGCGACGACGTCGATCTCGTCGCCGCCATGGGCCTCGGGGCCTACCGCTTCTCGCTCGAATGGAGCCGGATCGAACCGTCCGAAGGAGAGTTCTCCGTCGCCGCCCTCGACCACTACCGGCGGATCTGCGGGCGATGCCTCGAGAGCGGGATCGCCCCCGTCGTCACCTTCCATCACTTCACGACGCCCCTGTGGCTCACCGCCCGCGGTGGGTGGGAGGCACCCGACGCGCCCGACCGGTTCGGACGCTACGTGGCCCGGGCCACGGCCCACCTGGGGGACCTCATCGGCTGGGCCTGCACCCTGAACGAGCCCAACGTGATCGGTGTCATGGGCTACACCATGGGGCAGTTCCCTCCGGGGGTGAAGGACGACTTCGCCCGCCATCTGGTCGTCAACGACGCCATGGTCAGCTCCCACCGCCGGGCCGTGGAGGCGCTGCGATCGGGCCCGGGGAGCTTCCCCGTCGGCATCACCCTCTCCATGGCCGAGCTGAAGGCTGAGGAGGGGGGCGAGGCCATCCGCGACGCGGCGGAGGAGGTCCTCGAGAACACCTTCCTGCGCGGCACCGGGGGGGACGACTTCGTCGGTGTCCAGTGCTACACCCGGATGCACTTCGACTCCCAGGGCCAGGCCCCCGACGACCCCGGCGTGGCCCAGACGCAGATGGGCTACGAGTTCTGGCCCCAGGTGGTCGAGTACACCGTCCGCCGGACGGCCGCCTTCACCGGGCTCCCGGTGGTGGTGACCGAGAACGGGATCGGGACGGAGGACGACAGCGAGCGGATCACCTACATCGGCGAAGCGCTCCGCGGTGTCCGGCGCTGCCTCGACGACGGCGTCGACGTCCGCGGCTACTTCGTCTGGAGCCTGATGGACAACTTCGAGTGGTCCCACGGCTACGGTCCGAAATTCGGGCTCCACTCCGTGGATCGGATCACGTTCGAGCGCCGCCCGAAGCCCAGCGCCCGTTGGTTCGGTGAGGTGGCGAAGGCGAACGCGTTGTTGCCGCCGCCCCGGTGATCGGCGGTGTCGCCGGTCGCCGGTGATCACCGTCCTGCTCGTCGGACGGCATCGCTCCCGTCGTCAGGCCGCTGACGTGACGGCCACCTCGGCACGATGTCGAACGGCCCAGCCGGGACCGCGTAGCACGTAGGAGAGACGTTCACCCCAACCGGTCGACCGGGCCACGTCCCGCAACATCTCGGCGTACTCGTGGGTGGCGATCCGGCCGGGGTTGAAGGTGTCGATGTTCTTGGTCAGCCCGTAGACGGGGCGCTCGTCCTCGGGCTCGAACGTCCCGAAGAGCCGGTCCCACACGATCAGGATGCTGCCGTGGTTGCGGTCGATGTACCGAGAGTTGGAGCCATGGTGGACGCGGTGGTGCGAGGGGGTGTTGAGAACCGCCTCGGGAGGGCCCAACCGGTCGATGGTCTCGGTGTGGATCCAGAACTGGTAGAGCAGGTTCACGCCGCGGGCCGCCACGATCAGATCGGGGGCGATCCCGAACAGGCACAGCGCGCCGTACGGCACCGAGGTCCCGAGCGCATCGGCGACCGGTTGACGAAGGGCGGTCGACAGGTTGTAGTGCTCACTCGAGTGGTGCACCACGTGGACGGCCCACATGTACCGGCTCTCGTGCATGAAGCGGTGATTCCAGTAGTAGATGAAGTCCCATCCCACGATGGCGAGGGCCAGCGCCCACGGACCGGTGCCGGACGCCGGCAGGAAGCGGTGCCGCCACAGTCGCTCGGGTGTCGTCCGCGCCGCCCAGGTGGTCGTCACCGCCACCCCTCCGGTCACGACGGCGGCCACCCCGGCGGCCGCGGCGATCTGGCGGGCCCGACGGACCACCGCCGGCCGGCGGTCCCGACCGGCGGGGATCGGGCCCCCGCCCGGAGCGTCGCTCGGCGGCTCGGGACCGGCCGCACCGTGCCCGTTCACACGGCCGCCGCCGGTCCGACGGGCCACGACGTCGGCCACCGTCGTGACCGCGGCGGCGCCGAGGGCGGCGGTGACCAACGCACGGCCGTACCGACCCTTCCCCGGCGTGAACGGGCGCAGGAGCCTGGGCACGACCAGGGGCGCCACCAGGCTGCCGACACCCATGGTGAGGCTGGCCACGGTGTCGCGCCGCTCGTAGTTTCCGGCCGTCGGGCCCCGTGTGGTGGCGCGGCGGCGGAGCCAGAGGTACTCGGCGGCCATGCTGGCGAAGTAGAAGGGCACGGCCACCACGGTGAGGTCCCGGGGACCGCTGCGAGGTTCGCCCATCGTCCCCATTGTGCGTTACCGGCGGGCCATCTGCCGGCGGGCGAGCGCCTCGATCTGTCCGGCGCTGATCCGACCGTCTCCGGTCGGACCGGAGAGCTGGATGAATCCCAGGACCGATCCGTCCTGCCAGAAGATGGCGTACTCGTCGGCCCGACCGGTCTCGATCCTGGCGATCACGGCCGCACTCCCGAATCCCGAGATCGCCCTTCCGTCGACCTTGGCCGCCTCCACCTCGCCGGCCGCCTTCCGGAAGGTGGTCCCGGCCTCGGCCACGTCCGGACACGCCGACGACTCGGAGAACACCTCGGGGAAGATCGTGGTCCCCGTCGACACCGGACCGGGCGTCCGTCCCCCTTCGGTGAAGACGGCGAACTGTCCCCTGCACCCGGGATAGGTGTGACCGAACGTCTGGGCCAGGCTGCGGGCCACGGCCGAGTGGTTCTCCACCAGGGGGAGGGCGGCGGGGAAGTCGGCACCGGTGAGGACCCGGACCGAGCCGGGACCGCCCGTCGCCGCCGCGCACCCACCGAGGAGCCCGGCACCGAGAACGAAGACGACGAGGGCGCCCCGAGCGCGACAGCGGCTCGCCGTCAGGGAAGGGACGCCCAGAATTCCGACAGGACGGCGGCGCCACGATCCGGGTCCTGGAGCATCCACCAGTGACCGAGCCCGGGTAGCTCCACCACGTCGACGCCGGCGCGCCGGGCGGCCCGCCGCGAGCCGTCGGCCGACAGGAAGGGATCCTCGGAGGGGAGCAGGGCCAGTCCCGGCGCGGCGATCTCCTGGAAATCGGGACCCCACTGCGCACCCACGTCCACCGCCGAGCGGTAGAGGACCAAGAGCAGCGGGCCATCTCCTCGTCGGCCCACCCGGCCCGGAGCCGGGCCCGGTCGCCCGGTACGCCGAACGCTTCGAAGACGACGGCTCGATCGTCGAGGGACGTGGCCAGCTGCTGGGCGAAGAACTCCTCGCCCTCGCCCGGGGTCTGCCAGATCTTGGCGAAGTCGTGCCACTCGAACCCGGGGTCCCCGATGGCACCGGCGTCGATGACCCACGAGCGGACGAGGTCGGGTCGGGTGCTCACCACCCGCACCACGAAGCCGCCGCCCCAGTCGTGTCTCACCAGATCGATGGGGCCGTCGGCCCCGATCCGTCTCCAGCTCCCCGACCAGCCAGGCGACGTACTCCTCCTTGGTGGCCCCGAACCCGAAGGGGGCCGGCGACCCGAAGCCCGGGAGCCGGACGGCCTCGACGTCGGTGCGGCCCAGCGCGGCCCGCAGCGGATCCCAGACGGCCGGGGTCGGGGACGCCGTGGACGAGGACGACGGCATGGCCGCAGCCTACGGCCGGATGACAAGATCGGGGCCGTGGCGCCCCTGGACGACGACACCCTGCGGTCGATCTACCGGACCATGGCCCTGGTGGCCGCCTGCGACGACGCCCTGCGGGCGGCGATCAGCGCCGGCACCGTGACGATGGCCTACTACTCGCCCCGGGGCCAGGAGGCGACGGCCGCCGGGTTCGGCGCCGCCCTGGACGTCGACGACTACCTGGTGACCACCTATCGCGGCCTCCACGACCAGATCGCCAAGGGGGTCCCCCTGCGCCCGCTGCTGGCCGAGATGCTCGGCCGTGGTGCGGGGACGGGAAAGGGCAAAGGCGGCCCCATGCACGTCGTCTGGCCCGACGCCGGGCTCATGCTCACCACCGGGGTGGTCGGTTCCGGCCTCCCCATCGCCTGCGGCCTGGCCTGGGCCGCCCAGCGCGACGGCGGCGGCCGGGTGGCGTTGGTGTCGTTCGGCGACGGGGCCACCAACATCGGCGCCTTCCACGAGGCGTGCAACCTGGCCGCCGTCTGGCGCCTCCCCGTCGTCTTTCTCTGTCAGAACAACCGGCTACGGCGAGCACACGGCGTTCGCCGACCACCAGCGCACGACCCGGGTGGCGGACCGGGCCGCCGCCTACGCCATGCCCGGGGCTGACCGTCGACGGCAACGATCCCCTCGCCGTCCACGCCGCCGTGGACGAGGCCGTCGACCGGGCCCGCGCCGGCGAGGGGCCGACCCTGGTCGAGGCGCTCACCTACCGTCTCTACGGCCACGTCTTCGGCGACCGGATGGCCTACGTCCCGCCCGACGAGCTCGACGCGCGCCTGGACCGAGGAGCCCGTCGGTCGCTTCCGCCGCCGCCTGCTGGAGACGGCGGTCCTCACCGACGACGCCGCCGACGCCGTCGAGCAGGAGTGCGCCCGCCTGGTGGCCGACACTCTCGACGAGGTCCTGACCCTCCCCGAGCCCGGGCCCGAGGAGCTGCTGACCGACGTCGTCTCGTCGGGTCCGGCGACGGCCCGGAGCACCGGTGGCTGACGCCCCGGCCGGCCCCGGTCGAGGTGAGCGTCCGCGCCGCCCTCACCCGGGCGCTCGACGAGGCCCTCGGGGCCGACGAACGCGTGGTCCTCCTCGGTGAGGACATCGCCGATCCCGGCGGCGGTGTCTTCGGGGTCACCAAGGGACTCTCCACCAAGTACGGCGCCGACCGGGTCCGCGACACGCCCATCTCGGAGCAGGCCATCGTGGGGGCGGCCGTCGGGGCCGCCCTCGGGGGCCTGCGTCCCGTGGCCGAGATCATGTTCATGGACTTCCTCGGCCTCTGCCTCGACCAGCTGGCCAACCACGCGGCCAAGCTCCGCTACATGTCCGGGGGCCGCACGCCGGTGCCCATGGTCCTGCGGACGGCCGTCGGTGGCGGGCTCCAGGTCGGCGCCCAGCACTCGCAGATGCTCGAGGCGATGGCTCACCCACGTCCCGGGACTGAACGTCGTGGTCCCGAGTCACCGCCTCCGACGCCCGCGGCCTGCTCCACGCCTGCGTGGCCGACGACGACCCCTGCGTCTTCATCGAGCAGGTCCCCCTGCTGGCGCGCCGCGGCCCCCTCGACGACACGCCCGTCGCCCTCGGGGTGGCCGACGTCAAGCGTCCGGGCGCCGACGTCACCGTCGTCACCTACGGCCGTCAGGTCCACGAGGCGCTGGCGGTGGCCGAGTCGCTGTCGCGCCGCCGGCCCCGACGTCGAGGTCCTCGACCTCCGGACGCTCTCGCCCCTCGACACCGAGGCCGTCCTCGGCGTCGGTGGACCGGACGCGCCGCTGCGTGGTCTTCCACGAGGCGGTGGTGACGGGGGGGTTCGGCGCCGAGCTGGCCGCGCTCGTCTCCGAGGCCCTCTTCGGCCGGCTCCTGGCCCCGGTCCTCCGGGTGGGCGCCGTGTCGGCGCCCCTGCCCTACGCCAAGGGTCTCGAGAGCCTGGCCCTCCCCGGGCCGTCGCGGCTGCTGGCCGCCATCGGCCGGGTCACCTCGTCGGGCGGCTGACGCCACCATGCTCCTGCGGATGCCCAAGATCGGGATGGAGATGACCGAGGCCGTGCTGGCCCGGTGGCTGGCCGACGACGACGCCCCCGTCGAGAAGGGCCAGCCCCTCTACGAGATGGAGACCGACAAGGTCACCACCGAGATCGAGGCCCCCGCCGCCGGCCGCCTGCGACGGATCGCCGAGGAGGGCGTCACCTATCCGGTGGGCGACCCCGTGGCCGAGCTGCTCGAGCCGTGAGGCCCTACCCGATGGTGTACTCGTAGGCGAAGGCGGCCACGTCGCTGCCCTGGGGGAAGGTCCCGCTCAGCGCGTTCTCGGTGACACCGCCGTCGATGAGCGAGGCGTCGTCGAGGTAGAGCGTTCCGCTCACCGTCGTCCCCGGCGTCCCGCTCGGCGTGAACGTCACCGGGATGGTGACGCGTCTGGCCGGGCTCGACCACCACGGGATCGAGTGCGGCGTCGGGTCGACGCTCTCCAGCCAGAGGTCACCGGTGGCGGCCGTCACCGCCGGGTCGAAGGCGGCCGTGGTGGCCGTCATGCGACGTCGTCGTGCTCACCGGGGGAACCCCGTGCTGGCGGTCGGGGCCGTCCTGGAACGGGCGTGATCGTCCACACCCCGTCGGCCACGGCCGACGACGTGAACGTCCCCGTCGGGTTCTCCCCGAACGGCTGGGAGACCGAGATGAGGTCCGGGTCACCGAAGACCTGGGAGAAGTCGAAGAAGATCCCCGCCGACGCCGACGCGTCGGCCGTGATCGACGTGGTGTGGCTGGGCACCACGAATGTCCGGCGGCGACCCCGTCGAGGGGGACGGGCACGGTGGCGGCCGTGGTCGACGGCCAGGTTGATCGTCGGCGCTCTGGTCGAGCCGCCCGTCGACGAAGTAGGACTCGGGCGCGTCTCCGGTGTTCGTCACCGTCACGTCGGCGGTGACCGGGGTGCCCGGCCGCCAGCGTGGTGGCGGCCGAGTCGGGCAGGCCCGAGGCCGACGCCGCCGCCGGCGTCGTGTCGAGGGTCACCGTGAAGGGCTGCGCAGATCGCCGTCCCCGACACCTGGTTGTAGAAGTCGATGATCAGGGTCCACGGCCCGGGGTCGGGATCGAGCACGTGCAGCTGGGCCCCGGGCTGGAGCACGGTCGTCGAGTCCACCGCCGCCGGTCACGATCCGGGAGTTGACCGCCGTCGACGCCGACTGACCGGTCGCCGGGTCGACCAGCTCGGCCAGGAAGGTGTTGGCGGCGTCCGGTGTCGAGATGTCGGCGTTCAGCACGGCCCGGCCGGCGGGGACGTCGACCTGGTAGTACGCCGTCTGGCCGGTGTCGGTCCCCCGACCGTTCCCCCGGTCAGCGTGCCCGTGAACGTGGTCGACGGGGCCGGGGTGGGCACGAGCGACCGCAGGGTCACGGGGACGGTGGTGACGGCGGTGAAGGCCGGCGTGGCGCCGGCCTCGGTGAGCACGAGGGAACCCGGCCTGGTCACCCGGGGCGCCCGGCGTCGACACGGTCAGGCGTCACCGGCGCCGAGGCGCCGGGGGCGAGCGTCAGCGACGACTGGCGACAGCGTCCCGAACGGGGCCCAGGGGGCGGCACTGGCGCCGAACAGGCGGACCGAGCCCGGCGCCCGGCGAAGATCAACGCCGTCCAGGTGCCGGCGGCCGGATCGGCCACCTGCGCGTTCCCGTAGTTGCCGGCTCCCTGGGGCAGGTTGTACTCGGCCAGCCTGTGCGTCCGGGGTGAACAGGCTGAGGTTCACCGCGGCGCCGAAGTCGTAGGCGATCGAGGCGTCCAGCCGGGCCTGGCCGCTCGGGACGGTGAACTGCGACGAGGGCGGAGTCGCCGGTGGAGGCGTCCAGGGTGACGGACGTGTTCGCCACGCTGGCGTAGGCGCCCAGCGTCCGGCTGGACAGACCGACGGTGGCGGTCCCCTTGCCGTCGTTGGTCACCGTCTCGCCCAGCGTCTCGGTCGTCGCCGGCTGGCCCACGGCGTTGAGCTGGTCGGCGCTCTTCAGCAGGGCGTGACCCGCGGGCCGTGGCCGTCGGCTCCCGGGGTAGGACCGCGGCGGCCAGGACCGCGGCGTAGGCGTCGATCAGGCCCGCCCCCTGCTGGTCGCCCGGGGCGTCGATGTCGGTGGCCGTGCCGGTGATGATCTGCTTGACCACGGCCGGGGTGGGGTCGGTGCCGCCGTGCGACTCGGCGTAGGCCTGGATGACGAGCGCGGCGGTGCCGGCGGTCAGCGGGGCGGCCTCGCTCGTGCCCCCCTGGAGCTCGACCGGCGACGGCCGGCCGGCGAAGTTCGAGCAGGCGCCGTAGCGCCTGAGGGGGCCGAGCACAGCGCCCAGTTGAGGTCGCCGGGGGCGACCACGTCGACGGTGGTTCCGTCCTGGGCGAACCCGCCGGAGCTGAGCCCGCTGATGTTGTTGTCCAGCCAGCCCTTCACCCCGTGCAGGTTGATCCCGCCGATCCCCGTCTGGGCGTAGGCCCGGTAGGTGGTGGTGGCCCCGGCCGAGATGACGTCGGGGTCGGTGGCCGGCGACCCGATCGTGTTCGGTCGGCCCGGCGTCCCCGCTCGACGACGGTCACCGTGACCCCGGCCGCCACGGCGGCGTCGTCGGCCATCCTGGTCAGGTCGAGGCTGGCCGTGTCGGGGAAGGGGTTCGAGCCGAAGGACTCGTTCAGCACGTTCACGTGGTCGACGCTCACGGCGTAGTTGATGGCCTCGAGGAAGACCGAGTTGAAGGCGATCGTTCGACGACCCGAACACGTTGAGCCCGACCAGGCTGGCCCCCGGCGCCACACCGAGGATGCGGATCAGGCACGGCGCGGAGAGCCCGGACGCCGTAGCCGGAGACGTCATAGGTCTGGAGTCCCTGGGCGGCGATGGAGCTGGCGTCGAGGAAGGCCTCGGCGCCGCCGGTCGGCGCCCTGGTCCCCGTCCCGCTGAAGTCCTGGTAGTCGACGAAGACCTTCTGTCCCGTCGGCCCGGATGAAGTCGGGGTCGTTGATGTTGAGGCCGTCGGCGATGAAGGCCACCTTGACCCCGGCGCCGGTGTAGCCGAGCGCCTGGGCGGTGGCCCCTTGCCCGGACTGGCTGGCGGCGTGGATGGTCTCGATCGCCTGGGGATCGAGCTGCACCTCGGGTGACGGCAGGCACGCGTCCTTGAGCGGTCGTCCGGCTCCCGCCGTCGACCGGTCGCACGTCCGTCGATCCCGCCGACGCCAGCGCCGACGAGTCGGCCACCGGGATCGGCTCGTCCTTCACCACCTCGGCGACGTCGGGGTTGGCGGCCAGGCGCCTGCCTCACCGGGGGACACGGTGGCCGACACGGCGTTGATGACCTGGAAGGTCTTCACGTCCTGGGCCCTGCGTCAGGCCCAGCTCGTGGACCACGGGGCTCTGGATCGCGGCCGACGGCGGCATTCCGGGCCGACTCGTCGGCGGCCGTCTCGGGGGTGCCGGCGAGCTGGTTCTTGAACACCACGATGACCTTGTCGGTGACGTCGTCGGCCAGGGCCTGCGCCTCCGACGCCGTCAGGGGAGCCTGCGCTCGAGGCGCGCCCCGGCCGGGCCTCCGCCCACCGGACCACGGCCGAGATGGCCATGATCGGAAACACCGCCATCATCGTCCGAACCAGGCGACCGTGTCCGCGTCAGGCGATGTGCCCGCACCTCGTCCCCCCGTCCACCGGCCCGTCGGATCGCCGACAGTGCCCACTACCAGTAGCACACCGCCCGGTGCGGCCGCCGACCACCCACAGCCGGGCCTCCTCGCCGCCGACCGGCGACCCGTGCCCGGCCTAGGATCGGCCTCACGCCGGGAGCCGATCGGCCTGGACGCACGAGGAGGTCGGCCATGACGTCCCGCACCCCCGGACCCGGCCGGATCGGGCCGCTGGATCCACGACCGTCCCACGCGAGCGGCCCTGGAGTTTCTCGCCTCCCGCTCGGCCGACACCAGATGCCCCACCTGAACGGCACGCTCCTCGACCACCTGCTGGCCACCGAGGAGCTCCTGCGCTCGTGGGGCTCGTCGGAGGAGCCTCTGCCTGGCCGGGCTCTGCCACGCCACCTACGGCACCGACGGCTTCGCTCCCTTCCTGCGTGCCCCTCGACGACCGCGACGTCCTGCGCGGCGGTGGCCGGGCGCCGAGGTCGAGGAGATCGTCTACCTCTACGCCTCGTGCGACCGGTCCGTCGTCTATCCGCAGCTGGCCGGGGACGGACCCGTCCGCTTCCGGGACCGTTTCCGCCAGCTGACCGTTCGACCGTGACCGACGACCAGCTCCGCGACTTCGTGGACCTGACCCTGGCCAACGAGCTCGAGATCGCCGGCCACGCCGGAGGCGCCACGGGCCCTCCGGCCTGGATCGGACCCCTGGTCGGCGCAGATGGAGCGGCGGGCCAGCCCCGGGGCGCGCCGCGGGGCGCGTCACTGGCTCGGCCCCGTGCGGTGACCGGGTCAGACGGTGATCCGTCGGGCCTTCCCGGCTCCTGGGACGGGGATCCGCTGCGTCGTCGGGCAGGGGATAGGGCGCCGGGTTGGTGACGTCGATCTCGAGGAGCTGGCCGCGACGTGCACTCGCTCTTGCACCACGCGGGTCGGCCTTCCCGGCCGTGGCCGGGAGCCGGGGACCGAGGTGTCGGGCGATGGTCACGTGCAGCGTCGAGGTCAGGTCGCCGGTGACCGAGCGACGCCAGGCCGAGATGTTGGGCGCCGTCACCCCGAAGCGGGTCTCGAGGAACCGCATCTGCGAGGTGTGGTCGAAGGTGTCCGAGCAGACGTAGCCACCGCGGCGAGAACGGGGAGACGACGAGCATGGGGACCCGGAAGCCGAGGCCGATCGGTCCCGTGATGCCGAAGGCGAGCAGCGGCAGCGGGTCCGACGTCAGGTACTCACCCGGCGTTCCCGGCGGCGGGGTGGGCGGTGCCACGTGGTCGAAGAAGCCGTCGTTCTCGTCGTACATGATGAAGAGGACCGTCTTCGACCAGACCGTCGGGTTCGACACCAGGGCGCTGATCACGTTGTGGGAGAACCACATCCCGAGCGCCGGGGCCGAGGGCGGGTGCTCGTCGTAGCCGTTGGGCGGTGTGATCCACGACACCTGCGGCAACCGGTCGTTGGCGATGTCGCTGACGAAGTCGTTCGGGAAGACGGGCCCGAAGGCCTTCTGGTAGAGCGCCGACGACGGGTCCATGTACTGCTTGAAGTAGAGCAGGATGTTGTCCGAGATGGCCATGGCGATACCGGAGCGTCGGTTGGTAGGCGCGTCCCGGCGCGTTGTAGACCTTCCACGAGACACCGGCGTCCTCCAGTGCCTCGGGCATCGTCGACCAGCGTGGCACTTCCCTGGGCCGACGGCGGCGCTGTTGGTGAAGACGACGGGCCCGCCGGCGTCGCCCGGCCGGATCGAGCGTCCCCGACAGGGCGTGGAGGCGGTTGGGGTGGGTCGGTCCCATGACCGAGCAGTGGTAGCCGTCGCAGATGGTGAAGGCGTCGGCCAGCGCGTAGTAGAAGGCGAGATCCTGGCGCGTGTAGTACCCCATGGTGAGGACGCCGTTCTCCGGTCCCTCGAAGTGCGGCTCGGTGTGGACGGCGACGAAGCTGTCCATCTTCCCGTTGTTCCAGCACTGGTGCTGGGCGTCCCACTGGTGGGACAGGTCGAAGGTGCACTCGGCCTCGGTGGTGGCCGTGTCGAGATGGAAGGGGAGCAGCGTCGGGGCCGCACCTCCGGGCCACGCCTGGGCGAAGAGCCCGTCGTCGGCGGGCACGGGCGTCGTCGAATCCGCGGACCCCCCGGTAGGTGCCGAAGTAGTGGTCGAACGAACGGTTCTCGTGCATCAGGAACACGACGTGCTCGACGGCTCCGAGATCGGATCCGGCCGGCTTGATCGCCGCCGCCTTCTTGGCCGTGGCGCCGCCACAGGAGGCGAGCAGGAGTGAGATGCCACCGGCCATGCCGGCGGCCAGAATTTCGCGACGCGTCCGCAGGTTCTGGTCCATGCGGGTCACATCGTAGGGGAAACGGACGGTCTTCCCTACGGTGAGGGGAATCGACTCGGGATGCCGACTCAACCCTCGGTGGCGGTGCGGCGGGTGGTGGTGACGATGTCACCACCACCCGCCGGACCGACATCAGATGGGGCGGACCTGCTTGGTCTGCATGCCCTTCTGTCCCTGCTCGGCCTCGAACGAGACCCGCTGTCCTTCGATCAGCTCGCGGTATCCGCTTCCCTCGATCGAGGAGAAGTGGGCGAAGACGTCGGGCGAGCCGTCGTCAGGTGTGATGAATCCGAAGCCCTTGGTGGCGTTGAACCACTTCACGGTGCCTTCAGGCATTTTGGTGTTGCCTTTCTGTTCTGTTCTCCACGCTTCCATTGTCTTGCGGGAGACCAAAAAGGCACCCATCGAAGACGCGCAGCCAGCGTGAATTTATAACTGCGCTCTGACGGCAGCCTATCGCCGGCGGTCCCGACGTGCTCACATAGGCACCGATCGGCCGCGGGAGGCTCCGCGACGAGCGCCGGACGGGCTCCGGGGCGCCCACGCCCTCCCCGGGCCGGGCACCCCGGGCGGCCGGCCGGCGGGCACCCAGAGCGGTCGGCTGCCGAAGACGATGGCCGAGACGGGCACCCAGGGCGGTCGGCCGACGACAATGGCCGCCATGACGCCCGACACGACCAGAGGCGCGACCGGGACCGGCGGCAGGACTCCTCGACGGTCGGGTGGCGGTGGTGACCGGGGGAGCGGCCGGAATCGGGGGTGGCGTCTCCCGGCGGCTGGCGGCGGCGGGGGCCACCGTCGTGGTGAACGACATCGACCCGGACCTGCTGGCCGCGGCGGTGGCCGACGATCGAGGCCGCCGGCGGGACCGCCGTCGCCGTGCCGGGCGACATCCGCCGACGACGACACCGTGGCCGCCCTGGCTCGCGCGGCCGCGGTCGGTGGCCGACGGGCGGATCGACGTCCTCGTCAACAACGTCGGGGACTACCGGCCGAACGGGCGGTTCCTGAAGACCGGACCCGACGACTGGAACGCCCTCTACGCGCTCAACTTCGAACACGTCCTGCGTTGCACACGCGCCATCGCCCCGGCCATGGTGGAACGGGGGGCCGGGAGCATCGTCAACGTCTCCACCGTCGAGGCGTTCCGGGGGATCCCGGCCAACGCCGTCTACTCGGCCTTCAACGCCGCCGTCAACGCCTTCACCCGCAGCCTGGCCGTCGAGCTCGGCCGCGACGGCGTCCGGGTCAACGCCATCGCCCCCGACCTGGCCGACACGCTCCAGACGCCGGCGGCGTCGATGCTGCGGGGTCGCGACCCGGAGATGGTCCGGCACTGGGTCCCTCTCGGGCGCTTCGGACAGCCCGACGACTACGGCGACGTCGTCGTCTTCCTGGCGATCCGACATGGCGCGCTTCGTCACCGGCCATGTCATCCCCGTCGACGGCGGGACCCTGGCCGCCAGCGGCTGGTACCTGCGAGCCGACGGACGGGGCTGGACCAATCTCCCCGACGCGCCCTGAGCGCCGCCCGGCCCCGGATCAGTGGGGGCGCCGCCAGCCGCCGGCGGCGTGGGTGCCGCCGTCGACATGGAGGGTCGTCCCGGTGATGAACCGGCCCGCCTCGCTGGCCAGGAAGACGGTGGCCCAGGCGGCGTCGTCGGGGCTGCCGAAGAAACCGAGGGGCGGAAGGTGGACGGGCTCGAAGGGGATGTCGTGGGCCAGGAACTGCTCGCGGGCGGCGCCCTCGCCGGTGCTCGACAGGGCGTCGGGGGCGATGGCGTTGACTCGGATGTCCCGGGGGGCGAGCTCGAGGGCCAGGGACTTGGTCAGGTTCTCGACAGCCGCCTTCATGGCCGCGTAGATGGCGAAGCCGGGCGCCGCCTGGTGTGCCTCGATCGACGTCAGGTTGACGATGGAACCTCCGGAGGGCATGTGGGGGACGACCAGACGGACCAGACGGGTGACCTGGGTGAAGTTCTCGGCCACCAACCGCTCCTCGCCCTTCTCGGACGTGGTCAGGAACGGGGCGGCGAAGGTCCCGCCGGCGTTGTTCACGAGGATGTCGACGTGACCGAACGCGGCGACGACCTCGTCGACGAAGCGGGACACGGCCGCACCGTCGCGGACGTCGAGCATCCGGCGCAGTGTCCGCGGTGCGACCTCCGTCGCCCGACGATGTGTCCTCGAAGGCCTGGAAGGTCTCCGTCTCGAGCCGGTCGCAGAGAGCCACGGTCGCCCCGCAGTGGGCGAAGATCCGCGCCGTCGCCTCGCCGATACCGCGCGCCGCCCCGGTGATGATCGCCACCCGGCCGTCGAGCCGCAGCGGTTCGTCCCCGGTATCACGATGATCTCACCGCGCCACCTCGTCGTGCGAACGTTTGACAGGACGGCGGTCCACTGAGTAGCGATGCGACGCAGAAGCTTAGGCTCAGCCGAGGGGTGTGGATGGCGGTGACGTGACGTGATCTCGTCCTCGGAGACGGGGTGGGGGACGACGACGCCGCCGTGCCCTGGGCTCGGGACTCGCGCGACCAGGGTGAGACGGTGGTCCTCGGGGCGCTCGACCGCGCGTGCGGTGGGGAACGGCGACACGCAGTCGCCCGGGGACGGACCGGCCACCATGGCCTGCGCCGCCGACGTCGGGGGACGACGTCGCCGACGTCCTGGCCCGCGCCGAGGACGCACACGGTCCGCTCCACGCCGTCGTTCTGGTCTCGGCCGGCCGGGCGGCGACGGTCGCCGGCGAACTGGCCGGACTCGAGCCGGCGCAGTGGCGCCAGCGTGTCGAGGTACCTCTGCAACGGACCTTGGCCTGTTTCCAGGGCGCCCACCGACGGCTGCGCGGGCGCGGCGGATCCCTCGTCGTCCTCGTTCCCACCCTCGCCCTGGTCGGCTCGTCGGGTTTCGCCCCGTGGGCGGCGGTGGCCGAGGGTCAGAGGTCGCTGGCCAAGGCGGCCGCACGAGCCTGGGGACAGGAGCGGATCACGGTCGACTGTGTGGCCGTGCCCGGCGCTGCTCCTCGTGCCGGGCGTGGCCACCGGTACCGCCGGACCCGACCGTCCCGGCCAGCCGGAGCCGGCGCTCGCCGTCCCCGGATCTGCGCGGTGCGGTCGCGTCGGTGGTGGCGTCGCTCGTCTCCGCCGGTGGACGGCGGTGACGGGCGCCACCATCGCCGTCGACGGCGGCGTCTGGATGACACCGTGACCGACGATCTGGACGGACGGGTGGTGCTCGTCACCGGGGGAGGTGCCGGGATCGGGCGGGCGCTGTGTCTGGCCTGCGCCGAGGCCGGGGCCGACGTGGTGGTGGCCGGACCCGGGGACAACGCCGGCGGAGACGGCCGCCCTGGTGGCCGGGCGCGGCGGGAGGGCGGTCTTCGTCCGCACCGACGTGACGGTGGCCGCCGACGTCGAGGCCGCCGTGGGGACGGCCGTCGAGCGCTTCGGCGGGCTCGACGCCGTGGTCCACAACGCCACCAGTCGACGCTCGAGCGAGGTGGGGACCATCGACGAGATCGACGCGGGCCACTGGGACGACCACGTGGCCGTGTCGTTGCGCGGCGCCTACCACTGCGCGCGGGCGGCCCTGCCCCATCTGCGGGCGCGCCACGGACGCTTCATCGTGATGACGTCGCCGGCCGGGATCGAGGGGAGCGTGGCCCTTCCCGCCTACGCCGCCGTCAAGGGGGCTCTGCGCGGACTGGTGAAGAGTCTCGCCGTCGAATGGGGACCGCTCGGGGTCAACGTCGTCGGCCGTGTCCCCTCTGGCCCAGACGCCGGCGCTCGACAACGCCTACACGCGAGAATCCGGCCCTCGAACCCCGGCTGCCGCCGGTGGTCCCCGCCGGCCGGATCGGAGACCCGGAGACCGACATCGCCCCCGTCGTGGTCTTTCTCCTCGGCGACGGCGGCCGGTACATCTCCGGTCAGACCATCGTGGTGGACGGCGGCCGCTTCACCGGCCTCTGACCCCTCGTCGTCCCGGCCCGAGGTCTGCCGTGTCACAGTGGGGCGTGGACCGGCGACCGCCGTCTGTCGGCCGGATCGATCTCGCTGCGGATCTACCCGCACACCGGTCTCGACGCCGAGGCGGTGGTGGACGAGATGTGGGCCCAGGCGACGTTGGCGTCGGACGCCGGCTTCGACGGGGTGATGACGAGCGAGCACCACGGGGGGTTCGCCGGCTACATGCCCAACCCCCTGCAGGCGGCCGGGTGGCTCCTCGAGTCCATGCCCGTCGGTTGGGCGGCCCCGTGCCCCTTGCTGCTGCCCTTGCGACCACCGGCGCTCGTGGCCGAGGAGGTGGCCTGGCTGGCGGCGCGCTCATCCGGGCCGGGTGGGTGTCGGGGTGGCGGCCGGATCGCTCGTCGACGACTTCGAGATCATGGGGCTCACCAAGGAGAACCTCACCGACCGGTTCGCCGACGGCCTGGCGCTCCTGGCCGGCGCCCTCGGGGGTCGGCGAGCCGGGCCGCTGGCCGCCGATCCGGCCGTGGCGCGGTGCGCGCGCCCACCCGGTGCCCATGGCCAGCGCGGCGATGAGCATGGCGGCCGTCCGGCGGGCCGCCGGTCACGGGGTGGGGATCGTCTTCGACTCGTTGTCCGCCCCCGAGCGCGTCCGACGAGTTGGTCGACGCCTACCGCGGCGCCGGCGGGGACCGGGCGTGCATCCTCATCCGTCGGGTCTGGGTGGGCACGCCCCCCACGGACGAGATGGCACAGGCAGGTCGACGTCTACCGCGGCTACGCCGACGCCGGCGCCCAGACCCACTGGACGGCCGACGAGCTCGTGGCCGGGGCCGACGCCCCGGCGGTGGCCGACGCCCTCGCTCGACGTCATGGCCCGGGCCGGGGTCGACGCCTGCAACCTGCGCGTCCACGCACCGGGGATCGCCCCCGGCACCGGTCCGGGGTCAGATCGCCGCCCTGGCCGACGTGGTGGCGCGCCTGCGGACCCGATCTCGGCGCCGGTCAGGCCAGGCAGCGCAACGGTCGACCGCCGTTGTAGGCGACCATGTCGACGAAGGCGGCGGGCACGTCGATCGGGATCGCCCGGGCGGGCCCCGGCGCACTCGGCGTAGGCGCGGTGGAGGTTGCCGACGATCCGCTCGGGGTCGGTCAGAGACCGCGTAGGGCCCGAGGTCGGTCTGGCGGGCGGCGTCCAGGGGGGAGAGCCCGGCGGCCGACGCCTCCGCGCGGCGGTGTCCTGGACGAAGCGGAGGTACTCGCCCACCGATGTCGATCATCTCGGGCCCGCACGGCGGACCGTGGCCGGGGACGAGGACCTCGGCGTCGTACTCCATGAGCCGGTCGAGGACCATCAGGGCGCCGGCCACCGAGCCCATGAGGACGAACGGCGTGCCGCCGTTGAAGACGAGGTCGCCGGTGAACAGCACCCGGCGCTCGGGGATCCAGGCCACGACGTCGTTGGTGGTGTGGGCGGCCGTGCCGAAGTGGTGGAGCTCGACCAGGAGGTCGTCGACGTAGACGTTCAGGCGCCGTTCGAAGGTCACGAACGGGGCGGCGACGGCGAGATGCGCCCCAGTCGACGGGGTCGAACAGCCCGTCGGGGCGCATGATCCCGGTGGTCGAGAACGGCTCGGCGGCACCGCTCGTGGCCGATGATGGCGGCGATACGGCAGGAGGCAGTTGCCGTTGGTGTGGTCCCCGTGATGGTGGGTGTTCACCAGGGTGCGCCGTCCGGGTCCGGCCACGGCGTCGACGGCGTCCAGGAAGGCCCGGGTGCGGACCTCGGTGGCACAGGTGTCGATGCAGAGGACGCCGGACGTCCCGACCACGAAACCGGTGTTGTTGATCCACCAGGTCCCGTCGGGCTGGACGTAGGCGAAGACGCCGTCCGCCACCTCGTCGGTGTGCGGCGGGGGCAGGGGGTGACCGTGGTGATCGTCGTGGGCGGCGCTCGTCATGGGGGAGTTGTACCACCGTCGTCCCGATGACGGTCGGGGTGGACGACGGTGCCACCCGGGCGCCGGTTACGGGGCCGGCGGCGGCGGTGCCACCGGTGCCGACGACAGCGGCCGGCAGTGGTGACAGCACCCGGGATCGGACCCGATGTCGGTCCGGCACCAGTCCACGAGGGCGTCGACGTCGGACGCGCAGACCTTGCGGTAGTTGGCCGTCCTGGTCCGCCCCGGACGGGTCGGACCCCCGATGAACGAGCAGGCGGCGCGGTGCAGGATCAGGGAGTTCGGCGACAGCGTCCGGTCGGCGTTCACCACGAAACCGTCGCCGTGACCGGTCGACCCACGCCAGATAGCCGGCGATCGTCGTCCAGAAACGACCGGATCGTCCCCCGGGCCCGAACGGGGACCGACGTGGAGCAGGTCGGATCCGCCCGATCGTGGCCTCCGCGCCGCTGCGGGCGGCGACCAGGTTCCGCAGAGTGTCGAGCAGGGCCCAGACGTACTGCGTCGCCGCGGCCGTTCGGGTCCTCTCCGAAGTGGTGCCAGCGCCGCTGCTCGTAGAAGAGGCAGGCCCGGACCTCGTCGATCGAGGTGGGCAGGGTGTGCAGCGCGGGTCCAGCTCCGGATCCGCCGGGTGGCCAGTTCGGAGACGTCGTCCCAATAGGCATAGCCGTCATAGGACAAGCGAGAAGGAGGACACCACGTCCCAGGTCGTCGCCGCGGTCGGGGATCCCGTGGACCCTGAGCTGTGCGTTGGGGACGGCGCAGGCGCTGAAGTCCCCGTCCGGCGCCAGGCCCGGGTTCTTCCAGCGCAGCACCGGGTCGGGCCGGACGGTCGACGCCTCCGGCGCGACGGCGGCGTCCACGGTTCGCCCCGGTGCCGACGCTCGTCGTCCGTTGCCGGGCCCGGGTCGCCCGAGACCCGGGTGGCGAGCCCACGCAGTCCCCGCCCGGGACCGGTTCGCCGGTTTCGGTAATCCATCCCCGGGACGTTCATGGTCCGACGGTCCTTGGCGCCGCCGCTTCCGTCGGGCCGTGGCGGAACTGAGGGGCGGGAGGTGGCAGTGCCATCATCTGGGGTATCGGCACATGGCGGCGACGGTTGAGTTGGCGTCAGGCCCGGCTGGACCGGCATTCCGGTCGGCCGTCGTGCCCCCGTGTCGGCCATGAGGGTGCGTCGGGTCGCCCCGGGCCCCCGGTAGCCTCGCTCGATGTCCGGCGTGGTGGTGGCCAGCTTCAACGTCCATGGAGGGGTCGACGGGCTCGGACGGCCCTTCGACGTGGTCGCCGCCTGCCGGGCGCTCGACGCCGACCTGCTCGTTCCTCCAGGAGACGTGGTCGGCGGACTCGGCCGAGCCGTTGGCCCGCCGAGTGGGCGACGCTCTCGGCTACCGGGTCGAGGAACTGGCGATGACCCGGGCCCGACTGTCGGCGCCGCCGGCGACCTCGGTGCCCCCGACGTCGTGGGGACCGGTGCTCGTCCAGCGCGGTCCGTGGGGACTGCGGGTGGGCGAGGGCCGGCCCGGTCGTCGCCCCGCCGACGTCCCGACGGTGCCGGCCCCGTCGAGCACGGCACCTGGGGGATCGCCGTGCTGTCGCGCGTGGCCCTGCGGTCCACGACGACACTCGATCTGGGCCAGCTGCGCCGGGACCCGGCCCGGCGCGGGGCCATCGCCGTCGAGGTGGACATCGACGGACGGCCCCTCCGGGTGATCGGGACCCACATGTCACACCTGAGCCACGGGTCCGTCCTCCAGCTGCGCGACCTGCACCGGCTCCTCGCCGCGTCCGGACGGCCCCGGTGTCCTGGCCGGCGACATGAACATGTGGGGCCCACCGCTGTCGGCGCTGCTGCCCGGGTTGGTCGCGCGTCGTCCGGGGTGCGCACGTGGCCGGCGTGGCGGCCGGTGGCCCAGCTCGACCACATTCTCGTCACCGACGGGGTGAGGACGTTCGGGTCCCGGTGAGGTGGTGCCGGTGCGGGGTTCCGACCATCTCCCGGTGCGGGCCCGGGTGACCCTCGAGCTAGATCCGCGACGGGGGTGCTCGGCGGTCACCGGAGCCGTGACGGCGGCGGTGCCGTCGCCGGGGTGGCCGAGACGAACGACGTGTAGACGACGATGTTGGACAGGTAGTGGCCCGTCTGGGTGTCGAACGACCCCGCCGCAGGTGACGAGTTGCAGCGCGCTGATCGCCGTGCGACGCGTACACCTGCTGGGCCGGGAACTGCGTCTTCGTGTACATCGCCACCGAGGTGACGACGAAATTGACGACGGCGCCGTCGGCCAGGCTCACCTGGACCTGATCACCGGCCAGCAGGGCGTGCGCAGCTGGAAGAACACGCCGGGGCCCTGGTACGAGTCGACGTGTCCGAGGATGACGGCCGACCCGATCTGGCCCGGGGACGGTCCCAGTCGGAACCATCCCGGTTCGATGTCGTTGGTGGGCACCTGTACCGTCCCGTCGGGATTGAGCCCGAGCGTGGACAACGGCACCGACAGGGCGATGGCGGGAACCCGCAGCGAGACCGGTGTCGAGCGGGCCACCACGGGAACCGACGGCCACCGGCGGGACCGTCGCCGTGGTGAGGGTGTGCGGCGCCGCCACCGGACCGGGCAGGGGGTGCCGGTGGTCCGAGAGCCCCACCGTGATGCACCCGACGGCGACGACCGAGGAGGACCCCGGCCGTGACCCACCAGCGTCCCGGTCCGCGGTGTCTTCCCCGCCGACCAGAGCCATCGGTGTCATGCACGCGCCGTCCGGGCGTCGGCGTCGGGCCTGTTCCCGGCCAGCTGGACCCGGCGCCGACGGAAGGCCCTGACCGAGGCCACGACGGCGGCGACCAGCGCCACGCCACCGAGGGCGACCAGCGCCGGGTCATCGGAGCGCGACGCCCCACCGAGGCCCGGTGGCCGGGAAACCGGTCGGCACGACCCCACCGCCGAGACCGCCGGCGTTGGAGCCCCCACCGAGACCGTTGCCGGTCGGTCTCCTTGGCGTGGCGTTGCCGTGCCCGAGCTGCCACCGCCGCCCACGTTCTTGCCCGCCGGCGTGGCCGTGGTGGCGGTCGTCGTCGACGTGGCACAGGCCGGCTGGGTGATGGTGTTCGTGTCAAGGGTGACGGCGCCGTTGCGGGCCAGGACCCGTCCCATCACGGTGGCCCCGGTGGTCAGCGTCGCCGATGTCAGCGCCATGATGGTGCCGACGAAGGTGGTGGCCGTCCCCAGGGTGGCCGAGCTACCGACCTGCCAGAAGACGTTGCACCAGATGGCTCCGTTGATGAGCTGGACACGTGCTGCTCGACGCGGTGATCAGCGTGGATCCGGCCTGGAAGATGAACACCGAGTTGGCGTTGTTCTCTCCGTTCAAGGTGACCGTGCCGGTCAGGCTGAGCGTCGAGGTCCCCTTGTAGACGCCCGGGAGCCAGGTTCTGGCCGACCGAGGTCGGGATTGGACTCCACCGTGACGGGCGTGCCGCCCGCCGCCTGGTTGTAGGCGGTGGTGAGGTCGTTCTGGGCCTGCAGGGCGACGCCGTCGGCGGCGTACTGGGTGCCGTTGGTCACCGTGCCCGGCGGGAAGCCGGTGATGGCGGTGCCGGGGCTGAGACCGATGCTGCCGGAGATGACCGAGGGTCCGGTGTTGGTGACCGTCTGGACCGGCCAGCACGGCGAAGGAGTGCGGCGGTGCCCATCCCCACCGGGGGTTGGGCGGCCGAGGCGGCCGGCACAGCGACGACGGCCCCCAGGACCAACATCGCGGCGGTGGTCGATACCGCCAGGACCGCAGCGGACCAACGGCGCAGGGGGCGCGTGAACATGACCGACTCCTTCGACGATTCCCGGGACAACGGCCGTCGATCGACGGCTACTCAGCGGGACGTAGTCACCACCCTACGCTAGTTATAGAAAACAAGCAATAAATTTCTAGATATCGTTTGCGCTATTCTCCCATGTGTGTCCAACGGCGCGTGGCCAATTGGAGCTTCCTCACCAATCACGGTCGGGCCCTGCTGTGCATCGCCCGTGATCCGGAGGTCCGCCTGCGCGAGATCGCCATGAGCCTCGCCATCTCGGAGCGTCGGACCTACGCCATCGTCACCGACCTGACCGACGCCGGCTACGTCGTCAAGAGCAGGGAAGGTCGCCGCAACCGCTACGAGATCCAGGCCCACCTGCCCTTGCCCGAGTTCACCGGCCGTGACCAGGCCATCGGCGCCGTCCTCGACCTCCTGGCCGCCCCCGAGGAGCGTCGGCGGTTCACCCGACGGGCCGGCGACTGAGCCCGGGAGGGCGACCCGGGCCGGCCTCGGCCTGGCCTGCTTTATCCGATACCGAATACTCTGGAAGAGATATTCGGAATCAAGGACTGTGGGCATGGCCCGTCGAAAGATCTCAAACCCTCTGGCGCTGGCCGTCCTGGCGTGCCTCTTACGAACGCCCCATGCACCCGTACGAGATGGCCACGACGTTGCGGGCCCGCAACAAGGACGAGAGCATCAAGCTCAACTACGGGTCTCTCTACTCCGTCGTCGACGCCCTCCACCGCGGCGGCCTCATCGAGTCGCAGGAGACCACGCGCCAAGGTCGGCGACCCGAACGTACCGTCTACCGGATCACCGACTCCGGCGCGCACGAGCTGCTCGACTGGCTGGGTGAGCTTCTGAGCACGCCGGTCAAGGAGTACACGCAATTCGAAGCCGGCCTCTCCTTCCTCCCGGTGGTGACGCCCGACGACGCCGTGACGTTGCTCGGAGCCCGGATCAACCGGCTCGACACTGGACCTCACCGGACGCCGGTCGGTGCACGCCGTCCTCGACGAGCACATTCCCCGGCTCTTCAGCGTCGAGTACGAGTACAAGACCGTCCTCCTCGAGGCGGAGCTGGCGTGGCTGCGGACCCTGGTGCGCGACATCGAGTCCGGTGCGCTCGGGGGAAGTGCCGTCTGGGCGGGCTTCCACGCTTCGGACGGCGCGCCGGAGCCGGTCCGCGCCAACGGCCGACGCCGTGACCACACGAACGGCCACGTTCAGACGAAAGGACCCGCCGGATGAGCGACGCCATCGAGGCACAGAACCTCGAGAAGACCTTCGGCGGGAACGGTCCGCGCCCTCGACGGGGTCAGCTTCGCCGTCGAGGAGGGCACCGTCTTCGGGCTGCTCGGCCCGAACGGTGCCGGGAAGACCACGGCGGTCCGGATCCTCACCACCATCGTGGACCCCGACGCCGGCACCGCCCGGGTGCTCGGGCATGACGTGGTGGCCGAGGCGGGCCGCGTCCGCTCGCTGATCGGACTGGCCGGCCAGTACGCCGCCGTGGACGAGAACCTCACCGGGCGCGAGAACATCTTCATGGTGGGCCGGCTCAACCACCTGGCCCGGGACGTCTCGGCCCGCCGGGCCACGGAGCTCCTCGAGCGGTTCGGGTTGACCGACGCCGGGGACCGGACGCTCAAGACCTACTCCGGCGGCATGCGCCGGCGCCTCGACCTCGCCGCCGCCCTGGTGGCCCGCCCTCCCGTGCTCTTCCTCGACGAGCCCACCACCGGGCTCGACCTCAGGAGCCGCAACGACCTGTGGGAGATGATCGAGGGTCTGGTGGACGGCGGGACCACCGTCCTGCTCACCACCCAGTATCTGGAGGAGGCCGACCGGCTGGCCCGTCGGATCGCCGTGGTGGACCACGGACGGGTCATCGCCGAGGGGACCCCGGCGCAACTGAAAGCGGATCTGGGGGCCACCGTCCTCGACGTAGGCCTGCCCGATCCCGCCTCGGCCGCCAGCGCGGCGGAGATCCTGGCCCAGGTGGGGACGAAGCCACCGATCATCGACGGATCGTCGATCGAACTGCCGGTCGACGACGGCCCCCAGTCGGCCATGCAGGCGCTGCGGATGCTCGACGCCCACGCCCTCGCCCCCACCACCTTCGTCCTCCGCGAGCCGAGCCTCGACGACGTCTTCCTGGCCCTCACGGGCAAGCGGACGGACGTCGAGGACGAACCGGACGCTCCACCACCAGACAGCGGCCGGGGCCGGGGCCGGGGACGAGCCCGCTCCGCCGCCCCCACGGGAGGTGCACGATGACGACCACGGCGCAGTCGGCGCCCGGGACGGCGGCGGTGGCGGCCGGTGGCGCGCCCACCCACCCTGACGGGGGCAGTCGCATCGGTTGGGCCGTCGCCGACACGTTCACGGTGGTACGGCGCAACCTGATCGTCTACACCGCGCATCCCCGAGTTCCTCTTCTTCTCGACGGTGCAGCCGATCATGTTCGTGCTGCTGTTCCGCTACGTCTTCGGCGGTGCCATCCATCCACCGCCGGGGTACCCGAACTACGCCGACTACCTCATGCCGGGCATCTTCGTGCAGAGCGTGGCCTTCGGTTCCATCAGCACCGCCGTCGGGCTGTCCGAGGATCTCCAGAAGGGACTCCTCGAGCGGTTCCGGGCCCTGCCCATGGCCCGTTCGGCCGTCCTCACCGGTCGGACGACGGCCGATCTGGTGCGCAACGTCTTCGTCGTGGCGGTGATCACCGCCGTCGGCTACGCCGTGGGATTCCGGATCGGCGCCGGCGTGGCTGGCCTTCGTGGCCGGGATCGTGATGATCCTTCTCTTCGCCTACGCCATGTCCTGGGGATTCGCCGTGATCGGCTTGTCGGCTCCCAACAGCGAGACGGCGCAGGTGATGGCCTTTCCCATCCTCTTCCCCCTGGTCTTCGCCTCGCCCGCCTTCGTGAACGTGAGATCCATGCCCGGATGGCTCCAGCCCTTCGCCAATCACCAGCCCATCGGCGTCGTCGTCAACGCCACCAGGGCGCTGACGCACGGAGGTCCGACGGCGGGTCCCGTCCTCCAGGCCCTGCTGTGGTGTGGTGGGCTCCTCGTCGTCTTCGTCCCGCTCGCCGTCCGCCAGTACCGGCGTCGCACCTGACGCCCGGGGGATCAGGTGAGGACGGTCCCGTTCGGGGTCGAAGGGACGGTGCCGGAGCCGACGCCCAGCGACGCGTAGGTCACGGCGCCCGTGGGCGCCGTGACCTGCACCGTCTCGCCCCACCGGCTGAAGGTCACCGCCGACACGCTGCGCTGGCGACCCTGTGTCCCGCGTTCGGTGTAGCGGACGGGGAGGTGCGGCGCTGCCGCCCGCACGGCGAGCGTCGCCGTCCCCTTGGGTGCGATGGACTGCCCGGCGATCTCGATCGGCGCGATGGTGCCGGTGATGGTCAGCACCCGACGCCCGTCCAGTCGTGCCGTCGGCAGCTGGTCCTCGGGCTTGATGGTGATGTTGTCGGTGAGGGCCGACGAGGCCGTCACGGCCGCATAGACGGAGGCGTAGGGCGCATCGGTGCGGGCCAGCGAGATCCACTGACCGACGTGCGATGACGCCGCCGAGGACGACAGACCGAGGTTGGCGGTGAGGGCGGGCGCGTTGCCCTTCAGGTAGCAGGCGGTGCCCATCACGAGCACGGTGAATCTCTGGGCGCCGACGGTGATGACCTGCCGACCGCTGTCGGGCCCGGCGTCGCCGACCGTCCTCTGCGAGTACCCGTTGGCGCCCGACACGGTCGAGGTGGCGACGTAGTGGAAGGAGCCGGCCCCGCTCGCCGCCGCCACCGCCGACCGCAGGAGTTGGCTGGTGGCCGACGACGGGGCGGAGCTCGGCACAGACGACACCGTGCTCCCCGACCCACCGGACACGACGACGCCGACGCCGACACCGGCGGCGACGAGGGCCACCGCCGCCACCACCGCCACCACGACGACCGTCCGCCCCCGCCGTCGGGGCGGGGGTGAAACGGACCCGTGGAACGACCCGTTCGGGCCCGGGGCTCCGTAGACCGGCGGTCCCGGGGGCGGTCCGAACGGCGAGGACCCCGGGGTCTGGAGATGAACGGGCGGGGTGGCGGGGGGCGGCGCCTGGTAGGTCGGCTCCGCCCCGGGCGGAGGCGGGTACCCGGGTGGGTACGTGGGCGGGTAGACGGGCGCCAGCGGACCGGGAGGTGCCGGCGCCGGCGGCGGGGTCCCGAAGGCCGGGGGAGCGGGCGGCGCCGTCGGTGGACCGCTCGGGTGTTCGAAGGACCCGGGGGGTTGTTCGAAGGGCCCGTGAGGTTGTTCGGAGGGCGTTGCCGGAGGGACGACGGGAGCCGTCGGCCAGTCGGTGGGCGGTCCTGCGTTCTCGCCGTTGGGGCTCTGTGAGTCGTCGTCCGGCACTGACGTCAGCCTACGTCGATGCCCACGGCCGGCGGTCGCGCCCCGGCCGGTGGCCGCTCCTGCCACCGGCCCGGTGTGGTCACCACCGCGTCACGTCCCCGGTCCCGTCGACTCCGCCGCCGCGCCCCCGACGGCGGCAGCGAGGCCCGCCAGCCGTTCCCCCCAGAACGCCTCCAGGAGCTCCCGGAGCTCGGCCAGGGGGTCGAGCCGGGCCCGGTACAGACGCTGGGTGCCCCGCATCCGGACGGTCACGAGGTCGGCGTTCAGCAGCGCCTTGAGCTGTTGCGAGGCGGCCGGTTTCGAGATCCCGCACCCCTCGGCCACCTCGCTCGACGCCCGCTCGGTGTCCCACAGCAGTTCCAGGATCCGTCGGCGGACCGGATGGGCGAGCGTCCGCAGGGACGCCTCGGAGTCGGACACTCAGGCGACCTTACGAGAAGGAGAACCCGTTCGCCGACCGTCCGGGCAGAGCGTCAGGGCCGCGGCCGACGGGCCACGAGGAGCCGCGACGACGCCTGGACGCGCAGGACGCTGTCGTGCTCGAAGGGACGCAAGAGCTCCGTGGCCCGCGCCAGGAACTGGACGCGGACGTTCTGGTCGCACTGCGGCCAGACCCGCGACAGCGGGGGGAGCGACGGATAGACCCGCACCCATTCGGCCACGCGCGGAAGGGCGGCGAGCATCCGGATCGTCTGGCACGAGATGTCGACGAGCCCGGCCCGACGGGCGAGCCGCTCGAGGTCCTCGGCGCGGTGCCAGGCGAACGCATCGAGGAGCGCGTCGACGACACCGGACCGGTCGAGTCCCGCCTTCACGGTGGCGTCGAGCTGGGCGGCGAACGCCGGATTCTCCTCGATGGGTCCCCAGGTGGTGATCCCGAGCCGACCCCCGGGAGCCAGGACGCGTCGCATCTCCTCCACGATCCGACCGGGATCGGGAAAGCGATGCAGGGCGTGCTGGCAGACGACGACGTCGAAGGTGCCGTCGTCGAAGGGCAGACCACCGTCGTCCCAGTGCCGCCAGTCGACGATGCTCGTCGGATCGATCGTCCGGGCCGTGGACACGGCGACGGCCGACGGGTCGATCCCCACCACCCGGCCGCCCGGTCCGACCACGTGGGCGGCGAGCCGGCCGAAGACGCCGGTACCGCAGGCCACGTCGAGCACCCGCGCGCCCCGGACGACGACGAGAGCGTCGAGAGCGCGTTCGGCGAAGCGCCGCCCGAAGGCGGGATCGAAGTGCCGGGCGTACGAGGAGGCCGACGCTTCGTCGTCGACCGTCGCACCCCGAGATCGATCCCCGCACCGGGACCGCCCCGGTGGGACGCCATGATGCGTGGAGACACGTCGCTGGTGCCGCTCATGACCACCGAAGAGCGAGGCTACTGCACGTCCTCGGCGATCTGGCGGACTCGCTCGGGCCCGTCCGAGGCGTCGCCCCCCGCCCCGACGGCGCGCCGGAGATGGTCGACGAGATCGGGCAACTGCGCGTGCGCATTGGCACCGCTCGTCGACGGCATCACGTAGACGGGCCGCCCCCCGAAGCGATGCTCCTGGAGACCGGGGCGGGCGTCGGCGTCGACGGCGGCACGCCATCCCGACAGACCGACCATGCAGACCGAGGCCGGCGCCAGCCACCGCACGAGACGCTCGACGCGGGCGATCCCGGACCGGTACTCGGCGGCATCGATCTCCTTCGCCCCCACCGTGGCCCGCTTCACCACGTCGGTCATGCCGATGCCGTGGACTCTCAGCGCGTGCACCGGGTCGCGGTCGCGTGTGACGATCCCGGCCGCGATCAGTGCGGGCCAGAAGCGGTTGCCGGGCCGGGCGTAGCCGACGCCGGCGTCGGCCGCGTAGAGGCTGGGGTTCAGTCCCACCGTCAGCAGCCGGAGACCGGCGCCCGACGATGTCGGCCAGGGTCCGGGCCCGCACGGCCTGCGCCCGGACCACGTCACCGTCGACCTCGAGACGGCTGACGTCGAAACCGGCCCCGATGAGGATGTCGGCCAGCTGGTCCGGCTTCCCACGACGCGAAGAACCGGCCGCCGACGTCGTCGTCGGGAAGGGCGCGTCCCTCGTACGAGCCGGCCAACACCTGGATGTCGACGGCGGCACCCACCACCAGCACCCGGTGCAGGTCGGCCAGGGCCAGCGGGAGCCGGAGGCGAGGCACGTGGAGGTAGCTCATGTTGGCCCAACCGCCCCCGAGACACCCCCGGCGGAAGGGCAGGGCCTCGAGGTCGCCCTGGACGAGGAGCGCCGCCGGGGTGCCGTCCCGGCACAACGCGAGCATGGTCCGCGACGCGTCGAGGCCGATCGACCGGTCGTCCGAGCTCCGTCGTGTACCGACCGGCGCCGCAGCCGAGGTCGATCCGCACCGTTCCCGGTATCACCCGCCGGGCGAAGGCCGGCGCGTCGGCACGTCGCACCGGTGTGCGACGTTTCGCCCACAGCGCGCCGCTTTCGTCGTAGACGTCGATCGTGGCCCGGTCCATGCCCGGACAATCTTGCCCGGTCGGTGCGCGGGAGCGGCTACTCGGCCACTCCCACCGGCTGTCCGTCGACGATCTGGTCGAGGTACTCCGACAGCCCGTAGCCCACCCGCCCGTCGTCCAGGGTCCACTCGGTGAGGCCTTCGGAGATCCGGGTCACCAGCTCGTTCCCGTCGGGGTCGCGTCGCCGGTTGCGCAGAGGGATGAGGTTCAGGACCCGGCCCGTCACCGACCACGTCCGGTCGGCGGTGACGAGATCGGCTTCCAGGGCCCGGTGGTAGCGGTCGTCACCCTCCCAGATCGAGCGGATGCGGAAGTCGGTGCAGAGATGCAGCGTGCTCGCCGTCCCAGACGAAGCCCCCGCGGATCCCGTCGTTGTCGCGCCGGGCGATCCGCGACCCCATGAACCCGAAGCCGGCACCGAAGTTCGCCGTCAGCCACCGGTAGTACCACGGCGCCTGCCAGTAGCGCGGGCCCCAACTGTGGTCGCGCAGCCCGAACCCGTGGAGCTCCCAGCTGTCGTCGCCGACGTGCGACGGTCCCCGACGCCTCCACCAGCTGCTCGTAGTGGCCCCGGGCGAATTCCTCCCCCGGACGCTCGGCCGGCTGGTCGGGCTCACCGCCGAACATGGCCGAACATCCCCGGTAGGTGAGCGCCACCGACACAGTCGACATGGGGGTTCCCGGTGAAGGCGGCCCGGGGGTCGGCCATCTCGAGGGGGTCGTCGAGGAGGACGACGTGACCCTGGTAGGTGACGCGCAGCTCGGTGAAAGGCTCGACGACGTCGAAGCGCATCCCGGCGGCGTCGAAGGCCGAGTTGTCGGTCACCGCCGGCCGCCGGAACATGAAGGCGACCCGCCCGTCGGGGAGGTAGAGACAGGCCGTCATCTCGCCGGTCCCCTCGTTGGCCCGGTTGCCGAGCCGGAAGAATCCCCCGAGGCGCCTCTCGGGGTCGTAGGCGTTGAAGTACATGGACTCGTTGAAGTTGGGTTCCGGGCCCAGTTCGTGCATGTACTCGTCGTGGGGTTCCAGGCGGACGGCGATGGGGCACACCCTACCGGCGGCCCCCGCCGCCCCCCCGGTGCTCCGGCGTAGCCTCTGCCGTGGCCCAAGGGGAGCTGTCCGCGCAGCTCGGCGCCGCCCTGGGCCCGGTCCTCGGTCACCCCGTGATCGTCGACGATCTCACCCGGGCCCCCGGCGGAGCGTCGCGCGAGACGTGGATCTTCACGGCCACGGGTTCGGCCGGCGCGCCCCGGCGTCTGGTCCTGCGCCGCGACCCGACCGGGTCGCGGCGCCGCGACCCGACCGGGTCGCCACCCTCCGGTCTCCGACTCGAAGGCGCTCTCCTGGATGCCGCTCGTCGGGCGGGCGTCCCGGTGCCCGCGGTCGTCGTCGTCGGCGATGACGACGCCGCCCTCGGCCCCGGCTCTCTCATCATGGAGTTCGTCGAGGGGGAGACGATCCCCCGGCGCATCCTGCGCGACGAGAACCTGGCCGGGGCCCGTGTCCGATCTGGCCGCCGAGTGCGGCGAGATCCTCGCCGCCATCCACCGGATCCCTCCACTCGAGGTTCCCGGCCTGCCCGGGGGCGATCCCGTGGAGCAGCTCCGGGCCGTCGTCGACCGGCTCGGTCAGCCCCATCCCGCCTTCGAATTGGCTTTCCGCTGGCTGGGGGACAACCGTCCGCCGCGTTCGGCCCAGGTCGTCGTGCACGGGGACTTCCGCAACGGAAACCTCATCGTCGGTCCCGACGGCGTCCGCGCCGTCCTCGACTGGGAGCTCGCCCATCTCGGTGATCCTCTGGAGGACCTGGGCTGGTTGTGCGTCAAGGCCTGGCGGTTCGGCTCCTCCCCGCCCGTCGGCGGCTTCGGTTCCGTCGATCAGCTCGTCACCGCCTACGAGGACGCCGGGGGGATGCCCGTCGATCGCGGCGCCCTGCACTGGTGGGAGGTTCTGGGCACGCTGCGGTGGGGGGTCATCTGCATCGTCCAGACCGTCACGCATCTGTCGGGGACCCTCCGCTCGGTCGAGCTGGCCGCCATCGGCCGACGGGTCTGCGAGGTGGAGTGGGATCTCCTGGAGCTCCTCGGTCCGGACGGTCCGGACGATCCGGACGATCCGGACGCGATGGTGACGTCCACCGCGGAGGACGTCGGTCCGGAGGAGCGGACGCCGGTCCGACCCGGTCGGCGGCGACCCTGCACGACGCCCCGTCGGCCGTCGAGCTCCTCGACGCCGTCCGTGAGTTCCTCCTCTCGGACGTGATGGCCGGCACCGACGGGCGCCTGCGGTTCCACGCCCGGGTGGCCGCCAACGTGGTCGCCATGGTCGGGCGTGAGATCGCCCTCGGTCGCCGGTCAGGAGTCCGAACACGCCGTCTCGCTCTCCCGTCTCGGGTGTGGGATCCGACGCCGAGTTGGCCGACGCCATCCGTGCCGGGGATCTCGACGAGCGGGCCGACGAGGTCCACGCCGTCGGTCCGCGCCTCGGTGGCGGCCAAGTTGGCCGTCGCCCACCCGGGCTACGGCGCCTGACCGGGCTAGGGCCGGGGAACCGAGCGACCGGTAGGGTCGGGCCCGTGCGTTTCGGGATCGACATCGCCCAGCAGCGGCAGGAGTTCGACGAGATCGTGGCCCGGGCCCGGTTCGCCGAGGACCTCGGGTTCGACGGGGCCTGCGGCTTCGACCACTTCGTCCCCATGTACGGCGAGGGCCCGGGGAACTGCTTCGAAGGGATGACCACCCTCGCCGCCCTGGCCACCGCCACCAGCCGGATCCGGCTGGGACTGCTCGTCACGGGCGTGACCTACCGTCACCCGTCGGTGCTGGCCGCCGAGGCGGTGACGGTGGACCACGCCTCGCACGGACGCCTCGAGCTGGCCCTCGGCGCCGCCTGGTTCGACGCCGAGCACCGTCAGCTCGGGATCGACTTCCCCGGCACCGGGCGCCCGCTTCGACCGCCTGGAGGACGCCCTCGAGATCCTCACCCGCCTCTTCACCGGCGACGTCGTCTCCTACCGGGGACACGGGATCAGCCTGGACGGGGCCCGGCTGCGGCCCGCCCCCGTCCAGCGTCCGCACCCGCCCATCTGGATCGGCGGGTCGGGGACCCGCCGGACCCTTCCGCTGGCGGCCCGCTTCGCCGACGTCTGGCACACCTCGGGGCAGCCCGGCCCAGCTGGCCGATCTCTCGGCCACCCTCGACCGGCTGGCCGAGGAGGCCGGCCGCGACCCGGCGGCCATCCTCCGGGCCTCGTCGCTGTCGCTGTCGGAGCCGTGGGACGAGGTCACCGCCAACGTCGTCGCCCTGGGCCAGGCCGGTGTCGGCTATCTCGTCTGCGGCTGGCCCGGCGAAGGGCGGGCCCGGGTCGAGGAGTTCGCCACCCGCGTCATGCCCGAACTGGCCGGCTGAGGACGGGCGGGCCCGGCCGCCCGCCGGTGGCGTCAGGAGCCGACGAAACGGGGGGCCCGACCGGCCAGCACGGCCGCCACCCCTTCGACGGCGTCGGCCGTTCCGGCCAGGACCGTCTGCTCGCGCCAATTCGTGGCGCATGGCGGCGCGGACGGTGGCGCCGAGACCCTCCCGCAAGGTGGCCCGGGTGGCGGCGACGGCCAGGGGGGCGCCCGCCGGCGATCTCCCCGGCCAGTCTCGACGGCGGCGCCGACCTCGTCACCGGCGGGGACGGCCCGCTGCGCCAGTCCGATCGCGGACGGCCTCGTCGGCGGCCAGCCGTCGGCCGGTGAGGAAGAGCTCGGCGGCGCGTGCCGGGCCGATGACGGCCGGAAGGACCGTGCTGAGGGCGAAGCCGGGATGGATCCCCAGCCGGACGAAGTTGGCCTGGAACCATCCACCGGCGCCCACCACGCGGACGTCGGCACGCCAGGGCCAGGCCGAAGCCGGCCCCGATGGCGGCACCCTGGACGGCGGCCACCACCGGGACCGGGGACTCGAAGACCCGGGCCGCCTGGAGATAGAAGGCGCGCGTCTGGACCTCGAAGCCGCCTTCCTCGGTCGGATCGGGTGCATCCCCGGACCGGAAGTCGGCCCCGGCGCAGAAGGACCGACCGACCGAACCGAGGACGGCCGCCCGGACCCGCCCCCGGAGGCCGTGCAGGGCGTCGGCCACCTGCCGGAGGACCGGCTCGGTGAGCAGGTTGTGCGGTGGCCGCCGCAGGGTGACGATCCCGACATCGCCGTCGACCGAGACGGACACCGTCTCCTCCTCACGCCCGTCGGGCGCGGGGGTCATCGACTACGGACGCCGGCGCGTCGGTTCTTCACGAGCTCGGTCTCCGCCCGGGAGATGATCTCGTCGAGGGTGTCGTTGCCGCCGAGCTCGCCGAACCCGATGCTGGCCGACCCGCCGCGGTGACTCCTCGGCCAGGATGACCCCGAACTCGTTGGCCCGGAGCTCGGCGGTGGCCATGTCGGCGCCGGGCAGTGAGAACAGGAACTCGTCCCCGCCGAGGCGCATGATCACGTCGTAGGAGCGCAAGGTGGCCCGCAGCGCCGCCGTCACCTTGCGGAGCAACTCGTCTCCGGCCCGCGGGCCGTCGGTGCTGTTGACATCCTTCAACCCGTCGACGTCGAGGTAGCCGATCACGAACCGCTCGCCGGCGCGTCGGCACCGGTCGAGATCGCGTCCGAGGGCGGCGAAGCCCGCCTGGCGGTTGAGCACCCCCGTCAGCTCGTCACGCGTCAAGCGGTCGCCCTCGTAGGCACTGTCGGGGTCACCGGCGGGATCACCGTCCCGCTCCGCCACCTTCACCGAACGAAGAGGCGTCGCCCACAACTCCCGATGGGCCGTCTCCGCCGGGCGACCGGGAGTCTGTGGCTCTCGGCGGGGGAGCAGGCGCACACCGGGACCGGGTTCCGGCCCTGGACCGGGACCCGGCTGTGCGGCCGGCGCCGATCCCACCGCCGGGCCGGCGACGGTCGCCTCGCCGCGGCGTCGACCGTCGGTGAGGGTGGGGCGCTGCGCGCTCGGGATGGGACTCCGTGCGCGGCCGGGTCTCGCTTCTCGGGGCCGTCTCCGGCGTCGGATCCCGGTCGGCGTCCGCCGTCGGGACGACGTCGCGCACGAGATCGGCCCAGAGACCGACGATCCCGCTCAGCTGGCCCGCCATCATGTCGAGGATGGCGTCGCGCTCGTCGGGGTCGAGATGTCGCAGGCGGGCGTGCATGAGGGTGGCGCCGTCGGACAGGGCCGAGGCCACCTCGAGGAGCCGGGGGCCGGGGACGACGGGGATGTCGTCGAGGAAGGGCCGCACCTTGGTGGCCGCCTCCCCCGAGATGGCCGAGAGCCGTCCGCGCCCCACCCGGACGCCGTCGTCGAGGTCCTGCATGTCAGAAACCCCCTGTCGGGTCGCCTCCAGCGATAGGCAGGAAGTTACTCGGGTGTGACTTATCGACCGTGGATAGTCACGACGGCGAACCGGACCGGGCCCGGTCGATCGACGGTCCGAGAGCGTCGAAGGCACCGGGGACGTCGGCGGGATCGGTGACGAAGAGGAGAGCGGCGACGGCGTCGGCACCGGCGGCGGCGTACTGCTCCACCGTGGCCGGGCTGAGCTCCTGGAAATAAGGACAGACGGTCACGGTGATCTCGGCCCGGGAGCGACCCTCGGCGCCCAGGAGGGCGTCGAGCCGCGTCAGGGGGGCGGCGAGGTCGGCCGGGGGCCGGTTGAACGAGTGCCACCCCTGGGCCGTGCGCGCCGTCCGTCGCAGGGCAGCGTCGCTCTCGCCCCCGATGTGGATGGGCGGATGCGGGACCTGGACCGGCTTCGGGAATTGGTGACAAGGAGCCAAGGTGTAGAACTCTCCGGAGTACGACGAGGGATCGTCGCACCAGAGACTCTTCAGGACCCCGAGGTAGTCGTCGGTGCGCGCCCCGCGTCGTTCCCACGGCACCGCCAGGGCGTCGAACTCCTCGCGCAACCACCCCACCCCCACCCCGAGATCGACGCGCCCGCCGGACAGCCAGTCGAGCGTGGCCACCTCCTTCGCCGTGTAGACGGGGTTGCGCTGCGGGAGAAGGCACATGGCCGTCCCGAGCCTCACCCGGGTGGTCAGCGCGGCCAGGAAGGCCAGAGTGGTGAACGGTTCGAGGAGTCCCGTCCGGGCCGGGAGCGGCAGCCGACCGTCGTCGGAGTAGGGATAGCTCGACGCGTACTCCTCGAACGTCACCACGTGCTCGCCCACCCAGATGGTGTCGACGCCGCGCTCCTCGGCCTCGCCCCCGATGGCGCTCAGGAGCTCGGGCGTGGTGAACGGATTGGCGGTGGGCAGCCAGACGTCGAATTTCATGCCGCCATCCTCACCGCAGGTGGAGCCCGCCGTCGATCTGGACCACCTCGCCGGTGACGTACCGGGCGCGGACGAGCGAGAGGATCACCTCGGCGATGTCCTGCGGTGTGCCCGACCGCCCGAGCGGGGCCTGGGCCTTCACGAAGGCGCGGACGTCGTCCCAGTCCGCCGTCCACGGCGTGTCGACCAGACCGGGAGCGACGGCGTTGACCCGGATCCCGGGTCCGAGGACGTTGGCCAGGAGGACCGTCATGTGGCTGAGGGCGGCCTTGGACGCCGCGTAGGGGATCGAGCTCCCCACCGGCCGGTGACCGGCCAGGGAGGAGACGTTCACGATGCACCCGTCACCAGAGTCCTGCAGGTGGGGGACGGCGGCCACCGTGACCTGCCAGGTCCCGATGACGTTGACCCCGAAGATGCGGCGCCAGACGTCGGGGGTGGCGGCGGTCAGGTCGGGGTGGGCGATGACGGCCGTGGTCCCGGCGTTGTTGACCAGGATGTCCAATCGACCGTGCCGTTCGACGGTGGCGGCCACCAACGTCTCGGCTTCGCCGCTGTCGGCGATGTCGGCCCGCAGATAGCTGGCCCCGGGGAGATCGGCGGCGAGGGCTTCGCCCGCCTCGACCGACGACGACGAGTTCACGACCACGGTCGCCCCGGCGCCGGCCAGCAGGCGGGCCGTGGCTGCTCCGATCCCGCTCGAGGACCCCGTCACCAGGGCCACCTTCCCCTGCAGGTCGGTCTCCGCCACCGTTTCCCCCTCCCCGCTCCGGCCCTCGCCGGACCGGGGGCGAGGCTACCGCCCGCCGTCGGAGTCCCCGTCGCCGTGGGCCTACGTTGTCCGCATGCGTCTCGTCAGCTTCCGGGTCGGCTCGAGGGCGGAGCCGGCCCGCACCGGCGTCCTCGCCGGCGACGAGGTGGTGGACCTCACCGACGGCGCCGTGGGCCTGCCCGGTGGCATGGCGGACCTCCTCGCCGGAGGCCCGCCGGCGCTGGAGCTGGCCGCCGGCGCACCGTCGACGTCGGCGCGCCGACACCCGCTCGAGGTGGTCGAGCTGCTGGCCCCGGTCCCGCGTCCGCCCAAGGTGATGGGGATCGGGATGAACTACGGCGCCCATGTGGCCGAGATGGGACGGCCGGCACCGGAACACCAGGTCTGGTTCAACAAACAGCGCACCTGCGTGATCGCACCGCTCGAGGCCATCGAGATCCCGATGGCCTCGCCCCAGGTCGACTACGAGGGCGAGCTGGCCTTCGTCATCGGCCGCCGCTGCCGCCACGTCCCGGCGGCCGAGGCGGCGACGGTGGTGGCCGGCTTCACGATCATGAACGACGTCAGCGTCCGCGACTGGCAGTGGCGGTCGCCGACCTGGACGATGGGAAAGTCCTTCGACACCCACGGGCCCATGGGCCCGTGGCTCGTGACCACCGACGAGGTCCGGGACCCCCACCACCTCCGTCTGCGGACGTGGGTCAACGACGAGCTCCGCCAGGACTCGTCCACCGACGACATGATCTTCTCGTGCTGGGCCATGGTGGAAGAGCTCTCCACCGTCTTCACCCTGGAGCCCGGTGACGTCGTCTCCACCGGCACCCCGGCCGGGGTGGGGGCCAGCTTCGACCCTCCGAAGTGGTTGGTGGCGGGCGACACCGTCCGGATCGAGGTCGAGGGTGTGGGCGTCCTGCGAGAATCCGGTCATCGACGAGGGCGACCCGGGGCACTCGTAGCCTGGAGGCGATGACCGAGGAGGGACCGGACACCGAGCGGCGCGAGGTGCTCCGGGTCACGCGCGGGGTGGTCATCCCCCTCGAGGAGCTCCTCTGGCGGTTCACCACCAGCGGCGGCCCCGGGGGCCAGCACGCCAACAAGACGAGCAGTCGCGCCGAGGTCCGCTTCGACGTCGAGTCGTCGCCCTCGCTCGGACCGCGCCAGCGCGCCCGGCTCCTCGAACGGCTGGGCCCGACGGTGCGGGTGTCGGTGGGCGAGGAGCGCTCCCAGTCCCGCAACCGCGAGGTGGCCCTGCGACGGCTGGCCGCCCGCCTGGCCGAGGGCCTGCGCAGCGAGCGCCCCCGCGTCCCGACCAGGCCCACGCAGGGCTCGAAGATCCGCCGTCTGGAGGACAAGCGCCGCCAGTCGGCCCGCAAACGCAACCGCGTCGTCCGCGGCGACGACGAGTAGCGCCGGTCGCCCGACGCCGCCGGATTCCCGGCAACGGTCCGGGGGGAGCTGTGCGTCGGTACAGATATGGGGCAGGAGGCGCCGGTGTCGTTGCCGGACAGCGGGAGTGACGTCGGCGGAGTCCTGGCCGAGCTGTTCCGCCGCTCGTGGGCCGACCTCGTCCGGCTGGCCACCTTCCTGACGGGATCGGTCCCGGCCGCCGAAGACCTCGTCCAGGACGTCTTCCTGCGCTTCGGGGTGCGACCGGCCCCCCTTCCGGACGATCCGGCGAGGTACCTGCGGACCTCCGTGGTGAACGCCTGTCGCTCTTACCACCGACGCCGCCTCCTCGAGCACCGCCACCGCCCCGGCCTGCCTCACCCCGGCATCGACGACCCCGGCGAGCTGTGGGACGTCCTCGACCGACTCACCATCCGCCAGAGAACGGCCGTGGTGCTGCGCTACTACCTGGACCTCCCCGAGGACGAGATCGCCGCCGTCCTGCGCTGCCGCCCGTCGACGGTGCGCAGCCTCGTCCGGCGGGGCCTGGCCCGGCTGAGAGAGGAGCTTTCGCCATGACCGGACCGAGGAACGCGCCGGACGAGGCCACCGGGGCCCGGTTGCGCCAGATGTTCGGCGGCGCCGCCGCCCAGATCCGACCCACCCGTCCGGCCCCGGTACCGGGCGTCGGTGCGACGGCGCCCCGGGCTCCCCGTCGGGTGCCCTGGGGCGTGACGATGGCCCTGGCCGTCTGCGTGGTGGTGGCCGTCGCCGTGGGCGTCCATGTCTCGGGTGGGTCGGGTGGCGCCCGGCCGGCCGGCGGGAACGGTGTCGCCGGTGACCTGCTGATCGCGAAGTCCGACGGGGCGGTGGAGCTGCTGTCGCCCGGCACCGGTGCCGTCCTGCGCACCCTCGTCGGTCCGTCGCCCGTCGACGCCGCCGGTCGACACCTGCAGCGGCCCTTCGGGGTCACCGCCGCCGACGGCGTCGCTTACGTCGGCTATCTGGGACCGAGCCCGGTCATCGAGAGCGTCGCACTGGGTGGGGGCACTCCCCATTTCGTGACCGACGGCCTCTACCCCGCGGTCAGCCACGACGGCACCGAGCTCGCCTTCTACCGGGTCACTGCGGGAGCCTCGACGGCGGCCGTCGCCGTCCGCGACCTCGCCACCGGCGTCGACCACGCCGTCTACTCGTCGCCGGACGGCCCGGTCGTGGAAGGTCTGTCGTGGTCGACCGACGACACGCAGCTGGTGGTGAGCGGACTCTTCCTGCCGACCGCGCCTCTCAATCTCGAGGGCGGTCCTCTCAATGTCGTGGACGGCGTCCAGGTCCTCGATCTCGACCAGCCCGTGTCGGCCACCAATCCCCGCTTCATCGGCACGCCGACGGCGCTCACGGCGGACACTCCCACATGGACCGACGCGCAGTGGCTGGACTCCGGAGGCGACATCGTCGTCCTCTCGAGCAGACCCGCCGTCAGCCCGTGCCAGACCGTTCCCACCCAGGTCCTGTCGGTCGACCCGACCACGGGGCAGACGACCACGCTGGCGTCGGTTCCCTTCCAGATCTCCGACGCCGTCTTCGATCAGACGGGAGGACTCGTCGCCTTTGCACGCACCGTCGCCCCCCCGACGTGTCGGGCGGCACCGACGACGACAACGACAACCACGACAACGACACCGACGCCGGGGCGCCTCGGTACGAGAGCGACCCCGTCCATCGGCGGCTCCGCCACCGCCACCGCCACGCAATACGTGCTCGACGGCTGGTCCGACGGGACGCCGAGGACGCTGGCCACCGGCGTGACCGCCGTCACCCTCGTGGCCGACGGTCCCTGATCGGTCCCCGGCCGTCTTGGCGCCGGCGCGCCCGCTAGACGCGGTCGGGACGCAGGAGCGCGTCGCTGCCGCCGTCGACGAAGAGCAGTGACCCGTGGATGAAGCCGTTCACGGGATCGAGGAGGAATCCGACGGCGCCGGCGATCTCGCCGGCGGTGGCACGGCGGCCGACGGGAACGGGGAGGGCCTCGACCAGGGGGCCGAGCGTCTTGTCGGCCAACGACGCCGCCAGCAGCGGGGTGTCGACCGGTCCCGGGGCCACCGCGTTCAGCCGGACCCCCTTCCCGGCCCACGTCCCGGCCCGCCGCCGCAGGCCGATGGTCATGGCCAGCTTGGACATCCCGTAGACGGTGGCACCGTCGAGGGTGGCGGCCATGGCGCAGGACGCCTCCTCGTCGTCGGTCAGGAGGAGGTCGACGAAGGCCTGGTTGGTGGGCGTCAGCGTGGCCCCGTTGGACGAGATGGCCACGGCCGCCGGCGCCTCGCCGCCGGCCAGCGCCGGCAGGAGGCCGTCCAGGTAAGCCAGGGCGCCGAAGTAATTGACCTTCGGGATCGCCTCGAAGGGCCGGACATGCGGACCGAGCCCGGCGCAGGCGACGACCCCGTCGAGGTGCCCGCCGGCCAGTTCCGTCGTCTTCGTCACCGCCTCACGACGACCGTCGGGAGTCGACAGGTCGGCGATCACCTCGGCGTCGTGCCGGTCCACCCCCACCACCTTCAGGCCGCTGCGCTCGAAGCGTTCGCGCACGGCGGCGCCGATGCCCGACGCCGATCCGCTGATGGCGATGGTCCGCCGCCGTCGCTCGGGCGCCGGGGGAGGGCCGGCCTTGGCGGTGGAGACCGGACGGTCTGGGCTCTGTGGCGAATCGGGCAAGGTCACGCCCGGAGTTGTAGCCGACGGCGGAGGACGGTGTCGTCTTCGACGCCCGGTTACCCGCTGCAGTCGTGACAGAGCGACGTCGATGGCCCGGTGGCCTGCGTCGTGCTCCGGACGAGGAAGCACGACCGGCACACGAATTCGTCCGGCCCGCACGAAGGCACCTTGCCGTCGACGTCCCCGGCCACGGCGCCGACGACGGGCTCGTCGGGATCGCCATCGGGATCCTCGTCGCCGGCCAGCTTCTCGCGCATGATCCGGTCGAGGCTCTCCTCGATGTCCTCGAGGTCCTCGACCTCCAGATCATCGAGGACGTCGACCGCCGGGGGATCCGACGTGTCGGTGTCGTCGCTGCCGTCCTCGGCACCGGCGTCGTCCCCGTCGTCGACCAGCCCGTCGTCGACCAGCCCGTCGTAGACCAGGTGGTCCAGGCTGCTCTCGAGGGTGTCCTCGTCCACCTCGTCCTCGAGGTCGACCCGATTGTCGAGGTCCTCCTCGAGCAGGGCTTCCTCGTCCACCTCGAGGACGGCCAATTCCTCGGGGGCCTCGAGATCGGGTTCACCTTCGGTGAAGTGCTCGTCCTCTCGGCTGGCCTGGCGTTCGATCACCCGCACGTCGGTTCTCCCGTCGTCGGTCGTCCTCCCGCCAGCTTCAGCTCCCCGGGCCTCCCTGACAAGAGGGCATCTTGTGACTATCCCACCACTCTTCGGAATATATCAGCCGACCTTGCCCGGAACGTAGGCCGTGGTCCCGAGGTCCTCGGGGGTGTCGAAGATGTCCTCGGTGGTATGGAACACGACGGGGGTCCGCCGGATCGACGTCGTGGGACCCCATGGCACATCACCGGCGCTCCACCGGGGCAGAATCAGGGGGTGCACATCCCCGCCAAGGTCGACTACGGCATGCGCGCCCTGCTCGCCCTGACCGCCCGCGGGGAGCCCACCACCGCCGAGGCTCTGGCCGAGGCCCAGGTCCTGCCGTCGAAGTTCCTCGGGGCCATCTTGAACGACCTCCGGCGGGCGGGGATCGTGGCCAGCCAGCGGGGGTCCGAGGGCGGCTACCGGTTGGCCCGCCCGGCGTCCGACATCTCGGTGGCCGACGTGATGCGGGCTCTCGACGGCCCGCTGGCCGAGGTCCGAGGCCTCCGGCCCGAGGCGGCCCGTTACGACGGCCCCGCCGAGCATCTCCAAGACGTCTGGATCGCCGTCCGCGCCAGCCTCCGCAGCGTCCTCGAACGGGTCTCCCTCGAAGACGTCGTCCAGGGCCGCCTCCCGCGGTCGGTGGCCAAGCTGACGGAAGACCCGGACGCCTGGGCCCCGCCGCGCGCCCGCTGACCGTTCCCCTGCGCTGACCGTTCTTTGGCGCTGACCGTTCTTTGGCGCTGACCGGCGCGGTCGCCGCCCGTCGGGTCGGTCAGGCCTCCGTGGGCAGGGCCCGGGGCCGGGGGATGACGTGGAACAGCGAGTGGTCCCAGACCTCGTCCAGGAACTCGGCGATATGGGTGGTCAGGCGCTCGGGAGCGACGCGCAGCTCGATCACCGACCGGGCCTCCACCAGCCGGGCCAGGGGGACCTGCCGGGCCAGGTGGTCGGCGTCGGTGAAGGGGTGGATGAAGTCGATCTTGTGCCCGATGACGAGGGTCGGGGGCGGCGATGGCGTGACGCTCCTCGTAGGTCGGGGTGATGGGACCGGCCAGCATCCCGTGGAGGACGGCGGTCGTCTCCTCGGGATCGAGGGTGCAGGGTGCGTGACGAAGCTGTCGAGGGGCCCGATCGTCGTCCGGGGGAGGCGGCGGGCCAGCCAGGCCACGGCCCGGGCCAGCGGGCGCGGCGTAGTGGACCCCGAGGAGCATGGGAAGAAAGACGAGGGCGGCGCCGGGGACGGCCCACTCGAGCACCGGCATCTCGATCAGGAGGCCCGCGGACGCGTTCGGGGGCCTGCGCCGCCACCTGCAGCGAGACGTTGGCGCCCAGCGAGACGCCCCCGATGACGGCCTGGTCGATCCCGAGCTCGTCGAGGAGGGCCACCACGTAGTGGGCGTAGGAGTCGATCCGGTGGGCCGACGCGTGGCGGGGCTTGTCCGACCGCCCGTGCCCGGGGAGGTCGAGGAGGATGACCCTGTTGCCGGTGGCGGCCAGGTCGGAGGCCAGCCGACGGTTCATCTGGGTGTCGAGGAGGATCCCGTGCATGAAGACGAGGACGTTCGGCCCCGTTCCGTAGACCTCGTAGTGGATCTGGAGCCCCTCGACCTCGAACGACCCGTCGGTGAACGGTCGCCCGGTCGAACAGGCCGGTGACGGTGGCGATCGGCGCCATCAGCGAGACGTCCACGGCCGTGGCCGTCCGCCGGGTCCACCGGCGCCAGCCGGCCCCGGGACGGTCCGCCCTCGTCGGTGGCCCGCCCGGTGGCCGCCGTGGCCGGGCCCGTGATGACGGGACCCCACCGGAGATACCAGGAGTGGCAGGTTCGCCGCTCCGCGCGCTCGGAACCATGGGGTCCAGGGTAGCGGGAAGCCGTTTCCTTTTGGGTACGCGTTGTGGAATCGGGACTCACCGGTCCGGCGCCCTCATCTCCGGTCGAGCCCCCCGTAGGTCTCCGGTGGCGGTGGGCCAGGCTCGGGAGCAGGGACCGGATCTCCTGCTGACCGGCCAGGTCGAGATCGGCGATGACGTGGCCGGGACCGTCGGGACGCTCGGCCAGGATGGTCCCCCAGGGGTCGACGATCATCGAATGGCCGTAGGCGGTGAACTGCGGGCGAGAGCTCCCCCACCTGATCGGCGGCGATCACGAACACCTGGTTCTCGATGGCCCGGGCCCGCACGAGGACCTCCCAGTGGGCGCGCCCGGTGGCGGCGGCAAAGGCCGAGGGGACGACGATCACGAGGGCGCCGGCCAGGGACAGCAGGCGGTAGAGCTCGGGGAAGCGCAGGTCGTAGCAGATGGTCAGCCCGATGGGCAGCGGGCGACCGTCGTCGAGGGTCACCGTGGCGCTCACCACGGTGTCTCCCGGCGCCACCGCGTCGGACTCGCGGGTCACCGCCCCGGGGACGTCCACGTCGAAGAGGTGGATCTTCCGGTAGCGGGCACCGACGGTGCCGTCGGGACCGACGAGAACGGAGGTGTTGTGGTTGCGGCTGCGCCCCGCCGCCTCGACGAAGCTCCCGGCCACCAGCCAGATCCGGTGCCGGGCGGCCACCTCGGCCGCCCACGCCGACGGTGGGGCCGTCGAGCGGTTCGGCCCCGGCGCGCAGCGTCGCGCGCGTTGCCGTAGAGGGAGAACAGCTCGGGGAGCACCACCAGCTCGGCCCCGTCGCCGACGGCCGCCGTCCACCAGGTCCCCGGCGGCGGCGAGATTCGCCGGTCGGTCGGCCGACGCGGTGCTCTGGATGGCGGCGACACGCATGCGATCCCCACGCTAACGGGGTGACCGGACCGGGAACCGTAGGATCGGGGCCCGCCCGGCGTCCGGGCGACGTCGTCGGAGGAGCACGATTCCGGTGGCGTTCGAAGGCAGCCAGATCACGAGGAGCGTCACCCGGGTCTCGGGCTTTCGCGATCCCGGAGTTCGACTACCAGCTCCTGCGGGCCATGGGCGCGGCCGACTACGGGGGCTCGACGGTCGGGGAGTGCCTGGCCGCGGCGGGGATGATCACCGACGGCGACACCGGCAGCTGGGTGTCGGCCTTCTGCGCACCTGGCCGCCCGGGTGGAGGACAGTGCCCACGCACTGCCTGGACGCCGGCCATCTGGTCAGTGCCCGCGACCACTTCCTGCGGGCGTCGACCTACCACCGGACGGCCGAGTACTACGCCGAGGCCGGACCCGGTCGTCCTGGCCGAGTGCGGTCGGCGCAGCCGGGCCTGCTTCGAGGCCGCCGCCGCCCTCTTCGACCCCCCGGTGGAGCCCCTGTCGATCCCTTTCGAGGACGGCTTCCTGCCCGGGTATCTGGTGCGGCCCCGGGCCGGGACGGCCCCGGCGGGCCGGCCCCGGGGCACCCTGGTGGCCTTCGGCGGTTTCGACTCGGGCGCCGAGGAGATGTACTTCCAGCTGGGCGCGGCCGGCGCGGCGCGCGGCTGGCAGGTCGTCCTCTTCGACGGCCCCGGCCAGACCGGGTGCATGCGCCGGAACCCGACGATGACGTACCGGCCCGACTACGAGGCACCGGTGGGAGCCGTCCTCGACGACGTCGAGAGCCGCCTCGGCCCCGACGGCGGGTTCGTGGCCCTGGCCGGGATGAGCATCGGCGGCTACTTCGCGGCGCGCACGGCGGCCCACGACGGCCGCGTCCAGGCGCTCGTGGCCGACAGCCCGCTGGTCGACCTCTACCGCTACTTCGAGGCCTTCCTCGGCCCCGAGGTCTTCCGGATGCACCGGGACATCCGTCCCGAGGACGTCGCCGGCATCCCCGAGGACCTCCTCCCGGCCCAGATGCTCTGGGGGATCGTCGCCGTCTGTCGCCGCTTCGGGGTGGCCTCGCTCCAGGAGTGGAAGGCGCAGCTCGAGCGCCTATCGGCTCGGGTCGGCGCTGTCGGCGGTGTCGTGTCCCGTCTCTCGCCCTGGTCGGGTCTGCGCGAGGGCGACGGAGGTGCTGCGCCAGGCCGATGAGTTCGCCGCCGGGGTGTCGGGCCCGGTCACGACCCACCGTTTCTCCGTGGACGACGGCGCCGACGCCCACTGCCAGGCCAACAACCTCCGTCTGGCCGCCCAGGTCGTCTACGACTGGCTCGACGATCTCGTGCCCCTGCACCTGACGCGACCCGGCCAGGTCGGCCGCCGTCAGAGGAGCCCGAGCCGGCGCGCGCACGAGGGCCACTGGCCCCAGCCCCGGCGGGCCTGCAGCTCCTGGGCCGCCTGGTCCTGCTGCGGCCGGCGGAGCCTGCGACGGGAGGCCCCCGTAGCCCGAGTGACCGCCACGTCCCCAGCAGTGAATTGGTAGGCGCCGTAGTAGCCGTTGCCGGTGTCGGCGCCGTAGTCGCCGCCCGACTCGCACTGCCGGAGCGCGGCCAAGGGGTCGGGCACCGTCGGCGCCGGTGCCGCCGCCGGGGCCGGCGCCGGGCCGGGCCGGCTGCCGGCCGCCGCCGGCGGGCGGACGCACCGGGCGCGGGTACGGGCGGGCCGGCGGCCATGGCTCAGATACGCCTGTCGGCGCCGCCTGCGTACCGGGCCACAGGCGGTCAGCTAGGCGCGCGTCGCCTGTGGCGGTCGCGTCGGCACGCTGGCAACGGCGACGCGACGTCCGCACGAGGGCCTGGGCCTGAACGGCGAGGGCACAGGATCGGCCACCGCCCGGCCCACCGAGCTGAGGTCAGCACGACGTGCGATGTCGGTCGGCACGTCGGCGACCGTCGTCAGGACGGCCGTGACGGTGCGGCCGGCGGGGAGATCCGCCGACGCCAGTTGGATGCCGGCACGGTCGGTGCCGGGTGTTGCGATGAGGAGTGTCCGATCGGTGGGTGAACGCACCCAGGCCGATCAGAACGGCGATGACAACGCCAGAGAGTCGGTGCTTCCGCATCTTGTGCCTTCCCTTGAGTCACGGGATCCCCGGAGGGCTCCAGGTGGGCTGTGGAATGCGGGCGCCCGTCGTCTGAGCATTCGTCTCGCGGAGCCGGCGCCGGGAAGGGCGGGCGGCCCTGGACATGTGAGAGTCCGAACGAGGTGCGGACGGAGCAACCCTGGGCTAGGCCGTGGGCGTCTCCTTCTGCCTCCGTGCTGAGCGCGGCTGTGGGCGAGGTGAGGTCATGGGGGGTCCCGGTCGGGTGGGAGCAGCTCGTCACCGGCGCGCGGACGCGCCGGTCACCGACGAGACGGTCACGGTGGTCCACTGGCGCAGGCCGGTCAGGGCCCGGTCGGCAGCCTCCGCTGCTGCCGCATGGACTCCACCATCCGATGGTTCGGGTCGCAACCACCTTAGCGCTTGTGCACGCCTTCGCAAGCCCACCCGCCGGGTCGGGATGGCGGCCGGGTGGCGGCCGTCGCCGGCCCCGGGCGGCGGATCCGGGCCTCTGACCTGGTGTTTCTGTCTACCCGGTGGCGGCCCGGCCGTCCTCGGCCGGCGTCGTCCGGCACCGGGCCCGGTCCGACGCCGGGGACGGCGTAGAGGGCGTCGAGAGCGTGACGCGAAGGTGTCGCCGGCCTCGTCGCTCGGCCTCGCGGACCCCGACCAGGGGGGTGAGCGAGGCGTAGTCACGGGCCACCAGCCCGGCGTCGGTGTCGGGCTCGACCAGCGGCCCGTGCCCGGGCGGGGTCAGGTCCAGGCGCAGCGTCCCCGACGGCTCCGGCGGGAGAGCCACGTGCGGGTGCGGGCTCGCCCGTCGCCGGCTGTCGTGGACGGCGGACCGGATGGTGCCTCCCCGCGACGAGCCGCCCGTGGCGCAGCCCCGCAGGTCGGCCAGGGCCACGTCGGGGACGTTCAGGTTGAGCGTCGTGCCCGGCGGGCGCCTCGGCCAGGACGGGGATCAGGCTGCCGGCCAGTGCGGCCGGCGTGTCCCAGGGGACGGGATCCGACCCCCAGCGGATCGACACGGCCAGGCAGCGCAGACCGAAATGGGCGGCGGTGAGGGCGGCACCCACCGTGCCCGAGTGCAGGGCCGAGCGCCCCACGTTCACGCCGTGGTTGATGCCCGAGACCACGAGGTCGGGTCGGGCCCCGAAACCGCCGACGCAGGCGAGGATGACGGCCAGGGCCGGCGGCCCGTCGATGCCGTAGGTGGGGACACCGGCCAGCCCGTCGATCTCGTAGGTCTCGTAGTCGACGCCGTCGCGCGAGTGGACGGGGCCGACGGCGGCACCGGCGCCGCTGTAGTCGACCATGGGGGCCACCACCACGATGTCGTGGTCGCTGTCGGCGGCCACCCGGGCCAGGGCGCCGATGCCCGGGGCGCGCACGCCGTCGTCGTTGGTGACCAGGATGCGCACGGCGTTCCTCCGCGACGACCACCGTGGCGGGCGCCGGTGTCGACTCCGGCAACTACCATACCGGTGCCCGTTCCGCAGAACGGCACCGCCGTCACCGTTGACGCCGGGGTGATCGGGCCGTCATCCACACGCCATCACCATCGAGCGCCTCGAGGCCCACCCAGATGCCTGCCTCACCCGATGACGGAGGTGTCGCCCTCGGGCGAGCAGCACGACATCGGCCACGGACGCCAGCAGGTGGTCGTCACCGAGGTCGGCGCCACCCTGCGCTCCTACACGATCGACGGCGATGCCGGTCATCGACGGCTTCGGCGTCACCGACATGTGCAGCGCCGGGCGCGGCCAGGTGCTCGCTCCGTGGCCGAACCGACTGGGAGACGGCCGCTACTCGATCGACGGGCGCACCGGGCGCGCCGCGTGGGACGAACCCGAGCGCCGCAACGCCATCCACGGGTTGGTGCGCTGGCTGCCGTGGCGGCTCCGGTCGCGGGCGCAGAACGTCGTCGTCCTCGGCTGCACGCTCTTCGCCCAGCCCGGCTTCCCGTGGCGCCTCGAGCTCGTCGCTCGAGTACCGGCTCGGGCGCGACGGGTTGGTCGTCACCACCAGGGTCACCAACGCCGACGAGGTCCCGGCCCCGTTCGGCCTCGGCTTCCATCCCTATCTCACCCTCGGCTCGCCCGCCATCGACTCCGTCCGGCTCACCCTGCCCGGACAGCGCTGCCTGGTCACCGACGAGCGGGGCCTGCCGACGGGGGACACCATCGTGGCCGGGAGCGAGCTCGACTTCACCTCCGGGCGCCGGATCGGACCCACGCAGCTCGACACCGCCTTCACCGACCTGGACCGGGACGCCGGCGGCGTGGCCCGGGTCGATCTCGACGACACCGAGACCGGGCGCGGCGCCACGGTGTGGATGGACGAGCACTTCGGCTACGTCATGGCCTACACGGCCGACACCGTCGAGCCGGCCGGGCGGCGACGGCAGTCGATCGCCATCGAGCCCATGACGTGTCCCCCCGACGCACTGCGCTCGGGGACCGATCTGGTCCGGCTGGAGCCGGGGGCCTCCTGGCGCGCCACCTGGGGCATCGCGCCGCGCTGACGGCGCGGTGTCGGCGTCGTCATCGGCGATCAGGAGGCGCTGATCACCTGGGTGTCGGCCCACGAGCTCAGGTCGTCGCGGGGGAACGGCGCCAGCCGGTCGACCGACAGAGGATGGCCGAAGAGGAACCCCTGGGCGATGTGGCAGCCGAGGGCCCGCAGAGCGTCGACCTGGTCGTGGGTCTCCACGCCCTCGGCCACGCAGAGAAGGCGCAGCGAGTCGGCCATGCCGATGACGGCCCGTACGATCGCCGTGTCCTCCGGGTTCTCGCCGAGCCCGTCGACGAAGCTCCGGTCGATCTTGATCGTCTCGACGGGGAGACGCTTGAGGTAGCTCAGTGACGAGTACCCGGTGCCGAAGTCGTCGATGCAGATGTGCATCCCCTGGGCCTTCGAGGTCTCGAGGACGGCGATGGCGTGCTCGGGATCGCGCATCACCGTGGTCTCGGTCACCTCGAGGAGGATGGTGTCGCGATCGACGCCGCGAGGCGTCGACGATCTCGATGAGCCGCGAGGCGAAGTTCCTCTCCACCAGCTGGCGGGGCGAGACGTTGATGGACATCATCAACCGCCACGCCTCCTGCCCGGCCCGGTTCCGCAGCTCCCGCCAGGCCACGGCCTGCCGGCACGCCTCGCCGATGACCCAGTATCCGAGCGGGACGATCAGGCCCGTGTCCTCGGCCAGATCGATGAACTCCCCCGGGAGGCAGCAGCCCACGGGTCGGATGACGCCAGCGGACGAGCGCTTCCACGCCCACCATCGTCGATCGTGTGGAGGTCGACGAACGGCTGGTAGTGGAGCTCGAACTCGTTGCGTTCGAGGGCGCGATGGAGATCGTTCCCCGTCCGCAGGCGCCTGACCGTCCACGGGTCGTCCTGGAGGTCGTAGAGCTCGATCCCGCCGCGCCCGCGTTCCTTGGCCCGGTACATGGCGGCGTCGGCATTGCGCAGGAGGACGGTGGGCGTGTCGTGGCCGGTGGTGGACAGGGCGATGCCGACGCTGGCCGACACGAAGACCTCGCCGTCGTCGAGCTCGAAGGGCCGGGCCAGGTCGGCCAGGGTGCGTTCGGCCGCCTCGCGGGCGCTCGCCGGCGTCGATGACGTCCTCGAACAGAATGGTGAACTCGTCGCCGCCGAAGCGGGCGACGGTGTCCCCGGGACGCACCGAGCCCCGGATCCTCTCGGCCACGGCCCGCAGCAGTTGGTCGCCGCCGTCGTGGCCCATGCTGTCGTTGATCAGCTTGAAGTGGTCGAGATCGAGGAACACCACGGCCACGTGGCGGGACCCCCGCAGTGACCGTGGCCAGCGCCAGCTCGAGGCGATCGGCGAACAGGACGCGGTTGGGAAGGTCGGTCAGGGGGTCGTGAATGGCGGCGTGGGCCATCAACGCGCTCATGGCCCGTCGCTCGGTGATGTCCTCGATCTGGCCGATGGCATAGAGCGGCGTTCCCGTCGGGGTCTCTGACGAAGCTGGCGTGCAGGGACGTCCACACGGCGTGCCCGTCGGCGTGCAGGTAGCGCTTCTCGATCTGGTAGTTGCTCACCTCGCCGGTCAGGAGGCGGGTCCTCCACGACCGGCTGACCTCGCGGTCGTCGGGATGGGTGAGCTCCTGCACCGACATCCCTGTGACTTCGTCCTGGCGGCGCCCGACGATCTCGCAGAAGGCCCGGTTGGCCTGGAGGATCCGAGGCCCTGGCGGCTGACCAGGATCATGCCGATGGGCGCTTCGTCGAACGACGTGCGGAACCTCTCCTCGGCGTCGCGCAGCGCCACCTCCGACGCCTTGCGGTCGGTGATGTCGTGAAGGTTGGACACGACGCCGGCCACATCGGGATCGTCGAGCAGGTTGGTGATCGTGACGTCGAACCAGCGCCACGTACGGTCGGCGGCCCGGACGCGCAACTCGAGGGAGAGCGGCTCCCCGGCGCCGCGCCGGGCGGCCTCGAAGGCGTCGGCCACCCTCTTCATGTCGTCGGGGTGCACCAGGTCGCCTCCCGAGAGGGAGAACGCCTGGCTCGGGTCGTAGCCGAGCTGGTCCTCGAACGACGGGCTCACGATAGGTCAGGCGACCTTCGGCGTCGGTGACCACGATCATGTCGGCGGCGTGCTGCACGAGGGCCTTGAAACGGCGTTCGGTCCGTTCCCGGGCGGCGAAGACCCACTCGAGAAGCTTGATGGTGAAGACGATGCCCGAGCGCCGCCAGCGCGGCGAGGCCGTGGACGAAGGGCTGGGCCACGAGGGTGGGGACGATCCCGGTGGCGATGGCCAGCTGGCCGATGCCGATGAACAGGACGCTGAAGACCATGGCCGGGCGCGCCACCCGGGAGCCGAGGTTCCGCATGCAGTCGGCGACGCCGAACAGGAGCCCCAGCGCCAGGGTGGGCCCCCAGCCCACCGAGTAGATGACGATCGTGATGGCGGCCAGGACGGTGCCGACCCGGAATTGCAGACGCCACCCCGTCATCGCGGCTTCGGGCCACAGGGCCGCCTCGAGCACCGTGAGGAGGTAGCAGCCGCCGACCAGCAGGGCGATGGCCCAGATGGGCAGGTCGGCGATGAGGTGCTTGGACCGGAACAAGGAGAAGACGACGACGACGATGGGGACGGACGAGGATGGTGGGATCGAGCAGGCGCCGGCCCAGGCGGCGGGGGAATCCGGGCACGGCCGTGCCGCGTCGTCTCCTCCGTCGATGCGATCCATAGGCCAGATATCGGCCTGGTCGAGCACCCCCCCTTGAGACGGGCCCGGACCAGGAGCGATGGCGTCCGAGCAGGGAGTCTTCCTCCGACGGGGCGGGCCCGGCCTCCGCGACCGTTCCCCGCCTCTTGGACCGGCGGCTCGCTGGTTAGCCTGCGGGTCTTCCCGGCACGGATGGCCCGTGTCCCGGCCACCAGAGGTGCCTCATGCAGTACGTGAATCTGGGCCGGACGGGTCTGCGGGTGTCGCGGGTCTGTCTCGGCATGATGAGCTTCGGCAACGACAGCGACCGACCCTGGGTCCTCGACGAGGATGCCGCCGAGCCGATCGTCCGGGCCGCCGTCGACGGGGGCATCACCTTCTTCGACACGGCCGACACCTATTCCAACGGCGCCAGCGAGGTGGCCACCGGGCGTCTGGTGGGGAAGATGCTCAGTCGGGACGAGGTCGTCATCGCCACCAAGGTGTTCATGCCGGTGACCCCGGGCGAGAACGGCGGTGGTCTGTCGCGCAAGCACATCCTGTCCGGTATCGACGCGTCGTTGCGGCGCCTGGGCATGGACTACGTCGACCTCTACCAGATCCACCGTTGGGACGGCCGGACCCCGATCGAGGAGACGATGGGGGCCCTGCACGACGTCGTCCGTGCCGGCAAGGCCCGCTACATCGGCGCCAGCAGCATGTTCGCCTGGCAGTTCGCCAAGGCCCAGCACACGGCCGACGACAACGGATGGACCCGTTTCGTCTCCATGCAGCCCCACTACAACCTCCTCTACCGCGAGGAGGAACGCGAGATGATCCCGCAGTGTCTCGACCAGGGTGTCGGTGTCATCCCCTGGAGCCCGTTGGCCCGGGGTGTGCTGGCCGGCAACCGCACCCGCGAGGGCGAGAAGCTGCACGACCCGCTCGGACACCGACCCGTTCACCGACTATCTCTACAGCCAGCCCACCGACTTCGACGTCGTCGACCGTGTGGCCGAGATCGCCGCCGGGCGCGGCGTCCCCCCCGCCCAGGTGGCCCTGGCCTGGCTCCTGCGGCGCCCCGGCGTGACGGCCCCCATCGTGGGTGCCACCAAGCTCGGTCACCTCGAGGACGCGCTGGCGGCCGAAGAGCTGGTCCTGAGCGACGACGAGATGACCCGTCTCGAGGAGCCCTACGTGCCCCACCCGGTGCTCGGGCATTTCTGAGCCCGTACGCGGCCCTAGGCGTCGAAGAGCACCGGCACCGATGTCGGGGAACGGAAGATCAGGCCCCGGATGTGCGGGTCGTCCCCGTCGGGGTCGAGCCGGAGCCCGGGCAGCCGGTCGAGCACGGCATTGACGACGACCCGCGTCTCGAGCCGCGCCAGGTGCATCCCCAGGCACATGTGGGGACCGAAGGCGAAGGCGAGATGTTGCTGGGGCGTCCGGAAGATGTCGAAGGTGTCGGGATTCTCCCAACGCCCCTCGTCGTGGTTGGCGGATCCCGAGGCACGTGGTGATGTCGCCGCCGGCGGGGATGGTCACGCCGCTCAGCTCGACGTCGGTGGTGGCCGTCCGGTTGATCAGCAGCAGCGGCGGCTCGAGTCGCAGCGCCTCCTCGATGGCCTGATCGAGAAGGCCCCGGTCCGCGGTGACGGCGGCGAGCTGGTCGGGATGGGTGAGGAGGAGGAACAGGAGGTTTCCCGACGACCGGTAGGTCGTCTCGGCGCCGGCCGGGAGCAGGAGCAGCAGGAAGGAGTAGATGGCCTCGTCGGTCAGCTTCTCGCCGTCGATCTCGGCCGTGACCAGGTCACTGATGACGTCCTGGCGCGGGGACCGTCGCCGGTCGGCCACGACGCCGGCGAAGTAGTTCTTGAGGCTCTCCGAGGCCGCCAGCCCCCGCTCGATGTCGGCTCCGAGCCCGATCAACTCGATGGACCACCGCTGGAATTGGGCGAAGTCCTCCTCGGGGAGCCCGAGGAGGCGGGCGATGACCCGCACGGGGAACTCGAAGGTGAGCTCCCGGACGAGCTCGGCCGTGCCCGCGCCCGGCGAAGCGGTCGATCAGCTCGTTGCAGATGGGGCCGATGAGATCGAGCTCCCAGCGCGCCAACGACTTCTCCCGGAAGGCATGGGCCACCAGGTTGCGGTGGAGGCGGTGTTCGGGGTCGTCCATGCCGAGGATCATGTGCCCCATCACCAGGCCGATGGTGCTGTCGTACCCGGTGGAGCTGAAGAGTCTTGGCACTGCGGAGGATCCGCGAGCAGTCGTCGAAGCGGAACGCCGTCCATGACTCGGTCGGAGCGATGCCCTCGGGCAGCATGTCGGCACCGATCAGGCTCCCCTTCCACACCGGGGTGGCCGTCCTCTTCTCGGCCAGATCGGGATAGGGGTCACGGAGGTCGCCGCCGATGACGTCGTCGAACGCCTCGAACGGGTCGTAGTCGTCGGTCCCGGCCTGCCGCTGCGCAGTCACGGCCAGCCTCCCTGTGTCATGGGACCACGACGCACCACCGGCGACGATACCCCCGGACCGGCGGACCGAAGGGTCTCGCCGGTCGCTCGATGCCAGCCCGGTGACCCGTTCGGGGCGGCCGGACCGCCATCTCGTCATTTGTGACAATAGTGGTGATATCACTACTCTGCGTAGGATCAGGCGATGGGGCTCGCCCTGTCCTTCCGCACGGCCACCCGGATGGTGGCATCGACGGCGATGGTCACGCTGATCGTCGTGGCCGGATCGGTCGCGACCGGAACTCCGATGGCGGCGGCCGGGGTGAGGACCGCCGGTGGTCGCACCGGCGTGGGCGGAGCCAGCGCCGTGGGGGCGGTCACGAACTACACCGATCCCACCATCTCGGGGCCCACCGGGATCGCCACCGGGCCCGACGGGGCGCTGTGGTTCACCAACCAGAACTTCAGCTCGATCGGGCGGATCACCACGGCCGGCGTGGTCACCAACCACGTCGATCCGAACAGCTCCATTCCGTTGGGGATCACCACGGGCCCCGACGGGCAGCTGTGGTTCGCCAACCTGGGCAACAACGTGATCGGGAGGATGACCACCGCCGGCGTGACCAGCTACTTCACCGATCCGACCATCATCGGTCCGGCGGCCATCACCACGGGACCCGACGGGGCGCTGTGGTTCACCAATGACGACTCGATCGGTCGGATCACCACGGCGGGGGTGGTGACCGATTACACATCCACCACCATCGACGAGCCCCTCGGCATCACCACGGGGCCCGACGGGGCGCTGTGGTTCACCAATTACGGCAACAACTCGATCGGGCGGATCACCACCGCGGGGGTGGTCACCGACTACACGGCGGCGGCCATCGACGGTCCCTACGCCATCACCACCGGCCCCGACGGGGCGCTGTGGTTCACCAACTACAACGACGGATCGATCGGTCGGATCACCACCGCCGGGGTGGTCACCGGCTATTCGTCCGCCACCATCGACGGTCCCGGCGCCATCGCGGCCGGACCCGACGGGGCGCTGTGGTTCACCAACGTCGGCAACGGGGCGAGCGATCCCGGTTCGATCGGGCGCATCACCACCGCCGGGGTGGTCACCGACTATGCCGGCCGGACCATCGACGCCCCCCTGGGGATCACGGCGGGGCCCGACAGGGCGATGTGGTTCACCAACTCCGGCAACAACTCGATCGGGCGGATCGCCACGGGTGGGTCAGGATCCGGGGCCATCACCAGTCCCGACAGAGCCGACGCCTCGGTGGCCACCCCCTTCTCGTTCACCGTGACCACGAGCGGCAGCCCGCCGCCGTCGATCAGGAAGATCGGCAAGCTGCCGAAGAACCTGTCCTTCGTGGACGACCACGACGGGACGGCCACCATCTCGGGCACGCCCACCGCCACGGGCGTCCGTTCCCTCCTCATCGAGGCCACCTTCAAGAGGGGCAGGACCAGCGACGTGGTGAGCCAGAGGTTCACGCTGACCGTCGATCCGGGATGACTCCGGCGGTCTCCCCGGGGCGCGATTGCCCGGGCAGGGCCCAGTTGGCATGATGAAGCGGGATCTGGCGGCCCGGCCGTGCATTCTCGGTGGCGACCCGAGCCTCCTGTCGTTTGCGTAGGAATGGTGCGGTTCCGAGTCCATCGAGCAGGAGAAGGAAGATCATGCGTCACTCGTTGAAAGGTGCGGTCAGCCTGATCGCCGCTTCGGTGGTCTCGGCCGTCGTGCTCCCGATCAGCATGGCCGGCGCGACCACACAGGCCCCGTCGATCGGCCTGTCGAAGCCCGGACCGGCGGTCACACTGCCCAACAGCAATATCCAGAAGAGCGGCACGACGAACGTCTACAGCCCGACGGCATTGAGCACGGGATGGTCGGCGCCTTCCTCGGGTTCGGAACCGCCGTGCACGTCGACCATATTCGAGGCCACCGTCACGAATACCACGAAGAAGACGCAGAAGGTGACGTTCAACAAGAAGGTGATCGGGAAGATCCCCAAGGGCGACGACATCGGGCTGTGCTTCTACGGCAGCGGCACCTCCACTTTTGTCCTCGGGCTGAAGAAGTCGACGTCGACGCTGACCATCACCGTCAGCTGACATTCCCCGGCGCCGTCCCTGGGAGCGGCGCCCCGCCCCCGGCGGTGTCGGTGCCGGTGTCGGTGTCCTAAGGTTACGGCCGGAGCCCTCCACGCACCTCGGTGACGGAGGGCTCCGCCGCGCCGGCGACCGGTATGGTCATCCCCATGACGAAGCGACTGGCCTTGCTGTTCGCCGCCACCATGGTGACGGGCGTGTGGTTGGCGGGATGCACGTCGTCCCCCGCCACCACGGCACCGCCGGCGAAAGGGCTGTCAGTGACCCTTGGGCAGGCGGAGGCCTTCTACAACGCCCGGGGTGCCGAAAGCCGGGATTGGGGCCAGGGTCAGAGCATCAACGGGCCCGATTGCTCCCCCCTGTGCGGTGAGCGGAACGAAGACGGAGGGACCGGTACCGGGTGCAGCGTCCAGATCATCGGTCCCGTTGGCGATGTCGCCAGAATCTCGATCGCCTGTGGGGCGGGACAGAAACTGAGCCCGAACAGTAAGAAGACCCTGACCGTTCCGGTGATGTCGGCGCTTCTGGGCGCCACCGTGGGCCGGTTCGCCCCGTTCGCGGCGTCGTGGGCGAATCAGGAACTGAACGTCGCCCTGCAAGGGGTCAAGGTCGTCAGCGTTTCGCACAGCGATGCCGCGGAGGCGGTCGACATCTCGGCCAGCCGGAAGGCCGCCGCCCTGAGCATCCAAGCCCGGTGAACGGGGGCGATGGTGCGGTTTACGCCTCCCCGTGGGAGAAGTCCACAGGAGCCCAATCGTGTCCTCCGTCAAAGGTCATGAGCATGATCCCGCCCACCTCGATGGCGATGCCCTGACCGGCAGTCGTGAATCCGAGGTACTGCCACGTCTCAGGGCTCGGCGGTCGGTACAGGATCGTCCAGGTCTGGCCCGAATCGAAGGTACCGATCAGATCGCCATTGGACCCCTCGCCGACGATGGCGTCGCCGACGGCCGGACTGGCCATGGGTCCGAAACTGCTCAACGACAGAGGTGCGGGACCGGGCTGAAACGTCGCGCCACCGTCGCTCGAGAAAGAGCTCACCGTCGCCTGTCCCGATTCCGAGTAGACCCCTTCACCACAGAGGGCCACGAGATGGACAGGGTCGGAAGCGGCGAGGTCGGCCGGTCCGCCGGCCCGCAGGCACGGGGGGTTCCACGGCACCCACGCCCCGTTGTCGAGCCGGGCGCCGGCGATCACGACCCGATCCACCTCGATGATCCAACCGTCCCTTCCCTGCAGGACGATCTGCTCGTGGGGGACGGGACCGGCGCCGCCGACGAGTGTCGTGGGGGAGAGCGTCCAGTCGTCGCGGTGGACGGGGCTCGTGGCGATCTGGACCGGTGGTCCGGAGAAGACGGCGTGCACGGTACCGGCCGCAGCCTCCACGTCAGAGACGCGATCGCCCGACGGGACACCGGGGAAGACCGGTCGTTCCCAATGAGCGCCGCCGTCGTGGGTGGCCCACACGGTGTCGTCTGTCGTCACCCAGCCGTCGTGGGTGTCGGCGAATCGGACCGACTGCACGGTCGTGCCGTTGCCGATGGGCGGTGAGGCAACGCGTCTCCAGTCCTGCCCGCCGTCGTCTGTCCGGAGGAGGACCGGGGGACACGTCCCGACACAGGGCGTGGTCCCGACGACCCACCCCGACTGTGCCGAGACGAAAGTCACCGACACCGCCCTGAAGTCCCGGGGGATGGCCGTGGCGGGTGGGGACGATGTCGAGACAGGGGCAGAAGTCGTGGCCGGGGGGACGGTGGATGTCTCGGTCCGTGGCGTGACCTTGCCGCAGGCCGCCACAAGGGTCAGGAGCCCAGCGGCAACGAGAGCGAGGCGACATCGGTCCATGACAGTGTCACGTCCAAGGATCCCCATCGGTTGACAGCCGCCTCGAGCGCCAACACGGTTGCGGTCGGCCTGTGTTCAACGGTGCGTTACTTGGTAAGGTCGTTTCGATGTCTGCTCTTCCACGCTACGACGGATCGCCGATCATGTCGATCGAGGGAGCGCCCGATGATCAGATCGCACCCTTGGTGCGGCAACGTCGACGCTTCGAAACGATGCTTGCCGATCTCAGCAACGATGAGTGGAGTTCGGCGAGCCGCTGCGAAGGTTGGACCGTTCAGGACGTGGTTGCCCATCTGGTCGGAGTCAACAGGTTCTGGCACGCTTCGGTTGTCGCTGGTCTGTCAGGCAGCCCCACGCAAGTACTGACCCGGTTCGACCCCGCCACGACACCAGCTGTGATGGTCGCCCAGATGCGGGAGTTCGGTCCGGCCGACATCCTCGATCAGTTTGTGGCGTCGAATGACTCTTTCTTGGGTGTCCTCGACGCCATCGACCACGATGGTTGGGCCATGCTGGCCGAAGCCCCTCCCGGCCATCTGCCGATTCGCCTGCTCGCGCATCATGCGCTATGGGATTCGTGGATCCACGAGCGCGATATCGCCTTCCCTCTCGGTCTGACCCCCCCGACCGAGGCCGACGAGATCCGTTCCTGCCTCTGTTACGTGGCAGCGCTGAGCGCCGCGCTGGCGGTGGGTTCCGACGACGGGGTCGCCGGGGCCTATGCCATCCGTGGGACCGACCCCACGTTGCATCTGGTTCTCGATGTCGGCGAATGCGTCGTGGTGCGAGACGACGTCGGACTTCTCGAGGCGCCGTGTCTGCGTGGTGACGCTGTGGCATTGGTGGAGGCGGTCAGCGTCCGTTCACCAGTGCCGACATCGATTCCGACCGAATGGCAACAACTGCTCGAGGGCCTGTCGAACGTCTTCAAACCCACGGGTTCCGACCAGTGACCTCCCTCCCTCGTCATATCTGACAATGGCGACCGGTCCTCCACTCGCTCACCATGGTGGGTAAGGAGGTCACCATGCCCATTGGGAGGGTCTCCCGGACCCTGGTACCGGCCGGATTGATCCTGTTGACGAGCATTGTCGGAGCTGGAGTGTCCGGCACGCAGGTGGCGGGGGCGGCGGGCGGTTCGCCGCTCGCCACGATCACCGGTACGGCGCAGATCACCGGTGCGCCGAGTGGATGGCAGAACGCCGGGTTCTATGTTCAGGCGTGTCCAGCCTCATTGCCGTTCCTCGATGGCTGCAAGGGGGGGAGGACGGCGGCGCCCAAGTCGTCGCCAGGTCATTACGCCCTCCGGGTGACCGCCGGCACGTGGAAGGTCGGCCTGTACTACTACACAGAGCACGGCCAGATCATCAACAACACTCCCGTCGGGATCACGGTCAGCGCCGGGCAGGAGGTGAAGATGGATCTGGCGGTCGCCTATGTGATCGCAGCCGCGGATGGCAGGGTGCGGCTGACAGGTGCTCCAAAGGACTTCAACGCCAAGGCGTACATGGGAGTCCAGGGCTGCCCAGCCGGCAAGACCGGGTGTTCCGGCGGCACCGAAGCCTATGAAGACATCCTGCCCGGACAACCGTATTCGATCGACCTATCTCCCGGCTCGTGGACGATCTACGCCTATTACCGGCAGTACGGCACCAACCAGACGTTCACCGGGAAGCGTGTGGAGATCACGGCAACTGCCGGTCGAACGGTCGACGTCAATCTCTCGATTGCCTATCAGGGCCTTTGATGCACGAGTCGGCAGACGGGTGGAGTGATGGTGGCAATGTGATCGCCATGCTGCACCCGGGCCTGACGTCGTTCAAGAACCTGCGCGCGCAAACTGTTCACCTGTGATCACCCGTCCTACCGGACAGCTCCCGCTCGATCCGTCGTCCGTTTAGGGGATTCGCACATCGTGGTGCTCGGCCGCGAGCCGCCTCTCCTCTTCGGTCAACTCCGAGTCCTTGACCGGAGTGACGAGAGCCCAGTGGTGCCCGACAGGGCAGTGCTGAAACCTCGACATTCCAAGCCGAATCGACTTGAATGACGCACCCGGCACCCAGATAGTGGTGAAGACGTGGCCCTTGCTGCACCGGACGATGCTGTTGCCTCCTGGTCCGGATAGCTCCGACGTCTCTGCACCACGGTGCCGACTGCCAGTACAACCAGGACAAGCCCAATGGCAATGCTGACGATCATGCCCTGACGGTATCCCGCCTGACCTCTTCTCCATCAGGGTCTTTCGACCCGAAATGTGACTTTCGGCTCTACAGCCGGGTACTCACTCCCGGAGATACTCGACGAAGACCACGGAGCCAACTCCCCCCGGTCGCTCCGTAGAAGGGTTCCATGGCGGGTGGGTCTATCCCCGCCGGAACCCCGGTCGCCTCTTGGTGCCCTTCACGAGTAGAGTCATGGTCGCGGAGATCCCCCCAGCGGGTACCGTCGATCCAGACCCTGGCGATGCCGCAGAATGTGGATGGCATCAGAATGCCCTATCGGTCGATCGAGGACCCCGTCAAGCTGCGCCGCGTGCTTGAAGCGACCCTGCTACTAGAGGCAGAACTCGACCTTTCGACCCTCCTTCGCCACTTCATCGAAGAGGCTCGCTCGATGACGGGCGCCCGTTACGGAGCGATCGGTGTCCTCAACGATGACCGTACGGGCTTGGCCGAGTTCATCACCGTCGGGCTCGATCCCGACGAGGAGGAGCGGATCGGTCCACGGCCCGCTGGACGAGGTGTGCTGGGGCTCCTCATCACAGACCCGCACCCTGTACGACTGGCCGATCTCAGTTCCCACCCCGATAGTTACGGTTTCCCGCCCAACCACCCGCGGATGAACTCGTTCCTGGGCGTACCCGTCAAAGGAAGAGGAGAGGTCTATGGCAACCTCTATCTCACCGACAAGATCGGGTGGTCCGAGTTCACGAGTGATGACGAGGCACTTGTCGGTGCGCTCGCCCTCGGCGCAGGCATAGGAATCGAGAATGCTCGCCTCCATGCGCGAATACAGAAGGCGGCGGTCTATGAAGACCGTGACCGGATGGCTCGTGATCTTCACGACAACGTCATTCAGCGCCTTTTCGCGGCGGGCCTGTCACTTCAGAGCATGGTAGTAACAGCAGCGGCGGCTGAGATCGCCGACCGACTCGAAATGGTCATCGCTGATCTCGATGAGACGATCCGGCAGGTCAGATCGACGATCTATGAACTTGGGTCGGCTGAGATTGACCAAGGCGTGCGAGCGGGAGTCCTCTCACTCGTGCGCGACCTCGCATCTGTCGTCGGTTTCGTCGTCCGGGTGACGTTCGACGGAGCCGTGGACACCCTGATTTCCGCCCAACTGGCTGATCACCTGCTGGCCGTCGTGCGGGAGGCGGTGACCAACATTGGGCGGCACGCTCATGCTACGGAGGCCAGTGTGTCCGTGAGCGTCAACGACGGACTGTGCCGCCTCCAGGTCACCGACAACGGCTGCGGACTCGATGGTTCCGCCGGAGGAGAGGGTGGACTCGGTCTGGTCAACCTTCGACGTCGGGCCGAAAAGCTGCACGGCCAGTTCGCCACCGAAACGCCGGAAAGTGGCGGAACCAAACTGATCTGGCAGGTTCCCGTCGGTGCGTGATGCTGCGGCGCCGCCGCTGGACGCTTGATAACGACGTGGCCCCGGGCGGGAGGCGGTGCGAGGTGATGCGCGAGACGGTCGACACCGGAGTTGCTGACGCCGACACCCTCGCCCTTGGTGACATCGCTCGTATCGATCTTCGTCGGTTCTTCGAGGGCGATGGGGCTGAGTTCGGTTGGGTGACGTTCGTGTCACCTGGCGATAGGCCGTGATGGTCGGCGGCCCCCGAGTGCCGGAGTCAGGCAAGAACCTCGATCGGATTCATCCGTGCCCTCAATGCGGCAGGGACCTTCAGAACTCATCGGAGTGCCCCCGGGGCACATCGGCCGACGGCACCTTCCACCAGGCCAAGTCCTGCAGCACGCAACGTCTCTGGTTCGGAAGAGCAGCCGACGGGTCCTGGTCGGTTCCGCTCAGGCCACTGCACCGCAGGAGCAAGACTCGGTAGAGCGGCGGGTGTCGCCACCCCGAAGGCTCCTCGAGAGGCCGACAGAGCCGGGCGGGGCACCCCACCGGACTGGTCTTCTGTTGCCAATGTGGCAGTCGGGTTCAGCGCCTCACCGAGAGTGTCGGGGGTGTGGGCAATCCGTGTGAGCGCATGGAGCGGTCATTGCAGCAAGGCTAGGCCCCGTGTGGCCAGCAATTCTCAAGCCATCCTGCGGTTGGGCCGATACGGATCTACGGTGTCCTCCACGACCGATCAACCCTATTGCCCTCAATGTGGAAGCGACCTCCTCCGTTCGCGGATCTATCCGCACGGGAGTGATCGGGACTTCGTTATCTACAGAGCCAGAGTCTGTCGATGCCAGGCACTCTGGTTCGGACGGGCGAAGGACGGATCCTGGTCTGTTCCCGTCACACCGATGAACTTCAACTGATCTGCCATGCCCGCATCCTCGATCGAATACACGCCGGCGCAGCGGATCATTGCTGCCGCTACTCGACTCCGAGAATCCTGGGCGGTGCGTGACCTCGACATTGTCGAGATGCACGATGCGGCGATGGGCTTGATCATGACGACCGGAACGAAGGATCTGGCGTCGGCGCTGGGCGTGCTCCACGACGTCGAATCGGGCTACGGCCACAATTCCCACTGACCACCGTCATGCCAACAGGCTTGTCGAGATAATCGACCCACGAGCCTCGGGGCATTGGCACCGAGCAGTGATGGCGCGCCGCTTCAGCTCGGCGAACCGAGCGGTATCCGCGGCCCCGGAGCGAGATGGCCGCTACGAACCCTCGGCGACTGCTTTGACTCGTTCGAGGGTGCGGAGCATGTCACGTCGGTTGCGCCGCTCCCGCAGGAACCCGCCGAGCGGGCGCCAGATCTTGGTGACCAGGTTGTCCCCGAGGTCGAAGGATTCGGTGGCGTCGGTGCCTCCGTCGTCCGCGATACGAAACTCGTAGCGCCAGATGTTCACAGGCCGGTCGCGCATGATGACCGCGAATTCGAAGACCTCACCGGGCACGCACTCGGTGATCTTGCATGTGGTCCAGTAGAGGATGGGCCAGTTCTCGTTGCGCTTGACGTGGCCCCGGTACCGTGCACCGACTGCCGGGACGGAGGCGCCGTCGATCCACTCGGCCTCGATTACCTCGGGGCTGTATTCGCCCATTTTCGTAATGTCGCTGATAAGCCCCCAGACCTTGTCCGGCGGTGCGTCGATGTGGAGATTCACCGCAGCGCGCATACCAGCTGACCTTAGGGCGTCGTGTCACGATTGTCAGGCCCGCACGATATGTGCCCATCCCGATAGGGGGTTGGCGAGCCTCGATTGTCAAGAGGACCGCACTGTCACCCCTCTGCTTGCCACCAACGGCGCCGGGGCAGTCGGCCCGCACACGCCTCCATGCAGAGCGGCCGCCCTGTAGAGGGCGTACTGGCGCTTGCGTCGAGAGACCTTCCCTGGAATCTCGATCTCCGCAGGGACTTCTCAGGTCCTTGGCGATCGAGTCGCTCTGTCGAGCTGAGCCCTTCAGCCCCAGACTCTTCGGGGCCAAGCTGATCGGGATCTCACCTACGACCTGTCCCCTTGGGGAGCGATTGACCGGTCGGGCTTCAGCAAGCTCGTGGAGCAAGGCCCGTTCCCCGGGGGCCCTTTTGTCACGGTCTGTTCGGCCTGGCGTAGCTCGTCGACCGTGTTGACCTGGTCTTTCTCGTGCGCCCCTCGGGATTCGAACCCGAAACCTGCGGATTAAGAGTCCGTTGCTCTGCCGTTGAGCTAGAGGCGCAGCGGCGAGTGTAGAAGATGACGCCCGCGCCGTGGAGCGGCCGCACGATCGTTGGGGTGACCGAGGGGACTTGAACCCCCGACCTCCAGGGCCACAACCTGGCGCTCTAACCAACTGAGCTACGGCCACCGTGCCGGACCAGCATGGCACATGCCGCCCCTCGTCTCCGCCCGACCCACGACTAACCTGGGTCCCACGGGACACCCACGCCTGCCGGTGGACGGGCCGACGGACCCGCCTCCGTAGCTCAACTGGATAGAGCAGGTGGTTTCTACCCACCAGGTTGCGGGTTCGACTCCTGCCGGGGGCACGACCAGGGAATATGTGGCGCAGGCCACTCGTCCACCGCTCGCACGGCGGTCAGCTTGTCCAGACCGGATAGCGGTCCGGGCGGTGCAGGTGGCCCTGTGGGGCGTCTAGCGGTGGGGATACTCCGCCTCCACGGCGTTCGTCGTACTCATCCCGCCCCCCCTGGCCGTGGCCAGCTGGTGCGGTCCCCATTTGCTTTCGCCCAGGCTCCAGCAGCCGATCGGGATGATCACCTTCCCGAGGCGGCCGCGTGGACCCCATCGACGGGCCCGGAAGCTTGGGACCTTCGACTCTTCCTTCACCTCGGGGCGCGGAGAGATCATGGCGGGCATGAGGCGTTCGAGCGCGCTGTGGACCGTGATTTGCATGGCCACCATCGCCGTGCTGGCGCTGGCCACCGCTGGTACGGCAGGTGCCAGTACACACAGTACGGGCACAAAGGCGGCCATCGTCCGAGCGGAGAAGTACTTCACCTGCGCCGATGTCCAGAGACGTGCGAACTTTCTTCGGCGGATGGAAGCCCGGTTCACCAAGGGCTTCGCCTACGACAACGCCATGGAAGCGAAGGCGCAGAAGGACCACGACACGTACCTCATCGGCTACTGGCAGCAGACCCTGGCCAAGCAGAAGAAGGATGAGACGCACCTTGTCGGCTACTGGCGTCGGAGCTTCTCCAAGCAGGGGAAGTACGACATGTATCTATTGAAATCGCATCGGATGACGAGGCAGGTGCAGAGAGCGAAGGCTGCCGAAACGAAATGCCAGGTGGTGGTACCCAAGGCACCTAGCTCGATGTCGACCACGACATCGACAACCAAGGCATCGACAACGACTTCGCAGGCCTGACTGTCGACCTACTCAAGTCAGCCGAGTACTGGGCGGACCGACTGCACTCCTAGGGCTGTGCCTGAGCGGCGCCATCTGGGCGCGGAGCAGCGGTGAAAAGAGGGGCACGAACAGAGAAGACGAGGGTGCGTCCGACGTCGATCGGCCCGCGCGGCAGTGTCACTGCCGGGAGTCGAGGAGAGCGAGGAGCTTCTGGGGGGCGACGGTGCGGTAGGCGTCTTCACAGATCAGTTCCAGCTGATCCCAGTCCACGCGACCGTCGAGACGCACCCCGAGCCACCCGCGCCCTCCGACGTACGGTGGTCGGAAGAACCGCGTCGGGGCGCCGGCGACGAGCCCCTCCTGAGAACCCACCGGGGCCGCGCACCATAGATGCGGGAATTGGTGGTCGTGATGGCCGTTCGGCCAGAGCATCACGAACTGTCTCTTCACGAAGAAGGCAGGGGAACCGTGGCTGGGCTTCTCCGTCACCTCCGGAAGAGCCATGCAGATCGCCCGGACGCGGTTCTCCACTTCGTGGGCTCCCATACACGAAGGGTAGGGACTACCGACACCGGCGACAAGGTCCGGACAGACATCGGCGCCCGGTGGCTCCAACCACCGGGTTGCGCGCGTTCGACTCCCCGCCGCGCGTGGACCCCCGCTCAGAGCACCGTGGCGGGGCGCGTCCGCTCCGCCAGCCACCGCCGCAGGACGGCCAGGGGCATGGGCCGGGCGAAGAGGTATCCCTGGGCCATGTCGCAGCCGGCCCGGCGAAGGGCGGCGAGGACCTCCTCGGTTTCCACACCCTCCGCCACCACCCGGAGCGTGAGGTTGTGCCCGAGGTCGATGATCGACCGCACGATGGCCGCGTGACCCGGGTGCGTTGTCATGTCGGTCACGAAGCCCTTGTCGATCTTCAGCTCGTGGACGGGGAGTGACGACAGGAAGCCGAGCGATGTCTGACCGACGCCGAAGTCGTCGATGCTGATTCCGACCCCCAGGGCGGCGAGCTCGGCTCAGCGCCCTCGTGGCACGCCCCGGGTCCGTGAGCAGGGCCGTCTCGGTGATCTCGATCATGAGCCGGTCGGCCGGCACGGCGTGGACCTGCAGGGCGTCGATGACGCTGGCGGCGAATCCGGTGTGACAGATGTTGCGGGCCGAGACGTTGACCGAGACGGCGATGTGGGAGAGCTCGGAGTCCGGAGGGCTCATGTCGCTCAGGGCGCGGCGCAGGACCCATTCGCGTCATCTTCTCGATGAGGTCGGTCTGCTCGGCCAGGGGCACGAATCGGTCGGGGGAGAGGAGCCCGTGGGTGGGATGCTGCCAGCGGACCAACGCCTCCACGGCGTCGATCTCCCCGTCGGGAAGGGTCACCTTGGGCTGGTAGTGCAGGACCAGTTCGTCGTTGTCGATGGCGTGCCGCAGGTCGGCGATGAGGCCCAGGTTGCCCGCGTTGTAGTGGTCCTGAGCGGTGTCGTAGCGCACGACGCCGGCATGCTGCGCCTTGGCCACGTACAGCGCCACGTCGGCACGTTGGAGCAACTCGTCGACGTCGGTGCCGTCGTCGGGAATGACCACGTAGCCGATGCTGGACTCGGTCGACAGAGGAAGACCACTCACTTCGACCTCCTTCTCGATGACGTTCCGCAGGCGGCGGAGGACCTCCTCGGGGTCACTCACGTCGCACAGGATGACGCCGAACTCGTCGCCGCCCAACCGGGCCACGGCGTCCTCGGGTCGGGTGAAGGCGGCCAGCCGCCGCGCCAGCTTGGTGAGGAGCTCGTCACCGTTGTGGTGACCCAGCGTGTCGTTGATCTCCTTGAACCGGTCGAGATCGACGATGGCCGAGCGCCGTCCGGGATCCTGACCGCACCGCCGACGTGCACGGCCGCTTTGGCATAGCGGTGGAAGAGCGCCCGGTTGGGCAGGTCGGTCAGCAGGTCGTGTTCGGCCAGGAACTTGTTGCGCGTCAGCTGTTGGCGGAGCCCTCGACTGAGCGACATCGACAGGGCGAAGAGGATCAGGTAGAGAACCCCGAGGCCGATGGCCAGGTCGCGGTACAGCTTGTGGAGCCCGGCGGTGACGTCGACGTTGATCGGGCGCATAGGGGAGGTACACCTCCATGACCCCGACGCGGCGGGCCGGGTTCCCGGCCGTCAGCGGGACGTACACCTCGACGGCCTCGGGCCCGATCGGCCCGGTGTCGTTGCTGTCGGAATTCAGGTGGGTGAGGCGGGCCACGATCGTCGCCGTGGGTGGCCTCGATGGCCTCGTCCTCGGGCGTGTCCCCGAACCCGGACCCGTCGTCGGAGAACACCACGTTTCCGGACAGGTCCCGCAGCCGGAGACGCAGCACGTTGTGCGTGCGGACCGACCGGGCCACCAGACGGTCGAGGCGGTCGGTCTCGGTCGCGCTCAGGTGGTCGCCGAGCGGGCGGCCGTCGAGGATCGGCTCGACGGCCGTCTCGGCCACCAGGAGCGCCTCCGATCGCCCCTCGGCCACGCCTCTCTGCCGTGCCTCGGTCCGGTAGCTGGCGGCAAGGGCGAAGCCGAGACCGGCCACCATGACGCAGGCTCGATGCCGCGTAGATGGCGAACGTTCTCGTCAGGGAGCGCGTGCGCCGGCCACGAGATCCGCATCCTTCCTTGTCGGTACGGAAACGACCGGGACTTGACCGGGAGACCGTGCCTGGGTCGTGCACGGATCGTGCCTGGGAGTTTCGGGGGCGGAACCCGGCGGTCCGGGCCCGGCGGTGGGGCCCCGGCCGTCCGTCGTCCGGGGCCCCGGGGAGGATCCCGCCGGGAGAGATCGCCCCACCCGACTCCGGACCGTGAGCAGGAGGCGAACGACCCCGCCGGGGGACGGCGCCGGCGACGGCTCCCACCGACCACCGGCCGAACGTTCGTGTTTAGACTCCGCGACGTGGCACGGGTGGTGGCAGTGGCCAACCAGAAGGGGGGTGTCGCCAAGACGACGACGGTCCACGCCCTGGGATTCTCGTTGGCCGAGCTCGGGCGCCGCGTCCTGTTGGTCGACCTCGATCCGCAGGCGTGCCTGACCTATTCCGTCGGCATCGACCCGGACACCCTCGATCACTCCCTCCACGACGTCTTCGTCCGCAAGATGAAGGCGGCCGACGCCCGACGGACGCTGCCCGGGGTCGAGGGGATCGACATCCTCCCGTCCACCATCGACCTGGCCGGTTCCGAGGTCCATCTCCTGACCCGCACCGGCCGCGAGCACGTCCTGGCTCGCGCTCTGGTTCCGGTCATGGACGACTACGACGTCGTTCTCATCGACTGCCCACCCTCGCTCGGCGTCCTCACCATCAACGGACTGACCGCCGCCCAGGAGGTCCTGATTCCCCTGCAGTGCGAGGCGCTCAGCCACCGCGGCGTGGGGCAGCTCCTGGAGACGATCGACGATGTCCGCATGTTCGCCAACGCCGACCTCCAGGTGCGCGGGGTCGATCGCCACGATGTACGACGAGCGGACCCGGCACGCGAGGGCCGTTCTCGATGACGTGAAGGAGCGCTACGGGCTGCCCGTGTTCGACCCCCCCGTGCGCAAGTCGATCCGGTTCGCCGAGGCCCCTCTGAGCGGGCTCTGCATCCTGCAGCACGCGCCCAACTCGCCGGGCGCCGAGGCCTACCGCGCCATCGCCCGCCAGCTCGACGCCGACCCGCGTGCGGTCCACTGAGGCGACCGCCCGAGAAGGGACGCGCACCGGTGTCCGACGCCCCTGATCCGCTCGGCAAGCGGGCGCTGTACTGGGCGCCGGCCGAACGATACGAGGAGGGCCCGCGCAACCCCGACGAGGGCGATGTCCCGGGCAAGCACGCCCTGTTCTCCGACGTCGGGTCGGTCACGATGTCAACCGGGCGGTCGTCCTCGCACCCGTTCGTCCGGACTCGACCGTGCCGGTGCGGGCCGGGACGGCCATCCCTCCAACCGTCGTCCCCGCCGGGTCCGCTGGCGGGAGCAGCCGGTCCCCCGACGGCCCGCCCGACCCCGACGAGCTCGAGCGCCCCGTCGGGTCGGGGATGTTCGGTTCTCTGACTCTGCAGTGCTCGTCGTGCCGGGTCCGGTCGCAGGTCGATCTGGTGGAGTACGTCGTCCTCCACCTGCCCCTGTGGTTCTGGAGACCGGGACGCGGGTACACGAGGTTCATGACGTGTCCCGCCTGTCGCCGGCGGACCTGGGTCAGCGCGTCGTGGACATCGTGGACGCGCTGAGCGTGGCGTGCACCGTGGGCGGATAGGCCATGGTCGCCAGCGTCACGAGCTGGCTCCTCCATCTGCACGGCCCGTCGTCTATGTCGTGGTCGGGCTGCTCGTGTTCTTCGAGGTGGCCATCGTGATCGGGTTCTTCGTGCCCGGAGAGATCGCCTCGATCATCGGCGGGGTGATCGCCAGCCAGCACCACGCCAACGTGGTGCTCATGGTCGTGGTGGTGGTGGCGGCGGCCACGGTGGGCAACGTCGTCGGCTACGACGTCGGGCCGCATGCTCGGGCCCTGGCTGTTCACTCATCGGCCGCTCGCCGGACACGCCGGTGTCGGCCGGGCCCAGGAGCTCATCGCCCGCCGCGCCGGACCGGCCGTCGTGGTCGGTCGCTTCGTGGTCGTGGTGCGGGCCGTGCTCCCCGGACTGGTCGGCATGAGCGGCATGTCCCGCCGGCATTTCGCCGTGCTTCAGCGCCGTCGGTGGCGCTCGTCTGGGGGACCCTGTGGGTGCTCGTCGGTTTCGCCCTCGGGTTGTCGTACACCAAGGTGACGAACATCTTCGGCCGGGGGTCATTCGTCGTGGTGTGGTGCTGGTGGTGGCCTGGGTGGTCGTGGAGGTGCGCCGTCGCCGACGCCCACCGGGCCGGTCCGGGGCCGCCGAGCACCGGTGACCGTCCCCGATCCGCTCCGCCGACGGGACCGATCAGGATGGATCGGGCACCGCGGCGACGCTCTGCACCGCCGACACGGCGGTGCCGTCGGACTCCCCGCCGACCAGCCAGGCCGTGGAGCCGAGGACGGCGACGCCGGCGTGGGACACCGCGACCGGTAGCTGCCCCACGGGCCGGCAGTGTCCCGACGCCGGATCGAAGAACCACACGGTGGACACCGACGACGTCGACGGCGGGGGAGCGGTGGTGGTGCCGGCGGCGCCCGGTTTCGTGACGGCGGCGGACGCCGAGGTGTCGCCGCCGGCCAGGAGGATGTCGTGGCCGAGGACGACGGCGGCGGCCCCGGACAGCGGCTCCGGGAGGTGCCAGGAGTCGGTGACCTTGTGGGTCTTCAGGTCCACGACCTGGATGGTGTCGACCGGACGACCGGCGTCGGGGCCGGCGGCGGCCACGCCGCCGAAGACGTAGAGCCTGTTCCCCACGGCGGCGACGGCGGGGAACCGCACGGGCACCGGGAGCGACGCCACGACGTCGAAGTGCTGACCGTCGGCGGTGGCCAGGACGCCCGGCTCGGGCCCGGCCCCGCTGTCCCCGCCGACCAGGTACGTCGTCGTGGCCGTCGTGACGGCGGCGTCGGCGGCCCGGGGTTGCGGAAGGCTTCCGAGCGTTGTGGCCGTGGGCACGGCCGCCCCCGACGAAGCCGGGCCCGTGGTCGGCGCCGCCGGCAGGGCCTGCACCGACGCCGAGGCCGGCGACAGACGCCGAGGAGGCGCCGCCGAACACGACGTCGCGACCGTCGAGGACCGCCCCGGCGGCGTCGTCCAGCGTCGTGATCAGGTCTCCCACGTGGGTCAGCGTCCCGGTGGTGACGTCGAGGGCGAAGGCGCCCGACGCCGTGAGCCCACCGGTGGTGGCCCCCCCGAGGATGATCAGCTGGCCGCTGGCGGGCACCGGGTCGGCCACGACGACGGCCCGGCTGATCGGTGCCCCCAGTCGCCAGGTGGCCAGCGTGGCGACGATCCGGGGTGCGGCCACGGACCGTCCGTGGTGCCGGGATGACGCCGCCGGGGGGTGGTTCGTGCTGCCCGCGGCCGAGGAAGAAGACCAGGGAGGCGGCCAGGGCCAGGACGATCACGAAGGCGGCGGCCACCCGGGTCCGGCGGGCGCGTCGGGTGGCGTGCCGGGCGTCGAACCCGGGCATGCGTCGGGCCAGGGGTGCGTTGACGGACACCACCGAACCTACGACTTGTCGTCCGACGTACGTCTCTCTATCCGCCAGGGTCTAGCAGCGTCTGGATCCCGGTGCGCCGGACGCCGACGTCGTCGGCCGTCGATCAGCGGGCGTCGAGGAAGTACCGAGCCGGCATCTCCCCTTCGCGGCGCACCCGTTGGTGCTTCTCGAGCAGAACGATGTGGGCCACTGTCTCGCCCACGGCGGCCCTCTGCATGTAGTCGGCGATCTCGTTCCACGGACGCGACCAGGTCAGCCCGACGGAGAGGTCCCAGGCCGTCGATCCGGGGTGCTTCTCGAGCTGGCTCTCGATCTCGGTGAGTCGGTCGGCGTGATGGGTGATGATCTCGTCGAGCCGGCCCCGCAGGTCGGCGAATCGGTACTCGTGGGCCGGCAGCACCTCGTCCACGTCCAGGTTGTGGACCTTCAGCAGCGATTCCAGGTATTCGCCCAGGGGGTTGGGGAATTGCTGCGTGTGCACGCCGATGTTCGGAGTGATCCGGGGCAGCACGTGGTCCCCGGACAGCAGGAGCTTGTGGCGGTCGCTGTAGAAGCAGACGTGACCGGGGGAGTGGCCCGGGGTCCAGACCGTCGGAGGTCCCAGCCCGGGACGTCGACGATGCGGCCGTCTTCGAACATGACGTCGGGCTCGGCCATCATGACCTGGTCGCGGATCATCATGGACGCCATGTTGAGGTCGGGGAGCTTCAGAGCGGGGACGCCGGCATCCTCGAGGAAGACCCTCATGCGGGCCAGAAGGTCGTCGGTGTCGATGTAGCGCGACTGCAGCATCTCGGCGTCGTCGGGGTGGAGCCCGATCCAGGCCCCCGACTCCTCGCGGACCCGACCGGCCAGCCCGTAGTGGTCGGGGTGGATGTGGGTGACGAGGACGGCACGGACGTCGGTGATGGACCCGCCCGCCTCGGTCAACCCGTTGGTCAGAGCCGGTCCAGGCGTCGTCGGTGTTCCACCCGGCGTCGACGATGGCCACGCCGCTGTCGAGCTCGAAGGCGTAGACGAGGACGTAGCGCAGAGGGTTGGCCGGGATGGGGACGGGGATGGACCACAGACCCGGGTCGCACCTGCTCGACGGGGGGCATGACGTCGCGGTCCCAGGCCTCCTTCTGCAGCACGCCGGTGACACGGACCATGGCCGGGCACCGTAGGCGGCGGTGGTGCGCCCCGACCAACCGGCGTCCCGGCCGGTGGCGGTGGCGGTGGCGACGGGCCGGTGCCGGGTGACACGGGTCTGTCGGACCGCCACGCCGAGTGGCGTGGGCGGGTGTGCGCCCGATGACGACGGTGGGTAGCGGGTGCCGGACCCAGTCGGCGCACCACGGGAGACTTCCCCCGGTGGTCCGGACACGAAGAGTGGTGAATGCCGCCAGCATCCGTCACCCAGGCGAGTTCGTTTGACTATTTTCACATGTGATTCATTGACCACAAGAAACACAGACCCTTACCATCGATGACTTGCAGGCATCCCTGTGACACGGCCACGCGTCCAGAGTCCTCCGGGACTGACGGTGGTCGGACGCGGTGGTCGGTAACACGGCGGTTCCCGGGGGCGACGACACGGACGGCGACGGGAGTCACGGTGGACGAGCGTGTGGGTGACATCTCGGACGGCCACGATCCCCGGCCCGGGAGTCCCGACGGCGACGCCGCCCGGGCCCGTTCCGGCGACCCGCATCCAGCATCTCCTCGACCTGTCGCGTGACGCCTTCGTGGAGACCGACTGCCGGGTCGGTCCTGACCGAGTGGAACCGCCAGGCCGAGCTGCTCTTCGGGTGGTCGCGCGACGAGGTGCTCGGTCGACCGGTGACGGAGTTCCTCGTTCCCGAGCGTTTCCTCAACGGCTTCCGTCGACGACCTGGCCATGGCCCGGACGGTCCGCAGCGCCACCGAACGCACCCAACCGCGCGAGATGCGATTGATGCACCGGGAGGGTCACGAGGTCCAGGTGTCGGTGACGGCCTACATCATGGGGTCCGGTGCCGACCTCCGCATCGGTGGTTTCCTCCACGACCGGCACGAGGAGAAGGCGGCCGAGGAGGCGCTGGCCCACGCCTATCTCTACGACTCGCTCACCGGCCTGCCCAATCGGACTCTGTTCACCTACCGCCTGGCCTACGCCCTGGCCAAGGGAAAGGGGTCGCCGGGTTCGGTGGCCCTGCTCGTGCTCGACCTCGACCGGTTCAAGGCCATCAACGACGCGCTCGGCCACGAGGTGGGCGACGAGGTCCTCGTGGCCGTCTCCGGCCGTCTGGTGGCGGCCAACGGGACAGCGCGAGGTCGTCGCCCGCCTCGGTGGGGACGAGTTCCTCGTGCTGTTCGACGGCGAGGACGCCGAAGCCGAGGCGGAGGCGTTCTCCGGGCGTGTCCTCGAGGCCCTGTCGGTTCCCATCGCCGCCGGTCCCGGCGAGGTGTTCATCACGGCCAGCATCGGCATCGCCAGCACCTCGGCGCGGGTCACCGAGGCCACCCCGCTGTTGTCGAACGCCGACGCCGCCATGTACCAGGCCAAGAAGAGGGGCGGGGGCAGCGTCGAGGTGTTCGGCGAGGCCATGCGCGTCCGGGTTCTCGATCGGATGAACACCGAGCATTCGCTGCACCGGGCCCTCGAGCGCAGCGAGCTCCGGCTCTTCTATCAGCCGGTGGTGGAGATCAAAGGCAGCCGTGCCGTCGGGTGTCGAGGCGCTCCTGCGGTGGGATCATCCCGACCAGGGCCTCGTGACCCCCAACCGGTTCATCCCCGTCGCCGAGGAGAGCGGGCTCATCATCCCCATCGGCGCCTGGGTCTTGCAGGAGGCCTGCCGGCAACTGCGCCGGTGGCAGGTGAAGAGGTACGGCGGCCTGCAGGGGGCCGTCGAGGTCAATCTGTCGGCCCGGCAGGTCGACGATCCCGAGATCGTGGCCACCGTGGAGCACATCCTGAGCGAGACGGGCCTGTCCCCGTCGTACCTGACGCTGGAGATCACCGAGAGTGCGCTGATGAACGACGCCGCCTCCGCCCTCAGCGTGTTGCGCGCCTTGAAGGAGCTCGGTGTGACCCTGGCCATCGACGACTTCGGTACCGGGTACTCGTCGCTCAGCTACCTCCAGACGGTTCCCGCTCGACATCTTGAAGATCGACAAGACCTTCGTCGACGAGTTGGGCGATCGCGCCGGAGGGATCGGAGATCATCGCCGCCGTGATCAACCTGGCCCACGCCCTCGGTCTGCAGGTCATCGCCGAAGGGGTCGAGACCGAGCGACAGCTCCAGGAGCTCGAGCGTCTCGATTGCGACTTCGCCCAGGGGTACCTGTTCTCGCGGCCGGTCCCCGCCCACGAGCTCGTCGACGCCTTCCCGGAGCGGATCGGAGCCTGAAGCCCCGGGCTCGCACCACGGGTCAGGGGGCGGCGTGCCCGGTCCAGGCCCGTCCGTCCCACCACCGCAGGCGAGCCGTCCGGTAGGGGTCGGGGTACCAACCGGGGGGCGGTGAGCCCGACGCCGGTGTCATGACCGGCGCCGTGGCCGTCGCCGGGGTCACCGGTGACCCGAAGGGCGGTGTGGCCGCCGACGCCGTCGGGGTCCCGACGCCGGCGACGACGGACCCCCCGACGGGGGTGGGACCCGGAGACGGCGCTGTGGTGTCGGGGACGCCGATCCCGACCGGTCGCTCCCGGTCCAGCTCGTCGAGCTGACGGCGCAGGTCGTCGACCAGGCTGGTCACCGACCGGTGGTATCGGGCCAGGCCCAAGGCCAGGGCGAAGCGGAACTCCTCGGCGTGGTCGGCGTCGTAGCGGACGCCCGAGACCCTCTGGCGGTCCGAGACGGCGATGGCCGTCCACGGCGGACGGCCATTCGAGTGGTAGCCGATCACCGCCGCGTAGTCCCAGGTGCGGGTGTGGAGGCTGCCCGTGAAGACGGCGCGCCGGTCGGTGACGGTGATCACACCGGCGTCGACGGGGACGGGGTCCTCGACGCCCGCCGCCACGCCGTGGACCGGGGTGCGCGCCACATGGAAGGTGAACCCGCCGTTGCCGCCCATGAAATGAGCGGGCAGGCGCCCCGGTTCGATGAGTTGGACGCCGGGGAGGACGAGCAGGGCACGCTCGCCCTCGGCCAGCTGGAGGGGAAGGGTGGGCACCTCGGCGTTGGTGGCGCCGGTGAAGGACTCGGCCCGGGCCATGAAGGCCTGCACCCGCTCGCGCTCGGCCTGCCACGTCGCCCACTGGGCGGCCTGACGGCGTTCTCTGCCCTTGTCCCCGAGACCCACGGCACCTCCCTGGTCGGCCCTGCGCACGCTACCCAAGGCCGGAGGCCCCCGGGCCTCGGGCCAGGCACGCACGGGGAATGACCAGGGCTCAAGGGGAATAGACGGAGTGCCGAGATAGTTGACTATACAAAGATCATGCGCTACAAAGCTTGCAATCACAAAGTTGTGAGCGCAACGATTTGAGGAGGTCCGATGACCATCAGCACCACCACCACAGAAGTCCTCACCAGGCAGCACGAGGGAAGCGAGATACCGGCGCCCGGCGTCTATGACATCGACGCCAAGCACACGTCGGTCGAGTTCGTGGTCCGCCACCTGATGATCAGCAAGGTCCGCGGCCGCTTCGACGAGGTCGAGGGGACGATCACCGTGGCCGAGGTACCCGAGGAGTCGTCCGTCGCGGTCACCATCGGGGCGGCCAGCGTCCGCACCGGCGAGGACCAGCGCGACGCCCATCTGCGCAGCGCCGACTTCTTCGACGTCGAGACCCACCCGCAGTGGATGTTCAAGAGCACGAAGGTCGAGCACACCGCAGACCAGTGGAAGGTCACGGGCGACCTGACCATCAGCGGGATCAGCAAGCCCGTGGTCCTCGACGTCGAGTTCGAGGGGGCCAACGCCACGCCGTGGGGAACCTCCGCCCTCGGCTTCTCGGCCAGCACCGAGATCGACCGTGAGCAGTGGGGCTTGACCTACAACCAGGTCCTCGAGACCGGCGGCGTCATGGTGGGCAAGAAGGTACGGATCGAGCTGAACGTCGAGGCCGTGGCCCGTACGTCCGAGGACGCCACCGCCTGATCCGCCGCTGTCCCGTCCCCCGAGAACGTCGTCGCCCCGGCTCCGGCCGGGGCGATCGGCGTCTCGCGGCCCGGTCGGAAGCGACCTTCGCCCTACGGGGCCGGTGGCGGGGCCAGCTCGTCGATCTCGGCCAGCTGGTCGGCGTCGAGCAGCCAGTCGCCGGCGGTGGCATTGGCGGCGACCTGCTCGGGCGTGGTGGCTCCGGCGATGACCGACGCCACCTCGGGCCGGGCCAGCAGCCACGACATGGCCAGTTCGAGCAGCGTGTGCCCCCGCTCCCCGGCGAAGGCGGCCAGGTCCTCGACCACCGCCAGCCTCTCGTCCAGGGCGGCGTAGTGCTCGGCGGGCATGCCCGAGAGGCGGCCACCGGGCGGCGGCGGCTCGCCCCGCCTGTACTTGCCGGTGAGGAGGCCCGAGGCGAGCGGAAAGTAGGGGACGAAGCCGAGGCCCGCCCGTCGGCATTCGGGCAGCACCTCCCGCTCCGGTTGGCGCTGGACGAGGCTGTACTCGTTCTGGACGCTGACGAAGCGGGCGGCGCCGTCGGCCACGGCGGCGTCCGCCTGACGCAGTTGTTCGGCCGAGAAGTTCGAGCAACCGATCTCGCGCACCTTGCCCGCCTTGACGCAGTCGTCCAGCGCCCCCAGGGTGTCGCCGATCGGGGTCTCGGCGTCGGGGGCGTGGAGGATGTAGAGGTCGATCCGGTCGGTCCCCAGCCGACGGAGGCTGTCCTCGAGGGCGCGCTGGACGTAGTCGGGCTTCGCTCCGTGACGGTCCTCGTCGACCTTCATGCCGAACTTGGTGGCCACGACGACGTCGTCGCGTCGGCGCCCCAGGGCCCGGCCCAGGAACTCCTCGCTCTTGGTGCCGCCGTAGATGTCGGCGGTGTCGACGAACGTGATCCCGTTGTCGAGGGCGGCCGAGACCACGGCGGCACTGCGGTCGAAGTCGATGCGACCGCCGAAGTTGTTGCACCCAAGGCCGATCATCGACACCTCGAGCGTTCCGATCCGTCGTGTACGCATCATCTCCTCCTCGGTGAGCGGGCAGCGCCCGGCCGGACGGGGCCGAACCGGGGGCGGCGGAGCCGGACGTGGCCGCCACGGCCGGGCCCGGCGGGGTGAAGGTGGTGTGCTCGGTCCACAGCCTCACGCTGATCGACTGGCTGGCCGTGGCGAGCAGGGTGCCGTCCTCGGCCCACAGATGGGCCAGCCCGTGGCCGAAGCCGTTGGCCAGGGCGTGCATGTGGATGTCGCAGAGCACCCACGTGGTGGGGACCAGCCCGACGACGCGCAGGGTGTTGTCGAGGCTGCGTCCCATGGTCCGGACCCCGAGGGGCTGGGAGACGCCCCCCGAGACGTAGTCGCCGATCACGGCCAGGGTGGCGGCCGAGGGGTCCAGATGCCCCGGGACGCGGGCCCAGAAGGCGGAACCGGCTTCCCCGGGCCGCCCGTCGAGCTCGCTGAACAGCCGTCCCCGGGCGACACGGTGCTCGACGCGGACGAGCACGGTGTCGGCGAACATGGTCGGGAATTCCTGCAGCGGGCAGTCCTCGGGAGGGGGTACCACGGGCGGCTCCACCCATGTGCCCGAGGCCTCGAGCTGGTGCCGCCCGAGGGCGGCGTTGACGGTGAGCACCTCCTGGTCGCCGAGCCGGCCGATGGCCCGAGCCTGGGTCGTCCCCCGGCCCACGGCGGCCAGCACCACCTCCCAGTCGAGGACGCTCCCGGTCGGGGCATAGGTGAGGTACTGGGCGGTGGCCCACACCGTCGGCCGCCCGGCCGCCGCCTCCAGGGCCACGATCCCGGCCGCCAGGCCGCATCCGCCGTAGAGGAAACGCCCGGGGGTGGACACCGCCGGGGTGACGGGGAGCCGCCAGCGCAGAGGGTCGTCGGTCGGCTCGAGCCCGAGGAAGTGGCGTGCGTCCACAGAAGGGCACCCTACTGGCACCGCCGTGGCCGGCGACCGGGCCGCCCGGGGCCGGATCGAGGCGCTCCGGCTCAGTTGACGGCGCGCTGGCGACCCTCCCAGTACGGCTGGCGCAGCTTGTACTTCTGGAGCTTGCCGGTGGCGGTGCGGACGAGCGCGTCGCGGATCTCGACGGAGGTCGGCGCCTTGAAATGGGCCATGCGGGCGCGGCAGTGGTCGATGAGCTCGTCCTCGGTGACGCTGGCACCGTCGCGCACGACGACGAGGGCCTTGATGGTCTCACCCCACTTGTCGTCGGGGACGCCGATGACTGCCACCTCGGCCACGGCCGGGTGCTGGTAGAGGCAGTCCTCCACCTCGATGGACGAGACGTTCTCGCCACCGGTGATGATGACGTCCTTCTTGCGGTCCGAGATCACCGTGTAGGGCCCGTCGAGATGCCCGCCGTCGCCGGTGTGGAACCATCCGCCGGCCAGGGCGGTGGCCGACTCGTCGGGCTGGTTCCAGTACCCGGCGAAGACGTGGTTGGAACGGGCCAGGACCTCGCCGTCCTCGTCGATCCGGACGCGGACACCGACGGCGGGAACGCCGGCGCGCGCCAGCCGCACCGATCGTTCGGCGGCGTCGAGCCCGTCCCATTCGCCCGGGGCCCGATTGACGGTCAGCAGGGGTGCCGTCTCGGTGAGCCCGTAGATCTGGATGAACTCCCAACCCAGCTCCGTCTCGATGCGCTCGATGGTCTTCGAGGGCGGGGGAGCGCCGGCCACCACCATGCGGACCAGGCCGCGTCCCGGTACGGCTTCCCCCCGCCCGACGCGGTCGGCAGCGGCGGTGAGGATGGCGGCCACCACGGCGGGGGCGCCGCACAGCAGGGTCACCTTCTCGCTCTCGATACGGCGGAGGATCTCCTCGCCGTCCACCTTGCGCAGCACGACGTGCCGGCCGCCCATGGCCGTCACGGCGTAGGGCATGCCCCAGCCGTTGCAGTGGAACATGGGCAGGGTGTGGAGAAGGACGTCGCGATCGGAGACGGTCGTGTGCCAGCCGAAGCTGGCGGCGTTCAGCCAGCAGGTGCGATGGGTGAGCTCGACGCCCTTCGGTCGGGCAGTGGTGCCCGAGGTGTAGTTGATCGAGCAGGTGGCGTCCTCGTCGCCCGGCCGGTGCAACGGGTCGCCGTGGGCGGCGGCGGCGAAGAGCTCGGCATCGTCGCTGCCGTCGAGCACCATTTTGATGGGGGCGCGCACAGCGGCCAGTTGCTCGTCGAGCTCGGCGTCGACGAGGAGGACCTTGGCCCCGGAGTGCTCGACGATGAAGGCGACCTCGTCGGGGTTGAGCCGGAAGTTGATGGGCACGAGGACGCGCCCGTAGGCACTGACCCCGAAGTACGAGACGAGGAAGCGCCCCGAGTTGGGGCTGACGAGGGCGACCCGGTCGCCCGCCGCCACGTCCATGGCGTCGAGAGCCATGGCCATGCCACGGGCCCGGGCGTGCATCTCGGCGTACGTGATCGATCCGAGCGATCCGGGGGTGTGCGGTTCGTCCACCAGCGCCACCCGCTCCCCGTAGACCAGGTCGGCCCGTTCCAGAAAGTCGCCGATGGTGAGCGGCACGCGCATGGGCTCCCCCTCCTCCTCGTGCGTCTCTACGACCGGGTCGATCATCCCAGACGCGCCGGGACGTGGCGAGGCCGGCGTCGCCGCGCCCCACCCCGGTGGGTTCGGCGGAGCGGCTGGTAGGTTCGCGACGTCACGTTCCCGACACGCCGCCGGCGGCGGCGGAGGTGCGAGATGGCGTCCATCGTGGTCACCGGCGGGGGAATGGCGGGGCTGATGGCGGCCATGCTCCTGGCCGACGACGGTCACGAGGTCGTCGTCCTCGAGCGTGACCCGGCCCCCGCTCCGGAGCCCTCCGACGCCTGGGAGTCGTGGAGTCGGCGCGGCGTCAATCAGTTCCGACTCCTGCACTTCCTCCATGCGCGCTTTCGGATCGAGGCCGAACGCGCCCTGCCCCGTGTGGTCAGCGCCCTGGAAGAGGCCGGAGCGCTGCGCCTCGACATGATCGCCGGCGCCCCCGTCCAGTTGACCGGGGAGCGGCGTCCCGACGACGACGACTTCTGCGCCGTCACGGCCCGGCGTCCGGTGACCGAGGCGGTGGTGGCCGCGTGCGCCGAGGCCACCCCGGGCGTGACCGTGCGCCGCGGTGTCAGCGTGGCGGGGGTGACGACGGGGACCGCGGCGCGGCGGGGGTGCCCCATGTGACCGGTATCCGCACCGACGAGGGCGAGGAGATCGCCGCCGATCTGGTGGTCGACGCCACCGGTCGCCGGTCCCCGCTGTCGGACTGGCTGGAGGCGGCGGGGGGCCGGCGCCCGGACCAGGAGCTCGAGGACAGCGGCTTCGTCTACTACGGACGACACTTCCGGTCGGCCGACGGGACGCTCCCGCCCGTCCTCGGACCGCTGCTGCACGAACTACGGGAGCGTGTCGGTGCTGACCCTGCCGGCCGACAACGGGACGTGGGGGGTGGCCATCGTGGCCGGTGCGGCCGACGCCGCCCTGCGTGCCGTGCGCCACGTCGACGCCTGGACCGCTGTCGTCCGCAGCCTGCCTCTGGCCGCCCACTGGTTGGAAGGCGAACCCCTGGAGGACCGGATCCAGTCGATGGCCAAGATCGAGGATCGGCATCGTCGTTTCGTGATCGGCGACGAGCCCGTGGCCACCGGCGTCGTGGCGGTGGCCGATTCGTGGGCCTGTACCAACCCGTCACTGGGCCGGGGGATCACCATTGCCATGATGCACGCGGTGGCTCTGCGTGACCTGCTGCGGGCCACCACCGACGACGACCCGGTCGGCTTCGCCCGCGCCTGGGACGAGACCACCATGGCCTCCGTGGAGCCGTGGTACCGGGCCACGGTGGCATTCGATCGGCACCGCTTGGCCGAGATCGGCGCCACCGTCAGGGGGGAGTCCTACGTCCCCGACGATCCCGTGTGGGAGATCGGCCAGGGTCTCCAATTCGCCGCCGTTCGGGACCCGGACTGCTTCCGGGCCTTCCTCGGCGTCGTCGGCATGCTGCGGACACCGGCGGAGGCGGTGGCCGCCCCCGGTGTCCTCGAGAAGGTCCTCGAGTTGGGAGCTCCGTGGCGTGAGGCCCCCGTGCTCGGACCCACCCGTGACGAGCTGCTGTCGATCGTGTCGGGGTGAAGGAGAATTCCCGGTGAAGGTGAGACGGTGAGGGAGGGACAGTGCGCATCGATGTGAACGGTGTCGGCATCGAGTTCGAGGTGACCGGCGAGGGTCGACCGGTGGTCTTGCTCCACGGCTTCCCCGACTCCGGTCGTCTGTGGCGGCACCAGGTGCCGGCCCTGGTCGACGCCGGCTTCCAGGTGATCGTCCCCGACCTCCGCGGCTACGGCGGCTCCGACCAGCCGAAGGAGGTCGACGCCTACTCCATCCCGTTCCTGGCCGGCGACGTCCTCGGCGTCCTCGACCACCTCGGGGTGGGGAAGGCCCACGTGGTGGGCCACGATTGGGGGGCGGCGCTGGCCTGGGCCATGGGGTCGCTCGTCCCCGACCGCGTCGATCACCTGGTGGCGCTGTCGGTCGGCCACCCGATGTCGTTCCGGGCCGCCGGTCTCGCCCAGCAGGAGAAGTCGTGGTACATGCTGCTGTTCCAGTTCGAGGGGATCGCCGAGCAGTGGCTCTCCGACAACGACTGGGCCAACTTCCGGTCCTGGGCCGGCCATCCCGACACCGACGGCGTCATCGCCGACCTCGAGCGGACCGGGTCTCTCACCCCCGCTCTCAATTGGTACCGGGCCAACGTCCCCCCCGAGGTGCTGATCGGCCCGCCCATGGAGCTCCCGCCCGTGCCGGCCCCCACCATGGGGGTGTGGGGGACCGCCGACTTCGCCCTCACCGAGGTGCAGATGACGGGATCGGCCGACCACGTGGCGGGGTCGTGGCGCTACGAGAAGGTCGAGGGTGTCGCCCACTGGATGCAGCTGGAGGCACCGGACCTCGTGAACGGGCTGCTCGTCGACTTCCTGCCCCGGTAGGGCGTCGTCAGTCCCGGAAGGTCGGCGGACGCTTCTCCTTGCGGGCCCGGACGGCCTCTTCGAAGTTCTGGGTGGTGATCCGGACGAAGAGCTGGGCCTGGCCTTCGGAGTCCATGTGCCCCTGGAGGCTGCCGGCCTCGAAGCTGCTCCACAGCAGGCGCTTGGTGAGCTCGATGCCGGGGCGGCTGAACGACGAGATGCGATCGGCCACGTCGTAGGCGGCGTCGAGGAGCTCCTCGGCGGGCGACGACGCGCGAGACGAGTCCGATGCGGTCGGCCTCGGCGGCGTCGACGTCGCGTCCGGTCAGCATGATCTCGAAGGCGCGTGACGAACCGATGGCGCGTGGCAGGAGATAGCTGAGGCCCAGCTCGGTCGAGGTGAGACCGTTGTTGATCCCGGCGGCCCGGAAGTAGGCGGTCGTCGAGGCCAGGCGGATGTCGGTGGCCAGACTGAGGCAGAAGCCGCCCCCGATGGCGGCGCCGTTGATGGCCCCGATCACCGGTTGGTGCATGCGCCGCAGGGCCCGGATGACGTCGTCGAGGAGCTCCATGGCCCGCAGGGCGATGGTGGGGACGGTCAGGCCGTCGATGTGGGGGATGACGCCGGCGTCCTCCTGGTCGGCGCCGGAACAGAAGCCGTGGCCGGCGCCGGTGAGGACGACCACGCGGGTGTCGTTGTCGAGGCTCACCTTCTCGAGCGCTTCGCGCAGCGGGATCATCACGTCGAAGGCCATGGCGTTCATCCGCTCGGGGCGGTTCAAGGTGATGAGGGTGACGTGGGGACGCGGCGTGTCGACGAGGACGAAGGACATGGGGCCGGAGCTTGTCAGACGGGGAGGCGGCCGGCGACATCGGGCCGGGAGGACGAACCGAGGAGGCGGAAGGTGTTGACGTAGATGATCTCGGCACCGGCCGCCGTCCAGTCGGCCCACTGCTTGAATTCCGGCGTCCGGTAGCCGCCCAGGCGGACGCGGAGCTTCTCGGCCATGGTCTGGTAGGTGGCCTCGGGGTCGTCGGAGTCCATCTCGTAGAAATGCATGAAGCGGGGATCGCCGTCGGCCGCGTTCTCGTAGGCGGTGATCTGGGTGTAGCCGGGCACGGCGGCGGCGGCGATCGTGCGGATGTGGATGAAGTCGGCCCAGTCCCGCAACGGCTGGGCCCGTTCGGCGGTGACGGGGCTGATCCAGACCACCAGGAGACCGGTGGTGGGCCGTCCGGTCAGGATCCCCTGGCTCGGCCGGGGGTAGCGGCGGAAGTGACGGGCGGTGGTGGCGGGCAGGGGCTCGGGGGCCACGAAGGAGTCGTCCGTCTCGGCCACCCCGAGGAGGGTGCCGTCGGGGACGGCCATGGGCAGCTCGTCGCGGCCCGGGATGATGGTCGCCCACCAGGTGACACGGTCGACACCCGGTCGCTCGAGGAGCTCGGGCGCGCGGGAGCGCTCGTAGCGGGCGGGATCGACGTCACCGAGCTCCAGGAAGAGGCCCGGGGTGATGCGGTCCTCCATTCTTCGCCCCGCCCCGTGCCGGCCCCGGGTCCGTCAGGCTTCCAGGGCGCGTTCTTTGGCCCAGCGGTAGTCGGCCTTGCCCGACGGCGAGCGGACGATGTGCGGGAGGAAGGCGATGGCCTTGGGGAGCTTGTAGCGGGCCACGTGGCGGCCCGCCTCCTCGAGGAGCTCCTCGGTGGTGACCGAGCCGCCGTCGACGAGCTGGACGATGGCCACGACCTCCTGGCCCCAGCGCTCACTGGGCCGACCGGCCACGACGACGTCGGCCACGGCCGGGTGGCTGATGATGGCCTGCTCGACCTCCTCGGCGAAGATCTTCTCGCCACCGGAGTTGATGGTGACCGAGTCGCGTCCGAGCAGCTCGATCTCGCCGTCGGCCAGGTAGCGGGCCCGGTCACCGGGAACCGAGTAGCGGACGCCGTCGATGACCGGGAAGGTGCGCGCCGACTTCTCGGCGTCGCCCAGGTAGCCGAGGGGGACCGATCCCCGCTGGGCCAGCCAGCCGAGGTCGTCGTCGCCGGGCTTCGAGCTCGCGGGTGAGATCCTCGCTCACCACGGTGGCCCCCGGTCCGGGGACGAAGCGACCGGTGGAGACCGAACCCGAGGTGGAGTTCGTCCCCATCTGGGCTCCGGTCTCCGAGGCGCCGGCCACGTCGGAGATGAGGATGTTGGGCAGCTGGGCCAGGATGCGGGTCTTCATGCCTTCGCTCAACATGGCCCCGCCGCTGCCGAAGGCCATGAAGCCCGATGTGTCGTAGGTGCCCCGCTCGAGCTCTTCGACGAGGGGCCGGGCCATGGCGTCGCCGACCACCGAGAGCCCGATGATGTGCTCGCGCTCGACGGTCCGCCAGACGTCGACCGGGTCCAGGGTGCGGGTGTTGGTGGGGAAGACGAGGGTGGCGCCCATGGTCATGTAGTAGAAGCTGGCCCACTGGGCCGCCCCGTGCATGAGAGGGGGGATGGACATGACACGGACGCCGTCGCCGGGCAGGATGCGGCTGATGAGGTGCTCGGAGCTCTCGATCAGCTCCCAGGTGCCGTAGGTCCGCCCCCCCATGGCCGCCCGGAAGATGTCGTGCTGGCGCCAGGCGACCCCCTTGGGCATGCCCGTGGTCCCGCCCGTGTAGAGGATGTAGAGGTCGTCGGGCGACGGGTCGACGGGGGGGAGCTCGGGCGGCGCCGAGGCCAGCGCCGCCTCGTAGTCGACCGCTCCCGGCAGAAGCGCCTCACCGGACTCGTCGGCCACCTGGATGAGCAGCTCGAGGTCACGGAGCTCGGGGAGGACCCGCTCGAGGATGGGGGCGAAGGTGGCGTGGTAGATCGAGGCCGCGGGCCTTGGCGTCGCGCAGGAGATAGCGCAGCTCCTCCTCGACGTAGCGGTAGTTGACGTTGAAGGGGGCCACCCGGGCCTTGTAGGCGCCGAGCATGCCCTCGAGGTACTCGTTGCCGTTGTAGAGGTAGAGGCCCAGGTGGTCCTGGCCGGACTCGTGGCCGGCCAGGGTGGAGCGCTCGGCGTGGACGCCGAAGCCGTGGCGGTAGAGGAACGAGGCCAGCCGCCGGGAGCGGTCGGTGACGTCGGCGTAGGTCAGGCGGCGGTCTCGCCAGACGATGCACTCCCGGTCCGGGACGGTGGCGGCCACCGCCTCGTGGACCTGGCCCAGGTTGAATTCCTCCCCGCTCACCGACCACCTCGCGCTCTCGTCCCGATGCGACGCCGCAGCCTACTTGCCTGTAGCCCTCGACCACGGGGGCCGGCCGCTCCTGCGCCTCGTCGGGGTCCTGGCCGGCACGGCGCCGGGCCCGGCGCTGGCGCAGCAGGTCCCAGCACTGGTCGAGGGCGACCTCGATGGTGCGGAGCCGTTCCTCCTCCTCGGGGGCCAGACCCTCGCCGACGTGGGCCTCTTCGAGACGGTGCTCCTGTTCGGCCAGCTCGTTGATCCGGTTCACGATCTCCTGGTCGTCCACGGTGTGTCCTCCTCGGCGCGGTGTCGTCCTCGACTCTAGAGCGACGGTCCGCGTGCGGACGTGGGCCGGACCGGCGACGGGCCTACTTGAGCAGCCGGGACAGCCGGCGGTCGGCCAGGGGCTTGCCGCCGGTCTGGCAGGTGGCGCAGTACTGCAGCGACTTGGTGGCGAAGGAGACCTCGCGGACGACGTCGCCGCAGACGGGACAGGGCTCGCCCGGTCCGGCCGTGGACGCGCATGGCCCGCTTCTTGTCCCCCTTGAGCTCCTTGGCCGACCGGCCCGACGACCGGTCGCGTCGCCTCGCCCAGGATGGTGACGAGGGCGCGTGGACCCGGTCGACCTCGTCGGCGCTCAGCTTGGCCGCCGGCTTGAACGGCGACAGCCGGGCCGCGTGGAGGATCTCGTCGGAGTAGGCGTTGCCCACGCCGGCGATGAGCGACTGGGTGGAGAGAGCGTTCTTGATGGTGCCCGGGGCCGTGCCCAGGATGCGGCCGAGCGTGGCGGCGTCGAAGCCGGGATCGAGGGGATCCGGCCCCAGGGAGGCCAGGGGCTTCGACGTCCTCGGGCCGGTGGACGACCCAGAGGGCCAGGCGCTTCTCGGTGCCCATCTCGGTCACGTCGAAGCCGGCGGACGGGGCGAAGTCCTCGGCGGCGAATCCGACCCGGAGGGCGATCGGGCTCCGGCTCGGTCGGGCCGGCGTGGCGGGAGCGCGTCCCACCACTTGACCCAGCCCCCCCGGGCCAGGTGGACGACCAGCCACAGCCCGTCGAAGTCCACGCAGAGGAACTTGCCCCGTCGGGTGCACGAGACCACCCGGCGTCCGACGAGGTCGTCGAGGGGAGGGTCGAAGGTCTTGAGGGCGGCGATGGCGCCGAGCTCGCAGCGGTCGACGCGCTGACCGCGGCATGCGGCTCGTCGAGGAACTCGACCAGGGCCTGGACCTCGGGGAGCTCGGGCACTGTCCCATGATGCCAGCCGCGGACCCCGGCGTCGACCGCGGCGCGAGTCCCGGGGGCCGCGCCGTCGACGGGCCGCGCCGTCGACGGGGACGGCGGTGATGGCACAGTGGCGGGGTGGACCTCGGCGCCCGACACGACGGCCCGGGCCGTCGCGGCCGTCGTGGCGGCGACGGCCGTCGCGATGCGTCGGCGTCGGGCTGCGCCACGGCCGGACGGGCTCGGCGCCGTCGGCCACCTCGCCGACCACGGCGTCGACCGCGCCGGCGACGACGACGACCTCCGACGACGACCACCACCGGCACCGGTGCCCCCGATCGTGTGGTCGGGGTGCGGGGACGACCTCCAGTGCGGGTCGGTCAGCGTTCCTCTCGACTACAGCCGTCCGAGCGGCCCGACGATCCAGATCGCCGTCGAACGGCGGCCGGCGGCGGTGCCGTCGGAGCGGATCGGCTCCCTCGTCATCAACCCCGGCGGCCCGGGGACGTCGGGGATCGACGATCTCCCGAACGAGTTGAGCGTGCTCACCCCGGGGTTGCTCGACCGGTTCGACATCGTGTCCTTCGACCCACGGGGCGTCGAGCGCAGCGACCCGGTGGAGTGCGCGCCCGGTGCGACGACCTCGTCGGCGTCGCGCCGTCACCGGGTCCGCTGCCCGACCCGGTGCCCGTCGACCGCCGCCGCCCAGCAGGCGCCTGCTGGCGGGGACAAGGCCTACGCCGCAGGCGTGCGAGAAGTACAGCGGCGCCATCCTCCCGTTCGTGGGCACGGTCGACGCGGCCCGGGATCTGGACCGGATCCGCGCCGCCCTCGGGGACGCCACGCTGACCTTCATCGGCCATTCCTACGGGACGCTGCTCGGCGCCGTGTACGCCGAGATGTACCCCGGTCACGTCCGGGCCATGGTGCTCGACGGCGCCATCGATCCGGCCCTCGGCACCGACCAGATGGTCCTCGACCAGGCCGAGGGTTTCGAGTCCGTCCTCGACGACTTCTTCGCGTGGTGCGCGTCGACGTCCGTCGTGCCCGTGGCGGACCGCCGGCCGACCCCACGGCCGCGCTCCTCTCGCTCATCGACGCCAGCCGGCCAGACGCCGCTCCCGGCGCCGGACGGGCGGACGGCCGGACCGGGGGAGATCTACAACGCCCTGCTCGACGACCTCTACTCCCGGTCGTCGTGGCCGTCGCTCGGTGACGCCCTGGCCCAGGCCGCCGCCGGGAACGGCACCGACCTGATCTCCCTGTCGGACAGCTACTCGAGCGGGGGATCGACGAACGGCGGCGACGCCAACAACGCCGTCAACTGCCTCGACCACCCCGTCTCCCGGACGCCGTCGACGTATCCGGCACTGGCGGCCGACGGCGGCGGCACAGGCGCCGGTGTTCGGTCCCCGTTCTGCCTGGGGACTTCTCCAGTGCGCCGTGTGGCCCGTCCGGCCCGACGCGGACGCCGGCGCCGATCACCGGCCGCCGGTTCGCCCCCGATCCTCGTGGTGGGGACGACGGGGGACCCGGCCACGCCCTACCAGTGGGCGGTCGGCGCTGGCCCGGCAGCTCCAGCACGGCGAGCTGGTGACGTGGCAGGGGGTGAACCACGTCGCCTACTTCTACAGCCCCTGCGTCCGGGCCATCGACCAGGCGTACCTGGTGTCGGGCACCCTGCCGCCCCCGGGGACCACCTGCACCGACTGAGGTCGCCGAGGCCGTCTGGTAGACACCTCGTCGGGACGGGTCGGCGGATCCGAGGCAGAGGCGCCGATCGACGGCAGACGTCGCCCGGCAGCGAACGGGGGCACGGATGAGCGGAGACAGGTCGAGGCGGCGACGCGAGGACGGCAGGGCGACGGCGCCGGGCCGGCGGGCCGCGCTCGCGGTGACGACTGGCGGTGCTGGTCACGGTGGCCGCCGTGGCCGCCGCCTGCGGCTCGTCGCCGGCGTCGTCGTCCATCCCCGCCCCCAGGGGCCTGCCCTCGTGGTACTCGGTGCCGCTGCCGTCTGCCGACCGGCTCCGGGCACGCTGATCAAGGCGCAGAAGGTGGCCGCCGCGCGGGCTCGACGGCACCGTCTACCGGGTGATGTACACGTCGGAGTCGGTTCTCGACAAGATCGTGGCCGTCACCGGCCTGGTGATCGTCCCCGACACGCCCGCCCCCGCCGGCGGGTACCCGGTCGTGAGCTGGGGCCACGGGACGAACGGGATGGCCGACCAGTGCGCTCCCTCGCTCGACCCCGACCCAGGCCGTCCCCATGACCAACGGCCTTCTCGATCAGGGTTGGGAGGTCACGGCCAGCGACTACCAGGGGGAGGGCACCCCCGGGCTCCTGCCGTACATCGTGGGGGTGAGCGCGGCGCGCAACACGATCGACATCGTCCGTGCCGCCCGTCCAGCTCGACGCGGCCCACGCCAGCCGGCAACTACGTGGTGTGGGGTCACTCCGAGGGGGGCCAGACGGCGATGTTCACCCTGCACATCGGCCCCTCGTACGCACCCGATCTGCACATGAAGGGGGTCGTCGCCGGCGCCCCGCCGTCGCAGTTCGACCTCATCTACCAATTCCTCACGACCAGCCCGTACCGCTACTACCTGTTCATGGTGGCCGGGGCCTACCAGTCGGCCTACGGCGCCAGGCCGCGCCGGTGTCCAAGGTCCTCACGCCGCTCGGCCTGAGCCTCCTGCCCGATCTGGACAAGGGGTGCTCCGACTACTTGGCCAAGGTGATCGACAAGTACACGATCTCCCAGATCACGACCGGCGATCCGTTCAAGGTGCCGGCCGTGGAAGACACTGCTGATCAGGAGAACGATCCCGAGAATTTCTCCTCGGCCAGCCCGCGTGCCTCTCCTCATCATCCAGGGGGGAGCCGACGAGCAGATCCCGGTGGTCTCCACGCAGCTCCTGGCGCAGCATCTGTGCGGCGTCGGTCAGGATCTCGAACGCTGGATCTACCCGGGCCAGAGCCACGCCGGAGTGATCGGCCCGTCTTTCGACGACATGACCCACTGGATCAAGGACCGCTTCGCCGGCGTCGCCGATCCCGACCCCTACGGTCCCGACCGGCCTGCCCGGGATCGCAGACCACGACCTGTCCGAGCTGAGCGCCACGGCGCCGGGACGGCTGCCCGGACGACTGTCAGGTGGGTGGAACCGGCCGTCCCGCCCACGCGGCCCACGCCAGGTAACCGCCGTCGAGATCGGCGGCGTGCGTGAAGCCGAGGTCGGCCAGAGAGGCGGCGGCCAGGCTCGAGGCGTAGCCGGCCGAGCAGACGACGACGATCGGGCTGGTCGTAGTCCGCGGACCTCGGGGATGCGGTGGCTGCCGGTGGGGTCGAGGCGCCACTCGAGGACGTTGCGCTCGAGCACGATGGCGCCGTCGAGCTCGCCCTCGCGGCGGCGCTGCTCGGACGGACGGATGTCGATGATCAGGCCACCGGCCGTCGCCACCGCCTCGAGATCGGCCGGGGCCACCCGGCCGATGCCGCCGCCGGGCCCGGTCGAGCAGGTCGTCGGTGGTGGCGGTCACGCCGTCGCCGCCCGCCGTCACCGCGCCAGGCGGGACCCGGAGACCGGGTCGGAGGTGGCAGCCATCGTCCCGGATGGGGGGTCGTCCGGGACGATGGCTGCCGAGAGGTGGGCGACTCTCCGGGCCAGGCCCCGGGATGCCGATCACCATGGGGCCATTGTAAACCAACAAATGCTGATAAACAAGTCTGATTTATAGAGAACTGAGGGCCGCATCGGTGAGGCCGGGTAGCCGGTCCCGGGCCGGTCGTGGACGCCCGAGACGGCCCGCCGCCGGGTGGCCGAGGCACCGGTCGGGCATCTGGCCACGGTGACGCCCGAGGGCCGGCCCCACGTCGTCCCGTGCTGTTTCGTCCTCGACGGCGAGTGGATCTACACCGCCGTGGACGCCAAACCCAAGTCCACGCTGGCGCTGCGTCGACTGGACAACATCGAGGCCCACGCCGCCGTCACCCTGCTCGTCGACCACTACGACGAGGACTGGGACGACCTGTGGTGGGTGCGGGTCGACGGCACGGCGCAGGTCTGGGAGACCGGACCCCGCCGTGCCGACGCCCTCGCCGCCCTGGCCGGCCAAGTACCGGCAGTACCGCGAGCCACGGTCCCGCCGGGGCCCGTCATCGCCGTGGAGATCACCGGCTGGCGGTCGTGGCCCTGACGGCGTCGGCACCGGCTCTCACCACTCGGCCCAGCCGGTCGGGGTGACGGATCCGGTGATGGTGCGCGGGTCCACCGGACGGCGGGTGTTGCCCGCCTCGTAGACGGCGAAGCACAGCTGGAGGACCTTGGCCGCCTGCTCGGCGCTCATGTCGGCCGGAGTGCCGGCCAGGAGGGAGTCGATGAAGTGGGCCGACGAGCGCTTGAAGCCGGCTTCCCCAGTCGGCGTCCATGTCGCTGTAGCCGGTCATCGGAGTACTCGCTCCGCGTCGCCCCGGTAGACCATCACGGCCGGGAGGTCGAGCATCTCCCCGGTGCAGCGGGTGACCCAGAGGAAACCCTCGTCGCCCTGGACCTCGACGAACTCGTCGGCCCCGTAGTAGGCGCTGCGCATCCACATCTTGGGCGCGTAGCTCACCTCCATGGAGCCGAGGAGGCTCTCGTCCTCGTATTCGAAGATCGCCGGCGCACGGCTCGAAGAAGAGGTCACGCCGACGCACGACGGCCTGGACGGAGACGATGTCCTGGTCGAAGAGCCACAGGGCCATGGCGTACTTGTGGACCATGTCGTCGAAGAGGTGACCCCCGGGGCTCAGGTTGTTGAGCCGCCAGACGTAGCCGTCGGCCCGTAGCCCGGCCTGGAAGGCCGAGTCGGTCTGACCCACCACCGTCCTGATGCGGACGTTGGTGGGGTGGCCGATGGCACCGTCGGCGATCAGCTTCTTGGCCCTCTCGAGCGGGGGGTAGTGGTAGAAGCACTCGCTCACCCGCAGGGTGACGCCGGCCGCCTCGGCCGCCGCGCCCATCTCCCGGGACTCGGTCGACGGTGTTGGCCAGGGGCTTCTGGCACGAGACGTGCTTGCCGGCCGCCACCGCGGCGAGGACGTGGTCGTGGTGCAGGTGGGTGGGGGTGAGGATCTCGACGGCGTCGATGTCGGGATCGTCGAGGAGGTCCTCGAGGTTGGTGAAGACCTGCGGACGCCCCCCAGGACGCCGCCGCCGCCTGGGCCAGCTCCTTGTCGGTGTCGCAGACGGCGACGACGTCGCACCGGTCGTGCTCCAGATAGCCGGCCACGTTCATCTCGGCGATGTTCCCGGCGCCGACGACACCCAGACGAATACGATCTCCCTGGCCTGACACGGGCGTCATGTTAGAAGGTCGGCCCCGGGCGCCCGCCGGGGAGCGTCGCCGGGGACGGCCGGGCGCCGGCCGTTCTTGCCGTGCCGGGGCCGCCCCACATACCGTGGCAGAGGTGCTCGTCGATGTCCCCGGGGCCGGTCAGGGGCCGGGGTCCACCGGACGAGGGGAGTGTGCGGTGACAGTGTCTGTGACGGGGACGAGCACCGGCCACCCGCTGGCCGCGCTCACGCCCGAGGAGATCACGGCCGCCGTCGCCATCGTCCGCGGTGACGGGCGCTGGACCGACAGCTGGCGCTTCGCCTACGTGGGGCTCGAGGAACCGCCGAAGGCCAGTCGTCCGGGGCTTCGCCGCCGGCGACCCGGTCGACCGGCTCGTGCGGATGATCGTGGTGGCCGGGCCCGAGGCCGACGTCATCGAGATCGTGGTGTCGGTGACCACCGGCGACGTGCGCTCGTTCGTCGAGGTGGAGGGGATGCGCCCGGGACTGCTGTTCGAGGAGTCGCTGCGCGCCATCGTGGCCCTGAAGGAGGATCCGCGAGTGGCAGGCGGCCATGCGCCGGCGCGGCATCGACGATCTCGACAGCGTGCAGATCGACCCCTGGCCGGCCGGGTCGTTCGACCTGGCCCACGAGACGGGCCGCCGGATCTGCCGGTGCCTCTGCTACGTGCGCGAGACGCCCGACGACAACGGCTACGCCCGGCCCGTGGAGGGCGTCATCGGATTCGTGGACATGGCCCGGGGCGAGGTTCTCGAGATCGTGGACACCGGCGTGGTGCCCCTTCCTCCCGAGAGGGGCAGCTACTACCCCGAGGACAACGGTCCGCTGCGCCACGATCTGAAGCCGCTCGAGATCGCCCAGCCCGAGGGACCGAGCTGGCGAGGTCGACGGCAACCTGGTGCGCTGGCAGCGCTGGTCGCTGCGGGTCACCATGGACCCCGTCGAAGGACTCGTCCTGCACGACGTCGGCTACGAGGACGACGGGCGGGTCCGCAGCATCATCTACCGGGCCGCGGTCAGCGAGATGGTGGTGCCCTACGGGGACCCCGGTCCCATGCACGGCTGGAAGAACGCCTTCGACGCCGGTGAGTGGGGACTGGGCCGGATGGTCAATTCGCTCACCCTCGGGTGCGACTGCCTCGGCGTGATCCACTACTTCGACGCCGTCTTCACCACCGAGCAGGGAAAGCCCTACACGATCCCCAACGCCATCTGCCTGCACGAGGAGGACTACGGGATGCTGTGGAAGCACAGCGACCCGCGTTCGGGCCGGACCGAGGTGCGCCGCTCGCGTCGGCTGGTGGTGAGCTCGATCGCCACCGTGGGCAACTACGAGTACGGCTTCTTCTGGTACTTCTACCTCGACGGGTCCATCCAGTTCGAGGTCAAGATGACGGGGATCCTGTCCACCATGGCCGTCGCCCCCGGTGTTCGGCCACGCGTTCGCCAACATGGTGGCTCCGCAGCTCGCCGCCCCCTTCCATCAGCACCTCTTCAACATGCGTCTGGACATGGAGGTCGACGGGCCGGCCAACTCGGTGTACGAGATGGAGGCCCTGCCCGTCCCGCCGGGGCCGGACAATCCGTGGTCGAACGCCTTCGAGTCGGTGGCCACGTTGTTGCGGACCGAGCAGGAGGCCCGTCGTGTCGTCGACCCGGCGCGCAGCCGGTACTGGAAGGTGGTCAACAACGGGTCGGTCAACCGACTGGGTGAGCCCGTCGCCTACAAGCTGGTGCCCGGATCGACCCCGACGCTCCTGGCCGCCGAGGACTCGAGCGTCGGCCGCCGGGCCGGGTTCACGACGCGCAATCTCTGGGTCACCCCCTTCGCCGCCGACGAGCGCCGGGCCGGGGGCGACTACCCGAACCAGCACCGCGGGGGCGACGGCCTGCCGCGGTGGACGGCGCGCGACCGTTCCATCGTCGACGAGGACATCGTCGTCTGGTACACGTTCGGAGCCACCCACATCCCGCGGCCCGAGGACTGGCCGGTCATGCCGGTGGAGTACACGGGATTCTCGTTGGCGCCGGTGGGGTTCTTCCCCCGCAATCCGGCCCTGGACGTGCCGCCGTCGACGGCCGCCTCCTGTCACACCGAGTAAGTCGTCACCCCGCCGGCGCCGTCACCGGCGCCGGCCCGCGTCAGGGAGTGAAGGTGGTGACGTCGCCCGGCCGTCCGCAGGTGGTCGGGGCCGGCGCGCCACGCGAGGCGGCCGTGCCATCCACGACATGATCACGGGCACCGCCTGGAAGACGACCTCGCCGTGGGTGGCCCCGGTGACGTGGACGTAGTCGATCCGGTCACCGAGCGGGCAGGCCGATGGTGGTGACGAACAGGTCGGTGAGCGCCGGCGGCACCGTCGTGTCGGCTGTCCCCTGGACGACGAGGAGGGGAGCGGACGTCGCGTGTGCGCCCGGGATCGTTCAGGCGTCCGTGGGCCAGGACGTCGCGGATTCGTGTCCACGTCCGGGCTGGTACAGGTCGGCCGTGGTGATGTGGCCGCTGGTGACGGCCGCTCACCAGATGGTTCTGGCAGCCGGTCTCGACCAGGGACGCGGCCAGGACGGCGCCCGACGGGGTGAAGACGTCGGACAGCGGCAGGTCGCGGTAGGTCCGGGCCCAGGAGTACAGCGCCGGTAGCTCGAAGAGCAGCACACTCGCCCCCCTCGGGGGTGTCGGCGACGCTGACGATGAGCCGCCAGGTTCGTGGCCGGCGCGGCGGCGACCACCCCGACGACGTGGAGGTCCGGCGCGTAGCGGGGGGCGAGTTCGACCGGCGAACAGAGCCGCCTGACCACCCTGCGAGTGGCCGTAGATGAGGACGGTCCGGCTGGCGTGCACCCCGGGGAGGTGCATCGGCGGCGCGCGCCGCGTCGAGGACGCCGCGCCCCTCGCTCTCACCGAGCAGGTACGGATGGATGCCGGGCGTGCCGAGACCCTCGTAGTCGGTGGCGGCGACGATGTCGCCGGCGCCGCAGGTAGGCGCCGATGTCGGGCATCAGGTAGGGACCCTGTCCCTCGAGGGAGTTGAACAGCGACGGCGCGCAGACGTCGGCCACGCCGGTCGTGCCGTGGGCCCAGGCGATGACGGGGAAGCCGCCGCGCGGCGCCGGGACCCGGGGGGATCACGACGTAACCGGACACGGCGATGTCGGCTCCGTAGATCGAGCGGGAGCGGTAGAGGATGCGCCACACGGTGGCGTCGTCCGGGCACCCCGGGGACATCGGTCGACGCGCTCGGCGCGGATGAGCGTCCCGGGCGGCCCCGGCCGGCAGCGGGCGGGGCGGCGTGTAGAAGGGGGGGACGCCGTGGGCGGTGGCACCGGCCGGCACCGGGGGCACGATGACGGCGGCCGCCGGTGGGGTGGCGATCGGCCCCGGCGCGTGCCGGCGGCCAGGAGACCTCCGAGGAGGACGACGCCGGCGACGATCGGTCGGGCACGGCGACGGGCGGGCGCCATCGGACCATCTTGCCCGGCATCCCCCGGGCGGCCCGACGGTTCGACCGACGGTCGACCGTGCCTACGCCTCGGCGGCGGAGGGCCAGCCGGGGACGAGGCCGAGGTCGCGGCACAGCTTCTGGGCGTGGACCAGGGTGCCGGCGTACCGGTCGGCGGCCGGGATCGGTGGCCAGCCAGGCGACGACGGCGCCGGGAACCTCCGGTGGCACCCCCCGGAACCCGGCGTCGGTGAACTGTCCGGCCCCGGCCGTGGCCCGCATCCTCTCGTTCACCACGAAGCCGGGATCGACGTTGAAGGCGCGGATGCCGTCGCCACCGTGCTCGACGTGGAGGATGGGGACGATCCGGGTCACGGCCGCCTTGGCCGCCGCGTAGGCGACACCCCATCCACCCTGGCCCGCCGGAGCCGGGGGATCGAGATAGGCCGTCCCCGAGCTCATGGTGACGACGGATCCGCCGCCGCCGGCGAGCATCACCGGCAGCACCCGCTGGACGAGGAGAAGCTGATGGAGGTAGTCGGCCCGCATCGTCGTCTCGGCGTCGTCGATCGACAGATCGCGCAGGCGCTCCATCGGGCCCGGTCCCCTGATAGATGGCGTTGTTCACCAGGATGTCGAGACGACCCCATATCCCGGTGGCGACGGCCGCCACCTCCTCGACGGAGGCGCGGTCGAGGAGGTCCATGGCCACGGCGTGGGCCCGCGCCCCGGTGTCGGTGATCTCGGCGGCCGTCGTGTCGAGGCTGCCGGGCAAGTCGAACGGTCCCGACTCCGTGTCGGCCCGTCCCTCTCCTTCGTGGACCGTGCGGGCGCTGATCACGACGTCACACCCGGCACGGCCCAGCGCGATGGCGGCGCACCGACCGATTCCCCGGCTGGCCCCCGTGACGAGCGCCACCGGCCGACCGGGGGCGGTCACCCCACGGCCCCCGGGGTCGACGTCGGTGCGCCATCGAGGTGACCGGCGGGCGGTGCCACCCGGTGGGCGCGGTCTGGGCATGGCGGCCCACGATACGACCGTTGGCCTCTTCTGCGGATAACGCCCGTCGCGCCCGAGCGGGACGGGGGCCGGGGGTATCGTGCACGGGCACAGTCCCAATCCAGACACGTCCCGACGGGGCGTCGTCCGATCACCGGGGAGCACATGGCCATCGGCGGGATCGTGCGAATGGTGCACCGGTCGGCTCGTCGCCTGGCCCTGGCGGTGTCGCTGGCCGTCGGTGCCGTCGGAGTCCCGAGCCCGGCGGGGGCGAGCGGATCGTCACCGCCCCCGGGACCGAACGCGGTGATGGGATTCGGACAGGCCGCCGCCGTGGCCAACGGTGCCGCGCCCGGCCGGGCCCCTGGCCGGCATGGCCTCCACGCCCGACGGCGGCGGGTACTGGACCGTGAGCTCGGCCGGCGCCGTGACGGCCGAGGGCGATGCCGTGCTGGACGGATCACTGGCCGGGACACCGCTCACGGCGCCGATCGTGGGCATGGCGGCCACGCCGAACGGTCGCGGCTACTGGCTGGCCGCCGCCGACGGCGGGATCTTCGCCTTCGGCGACGCCGTCTTCCACGGATCGATGGGTGGGCCACTTCCTGGCCGCCCCGATCGTGGGCATGGCGGCCACGCCGGACGGCGGCGGCTACTGGCTGGTGGCCTCCGACGGCGGGATCTTCGCCTTCGGCGACGCCGCCTTCTACGGGTCGATGGGCGGCCACGCCCTCGACGAGCCCATGGTGGGCATGGCGGCCACCCCCGACGGTCGGCGGCTACTGGACGGTGGCCTCCGACGGCGGGATCTTCTCCTTCGGCGACGCCGCCTTCTACGGGTCGATGGGCGGCCACGCCCTCGACGAGCCCATGGTGGGCATGGCGGCCACCACCGACGGCGGCGGCTACTGGACGGTGGCCTCCGACGGCGGGATCTTCTCCTTCGGCGACGCACCGTTCGTACGGCTCCGGGACCGGTGGATCGGTCGAGGCCCCGGCCACCGCCATGGCGGCCGCGTCCCGGCGGGCTACTGGGTGGCCTACAGCCAGACGGCACCGGCGTCGAGCGTGCTCGGCCAGCAGGAGCTGTTGGCCATTCTCGGGTATCTCCCCGTGGAGTGGACACCGGCCGGATTCGTCTGGCGGTGGCAGGCGGATGCCGCCCACCCTGAAGGCGCTGTGGGCCCCGGGCCAGGACACCGCCGTCCTCCGGGGGGCCGTCACGGCCTTCGAAGCGCACGTGGGGCTCCCCCTCGACGGGAACATCTCGCCGGCCGAGACGACGGCCCTGGAGGCCGCCGCCGCCGATCCGGCGGCCGGGCGCCAACCCCGACGGGTACACCTACGCCCTGGCCAACGAGAACCTTCCCGAAACGCTGACCGTGTGGCACGACGGTGCCGTCATCAGCGTGTCGGCGGCCAACACGGGGGGATCGGGGGCGGCCGACGCCCGCAAGGGACGTGGCCGGTCTACGAGCGCCTGCGGGCCCAGATCATGACGGGAACGGACCCCGGTGGCGGGTCCTACGCCGATCCCGTCCAGTGGGTGGCGTACTTCCACGGGAGCGACGCCGTCCACTACATCGCCCGGGCCAGCTACGGCAGCCCCCAGAGCCTCGGGCTGCGTGGAGTTGCCCTACGCGGCCGCCGCCTTCGTCTGGCCCTCCCTGACCTACGGCACGCTCGTGACGGTCGTCTGAACGGGGTCGTCCGGCCGCCATGGTCGGGAAAGGCGGCTCGACCCGCTAAACTAAGGGCCGTCCTGATACGCGAATCGTCGCGGCAGGTATTCCCTCCGCACGAAAGCGCGATCATGCCCCCCTCCTTCGCCGATCTCGGCGTCCCGTCCGATCTCGTGGCCGCTCTGGCCCGCCGTTCGATCACCGAGCCGTTCCCCATCCAGGCCGTGGCCATCCCCGACGCCCTGGCCGGCCGCGACCTCTGTGGCAAGGCGCCCACCGGCTCGGGGAAGACCCTGGCCTTCGGCATCGCCGCCGTGGCCCGTCTCGACGCCTCGCCGGCCAAGCCCCGTCAACCACAGGTGCTGGTGCTGACGCCGACGCGCGAGCTCTGCTCGCAGGTGGCCGTCGGAGCTGGCCACGTTGGCCAACGTCCGGGGCAAGCGGGTGGCCACCTTCTACGGGGGCGTCGGGTACGACCGCCAGATCAAGGCGCTCACCCGCGGTGTCGACATCGCCGTGGCCTGCCCGGGCCGTCTCGCCGATCTCATCGCAGGGACGGCACATCCGGCTGGACGCCGTCAAGATCGTGGTCGTCGACGAGGCCGACCGGATGTCCGACATGGGATTCCTCCCCGAGGTCCGCCGACTGCTCGACCAGACCCCCGACACCCGCCAGACCCTGCTCTTCTCGGCCACCCTCGACGGCGCCGTCGACGTCCTCGTGCGTCGCTATCAGCGTCACCCGGTCCGCCACGAGCTGGTCGGCAGCGCCGAGGAGGACGCGCATACCGAGCACTACTTCTGGCGTGTCGAGTCGACCGACCGCGCCGAGATGACGGCGCAGATCGCCGCCGTGTCGGGTCCCACCATCGTCTTCTGCCGGACGCGGCACTCCGCCGACCGCACGGCGCGCCAGCTCATCGCCCGGGGCATCCGGGCGGTGGCCATCCACGGGGACCGCAGCCAGGCCCAGAGGGAGCGGGCCCTGTCCTCCTTCGCCGCCGGTCATGCCGTCGCGCTGGTGGCCACCGATGTGGCCGCCCGCGGCATCCATGTCGACGGCGTCGCCGCCGTCGTCCACTTCGATCCGCCGGCCGACGCCAAGGACTACGTCCACCGGTCCGGGCGCACGGCGCGGGCCGGGGCCACGGGGATCGTGGTGTCGCTCGTGACCCCGGACAAGACCAAAGCCGTCAAGCAGCTCCAACGCGATCTCGGCGTCCCCGGCGGGATCGTCGGTCCCGACCTGTCGACCCTCCCGACCGGTGACACCGCCGTGTCGCGCCGCCAGAAGCCGCTCGGCGCGGTCGCCCGTCCCCGCCACGGCCGCCGCGGTGGGCGGATCGGGCCACGCCACCGCACCGCGCCGCCGCCGGCGCCCGGTCGTCCACGGCCGCAAGCACCAGCCGCAGCGGCGCGCCGGATAGGTTTCCCCGGGGGAACGACCAAGCCCCAGAATCATGATCGTCGGATCGTCACTCACCATCGAGATCGGCAACCGGGTCCTTCTACGCGACGCGTCGTTCACCGTCGGCTCGGGTGAGAAGGTCGGACTCGTCGGGCGCAACGGCACCGGCAAGTCGACGCTCGTGTCCGCCGTCCTCGGCGTGCCGGCGCCCGGCGTCCGGGTGAGTGGCAATGCCCGTACGCGGGGCACGGTGGGCTTCCTCCCCCAGGTCCCGGCGCCGGAGGGCCTGGGTCTCGACTCCACCGGCTTCTCCCACGTCCTGTCGGCCCGCGGGCTCGACGTCCTCGACGACGGGCTCACCCGGGCCCGGAAGGCCATGGCCGACGATCCGACGGCCGACGCCATCGAGCGGTTCTCGGATTTCGAGGAGCAGTTCCGGGAGAACGGCGGCTACGAGGTGGAAGGCGTGATCGCCCGCCTGTCCGACGGGACTCGGTCTGCGCCAGGACCTTCTCCTCGAGGACATCGCCGACCTCTCCGGGGGCCAGCGGCGCCGACTCGACCTCGTCCGCGTCCTGTTCCAGCAACCCGACATCGATGGTCCTCGACGAGCCGACCAACCACCTCGACCTGGGCGCCAAGAAATGGCTCATGGACGAACTCGAGCGCTACAACGGCGCCCTCCTGGTGATCAGCCACGACATCAAGCTCCTCGACCGGGCCATCACCAAGGTCCTGCATCTGGCCGACGCCTCGCTGCGGGAGTACAAGGGGACCTATACGAGCTACCGGGCCCAGCTGGCCGCCGACCAGTCCCAGCGCGAGCGGTCGGCCACCCTGGAGGGCCGCGAGATCAACCGGCTCACCACCCTGGCCGACTCGATGCGGGGGAGCACCGTCCGCCGGGCCCGCATCGCCCGGTCCCTCGACACCCGGGTGGGACGGCTCGAGTCGACGCGGACGGTCGTCGACAAGCGGGAGCGGACCACCCGGTTCTCGCTGCCCGAACCCCGGCGTTCGGCCGCCACGCCGCTGGCCGTCTCCCGCCTCGGTGTCGCCTACGGCCCGGAGCCGGTCCTCAGGAACGTCACCTTCTCGCTGGGCCGCGGCGACCGGGTCGTCGTCATCGGTCGCAACGGGGCGGGCAAGTCGAGCCTGCTGCGCTGCCTGGCCGGGGTGCAGAAACCGACGGCCGGTGCAGGTGGAGCTGGGGGTCAACGTCGCCCTCGGCTACTTCGCCCAGGAACACGAGCAGGTGGACCCCACCCGGACGACCCTCGACAACATCGACGACTCCATCCTGAAGTCGATCACCGAGCGCCGCGCCCTTCTCGGATCCTTCGGGTTGTCGGGGAAGCTGGTCGACCAGATGCCGGCCACCCTGTCGGGCGGCGAGCGGGCCAAGCTCGGTCTGGCCATGCTGGCCGCCGGTCAGGCCAACGTGCTCGTTCTCGACGAACCCACCAACAACCTCGACCCGGCCTCGACCGTGGCGGTGGGGGAGATGCTGAGCCGCTGGCCGGGAACGATCGTGGCCGTCAGCCACGACCGGTCCTTCGTCGACACCCTCCGTCCCACGCACTGCCTGCAGCTCCCGTCCGAGCGCTTCACCCACTGGAAGGACGAGTACCTCGACGACGTGGCGCTGCGGTAGGGCCCCGTCACCGCGGGCGGCGACAGGCCCGTCACCGGCGCGCCGTCGAGGACGGGGCCACTGGTGTGGAGGTGGCAGCGGACGGTGGTCCCCACCGCCGTGGTGACGGGCGGCGGCTCGACCGACGAGCAGATCTCCATGGCGTACGGACAGCGGGTGTGGAAGGTGCAGCCCGCGGGCGGGTCGAGGGGGTTGGCCACCTCGCCGGTGAGCACGATGCGCTCGGCTGCCCGCCGGTCGGTGCACGTCGGGAACGGGGATGGCCGACAGCAGCGCCTCGGTGTACGGATGGCGCGGCCGGAGATAGACCTCCTCGGCGTCGCCCTCCTCGACGATCCGGCCCAGGTACATCACGGCGATCCGGTCGCTGATGTGGCGCACGACCGACAGGTCGTGGGCGATGAAGAGGAAGGCCAGCCCGAGCCGGGCCTGGAGGTCGGTGAGGAGGTTGATGACCTGGGACTGGGTGGACACGTCCAGCGCGCTCACCGGTTCGTCGCACACGAGGAGCCGGGGCCCGGGGGCGAGCGCCCGGGCGATGGCGATCCGCTGGCGCTGACCTCCGGAGAATTCGTGCGGTCGCCGGTACAGGGCGTAGCGGCCCAGGCCGACCTGGTCGAGGAGCTCGGCCACCCGCTCGTCGCGCTCGCCGCCCGTCAGCCCGTCGTAGATCTCGAGCGGTTCGCCCACGATGTCGTTCACGCGCATGCGGGGGTCGAGCGAGGAGTACGGATCCTGGAAGACGATCTGCATGGACCGCCGGGTGTGCCGCAGCTCACGACCGCCCGAGTCGTGTCAGGTCGTGCGCCGTCCAGGACGATCGATCCGTCCGAGGGGTCGACCAGACGCAGGATCAGCCGGGCCAGCGTCGACTTGCCCGAACCGCTCTCGCCGACGAGGCCGAGGGTGCGTCCGACGGGCACCCGGAGATCCACGCCGTCGACGGCCTTCACCGCCCCGGTGACCCGCCGCAGCGGGCCGGTGCGGACGGGGAAGGTCATCTTCAACGCCGTGACGTCGAGCAGTGGCTCCGCCTCGGCGCCGGCGTCGGCGGCCGGTGTCCCCGGCGCCGACCGGCAGACTCGCCCACGCCGGACAGGGCGAGCTCCTCGTGACGGACGCACCGGACGAGGCCGCCGGTGACGTCGTCGGCCGGCTCGAGAGCCACCGGTCCGGCCCGGCACGGTCGGTGACGTAGTCGCAGCGCGGTCCGAAGCGGCACCCGGCCACCACCTCGTCGGGCCGCGGCACCTGACCGGCGATGACCTTCAGAGGCGCTCCCGGGAGGCGCCAGCTGGGGCATGGAGGCGAGCAGCGCCTCGCTGTAGGGGTGGCGGGGGCGGTCGAAGAGCTCGGCCACGGCGGTCCGCTCGGCGACCTGGCCGGCGTACATGACGACGACCTCGTCGGCGATGTCGGCGATGACGCCGAGGTCGTGGGTGACGAAGATCATGGCCATCTGCCGTTGCTGCTGCAGGGAGGCCAGGAGCTCGAGGATCTGGGCCTGGGTGGTGACGTCGAGCGCCGTGGTGGGCTCGTCGGCGATCAGCAGCTTCGGTTCGCACGACAGGGCCATGGCGATCATGACCCGTTGGCGCATCCCGCCGGAGAAGGCGTGGGGATAGTCACGGGCCCGGCGTCCCGGGTCCGGGATCCCCACCTGGTCGAGCATGTCCACGGCGTGCGCCCACGCTTCGGCGCGCCCCACCTCGCCGGTGGGCCCGGACCTGTTCGGCGATCTGGTTGCCGACGGTGAAGGCGGGATTGAGGCTCGTCATCGGCTCCTGGAAGATCATGGCGATGTCGTTCCCGCGGATCCTCCTCATCCTCTCGGCGCTCAGCCGGGTGAGGTCCATCCCGGCGAAGTGCACCGAGCCCACCGGGCACGCGGCTCTCACGTCTCGGGAGCAGGCCCATGATGGCCAGCGCCGAGACGGTCTTTCCCGAGCCGCTCTCACCGACGAGACCGAGCGTCCGTCCGGGGAGGACGCCGAAGCCGACGTCGTCCACCACCGGGAGCCACCCGTCCCGGGTGGCGAACTCGACCCGGAGGTGCTCGACGGTCAGGAGCTCCGGCGTCGGCTGCCCGTCGGTCGGCGGCGGACTGCCCATCGTCGGTGGCCCGGACCGCTCGGGCGGCGATGCGCAACGCCCGGCGGGCGCCGGCGTGGCGTGACGACGGCTTCGCTCCGAAGCGCTCGCGTCCGAGCGCATCGCGTAGGCCGTCGGCCACCAGATTGAACGCCAGCACGGTGAGGAGGATGGCCAGACCGGGATAGACGAGGGTGAGCGGTGACTGGAAGATGGACTGGTAGGCCTCGGTGAGCATCAGGCCCCAACTGGCCGTCGGGGGTTGCTCGCCCACGCCCAGGAAGCTCAAGCCGGCGTCGATGAGGATGGCGTAGCCGAGGGCCAGGGCGACCTGGATGATGAGGGGGGACGCCACGTTGGGCAGGATGTGGGTGCGGATCAACCGGCCCGGCGCCACGCCGGTGGCCCGGGCCGCCTCGACGTAGTTCTCCTCCCGGACGGCGATCACCTCGCCCCGGATCAGCCGGACGAAGCTCGGCACGAACACGATGGCGATGGCGATGGAGGCGTCGTTCAGGTTGGGACCGAGCAGGGCGGCCACGGTCAGGGCCAGGACGAGAGGGGGGAAGGAGAACAGGGCGTCCATGGCCCGCATGACCACCGTGTCCACCCAGCCGCGCACGAAGCCGGCCACCAGGGCCAGGGGGACGGCGAGGACGAGGGCGCCGCCCACGATCTGGAAGGCGGCCCGCAGCGGCGGGCGGGCGCCGAAGATGAGCCTGCTCAGGATGTCGCGCCCGAGATCGTCGGTCCCCAGCCAGTGCGCCCCCGACGGCCCGGCGTTGATGAGGAGAAGGTTCTGGGTGTTCGGCCCGTCGGGGGCGAGCAGCGGCGCGGCGATGGCCATGACGATCACGCCGACGATGAAGATCAGCCCCCCCATGGCCATCTTGTCGCCGGCGAAGCGCCGCAGGGCGCCGCCGTGGCGCTCGGGGGCGGCGTCGGCGGATCCCCGCTCCGGTTCGGTCACCGTGGCCGAGCTCACGACGATGGGGTCGCCGCTACCCGGGGGGAGGATCGTGCTCATGCCAGTCGGACCTTGGGGTTCAAGTAGGCGTAGATGATGTCGACGATGAGATTGATGATCACGAACAGCACGGCCGTGAGAAGGGCCACGCCCTGGACGACGGGCAGGTCCTTGTCGCCGATGGCGGTGATCATGTAGACGCCGATGCCGGGCAACGAGAAGATGTTCTCGATGATGAAGGTCCCACCGAGCAGATACCCGAACTGGATGCCCACGATCGTCACCACCGGGCTGATGGCGTTCTTGAGGGCGTGCTTGCCGATGATCCGGACGGGCGTCAGGCCCTTGGCCAGGGCGGTGCGCATGTAGTCCTGGTCGAGGGTGTCGATCAGAGAGCCCCGGGTCTGGCGGGCCACGGTCGCCGCCCCGCCGAAGCCGAGCGCCAGCCACGGCATGAGGAGATGCTCGAACCATGACCCCGGCGACGTGGCGAAGGGCGTGTAGCCCAACGGCGGCAGGAGGTGGGTCTTGATGGCCAGGAGGATCACGAGCAGCATGGCCAGCCAGAAGTCGGGCATGGCCACGCCCAGGCTGCTCACGGCGGTGACGACGCGATCGGCCCACGACCGGGGCCGCAGGCCGGCCACGATGCCGGCGGGCAGCCCGATCAGCACCGCCACGACCATCCCCCCGGCGGCGATGCTCAGCGTCACCGGGAACCGGATCCGGATGCCGTCGGCCACATTCGAGCTCGGGACGCTGGCCGGCGAGAAGAGCGAGTGCCCCAGGTTGCCCCGCACGGCATGGCTCAGCCACATCCAGTACTGGGCGAAGAAGCCTTCGTTCAGATGGAGCTGTCGCCGGATCCGCGCCACCTCGGCCGCCGTTGGCGTGGGCCCCGCCGGCCAGGGTGATCGCCGGATCGCCGGGCAGCAGGAGCACCAGGCTGAACACGGCCAGCGAGATGACGAGCAGCAGGGGAACGGTGATCAGGAGTCGTCGTGCGACGAAGGAGAGTAACGACCCACCGGACGCCATGAAGACGGGCTCAGGTCATTTCTTGATGTAGATGCCCGCCAGGTTGGCCTTGCAGATCCCGATGGGAGCGACGACGTTGCCGCCGACACGGATCTTGTTGTAGGCCACGATCTCGGGGATGAAGGCGATGGGGATCTCGAGACCCTGCGACATCACGATGGCCGACGCCTGCTGCATGTACGGCCCCTGGAACGATGCCGATATCGAGTACGACGCCTTCTTGACCAGCGTCGTCACCGACGCGTTGAACGATCCGAGGGCCTGGGAGACGAAGCCGGTGCCCTCGTAGGAGCTCTCGAAGTTGTTGGCCAGGTCGGGTCCGTTCGACGAGTTCTCGATGAGGACGGCGTTGGCCTCCTTGTTCTCGTAGACATCGGTGAGGATGTCGGCCGGGGGGACCTGGGTGATGGACACGTTGAATCCGGCCGGGGCCAGCTCGGCCTTCATGATCTCGGCCGCGCTCTGGTATTCGGCCACGCCGGCGGGGAACACCAGATCGAAGCCCACCCCGTGGGGGTACCCGGCCTGGGACAGCATGGCCTTGGCCTTGGCCGGTTGGTACGTGTACTTGTTGCCCACCGTCGGGTTGTACCCGGGCGACGTGCTCGGGAACGGCTGGTAGGCGGGCTGGCCGAGCCCCTTGAGGACGATCTTGTTGATCTCGGCACGGTTCACGGCGTACTCCAGCGCGGCCCGGACGCCGGGGTTGTTGAACGGCGGCGAGTTCTCCCTCAGTTGCATCAGCATGTACTGGTACGACGGCGTGACGGCGATGCCGATGTTCGAATCGGCCTTGGCGGTGGCGTAGTCCTCGGGCATGAGCTCGATCATGTCGACGGCGCCGGCGATCAACGCACCGATCTGCTGGGGGCCCTCGGTCAACTGGACGAAGTCGACGCCACCCAGCTTGTAGGCCGACTTGTCCCAGTAGTTCTTGTTGGCCACCAGGGCGATCTCCGCCCCCGGCTGGTAGCTCTTCAAGACGAACGGCCCGGCGCCGACCGGTTTGGTGGCGGCCGAGGCGATCGAGGAAGGAGCCATGACCATGCCGTCGATGAAGGAGAAGGCCAGGAGGAGGTCACCGGGGGTGGGGGGCTGCTTCAGCTGGATGACCAACGTGGTGGCGTTGGTGGGGTCCATGCTCACGATGGCCAGCAGGGACGTGCGCAGCGGGCTCGTCCGGACGTGTTCGATGCTCTGCATGACGGCGGAAGCGGTGACGGGCTCACCGTCGGAGAACTCGATGTCGGGTCGGATGTGCAGGGTCAGGGTCGAGCCGGAAATCTGCCAACTCTGGGCCACGCCCGGGAGGATCTCGTTGTTGCCCTCAGTGCCTCCCGGTTCGTCCGTGATGCTGGAGTAGATCTGCGACAGCTCCTCGAACGAGCAGTCGTTGGTCCCGGTACCGGGGTCGAAGTCGTTGGAGAACCCGTCGTTCAGGTCCACCCCGAATCGCAGCACCCCGTCGGGGTTGGGCGTGCCCGCCTTCGACGACGCCTGGGGAGTCCCGCCCCCACCGCCGCAGGCCGCCAGGACCAGCGATGTGGTCACCAGACAACCCACCAGCCGCCCGGCGCGGCGTGCCCCGTCACCCTTGCCTGCCGGTCGTCGCATGGCTCTCCTCCCATCACGTCCGGAGATGCGGGTCCTCACCCTCATGTTCTGACGTCGGCGCCCTGACGTCGGCGTCAGTCGGGCCAGGGTAGTTCCGACCGACGGGCGAAGCGAGGACATCCACGGTCCCCCACTAGCCTGTCGTCCGTGGCCGGTCCCTGCTCGAATGTGAGCGACATGACGGGACGCACCGTCGTCGTCACCGGTGGCAACAGCGGCATCGGCAAAGCGACGGCCGAGGCGCTGGCGCGGCTCGGTGCCCGCGTGGTGATCACGGCGCGCCATCCCGACCGGGGTGCCGTCGCCGTCGCCGACATCCGCCGGGCCAGCGGCAACGACGCCGTCGACTGCGTGGCTCTCGATCTGTCCAGCCTGGCCTCGGTGCGTTCCTGCGCCGCCGATCTGCTCGATCGGCTCGACGAGATCCACGTGCTGGACTTGAACGCCGGTGGTGTCCTCTCGCCGTCGGGTCGAGACCGAGGACGGCTTCGAGACGCAGTTCCAGGCCAACCACCTCGGGCACTTCCTGCTCAGCCAGTTGCTCCTCGACCGCCTGCGGACGAGCGCCCCCGCCCGGGTGGTCGTCGTCTCGTCGTGGGGCCATACCCAGGCGCGCGGCGGTCTCGATTTCGACGACCTCCAGTGGCTGGCCCGGCCGTACCGGGGTTCGTTCGTCTACAGCGCCACCAAGCTGATGAACCTCTACTTCACCTTCGAGCTGGCCCGACGGCTGGCCGATACCGAGGTCACGGTCAACGCGCTGCATCCCGGGTTCGTGGCCTCCGGATTCGCCATGAACGGGGACACCAACTGGCTGCGCCTGGGCATCGTGGTGAGCAGGCCCTTCGCCCGCTCTCCGCAGAAAGGGGCGGCGACGGCTGTCTGGTTGGCCGCCTCGGACGACGTCACGGCGGTCACCGGGAAGTACTTCGCCGACTGCCAGGTGAAGGAACCGTCGGCCGACGCCCGCGACACCGACGCCGCCCGGCGGCTGTGGGAGTTGAGCGAAGAGCTCGTCGGGTTGCGCTGAGACCGGGTGCCGTGCCGACGCCGGAGCACCGACGGGTCCTCGAGGAGCGTCTGGCCCAGGTCGACGCCGAGGCGGCCGAGCGTCGGCGGGCGGCGGCCCCGGGCGGGGAGCGCCCCGGATTCGGCAAGCGGGCCGGGGACTACGTGGCCCAGGTCGTCGAGGACCGGACGAACAACCAGCTGGCCGACTCCCTGGCCGCCACCGCCAGCGCCATCCGCCGGGCGCTGCGCCTGATCGACGACGGACGCTTCGGCCTTTGCCAGTCCTGCGGCGAGCCCATCGCCGAGGAGCGGCTGACGGCGGTGCCCTGGGCCGGTCTCTGCATGCGATGCCAGTCGTCGGGCGAGCACGGCGACGGCCCGGCGGCGTTGCGGCGCCCGCCGCGTTGACGACGGCGACGCCCCGACGTCTACGGCGTGAGGGTCACGGGGACGTTCCAGGCGATGTCGGCGGACGACCGTCCGACGTGGAGCACGTAGGAGCCCGGGTCGATCCGCCACCCGGCCGGACGATCGGGCCCGGCCGCCTTGTTGATCATGCTCCCGAGCGGCATCCGTTCCCTCAGGCTGGTCGTGGTCGCCGGTGCCCGGGTCCCAGCAGGCGAAGGCGCGATCCGTCGAGGACGAGGGTGACGGCTCCCGGTCTCCCCGGGCCCGAGCCGGATCTTGGCGAAGGCCTTCAGCTCCTTGGCCGGCCGGAAGAGGTCGCCCGGCGGGCGGTGCCACGTAGCACTGGACGACCTCGGTCCCCGCCCGACCCCCGCTGTTGGTGACGGGCACGGTGACCACCAGCTCGTCCCCGGCCGCGACCGAACCCGCCGAGAGCACCGGTTCACCGAGCACGAAGGTCGTGTACGACAGGCCGTGACCGAAGGGGAAGGTGACGCCGATCCGGCGTCCCTCGTACCAGCGGTAGCCCACCAGCAGGCCTTCCCCGTAGCGCAGCTCGCTGCGTTCGCCGGGAAAGGTGGGGTAGGCCGGCGTGTCCTCCAGACGAGCGGGGAGGCTGACGGGGAGCCGTCCGCCGGGCTCGTCGTCGCCGACGAGGACGTCGGCGATGGCGGCCGCCATCTCCTGGCCCCCGAACCAGACCTGGAGGACGGCACCCACCTCGTCGGCCCACGGCATGCGCCACCGGTGCGCCGGTGTTCACGACGACCACCGTCCTGTCGTTGGCGGCCGCCACTCTCCGGACGAGCTCGTCCTGATCGGCGGGGAGGGCGAGCGACTCCCGGTCGAAGCCCTCCGACTCCCATTCGTTGGACGTCCCCACCACCACCACGACGACGTCGGCGTCGGCGCAGACGGCGACGGCCCGTTCGATCAGGTCGGCCGGCGCCATCCACCGGCACCCCACCCGGAAGGCGAACAGTCCGTGGGCGCCGAGGGTGTCGTACTCGACGACGATCCGTACCTGGCGGCCGCCGTCGAGCTCCACTTCACCCGTCAGCTCCTGGCATCCCAGGCCCATGAAGCTCGGGCCCCGGGGTAGCGACCGGTCGAAGCCGTCGAGGACGACGGCGCCGTCGACGAGCACCCGCGCCCGCCCCACGTGGGTCAGGGTGAAGAGGTACCGGCCCGTTTCCGACGGCTCGAACGTGCCGCCGGCCCGGACCGAGAAGGGACCGTCCAGGGCGGCCACGGGCGGACCCAGATGGGTGAGCTCGGTGGCGGGCAACTCGGCACGGTGCACGACGTCGCCGGCGCAGTCGAGGGCCCCGAAGTACTCGGCCTCCAGGGGGAGACGCAGCACGGCCGTCGTCCGGGCCAGATCCACACCCGGTTCGTGGACGACGGTGACGCCGTCACCGACCTTGGCCCGAATCGCCTCCAGGGGGCTCGTCCGGTGATCCGGCTCGACCCCGGCCGACCCGCCCCCCATGATGACGGCCTGGTCGGCATTGGGGCCGACGACGGCGATCCGTCTGACCGACGGCGGCAGCGGGAGGATCCCCGCATTCCGCAGGAGCACGATCGAGGCGGCGGCGGCCTGCCGGGCGATCGCCGCCCGACGCCCCGGGGCCGGTCGCGGCGGGACCTCGGCGTCGCCGTCGAGGATCCCCAGGCGGTCGTAGACCGACAACAACCTCGCCACCTGGCCGTCGAGGGACTGCCGCGAGCACCGTGCCCTCCGTCACGGCGTCGGCCAACGCCGGTCCGTAGGCCCGGCCGGGCCCGGGCATCTCGAGGTCGACCCCGGCGGCGCTCGAGCCCACCGTCGACGCCACCCCGTACCAGTCGGTGAGGACGAAGCCGTCGAAGCCCCATTCACCGCGCAGGATGTCGGTCAGAAGGGCCCGGTGCTCCGAGCACCACAGGCCGTTGAGCCGGTTGTACCCCGTCATGACACCGAGCGCGCCTCCGTGGCGCACGGCGTGCTCGAAGGGGACCAGGTAGATCTCGCGCAGCGTGCGTTCGTCGATCACCGAGCTCATGGTGTAGCGCTCGAACTCGGCATCGTTGCCCACGAAGTGCTTGACCGTCGTCGCCACGCCGGCGGACTGGGCTCCTTCGATGAAGGCGGTGGCCAACCTCCCCGACAGGAGGGGATCCTCGGAGTAACACTCGAAATTGCGACCGGCCAGGGGCGACCGGGGGATGTTCACCGTCGGGGCCAGCAGGACCCGGCATCCTCGGGCGCGCGCTTCCTCGGCCAGCAGGGTACCGACGTCGCGGACGAGATCCGGATCCCAGGTGGCTCCGAGCGCCGATCCGCACGGCACGCACGTCGTGGGCTGGGCCTCGGGGCCCGGCAGGGTCGTCCCGCGGGCGCCGTTCGGTCCGTCGGTGACGCCCACCGAAGGGATCCCGAGGCGGGGAACGCCGGGAACGGTCCACAGATCCTGCCCGGCGGTGAGCGACGCCTTCTCGTCCACCGTGAGATCGGCGACGAGACGCCCCACCCGGGCGTCGGATGTGCGCCGCGGGCCCGGTGCCGGCTTCTTCGTCTCCTGGTCCATGGGCTCAGTCTGGCGGAGGCATCCGGGCCCCGGGGACCGAGGGCGCCGGCGGCCGGGCCGGCCCCTACTGTGCCGACCCCTACTGTGATGGCCGGGAAGGGGACCCGGTGAGGACCTGCGATCTGACGACACCGGCGCTCGTGGTGGACGCGAGGCTGCTCGAGGAGAACCTGGCCACCATGGCGGCCGCCCTCCCCGGACGGCGTCTGCGTCCGCACGTGAAGGCCCACAAGTGCACGGCGCTGGCCCGAAGGCAGGCGGCCCACGGCCACCGGGGCTTCACCTGCGCCACCATCGCCGAGATGGAGGGGATGGCCGGCGCCGGCCTGGGCGAGGACCTCCTCCTGGCCAACGAGGTGGTCGACGCCGGTCGACTGGGCCGGCTCACCCGGGCCGGGGCCCGCGTCACGGTGGCCGTCGATTCGCAGGAGACGATCGCCGCCGCCGCCGCCGGAGGGGTCCTCGAGGTCGTCGTCGACGTGAACGTCGGCCTGCCCCGCTGTGGATGCGACCCTGCCGCCGCCGGCCGGCTGGCCGACGCCGCCCGGGCGCGCGGTCTCGAGGTGCGCGGCGTGATGGGCTACGAGGGCCACATCGTCGGCGTCCCCGAACGGGCCGCCCGGGTGGAGATGATCACGCCGGCCATGGAGGCGCTGCTCGCCGCCCACGGCGACGTCGGCGGCGACCTGGTCTCCGCCGGCGGGACGGGGACCTACGACATCAACACCTGGGCCACCGAGATCCAGGCCGGCTCGTACGCCTTGATGGACACGGCCTACGCCGAGCTCGGGCTGCCGTTCCGTCAGGCGCTGCACCTGGAGGCCACCGTGATCTCGGTCTCCGCCGGCTGGGCCGTGGCCGACTGCGGCCTGAAGGCCCTGGCCCTCGATCACGGTAACCCGTCCATCGACGGATCCCGGGTCTGGTTCTGCTCCGACGAGCACGTGACCTTCGAACCGGGCCGACCCTTGAAGGTGGGGGACCGCATCCGCGTGACGCCCGCGCACGTCGACCCCACCGTGGCCAAGCACGAGAGGATGTTCGTGATCGACGGAGACGACGTCCTCGAGACCTGGCCCGTCGACCTCCGTGGCTGGTAACGGGATACGGTGCGCACCGTGACCGCCGACTCGTACACGCTGGCCGGTGGTGAGGTCACCATCCCTCTGCTCGGGGTGGGGACGTGGGCGTGGGGTGACCGGTCCACGTGGGGCATGGGCGGATACGACGCCGGCCTCACCCTCGATTCGATCGCCGGGGCGTGGGAGGCGTCCATCGACGCCGGAGTGACCTTCTTCGACACGGCCGAGATCTACGGCGGTGGCGAGAGCGAGCGGATCATCGGGCAGATGCGCCAGCGTGATCCGGTGCGGGCGGCGTCGGTGGTGCTGGCCACCAAGTTCATGCCGACCCCCTGGAAGCTGAACGTCCGGGGAGCGCTCCTGAAGTCGCTCCGGGCGTCGCTCGGGCGGCTGGGCGTCTCCTGCGTCGAGCTCTACCAGATCCACGGCCCCATCAGCCTCCGGTCCCACGCCGCCCTGGCCGACTCGCTGGCGGCGGCGCACCACGCCGGTCTGGTGAAGGCGGTGGGTGTCTCGAACTACTCGGTCAGGGAGACCCGCTCCATCGCCGCCGAGCTGGACAAGCGGGGTCTCCGGCTGGCCACCAATCAGATCGAGTTCTCCCTGCTCCGGCGGGCACCCGAGACCGGTGGACTACTCGCCGCCTGCGCCGAGCTCGGCGTCGTCGCCCTGGCCTACTCGCCCATCGGCCAGGGCCGCCTCACCGGGAAGTACTCCACCGGCCATCCACCGCCGGGGAAGAGGACCTTCTCCAATCATCCGATGGAAGTCGTCGACGCCGTGGTGGCTCAGCTGCGGACCATCGGTGAGAAGCACGGCGGGAAGACGCCGAGTCAGGTGGCCCTCAACTGGGTCATCGCCAAGGGGGCGGTCCCCATCCCGGGGGCCAAGAGCGCCGCCCAGGCGCAGGAGAACGCCGGCGCCCTGGGCTGGCGGATCGACGCCGACGATCTGGCCGTTCTCGACGAGGCGGCCCTGGCCGGGATCCGGAACATCTCCAGCCGTGTCTGGCAACACGGCTGAGCGCAGCGCGCCGCCCGTCCACCGGCGGCCCACCGTCCGACGGGCGGCGGCGCCACTGGGCATCCTCGCCGTCCTGGGCGTCGTCCTCGGTGCCTGCAGCTCAGGAGCGTCCCCTGCCTCGTCGGCCACCACCGCGTCCACCGCGGCCCCCGTCTCGTCGGGCGCCACGGGGTCGCTCACGGTCGCCCAGAAGACGGCCGTCGCCGACGGCGCCGACCCGCTCGACACCGACGCCGCCGGTGTCGAGTGGCTCTGTCGGCCGGGACAGGCGGCCGACCCCTGTACGTCGTCGCTCACCGCCACCGTCGTCGACGCCTCCGGTCGCAGCCGCGTCGAGCGGGCCTCGGACGCCGCCCACCCCGGTATCGACTGCTTCTACGTCTACCCGACCGTGAGCCAGCAGTCCGGGGCCAACGCCGACCTCCACATCGACCCCGCCGAAACGGCGGTGGCCGAGACCCAGGCGTCGCGCTTCTCGCAGGTGTGTCGCGTCTTCGCCCCTCTCTACCCCCAGCTGACCCTGAGTGCCATCCTCACGCCCGCCGACCTCACGGCGGCCAACCTGGCCAAGGCCTACGACGGTGTGGCGGCGGCCTGGGACGACTATCTGGCCCACGACAACGACGGGCGCGGCGTCGTCGTGATCGGGCACTCCCAGGGAGCGGCATTGCTCATCACTCTCCTGGACCAGAAGGTCGACAGTGACCCGGCCGTGCGCCGGCACCTGGTCTCGGCCATCATCCTGGGCGGCAACGTCACCGTCCCCATCGGCGCGACGGTGGGGGAAGCTTCCGGCACATCCCCGCCTGCACGTCGACGACCGAGACCGGTTGCGTCATCGCCTACTCGTCGTTCGACCAGCAACCGCCGGCCGACAGCCTCTTCGGACGGCCGGGCACCGGGGTGAGCGGTCTCGCTCCCGGCGCGTCGGGGGACAGCGCCGGGTTGCAGGTCCTCTGCGTAAACCCGGCCTCCCCCTCGGGCGGGGCCGCCCCCCTCGTGCCCTACTTCCCGTCCGCCCAGACCACGGCCGGTCTCGGATCGGAAGCGTCGGAGGCACCCAAGGTCTCGACGCCCTGGGTCACCGAGCCGGACCTCTACTCGGGGCGGTGCCAGTACCAAGACGGTGCCAGCTGGCTGCAGGTGAGCGCGCCTCTCAACGCCGGGGACACCCGCCCCGTCGTCGCCCAGACCCTCGGGCCCACCTGGGGACTCCATCTGGTGGACGTCAACATCTCCCTCGGCAACCTGGTGTCACTGGTCGGTGCCGAAGGCCGCGCCTATCTCCGCTGAGGTGCCACCGGTCCGGGAGTTCCGCCAGCTTCGCTTCCAGCCCCCGCCGGGTGCCACCGAGATCCTTCTCGTCCGTCACGGGGAGTCCGAACCGGCCGTCGAGGGTCGTCGCTTCGCCCTCCTCCACGGCCAGGGCGATCCCGACCTGTCACCCGAGGGCCGGGCCCAGGCGGAGAGGGTCGGCGCCCGTCTGGCGTCCGAGGACATCGGCGCCATCTACGTCACCTCCCTGCGGCGCACCGCTCAGAGCGCCGAGCCGCTGGCGCAGGCCCTCGGCCTCCAGTGCGTGGTCGAGCCGGACCTGCGCGAGGTCTTCGTGGGGGAGTGGGAGGGAGGACTGCTGCGGAAGAAGGTGGCCGAGAGAGACCCGGTGGCTCTGCGCCTGTCCGAGGAGCAGCGTTGGGACGTCATCCCAGGGGCCGAGCCCGCCGAGGACTTCGCCCGTCGCGTCCGTCACGCCGTCGAGCGGATCGCCGCCACCCACGGCGAGCAGCGGGTGGCCGTCTTCACCCACGGCGGCACCATCGGCGAGCTCCTGGCCCAGGCCACCGGATCGGCCCCCTTCGCCTTCACCGGATCCGACAACGCCTCGATCTCCCACCTGGTCGTCACCGCGCAGCGGTGGATCGTCCGTCGGTTCAACGACACGGCCCACCTCGATGACGTCTCACCACAGCGCCTGCAGCCTCACCAGTGACTGGACGTAGGCGCTCTCCGCTTCGCTCAGATCCTCGAACTTGATTCCCACCCTGGTCCCGTCGGATGTGGCCGCCACGGCGTGCTTGACCTCGCCGCGCAGGTCGACGGACAAGATGATCCGCTGCTCGGCCAACTCGTCGGGAGTGGTGTCGAAGAGCTCGAGTCCGGCCCCGAGCGTCGACACGTCGACCACCCGACACCGACGCCAGATCCCGTCGGGGTCCCCCTCGATCATGTACCGACCGTGCCAGTCGGTGAACTGTCTCGGTAGCAGCCGTCTCAGTCTGAGTTCCATGACGGGCGCCCCCCTTGCCCACGAGCGTGCTCATGGCGTCGACCGCTTCGCGAAGTGACTTGAACAAGCGGTCCCCACTGTTCCCCCAACGGCTCCGCCCTCGATGGCGGTGCCGGAGCCGATGATGGTGTCGGTGGGGTTGGTGGTGTCGGTGTGGGGGTTGCTGTCAACCGGCGTCGGCGCCGGGCGGCCGGAGCCAGATCGTCATCCGTGTTCCCCGGCCCTCGATGACGGGGGACTCCGTCGTCACCACCGCCTTCATGGCCGCCGCCAGCTCGGACACGATGGCCAGGCCGAGCCCGGATCCGAGGCGTCTGCTCGTGACCCGGTCGGACGTGAAATGTCGTTCGAAGACGCGGGGGAGGTCCTCGGCGGCGATGCCGGGGCCGTCGTCGAGGACCCAGATGGCGATCGAGCTGCCGATCACACCGGTGCCCACCACCACCCGGGTCGCCGCGTGCTTGAAGGCGTTCTCGGCCAGGTTGGCCACCACCTGGCCGAGCCGGTCGGGGTCGGCGTCGACCCACAACCCGGCGTCGGGGGGGACGGCGACGGTCAGCTCGAGGCCGAGGTTCTCGGCCTCCGGCCGGAAGCCGGCGGCGGTGAGGCTCACGACGTCGGCGCAGTCCACCCGCTGCACGTCGAGGGAGAACTTCTGGGCCTCGAGCCGGGCAAGGTCGAGCAGGTCCTGCAGCAGGCGCCCGAGGCGCCGGGCCTCGGAAGCGATCACGGCGGTGGCGGCGGCCGTGTCCTGCGTGGTCCCGTCGGCGATGGCGTCGGCATAACCGATGATCGAGGTGAGCGGCGTCCGTAGTTCGTGGGACACCGACAGGAGGAACTGCCGTTCCAGGTTCTGGGACCGGCTCAAGCTGTCGCCCATGGTGTTGATGGCCTCGGCCAGTTCCGTCATCTCCGGGTAGTCGTGGGGGCTGACGGGTACCCGGGCGCTCAGGTCACCACCGGCCATCTGCCCGGTGGTGGTTACCGCCCGCACCAGTGGCGCGCTGATCCGGCGGGCCAGGCCCGATGCCACCACGGCGGCCACCAGGAGCGCCCCACCGGCGACGAGGAAGAAGTACAGCAGGCCGTTCACCGGGTCCTGCACGTTGCGGACGGCCAGCAGGATGGGGGTGTCGCCCACGGGAACGCCGAGATTGATCTTCTGCCGCAGGGTGAGTCCGACGGGCACGGCGGCGAAGACGACGTTCCCCACACTCCCCGAAACGCTCTGGTCGTCCGCCAACGCGGCGGCGTCGAGGACCGACGGCGTCAGCGGGAAGGGGAGGGAGGCGAATTGTCCCGACCCGCTGAGCCCGACGGGTCGGAAGAAGTCGTAGGAGCCGACCACCCGGAGGGCACCCAGTACCCGGGCGGCGCGCACCTTGGCTCCCACCCCGACGTCGTCGGCCAGGGTGCCGGCCGACAGCAGCTGCGCCACGGCGGTGACCTCCTGGGTGGTCTCTGTCCCCGCCGTCGAGGTGCTGGCCCGCCGGACCAGGTAGAGGCTGCCGGCCGTGGTCAGAAGGAGCGTCCCGGTGACGACGGCGAGGATGGCGATGGTGAGGCGCCGTCGCATGCGGAGGGTCGGCCCGACTCAACCGAGGCGGTAGCCCACGCCCCACACGGTGGTGAGGGGTAGCTCGTCGCCGAGCTTCTTCCGCAGCTGGCGGACGTGGACGTCGACGGTCCGTTCGTCGCCGTACCAGCCTTCGCCCCACACCCCGTCGAGGAGCTGCCGGCGCGACAGAGCCAGGCCGCGGTTGGCGACGAGGTAGGCCAGGAGGTCGAACTCGCGGGTCGTGAGGGGGACGACGTTCCCGGCACACAGCACTTCGCGGCGCCCCGTGTCCACCACGACGGCCCCGATCTCCGTCGTCATCGGTTCCGTCTTGGCCAGGGCGCCGGCCCGACGGAGGATGGCCTTCACCCGTGCCACCAGCTCGCGTGGAGAGAACGGCTTGGTCACGTAGTCGTCAGCGCCCAGCTCGAGGCCGAGGACCCGGTCGATCTCGTCGTCGCGGGCGGTGAGGATGATCACGGGGACGTCGCTCGTCTTGCGGACCTGGCGGCACAGCTCCAGTCCGTCCAGCTCACCGGGAAGCCCGATGTCCACGATCAGGAGGGCGGGGTGTTCGCGTTCGATGTAGGTCAACCCGTTCTCGGCATCGTCGGCCTGCAAGATCCGGAAACCCTCGCGGCGCAGGTACATGGCGACCAGGTCGGAGATGTTGTGGTCATCTTCGACCACCACGATCGTGTCGGCGTTCGGTGTCACCGCACCAGCCTGCCATGTCGCCTGCCCGGCGGACGGGAGCGCGCCAGGTGCACCAGGGTCATCGCTCCAGTGGACCCCGCCGAGGTGAGGAGTTCTCGGTGGCGATGTTAGGGAACCGTGAGATCTCAGTCCCACAGACCGGCGGGGGCCTCCCCCAGTCGGTAGTGGCCCGGGAGCATCTCGCCCGACGAGGCGCGTTCGATCCGGCGCTTCATCCCGTCGGAGAGGGCGTCGGCCTTGATCATCTCGATGAACAGCGAGGTGGCGTTCCCGACGTCGAAGAAGTCACGCTGCCACGACCACTGCCACGTCCCGGCGTAGCGGAACCAGCTGCCCCCGATGCCGGCGATCTCGTAGGTGGAGCCGTCGGGGCGGGTGGCGTCGGCGACCTGCTTCCACAGTCCGATCACCTCGCCCTGCTCGGGATCGATCAGGACCTTCTGGTACGGGTACGTCCAGCCGTCGAGTCCTCCCATCTCGAGACCCGAGGGCGATGTCGCGGATCTCGTCCCGCCCCACGGCCATGAACTCCTCGTGGGGCCCGATGTTCCAGCCGTAGGTGGCGTCCTCGGTGTACATGTCGGCCATCGGCCGCCAGTCCCCGGCGTCCTGGGCGCGCCGGTTGGCGTCGAGCCACCGCCCCACCATCTCGTTCAGCTCCTCGTAGGGAAACGACGGCACGTCTCAGTCCTCCTCGATTCTCAGGGCCTTGGTGGGACAGAACGCCACCGCCTGTTCGACCATCGCCCGCATCTCCTCGGCCGGGCTCTCGTCGAGGACGGTCAGGACGCCCTTCTTCGACACCGAGAAGACCTCCGGCGCCTCGGACTCGCAGACCCCGTGGCCCTGGCACAGGTCGCGGTCGACCACGATCCTCACGCCGCGGCCCCGTCCGGTCCGGACCCCCGCCGACGGTAGTGCACGGCGCAGGGCTGCTGGAGCTGGACGACCATCTTCGAGTGGTCGTTGCGGTAGGTCTCCGACGGCTGGGCGAGCTCGAACTCCCAGCCGCGCAGGAGCACGGAGAAGATGGCCTTCAGCTGCATCATGGCGAACGGCGCCCCCACGCAGCGGTGGCGTCCGGCACCGAAGGGGATCCACGTCCACGGGTTCAGCCGGTCCTCGGCCCGCGGCTCGAGGTAGCGCTCGGGCACGAAGACGTCGGCGTCGGGGAAGTCCTCGGGCATCCGGTTGGACACGGCCAGGCTGGCCCCGACCAGCGTCGCCGGGCGCGATGCGGAACCCCTCGATCTCGAGCTCCTCCTTGGCCACCCGCAGCACCAGGATGAGCGGCGGGTGCAGCCGCAGCGCCTCCTTGATGGCCGACTCGAGCTGGGGCATGGCCCGCAGGGCCTGGTAGCTGACCTCCTCGCCGTGGGCGTAGAGGTCGTCGAGCTCGCTGGTGACCCTGGCCATGACCTCGGGATGGCGCAGCAGCTCGATGAGCGTCCACGCCGCGGTCCCCGACGTCGTGTGGTGGCCGGCGAACATCATCGAGATGAACATCCCGGTCACCACGTCGGTCGAGAACTTCGGCCGACCGTCCTCGTCGCGGATCGACATCAGGACGTCGAGGAGGTCCCGGTCCTCGTCGGTGGCCGGCGCCGCGTCGGCGCGGCGGTCCATGATGGCCTGGACCAGCTCCACCAGGCCCCGGCGTGCGGCGTCGCGCCGGCGGAAGGTCTCGATGTCGGCATAGGGGTCGACGTAGGCGAGCGCGTCGGTCCCCTGCTCGAGGTCGTGGTAGAGCCGGGCGAAGCGCTGGTCGAGCTCCCGGCGGAACTTCGGTCCGATCAGGCAGGCCGACGACGTGTAGATGGTGAGCTCGGCGAACCAGTCGAGCAGGTCGATGGTGCCCGCGTCGGACCACCCGGCCACCATCGGTGGCCACCTCGTCCGAGATCGTCGAGGCGTGTCCGCGCATGAACTTGTCGCGCAGCGACTGGTTGTGGAGCATCTCGCGTCGGCGCTCGGGAGGTGCGTCGAAGACCACCCCTTCACCGAAGATGGGCGTCATGAACGGGTAGGCCTCGGCCTGGTCGAGGAGTTCCTCGGGGGCGCGGAAGAACCACTCGTTGGCCTCGGCCCCGGTCAGCAGGACGACGTCCTTGCCGGCCAGGCGGAACCGGCCGACGTCGCCGCACTCGGCCCGGGTCCGCCGCATGAGCCCGATGGGGTCGCGCCGTAGCTCTTCGAGGTGCCCGTGCTCCTCGTCGCCCCCCGACACCGAGCGGCGGTTGGCGCTGTTCGACGTTCGTGGTCATGGTGCTCCTCCGCTGGCCGGCGGGTCCCGACGAACCGGGGCCTCGGGTTGGACTTCGATCATGGTCAGGTGTGTACCCACCGGGGCCTCGACCACGGTCACCACGGCGTCGGCCACGGCGTCGGCGTCGAGGAAGTGACCGTGCCGGGCCAGGCCCCAGCGGACCCACTCGCCCAGGATCTCGGTGGTGGCCTCGGGATCCCAGTCCGATCCCATCTCGGACAGGGTCTGACCGGGCTGCACGATGGAGGCACGCACACCGGTGCCCTCGAGCTCCATCTGCAGGGTCCGTGCGTACCCCTCGAGACCCCACTTCGACGCCACGTAGGCCTTGTTGCGGGGACGGGGCGAGCGCACGTTCTCGGAGGTCACGAAGACCATGTCGCCGTGGTGACGCTCGATCATCCCCGGCGCCAGGAGACCGACCATCTCGTGGGCACCGACCAGGTTCACCCCCATCAGGGCGGCGAAGGCCCCCGCGGTGGCCTCGATGGTGGCATCGGGCCGGTTCTGGCCGGCACTCGAGACGAGGACGTCGATCTCCCCCACGGCGGCCCGAGCACTCTCGACGAACGCCACGATCGAGTCCCGGTCGCCCAGGTCGAGGGCGAAGGCGTGTGCCTCGCCCCCGTCCGTCGGATCTCCCGGGCGATCTCCTCGCAACGGACCACCCGCCGGGCCCCGAGGACGACCGGGTGGCCCCGGGCGGCCAGGGCCCGGGCCGTGGCCAGGCCGATGCCCGACGACGCGCCCGTCACGATCGCGGGACGACGCGGTGGATGGGGGATGGACCGGGACACGGGCGTCGTCGTCTCGCTCAGCGCACCGAGACGGTGGTGGGAAGGCGGGCGAAGCCCCGCACGTTGATCGAGTGCACCCGCTCGGCGCCGGCCGGGTCGATCTCGTAGTCCCCGATCCGCTTCAGGAGCTCCTGCAGCCCGACGCGGGCCTCGAGCCGGGCCAGGGCGGCGCCGAGACAGAAGTGGCGCCCGCTGCCGAAGCTGACGAGCTTCGACGGTGTCGCGGTCGAGGTCGTAGCGGTCGGGCTCGGGGAAGACCGGGGGTCGCGGTTGGCCGAACCCACCAGCAGCAGGACCCGTTCGCCGTCGGGAAGGACGGTCCCGTGGAGCTCGACGTCACCCGTCGTCACCCGCAGCAGCATCTGCGACGAGGTGTCGAAGCGCAACGTCTCCTCCACCCAGTCGGGGATCCGACCCGGGTCGGCGAACACCTTGGCCCGCTCGTCGGGAAAGCGCCATCCCCAGTACCAGGCGTTGGCCAGCAGCTTGGTGGTGGTCTCGTTGCCGGCCACCACCATGAGGAAGAGGAAGGAGATGATCTCGTCGTCGGTGAGCCGGTCCCCGTCGAGGTCGGCGCCGAGCAGGGCCGAGGTCAGGTCGTCGGCCGGCCGGGCCCGGCGGGTGCTCACCATCTCGGCGAAGTACCCGGCCATGGTGAAGGCGGCCTCGACCCCTTCGGGCGGGACGTCGTTGAGACCCTCGACGCGATGCATGAGGAGATCGGCCAGGCGCCGGAGCTCGGCCCGGTCGGCACGGGGGACGCCGATCATCTCGGAGATCACGTCCATGGGCAGCAGGCCGGCGAAGTCGGCCACGAAGTCGAACGAGCCGCTGCTCGACGGCGGTCTCGACGTGCTCGACGGCTAACGTCCGGATCCCCTCCTCGAGCTCGGCCACCCGGCGCGGGGTGAACGCCTTGGAGACCAGCGAGCGCATCCGGGTGTGCTCCGGCGGGTCCAGAGCCAGGAAGGACATGGCCCGGTGGGCATCGGGCCCGTAGGCGGCCGGGTCGAGGGACACGCCGAAACGGTTCGAGAATTGGGCGGGGTTGCGGAAGGCGGCCAGGACGTCCTCGTGACGTGACAGGGCCCAGAAGTCGAGTTCGTCGTTGCGGTAGAGGGGCGCTTCGTCGCGCAGACGGGCGTAGGTCGGGTACGGGTCCTCGTGGATCTGGTAGTCGTACGGGCTGTAGCGCAGGGGGACGACGGTGTCGGTCGTCATCGGGCCCCCTCCAGAAGGACCCGGGCCACGTCGGCCAGGGCCTTCGGGACCCCCGCGTACGGCAGGTGGCCCATGCCGGCCCACAGCATGGCGCCGGAGTAGGCCAGGTCGAGGCCGAGCAGGACAGTCGGATCGGCGTCGGGGCCGAGGGCCGACGCCATCCGGGCGTGGAGCTCCGCGCCGAACCGGACACGCAGCGCCCGCACATCGGGCCCGCCGCCGAGGAGGGCGGTGGTGCAGGCCGCCGCCAGGAGCGGGTCGTCGGCCATGAACAGACCGAGATCGTCGAGGGCGCTGGTCACCCGGTCGAGCGCACCGGACGCGACGGGGGAGTCGGCGGCGGCAGGGCGTGGAACCGCCGCCACAGGACCTCGGCCAGGAGGTGGTCCTTCGACGCGAAGTACGTGTAGGCGGTGGCCGGAGCCACGCCGGCCCGGCGGGACGCGCTGCGCACCGTCATCCCTTCGTATCCCCGCTCGCGCGCCTCGTCGGCGGCGGCGTCGACCAGCCGCTGCGACGACCGCCGCCTGCTTGCTCGTCAGCCGCCGACGCGTCGTCTCGGCCGCCTCGGCGTCGGCTCCGGTCATCCGCTCCAACTCGGCCAGATCCGTCACGAGGCGGTCTCGGGCTCGGGGATGTGGGGTGTGCCGTCGCGCATGGGGGGGAAGGCGAAGGTGGCGGCGGTGGTCCCGGCGGTGATCCGGGTGATGTCGGCCACCGGCAGCGTCTCGGTGTCGTCGTCGATGACGACCTCCCAGCGGCAGTGCGGCGACCGGTCGCTCGGTACCCGCGGCGGACGGTGGACGGGCCTGATGCGCGCCTTCGGGTTCACCGCCTGGGCGGTGACGTCGAAGGTGCCGTCCTCGATGTGGTGGCACATGTTGGTCACCATCACGTCGCCGAAGGGCTCGGCGTCCATCAGCGCCCCGCAGTGGGCCAGCTCGAAGTACCCGTGCGACTCGTCGACCACCTCGTAGTGGACGTCCATGTAGTGGTGGGGGAAGCCCGGGTCGAGCTGGAGGACCTTGAAGATGGCCGACACCCCGTCGCCTTCGATGTCCATGATCTGGCGGAGGCGCTCGCCGTAGAGCGGGCTCGCACCGGCCCATTCCTCCACCGCCAGCTCCTTCATGACGTCGCCGCCGAAGCGCATGGCGATGGCGGCGCACATGGAGCGGTCGAGAAGGTGCACGATGAGGGCGAACTCGCGTACGAGCCGGACGAGCGCCTCTTTGGAGAGGTCCTCGTAGCGGAAGTCGGGGTCGAAGGGCCCCGAATAGTCTTTGCGGTCGGTCATGGGCACAGACTACGGTCCAGACAGCTGTCCGGCAAGAAGGCCGGCAAGAAGGATGGTCATGGAAGCGGAACCCAGCTCTCCCACCGTCGGGGTGATCGGTCTCGGCGACATCGGCAGCGGTGTGGCCACCGGGCTGGCGCGCGCCGGGGTCGACCTCGTGGTCTGTGACATCAGGCCGGAGTCGACGGCCCCTTTCGCCGACACCGTCCGGGTGGCCTCCGACCCCGCCGAGCTCGGCCGTCTGGTCGACGTCGTCGTGGTGGCGGTGGTGACCGACGAGCAGGTCCTCGCCGTCCTCGACGGTGCCGGCGGCGCACTCTCCGGGGCGCGATCCGGATCGACGGTGGTGATCGTCTCGACCGTCGCGCCGAGCACGGTGACACGGGTGGCCGACCTGGCCGGCGCCCGCGGTGTCTCCGTGGCTGATTGCGGCGTGAGCGGCGGCCCGAGCTCGGCCGCCGAGGGCGCCCTGATCGCGATGGTCGGCGGCGACGACGAGGTGGTCGAGCGCATCCGGCCCGTTCTCGACGCCTTCAGCTCCCTCGTCGTCCGCATGGGTCCGCTCGGGGCGGGCCTCCAGGCCAAGCTGGCCCGCAACCTGGTCCAGTACGCCTCGTGGCTGGCGGCCTACGAAGCCCAGGTGCTGGCCGAGGCGGCCGGCATCGAGCTGGCCAAGCTGGCCCAGGTCATCAAGGCCAGCGACGCCCGCATCGGCGGGCCATCGACGCTCATGTTCCGCCGCACGGTGGCGCCCTTCTCGTCCGACGACGACGCCGGTCTCGTCCAGGCCATGCGGACCGCCGCCGCCCTCGCCCACAAGGATCTCCGTGCGGCCATGGAACTGGCGGACTCTCTCGGCGTCGACCTGCCGTTGGCGGCCATGACCGATGCACGGGCCGACGCCTTGTTCGGGATCGCGCCCGATGTCACGGTTGCCGCCGGTGCCGGGCCGGTGCCGATGCCGGTGCCGGTGCCGGTGCCGGCGAGGAGTGCGAGGTGAGCGCGGTGTCCGGCGAGGAGCGGATGCTCATCGACGGGACCCTCGTCGCCTCGTCCAACGGCGTCACCTATCCGACGATCAATCCGGCCACCGAAGAGGTCCTGGGGGTCTGGGCCGACGCCACGGCCGGGGATCTCGACCGCGCCATCGCCGCCGCCCGCACGGGCTTTCGACGAGTCATCGTGGTCCACCGACGTGGCGCTCCGAGTGCGGTGCCTGCGTCAGCTCCAACAGGCCATGACGGCCCACGCCGACGAGCTGCGGGCCATGACCATCGCCGAGACGGGCTCGCCGCTGTTCTTCACCCGCTCGGCCGCCCTCGACGAGCCGGTGGCGTCGCTCGGATGGGTGGCCGACCTGGCCGAGGGCTACGAGTGGACGACCGACCTCGGCACGGCGAGACCCCTGGGCATGCCGGCGCGGCGTTGGGTGCGTCGCGAGCCGACCGGCGTGGTGGCGGCCATCACGCCGTGGAACGTGCCCCACCAGATCAACCTGGCCAAGATCGGCCCCGCCCTGGCGGCGGGCAACACGGTGGTCCTGAAGCCGGCACCCGACACACCCTGGTGCGCCACCGCCGTGGGTCGGCTGATCGCCGAGGAGACCGACATCCCGGCCGGGGTGGTGAACGTGGTGACGTCGTCGGTCCCCGACTTCGGGGCGGCGCTGGCCACCGACCGCCGCGTCGACCAGGTGAGCTTCACCGGCTCGACCGACACCGGACGCAAGGTCATGGCGGCGGCGGCGGCCACCGTGAAGCGTGTCTTCCTCGAGCTCGGCGGGAAGTCCGCCTTCGTCGTCCTCGACGACGCCGATCTCTCCGCCGCCTGCGCCACGGCGGCCTTCATGGTCTGCACGCACGCCGGCCAGGGTTGTGCCATCACCACCCGTCTGGTCGTGCCCCGGCGGCAGTTCGACGAGGCCGTCGACCTGACGGCCGCCACCCTGAAGGGCTTGGCGGCCGGCGATCCGCTCGACCCGGGTACCGTGTGCGGTCCACTGATCAGCGAACGCCAACGGACCCGGGTGGAGCGGTACATCCGATTGGTCCCGGAGGAGGGAGGAAGCATCGTGGTCGGAGGCGGGCGCCCGGCCGACAGGCCCAAGGGCTTCTTCGTGGAACCCACTCTCGTCGTGGGGCTGGGCGGCGACGCGCGCGTGGTGCGCGGAAGAGATCTTCGGCCCCGTTCTCGTCGTGACCCCCCACGACGGCGACGACGACGCCGTGCGACTGGCCAACGACTCGCCCTACGGTCTGTCGGGCTCGGTGTGGTCCGGGGATCGTGACCGGGCCATGGCCGTGGCCGCCCGCCTGCGCACGGGAACGGTGGGTGTCAACGGCGGGGTGTGGTACAGCCCCGACGTCCCCTTCGGCGGCTACAAGCAGTCGGGCCTCGGGCGCGAGATGGGGGTGGCCGGATTCGAGGAGTACCTCGAGACCAAGTCGATCGCCGAGCCGGCATGACCGCCGAGCGCCGACCCCCGAGGCCCGACCGCGCCCGGGGCATCGAGAAGATGCGCGAGGTGTACAACTTCACCGTCGATCCCGACGACGTGCCCGGTGACTTCGTCGCCTACACCGTCGACCATCTCTTCGGCGACGTCTGGTGCCGCCCCGACCTGGCCGTTCCCGAGCGCCGTTTGCTGACCATCGGCGTCCTGGCCGCCCTGGGCAAGACCGACCTGCTCGACGTCCAATTCTCGAGCGCACTGACCAACGGCGAGCTCACCGAGGACCAGGTACGCGAGATCGTCGTCCACCTCGTCCACTACATCGGGTGGCCGCTGGCCACGGATCTGAGCGCGGCGGCCGAACGGGTCATCGCCCGACGACACACGGGAGACGCGGACCGGTCGAGCAACTACGACTTCAGCGGCAAGGTGGCGGTGGTGACCGGCGCCGGGCGCGGCATCGGTCGGGCCTACGCCGAAGGTCTGGCCCGTGCCGGCGCCTCGGTGGTGGTGGCGGACATCGACGAGGACAACGCCCGGGCGGTGGCCGAGGCCATCACGGCCACCGGAGCGACGGCCACGTCCACGCGTGTCGACGTGTCGTCCCCCGACTCCGCAGAGGCCATGGCCGCGGTGGCCGTCGACCGCTTCGGCGGCATCGACTTCCTGGTCAACAACGCCGCCATCTTCGGCGGCATGAAGCTCGATCTTCTCCTGACGGTGGACTGGGAGTATCTCGAACGCTTCCTGGCCGTGAACCTCACCGGTGCGCTCGTCTGCACCCGGGCCTGCTACCCGTCGATGGCCGAGCGCGGCGGTGGCGCCATCGTGAACCAGTCGTCGACGGCGGCCTATCTCTACGCCGGGTACTACGGATGGGCCAAGGCCGGGGTGAACTCGCTGACCCAACAGCTGGCCCACGAGCTCGGCGGCATGAACATCCGGGTGAATGCCATCGCGCCGGGTCCCACCGACACCGAGGCGGCCCGCTCGGTCGTCCCCGACTCCTACATGCGCGAGCTCATCGGTTCGCTGGCCCTGAAGCGCCAGGGGCAGCCCGACGACCTCGTCGGGATGTGCCTGTTCCTGCTGTCCGACGACGCCCGGTGGGTCACCGGGCACGTCTTCAACGTCGACGGTGGCCAGGTGATGCGTCCCTGACCAGGGCCTTCGCCTCCCCGGCGGCGGCCCCACCGGCGCCGGCTCCTTCAGGGCGGGTTCACAGCAGACCACCAGCGCCCTCCAAGGTGAGCACCGCATGCTTCTGTCCATGAAGACGGCGGAGGCGCTGACCAGGGACACCGCGACCCGGACGGCCTCGCCGTGCGTCGAGATCGTCGTCCCCGTCTACAACGAAGAGGCGAGCCTGGCCGACAGCGTCCGACGGTTGCGGTCCTATCTCGACCGGTCGTTCCCCTTCACGAGCGTCGTCACCGTGGTCGACAACGGCAGCACCGACGCGACGTCGATCGTGGCCGCCGATCTGGCCTGCGAGCTCGACGGTGTCCGGGCGGTGCGCCTGACCGGCAAAGGTCGGGGCCGGGCCCTGCGGGCCATCTGGTCGACGTCGACGGCCCAGGTCGTCGCCTACATGGACGTCGACCTGTCCACCTCGCTCGACGCGCTGCTTCCGCTGGTGGCGCCGCTGCTCTCGGGTCACAGCGACGTGGCCATCGGCACCCGGCTGGCCCCCGGCGCCCGTGTCGTGCGCGGACCGAAGCGGGAGCTGATCTCGCGTGTCTACAACCTCGTCCTCAAGATCGTTCTCCGCAACGGGTTCTCCGACGCCCAGTGCGGATTCAAGGCCGCCCGCACCGACGTGGCCAAGCGGTTGCTCCCCCATGTCGAGGACAACGAGTGGTTCTTCGACACGGAGTTCCTCGTCCTGGCCGAGCGCAGCGGATTCCGCATCCACGAGGTCCCCGTCGACTGGGTGGACGACCCCGACAGCCGGGTCGACATCATCCGCACGGCCGGCGACGACCTGCGCGGCCTGGCCCGCCTGTGTCTGGGGGGCGGGCCCGACGCCATCGACGAGCTCCCTTCCGACCTTCCCGCCTCGGTGGCCAGCTTCGCCCGGATCGGGGTGGTCAGCACCGCTCGCCTACCTCGTCCTCTTCTTCTTGCTGGCCGGCACCCTGGGGCGGTTCGGCGCCGATGCGCTGGCGCTCGCCGTCTGCACGGCGGCCAACACCGCCGGTCACGGTCGCTACACGTTCGCCCGACGGGGCAAGCCCTCACGCCGCAATCTCTTCCTCGGGCGGTGGCGGTGTTCTCGACCAGCGTGACCGTGACCTTCCTGGCGCTGGGCCTGGTCGACGGGGTGGGGGTCACGTCGTGGTGGCTCGTGGCCGGGATCCTGGTGCTGGCCAACGCCGCGGCCGCCCTCGTCCGGTTCGTCGTTCTGCGGGGCTGGATGTTCCGGACGGCCCAGACGAACCCTCGGCGCCGAGCGTGGCCCGGGCCGCGCCGCCGCGTCCCGTCCACGCTCCACGAAAGGCAGACAGGATGACCATGCTCGTCGAGCGGCCCGTCGACGAGGCCGTCGAGACGGCACCCGCCGAGCACCCACCCCGGGGCCTGCTCAGCCGGATCGTCCGCGGGCGCCCCGACGACCCCGCCTGGGTGCGGCCGTCGCTGCTCCTTCTCCTGCTGTCCACGGCCGTGGCCTACATGTGGGCGCTCGGGGACTCGGGATGGGGGAACTCCTTCTACTCGGCGGCCGTCCAGGCCGGGACGAAGAGCTGGAAGGCCTTCTTCTTCGGTTCGTCCGACGCATCGAACTTCATCACCGTCGACAAGCCACCGGCCTCGTTGTGGGTGATGGAGATCTCCGCCCGCATCTTCGGGCTGAGCTCGTGGAGCATCCTGGTCCCCCAGGCCCTCGAAGGGGTGGCCACCGTGGCTCTTCTCTACGCCACCGTCCGCCGGTGGTTCCGACCGAGTGCCGCCCTCCTGGCCGGCGCCGTGGCGGCGTCCACTCCGGTGGCGGTCCTGATGTTCCGGTACAACAATCCCGACGCGCTCCTCGTCCTTCTCCTCACCCTGGCCGCCTACGCCACCGTCCGCGCTCTCGAGAAGGCGAGCACCATGTGGCTGGTCCTGGCCGCGTCGGCCGTCGGTCTCGGGTTCACGACCAAGATGCTCCAGGCCTTCCTGGTGGTGCCCGCCATCGCCGCCGTCTACCTGATCACGGCGCCCACGTCACTCGGACGGCGGATCAGACAGGTGCTCGTGGCCGGCGTCGCTCTGGTGGTCTCGGCCGGCTGGTGGGTGGCCGCCGTCGAGCTCATCCCCGCCGCCGACCGTCCCTACATCGGCGGGTCCCAGAACAACAGCCTGCTGAACCTCATCTTCGGCTACAACGGACTGGGTCGGCTCTCGGGGAACGAGTCGGGCAGCGTGGGCGGGGGAGCGGTGGCCGGGTCGCGGTGGGGACCGACGGGGCTCATCCGGCTGTTTCAGACCGACATGGGCGGGCAGATCTCGTGGCTGATACCGGCCGCCCTGATCTTCCTCGTCGCCATCCTGGCCCTCACCTGGCGCTCGGCGCGAACCGACCGTACCCGGGCCGCCGTGCTGCTGTGGGGTGGCTGGCTGCTCGTGACCGGACTGGTCTTCAGCTACGCCCAGGGGATCATCCATCCCTATTACAACGTCGCCCTGGCGCCGGCCGTCGGGGCCCTCGTGGGCATCGGGACGGTGACCTTGTGGCACCACCACCGTCGCCGGCTCGGCCCGGGCGGTCCTGGCCGTCGCCCTGGCGGCCACCGTCGTGTGGTCCTTCGTCTTGCTGTCGCGGTCGCCCACCTGGTTCCCGTGGCTGCGCCCGGCAGTCGTGGTCGTCGGTCTCGCCGCCGCCGTCGTCTTGGCCGTGGCCCCCTCGATCCGGACCAAGCTCGCCGCCATCCTCGGCGTGGCCGGGCTGAGCGCCGCCCTGGCCGGTCCGGCGGCGTACGCCCTCGACACGGTGACGACGCCCCATTCGGGAGCGATCCCCTCGGCCGGACCCGCCGTCCAGAGCGCAACGCCCGGCGGACCCGGTGGGTTCGGCGGCGGCCTGTCGTTCGGCCGGGGGTTCCGCGGGTTCGACTCCCGGGCGGCTGAGGTCCCACGGGCCCGGCTCCTTCGTCGCCCCGGGACGGCCCCCCGGCTCCTTCGGCGGCTTTCCCGGGGGCACCGGCGGCCTCGTGCCCCTGGGGGGCGGGCTGCCGGGCGGCTTCGGCGGCTTGCGTCCCAGTGGCGCACCGACGATCGGTGGCGCCTCGGGGTTCCTGAACGCCTCCACTCCGGGGAAGGCCCTCGTGACGCTCCTCGAGCGCAGGGCCGGGAGCTACCGGTGGGTGGCGGCGACGGTGAACTCCAATTCGGCCGCCGGTTACCAACTGGCGACCGACGACCCGGTCATGGCCATCGGTGGGTTCAACGGCACCGACCCCGCCCCCACCCTGGCCCAGTTCGAGTCCGACGTCCGCCACGGAGACGTCCACTACTTCATCGCCAGCGGGGGATTCGGCGGTGGCGGGTTCGGGCGCGGCGGAGCGGGAGGCGGCGGCGCGACGACGACGGCCAGTCAGATCACCACGTGGGTCGAGAGCCACTACACGTCGACCACCGTCGACGGGGTCACCATCTACGACCTGAGCGAGGCTACGCACACGAACTGAACCGTTCCGGGCGGCACCGTTCGTCTTGACGGCGTTCGTCTTGACGGCGCCACGACCCTACGGCAACGTGCCCGTGGTGGTGAACGCCTTTCTTCGACGCCGCGACCGTGCGCCCGGTGGGCGGGGGTCGTTATCTCGCCGAGCTCGACGAGCGCTGGAACCTCCGCCCGCTGCCCCAGGGTGGGATCATCACGGCCATCGCCGTGCGGGCCATGGAGGCGGAGCTGGCCCACGAACGACCAGAGGCCCCGCACGCTGCACACCACCTTCGCCGCCCAGGTGGCCCACGGCCCGCTCGACGTCGAGGTCGAGGTCCTGCGGGCCGGGCGGTCGATGTCCCAGCTGCGCGCCGAGGTCCGCAATCCGGGGTCTCGACGCGGCCACCTGACGACCTGCGTCTTCGGCGCCAGTCGCCGGGGCTTCGATTTCACCGACCTCGGTCCCCCCGACGAGATCCCGGACCCGGCGGTGTGCCCCTCCTTTCGTGACCCGCCGCCCGAGGGCGAGCCCGCGTTCGACCCGATGCCGTTCTGGGCCGAGCTGGTCGAGGGACGGTCGGTGATCGGCCACGCACCATGGGACGACTACGTGCCCGAACGCGCCGAGCGGGCGATGTGGTACCGCTTCGACGAGTCACCGCTGCTCGACGACGGCCGTCTCGACCCGCTGGCGTTGATCGTCCTGGCCGACACGATGCCCGGAGCGGTGGGGGAGATGGTGGGCCGCTCGCGCCAGACCTGGTTCGCACCGAGCGTCGATCTCACCGTCCATCTTCTCGACGACTGCCGCTCGTCGTGGGTCCTGGCCCACAACCGGGCCCGGTTCGCCGGCGACGGTTACGCCTCGGCCGACATGGCCCTGTGGGACTGCGGTGACGACGGTGGTGGCGCGCCTCGGCTCGTCGCCTACGCCACCCAGCTGTTCCTGTTCACCTTCTCGAGCTGACCACGCCCGCGCACCATGGTCATTTCCTCAATTTTGAGGTTTCTGGGCGCGGGCGGGAGGGCCTAGACGGGTGCGGACCACGGTCCGAGGGGAACGTGGAGAGGTCACGAGGGGGAGTCATGCGGCGGCGGCGGCTTCTTGCGGCATCGGTGGTGCTGGTGTCGGCGGCCGGAGTGCTCGGCATCTCGGCCACCCCGGCGACGGCCGGCGCTGCCGGTGCCCGTGTGGGGAGAGCTCCTCTGATCCCCGCCGGGGCGGTGGCGGGACCGGCGCTCGCATCCGACACCGTCCTGCACGTCGACGTGGCTCTGCAGCCGCGCGATCCCGCCGCCCTCACCGCCTACGCGCAGGCGGTGTCCACACCGGGGTCGGCCCTCTACCGGCACGACGTCACGCCCGCCCAATTCGCCAACCGGTTCGGCCCCACCCCGACGGCACTCCGAACGGTCCGCAGGGCGCTCGTGGCCGCCGGGTTGGACCCGGCGCGGTCACCGCCAACCGCCTGAGCATTCCGGTCCGGGCCACCGCCGCTCAACTGGGAACCGCCTTCTCCGTCAGCTTTGCGCAATTCGCGTTGCCGGGCGGAAGGGTCGCCTACGCCAACACCTCGGCGCCGCGGTTCGCCGCTTCGGCGGCCCCCTTCGTGCAGGCCGTGGTGGGACTGGACGACCTCACCGTCGAGACGCCGGCCGGGACCGGCGCCCCAGCCACCGGACCCAGGCCCGGGATCGGGCCGCAGCCGGCGACCGGCGGCCCCCAGCCGTGTCCGGCCGCCAAGACCGATGCCTCGGAAAACGGCGGCTTCACCGCCGACCAGCTGGCGGCGGCCTATGGCCTCTCGAGCAGTTACGGCGCCGGTGACCTGGGTGCCGGTCAGACGGTCGCCCTGGTCGAGTACGAATCAGACCTCCCTTCCGACGTCGCCGCCTACCAGTCCTGCTACGGGACGAGTACGCCGGTCAACTACGAGACGATCGACGGTGGACCGAAGAAGGGTGCGGGCGGCGGCGAGGCCGCCCTCGATATCGAGGACATCATCGGGCTGGCTCCGCAGGTCAGCATCCTCGTCTACCAGGCGCCCGACACGAGTGCCGCCGCCCTGGACCTTCTGAACGCCATCGTCTCGCAGGACGTGGCCAAGGTCATCTCCAACTCGTGGGTCCTGTGCGAGCAGTACGAGGGCAGCGGCGCCACCGCCGAGAACACGATCTTCGAGGAGGCGGCCGTCCAAGGCCAGTCGTTCCTGTCCGCCTCGGGCGACTACGGCTCGCAGGCGTGTCGTCAGTTCTCGCATACGAACAACACGTTGGCGGTCGACGATCCGGCCAGCCAGCCGTTCGTGACGGGTGTCGGAGGCACGACGCTCTCGGCCGTCGGCCCTCCGCCATCGGAGACGGTGTGGAACAACGGCATCGGCAACTCGGGCGGGGGGGGACTGTCGACGGATTGGGCCATGCCCTCTTATCAGTCCGACGCCGCCCCGCCGGTCGGCACCGTCAACGCCTACTCCTCGGGCACCCCCTGCGGGGCGGTGGGCGGAGACTGCCGTGAGGTGCCCGACGTCTCGGGCGATGCCGTGGGGTACGTCATCTACTGGGACGGAGGTTGGACCGAGTCGGGAGGCACCAGTGCAGCCACCCCGACGTGGGCATCGCTCGTCGCCCTGACCAACGCCTCGACCGACTGTGCCGGCTCGACGGTGGGCTTCGCCAACCCACTGCTCTACGACGTGGCCGGAACGGATCCGGGTGCCTTCAACGACATCACCGTGGGCGACAACGACGATTCGGGTTTGCAGGGCGGTCTCTACCCGTCGCTGTCCGGCTACGACCTGGCCTCGGGCCTCGGCTCCCCCAACGGCGCCGTCCTGTCGGGAGATCTCTGCGCGGCGGGCACCACCGCCGATCCGGTCACCGTCACGAACCCCGGCAGCCAGTCGACGGACGTCGGACAGAGCGCCAGCCTTCAGATCGCCGCCACCGACGCCACCATCGGACAGTCGCTCACCTACCGCGCTTTCGGGCTGCCGACGGGGCTGTCGATCGCATCATCGTCGGGACTGATCACCGGTGTCCCCACGGCGTCAGGGGTCTTCGATCCCGTGGTGAGCGCCGAGGACGGCAACGGGGCCAGTGACGCCGTCACCTTCAGCTGGTCGGTACCGTCATCGGTGACCAAATTGAGCCCGGCCCACGGACCGGCCAAGGGCGGGACCAAGGTCAAGATCAACGGCGTCGGTTTCCGAGGCGCCACCAGCGTCCTGTTCGGCGGCACGTCCGTTCCGGCCACCAAGTTCAAGGTCAACAGGGGGGGGACGAAGATCACCGTGCACGCGCCGGCGGGAACCGGTTCGATCGACGTCCGGGTCGTCGGTCCGGCGGGTACCAGTCCCGTCACGGCCGCCACCGTGTACACCTATACGGGCTGACGCCGGACGAGACCGCGTCCGGTCGACGCGACGTCCATGCCACATCCGGCGTGTGGTGCCGGCGCGAAGAGAAGAAGAAACGGCCCATGGCGTGCGCTCGCCGATGACGTCGCGTCACCGGCGACGACAACGTGAGCGACGTCCATCGCCGTCTCCGAAACGGTGGGACGGTGGTAACGTCGCCCATGGCTTGGGTGGGGCTTGCCCCCGGGGGGCTCATGTCGGGGGACGAAGCGGGTACCGCCCCCGAAGACCGGAAGTTCCGACCGGACGTGCAAGGCCTTCGAGCCGTCGCCGTGCTCCTCGTGGTCCTCTTCCACGGTGGTGCCTCTTTCGTGAGCGGCGGCTACGTCGGGGTCGACGTCTTCTTCGTCATCTCGGGCTTCGTCATCACGGGGGTGCTGCTGCGCGAGCGGGCATCCTCCGGCCGGACATCGATTCTGGCGTTCTACGGCCGTCGTTGCCGACGGATCATCCCCGCCGCCACGCTCGTCATCATCGTCACCGTCGCCGTGACCTACCTCTTCCTCGGCGATCTGTCCGGCGCCCAGACAGCGGTTGACGGCCGGTGGGCCGCCGTCTTCCTGGCCAATTTCCACTTTGCCTCGGAGGGAACGAACTACCTCGCCTCCCAGCAGTTGCCGTCACCTCTCCAGAACTACTGGTCCCTGTCGGTCGAGGAGCAGTTCTACCTCGTCTACCCCACGCTCTTCCTGGTCATGGCGGCCGTCCTCACCCGCATCTCGCTGCGCGTGCGGCTGACCGTCGGCCTCGCCGCCGTCGTCGTCGTGTCGTTCGTCGTCTCCGTCGTCCAGACGTCGTCGAACCCCACCGTCGCCTATTTCTCCCCTTTCACCCGCGCCTGGGAGTTGGCCCTCGGCGGGCTCGTCGCCGTGGGGACGCATTGGCTCTTGCGGTTGCCTGCTCCCGTCGCCGCGCTCATGACCTGGTTGGGCCTGGGGGCGATCCTCGTGTCCGCTGTCATCTTCAACAGTCAGACGGCGTACCCCGGCTCGCTGGTGGCGATCCCCGTCGTCGGTGCCGCCTTCATCATCGCCGGAGGGGTGGTCGCCCCCCGGTACGGAGTCGAGTCGCTGCTCCGACTACCTCCGTTCGGTTGGCTCGGCAACCTGTCGTATTCGTTGTACCTCTGGCACTGGCCCATCCTGATCATCGCCGCCGAATCCCGGCAGCAGACCAGCATGTCCTTTCTCCAGAACCTGCCCTGGCTCCTCCTGGCGCTCATCGCCTCGGTGGTCTCGTACGCCCTCGTGGAGAATCCCATCCGCCATGCCAAGTTCCCGGCCCGGAACCGTTGGGCCAGTGTCGGGCTCGGGTCCGGCCTCGTCGCCGTGACGCTGGCGGTGGTGACGGTGACCCTGCCCGCCACCTCAGAGGCGTCGACCGCGGGACCGCACGACCGGGTCGCAGCGGGGACGCCCTCGGAGGTGGCGCAGTCGGTCAGCGACTCCGTCACCGTTCAACGACTCCCGGCCGACCTCACCCCGTCGCTGCGCGCCGTCTCTGGGGACTGGGGGGCGCCGCCGGGGCTGTGCAAGCCGGCGGTCCCCGCCGTGTCGGTCCCCAGTTGCGTGTTCGGCGACCCGCGGGGACTCCACACCATGGTCCTCTACGGTGACTCGCACGCCCTGATGTGGTTCCAAGCCATGGACGCCATCGCCATCCGAGCCCATTGGCGACTGGTCATCCTGGGGAAGGGCTACTGCATGGCCAACAAGTACTCGGCGGCGGCGATCGCCGCCAAGTATCTCTACCGGATCTGCGGCACATGGCAGGCATTCGCCGTTCAGCGCATCAAGCAGATCGACCCGGAGCTGGTGGTCATCACGCAGGAATACCAGAACAATGTCGACAAGGTGCCGTTCACGACGGCACAGTGGCAACGGGCTCTCCAGGCCACCCTCGGGGAGCTGGCCGGACCCCACACCCGGTTCGTCGTGCTCGGGAACATCCCGACCGCTGATCCCGACCCCCCCAACTGCCTGTCGGAGCATCCCGCCCAGGTGCAGTTGTGCTCGGGTCCTCAGCCCGACCAGTCCTACAACCTGGCCGAGCAACGAGCGGTGACCGCCGCCGGGGGTCGCTACATCTCGGTGACCCCCTGGTTCTGCTCGCAGCGGTGCAGCGCCGTCATCGGGCGCTTCCAGGTCTACCTGAACGGACTCCACATCACGGCGGCGTACTCGCTGTTCCTCCGGCAGGTGCTGGCCCAGAGTCTTCAGCTGTCGCGCTACGCCGGCCCCTGATCGTTTCCTCGGCGCCGGTCGGCGTGTCGACCCGATGCTCCGGGGCGGTGCCTTCCCAACATCAGCGCTACAAGTCGGCACCCGCTGGGAACCGCCGCCCACCGGCGGTAGATTGCCGCGGTGGCCTTCCGTCGGCGACCTCGGGCAGCAACAACGGTCACGGTCATCGGTGTCACGGCGCTGATGCTGATGGGCGCTCAACCGGTGGCCGCCTCGGGAAAGACCCTCACGTGGTCGGTGGCCGGCGTGACACCCGTGCCCCACTACGGGGTGGGAGCGCAGGTGGGAGGGATGTCGTGCCCGTCGTCGGCACTGTGCGTCGGCGTCACGTACAACGGTGATGTCCTCACATCGACGGACCCGAGCGGTGGGGCATCGTCGTGGGTCGTCGCCGATGTCGACGGAGACATCCCCATCGATTCCGTCTCGTGCCCGTCGACGAGCCTGTGCGTGGCCGTCGACCAGGGGGGAAACGTCCTGACGTCGCAGAACCCGGGGGCGGCCGGTGGCGGCGTGTGGACGCCCACCGACGTCGGCTGGATCGGTTTGGCGGTGTCCTGTGTGTCGACCACCTTCTGCGTGGCCAGTGACTACACGGGTGACGTCCACACCACCACGGACCCGACCGGCGGGGCTTCGGAGTGGTCAGGCGTGAACATCGACAACAGGGCGATCGACTCTCTGTCGTGCCCCGAGACCACATTGTGCGTGGCCGGCGACGAGAACGGGAACGTCTTCGTCTCGGCCGATCCGGCCGCACAGACGTGGACACCCGAACACATCGACGCCGTCGATCCGGTCACGTCCATGTCGTGCACGTCGGCCCCCCTCTGCGTGGGGACCGACCTCAACGGCGACGTGCTGACCACGGACGACCCGACCGCGGCATCCGGCGACTGGTCGGTCGCCCAGGTCGACGCCCCCTCCGGGTCCGGCGTGCAACTGGAGTCGGTGAATTGCGCCTCGGGCCCCTTGTGCGTGGCCGGAGACGTCTTCGGTGACGTCCTCACCTCGACCACCGTCGGGAGCGGTTCGGGGACCTGGACGGTCACCCCCGTGGCCTCGGCACCGATCACGGCGATGAGCTGCCCGTCGCAGACCCTGTGTGTGGGCGGCGACGCGGCCGGGAACGTCATCGCCTCGACCGATCCCACCGGCGGGTCCTCGGCCTGGTCGACGGCCGCGGACCTCGACCTGACCCATCCCATCGAGGCGGTCTCGTGCCCGTCGACGAAGCTGTGCGTGGCCACCGACTCCGTGGGCGACGTCGTGACGTCGAAGAACCCCACGGGAGGTGCGTCGGCGTGGAAGGTCCATCAGATCGACACCGAGAACGGAGAGCTGTTCCCGCTACTCGCCGTGTCGTGCCCCTCGGTCAAATTGTGTGTGACGGTGGACGACGTGGGTGATGTCTTGACATCGACGAAGCCGGCCAACGCCACCGCGGCATGGACCAAGATCACCGTGCCCGGAGCGCAAGGGTTCACCTTCACGGGCGTCTCCTGTCCCACGGTGAAATTGTGTGTGGCCGTCGACGGCAACGGAGACGTCGCCGTCTCGACGGATCCGACGGGAGCCGCGTCAGCGTGGTCTCTGGCCCGGTTCGTCAACGCCGGGGGTATCGCCTCCGTCTCGTGCGGTTCCAAGACCCTCTGCGTGGCCGTCGACTATCGCGGTGCCGTGCTCACCACCACCGACCCCACCGGCGGGGGACCCGCCTGGACGGTGACGACCGGCGTGGACACGACGGCACTCGACTCCGTCTCCTGCCCCGATCCCCAGCTGTGCGTGGCCGTGGACGACCGCGGCGGGGTGGTCACCTCCACCGACCCCACGGGGGGGCAAGGTGCATGGAACAGGGCCGACATCGACGGGACGAACCATCTCTTCGCCGTCTCGTGCGCCACCGACGCGTTCTGTGTCGCCGGCGACGACCACGGTGACGTCGTGAGCTCGAAGGACCCCACCGCGGGAGCATCGGCGTGGACGGTGGCGACGGTCGACTCTCCCCATTGGATTCTCGGCCTCTCCTGCGTGTCGACCGCCCTGTGCGCGGGGGGCGACGATGCCTACGACGCCGTGGTGGGCGCCAAGCGATGAAGGTGGCACCGGCGTCCGTGTGACGCGCTCAGGCACGCCGTGTCAGGCAGGGGCGAGGACGCGGTGGCGGTGCCCGGCCGGCTCGGCCACGTGTCGGGCCAGACGGTCCGCCTGCCGGCGGATCTCGGGAACCGCCGTGGCTTCGAATTCAGCCCCCCGTCGGCACCATCCGACGGTGTGGATCGTCCCCGGGACACCGGTCGCCGTGCGGAGATCGCCGTGTTCGTCGACGTCGAGGCCGATGCCCGACGGGTGGATCCGGGCCGATCCGTCGGCCACGAGCCCGGCCACGAGCGGCGACCCCGCCGTCGGGTCGGGACCGGGGCCGGTGCAGTCGATCAGGGCTCCGACGGTCAGCGTCTCGCGGCACCCCCGGGGTCCGGCCAGCGTCACCCGCAGCCGCGGTTGCCCCACCGAGCCGTCGTTGTCCACGGCGAGAACTCTTCCGGCGCCGACCGTGAGACGACCCGAGTGGCGGAGATCGTCGACGACGGCGGCCACCGGAGTGGACATCCGGTGCCGTGAGACCTCCCACTGCCGTCCCAGGTGACGCAGGAGACGGCGGCGTTCCACCTCGGGAAGGGCTTCCCCACACAGCGGGGGCCGCCGTCCGGGCGGCGGCGATGACGTTACGCCAATTCCAACCGTCGGCCTCGGCCTGGGCCGTCATCCGGCGCAGACGACCGAGCACCTCACGAGCGGTGCGGGGCCGACCCATGTCGAATCCGGGCCACGAGGCGAACCCGTCGCTGGCGTGCTCCGCCGGAAGCAGCCCGCGACGCGACCCGGGCGTGGACGGTGCGCCGCCGATCGCCGTCGGTCAGGACCATGGCCACGTCGACCATGTCGTCATTCTCCGAGTGGTCGTGGCGACGCCACCGTCGACGTTCTCGGCCACGAAGGTCTCGACCAGCTCGCCGCCGGCCACGACCACGGCACCGGCCGACTGGCCGTGATCGTGCAGGGCGATCGCCCCGCCGGGCGGCCAGCCGATGACCCAGGCCTCGAAGGCGTCCGATGCCGCCAACAGCTCCCAGCGCCGCACCGTGAGTCCCACCGATCCGGGCCACCGCAGGGCGGCCGTGGCCATACCCTCGGCCCGCGCCTGCAGCTCCTCGCGTCCGGGGACGTGGACGTGGGGCCCGATCGGGGCCTCCGGCCTCCGTCGACCGGACCCGGCGACGGTGCGCCCTCCGCATTCAGTGGCGACAGTGAACATGTCCACACGGTACGTGTTCGTACCCCTCAAATCAAGGTAAACCTATGGATTTAGTCGAGGTTTGATATCGGGGTGCCCGGGCCACCGACGACCGGGGTGACGTGGAACGATGCACGCCGTGGGGCACGAGCCATGACCTCCGTGGTCACCGACGCCTGGCGGACGATCGTGCCGGGACCCGATGACCGGAACGGACCGCTCGCCCCGCTCCTGCTGTCCCTGACCGTGGTCACCGGTCTCGTCGACGCCTTCAGCTATCTGGCCCTCGGCCACGTCTTCGTGGCCAACATGACGGGGAACGTCGTGTTCCTGGCCTTCGCGCTGGCCGGCGCCGGGGGCTTCTCCCTGCTGGCGTCCCTGGCCGCCCTGGCCGCCTTCTCGGTGGGCGCACTCGTCGGAGGGCGTCTGTCGGCGAGCTTCGGTGGTCACCGCGGCCGCCTGCTCCTTCTCGTGAGCGCGCTCGAAGCTCTCCTGGTCGCCACCGCGACCGTCGTCGTGGCGCTGGTCGGCCATCCGGGGACCGGTGCCGCCCGTTACGTCCTCATCGCCCTGCTCAGTCTCTCCATGGGTGCCCAGAACGCCATGGCGCGGACGTTGGCCGTCCCCGACCTCACCACGACGGTGCTGACCCTGACCATCACCGGCATCTCCGCCGACAGCCGGCTGGCTGGGGGCGGGGGCTCCAAGGCCGGTCGCCGGCTGGTGTCCGCTCTCTCCATGTTCGTCGGAGCGCTCACCGGCGCCTCCCTGGTCCTGAGGGTGAGCCGGGCGGCGGCGATCCTCGTGGCGCTGGCGGTGTTGTGCGCCATCGCGGTGGCGGCGGCATGGCTCTCGAGGTCCGACCGCTCCTGGGTCCATCCCCCGACGTAGGGGACACCGTCGTTGTCCCCGGCGTCCGCTCGCCGCCCCATCCGGCCGACGGTGATGGTCGAACTGAGCGCCCCCTGTGCCAAGATGCGTCGTTCACAGTGACGAGGAGTTGACCGTGCAGGGGTACGTTCTTTCCGTCGAGCGGATGATTCCCGCACCGCCGGGGGTGATCTTCGACATCCTGGCCGATGCCACGAAGCACAGCGTGATCGACGGTTCGGGAATGCTCCAGGGCAAGACCCGCGACGCGCCACAGGGTCTGGCCCTCGGCACGATGTTCGGCATGTCGATGAAGATGTTCCGTCTGCCGTAGTCCACCGTGAACAGGGTGGTCGAGTTCGAGATGGACCGACGGATCGCCTGGCAGACCGGACCGACCGGGGCCATGGCCCGGGTCCTGGCCGGTCGCATCTGGCGCTACGAGCTCGAGCCCGTCGACGGCGGGACCCTGGTGCGAGAGAGCTGGGACATCACGCCCGACCATCAGCGTGTCCTGCTCAAGCTCGGAGACATCTACTCGGGCAAGACACGCCGGGACATGACGAGGACCCTCGAACGGCTCAGTGGTCTCGTGACCGGCGAACGGGACCCGGGGTAGGCCGGAGTTACGGACGCAGGGCGGCCCGCCAGGGGTCCAGATCGAGCTTGGGGTAGAAGCGCCCGGTGGCCTCGACGAGGGCGGTGGTCCAGATCGGATGACCGGGAGGCGGGAATCCGAAGAGGGCCAACTGCCGGGGAGTCGAGTTCTCGACGAACCGGATCCAGTCCGGCGAGGTGGAGCGCGACTGCATGGAGTGGTAGCCGATCCAGTCCTGACCGGCGATCCGGTAACTCACGTTCAAGAGGAACCGCGAACCGCCGGGTTCGGCCAGCTGGACGGCGCGGTGGAAGACGTCGGGGCGATAGGCGAGGTACGAGCCCCGGACACCGGCGGCGCCCTTCTCGAGTCCGTACAGCTCCGGGTCGCGATCGGGCATGATCAGCGGGATGGTCGACCGACGACCGACGGAATCGCGCACCGAGACGAGGTGTGTCGGGTTGCCGGCGGCGTCCACGTCCGACAGGTAGAGAAATCCCTCGACGTGCCACCAGGGTGCCTCGGACACGGCCGGAAGCCAGGAGTGGTTCCGGTCGGTGTGCATGGGCTGCTCGTAGTTCGTGATGCCGGTGTACTTGGCCGACACCCCGGTCTGGTAGACGCGGAGATCGGTCGTGGCCAGGGCCCGTTCGGCGAAGTCGACGATGGCCGGGTGGACCACCAGACGATTGAGCGCCCCTCCGCCGGGGAACGGGAACAGGCCCTGCCAACGGTGCTGGTCGGGGCGGAAGCCGGGACCCTCGTCGGGCCAGACGAATTCGTCCGTGGGTGTGGGGGGTCGGCCGAGCCGCCGGAGGGTCTCCCCCTCGGGATCGGCGTGGTACTGCTCGGCCGTGGGGAACACCTTGTAGAGATCCGCGAGGGCGGCGTCGATCTCGTCGGTTCCCACCAGTGCCTCGAGGAGGACCCAGCCGTGGTCGCGCCAGCGCTCGATCTCGTCGTCGCCGGCTTGTCGTGCGGACATCGCGGAACAGTACACGTGCCGGTGAGGGCTTTGAGGTGCCGGCGGCCCGGTCCCCGGTCGGGCCGGTCCCCGGTCGGGCCGGTCCCCGGCGGCGACGTCACGAGTCGAGATGCTGCCAGTGCACGCCGTCGGTCGTGCGCCACAGACCGGCACCGACCTCGCACACCCACCCGTGGTCGGCATCGACGAAGACGACGTTCCCGCTTCCCCCGGCGACGAGCCCGGCCCGGGCCAGGCCTGACACGGGGGCCCAGGTGTGACCCCCGTTCGTCGTCTGGAAGACACCGGACCGGTCCGGGAACAGCCAGGCGGCGTCGGCGGTCAGCACGGCCAGGTTCTCGTGTCCGAGGGAATACGGGGACACGTATCCCCCAACGGGGAGCCCGCCGGCGGCGGGGAGAGAGACGTCCCCACTGAGTACCGGGGCGTTGGCGGCGGCGGTGAGCGTCCAGTGGCGTCCGCCGTCACCCGAGCGGTAGAGGGCCTTCGCCTGGGACCCGCCGCTCGGTGACGACGCACAGACCATCCAGAGGTCGTCGGTCCCCGACGCCGCCATCTCCTGACCGACATCGAAGTACCGCGGACAGGGATCGGGTCGTTCCAGCCAGGACTGACCCCCGTCGGAGGTGTACCCGAGTCGTCCCACCGTGGCCCCACCCGTCGTCGACGCCGGTGCGAACGAGAGCACGTAGGCCCGGGCGGGCGTGATCCGGGCCAGCTCGAGGTCCTGGTCGGCGACGGAGATTCCCGGCTCTTTGGCCACCGGTGGGGCCGTCGCCGTCGGCGCCCAGGTGACGCCGTCGTTCAGCGAGACCTCGACGGTGGCCGGATAGGTGTCGGTCGCCGACAGGGAGCTGATCGGGCGGGTGCCCACCACGGCCCAGACGTCGGCGCCGATGGCACTCACGTCCGAGACCACCGGTCCCACCGGTGCCAGGACCCAGGTCCGGCCTCCGTCCGAGGTGACCCAGAGGGGGACGGTCCCCTGCGCCGAAGGTGTCCCGCCCCACAGGTAGCCGTGGGCGGTGTCGGCGAACTCGAGTTGGGCGGGGAGGTCGGCCGGCAGCGAGTCGTTCACCACCTTCCACGTCTGGCCGGCGTCGTCGGTGTCGGCCAGGACGGTGGACGCCCCGTGGAAGGCGAGGCCGAAGCCACGCCTGTCGCTCATGAAGACGACATCGGCCAGATTGACCAGGGGCACCGGGGTCCCGACGGCCAGGGCACCCACGTGGGTGTCGAAGGCGGCCGAGACCTGGCCCGCCGGGTGCGAACGCGGAGCGGTCAATCCGATCACCAGGCCCAGCGCCAGGGTGACGGCACCCACCAGGGCGAAGCCCGACACGAGCCGTCGACGACGCAGCCGGACCGCCCGGGAGAGCACGGCGCGCAGGGTACGCGGCGTGGGCGCCAGAGGCGCCGGGTCATCCAGATGCTCGAACATCATCTACTCCTTGGGGAGACCCGAGGTCGAGGTGGTGACGCAAGGCGGCCAACCCCCGCGACGCATGGGACTTCACGGCGCCGGCCGATACGCCCAGGGCGACGGCCACGTCGCTCTCGGACCAGTCGGCCAGATAGCGCAGCACCACCACTTCCCGTTGTCGCCGGGGGAGGTGCCGCAGAGCGCGTGCCAGGTCGATCCGTTCGGACTGGTGGACGTCGACGAGGGCCAGGGGCTCGTTCACCAGGCCGGACACACGCCGGCGACGGCGGTGGCGGTCGATCGAGAGGTTGGTGGCGACCGTCACGATCCAGCCTTCGGGCTTCTCCCGGAGACGGGCCCAACGGAGATGGGCTCGGGCCAGGGCCTCCTGGGCCACGTCCTCGGCGTCGCCTCTGTCTCCGAGGACCCGGAAGGACACGCGGTAGGCCAGGCGATAGAGGTCAGGGAACGCCTCGTCGAATCGCACCCCCTCGCCCACGGCACCGTCCTTCCTCACCCAGCTCTGTGGGTCTACCAGTTCCCACGCCCGCGGGCGGGAGTTGGTTGGCAACGGATGGCTCAACCGCCGTTTTCCGGAGCCAGGGCCTCGAATTCGGATCCGACGGTCCTGATGATCTCGCCGGCCGGCTCCTGGCGGGCCCGTGCGAACCCCTGGCCGGCCCACAGATTGAGGGCGTGCGGGTCGTTCCTGGCCAGCGCCTCCCGGCGCAGTGCCCTGGTGGCGTTGTTGATCTGGGGGTAGGCGGAGGGCGCGTCGGGGTGCGCCCGCATGAAATCGTTGACGAGACCGCGGGCCCGTCGACCGCTGAAGGCGCGCGTGATCGCCGTGGCGCCGAACGCCGGATCCTGAAGCGCCGCCTTGTGCACCGCGGCGGCACCGCTCTCCGGACAGCGCAGCAGGGCGGTCCCCAGCTGCGCGGCACAGGCCCCGGCCCCGATGACGGCGGCCACGTCGGCACCGGTCATCAACCCACCGGCGGCGATGACGGGCACCTGCACCCGGCGCCGGATGGCCGTCACCAGGGGCCGCAGCTCCCAGCCGGCATCCAGAGCCATGTCGTCGCGGAACGTGCCCTGATGGCCGCCGGCCTCCATCCCCTGGGCGCCCACGGCGTCCACGCCGGCGGAGGCCGCCACGGAGGCCTCGGTGGGCGTCGTGACCGTGGCCACCACCAGCGAACCGGCGTTCTGGAGCTTCCGCACGATCCCCGGGGACGGACAGCCGAAGGTGAAGCTCACGAGGGGGACCGGCCGGCGGGTCAGGACCTCGACCTTGTCCGCCCATCCGTCGTCGTCCCACGACGCCACGACGTCGACGCCGTAGGCCGCGGCCTCGGTGCGCAGACTCCCCAGATAGTCGTCGACGGCCGCCTGGTCGACGTCGGGATCCTGGGGTACGAAGAGGTTCACCCCGAAAGGCGACCCCGTGAGCCGCCGGACCTCCCGGATCTGCTCCTCCATCACGTCGCCGGCCAGGTAGCCGCCGGCCAGGAAGCCCAGGCCGCCGGCGTTGCTCACGGCCGCCGCCAGGGCCGGCGTCGACGGCCCCCCGGCCATGGGCGCCCCCACGATGGGCCAGCGCAACGACAGCCCCAGGACCTCCGTCATCGGCATCGGAGGGAACGTACCGGCGGGACCGGGACCCGGTCGAGGCTCACCCGTCGAGTGGCGAGAGGAGATCACCCATGGTGTCGACCCGGTGCAGGACGTCACGGGGCGTGAAGCCCAGCAACGGGCCGCCGCCGTGGGTGGCCCCCTCTTCGATCTCGTCCCACGTGAGCGGGGTCGACACCGACGGGCCGTCGATCGCCCGCAGGGAGTAGGGGGACACCGTCGTCTTGGCCATGTTGTTCTGGCTCCAGTCGATCAGGACCTTCCCCTCGCGCAATGCCTTCGCCATCCGCGCCACCACCAGATCCGGTGCGTCGTGCTCCAGCTCCTGGGCCAGGGTGTGGGCGTAGGCGTTGCTACGTTCGGCCGGCCAACGCCGGCCGGCGACGCCGGCATAGAGCTGGAGTCCCTTGGAGCCGCTCGTCTTGGCCAGCAGCGCGATGCCGTCTTGGTCGGCCCGGTCCCGCAGCCGCAGCGCCGTCCGGCAACACTCCGAGATGGTGGCCGGCGGTCCGGGGTCGAGATCGAAGACGAGGAGGTCCGGCGGGCGGGGCCGACCGTCCTCCCCGGCGCGCCACATCGGTGTGTGGAATTCCACCGCAGCCAGGTTCACCAACCACGTCAGGGTGGCGAGGTCGTCGACGAGGACGAATCGGTGGTGTCGCGCCCACTGTCGTTCTCCAGCTGCTTCCCCCAGCGGTCCGTCCCCTTGCGCGGGAGTGTCACGGTCCTCACCCAGTCCGGGGCGTGGCGGGGGACGTTCTTCTCGATGAAGCCCTTGCTGGCGATGCCGTTGGGGAACCGCTTCACCGTGACCGGTCGGTCCTTCAGATGGGGGAGCATGACCGGCGCGATCCGGGCGTAGTAGTCGAGCATGTCCCGCTTGGTGAATCCCGAGGGGAACAGCGGTTTCTCCAAATTGGAGAGCTGGAGCTCGCGCCGGCCGACGGTGACCGTCACCCGCGACGACTCAGGACTCACGGCGGACCTCCCCGGGCGCCTTGTCGTCCCGCAAGCCGCGCCACGCCGGGTGGCGCATCCGGCCGTCGGTGGTCCACTCGCTGAAGCGGACCTCGCCCACAAGCCGCGGTTCGACCCAGGTGGCGACATTGAGGTACCGGCGGGGGACGTCGGTGGTGAAAGGGTTCACCTCCGATCGTGACGCCTCCAGGATGCCGCCCAGATGGTCGAGGGTCCCCTCGGTGAACCCCGTCCCGACCTGTCCGACATAACGCAGTCCCGTCTCGGAGGGAATCCCGAGGAGCAGCGAGCCGAACCGACCCTGTCGGTGCCCCTCGCCCGGAGTGAAGCCGCCGATGACGACCTCCTGGGTGAGGATGTTCTTCACCTTCGTCCACGTCGATGAGCGCTTGCCGGGAAGGTAGGGCGAGTCGAGCCGCTTGGCCAGGACCCCTTCGAGACCCTGCTCCCTGCTGGCCCGCAGGATGTCGGAGCCGGGCCCTTCGAAGCGGGGGCTGAGCGTCCACGACACCGCACCGTCCTTGTCGATCCCGAGCGCCTCGAGGCGACGGCGGCGCTCGACGTACGGCCGGGCCAAGAGCGACTCGCCGTCGAGATAGAGCAGGTCGAAGAGCACGTAGACGACGGGTTGCTCGGCGGCCAGGCGCCTGGCGTTGGCGGCGTCGGCCGCATGGATGCGAGGCTGGAGCCTTTGGAACCGCGGTCGTCCCTTGTCGTCGAAGGCGACGATCTCACCGTCGATCACGACCTGGTGGGAACCGAAGCGTTCTCCGAGGGCCCTCAGCTCGGGGAACGAGGCGCTCAGATCGTTCCCGTTCCTCGACGTGATCCGGATGCGACCGCCGTCGATGTGCCCGATGGCACGCACACCATCCCATTTGAATTCGTAGGCCCAGGCCGCGTCGTCCTTCGGCAGGGCGCCCGGCGCGGCGAGCATGGGCCGGATATCCCCCGGTGGAGCCACGTAGCCTTCGGGGGCGTCGTCCATCCGGTGCACCATCCAGTCGCGCCCGGGATCTCCTGCGGCCGTGGCGCCGGGACCGCGCCGCCGCCCGGTGGCGAAGAGCGCATACTTCCCCGTGACCTTCTTCCCGTGGAGGACGACGATCACTTCACGATCCGACCATTTTACCTCGTCATAGGTTCCGACGTCCCAGAGGACCACCTCACCGCCACCGTACTCACCGGGCGGGATGGTACCGTCGAAGGTGGCGTACTCCAGGGGGTGGTCCTCGGTGTGGACGGCCAGATGGTTCGTCTTCTTGTCGACCGGCAGGCCCTTCGGGATCGCCCAACTCACGAGGACACCGTCGCGCTCGAGTCGGAAGTCCCAGTGCAGAGCACGGGCGTGATGCTCCTGGATGACGAACCGTCTCTCACCCCCGACGGCCCTGTCACCGACTCCGGGGCGCCGCCGCGGTACGCCAGTGGGAACCGGCTCGGGGGTGATGGAAGGGTCTCGCCGCCGGCGGTAGGGCTCGAGCTTGTCGGTCTCCGGCGTGGGGCGAGCCGACCGCTTCTTGCCGGTCGTCTCCGCCGGGGAAGGCCGTGAGGATGTCATGTCATCGCCTGTTCGGGGCCGGTTCCGTCTCGCTCGATCCTAACGGGACGGCCACTCACTCCCCGGAGACCGTGGGGGAGATCTTCTCGTCGGGGAGGTCCGATCGACGTCGCAGCTGTGTCGCCATCATCTCGAGGACGGCTTCGTCGGCGCTGGTGAACGGCGGCGGGGCAATGCTCCGCGGGTACAGGTGCCGTGCTCTCACCACATTGACCTCAGCCGAGTAGACGGTGACCTGTGCCGCCAGGTACAGGAACGAGATCAGTCCGATGATGCTGCCGAAATAGCCGTAGGTCTGGTTGGCGTGCCTCAGGGTGTGACCGACGAGCAGCGTCCCGGCGTACTGGAGGACCGTCCATCCGGTCCCCGCCAGGACGGCGCCCGGAATCAGGTGACCGATGCTGACGGATCTGGGGGTGAGGATCCGGAAGCCGGCCACGTACAGTCCCATGTTGGTGCCCAGCCCGACGGCGACGGCCGCCGCTCGGAACCACACCGCGTCATGGCCGATGGTGACGAGCCCGGCGAGAAACGTCGTCAGGACGAGGTCGAGTCCCAGAAGGGCCAGGAACCCGAGACTGCGTCCGAGCCTCGGCACGAATCCGGGCCGGATCACATGGGGCACGTTCCAGACCTCCGCCATCGCCCGCTGGGCCGCCTGGCACACGCCGAAAGATCCCCAGACCAGACCGAGCAACCCGACGACGAGTCCGACGGCGCTGCCCGACCGCAACGAACGCACGCCGTGGGGACCGGCGAGCTGCCGACCCACGATCGGGAACTGGCCGACGGCGGAGTGGACGATCCGGTCCTGGAGGGCGACATCGTGCGCGAAGAGGAGTCCGAGAAGAGTGATGAGGACGAGGAGGAGGGGAAAGAGCGACAGAAAGCCGTAGTAGGCGATGAGGGCGACGAGGGTGCCGCCCGAGTCGTCCCCGAATTTCTTGACGACCCCGAACACGAAGGAGGAGGTGTCGTGTCGTTGCTGCCAAGCGTCGATGCGACGGACGGTCCGCGTGACCGGGTTCACGGTTCCGGTTCTATCCCACAATCCCGGGGCCCACCCCGTAGAGTTCGGTTCCAGTGCGACGTGCCGTGCTCCCGCCGCGGATCCGGTCGATGAGCGGCCTCCGCACCGTCGGCCGTCTCCTCGTCGGGCGCGCCCTGTCGAGGCAGGAGGCGTCGAGCGAGCAGATCACACCGGTCGAAGGGTTGTCGGCGCTGTCCCTCGACGCGCTGACCTCGGTGGCCTACGGGCCCGAGGCCATCCTGATCGTCCTGGCCTCGGCCGGCGCCACCTCGCTGCACCTCATCCTGCCCATCACCATCGCCATCGTGGTGCTCCTGGTCATCTTGGTGACTTCCTACCGCCAGGTGATCGACGCCTACCCGCACGGCGGTGGTGCCTACGCCGTGTCCCGCGACAATTTCGGTCCACTGGTGAGCAAGCTGGCCGGCGCCGCTCTCATCGTCGACTACACGCTGACCGTGGCCGTCTCCATCGCCGCCGGCGTGGGTGCGCTCACGTCGGCCTTTCCGTCGACGACGCCCTACACCGTCGAGATGTGCCTGGGGATCCTCCTGATCATCACCACCCTCAACCTGCGCGGCCTGGGGGAGAGCGCCCGGGCCTTTCTCGTCCCCACCCTGGTGTTCATCGTCGGGCTCCTGGCCATCATCGGTGTCGGTCTGATCCATCCTCTGGGCCTCGGACGCCCCCGTGGGGAGGTCCCTCGTGCCGACCCACGCCCTGGAGACGGTATCTGCCTTCCTCGTCCTGAAGGCGTTCTCGGCCGGCTGCAGCGCCCTGACCGGTGTGGAGGCCATCGCCAACGGCGTTCCCCTCTTCAAGGAGCCGCGCGTCACCCGAGCCAAGCGGACCGAGCTCCTGTTGGGCGCCATCCTGGGCCTCATGCTGCTGGGGCTGGCCGTGCTGGCCGGGAAGTTCCACGTGCAGCCGAGGACCGGTCAGACGGCGCTGAGCCAGATCATGGCGGAGGCGGTGGGACGTCACTGGGCGTACTACATCGTGTCGCTCACCATCACCCTGGTCCTGGCCCTCGCCGCCAACACGTCCTTCGGCGGACTGCCCGTTCTGACCAGCCTGCTGTCGAGGGACAACTACCTGCCCCATCTCTTCGGGGTGCGGGACAGTCGGCTCGTCTTCGGCAACGGGGTCTGGACGTTGGCGCTGTTCTCCGGGGTGCTCCTGGTGGCGGTGGGCGGCGACACGAACACCCTGATCCCCCTGTTCGCCATCGGTGTGTTCATCGGCTTCACGTTGTCCCAAGCCGGTCTCGTGGTCCATTGGAGACGGACCAGAGAGCGGGCCTGGACCCGGCGGGCCACCATCAACGGGATCGGTGCCGCCGTGACGGCCAGCGCCACGGTGATCTTCCTGTTGACGAAGTTCGTGGAGGGCGCCTGGGTGGTCGTGATCGCCATTCCCCTCTTCATCGTTCTGTTCAACCGGGTCGAGGTCTATTACCGACGAGCGGGCGTCGAGCTGGGGATCGGCGTCACTCCACCTCGCCCCGATCGCCGGCGAACCGTCGTCGTCGTACCGGTGACCAACGTGTCGCGGCTGACCGAGCACGCTTTGTCGGAGGCGCTCTCGCTGGGGGACGAGGTCGTGGCCGTGACGGTGGTGTTCGACGGGGAGCTGGTGGGGCTGCCCCAGGCCGACGTCGAGCGCCAGTGGCGGCAATGGAACCCCGGAGTGGAGCTGCGCGTCCTGCACACCGACTACGCGTCGATCGTCCAGCCCATCGTCCGGCTGGTCGACGATCTCCGGGCCGACGGCGACCGACAGGTCGTCGTTCTCATCCCGGTCGTGATCCCCGACCGCCTGCGCTACCGGCTGCTCCACAACCAGGTCGACCTGGCCCTGGCCGGTGAGCTGCGTCGCCGACCCGATGTCGTCGTGGCCCGTGTCCCCATGCCGATCCATCCGTCGGAACCTCCCGGACACGACGGGAGTGACGACGACCACTCGGTCGGGCGAACGGGCGATGGGAAGCGGTCGCCGCCTACCGAGTCTCGATGACGAGGCCCTCCCACTCCCGCAGGCTCACCGGGCCCGACAGCGATTGCCCGTCGCGTCCTCGATCCGTGCCGATGCGGATGTCGCCCTCGACGGAGTCGAGCACAGCCTCATGGTCGCCCAGATTGAGGACGACCAGGAATCGACTGCCCCGTTGCCAGGCCCAGACCCCGTCCGGTGCCGCCACCGAGCGGTAGGCGCCGGTCTGCAGGTCGGGGGTCCGCCGGCGCAGGGCGAGGAGGTCGCGTGCCCAATGGAGCACCGAACCGGGGTCGGACCGTTGGTCGTCGACGTTGCACCCCGCGGTGTCCCCCAACGGAAGCCATGGGCGCGTGCCCGGGTCGGTGAAGCCGCCGCCGGGCCCGCGGCGCCACGGCATCGGGGTGCGCATGGCGTCGCGCCCGGCATAGGCGGGGAAGTACCGGACCCCGAGGGGATCACGCATATCGTCCTGGGCCACGGGCCAGTCGCCGAGACCGATCTCGTCACCCTGGTAGAGCACGGGCGTCCCCCGCAGGCAGAGCAACATGAGCAGGGCAGCCCGGACCCTGCGTCCGTCACCGTCGGCCCACCGGGTGGCGAATCGCGACATGTCGTGGTTCGACCCCGTCCACGCCGGCCATGCGCCCGGTGGCAGCATCCTCTCGGTGTCCTCGACGACGCCTCGGAGGGCGTCGGCCTGAAAGGGGGCGGTGATGAAGGGGAAGTTGAAGGCCAGGTGCAACTCGTCGTCGCCGTTGCCGTAGTAGGCGGCCAAGGCATCGACCTTCACGGGGGTCTCGCCGATGAGGACCCGGGGCGGACGGTAACGCCCGGTCAGCCGTCGCCAACGTCGCAGCACGTCATGGACCTCGGGTCGGTTCCCGTTGTAGACGGGTCGTTGACCGAAGAGCTGGGCCTCGAAGTCGTCCTCCTCGGTGGCCGGTGGGTTGTCTCGCAGCTGCGCGTCCTTGACGATGATGTTGCACACGTCGATCCGGAACCCGGCCACCCCCCGGTCGAGCCAGAAGGCCAGGATGGTGTCGAAGCAGGTCCGGACCTCGTCGTTCCACCAGTTGAGATCGGGTTGCTCGGCCAGGTGGTTGTGGAGGTAGTACTGACCGGTGGCGGGGTCGAGCGTCCAGGCGGGGCCGCCGAAGCTGCTCACCCAGTTGTTCGGAGGTGCGCCGTCGGCCCTGGGATCGGCCCAGACGTACCAGTCGCGCCGGGGGGATGTTCTCGACGACCGGGAGTCGACGAACCACGGGTGCTGGTCACTGGTGTGGTTCGGGACGAGGTCCAGGAGGACCCGTATTCCCCGCTCGCCGGCCCGGGCCACCAGCAGATCGAACTCTGCCATCGTTCCGAGATCGGGTTGGACGGCGCAGAAGTCGGCCACGTCGTAGCCCCAGTCGGCATTGGGCGAGACGGTGATCGGGCTCAGCCAGATACCGTCGACGCCCAACCACTCGAGATGGTCGAGGTGGTCGATGATCCCCCCGATGTCCCCCTGACCGTCACCGTTGGAGTCGGCGAACGAGCGGGGATAGATCTGGTAGAGGACGGCCGTTCTCCACCAGGGTTCGCCCGGGTCGCTCATCCCACCGTGGGCAAGGGTTGCCAGTTCTTCACGACGACCCAGCACACCAGCTCGGGGGGCAGGGGCTTCGCCGGCGTATGGCACTGGCTCGACGGGGGTTCGTTGGTGTGGACCCTGACGACCCGGAACCGGCTGGGCCCGGAGAACCGGTCCGGTCCGTAGGTCAGAGTGGGGGAGTACCCGCCGGGGAAATTGGTGATCCTGGCCATGGCCTCGACGAAGGTCCGGCGGTCGAGGTGTGGACCGGCCGCCCTGGCCGCCGCCGCGAACAGATGGATGGCCTGGCACCAGCCCTGGACCGGCCCCTGTTCTTCGATGAAGTCGTTCAGGTTGCCGTGCGGGATCTCGGGGTAGGCCTTGTGCCAGATGACCCAGCAGCTGCGGACACCGGGGTCGTAGCCCCCCTCTGACTCGGGCCGGGAGTCGTCGATCCCGCCGAGCGTCTCCGTCGTCACACCCTCCTGGCCGTTGAGCGCCTTCTCGTAGGGGACGGGGATGAGACCGAGCGCCGATTCGATCGAGTCCTCGTAGTCGGACAACAAGAGCGCGGGGAAGTACTGCTGCTGGGTCTCGGCCTGGAGGACGGGGAAGAAGACGTTGAACGGTATGAGCGGGATCACCGAGGTCACACCGTCGGCGCGCAGCTGCTGGACGACGAGAGGCGCCTCGCTGCTGGTGGTGGCGGTGTCCGAAGGGTCGGCGGCGATGGTCTCGACGACGGGCGTGATGCCCACCCGCTTGAGATCGGGGAGCAGGTACTGGTCGAGGGCCAGCTGGTCGCTGGCCCGGTCACCGGCGATCACCCCCACCTTGAGGTGGCGTCCGAGGCGGCCGCTGCTCAGGCCCCATGTCACGGTCGCCTGCAGGATGGCGGCATCGTCGGGACCCGTCCACCAGAGGTAGGGCGAACCCTTCTGCGTCCAGTTGGTCACCGTCGTCCACTGGCTGATCAGCGGCGTGTGGCCCTCCTGGGTGATGCAGAGCTGGTTGTCGCCGTTCCAGGTGCCGAGTCCGTCGAGCACGGCGAAGACCGACGCGCCACCCTCGGTCCACTGTTTGCACAGAGCCCGCATCCCGATCTCGTTGGTCGGGTCGAAATCGACGATCATGGGATTGATCGTTCGGCCGTCGATGCCGCCGGCGTCGTTGATCGTCTTGACGAAGAGGTCGATCGCCTTGGTCTGCTCGCTGTACTCGACGTCTCCGGCGAAGCCGAGATTGGCGGACAGTGCCGTCAGGTTGGAAATGGGAAAGACGACGTTGATGGCATGGGCGGTGACCCCGGCGCTGCTGGTGCTGGCCCGATCGGGAGCCGTCACCGGGGAGGCGGTGGGCGCCTCCGGCGCCGGCTTGGCAGGGTGCCCGGTCCCGGCGACGGCGAACACGATGCCGATGACGACCACGATCGGCACGCCCACGGCGGCGATCCGCACCCCCACGGCACGACGCCGGAACCTTCGCCACGATCGCCCCAGTGGTCCACCCCCCGGCCCGGTCATCGGTCCCCTCCTTGATCGCCCGCCTTCGGCTTCCGTCGGGCCTCGTGTCTGCGGCGCCCCAACATAGGCGCACGAAGAGGTCCCTACCGGGCCGGAACCGCCCGCAGCCGGCCGGCCGTCTCTCCCGGTACCCGCACGTCGGCGTACCAGGCCAACACGAGAGCCACGCCGGCGCCGAAGATCAGGACGGCGGTGATGCCCACGGCGGACACCACCGGCCCCACGATGAGGTTGCCCAGAGCCACGGTCCCACCGAAACCCATGATCCACAGGGCCATGACCCGCCCGCGCACGGCGTCGGCCAGACGCGTCTGGAGGGCCGTGTTGAGGGCGGTGATGAAGGCGAAGTAGAAGGCGCCGACGACGGCCACGACGAAATACGCCGGCAAGGCGGCCCGCAGGAGCGCGAATGCCGGACAGCGCCACGGAGTAACCGAGCAGGCAGACGCGGACGATCATCGGTTTCGAGCTCCGGGCGAAGACGGTGCCGATGGAGATGGCGCCGATGAGGGCGCCGGTGCCGAAGCAGGCGTACAGCAGGCCGTAGTCGGCCGACTTCGGTTCGATCCCGAGGTTGTGGGCGGCCACCACCGGCATCTGCCCGATGAAGGCCAGTGCCAGGAGCGAGAAGACGAACACCGTGACCAGGCAACGCCCGACCACCCGGTCGGCCCGGGCCGTGGTGATACCGGCCGTCAGCTCGCGCCACCGGCTGGCGTGCTGCGGGGCCGGGGCCAGCCGTGGGAGGGAGACGATCATCGAGAGCGGCCACGACGAAGAGATAGGTGGCGGCATTCCCGGCGAAGACCCACGCCGGCCCGACGAAGTGGTAGGCCACACCGCCGATCGGCCGGCCCGATGACGCGGGAAGCGTTCATCTGAGCCGAGTTGAGCGAGATGGCGCCGGGGAGGTCCCTCCTGGCGACGAGGGCGGGGAGGATGGCCGAGTAGGCCGGTCCGAACATGGCGCTGCCGACCCCCACCATGACCACCATGGCCACGAGCAGGACGTGCGACGGGGAAGGGGTTCGCACCACCCAGGCCAGGATGAGTGAGAACAGCAGTTGCTCGAGGGAGAGAACGATGAGGAACTTCTTGCGATCCACCTTGTCGGCGATGAGACCCCCCACCATGGCGAGGAGAAGGGACGGTCCGAGCTGGGCGAAGATGATCACCCCGACGAAGGTGCTCGAGTGGGTGAGGTCGTAGGCGTAGGCGCCCAGGACGACGTTCTGCATCCAGGTCCCGATGTTGGAGGCGAAGGCACCCAGGAAGACGATCCGGAACGTACGGTGCCGCAGGGCCGAGACGGCGGTCCCCGTCCCGAGCGGATGGTCCCCGTCGACGACGGCATCCTCGATCTCCTCGATCGAAGGGATGGGGAGCTCCGTCTCCTCCTCCGGACCGGGTGGCACCTCCGCATGGTAGGGGAGGGGGCGCCGCCACGACTCGGGGCTAGCTGCTCAGACCATCGAGAAGGGCGGTGACGGCCAGATCCCACCGTCGGTCGACGGAATCCGGGGTCGTCCCCAGACGCCGTGCGTTCTCGGCGGCGGCGAGACCTTGGACGAGCGCCACGACGACGTGTGAGACGTCGGTCGCCTCCCCGCGCAACTGCCCGGCCTCGATGCAGCGGCCCACACGCTCCACGATGAAGGTCCGGACGGAGCTGCTCGCCGCCTGTTCCGACGGACGGGCATCGAAGTCGGTGAACGGACGCGAGAACATCGAGCGCGGCCAGCTCGGGGTTCTCGCTGAGGAAACGCCGGTAGATGGCGATCAGGGTGCGGAGATCGGCGAGCGGGTCATCGGAGTCGACGAGGGTCCCGAGGTACCGGCGCAGCAGTGCGAAGCCTTCGAAGAACACCTCGCGGACCAGACCCCCCTTGTCGCCGAAGAGCTCGTAGACCGCCGGCGTCGACGTCTCCGCCTGGCGGGCGATGCTCCGGGCGGTGAACCCGGCCGGCCCCTGTGCCCCGAGCAGATCGACGGCCACCGACAGGACGTGGTCCCGCAGCTCGGGCGTCCTCTGCTTCGTCCTAGGCACGGGTGGTCGCCATCACCACGACCGTCCCGTTCGTCGACACGTCGGAGGTCGGTATCGGGACTTTGTTTCGTAACATCGTTACAGTATAGTCCCGATCATCCGAAATTGGGACGAGACCCCTTGGGCGAGCGGGACCCACGGGCGAGCACGGGGGAGACGACGGTGTCCGACACGGTGACGTACGAGCTGGAGGGGCGCATCGCCTCCATCACGCTGGACGACGGGAAGGTCAACGTCTTCTCCATCCCCGTCCTGCGCTCCCTCCACGCCGCTTTCGACCGGGCCGAGCGTGACGGTGCCGTCGTGCTCCTGGCCGGCCGCCAGAACTACTTCTCGGCCGGGTTCGATCTGAAGGTCCTGGCCGATCGGCGTGACCGGGTCATCGAGATACTGACGTTGGGCGCCACCCTGGCCGAACGTGTCCTGTGCTTTCCGACGCCCGTGGTGGTGGCCTGTACCGGTCACGCCTATCCGGCGGGGGCTTTCCTCCTCATGGCCGCCGACCTGCGGATCGGAGCGGCCGGGGCGTTTCGGATCGGGCTCAACGAGGTCAGGATCGCCATGACGGTGCCGTGGTTCGCCATCGAGATCGCCCGCCAGCGGCTTCACCCGGCGTACTTCGATCGGACCGTCGTCAACGCCACGATGTTCGGCCCCGACGAGGCGGTGGCGGCCGGCTTCCTCGACCTCGTGGTGGACCCGGGGGCGCTGCGCACCGTGGCCGTCGAGGCGGCCCGCGGGCTCACCGAGCTCGATCCCGGGGCCCACGCGGCCACGAAGCTGCGCGCCCGCGCCGGTGCGCTGAAGGCGCTCCGGTCGGCCATCGAGAGCGAGCTGGTGGGCTGACCCCGGCCCAAGCCTTAAAGGGCGACCCCGGGCCGGCCGAAAGAAGGGGATGAGCTGGACGCAACCCCAGGTCCGGGCCGGCTTCGCCAGCCGTGTCAGGGCGCGGCTGTTCGACCCCATCAACGCCGCCGTTCCTCCCCTGATCGTCGTCTTCTGCCTGGCGCGTCCCTCGGGGCTGGTGGCCAACATCCCCTACTGGGAGATCGTCGCTCTCGTCACCTCCACCCTGCTGGTCAACAGCATCGGCGGCGCATTGTGGGCGGACGCCACGACCGGATGGCGACTCGTGGCCCGAGTCGGCGTGGAGATGGGCACCATCGCCCTGGTCGTCTACGGCATCGGATGGGGACCCATCCTCGTCATCGGGTTCGTGTACGGCGCGGCGGACACCATGCGCACGGCCGGATCGGCGGCGGCCAAGCCCGCCATGGCGTGGACCGCCATCTTCGTGGCGTTGGGGCAGTTGGCCATCTTCGCCGGGATCGCACCCACCTTGGTCCACCAGCCGCAGGTGCACGGCCTGGGCGCGCTGGCGGCGCTGGGCGCCCTTCTCACCATCAAGCTGCTCGAGTGGTTCGCCGTGGCGCGCGAGTCGAGCGAGGGACGCTTCCGGGCCCTCGTCCAACACGCCGGCGACATCATCGTCGTGGTCGACATCGAGGGTCGGCTCAGCTACGTGAGCCCCGCTTTCGGCAGGATCCTGGGGATCTCCCCCGGTCAGTTCGGCGATCGCCAAGCCGACGAGCTCCTGCATCCCGATGACCTGGTCCGGTTGAGGGCCACCGCCGCAGGTCTGACCGACGGCTGGCGCACGGAGATGCGGCTCCAGGGCGCCGACGGTGCCTGGCGCTGGTTCGAGGCGACGGTGACCGACCACCTCGAGGACCCCAACGTGCTCGGCATCGTTGCCAACCTCCATGACATCAGCGCCCGCAAGGAGACCGAGGACGCACTCCGGGTCGCCCATGAACGGTTCCGGTCCGCTTTCGCCAACGCTCCCATCGGGATGGCCATGGTCGACGTCGAGGGCCGGGTCCTCGAGGCCAACCCCGCCCTCGGCACCATCGTGGGCCTCGACCCGGTGGCGATGTCGGGCAGCGACATGTGTGAGCTCACGCACCCCGACGACCGTGAGTCGACGGCGGCGGAGATGCGCCGCCTGGTAGGCAACGGCGCCGACGGATGCCAGATAGAGAAGCGGTATCTCCACCGCCGGGGCCGCGAGGTCTGGGTCTCGGTGAGCGTCTCGTGCGTGCGCGACGACGCGGGGCGGCTCCTCTACCTCATCGCCCAGGTCGAGGACGTCACCGAGCGTCGGGCTCTGCGTGAGCGGCTGGCCTATGCGGCCATCCACGATCCCCTCACCGCTCTTCCCAACCGGGAACTCTTCATGGACCGCCTGGAGATGACACTGCGCCGGGCCACACGGGGCCGGCACCAGGTGGCGGTGCTCTTCCTCGATCTGGACCGCTTCAAACTCATCAACGACAGCCTGGGCCACGACGTCGGCGACCGGATCCTGTGCGCCGTGGCCGACCGGTTGAGCAGTGTGATGCGGGCCAGCGACACTCTGGCCCGGTTCGGAGGCGACGAGTTCACCGTTCTGTGCGGAGAGGTCAACGACGAGCGCGACGCCCTCGAAGTGGCCCAGCGGCTCGTGCTGGCCATGGGCGAACCCCTGGCGCTCCCGAGCGGTGAGACCTTCGTGTCGCTGAGCGTGGGCATCGCCTTGTCGAGCGACGGCTCGGAATCGGGCGCCGAGCTCCTGCGCAATGCCGACGTCGCCATGTACCGGGCCAAGGAACGGGGCCCGTCGCGCATCGAGATCTACACGACGGACAACGAGGCCCATGTCGTCAGCCGCCTCCGCACCTCCAACGAGCTGCACCGTGCTCTCGAACGCGACGAATTCGAACTCCACTATCAGCCCGTCGTCGACCTCCAGACCCAGACGCTGGTCGGGATGGAGGCGCTGGTGAGGTGGCAACACCCGAGCCGGGGTCTGCTCCTGCCCTATGAGTTCATCCCGTTGGCCGAGGACAGCGGCCTCATCGTGGCCCTGGGCGCATGGATCCTGAACGAGGCGTGCCGCCAAACGGTGGCGTGGACCACAGCCCGGGCAGGCACCGACGACGACGCGTCGGGGCTCAACATCTCGGTCAACGTCTCGGCCCTCCAGCTGGCCGAGCCCGGCTTCCCCGGTCAGGTCGCCGACGCCATCGAGGCGTCGGGCCTCCATCCCGACCGGCTGTGGCTGGAGATCACCGAGAGCGCCCTCATGCGCGACGAGGATGACGCCGTCTCGATTCTCCAGTCCCTTCGTGATCTCGGTCTCCATGTCGAGATCGACGATTTCGGGACCGGCTATTCCTCGCTCAGCTACCTGCAGCGGTTTCCCGTCGAGACGCTCAAGATCGATCGCAGCTTCGTGGACGATCTGGATCAGAGATCGGAGAACGCGGCGATCGTCAGGGCCATTCTGGGCCTCGGTGACTCCCTGGGGCTCACGATCATCGCCGAGGGCGTCGAGCGCCCCGTTCAAGCGACGAGACTGCAGGCTCTCGGCTGCCAGTTCGCCCAGGGCTATCTCTTCGGCAGACCGCTCCCGGCCCGCTCACTGGGGGCTTTCCCCGTCGACGATCTCAGCTCCTGGAACGAGCCCCTCGGATCGGTGGTGCCCTGCCCGGAGGTGGCCTCCGCGTGAGACGGAAGCGCCTGAGGGCATCCGCCTGAGGGCATCCGGCTGAGGGCATCCGGAACGGGCGGCCGCCTGTTCTCAGGGGCGGTGGGGGGCGTCGAACGCCGGGACGGCGTCGGGGTCGGCCAACCGGCGCCCCACCGAGATGAGCAGGACGCCCACCCGGCGGGTCAGGGTCCCGTGGTTCGGGCGCACCGATTCTGCGGGGAACGATTCGTCGGCGGCGGGGGAGGGGAGTCGCCGACCGTGGGCGGCGCGCTCGAGGTCCTCCACTCTGCTGGCGACCAGCTGTCGAGCCAGCCCGGGGTTCACGGTCATGTCTCCACTATACGGTCATTTGTTGACTATTTCAACGATATGTAGATATAGTGATCTAACTATGCCACTGATTCACACCGATCTCCCCAGCACCCGCACCCCCCGGGTCACCGTGTCCGCCTCGGTGGCCATCGAGATCGAGTGGGCGCTGGCCTCCGGCGAGCGGGAGGACTTCCGCCGGGACCACCCCGGCCTGGAGGCGGTCTACCGCGGCGTGCCCGACCTGGAGGAGCGGGTGCGCTCCTTCTGGGGCCCGGGCGAGGCCGTGAGCTGCGGTGGCTTCCTGGAGCTGATGGTGCTGGCCCACCATGGCGGCCTCCTCTTCTCCACCGACGCCGACGCCCTGCTCGACCGGCTCGACGTGCTGGGCGCGGCGACGTCGGCGAGCATCGGCGACCTCCCCCTGCTGTCGGAGACGGCCGACGACCGTGCCGCCGTTCTGCTCCGGCTGGCCCGGCTGCGGGAATCGCCCGAACGGAGGCAGCGGTACGTGGCCCTCGTGCGAGACATGTGGGACGCCATGCGCCCCGAGTGGGAGCTGTCGGGACGGGGTGCCGTCGAGGTCGCCGTGGCCGCCCGCCACGAGCTCCAGGCCAAGGGGGCCGATTGGCACGAGGTCGTGCGCGGCGAGTGTGACTACGGCCCGGAGCTGGAGCGCTCGGTGGCGGCCCTCGGACCGGGCGGCGAGGTTGTCGTGGTCCCCGCCTACTTCACCCACAAGGGTCTTCTCGTGGACCTGCCCGGTGTCGTCGTCATCGGTGTGCGGACCGACACCACGGGCGCCCACGCCCGGGCCCGAACCGAGGCGCTGGCCCGACGGCTCAAGGCGATCTCGGACCCCACGCGCCTGGCCATACTGGACGCGCTGCGAAGCGGTCCGCGCACGGTCACCGAGATCGCCGCCGCCTTCTCCCTGGCCCAACCGACGGTCAGCAACCATGTGAAGATCCTGCGCGACACCGGGCTCGTCGCCGACGCGCGTGAGGGAACGCGGCGGAATCTGATCGTTCAGAACGACGTGGTGGAGGAATTGATCACGAACCTCCACGATGCGTTGTCGGACCGAACCGCCCACGCTCACGGTGGCCCCGTCTCCCCACCGGAGGGCGAGGTGCCGGCGTAGGCGTCGACGCCAACATGGCAGGTTCGTCGCGAACTATGTCAATGATGCCACTTTCACCCGACGAGGTCCGGGCGCACGATGGGGACATGCCTCCTCCCCGTTCCCCCGGACCCTCGGTGCTGCTCATCCGGGACCGCCGCGACCGGCAACGGCTCCTCACCCGGCGGTGTCGGGCGTGGGATCGCATCGGGGCCCGACTCCTCGCCGCTTCCCTCGATCGCCGGCTGGCGGCGGGGCACCCTCCCGAGGCCGACCGCCTCACCGCCACCCGCGCTCAGTCCCTGGTCTCACCGGGGCGCCGACGGGCACTGGCCGCCAACTGGGAGCACCTCCTGGACGTGGCCCGACGTCAGCCCCTGCGGTCCAACGGGCGCATGCCTCTGTGCCGGGACCGGATCGCCGCGGCCGAACCCGCCGTGCACGCCATGCTCGTCGCCCTGGTGACCCCGCTCCCGGTGTCGGCGCGAGGCGTGGCCATGGCCAGCCTCCTCCTGAGCGACGGGGCCGGGCCGCTGTACAACAGGCAGAGCTCGGCGGACCTTGTCACCGCCGTGGACGACGTGACCGTCCAGCTGGACCCGTGGGCGTCGCTGGTGGCGACGGCCTGAGACGCTGGTCAGATCCGTTCGCCGGTCAGATCCGTTCGCCGGCGAGGAGGAGCTCGACGTCGACGTTGCCCCGGGTGGCGTTGGAGTACGGGCAGACCTGATGGGCGGCGCGCACCAGCTCGGCGGCCGTCCCGGCGTCGTCGACCGCCGGCAGTGACACGTCGAGCGTCACGGTGAGCCGGAACCCGCCGTCGCCGGTGGGGAGCAGACCGACAGCCGCGTCGATCGTGACCTCACCGGCGTCCTGGTGGCGCCGACGGGCCACCGTCGCCAGGGCGCTCTCGAAGCAGGCGGCGTACCCGACGGCGAAGAGCTGCTCCGGATTGGTCCCGCCGCCCGATCCGCCCATCTCCGGGGGAAGGCGCAGGTCCACCTCCAGCTCGCCGTCGGTGCTCCGGCCGTGACCGTTGCGTCCGCCGGTACGCGGGGCGCGTGCGGTGTAGAGAATTTTCTCCATCGATCGTCCTTGCCTCGTCGGTCAGATACGGAGGCCCGAGCGTCGGACTATGAAGCGCCGAGCGTCGCCAGATCGGCCCGGGCCTCCTCGTCGAGGACGAGGTCACCGGCGGCCAGGTTCTCCTCCAGATGGGTCAACGACGACGTTCCGGGGATCAGCAGCACCGTGGGGGCCTGGGTCAGCAGCCAGGCCAGGGCCACCTGGGCGGGGGTGACGTGCAGGCGGCTCGCCGTGGCTCCGAGCACGGGGTCGTCCAGGACGGGGTTTTCGGGGAAGAACGCCGAACCGAGGGGGAAGAACGGGACGAAGGGCACCGAGTCGTCGCGACAGGCGTCGAACAGGGCCTGATCGGTCCGGCTGGTCACGTTGTAGGCATTCTGGACACAGGCCACGTCGATCCGGGAACGGGCCGTTCGGTAGTCATCGAGGGTGACGTTGCTGAGTCGACGGCACCGATGAGGCCCTCGTCGCGCAGTGCGCTCATGGCCGCCAGCTGCTCGGCGAAAGGCACCTCGGATCCCGGGAGGCGGCGGAGATTGACCACCGGAACCTGGTCCAGTTCCAGGCTGCGGAGGTTGGCCTCGACGGCGGCGCGCAGCTCCTCGGGGCGCTGCGCCGGTAGCCACTGGGCCTGGTCGTCGCGTGCGGCGCCGACCTTGGACACGAGCACCAGATCCTCCGGATAGGGATGGAGGGCGGTGTGGATCAATTCGTTGGCCACGTCGGGACCGTAGAACTGTGCCGTGTCGATATGGTCGACACCGGCGTCGACGGCCCGGCGGAGCACGGCCAGGGCCGTGTCGCGGTCGGCCGGGGGCCCGAAGACGCCGGGTCCGGGGAGTTGCATGGCTCCGAACCCCATCCGGTGGACACGACGGCCGGCGAGCAGGACGGTTTCATTGGGCACGGTCCATACTGGCCCCTGCATCGCTCAGTCGGCCACCGGGCCTCCGGCGAAGAATCGCACGACGGCGGCGGCCACGGCGTCGGTGTGCGTGAACACACCGAGGTGACTGGCGCCGGCCATCTCGATGAAGCTGGCTCCCGGGATCATGGCGGCGGCCTGGCGGGCCCTGGCCGGCGGAGAGTCGACGTCGTGCTCGAAGGAGAGGACGAGGCACGGCATCGACAGAGCCGGCCAGCGTTCGGTCCGCTCGACGTCGAGGGACCAGGCCAGTGCCGCCTCGTACTGTCCGAGGCGGCCCGGGTTGGGCCACGGATCGAGGTCGCCGATGAGGCCGAGCCAGAGATCGACGACGGTGTCCTGCTGCAAATCGTGGTTGGGCAGATAGCGCATGGTCTCGACGGCGTTGAACCACGCCGGCAGCTCCGGATCGAGCCGGGCCAGATCACGTTCGACGGTGGTGACGGCCTTTTCCCAGGACGTACCCACATTGCAACTGCCGATGAAGACGGCCGCCCGGACGCGCTCGGGATGTCGGAAGGCCAGGGTCTCGGCGATCCATCCGCCCATCGAGTACCCGGCGACGCGCACCGTCTCCAGATCGAGATGATCGAGGAGCCCCACCGTGTCGCCGACCATCTCGTCGATCGTGTACGGCGCCGGGGGGGAGGACGACGGCGCCACGCCCCGGTTGTCGAACGTCACCACGCGGTAGCCGGCCTCGACGAGCGCCGGGACCATGCCCAGTTGCCAGGATCCGGCCGGTTGGCTCAGACCGCAGACGAGGACGACCGGTTCCGCCGCCGGTGGCCCGAACACGTCGTAGGCCAGTGTCACTCCGGGCAGTTCCACGTCGGGCACGGGCGCATCATCGCCCACCCGAGAGCAGGTCGGCGAAAAGGACCGGTGGTCCAGGGGCCTCCGTTTATGGGGCTGGACGCTGCGACAGCCTACGACGCCACCGGGTCGTCGGGACGCCACCCACGGCGTCGAGGACGGTCCTCTAAGCTTGCGAGTCATGCGTGTCCTCAACGGTGCTCGTTTCCAACCGGGACGGGCGGACCGGTCACCGGCGTGACGGCGGACAGCCTCTTCCTCAACGCTCCGGTCCACCGGGCCGTCGCCGCCGGCGACCAGATCTACGTCGAGGGGGACGAGGGGACCCACATGTACGGCGTGGTCGACGGGGCGGTGGAGCTCCGCAAGGGCACCGCCGTCGTGGCCTCTCTCGGTCCCAACGACGTCTTCGGCGAACGCGCCCTCATCGATCGTCTTCCCCGCAACCTCACGGCGGTCGCCGTGGTGGACACGACCTTGGCCGAGATCGATCGCGGTCTCTTCCTCTTCCTGGTGCACGAGACGCCGACGTTCGCCCTCGGGATCATGGGGGCGCTGGCCTCCAGGCTCCGCGACTACGACGAACTATTCGGCCGATCGCCCGGTCCGGCGAACCTCGATACGTAGCACCGGCCGGGAACGGCGCCGGATCCCGGAGCAGGCGAGCATTAGTGTGCCGGCGCCGAGGAGCAGCAAACCGAGGAGCAGGGGTGGACCGATGTCCATCCCCGTGAAGGCCAACCGGGATCCGGCCGCCGCCACCGCATGTGGCGGCGGGCTGTGGCCGGCGTCCGTGGCTCCCGGGACGGCGGCACTCGGGACGCCCGGGCCGTCGGCGCTCGAGGTGACGTCGGCGACGGGTGGCGAGGGGGCGGAGCCGCCACCGTCGCCCACCGTCGGGGCCGAGACGTAGAAGAGGCCGACGCCGGCACCGCCCGGGGGCACGGTGACGGGTTCCGACGCGGTGAGGCCGCCCGATCCCACGGTGGCCGTGCCTCCGCAGTCGACGAGCAGGTAGCCGGCGGGGGATCCCGCCGTCATGGCGTAGCTCCCGCTGGCGACGGCGACCGGTGTCAGGGGGTTGGCCTGTGACGCCACCGTGTCGGGCCCGCTGGCCGCCAGGGACCCGCCGGCGACCTCAGTGGTCGTGGGTGAGCCGGTGGGGGTGCAGAGGTAGATGTGCCCGGCGATGGTCTGCGCTGGTGGCGGGCCCCCGCACTGGCTCATCGTGACCCGGGTGCCCGAGTAGTACGACGGCTGGCCCTCGGGTGGTGTCTGCGTCACATCGGCCTGGAAGGTGCAGTCGGCGGTATGCGGCACGACCACGGTGAGGGTCCCCGCGGTACCGGCGGCAGATCCCTCCAGCGTGCCATGGGACCACAACCGCAATGTCCAGAGGGACGTGCTCTTCGCCGGTACCGGGAAGGTGGCCCGGGTGGGGGTGATCGTCGGACGGACGTGCGCCGCACCGGCCAGTGCGGGTCCCGATACAAAGACAGACAACCCGGCGACGCCGACGACGGCGGGCAGTCGCCGGAGGGCCCTCCCGGACAACGACCTCGTCTGCTCTTCGATGCGCTGTGTCTCGTCGGACATTGCCTGGACCCCCGTCGTCGCTCGCTCGGAGCTACCGGGGTCCGGGGCAGCCGACAATACGTATCACAGTGGTCCGGGCGATTCGTGACGCTTTCCGGGATTTTCGTCGATCCTTCCTGTGATCACGGCGACGCCATGTGGGTGTCGGGCACACTGACCACCATGAGTGAAGGCAAAGCTGAACGCTCTCCGTCACACGCGGTGCGGACGACATCCCGTCTGATCCTGCGACGCTTCCCGTGGACGGACGTCCGCGCCATCGTCGAGGGTGGTCGCCTCGACGATTGGGCCCCCGACTACCCGCACGAGGGGGACGCCGTCATCGCCGGGAGCCTTCATCGCGCCGGCAAGTCCGCCGCCGCCGTCGCCGGTGACTCATCCTGGGGCCATTGGCAGGTTCTGGAGCGATCGAGCGGGTTGGTCATCGGTGGCATCGGGTTCCTGGCCCCGCCCGAGTCCGGCACGGTCGAGATCGGGTACGGGATCGTCCCCTCGCGTCGGGGGCGCGGCTACGCCACCGAGGCCGTCGTGGCCATCGTGGCGGGCGTCTCGGGGGAGGCGGCGATCACCGCCGTCACAGCCGCGACGGATCATGACAACCTGGCGTCGCAGAGGGTCCTCGAGAAGGCCGGGTTCCGCTGCGTCGGGCGGGGGGCGGATCTGCGTTACGCGCTCACCCTGTCGGGGTGAGCCGTCATCGGAAGTGTCCGGTCCCTTCCCGCACCGCGTGACCAGCGGCGGGGGGGCGGCGCGTGTCAGCGGCGATGCGGAAGGGGAACCGGAGAAGCGCCGGCCATGTGTCGTTCTCGCGCGACGCCGCCGGAGGACCGGGGTGGGACACCGTCCTCAGGGCATCGGGACGCCACTTCTGGCTGGTCGGAGGAGGGGGGCCTGGGGACTGCCACCATGCGGACATCTCCGGGACCCCCCCTTTTCCACCTGGCTGCTGCCTGAGCGTAGGGCTCGGCACTTGCGCCGCCAGGGTCCGGGGCAACGATGTCGCAGGCAGGACCGATGGTCCAACCCACTGCGAGCACTCTACCACCGAGGGAATTCGGTTCCCAGGGGAGTCGACGAATTCCGGCTCTCCGACGGCTCGGGCGGCTCTCCGACGGCTCGGGCGGCCCTCCGTCACCGCCATCTCCGGTCCCTGACTGGAGCGCGGTGCCGCCGGGCCGTAGCGTCGTGGGGGTGAGCCAGGTCGCCGTCGATCCCGACACACCGGTCGTGCTGCGATCGCGGGCCGACATGGTCATGCGCCGCCTCCTGTTCGTCCCCGCCGGTCCGTCGACCGTCGGGGACGACGCCGTCCACCGGATGTTCAGCTTTTCGATCGTCCTGTCAGCGCTGCGCTGTCTGCTCAGCTACGTGGTCTTCCCCATCGCCACCCCCGCCCTCGGCATCGCCACCGGCGTGGGGCCGGCCGTGGGGATTCCCATCGCCGTCCTGGCGCTCGTCTTCGACGTCATCGGGATCAGGCGGTTCTGGGTCAACGATCACCGGTGGCGGTGGGCCATGACCGCGGTCTATGCCGCCGTCATGGTCCTGGTGAGCGCCCTGCTGATCGGCGACGTGGCGCATGTGGTGGCGTAACCGGACCCGCCCGCCGGGAGAGTCAGGTCTGCGTCGCCGGTGATTGATCCCTGAGGGAGCGGGCGGCCTTCTTCGCTCCGTACATGGCCTCGTCGGCCTCGTGGACGAGCTGCATGGGGTCCGTGGCGGCGTCGCACTGGGCCAGGGCGATGCCCACGCTGACCTCGAGGGGGATGAGCAGACCGTGCACGGGGATGCTGTGTCCGACCACCGTCCGGCGGATCCGGTCAGCGACCTCGTGTCCGTCTCTGCTGTGCTCGTGACACAGGACGACCAGGAACTCATCGCCTCCCAGGCGTCCCACCACATCGCAGTCGGACGTCGCCTCCAAGAGGGATCGGGCCGTGACCAGGATCGCCGTATCGCCGGCCTCGTGACCGTAGGTGTCGTTGAGAACCTTGAGACCGTCGATGTCGATGAAGAGGACGGCGACCGTCTCGCCTCCCTGGCGACGGCGACGCACATCGTTGGTGAGGTGATCGAGCACGGCGGCGCGGTTGAACAGGCCCGTGAGCCGGTCGTGGGTGGCCGCTTCGTGCAACAACTGTCGCTGCAGCTCGCGTTCCCTGATCCTGGCCGTCAACCTGTCGACGCTCGCCTGCAGAGCGCTGCCCGTTCGACCGGGCAAGGGGGCGAAGCGCTCGGGATGGGTGAAGTCCTCGGCGGCGAGGGCGACGGCTTTGGATTCGAGGGCCCGCAAGGTCGAGGTCATGTCGTTGAACGACGTGGTGGCGGTCACGACTTCCCGGGGGCCGCGGGCGGGGAGCCGTTCCAGGTCGAATTCTCCGTCGTGGACCCTCCCGGCCCCCGCCGACAGCTCCTTCAGCGGTCGGATGAGGACCCGGCTGGCGACGATGACGCCCCCCACGGTGACGAGGACGAGGAGTGTCAGGAGGAGGATCTCGTCGGTGAAGCGGTGGCTGGCGTCCGCCGCCAGGGTCAGCGCCGAATCCTGCAGGTCCTGCGACGCGGCCACCACCAGTTGGTCGAAAGCGGTCACGTACTGGAGCCCGGGCCTCTCGGAGCTGCCGGCGAATTGCAGATTGTCGGGGAAGGGTGCCGGCAGGTCGTCGAGGGCGACGACGAGACTCCTCTGGATCGTGGCCTCGAACCGCCTGTCCACCTGGTTGCGCCGGAGGCCGTTCCACACCGCCTGCGCCTTCGGGCCCAGGTGGCCGGCGAACTCGCCGGTGGCGATCTGAAGGCGTCCGGCGCCCTGGATCAGCTCCTGCTTGGCTCCGGCGGGTCCGGTGCCTTCGAGGACGTAGATACCGCCCTCGACCTCGTCGTCGGCGGCCAGGAACGCCACATACGTCTGACGGAGCGCCGACGCGTGGACCTCGAATGATCCCGGCGGTTGCCAGCCGGCGATGTCGGTCTGGAGCCGGTCGTATCCCCGGTACCAGATGCCGTCGACCTGGGCCTCCATCGCGGAGACGAACGAGTGGACGCTGTCGTAGGAGATCGTCTTGGCGGTGATCTTCGAGATCGTGGTGCCCAACCGGGCCACGTCGGCCCGCAGCGTGGGTGTCGACGAGAAGAACGGGATGGCGGTGATCCGGGCCATGCCGAGGGCCAGCTGGTCGGCGAAGGGAACGGCCGGTTTGAGGGCGCTGTCGAGTGCGCTCTCGCTGACGCCGATGCTCGAGGCGTAGGACACGGCCGAGAGAGGCACCACCAGGGAGTTGAGCTCGGCCCGGGCTGAGGCGACAACCTGCAGTCCGGCGGCGTCCGCCGCCACGACCCGCCCCTTCTCACGGAAGGTCCAGCCCGAGGAGCCTCTCGATCCCACCAGGATGCCCGTCGAGAGCAGGGGGAGCGAGACGACGAGCGCCAGAATCAGCAGGACGCCCGGGTGCCAGCGGGTATGCCCCCGGGCACCACGGCGGCCGTGGTCGGCGCCGGGAGACGACCCCGGCCTCGACCCGGCGGCGGCGACGTGCTCCCGTCGGGAGCTCGTCCGGGGTGCCGTGGCCATAGTCCCTACCGGTATCGGCATCCGACGCCCAGGTCTGGACCGGTGGCGTCGAAGCCCTGCCGCAGGGCCCGCTGCGGGCGGTCAGACCGTCGGTTCCGACCCCGGCCGGAGACCGCCGATGCCGAGCCCTCGGCCGACGACCTCCTGCCGGGCCAGCGGGTTGGGTGACGCCGCCGCCACCCGGGTGAGGGTGTTGCGGTCGATGTGGTGGAACGGCTCGGTGCGGTCGGGGATGTCCAGGATCCCCTCCTCCTCGTAGGACCAGGTTCCATCGGGGTTCGTGGTCACCTGCATCCGGTAGCTGAGGGTGCGGAACGCCTGGTCCAGGAACGGGTTCGAGAGGATGCCGTAGACCTCGGAGCCGACCGAGGCGGTTACCTCGAACTCGGTGGCGTCGGGCTCGGAGGGGCCCCCGGCCAGCAGGACCTGGCCCCGGGGGATGGCCAGCGTCAGCGTGATGGTCTGCGCCACCGGCTCCCACAGCCAGTACCCCACCTGGTCGTGGAACGTCTCGACGTCCCCCGGCCTCACGATGTGGGTGTGGTACCGCAGGCCGTAGAAGAGCTGTGGGCCGTTGATCTGGCGGTCGATCGGTTGGGCCTCGTAGCGCTCGACGAAGGCGTCGTGCCCGATGCCACCGGCCACCGGGTGCTCGTCGGTGCCCTTCGTCCCCTCCCAGATCCCGGCCAGGCCACGCAGTGGCCCGAGGTTGGCCAGGGTGTCGGGCTCACCCTCGGCCTCGGTGTAGATGTCCCTCTCCATCGTGGTCACGGTAAACCACGGCGGCAGGCTCAGTCGAAGCTCGGGCTCCGGTCGCGGGTGCGCTTGAGCTCGAAGAAGCCGTCCGTGCCGGCCACGGCCAGGACGCCGTCCCACAGTCGTCCCGCCTCCTCGTTCGCGCGGTGTCGGGGTCACCACGGGGCCGAAGAAGGCCATGCCCTTCACGCTGATGATCGGCGTACCCACGTCGAGACCGACCAGGTCCATGCCGGCGTGGTGCGACGCCTTGACGGCCTCGTCGAACTCGGTGCCGGCGGCCGCGTCGAGGATCGAGACAGGCAATCCCACCTCCGCCACCGCCTCGGCCAGGGCGTCGGCGTGGCGTCGCTGCTGATTGTGGAAGCGCGTGCCCAGCGCCGTGTAGAGCGGGAGCAGGACGTCGTCGCCCCTCTCGGCGGCCGCTGCGGCGCAGATCCGGACCGGTCCCCACGCCCGCTCCAAGCGCTCGAGGTAGTCCTCGCTCAAGCCCTCTCCCTGGTGCTGGACGAGGTTGAGATAGGCCAGTGACATCAGATGCCAGCGGGTTCTGACCGGCCTGACCTGCTCGACCTCGAGCATCCATCTCGAGGTGATCCAGGCCCACGGGCACAGGGGGTCGAACCAGAAGTCGGCGTCGGTGACGTGGTCGGCCATATGGTTGCCAACGTCCGGTGCGCCGACGATGTTCCCCGGGGTGGCCGCCGGGGCCGGCGACCGGTCGTTCCGGCGGTGGCGGTCCGTATAGTTCCTCCCATGTCCCTCGAAGGAGAGTACGAACCCAGTCCTGCCGAATGGGTGAGGAACCAGGTCGCCGAGTACGAGAGTTCCGGCGGCCAGCGGGCCAACACCCTGCTCGACACCGGACTGCCGGTCATCATCGTCACCACCCGCGGGAACAAGAGCGGGAAGATCCGCAAGACCCCTCTCATGCGGGTCGAGCACGACGGCCGGTACGCGCTCGTCGCCTCGAAGGGAGGGGCTCCCACCCACCCGGTCTGGTACCACAACCTGATGGCCGACCCCGCCTCCGTGGCCATCCAGGACGGACCCGAACCCTTCGACGTGGAGGTCCGTGAGGTGACCGGCGACGAGAAGGCGGTCTGGTGGGAGCGCGCCGTGGCGGCCTACCCGCCCTATGCCGAGTACCAGGCCAACACCGATCGCCAGATCCCCGTCTTCGTCGCCAGCCGGAAGGGCACGTAGGAGGCCCGCACCACGGTGCCCGAGAGAGTCAGTCCACGGCCCGCTCGAGCTTGAGGGTGGCGATCTGGAACGGGGCCATGTCGAGGGTGACGGTCGGCGCCCTCGGTGGCGACCTCGTCGACGTGGCGTTCCAGAAGGTCGGTCCGGGTGGCGCCACGGAGGTCCCACGGGGCGTGCAGGGTGACCGGGCCACGCTGGCCCCAAGCCTCGTAGAGGCGGACCACCAGCGCACCGGTATCGTCGTCGGACCGTTTGACCACTTCCACGACGACATTGCCGGTATCGACCGAGAGCATCGAGACGCTCGTGCCCATGGTGCCGCGGTGCGGAGAGGTGGCGACGGCCCGCAGCGGAACGTTCAGGTCGTATCCGGCGTCGACGACTCCGCCCGCCCGGAGATCGCCCGAGTGGGGGAGCAGGCGGTAGGTGAAGTGATGATGTCCGCGATCGGCGACCGGGTCGGGCCAGGTGGTGGAGCGCAACAGCGACAGACGGATGACGTTGCCGGCGATGTCGTAGCCGTATTTGCAGTCGTTGAGCAGAGCGACCCCGTAGCCGGGCTCGGACAGATCGGCCCACTTGTGCGCGCAGACCTCGAAGCGGGCGACGTCCCAGCTCGTGTTGGCGTGCGTGGGCCGTTCCACATGCCCGTACTGGATCTCGTAGGTGGCCCGGAGGCTACGCACGTCGACCGGGAAGGCCACCTTGAGGAGCCGGTTCGTCTCGTGCCACTCGACGTCGGTCACGAAGTCGACGAAGCGTGATCCGGCGGCCAGCCGGATGATCTGGGTCACCCGGGAGTCGCCGAACGAGCGGGTGACCCGGATGCCCGCCCGCAGAGGGCCCTCTTCCTCCACGTCCACCGATTCGACGTCGTCCAGGGGGACCATCTGGTCGAAGGAGAACCGGTCGATGTCCCAGGCGTCGAAGAAGTTGGGGTAGTCCGGGTGGAGCTGGAGAAGGTTGCCGCTGGCCCCCGGCGCCAGGACCTGGCGCTGCGCGTCCTTGTCGAGGACCGAGGACAGGAGGCCCCGGTCGTCGAGCTCGACACGCAGGTGATCGTTCTCGAGGGTCCGGGCATCGACTCTGACCGCGCCGTGGGGGGTCGCTGCCGCCGTCACGAGGTCGTAGACCTCATAGCCGCACGGGGCGACGGTGGCTTCGAAGATCGCTCGACCGTCGCTGTCGCGTTGGAGCGGACGGGCCGGCCCCGACGTCCCGACGACGGCCGTCACCCCCACGGGGGCGTCCACGGTGATCAACTCCCGGCGCTGATGGGAGAGCGAGTTGAAGACGACCACCGGGTTGGTGGTACCTGTCGTATCGATGGCGCCAACGTGGAGGGCCAGCGCGTCGTCGGTCAGGCGGGCGGCCGCCCCCAGGATCTGGGCATGGGCGCGGGCGGTGTCCTCGTAGACCCAGTGGATCCCCGATCCGGGGATGATGTCGTGGAACTGGTGGAGCAGAAGCAACTTCCACAGGCGCTCGAGCTGGCCGCCGGGGTAGTCGGAATCGGGCACCAGTGAGGTCCACAGCTCGGCGTCGCGCAGGGCGAACTCGGCCCGGCGGTTTCCGAGCTTGGTGGCGGCCTGGCTCGTGTAGGTGCCGCGGTGGAGCTCCAGATAGAGCTCGCCGACCCAGACGGCCGGGTCGCTGATCTCGTCCTCGGCCCGGGTGAAGAACCGACGGGCTCCCTCCATGGTGAGCAGCGGGGTCCCGTCGGTGTCGGCCAGTCGCCGGGCCGACTCGAGCATCTCGCCGGTGGGGCCACCCCCGCCGTCCCCCCAGCCGAAGAGATAGAGCGATCGGGTGGCGCGGTCGTGGTCCTTGAAGTTCTCGACACCGAACCGGAGCTCCCGGACGCTCATGTTGCCGTTGTAGGTGTCGGCCGGCGGGAAGTGGGTGAAGACCCGTGACCCGTCGATTCCCTCCCACAGGAAACTGTGATGGGGAAGCACGTTGTACTGGTTCCAGGAGAGCTTCTGGGTGAGGAACCAACGGACGCCGCTCTGCCGCATGATCTGGGGGAGGGCGGCCGAGTAACCGAAGACGTCGGGCAACCACACGTCACTGGTCTCGATCCCGAGCTCCCGGAGATAGAAACGCTTGCCGTGGACGATCTGGCGCACCAGCGACTCACCCGACGGGATGTTGCAGTCCGACTCGACCCACATGCTCCCGGTGGGCTCGATTCGTCCGTCGGCGATCCGGCGCTTCATCCGCTCCCAGAGATCGGGATAGTGGTCACGCATCCACGCCAGATGCTGGGCCTGGGAGACGACGAAGCGGTACTCGGGATACCGGTCCATCAGCTCGAGGACCGTGCTGAACGTCCGCGCGCACTTGCGGATCGTCTCGCGCACCGGCCACAGCCACGCCGTGTCGAGATGGGCGTGGCCGACGATGCTCACCACGTGGGTCCCCGGTGCCGGCCGCTGGGCGAGCAGTTCCACGAGCACGGGCCGGGCCCGGCGCCAGCTGTCGGAGATGTCGGGGAGCTCGAGCAGGTTGCAGGCTCTCTCCAGGCCGGCACGGAGTCGGACCGCCCGGGGCTCGTCCTCCGGAAGCTCGGTGGCCAGCTCGACGAGGACCCGGAAGTCGTGCCAGAACTGGTCGAAATCGGGGTCGCGGACGTGTAGGTCGGCCTGCTGGAGCGTGAACAAGGGCGCACCGTCGGGCTCGGGGAGCAGCAGGGGCCACGGGTTGGCGCCGAACGGGGAGGGGGGGTTGGCCGCCGCCTCCACGAAGAGCTCGATCTCCTCACCGCCACAGGCGCGGGCGGTGAGGAGATGTTCACGGTGATTGGGTGAGAGTCCCTGCACGGGTCGTCCGTCGCGCCACACGAGGGCTTCGGCGCCGAACCCCGTGGAACCGGCGTTGCCGATACCGAAGCCCAGCGCCACCTCCCGACCGGCCCAGTCGTCGGGGATGGTGCCACGGAGCCGGAACCAGGTTGTGTCCCACGGGGGTCCCCAGGCCCCGCCGAGGGGGAAAGGCCGGTACTCGGCGCTCATGGCGTCGGCGACCGAGACGGGCTCGCCGTGCACGTGGTACGCCCCCACGTCCACGGGCACCGACGGCCCCCGGCGCCGGGGTCGGACGAATTCGTTCAGGACCCGGTTGATCCGACCGACGCCGATCGAGTCCTCCGGGCGCACGACGATCGAGTGTAGCGATCAGGAGCGGAAGACCACCTTGATGGCGTGTGAGCCTTCCCGGTCGATGGCCGTCGCCACGGCGTCCCGGTATCGATCGAGGGGGAACTCGTGGGTCACGATCACGTCATAGGGCAGCAGGCCGGCGGCCATGATGTCGAGGGCCCGATCGACCGAGTGACGGTAGGGTCCCCCGGCCAGTCCGGGCGTCGATCCGGCGTCGACGGTGTGGTCGATCGAACCCACCAGGGCCGCCTCCTTGTACCAGACGGGCGTCAGGTCGATCTCGCTCACGCCGGCCGTCCCCAGGAGGAGGACGGTTCCGCGGTGGGCGACGGCCCGCAGGGCCTCGGTGACCGAGTGCGGTGCGCCCACCGCCTCGACGACGAAGGGAAAGCCGCCCATGAGCATGACGTCGGTCTTCCAGCCGACGACCCGGGCGCCGACGAGGCCGGCCAACTCCTCGAAATGGGCGTTGCCGGCGTCGCCACGGACCACGTGGTCGGCACCGCAGGCCTCCGCCGCCTGCGCCTGGTGGGCGTGCCGGGCCACGACCGTCACCGGGCAGCGGGGGAAGAGCCCCTTCAGGGCGGCCACGCTGGCCAGCCCGATGATCCCGGCGCCCACGACGAGCACGGGATCACCGTCGGCGGGTCGCGGCGCGCAGAAGGCCGTGGCAGGCGATCGAGAGCGGTTCGTACAGGCTGGCGCCCCGGTCGGGCACGGCGTCGGGGAGCGGATGCAGCATCGAGCCGTGGGCCAGTGCCTGCTCGGCCCATCCGCCGCCCAGACCCTGGGTGAACCCGAGGGTACGGCCCGAGCTGATGACCCGGCTGTCGAGGTTGAGGCACGACGACGTCCAGCCACGCCCGCAGTTGACGCACGGAGGGTCGATCCCGCGCGCCGCGCAGGGGATGCAGGGGTCGATCACCACGCGGGTCCCCACCGGGTGTGGACACTGCGGCCCGGCTTCGACCACACGGCCGGCGATCTCGTGGCCGAGCACGAAAGGGAACGAACCCATGGTCATCAAGGTGGGTGAGGGTCCGGTGTTGTGGGTGAACAGGTGGAGGTCGCTGCCGCAGATTCCGCCCGTCGACACCGCCACGCGGGCCCACGCCGGTCCCGGCATCTCGGGCTCGGGCAGGTCGACCATCGACGCCGGGAAGGCGGCGTCGGCCATGTCGAACTGGATGGCGCGCATCGGCGGCAGCGTACGCGTTCGGCCGGCCGTCGGGACCGCCACGGCGGCCCGGAGCCGCCTGGCCTAAAGTTCGGGGTTGTGCGGTTGTCGGATGCCACCCTCGACGAGGTCCGCGAGCAGGGGTTCGCCCTCGTCGAGGGATTCCTCGCTCCCGACGAGTTGAAGGCCGCCCAGGAGGCCCTGTGGCTCCACTTCCCGAAGCCGGAGGACTACTTCGCCGATCCGGCCGCGTATCGGCGACTACGCCCGGAGCCAGTTCGCCGGGGTCGAGGAGTTCCCCTACCGATCGTGGGACCTGAACCACCTGGCTTTCCACCCCGATCTGGTCGACGCCGCCGAGCGCTATCTCGGGACGACCGACCTGCATCTCTACAAGGTCGAGCTGTGGGCCAAGTATGCCGGCGCCGTCAACTACGACCAACCCCTTCACCGTGACTACGGCAGCCACAGTCTGGTGGTCCCCCGGCCCGAGGCCCGCTACCAGCAGCTGACGACGTTCATCTTCCTCTCCGACGTCACCGAGCGAGGACGGCCCCACGCGGATCGTTCCCTACGAACGTGGCCAGGACGTGCCCTTCACCCCGCTGTACATCGAATTCGGCGCCCTCGCCGACGCCGAGGTCTCCGCCGTGGGCCCGGCCGGGCAGCCTGCTCGTCTACCGCACCGACATCTTGCACCGGGGTTCGGACTTCACCGCCGGCGGGCGCTCGCGCTTCTCGATCCTGGCGGACTACCAGGTGAGGGGGACGACGTGGGGCGGGAAGATGGCATGGCCGAAGCAGGCTCCGCAGCGATGGGCCAAGCTCATGCCCCGGTGCAGCGTCCGAGAGCGCGACCTCTTCGGCTTTCCGAGACCCGGGCGACGACTACTGGAACGAGCAGATCGTTGGCCGACGTGGCCCAGCGCTATCCCGGCATGGACATGACGCCCTATCGACAGGCCGCTGCTCCTCGTGTGACCCGCATGACGATGCCGTCGCTCTCCCGGGTCGCCATCGTGGTCCTCTGTCGCCGTCACCGGTCGTGGGCACGCAGTCCGCCCCTCGGGCCGGCGCGTCGTCGTGGTGGGTCCCACCGCTCGGGAGCCAACCGTGGCAATGGGAGCTCAGCCATCCCCTGAGGCTGTCCAACGCCACGGGACATGGGAACCGATGACAAGCTGCCCGACGGCCAGCCCGCACCGCCGATCCCGTCATCTACGACATCGACGGCATCATCAATCCCGGCCTCGACCGTGGCCGCCCTGCACGCCGAGGGCAAACACGTCGTCTGCTACATCGAGGTCGGAGCGGCCGGCAATTACTACTCGGCAGCCGAGCGAGGGCGTCGCCACCACCTATTACGACCAACTCCGCAAGCGCCGAATGTGTTCGGAAACAAGGTCCCCGGCTATCCCGAGTACTACCTGGACATTCGGTCGTCCGCCACGGTGTCCATCATCGAGTCGATGATCGACCAGCAGTGCGCGGCCAAGGGATTCGACGCCGTCGAGACCGACATCGACGAGGAGTACGGCGACAACAGTGGCTTTCCGCTGACTCAGGTCGATCGAAGAGCAGTACATGACCACCCTGGCCGACTACATGCACGGTCTGGGGCTCGGGTGGTGGATCAAGAACCCCGACGACACCGGCAGCACAGCTACGCCACCGACATGTACCCCCTGGCTGACGCCGTGCTGACCGAGCAGTGCAACCAGTACTCGTCGTGCGGCTTCCTCTCCGCCTACGAGGGGCAAAAGGCGGTGTTCAACGCCGAGTACCACCTGAAGCCGTCGGCGTTCTGTGCGAACGACGACAGCCCTCGGATTCAACGGCGCCCGCTTCAACCTGGACCTGACCGGCGTCAGGAAGCCCTGTCAGTAGCCGTGGCGGCGATCCCCCCCGGGACCCGCCCATGTCAGGGTCGGAACGGGGCGGCGACATGGTTGACCCGGGGCGACGGGTGACGGGGTGGTCACCAAGGAGAGCCCCCGATCGGTGGCCGAAACCGTGCGTCTCCTCTCCGACACGGTGGTGGCCAAGGGGATGAAGGTGTTCGCCGTGATCGACCACAGCGGCGAGGCACGAGAGCACACGGTCTGGAGCTGCGCGACACCATGGTCGTCATCTTCGGGAGTCCCGAAGCCGGGACGCCGGTGATGGCGTGCGGCGCCGCTGGCCGCTCTCGATCTGCCTCTCAAGGTCCTGGTGTGGGCGGACGGGGACCAGACGAAGGTCAGCTATACGGCTCCGGCCGCCCTCGCCGCTCGCTACCGACTTGAGCGACGGACTGGCGGGCAGGCTGGCCGGCATCGACGCCCTCACCGACGCCGTCACCGCCGGTCGTAGCCGGCGCCGGCCCCGGCGATCTCTGGGAGGAGTCGAACACATGACCGTCGCCAGCACCACCGGTGGCCGGTCGCGGAACCTGGTCCTGGCGGCGATGATCTTCGCCGTCTCGATGACGTTCATCGACCAGACCATCGTGTCCATCGCCGCTCCCCAGATCCAGAGACATCTCGGGCTGACGAGCACCGGTGTCCAGTGGGCCATCAACGCCTACCTGATGTCGCTGGCCGCCCTCTTCGCCTTCGGCGGCCGGCTGGCCGACACCGTCGGCCACCGCGCCATGGTCACCGTGGGGGTCCTCGTGTTCGCCTGCCGCCTCGGCCCTGTGCGGCCTGACCCCGAAAGGGGGCTTGGCCGAGGCCTGGATCGTGGCCTTCCGGATTCTCCAGGGTGCCGGCGGGGCCATCATGTTCCCCGCCGCCCTGGCCATCGTGGTGCAGACGTTCGCCCTGCGCGAACGAGGACGGGCGCTGGCGCTGTTCTTCGGGATCGCCGGAGGCCTCACGGCCATCGGCCCGCTGCTCGGTGGCTTTCTCACCGAGTGGACGTGGCGGGCCATCTTCTGGGTGAACATCCCCGTGGCCGTCATCGCCCTGGTGCTGATCGTCGTCTCGAGAGCCGACGACGGCGCACCAGTCGGCCCCGATGGACTACCGGGGCGTGGTCCTGGTCGCTGCCGGGGTGGCGCTGAGCGTGTTCGGTTTCCAGCAGTCGTTGATCTGGGGTTGGAGCAATCCCGCCATCGGCCTGAGCATCGCCGCCGGCGTGGTCATCCTCGGTCATCTTCGGCCTGGTCGAGGTGCGCACCCCGTCGCCGCTCATGAAGATCCGGATCTTCCGCATCCGGGCCTTTCTGGTCGAGAACCTCGTTCTCGGTATCGCCATGCTGGTCTTCATCCCGGTGTTCTTCTTCGCCAGCGAGTACGCCCAGATCGCGCTGGGCGACACGGCCTCGCAGGCCGGCGTGTTCCTGCTGTACTTCTTCATCGGCTTCGTGATCGCGGCGCAGATCGGCGGCCGGCATCCTCGACCGCAGCGGAGCCAAGCGCCCGGTCGTCCTCGGCTGTGCCCTGGCCGCCGTGGGGTTCTACCTCTGGGCCGGGCACGTGACCCAGCTCAGCTTCTCGGCCCAGCAGTGGGACATCATCCTGGCCGGCGCCGGCATCGGGTTCATGCTCGGTCCGGCCAGCACCGATGCCGTCAACCGGGCGTCTCGCCTCTCCTACGGTGAGGCCACCGGCATCACCCAGACCGTCCGGAACTACGCCGCCAGCCTGGGACTCGCCGTCCTCGGCACCATCCTGGTGTCGCAGTTCCGCTCCCGGGTCACGACGTCGCTGGTGGCGGCTGGGCCTGTCCCGTGCACGGGCCTCGGCCGAGGCGGCGGCCGTCGTCGCAATCGCAGGGCGGCAGCGAGAGCGTCGGTCGCATCCCCCATTTCGTCCGAGCTCGATTTCGCCTACGCCACCCGCTCGGTCTTCTACGTGATGGCCGCCATCATGGCGGCGGCGGCCGTGGTGGCGTTCGTGGGACTGCAGAGGGGGCTGCAGGAGGAGCAGGAGGAGACCGGAGGAGACCCGGCCGTGGAGGTCTCTACCTCGACCGTCGGCCATCGGCGCGAGCCCGTCGCACACGATCTCCACCATGCGCTGAAGGGCGGCGTCGTCGAACCCGCCGTGCCCTCCCGCCTGGCAGGCGCCGACGACCAGGCCGACCATCTCGTCGGTCGAGACGTCGGAGCGGACAGCGCCGCTGTCCACCGCCCGTCGGCGCAACTGGTCGATGTTGCGCTTCATCTCGTCCATCATCTCGAAGCACTGCGACTTGATGTCGATCCCGGCCGACCCCAGGGCTTCGAACAGATCCCGCTTGGCTGATGCGTGCCCGGCGAATTCGCGGAGGAACGCGAACAGCGCCGCTCCAGGGTCGGCGGCGTCGCGTTGCGCCTTGACGGACTCCAGGAGCTGCTCCAGGCGGGCCACGACGATGGCCTCGAACAGGGCCTCCTTGGTGGGGAAGTGACGGTAGAGCGTCCCCACCCCGAGGCCGGCCCGTTCGGCCACGGTGTCGATGGGGACGGACACCCCCTCGGTGGCGAAGATCTCCTCGGCCGCCGCCAGGATCCGAGCCCGGTTCTTGACGGCGTCGGCCCGCATCGGACGTGGTTCCGGGGGCCTCGGGCGGTCTCCGGCGCATCGGGCCCGTCTGCGGAGAGCCCGGGTCCGTGGCCTGGGGTCGTCTGCTGCTTCCCCGTCATGACGTCGTCCCCCAACATCGGTGTTGACAAACGGAACGCACGTTCCGTATAGTACCCTTATAAACGGAATCTCCACTCCGATTGTAGACCGCCTCCGACCGAAAGGCCAGGGACGAGCCACCGGTCGGGCGGCGGGGCCGATCTCGACTCAGACCCACGAAGACGGAGGCACCCCCATGGCCACGACCGACAAGGTCACGACGATCACGGCGCCGGTGAAGGCGCCCGACCCCCAGCGCTACTGGTCCCTGGCCGTGATCGCCCTGGCCCAGCTCATGATCGTGCTCGACGCCTCGGTCGTCATCGTGGCCCTGCCCTCGGCTCAGCACGCCCTGCACATCTCGGTGGCCAACCGCCAGTGGGTCATGAGCTCGTACACGCTGGCCTTCGGGAGCCTCCTGCTCCTCGGTGGCCGGATCGCCGACTACCTCGGACGGCGACGCATGTTCATCGTCGGCCTCCTCGGCTTCGGTGCCGCCTCCGCCCTCGGCGGTCTGGCCCAGAACGAGGCGATGCTCTTCGGCGCCCGTGCCCTGCAGGGCGCCTTCGCCGCCGTGATGGCCCCGGCCGCCCTGTCGCTGCTGACCGTCACCTTCACCGAGGCCCGCGAGCGGGCCCGGGCCTTCGGCGTCTACGGCGCCATCGCCGGCGGTGGAGCGGCCATCGGCCTCGTCCTCGGCGGGACCCTCACGCAACTGGCGTCGTGGCGGTGGACCCTCCTCATCAACGTGCCCATCGCCGCCCTGGCCGCCGTGGCGGCGACCCGGGTGGTCCGGGAGAGCCGCGGTCGAGTCGAGGGGCGGGTACGACCTGCCCGGGTGCCGTGACGGTCACCGGCGGGCTCTTCCTCCTCGTCTACGGCTTCACCATGGCCGGCACCCACGGATGGGCCGCGCCGCTCACCGTCGCCCTGCTCGCCGGCGCCGTCGCCATGCTCGGCGATCTTCGCCGCCATCGAGCTGCGGTCGACGCACCCGCTCCTGCCGCTGCGCGTCGTCCTCGACCGCAACCGGGGCGGCTCGTACCTCGCCTCGCTGCTGGTCGGCAGCGCCATGTTGGGCACCTTCCTCTTCCTCACCTACTACTTCCAGGGAACGTTGCACTACTCGGCGCTCAAGACCGGGTTCGCCTTCCTGCCGTTCTCGGGCGGGATCATCATCGGCGCCGGCCTGGCCAGTCGCCTCCTCCCGCGGATCGGGCCGCGCGCCCTGATGATGACCGGGCTCACGCTGGCCGCCGGCGGCCTCGTCTGGTTCACCCGTCTCGGGGTGGACACGACGTATCTCGGACTGGTTCTGCCTGCCGAGGTCATGGTCAGCCTGGGCATGGGGATGACCTTCGTCCCCATGAGCAGCACGGCGCTGGTCGGCGTCGACCCCAAGGACGCCGGCGTGGCCAGCGCCCTGGTCAACACCACCCAGCAGGTCGGCGGCTCGCTCGGGACGGCGTTGCTCAACACCCTGGCCGCCACCGCCGCCACCACCTATCTGGCCACCCACGCCAGGAGCGTGGTGTCGGCCCAGACGGCCGCCGTGCACGGCTACACGACGGCCTTCACCGTGAGCGCCGTCCTCCTCGCCACCGCCGCCGTGGTCGCCGGTGCCCTGGTGCGGGCGACGCGCCACCAGGCCCAGGGCGAGCCGGCCACCGTGACCGAGCTCCCCGTGGTGGAAGCCGAGGCGGACCTGGTGTCAGTGGTGTGACACCGGCGACGCCGGGGCCGGGGCCGACGCCGGGTCGGGGGTCGTGTCTGCACCCTGACGCAGGAACAGGTCCATGGCCCGGCCCGACGTCACCGGTGGCCAGCAGGTCCGGCGGCGGCACGTCGGTCCACTGGCATTCGACCTTCGACGCGCTGTTCCCGGGCTCGGGGTGGATGCCCCGCCGGAGCATCGGCGCCTTCCTCCAGAGATGTGCCGACGGTCTCGCCGCGGCGTCGTCGCACAGCAACCGGTAGGGCCACGACCATCCCCACGGCCTCGCACGAAGGCTCATAGATTCGGGGTCGATGTCCACGACGCCCGGCCGTGACGCCGGTGGCGCCGACCGGCGCCGCCGACCGGTGTTCGCCGCCGTCGCGGTGGGGTTGGCCATTGTCGTCGGGCTCCTCGATCCGACCCCGGCGACGGCTTCCGGCCGGTCGGGTCCGTCGAGCGGCGACACCTCTCCGGTGAACCTCTCCACGCCGGTCGACATGGCCGACGGCGTGGCCCACGGCTCGGCCGTCGTCCGCGTCGGCCATGCCCGGATCGAGGTCCTCGGCCCCACTCTCCTCCGTCTCGAGTACTCGCCCTCGGACACCTTCGAGAACCGCCCCACCGTCAACGTCGTCAACCGGCGCATGCCCGTCCCGGCGTTCAGCTCCCGTGTATCGGGGGGTTGGCTGACCGTGCGGACGAGCAGCGTCACCCTTCGCTACAAGGTCGGATCGGGACCCTTCACGGCGGCCAACACCTCGCTGCGCTTCGCCGACGGCCGCCGCACGACCACCGTGCGTCCCACGTGGGACTGGGAGTGCCCGTTCGACCAGGTCTGCCAAGCGGGTGCCGCCGTCCTGGCCGGTGGGGCGGCCATCGGCCAGGGTGTGAGCGGGTACCGGAGCAGTGCCGGATTCGTGGGCGATCTCCTGCACCCCGGTGACAGCGCCACCTGGAACGTCCTGGGCGCGGCGGCGGGGCCGGCGGTGCTGGCGCTGCGGTACTCGAACACGGTGAGCCCGATCGTGGCGTCCGGACCGCACACGCTGGCCCTGGTGGTCGACGGTCGCCCGGCCTCGACGCTGGTGGCGGCCCAGACGGGCGGCACCGACCCGTGGGCCACCCTCACGGCCACGGTGCCGCTGAAGGCGGGCTCCAACTCGGTGGAGGTGGCCTGCAGGGTGGGCGACAGCTGCAACGTCGAGCTCGACACCCTGTCGACGGGGCCGGCCGACGCGCCGGCGCCCGCCCCGGCACAGACCGACCCGCTCGGTGGCTGGATCCGTGGCTTCGACACCTTCACCTACCAACCGGGCACGTCGTGCGCACCGGGCACCGAGGGGGCCACGTGCCAGATCTCTCTGGAGCCTCTGCACACCGACGGCCTCCTCGACCGGGCCGGCTGGCGCTTGCTCGACGACACCCGGAGCGCCGAGTGGACCCCACAAGGCTGGGTCCGGCCCCGGACGGGCGACGGTGACGTCGAAGACGGCTACCTCTTTGCCTACGGCCGCCACTACGCCGGTGCCCTGCACACCTTCGCCCAGTTGACCGGCTCCGCCCCTCTGCTCCCACGCGACATCTTCGGCGTCTGGTACTCCGACTACACGCCGTACACGGCCACCGACATCGAGGATTCGGTCTACCCCGCCTTCCAGAAGAACAGGGTGCCGCTGAACACCCTGTCGCTGGACACCGACTGGAAGGCTCCCAACGACTGGGACGGATGGGAATGGAACACCAGCCTGTTCCCCGACCCGGGGGCCTTCTTGCAGTGGGCCCGTGGGCGCGGCATCACCGTGACCCTGAACATCCATTCGAGCATCGCCGACAACGACCCCGACCTGCCCGAAGCGGAGCGCATCGCCGGGACGACGTTGGCCTCGTCCACCTGCTCGGCCGGGCCGTGCAAGGTCTGGGACTGGAGCTCGGTCTCGCAGGCCGAGTCCAATTTCGCCCTCCAGCAGAGCTTCGAGAGACAGGGGGTGGGGTTCTGGTGGCTGGACTGGTGCTGCGACGAGTCGATCGTCTCCATGCCGGGACTGACCCCCGACTCGTGGATCGACCACCTCTACGCCCAGGAAATGGTGAATCGGGGCCAGCGGGGCTTCGTCCTGGCCCGCATCGGCTCGTCCAACGACGATCCCGTGGAGGTCTTCCCGGCGGGTCCCTGGTCGGACCACACCTCGGCCATCGCCTTTACCGGCGATGCCTGGGCAACGTGGAACACACTGGCCCATGAGGTGGCGCTCACGCCGGACGAAGCGACCATCGGCGAGCCGTACGTGAGCGACGACATCGGCAGCTTCCTGGGCTCGCCGCCCATCGGGGCCCCCGACACGGCCGATCTGTACGACCGGTGGGTCCAGTGGGGGACGTTCGCGCCGATCCTGCGGCTGCACTCCCAGGACGAGGCCCGGCTGCCCTGGGAGTATCCGCAACCGGTGCAGGCGATCACCGAGAGTTTCCTCCGCCTGCGCGAGGCCCTCATCCCGTACACGTACACGTTGGCGGCGCAGGCCCATGCCGACGGCCTGCCCATGACGCAGCCGCTCTACCTCGACTACCCCGACCGGGCGGCCGCCTATGCGCACCCCGACGAGTACCTCTACGGGTCCGACATGCTGGTGGCGCCGGTGACGTCCCCGGGGGACGTGGCCGCCACCACCGTCTGGATACCGCCGGGACGGTGGGTGGACTATTTCACGGGGGCGACGTTCACCGGTCCGATGACCACCACCGTGTCGGTGCCCCTGAACCGCATGCCGGTGTTCGTGCGGGGCGGGGGGATCATCCCCGAGCAGTCCTCGTCGCCCTCGTCACCGTCCACACCGGACGCGCTGACCCTCACCGTGTTCTCGGGATCCCGCGGATCCTTCCGTCTCTACGGCGACAGCGGCACGGGACTGGGGTACACGAGGGGGCAGTCTACCGAGACCACCATCACGGACTCGGTCGGGTCCACCGGCGCCGGCCCCACGCCGTCGACGGCGCGGGTGACCATCGGCTCCGCCCACGGGCACTACCGGGGTGAGCCGTCCGCCGTCCGCTACCGGCTCCAGATGGTGGACCTGTCCGAACCCTCCGGGGTGACACTGGACGGACGACGACTCGATCGGCGGCCCCGCGGTTCCGACGCCCCGGGCTGGTCCTACCAGGCCTCGACGGCCACCGTGGTCGTCGTCACAGCCCCCCTGTCGACGTCGCGGACGTTCACCGTGGTGGCGTCGGGCACCGGTGCCGTGTCCCGGTCCGAACCGCCCACCGGTACCTGACCGGGGGTGACGCCGGGCTCAGCCCGCCAGCGCCTTCAGCCCGAGGTCCTCGAGATGGGCGAAGAACACGTCGGGCTGCTGGAACATCCAGTCGTGGTCCATGGCCCGTCCGTCGGGCGCCGATGCCACCGTGAAGGTGGCGTCGAGCTCCCGGGCGAACCGCGCCCCGTCGGACCGCGAGAGTATCGAGTCGCGATTGGCCCACAAGACGTGGGCCGGGATCCGGGCCCGGGCCACCGTCCTGGCGTCGGTCTCCCGACCGCTGGTGAATCCCCACCAGGCACCGTCAGCCAGCTGGCGGGGATGCTCGACGGCGGTCCGGGCGAAGGCCGCCACCGCCGTGGGGGTGGCCAGGCGCAGGAGCCGCACCGGGTGGTGCAGCACCTCGGCGGCGAGCTGCCACTCGCGTGAGGCGGCCAACGAGTCGGAGAACACCACCTCGACGGCACGATCGGGGAACAGCGAGGTGAAACCGAGCCCGATGCCCCCTCCGAAGGAATGGCCGAGCAGGCTGACGCGATCGAGACCGAAGTGGTCGAGGGTGGCGGTGAAGGCGTCGACCACCTCCTTGTACCGCCACGGGCCCGGCACGGCGAAGAGGTCGGGGACGACCACCCGGCAACGCGTGGCCAGGAGATCGACCAGTCGGCCGTAGGTGGAGGGGAGCATGGCGAAACCATGGAGCAGGACGAGCGGTGCCCCCTCGCCGGCGTCGATGGGAACCTCGAGCCGGTTCACGACCCGGGTCCCCGGCGGGTTCGGGTATCAGGTCCTGCGGCCGGGACCGACGACGCCCGTCCGAGAGGCGAAGACGGCCTGGACCCGGTCACGAAGACCGAGCTTGCCAAGGATCCGTCCGACATGCGACTCGACGGTCGCCTCCCGAGACGACGAGCGGCGGGGCGATCTCCGCGTCGGAGAGTCCATCGTCGGCACCGCCAGGCGTCCCCACGTAGATTCTCCGATGTGGGGGTCCCGTCACAGCAGCCGCCACCGGTCCGTCTACTCCTGGCGCTGGTCGTCTCGGTGGTCGGTTCCCTGGTGGCCGATGCCGTCACGGTGGCCATCGGGACCGCGGCGTTCCCCGCCACCAGGGGGTACGTCCACTCCCGATTCCCGGACGACGGCAAGCTCACCGTCATCGGCGTGGTGATCGCCGGCCTGGCATGGCCGATCGTCACGCCGATCTCGTCGGCGCCGCGGTGGTTGTTCCTCCGTCTGGCCGTCGTCGTCACGCTGGTGCTGTGGCTCCCCGATCTCTGGATCCTGGGGAAGGGCCAGCCCGTCACCGCCGTCCTCGTCCTGATGGCCATGTACCTGGCCATGGCCATCGTGACCGACACGGCGCTCGTCGGCCTGGCGTCGGCACGACGGCCCACGGCCGGCGCTTCATCGACGCCACTGTGACCCTGACCAGACTCTTCGGTGGCTCGGGTCGGGGCATGAGGAAGGTCCCGGAGCTCACCGCCTACTTCTGGATCACCAAGGTGCTGACCACGGCCATGGGCGAGGCGACCTCGGACTACTTCGTCAAGGTGCTCCCTCCGGTGGTGGCCGTGGCGTTCGGCGCCGTGGCCCTGGCTGTGGCCCTGGTCCTCCAGTTCTGGGTGCGCCGCTACGTGGCGTGGATCTACTGGTTGGCGGTGGCCATGGTGGCGGTCTTCGGGACCATGGCCGCCGATGTGTTGCACATTCAGTTCGGCGTCCCCTACGACGTCTCCACGCCGTTCTTCGCCGTCGTCCTCGCCGTGGTCTTCATCTTCTGGCATTCCACGGAGAGGACCCTTTCCATCCACACCATCGACACCCCTGCGTCGCGAGGCCTTCTACTGGGCCACCGTGATCGCCACGTTCGCCCTGGGAACCGCCGCCGGTGACATGACGGCGGTGACGCTGCACCTCGGCTACCTGGTGTCGGGAGTGATGTTCGCCGGGCTCATCGCCGTTCCGGCGCTGGCCTATGGGTTGTTCAGACTGAACGAGGTCGTCGCATTCTGGTTCGCCTACGTCGTGACCCGGCCGCTCGGGGCCTCGTTCGCCGACTGGTTCGGCAAGCCGCACCGGGTCGGCGGACTGGCGCTCGGCGACGGGAGGGTGAGCATCGCTCTCACCTTCCTGATCGTCGGATTCGTCGGCTACCTGACGATCAGCCGCAGAGACGTGAAGAGCGACGAACCCGGATCGCCGGCGCGCGCCGCCACCCCCTGACGGACAGACGAGCCCCGGCCGGGGCCGGGGCTCGTCTGTCGTCCCCGGGGGATCTCCCCCCCGGGTGTGGTCGGGTCCGCCATCGGAGCGCCGGACTGACTCAGGAGGAAGGGTAGGGCGAGGCCACGGCGAGGAACCCGTTGGTCACCGTCGCCGAGCTGTTGGTGTAGAAGCCCACCAGGGAACCACCGTTGTTGATGCCGTTCACCGTCCGTCCCCAATCCGTTGGGGTCGTCGACCGTGGCCACGGCGCCGGCGTTGTTCCGGACGAATCCGTGGGTGACCCCCGAGCCGCCGTAGGAGCCGACGATCTGGAGAAGGTCGTTCACGCCGAGCGCCATGGTCTGCGTCGAGCCGTTGACCTCGAACTCGGTGTAGACGCCGTCCTCGAGGAGGAAGCCCTTCATGGCAGCGTTGGGTCCGGTCAGGAATCCCACCACGTCGTCCTCGTCGTTGATGCCGGTGGCCACGGCGCTGGTGGCGCCCGGGGGAGTGACGGCCACGAACGCCTTGGTGGCGAGGTCGTACTCATACGGGTGGGACCGGCCCTTGGCGTCGTTGTAGAAGCCGACGGCGAGACCGTTGTTGTTCCGGCCGAGCAGCTGGTTGAAGCTGGGCTTCGACGTCGTCATCGGGTCGGTGACGGTGGTGAACTGGCCGTTCTGATCGACGAATCCGGCGTTGCCGCCGGCGCTGTTCACGGAGAAGCCGGCCGTGTTGCCGAAATCGTTGATGGCGGTGACCTGCGTCTGCTGCGATCCCGGGACATTCTCGGACCTGTAATTCCCCTGGCCGTGGCGGGTCGATCGTGTAGCTCTTGTTGGGGTGGGTCGTGGGTGGAGTCGAGCGTGGTGAACGTGTACGTGGGGGAAGGCCCGGTCGCGCTGGCCACGGTTGCCGGCGCCGCCGGGCTGGCTCATGCCGTGGTGGCCGCCGTGACGCTGACCCCGACGATCGAGCCGGCGAGCACGGCCCCCGTCAGCATGCGCCTGCGCAGACGACGGCACCGGTCTGCCGGCACGAGTGATCGGATGGTGAACTTCATCGGATAGCTCCCTCTCTCAGACGACCTGTTCGGCCTCTCGTGATGCCGGACGGCACCCTCATCACGCATCCTGCGGAACCGGGACCCTGTCTTGCCAGGCACGCCGCCCTGACACGACTCACATCGACGACGGCCCACGTGATCCCGAACGGACCACGTGACAAGCTGGCGGACCGCGGGGAGGAACCGGTGACAGGAGAGACCAGAGGGGGAATTGTGCACGCCGTGAGACGCTTCCGATCGATGGCCTCCCGGACGGCGCACGGGGCCCGGCCGAGCACCACCGGGCGCTGGCTGGTGGTGGTGATGGCGACGGTCGCCCTGGTGGCGAGCGCCTGCTCGTCGACCCCGTCGGCTACCTCGACCTCCTCCACCACCACGACGTCGGGCTCGAGCGCCACCACGCTGCCATCGGGGGGCCAGTCCATCGGGGTCACCGGCACGACGGTGACGGTGGGACAGGTCGACGACCTGACGGCGCCGTTGCCGGGTCTGTTCAAAGGGGCCGAGGACGGCACCCAGGCCTACTTCGACTACATCAACAGCATCGGCGGGGTGAACGGGCGCATGATCAAGCTCGACGCCCAGGACAGTGGCTACAACCCCGGAACGGTGGCCAACGCCACCGCCGCCCAGATCAAGAACGACTTCGCCCTGGTCGGCGGCTTCTCCCTGGACGACTCGGCCGAGGAACCGCTCATCAAAGCGGCCGGCATGCCCGACATCGCCTACCCGTTGGACCCGGACCTGTCGAACCTCCCCACCTCCTACAGCCCCGTTCCCAACAATGACAACGACGTCCCGGTGACCATCTTCAAGGTGCTCAAGAAGAAGTTCCCGCAGGCCGTCAAGCACGTGGGCATCCTGTGGGCCAACGACACCCCCGCCACCGCCGAGGCCGAGAAGGCGTTCGAGCGGGGAGCCGAGTCCCAGGGCTTCAAGATCGTCTACGACGCCGGGTTCACGCCCAGCCAGACGACGTTCCTGGCCAACGTCCTGACCATGAAGTCCCGCGGCGTGCAGATGTTCTTCACCCAGGCATTTACCGGATTCCTACGCTGCCACCTCAGCCGAGGAGATGCAGCAGCAGGACTTCTCGCCCGTCAATGTCCAGGGCGACGCCTACTCGGCCAACCTGGTGAAGGACGGCGGCTCGGCCGTCAACGGGATGTACATCGAGATCGGGTACGTGCTCTACCTGGGGGCCGACTCCGACCTGCCGGCGGTCAAGCTGTACACCAAGTGGATGAACACCGCCGATCCCAAGGCCAACTTCGAGCTGCAGTCGCTCTTCGGGTGGGCCTCCGCCGCCCTCTTCGTCCAGGGCCTGCGCCAGGCCGGGAACCCACCCACCCGGGCCGGTCTCGAGGCGGCGCTGGACAAGGTCACCAGCTTCAACGCTGGCGGGCTGATCACGACGTCGGATCCGGCTCAGAACGTTCCCGGATCGTGTGTCATCCTCGCCCAGGTTCGCAACGGCCAGATCGTCCGCGTCGCCCCCACGCCGAGGACCGGGTTCTACTGCCTCCCGCACTCGCTGCTGCCGGTCGCCGGCTTCAAGCCCGAGGTCCGGCCGGCGCCTTCGTCGGGAGGGTAGGGGGCGCCGGGGAGTCGGACGGTCCGGGCTCCGGTGTGGGCTCGAGGGTGGCCAGCGCCAGGGGCTCCTCGGACTTGATGTGGGCGATGAGGGGGGACCTCGACAGCACGAAGGCTCCGACGAACAGCCCCACCAGGGCGGCGATCTCGAGCGGACCCGCGAGCCCGACGTGTGGATGGTGTCGCCGAACAGGCCGATGCCGATGGCGATCGAGGCCAGGGGGTCGACGATGACGAGGGCGGCCTGCGAGGCGGTGACAGGACCGGCATGGAAGGCGTTCTGGGCCAGGAACACGGCCAGGAGCCCGGAGAAGGCCATGGCGTAGACGTGCCACTGGGTCAGGAACATGTACCACTGGGGGTGGAAGTCGGCTGTCACCTGCTTGATGAGCGCGGCGGTGAAGGCGAACATGATGGCGGCGGCCGCTCCGAACGTCGCCGCCCGCCACGCCGGAGGACCGAACTGGGCGAGGCCGACTGCGGCCGCCGAGCCCAGGATGACGGCGAAGGCGGCGACCCCCCACCCCCGGAGCCCGGGGATCAGATCGCCGCCGGTCGGGACGGCCACGGCGAGGAAGAGGGCCAGGCCCGCGGTGGCGACGATGGCGCCGGTCCACTCCTTCCAGCTGAGGTGCTTGCGGAACCAGAAGGCCAGGATGGCGACGAGGAACGGGAGCTCCAGCGTCAAGATGGGCTGGACGATGGTGAGGCGGCCGACGTGGAGGGCGAAGGCCTGGAGGAGGAATCCGGCGATGAGGCCCATGCAGCCGAGCAACCACACCTTCCGGCGGACGGCATAGGCGATCAGGCTGAGATGCAGGGAGGTCTCCGCCGGGGCGTCTTCCACGCCCATGCGCTGGAGGATGGTGGTGAGCGCATTGGACAGCGCTCCCGCGACGGCGAGCACATAGACCATCTCGCCCACCTCCCCGTCGTCGGCCGCCCCGCCTGTGACTTCGCTGTCAAAACCCCGATCTCCGTACCGGTATTCCTGGGCCCGGCGTCGGTGCCCGCCTGCCATGGCGGCCGGCCCCTCGGTCCCTCTCGGCGGATGTGAGACATTGTCCCACTTCATGGGGGGTGTCCGAGGTGTCCCCCGAACCCTCCGGGAGCCAGCCCGACGCCGGCCCGTCGGTCACGGCGGGGGAGTGCTTGCACCATGCAAGAGCATGCCGATCCAGGGCGGGGGAGGGCGGTCAAGAAGAACGGCTCTCTGGTCGATCTCACGGAGGTGGGTGACTCGGACAACGTGCGGCAGCTGGCCAACTCCATGCTCGGGGCCCTGCTCGCCGTGGTGCACCGGGTAGCCGGCGACGTCGGCGTCACCCAGGTCCTGGCCGCGGCGGGTGAGCGTCGATCGGCGGCCGACCTGGAGCGACCCGACGGGTGGAGCTCGTACCCCCAGGGACTGGCTCTCTTCCGAGCCGCCGCCGAAGTGCTCGGCGATCCCGATATCGGGCGCAAGGCGGGCCTGGAGGTGTTTCGTCGCTACGCCGGCACCGAGGTCCTGGCCCTTCTGCGGTCCATCGGGTCGCCGGCCGAGATGATCCGCGCCTATCCCGCCATCTCGGCCAAGCAGTCGACGATCACCCACGCCGAGGTCGTCGAGGTCGGCGAGGCACAAGGCCTGATCAGCGTGGTGACGCCGGGACACACGCGTGACCCGCTCTTCTGCGGGTACACCGTCGGTGCACTGTCGCAATTCCCCGTTCTCTTCGGGATGGAGCCGGCCGATGTCGAGGAGATCGAGTGCCTGACGCGCGGCGACCCCCGCTGCCTCATACGGGTGAGCTGGGATCCCACCTCGTCGGTGGAGGCGAGCCTCGAGCGCGAGGTCGTGATGTTGCGAGAGCAGATGTTGGTCCTGACCAAGCGGTTCGAGTCACTGGAGTCGGTGGCCCAGGAGCTCTCCTCCACCCAGGACGTGAACTCGATGCTCGAGACGATCACCCGCCGGGCCGGTGTGGCCGTCCGGGCTCCCCGGTACCTGCTCGTCGCCCAGCTCCCGGGCGACGCCAGGCCCCGGATCCACCACGTCGGGTTCACCGAGCAGGAGGCCGAGGCCGCCGCCCACGAGGTCCTGCACTGCGATCCCGATGCCCTGGACCGGTCCCGCCTGGTGGTCGACATCGGGTCGGCCCGGGGGCATTTCGGACGTCTGGCCGCCTTCTATCCGGAGCAGTACCGCTTCCTGCCCCAGGAGCAGTCGCTGCTGATGGCCTACGCCGGCCACGCTGCCGCCGCCCTCGAGACGGCCGCCGTCCTGGACGAATCGCGCGACCGCAACACCACCCTCAGCGCCCTGCTGGTGCTCGGGAAGGTCCTGGCCGAGGAGTCCACCAAAGCGGAGGTGGCCCAGCGGCTGGCCGACGCCCTCCCCGAGATCGTGCGCTGCGACCAGGCCGATGTGCTCCTGTGGGATCCCGGTGACGCCCTGCTGGCGCGGACGGCGACGACGGCGCCGTCCGGGATCGGGTCGGCCGGGTCGGCCGGGTCGGCACGGGGGGCTGTCCGCCACGGGGGCCTGGCCAATCGGCTCATGGAGATCGCCACGCCCACGGTCGTGTCGCCCACGTCCGACCCCGTCCTGGCCTCGATCCTGACCGTGACCGGGCTCACGTCGGGTGTCCTCGTCCCCATCACCGCCCGCAACACGCTCTTCGGTGTCCTCGTCGTCGGTCCCGACTGTCACGAGCTGCAGGGCGACGCCGCCGTCCGCGAGCGCCTCAGCGGTGTCGCCAGCCTGGCCGCCACCGCTCTGGAAGGTCTGGCCCTGCTCGACGAGGTCCGTCACCAGGCCCTGCACGACCCCGTGACCGACCTTGCCAACTCGCGCCTCTTCGAGGACCGGGTGACCCAGTCGCTTTCCATCGCCCGTCGCAGCGGGGGTCGGCTCGCCCTGCTCTTCGTCGACCTCGACCGGTTCAAGGCCGTGAACGACACGCACGGCCACAAGGTCGGTGACGAGCTGCTCGGCGCCGTGGCCGAACGCCTTCTCGCCACGGTGCGCAACGAGGACACCGTGGCCCGCATCGGTGGCGACGAGTTCGGCATCCTGGTGCAGGGCGCCGCCCGTCTGGCCGACGTCGAGGTCGTGGCGCAGAAGATCGTCTCGGCGTTGGCGCAGCCGTTCCTCGTCCGGGACCTCACCCTCTTCGTCGGCGCCAGCGTGGGGGTGACGATGTTCCCCGACACCGGGGACACCTACGAGTCCGTGGTGTCTCGGGCCGACTCCGCCATGTACCAGGCGAAGTCGGAGGGCCGCGGTCGGTACCAGATCGGGCGACGGACGTCCGCCGCACCGCCCGCCGTCTGACGCGTCGTCGCTCAGGTCCCCTCCGGCGCCCGAGCGCCCCCGGCGGCCAGGTCGGGAAAGACCCTGCCCACTTTCGACAGGATGTACTCGCCGTAGGTGCCGCTGTCGCCGTGGACGCTCGTCCCGTCCCAGCGGCGGTCGGCGTCGTCCACCGGGCGGTCCCCGATGGGCAACCGGTCGACGGTGGCGTCCCAGGAGGGGTCGAGAAAGAAGGGGAACGACAGACGGTCACAGCGACCGTTCCGCACCCGGTGGGGGGTCGAGCGGTAGCGGCCACCGGTGAGCCTCTCGAGCATGTCGCCCAGATTGCAGACGATGCTCCCCGGACGCGGGGGCGCGTCGACCCAGCCGTCGGGTGTCCGCACCTGGAGGCCGCCGCAGCCGTCTTGACCGAGGAGGGTGAGGAGCCCGTAGTCGGTGTGCTCGCCCACTCCCCACCGCTGCGCACCGGTTCCGGTCGTCGCCGGATAGCGGAAGATGCGGAAGAGGACGGTGGGCTCCGCCGTCAGGTGCTCGGTGAACCACGACGGGCCGAGCCCGAGCCCCACGGCCATCCCCGACAGGACGGCCTGGCCCACCTCGGTCATGACGTCCATGTACGCCCGCACCACCGACCCGAGCTCCCGCGGACGTCGGGGATAGAGGTTCGGTCCGTGCATCGGGACCCCGGCGGCGACGTGCCGGTGGTCGGCCCCGAGATCGGTACCGAAGTAGAGGCCCTCCTTGTCGTCGGGGACCCCGGCGGTGAGCTCCCCGCCCACCGGAAACCACCCCCGCCAGGCCCGTCCGCCTCGCGCCATGGCGATCTCCTGCTTCTCCGACGCCGGCCGGGCGAAGAACCGGCGGGCCAGCGCATCGAGACGATCCTGGAGTGCCGGATCGACGCCGTGGCCCACGATGTAGAAGAAGCCCACGTGGCGGCAGGCGGCATCGAGGGCGGCGGCCACGTCGTCGGCCGGCCGTCCACCGGACCGCAGCGGTCCGATGTCGATCTCCGGCACGACGATCATCGGCCAAGCGTAGAAGGGCGGGATGCCATCTCGAGGGGGTGGCGAGACGGGGGGAGCCGAGCGCCGCTCCCTGTGCGAACCGGGGGGCCGGGATCGCACGGGGAGGCGGCAGCCCGACTGGCGTCCGACGTGGGCGGGGTGGCCCCTGTCGACGCCCGAGCCACCGGTGGCACTGTCTCGATGGGGTAGGTGTGCGAGTTGCCCCCAGGTGGCCGTTGGTGGGGTTGTCTCCGGGCTGAGACTCCTCGCGAGCAGTACCACCTTGGACCGTCGGGCCTGGGGGTAACAAGAGGGGAAAGCTGGGGTTTCCTTGTGGATGAGGGTGTGGACGAGGGTGTGGATGAGGGCCCTCGTGGTGTGTCGCTGAAATAGTGATCTGTCGTCGTGGTGGGTGGGATGGTGGCTGCGGCTGGGGCTTTGGAGATGACGGGTGGGCAGCGGGTTGAGCTGGAGGGGCTTGCTCGTTCGCACACCGCGCCGGCTCGGGAGGTGCGCCAGGGCAAGGCGTTGTTGTGGGCCGCCGCGGAGGGAACCGCTGCGGTGGGGCGCGCAAGAGCCGCGAACCAGGGCTCCATGATGCGGCGGCCATCGGGCTAGCAAGCCCGATGGCTACCTTCTCGGCTCGTACCGCATCGCCACTGCCCCCGAGCCGAACTCCAGCCGGCTCACGAGCTTCAAGTCGACATGCTTCGATAGCCCCGCGAACAACGTCGGCCCGTGGCCCGCGAGCCTGGGATGCACCACGAACTCGTACTCATCGATCAATCCCAGCTCCGTCAACGCCAGTGGGAGCTTCACACCTCCCGCGAACAGTCCCTTGCCCGACTCCCGCTTGAGTTGCTGAACGGCCTTGCCCAGATCCCCGCGCACGAGTTCCGCGTTCCAATCGACCTGCTCCAGGGTGCTCGACACGACGTACTTCTTTGCCGCGTTGATCGTCTGGGCGAAGGGTTCCATCCAATCAGGTCTCGCTCCCGTCGGCGCCGGCGGCCGCCACGCTGATTCCATCATTTCGTAAGTCACCCGGCCAAAGAGAAGGGCATCGGCCTGGTTGAGGTTCTCGACCGCGTGACGATGCAAGTCTTCGTCCGCGGGGATTGCACGATGATCGCAGCACCCGTCCAATGTGACGTTGATGGAGTACCGAAGGGGTCGCATTTCGCAAGAGTACCGCCGATGGGGTACACCGGCGATGTGTCGCTTAAATAGTGATCTGTTGTAGTGTGGGTGGGATGGTGGCTGCGGCTGAGGCTTTGGAGATGACGGGTGGACAGCGGGCTGAGCTGGAGCGGCTTGCTCGTTCGCACACCGCGCCGGCTCGGGAGGTGCGCCAGGCCAAGGCGTTGTTGTGGGCCACGGACGGTGTTTCGAACGCCGAGATCGCTCGTCGGTGCGCGTCCACGCCGAAGTCTGTCCGTCGGTGGCGTAGCCGGTTCGCCGCGGAGGGAACCGCTGCGGTGGGGCGCATCCGGGCGGGGCGTGGCCGCCCTGTTGTGCTCGGCGACGATGTTGTGGAAGCGATCGTGCATGACACGTTGCACACGGTGCCCGAGGACGGCTCTGCGTGCTGGTCGACGAGGTCGATGGCGGCCCGGTACGGGATCGGCAAGGACACGGTGGCCCGGATATGGCAGGCACGGCGGATCCGGCCGTGGATGGTGGAGACCTTCAAGCTGTCCACAGACCCGGGCTTCGAGTCGAAGCTGCGTGACGTGGTCGGCCTGTACGTGAACCCGCCGGCTGCCGCAGCGGTGTTCTGTTTCGACGAGAAAACCCAGGTCCAGGCTCTGGACCGCACCCAGCCGTCCCTGCCGATGGTGCCGGGGCGGGCCGGGACGATGACCCACGACTACAAGAGAAACGGCACCCTGGACCTGTTCGCCGCGCTGAACGTGGGCTCCGGGGAGGTGCTGCACGACACCCGCCGCTCCCACACCGGCCGTGACGTGCTGGCGTTCTTCCGCTGGATCGACATGCACGTCGACCCCGACCTGGAGCTGCACGTCATCTTGGACAACCTGTCGGCCCACAAGAGCCAGCCTGTCCGTGACTGGCTGGCCCACAAGAAACGCCGCCGCTGGCACCTGCACTTCACCCCGACCAGCTCGTCATGGCTCAACCTCGTCGAGTGCTGGTTCTCCGTGCTCAGCCGCAAAGCCTTGACCAACACCAGCTTCACCTCCGTCGCCGAACTCGAAACCCGGATCGACTGCTGGGTCTCCCACTGGAACGACAACCCCGAGCCCTTCGTCTGGACCAAACCCGCCGACGAGATTCTCGACAAAGTCGCCCGCGGACAAGCCACCCTCGACCGGATCACCAAATCCGCGACACACCACTAGCCGGTCAGGAGGGTGGCGATGTTGTCGTGGAAGAAACCGGGGGCCTCGTGGGGGAAGGCGCCCACCCGCCCGTAGTCCTCGACGGGCGTGGCGGTGCCCTCCGAATGGGGAAAGTCGCTGCAACACATGAAGAGGTCACCGGCTTTGGCCGTCAGGCGGGCCGGCTGTTCGTAGGAGAAGGAGGAGACCCGGACCTGGCGGCGGAAGTACTCGCTCGGTCGGAGGTCCAAGGGTGACAGGGGTCCGCCGTTGAGGGCGGTGGTGAACTGCCATCCGCCGTCGAGCATCATGAGGTACTGCGGCACCCAGACCGACGAGAGCTCGACGATCCCGATGCGCAACGCCGGGTGCCGGTCGAGCGTGCCGTTGACGATGAGGTCGGTGATGGCGATGGCCGGCGGGACCCAGAGGAAGACGGACTCGAGCACGGGGACGAAGCTCTCGTCGGGGTCGGTGTAGAAGGCCTCGTCGATGACCCTGGCCTGGTCGGCCACATGGAACACCGGTGTGACCCCGTGGTGGACGAAGGCCGCCCACAGCGGATCGTGGTCGGGATGGGACAGGGGCCGACCGTCGACGGCGGCGGGAGCGATCATGGCCAGGCGCACGCCGGCCGACGACAAGGAGGCCAACTGGTTCTCCAACCACGCCGGATCCCGCAGGGTCAGGTGGGCGACGGGATGGAGAAGACCCCCGCTGTCGGTCACCACCGTCGCACACCAGCGGTTCCAGGCCGCCATGTTGGCCGTGAGGGCCACCGGTGACACCGACAGCCGGCGTTCCCACAGGAGCCCGAAGTTGGGAAAGACCACCGCCTCGTCGAGGCCGAGGACGGAGAGGTGCCGGGCCCGGGCGGCCGGGTCCCCGTAGTGGGCGGGGAGGACCTCGGCGTAGCGGTAGTCGGAGGGAAGGTGCTGACGGCACCGCGCCCGCCGACGACCGATGGCGGCGGTGTCGCCGGGAAGCTGGACGTCGGCCATGTCGAGGCGGCGCCCCCGCCAGGTGAGCCACGAGTAGCCGAGGTCGTCCTCGTCGATGGCCAGGGCCTCGTCTCGGAAGGGCGGGTCGATGTGGTCGGCCCACAGGGAGGAGGACTCGAAGAGGTGCTGATCGGAATCGATGATGGCCGTCATGGTGGGCTCCTCCGGGACAGTATGACCGATCGTCGTTCCCGCGTCACCGGGGGGTCACGGCGACGGAGATGGTGGAGGCACCGGTCACGGTCAGGGCGAGGTCGGTGGCACCGACGGGGGTGGTGAGCGAACGCGACGGCGGACTGCTCGTCCTGACCGTGGTGCGGACGGTGACGACGGCTCCCGAGCGGGGGACGGGAACCGAGACGGTTCCTCTGGTATGGGCCGGGGCGCCGACCTGCAGGGCGAAGCGTCCCGATGATGGATCCTGCGCCCAGCGCACGGCGATGGTGCCGTGGGGGGTGGGGACGTCGCCCTCCACCCAGGACAGGGAACCGGGATGGGGTTTCACGGACCACGTCCGGAACCCGGGTGTGGACGGTTGCACCCCCAGGACGTACGAGGAGAGGTCGGCCGTGGCCCCGCTGGACCAACCGTGGGCCAGGCTCGTCTCGGCGCCGAAGCCGGGAGAGCCGTCGGCGGCGACCATCTCCCAGTCGGCCCCGGTGTCGTCGGCCCCGGGGGCGTCCATGTGGCCCCAGAGCCTCTGCAGGAGCGAGGTGGCGGCCGCCGTGTCCCCGGCGGCGAAGAGGGCGGCCACCTCCTCGTTGGTGACGAACGGGCTGATCCCCGGCCAGAACCCGGCGTTGGCGGTGAAGGGCAGCGGACCGTACGGCGTCGACGGCAAGGTGGTGGCCAGCGCGGCCAGGATCTCCTTGTCCCTGGCGCGGGGGGCGACGCCGAAGAGGACGGCTAGGGAGTTGCCGTCCTGGGCGACGGCCGCCGGTTGGCGGTCGGAGACGGCGTAGAGCCCGGTCGACGCGTCGAGGAGGTCACCGTTGATGGCCGTCCGGAGGCGGGTGGCGTCCTGCGCGTAGGCGGCGGCCTGGCCCGGTCGTCCGAGAGCGTCGGCCAGGGAGGCGGCGTCGGTGAGCGTCCGGTAGTAGATGTCGTTGTAGGCGGAGACCTCGCCCGTCTTGGACCCGTCGTAGTAGTCCCAGTCCTGCCCGTCACCGCCGTCGGTGGCCAGAAGGCCGCGGCTGTCCACCATCGACGCGTTGTAGGAGAGTTCACGGGTGATCATCGGCCACTGCGAGCGGACGAAGGAGAGATCGCCGGTGTAGAGGTAGTACGTGGCGATGTTGTCCACCTCGTCCATCGAGTACGGGGCCGAGTAGGTCGACCCCGATTCGGGGAACCGGCCCAGCGCCAGGGTCGGGTCGACGTTCGTCCCGGACTCGCCGTCGGCCACCTGGTAGCTGGCCAGAAGCTGGAGCGATCCCCGGACGAAGCCGGCGTCCCCCGTCGTGTTGAAGACGTTCGGCGTTTCCACCCCCAGGTCGCCGCTCCAGACCACCCGGTCGCGCTTGGCGCCGTCCATGATGACGGGGAGGCGGTTCGTCGTGGTGACGTCGGGTCCGGGAAAGTCGGCCAGGGCCGACGACTGAGCCAGCCGGTTGGCGTAGAGGGTGACGCCTCCGGGACCGGTGACGTCCAGGTCCCGGAACAGCGCCGCCGCCCCCAGGGCGCCGAACCCGACGGTGCCCGACCCGTAGACGGAGGTCCCGGACGGGAGCGATCCGGTGTCGAAGGTGGCCACCTCCCGGCCGTCGATCGACGTGGTGATGCGGGCGCCGGAGGACGCCGTGGTGACCTGGTGCCAGCGACCGGCGTCGAAGGTCCCCGGAAGGGCGACGTCGCCGATGACGGCGAACTCGCCCGGGCCGATGGCGATCTCCTGCAGGGTGGCGGTGGAGCCGGCCGTGGTGGTGGGTTGGTGCAGGATGAAGAGGTAGCCCGAGGACGCCGACGAGGCCCGGACCACCCAGTCGGAGGCGGCGTCGACGATCCTGGTCTCGAACGACATCGTCTCGTCGGTCCAGTGGCGGCCCACGCGGAGAATGCCGACGCCGCCCCCCACGGCGTCGAAGGCCCCGGCGACGATGCGCCAGGAAGTGGGGACGACGCCGGCGGGGAGCTCGTCGAGCTGGGTGGTGTAGGCCCCGTCGTACCAGATCCGGTTCAGTTCCGGCGAGCTCGAATCGAACCAACCTCGGTAGTCGCTCGCCGTGGCCCGGACGGCGGTGAAGCGGATGCCGATCGACGTGATGGTCACGGTGCCGGGCGAGGCCAGGGCGATCCGTTCGTAACGCTCGCCGCCCTGGATGAGCCCCGTGGTGAGTGTTCCCGATGAGCCCACGGTCAGGTCGTCCACCCGGGAGGGGTCCCCGGCGGCACTGGCGCTCGGCGCCGCGTCGCCCCCGGGTCCCAGGTATTGCAGTCCCTCGCTGTAGGCGGAGCGCAGGACGGGCGAGCCGGACTCCGAGCGGACCGCGAAGTAGGGGACGCCGCCAACGTCCTTGCCGTAGTCGACGACGATCGTCGGGGCCGGTCCTCCGGCGGCCATGGTGAGGGTGGCCCCGCCACCGGAGCCGGCGTCGGTGAGGGTCTGCGCCCCGGTGACGGAGCCGGATGTCTGCACGACACGGACGGGCCGGACGTCGGTGGTGGCGGGGGCCATGACGTAGCGCTGCCACGGGGGGTGGGCCGGCCAGCGGGGAGTCCCGGACACCCCCGCCGACGCGGCCGGGGTGAGGACCGCCGTCATGAGGATCGTGGTCAGGGCGACGAGGGAGAGCGGGCGGAGCGGGGGGCGGGTCCGGTTCCGATCTCGGTTCACGTCTCGTCCCTTCGTTGCGCCGGCACGGGTCTGAAATTCTGGGGTCAGCGATATTCTGGAATCAGCGATGACGACGGTAGACGAAGGACAACTTCTTGGCAGCACTGTTATCCGACACCGTGCTCCCAGTGAGGTTCAGTGTGCCGTTGTTGTGAATGCCACCTCCGCCCGATGCATCACCGTTCTCGACTGTGAGCCCCGAGATGGTGGCGTTCACAACGGGCGGGACGTCGAACACTTCGACTACGTCGTCCCCACTCACCGCCATGCTGCTCGGCCCGGCCCATCAATGGTCAGGTTCGTGTTGATGTCGATGGTGCTGCTGAGAATGATCGGGGAAGTGGGCGGGCAAGACACGGAGAAGGTGATGGTGTCCCCTGGGGCAGCGTTCGCCACCTCATAGGGAAGAGAGCCGGGGACGGTGACATCCCCAGAGCAGGTGGTCACCGTATCGGTGGCCGCACTGGCGATGTTTGGCCCTGCTGGCCTGGTCGCTGGTGGCATGGGGACTCCTCCAGACGGTTCCGCGGGCCCCCACGGTACGACGGTTCGTACCATGCCGCATCATCGATTTAGAGGAGGAAGGCGACCGGACTTCGATGGGGGCGGTCAACCCACGGCCCCATCGAAGTCAACGACTGAGCGCATACAAGGGGGTTCGTTGCGCTTCAGTGGTCGTACGTCGAGTCTCACAGTGTGGGTAGACCGACGACAGAGGCGAAGGTCCCAAGCGTGAGGCGACTTCAGCCCGGGGTACTCCGTTCCCGCACTGGAGTCGGTCTTTGCTGTAGACCCGCAACGCATCCGGCTCGGTTGCGCTGCGTCGGCGGCGTCCCGCCTTGGTGGGTTCCTCTCTGTTTCCCACCGGCCAGTCGTTGCTGTGTGTCCAACCGGGCTGAGTCGACCTCTGGGTCGGTCCGAGTACGTGAGCGCAGCAGTGGGACTTCTCTCACTCTCGGTGAAAGGGTCGAAGGACTCTGACATTGAAGTGAGATGAGCAGAGGCTGGCCTAGGACATCGTCACCGAGCGGGAGGAGTGATTGTCATGTGGAGGCGTGCAATCCATTCAAGGTTTGTGGTGGTAACCATCGCAGCCTCCCTGACCGCCGGCTTGGTGAGCGGTGTCGCTTGGGGTGTCCAAAGCCCGATCGGCAGCAATGGAGTCATCAACGGCTGCTACAACCCCTCGACGGGGGCGCTGAAGCTGAACGTCACCGGGACGTGTCCGACGAAGGGGGACAAGACAGCGATCACGTGGAACCAGACGGGACAACCGGCACAGCCTGATCTCCAGCAGGTGGCCACCCTCGGCTGGTGGGGCCGGAACTACAGCGGCGGCTCCTACGGATTCAGTAGTCCCTGGAACATCGCCTTCGACGGCACCCATCTGTGGGTGGCGAACACCTCGGGCAACTCGGTGACCGAGTTCAACGCCAGTAATGGTGCCTGGGTCCAGACCCTCTCGGGTGGCTCCTACGGGTTCAGCTATCCCGAAGGTATCGCCTTCGACGGCACCCATCTGTGGGTGACGGACCGGGCCGACGGCTCGGTGACCGAGTTCAACGCCAGCAACGGCTCCTGGGTCCAGACCCTCTCGGGTGGCTCCTACGGGTTCAACGTTCCCCAAGCCATCGCCTTCGACGGCACGCATCTGTGGGTGACGAACTACAGCGGCAACTCGGTGACCGAGTTCAACGCCAGCAACGGGTCATGGGTCCAAACGCTCTCGGGTGGTTCGTATGGTTTCGACGTTCCCTACGACATCGCCTTCGACGGCACCCATCTGTGGGTCACGAACGGCGCAGGCGGGTCGGTGACCGAGTTCAATGCCAGCGACGGCTCCTGGGTTCGCACGCTTTCGGGCGATTCCTACGGATTCTACGGGCCGGAGGAGATCGCCTTCGACGGCGCTCATCTGTGGGTGACGGACTTCAGCAGCAACTCGGTGACCGAGTTCAACGCCAGTGACGGCTCATGGGTCCAGACCCTGTCGGGCGGCTCCTATGGATTCAACGTTCCCTACGGCGTCGCCTTCGACGGTATCCACCTGTGGGTGGTGAATCTGAACGGCAACTCGGTGACCGAGATCAACGCCAGCAACGGCGCCTGGGTCCAGACCCTCTCGGGTGGCTCCTACGGGTTCAATATCCCCGAATACATCGCCTTTGATGGCTCCCATCTGTGGGTGACGAACGACGGCGGCAACTCGGTAACCGAGGTCCCGTCGTGACCTGACCCCTCCGAGAATCTCTGACTTCGGAGATCGGGGTCGGTTGGCCGCCATGAAGGGTCGAAGGACTCTGACGGTGAAGTGAGATGAGCAGAGGCTGGCCTAGGACATCGTGACCGAGCGGGAGGAGTGATTGTCATGTGGAGGCGTGCGATCCATTCAAGGTTTGTGGTGGTAACCGTCGCAGCCACTCTGACCGCCGGCTTGGTGAGCGGTGTCGCTTGGGGTGTCCAGAGCCCGATCGGCAGCAATGGAGTCATCAACGGCTGCTACAACCCCTCGACGGGGGCGCTGAAGCTGAACGTCACCGGGACGTGTCCGACGAAGGGGGACAAGACGGCGATCGCCTGGAACCAGACGGGACAACCGGCACAGCCTGATCTCCAGCAGGTGGCCACCCTCGGCTGGTGGGGCCGGAACTACAGCGCCGGCTCTTACGGATTCCGTAATCCCTGGGACATCGCCTTTGACGGCACCCATCTGTGGGTGGCGAACAGCGCCGGCCAATCGGTGACCGAGGTCAACGCCAGTAATGGTGCCTGGGTCCAGACGCTCTCGGGTGGCTCCTACGGGTTCAATATCCCCGAATTCATCGCCTTCGACGGGACCCATCTGTGGGTTGCGAACTACGGCGGCAACTCGGTGACCGAGGTCAACGCCAGCAACGGCGCCTGGGTCCAGACCCTCTCGGGTGGCTCCTACGGGTTCAGCGTTCCCCAAGCCATCGCCTTCGACGGCACCCATCTGTGGGTGACCAACTACGACGGCAACTCGGTGACCGAGTTCAACGCCAGTAATGGTGCCTGGGTCCAGACCCTCTCGGGTGGTTCGTATGGTTTCGACTATCCCCAAGCCATCGCCTTCGACGGGACCCATCTGTGGGTGACAAACACCGTCGGCCAATCGGTGACCGAGATCAACGCCAGCGACGGCTCGTGGGTTCGCACGCTGGCGGGCGGCTCCTACGGGTTTGACGATCCGTTCGGGGTCGCCTTCGACGGCACTCATGTTTGGGTGACGAACTACAACGGAAACTCGGTGACCGAGGTCAACGCCAGCGACGGCTCGTGGGTCCAAACCCTGTCCGGCGGCTCCTACGGGTTCAGTACTCCTGTCTCCATCGCCTTCGACGGTTTCCACCTGTGGGTGGTGAGTATCAACGGCAACTCGGTGACCGAGTTCAACGCCAGCGACGGCTCGTGGGTCCAAACGCTCACGGGTGGCTCCTACGGGTTCAATATCCCCCAATTCATCGCCTTTGATGGCTCCCATCTGTGGGTGACGAACGACGGCGACTCGGTGACCGAGATCCCGTCGTGACCTCACCCCTCCGAAAATCTCTGCCTTTCGGGGATCGGGGTCGGTTGGGCCGCCATGAAGGGTCGAGCGAAGTCTGACAGTGAATCGAGAAGTAGAGGCTGGCGCTTGGACATCGTGCCCGAGCGGAAGGAGTGATTGTCATGTTGAGGCGTGCAATCCATTCAAGGTTTGTGGTGGTAACCATCGCAGCCACGCTGACTGCTGGATTGGTGAGCGGTATCGCTTGGGGTGTCCAGAGCCCGATCGGCAGCAATGGAGTCATCAACGGCTGCTACAACCCCTCGACGGGGGCGCTGAAGCTGAACGTCACCGGGACGTGTCCGACGAAGGGGGACAAGACGGCGATCGCCTGGAACCAGACCGGACAACCGGCACAGCCTGATCTCCAGCAGGTGGCCACCCTCGGCTGGTGGGGCCGGAACTACAGCGGTGGCTCCTACGGGTTTGGCGATCCCTACGGGGTCGCCTTCGACGGCACTCATGTGTGGGTGACGAACTACAACGGCAACTCGGTGACCGAGTTCAACGCCAGTAATGGTGCCTGGGTCCAGACGCTCTCAGGTGGCTCCTACGGGTTCTATGAACCCTTGGGCGTGGCCTTCGACGGCACCCACATCTGGGTGGTGAACGGCGGCAACAGCTCGGTGACCGAGTTCAACGCCAGCACCGGCGCCTGGGTCCAGACCCTGTCGGGTGGCTCCTACGGGTTCAGTGGACCCTACGCCATCGCCTTCGACGGCACCCACATCTGGGTCACGAACTTCGGCAACTCGGTGACCGAGATCAACGCCAGCAACGGCGCCTGGGTCCAGACCCTCTCGGGTGGCTCCTACGGGTTCAATCAACCCGTCGGCATCGCCTTCGACGGCACCCACATCTGGGTGGCGAACGAGCTCGGCGCCTCGGTGACCGAGTTCAACGCCAGCACCGGCGCCTGGGTTCAGACCCTCTCCGGTGGCTCCTACGGGTTCAGTGCACCCTACGGCGTCGCCTTCGACGGCACCCACGTCTGGGTGACGAACGACGACGGCGCCTCGGTGACCGAGATCAACGCCAGCACCGGCGCCTGGCTCCAGACCCTGTCGGGCGGCTCCTACGGGTTTAGTGATCCATTCGGCGTCGCCTTCGACGGCACCCACGTCTGGGTGACGAACTACGGCGGCAACTCGGTGACCGAGATCAATGCTTCCAACGGCGCCTGGGTCCAGACCCTGTCGGGCGGCTCCTACGGGTTCAGTGAACCCTACGGCGTCGCCTTCGACGGCACCCACATCTGGGTGACGAACATCGGCGGCAACTCGGTTACCGATTTTCCGTCGTGATGTGAGACCCCTAGTCGTGTTGGCCGAACGCCTCCAGGCCATGAACGGTGATGCCGTGGTGGGCGGTCGCCCTGCTCAGAAGTACCTATGCCGGCAGGGGGTGAAATTTAGGCCCTGCCGCCCGTGTTGAACCAGGTGGTAGGGCGTCGCCGCCCGAAGGCTCTCCACGGAGACGACCGAGCAGGGCGGGGCGCTCTACCGAGACTTACTCCTGCGGTGCAGTGGCCTGAGTGGAACTGACCAGGACCCGTTGGGTGCTCTTCCGAACCAGAGGCGCTGCTTGCTGCAGGACTTAGCCCAGTAGAAGGTGCCATCGGCAGATGTGCCCCGAGGGCACTCCGCTGAACTCTGAAGGTCCCAGCCACACTGCGGGCACGCTGGGTCGTTGCTCAACAGGCCACGCTAGACGCAGGGGAGCAAATCATTGGCCCCTCGTGGCGATCATGAAGGCGTCGGGGTCGATCGGCTCGTAGCGTGCCTTATCGACGCTCGTCCCCCCTGCGTGCGAGAAGCGATTGGGAGAAACGGCGAAGGAGACCTGAGGTGGCCAATCGACCTTCACCGCCCCTGTGTCGGAGTTCCACGCCGTGACTAGAAGCTGTCGCACCTTGCCGCCGAGGTTGGCGACCACAAGCTGCTCCGTTATCGGTTTCCAGGGCACGGATCCTCGTCTCTCACTGTGGGCCACAATGAGCGTCGAACCCATTCAACCCGGTTCCCACAGCCTACTCGGTCTGTGGTCGAGGGACCGAAGGACCAGTGTGATACGTCGTCAACCGGCGAGGTTCAGGTCAGTTGAAGTTCATCGGTGTGACGGGAACGGACCACGACCCGTCTTCCGCCCGTCCGAACCAGAGCGCCTGGCACCGGCAGACCTCGCCCTGTAGATAACGCCGTCCCGATCGCTCCCGTGAGGGTAGAACCGTGAACGAAGGAGATCGCTTCCGCACTCCGGGCAATAGGGTTCATCGCTTCCGCTGCCAGAGCTTTTCACGCCGTTAGGTCTGAGCCAGAGTTCCGAGACCGGCCTGCCTTTCGGTGCGGTACTGCGGAAGTTCCGACAGTGCCTTGACCACGGGAATCTTGGCGAAGTACCCGGCACCGAATCCGATGCACATGAGGACGTACCAAAAGTGTTCTGCTCCCGTCATCTCGCACGGACCGAAGTCACTCATGGCCTTTTTGACGGGAACCTTCGCAAAGTAGCCAGCGCCGAAGCCGATGCACATGATGACGTACCAGATTCCCTCCCATGCCGTGAGCGCCGCTTTCTTGACGACATTTGCAGCACCGCTCTTCTGTCCTCCCCTTCTTTGAGTTGGTTCACACGTGGCCGTCACTGGCGGCGTGGTCGGGATGGTCTGGGGGGTCGGTGCCGGGGGCACCGTGATGGGCGACGGTGGTGCCGTGGGTGGCAGTGGAGGTGGTTTGTAATCGGGGTGTTGCTCAGGTCGGTACCATTTCCCGTCACTCGCCTGCCACCAACCAGGACCGCCACTAACGTCCGACACAGCTAATACCCCCATTTTGACTGCTCACGGCGAACCACCACGTTGTCGAGTCCACGAATATCAGAGTACCTAGCGGATGTCACACCACGTCGGGTGCTGGCCGACGAGTTGGACCGACTGGGCGGGGAAGGTGGACCGACCGGTCAGACAGGTCCGGTGAGGACCCGACGATGCCTTCGCTCGTCGTATTGAGTGAGCTACCTGCGTCCCCGCCAGCGTTGAAACTGAATCAACACGGCGGGCAGGAAGATGGCGACGAGAATGAGAGCCCATCCCATCGAGCAAACCGGGCGTGCCGTTCAAGAAGACCCACGACACTGAGTGGGAGGCAAGTTCCTTTTCGGGGGAGACGCCGCATCCGGTACAACTTGCCTATCCCGACTGGTAGCTGTACCCTCGTCCGTCAGAGTGATCCACCGGTCATGTTGAAAAAAGGATCGTATAACGTCGATCATCGCTAGGCCGGTGACAGGAGTTGCCGAGAATACTCTGATCTCGCCTGAGCGGACCGAGAAGCTGAGTTCCTTGCTGCCAGTCCAATCGATCTTCAACCTCAGATTGTGAGTTCCCGGCGAAGTAGGGATATCCAGTGTTTCCCCGTCTCCGACCCGACCGATCTGTTCATGATCAACGATGATTTTGTAGGACCGGGTCCGGTCACGCCAATACGCCGCCGCACGCTTGATGCGAATCGTTGCGGCTCGGCCCACTCGGTGAGCCTATGCCGATGTGGCGATTCTGTTGCCACTGGCCGAGTTCGTCCTTGACGGTAGCAACGGATGGTCAGTCAGGATTTTGAAGGCTCGATCGCTAGGAGTTCTTCCAGAAGACTCTCCCAGGGGACAGAGGCCCATCCCGACTTCTGAGCGGCTGCTTGGGCGATCTTGATGGCATCGTCGACCCACGTCAGTTCGACGTCAGTAACGGTTCTTCCCGGCGTCCAGATCCCGAACTCGACTGCCCAGTCGGTGTCGTGGATCTCGTGGACGACAGCCTTCAACTCCGTGACCATGTGCTTCAGATGGGAGTGCTCTGCCTGTGACGCCAGTTCAACGGCCCACTCGGCGCATCGAAAGCACCGGTGAAAGTCACCTCGTGACGTGGTCTTGGCCATCTCCGCATCGTGGGAAGCGGTGCGTGTCAACCTTTTTGAGACAGGTTCTTCACTGATTCAGTGAGTTATGGCCTCCTCGGGCGGTGGCTGGTTGATCCAGGCCGTGGCTGGAATGGCCGGTGGTGTCGGGGGCTTGCGCACGAAACGCTCGGGATGCTCGGCGTAGGCGTTGAGAAGGACCGCTCCTCGTTGAAGTCGGATCCCTTCAGCCCTGCCGTAGTGGACGTCGGCCGGGGTGTGCATCCCGATCCCCGAATGACGGTGGTCGTCGTTATACCAACCAAAGAATCGGCCACAGTGGGCCCGGGCGTCCTCGAAGCTGCCGAATCGGTCGGGGAAGTCGGGTCGGTACTTGAAGGTCCGGAACTGTGATTCGGAGTAGGGGTTGTCGTTACTCACATGAGGTCGGCTGAGCGACTTGGTGACTCCGAGGTCGGCCAGCATGTGCGCCACCGGTTTGGCGATCATCGGTGATCCCCGGTCCGAATGCAGGGTGAGCTGCTCTTTGGCCACGCCCTGTTTGGCGATGGTGTCGTTGATCAGTCTCTGGGAGAGCTCCGCCCGCTCGGCTCGGGCCAGCATCCAGCCCACGGCGTAGCGGCTGTAGATATCCAAGATCACGTAGAGGTAGAAGTAGGTCCACTTCTCGGGTCCGTGGAGTTTGGTGATGTCCCACGACCACACAGAATTCGGCCCCGTGGCGATGAGTTCGGGTTTCTTGTGGGCCGGGTGGGTGGCCTGGCGGCGACGTTCACGGACCTCGTCGTGCTCGTGCAGGATCCGGTACATGGTGGAGACCGATCCCACGTAGATCCCCTGGTCGAGGAGCTTGGCGTAGACGGTGGCCGGAGCCTCGTCGACGAACTCGTCGGAGTCCAACAGGGCCTTGATCTGCTTGCGCTCCACCGGGTCGAGGGCCCGGGGCTGAGGGGTGGGGACCCGTTCAGAGACGACCGGTGGGGGGCTCCGGCGGTGCCGGCGATACCAGGTGGCCCGGTCCACGCCCACGGCCTCGAGGGCCGCATTGGTGCCCACGATGTCGGTCAGTTCGTCTACCGCATCGTCGATCATCTCGACTCGCCGTTGTCCGCTGTGCTGTCCGTGGCGAATTGCTCCAACAGCGCGGAAAGTTTTCCCTGGATCTCGACGACCTTCTTCGACTTGTCGAGCTCGCCCGTCAGGTGGTCGACCTTGGCCTTCAGCTGGACGATCTCCCGATCACGGGGATCGGCCTTCGGGCGCCCTGCCGGGCGAGCCAGGGCCTCCTGAGCGCCTTCGTCGCGTTGGCGGCGCCAGGTGATGATGAGCGACGAGTACAGACCCTCGCGTCGCAGCAGCTCGCCGCGGGCCGAGCGAGGACAGGCGTCGTACTCGGCCAGGATCTTGGCCTTGTACTTGGCCGAGAACTGTCGGCGCCCCGCCGACCTCTCGGGGACCTCAGGGTCCGGTGGAGCTGTGTCATCCATGGCGCCAGCATGCAGGCGCGGGTCATCAGAGTGGTTGATCGTCGTGGTCATGGGAGAATTCCTTCTCCGCCCTCTCAGGTGTTTGATTCGGGTGCGGAACCAGTCTCACTGGAGGTTGACACAGAGGGAAGTGAGTTTCTGGTACTCGTCGTCGGGGAGCACCTTCTCAAGCGAGTCGTCAATGTAGCGGAGCATCTCCGAGGGTGTCTTTGCGCTCGTCTGCGAACTGTCGGCCATAGCCTCATTCTACCCAGTCGATCCGGGCCCTGACCAGCGCCTTTACCTAATCAGACCGGTGAGGCTCGCTTCCGCACTCCATACGAGGGGACCGCTGCCAGTGCCGAACACCATCTTCCCAAGCATGCCAGCACCAAGCATCCCTGAAGCCGTCATGTCTCGGTGCAGCGGTGTCAGAAGTTCGTGAGTGGAGAAGTTGCGAGCGAACATCAACGCTCTGAGGGTCTGACCACCCAGGCGTGGTGTCGTTTCGTTTGGCAAAGGCTTCCGAGTTCCCGCCGTCCAGTCGCTGCGTATGTAGTTCGTGAAGTGTGTGCGCCCAGTGCAGACACTCACCGAGCGACAGTTCCCAGCATTGATGAGTTTTGAGCCGACGCCGAAGCCGATTCAATGCTTCGGCCAACCCACGTTCACCGAGTTCCCGAGGGGTATGTTGCTCGGTCACAGCCTCCAGAATATCGGTGAAGCTGTCGTAAGGGCGACCCGCCCAGGGCGTAGCCTTGCTGTCATGGCTCCTACGTGCGCACAGACCGACTGCCCGGAGCCCGTCGTTGCGGCCGCTGGCCGATGCGATCAGCACGCCGTGGAACTGGCCGCCGTCCTGGCGATGCTCGATGAGATGCGGCACGTTCCTGGCCAGACACCCGATTGATGCGCCACCGCAAGCGAATCCGTTGCTTGCGAGTCACCGCTCTACTGGCTGTGGTTGTCTCAAGCTGTGGTGGGCCACCGACCGACCGAGCGGCACGGTCTGAGGCGTCGATAATCTCCCCCACAACCTCGGCCACTGTTTCCACTGCTCGCACCATTCCCAAGTTTCAGCCGTCAGAAGTCGCACACCTTGGTGGAACGCTTGCCCTCACCGCTACTGAGCAACTCACGACCGGGCTCCAGATGGCAGCCGTTGACATCACCCTCGATAACGTGATCGACCCTGCGCCACCTTTCTCAGGATCAGATGCACCAGCGCTTGGCAACCGAAACGTCGAGTTGAGAGTCACGCTGGCGAACGTCGGAGACATCACGGTGCCAGACCTTGATCAAGGCGATGAGTACGTCCTTTCCATCGAATGGCAACTCGACCCCGACATCGCTAACCACGATGGTGTTGCGGTCTATCAGAACGAAGGGCTGCCGATAGCGTCGTGTAGCGGCGGGACGACGCAGTTCCTCAATGGAGTGACACCAGGGCAATCAGTTACGGGTTGCGTTCCGTTCTACGGCGTTTGGGACATTACTGCTGTGACCAGTGCCTCAGCCATTCTTCTCTATGCGGGCATCTACAACGGTTCGCCAGGCGAGTGGCTGATCCCTTGAGGCGAGAGTTCCGTTCTATCGGTGACACGGACGGACGGTTGATCGAGCCGGATGACGGATTGGAAGACTCCATAGCCTGGCGAAACATGAAATCCGTGCAACGAGTCCGAGATCCGCTGGCAGGGAAGGTGGGTCGCTTGTCACAACTCGTTGGATCATCGGAGTCCAGCAGAATCGCTGCTGGCTGTGATCTCCCGCCGGACTGTTTGGTTTCCCGTCGCCTGAACGAGGTCGACGTCTTTGGCAGCAGTTCGGTGCGGAGGATCTCCATCCGGTACGCTCCGAATCGACATCCTTCTCCGACATCGAGGAACCTCATGCGACGCCATTCAGGCATTGTGCGATTCGTGGTCGCCGCTCCCGCCGCCGTGCTCCTGGCCGCATGCAGTTCGTCTCCATCGTCATCCCCTTCGTCCACGACGTCTCCGAGTGCGGCACCGACCATGGGTGCGCCTGCCTCGACAGCGACGACGGGTGCCACCACCTCGGGCAACTTCAACTCCTGCTCGGTCGTCACCCAGGCGGAAGCGGCCAGCGCCATCGGGACGTCCGTGACTGCTGGGGTCCTGGGCAACGCCACCGTGGAAGGGGGCCTGGCTTGCGTCTTCTATGGACCGTCGGCACCCACCCCAACCACTCCCAATGTGGCCCAGCCCGACACCGTTCGAGTCGTCGTCGTCAAAGGCTCCGATGCCGTGACGTGGTACAACGACTACAAGTCCAAGGTCAGTGCCCAATCGGTCACCGGCTATGGCGATCAGGCGTACTACGACGGCTATGCCTCGCTGAGCGTCCTCACGGGGGACTACTACCTCCGGATTGCCGTGAGCCCCGCCGGTGCCCCGCCGTCGTTGGCCGACGAGAAGCAACTGGCCACGGCCATCCTGCCCAAGCTGTAGCGGAAAGCCGACTCTTGATCCGGGTCTGAATCGGGACGCCCGTTGCTGGCCGGACGGCTGGTCGAGTCGAACGATGACCTGAGTGGGTGGGCCCAGCGCCAAGAGCCGATTACCAAGTGCGTGACGGATCAGTTCATCTTATGATGGAATCGAGTCTCAATAGGCGGAGGAATGCATGGCTGAGGTCACGGTTTTCGTGGACGCTGCGGTAACCGGCTCCCTGCCTCCTATCTGCGTCAAGACTGGCTGCAACACCTTTGATGGTCTAACGATCCGACATGAGATCTGGGGCAGGAGCGGCCTTGGCATCGCCTGGCTCCTGCTCCTCGCTGGGCCTCTCGGATGGATCGGACTGTTCGTAGTCTCCGTTATGCATAGGCCCGAAGGGATCTTGACCGTAAAGCTCCCCTTCTCAGAGGAAGCCCACAAGCAACAACAGCACGCCCGCCGGGCCCGGCTGGGATCGGGTGTGATCACCGCAATCTCTGCCCTCGTGGCCTTCATCGCATTCCTGCACGGAGGCTTTGACGGGAAACTGTTGGCAGCGATTGTCGGAGCGGCAACCGTTATGGCGCTATTGAACTGGATCAGAGAGATTCGGAGATACAAGCGGGCTGGAGTAGACATCGAGCTTGATGCATCTCGTCGCTGGGTAACCCTCGGTCGGGTCCATCCGAACTTCATCGATGCCGTGGAACGTGACCGGGAGCATTCATCTCTCACCTGAGTCGGTCCCGTCGTCGACATCATCGAAACGACCTCAGACTCCGATACGGAGGGTCCCGCCGGATGACGGACTAAGCGAGGTGGTGGCCGTTTCAGGCTCGGATCAGGTAGGAGGGTCTTCGGGGAGCATGCCGAGACGCTCCCGGGCCAGTCCTGAAGCTACTGCAAGACGTCCCTGGAGTTGAGCGGCGACATCCCGCATCTCTGCTCCTACCGGGCTCGGCTCATCGAGGAGAAACTGAAGGAGCATCGATAGGGCGACAATGTCGGAGTATGGGATCGATGCTTTCTCTCTCCCCAGGTCGCCGTACCGGGCATGAGGCTGTCCGTCTAGTGCGGTCTGAATGGCACTGGCTGCCATCTGCTCGCTAATAAACATGGTTAGAGGTTCAGCGGATAGGTGACGGGACTCGTGACCAGCGATTACGCCAATCGATGAGCTTGGCGATGAGCAGCAAGGCGACCGCCAGGGCGAACTGAGCAAGACGATGGATGGTTTTCCGGTCGGTGTTTCGCCTCAGCTGACCAAAGTTGCTGAGCCAGGAGTTGGTGCGTTCGACCGGCCATCGCGGTCCCATCGAGTGCTTCTTTTTGCCGTCGGTCGCGCCGCGCATGCGCTTCCTGGCGATCACCGCGTCGTCGATGCCGAGGGCCGAAAGACGCGTCCGCGTGACGTCGGAGTCATAACCACGATCGAGCCACAGCGTCTCGATGTCAGCGAGCAGGCCGATGTCCTGAGCGGCCTGTAACGTCGGCTCGAGCATGACGGAGTCGTTGCGATTGGCGCCGTCGACGGCCCAGCCGATGGGGATGCCGTTTCTGTCGGTGAACACCGACCACTTCCATCCGAGCTTGGCTCTGTCCGTCGGATTCTTGCCCGTTCCCTCACCTCCGGCTGGACTTTTGTGCAGTGACCCGTCAATGGCCACGTCGGAGAGATCGAGGCCGATCATCTTGTCGTAGCCCTCTCTGGCCTCGGCGGCGATGGCGTTGAACACCCCCGCCTTGATCCACTCGTCGCGTCGCTCTCGTGCCGTGGTGTCCGACACCTTGTTCTGACACAGCCGCTCGGCGTCCTCCCAGGAGCACCCGGCCACCAGGCGCACGAGCATCACCTCGAAACAGTCCCGGTCATCGGCACGGGGCCGATGGCAGCCGAGCGGATGGTGATCGACAGGTGCGGGGATGAGCGGTTTGATTCCAGCCCAGACGACATCTACCACTTCGGGTTCGAGCGCGCGGCATGATGTGGGGGGACCTCCACTCGGTCGTTTGGTGATTTGGGTCGCACCCCGATTGTCTCGGGGCCACACCAACGACCGGTGGATGGTCACCACTTTCAACGCGCGAACGTCCTGTTCAGAGGCTTGTCACCAATCCGCGCGGCCTCTTAGTCACTTGCTCGGTTACGACTCTTGGCATTGAACCTCACAACGAGTTGAGCGCCGAATCGGTCGGCATCGTGCGCAGCCGGATCGAGGCCCTCGACACGTCAATAGGGTCCAATGGCCGTATTCGCGGACGCCGCCGGCGTTCGATACTGGCCATGGTGGCACTTCTCGAGCAGACGGGCACGAGGAAACGGGCACGAGGGTCGGAGAGCGCCCGACGCCCCCCCGGGGGTCCGCAGCGCCGTTCCTCTCCGGAGGTCCCACCGCCCCATCGACGGCACCGGCGGTGGCCGTGGGTCGTGGGGGTGCTCCTGCTCCTGGTCGGCGGGGGGGCCGTCCTCGTGTGGGTGACCACCAGCCGGGCCGTTCCCGTCTCCATGGGCCAGGCCGAAAGCCGCGTCGGCCCCGACGCACTGCCGAGAGCGCTCGGGAACCGGCCGGCACCGGGGGTCTACCGCTACACGGGTGCCGGTACCGACCGCCTGTCGCTGCCGCCGTTGTCGCAGCCCGAGGGTCCGACCATGCCCGGGACCGTGACCCTCGTGGGGTCGGACTGCTGGATCCTGCGGATCGACTACAGCTCGCACCACTGGCAGACGTGGAACTTCTGCACCCGCGACGGGACTCTCCGGGAGAGCGGGGGGAAGGTCTGGCAGCTGTGGTCGATCGGTCCCATCGACGTGAGCAACCTCACCACCCTGCGGTGCACGGCGACGAGCGTGTGGCTCCCCGCCCATGCCGGCGTCGGCGCACACTGGCGAACGAGCTGCAGCGGGACGAGCAGCTCCCTGCACGGTCGGATGACGACGGCGGGCTCGGACCGATTCGTGCGGGACCTCACGACGAGGATTGGCGGTCGATCGGTGGTGGCCGCCCTCTTCCACCAGGTCCGGACGGACACCGGGACACAGAGGGGATCGGAGGTTTCCGACGTGTGGCTCGACGCCAGGACGGGACTCCTCCTCCGTCTCACCGAGGACATCACGGTCGTCACCCCGACGCCCTTCGGGACCTCCACCTATACGCAGCGAGGAGAGTTCCAGCTGGCATCGCTGACGCCCTTCCATTGACGCCGCAATCACTCAGGGGCGGTGATCCCGAGCGAGTCGCCCTTCGGTCCGATCACCCGGCCCCGGCACTTCTGGACTGGCTGCGAAGGAATCACAGGAGGGCTCGAGAACCCGAGTACCGGGTGGCCCGTGGACGATCAGGATCGGGTCGATCGCCCGATCGCTCTTGAATGTCGATACAGCTTGGCCAAGGAGCGACTGCGGCGACTCTGATTGCGATGAAGTACCGTCGGCCGTCGACAGAGTGAAGGTCGGGAAGGTGTGAGCGGGTGCGGCGACGCGGGTTGATGGTGATGATCGCTGGGATCATGATCCTGGCGTCTGCTTGCTCAGGGACAAATAGCTCGGTAGTCAGGGGCGGGACGACCTGGTCTGCACCGGTCCGAGTTGAGTCCAGCGGCCCGTCTTCACCTTCCTCTTCCCTCGACGGGGTGTCATGCCCAACCGCTGGCCTTTGCATTGCTGTGGACGAAAAGGGTTCTGCCATTTTCTGGCACAGTCGAAGGTGGTCGGGTCCCGAACCCGTAGGAGCCGGCGGCACCCTGACTTCGATTTCCTGCCCGTCGACTCGCTTCTGCATTTCGATGTCGTCGGGCGGCAGTGCGGTGACATACGACGGCCACACCTGGTCACCATCTGTGTCTGTCGGTCCTGCTGCCACCTACAAGGTGTCGTGCCCGACCGTCACCTTCTGCGCCGCCGTCGGTGCGAGCGGCACAGCTGGGGCATCGAGCACCATCGCGACGTTCGACGGCCACTCGTGGTCGACAAGTCCGACGTCCGGCGCAGGGGGAATTACGGACCGATTTCTTGACGTGTCCTGTGCGACACCACGGTTCTGCGTTGCCGTCAATCTCGATGGGAAGACCTTGATTTTCGATGGCCACAGGTGGTCGACCATCGCTGGAGGCGGACCGCCAGGGATGGATTCCGTATCGTGTCCCTCCCCGTCGTTGTGTCTAGCGATTACCAACTCCGGCGACTATGCGACATTCGACGGAACCAGTTGGACGGCTTCGGCGGATATTCCGTCCTTCGCAACGGCCTTCGCCTACTCAGTGTCGTGCATGTCCACCACGAGGTGCACAGTCTTCGGTCTCAGCGGTATGGCCGTCACCTGGCAGCAGGGACGGTGGTCCACACCCGTGCGTGTCTTCCCTGGTGGCTATTCGGCCACGGTAGCGGTATCGTGTACTGCTCCAGATACCTGTATGGCCGTCAGTAGCAAGGGAGAGGCCGCGATTAACTGAGGGTTCGCGTTCGGGGCGAGTCGGAATGCTCTTGGGCAAGGTGAGCAAGAGACTCGGGTAGCGCGTATCACCCTGATTCATGATTGGGGCGGCGCTGGGCTTCGGTTCTAGCGTCTCGGGAGCTTGGCGGCCTGGCTCTGTAACACCCTGCCGCCTGAGGGTTGGCCTCAAGTAACGAAGTGTCAGCCGCCGAGTTCCTCGGCCACGGCGTGGCTCGAAAGAGGCGAGCAAGAACCGGTCTCATCAGGACTGCCCGACGTGGCTCCCACCAGCGACCAGGGAGGAACACGATGGTGCTCATCGGCATCGATCCGCACAAGGCGACTCACACTGCGGTGGCGGTCGACACAGAAGAGACGGCACTGGCCGAGCTCACGGTGAAAGCAGACCGTCACCAGGTCGAGCGTCTCCTCAAATGGGCGATCGACTTTCCGGATCGACGCTGGGCCGTCGAGTCGGCCAACGGGCTCGGGTTCTTGTTAGCCCAGCAGCTCGTGGCTGCCGGCGAAGACGTCGTCGACGTCCCGCCCACCTTGGCGGCCCGGGTTCGGGTCCTCGGGTCGGGCAAGACGCAGAAGAACGACCGCAACGACGCCTTGTCCACCGCCATCGCCGCGATGCGGGCCAAGAGACTGCGCAACGTCGTGGCCGAGGACCACGGAGGCGTCTTGCGCCTGCTGGTGAATCACCATCACGACCTGGGGTCGCTGCGCACCCAGGCCGTCTGTCGGCTCCATGTCCTGGTGCGGTGCCTAATCCCAGGTGGGACGGGAGTTCGGCTCTCCGCGGCCCGTGCGGCGGTTGTGCTGCGCAGTGTGCGACCGACCAATGCAGTGGACGTCGAACGCAAGCGCATGGCTCTTGGTCATGTGGCTGACATCAGACGTCTCGACGCCGAGATCGCCGCGTCCAAGGTCCGCATCGAGACCGCCGTGGCGGCCTCGGGCACGAGTGTGACCGAGCTCTATGGCGTCGGGCCGGTCGTGGCCGCCTTTCTGATCGGCCACAGCGGCGACATGGCGCGGTTCGCCAACAGGGACCACTACGCCTCGTATAACGCCACGGCTCCTATCGAAGCCTCGAGCGGTCCGAGGGTGCGGCACCGGCTCAACCCCCGGGGCAACCGACGCCTCAACCACGCCATCCATGTGATCGCCATCTGCCAGATCCGCCACCCGACCGAAGGGCGGAAGTACTTCGATCGCAAGGTGGCCGAGGGCAAGACCACCAAGGAAGCGTTGCGGGCACTCAAGCGTCAGATCTCGAACGTCGTGTATCGCCAGCTGGTCATCGATTCCGGCAGGTGACATAGCGGACCCGGGAGGGCAAGTAGGGGCGACTCCTATGGCCAGCGCGACCGGCTCACACCCTGACACCGGCTCTTCAGTTCGGCCACTTCCCGGATCCAGCACAACGATACGTCCGGCCCCCGGCCGGCGCTTCAGCGCGCCCAAATGACCCCTCTTGACAGAAAGAGGCTTCGGTCTCGCTCGGTAGCGGTCCAGCCTGAGGGGGTCGGTAACCCCGAGTATGCGCTATTTGTAGCGAGCGTCTCCTACCGGCACCTCGGGGGCATGCCCCACTTGCATATTGCACTGTCAAAGTGGGACACCTCGATGCGAACGCTTGGAGTTGAACGTTGCCGACACACGCCGTTTCCTCCGTCACCATCTGGGAGCCTCGGTTTGATGTTCGGCTCCCCCGTGAGGTGATTCAAGGGACCCAGTGCTCGCGAATGTTGATCGACCAGGAACGGGCCGATCCGGACACCTTCTCTCGAAGTCGTGAATGTCGCTGGGGACTCAGCTGTCGGGCGTGACCGCATCCAACCGGCGTCGAACCTCCGACGTGTTCACGCCGAGAGCGCCGAGCAGCACGGCCGCAGGATCTGGTGGTTGGAGAGTGAGGATCTGGGCCAGCACCTGCTGGGCCGTGACATAGAGCCTCCGACGGTTGGGCTTAGACGCTTCCTCAAGCACTTTCTTTGCCGCGGGCGCCATGCGGAGGCGATCTTTTTGCGCGACGTCTCTAAGCCTCGGCTTCTTCGGCACGGCACGCATCGGCAGTGGGGGAGCGTCGGTGCCGGACCCCAGGCCCAGGGCGGCCAGGGCTTCGTGATCGAGCGACTCAAGGGCCTGGCGAGCTTGCTGCAGGTTCACGCCCAACACGACTTCGATCGAGGGATTTTCCAACAAGGCGAGCAAGAGGTGATCGGTGCCAGTTCGGCGATCACCTCGGCGACGAGCCTCCTCACCGGCCTGCAGACAGATGGCCCAGCCGTGAAGCATCTCTGGCGCAACGGATTCGGTGGTCATGACGACTCCTTGTTGTATTTGGTGTGCACGGATTGGCGGGTGACGCCCAAAGCGTCTCCGATCTGCTGCCACGACCAGCCCTTTTCCCGGGCCGACGCGACATGGTTCGCTTCGACCCTCTCAGCCAGGCGATGGAGCGCCAACGAGGCGCGAAGCCCGATTGCCGGGTCATCCGACGAGAGATTCAGGCTGAGCTTCTCTATGTCCATGCCTGTCAGTTTGGACTGACACTATTGAGTTGTCAACCTAAACTGACACGGCAGATCGCCACACCGGAGTGCCCCAGATCGCCGGTTCGGTGGTCATGATCAGCCCTTTGACGGCCCGCATAACACCCGGTTGTGGATGAGTGGGAAGGGTGTCGCATCGTCGGTTACCGCCAGTTCCTCTGCGCCGGTACGCCGAACCTCTGGCACGAACAGCCCGTCCGAAGCTCCTACGGTTGTCAAGGGTGTATTGAACTCGGTCGCAGAGACAGCCGGCGAACCAATCATGAGCCACTCGAGGACGAGGGCAGGCTCTTACTAAATTTGGCGCTTCCGGGTTCTCTGTGGGTAGCCCAGGTCACGCTGTCTTCGGATAGAGATCGAGTCCGCCGAGGTGGAAATAGATCGTCGTCTTGAAGTTCTCGCGGTTGCGATAACCCCGAGCCTGGACGCGGATCGCCTGGATGCGCGAGTTGATGCCCTCGGCCGTCGCAGAGGTGAGGCGGTTGGAGAAGAAGGCCATGACGCCGTCGTAGTGGCGCCTGATGAGGCGGGCCACCGCAACAACGGGCTCGAGCCGCGAGTGGGTGGCCCAGAAATACCACCGCTTCCAGTGTTTCTCGGCCCAGCCGCGACGAACGTAGTCCCACAGATAGCGGAGGTCCTCCTTGATGGCCCAGGCCCGTCCCGTCTTGAGCTCCAACGCCCGCAGGGCACTGAAGCGCTCGTCGTGGCGTTCAGGGAGGTTCTCGGCTGAGTGGAGCCACATGTACTTGGTGCCCACCAACAGGTTGTCGCCGTCGGCCTTCAGACGGCGATGTTCGGCCTTGCGCACGGTGTCGACCGCTTTGGTCATGTGACCCATGATGTGAAAGCGGTCAAAGACGATCTTGTCGTCGGCGTCCTCCAGATGGGCCCGGACCGAGTTGGCGTAGGGCTCCCACATGTCCATGGCCACGGCCTCGATTCGGGCCAGCTCGGTAGCCGGCATGGTGTCGAAATAGGCGTCCAGGCTGTCCTCCTTGCGATCGTCGGCGATGAAGCGCACGGTGCCGGCGTCGATGTCGGAGACGACGGTGATGTAGTCATGTCCCCGCCCCGCCGCCTTCTCGTCCACCCCGAGATGGACCGGAGCCTCAGGCGGGCGGCGCAGCAGACCCCGGGCCACGGCCCGCTCCATCAGGTGCCAACCCTCGTCCCAGCTCACCCGCAGGATGCGGCAGGCTCCCACGACGTCGCATTCTCGCAACACATCGATGGCCAGGCGTTCGAAGAGCGTGGTGAAACGGCTCATGGACTCGGCCCAGGGCAGAGTCACCTGGTGCACGCCATGGGTGGCGCACTCGACCCGGGGAGGACGGGCATGGAGGAACGTGGCGAACTGGCACGAGTCGAGGTGGCGCCACGACCGCTCCTCGGCGTGGTCATAGACAGGCAGCAGCGCGTCGCACTTGGGGCAGGTGAAGCGCGTGCCCTTGGGGTGGCTTACCTGTACGTCAACCCGCTCGCCCTCGACGGACAGCTCGACACCAAGTCACCTCCCACGGTGAGGTGATGCCGAGGAGGTGACGGTAGAGGTCGGTGTCTTGCATCGCCCCATGGTCGCAACGACCGTCCAGACACCGCCAGCGAACTGGCGTTCGACGAACTCACCCACGGAAATCCCGGAAGCGCCAAATTTAAGCCATGCGTCGATGCGTGTCCGAGCGATGGTTCCAAGCGGCGGACTGGCAGATCGGGTGCAGGCCAATCCGAAGGATGGCAGGTATCGACAGAGCCAGGTCCGCCGCTCGGAGATCTAAGAGGCCGCGCGGATAGGTGACAAGCCTGTGATCAGGAAGTTCGCGCGCTGAAGTTGGTGACCATCCACCGGTCGTTGGTGTGGCCCCGAAACAATTCGGGGTGCAGTCCAAACCACCAAACGACCAAGTGGAGGTCCCCCCATATGATGCGCGCGCTCGACCCGGAAGTGGGAGATGCCGTCTGGGCTGGTATCGAACCGCTCATTCCCGAACCTGTCGACAACCATCCGCTCGGCTGTCACCGGCGGCGAGCCGCTGACCGCGACTGCTTCGAAGTGATGCTCGTGCGGGAGGTGACGGGCTGCAGCTGGGAGGACGCCGAACGGCTGTGTGGCAACAAGGTCTCCGACACCACCGCCCGCGACCGACGCGACGAGTGGATCGCCGCCGGGGTGTTCACCGCCATCGCCAACGAGGCGATCGCCGGGTACGACAAGATCATCGGTCTCGATCTCTCCGACGTGGCTGTTGACGGATCGCTGCACAAAAGTCCAGCTGGGGGTGAGGGAACGGGCAAGAATCCGACGGACAGAGCCAAGCTCGGATGGAAGTGGTCGATCCTCACCGACAGGAACGGCATCCCCATCGGCTGGGCCATCGACGGCGCCAATCGCCACGACTCGGTGATGCTCGAACCGACGCTCGAGGGCGCCGCCGAGCTCGGTTTGCTCGCTGACATCGAGACACTGTGGCTCGATCGTGGTTATGACTCCGACGTCACACGGACGCGTCTTGCGGCCCTCGGTATCGACGACGCGGTGATCGCCAAGAAGCGCAAGCGCGGAGTGACCGAGGTGAAGAAGAACCAATCGATGGGACTGCGCTGGCCGGTCGAACGCACCAACTCCTGGCTCAGCAACTTCGGTCAGCTGAGGCGAAACACCGACCGGAAAACCATCCACCGTCTTGCTCAGTTCGCTCTGGCGGTCGCCTTGCTGCTCATCGCCAAGCTAATCGATTGGCGTAATCGCTGGTCACGGGGACTGTCACCTATCCGCTGAGCCTCTAAGCGCTAGGAAGGTATTTGAAGACCTCCCGGGCGACGTAGCGCTTCAGGATCCGGATCACCTCGCGCTTGGAGCGACCCTCTTTGGTCCGCCGCTCCATGTACTTGCGGGTGCGTGGGTCGCAGGCAAGGCGGGTCATGACGATTCGCCACAGGGCCTGGTTGGCGTTGCGGTCACCGCCGCGGTCGAGGCGATGGCGCGTTACCTTGCCCGAGGACGCCTCGATTGGGGCCACGCCACAGAGATGGGCCCAGGTAGCCTCTGATCGCAGGCGCTGGGGGTTGTCGCCGGCGGTGACGAGCAGGGTCGCCGCTGTGTCGATGCCTACGCCGAAGAGTTGGAGCATCTCGGGTGCGGACCTCGTCACCAGATCACTCAGGAGCTCGTCAATCCCGACGAGCTCATCCTCGAGAGAGAGCACCCGACGTCCGAGGGCAGCGAGCGACACTTTGGTGGCATAGACGACCGGATCACCGGAGGACCGGGGCCGCATGGCGGCCGTTTCGGCCACGAGATCAGTGATCGAAAGGTCTTTCAATCGGGATCGGAGTTGGTCGGGACCGGTGTAGCTGAGCTGGCGCATCTGATGCAGGGCCCGCAGGCGGGCGTCGCGGGCCGAGCGCTTGGCCACCAGCAGCGCCCGGATGGCCTCGACGTTGCCGTCCCGGGACTTGGGTGTGCCGGTGGCCCGGCCACTCAATACGGCCCGGGCCGCCTCGACGGCGTCGGCTGGGTCCGACTTGCCGCTCGTCCGCCGGGCCTGGCGGTTCGGGCGGTCGACCTCAATGACCTCGATGCCGGCACGGCGCAGGAACCGTCCCAGGCCCGCTCCATAGGCGCCGGTGCCCTCCACGCCCACCTTGGAGACCGTGCCGAAGGTGCCCATCCACTCGAACATCGCCTTGTAGCCCCGGGGGCTGGCGTCGAACGACTCCACCCCGAGCACACCGCCGATCGGGTCCAGGGCGGCGGCCACGTGGATGTCGAGGTGGGTGTCGACTCCACCGATGACTGTGCGGCCAGCTTCTACAATGGTCATGGCCATCCCTTCTCTCTCAAAGGTTCAAGGGGTGGCGCGGCCGTCCCGTGAAGGAGTGACGGTGATCTCCGCCCTGGGTCAACAGGGCGGTCCATCACCCCTCTGGAACGGGGCGCGCCGTTTCTCTGGTCCGAGACCGGGGCCGACACGACAACGTGGTCCCGCTGCCGTCAAGTCAGGCCGAGATCCCGGTGTGTTCGACGGTAGCGAGTCCCAGTCTCTCAGCGGTGGACCTGCATCAGAAAACACGCTTTTCATTCTGATTGGTATCGACGGGTTCCGAAGCCGACTTGGCCCCATGATCATGGTGGTGGACCGGCTTTTGCCCGGCATGCCCGCTGACGGCTGATGTGCCACGCTCAGACGGTGCGTGAACTGTGGAACCGAGTCAGGCCCGTGCGTGAGATGTTCAACCGAACCAAGGGCTAGATCACCCGGCGGACGTTCATGCGGCGTGGCAGGCAGATGCGGACACGGGCAGGGCGGCAGACCCTCTGACGGGTCTGCGGCTCGATCCCTGGTCAGCAGGCAGATTCTGGTCGGGATTATGGTCCTGAGAGAAGTTGGCTTCGCCATGCACCGTGCGATGATCCCCGATCTGGTGCCGGACGGCTGCCGGGACGACCCCCCAATCGGTCCCTGGCCCCGCTGAAGGCCCCTGTGGCCGGTCCTGGTGACCCTCACGGCTGCTCGACCGGTCGGTGCCGCTATGGAAGTGTTGACCGATGCCGTCGGCGGATTCGGAGTCAATCGGAGACGTGGCCGACGTGCTCGGAGTTAGAGGCCGCGGATAGGTGACAAGCCTGTGATCAGGAAGTTCGCGCGCTGAAGTTGGTGACCATCCACCGGTCGTTGGTGTGGCCCCGAACAATTCGGGGTGCAGTCCAAACCACCAAACGACCAAGTGGAGGTCCCCCCATATGATGCGCGCGCTCGACCCGGAAGTGGGAGATGCCGTCTGGGCTGGTATCGAACCGCTCATTCCCGAACCTGTCGACAACCATCCGCTCGGCTGTCACCGGCGGCGAGCCGCTGACCGCGACTGCTTCGAAGTGATGCTCGTGCGGGAGGTGACGGGCTGCAGCTGGGAGGACGCCGAACGGCTGTGTGGCAACAAGGTCTCCGACACCACCGCCCGCGACCGACGCGACGAGTGGATCGCCGCCGGGGTGTTCACCGCCATCGCCAACGAGGCGATCGCCGGGTACGACAAGATCATCGGTCTCGATCTCTCCGACGTGGCTGTTGACGGATCGCTGCACAAAAGTCCAGCTGGGGGTGAGGGAACGGGCAAGAATCCGACGGACAGAGCCAAGCTCGGATGGAAGTGGTCGATCCTCACCGACAGGAACGGCATCCCCATCGGCTGGGCCATCGACGGCGCCAATCGCCACGACTCGGTGATGCTCGAACCGACGCTCGAGGGCGCCGCCGAGCTCGGTTTGCTCGCTGACATCGAGACACTGTGGCTCGATCGTGGTTATGACTCCGACGTCACACGGACGCGTCTTGCGGCCCTCGGTATCGACGACGCGGTGATCGCCAAGAAGCGCAAGCGCGGAGTGACCGAGGTGAAGAAGAACCAATCGATGGGACTGCGCTGGCCGGTCGAACGCACCAACTCCTGGCTCAGCAACTTCGGTCAGCTGAGGCGAAACACCGACCGGAAAACCATCCACCGTCTTGCTCAGTTCGCTCTGGCCGTCGCCTTGCTGCTCATCGCCAAGCTAATCGATTGGCGTAATCGCTGGTCACGGGGACTGTCACCTATCCGCTGAGCCTCTTAGCCGACAACGGGCCGACCAAGTATCCCGGTTCGCCGGGTTCCCGCCACCGGTGGGTCAGCTACGGGGTGGGCGGGTGTGGGATCTTGTCCACGTTCGCCGGTGGATGGTGGCGGAGGGTCGGGCCGGTCAGGAGTTGTTGGACCACGGGGCCGCTGCCCGGACGACCCCGAAGAAGCGCACGGGGCGCACGCAGCGCAAGGCGTGACGAGATGACGCATGACGGGGCGTGTCGGGCGTTGCGCTGTGTGCGACCCGTGTGCACGTTCGGGCAGGTCAGGCGCTACGCTGCAGGTCAGGCAGTCGTCATTCACTTCCGGCGACGGTAGACGAAGAAGAGTCGACCGACCCGGCCGCCCAGCCGGGCGTAGGGGACCATCGGACCGACCCAGAGCACCTCGACGGTGTCGCGACCCATGGCCCGCAGACGGTGGAGGGCACCGAGCAGCAGCGGCGCCCCCGCTCCCCGTCCGATCAGGTCGGGACGCGACGCGATCGGTCCGAGCGTGCCGGCCCGGTTCACGTCGTAGGCGCAGAACCCGGTGATGTCGTCGCCGTCGCGACCGAGGACCAGCGAACCCTGGTCGAAGGCCCGCAGCACCTCGGCCCGCCAGTTCGGCCAGTGCCGGGCCATCCAGCGCTCGAGCTCGGGGCGGTCCCCGGAGCCCGGTTCGACGGCCAGCCCGGGGTCGGGTCCCAGCGCGGCCAGACCGATGTCGATGTTGTAGTTGGTCTCCTCGCGCGTGTAGTGGTGACGCTCGAGCAGGCAACACAGGCCCGTCTCCTCGACCGGGACCCCGGGGAAGAGGAAGTACGGCGCATCGGCACCCACGGTGATCACCGGGGACGCCTCGAGGTCGTCCTCCGCCGCACGGAGCAGGTCGTGGCCGAGGCCCTGTCCACGGCGGGCCCGGTCGAGCAGGAGGAGCCGGATGTAGCCGCCGTCCTCGCCCGGCACCACGGCGACCACCCCCATCCCGGGGGCGAGGCGGACCACGGCCCGTTGGTCGGGGGCGAACAGGGTGCGTCGCAGTTCGGCCGCCGTCGGCGCCTTCGGCATGGAGCGGGCACACAGAGAGGCGATCTCGTCCAACGCTTCGGGGCCCACGACGGGCAGGGCGAGGCTCACGGGAGCTCTCCGGCCGGTCCCGTGGGAGACGTCCCGTCGGGACATCCGCGTCGGGCGGCTCGATCGAAGCAGGCGGCCGCCTCGGCATGGGACTCGAGCATCAGCTCGGTGAGCCGGAGCTGGGCCCGGCACCGATCGAGGTTCTGCCCCGCCCGGTCGACGGCGAAGTAGCGGTCGCCGGCGAGGTGGTCCGTGAGGAAGCGGACGGCGTTCTCGACGGCCATCTGCGGCCCCGCCAGGGCCAGGGCGTCGATCTCCGACCGGTCGAGCGCGGGCCGGGCGGCGAAGTAGCCGGACGAGAGGGCGTCGAGCAGCTCCAGGTCGAAGTCGACGTCCGACTCGTCACGGGCATCCTCGGGTGCATGGGTGGTGGCCGTGCGGACGAGCTCGCCCACGTCGTACTGGACGCGTCCCGGCATGGTGGTGTCGAGGTCGACCACGCAGGCGGCCGAACCCGAGTCGGCGTCGAATCGCACGTTGGACAGCTTGGCGTCGTTGTGGACGGTGCGCACGGGGAGGGCCCTGAGGCCGTCGGGGAGGGACTGGACCACCTGCCGGCCCAGTCGGCGGGCGCGGTCGAGCTCGGGGCGGGCCCCCGCCCGGCGCCCGACAGGGTCCGTCGCAGCCACGGTGTCGAGCCTCGCCAGACGGTGGTGAAGATCGTGGAACTGCTCGATGGTCTCTGTCAGAGGGGGCTGGGGGAGGTCGCCCAGCGCCTGGACGTAGTTGGCGAAGCAGCGCGCCGCCTCGAAGGCGTCGACGGGTCCCTCGGGCACGGCGCGGCCGACGGTCCCGTCGAGATAGCGGAAGGCGCGCCACACCGAGCCGTCCGGGGCACGGTGCGAGAGACCGCCGAGCCGGGTGTCGACGAGCCGCAGACGTCCCTGGCCGCCCGCCGCCAGGTGCGCCACCACCCGCTCGACATTCCCGAGAACGGCGTCGATGTCGGGGAAGACCTGCTCGTTGAGCCGTTGGAGGACGTATCGGCCGCCCGTGCAGGTGAGGAGGACGTTCCGGTGGACGTGGCCACCGGGTAACGGCTGTGCGCCGACCGGGTGTCCTTCGAAACGGAAGGCGTCGATGGCCCCCCGGAGCACGTCCGATGCGGCGGGTCCGTCCACGGTGCCCATGGTGGCACCCGCCGCACGGCGGCGGTCGAACTGTCGGCACGCGGGGTGGGCGAACGGAGGCGCAGCGTCATCGGGGTCCGCCCGCCTCACGGGTCCGGACCCGTCGGACGGGGTCCCGGGGCCGACCCGGTGCCTCTCCCGTGAACAGTGACCGCCGCCGACTCGTAGCCCCGGGCGTCGACCCGCTGTCGGCATGCACACGAACGGAGGGTGACGGTGGAGAACTCCTGTGGAAGGCCGGTGAAGGACGATCCGGGAAGCCGGACGACGAACAGGGGCCGGCGCCGGTTCCCGTTTCGGGCTTCGCTCTTGGCCGGCGCTCTCGGCCTGGGCCTGGTGGCGCTGGTCCCGTCGTCCTCCGACGCGGCCCCGTCGAGCCATGGACAGCCTTTCCTGTCCCGGTTCACGACGGTCACCGACGTCTCGTCCACCGTCCCCGCCAACGGTGACCTCAATCCGTACGGGATCGTCGCCGTTCCCCGGACGGTCGGTGCCCTCGTCCGGGGGGACACGCTGGTGAGCAACTTCAACGCGGCGTCCAATTCCCAGGGGACGGGGACGACCATCGTCGAGATCTCGCCGGGCGGTCAACAGACCCTCTTCGCGCAGCTCTCCGGCCCCCTTCCGGGGAAGTGTCCCGGGGGAGTGGGACTCACCACCGCCCTCACCGTTCTGCGCGGCGGATTCGTCGTTGTCGGGAGCCTGCCGGTCACCGACGGCGGCATGGGAACCCCCGAGGCCGGATGCCTCATCGTGTTGAACAGCGTCGGCGCACCGGTGGAGACGTGGTCGGGACCGGACATCAACGGGCCGTGGGACCTGGCCGCCGTCCAGCTCCCGGGGTTCGCCGAGCTCTTCGTGACGAACGTCCTGAACGGGACGGTGGCCGGCGGGGGATCGGTGGTCAAGCGAGGCACGGTCGTGCGCATCGACGTCGTCGACCAGCCCGGACGCAATCCGGTGATGACCGGTGCCGGCGTCGTCGGATCCGGGTTCGCCGAGCAATTGAACTCAGCGGCACTGGTCCTGGGGCCGACGGGGGTGGCGCTCTCCCGGAACGGGACCCTCTATGTGGCCGATACCGTCGACAACCGGCTGGCGGCCATCCCGTTCGCCTGGCGGCGGCACACGGCGGTGCCCCACGGGGGCCTCACCCTGACGACAGGGGGCTCACTCAACAGCCCGCTCGGGATGGCTCTGGCCCCGAACGGTGACGTCATCACCGTCAACGGGGGAGATGGCAACGCCGTCGAGACCACACCGTCCGGCCAGCAGGTGGCCACCGTCAAGTTCGATCCCGCCGGGGCCGGTGGCGACCTGTTCGGTCTGACCATCGCTCCGGGACGTGACGGGGTCCTGTTCGTCGACGACGGTGACAACACCCTGAAGCTGTTCCACTAGGGCGGTGGTTCGGGACCGGAGCCCCTCCTGCGGTGCATCGACTCGATGCGGGATCTCGTCATCTCGACGAACTCCCCGGATGCTTCGACGGTGACCACACCGCCCTGGACGAGCTGTCCCCGGCTGTGGGTCCGCCGCCCCCTCCTCTCCGTCACCCACGCCTCGAAGACCGCCGGTTGCGAGATCAGGGTGGGCTTGCGGTAGCGGATCGTGAGCTCGACGGTGGGGCCGGCGGTGCCGGCCATGAAATTGGCCGCCGTCAGCATGATGTCGAAGGCGCCGGCCAACGCCGCCCCGTGCACGCACCCCGGCGCCCCCTCGAATTGGGCCGGGAAGACGACCGTGCCGACGGCCTTGGGCGGTTCGAACTCGACGGTGATCGGCGGCGCCACCGGGTTGCACGATCCGATGATCATGTCGAAGGGCATGGCCGCGGCCAGGGTCGCCGCTTCGCCGGGCCTGACCCCGTCGTCGGCGAACCGCGCCCGGGGGTCGGCAGTGGGGCCGGGCACGTACCGGCTCAGTGCATCGGCCGCCCGGCGCACCTGCTCAGCGGCGTCGAGAAGGACGTCGGGAGGGGCCGTGGAGGTCACGATCATGGCCATCAGCCGACGGACCTCGGCCGCCAGTTCGTTGCGGCCTCCTCCGCTCCACGGCTTGTCGTCCGGACTCGGATCGGCGTCGTCCTCATCCATCGGCGTCGTCCTCAACCATCGGCGTCGTCCTCAACCATCGGTATCGCCCTCCCGGGGAGGCTCGGCCCCCGTTCCTGACAGGTCATCGGGACACGATACGGGGCTTTGGCGGCGGCGACCGTCTCAGGTCGAGAAATCGGGAACGTTGGCGCGGGCGTTGACGGCGCGGCCCTTCGGCTCCTCCCACTTCTCCTGACGGCCGAGGGCGGTCATGTCGAGGAAGTAGTAGCTCCCTCCGAGCATCTCTGCGCCCCGGGCGTATACCGAATAGGTGTGGAAGACGTCGTCGCCGTCGCGAAGGAACGTGCTGAAACCAGGTTGCTCCGACGATCCCTCGCCCAGCCATCCCATGTCGTGCTGCTCGAGCTCCTCCCATGCCCGGTAGTTCCACATGATGGGAGCGACGGAACCGTCGATGGTGACGTGGAAGTCGTAGTTGAAGTCAGTGCCGTGTGACGAGTACCAGGGGAAGGTCCAACCCTTCTGGGACCTGTAGCGTTCGATCTTGTCGAGGGGTGCCCGGGAGACGACGACGAAGTTGGTGTCGCGTGCCCGGAGGTGGTTACGGAGTCCCTCTGAGTTCTCATCGGCCGCGGCGGTGCAACTCGGACAGCCCTCATCCCAATCGGGATCGAACATGAAGTGCTGGACGATGAGCTGGGCGCAGCCGTCGAACAGGTCGACCAGGGCGGCCTTCCCCTGTGGACCGTCGAAGACGTAGTCCTTGGCCACCCTGACCATGGGGAGCTGGCGCCGTTTGGTGCACAGGGCGTCTCGGGCCCGAGTCATGGCCTTCTCCTCGGCCAACAGCTCCTTGCGGGCCACCAACCACTCGTCTTCGGTGGCAATCCTCGGAAGGCTCATTCCCTGCCCCTCTCATGGCGCGCCGACGCGGTGGCACGGCGCCCTACTCGGACTCTCATGATTGTCGACGTGGGTCCGGTGCCCGATTCATCGGTCCCGGGCGTGAAAGTCTCGGTGAGGCGCCCGTGGCGGCCCGCCCTGTCGCCGGTCGGGGTCTCCGTTCCCCGGCAACAAGGTGGTCCACACTCGAAGAGCTCCCCACGGGGCCCGACCCTACCGGCGGACTACCCCGTGGTGGCGTAGACGGCGCGGGCGCGGAACCGTAGGGGCCGCTCACCGAGCTCCTCGATGTAGTGGGCGGTCCACCCGGCGATCCGGGCGATGGTGAAGATCGTGCGGCCGGCGTCGGTCGGCATCCTCGTCGCCCAGGCGATCGAAGCCAGAGCGAGGTCGACGTTGGGAGCGGGCACGTCGTGATCTCTCGCCGATTCGACGAGGGACGAGACGAGGGCGCGTTGATCCCGGCGGGCGAGCCGTTCGAAGCACGCCAGGAGGGGAGCCACCCTGGGGTCGCCCGTCTTGTACACCGTGTGCCCGAACCCGGGGAGCACACGCTGCCATCGCAGACACTCGTTGATGGCGCGGTCGACACCGTCGCGTTCGGCACTCACGAGCAGTGCATGGGCCCGCTGACTGGCGCCGCCGTGGAGGGGACCGGCCAACGTCCCCAGGCCGGCCAGGACGGCGTCGTAGAGATCGGCCCGTGTCGAGGCGGCCACCCGGACGGCGACCGTCGAGGTGGCGAGTTCGTGATCGGCCAGGAGGACGAGCGCGGTGTTCACGGTTCGATCCAGCTCGGCGCGTGTCGCCACCGGCATCGGGGTAGGGACGAGGTGTCGGGCCAGGCCTGCGGCGGTGGCTCCGGCACCGGCCGCCGTGGCCTCGGCGGCGCCGGCGGAGGGAGCATCGGTGGTGGAGTGGGGAAGGGTGTGGACCAAGGTGGCGATGAGGCGTCGGGCCGATCGGAGCACGAGCTCCTCGCGCAGATCGGACCGGAAGCGGTCCCTGGCGCCGCAGAGCACCGTCACCCACTTCAAGAGGTCGCTCGTCTCGAGCGTCGGCGGACGGGGGAGTCGGGTCGGCGACCAGTCCTTCGGTGCTGGTCCGGCGCGCCACAACAGGTCGGCGACGTCCTCGAACGGGGGGCCCGATGCGAGTTCGGTCACTGGGCGACCGCGGTAGTAGGGCCCGTCTTCCCGGATCTGCGTGATCCCGGTGGTCACCGACGCCAGCCTCGACTCCACCCGCCGGCCTCCGCGGGACCGACGAGCCAGTTGCTCGACGTCATCGACGTCGAAGAGCCGGCGACGACTGTCCTCGCTCGGGTGCGAGACGAGGAGGCCGCGGCTCACGTAGGCGTACAGGGTGGGCAGCTTGACGCCGAGGCGCCGCGCCGCCTCCTCACTCTCGAGCATCCGGGCCATGGCTCCAGGTTAGGCACATACATTGACTTGATCAACATTTACACCCACCCTCGAAGACGGCATGATGGCCGTAGCCGACACCGACGCCGCTTCAGCCGCCGGAGGATGGAGGAGGCCCCGTGACCACCGTGCGCGATCTGATGTCGACCCCACCGTTGGTGTGCCGGACCGAGATGTCGTTGGCCGATGCGGCCGAGCGCATGCGAGATGCCGAATCAGGCTCGATCATCGTGGTGGACGACGACAAGGCGATCGGGATCCTGACAGAGCGGGACCTCCTGCGCGCCGCGGCAGCGCGGCTCGATCCGGCCGGCGAGCTGGTGGGCCTCTGGATGACGGCCAATCCGGACACCCTCGGACCGGAGGAGGAGGCCGGCGCCGCCTGGGCCAGCCTGTCGCACCACCGTTACCGGCACCTCCCGGTGGTGGAGGACGGCCGGCTGGTCGGCGTGGTGTCGATCCGCGACCTGTTGGCCATCGCCTCTCTCCGTCCCGCCGACGAGACGGCGCACGAGGTGCCCCGTGGTCTCGAGGGTGTCGTCGTGTCCGAGACGACCGTCGGGGACGTGAGGGGCCTCGAGGGCTTCTTCCACTACCGCCAGTACTCGGCCGTCGAGCTGGCTCAGAAACGGTCACTCGAGGACGTGTGGTACCTCCTCTTCGAGGGCGCGCTTCCGACGGCCGAACAGCGAGACCGGTTCAGCCAGAAGATCGCCGGCCTGCGGTTGCTGCCACCGGGACTGGCCGCATTTCTCCCGTCCCTCGCCAGCCAGGGTTCCCCGCTCGACGTTCTGCGCACCGGCGTCTCTCTGTTGGGAGCCGAGCTCGGGTGGAAGGCGACCACGGACATCGACGCCGTGACCCTCAAGGATCAGGCCACCCGTCTGTGCGCGGTCGTCCCCACGCTGCTGACGGCGGCCTACCGGATCCGTTCGGGGCTCGAGCCGCTGGCCCCGCGCCGCGACCTCTCGACGGCCGCCAACTACCTCTGGATGTTGACCGGCGGGGAACCGTCTGCCGACCATGCTCGGGCCGTCGAGCAGTACCTCATGCTCACCATCGACCACGGCTTCAACTCCTCGACCTTCACGGCCCGGGTCATCACCTCGACCGGGGCAGACCTGGCGGCCGCCGTCTGCGGTGCCATCGGGGCACTGTCCGGGCCGCTGCACGGTGGTGCTCCCAGTCGGGCCCTCGACATGCTGGACCAGATCGGGACACCCGACCGGGCCGACGCTTGGATCCGGGCCGCCGTCGGGCGGGGGGAGCGGATCATGGGATTCGGACACCGGGTGTACAAGACCGACGACCCGCGCTCGCTGTTCCTCCGAGACGTGGCCCAGCGCCTGGGGGGACCGTTGGTGGACTTCGCCTGCGACGTCGAACGGATTGTGGTGGAAACCCTCGTCGAGCTCAAGCCGGGGCACAAGCTCTACGCCAACGTCGAGTTCTTCGCTGGGGTCGTCATGGACGCCTGCGGGATCCCCCGCCAGATGTTCACCCCGACCTTCGCGTCGAGTCGGGTGATCGGTTGGGCCACCCAGGTCATGGAGCAGGCCGGCGACAATCGTCTCATCCGTCCCACGGCCCGCTACGTGGGGCCGCCGCCACCCCAGCCGGTACCGCTCGCCGACTGACCATCAGCCCCACCCGCCCGGGCCGCTACGGCGAGGGGACGAGCGCCAGAACGAGGGCGGCGAGAGCGAGCGCCAGCGTTCCGGCGGTCATCACGGCGGCCCGTCTCGGGCTCAGTCGCCCCCGTTCCCGGGGCGCCCTCCTCCACAGTGCCCGACCGACCGACATGGCGAGGGCCCAGGCGAAGGATCCGGCCGAGATGCAGGCCAGCGCCACCACCTGATCGGTTCCCCGTAAGGGCCAGATCCGCCGCAAGAGGACGGCGATGCAGGCGAGAAAGGCGAGTCCCGACCGGTTCCACGCCAGATCGGTGCGTTCGCCGGGGAGGCCATGATCCATGGGGTCGGGATCGAACACGTGTCCTCAGCGACCGGCGAAGGCGGCGAGGATCGCCCCGATGACGCCGACGACCACGATGCCGACAGCCAGGATGAAGGGCATCGGGGAGCGCGGGAGGGGATCTCCCCGGCGCATGGCCCGTTCATTGGCACGCCAGTGCCAGAGGCTGGCGCCGGCCACCCAGGCGCCCAGGACCACGAGGGGGAGGCCGAGGAGCCGGCGGCCGCCGGCGACGTGGAAGTCGGGGAGGAGCTGGGTGGCGGCGATGCCGGTGGCGATCAGGGCCAGCGCCGTCCGGTTCCAGGCGAGGAACGTCCGCTCGTTGGCGAAGGAGAACCGGACGTCCGGCTCCTTCTCGGCTGGGTCCCCCTGCTCCATGATCCGACCTTTGCCCCGTGCCCGACGACGCCTGACCCACGTGTGGGTGCATCCGACCGTAGTGCGTGGGAGCTCGGGACCTCGGCCCATCCCGCAGCGGCCGGTCGGCAGCGGCGTCCGGTGGGAGGGCCCCCGGTGGTCGATGACCCGTGGGCGAGGGGTGTCCTCCTCAGCGACGAGCGAGCTCCGGTCGGACGCCCGCCGGCACCTCGATGGCGGCCCGTGCCACCAGGGAGGCGTACAAAGTGGCGCCCGCCGGTGTCGAGTGGATCTCGTCCGGCCCGAGCACGCCCGGTGCCGCCGACGCGTCGAACCAATCGACGAGGAACACCCTGGGCTGATGGGCGGTGCACGCCGCCAGGGTGTCGTTGGTCACCGATTCCCAGGGACGGGGCATGCGGACGTTGACGAAGATCACCCGGGGAATTCCCGACGCCTGGCTCAGGATCTGGTCGCACTGGGCGATGCTCATCGGTCCGTTGGTGCCGAGCCCGATGACCAGGGCGGTGAGGCTCGAGAGGCGCCCCGCCGCCCGGTAGTCGGCCAGGCGGGCGATGCCATCGGACACCTGACGACCCACGACGGCGTCGACCACCGTCGAGGGGCCGAGATCCTGCGCGAGGTCGGGGGCGGCATCGAGCATGACGGAATCCCCGACGGCCAGCACGTCGTCGGCGGGGGACGTCGTCGGTACCACGCTGACCGGAGTGGGCGGGACCGGTGCAGACGACTGTTGGCCCGAGGCCCGCGTGGCGGGGACGCCGTCGCCCGTCGGGATGATCCGGGTTCGCCCGGCCGGGGTGGCTCCCGACGCCAGGGCCGGGGGAGCGACGATGGCGGGTGCCGTTGTCAGCTCCACGGTGAGAAGGGCCAGGACCAGGGCGACCCCGCCTCCCGTGGCCAGGGAGATGCGCGGGCGTTGGGCCCACAACCGCCGGAGGACGGACTGGACCGCGCCGGTCCGTAACGGCTGTTCGACCAGGCGAAACGACAGGTCGGCCGCGACGGCCACCAGGGCCAGGCGAAGGGCGGTGAGCGGCCAGCCCGAGAGAGAGACGTCGATGTCGGGTCGGGTCAATTCGAAGATCGGCCAGTGCCACAGGTAGATGGCGTAGGACCGCTTCCCGATCCATTGCAGCACCGGCGTGGCCAGGACCTGGGCGCCCCGGAGGGCGGGGTGCGTGACAACCAGGATGATGACGGCGCTCACCACGGTGGCCAGCTGGAGGCCTCCCCGGTAGGTGAACGTGCTGAATTGGTTGAGGGTGGCCATGAGGGCGACGAGCCCGGCGAACGCGGCCCATCCGACGCCGCCCATGAGGCGACGCGCCGACCTCGACACCGTCCGTGAGCGGTTCCACGGGGGAAAGGCGATGGCCAGGGCGGCGCCCAGGAGAAGGCCGCCGGCGTGGGTGTCCGTCCCGAAGTAGACCCTCGAGGGGTCCTGGGAGGTCTGGAAGAGGATGGCCATCCACGCGCTCGACAAGACGGCTCCGGCGATGGCGATCCATCCGATCAGCGCGGTTCGGGTGTGGCGTCGGAGGACCAGAACGACGATCAGCGGCCACAGGAGGTAAAATTGCTCCTCGACGGCCAGGGACCACAGGTGCAGGACCAGAGGCGGACGACCGACCGACTGGAAGTAGCTGACGTGGTGGAAGACGAGCCACCAGTTCGTGAAGTACCCGAGCACGGCCGGAAGGTCGGAGGCCAGGAGCGACAGGGCGTCACGGGCGAAGATCGCCGATACCGCCACGACGACGACCACCATGACCAGCAACGCCGGGAGCAATCGACGTGCCCGTCGCAACCAGAAATTCCCGAGGCTGACGCCACCCGTGCGATGCGCCTCCGCGGTCAAGATGCTCGTGATCAGGAAGCCGGAGATGACGAAGAACACGTCCACTCCGAGGAACCCACCGGGCAGCCAACCCACGGGGAGGTGGTAGAGGAGCACGGCGGTCACGGCCACGGCCCGAAGTCCGTCGATGGCCGGAAGGCGGGGCATGACCGGACCGGGGCCGTCCGTCCGCACCCCCGTGGCGGGGGACGGGTCACGTTCCGGGGGCGAGATCCTCGCCCACAGGGGACCCCAGTGGGCCAGCCGACTCGTCGTGCTGTTCACGGTGCTCTCACGTCCCGGAATGCCCGTTCGTTGACATAGTTTGGCCGACCAGAGGATGACCGCCATCGTGATCGTGCGGCGGTTCGAGGTTCTGGACAGGCCCGCTCCGGGGTGTCGCTCACCTCTCGTCCTCGCCCTGACCGGGCCTGTAGAGAGGACTGTAATTGGGGATCACGGCATTGCCGGTCTGGGTCGCGTTGAGTAACCTGGATCTGATGCGTCGGTATCAGTGGTTTAGCGAGCTGGCCCTGGATGGGCCGAGGAGCGACCCCGCGCGCTGACGGCACATCCATCCAGGACCGGCTCCCAGGCAGAGGCTTCCCGCCTCTGCCTTTTGTTTTGCCCAGAACCAGGGCAAGCCGGCTCCGAAGGACGAGTCGGCTTGCGGAAAGGAACGGACTTCCCGTGACCGCCACCAACCCCGTGCGGGACCGACGCATCGTCACCACGCGCCCGCTCATGGCGCCGGAGCGCCTACGGCGGGAGCTCCCGCTCACGGCGGACTGCGAGCAGGTCGTCGTGCGGAGTCGTGATGTCGTCTCTGGCATCCTCGATGCCGACGACGACCGCCTGCTCGTCATCGTCGGCCCCTGCTCGGTCCACGACCCGGCGGCCGCCGTGGATTATGCCCGTCGACTGGCCAAGGTGGCGACCGAAATGGCCGACGAGCTCTTCGTCGTCATGCGTGTCTACTTCGAGAAGCCCCGAACCACCCTCGGTTGGAAAGGCCTCATCAACGATCCCGACCTGGACGGTGGTTTCCATGTCGACGAGGGTCTGCACACGGCCAGGTCGCTTCTCCTCGACATCGTGGGAGCCGGCCTCCCCGTGGCCTGTGAGTTCCTCGATCCGATCATTCCGCAGTACCTCTCCGACGCCGTGACGTGGGGGGCCATCGGCGCCCGCACCGTGGAAAGCCAGATCCACCGTCAACTGGTGAGCGGCCTCTCGATGCCGGTCGGGATCAAGAACTCGACGTCGGGATCGATCCAGGTGGCCGTGGACGCCATCAGGGCCGCCTCGAACGGGCAGGTGTTCATCGGGATCACCGACGACGGCCGGCCCGCCATCCTGACGACGACGGGAAACCCGGACTGCCACGTCGTGCTGCGGGGGAGCACGACGGGGCCAAACTTCGACGCGGACAGCGTCGCCGGCACCCTGGAGCTCCTGTCGGCGGCCGGCCTACCCCGCCGTCTCGTCGTCGACGCCAGCCACGGCAACAGCGCCAAGGACCACGCCCGCCAACTCGACGTGATACGCGATCTCGCCATCCGCGTCGCCCACGGGGAGCCGGGCGTCGTCGGAGTGATGCTCGAGAGCTTCCTCGTCGCCGGTCGACAGGAGTTGATCCCCGGCCGGCGCTCCGACCTCGCCTACGGGCAGAGCGTCACCGACGCCTGTCTGGGGTGGGACGACACCGTCGACGCGCTGCACATCCTCACCTCGGCCGTCTCGAAGAGGCGCTCGGGCGCATGAGGAACGCCGGCGCCGGGGTCGGCGAGACGGGGTCTGGCGACGACCGGCGCGGTCAGCCGCGTCCTGGCGTCACGCCGGGCTCACCGCCAGGGTGAATGCCTGGGTGACGACGTGCTCCGTCGTGCCCTTTCCGAACGTGGCGCTGATGGTCAGGTGATACACCCCGCTCGTGTCGGGTGATCCGGAGATGGTGGCCGTCCCGTTGTCGTTGTTCAGGAAGGTGATGCCGTTCGGGAGCGCGCCGGTCTCCGTGATGGTGGGCACCGACGAACCGGTGGTGCTCACCGTGAACGTGAAGCCCGAGCCCGCAGTGGCAGAGGCGCTGTCCGAGCTGATGATGGCTCGTGGTTCTGACCGACCGGTCGTGATGCGGCCGATCGAGTCGTTCCCGGAGTTGGTGAACCACAGCGCGCCATCGGGACCGGCGGCAATGGCGTTGGGGTTGCGGATGGTCGACGAGGTGTAATTGGTGACGACCCCGGCGGTCGTGACCCGCCCGATCGAGTTGTTGCTGTCGTTGGTGAACCACAATGCCCCGTCGGGTCCTGCCGTGATGGCATCGGGGCCGTCGATGGTGGGAGAGGTGTAATTGGTCACGACCCCGGCCGTCGTGATCCGCCCGATCGAGCCGTTGCCGTCGTTGGTGAACCACAACGCACCGTCAGGACCCCGCGTGATGGCGTAGGGACCTTTGATGGTGGGAGAGGTGTAATTGGTCACCACTCCGCTCGTCGTGATCCGCCCGATCGAATTGTTGCCGTAGTTGGTGAACCACAGCGACCTGTCCGGTCCGGCGGCGATGGAAAGGGGTTCGTCGATGGTGGGCGAGGTGAAGTCGCTGATCAACCCGGCGGTGGTGATCCGCCCTATCGAGCTCTTGTTCGTGAACCACAGCGCCCCGTCGGGCCCCGGCGTGATCGCGACCGGTCCGATGACGGTGGGATTGGTGTAGTAGGCGGACACGCCGGACGTCGTGATCCGCCCGATCACGTTGTTACCCAGGTTGGCGAACCACAGCGCCCCATCCGGCCCCGTCGTGATCCCCAGCGGGATCGAGCTGCTCGGATCGTCGTCACTGGTGACCACGCCGGCCGTTGTGATCCTCCCGATCACGTTGAGGTTCCGGTTGGTGAACCACAGGGCCCCGTCGGGCCCGGCGGTGATCCCGTTGGGCCCGGAGATCGTGGGGTCGCTGTAGCTCTTGACCACGCCCGCTCCCTTGGGACCGGCGGCGGCACTGGACGGCGCCGTGGACGATCCGCAGGCCGACAGGGCGGCGAGAACGGTCAACGCCGTGATGAGGCCTCCGGAGGTCTCCGGGATTCGCCGACGGGTGGAGCCGGGGACTGACACCGCTTCGGTCACGCAGTGACTCTAACAACGGCCCTGCTGGGCCTGGTTGACCGTTCCGCGCCGGGTCGACGACGAGTTCGGCCCCGTCGGCTCCGGGACGGGAGGGCCAAGGCGGTCAGTTCATGTTCAGTGGCAAGACGGAGACCGACCACGACCCGTCCACCGCCCGGCCGAACCACATCCCCTCGTTTCGACATACCCTCGCCATGTAGACGACGCCGTCCGTATCCGATCCATGGGGATAGATCCGGGAACGGAGGAGGTCCCCTCGGCAGTGCGGGCACATGGGGTCGGAGGTCGTGAAGGACACGGTGTAGATCTTTCGGCGCCGGAGGACCATGGCTTGAGCCCTCGGATGACATTGTCGGTCCGCCGCCGGTCCGGGAGCGGCTCCCGCCAGGAGAAGCCTCTGGCCGTCGGTCGGCCTCGGTGGCGGGCCTCCCTGCCGGTGATGACCCGGAAGGAGCACGTCAGGTACGGCGCGAGACGATGAGAAGTCCTCCGATGCACAATGGTGTCGATCGGGGCCAAAGGGGGCACGATGAAACGGGTGGGCTTTCGTTTCGGGATCTTCCTGACCGCCGCCGCTGTCGGCGGTGTGGTGGTCCCGACAGGGCAAGGAGGTGCCCAGCCCGCTCCGCCGTACTACCTCGCTCTGGGTGACTCGGCTGTCGACTGGTGGTGGCGCTGATCCGGGGCTCGGCTACGTCGACGACATCTACGCGAAGGCCAGCGTGTCGATCCCCGGTCTCTAGCTCGAGAACCTCGGCTGTGGCGGTGATTCGACGACCCGGATGATCCACGGCGGCTTGTGCAAGAACTACACGACCGGAGACCAGCTGGGCGATGCCGAATCGTTCCTTCAGGCACATCCCGGGCACGTGGCTTTCGTCACCATCGACGTCGGCGGCGACGACATCGATGGCTGCGGACTCAGCGGCACCATCAATCCCACCTGTGTGGCGAACGCCCTGGCCGCCATCGACACCAATCTCCCGATAATCATGGCGGGGCTGCGGACGGCGGGCGGGGACGTCCCCATCGTCGGGATGAACTACTACGACCCCTATCTGGCTGCGTGGTACTCGGGTGCGTGGTTCCATGGACCCCCGAGCCGGAAGGCGGCCAAGGAGAGCCTCCCCCTTCTCCACACGCTCAACGAGGAGCTGACGTCGGTCTACCAGCAGTACGGCGCAGACGTGGCCAACGTGCAAGGCCCGTTTGCCAGCAACGACTGGCACATGACCGGCTCGTACATGGGCACGCGACTCCCCCAGAACGTGGCCAACATCTGCACCTGGACGCACATGTGCATGACAGGCGGCGGCAACCCGAACATCCACGCCACCGACTACGGTCACTTTCTCATCGCCAAGGCCTATGAGAAGGTGCTGGGGGTCGCACCTTCGATCTCGGGGCAACCCCCGACGGGTTCCGTGGGGAGCGCCTATTCCTTCCAATTCACGATGGCGGGCTTTCCGGCGCCCCGAGTGAGCCATGCCGGATCGTTGCCCAAGGGTCTGAATCTGTCGAAGACGGGGTTGTTGTCGGGTACGCCGAAGAAGGCCGGTCATTACCCGGTCACCGTCAAGGCCTCCAATTCGGATGGCGTGGCGTCCGAACCCGTGACCATCGTGGCGTCCTAGTGGCACGACACCGTCCCCCTGCCGACTGAGTCCGGCGGGTCGGGTCGCCGCCGGGCAGCTCTTGTGCTCGAGTTCTCCTGCTCATAGTCTCGGTCGGGGTTCGAGGCACAGAGGAGGCGCAGATGAAGGTGCTTGGGCTGTTCCGCAATGCACAACGCACGATGAACGTTCCCGCCGGTGAGACCATCTTCCGGGAGGGGGACGTCGGGGAAGAGATGTACGGCATCATCGAGGGGGAGGTCGAGCTCCGCACGACGAACCGGGTGGTCGCCACTCTCGGCGCCGACGACATCTTCGGCGAGATGGCGATCGTGGACAGTTCTCCGCGCATGGCCACCGCCGTGGCGGTCACAGACACCGCTCTCGCCGTGATCGACCGCCACCGGTTTCTCTTCCTGGTCCATGAGACGCCGATGTTCGCCCTGTCCGTGATGTCATCGATGGCGGAGCGGTTCCGCGTGCAGGCCTGAGCATCTCGACCTTGGCGCTGGTCAGGCCACCGGCAACGGCACCTTGCCGGGAAGCCACCGGACCCCCAGCGCGGCCAGGATGGCATCGCTCTCGCTCTCCCTGGCGTCCGCGTCGCCCCGTCCGGACCTCCGGTCGGCCTCGGCCAGAGCCTTCAGGGTGAGAGCCACCTCGTAGCCGGCCTCACGAGCCCGCGCCGCCTCGAGGCTGGCCTCCAGCGCCGAGCGTGCCTCGTCGATGGCGCCCCGACCGAGGAGCACCACGCCCCGGATGCGTTCGAGCAGGGGCTTCTGGGGCGGGACGCCGTCTGACGTCCGGATCTGCTCGAGAAGGTGATCCGCCATGGCCAGCGCGGCGTCGAGGTCGCCGGCCAGCAGAAGGCACTCGGCCGTCCGGGCCCGGATCTCGCGCATCTCGGCCTGGCCACCGACATGGTCGGCCTGCGCTGCCGCCTCGTCGAATCCCCGCAGGGCCTGGTCGAACGATCCGCGGGCGGCCGCCAGGCGGGCCAGGTTGCAGGTGGCCGACGCGATGACGGATCGATACTCCGCCGCCCGCCAGATGGCCAGCGCCTCGTCGAACAACCGCTTCGAATCATCGAACCGACCCTGGTCCAGCGCAATCTCGGCGATGTTGTTCCGGCAGAAGGCGTCCATCACCGCATTGCCGGTCCGTTCCACCATCTCCTGTGCCTGGCGGTAGTAGTCCAGTGCCTCGGTCCATTGACCGCGCCAGTAGGCGAAACCACCCAGGAAGTTGAGCATGCTGGCCACACTGGGGGAGTCGCCGATCTCCTGGAAGAGCCGCAGTGCCCGGTGCCAGTCGGAGGGATCATGAAGAAGCCCGAGATCCATGCGGGCCCAGTCGAGGACCTTCAGGGCGTTGGCCAGTGCCTCCTTCTCGTCCACCTTGGTCGCTTCGGCGACGGCCCGCTCGCACCATTGCATCGCCCGCTCATGTCGGCCTTCTTCCTGGCAGAACCGTCCGTACCAGGCGAGGACGTGCGCACGCTGGCGGATGGCGTCCTGGCCCGGGACGTCGTTCAGGGCTCGAAGTGCCCGGGAGATCCAGCGCAGGGCCCGGGGGTAGCAATCGAGCCACCCCTGCAGCCGGCCGAGTTTGAGCAAGACACGGGCCTCGGCCACCGGGTCACCGCTGCGCAGGCGCCGGGCCTTGCGGTAGGCGACCTCGGCCGGCCCGTAGAGTCCGACCCGGTACCGTGCGTCGGCCAGGTCTTCCAGGAGCGTGGCGTGCTCCACCGGCTCGAGCTCGACGAGATGACGGACGGCATCGAGGGCGCGTTCATAGAAGCCGACCGCCTCGACATCGGCGAAGACCTCGGTCGCCTGTCGCGCCGCCACCAGAGCGAACTGGTGTGCCTCGTCGTACCGCTGGGCGTGGAGGAAATGGAGCGACAACAGGCCGGCATGTGTCTCGGGGTTCTCCTGGTGGGCTTCGAGAATGGCGTCGCCGGCCCGGGCGTGAAGCTCACGCCGGAGCCGATAGGGCAACCCGTCGTACGAGCTCTCTCGCAGGAGTGCGTGCGTGAACCGGACCGTGTCCCCCTCCCACTGGAGGAACCGCGCCAGGCGTTCAGGTACCTCGTCGTCGAGTGGCTCGTCCACCACCGCGTCGAGGAGAGACGCGGGGAAGCTGCGGCCCAACACCGATGCCCGCCGCAGGAGATAACGATCTCGGGTGGGCAGCTGGTCGATTCGGGCCGCCACGACGGCTTCGACCGAGTCGGGCAACTCGTCCACGTCGGTTCCCGACAGGGCGGCGGTCACGATCCCGATCAAGAACAGCGGATTGCCGCCGGCGCGCTCGGCCAAGGCGGTGACGGTATGCCGTGGGAGCGGCGCCTCCGCTGTCATCCGGGAGACCAGGTCGACGGCGTCGCCGTCAAGGAGTGCACCCAGTCGGAGACGGAGTTCCGGCTGGGTCCCGGCTCTCAAGCCACTCTCGGTGTCGCGACGGGCGATGATGACCATCCAGGGTTGCCCGCCGTCACCGGTGGTCACAGGAGCGAGGATCTCGGCCGACACGTCGTCCATGAAATGGGCGTCCTCGAAGACGAAGAGCGTCGGGCCGTTGAGCAGGCCCGTCAAGAGTTGGGCCAGTGTCGAAGCCATGAGCGGCCGACGGAATCGATCCTCCAGTTCACTCGTCTCCGGCGTCTCGGGAATCGGGAGGCCGAGGATGACTCCGAGCAGCGGCAATCGTGGCAGGAGCCCAGGGTCGACACGTGACACGATCTCTGTGAGCCGTCGCACGGCAGTGCCGTCGTCGGCTCGTTCTTCGATATCGAGGACGTGCCGCAAGAGGAGGCGGGCGGCGCGGAAAGGGGTCGTCCCGTCGTACGGCTCCGAAACCATCTCGATCTGCCGAAACCCGTCGGCCGTGGCGCGCAGCTCGCCGACGAGACGCGTCTTGCCCACGCCCGGTTCCCCGACCACCTCGACGACGGCCGTCTCACCGTGCCGGGCGCCGGCCAGGGCGCCGGAAAGCCGTTCGAGCTCGCTCACTCGACCCACGAATGGAGCGGCCGTGAACGCCATCGGTTTGCGGGTCTCCCCGATGGCACCGATGGAGAAGGCCGTCACCGGTTTGGCCTTGCCTTTCACCAGGAAGGGCGCCAGTGCGTCGGCCTCGACGGCGAGCCTGGTGCGCTCGAGGACGTCATCGGTGCACAAGATCTGACCCGGTCGCGCTTTGGTCATGACCCGGGCGGCGAGGTTGACGCCGTCTCCCATGATGGTGAAACTCCGCCGCTGCGGGGGACCGATCTCGCCGACGAAGAGCGGCGCCCGGTGGATCCCGACGCGGACGGTCACGGGACCGCTGACGGCATCGACAATTTCACGCGCCGTGCGCAGCATCCGGTCCTCGGCGTCCTCGGCGGCCACGGGCACGCCCGCCGTGAGAATGATCTTCCCCCCGTCACGATCGATATCGCTGCTCAGGAAGGCCACGTCGTGGTGGTCGGCCGCCTCCTGGACGCCTGATACCAGCGCCTCGAGGATCAGGGCGGCCTCCTGGGGGCCGTGTGTCTGCAAGAGGGAGTCCGTGCCGGCGAAGTGGACGAAGGCGACCGTTGCCCGTCGGTGCTCGGAGAGCCGGATGCCCGCCGACAGGGCTCTGCGCACCGCCACCGGAAGGTAGCGGCCCAGGTCGACCGGGCCGGGACCGTCAGGCCACGTCGGCGGGGGGAACGAGCCACCGGCCGAGGCGGGAGCCCGCCGCAGCAGGGTCCCCTCTCCCTTGCGGGCGCCGAGGCTGCCAGCGGGGAGCAGACCGGCCGTGGCATCGCTCACCACGATCTCGCCCGCCTCGGCGCTCGCCTCCATCAACACGGTCGTGCTGGCGGCGGGCCCGGTGACCACGAGCTCCCTGTGAGAGCCACCCACCAGAAAGAAGTCGAAATCTCCGCTGTGGACCCCGACCGACATCCGCAGCACCACGGGATGGTCGAGCACCCGCTGACGGCCGACGTCGCGCAACGCCCGGCGCATGTCGACGACCGCCCGGCAAGCCCGCACCGCCTGGTCGTCCCCCGTGAAGAGGAGCAGGAGCGCATCGCCACCGAACTTGATCAGCTGGCCACCGTTGGCGGAAGCCAGACCGAGGAGCTGCACGAAGCACCTGTCGATGGTCTCGGTGAGCGCTTCGGCACCGATCTTGCCGTGCCGCGCCAGCCTTTCGGACAGCTTCGTGAACCCGGAGATGTCGACGAAGGCGATCGTTCCGGCGACGACCCGGTGGCCGCTGCCGGCGTGACGGTCCCATTGGGCGAGAAGAGGCGGAAGGTAGCGGGCGAGATGCTCCGGTGCGGGATCTCGCGTCACGACCATGCCCGCGCCTCCCCTGGTTCACGAAGCCCGCGGTCCGTGCCCATCGCAGACCGCGCCGCCGGCCGGGCAGAGCATAGCTGGGCGTCAGTGCCGCAAGCCGGCCCGATACCAGCTCGGAGTCGTCGGGCCAGACCTAGTCGTGACCTGCGGGGGGCGACGTTGGCTCCGGAGTCTCCGGAGGGTCCGGTTGGTCACCGGTGAGGTCGGATCGGCGCTCCGTCTCGGCGAGCGCGTCCCCGGGCGTCGCCGCCCGGCCACCGGCCCCGGAGGCGGTCCGGTTCCAGTCGCGCCAGATCAGACGGTGGACCGGGACGAAACGGGGGATGTCGCGCAGCCCCGGGAGGAAGGGAACGGCGAGGAGGAGGATGGTGGCGGCGCCGGTGAGGTAGATGGCGATGAGGTCGACGTTTGTCGAATTGTCGAAGGGGCGCACCTGGTACCAGAGGGTGTAGAGCCAGAGCCAGGGCTGCCCCGGATAGCTCCCGGTTTCGTTCATGACGCCCCACTGGGCGCCGGTCAGGTGATCCGCGGTGGCCTTGTCCGAGAAGTACTGGCCGTCTTCGAGGAACAGAAGCGGCTTGGTGAAGTCGGTTCCGTAGAAGGCGTGGTTGGCCAGGAGGTCGGCATCGATGGCGCCGCTTCGGGCCAGAGTGACCTCGGTGGCCAGCATGGTGGGCACGGGACCGTCGGCCGCCGCCGGCACGACCGGAGAGCCGTTGCGGAACGTGACCTTGGTGACCGCCTTGGCGTAGGCGGCGTTCCAGGCTGATTGCGTGGAGGCCGAGGCGCTCTGGTAGCGGTCGAGGGCCCTGGCGAGCGTGGGATCGGTACTGGCGACCCTGGACAGAGGCGTGAGCACGAAGGTCTGGGCGGCGTCGATGGGCTGGCGGACCCCGGCGATCGACGATGGGGTGAAGAGGATGCTCTGGGAGTTCCCCGTGCCCGTGTTGTACGGCGGGCCGTAGGTGGCCGTCTCGCTCGTGCCCGCCAGCTCGGTGGCGGCGGTGGCGACGAAGTCAGCCGGCGCGATCCTGGCCCACGATGCGACGGTGACGGGCGGCACGTCGGGGGAGGAGAGGAAGCCGGCCAGGGCGACGACAAGGACGACGGCGACGACGGTGGCCACGGTGGCCTCTTTGAGTATGTCGTAGCGCCGTGTCGGGCCCTGCCATGGGGCGGTGTCGGCGGCAACGGCGGCCCGGCGGGCCGTGCCACCCCGGGCGGGGCGGACGGGGAGGGGATGGACGACCCCTCTGACCCGGACGGCGAGGATATGGGCCCCGACCAGGGCGACGAGTACCACAGGGATCAGGACGACGTGCCACAGCAGCATCTGGCCGACGTTCATGAGGTTGAAGAAGGCACCCACGCCGACGGCGTTGAAGGCGTCCTTGCCGCTGGTGGAGATCCACTGCGAGTCGAAATTCTGTTGCGAGAGGTAACCCGTGAAGCATTCGACCACCGACGCCATGAAGGCGACGACGCCGGTCATCCACGTGAGGGCCCGCTTGCCCCGCCAGGCCGCCATCCAGAACTTGCCCCAGAGATGGATGACCATGAAGGCCATGAAGGCCTCCACGCTCCAGAGGTGGAGGCTGTTGAAGAAATGCCCCACCGAGTCGGTGTGCCACCAGTCGGTCCCGCCGAGAGCGATCACGAAGCCGGACACGATCACCACGGCGAGGGCGGCGACGGTGGCGACGCCGAAGACGTAGATCCAGGAGGCGACATAGGCGGGCTGGCGGTCGGGGAGCAGCTTGCCCGGCGGGAGCAGACTCAGGGCGCGGCGCCGGAGCCGCGCCGTCCACATGGCGGCATCGGCATCGTCCCCGAGGTCCTGAGGGGCTACGGCAGCCGGGCGAGTGGCGTGGTCGTGGTCGTCCTGGGCCGGTGGCGCCCCCGTCTTTCGAGCGTGGCCGGGGAAGGGGATGATCAGTGCGGCGCCGAAGATCACGACCATCACCGCGATGAGGACGAGGTTGGATTCCGACACCGTGAAGACCGACCAATGGAGGTAGCGGCCGGGGCCGTTCAGGTTGCCGAATGTGGCCAGCAGCGAACCGGCGATCGTCATGAACGCTCTCCTTCAGGTACCGGCCCGCTCGAGACCGTCCAACGCAACATGCTCACCATCGTCACGGTCGGGAACAATGGCCTCCTAGGGCCATTGGTCACATTGACGACGTGGCCACCAGGATCGACGCGGTGTCGGGAGAGCGCCCGTCCTGTCGCCGATTCGAGACCCTGCCGTGATGTGCACCGGGGGACGCCATGGACGATCATTCTCGGCTCTCTTCCGGGTGTCATGTCGTCAACCCCCACATCGCTCGCCGGGAGCTGCCGGGGTCCAGGGCAACGGACCGGTTCTAGCACAAGGAGACGAACGTGACGCGGTCTGAACTGCCCCGATGCCGGGGGAGTGGCCGTGGCCAACGAGACCACGGGACACAGTCAACCCTTCACGGAGAGTTCGCTGAGGGCCCCTGTCGGCGGAGGTCCCGGACAAGCGTCCGCGAGGTGAGGCGTCTTTTCGTGTTTCGGCGAATCCCCGTTCCGTCCGAAGTCAGGTGCCGACTTCCGCGAGGATCTGGGCGAATGTGGCTGGATCCGTTACCGGGAGGAGGTGGCCCGAGTCGACGCGAACGACGGTCACCGGGTGCGGGAGTCGCTTTGCCATCTCCTCCTGTGCCTCCGGAAGCACCGGTCGGTCACGCTCGTTGAGCACGTAGGTGATCGGGACACCAGCAACCCTCGACCAATAGACAGGTTGGAAGTAGTGGTGCACGGTGTCGGCCACACAGCGCGCAGGGTCGACGACGAACATCAGGGTATCGTCGTCCAGGGGATCCCCGCCGTACGCGCTGCGGAACGACTCGGGATCGTCCGGTGGCCCGGGGAGCGTGATCACCCTGCCGTCGCGTGCGGCGGCGGCGACAGTCAGACGCAACCCTTCGCGATGTCGCTTCTTCATGCAGTCGATCCCGCACCCACCCTCGGTCGGGACGAGGGCGGCGTTCAAGACCACAGAGCTGACGCGGCCTCCGAGAGCGGCGACCACGCCGGGCACCACCAGACCCCCCGACGAGTGTGCGACGAGAATGATCGGTCCGGAGAGCGCCGCCGATTCGATGTCGGCGACGACCGAGGCCGTCTCGTCGTCAACCGACAGGGTGGCGAGGTCGGCCGCCTTCCCGGCTCGACCGGGAAGATCCACGGGGAGCACCGGTCGATCGAGAAAGGGGAGGAGCCGATCCCAGAAGCGAGCGGTCGCACCCCCACCGTGGATGAGAACGTACGTCATCGTCGAGCGCCGCTGGACGGAGACCGCATGAGCTGCGAGATTACCGTCGCGAGGGCCGGGTACCCAAGCGACGACAACCGGGAAAGCGGGTTTCGTCACCTGTCGATGACGAACCCCGCTTTCGTCGCCATGGCGATGCGAACCGTCCGTGAGGTGCTCGCTGAACCGGAGACGTGATCCGACGCGGTCAGCAAGCGGCGGTCGCCAGCAACGGTGCTCGCTGCGGTCAGCGCCATGGAGACGACCGCCTACCGTGCCTTGACAGCGGGAAGCCCGCCGGGGCACCAGAAATTGGCCGGCGCCCCTGTGCACGGGTTGGGCATTGAAGGCAGACTGGGAAGCGGCTCCATCGTCACAGCGGTGGCCTGGGGGTAATTGGCCGACGAACAACCCGCTCCCGAGAGCACCCCGGCGTCGCACTCGGCCTGAGTGAGCAGCGTCTGGTCGGTGTTCGGGCCGAGCAGCGGGGGAGTGGACTTCGCTGTGCGCGACCCGCAGGTCGAGGGCGTGAGCCCCGGGTGACCGTCGATCGAGTCCGCGTCGGTGGCCGGGCCGGTCTCGGTGGTAAACGTCGGGTCCCACTCGCTGTTGCCGGAGAAGCAGTTCTCGGGTTCGTGTCCACCACCGAGAAGGTTGCCGAAGTCCGAGTTGCCCGGGTTCCCGAACGACCCGTTCCCCGAGAACTCGTTGTTCAGCAGGGCATCCCCCTCCGGATCGTAGATGCATTTGACACCGGAGATTCCGAACGAGGAAACGTTCAATCCGCCGGTCCCGGCGCAGGTCTTACCATCCGACGAGGTGTTGGGGTCGGGGTAGGGGGCGAAGAGGATCCCCCAGGCGCCGTTGTCCAGGAACTCGTTGTCCGTGACCGTGTCGTAGCGTCCACCGGAGATCGTCATGCCCGTCCCCGTCGGCCCGAGGCCGGCGGTTCCCTCCACCGGGACGTTCGGGTTGTTGTTGTCCTCGACCAGGTTCCCGGTGAAGACCCAGCAGGAGTTGACGCCGCCGGGGATCAGGACCGACGTCCCGGTCGCCTTGTTGCCCGGACATTCACCGTCCTGGGGAGGAGGAGGGTCTCCCGTGAGGGCGGTATTGGTGTCGAGCCCCTCCTTGTTGTCGTTGAATGTGGAGTTCTCGATGACGACCTGGCCGCCGGAGTTCGTCCCCGAGTAGCCGAGGGCGTTGCTCTCCATCCATGCATTGTCGATCGTCACGTCGCACGCACGGTGACACGCACCGACATACGCGCCCGAGTCAGCGAAGTTGTTGGCAAACACCTGGTTCCACGTTCCGTCCTTGGAGTTGGAGGCGAAGATCCCGTACAGGGCACATGTCGCACAGATGTCCGCGTCATTCGGGTCGCTGTTGGCGAAGTAGGTGGAGGTGGCCGTCAGATAGCTCCCCTCATACTTCTTGAGGCCAAGCTTGCCCGACCCCGCTCCGCCGTTCCACCAGATCTCGTTCCCGGCGTTGCCTGTCCCGGCCAGGAAGTTGCAGGCCGTCAGATTGTCGATGCTGACGCCATTCGCTTTCCACACGACGATCCCATTTCGCCCCAGGCCGCTCAAGAAGTTCTGGTCGCCCGGCGCCGAGCTGCACGGCTCGGAGGCGCTGGCCGAGGTGCCGTCCACGATCACCGTGTTTCGGTCCATCCCGCGCACATGGACGTCGGGCGTGGTGATGACCACGCCGCCGTAGTACCCCTTGCCGACCCAGGGGTTGGATCCCGTGATCCCCGCGTCGTCCGATTCGTGGTAGTCGCCCGGGGCTATGAGGACCCAGTCACCTTTCTTGGCGGCGTTGACGGCACCCTGGATGGTCGGGAAGGTGGACGCCGCCGGGGTGGTGATCCCGTCGAAGATCCCGACATAGAGAACCTGGGGCGATCGCGCCTTCTCGGTCCTGGCCGCGCCGGCTGTGCCGGCGTTCACCAGCACCAGACAGAGCAGGACAGCCAATCCGCCGGCAACTCCCAGACGAGACAACCTGAACGAGCGCGTTCCGTGGTTCATGTCCCTCCCCCTTCATGGGACGATCTCGTGTGGTGAGATCGCCAGCCGGCGAATTCCCGCCTCGTCGATCCTTCGTCAAGCTACCTCCTCGAGCAACCGTCCGACCGGGCGAAGATCGGACGCCTGGTGACGGGAACTCGCCACCTGTCGAACCCCGAGCCGAGCTCTCCGGTTCCCCACCACGTCGTGCCGAGCCCGGGTCGGCGAATCGACGCCGTCGAGCACCGAGAGATCGCTCCGCCTCCGCTTCGAGCGGAGGTCGGCCTCAGAGAGAACGTCCTGGTGACGGCCACGAATCCGGTCCGCCGCTCCGACGGACGGCCGGGCCTGTTGTTGTGGTTCAGGAGCCGTCCGAACAGGACGATGCCTTACAGGCAGCCCCTGGGAGGAGCGATGCAACCTGCGTGGCTCGAGCGTCTGGTCCTGGAGTTGCCGGATGCTGTCGTCGTGGCCGACGCCGACGGCAACCTCGTCTGGGGCAATCCGGCCGCCGAACGAATGTTCGGCCTGAGCAATGCCGACATCGTGGGCATGAGCGGGCTCGAGCTCCTCCACCCCGAAGACCGTGAATTGGCCATCGCGTCGCTCGACAGCGTCCAGGGCAAGGACGTCGGTAGCCCCATCGAGCTACGCGTCAGGACGCCGACGGGCTGGAGGTTGGTGGAGCTGATCGGCGCCAACCTGCTCGATCGACCGCCGATCAACGGACTGCTCTGGTGTGTCCGAGACCTTACCGAACGACGTCGTTGGGAAGTGGCGACCAACGACACCGAACGGTTCCGGTCCCTGGTCCACAATTCGGCCAGCATCCTGATGTTGCTCGACCGCGCCCGGCGCGGTGGAGTCGGTGTCGGCTGCGATCACCCGCATGTTGGGCCATGACCAGGAGCGCGTGCAGGGCCGACCACTTCTCGAGCTTGTCATCGAATCGGATCGTCCGGCTTTGCAAGAGGCGCTGGCGGCGGCTTTGGACCAACGGCGGGCCGGTGGCGGTCCGATCGTGGTCGAAGTTTCCCTCCGACGCGGCAGCGGCGGAGCGGCGGTTCCGTGCGAGCTGAGCATCGTCAACCTGATCGAAGATCCGACGGTCAACGGGCTGGTCGTATCCGCCCACAACATCACCCAGCTCCGTTCGACCCGCGACGCTGCTGGAGCGGCTCGCCACCCGTGACGCTCTGACCGGCTTGCCCAACCGGACCCTGATACTGGATCGAATCGAGCAGGTGCAAAAGAGCGGCACGGGCAACGGCGGCGACGGGGCCGTGTTGTTCATCGACCTGGACCGGTTCAAGGATGTGAACGACTCGCTTGGGCACCGCGTCGGTGACGAGGTGCTTCGGCAGGTCGCCTCCCGTTTTCGTAGCGCTCTGCGCGAATCGGACTCCATCGGGCGCCTTGGGGGTGACGAGTTCGTGGTGTTGGTCGAAGGACCCGAGGCGCTCAACGCCGACGTCGCCGCCGATCGTCTTCTCGAGGTATTGGCCCCTCCTCTTGCCGTGCACAGCGATGCCCGGCCGCAACTGACCATCTCCGCCAGCATTGGAATCGTCTCGGGTGCGTACGCGTCGGCAGAGGATCTGTTGATGGACGCCGATGTTGCTCTCTACGAAGCGAAAGCAGCGGGGCGCAACCGGGCCGTGCGCTTCGAACCACAGATGCGCGGTGCGTTTCGAGCTCGCATCGAATTGGAGCGGGACCTGCGACTTGCTCTGGCAACCGGCGAGTTCTTCCTTGTCTACCAGCCGGTGATAGCGCTCGACGGCGGTGCCGTGAGAAGTATGGAAGCGCTCCTGCGCTGGCGGCGTCCGTCGGGGAAGGTCGAAGCGCCGGACACCTTCATCCCCGCACTCGAGCAGTCAGGCCTGATCATCGAGGTCGGCGCCTTCGTACTCGAAGAAGCCTGCCGCCGAGCCCGGTCGTGGAGTGATGTGGGCCTGACGACGGCCGTGTCGGTCAACGTCTCTCCTCGTCAATTCGAGACTGCGACATTCGTCGACGACGTTCGTCTGGCCTTGACGTGCTCGGGCTTGGATCCGACGAGATTGATCCTCGAGATGACAGAGACCACGTTGATGCGTGACTCCCATGAGTCAGATATGAGGCTCCGCGCGTCTGAAAGACCTCGGCGTCCGTCTTGCCATCGACGACTTTGGGACAGGCTACTCATCGCTTGCGTACCTGCAGAAGTTCCCCGTCGACATCGTGAAGATTGACCGGACCTTCATCGCCGGGACGGCCGTAGACGGCCCGAGCACCGCCCTTGTCCACGCGCTCGTCGAACTGGGCAATGCTCTCGGCCTCGAGACGGTGGCCGAGGGGATCGAGACGGCCGATCAGCTTCGACATCTTCAGCACGAAGGCTGCAACGCCGGTCAGGGCTTCTACTTCAGTCGTCCGCTCGAGGTCGCCGCTGCCCTCGCGTTCCTTGCCAGCGCCAGCGAAGGCGTCGTGGCGGCCCATCTGAACGGCGCCACCGCGCCCGACCCGGTCGGCGAGGTGTCAGGTCGTCAGTAGCTCTGGTCGCGTCCGCGAGGGGAGACGGGCGAGGATCAGAAGGACCCCAGCGAGTGCGACACCGGAGCCGACGAGCATCGCTATCTCCACACCACTCATGAATGCCGAGCGGGCGGCACGCGCCAAGAGTGCGCCGGTGGCGCCGCCGGCGCCACCGGCCACGACCAGGGCACCGCCGAGCGAACCGAAAATGGCGTGCATGGCCGCCCCGGGTACGTGCCGGCCCGCGAGGCGCGGCGTTCATGTGATCCTGATAGCGCGTCGACATCACGCTGCCGACCACCGCGACACCCAGGGCGCCACCGACCTGCAGAGCCACGGCGTTGGACGCCGATCCCATCCCCGAGTCGCCCTGGGGGACAGATCCGACGACGGAGTTCGTGGCCGTCGGCAGGAGCAGGCCAGCCCCGAGGCCGAGCAGGACCAAGCCGGGCACGACGTCTCCGTAGGTCGCGCCTACCCTCGCCGCCGCTGAGACCTGCCACAGACCTCCCGCGGTGGCCGCCAGACCGGCGGCCACCGTGAGCTTGACCCCGGCGACGCGGGCGCACAAGGGAGACAGCGCGGCACTCATGACCAGCGTGACGGCGATGGGCAGGATGCGTAGGCCGGCCTGGAGCGGTGAGAACCCGAGGTCGAATTGCAGGAATTGGGTCTGGACGAAGAGTGCTCCCATCAGCCCGAAGACCCCCAGGCATTCGCCGGCCGCGGCAATGGAGAAACGGCGGTCAGCGAAGAACGTCAATTTCAACATCGGGTGGTGGCTATGGGCTTCCCAACCTACGAAGGCGCCGAGGACGGCCAGGCTGGCCGCCCCGACTCCGGCTACCACCTTGGAGGTCCAGCCATGGCTCGGAGCCTCGATGATCGCCCACAGGAGCAGACCCAGTCCGGCAACCGACAGCACCGCCCCGATGGGATCGGGGCGGTCGGCAGTCGGGTTCTTCGAGTCCGGGACGAATACCAGAGCCCCCACGAAGCCGACGATGGCGATCGGGACGTTGACGAGAAAGATAGAGCCCCACCAGAATCTGGCGAGCAGAAGACCGCCGGCGATCGGGCCGACGGCGATGCCGAGTCCGATGGTCCCGGCCCAGGCGCCGATGGCACGGGCCCGTTCCGCGTAGTCGCGGAAGATGTCGTTGATGATCGACAGAGACGCGGGAATCGTGAGCGCCGCGCCGGCCCCCATGACGGCCCGGCCTGCGATCAGGAGGTGCACGGAGCCTGAGAATGCGGCGCCGATCGATCCTCCGGCGAAGACGGTCAGACCGATGAGAAAGAAGCGTTTTCGTCCCAATCGATCGGCCAGGCTGCCGCCCACGAACAACAGTCCGGCGAAGACCATGGCGTACGAGTCGACGATCCACTGGAGCTGGCTGGAACTGGCGTGGAGCTGTCGGACGAGGGTGGGCAGGGCGACATTGAGGATGGTGTTGTCCAGGTTGATGATGAGGGACGATATGCACAACACCACCAACGCAGCCCATCGGTGATCACCTCGATGGCCACGGGGGGACGGCGCCGGTCGCGCCGGGAGTGTCATGGGCGCACGAGGCGAGAAGCGATCGTGACCCATCTGGGGCGCCGCGGGCCGCAACCGTGATGTGGTTGTGTTCCGGGTGGCATCGCCCGTAGACCCTACGCTCGCTGGGATTCACCGGGGTCCAGGGCACCGGACCGTTCTTCGTACAAGGGACAACGTGACCAGCGCAAGGAATCATCGGACGATGTCCGTGTCGAGGGGACCGCTGGAGCCACCGTGTCGGGATGAGGACCGAGCGGGGCTGGTGAATCATGCTCGGGGGATCGCCTCGCCAGATCCAGGCCACCGGACTTTTCATAGACTTCGGCCCGTGACCCATCAGGTGACCACGCACCGAAGCGATCGATGGCGATGGAGGGGTGCGTGAGACCGCTCCCGTTGGCCGAAGTCGGCTCGTTCGACCTGGAGACCGATGTCCTTGTGGCCGGCTTTGGTGCGGCGGGCTCCTGCGCGGCGCACGCCGCCCGGGAGGCCGGCGCCGAGGTCCTGGTGGCGGAGCGAGCCTCGGGGGCGGGAGGCGCCGCGGCGTTGTCCGAGGGCATCGTGTACCTGGGCGGGGGCACGCCCGTGCAGACCGCCTGCGGGTTCGAGGACTCGGTCGACAACATGGTGCGCTACCTGCTGGCGGCATGCGGACCGGAGCCCGACGAGGCGAAGGTCGTCGCCTACGCCGAGGCCAGCCTCGACCACTTCGCCTGGCTGGTGGCGCGTGGCGTCGAGTACGACGCCCGTCTCGACCTCGAGACTCAGATGGCTCCCTCGGGGACCGAGGGACTCGTGTGGTCGGGTGGCGAGGACGCATGGCCGTTCAACGAGATCGCCGTACCCGCCCCCCGGGGTCATCTGACCAAGACGAAGCGCTCGACGGGGTGGCTGCTCATGCAGAAGCTCGCCGAAGCGGCCCTCGCGGCCGGGGCGGACGTCTCCTACGACACTCGGGTGGAGCGCCTCGATCGTCGATGACGACCGCGTGGTCGGGGCCGTGGCCACCCGTTACGGCGAGCGAATGGCGGTCAAGGCTCACCGGGGTGTCGTGCTCACCGCCGGCGGATTCATCTGGAATGACGAGATGCTGCGGCGCCACGCCCCGACCCTGCTTCTCGGTACCTGGAAGGTCGGGACCGAGGCCGACGACGGCGGCGGGATCGAGATGGCTCAGGCCGTCGGGGCCCGGGTCAAGAACATGCACGCCGGGAGAAGTGTCACTGCCGATCATCCCGCCGCGGCGGCTGATCGAAGGGATCATCGTCGACGGCAACGGCCAGCGCTTCATCAACGAGGACACCTACATGGGCCGCGTCGGCCAGGCCGCTCTCTACGAACACGAGGCCACATGCTTCCTGGTGATCGACGAGGCCGGCTACGAGCCCAACTGGATGGGCCTCGAGGCCTCCTGGGTGTGCGAATCGGTCGAGGAACTGGAGGCCGAGATGGGCCTGCCGGCGGGCTCGCTCGAGGTGACCCTGGCGCTCTACAACCGCCATGCCCAGCTGGGCAGCGGACCCGGTCTTCCACAAGCGGCCCGAACGGGTCCGACCGCTGGTTCCACCGCTCGGAGCCTTCGACCTGCGCCGGGACTCCGCGCCCTATGCCCCCTTCACACTCGGCGGTCTCGAGACCACCGTGGCCGGCGAGGTCGTGGATCTCTCGGGTGTGCCCATCCCGGGGTTGTTTGCCGCCGGGCGGACGACGTCCGGGATCTGCTCCTTCGGATACGCCTCGGGTCTCTCACTGGGCGACTCGACTCTTTTCGGCCGTTTCGCCGGTGCGACAGCGGCCAGGTCGGCGACCGTTATCTGAGTGCCTCGCCGCTGGGCGTGGTCACCAGACAGCTCCGAGGCTCTCGAGGGATTCGATGTAGATCCGCTCCTCGTCGGTGAGATCCATGAACTGGATCCCAACTCTCCGTCCATCGTTCTTCAACGACTCGGAGTAGCGGACCACCCCTGCGATGTGGACAGCCAGAATGATCCGGCACCCGGACGACTCCCTCTCGGTGGCGTCGACAAGTTCGACGCCGGCCCCGGCCGAGGACACGTCGACGATGCGGCATTCACGCCAGCCCTGGTCGGGGTCGTCCTCGACCATGTACTTGCCCTTCCAGTCAGTGAATTGGCGGGGCAAGAGTCTCCGTCGTGCCTGCATGCGCCACCCTTCTCCATGGGGGCGGTGCGTACTTCCACGAGGTCTAGCGTCCGAGGCGTATCGCCCAATCCGACTGGTCTTCCGCTCCGATCATCGGCTCGTGGAGACTCGGACTTGAGTGATCTGTCCAAGTCGTCGCTGGTGGTCCGTTCCTTCGGGTCACCAGAACGTGCAGGCGGAGCGGACGGCACGACCGAGATTCAGTCCTGGCGGGGGTTGTTCGGCCAGCCCTCTCGAAACAACTCGATCGGGTCGCGGAGGTCGAACATGCCGAGATAGCCCCCGCCGCGCTCGATGGCATCGTGCACGGCGTAACCCAGCACTTCCTGGCACTGTCGGGGTAGGTGGCTGGCGATCTCCGGAGGCACAGCGAGGTAGTTGTTCTCCTCGGTGCGCAGCCAACCCAACGTGTAGGACAAGTGAACGCCACGGCGTGGCGCCGAGCCGGAGTGGGAACCGCCGCCGTGGAACGTCGAACCGAGATAAACGATCGCCGATCCGGCCGGCATCTCGGCGACCACGGCTTCGTCGTCGGTGGGGTATCGCCCGGCTTCCCAGCGGTGGCTTCCCGGAAAGACGCGGGTGGCACCGTTGTCGGCGGTGAAATCGACCAAGGCGATCACCGAGGCCAGCTGCACCTCGGGTTTGGGCTCGGGCACCAGGTTCCAGACGATCTCGTCCTGGTGCCAGAACTGGTCTCCGGCACCCGGAAGGCGCTCCAGCAGGTGGGCCAGATTGAGCTGGAAGCGGGCGCACGACGGTCCCAGGACGTTGTCGCACATGGCCATGAGCAGCGGATGGATCATGACTTCGGTGGCAAATGTCGGTGATTTGCCCGCCAGACCCGAGACATGGCGGGTCTGGGCGTGGAAGACCTGCACCCCGGGATTGAGATGACGCATGTCAGGGTCGGCCCGGTCGACGAACGGCTGGACTTCGGTGTTGATCGCTTTCACGACGTCACCAGAAAGAAGATTGTGGACGATCACGGCGCCGTCCTGCAGGAGTGCCCCCACGGCCGCATCGACCGGTGTATCAGCCTCGAGCTGTTGGAGTTGAGCGTTGGCGGCTCCTGACATTTGTCCCCCTTCGACGTCGCACATTCTGTCACGGCATCCCGATCTTCCGACCGGGACGATCAAGGTTCGAGGACGATCTTGCCCAGCGTGTGCCGCTCTTCGAGGTGGCGGAAGGCCTGGCGGACTTCGGTCAGGGGATAGGTCTTGGCGATAGGAATATCGAGGGCCCCCTTGTCGATCATTGCCGCCAGGTCGGCCAGCACTCCGGCGTTCGCCGCCGCCGCGCTCCCGTCGGTCTTGGTCCCGTATTCCTGGGCGGCCGTCCGGTCGATGATGGTGTCGATACGGTCGGGCGGCACACCCATACCGATGGCCATCTCGACGTACCCGCCACCGAAGGTGTCGATGAGCGCGTCCAACCGCCCGGTGCCGGCCTCCCTGATTCGATCCTCCACGCCGTCGCCGTAGGTCACCGGGATCACTCCGTGGCCGATGAGCCAGGGGTGATGCTCCTCGCTGGCAAGCCCGATCACCGTGGCACCGGTGGCGGCGGCCAGTTGGACGGCCACCGAGCCGACACCTCCCGCCGCCGCCGACACGACGACCGTGTCACCGGGTACCAGGTTCACCGCTCGCACGGCAGCGTAGGCGGTTGTCCCCACGACGAACAATGAGCCGGCGACGTCCCACGGCACGTTTCCCGGGCGCTCCCTTCTGCGATGACGTTGGAGACAACCGCACCCGGACCGGGTTCATTCCGGCCGGTGCACCGACGAGGCCCGACGGCGAATCATGCCCGCCACCGCCGTACAGCCCAGACGGTCAGTCCGAAGAGAACGAGTGCGGCCCCAAGATAGATGCCCGCCTCGCTCCACTGAAGTGGCCAGTAACGACTGGCGGATTGATAGAACGAACCCATTTCGACGTGATGGGAAGCCAGGCAGCGGAGATAGGACGCGTAGTTGTAGTTCCGATCTTGGCAACGTTGGGCGATCTCGTTAGCCGAGTAAGGACTCACGACGCCCGGAGCGAGCCGAAAGCCGAATCCCAGATTCCAGGCGGGCTGGCTCAACACGCTTTGTGGCAGGAACGCCACGGAGTTCCCGTTCGGGCTCGTCACCTGTGGCACGAAGACGGGCGAGAAGAGACGGTACGGCCGAATGTTGAATACCATCAGGATCGCCGCCGCCGTGTACCCGACGATGGTCCCGACAACGGCCCAGACCGTCCGCCGCAGGATGGCCCCGAGTGCTGCCGCCAGGGCGAAGGCGAACAGCGCATAAGCGAGCGGAACGATTCCGGTGATGCCGAACAGGCGGGGAGATATCCGGTCCGTCCCCGGAAGCGAGCTTGTCTCGAGGAAGTTCACGAGGACGTGGCCGGACCACCACTGCACGACGACCTGCATCAGCGCAACCAGAGCCACGACGCTGAGCCCGACCACCAACCATTTGATGACGAGCCACCTCGAACGAGAGATGCTCTGAGTCCATGCCAGGCGATTGGTGTGGGCCTGGAGCTCGCCGGCGACGAGGGGGGCGCCGAGAACGATTCCCAGGACGCAGGGGACCAGGAACAGGAGCACGTCGAGGTATCCGGCCTGGTTCTGGAAGGAGAACCAGCCGTGGGAGACCCCGTTGCAGAAGAGGAGAGTCCCGATGCAACCACTGCGTCCATAGGTGTGCCTGGCGACCTCGAATGAGTGACAGTCGACGATCATCCACACGGCAAGGGCGACAAGGGTGCACCCCACGACCAGGAGAGCGAGTCGGTGACGGCGCCACGCCAGCCAGATCATGACGGCTCCCCAGGCTCGGGGAGGCGGTCGACGGGCGAGGTGCTCCGACCGGAAGGCGGTTGAGCCAGATAGGCCAGCACGACCTCGTCCAGTCCGGGCTGTAGGTCTTGCCAGTCCGGACCCAGATCTGACGCCATGCCGCGAACCAGGAGTGTCACCTGCCGACCCGTTGCGGCCGAAGAGATCACATCAACGCCGGAAGGCGATTCACCGTCCCGAGGGCCGACGAGGACCCGGTGATTGGCCAACATCCACTCGATCGATCCGGTGATCTGCACGTGGGATGCCGAAAGAATGATGAGGTAGTCGCACACCGGCTCGAGTTCGCTCACGATGTGCGACGAAAGAAGGACGGTCGTTCCCCGCTCGGCGACGGTTCCCATGAGGGTCGAGAGGAGCTGACGACGGGCAAGCGGATCCAGGCTCGCCACTGGTTCGTCCAAGAGAAGGAGGTCGGGTCGTTTGCCCATGCAGACCGTGAGCGCCACCTCGGCCTGTTGACCCAGAGAGAGCCTGCTGATCTTGTCCTTGACCGAGATGCCGAGATCGTCGAGCCACTGCCTGGCCGACACGTCGTCCCAACTCGGATTCAAACGCCTGCCGAGACCGAGCATCTCGTCCACCCGGAATCCGGCGTAGAGCGGTCGTAGCTGATCGAAGTAACCGATCCGGGTGAGGTGCGCCGTGAAATTCGGGCGAACCTCCTGGCCGAAGATACTCACCGTCCCTGTCGTCGGTCGCGAGATGCCGGCAGCGAGTCGCAACAGTGTCGACTTTCCGGCACCGTTCGGACCGACGAGGCCGGTGATGCTCCCCTCGGGAACCGTCAAGCTGCAGTCCCGCAAACCCCAGGTTGTGCGATAGCGGCGGCCCAGCCCGACCGTTTCCAGCGCACCTGTCATCGTGGCCCCTCCTTTTCTGACGAGCGCATCGCTTCGGCGACGAGGGCGGAGATCGCCTCGTCACCGAGGCCGGCCTCCCGGGCCGAGCGCATCCACTTCTCGAGTTGGCGCTGCAACGTCTTCTGTTGTTCGGGAACCCTGGCCAGGGCGCGCGTGATGAAGGTGCCGCTTCCGGGCCGGCCCTCGGTGAGGCCCTGCTGTTCCAGATCCCGATAGGCGCGGTGCACGGTGTTGGGGTTGATGGCGATCTGCTTGACCACGTCGCGGACGGTCGGGAGCTGATCGCCGGGTCGGAGAAGGCCCAGCCGCAACGCCTGACGGACCTGGTCGACGAGTTGGCGGTACGCGGGCACGCCCGATTTGAGGTCGAGCCGGAACTGGATCATCGACTCCGCCTCCATACGTATCAATGTACTAGAAGATTAGTACAAGTGCAAGGGACGTTCCATCTTCGATTCGTGGCCACCTATGCTGCCGGTGAGATGGGCAGACTCCTCCTCACCGGGTACCGCGTCGTGGTTCACACGGTGGGCGACGGCATGAGCTCGTGACGGTGGAGCGACGGGCTGGCGGCGAGCTCCTGATGAAGCGGGCCGAGGATCACGTGGTGATGACCCTCAATCGGCCAGCGCGTCGAAATGCGTTGTCGGTCGCCCTGCGCGATTCCATCAGCGACGCCCTGGCCGACATGGCCGAGGACAGCTCCGTCAAGGCCGTCGTGGTCATCGGCGAGGGGACGGTGTTCTCGGCTGGGTTCGACCTAAAGGAATTCGATCGCGCCGCCGTGGATGACGCCTTCATGCAGGAGCTGTGGGCCTCCAGCGACCGCTTTCACCGCGCCGTGCTCTCTTTCCCCCTTCCGCTCGTCGCGGCCGTGAACGGTCCCGCCATCGCCGGCGGCTTCGACCTGGCGGTCATGTGCGACCTGCGGGTGGCGTCGAGCACCGCGCGCTTCTCTCATCCGGAGCGGTCGTTCGGCGACGTGGTCTACGGTCCGCTGCACGATCTGGTCGGCGGTGCCATTGCCCGGGAGCTCACCATCGGTGGGCGCGAGCTCACAGCGCATGACGCCTTGGACGTTCACCTTGTGAGCGCCGTGGTCGAACCGGCGGGTCTCATGGAAAAAGCCGTGGAGATGGTGGAACGGGTTTGTATCGCCCCGCGCGACGTTCTCGTCCGCACCAAGGCGAAGGCGCTTCGCCGTGCTGGGGTCGATCCGACGAACCCGACGCTCGACCTCTAACCCCGGGGGGCGGGGTCCGGTCCCCGGCGACGCCGCGGGCCGGGACGTCGGTGTCCACTCTTCCGGCTGGTCCACGATGTCAGCTCGGGGACGTCACCGCCCGGAGTCGAACGTCCCGGTTCCGCGTCGGGGAAGGCCCGGGAGGGCCGAAGGATGGGCCCTTCGGCCCTGCCCCGGTCCAGGGGAAACATGCCAGCCTGCATGTCGAGGAGGCAGATCATGGCCATACGTCCGATGCCGGCTCGAGCACATCCCCGACGTGACGGCGAACGAGCGTTGGGTCCCGCGGGGCGAGAGTTGACCCGGTACCGCCGTTGGCGGGGGGTACGGAGCTGGGCCGGTGGAGTGCCGCTCATCGGCCTCGGCCTAGTTGGTGTCTCCTGTGCCTCGACGGGTACATCACCGCCCCCGGCGAGCACGTCGACCCCGACGACGTCCCACCCCACGTCCTCGACAACCCTCTCCCCTCCGACAGGCACCGCCGTGCCCAGCGGCTTCCTTCCCGGATCGGTGACGTTCGTGTCGGCCACGACGGGATTCGCCCTCGGTGTGGCTCCCTCGTGCCCGGGTGGTAGCTGCGCAGCCCTGGTACGGACCACCGACGGGGGTGCGACCTGGGTCGGCCTCACCGCGCCGGCGGCCGGCTACGAGGCCCATGGGGCCTCGCCGGCATCAGGTCTGCCGGCGGTCGACGAAGTGCGCTTCGCCGATCCGCTCGATGGATGGGTGTTCGGCCCGGCGCTCTTTGCCACCCATGACGGAGCACGGACCTGGCAACAGGTCAAGACGGCTGGCTCTGTGGTCTCGCTCGAGACGTCGGGCGGTTACGTCGACGCCGTCATCTCGCCTTGCCCCGTCGAGACCGAGTGCGCCGGCCCGCTCCGGCTGGAGCAGGCGCCGGCCACCGGCGGTGGATTCGCCACCGTTCGCACCGGCCCGTCAGTCATGTCGAGCGGGATCAGCGCCCTCGACCTGACACTCCACGCGCCCGTCGGCTTCGCCCTACTCGGCTCCGGAGCTCTTTTTGCCACCGAGAACCTCGCCGATCCGAGCGGGTGGAACGCCTTTGCCGGTCCCTGTGCCTCAGCGGGCCTCTCACTGGCCTCCATGGTGGCTCCCAACGCGACGACGCTGTACTCACTGTGCAGCGGGAACGGCGCGGCGGGCAGCTCCACCAAGTCCGTGGTCGTGACCGTGAACGGCAAGAGCACCGTCGCCGGTAGCACCCCGCTGGGTGGGGACGCCGAGGCTCTGGCCGCCACGGCGTCGGGCACCCTCATGGTCTCGGCCGCCTCGGGAGCCAGCTTCTTGTACCGGTCGAGCGACGGCGGGCACACGTGGTCGACGGTCGAGACCTACGACGACGGGGGAGAGGGATTCAATGATCTGGGCTTCACCACGAGCACGCAGGGGGTTGTCGTCCACGGCCTGCCCGGTCCGCCCGCCCAGGAAGGGACCCAGCTGCTCATGACCCATGACGCCGGAGCGAGCTGGCAGGCCGTGCCTATCGGCTGACGTCAGACGGAGCCAGACAGATCCCTGATCACCCTTCAGGCATCGTTGAAATCGTTCCTCCCAGGCTTCGTTGTCGTCGCCCAGGTAACGACGCAACATCCCGCTGATCGACGACAAGGGCCACGCGAGAATCTCGGTCGATGTCTCACGGCACCGTCGACCACGGGCCCGTCAAGATCCAGAACGAGTGGTCCTCCCACAGGAACCAGACCGGACGGACAAGTGGTCCATGGGTGGCCAGGTGTGCGGTCAGCGGTCGAGCGAGGAATGCCTCCACGGCACGATCGCCCGGGCCTACGTCGACCACTCCGTTCCGGCCAGGTGCCGCTCGGCTCGGCGGAGTGGTTCCCGCCATGGCGCCGCGGGGCTGAGGGATCTCGTGGTCTGATTGGGCTCGTGCCGCATGGGGACCCGTCAAGAGCGCAGGATCGGCCGCTCCGCGAGAACAAGGGCCGACGGCCTCGATGGCGTTGGGGCGCGTCGGCCGTCACCGGCGCACTGATCGTCGTGGCCGCCTGCGGACCGGCTGCGTCGGCCACCCGAGGTGGGGGCACGAGGAGCGGTGTACCCCACGTGATCATCGATACCGACCTGTCCCTCTACTGGGACGACGCCACTGCCGTCGGGATGGCCAACGTCCTGCAGCAACGGGGAAAGGTCGAGATTCTGGGGGTGATGTCCGATATCAGGAGTACCGTGGCGGTCGCTGCCATCGACGCCATCGACACCGCATATGGCCACAGCCGAATCCCCGTGGGCGCCGTCTCTGACAGCCGTGCGAACACTGTGCCCGCCGGTTACAGCGCCCAGCTGATTCGTCGGCTTCCGCACGCCGTCGGCAGCAGCGCCGATGCTCCCGGTGCAGTCTCCCTCTATCGTCGCGTGCTCACGGGACAACCCGACCACAGCGTTACCATCGTGGCGATCGGCGCATACACCAACCTGGCCGGCTTGCTGAGATCGAAGCCCGGACAGGGCAGTCCGCTCGATGGTCGTGCACTGATCGCGACCAAGGTGAGGGACCTCGTGATCGAGGACGGCCTGTTTCCGGGCGGCGCTCCCGTACCCCTCACGAACAGCAGATACGACGTGGCCTCGGCACGAGCGGTGGTGACGGGCGCGCAGTGGCCCACACCCATCGCATGGGTCGACGGATCCACCGGGATCAACACCAAGGTGGGCGGAATGCTCTGTTCCGCCACGCCGCACGACAATCCCATGCGGATCGTGTTCGATGCACTCTTTGGCTGCGGACCGCCCACGGACGGCGACTGGGACGGGCCCACGATTCTGTATGCGATCGGCGGTCGTCAGGGTCTCTTCTCTGAGTCGGGCCAGGGCGGCTCGGCCGTCATGAATGCGCAAGGTGGATTGTCATGGGAGACCGACTCCCGCCGTCATCACGACGTTTATGTCCATGTGGTCGACCAAGAGGACCTCAATCACCGAATAGATGAGCTCCTCGCCGCTCGATGACGACAGGCCTTGGGTCTGGAGTGACTCCGTCCGTGGCTCGATCCACCGGTCAGGGACTGGCGAGGGTGTCGAAGAAGTCGAGCGTGGGCCCGTCTAGCCTGGGTGGATGGCCAGGCGACTGGTGACCTGGATGAGCGCAGGGCTCGCCCTGTCTCTCGCCGGTTGTTCGTCACCGGCAACGACGGCTGGAGTCCAGGCAACTGCCACGACTCGCTCGCCAAGCGATGCCACTTCAACCCCGGCGTCCGTCGTGCCGGCCGACTGCCAGACGGGGACCGTGACCGTGACGATCATGGTGCCCGAGCCCAGCTCGGCGTGTGTGCAAGTTGGCGCCGAGCTCGTCATGAGGGGAGGCTACGGAGGAACGGGCGGCTCCTGGCCGGGCCCGCCAACGGTGTCCGATCAGGGCATCCTGTCTCTGCTCTCGAGCGCCACATCCAGTTCCCAGCTCACGGCCCGGTTCAGGGCGGTACGCCCGGGATCAACGACGGTACAGGCAGACTTTGTGTCGGGTCACAGTCCGTGTACGCCGACGCCGTGCACTCCGATACCGGGTGCGCCCTTGGTTCTCGACGTAACCGTGGTGGCGAGGTCCGGCGGCGTCTGACGTCATCCGTCCGTCGTCAGGCCTCGACCGAGTCGTTCACCCGCGCCGTCCCGGCGTTTCACAACGGCGACGGCGTCAACCATTTGTTCTTGACAAGATAGTCGACGTTCCTCCGCACCCTGGTAGCCAGCGAGGGATGGGAGACGACGTACCGTGCCAGCCGCATTGGAACGATTGGACATTCTCGACCAAGTAGGTCGAGCAACGCCGTGCCCGCCATTTATGCGACAACGGCGTCCTCGTGCTGCTCAACAGTGTGCTGTTCGTCGGCTTCTCGGGCTTGATCTCGAAGTTGTGGTTCCGTCATGACCAGCGAGGTGTCCACCGAGGTCTGTACGAGTGGGACGACCCCGCCCTAGCGGAGGCCTACGTTGGCGCCCTCGGGTGGGTGCTGGCCCTGGTGAGCGTGCGGGGCTCCATCCACCATGCGGTCCTGCCCGGACTTCGCCGTGATGAATTGCTCCGTGATCCGACCCTGGCCGACACCGTCGCTCCGTCGCCGAAACGGACCTGGTGGCGCCTGGTCGAGGTCGAGGGAAGCTGACGGTGTTGGAGCGACGAGCGGTGGTCGCACGGCGGCCAATGATCGAGGTCAGCCCGGCGACTCTCCGCCGACTGCGGTGGTGCGGTCGTTGGCCGTCTCATTGAAGCCGGTCAAGGAGGACTTCTAACTCGGCCACGGTGGCGAGGGATTGCTCCTTCTTGTTGGACGTGGTCTTCAGGACCTTCGGCCCTACGACCGTCTTGTCGGAGCGACTTACCATCCGAACATGTCATGGAGCCTGGCCAACCTGACGAGGATCATCAGGGTGGCCGGCGGTGTGGTCGCCTATGCGATCATGCTGGCAGTGGGTTCATCATCGGTGGCGTCTGCCGAAACCCCACAACCGGCTTTCTACACGTACCAGGCCCCGGGTGGCGCGGCCACTGCGGGGAGGAAAGTCATCGCCCTCACATTCGACGACGGGCCGGGTCCTTACACGCCGCAGGTCTTGGCGGTTCTCGAGCGCTACGACGTGCCGGCCACATTTTTCGAGATCGGCGAGGACATCGTCGAGTACCCGCAGTACACCCAGATGCTCGCAGCTGCCGGCTATCCGGTGGAGGACCACACGTGGACTCATCCTGACCTGAGCACCATTGCGGAGTCGGACTTCTCCAACGAGATCGACCAGACCCAAAACGAGATCCGGTCACTCACAGGCCAGACCCCGACATGTGTCCGCCCGCCTTACGACGATTGGAACACCACCGTGCTCGACCAGATCGCTCAGCGCGGGCTGACCACGATGAGCTACTCGATAGACCCGAGGGACTGGAGCCTCCCTGGCACACAGTCCATCGTCGACAGCGTGGTGGGGGCCGCGTTCTCGGGTGCGGTCGTGGACATGCACGACGGTGGAGGGCCCCGATCGGAAACGGTGGATGCCCTCCCGCAGATCATCGGCGATCTGGAGAACGAGGGTTACACCTTTGTGTCGGTCTGCGGAACGATCTCCGAGCCCCAGACGAGCGCGGCGTTCAGCTTCGGGGAGGCCCGACCACCAGGCCCGTCGATCACTTCCGACAAGGCCCTGGTCGGAGCGGCGCTCGACGCCCCGGGAGACGGCTACTGGCTGGTCGCCGCCGACGGCGGTGTCTTCAGCTTCGGCGACGCCGGGTTCCACGGCTCGATGGGTGGCAGAGCCCTCGACGCCCCGGTGGTGGGCATGGCGTCCACCCCCGACGGCGGTGGCTACTGGTTGGTCGCCGCCGACGGCGGTGTCTTCAGCTTCGGCGACGCCGGGTTCCACGGCTCGATGGGTGGCAGAGCCCTCGACGCCCCGGTGGTGGGCATGGCGTCCACCCCCGACGGCGGTGGCTACTGGTTGGTCGCCGCCGACGGCGGTGTCTTCAGCTTCGGCGACGCCGGGTTCCACGGCTCGATGGGTGGCACGGCCCTCGACGCCCCGGTGGTGGGCATGGCGTCCACCCCCGACGGCGGTGGCTACTGGTTGGTCGCCGCCGACGGCGGTGTCTTCAGCTTCGGCGACGCCGGGTTCCACGGCTCGATGGGTGGCACGGCCCTCGACGCCCCGGTGGTGGGCATGGCGGCAGACCCGTCCACCGGCGGCTACTGGTTGGCTGCCGCCGACGGCGGGGTGTTCAGCATCGCTGCCCCCTTCGACGGGTCGCGCGGCGGCCTCGGTGTGGAGGATCACTTCTTTGCCATATGCGCAAGCCCCGGGGGGGAGGGTTACCTACTGGCCGGTGATCAACCCGTCTAGTGCACGAGGACGACGAGTCGGGAAACGCTCAACGGCGCGCTGCGAAAAAGGACGCTCTCCGAAGGCCGGCTCCACGGCGGAAGTTGGACTCCCTCACAGCGCCAGGTGAAGTCGCAGCGCCTCGTCGAGCGAGACGAGGAGCTCCGGCGGTACGACACCGACTCGTGCGCCGATGCGCTCGACGGCCACCGATCTCACCTGCTCCACCTGCGCCTTCGAGTCACGGTCAAGTCCAGTCTGTGACGCCGGGAGCAGCACCTGAAAGGGGTAGACGCGTTCGATGTTCGATGTCGCGGGGACGACAGTGGCTGCCCGTCGCCCGAGGCGCTCGGCCGTGCTGTTGGCTCCGTCGTGGCTCACGATCACGGCTGGCCGCCAACTTGCTGGCCTCCACGCCACGCACGGGATCGAGATCGACGAGGCGGATGTCGCCTCGTCGCATCAAGTCAGCCCGACACTTGCCGTGGATTCCCAAGTGGCGGCGTCCCCTCGCGACCACTCATTCCAGGCATCTTCATACGCGGGCCGAGCTCCGAGGCGCGAAGCAATCGAACGGCCTTGTGTACCACGGCAGAGCGCGACGCGAAGCCTTGCGAGTCGGCGTACCAAGGGTGATCCGATCCTCGATGTCAGACAAGAATCCGCCGGCCCAGAAGGCCGGCGGATTCGTCCACACTGGGCGGCGGACGAGTCATGGACTCATCGCCACCCCCAACGGTGGGTTTCATGAACACCGGGGGTGTCGTTTCATGAACACCCACCCTTGGAGGTGATGGGACTATGTTCGAACCCCTTGTGGCTCGCTGACCAGGGGAAATGTGGCGTGAAAGTCTGACTTGCGGCGAGAAACGAGCACTCGGCGGCTCGCCACCAGGTCGGCAGGGGAAGTGACGGGACTATGTTCGAACCCCCTTTGACACGCGATCGTCGTAGGCGACGGCCGTCGGCCATTAGGGCTTTGTCCGAGGGCTGGTCTCCTCGTGATTCCGGCGCTCCGAGGCCGTGTCCCGCCGAGTGGTGGGGATTGAGCACGCAATCCTCGGCAACGATCAGTCGGAGGGCGTGAGCTCTCTGACTGGCGCGTCGTCATTATCCACGACGGCGTAGAGCTTCGCCATAGAGACTTCGGAGAAGTACTTCCGTTCGGTGGACACCCACTCGGTCGTGCACGTCGAGGAGCACAGCGCCGCCCAGACGGATGACCGACGCTTCGTTGGGGAAGATTCCGACGACGCGACACCGGCGCTTCAACTCCTTGTTCAGGCGTTCGAGAGGGTTCGTCGACCAGATCTGCCTCCAGTGCTCAGACGGGAAGGCGCTGAAGGCCAGGACCTCTTCTTTGGCCTCACGCATCAGTCCCGCTGCTCGTGGGAATCGGTCCTCGAGCATGTGCTCGACCTGGTCGAACTGGGCGTGGATCTCGGTGGCCGAGACCTGGGCGAACACTGTCTTGAAAGCGGCCGACACCATGGACTGCTGTCCCTTGGGGATCATGGACAAGAGATTGCGGGCGAAGTGCACCCGGCACCGCTGATGGGTCGCTCCCTGGAAGCAGCGCCGGATGGCCGACACGAGGCCGGCGTGCTGGTCGGAGATCACGAGACGCACCCCCTCGAGGCCCCGGGCCTTCATGCGGCGCAGGAACTCCCGCCAGAAGACCTCGTTCTCCGAGTCACCGACATCGATACCCAGGATCTCTCGGTGCCCGGTGGCCGCCACCCCGGTGGCGATGACCACCGCCTTGGAGGTTACCTGGTGGTTCTCTCGGACATGCAGGTAGGTGGCGTCCAAGTACACGTAGGGGAAGGCCACGTGATCGAGGCGCCTCTCCCGGAAGGCACCCACCACCTCGTCGAGCCCGGCACAGATCCTCGACACCTCGCTGCGGCTGATCCCCGAAGCAGCCCCGAGGGCCCCGACCAGTTCGTCGACGGCCCGGGTGGAGACGCCGTGGACATAGGCCTCCATGACCACGGCATAGAGGGCCTGGTCGATCCGGCGCCGAGGCTCCAGGATCGAAGGCAAGAAGCTGCCCTTGCGGAGCTTCGGGATGGCCAGCTCCACGTCGCCGGCCTTGGTGGCAAGCATCCGGGACCGGTGCCCGTTGCGTTCGTTGGTGCGGTCGTCCGTGCGCTCGTAGCGTCCGGCCCCGATGGCCGAGGTCAGCTCGGTCTCGATGAGCTCCTGGTACACCGTTCGGACGGACTCCCGGATGAGGTCCAGGCCTTCGCCCGATTGGAATGCGTCGAGCAGGTCGGACAGGACAGACTGGTCAAGGGCCATCGGTGTGATCTCCTTCAGTGGGTTCGGCTAGGAACACACCGAGGATCACGCCGTTGGCCCCACCTATTGGTGGATGCCCCCGCTCAACTCAAAGCCCACCACTCGAGGGGACGTAGGCCGCTCCGAAATAGGGCGGGTCAATTCTGGGTCTTTGAACTCGAACGGGGCGACATCGCCTGACGCTCCTCAGGGTGCGGTCGGTCGGGGCTGGCTGCGCAGAACGATACTGCTGGTGCCCAACTAGCGTCGTGGAAAAGTGTCCAGGACGCGGTGGTCGGGAGACCGCTGTGCGGTATCGGGGGGGGGGAGTGACATACCGATCAGAAACCACCGATGAGGCTGTCCGGCCGGCGCTCGGTCACATCATCCCGATGTATGTCTACCCAGCGAACATTCCAAACGGTTCTCAGGGAGAGGATGCATGGAAGGCGTGCCCAGGCAGCCGGCCTGATGGTGTCGTCACCTACGTGATCGTCAATGTTGCCAGTGGTGTAGCCGACCAGAAGACTCGATTCGCTTCACCACTGTCGCCTGGTCCTGGCGCGTGGTCGGTGGACGAGGCCTCTACGTGCCCGGTTCAGCCGAGCAATCTCGTGGACCCCAACTATCGACGAGCCGTTGCCAGCTGCTCGCGGCGCGGCGCACGGCTCCTCGGGTACGTGAACATCGAGCATGGCACTGCCCCGCTCGGATCGCCGCACTCGGCCGATCCTGCCACTGTCCTCGGCCAGGTCCGCTTGTGGTTCGAGCTGTATCCCGGGATTCAGGGGGTATTCCTCGACCAGGTCACGACGGCCGGCACTTTGGCTGATCGTCGATACCACCGCACGATCGCCCGGAATGTCCCTGGGACCATCATCACGAACGCCGGTCAACTCCCGAGCTCGGACTGGCTCTTGGACAGCGGGTCCGAAATGGTTGTATACGAAAACTATCTCGCGGATTTCCAGAGAATGAGTCTGCCGTCCTGGGCTTCCCGCTGTGGACAGCGCCGGCTGGGTGCCATTCTCCACGACGCAATTTCGCCCTCTGAAGTGGCAGAGACATGCGCGGAGGCCAAAGCCAAGGGCTTCGGGTACGTGTACGTCACCGATGGGAGGCAGGACAGCGGGAACCCCTACGACGGGCTCCCGTCCCCTCCCATCTGGGAAGCGCTCCTGACCCACGCTGAGGGCTTTCCAGGCCGGATTCCGTGCCAGGACCGGAAAGCTGGCTTGTCGGCCCCTTAGCGGCCCGAGCGGAGCGCGGCTAGGTTTTTCACGCGACACCGTCGGGGGTGCTTTAGGAGAGCGGGCGGACCAGGAGGCGGGGGTGAGGAATCGGTTGCCGGGTGGCATGCGCACTGACGCCACTCGCCCTTTCTGGCCAAGCCGACTCTGTGGCCGCGCAACCAGGTCGGGACACCTCGGCCTGGCCTGGCGTTCGCTGACGAGCGCTGAACACGCGACGTCCGTCCAGGAACGGGGAGTCTGAGACGTGCGCATCGCGCTGATCACTGAGGGCACCTACCCGCACCACCGTGGCGGGGTCAGTGTCTGGTGCGATCAGGTGGTGCGGGGTTTGTCCGAGCACCGGTACGAGGTCGTGGCCATCGTGGGCTCCGGGAACGAGCGACCGGAGTGGTCGCGGCCGCCCAACATGGATTGGCTAACGATGGTGCCACTTTGGGCGCCATCGCCGGCGCCTCGGCCCTCCAAGGCTCTTCGGTCTGCGATATCGCCCGTCCTCCTTCGATTCCTGGGAACCCTTCTCGAGGCGGGGAACGCAGCAGACTTCTGCGGCGCACTCCACGACCTGTTCCTCGCCGCCCAGGACGGACAGCTCCGCCCGGGACTGAGCTCGCCGGAAGCCGTCGAGCTCATGCTCATGCACATGCGGGAACATTCCGGTCGCTCCTCGCTCGGCCGTCGGGGAGTGGGCAACCCGGAGATCCCGACGGTTGCCGACGCGGTGGGGGCTCTGGTGTTTGTCGAGCACTTCCTACGACCGCTCGAACTTGAACCCGTGCGGGCCGACCTCTGCCACGCCGCGTCCAACGGCCTTGCCGCGTTGCCGGCATTGGCTACCAAGTGGACGTCCGGGACTCCGTTCCTGCTGACCGAGCACGGGCTCTACCTACGTGAGCGGCTTCTGGCCCACCGGCCAGGGTCCATGAACCCACATGTCCGGTCATTGCTCCTGCGATTCTTCAAGCGGCTAGTCGAGGCCACGTACCTGATGGCAGACTGCATCGCACCAGTTTCCCATTACTGCCAACTGTGGGAACTGAAAAGCGGCGCGGAGAGCTCGCGGATCCGACCTGTGTACAACGGGATCGACCCCGATAAGTTCGCCTACGATCCAGGCGAGCCGGACGAGCCGACGCTGGTGTTCGTAGGACGCATCGACCCGCTCAAGGATATCGAGACCCTACTCAAAGCCTTCGCCTTGGTGCGCGACGTCGTACCCGGAGTCCGACTGCGGATGTTCGGACCTCGGGTGTCGGCAGCCTATGGGCGGCACTGTGATTCCCTCGTTGCCGAGCTGGGCTTGGGCGCATCGGCCGTGTTCGAGGGCCAAGTGGCATCGCCAGCCGGGGCATACCGGGCTGGGCAGGTAGTACTGCTCACCAGCATCTCGGAAGGATTCCCCTTCGCCGTACTCGAGGCCATGGCCTGCGGACGACCGGTCGTGGCCACCGATGTCGGTGGGGTCGCCGAGGCGGTGGCGCGAAATGGCGTCCTGGTGCCGCCCCGTGACCCGGTCGCGGTGGCTCAGGCGACAATCACCTTACTGGGCGATCCCGAACTGCGGCACTCGCTCGGTCGTCAGGCTCGGGAGCGAGTGATCTCTCATTTCACTTTGTCGAGATGCGTGGCGGCCTACCGGGAGCTCTATCAGGACATCGTCCGGCCGAAGGAACGGTCGGACTTGCACTTCATCTCGGAGTCCTTGTCGATCCCTGGCATCGCGCCGAACGGGGGCCCAGTTCCCGCAATGCTCTCGGATGCCACCCGGCCCCGGGGATTGCCCGAAGCCGTGCGGTCATTGTGATGAGCGAGCGCGCCGTATCTTCCGGGGGCCCTGCGGTCCCAGCGGACGTCGCCCAGCTGACCTATCTGTTCCCACTTGAGGTCGATCCCGTGTGCAACGCCGCTGTGGACCCCTTGGAGATCGCCGCGGCGTTAGAGGCGGTGGGAGTCAGCAATCGGGTCGCACAGACCAGGTTCGGCCGTCCGGATCTGTTCACACTGGCCGAGGAGCTGTACGACACCCGTTCCGGCCGGACCGTGCCGGTGCGAGACCAGCCCAGTCCGCCCCGTGCAGGTGGTGTGAAGGACCTGGTCCTCGGCCTGCTCTTTGTCGTGCCCGCCGTCAGCCTCACCGTCGCCGCCCGCGCCATGCACCTGGCGCTGCCGTGGTGGGCCTTTCCGCTTGCCCTCACGATCGGTTGGGCCTTCGGCCAGGCCATGGCCGGTTCGGCCATGGCCCTTTCCAACCGCGGTCAAGATCCCGCGCCGGCCGTGCTGCCGAGCCTCGTGCTCACCGCAACGACGGGCATGACGGCGGCGTTGGTGGGCATCGCCTGGGGACGCGGCGGTTCAAGCGCGGTGCTGACCGTCACTTTGTTCTGCCTCTACGTAGCCTCGCTCACCGTCTTGTCGGTGTACAAGGAGTCCGCCTCCATAGCGATCGCACTGGCTCCTGCACTGCTCTTGTCGGTCGCGTATGTGATCGAATCCTCCAACCGGTATCTACGGGTGTTGAATGTCGCGGCCGTAGTGGTGACAGTAGTGGCCTCGCTTGTCCTGGCCCTCCGGCACGCTCGATTCGGCTGGTGGTCCCCTGTTGAGCTCGGGGTCCACGAGCGGCGTTCGGTGCTCACCTTCTTTTGTTACGGAGTCTGCTGCGGTGTGGCCGTGTCCACCGTTACCGTGGTTGCGCACGGTGCCCAGAGCCTGGGTCCCCTGTCGCTCGTCGCAATGCCGGTGATGCTCTCGTTGGGCGTGCTTGAGTGGCAACTCCGCACGTTTCGGGCACGTGCGAGCAAGGCGCTACGCTCCTCGTCCACGCTGGCCGTCTTCGAGCGACGCGTCGTGGGCATTTTCTTGCGCTCCACGGCCTGCTACCTGGTGGCGCTCTTCTTCGTCACGACGGCCGTCGCCCTCCTTCTCGCCAGTTCCGGGTACCAGCTACCACTCTTGTCGCTCGGGGCCGATGATGCCATCGGGGTTACGATGTTCACGGGCATGGTGGTCTCGATGTGTTCTGCCCTCCATCTGGGGGTGCGCAGCTGGCTGGCCGGCGGCGTCGCCTTCGCTCTCGCCGTCGGTGTGCTGCATGCTTTGGCACTCGGGACGGACCGGACAGCGATGCAGGCGGCCTCTCTTGCCGGGGCAGTGGTGGCCATGATGTCGATGATGGCCGGGGCGCTCAGGGTCGTACGCGTGCCTTTCCATTACCAGGGTTGAGGCCAGGGTCCGGATCAAGGACGGGCGAATGGCTCCCCAGAAGTTCTTCGTCCAGCCTGAAACCTTGCCCCGCTGGCACCGGGACTCGGTCTGGCGCCATATCCCACCGTCCAGATCGACCGAGCGCAACTTGACGAAATCGAGACCAGATCGACATCGTCCCGCAGTGATCTAGCCATGACACACCAGCCTTTGCAGCTTGCCTGCCTAGGCGTAGTGCCTGAGCCATGCGACATACCGTGTAAACGGTGCAGGAGGAGCTTGTCATCGTCGGCTGGGACGGCTCCAGAGCTGGCATCGCTCATGCGCAAAGTGAAATGGTGCCCAACTTCGTTCAGTGCCCCCTCTTGTAGATCGCGTCACCGAGGTGCCGATCGGGGCACTCTCGGCGGTTTGCGTCGACTCGCTCCTGCAGTGCCGGGTCGTCACTCAACGCGAATCGGGCCATCGGCAACTGCGGGGTTCGAACATCTTCACTTGTCTAGGTTGGCAAATGCCGGCCAAATAATGCCTTCTACCAGGTAAAACGTTGTCATTCCTACAACGGGGTGGAGGTGGCGGGAATCGAACCCGCGTCCTCCGGCTTCTCAACGGGCCTTCTCCGAGCGCAGCCGGCAGCTGAGTCTCGGGGCCCTCGCCGCCGCCGGCGAATTCAAGGGTCCCCAGTCATCCTTTGTTGTCCCCGACGGCCGGACGACGGCTCCGCCGGGTGAGCCCCGCTAAATGACGCCCGCTACCGGCCCGTAGGGCTGAGACCGGACGGACGGGCTACGTATTAAGCAGCCAGCGCGAGTTGAGACTCGGCATTTGTTTTTTGTCCCGGCTCTTTAACGTGGCTCCGGGAACCACGGCTCGCTTCTCCCGTATCGACGACCAGAGTCGAAACCAATCACCCCCTCGTGGGTCACCGACCAGTGTACCGGTCCCCCGGTCGTCGGCCGCCGGGCCGAGACCCCGGCGCCGGGTCCGGCGGTCCCGGTGGCCCGCCCGACGGGGGCCGAGATCCTGGTGGGGAGGGTCAAGAAGTGGGCGGCCGGTGCCGAGGACATTCCGATGAGAACCGGTACCCCCGTTCGTTCCGAGGCGATGATCGCCGCCGCCACCAGGTTCAAGGCGGCCTGGGAGGCGGGGATGAGGCGGAGCGCCGACGGGGAGGTCCTCACCGATCGTGACATCGTCGAGATGCACGAAGCGTCTCTCGGCCTGATCTGGGCCACCGGGACCCGGGACATGCAGGAAGCCCTCGACGTGTTCCACGCGCTGGCCCCCTGAGCTGGTCTCGTCAGCGGCTCACTGCGCGGCGATGGCGGCCAGGACGTCGAGCTTCGCCGCCCGTCGGGCCGGGAACGACGCCGCCGCCAGTCCGAGAAGGGCGGCGATGATCAGGAAGACGATCAGGTTCGAGCCGGGGACGACGATGTCGGTGATGCCCTGTTGCTTGAGGGAGGCGGCCAGGGCCACGCCGAGTCCCGTGCCGACGACGATCCCGATCACCGCTCCGAAGACGGAGAGGATGACCGCCTCGGAGCGGATCATGGCCTTGATCTGGCGGCGCCGCATGCCGACGGCCCGGAGGAGGCCGATCTCGTGTGTCCGCTCGAACACCGAGAGCATGAGGGTGTTGACGATACCGATGAGGGCGATGAGCACGGCCAGGGCGAGGAGGACGTAGATGAGACCCAGGAGCTGGTTGACCTGTTTCTGCTGGCTCTGCTTGAACTGGGCCTGGGTCTGGATCTTGAGATTGGGATAGGCCTTCAGACCCGCCGTGATCGCCCGGGTGCTCGACGGCGTCGCCCCCGTCGTCGTCCGGACGAGGACGGCGATGGGGAGAGGATTGTCGAAGTGGGTCTGGTAGAACTGGTCGCTCACGAGGAAGCTGCCGAGGAGTGAGTTCGGCTTGTAGATCCCCCCCACGTGGATGTGCGAGTTCCCGGTGTAGGCGAACTTGACCGGGACGCTGGAGCCCACCGTGAGGTGATCGCTGTTGGCCGTGGTGGTGTCGACCAGGAGCTCGCCGGCGGCCAGAGCGGGCGCTCCCGTGCCGCTGTTCATCCGGAGGATGATCGTGTCGGCCAGGTGGTCGGCCGAGACGGCCGTGAGGGTCGACAGGGAACCGCGGAACTGGAATTCGCCCGAGTAGACGGTCGACGGCGGCGGTGACGCCGGGGACCCGGCCGGCGGCGGAGGCCGTCGAGACGCTGATCTCCCCGTTGCCCCCTCCGGCGGTGCTCGAGCTGGAGATGATGTAGTCGGCGCTCATGGCCTGATCGACGCTGCTGGTGGCCGACCGTGAGACCGACGCCCCGAACACGGCGATGGTGGAGACGAGCGCCAGGCCGACGAGGAGCGCGGCCGCCGTCTGGGCGGTCCGGCGGGGACTGCGCATCGAGTTCTCACGGCCGAGCTTCCCGGCGATGCCGAGCATGGCGGCCAGGGGTCTGCCGATGACGCTGGACATGGGCCGGGCCACCAGGGGGGCGAGCATCCCGATGCCGATGAAGATGCCTACGGCCCCGAGCCCGACCAGCTGGATGGCGGGGGCGGTGAGGCCGACGGCCAGGGCCACGACGCCGAGGACGCCGAGGGCCGTTCCCACCGACGATCCGGCGCCGTGACGACTCGGCGCCGGCCACGTCGTGGTCCGAGAGGGCGGCGACGGGCGGGATGCGCACGGCGCCGCCGGGCCGGGCTGACGGCCGAGACGACGGTCACGCCCACGCCGACGATGAGGCCGACGATGACGGTCCGGGTCTCGAAGACGAGGTCGCCCGGAGGGAAGGCCGAACCCGAATCCGTTGAGGAGCGGCCTCGAGGCCGACGGCCGCCAGCACCCCCAGGGCCAGGCCGACGACGGAGGCCACCAGTCCCACCATGGCCGCCTCGGCCAGGACCGACCGGAAGATCTGCCGTCGGCTGGCACCGAGGATGCGCAGCAGGGCCAGCTCCCGGGTGCGTTGGCCGACGATGATGGAGAAGGTGTTGAAGATGGTGAAGCTGCCCACGAAGAGGGAGATGAAGGCGAAGACGAGGAGCGCCGTCGAGAAGAAGCCCAGCGCCTGGTTGATGGAATTGGTGTTCTCGTTGGCCACCGTCTGGCCGGTGACGACCTCGACGTTGCGCGGGAGCACCTGGGCGATGGCGCGCTGGAGCTGCGCCAGGTTGACACCGGGCTTGGCCAGGACGTCGATGGCGTCGTACTGGCCGACGCGGTCGAAGAGCTTCTGGGCGGTGGGCAGGTCGAAGGCGGCGAGGGTGGCGCCGGCCAGGTTGTTGGCGGTGCCGAACCGGACGATGCCCGTCAGGGTGAAGGTCTGGGGCGGTCCGATCAGCAGGACCCGGACCCGGTCACCGATGTGGAAGTGGTACTTGGCCGCCGTCGAGGCGTCGATGACCACGTCGTCCGGCGTCGTCGGCGGCGAACCGTCGCGGATGTGGAGAGCGGCCATCTGCGAGACGGGGTTGAACGACAGCCCGATGGTCGGCGCCCCGGAGGTGGTCACCGCCTTGCCGTCGGGGGCGACGAGCTGGGCGAAGCCCTGGACGCCGCCCACGGCGTCCTCGACGCCGGGAACGCCGCCGACGGTCTGGGCGATCGACTGGGGGATGGGATTGCGGACGGCGGTGCCGGCCGGACCGCTGAAGGCCGCCTTCCCCCGGACCTCGAAGTCGACATGCTGGTAGATCCCGTTGAAGAGGGTGGTGAAGGTGTTGTGGAGCGTGTCGGTGAGAACGAAGGTGCCGGAGACGAACATGACGCCGATGACGATGGCGACGGCGGTGAGGGCCAGCCGGAGCTTGTGGGCGAGGAGACCCTTCAGGGTCGCTTTCCACATCTCAGCTCCCCAGGAGTTTCATCTGCTCGAGGATCGAGTCCGGCGGTGGGCGACGCCAGCTCGCCCACGATCTTGCCGTCGGCCAGGAAGACGACGCGGTCGGCGTAGGCCGCACCACGGGGATCGTGGGTGACCATGGCGATGGTCTGGCCGAATTCGGACACCGACCGGCGCAGGAACGACAGCATCTCGCCCGACGACTTCGAGTCGAGGTTGCCCGTCGGTTCGTCGGCGAAGATGAGGTCGGGGCGCCCGATCAGGGCCCGGGCGCAGGCCACGCGCTGCTGCTGACCGCCCGGAGAGCTCGGTGGGCCGGTGGGTGAGACGGTCCCTGATGGCCAGCTGGTCGACGAGGAAGTCGAACCAGGCGTGGATCGACCTTGTGCCCGGCCAGATCGGCCGGGAGGGTGATGTTCTCGGCCGCCGTCAGCGTGGGGACGAGGTTGAACGACTGGAAGACGAAGCCCAGCCGGTCGCGCCGGAGCTTCGTCAGTCCGGTGTCGTCGAGAGCGTCGATGGCGTCGTCGCCGATGAAGACCTGACCGGAGGTGGGGACGTCGAGGCCGGCCATGCAGTGCATCAGTGTCGACTTGCCCGAGCCCGACGGTCCCATGATGGCGGTGAACTCGGCGTGGGCGAACTGCATCGTCACACCGTCGAGGGCGTGGACGACGGTGGCACCCTTGCCGTAGGTCTTGACCAGATCCACGGCCCGGGCGGCGGGTCCCGCCGGGGGCTGACGAGGGGTCTGGAGCGTAGGGAGTGTCATGAGGCGTAGTTTCCCATGGTCGGTAGGCGGGCCCGGACTGCCCGGACGGAAGATTGCGGGACGGGCCCGCCGGAGCTGAAGTGGCAGGAACAAGGAGGCGACGATGTCCGTGACGATGAGTGTCGAGGAGCGCGAGGCGTTCCTCGCCGACGTGCATGTCGGCGTCTTGAGCGTGGGCCAGCCGTCGCTCGGTCCGTTGAGCGTCCCCGTTTGGTACACCTATACGGCCGGCGGGCTCGTAAGCGTCATCACCGGGTCGACCAGCCGCAAGGCCCGGCTCATCGCCGACGCCGGCCGGTTCAGCCTGTGCGCCCAGTCGGAGACGCCGCCGTACAAGTACGTGACCGTCGAGGGACCGGTGACGAGCACCGTGAGACCCGGTCGATCCCGACGAGAGGCGGGCCGAGGCCCACCGGTACCTGGGCCCGGAATTCGGCGACCTCTACCTGGCCGCCACCGACCGAGCCGGGCCGGGAGCACCTGCGTCATCCGGATGACGCCCGAGTCCTGGCTCACCGCCGACTTCGCCAAGGAGTACAGCTGACCGCGGAGCCGGGCCGGCCCGCCACCCGGCCCGCTCAGTCGTCGCGCTCGCGGCTGGCGCCGCGGCCGACGCTCTTGCCCGCCGCCCGTGACGCCTCGCGTGACGCCTCGCGGTCGGCGTCGCGGGCGGCGATGGCGTGGCGCTTGTCGTAGAGCCGTCGTCCCCGGGCCAGGGCCAGCTCGACCTTGGCCCGGCCGTCCTTGAAGTAGATCGAGAGGGGGACGAGGGTGAGGGCCTGCTGCTGGGTCTTGCCCATCAGCTCGTCGATCTCGGCGCGGTGGAGCAGGAGCTTGCGCCGTCGTTCGGGATCGTGGGCCCCGAAGCCGGCGGCGTGGATGTAGGGGGGGATGTGGACGCCGAGCAGCCAGGCCTCCCCGTCCTCCACCCGGGCGTAGGCGTCCGACAGGGTGACCCGCCCGGCCCGCAGCGACTTCACCTCGCTGCCCTGGAGGGCGACGCCGCACTCGAAGGTCTCGAGGATGTCGTAGTCGTGGCGGGCGCGACGGTTGCGGGCGACCGTCTTGATCCGGTCGGCCTCGGCGCTCGGGGTCGCCGTCTTGTGCCCACGACGACCTGGTCCTTTGGCTGCGGCCACCAGGCGGAGGGTACCCGCTTGCCCCACGCCGGCCCGGTAACGTGCGGGCAAATGCTGCGGCTCCCCGCACAGGTCTACACGCAGATCGTCGGCCACTGCCTGAGCGGACTGCCCGACGAGGCGTGCGGGTTGCTCGGGGGCGACCCGGCCACGGGAGCGGTGGCCGCAGTGCTACCCGACCCGCAACGTGGCCGCCTCGGCCAAGCTCTACACGGTCGACCCCGGGCAGCACCTGCGCGCCGACCGCGACGCCGAGGCCAACGGGATGGCCATCATCGGGGTCTTCCACTCCCACACCCACACCGACGCCTACCCGTCGCCCACCGACGTGGCCCAGGCCCCCGACCCCGGTTGGCACTACGTGCTGGTGTCGCTGCGCGACACCCACCCCATGGTCCGGTCCTACCGGATCATCGGCGGCCGGATCGACGAGGAGCCCGTGATCGTCGGCGGCGGGTCCCGGAGAACCGGGCCCGGTAGGATCGGGATCGGTGCCCGTCGAAGTGCGTCTCCCCACGGTCCTGCGCCCGCACGCCGGCGGCCAGTCCACGGTGGTCGCCAACGGTGCCACCATCGGCGAGGTGCTCGCCGACCTCGTCCGGACACTACCCGGGGATGGCCGGGCAGGTCCTCACCGAGGACGGGACGCTGCACCGTTTCGTGAACGTCTACGTCGACGACGACGACGTCCGCTACCTGGAGCAGCTCGACACCAAGGTGCCCGACGGCGCCACGGTGTCCATCCTGCCCGCCGTGGCCGGTGGCTGCGGGCGCTGAGGCGCCGCGGTGGCCCGTGTCGCGCAGTCCTCTCGACCTGATCGGGAACACGCCGCTCGTCGACGTGAGCGCGCTCAGTCCCAATCCGGCCGTCCGGATCCTGGTGAAGCTCGAGGGGCAGAACCCGGGCGGATCGGTGAAGGACCGGATCGCGCTGTCGATGGTGGAGGACGCCGAGAAGGACGGGCGGCTCACCCCGGGGCCACCCTCCTGGAGCCCTCCTCGGGGAACACCGGGATCGGGCTGGCCCTGGTGGCCCGGTTGAAGGGCTACCGGCTGAAGGTGGTGCTGCCCGTCGAACGTCTCGATCGAGCGCCGGCAGCTGCTCGCCGTCTGGGGGGCCGAGATCATCGAGTCACCGGGTTCGGAGGGTTCGAACGGGGCCGTCCGGATGGCCGAGCGGATCCACGCCGAGCATCCCGGAATGGGTCTTTCTCTACCAGTACGCCAACCGGGCCAATCCCCGGGCCCACTACGAGGGGACCGGCCCCGAGATCTGGCGGGACTGTCCCGAGATCACCCATTTCGTGGCCGGGCTGGGGACGTCGGGGACGCTGCTCGGGGTGGGCCGGTTCCTGAAGGAGCAGAACCCGGACATCGCCGTCTGGGCCGTGGAGCCGCCGGCCGGGGAGATGGTGGACGGGCTGCGGAACCTCGACGACGGGTACATCCCGCCCATCTTCAGCGAGCTCGGCGGGGCCGAGCTCCTCGACCGCAAGACCATCGTCGACCCCGAGCAGTCGATCGTCTGGACCCGTCGGCTGGCCGAGGTCGGCGTCTTCGCCGGGATCTCGACCGGTGCGGCCATGGCCGGCGCGGCCAAGTGCGCGCAGGCCGATCGACGAGCCGGGGTGATCGTGGTGGTCTCGGCCGACGGCGGGTGGAAGTACCTGTCGACCGGGGCCTGGACCGACGACATCGACGTGGTCGACCGAGCGGGCCCGCAACACGATCTACTTCTGATGCCGGGCTCCCTCTGATGCCGGGCTCGTTCTGATGCGGGGGTCCCTCTGATGCCGGCCCGACGCCGGAAGGCGACGGTGCAGGCGCTGCCCGACCATCTGCAGCGGAGCCGACTCGTGGAACGGGCTGCGGCCGGGGGACCCCGTCGAGATCGAGGGGCCGGCCGCTGCGCGGGGCGACGTGGACGTTCCGGGCCCACGTGCACAACGCCAACAACGGGGCCGAGTCGGTCGAGGTCCTCGGGGGGCGCCCCGGGGACCACCGGGTGCGCTCGTTCCTCCCCGGCCAGGTCTTCCCGGCCGGGGCCCGCCGGACGGGGAAGCCGTCGCTCGCTGGCCCACAGCTGCCCCTGGTGACGCCGGCCGAACGCGCCTCGGGCCGGAGTCGTAGCCTCGGGAGGGTGGACGACAGCCATCTGTCGGTGGACGACCGTCCCATCGGGATGTTCGACAGCGGGTTCGGGGGCCTCAGCGTGGCCCGGGCCCTGATCGACCTCGCCCCCGCGGAGCACCTGGTCTACGTGGGCGACACCGGCCGCTACCCCTACGGGCCGCGGCCCCTGGCCGAGGTGCGCGCCTACGCCGCCCAGATCGGGCGCTGGCTGGTGGACGAGCACGACGTGAAGCTGGTGGTGGTGGCCTGCAACACGGCCGCCGCCGCCGGACTCGAGACGCTGCGGCGGGTCCTGCCCGTCCCCGTGATCGGGGTCATCGAGCCCGGGGTGCGGTCGCTGGCCAAGGCCACCCGGAACCGGAAGGTGGGGGTGATCGGGACGGTGGGGACGATCTCGTCGGGCGCCTACCAGCGCGCCATCGGGGCCCTCCCGGTGCCCCTCGAGCTCAGCTGCGCCGCGTGCCCCGGGTTCGTCGAGTTCGTCGAGCGGGGCGACACGCGCTCGGACCAGGTCGTGGTCCTGGCCGAGCGGCTGTTGGCCCCGGTGCGCGACGCCGGCATCGACACCCTGCTGCTCGGCTGCACCCACTACCCCTTCCTGGCCCGGACCATCGCCGACGCGGTCGGGCGCGGCGTGGTGCTCGTGTCGTCGGCCGACGAGACGGCCTTCGACGTGCGGGCCACCCTGGCCGCCGGCCGACTCGGGCGCGCAGGGCCGGCGATCCGGGGTGGCGCGGTTCTTCTCGTCGGGGGACGTGGACGTGGTTCCGGTCCGTCGGGGGCCGGCTGTTCGGCGCCGAGCTGGGCGACGTGGGCCCGGTGTCGTGGGGTGCCGGCCGTGGCCGACGACGTGACTGACGCTGCACGCCGTCCTCGGCTGCGACGGCAGCCACGCCGGGGCCGGGGGAGCGGCCAGCGGCTACCTGGTCCGGTCGTGGACGTCGGGGAACGACGGTCTGGCTCGACGCCGGACCGGGGACGTTCGCCAACCTCCAACGTTTCTGCGACCCCGCCGCCCTCGACGCCATCGTCCTCTCCCACGAGCACGGCGACCACTGGAGCGACGTGGCCGGTTTCGTGACCGCGGCCCGGCACACCCTCGGGTGGAGACGCGATCCGGTCCCCGTCCTGGCCGCGCCGGGTGTCGAAGGCGCGGCTGGGGAAGGAGGCCGAGGGGATCCTCGACTGGCAGACCGTGGGCGACGGTGAGGGGAGGACCGTCGGTGGGCTGCGGCTGGACTTCTCGGCGGACCGATCACGGGCCCGTCACCCTGGCCGTGCGGCTCGAGGGCGACGGGGCCACCCTCGGCTACTCTGCCGATTCCGGTCCGGGCTGGTCGCTTGGGCGCGCTCGGAACCGGTCTCGACCTCGCCCTGTGCGAGGCCACCTACACGAAGGACCACGAAGGGACGGCGCAGCACATGAGCGCGAGGCAGGCCGGATCGACGGCGAAGGCGGCGGGGGCGCGCCGGTTGGTCGTGACCCACCGGTGGCCCACGATCGCCGCCGAGGCCGTCCGGGCCGAGGCGACCGACGCCTTCGGCGGTCCCGTGGCCCAGGCCGCCGTGGGCCGGGGGTACTCGCTGTGAGCACCGCCGACCCCCGGACCCGGCGCAAGGACGGACGCGGCGTGGAGGACCTGCGGCCGGTGGGCTTCGTCCGCGACTTCACCGAGTTCGCCCCGGGATCGGTCCTCGTCTCCATGGGGAAGACCAAGGTCCTGTGCACGGCGTCGGTCGAGGAGCGGGTCCCGCCGTGGATGCGCGGGAGCGGGAAGGGGTGGGTCACCGCCGAGTACTCGCTGCTGCCGGGCTCGTCGGCCGAGCGGATCGGGCGCGAGGCGGCCAAGGGCAAGCAGTCGGGCCGGACCCAGGAGATCCAGCGGCTGATCGGCCGGTCGCTGCGGGCGGTGACCGACGTGGTGGCCATGGGCGAGCTCCAGGTGACGGTGGACTGCGACGTCCTCCAGGCCGACGGGGGCACCCGGACGGCCTCGATCTGCGGCGCCTACGTGGCCCTGCACGACTGCTTCACCCGGCTCATCCAGAAGGGTCAGCTCTCGGCCCAGCCCCTGGGCGACGCCTGCGCGGCGGTGTCGGTCGGGATCGTCGACGCCGCCTGCCTCCTCGACCTCGACTACTCCGAGGACGCGCGCGCCGAGGTGGACATGAACGTGGTCATGACCGGGTCGGGACGGTTCATCGAGGTGCAGGGGACGGCCGAGGGGATGCCCTTCTCGCGCGGCGAGCTCGACGAGCTCCTGGCCCTGGCCGAGCACGGGATCGCCACCCTCCTCGACCAGCAGGCCGCCGTCCTGGCCGAGGCTCCCGCGCCACGATGAACGGCGCCGCCGTGACGGCGCCGCTGTCCTTCGTCCTGGCCACCGCCAACCCGGACAAGGCACGCGAGATCGTGGCCATCGTCTACGCGGTGGCCGGCGACGCCGTCGAGCTGCGGCCCCGTCCCGCCGAGGTCCCCGATGTCGAGGAGACGGGGGACACCCTCGAGGAGAACGCCCGGTTGAAGGCGCAGGCTCTCGTCGACGCCACCGGCCTGGCTGCCATCGCCGACGACACCGGGCTGGAGGTCGACGCCCTGGGGGGCGCCCCCGGTGTGCACTCGGCCCGTTTCGCCGGCCCGGAGGCCAGCTACGACGACAACGTGGCCAAGCTCCTCCTCGAGTTGGACTCGGTCCTCCTGAGCGGGGACGCCGGGCGCCGGGCCCGCTTCCGGACCGTGGCCGTCGCCTGCTTCCCCGACGGCGGCGAGATCGTGGCCCACGGCGTGGTCGAGGGGGTGATCGCCACCGAGCGGCGGGGGAGCGGGGGGTTCGGGTACGACCCCGTCTTCGTCCCCGACGGCGGCGACGGCCGGACCTACGCCGAGATGAGCCTGGCCGAGAAGAGCGCGCTCTCCCACCGGGGCAAGGCCTTCCGGGCCCTCGCCGCCGGCCTGCTGGCCTGACCCCGGTCGGCCCCGCGGGGTTGACCGGCGCGGGGTGGACCGGCGCGGGTGGCCCGGTGCTGGTGGTTCAGCGCGGGTGGTTCAGCGCAGGCGCCAGTCCACCCGCTGGCCCGCGGCGAACCGGGCCTGACCCTCGGCCAGGGCCTCCGGGTCGTTCCCGAGCCCCACGAAGGCCCAACCGAGGCCCAGGGCCTGGGCCCGCGACAGCTCGCGTCCGGCCCACAGGGCCCGGAGCGTCCCCTGGACCGCTACCGGGTGGGAGCGGGCGATGACCCCGGCCGCCCAGCCGGCGCGCTCTGCGAGCTCGGAGCCGGGGACGACCTCGGTGACGAGCCCGATCTGCAGGGCCCGCTGGGCGCTCATCCGCTCCTCGCTGCCCAGGAGGGTCAGCCGGACGAGGTCGCCGAAGGGCATCCGGCCCGTCATCTGGAGCGGCTCGAAGGAGGCGGCCATGTTGAAGGTGAGATGGGGGTCGAAGAAGGTGGCGTGGTCGGCGGCGATCATGAAGTCGACCTCGCCGAGCATGTAGAAGGCACCCCCGCAGGCGATCCCGTTCACCGCCGCGATCACCGGCTTCCAGAGGTCGTTCGACTTCGGGCCCAGGTTGTCGCCGGGGTCGTCGAACATGAACGGCGTCGTCCCCGACCCGATCCGGACGGCGTCGTCACCGATCTCCGGCCCCGACCGGGCCCCGCCCCGCCCCGCCCGCGGTCCCTCGGCCAGAGCCTCGGAGCGGTCGATCCCCGTGCAGAAGGCCTTGTCCCCGGCCCCGGTGAGGACGATCACGCGGACGTCGTCGTGGCGCCGGAGCCACCGCCAGAGGTCGCGCAGCTCGCGCTGCATGGTCGTGTTGAAGGAGTTGAGGACGTCGGGGCGGTTGAGGGTGACCCAGGCCACGCCGTCGGACTCCTCGTAGGCGAGTGTCTCGAAGTCGGGCATCGGCGGCGACGGTAGCAGGACCGGGAGTTTCGCCCCGAAACAGCCTCCCCCGCTACGGTGTCTGGCTGACCGGGAGCGGGGAGGGAGCGACGATGTCCGAGGACGACCTGAAGAAGCTGATCGGGAAGCCGATGAGCAAGTCGACGGTGGTCGTCGAGCGCGGCCCCGTGGCCAACTTCGCCCTCGCCGTCTGCGACCGCAACCCCGTCTACCGCGATCCCCGGGCGGCCCAGGAGGCGGGCTTCGACGCCATCCCCGCCCCCCCCACGTGGCCCTTCGTGATGCAGGCGTGGGGCGAGTTCGCCGAGGTCCAGCCGGGGGACAAGCCCAAGGCCAACGCCATGGCCGACGTGATCGGGCCCCTCATGGCCGGCGGCGGCCTCATCCTCCACGGGGAGCAGGAATTCACCTACCACCGCCCCGTCTTCGTCGGCGACGTCCTCGAGGGGGAGGGGAAGGTGGTGGACGCCTACGCCAAGGAGTCCAAGGGCCGGACCATGACCTTCATCGTGACCGAGACGGTCTGGAAGGACGCCACCACGGGCGAGCCCGTGGTCAGCTCGAAGTTCAATCTCATCCACCGGGGCTGACCCCCGTGGGTGGCCCGACGGGTTGCCCGACGGATTGACCGGGGCCGGGGAACGCCCCTCCATCGTCGGTCCCGGCTACCGGCGCCTCACCGCCGGGATGGTGCTCGTCGTCTCCTTCATCGCCTTCGAGGCCATCGCCGTGGCCACCGTCCTCCCCGTCGTCGTCCGCCACCTGGGCGGGATCCGCCTCTACGGCTGGGCCTTCTGCGCCTTCATGCTGGCCCAACTGGTCGGGATCGTGGTGGCCGGTCCCCTGGTCGACCGGATCGGGATGCTCCGGCCCACCCTGGTGGCGGCCGCGCTCTTCTGCGCCGGGCTCGTCGTCGACGGGACGGCGCCGACCATGGTGGTGCTGGTGGCCGGCCGCGTCGTCCAGGGCGTCGGCGCCGGCGTCCTCGTCGTCGCCCTGAACGTCCTGGTGGGCCGGGGCTACCCGCCGGCGCTGCGGCCCCGGGCCTACGCGGCGATGTCCACCGCCTGGGTCATCCCCGGCGTGGTGGGCCCGGCCGTGGCCGGGGTGGTGGCCGAGGACCTCTCCTGGCGGGTGGTCTTCCTGGGCCTCGTCCCCGCCGTGGTGGTCGCCGCCGCCATCGCCCTGCCCGCCATCTCCCACGCCGACGCCGCCGCCGGCGGGGCCTCCCCGGACCCGGACGTCCCGGCGGCGACCGGAGGCCCGGGCTCGCCGTGGCCGTGGCCCTGGCCGGCGGGACGGCACTGGTCATCGAGGCCCTGAGCGCCCGGCGGGCGGTGCTGTCGCCCGTCCTCGCCGTTGTCGGCCTCGTCCTGGTCGTCCCCGCCCTGCGGGCCGTCCTCCCGCGGCGCGACCGCTCGCCGGGGCCGGGGCCGGGGCCCGACGCCCGACAGCTCGGCACCATGGCGGTGGCGGCCCTGGTGAACCTGGGCTTCTTCGGCGCCGAGGCCTTCCTGCCCCTGTCGCTCACCTCGCTGCACCACCGCAGCGTGACCGAGGCCGGCGTCGTCCTCACGGTGGCCGCGCTCACCTGGACGGCCGGGTCGTGGGTCCAGGCCCGCTTCGTGGCCCGGCTGGGTCCCCGGCGGCTGTGCACGGCCGGCCTGGCCCTGGTGGCCCTCGGCGTGGCCGGGGTGGGGACCCTCGACTGGTCGTCCACGCCGTGGTGGGTGGGCTTCGTGGCCTGGGGCGTGGCCGGCGCCGGGATGGGCCTCTCCTACGCCACCACCACCCTGGTGGTCCTCTCGTCGGCCGGGGCCGGGCGCCAGGGCGGGCCCATCTCCGCCATGCAGGTCCTCGTCACCCTGGCCGTCGCCGTCGGGTCCGGCGTCGGCGGGGCCGCCCTGGCCCTGTCGGTCGCCCTGGGCCACGGCCGGGCGCCGGGTCTGCGGGCCCTCGACGCCACCGCCGTCGTGGCCGCGCTGGTGGGGCTCGGTCTCACCGTCACCGTCCCCCGGACGGTCCCGACGGGGGACCGGACCGGTCCGGAGCCGCCCGGCGGGACCATGGTAGAAACGGCGCCGTGAAGACCTCCCTGCTCGACGGGCCACAGTGGGCGGCCGTCCTCCGGATCGGGCTGGGGCTGTGGTGGCTCGAGAGCTTCCGGCACAAGAACCTCGAGGCCTGGATCAAGCGGCAGGCGGGGATCAACTGGGCCGCCGACATCGCCGCCAAGCACAAATTCAAGGTCGTCGGGAGGGGCTTCGACGCCGTCGTCAAGCCCCACCCGAAGGCGATGACCTGGATCATCCTGATGAGCGAGCTCTCGCTCGGGCTGGGGCTCACCCTGGGATTCCTGACCCCGGTGGCCGCCTTCGCCAGCATCGCCCTCAACCTCCTCTACTTCGTCCTCATGATCCACGACTGGGCCGAGCAGGGGCAGAACGCCATGATGGTCCTGGCCGCCGTGGTCATCCTCGGTCTCCACGGATGGCAGGTCTGGTCGATCGACCACCTGATCCACATCTTCGGAGCCTGACGCCGGGTCGCTCCCGGGGGCTCGAGCCGCCGTCGGCGTGCTGGCTCGGACGCCCCCCGGCGGCGTAACTTGTTCTAGTTTCGCCGGCCGCTCCGGCCCGGCTCGAGACAGACAGCCGGCTCGAGCCAGACAGCCGGCTCGAGCCAGACAGCTCGGGACAGACAGCTCGAGACAGACAGAAGGTGGACGGGGAATGCCGATCGGGATCGGGGAGGACCACGAGGAACTGCGGCGGACGGTCCGCCGGTGGGTCGAGACCCGGTGCCCGCCGGAGGTCCCCCGGGCCCTCCTCGACGCCGACTCCGAGGGCCTGCCGCCCTTCTGGGACGAGCTCGCCGGCCAGGGCTGGCTCGGGATCCACGTGGCCGAGGAGTACGGCGGCCAGGGTTTCGGCCTGATGGAGCTGGCCGTGGTGGTGGAGGAGCTGGCCCGCGCCGCGGCCCCCGGCCCCGTGCTCACCACCATGCTGGCCGCCGCCGTCCTGGCCGGGTCGTCGGACCCGGCCGACGGCAAGGAGCTCCTGCCCCCGGTGGTCGACGGGAGCATGCCCGCCGTCGTGCACCTCCCCGGCAACGGGTCGTTGTCGGCCGTCACCGGGGCCGACGGATCGGTGACCCTGAACGGCACGGTCCGCCCGGTGCTGGCCGCCGGGGCCGGCGCCCGCCTCCTGATCGTGCCGGCCCACGACGCCGGCCACCCCGACGACCTCTTCTGGTGCGCCCTCGAGCTCGACGCCCCCGGGGTGGCCGTCGAGCCGCTGGCCAGCCTGGACCTGACCCGTCGGGTGGCCGCCGTGGTGGTGACCGACGCCGTGGTGGGACCCGTCCGTCGTCTCGGTGGCGTCACCACGCGGCTGGTGCGCGAACGGGCCCTGGCCATCGCCGCCGCCGAGTGCGCCGGGGGTGCCCGGTGGTGCCTGGAGACGGCCACCCAGCACGCCAAGGACCGACGCCAGTTCGGCCGGCCCATCGGGCAGTTCCAGGCCGTCAAGCACCGGCTGGCCGACATGCTGGTCTCCGTCGAGCAGGTCACGGCCCTGGCCTGGGACGCCGCCCGGGCCACCGACGGCGCCGACGCCGATCAGGCCGGACTGTCGGCCGTCCTGGCCGGGGCCCTGGCCCTCGACGCCTACGTCGAGGCGGCCAAGGGCTGCGTCCAGGTGCTCGGCGGGATGGGTTTCACCTGGGAGCACGACGCCCACATCCACCTGCGCCGGGCCCTCTCGCTGCGGCAGCTCCTGGGCGGATCGGCGGCCCTGCGGACCGAGGCCTCGGAAGCGGCGCTGGCCGGCCGGCGCCGGGTGCTCACCACCGAGCTGCCGGCCGACGCCGAGAACCTGCGGGGCCGGATCCGCGCCGTGGTGGCCGAGATCGCCGCCGCCTCGGGCACGGCCGAGAAGCGCCGGCTGATCGTCGAGAACGGCCTGCTGGCCCCCCACTGGCCCGTCCCCTACGGACGCGGCGCCGGTCCCGTCGAGCAGCTGGTCATCGACGAGGAGATGGCGGCCGCCGGGGTGTTCCGGCCCTCCATCGCCGTGGGGGCGTGGGCCCTGCCCACCATCATCGCCCACGGGACGCCGGAGCAGCAGGAGCGCTTCGTCGGACCGACCCTGGAGGGGACGATCGGATGGTGCCAGCTCTTCAGCGAGCCGGGGGCGGGCAGCGACCTCGCCGCGCTGTCGATGCGGGCCACCCGCGACGGCGGAGGCTTCGTCCTGAACGGGCAGAAGGTGTGGACGTCGATGGCCCAGAAGGCCGACTGGGGTATCTGCCTGGCCCGGACCGATCCCGACGCGCCCAAGCACGAGGGGATCACCTACTTCCTGGTCGACATGCGCAGTGACGGGATCGAGGTCCGACCGTTGCGCGAGATCACCGGCGCGGCGATGTTCAACGAGGTCTTCTTCACCGACGTCTTCGTCCCCGACGACTGCGTGGTGGGCGCCGTCAACGGCGGGTGGCGGCTGGCCCGGACCACTCTGGCCAACGAGCGGGTGTCGATGTCGACGGGGGCCAGCTTCGGGTTGGGGATCGAGGCCATGCTGGGCTCGCTCGGCAGCGGGCCGTGGGCCGACGACGCCGTCGTCCTCGACGAGATCGGCGGACTGCTGGCCGAGGCCCAGTCCATCGCCCTCCTGGGGGCGCGGACCACGCTGCGGTCGGTGTCGGGGGTGGAGCCCGGCCCCGAGGCGAGCGTCCGGAAGCTGTTGGGCGTCGAGCACGAACAGCGGGTCCAGGAGCTCGGCCTCGTCCTCCTCGGCGCCGACGGTGCGTCGACCGAGGGGGCGGGGGCGCAGTGGAGCCACGGCTTCCTGTCCACCCGTTGCCTGACCATCGCCGGCGGGACGTCCGAGGTCCAGCGCAACGTCATCGGCGAGCGGATCCTCGGGCTGCCCCGGGACCCGGAGCCGGGACAGTGAACGCGGCCGGGCCGGTGGACGCGGCCGGGCCGGTGGACGCGGTTTGACAAGATCCGACCGCGGCCCGCAAGCTGCGGCCGCCCCGGACGGCACCGAGCCGGGGCGGAAGGACACGGGGAGGGACGCCGACATGGCCGGGACACTGCATTTCGAGGACGTCACAGAGGGCGACGAGGCTCCGGCCACCAGCCACACGCTCACCCGGACCGACCTGGTCCGCTACGCGGGGGCGTCGGGGGACTACAACCCCATGCACCACGACGAGATCGCCGCCACGGCGGCCGGGCAGCCGAGCGTCTTCGGGCACGGGATGTTCTCCATGGGCCTGCTCGGGACGGCCCTCACCGACTACGTGGGAGCGGGGAACGTCCGCCACTACCAGGTGCGGTTCAGCCGCCAGACCTGGCCCGGCGAGGAGCTGACGACCAAGATCGTGGTCAAGGGCAAGCGTGTCGAGGACGCCGGCCATCTCGTCGACCTGGAGTGCTCCCTGGCCAACGCCGACGGCGAGGTCAAGGTGGTGGGCGAGGCCACCGCCGTCCTCCCCAGCCGCGGCTGACCGTCCCCGACCCCGGTGGGTTCCTTCTCTAGAAGGCCCCGAAGGGGGGGATCGACGACTTGTGGGTCTTGAAGAGGGTCGCCTTGTTGTCGGCCAGCTCCTTCGGGGTCCAGCCGCTGTCGCGCTTGAGCTCACCGGCCGGTTGCCATCCCTGCATGACCCAGACCGACCCGCCGTAGACGACGAAGTTCTGGCCGTTCACGTCGGCGGCTTCGGGGCTGGCCAGGAAGGCCACCAGCGGGGCCACGTTCTCGGGCCCGAAGGCGTCGAACTTCCCCTCCTCGACCTTGGCCATGTCGCCGAAGAGGTCCTCGGTCATCCGGGTCCGGGCCCGCGGGGAGATGGCGTTGACGGTCACGCCGTAGCGCTCGAGCTCCCGGCCGAGGACGATCGTCATCGCCGCGATCCCGGCCTTGGCGGCGCCGTAGTTGGCCTGGCCGGCGTTGCCGAAGAGGCCGGCCTCCGAGGCGGTGTTGATGATGCGGCCGGAGACCTCCTCGCCCCCCTTGGAGCGGTTCCGCCAGTGGATGGCGGCGAAGTGGGAGGGGGCGAAGTGGCCCTTCAGGTGGACGCGGATGACGTCGTCCCAGTCCGACTCGTCCATGTTGAACGACATCTTGTCCCGGAGGATCCCGGCGTTGTTGACCAGGATGTCGAGCTGACCCCACGTGTCGACGGCCTGCTTGACCAGGTTCTCGGCCCCCGTCCAGGAGCTGACGTCGTCCGGGTTGAGGGCGGCCTCGCCCCCGGCGGCCAAGATGTCCTCGACCGTCTGCTGCGCCGGGTGGACGTCGGCCCCCGTCCCCTCGCGCGAGGCGCCCACATCGTTCACGATCACCTTGGCGCCTTCGGAGGCCAGAAGCAGCGCTTCCGCGCGTCCGATGCCACGGCCTGCGCCCGTGACGATGGCGACCTTGCCGTCGAGCATGCCCATCAGGTGACCTCCTCAGCTCACACACCGGTCGGGGACCGGCGCCCGACCGCGCCACGTTGACGTCGGCTCGGGAACCCGGGCAGCATGGCCGATGGCCCGAGCCAGGGTCAACACGGGGCCGGCGCCGTGGGATCATGACGCCCGCCCCTCGAGACGCAGGAGAACGTCCAGCCATGGCCTCGACCCGATTCGATCTCCCCACCCCGGACGAGTTCACCCAGCCCTGGTGGGACGCCGTGGCCGAGGGGCGCCTGGTCATCTCCCGCTGCGCCACCTGCGGCGAGGCCCACTACTACCCGCGGCCCTTCTGCCCCCGCTGCGGGGGCGACGACGTCTCGTGGGAGGACGCCAGTGGGAGAGCCACCCTCTACACCTGGTCCATCGTCCACCAGAACGACCTCCCGCCCTTCAACGAGAAGGTCCCCTACGTGGCCGCCGTGGTCGACCTCGACGAGGGGCCCCGGATGATGACGAACGTGGTGGGGTGCGAGTTCGACGACCTCCGGGTGGGGATGGCCCTCTCCGTCGACTTCGAGGACATCGGCGAGGGCTTCCACATCCCCGTCTTCCGCCCCGCCACCTGAGGGGCCCGACGTCATGGAGGGTCGGGTGGCGCTCGTCACCGGAGGGAGCCGGGGGATCGGCCGGGCCTGCGCGCTGGCCCTGGCCGGATCGGGGTGCGACGTGGCGGTCAACTACCGCCGCGACGAGGACGCCGCCGGCGAGACGGTGCGGGCCATCGAGAAGATGGGGCGGCGCGCCGTGGCCTACCGGGCATCGGTGGACGTCATGGAGGACGACGAGGCCATGGCGCAGTCGGTCCTCGACGACTTCGGGGTGATCGACATCCTCGTCCATTCGGCCGGGATCGCCAGCCGGGGGACGTCGGTGGTGAAGACGGACCCCGACGAGCTCGACCGCGTCCTGCGCACCCATGCCGTCGCCGCCCACCACCTGTGCCGGCTCCTCGTCCCCTCCATGCGCAAGCGGCCGCGGGGCGACGTCGTCTTCGTCTCCAGTGTGGCGGCCCGTCTGCTGGCGGCCAACGGCGCGCCCTACAACATGGCCAAGGCGGCCCTGGAGGCGTTGGCCATGACGCTGGCCAAGGAGGAGCTCCGCCACGGCATCCACGTCAACGTCGTCGCCCCCGGCCTCGTCGACACCGAGATGGGGCGGCGGCTGGTGAAGGGGGCCATGGGGATCGAGGACATCTCCTCGCTCGACGCCACCGCCCCGTTCGGCCGGGTCTGCCGGCCCGAGGACGTCGCCGGCGTCGTCTCCTTCCTCTGTTCGGAGGCGGCCGGCTACCTGACCGGTCAGGTCATCTCGGTCGACGGGGGCGCCTGAGCCGTCTCCCGTGCCCAGGCCCCGTCGTTCCACGCACGAACGGGTGGGACTTAAAGGTCACTTCGATTTAAAGGGTGAGTGGGAATCTAAAGCTGGGTGGGATGCATGGGTGGGTGGGATTTAAAAGGTCCTATTGTCAAAATTGGCACTATCGGATGGCCAGTCGTATCGCTATCTTGCCCAGACGTTATGTGGTTTCGCCCCCCCGAGGCGAAGGGAGCCGGCGGTGTTGCGAGGTGCTCGGATGTTCGGAGCCGGCCGAAATTCTGGCCGGACTGGTTGTTTGCGTGTGCGCCAGCGGAGTGCTTGTGCAGCCGAGCGGGGCGGCGATCTCGCGGTCAGCTCGCCCTTCGTCACCACCGCCCAACTCGGTCGGAATGTTGAGATCGTCTCTTGCAAGCGAGCCGCAAAGCAAGCTGGGTCATTCCTTGCCCTCGCTTGCTCCGCAACGCCAGTCGTCTACCCTGTGCTCTAATGTCGGCCCGACGCGGCCCCATTGGATTCACGGAACCCGCCCGGCCATGGGTGGCTCTCGATACGGCTTGGAAAGTTCCAACTGGTCGGGCCTCATCGCTGCCGGTCTGGGGATCCCAGGTGGGGGCGATGAACCCATTGCGCAGATTGATGGTGACTGGGTGGTTCCGACCGTGCCGGCTTCGACGGCTGACGACTACTCGGGGACCTGGATCGGCATCGACGGGGTGACCAATGGTTCGCTCATTCAAGTCGGTACTTCGCAGGACAGCGGAGGCGGAACCACGACGTACAGCGCGTGGTACGAGATCCTTCCCGCCGCGCCGGTCACGATCAGCCAACCCGTCTCTCCGGGTGATCAGATCGTCGCCTCGATCGCAAGCATCGACCCGTTCACAGACACCTGGGAGATCAGCATTTCCGACAGTGCTAAATGGCAAAAATCTTACGACGTCACCTACGACGGTCCGGGTGACACGGCTGAGTGGATCGAAGAAGCCCCGACAGTCGGTGGGGGCCAGTCGACATTGGCGAACTTTGGGAATGTCCAATTCACGGCGCTCGACATCTACAGTTTCAATGCCCCGACCTCTTACCCATTGATTCCTGTCTCAATGGCCAATGCCGACGGCGTTGTCATCGCTTACCCCGGTCCCTACGATCAGGGTTCGAACTCATTCCCGATCACCTACGGGACACCTGCACCCGTCGTCGATTCGGTGAGTCCGTCGCAAGGGAGCACGAGCGGGGGAACGGCGGTGGATATCGATGGCGACTACCTGACGGGTGCATCGTCGGTGTCCTTTGGCGGTGTCCCCGTGCCCTTCAGCACCAACCCCGATAATTCAATCACAGCGACAGCGCCAGCGGAGGCCGCAGGAACAGTTGACGTTACCGTGACGACACCCGGCGGAACGAGTGCATTGACCGGGGCGGACCAGTTCACCTACGTCGCGCCATCTCCACCTCCAGTGGTGCAACCGCCGATAACGAAGTCAGCGGGATCCTCGGGTTACGACCTCGTCGGTCGCGATGGCGGGGTGTTCGTCTTCCCCGGGAGCGGGAGCTTCTTCGGTTCGATACCGGGGCTCCATGTCAAGGTCTCGAACATCGTGGGCATGGTGCCCACCGCCGATGACCAGGGGTACTTCCTGGTGGGGTCCGACGGCGGGGTGTTCGCTTTCGGGAACGCCCCGTTCCTCGGCTCTCTTCCCGGTCAGCACGTCCACATCAACGACGTGGTGGGGATCGTGCCCACCGGGAACGACCAGGGGTACTTCCTCGTCGGGAAGGACGGCGGGGTGTTCACCTTCGGGAACGCCCCGTTCCTCGGCTCGCTGCCCGGTCGGGGGATCCACGTGGACGACATCATCGGGATCGCCGCCGATGCGTCGGGTCAGGGCTACTGGCTGATCGCCGCCAACGGCCAGGTCTACTCGTTCGGCAACGTCACCAACTTCGGCTCCGCCACCGGCAACTCCTCGCCGGTCACCGCCATCCAGTCCACCCCCGACGGTGGCGGGTACTGGGTGGTGTTCCAGAACGGCTCGGTGTACACCTTCGGTGACGCCCGGTTCTTCGGTTCGCTGCCCGGCCTCCACGTCAACCCCGCTCGTCCGGTCATCGGGATCGTCCCCACCGCCGACGGCGGGGGCTACTGGTTGATCGGCGGTGACGGAGGCATCTTCTCCTTCGGCGACGCCCCCTTCGTCGGTTCGCTCCCCGGACTGCACGTGTCTGTCACCGACATCGTGGGGGCTGTTCCGACCACCGTCTGACGACCCGGGCGACGGGGCTGACTTCAGCGTCAAGGTAGGCCGCTGAGCTGCCGATATGTCTCTGTGGATCAGGCGCGCCCAGGGAACGACGATTCGGGCGGGGCCACGACATTCCTGGGCCGGGTACGAACGAGCGTGGCCGACCCCGCTCTGTTCGCCAACCCGCCGGTCGCCGCCCTCTTCTGTCTGTTCCGCTGGCTCCACTACATCGCCCCCGAGCCCTATTGGCTCTACATCGCAGTCGTGGTCGGCGGGGGCACCGCCAGCGTGGTGTCCTCCGCCCTGTGGGCAGACGGGCGGCGCCGGTGGCACATGAGCGCCCACGTGGCGTCCAACATGGGGGTGATCGCCCTCGTCACCTACAGCACCGGATGGGGGCCGATCCTGGCCATCGGCTTTCTCTTCGGCACCGCCGCCGCCCTCCAGCACTTCGGATCGAAGGCGACATGGCCCTGTCTCGTCTGGACCGCCGTCGCCATCGTGCTCGGTCAACTGGCCATCGCCATCCACCTCGCCCCGACACTGATCCACGAGCCGCTCGTGCAGGGAGTCGCCGCCCTCGGCCTCATCGGGGTTCTGCTGGTGACCGAATTCTTCGGACGGGCCACGGCCGAACGTGAAGGTGTCGAGCTCGAGCTGCGCCAGTCGGAGCGACGCTTCAAGGCGCTCGTGTCCAACGCCGCCGACATCATCGTCGTGGCCGACCAGGACGGGATCATGCAATACGTCAGTCCCGCCTTCGGCCGCATTCTGGGCCGCTCGGCCGAGCCCTACCGCAACGAGTCGTTGGGACACTTCATGCACCCCGACGACCTGGAACGGATCGCCCGTGAGTTCCCGCCGCTTCTGGAAGACCCTTCCCTGGTCCTCACCACTCCCGTGCGCAGTCGAGATGCCGATGGCCGATGGCGCCACTTCGAGGCCACCATCACGAACCGGTTGGACGACCCCGACGTCCACGGCATCGTGGGCAACCTCCACGACATCACCGAGCTGCGCGAGGCGCACGAGCGCTTCCGGTCGGCCTTCGAGAACGCCCCCATCGGGATGGCCATGGCCGACCTGGAGGGTCGGATCATCCGGGCCAACCCGGCCATGGGCGATATCGTCGGCCGGCTCCCGGCGGACCTGGTCGACGTGAGCGTCCACGACCTCACCCACCCCGACGACCGGGAGTCGAGTCGGGCCGAGATGCGGCATCTCGTCTCGGCCGGCTCGACCGGCTACCAGATCGAGAAGCGCTACATCCACTGCGACGGCCACGAGGTGTGGGTCTCGGTGAGCGTGTCGTGCGTGCAGGACGAGCAGGGACGACCGCTCTACCTGATCGGGCAGATCGAGGACGTCACCGAACGCCGAGCGCTGCGCGAGCGCCTGGCCTTCGCCGCCATCCACGACCCCCTCACCGGCCTGCCGAACCGTGAGCTGTTCATGGACCGTCTCGAGGTGGCTCTCCGGCACGCCGCCCGGGGCGGTCACCGCGTGGCGGTGATATTCCTCGACCTCGACCGCTTCAAGCTGATCAACGACAGTCTGGGCCACGATGTGGGCGATCAGGCCCTGCGCGCCGTGGCCGGCCGGTTGACGAGCGTCATGCGGGCGAGCGACACGTTGGCCCGCTTCGGCGGCGACGAGTTCACCGTCCTGTGCGACGAGATAACCGACGAGAACGACGCCATCGAGGTGGCACAGCGGCTCGTGGTGGTCATGGGGCAGCCCCTCACGCTCGAGAGCGGCGAGGTCTTCGTCTCCTTGAGCGTCGGTATCGCGCTCTCGGGCGAGGGCGAGTCGGGCGCCGTGATACTGCGCAACGCCGACATCGCCATGTACCGGGCCAAGGAGCGCGGTCCCTCGCGCATCGAGGTCTACCGGGAGGACGACCAGCACAACGTCGTCAGTCGCCTCCGGACCTCCAACGAGCTGCACCGGGCCCTCGAACGAGATGAGCTCGAGCTCCACTACCAACCGTTCGTCGACCTCCATACGGAATCGCTGGTGGGGATGGAGGCCCTGGTGAGGTGGCAACACCCCACCAGGGGGCTGCTGCTTCCCCAGGAGTTCATCCCCTTGGCGGAGGACAGCGGACTGATCCTGCCCGTCGGGAACTGGGTCCTGAAGGAGGCCTGTCGTCAAGCGGCGGCCTGGCACACCCTGCGGACGGAAGCGGGAGGGGACACGGCGCGGCTCAACGTCTCGGTCAACGTCTCCGCCCTGCAGTTGGCCGATCCCGGCTTCCCCGACCAGGTGGCCGAGGCCATCGAGGAGTCCGGCATCGATCCCGACCGGCTCTGGCTGGAGATCACCGAGAGCACCCTGATGCGCGACGCCGATGAGGCCGTTGTGGTCCTCCAAGCCTTCCGGGACCTCGGTCTGCACCTCGAGATCGACGATTTCGGGACCGGCTATTCCTCGCTGAGTTACCTGCAGAGGTTTCCCGTCGAGTCACTCAAGATCGACCGGAGCTTCGTCGCCGAGCTGGATCAGCGATCCGACAACGCGGCCATCGTCAGGGCGATAATCGGACTCGGCGACTCGCTCGGGTTGCCGATCATCGCCGAAGGCGTCGAGCGCCGGTCGCAGGTGGAGCGGCTGCAGGCCCTCGGGTGCCATCTGGCCCAGGGCTATCTGTTCGGGCGGCCTCTTCCCGCCCGCTCTCTGGGCGCCTGCCCCAAGGACGACCTCAGCTCGTGGGGCCAGGTGCTGGCCCCCGCGGCGGCGTCGTAGGCAACGGGGGACCGGAGCTCATCGGCACGCCGCCTCCGCCCGTGCCCTGGTCATCTCGCCGAGCAGGACGGTGGAGAAGTCGCTCCCCGCAGACGTCATGGCGGAAGGGGTCCAGCTCCGGGCCGACGGTCCCGGTGTGAAGGGGGCGACGTCGTTGACACCGGTCCACGAATTGGTCGGACGGGAGGGTCGGAGCCAACCGTCGTAGGGCGTGGGGCGAGGCGGAGTCCGGCGGCGCGGGGAGGCGAGGGGCCCTCGGACGACCCCGAACGCCTGGACGACGGTGGCGAACTCGCCGGCGTCGCCCCCGCTGTCGGGATGGGTCTGCTTGACCCTCCGGCGAAAGGCACGCTGGACCTCGTGGTAGGGGGAGTCCTCCGTCACGCCGAGGACCACCCACGGGTTCCTTCCCGTCATGGCACATCCTTCTGGTACACCGGCGTCCGTGCCGGCCGCGCAGTTCCGTCTGCGCTACCACCGGTGTCGGCGCGGTAGGTCCCAGGCTTGAGCCTGGCCCGAGACGGGGTTTCCGACTCAGGGGCCCTCGCCGCCGCTGGGCGTGCACGAACGGGGATCCCACGGCTGGAGGCCCTCGGTCGAGCCCGAGGGCGCCGCCAGGTTGGCGTTGTCGGCCAACGGCCCGGGGACGGTGGTGGTCGTGGCGCGGCCGACCCCCTGGCCCGGCGGCACCGTGGAGGTGGTGGACGACGGTCCGACGACCGTGGTCGAGGGCGCGGAGCCCGGCGGCGGGTTCACGGCGAAATTGGAACCTGTCACCACGACCACATCGGCGGCCTCCGAGGACGGGAGCACCGAGCCCACGTCGATGGTGCTCTCGGTCGAGGATCCGGGGCCGGTCGGAGTTCCGCCGGACCCCGAGCCCGCCGTGACCAGCCCCGGGTCGTAGCCGATGACGGCCAGTCCCGACATCACCGACTGGACTCGGAGGGCATCGGACAGCTCGCTGGGCTTGGCGTAGAGGATAGTGGCCTCGGTGGTGGACGCTGACTGGGTGGCGTCGGTCACCGACGTCACGTGGTAGCCGAGCTGCCTCAAGGCCGCTGCTGTCGTCGAACCCTGGTTGTAGACACCACTGCCGTTCTCCACGGCGACGGTGATCACGCCCGGAGACGGAAGAGCCTGGCCCGACGCGTCGTCGGTGGGCGCCGTCCCCAGGAACTGGGCCACGACTTGGCGGTCCTGGGGCTGGACGGGGAAGACGACGTCTCCATAACCGCCACCTCGGTAGAAGTACCCCTGTCCGTCGACGACGACAGGGAGGGTGTACTGCGGGACGAAGTAGGGATCAAGGCCGTGGAAGTCGAGGACGAGGTGGGCCATGGACGTGGCGGAGAAAGCTTTGTCGACGACCAGGTTGCCCGAGAGCGAGTCGATCAGTTGGAGGTCGGTGACGAAGTTCCCCAGGCCGCGCCGGGCCACCGTGGCGGCCAGCACCCGGAGGAACTCGTGATCCCGCCGGATCCGGCTGAGGTCGCTCTGCGGATCGTAGGGCCAGTCGTAGCGGGGCGTGCCGCGATCGGCCGGCGGCTCGTACTGGAGGTGCCGGGCCCGGACGACGGCGAGCGCTTCGAAGCCGTTGAGAGTCATGCACCCGCTGCCCGGGACGTCGAGCGACGACTCCTGGTCGTAGACGGGCATGGGGAAGAACATCTTGACTCCCCCCAGTGCCTGGACCACTCCCTGGAAGCTGTCGAAGTTCAGCTGGACGTAGTGCTGGATGGGGATGCCGAAGTCGTCGGTGATGGCGGCGATGAGCTGGCCCGGGCCCTCGGGGGCCCCCAGGGCGGCGTCGATCTTGTTGACCCCGTCGGGACGGGCGTTGGGGACGAAGGTGTCTCGCGGGATGGACAGGATCGACGCCCGATGGTGATCGGGATCGAGGTGGAGGATCATGACCACGTCGCTGTTGACTCCCGTGACCCCTTGGTCGCAGAGACCGAAGGCGACGTTCTGCTGTTTCAGGCCGCACCTCGTCGTCGAGCCGATGAGGAGGATGTTCTCCACGTCCTTCTGCTCGCCCTGCGTCCGCACCGTGGACAGGTGCTTCACGTCGACACGGTGGATCCGGTTGTTCTCGTACCAGAGAAACGCCGCCGCCGCCGCGACGATGAGCACGACGAGACCGAAGACGCTGCCGGCGGCGAGGAGAGCGATCCGCTTCCGTCTGCGGGCGCGCTGGGCCCGCACGGCGATCCTCCGTTGGCGGCGCGACGGGAGCCCCCCGTGCGTGTCGTCGGGGGCCGTCCCAGGAGGCGGATCGACGAGCGGCGCGCCGTTGGACCCGGCGTCGGTGGGATCGTCGGGCGCTTCGTCGGTCACGCCGTTCCCCGAGCTTTCGTCCGGGTGGGAACCCGGAGGAAGAACGAGCCGTCGTCGTAGTCCAGCGTCCCGCCGTGGGCACCGGCGATGCCTTGGGCGATGGGCAGACCGAGGCCCGTCCCTCCATGGCCGTCGAGGCTCACGAACCGACTGAAGGCGCTGGTCACAGAGCCGGAGGAGAGACCGGGCCCGTCGTCGTGGACGACGATCTCGGCCTGCCCGCCGTTCTCCCGGACGGCCACCAGGACGCGGGAGTGGGCGTGGCGGTGGGCGTTGTCGAGCAGATTGGCGACGGCCTCGGCAAGCGCGTCGGCACTGCACGTGGCCAGGACGGGAACGTCGGGTATGTAGCAGGACCACTCGAGATGCGGCCACGTGCCCGCCGCCCGGGCCGACTCTGCCCGGGCCAGCAGTCCGAGATCGGCGGTCTGGAGGGGGAGCGTTTCGTGCTGGTCGAGCCGGGCCACGCGCAGGAGGGACCGGACCAGGCGGCCCCCTCGATCTGTCTCCCGGACCAGTGCCGCCAACAACTCCTGCTCCGCCACGTCGATGTCGGGGGCCATCATCAGAGCATCGGTGGTGCAACGAATGCCCGCCAGCGGCGTGCGCAGCTGGTGGGCGGCAACGGCCAGGAACTCCCGGCCCCGCTCCTCGGCCCGCAGGGCATCCATCGCCATCTGCCGACTGCGATGGATGAGCTCCACCACGACGATCAACGTGACGACCATGAACAGCACGTTCCAAGCGGCCACGGCGCGGTGGTGGTAGCGAGGTTGGAGCACCACGTCCGAGAGCAGACCGGACAGGCCGCTGAGGCTCGTCAGCAGCAGTCCCAGCCGACGGCCGGCCAGCAGTGTCCCGATCGCGGTGGGGACCAGATAGAAGACCGACATCGACCACAGCGGTCCCGTCAGGTAGTCGGCCATGCCGATCAGGGCGATGACGCCCACCAACACGGTTGGGCCGACCCACCGAGACCGATCAGATCGGCCAGGGGCGCCGGGTGCGTAGGCGCCGACCAACCGGGCGGTGCGATCAGAGAGCGATGACATATCCCCGCCCCCGTTCCGTTCTGATCAGCGACGGTCCGTCTCCGTCGATCTTGCGTCGCAGGGCGCTCACATGTACCTCGACCAGGTTGGGGTCGTACTCCTCGAAACCCCACACCGATGACAGGAGTTGACCCTTGGACAATACGCGCCCGGCATTGCGGGCCAGCACCATCAGCAGATTGAACTCCGTCGGGGTGACGGGAATGGGTCGGCCGGACCGGGTGACGGTGCGCTCGTACTCGTCGAGGACGAGGTCGCGGACCTCGACCACAGGGGACGTGAGGCGGCCGACCCGGCGCAGCGCCACCTGGATCCGTGCGAGCAGCTCGGCCAGGGCGAAGGGCTTGACGAGGTAGTCGTCGGCTCCCGCGTCGAACCCGGCCAGCCGGTCGGCCAAGGCATCGGCTGCCGTCACGAAGAGGACCGGGATGCCGATCGTGGCGCGCACCCACCGGGCCAGGTCGAACCCGTCGGGGCCCGCTGGCAGAGAGACGTCGAGCAGGGCGACATCGGGGTGCCAGTCCTCGACCAACCGGGTGAGGTCGGTTCCGTCCGGCACCACCAAGGGGTCGTATCCGGCCCGCCGTAGCCCCTGGCCCAGGGCGAGGGCGAGGCTGTCGTCGTCTTCCACGAGTAGGACACGTCCGAGGGAGGGGCTACTCATGTCCCGCCCATGCTGTCAACGATGGCACCCCGGTGCCCAACTCGCCTTCAGAATTCTTCAGGTTGCCCCCTTCGGGCCGGCCCGGGCCGCGATCTTCAGCAAGTCTTCAGCCGACCCGCCCTCGGGCTCCATCTTCGCACTGCCGAAGATCATCGTCGTGAGCACCGGCTTCCACCCATCCGACCGACGAGGCTCCGGCATGACCGGAGGGCCCGACGCCGCCGAGGCCGGATTCACCCTCGTGTTCTTCGCCCTCGCGGTGGTGGCCCTCATGGGCATCGCCGCCCTCGTCGTGGATCTCGGCTACTGGTATCTGGAGTCCACCCACATCCAGGGGGCGGCCGACTCGGCCGCTCTGGGCGGCGTCGTCTACATGCCCGGCGACTTCAACACGGCCCAGAGCGTGGCCGATGCGCTGGCCAGCGCCAACGGGTTCGACTCGGCCAATCCCGGCGAGACGGTGACCGCCGCCCCGACCTCCAATCCCGATCAGCTGAAGGTCACCATCACCGACACCAACGTCCCGACCTTCTTCGCCAAGGTGTTCGGCCTCGACTCGATCTCCGAGACGAGGTCTTCGGTGGCCCAGTACGACCCGCCGGTTCCTCTCGGCAGTCCGGAGAACTCGCTAGGGACCGGGAACCTCCAACTCGGCACGGGAACGCTGTCGTGCGGAGGCATCAGCTGTGCCGACTACTGGCTGGCCGTCAGTGGGTACTGCTCGGCCCGAGAGGACGGGGACGAATTCTCCACGGCCTATGCCGGAGACCGGGCGGACGGCAACACCGACTGCCCGCTCGACGAGCCGGGCACGAATCCGTCAGCGTCGACGATCTTCCCCAACCCGGATTACCGCAGCAGCGGGTACACATACGACATCGACGTGCCCGGCGACGGCGCCACGAACCCGGTCACCCCACAGGACGTCACCGTGGAGATCTACGATCCGGCGTACAACCCGGTGCGATTCTCCGGCAGCGCCTACCCCGACTGCACGGTGGCATCGCCGGCCAGTGTCCCGAACGACAACACGACCGGGTGGGGAACCGACGGCACCTGTGCCGGGTACACCGATTCCCATGTCACCACCGACTGGCTTCTCGACGAACCCAACGGCGGATCTTCGGGTTCGGGGACCGTCCTCTATCCCCGGGGCTCCTCGACGACCGAACCGGGCGTCTTTGTCAGCGGGGACACGACGTGCGAGAACAGCTGGTGCTCCCTCGGGACCATTCCCGCCGGCTCGACGCCGGGAACCTATCAGCTCCACATCTGGACCCAGGCGGGTGAGCCCAACAGTACCGGGACCAACCAATTCGCCCTGCGGGCCGAAGTGGGCGACGGGCCCGGCTTGGGGAACTTCTGCGGCGCCAGTGGAGACTCCTCCTCGCCCCCCTTCAGCTCCTGCGCCGGCGCGGTGGATACGGGCCCGTTCACCCCCTGTTCCACCATGGCCCAGAACGGCCAACCGGCCGACCCTCTGTGCCCCGAGGTGCACGGGGACCAGGCCATGAGCATCTACGTCAACTCGGCACCCAGCACCACGTGCACCCCGGGAGCGCGCCAGGAGCAGGCCTCACAGAATTCTCCGATCGACGACGTCCCGGCGTCGACGGCGGAAGCCTGTGCCACCTTCTATCTCGCCCAGGTCTCTCCGGACTACGTCGGACAGAAGATGGACATCCTCCTCTTCGACCCCGGAGAGGGGGCGACGGCCATCAGGATCCTGGAGCCCGACGCCTCGGGCAGCAACCCCACGGGGACCGACGGCATCGCAGATGTTTCGCCGGCCAGCTTCACCTACGAGACCTGCGACGATGCCAGCTCGGGTTGTCCCGGTCTGCCCTCTGGTCTCGACGGCCCGATCTCGGTGCCGGCATCCGATTTCTTCAGCAGCGACGGCAACGACCCGCCCGTGGGCACCACCACATGCATCTGTGATCCAGGCCTCAAACCCGGTGGCCTTCCGGGACGGGCGAGTCCGTCGCAGTACAACGACCGCTACCTGTTGATCCAGACCACCGTCCCGGCCAACGTCAGTGGCAATGGGGGATGGTTCATGGTCGAGTACACGTTCGGCGGGAGTTCGGTGTCCGACCGCACCACCTGGGGAGTGGGGCTCGAGGGCAGCCCCGTCCATCTCGTTCTGTGAGGCGGCGGCAATGTCCCCGGTGACGCATGGCGGCAGGGTCGGCATCCGGCGGCCACGACAGTCACGAACCCGGTCCGAGAGCCGGACACGGACGATCGGCCTGCTGGGCGCCGCCGCCCTCGCCCTGGTGGCCGCCCTCGTCCTGGCCTGGCCCCGCCCACCCGGCCCGATCCCGGCCCGATCGGCCCCACCCCACGGCGGCGCGTCGTCCCCACGGCCCACCACGGCTCGCACCAGGCCGGGGACCACGGCCGCCACCTCGACGACCACCACCGTTTCGACCACCACCACCGGTCCGACCTTCAGTGCGCCCGGGACGTCGATCCCCGGCGGACCGAGCATCCCGACGGTGCCGTCGGCGACGGGCGGTTCGGTCCCACCGGCCAAGCCCGGATCGGTGCAGGCGGCCACGCCGGCCCAGAAGGCGGCCATCACCGTCGGATTGGCCCACCCGCCCGGACCGATCGGCGACGTCTTCGTGTCGGCGTCTGATCCGTCGTACGCGGCCGTCGAGTTCGGAGGGGGTCAGCCCGGGTTCGTGCTCATGCAGGACGAGGGCGGGACCTGGACGGAGGTGGCGGAGGGTTCCCCCCAGATCCCCTGTCAGGCGGGGTTGCCGCTGCCGGTGGAATCCGACCTCTCGGGATTGATGGCGCCTTGCAGTTGATCGTCCGCCCCCGCCGCCTCAGAAGGCCGGCGTCCTCAGCTCAGGATGTTCACGGCTCGGGAGACCACGACGGCCACGGTCACCAGCGAGGCGAGCGATTGCAGCGACATGAGAAGCTTCGCCCACGCCGTGAGGGGCATGGTGTCGGTGGGGCTGAACGCCGTGGCGTTGGTGAAGGACGTGTAGAAGTAGTCGAGGAACGTCGGTGCCCACCCCGGAGAGCAGCCCGGCGTCGACATCTGGGGAAAGAGGAAGTCGGGCTGGCGGTGACCCGGCGACTGCCGGGCCGCCGGACCGCCCCGGTCGAGCTCCCAGTACCAGAGCCCGAACACGATGACGTTGGTCAGCCAGATGGGCACCGATGCGTAGACGAGGGGGCGACCGCCCGCCTTGCTGCCATAGAGGAGGGCGTGGAGGAGTTCGGAGAGCGAGATGACGTTGGCGACCGTGGTGAGGGCGATCAGCGTGACACCGATGGCGCGGAGTCGTGACTGCTCCGGGGAGATATGCCCGGGGTTGGCAATGAGGAGAACGACGATCAGCGCCCCCTCCAAGGCCGGGATGAGACCACGGTTCCCCAGTCCTCGGATGAGGCTGTCGGGCAGGATGAGCTGCAGGGCGATGGCGGCCAGGACCGCCAGGAGGGCCGGCCAGCGGGGCTCGCCGTGCGACGCCACGCCCCAGGCGACGGTGTCGTCCCGACTGCGCTCCGGCGCATCGTCCATCGGACCACCGTATCGAGGCGGCGGCGACGGGCCGGGGATATGGATCTGCCTAGCCGTGTGTGACGACCGGCGCTGTGGTCACGACCCGTCGCGCTCGAGGTGGGCCTTGCGAGCGAGCTTGATGATCTCCTCCGACACGGAGCGCTTGTTGCCTTCGTGATCCGGGTGGTGCGTCGGGCAAGCGAGATACGGAGTGCCTTCGACCGGCTTCCCCAGTCGGAGGCATCCTTTGACGTGGCAGTTGTGGTGGCGGTAGACGGTGATGATGCTGCCGAGGATGAGGAAGTCGGGAATCGCCCCACCGAAGCCGGACCAGAATCCGTACCAGGTGCCCGACTCGGCGTCCGCCCCGGTGTAGCGCAGGAACCAGTGTGCGGAGTCCGTCCAGTAGGCGACGACGAATATCAGGAAGACGACGACGACGACCAACGTCCCAACAGTGATCCACCGTCTCATGGCACTACCCCCGCTCTTTCTGCTGGCAACAGCCCTTGGATCCGTCGTGCACCGCCGTGCGGGCGAGAGGATTCGAACCTCCATCCCCGTGAGGGGACCGGGACCTAAACCCGGCGCGTCTGCCGATTTCGCCACGCCCGCGTGGACGTCCGGAGCCTAGCGGTGCCGCCGTTGACGACACCCGTGCGGTCACAGCCGCAGCCCGAACCAACCGTACGTCCCCCCTGCACTGATGACGGGTGGCCGTCCGAAGAGCCACGTGAGGAACGTCACCGCCTGGGGCGCGCCCGGGCTCCCCAGGGGAAAGGCCACGAAGCTCTGAACCTTCCACGCCCCCAGCTGCCGACGCAGGCCCGCACGAAGCCCCGGTGATTCGGCCGGTGTGTGACCCTCGTCCATCTCGATCAGGACCCGGGCCGTGAGGGTGGAGCGGTCGTAGCCGATCGCCGGCGAGAAGGCCACGCCACCGTCGGGTCCACCGGGAACGAGGAAGGTGGTGCCCGGTTGGCGAAATCGCATGTCGGTCACCGCCTGCCACAGAGCCCCGTTGGGGACGTTGTCCGACGGGAACGGATAGATCACGGCGGTGCTGCCGGTGGGGATCCGGTGAACGGCCGGAGTCGTGAAGAACACCGGGATCCCCGTCTGGCCGATCCCGGTGAACGGAGCCGGAATCAACGGCACGAAGCACACCGTCGCCACCAGGGCCGGCCCCGTCCATCCCCGCCACCGCCGGCCCGACCACCGTTGTGGCGACCACCGGTACAGCCTGTCCAGGGCGACGGCCAGCATGAGGGCGGCGAAAAGAGAGACGAACAGGGCGAAGCGGGCCGGTATCGCATTCTTGAGCAGCGGCAGCTCGGCCAGCAGGCGTCCCGGCAGCGGGAACCCGCCGATCATGGCCGGCGGTTCGGTATGGACGACAAGGCCGTTCCCGAGCGACAGCACCAGTGCGGCCAGAGCACAGACGGCGGCGACCCTCACGACGGCAACGCGCCACAAGGCCAAGGTGCTCACCACCAGGACGAGGAGGAAGGGGATCCCGATGTACGACCCGTTCTCGGTGATGCTGCTGGCGAACAGGTTGGCGATGTGGGACCAGTGAGACGTCGTGATCAGCTGTCGGGAGTCCGGAACGACCAGACCGAAGAGGTCGGCACGGTACGCCTGGGGAACCAGCTGGATCTTCCCGCTGATGTGGGCCGGACCGTCGAGGGTGAACCACAGGGGATACGCCAGGAGCACGCCGGCGACGCCGACCGCCCACACGGAGCCCACCACCAGGTGACGGAGCTTCCCGACGACGGCGCGATGCCCGAAGGCGGCGGCGGCGACGAGGCCGGCCACCGCGATGAGAGCGGTGTCGAAGAGAATCTCCGTCGAGACGAAGAACTGGGCGACGACCAAGAGGCCCAGGAGTACGCCGTCTCGGCGTGGCGTTGCCGTCTGGCGGATGACGAGGTCGTGCAGGATCAGGAAGATCAGGGGCGGGAGGGCGATGAACGACAGATTCAGGTGCCCCGAGCTCTGGGCGAGCTCGTAGGGCGAGAATCCGTAGAGGAGTCCGGCGGCGAAGGCGGCCGGGCGCCAGCGGACGAATCGCAAGACGAAGACGTAGCCGCTCGTGGCCGACAGGGCGATCCCGATGGTCTCGGCGGCGTTGAACGATGCGATGGGACCGAAGAGCCATGTGACCGGGGCGAAGAGCAGACCCAGGCCGGTGATACCGGCGTTGGTGAGGAGGTTCACCCCGAAGGGGTAGTTGAGGTAGTTCGAGAAGAACGGGTTGTGGCCGTGCGCCACGGCCCAGGGGACCCATTGCAGCGCCCACGTGAAGTTGTACTGGTCGCTCCCCAGCTGCATCTCGGTGGAGGGGTGGCCGAACCAGACGTCGTGGAACAGCGCCACCGCCAAGATGGCGTAGATGCCGACGACGAGAGACGTCTTCCAACGCCGCCCGGCGGGGTCGGCCGACTCGACCTCGCTCCGCCGGCTCCCCCCTTCAGGTGTCGCCCGGAGATGGTCCGTGACTCGCTCGCGCCCACGGCTGAACGTATCCTCCCCGCCGTCGTCTCGGATGGCGTCGCCGGACCAGTTTCTCCTCCTCGGGAGGCGACCGTGCGGATGGGCAGTGGCGATGGCACGCGCCGCTACACTGCCCGCCGTGCGCGTCGATCAGGTGATCCCCTCGCTCGCCACCCGGGATGCCATCGGGGTCCACACCCTCGCTCTCACCGATGCCCTGCGTGAAGCCGGTGTGATGTCGGAGATCTTCTACGGCGACTGCGCCACCGAACTGCTCGAAGCAGGCCCGTCCCGTCGGCGCCCTCGGGCCGACCGGCCAAGGACCGCTGGTTGCTGTACCAGTCCTCCATCGGAAGCCCGGTGTTCGACGTCTTCGCCACCCGGCCGGAGCCGAAGTTGGTGAACTACCACAACATCACGCCCGTCGAACTGCTCCAGTCGTGGGAGCCGGGCGTGGGTTACGAGGTCGGACTCGGTCGGGAGCAGCTGGGGCGGTCGGCCCCGCAGTGCCGACTGGCCATCGCCGACTCGGCCTTCAACGAGAGGCGAGCTCATCGACGCCGGCTTCGCCTCGCACGGCGGTGGCGTCACTGCTGATCGACATGACGGTGCACGCCGACGCCGACGCCACCAGGCTCCGGCGCCTCCGGGCGGCCAAGGCCGACGGCGGCCCGGACTTCCTGTTCGTCGGGAAGGTCTCGCCGCACAAGGCACCTCACGACCTCGTCAAGATGCTGGCCGTCTACCGGCGTCTCTACCATCCGCAGGCGCGGCTCCATCTCGTCGGATCGCCTCTGGGCCGGCGTTACGGTCCGGCACTCGATGCCTTCGTCGCCGAGCTCGGTCTGACCGATGCCGTCTCGGTGGTGGGCTCGATCCAGCCCGAGGAGCTCGAGGCCTACTACCGGGCCGCCGACGTCTTCGTCTGTGCGTCGGACCACGAGGGTTTCTGCGTTCCCATCGTGGAGGCCATGGCGCACGACCTCCCGGTGGTCGCCTATCGCCGCCGGTGCCGTGCCCGAAACGGTGGAGGACGCCGGGCTCCTGTTGCAGTCGAAGGAGCCGCTGCTGTTCGCCGCCGCCGTCCACCGGGTCGTGGAGGACGGTCAGCTGAGGCGCCAGTTCTCCCGGGCCGCGGCCCGCCGGGTGGAGGCGTTCTCGCTCGACCGGGCCCGGACCCGTTTCGTCGAGCTGGTGATGGGGGCGATCGGGGGCTGACCGGGGCCAGGTTCAGGAGCCGATTCCCCCTCGACAACCGGGGTCGGTCGCCGGCGACGGCGGTGAGTGCGCCGGCCGGGTGTCCCAGGTGGTGTCGACGCCCGCCCACCGGTCCCAGACCCGGCGGGGATCCTCGACCCGGAGATGGCGCATCCGCATTCTGGTGGCCACGGCCCATGGCAGCCGCCTGAGCATGGCGCGCCGGACACCGGACCCCGATCCCTCGCGGATCCGGCTCCACACGAAGCGGCCGGCGACGTCGGCGGGGGCGTTGCGTACCAGGCACAGCAGGGCGTTGCGCTGCGCCAGGAACTGGACGAAGGGCTGCCACCGCCCCTCCGCTGGTGGCCGAGAGACGGTGGCGCACCGTGGCCCCCGGGTCGTAGACGATCCGCAGGCCGGCGAGCCGGGCCCGCAGGCACCAGTCGGTGTCCTCGTTGTAGGCGAAGAACGGTCCGGCCAGTCCGCCCACCTTGGCCAGGGTCTCGGAACGGAAGACGGGGGCGGTGCCGCTGAACCCGAAGCGCTCGGCCGCCTGGTCGAACCGGCCGTCGTCGGGTGCCGCGAATCCGTAGTCCCCGGCGATGCCGTGACGCTCGAGGAAGTTCCCGGCGTGATTGACCAGCGTGCACAGCGACCGGACCTCGACGGGCTCGCCGTTCACCCGGACGGTGTCGGACAGGGAGGGGTCGGGCAGCCTGGAGATAGAAGGGTTCCCGGCCCGACGTCCACCGCCAGATGTCGGGACGGCCGTCGACGGTGGCGCGTTCGCAGTCGTAGACGCCGGCGCCGAGGAGCTCCCCCAGGACCTCGTCGCCCCCGACGGTCACGGAACGAAGCTGGCGACCGAGAGGCCGGTGGTCACCGGGGGCGAACCACGGGTCGTCCTCGAGGACGACCTCGGCGAAGAGCCCGTCGAGGACCACCTTGGGGGTCACGGCCGCCACCGTCGGATCGGCGAGGACGGCGCACGCGGTGTCCAACCACGCCGGTCCGGCCACGGCGTCGTCGTTCAACAGGGCGACGATCTCGCCACCGGCACGACGGAGTCCGAGGTTGACCCCACCGGCGAAACCCAGATTGCGTGAGGCGCGGACGACCGTGGCACCCGCCCCCCGGGCGATCTCGGACGCCTCTGCGCCCGTTGACCCGTTGTCCACCACCACGACCTCGGAGGCCTGGAGCATGGCCGAGGCCAGGCACTCGGCCAACCACGAGCCGGGGCGGTGGGAGACGACGACGACCGAGGAGGACGGCGCCACCTCAGCGCGTCGCCACGACGTTGCCGTAGGGGAGCTCGCAGCAGGGCGGCGCGGTCGATGACGCCGAGGCCCTTCTCGAGGAGCCGGAACCGGAAACCCTGCGCGACCAGGAGGTCGATCAGCGCCCCGGGATCGTCACCGACGTCTTCGATCTGCGCCGGCGACCACTCGAACATGACGGTGATGGCCGGATTGGCGGCCAGGGTGCGACCGAGCCCGGTGAAGACATGGACCTCCGCCCCCTCGACGTCGACCTTGATGACGTCGACGCGTGGGATGTCGGCCAACAGGTCGTCGAGCGGCAGCGCGTGCACCTCCACGATCTCCTCGGTGTCGCCGAGGCGGGCCAGCGCGTCGGAGCCGATGGAGCCGACACTCGAGTTGCTGGCGAAGTTCTGACGCAGGTGGAGCTTCAGCTCCGTCGTCTCCGACCACGCGGCACGTTGCCACGTCGTGACGTAGGAGTGGTACCCGTTGATGATCACGTTGCGCCGCAGCAGCTCCGCCAGGCGGGGGTGGGCCTCGATCCCGACCACGGTGCCCTCCGGACCGACCAGGGTGGCCCCGAGCAGGGTGAAGTAGCCGATGTTGGCGCCGACGTCGATGAAGACCTGGCCCGGTCGGAGGGTGCGTTGCAGCCACTCGGTGACGTGCGACTCCCACAGGCCGTCGAGGACGAGCCACGGGGCCACCATGGCGTCCCGGGTGTCGACGAGCATCTTGGCGCCCCACCGCGTGGCCACCAGGGCCGTGTGGTCGCCGAAATAGACAGGCCCGTTGGGATACCGGTCGACGCTGACACCGGCCAGTCGGGACTCGATGGCGTCGAGCCGTCGGTTCAGGTCGTCGAGTCCGAGCGAACGGCGCACCCGAGCGGCCGCCCGAGACAGGTACGGGTGGCGCATGGGCCGATCATAGTGGGGACCGTCGCGCCCCTTCGGGCCTGTGCACGGCCCCCGATCGTCGAGATGTGATCGGCCAGAGCGGCGTAGCGGTCGACGACGGCCGGCCAGCTGAACTGCCGTCGGGCGTAGGCCCCGCCACGGGCCGCCAGGTGATCCCGGAGGGCGTCGTCCGACGACAGCCGGTCGACGATCACCTCGAACTCGGCGACGTCGGAGAACCACAGGCCGCCACCACTGCGTCGGCAGTGCTCGACCGTCGCTTCGCACCGCCCGTTCACGACCACGGGCCGCCCGGCCAGCCACGCCTCGAGGATCACCAGGCTGAACGACTCCCAGGCCGACGGTGCGATCAGGAACGCACAGGCGCGCAGGGCGCCCCACTTGACCTCCTCCGACCGTCGCCCGACCACGAGCACGTCGTCGTCACCGGCGAGGGCCTCGTGGACCGGGTCCGAGCATGACCAGTCGCGGTGCCTGCGGACGACGGCGCCGGTACCGGCGCCACAGACTCGGCCAGGGCGTGGGACCCCTTGTCCCGCTCGACGCGCCCGACGCAGAGGACGAAGGGTTCGTCGGGGTCGAGACCGAGCGCGGCGCGGGCCGGCGCCGGGTCGCCGGGACCCTCGGCCACGCTGTTGCCGATGACGCTGGCCGGGAGGTGGGCGATGGGGAAGGTGCGCTCGACCAGGGCCCGCTCGGCGTAGGAGTTGAAGGCGAAGCCGCCGACGGACGTGAAGACCTCGCGCATGATGCCGCAGGTGCAGCTCGGGCTCGTCGTGGGCGGCGCCGTGGAAGATCACCCGGCGCCCGAGACGCGGTGCGCCGTGGACGGCCGGCCAGAACAGGTAGGGGGTGACGGCGATGAGGTCGCAGGTCGACGAGGCGGCCTGGTCGAGGACGTCGGGGCAGACGGGCCCGACCAGCTCGACGAAGCGGCGGGCGACGTCGTCGGGCACGCCGGCCGGGTCGTCGCGGATCACGGCGTTCAGCTCGGCGTAGCCGCGGGTCGCGGCCCGACACCGAACGATGGCGGTGGACGGTGACGCCGCCGAGCACGGAGTCGCCCGGGCGGCAGCTCGTCGTTCCACGTCGCCGCCGACGTGGCGCACGTGGTGAAGACCTCGACGTGCCACTGCTTCATGGCGACGAGGTGCTCGCACAGCATCCGGAGCCAGTGCTCGGTGCCGCCGACGACGTCGTCGCCGTAGCGGGGGACGACCAGACCCAGGTTCACGACGGCGGCTCGGGGGCGGTGACGATCGACAGCAAGGTCGTCGGCCAGACGATCGAACGGGTGGGCCCGGGCGAAGGCCATCCCCGCCTCCGACAGAGCCGGTGGCGCTCGGCGGGGTGGTCGAGAAGGGCACGGATCCGTCCGGCGACGGCGGGCGCGTCGGCCGACGGGACGAGGGCGACGGTCCCGTCGCCGTACTCGGCCGCCGTGGCCAGATTGGTGACGACCGGCACGCCGGCGGCCAGGGCACTCGAGCACGGCCGCCGACGTCTCGCCGCTGGCGGCGTCGCGGAGCTGCACGGCCAGCGTGGCCCGGCCAGCCACTCCTGCCATTCGTCCTCGTCGACGGTCCCGTCACCGTGACGCGATCGGTGATGCCCCGGGCCCGGGCCCGGTCGCCGATGACCTGGACCAGGATCGGCGGGCAGGGCCCGACGAAGGCGATCCGGCACCCGGCCAGGGCGGCGGCATCGACGAGGAGGTCCGGTCTCTTGGCCATCGACACCACCCCGAAGGCCACGACGACGGTGTCATCGGCGGCGTCGCCTTCGGGCGACGCCGGGGCCGGCGCGGCGGGGGACACCGGCGGGCAGGCCGGGGGCAGGACGTGGACGGGGGGATGGTGGGCCAGGGGGGCGAGGTCGAGCTCGCACGAGCCGGCGGGCCACCTCGGAGTTGACGAGGAGACCCCGGCACCGCTCGGTCAGCAAGCGGGAGGAACCCGACGCCGGCGTCGATGAGATCGAGGACGGACCGCCCGGCCCGGCGGGCCGCACCGGTGGGCGCCCGCCCCGGGTAGGACCTCTCCACCAGCCACGCCAGTTCCCGGGCGAAGTCCTCGTCGTCGGAGCCGGCGAGGGCGGTGACGGCGACGGCCGGGAGCCGCACCTCGTGGAGCCACAGCCATCCCGGATAGCGCAGGGCCAACTCGATGGTGGGGAGATGTCCATGGGAATTGCCGAGGGTGTAGACGACGGCGTCGTACGAGGCGGGCCGGGCGTCGATCCCGAAGGCGGCGGCCGAGACGTGGCCGACCCCGTCGGGCAGGTCCGGTGCGGCCACCAGCGCGCGTGACGGCGTCGAGCGCCACGTCGGACGGCGCGCGCCTCGAGGACACGTCGGTTGTAGAGGCCGATCCCACCGCCGAGGGGCGGGAGCGGTCCCACCAGGGCGACGCGACGGCGCAACGACGGTGGCCCCCACGCGGCACCGGGAAGCGACCGACCCAGCTCGTCGAGGGCGTCGGCCGTCCGCGACGCCACGACGTCCCACGTCGACCGCGCCGCCAGATCCCGCTGGGCGCTGAGGATGGCGCCACGCCGCCCGTCGTCGGCCAGCACGTCGACGATGGCCCCGGCCATCGCCTCGGTGTCGGTCGGGTCGAAGGTGGCCAGCGCCGTGGCGGCCACCTCGACCAGGGCGGTGGTGGCCGAGGCCAGCGCCGGTGTCCCGCAGGCGGCGGACTCGAGGACGGGGAGGCCGAATCCCTCGGCCAGGGACGGCGTCACCGTCACGGCGGCGCGGCGGTAGCAGGCCCGCAGGGCGTCGTCGCCCACCGGCCCCGTCATGACCAGACGGTCCTCGACGCCGGCCTGCCGGGCGGCATCGGTCAGCCGTCGCCGCCAGTCGGCGGTGAGATCACCGACCACGACGAGGTGGACGTCGGCGCCGCCGTTCACCACCCGCCCCACGGCGGCCACCAGTCGTTCCGTCCCCTTGCGGGCGTCGCTCCCGCCGACCGTGAGCACGAAGGGCCGGTCCTCGAGGGTGGGGAGCCAGTAGGTCGAAGAGCTCGTGGTCGGTGCCGTCGGCCGGAGTGAAGAACGGCGACACGCCGGCGCCGACCGTCACCACCTGGGCCGGGTCGCACTCGAGCAGCTCGATCGCCTCGCCGCCGTGTGTACTCGGAATTGGTGAGGACGAGATCGGCGGTGGCCACCCACGCGGCCCGGGCGCGGTAGCGATCGAGGTGCGCCGGGGTGGGCAGGTAGCGGTCCGGATCGCGCAGCGGGATCAGGTCGTGCAGGGTCACCACCCGCGCCACACCGGCGTCGGCCCAATGGGGGACGGTCACGAGGACCGAAGGATCGGTCGGGCCGGTGTGCAGGAAAGGAGCCGGGACGTGATGGGCGATGGCCCCGCCGTCGGCCAGCAGCCGGCGGAGCTCGCCCATGGAGTCCCACCGGACCAGGCCCGCCGTGGCCAGCTCGACCGGCAGGCCCGACGGCGGCGGACAGCTCGGGGGCGAGGAGGGCGGCGGCCACCCGTCCGGCGCGTGCCAGGGCCTCGGTGTGGCCGGCGACGTATCGCCCGATGCCCCTGTCGGCGAACCCGTCGACCTGCAGCACCTGCAGGTCGACCGCCAGCCGGACGGGCGGGATCAACGAGTGCCGGGCTCGGTCGCCCCGAGCAGACGCTCGATCTCCTCGAACCGTCTCGTCGTCCGGGCGTCCGCCTCGACCATGCTCAACGAGTGCTCGGTCGACGTCGCGGCGCGTGCCGCGGTCGCCTCCACCACGGCCTGCACCTCGTCGAGGCGCGCGCCCAGCCTCTCGAGGCGTTCGTTGATCTCGCTCACCTGAGCGTGCGTCTGCGCGAACACGTGACGCTCGATCCACCCCAGTGCCCGTTGCAGGAAGCGCTTCACGGTCCGTAAGGATTGTCTTGTTGTTGACAAGCGTCAAGGATGCCGACGTCGGGCGGTTCCCGACCAGCCCGGAGGGCATGCGGCGTCCCCGGACGGCGCCGGCGTCGGACGGTCAAGGTTCGTCCCCGATGCGTCGATGACGAAGAGGCACACACCGGGGGTGCTCCACCCGACGCGCCACAAGGACGGTAGATGACCAAGAACACAGGCACCGACGACCTCTCCATGACGACGGCGTCCCGTCGTCATTCCCGACTCCGTCAGGTGGGCGCCCTGATGCGCCACCGTGGGCCCTGGAGGTCGTTGGCGGCCCTGTCCCTCGTCACAGTGGCCACCACGGCGTTGGCGACCCCGTCCACCGGTCCTCTGAGCGGAGCACAGACGGTGGACGTCGCCCATGCCGTCTCCCTGTCGGAGGTGTGGGGCACCGCACTGCCTGACAACGGTGGCCCGATCGCCCTGTCGTCGCCCAACGTCGCCGACCTGGCCGGCGGTCCCGCCGTCGTCGTCGGCGACCGCGCCGGTCACGTCTACGCCATGAACCTGGCCACCGGGAACGAGGTGCCCGGTTGGCCGGTCAGCACCGGCGGCGTCCCGGTGGACTCGACGCCGTCGGTCGTCCGGCGGCTCGATTCGGTCTTCGTCGGCGTCGGCAACGCGTCGAATTCGCACGTCGGCGGCTACATGGGGATCACGCCCAGGGTGGGACCGAATGGCTGACCCACGTGCAGAACCCACCGACCGATACGTCGCCGGCCACCGCCGTGATCGGAGGGTTGGCCGTCGGTGACCTGGAGAACGGGACCGACGTCGTCTCCGGCTCGCTCGGTGAGGAGACGCAGGCGCTGAACGCCGCCAACGGCTCCATCCTGTCGGGATTTCCGTGGTTCCAGGCCGACAGCAACTTCACCACGCCCGCCCTCGCCGACCTCTACGGCAACGGCAAGACCGAGATCGTCGAAGGGGGGGACTCCTCCGACGGATTCGCCTACGGGCAGAGCTACAGCAACGGTGGCCATCTCCGCATCCTGACCCCGACGGGCAACGCCTACACCGGCAACCCGACCGGCGGTCTTCGTCTGTGAGTACAACACGGACCAGACCGTGCAGTCCTCGCCCGCCGTCGGGGAGTTCCTCGCCGGCGGGGCCGTCGGCATCGCCTTCGGGACCGGCGCCACCTTCGGGGGGGCGTCGACCACCAATGACCTCATCGCCGTCAACACGCACTGCGCCGCCCAGTGGACCGACAAGCTCGACGGTGCCACCACCAGCAGCCCCGCCCTGGCCGACGTGCTGGGCAACGGACAGCTCCAGGTCGTCGAGGGCACCAACAACGGCACGGTGTGGGCCCTGAACGGGACGAACGGCGCCGCCCTCTGGAGCACCCCGGTGGGTGGCCAGATCATCGGTTCCGTGGTCACCGCCGATCTGACCGGTGCCGGCTACCAGGACGTCATCGTGCCGACCACACTGGGCGTCCAGATCCTCGACGGGAGGACGGGCCAGAACGTGGCCACCATCGGGGCGGCCTACGGCTTCCAGAACTCGCCGCTGGTCACCGACGACGCCAACGGGACCATCGGCATCACCATCGCCGGCTACGACTCCGTCCAACCAGGGGATCGTCGAGCACTTCGAGGTCACCCGGTCGAACGGTTCCGGCGTGAACGGACCCGGAGCGTGGCCCATGTTCCACCACGACCCCCAGCTCACCGGCGACGCCGGCACGCCGCCCGTCGTCGTCCAGGTGCCGTGCACCGCCCCGAGCGGGTCGCCCTACGGATACGACCTGGTGGCCAGCGACGGCGGTGTCTTCAACTACGGGAACCTGCCCTTCTGCGGTTCCACCGGCAACCTGGTGCTGACCGCCCCCGTCGTCGGCATCGCCACCACCCAAGACGGCGGCGGCTACTGGGAGGTGGCCTCCGACGGCGGGATCTTCGCCTTCGACGACGCCGGGTACTACGGCTCCATGGGCGGGCACCCGTTGACCAAGCCGATCGTCAGCATGGCGGCCACGCCCGACGGCAAGGGGTACTGGTTGGTGGCCTCCGACGGCGGGATCTTCGCCTTCGGTGACGCCGGGTTCTACGGCTCCATGGGTGGGCACCCGTTGAGCAGACCGATCGTCGGCATGGCCGTCACGCCCGACGGGAAGGGCTACTGGCTGGTGGCCTCCGACGGCGGGATCTTCGCCTTCGGTGACGCCAGGTTCTTCGGCTCCATGGGTGGGCACCCCCTCCACAAGCCCGTGGTGGGCATGGCCCCCGACGACGCCACCGGCGGCTACTGGGAGGTGGCCTCCGACGGCGGTGTCTTCGCCTTCAACGCCCCCTTCCTGGGCTCGACCGGGAACGATGCGCTGACCAGGCCCGTGGTGGGAATGCAGGCGAACCCGAACGGCCGCGGCTACCGGTTCGTGGCCTCCGACGGCGGCGTCTTCGACTTCGGGGCGTCGTTCTACGGCTCGACCGGTGGGGACCGCCTGGTCCGGCCCGTGGTGGGCATGAGCGGCTTCTGACCGACGCCGTTCCCGGCGTGATCGGGCCTCCGGGATCAGGAGGTGGCGCGCCGCCCTGATCGACCGCGCTCGCAGACGGCCGTCAAGAAAGCGGCGTAGCGACGGATCAGCGCCGGCCACTGGTAGTAGCGCTCCACGTAGTCGTGACCCCGGGCACCGAGCCGGGCGCGGAGCCCGGCGTCGGAGCACAGGCGTTCGAGAACGATCTCGAATTCGGCGGAAGGAGCCGAACCACAGGCCGCCACCGGACCGCTCGCAGTGCTCGCGGGTGGGATCGCAGGTGGCGTTCACCATCACGGGGACGGACTGCTCCCACGCCTCGAGGACGACGAGGGAGAAGGACTCGAGAGCGGACGGGGACACCGCCACCTGGGCGTCTCGCACCAGATCCCATTTGTCGGCCTCGCTCACCACGCCGGTGACGCACGATGTCCTCGTGATCGGGGATCGATGCCGCCACCGGACCCACGAGGGCCAGGGCCAGCGGCCCGGGATGCCTCTCCTTGTAGAGCCCGAAGAACCGGGCCAGCATGGCCGACCCCTTGTGCTCGTCGACGCGACCGACGCTCACCACGTAGGGCCGGTCGCCGATCCCGAGGATGTCGGCCCCCGACCGCCCACCCTCGACGACCGCACCCACGCCGAGGCCGAGGACGATCTGCGGGACCTGGGCCACGTGGTGGACGCGTTGCACGAGGCGGCGTTCGGCGGCCGTGTGGTAGCAGATCGGCATCGGCCTCGGCGTAGGTCGGCGCGAACACGGGGAGGTAGAGCGCCGGTTCGTCGTGGGCGGCCGGATGGAGCACCCGGGGCACGGCCACGGCCTCGAGCCCCACCACGGTCGGGTAGTAGAGGTACGGGTAGAAGGCGACGACGTCGGCGTCACCGGCGCGCAGGGCGTCGACCAGGTCGAGGGTCACCGGCCCGTTGCACTCGAGCCAGCGGCGCGCCTCGGTCTCAGTCGCCTGGGCCGGCGCCGACCGCAGGCGGCCGTCGAGGTCGTAGAACTCCGGCACCCGGCCCGAGGCCGACCGGAACCGGTGGACGGTGACCCCGTTGAGCACGCTGTCGCCCGGCGCCAGGACGTCGTCCCACGTGATGTGGTCGACGGCGCAGGTGGTGAAGACCTCGACCGTCCAGCCGCACTCGGCCGTCAGGTGCTCGGCCAGTTGCCGGGCGGCCGTCTCCGCCCCGCCCATCACCTCGGGTCCGTAGCGGGGGGTGACGAAGGCGACCTTCGGCGTCACCGCGGCTCGGGCGGTGGCGCATGGCGACGTCCCACCACCAGGTAGTCGCGTCCGTCGGGACCGGGGGTCACCGTCGTCCGCATCCCGAGCCCGTCGAGCAGGTGCGCCCAGGTGCCGGGGCGGTAGGGCCGGGCCTGGACGATGTCGGCCTCCGGCGGCGCGTCGGCGGCGTCCCAGCTCGACGGGGCCAGGGAGTGGACGACGAGGACGCCGTCGGGGGCCAGTGCCGTCACCGCCCCCTCGAGCAGCCGGCGGCGCTCGCCGTGGCCCGATCCCTCCATGACCCCGGACAACACCACGCCGCCCAGCGCGCCGGCCTCGACCGCCTCCAGGTGGTCGAGGACGGGCTCCTCGCGCAGGTCCAGGTCCCCGAGCTCCTGGGCCGCCACGCGATCGGTCCGGGGATCGACCCCGTACCCGTCGACGTCTCTCGGCCGGTCAGCGCCGCCACCAGCCATCCGTCGCCGCAGGCGGCGTGGAGCACGCGGCGGCGGCACCCGTCGAGCTCGGCTGTCACCGTCGGGACCCACCAGGCGTCGGGACGGTGCGCCCAGGCGACGTCGACGACGACCGAGGGCGGCACCTCGACGGCGTCGACCTTCTGCGTGAGCTCCGCCAGCTGGTGGTCCAGGATGTGCAGCGAGCGGCTGACCGCCGTCGTGAACTGGCTCATCTGGTGGGTGATGAAGCGGAGGTACCAGAAGTTCATGGAGCGGATGCTCTTCTTCACGACGGCGCCGCCGGGACGGCTCGACTCCACCGGGACGACGGGATCGATGAAGGCGGCGGCATCGACCAACCGGAGGACCTCGTGCAGCTCCTGGCGCGTGCTCCCGAGCGGCGCGTGCTGGAGGAAGAGCGCCTCGAGCTCGCTCTCCAGCTGCGGAGGCAGGTCGCCCGAGGCGCGCCGCCGCCGCACCTCCTCGTCGATCTCGGCCCGGACCCGCGTGAGATACGCCCGGTCGTCCTCCTCGACGCCGGTCGTCGCTGTGGTCACCGTGGCCTCGGCGGCGTCGGTCCCAGCGGTTCGTCGTTCACGGGACCTCCTCGAGCCGGCGTCCGGCACAGGTAGCTCAACAGGTAGCAGCTCTCGATGTCGGCGAACAGACCACGCTGTGTCGCCACCTCCTCGGTCGAGAACTCCCCGGCGGCCAGGCTGCGGCCGGCGTGATTGAGACCCTTCGACTCCAAGACGTCGAATCCGCTCGATCGGAGCTTGTCGATCATCTCGCCGTGGGTGTACTCGTAGTCGTGATCGGGGTCGATGAAGGCGGCCTGCTGCAGACGGCAGACGGCGGCGTTCGGTGTGTCGAGCGCCAGGTAGCCGCCGGGACGCAGCACCCGGCTGACCTCGCCGAGAACCTTGTCGGCGTCGGAGACCGGCACGTGCTCGATGCTCTGTCCGCTGTAGACGAGGTCGAACGATCCATCGCTGTAGGACGACAGGTCCGTCATGGAGTGGTAGTGGTAGTGCACGGGTCCGAGGGCGGTGTCGACCACCACACGGTCGGTGTCCTCCTTGTAGAGGTCGTTGCGGTCGCCCTGGGGCAGGTCGGCGATCACGAGCTGCTCGAAGGGATACGGATACCCCATCCGCACCATGGCCCCCTGAGAGGCACCGAGCGCGGTCCCACCCAGATCGAGGATCCGGCGAGCCGGCGGCAGCGAACGGACGAAGAGGCAACGGCTGAAGTGGAGCGCCGTCCCGAGCTCGGTGAAGGCGACGTCGGTCCACCATTCCCCCGACGACAGGATCCACTCGGCCAACCGGGCCGGCGACAGGGTGTCGTCCTCCAGCCCCGGGAGGTACGACGCCACGCCGGCCGGATCGGGCTCCCGGTGCAGGAGGAGCTCGTAGACGACGGCGAGGGCCTCCGGCGCCGAAAGTCCGGCGAGCACGCTGCGTGGCCCCTGTCCCGGAATCCGTCGTCCCAATCGTCGTCCCCGTGTCATCGGAAGCGGGCCGCAGAGGGCGGCAGGCTGGCCGATCGGGGCCGGCATCCGGGGTAGCCTCGTGCGCATGGCACCCCATTCCACGCGCCCCTCGTCTGCCCTGGTCGCAGGTCCCGGTCCGTCCATGCGAACCAACAACCTAACCGACCTCGCCTCGGCCGACGTCTTCCAGCGGCTGCTCAAGGAGCGGATCATCTTCCTCGGCAGCGCCATCGACGAGACGGTGGCCAACCAGGTCTGCGCCCAGCTCCTCCTCCTCGCCGCCGAGGACGCCGAGAAGGACATCAACCTGTACGTGAACTCCCCGGGGGGATCGGTCACCGACGGTCTGGCCATCTACGACACCATGCAGTACGTGAGCTGCGACGTGAGCACGATCTGCGTGGGCCTGGCCGCGTCGATGGGCCAGTTCCTGCTGTGCGCCGGGGCTCCGAACAAGCGCTTCGCCCTTCCCCACAGCCGCATCCTGATGCACCAGCCCTCGGGCCAGATGCAGGGCCAGGCCACCGACATCGCCATCCAGGCCGAGCAGATCGTCTACCTGAAGCGGATGATGGCCGAGCGGATCTCCTTCCACACCGGCCAGCCCATCGAGCGGATCGAGGCCGACTCGGACCGCGACCGGTGGTTCACGGCGGAAGAGGCCAAGGACTACGGCTTCATCGACCGGGTGATCGAGCACTCCGCCGCCCAGCCGGCCGCCCACTGAGCGTCACCGTCGGATCGGAGCCCGAGTGACAGACGTACACGCCGACACGGGGACGCGATCACCCGACGGCGAGGCGGTCCCCGACGGTTCGGGCACGCCACGACCGTCATCAGCCAGAAACGCGACGACGAGCTCGCCGCCCGCGCCATCCGGGTGGCGGCGCGGGGCAGCAAGCCCACCCGGACCGTCTCCGCCCGGGTCAGCGTCTGGCTCCGGCTGATCGAGATGTGGCGGGCCCGGGAGCTCTTCGTCTTCCTGGTCCGCAAGGAGATCAAGGTCAAGTACAAGAACTCGGTCCTCGGCTTCCTGTGGTCGATGCTCAACCCGGCCCTCACCCTGGCCGTCTTCTACGTCCTGTTCACCTACTTCCTCCCCAACGGGATCCCCTACTTCGTCATCTACATGTTCTCGGCCATGCTCGTCTGGAACCTCTACCAGACGGCACTGCTCAGCGGCACGACCTCGGTGGTGGTCAACGCCGGCATCGTGAAGAAGGTGGCCTTCCCCCGCGAGATCCTGGTGCTGGCCTCGGTGGGCTCGGCCTTCGTCTACTTCTTCTACCAGTCGCTCGTCATGATCGGCTTCATGATCGCCTTCCACCACGCCCCGGCCTGGGGCGACATCTGGCTGCTCATCCCGGCCCTGGCCGCCATCGTCGTCTTCGCCGTCGGCCCTGGCCATCTTCCTGTCGGCCGTGAACGTCTACCTGCGCGACACCCAGCACCTGGTGGAGGTCGTTCCTGGTGGCCTGGTTCTGGGCCATCCCGACCGTGTACGCCTTCTCCGGCCGGGTCCACGACAGTCGCTGCGAGCGTCACACCATCTTGTTCATCCCCCACACCAGGCTCATCTGGCTCTACTTCTCCAACCCCGTCACCCCCGTCGTCATGACCTTCCAGCGCGTCTTCTACAACATCTGGAACGCCCACTCCACCAAGTTGACGCCGGCGACACCAGATACGCCAAGCCGCATACGGCGCCGACACGATCACAAGGTCGTCGGCGATACGCAACGCCGGCGATACCACGCTCCCCTCGCCGTCATGTCCCACTACCCGATCCACTGGTACGTGGGCGCCGATCTCGCCGTTCTCGGCGTGTCGGTCCTCCTCTTCCTCGGCGCTCTCGTCGTGTTCGGGCACCTCGAGGGAAACTTCGCCGAAGAGCTCTGATCCGGACATGACGACCAACATCGCCGTCGACGTCGTCGACGTCTCGAAGAGGTTCCGGCTCTACCACGAGAAGTACTACTCGCTGAAGGAACGCGTCCTCCATCTGGGGAACAACACCTACGAGGACTTCTGGGCCCTGAAGGACATCAGCTTCGAGGTGGCCGAGGGCCAGACGGTGGGGATCCTCGGTCGCAACGGATCGGGGAAGTCGACGCTGCTCAAGTGCATGTCGGGGATCCTGCAACCGACCGAGGGGAAGATCGTCGTCCGCGGTGCGCTGGCCGCCCTGCTGGAGCTGGGGGCCGGCTTCCAGCCCGAGCTCTCGGGACGGGAGAACATCTTCCTGAACGCGTCGCTGCTGGGCTTGTCGACACGCGAGGTGGAGAGTCGCTTCGACGAGATCGTGGCCTTCGCCGAGCTGGAGAACTTCATCGACAACCAGGTGAAGTACTACTCGTCGGGCATGTACGTCCGGCTCGGCTTCGCCGTGGCCGTGAACGTCGATCCCGACATCCTGGTGGTCGACGAGGTGCTGGCCGTGGGCGACGAGAACTTCCAGCGCAAGTGCATGGGCCGGATCAAGGAGTTCCAGGACGACGGCCGGACCATCCTGTTCGTGACCCACTCGGCCGACCTGGTCCGCGTCGATCTGCGACACGGCGCGTGGTGCTGAGCTCGGGCGAGATGCTCGGCTACGCGTCGGCCGCCGAGGCGGTGAAGCTCTACCACGACCACCTGCTCACCCTGGCGCCCGGGTCGGCCATCACCGCCTCCGAGCCGGTGTCGGAGGTCCCGGCCTACCGGCCCGTCAGCATCACCGTCGGTCGATCTCGAGCACCCGGGCACGGGAACCAGGCACCACCTCCTGCCGGGGGAGCCGCTGACCGTGCACATCGACTTCGAGGCCATCGAGCCGGTGCCGGACATGGTGATCGCCGTGGAGATCCACAACCAGTCACGGCGAGCTGGTCTTCGCCTCGGACACCGAGATCCTCGACCAGCATTTCGACGTCCCCGTGGGCAGCGGCCGGGCCGACCTGATCTTCGACCACATCCCCTTCCTCGACGGCGCCTACACCGTGGCCGTCGAGCTGAAGAGCCGTCTGGGGATCGTCTTCGACCGGCGCGAGCTGCTGCCGTTCGAGGTGATGAACCCCGGTCGGGCGAGAGGCACTCGTCGCGCTCGATCTGCGGGTCGAGATCCGGACGGCCAGCCTCAGCTAGGGCCGCCGCGATCCGCCGGCCCCGATCGGCGGCCCGGATGGTGTCGGCGGTGTCGGCGTAGGGCGACTGGTAGCGGGCCTTCGAGATCCACGAGCCCGGGATGGTCACGGGCCACGCTCGCCGGCAGGATGCCCGGGGCGGCCACGAACCGCTGGACGTTGACGCCGACGATGCCGGCCACGAGCACGGTGGCGACGACCACGGCCGCCCGCCGCACGCCCCGGGCCCGGTGGTGCAGGAGGCGGCCGACGGGCAGCAGCAGCGAGCACGGTCGCCGGGACCAGGTACGACAGGACGGCACCGCCGCCGGTGAACTGGCCCAGGGTCACGACGGCGACCGGGGGGATCAGGGCGGCGACCAGGATGGCGCCGGTGCGCTGGTACCAGGGCCGCTCGATCCGGTCGGCGGGCTCGGTGGCCGCGCTCCAGATGCGCAGAGAGACGTTCCCGCCGGGCTGCCGGGTGGCCACCCGGGCCACGGCCAGGACGATGACGGCCAGCAAGGGCCACCACGACGACGGGTCCGAGGCTCACGAGCGACCATCCCCCGAAGGTGCCGATGTTGGTGACGGCGCCCGACGTCGGCGCCACGAAGACCGACGAGGCGTGGGCGGCGTGGGAGATCTGGACGTGGACGGCGTGGAGCCAGGCGTGGAGACCCCCGGGTTGGATGACGATCACGGGGACGAACCACACCGCCACCGAGCCGACGCCGGCCACGACGGCGGCGAGGAGCTGGCCCACCGTCCGCACGCTCGCCACCACGGCGATGGCGGCCAGGAGGACGAACCCGGGAACGACCGACAGGCTGCACGCCGGCGCCGAGCCCGAGCACGATCACGGCCACCACCCCGTGGGCGCGGTAGGGCCGGGCCCGGCGGGCCAGGACGATCAGGAGGGCGCCCAGAGAGGCGTCGACGCTGTAGGTCGAGACGGTGGAGCCGGCGAACCACGACACCGGGGCCGAGGCCACGAGGCGCGCCGGCGGCGACGCCGACGCAGCGTCCGCCCAGCGCCGTGCCGGCCACGCAGGTGAGGCCGGCGGCGCCGGCCGACGCCAGCGCGGCCACGAGGACGAGGCTGTGGACGGGGCTCAGGCCGGTGACGACGTGGACGGCGTGACCGGCGGCCACGTAGAGCCACGACCCCGGGCGCCGGCGGGGCCGCCGTGGGTGACGTCGAAGTGCTCGGAGCCGAGGACGAACCGGGCACCGTCGGCGTCGGTCGGTCGCGACGCCCCGTAGGACAGGCGCAGGACCAGGGTCACGACGCCGATGACGACGGAGGCGGCCAACGTGGGGGAGCGCAGCCAGGACGCCCCGCCGGTGGACCACCCGCGCACCGAGTCGCGGTGCAGGTGGGAGACCTGTCGCAGGTTCTCGCGGCCGAGCGTTCCCACGTTCACCGGCAGCTCCTCTGACACGTGCCAGACGACGTCGGTGGCCGGTGCGATGACGAGGCCCCCGCCCGCTTCCGGGCACGCTACCAGCGGTTCCTCGCCACCGCGGGGAAGACCGTGGGGTGTCCCCGGACCGGGACCCGGGCGCCGATAGCATCGGCCCCATCACGTTCCTCCGCTTCCCCCTCTTCGGTCTCGGCGCGTCGTCGCGCCTGCGTGCTCGCCGGTGTCGCCGTGGTCGCCGCCGCATCGGTGGTGGCGATGCCCGGTCCGTCGGCCTCGGCCTACCCCTACGGCGACGTGACCCTCCAGGTCCACGGCTTCGGCGGCGGTGTCGGCATGGGCCAGTGGGGGGCGCTCGGCTACGCCGTCACCGGGTCCAGCTACACCGCCATCCTCCAGCACTACTACGGGACGTTGAGCGCGGGCGGGAGCACCACCGTGGGCGTCCTGCCCGACGGATGGACGGACGCCACCGACGTCACCGTGGCGATGACCGAGAACGCCGGCCAACGACGTCATCGTCACCTCCGACTCGGCCTTCACGGCCGGACGGTGTCAATGTGCCCGCCGGCAGCGCCGCCCTGTTCCAGTACACCGGGACCCCTCGCGCGTGGATGGTGGAGACGAGCGCCGGGTGCGGTGGGCCGTGGGGGACACCGACCCCGGTGGCCGGCGTTCCCACGGCGGCGCCCGGGGTGAGCGAGCCCTTCCCGAGCGACGGCACTCTGGCCAACGAGGTCCTCCAGTTGTGTCAGGGTCCCGGCAACATCTCGGTGCGCGGAGACATCGAAGGAGCGTTGAATCGCCGACCAGGAGCGCACCGTGAACGTGCTGCCGCTCTGGGCCAGTACGTGGCCGACGTCACCCCGTCGGAGTCACCGGCGTCGTGGGGATCGTTGGTCGGGGGCGCCGGCTTCCAGGAGCTCGAGGCCCAGGCGGTGGCGGCGCGCTCCTACGTCATGGCCACCTACGGCACGCACGGCTATTTCGGCTACGCCGACATCTGTGACACGACGGCCTGTCAGAACTACCCCGGCATCGCCAACGAGAGTGCCATCACCGACTCCGGCCACGACCGACACGGCCAACCTGGCCGTCCTCCTCCCGAGCGGCGCGCCGGCCCTGACCCAGTACTCGGCGTCGACGGGGGGCTACACCGCCGGCGGGACGTTCGCCGCCGTGGCCGACGCCGGCGACTCGGTCTGCATCACCGGCGCCTGCAACCCGTACCACTCCTACACGGTCTCCATCCCGGTCTCGGCCATCACGGCCAGGTTCCCCCAGCTCGGCACCCTGGTCTCGGTCGACGTCTCGCAGCGCAACGGTCTCGGTGACTTCGGCGGCCGGGTCCTCGAGATGTCTCTCGAGGGCTCGGCCCAGACGGTGACGCTCACCGGGAAGACCTTCGCCGCCGACTTCTCCTCCTCCGTGCCCGGCGGCACCCTGTCGAACTGGTTCGCCGTGGAGGGCCAGCCGAGCGGGGGGATCGCCGGCTACTGGTTGGTGGCCTCCGACGGCGGGATCTTCTCCTTCGGCACCGCCGGCTTCGACGGCTCGATGGGCGGGAGACACCTCGACGCCCCCATGGTGGGGATGGCCCGGACCACCGACGACGGCGGCTACTGGACGGTGGCCTCCGACGGCGGGATCTTCTCCTTCGGCGACGCCGCCTTCCACGGCTCGATGGGCGGGAGACACCTCGACGCCCCCATGGTGGGGATGGCGCCCACACCCGACGGCGGCGGCTACTGGACGGTGGCCTCCGACGGCGGGATCTTCTCCTTCGGCGACGCCGCCTTCCACGGCTCGATGGGCGGGAGACACCTCGACGCCCCCATGGTGGGGATGGCGCCCACACCCGACGGTGGCGGCTACTGGACGGTGGCCTCCGACGGCGGGATCTTCTCCTTCGGCGACGCCGCCTTCCACGGCTCGATGGGCGGCCAGCACCTCGACCAGCCCATCGTGGGGATGGCGGCCACACCCGACGGGGGCGGCTACTGGCTGGTGGGCGCCGACGGCGGGATCTTCTCCTTCGGCGACGCGCCCTACGAGGGGTCGTTGCCGGGGATCGGGTTGCAGGCCACGGCCGTCTCGGTCCTCGCCACCGCCACCGGGACCGGCTACATCGTCGTCACCGCCGACGGTCAGGCGGTGGGATTCGGTGACGCCCCGCAGTTCGGCGACGTCGCCGGGGAGGTCCCGGGATACGGCGGCCGCCTGGTCGGCGGTGCCCTCCTTCCCCAGTGACGGTCCGGTGAGGAGAGGGCGGCGGTCGGTCCCCGGCGGCCGCGCCGCCGGGAAGGTCGTCGTGGTCACGGGCGCATCGTCGGGACTCGGGCGCCGCCTCGCTCTCGATCTGGCCGCCGCCGGGTCCGTGGTGACGGCCGTGGCCCGCAGCGCCGACGCCCTCGGGGACGTCGAGGAGGAACTGCGGACGAGGTCCGAGGAGTCGGCCGCCGCCCTCTGCGACGTCTCCGACACCGGGGCGTGGACGGCGCTGCTGGCCGAGGTGGCGAAGACCCGGGGCCGGGTGGACATCCTGGTCAACAACGCCGCCACCGACCCCGGGATCCGCCTGGCCGAGATGACCATGGACGACGTCCGTCGCACCTTCGAGGTCAATTTCTTCGCCGCCGTGGCCGGCACCCTGGCCGTCCTGCCGGGGATGATCGACCGGGGGGCGGGGATCGTGGTCAACGTCTCGTCCGACGGCGGCCGTCTCCCGTCGCCGGGCCCAGGGATCTACCCGGCCTCGAAGGCGACGCTCTCGGCGTTCACCGAGAGCGTCAGCTTCCGGGTGGCCCGGCGTGGTGTCCGCATGCACGTGGTGTACCCGGCCTGGATGCCCACGGCCATGGGCCGCGACGCCATCGGACGCGGGTTGCGGGCCCCGCCCCGACTGACGCGCCGGACCGAGGAGGAGGTGGCGCGCCTCATCCTGGCCCGCATGGGGGGGCGGACCGTGGACATCAGCGCCTCCCGGCTCATCGACGCCGCCGCCGTGTTCCGGGTGACGCTGCCGAGGACGTATCACTTCTTCCGCCGGACGTGGTGAGCGTGCCGCCCTCACCGCCGTCGCCGCCGTCGCCGGGCAGGTCGGACAGGCGGGGGAACGACCGGAGGGCGCCCACGCGGCCCAGCCGGCCGACGTCGATGCCGACGTCGGCCCCGGTCAGGAGCTGGCGGTCGCCGTCGCTGTTGCCGTAGGCCCACAGGACGGGGGCGACGTCGGTCGGACCGGCGATGTCGTCGATCCAGCGCCGGACACGGCCTCAGCTTCTCGGGACCTCGGCAGTTCTGCCCGTCGTAGCCGCCGGTGAGGCGGCCGTCGGTGCCCACCGCCAGGCGGGTGGCCACCACGGCGTCGACCGCCAGGTCCCGGGCCAGGGGGATCAGGTAGCAGTCGGGCGAGGCGGAGACGATGACGAGTCGATGGCCGCGGGCCCGGTGCCACTCCATCCGCTCCCGGACTTCGACCCGGGCGTGCCGACGGTAGTGGGCCCGTCCGAAGGCGGCGGCCCGCTCGGCCACCTCGTCGGCCGGGAGCCCGGCCAGGGTGCGCCGGAAGAGTGCCTCCTTGGCGTCGTCGGCGTACCGACCACCGAGCGCGGCGCCCACGGCCAGCTTGGGCATCAGGGCGGCGGCGGCCGTCGCCACCCGGCGCCGTCCGCGGACGGCCACCAGGAACGGCCACACGCTGCCCCCGCGGGTGAGGGTCCCGTCGAAATCGAAGGCGGCCACCACCGGCGCCGGGCTCATCCGGACGACAGGGGCCCGCCGTGGCGGCCGGCACCGGAGGCGAAGCGCTGCGCCCCCGCCGCCGTCTCTCCGCTGCCGATCGTCTGGCGCCCCAGGCGGGCCTCGGCGGCCAGGGCGTCCTCCTCGTCGAGGCCCCACTGCCAGAGCACGGAGCGGCGGTCGTTGCGTAGGCAGGTCTGGGGGAAGGCGGCCAGCTCATGGGCCAGGACCACGGCCTCGGCCAGCGCCGACCCCGGTGCCACCAGGCGGTTCACGAGGCCCATCCCGAGGGCCTCGGGTCCCCCCACCCCCCGGCCGGTGAGGACCAGGTCGAGGGCATGGCTCTGGCCCACCAGACGGGGCAGCCGGACGGTGCCCCCGTCGACCAGGGGGACCCCGAAGCGGCGGCAGTAGACCCCGAGGACGGCGTCGGTGGCGGCCACCCGGAGGTCGCACCACAGGGCCAGCTCCAGTCCGCCGGCCACGGCGTGGCCCTCGATGGCGGCGATGACCGGCTTGGACAGCTCCAGCCGGGTCGGCCCCATGGGCCCGGGCCCGTCCTCCAGGACGGGTCGGGGATCGCCCTCGGACAGGGCCGTCAGGTCGGCCCCGGCGCAGAAGCTGCCCCCGGCACCGGTGAGGACGGCCACCGAGGCCGAGGGGTCGGCGTCGAAGGCCCGGAAGGCGTCGAGGAGGGCGCCGGCGGTGGCGCCGTCGACGGCGTTGCGCCGCTCGGGCCGGCAGATGGTGACCACGGTGACGGGGCCGTCGGTGGTGACCTCGATGGTCGGCACCGCGGCATTCTCCCAGAGGCCCCGCCGGACCCCACCGCCCGGGGTCGTCCAGAAAGGTGACTTCGGCGGTCGACAATTGCCGGCCCGCCCGCTACAGTCGGGCCGGAAACGCCGAGCCGGCACCGGATCGACGCAGGACAACACGACCGCAGGAGGAGACATGGCAGTCCGTCTGGGCGACATCGCCCCCGACTTCACCGCCGAGACGACCGAGGGCACGATCAACTTCCACGAATGGCTGGGCAACTCGTGGGGGATCCTGTTCTCCCACCCGAAGGACTTCACCCCGGTGTGCACCACCGAGCTCGGCGCCTTCGCCAAGGCCAAGGGCGAGTTCGACAAGCGCAACGCCAAGATCATCGGCCTCTCGGTCGACTCCGTGGAGTCGCACAACGGGTGGAAGAAGGACATCGAGGAGACCCAGGGCCAGGCCCTCAACTTCCCTCTCATCGGCGACCCCGACAAGAAGGTGGCCGACCTCTACGACATGATCCACCCGAACGCCAACGACACCTTGACGGTCCGCTCGGTCTTCATCATCGGGCCCGACAAGAAGCTCAAGCTCTACATCACCTACCCGGCGTCCACCGGCCGCAACGTCGACGAGGTCCTCCGGGTGCTCGACTCCCTCCAGCTCACGGCCGACTACCAGGTGGCCACACCGGTCAACTGGAAGGACGGTCAGGACGTGATCATCGTCCCCGCCGTCTCCGACGAGGACGCCAAGACCAAGTTCCCGAACGGATGGAAGGCCCTGAAGCCGTATCTGCGGGTGACCAAGCAACCCAACAAGTGATCTCCCGTCCCTGAGGACGTGACGGCGCCACCCGGGGGCCCCCGACCCGGGGTGGCGCCGTAGTCTTCCTCCTCGGTGGCCGATCCTTCCGGGGGCGACAGGGGACAGCGGGGCTCGTACGCCTTCGGGGACACGACGGTGGCGTCGAGGCGACTCGACGTGCTGGCGTCGGTCTTCGGTCCCACCAGCGGCTCCCTGCTCGCCGAGCTGCCCCCGGGGCGGCGCCGGGTGGTCCTCGACCTCGGCTGCGGGCCCGGACACACCTCGGCCATGCTCGCCGCCGCCTTCACCGGTGCCGAGGTCGTCGGCATCGACGCCTCGGACGCCTTCGTGGCGGAGGCCACGGCGTCGGCCCCGCCGGGCTGCACGTTCCGGGTGGCCGATGTCACCGAGATCCCTCTCCCCGGTGCGCCGGCGGACGTCATCTACGCGCGCTTCCTCGTCGTCCATCTCCCCGACCCCCAGACGGCCATGGCCGCCTGGGCCGGCCAGCTCCGACCGGACGGGGTCCTCGTGGTGGAGGAGCCCGAACGCATCGACACCGACGACGACGACTTCCGCCGCTACCTCGAGCTGGCCTCGGTGGTGGTGGCCGGGCGCGGCGGCGACCTCTACGCCGGCCGTCTCCTGGCCGACGCCCCCGCGCCGCCGGGCACCGTGGTGGCAGTCTGCCGCTCCACCCCCCTGGACGTCCCCGCCGGCCGGGCGGCGACCATCTTCTCGCTCAACCTGACCACGTGGCGCGACGACCCGGCGGTGGCGGCGGTGGCCGGTCCCGACGAGACGGCCGACCTGGCCGACAGGCTGGAACGGCGCGTCACCGAGACGTCGACGGGCGTCATCCGATGGTGGATGCGCCAGCTCGTGGTCCGCCGTTGAGCCCGCCATAAGCTCCGGCGATGCACCGCATCCTGATGCGCACCGTCGTCCTCGACTTCCCGACCGCCGTCCATGACGCGGCGCGTGACTTCTGGCAGGTCGCCCTCTCGGCCGGCATCCGTCGAGGCGCCCAGCACCCCGAGTACCACGTCCTCGAGCATCCCGCCGCCCTCGGTCCCGTTCTGGTGCAGAACCTGAACGAGGGAGCCAGTCGCGTCCACCTCGACGTGGAGTCCGACGACACCGACGCCGAGATCACCCGGCTGGTGGCCGCCGGAGCGCAGATCGTCGAGCGGATCGACGACTGGACCGTCCTGCGCGATCCGGGCGGGCTCCTCTTCTGCGTGGTGCCCGCCGATCCCGACGCCGGCTTCACCGAGTTCGCCCACACCGTCGGGCCCTGAGCGGTCTACGAGAAGGCCGACGCCGTCCTGACCACCTGGACCTGACCGACCCCGGCGTCGGCCTCGAGGACCAGACGCGATCGCGTCCCCGAGCGGGCGCCGCCGGACTGCATCGTCTGCACCGTGCTCAGCCCACCGCTGCTCTGGCCGAACACCTCGACATCGCCGAGCCCGCTGTGGGCGACCACGCTGACGGTCGGACCGGGGGGAACCTCGACGAAGAGGCGCCCGATGCCGACGCTGGCCGTGACGTGGGTGGTCCCCGGCCGGAAGGCGACGTCGCTCAGGTCCACGTTCAGGTTGCCCACGGCCAGCCGGTAGTGCGGCGCCAGCTGCCCGGCCGAGGTCGGACGCCACTGGGTGTCGCCGATCCCGCCGCGCAGGGGGACACCGCTGGCCGCCTCGATGGCGAACACGGTGGCCGCCGCCACCACGACCACGGCCGCCGCCGCCAGGACGAGCGTGACGAGCAACCAACGCAGGCGGGACGCGGCCGCCCGGCTCCCGCCGCTGTTGGCCACCAGGGTGAGGGCCAGGACGAGGGCCACGGCGCCGAAGGCGAGCCCCACCCCGCCGTCGGGATGGGGCCACCACGGGCCGCTCGAGAAGAGGTCGGAGAGGGCGATCACGCCGATGACGATGCCCAGAACGATGACGACCAGGCTGCGACGGGGCGGGCGCCTCTCGGCCCATTGCCGGGCCAGCGGGTGCTGCTCGTGGTCGGCCGGGACGAGCAGCCAGGCGGCCACGTAGATCAGGGCACCCGAGCCCCCCAGGACGGTCAAGGCGGCGAAGGCCACCCGGACGACCACGACGTCGATGTCCAGGTACCGGGCCAGCCCGGCGGCGACGCCCCCGAGCATCCGGTGCTCCATGTCCCGGCGGAGCCGGTGGGATGCGCCGCCGACGTCCGGTGGCGGTGTCCCGGGGTCACCCGTCACCGCCGCCGGGTCGGCCGTCGTCTCGTCTCCGCTGCCGCCCTCGTCGGGTTGCCTGTCACCATCGTCGGGTTGCCTGTCACCATCGTCGGGTTGCCTGTCACCATCGTCGGGTTCCATGCCCCCATCTTCGGGGTCGGAGCTCCGCGGCGGTATCGGGTATGACCCGGACGTTTACCCCGACCACCGCTCCCCGGTCCGGGTGACACCCGGTGGTCGGGTCGGTCCCGCCATGCGATCATCGATCCATCCTCGATGATCCCTCCAGCGGCAGGCATCCGCCGTCGACGCATCACCTCTGGACCCGGTGGCGCGTCCCGCGCCAGGACGGGCCCCTGCGCCGGAGCACGGCCGACGTCATGGTGGGCGGGGTGGCCGGGGGCCTGTCGGCCCGCTTCGGGATCGACGCCAACGCGCTGCGCCTCCTCTTCGCCGTCCTGGCCATCGCCGACGGCTCCGGTTTCGCGCTCTACGTCCTGGCCTGGTTGGTCATGGCGCGCCAGGGGGAGTCGACGTCGATCGCCCGCCGGGCCACCACCGACCGCGGGGCCATCGCCCTGGGGCTCGCCTTCGCCACCGTCCTGGGTTGCCTCCTGCTCGCCCTGGGGGCCCTCGGGCTGGGCTTCGCCGCCAGCCTCATCTGGCCGGTGTCGTTCGGTGCCGCCGGGTTGGTCCTGGTGTGGCGGGACGCCAGCCAGGACGAGAGGGCCTTTCTGCGACAGGTCATCGAACAGGCGCCCGTCCCCGGAATGCCCGACCGGCAGACGCGCCGAGTCCTCGTCGGCCGGATCGTGGTGGGCATCGCCCTGGTGGCGGCCGGGCTCGGGGGCCTGGTGGCCACCCGGCACCCGACGGGCGCCACCCTCGAGGGCGTCGCCTCCGCCGCCGTCGTCATCACCGGCTTCCTCGTCGTCTTCGGTCCCTGGTGGTTGGCCCTCGCCCGTGACCTCGCCGTCGAGCGCCGCCAGCGGGTCCGCACCCAGGAACGTGCCGACATGGCGGCGGCCATCCATGACTCGGTCCTGCAGACCTTGGCCCTGATCCAGAGATCATCGGGTGATCCCCGTGAGGTGACGCGTCTGGCCCGGGTCCAAGAGCGCGAGCTGCGGGCGTGGCTGTTCGAGGGGCGCCCTCCCGGATCGTTCGACGCGTCGGAGGTGACGACGCTCGCCCAAGGTGTCGCCGTCATCGAGAGCGAGGTGGAGGAGAACCACGGGGTCGCCGTGGAGTCCGTCGTCGTCGGCGACTGCGCCCTCGACGAGGACCTGCGGGCCCTGTTGGCGGCGGGTCGCGAGGCGGCCGTCAACGCCGCCGTCTGGTCGGGGGCGACGACGGTGTCGGTGTTCGTGGAGGTGGAACCGACCCGGGTGTCGTTGTTCGTCCGTGACCGGGGGAGGGGATTCGATCCCGGGGCCGTCGTCGAGGACCACCGCGGGATCTCCGACTCGATCCGGGCCAGGATGGCCCGTCACGGAGGGACGGTGGACATCCGCAGCGTCCCCGGCGAGGGCACGGAGGTGGAGCTGGTCATGCCGAGGCCGGACGTCCGGCCATGAGCACCGGGCGCCCTCTGCGGGTCTTCCTGGTCGACGACCACCGCCTGTTCCGGGCCGGGGTCCGGGCCGAGCTCGGGCCCGAGGTCGAGGTGGTGGGGGAGGCCGACGAGGTGGCGGCGGCCATCGAGCTCATCGGCGAGCGCCTGCCCGACGTCGTCCTCGTCGACGTGCACATGCCCGACGGCGGCGGACAGGCGGTCATCGACGCCGTCGGTCTCGCCCATCCCGACGTCCGCTTCCTGGCCCTGTCGGTGTCCGACGCGGCCGAGGACGTGATCGGCGTGATCCGGGCCGGGGCCCGCGGTTACGTGACGAAGACCATCTCGGGCGCCGAGCTCACCGACGCCATCGTCCGGGTGGCGGACGGGGACGCCGTCTTCTCGCCGCGGCTGGCGGGGTTCGTCCTCGACGCCTTCGCCGCCGACCCGGCCGCCGCCGGCGGTGCCACCGTGACGTTCGACCCCGAACTCGATCAGCTCACCCCCCGGGAGCGGGAGGTCCTGCGACTCATCGCCCGCGGGTACGCCTACAAGGAGGTGGCGCGGGAGCTGTCGATCTCGGTCAAGACGGTGGAGAGCCACGTGTCGGCCGTTCTGCGCAAGCTCCAGCTGTCGAGCCGGCACCAGCTCACCCGCTGGGCGTCCGAGCGCCGTCTGCTCTGACCTGCTCTGACGGCGGTCACCGGCGCTGGGCCGGTCCGAAGAAGCGGTCGAACAGGCCGTCGACCCCGGCACCGTGCAGGGTCATCCCGCCGTCCACCACGAGGGTCTGGCCGGTGACGAAGCGGGCCAGGTCGGAGCACAGGAACAGGACCACGTCGGCGACGTCCTCGGGATCACCGACGCGGCCGATCGGGGTCGTCCGCCGGTAGCGCTCGACCTCGTCGGGGAGCCCGTCGAGCAGGGGCTTGGTCAGGTTCGTCCGGATCATCCCCGGGGCCACCGCGTTCACCCGGATGGCCGGGCCGTACTCGAGGGCGGCCGACGCCGTGAGGGCCATGACGCCCGCCTTGGCCGCCGAGTACGGCGCCTCGCCGGCCGACGGACGGGTGGCGCTGATCGACGACGTGTTGACCACGGCCCCGCCGCCGTCGGACAGGAGGTGGGGTACCCCGGCGCGCATCCCGTTGAAGACGCCGGTCAGGTTCAGCCGGACCAGCCGGTCCCATTCCTCGGGGTCCCATCCGACCAGCGGCGCCATGGTGCTGCCCCCGGCGTTGTTCATCAGCAGCGACACACCGCCGAGTCGGGCGGCGGCGTCGTCGACGGCGGCCCGCATGGCGTCGGCGTCGGTGACGTCGACCTCGATGGCCACCGCGTCGATGGCGTCGGCCGTGGCCCGGGCGGCGTGGCCGTCGATGTCGAGGACCGCCACCCGCGCCCCGTGGGCGGCGAAGCGCTGGCAGACGGCCCGGCCGATGCCCGAGCCACCGCCGGTGATCACGGCGCGCTGGCCGGCGAGGAGGCCGGCCGGCTGACGTGGCGCCGGTCACGGGATCACCGGCATCTCGCCCACGAGCGAGATCCGCAGCTCGCGCTTCGAGCACCTTGCCCTGCGGGTTGCGGGGGAGCGGTTCGGAGAGGAACCAGACATGGGTGGGGACCATGAACGAGGCCAGCCGTTCGCGGGCGAAGCGGATCAGCTCCTCGGCCGTCACCGTGGTCCCGGGACGCAGCGACCACCGCCGCACCGACCTCCTCGCCGAGGACGGGGTGGGGGACGCCGATCACGGCGCAGTCGGCCACCGACGGGTGCTCGAACAAGGCGGCCTCCACCTCGACCGAGTAGACGTTCTCGCCGCCGCGGATCACCATGTCCTTGGCCCGGTCCACGATGTGGATGAAGCCCTCCTCGTCGATGCGGGCGATGTCACCGGAATGGAGCCATCCCGCGCGTGAACGAGGCCGCCGTGGCCTCGGGCTTGTTCCAGTAGCCGCGCACGACGTTCGGGCCCTTGATCCACAGCTCGCCCACGACGTCGGGTCCGGCGGGAAGGTCCGCGGTGGGTTCGTCGCCCTCGAACCCGTCGGGGACGACGGCCACGTCGCACACCGGGACCGCCGGTCCCACGCTGTCGGGCTTGCGGACGTAGTCGTCGCCCACGTTCATGGTGGTGACCGACGACGTCTCGGTGAGCCCGTAGCCGTTGGAGGGCGCTCCCACCGGGAAGTGCTCCTTGATCCGCCGCACCAGATCGGGTGGGGCCGGTGCCCCGCCGTAGGCCACCGAACGCACCGAGGAGGTGTCGCGGCTGGCGAAGTCGGGGGAGTCGATCACCTGCATGGCCATGGCGGGGACACCGCCGAAGGTGGTGATGCGCTCGCGCTCGATGAGCTCGAGGGCCCGCTCGGGGTTCCAGTGGTGCATCATCACCAGCTTGTTCCCCGCCGCACTGTTGGCCACCAGGATGGAGTGGCACCCGGTGGCGTGGAAGAGCGGGACCGAGAGCAGATAGGCGTTGCGGTCGGCATCGCCGCCGCCGGCGCCGTCGCCGGGCCCGTTGGTGCCCCGCAGCGACGCCCGGGCGTTCAGGAAGAACAGGCTCATCAGGTTGGTGGCCATGTTGCGATGGGTGCCCACGGCGCCCTTCGGCTTCCCCGTCGTCCCCGACGTGTAGAAGATGGTGGCGTCGTCGTCGGGTTCGATCTCCACGTCGGGCAGCGTGACGTCCGCGGCCGGGGCGCCGGTCGGACGCTCACCCACCAGCTCGGCGAAGGCGATCACCGGCACCGGCGACGACGGGAGATCCCGGAGGGCCGTGCGGTCCTCGTCGGTGACCACGACCGCCCGCAGGTGGGGGAGCTCGCCGAAATGGGGCCGCAGACGGGCCAGGCGCTCGCTGTCGACGAAGACGACGGCCGTGCCCGAGTCGTGGAGCCCGTACTGGAGCTCGGGCCCGGTCCACCAGGCGTTCAGGGGGACGACCACGGCACCGGCGGCGGCAGTGGCCCAGAAGGCCGAGACCCACTCGGGCAGGTTCCGCATGACGATCGAGACCCGGTCACCCTTCTCGATCACCGAAGCGGTCCTGCAGCGACCGCGCCAGGGTGGCGGCCACGGTGAAATTCTCCTCGAACGTCGTCCGCTCGTCCTCGTAGACGAGATAGTCCTTGTCGCCGTGGCCACGCGAGAGCTCGAGGATGGCCCGCAGACCGGCGGGCGCGTTCTTCCACACCCGGGTGACGACGCCGCGGATCTCCACGTCCTGCATCTCGAACATCTGACCGGTGGCGGTGAGGGTGCGGTTCGCCTCCTCGATCGACATCGGCGCCGTAGTCGGCATGACGGCGTTCCTTTCCGTTCCGGCTCGGAGGGATTCCGTGGCCGCGGTGACGCCGATCAGCTTCCCGAGCTCCGGGTGGCCGGCGGGCGCCGGCGCCGCCAGACGTCGGACACCGACGGCGGCGTCCACCCGGCGTCCTCGGGGTCGAGGGTGACGCCGGGGGCGACGACGGCGTCGATGCGGTCGAGGGTGGCGTCGGACAGGGCCACGTCGACGGCGCCGAGGGCATCGACCATCTGCTCCATGGTCCGGGGACCGATGATGGCCGAGGTCACCGCCGGGTGGGTCAGGACGAAGGAGAGAGCCAGATGGCTGAGGGGGACGCCGGCGTCCTCGGCCACCGGAACGAGGGCCTCGATGGCGTCGAGCTTGGCCATGACCTGGGGACGCTTCGGGTCGTAGCGCGACGGCATCCGACTGGCCCGTCCCCCCTCGGGCAAGGGTGCGTCCTTGCGGTAGCGGCCGGTGAGCCACCCGCCGTTCAGGGGGCTCCAGACGATGACGCCCATCCCGTAGCGCTGACAGGTGGGAAGCACCTCGGTCTCGATGCCCCGGGCCAGGATCGAATAGGGGGGCTGCTCGCAGACGAAGCGCTCACGGTGGCGACGCTCGGCCACCCACTGGGCCTCGACGATCAGGTCGCCGGAGAACGTGGAGGACCCGATGGCCCGGACCTTGCCCTGGTGGACGAGGTCGGAGAGCGCACCCAGGGTGTCGTCGATGTCGCACGTCGGATCGGGCCGGTGGACCTGGTAGAGGTCGATCCAGTCCGTCCTCAGGCGGCGCAGGCTGGACTCGACCTCGCGGACGATCCACCGGCGCGAGTTCCCGGCCATGTTGGCGTCGGCACCCATCGGCGCGTGGAACTTGGTGGCCAGCACCACGTTGTCCCGCCGGCCTCCGGCCAGGGCCTTGGCCACGATCTCCTCGGACTCACCGCCGGAGTACACGTCGGCCGTGTCGACGAAGTTGATACCGGCGTCGAGAGCGGCGTGGACGATGCGGACGCAGTCGTCGTGGTCCGGTTCCCCCAGGCGCCGAACATCATGGCGCCCAGGCACAGGGGGGAGACGTGCATGCCCGTCTGACCCAACGTACGAAGTTTCATGGCCGTCCTTTGCTCACGGGTCGGATTTCACGGGATCCCGGTCGGGGATCCCGTCCGCCGGGGAAAGGCCCCCGGCGGCGAAGATGGCGGTGCGGTAGTAGGCGAGCTCCGCCAGCGACTCCCGGATGTCGTCCAGGGCCCGGTGCGTCGTCCCCTTCTCGGGCGCCTCGGCCAACGCCTCGGGGTACCACCGCCGGCAGAGCTCCTTCACGGTGGAGACGTCGACCGATCGGTAGTGGAGCCAGTTCTCGATGTCGGGGAGCTGGGCGGCCAGGAATCGGCGATCGGTGCCGATGGAGTTGCCGCACAGGGGCACGGTTCGCTTCTCCGGCACATGGGCCCGGATGAACTCCAGGGTCTGGCGGCCGGCGTCGGCCAGGGTGAGCGTGGACGCCGTCGATGGCCTCCAGCAGGCCCGATCGCGTGTGCATGGCCCGGACGAAGTCGTCCATGGCCGCCAGCTCGGTGGCGTCGGCATGGACCACCAGGTCGGGGCCCTCGGCCACCACGGCCAGGTTGTCGTCGGTGACCAGGGTGGCGATCTCGACGATGGTGTGGGTCGCCGGGTCGAGCCCGGTCATCTCGAGGTCCATCCAGACGAGCACGAAGCGATGCTAACGGGTGCCCGGCCCCGGTCCGGGGCCCGGCGGGGTCCGGGCGTCGGCGGTTATGGTCGCACCCGTGCTCGAGGTGCCGCTCGTCCGGCTCGATCCCGACCTGCCCGTCCCTTCCTACGCACACCAGGGCGACGCCGGGGCCGACCTCTACGCGCGCCAGGACGTCGTGCTCGCTCCCGGGGGCGGCCGGGCCCTGGTGCCCACCGGGGTCGCCGTGGCCCTGCCGCCGGGGTACGCCGGCTTCGTCCTCCCCCGCAGCGGCCTCGCCCTGCGCCACGGCGTCACGTGCCTGAACACGCCGGGACTGATCGACGCCGGATACCGTGACGAGCTGCGGGTCCTGCTCGTCAACACCGATCCGTCGGTGGCCTACGAGGTCAAACGGGGTGACCGCATCGCCCAGCTCGTCATCCAGGCGGTCGAGGAGGCCGATGTTCGCCGAGACCGATCAGAGCGAGCTCCCGGAGAGCACCCGGGGGCTCGGCGGATTCGGACACACGGGCCGGTAGGCACCGGCGTCGCGTCGAGAACCCATGGTGGAACGTCTGAGTGGTCTCGATGCCAGCTTCCTGGCCATGGAGACCCCGACCATGAAGCTGCACGTGTCGGCCGTCATGGTCTTCGCACCACCGGTTCCCACGGCCGACGAGACGCAGTTGCCCTTCGAGCGTGTCCGACGACTCGTCGGCGAGCGGCTGCATCTGGTGCCGCCGCTGCGACGCCGGGCCGTGCGCGTCCCGTTCGGTCTCCACCATCCCGTCTGGGTCGAGGATCCCGCATTCGACCTCGACTTCCACGTGCGCCGGGCCAGCATGCCGGCGCCCGGAGGCCCGAACGAGCTGTCGGCCTTCGTGGGCGAGGTGGCGGGCCGCCCGCTCGATCTGGACCGCCCCCTGTGGGAGATGCACGTGGTGGAGGGACTCGAGTCCGGTCACTTCGCCGTCGTGACCAAGCTCCACCACGCCACCATCGACGGGGCGTCGGGAGCGGAGGTCCTGGCCGTCTTCTTCGATCTGGGTCCCGAGCAGCAACCGGTTCCGCCGCCGGATCGACCGTGGCAGCCGGACGATCTCCCGACCGAACGGGACCTGGTGGCCGGAGCTCTCTCGTCGCTGACCCGTCAACCCGAGCGGGCGGCATCGGCCGTGCGGCGCACGGTGGGGGCCGTCCGCAGCCTGGCCGAGCGCAACCGACGCCTGCGGGAGGAGGACGGAGTCGACCCACCGCCCGCTCCCTTCAGCGCACCGCGGACGTCTCTCAACGGCGCCATCTCGGCCCACCGGCGCTTCGCCTTTCTCCAGGCGCCGCTCGACGACGTGCAGACCGTCAGAGGTGCCTTCGGCGGGACGGTGAACGACGTGGTGCTGGCGTGCGTGGCCGGCGCGCTGCGCCGGCTGCTGGCAGAGCGCGGCGAGGTCCTCGACGATCCGCTGGTGGCCATGGTCCCCATGTCCACGCGCTCACCGGCCGACGCCGGCGTCCTCGGCAACAAGGTGCACGCCATGCTGGTGTCGCTGGCCACCACCGTGGCCGACCCGGTCGAGCGTCTGCGGGTGATCTCGTCGGGGACCCGGCTGGCCAAGGAGCAGGCCCAGGTCCTGTCGGAGGACCTCCTGCGGGAGTGGGCGCAGCTGGCCGTGCCGGCGCTGTCGTCGCGTCTGGCTCGACTGGCGGGCAACCTGCGTCTCTTCGACCATGTCCCTGCCCTCTTCAACGTCCTCGTGTCGAACATTCCGGGGCCCGACGTCCCGCTGTGGTGTGCCGGGGCGCGGTTGGTCGCCCTCTACCCGGTGGGTCCGCTGGCCGACGGGGTGGGTCTCAACGTCACGGTCATCAGCTACACGGGCACCCTCTACGTCGGCATCCTCGGATGCCGCGACCTCGTTCCCGAGGTGGACCACGTCGCCCATCACCTGTCGGACGCCCTCGGCGAGCTCGTCAAGGTGGCGATGCGAACCGGCGGGCACTGGGCCTGAGTCGTCCTCCCGCCAGGTCCGACCGTGGTCAGAGCCCGCACGGCCCGATTCGGGGAGGTTGCTAGAATGCGGGGCGAAACAGGCGGACGTGGCTCAGTTGGTAGAGCATCACCTTGCCAAGGTGAGGGTCGCGGGTTCGAATCCCGTCGTCCGCTCCATAGAAAGTCCAGGTCAAGTGCTCACAGAGGGCTCCGAAAGGAGCCCTCTTGGCATGCCAAAACAGGTCCGTGCCACATACGTGCCACAGCGGTAGATTTGGGCGAGTGGTCGTGACTCGGAACCGCAGCTCATGGGGCAGCACCCGGAAATTGCCGTCAGGGCGCTGGCAGGCCCGCTACCGGGCCGATGGTGCATGGCGGGCAGCTCCGACCACCTACAAGACCAAGCGGGACGCAGAGTCCTTCCTGGCCGCAACACGGGCAGACATCGAGCGAGGGACATGGATTCCTCCGGAGCAGGGACGCATCCCGCTCCGGGAGTACGCCGACAAGTGGCTCGAACAGAAGAAGCCAAGCCTTCGACCCCGCAGCCAGGAGCAGTACGAGACGAACCTCCGGTTGCACATCAAGCCGACACTCGGTGACAAGGACTTGAGCAAGATCAGTCCGAGCATGGTGCGCACCTGGCACTCCGACCTGCTGGCTTCCGAGAAGCCCGGTGCTCCCACCGTTGCCAAGTGCTACCGCCTCCTGCACGCCATCTTCGCAACGGCAGTCGAGGACGAGATGATCCCGAAGAACCCATGCCTGCTCCGGGGTGCCTCCACCGACCGACCAGCAGAGCGGCCCATCGCCACGGTTGAACAGGTGTACGACATCGCTGATGCCATCGGATGTAACGGCCGGTCGAAAACGGGAGCACCTCTGAACTAGAACGCGCCGGTCGAAAACGGGAGCACCTGAGCATCCCTAGATCTGCTCGACCCCGCTCGCAGGCTTCGTGCCTGAGCGGACGAGCAGAACGGGAGAAAGGTGCGAACCGACATGGACGAATGGACGGAGATCCGCCGCAAGGTCCTGGTGGAGGGCGTCTCCAAGCGCTCGATCCGCCGGGACTACAAGATCGGCTCCGAGGTCCTGGACAAGATTCTCATCAACCCCGAGCCGCCCGGCTACCGGATGGCCGAACCCCGCCCGAAGCCCAAGCTCGGCAAGTTCCTGGACGTCATCGACGAGATCCTCGAGGCCGACAAGGAGGCTCCGCCCAAGCAGCGCCACACCGGTCGACGCATCTTCGAGCGACTGCGCGACGAGTACGGCTATGGCGGTGGGATCACCCAGGTCCGGGTGGCGGTGGCCCAGGCCAAGCGGTATTCGAAGGAAGCCTTCGTCCCGCTCAGCCATCCGCCCGGCCATGCCCAGTTCGACTTCGGCGAGGCGGTGGTCGAGATCGCCGGAGTCCGGCGCAAGGCGGCCCTCGGGGTCGTCACCCTGCCGTATTCGGACACCTACTTCCTCTCCGCCTATCCCCGCGAGTGCACCGAGACCTTCCAGGCGGCCCACATAGCGGGGTTCTCGTTCTTCGGCGGCGTGCCGATCCGCACCAGCTACGACAACACGACCATCGCGGTGAGCCGGGTCATGGGCCGACGAGCGCGTCCTCACCAGGGCGTTCCTGGCGCTAGAGAGCCACTACCTCTTCGACCACCACTTCTGCCGAGTGGGCCGGGGCAACGAGAAGGGCCATGTCGAGACCCACGTCGGCTACTCGAGGCGCAACCTGTTGGTCCCGGTCCCCGCCTTCGACTCGTGGAGCGCGTTGAACGAGTACCTGGCCGCCTGCTGCTACGCCGATCTGTTTCGTCGGGTCTGGGGGAAGGTTGGGACCAAGGCCGAGCGCCTCGCCGAGGACCGGGCCGCCATGCTCGCCCTCCCCACCGAGGCCTTCGAGCCCCGACGGATTGCCCAGGGCCATGCCAACTCGCTCTCGTTGGTGCGCTTCGACTGCAACGACTACTCGGTGCCGACCGCCTTTGCCCACCACGAGGTGACCGTCATCGGCGGCATCGAGGAGGTCGCCATCACCTCGGGCACCGACGTCGTGGCCACCCACCAACGCCACTGGGGCAAAGAGCACACCACCTACGACCCGATCCACTATCTGGCCTTGCTCGAGCGCAAGCCCGGAGCCATCGACTTCGCCCGCCCCCTCGAGTCCTGGGAGCTGCCGACGTGCTTTGCCACCCTGCGCCGCCGCCTCGAGGCCGACCTGGGACATGGAGGGACCCGTGAGTTCATCAAGGTGCTGCGGCTGTTGGAGAACGCGACGGTCGCCGAGCTTGCCCGGGCGGTCGACCGGGCACTCGCCATCGGCGCCACCGGGTCCGACGCCATCGCGCTGATCCTCTTCCACCACGCCGAGCGCCCCGTCGGGCTCTTCAGCCTCGACGGCCACCCGCACCTGAAGTCGTTCGTCATCGACCCGCCCGACCTGTCCGCCTACAGGACACTCACCCAGATGGGAGCAAGTGCATGAAGACCCTCGAAGCCAAGTCCCTGGTGCTGCTGCGCCACCACCTCAAAGCCCTGCGGCTCCCGACCGTGGGGGCCGAGTGCGAGAAGGTGGCCAGACAAGCCGCCGCCGACAACGTCGATCACCTCACCTACCTCCTGCAGCTCTTGGAGCTGGAGCTGCTCGACCGGGAGAAGCGAGCGGCGGAGCGGCGCCTGAAGGCGGCCAAGTTCCCGACCATGAAGTCGCTCGAGAACTTCGACTTCAGCGCCCGGCCCTCGGTCAACAAGATGCTGGTGGCCGAGCTGGCCCGCTGCGAGTTCATCGACAAGCGCGAGAACGTGCTGCTCGTCGGGAACCCCGGCACCGGGAAGTCCCACCTGGCCACCGCCCTGGCCGCCGAGGCCTGCGCCCGGGGCTACAAGGTGCGCTTCTATCGGGCCACCGAGCTGGTCACCACCCTGATCGAGGCCAGAGACGAGCGCAGTTTCCTGCGGCTCAAGGGCCAGCTGGCCAAACTCGACCTGCTGGTCCTCGACGAGCTGGGCTATGTGCCCGCCTCCAAGGTCGGCGCCGAGCTGCTCTTCGACGTCATCTCCACCGCATACGAGCGCACCAGCCTGATCGTCACGACCAACCTGCCCTTCGAGAGCTGGACCGAGGTCCTCGGATCGGAGCGGCTAACCGGGGCCACCCTCGATCGGCTCACCCACCGCTGTCGGATCATCGAGACCAAGGGCGAGAGCTACCGGCTCCACGACGCCAAGGCCCGGGCCCGACGGTCCAAGCCCACCGCGACTGTGGACGAAGCTCAGGCCGCCAAGTAGCTTTCAACTAACGAAGTGCTCCGGTTTCGCCCGGCGCGCGCTCCCGTTTTCGACCGGTGGTCACACATCGGACCATCGCTTCGGGTCATGGTCCTGTTCGCTACCTTCACCGGACTGCGGTTCGGTGAGCTTCGTGCCCTCAAGCGCTCCCGATTGGACGTGGCCGGGAAGACCGTGCAGGTGGTCGAGCAGTACCAGGAGCTGTCGAGCGGCGAACTGGTCCTTGGTCCCCCGAAGACCGATGCAGGCCGGAGGACGGTCTCCATCCCGGATGTCCTCATCCCCGACCTCAAGAAGCACCTCGCCACGTTCTCAGGCCCAGGACCGGACGGGCTCGTGTTCTGTGGGACCCAGCAGCAGCCACTCCACCGGAAGACCTTCTACCGGAACTGGAACAAGGCAGCCGAGGAAGCTGGACTTCCCGGCTTCCACTTTCACGACTTGCGCCATACCGGCAACACCCTTGCTGCAGCGACCGGAGCGAGTACCAAGGAGCTGATGTCCCGGATGGGCCATGCCTCTCCCCGAGCAGCCCTCATCTACCAGCACGCCACCAAGGACCGGGAGGCTGCCATCGCTTCCGCACTCTCGAAACTCATCGTGCAGGGCAGCAAGAAGCCGAAGAAGAAGGCAGTCGCCAAGCGGCCCGCCTCGAAGACGGTTGCTCCCCCGAAGCGCCAGGCATCCTGATGGGCAAGGCGTACCACGAGTATCCGCACGGTGTCCGAGAGGCAGCCTGGAAACGGGGGCACATGACAGCCCTCGAAGCCCTTCGGGTCGGGGCATGGAAGCAAGCCATGGTGCCTGCATCGCTCTCCGTCAACAACGAGGGACAGATCGAGGCTGTCACCGAGGAAGTTATGAAGACGATCTCAGTCGCCACGAAGTGGCCATCGCTGATCGGGAACACGAACGCTCCATTCTGGGCGACGTACCGGACGGTCGTGGCTCAAGCAGTCGGGGCGAAGAAATCCGGAACGGGTCTCTACGGGCTGGACGGTGTCGAGTACCCGGTTGCCTCAGCGCTGCTCTGCATCCTTGATCCAGAACGCTGGCCTGTCATCGACCAGCATGCAGTCCGGGCTGTCTTCGAGCCCCGAGCTGACGGGCGAGAACACCCTTCGAACACGTGGTACTGCGCCACCGTCTACACGGCCTATGCCCAACATCTGGCAACAGTCGGTGATGCCTGCTGGGGTCCCGGGCTGTCGATCCACGAGATCGACGAGCAGGCGATGGCCGTGGGCAAGGCCAGGGGACCGTACCCGACGGGCTGGTACCAGATTCCTCTTCCGAAGTGCTGATGCTCCCGCTGGCACACTGGTCACCATGACCGAGGACATTCCGGACGAGTTTGAAGCTCACCTGCCCTTCGAGATCGACATTGGGCGCATCGCCTTCATTCATCAGAACTGGTGGGATGCGAACCCCGATGCACTCCACGAGGCCGAGGATGTTGCCCTGTGGCTTGACTTCCCGATCGAGCGCCGAAACGCCGGGGAGTCTGGCCCCAAACCTCCGCCGATTGAGCGACTCACACTGACGGTCGAGGAAGCAGCACAGACACTTGGAATCTCTCGTGCCTTCGCCTACGAGGCCGTCGCTGCTGGCGACATCCCCTGCATCCGGATCGGTCGGCGCATCCTCGTTCCCAAGGCTGCGCTCGACAAGATGCTGCAGGCTGGCTCCTCATGATCTCGTTCATCCCGAGTAGCCCTACCGACCGTCTCACGCTCACCGTGACGGAGACTGCCACCGTGCTGGGCATCTCCCGAGCCTTGGCCTACGAATCCGTGGCCAGGGGCGAGCTTCCCTGCATCCGGATCGGGAAGCGCATCCTCATCCCGAAGATCACACTGGAGAGGATGCTGGAGGGTGCAGTTCAGTCCGGCAATGCTTCCTGACCATGCCCTCCTCTTCCGACGACATGGCCCAGGTGCCACTGCTCATTCGTCGTCTGTACGAGATCGTTGACCAACTGGAGGAACTCTTCCCCGGTCGATCGTTCACGCCGGACGGGCACCTGGTCGGCAGCATCGGCGAGTCCCTCGCTGCCTACATGTTCGACCTTGACCTGATGGTCTCCTCGAATGCCGGGTTCGATTGCGAGGACGGCTGATGGACTGTCCGTCGAAATCAAGGCGACCCAACGATCGTCAGTAGCGCTCTCCGCTCACACCGATCCGCTTCCGGATCGGGTCATTGTCTTGCGGCTCTCTCGGGACAAATTCAGCGAAGTGGCGTACAATGGCCCAGGAGCCTCGGTGTGGAACATCGCTGGACCAGCTCAGAAAAATGGTCAGCGGTCTGTCAGCCTCAAGACACTGCGGGGCATCGTCGTGGCACCAGGCGACTCCCTCCCAGTCGTCCGACAGCTCTCCCCTGGGTAAGCTGCCCGGCTCGACGTAGATGCACAAACCCATTGACAACATGGGGGTACCTGCCGGATATTGATAGCGCAGGTACAGACATCTGTATGTACGGACGTACGGACGGCTGGCCATCTGCACTCCACTTGTAATTGGGTAGTACACGAATGCGACTAGCAATCACCAATCTCAAGGGAGGGACGGGGAAAACAACCACGGCAGTCCATCTGGCAGCCGGACTCGGACGACGTGCACGCACGCTCCTCATCGATGCGGACCCGCAGGGGTCAGCAACTGAGTGGGCAATGCTCATCGGGGACGAGTGCCCTTTCGCATTCCTGACGGATGCGGAGCCAGACCTTCATCGCCGCCTGCAAGACATCGCTCGTGGATACGAGCATGTCGTCATCGATACACCGCCAGGCTACGAGTCGATCGTGCAGAGTGCGATCCTCAGTGCAACGGACATCCTGATTCCGCTCGCCCCGAGCCTGATGGACATCAACCGGCTCCGGCCCACCATCGAACTGATCGCTGGAGTCGAACGTCTCAATTCGCCACGCATCCAGGTCCTCCTGACCAGGGTCCGGTCGAACACCCGAACAGCAAAGCTTGCTCGGGAGATGTTGGTCAGCAACCTCGGGATGCCCGTCGTCGAAACGGAAATCCCGCTCATGGAGGCATACGTCACCGGATTCGGTCTCGTGCCACCGGAGGGTCACCGCTACGGAGCAGTCCTTGATGAACTGCTTCAGGGCAAAGTGGCAGCAGCATGAGCCCGAAAGCGAGCGACCTCGCAGCACGATTTGCCTCCAGCGCAGCCGGGACCAGGAGTGCACCTGCCCCGCTTCCTCAGACTCCGGAGCCTCCTGCACAACTTGCCGGGACCCCAGCCATCGTGAAGTTCACCGTGAAGTTCCCCCGAGCACAGCATCGCTTCATCCGTCAGTTTGCCCTTGACGCCAACAGCGATGTCAGCACCATCGTCCGCACACTCGTCAGTCGGATCGAGACCGATCCTGTCTTTGCCGAGGAGCTGAAAACCCTTCTGCAGGAGCATGACTGATACAGACATCCGTACAGCTGTACATCCGTACGACCAGCCAGCCGACCATGAATCAGAATCAACCAACCGTCCCAGCCATCACTGCCCTCCTCCGCTCGAAGGGACAGCACACCATCGGGCACGAGACGAATCTGTCCCGCAGCCCGTTGTGGAGAACCCGGCAGAGGACAGCATCCGAAAACACCGTCGTCTCCCCCATGCTCTACGGCCATGCCTTCCGTCAGGTCGAGGGGCGACCTCTGACGACTGGCGACCAACGGCTCTTCGCTCACCTCACGACTGCGTTCGTTCGAGGTGGATGCCCGACCGACCGCCGAGTTCCCTTCAGCCTCGGAGATGCCGCACTGGCACTCGGGCACGAGGATGTCGGCGGCAAGCAGCGAGCCCTCATCCGGGGATCGCTGGCCCGGCTCCGGAGCGTCACCATCGAATCGGCTGTCCGCCATGCGGACGGGCACGAGACCGTTCTCGGCTGGGGACTCATCGACAGCTATCTCGTCACGACGAGTGGCGGCGGCAAAGGATGGATCGTCCTCAGCGAGCTTGTGTCGCTCCTCTTGACCGAGGGGAGTGTGACGTTCCTGCACGAACCAACCTGGAAAGCCATCTGTGCTGAGGACGAGGTCGCTGGGCGGCTCTGGAGCTTCCTGGAATCCGAGAACGTCGGTCGTGGCTGGAAGTACCAGCTCTTCACTTCGGAGAACGGTGGGCAGAGGTCAGTCCCGCCGATCGCAGAACTGATGCTGCTCAACTGGTCTTCCCGGCCAGAGGTCGCAAAGCGCATCCGACGTGCCTGCACCGTGGTCGAGAGGCATGACTCCCGCTACAGGCTCCAGGTCGCAACCGGAGCGACCCGAGGCTCGTGGGTCCTGACCTGTTCTCGGGGGGCCGATCGGCGGCCATCCCGGACCGTCGGAGACGAGCTTCCAACCGTCATCATCGAAGCGTGGAGGAAGGCATACCGGAGCCACCTGCCGAGTCAACGACAACGGGCCATCCTCCTCGAACTGATCACACGGCACACTGCCGAGTGGATTGCAGGCATCCTCACCCAGCCACCCCAGGGCGATCCGTTCCACTGCCTCCTGGAGCAGGACCGGCATGTCTCGGACCAGCGACTCGCTGCTGCCCGTGAGGCCGAAGAAGTCTGGGAAGGGGAGAAGCGACGCCAGTCGTCCGACGCCGAGCAGTCCCTCGCCGACCTCATCGCTGAGGTGACCGGACGCTCCACACCTGCGTGAGCACCCAGGATCAGCAGTCCCTCAATGGGTACTTTCAGCCCCCTGGAATGGGTACTTTCCACACTTGGAATAGGTACCTTCCGCACTTGAGCAATAGGTACTTTCCACACTTGGCAACCAGAAAACGTCAACGGGCATATAGGTGTGACCACCGGTCGAAAACGGGAGCGCGCGCCGGGCGAAACCGGAGCACTTCGTTAGTTGAAAGCTACTTGGCGGCCTGAGCTTCGTCCACAGTCGCGGTGGGCTTGGACCGTCGGGCCCGGGCCTTGGCGTCGTGGAGCCGGTAGCTCTCGCCCTTGGTCTCGATGATCCGACAGCGGTGGGTGAGCCGATCGAGGGTGGCCCCGGTTAGCCGCTCCGATCCGAGGACCTCGGTCCAGCTCTCGAAGGGCAGGTTGGTCGTGACGATCAGGCTGGTGCGCTCGTATGCGGTGGAGATGACGTCGAAGAGCAGCTCGGCGCCGACCTTGGAGGCGGGCACATAGCCCAGCTCGTCGAGGACCAGCAGGTCGAGTTTGGCCAGCTGGCCCTTGAGCCGCAGGAAACTGCGCTCGTCTCTGGCCTCGATCAGGGTGGTGACCAGCTCGGTGGCCCGATAGAAGCGCACCTTGTAGCCCCGGGCGCAGGCCTCGGCGGCCAGGGCGGTGGCCAGGTGGGACTTCCCGGTGCCGGGGTTCCCGACGAGCAGCACGTTCTCGCGCTTGTCGATGAACTCGCAGCGGGCCAGCTCGGCCACCAGCATCTTGTTGACCGAGGGCCGGGCGCTGAAGTCGAAGTTCTCGAGCGACTTCATGGTCGGGAACTTGGCCGCCTTCAGGCGCCGCTCCGCCGCTCGCTTCTCCCGGTCGAGCAGCTCCAGCTCCAAGAGCTGCAGGAGGTAGGTGAGGTGATCGACGTTGTCGGCGGCGGCTTGTCTGGCCACCTTCTCGCACTCGGCCCCCACGGTCGGGAGCCGCAGGGCTTTGAGGTGGTGGCGCAGCAGCACCAGGGACTTGGCTTCGAGGGTCTTCATGCACTTGCTCCCATCTGGGTGAGTGTCCTGTAGGCGGACAGGTCGGGCGGGTCGATGACGAACGACTTCAGGTGCGGGTGGCCGTCGAGGCTGAAGAGCCCGACGGGGCGCTCGGCGTGGTGGAAGAGGATCAGCGCGATGGCGTCGGACCCGGTGGCGCCGATGGCGAGTGCCCGGTCGACCGCCCGGGCAAGCTCGGCGACCGTCGCGTTCTCCAACAGCCGCAGCACCTTGATGAACTCACGGGTCCCTCCATGTCCCAGGTCGGCCTCGAGGCGGCGGCGCAGGGTGGCAAAGCACGTCGGCAGCTCCCAGGACTCGAGGGGGCGGGCGAAGTCGATGGCTCCGGGCTTGCGCTCGAGCAAGGCCAGATAGTGGATCGGGTCGTAGGTGGTGTGCTCTTTGCCCCAGTGGCGTTGGTGGGTGGCCACGACGTCGGTGCCCGAGGTGATGGCGACCTCCTCGATGCCGCCGATGACGGTCACCTCGTGGTGGGCAAAGGCGGTCGGCACCGAGTAGTCGTTGCAGTCGAAGCGCACCAACGAGAGCGAGTTGGCATGGCCCTGGGCAATCCGTCGGGGCTCGAAGGCCTCGGTGGGGAGGGCGAGCATGGCGGCCCGGTCCTCGGCGAGGCGCTCGGCCTTGGTCCCAACCTTCCCCCAGACCCGACGAAACAGATCGGCGTAGCAGCAGGCGGCCAGGTACTCGTTCAACGCGCTCCACGAGTCGAAGGCGGGGACCGGGACCAACAGGTTGCGCCTCGAGTAGCCGACGTGGGTCTCGACATGGCCCTTCTCGTTGCCCCGGCCCACTCGGCAGAAGTGGTGGTCGAAGAGGTAGTGGCTCTCTAGCGCCAGGAACGCCCTGGTGAGGACGCGCTCGCGGCCCATGACCCGGCTCACCGCGATGGTCGTGTTGTCGTAGCTGGTGCGGATCGGCACGCCGCCGAAGAACGAGAACCCCGCTATGTGGGCCGCCTGGAAGGTCTCGGTGCACTCGCGGGGATAGGCGGAGAGGAAGTAGGTGTCCGAATACGGCAGGGTGACGACCCCGAGGGCCGCCTTGCGCCGGACTCCGGCGATCTCGACCACCGCCTCGCCGAAGTCGAACTGGGCATGGCCGGGCGGATGGCTGAGCGGGACGAAGGCTTCCTTCGAATACCGCTTGGCCTGGGCCACCGCCACCCGGACCTGGGTGATCCCACCGCCATAGCCGTACTCGTCGCGCAGTCGCTCGAAGATGCGTCGACCGGTGTGGCGCTGCTTGGGCGGAGCCTCCTTGTCGGCCTCGAGGATCTCGTCGATGACGTCCAGGAACTTGCCGAGCTTGGGCTTCGGGCGGGGTTCGGCCATCCGGTAGCCGGGCGGCTCGGGGTTGATGAGAATCTTGTCCAGGACCTCGGAGCCGATCTTGTAGTCCCGGCGGATCGAGCGCTTGGAGACGCCCTCCACCAGGACCTTGCGGCGGATCTCCGTCCATTCGTCCATGTCGGTTCGCACCTTTCTCCCGTTCTGCTCGTCCGCTCAGGCACGAAGCCTGCGAGCGGGGTCGAGCAGATCTAGGGATGCTCAGGTGCTCCCGTTTTCGACCGGCGCGTTCTAGTTCAGAGGTGCTCCCGTTTTCGACCGGCCGTTACATTTGGCCCGATGTCACCCTCTCGACGAGGCTGAAGCCATCCTCCACGGTAGCCAGGAGATCGAGCAGCACATTCGTGTCGAGGTAGACCGGGATGACAAGCTCGTCAGCGGTCGGTTCGGATTCGTCGTGCGTGTCTTTGGCTGCCATGCTTCTCATGATCCCACTCTCCGGAGTCCTCCGGTCGCAACCGCAGGGCGCAGGTTTCTGACACAGCCCCCTGCGATACTGGGGGCATGGCCACTCCAGCGCTGTTGCAGTTCGACTTCAGGGGCTCTCCCCTGTCCTTCCCTGTCGTGGAGACCGGGCGCACGCCATCGCCCTTTACGGGCGGTGAACTGCGGAGACTCAAGACGGAGGTGACCGTCTCTCCCCAGGAGTCGGAGCTGGTCAAGGAGTTTCTGGCGACCAAGCCGTTCACGGATTCCGAGGGTGACCGCTGGTCGGGAAATCTCGACGTGGAGTCGTACATGGACGATGGTCCACGGCACCTCACGATCGCTTGGACCGAGTCGGAGCACTTGCAGGCCGACACGGTTGAGTTCGAGGGTCTGACCCTGACCCCGACTGAGGGACACTACGAGGAGAGGCAGAACGACGATGGCTCCATTGTCGTTGCCTTCCAGGCAACGCTCACTGCCGACGAGACGGATCGACTCCGATCCCTCGTTCCCTCGAAGAAGTCCGAGGTCCGGTACCGGCCGGTCATTCGGCAGGGCATTTCCGACAATCCCCGCAACATGCGCCTTGGCCGTGTTCTGTGGCAGCAGCTCGACGACGGAAACATCGGCCAGGACATCACGCTGGTCGATGAGGCATTCGACTCCTCCGACGAGCACAACGCTTTCCTCGGGCTGGCTGGCGAACCGCAGGTCGGCAATCTCATCCACCAGGTGTCCGACCTCCTCGTCCAGTTCGAGACCCTCCTTGCCGAGATGGAGGCTGCAGGAACGCTTGCCCCAGAGGCCATCGAGCGTGTTCGAGCTTCTGCCGACACGCTGAGTGCTACTCGTCGCCACATCTTCTTCGAGGTTGCCGACCTGTCGAAGTGGTGACGGTTGGTCGCTCAGTATCGAACACTCCACCGCAAAAGGCAGGTTCCCGAACCGCATCATCTGCTACCGAAACATCTCGTATGATTACGTCGATACATGCAACGGTTTAGTATGGGATAGTTGCGAATAGTGATAGCACTAATGTAAAGTTCAAGTCATCGAAGCCATCGAGTGGTGAAACATGGAATCTCTTCACAACGGACAATCATTTGATTCAGCTTCTTTGCGTACAAAGAAAGTGAATCCTCCCGGCAGTCTGAGGTTCCATAGTTTCAGGGACACTATGTGTCAGCAATTCTGGGACATCCCGTTTCTCAGGGGGTCCCATGGATCTGGCCAGGTACTGCGTCAACGCCGTGCTCGTCGAGGGCCGTTCGGTGCGGGCCGTGGCGGCGGCCACCGGACGCTCCAAGTCGTGGGTGCAGCGCCATGTCGCCCTCTACCGAAACGGCGGTGACGAGGCTCTGGCCCCTCTCAAGAGAGGGCCCCGGGTGCCGGCCAATCTGACCGCGGCCGCCATGGAGGACGACATCGTCTCCTGGCGCAAGCGACTGGGCGAGAACGGCCTCGACGCCGGGGCCCGGACCATCCGCTGGCAGATGATCGAGAACGGGGCGGCGCCGCCGGCGATGTCCACCATCCACCGGGTGCTGCGGCGACGTGGCTTCGTCACGCCCCAGCCCCAGAAGCGTCCACGCTCGAGCTGGACGCGCTTCGAATCATCACTGCCCAACGAGACCTGGCAGTCCGACATGACCCACTGGCATCTGGACGGCGAGCGACAGGTCGAGATCATCAACTTCATCGACGACTACTCACGGGCCGTGCTGGCCAGCGTGGCCGTGCCGGTGGCCACGTCGTCGGACGTGGTGCGGATTTTCTTCGACACGGCCGCTGTCTACGGTTTTCCCCGCTCTGTGCTCAGCGACAACGGAGCCATCTACACCACCGCCTACCGGGGCAGTCACACCGGCATGGAGATCGAACTGGCCACTCTCGGGATCACCTTCAAACACGGAAAGCCCTACCATCCACAGACCCAAGGCAAGGTCGAGCGCTACCACCTCACCCTGAAGAAGTATCTGCGCAAGAAACCGGCCGCCGCCACCCTGGCCGAGCTCCAGGGTCAGATCGATCGGTTTGTCCACATCTACAACGAGGAGCGTCCCCACACCGCCCGCGGTTGTCCACCCATGCGCGCCTGGCGCCAGCTCGACAAGGCCACCATCGAGATCGACGGACAGACGCTGCTGGCCCACACCAAGGTTCGTCGAGACCGAGTCGACAAGACCGGCGCCTTCACCCTTCGTTACCGGTCCAAGCTCCACCACGTCGGAGTGGGCCGAGAGCATCGGGGCAAACGCATCTTGATTCTGATGGCCGACTTGGACGTCCGGGTCATCGACGAGAACGGCGTGACGATCCGCCACCTCGAGTTGGACCCGTCCGTTGACTACCAGGGCCGGGTCAGAGATATTGTCTGAGGGTTCGTGTGTCCCCGAAAAGCTGAGACATCACAGAATCCTCCCGGCAGGACTCGAACCTGCATGTAGGAGATACGACGCCCCTTTCCTTATCCAAAGGCGGGAGGACTCACTTTTACTAACTTGTTCATTCTCAACTATATGGAATTACCATGTCAAATATTTGTAACGACTTGGGCTAAATGCCCTTTCCCTGACTTGGTTTGGTCCCATAACACTTCGTCCTGTAGTGGACTCAGAATGAATCCTCGTAGTTGATCGTCTCACCATCGACGACCCGTTGCATCAGCCCACGAAGTGTCTCCAAACGGGCAGTCATTTGCCTCTCCGTTGGCTCCGTTCCGGCACGTGACCACTGGAGCACATCAGCAGGTGGGAAGAGCAACTCCCAGAGCGGCCATGCCTTCACCCATCCGTGGCGGGCGAAGTACACGCCTACCCGGCGTATCTCATATTCGTCGTCGTAATCCAGCAGGCTGTACCCGAGCAGTTGCAGCAGGGCATTCCGTACGGCTGCAGCATCGAGCATCTTCGTCGTCTTCAACTCGAAGATCGTGGTTGCGATGATGAAGTCAGCATCCGCTCCACCGATTGCACTGCTCCCAGCGAAGACGGGGTTCGGATGGTACGGCAGACTTCCGTTGGCGACGTACGGGATCAACGGAGACATCGCATCGCTTGCCGAACGAGAGAGGTTGACTACGTCTTCGACGGTTGCCTCCGGGGCGAGCTGCAAGAGGGGCTCTACATCTGGCCGGACCTTGCCCGTTCCTGCCGGTGGCAGATGCGGGAGCCATGTGCCACGAGTCCGGTACACCGACTCGATCTGGGCAAGGACGACACAGTACGTGCTCAGCAACCGTTCCTCGTCCGCTTCGAGTACCTGTCCTGCGGGCGACAGCTTCGATGCAAGGGTATCCAGATTCGAGAAGAACCGTGCCAGGGGAACCTCGGTCGAGGGATCACGTCTGCGTAACAGCACTGCGCCCTGCCACGCCACAAACTCCTTGACCCGGCAGAGAGAAAAGTGGAACCGCAGTCGGTAGTCGAATGCTGTCCCGACCATTGCAGCGTCTGCTCCGGGCACCAGCGGCACGATCGTGCTTCCGGGGAGTGCATCCAAGCCCAGGAGCTGCTTGCAGGGCTCGGCCCACGGCGTGCCCCGTGTGGTGTCGGCGACGAGTGCGCCAACGAACCGCAGGTACTGCGTGATCGGCGAGGACGGTTTCGCGAGCTGTGTTGTGAGTGACATTGACGGCGTGACTCCCGTGGGTCGTTACTCAGCCATTATCCGTCTTCGAGAGCTACCACGACGCCGAGGATGTCCTTGAGGGACTCGGGCAGTTCGACCGTTCGACGCTCGTCGGCTGTCAGGCACGTGCTGGCTTGGTGGTTCCTGCGCATGCACCCCCTTTCACGTCATGTGGATCGTCTTCGACCACCAGAGGTTGAACCTCTTCGAGATGTACCTCTTCGGTAGCAGACCGCTGCCTATCCGCTGCAAGGCCCAAGGCGTGCTCGGGGACTGTGTCCCCTCGGACCTGTTCCGCTCGGCAGTCGGCCTGCTTGTCACCGTGGCATCGATCCACACAACAGGAGGTGCAGAGATGCGCAGCAACACAACCAACAGCACGAAGAAGCCGCGCCACTGGCGAGCGCCAGACCCGGGGAGACTCGGTGAACCAGGTGACCCTCATCGGACGCCTTGTTGCCACTCCCGAACTTCGGGAGACCGGCTCCGGCAAGCACGTCACAACCGTCCGGGTTGCGACCAACGGCAAGACGCACGCCGAGTTCCACGACGTGGTCCTTTGGGGTCAGCTCGCTGACTTCGCCACCAGTACCTCGGCAAGGGCCGTCAGGTCTACGTCGAGGGTCGGCTCCAGAGCCGCCAGTGGCAGGCCACCGATGGCAGCACTCGACGTACTGTCGAGATCGTCGCCAGCAGGCTTCAGGCACTCTCCAAGAGTGCCGAGGCTGCACCGGCAGCGTGACCCCTCAGGGCTCCCGGTTCCCGAGGAGGTAACCAGCCCTCCTCGGGGACGGGCAGTCCATCCGCAACGAATCTTCTCGGGTTCGGTGCTTCCAGGGTTGCACGGAGCCGCACAGCCGCAAGGCGGTCCGAGCCGCCGCTTCGCTCCGGTACTCCCGAGGGGCTGAGTCCCTTCCCCTTGCCCCAGTGCTTTCCCTCCGTGCCCTTTCGCGCCCATGAACCGAGAAGGGAAAGGAATTGCAGTCATGGCCTACACAATCACCGACATTGCAGAGCTGGTCCGCTACCACCTCGTGCTTTCCGAGCCCGACGACACTCGGGCCGATGACAACCTCGCTCAGCTCGTGAGCGAGCTGCAGAGCATGGCAACCCGTCCGCTGTGGCGGGAGGCGACATGGGTCTTTTGCGATCAGTGCGGGTGCTCGGTCGATACCGACCTCATCCACCCTGACGGCCACCACTACGCCGACGATGGCGACTTCTACTGCGCCGACTGTTGGGCAGACAGCTAGCTGCCCTCTTCGGTTTGTTGACCGATAAGCCATCTGAGTACATCTTCGAAGGGTGGAGGGATCGGTAAATCAGGCTCTTGTGCAATGCGTCGTGCCCTCGTCGGCTTCCCCATCGAAGGGTATTTCTGACAGAGCGCTTGGTATTCCTTCTCACCGAAGCAATTTCTGAGGTGATCTTCATAGTTCTTCACCAACCGCCACACCCGCACACTGTGATCACCCCTGGCAAGTGCATCAAGCTGCGAGTTGAGAGCAGTCTCGTCTGACCGCTGGTCGCGAAAGTCCGATGAATCCTCGTCGTAAACCACGCCGGTCGGTATGCCGAAGGATATGGCGATGGAGGCAAACTCCATAAGGTTGCGCTTGCCACCCACCTCTACAATCGTTGCTCCTGCCTCATCCAAATCGATAGACATGGTCTTTGCGTACTCCGGCAGCGCCAGCTTTTCCGTGTCACCCTCAACCAAGAGTAGACGGGAGGCGAAAAACAGCTCATTGCGTTCCGGGTCCAGCTCCTTCACTAACTTGTCTCGCCGAACGTCGGTAATCGGTAATTCAGACTTCTGAGCTTCTGTTCCTGTCGATCTCCTCCGTACGAGCTGAACATCCCTGTAGTCCGGAAGAGCCACAAAGTGAGGTGAGTGTGTCGTGTAAATCACCTGATTACTCTCGCCGATCCTGCGCAACGTCTTGTAGACGGACCGCTGCACTTGCGGGTGTAGGAACATCTCAGGCTCTTCAATCAGAATGATCGCACCCTGTTTGCGCCGTTGCTCATACGCCTGAAGTATTGCGAGTACCAAGGCATTCTGCATACCCTCACCCAGCTCACTAGCACTGATCTCGAATCCAGCCTCACGGACATGAAGCTCTAAGGTCCTATAAAAGGTCATGGTGTCGAACGGTGCGAAGAAGAAGTCCAGGGCATCGGAGCCCGGATCAAGGCCAAGGAGTCGCAGCGCACGCTCTTTGATAGTTGCTTCAAGATCACTGAAGCTTGGAGTACGAAGCAATTTCAGTCCGGCGCTCATGAATGCCTGAAATCGTTCCATCCTCGGGATTTCCGACGATCCACCTGTCCGGTCTGGTACTGACACTGTGTTGTTTGGATCACGGAAATCCCGGTCAATGTCTTCGATAAGGGGGCGCAGGAGTGAATATCTGTTGCTTGGCAATTGATCACGCAGCGATCGGTTTGTCCCAATGTGAATCAGCGGAACAGCGTCACGCACATCGCTCGGGATACCCGTCAGCGGTTGATATTGGGTCTTCTCCCCAGACTTAGGCGCTTGGGCCGGAACCTGTACAGGACTACCCTTCGGATTGAGACAGCTCTGTTCCAACCTCCGCTCGCCCTTGTGTTCTCCTACCTTGTAGTGCGTGTACAGAAATGACAGCGAGGAGATTTCCGCTGGCTGTGAAGCCTTAAACTTGTGGTATGGGATGGGCTGATCGAAGGTCACTTCGATTTTGATGTCCCGGTCAGGGTCACGTCCGTATACATCGGCATCATCAAAGTTCTGCACGTTCACCCAGTCACGCCCCAGAACTTTGTTCAGTGCCATGAGTAGATTCGTCTTGCCAGCATTGTTTGGTCCGACGAGTGCGCAGACCTGGTTCAAGTCCATGTCGAGTGACAGGATCGATCGAAAGTTCTCAATATGAATGTGGGAAATCTTCACCATGTGCAGCGGCCCGCCATTATCAGAAGCTCCAACCTTCGAGACGGATCACATCAAGGAAGCGAATGCACTCAATGCCGAGATGGGCGCACACGAACGGAATCTTCGGACGACTGTCGGTTCCATCCGAGCCCTCTCCGGTGACGACGACCGCACCTCGGATGCTCGCCACCGCAATGACGAACGGGTCAGCACGGTTCCGCCCTTTCAGGTTCATGACCAACCGTTCGTGTCCAGCGAGCACCCGCTGGACCTCTTGGACAACCGTCGCATCCGTAGGCACAACGATTGCATCCTTACGGGGTTCACACCACGCTTTGACTACCGCATCTTTGGACTGAGCTTCCTCCCACACTTCTTCCGAGATGATCAGCCTGCCTTCGCCAACCAGCTCGTCAACCCGCTCCCAAAGTCCTGGGAAGTGCTCTTCCGGGTAGTAACGCTCAAGGCCGTCGATGAGAGCACTCGTGTCTGCTGAATAGCAGCGCTGTACGTCGTTCATGGCCCAGCCGCCCGCTCAAGTTGCGGCAGCTGGTCGTAGCGAACATCGAGATAGTCGGCAACATCGAGCGAAGTAATCGCTCGTGACCTGAACGCATCGAGAACAGATGTGATGTAGCCATGGCCCATGTCTCGGGCTGTAACGGCCGGTCGAAAACGGGAGCACCTCTGAACTAGAACGCGCCGGTCGAAAACGGGAGCACCTGAGCATCCCTAGATCTGCTCGACCCCGCTCGCAGGCTTCGTGCCTGAGCGGACGAGCAGAACGGGAGAAAGGTGCGAACCGACATGGACGAATGGACGGAGATCCGCCGCAAGGTCCTGGTGGAGGGCGTCTCCAAGCGCTCGATCCGCCGGGACTACAAGATCGGCTCCGAGGTCCTGGACAAGATTCTCATCAACCCCGAGCCGCCCGGCTACCGGATGGCCGAACCCCGCCCGAAGCCCAAGCTCGGCAAGTTCCTGGACGTCATCGACGAGATCCTCGAGGCCGACAAGGAGGCTCCGCCCAAGCAGCGCCACACCGGTCGACGCATCTTCGAGCGACTGCGCGACGAGTACGGCTATGGCGGTGGGATCACCCAGGTCCGGGTGGCGGTGGCCCAGGCCAAGCGGTATTCGAAGGAAGCCTTCGTCCCGCTCAGCCATCCGCCCGGCCATGCCCAGTTCGACTTCGGCGAGGCGGTGGTCGAGATCGCCGGAGTCCGGCGCAAGGCGGCCCTCGGGGTCGTCACCCTGCCGTATTCGGACACCTACTTCCTCTCCGCCTATCCCCGCGAGTGCACCGAGACCTTCCAGGCGGCCCACATAGCGGGGTTCTCGTTCTTCGGCGGCGTGCCGATCCGCACCAGCTACGACAACACGACCATCGCGGTGAGCCGGGTCATGGGCCGCGAGCGCGTCCTCACCAGGGCGTTCCTGGCGCTAGAGAGCCACTACCTCTTCGACCACCACTTCTGCCGAGTGGGCCGGGGCAACGAGAAGGGCCATGTCGAGACCCACGTCGGCTACTCGAGGCGCAACCTGTTGGTCCCGGTCCCCGCCTTCGACTCGTGGAGCGCGTTGAACGAGTACCTGGCCGCCTGCTGCTACGCCGATCTGTTTCGTCGGGTCTGGGGGAAGGTTGGGACCAAGGCCGAGCGCCTCGCCGAGGACCGGGCCGCCATGCTCGCCCTCCCCACCGAGGCCTTCGAGCCCCGACGGATTGCCCAGGGCCATGCCAACTCGCTCTCGTTGGTGCGCTTCGACTGCAACGACTACTCGGTGCCGACCGCCTTTGCCCACCACGAGGTGACCGTCATCGGCGGCATCGAGGAGGTCGCCATCACCTCGGGCACCGACGTCGTGGCCACCCACCAACGCCACTGGGGCAAAGAGCACACCACCTACGACCCGATCCACTATCTGGCCTTGCTCGAGCGCAAGCCCGGAGCCATCGACTTCGCCCGCCCCCTCGAGTCCTGGGAGCTGCCGACGTGCTTTGCCACCCTGCGCCGCCGCCTCGAGGCCGACCTGGGACATGGAGGGACCCGTGAGTTCATCAAGGTGCTGCGGCTGTTGGAGAACGCGACGGTCGCCGAGCTTGCCCGGGCGGTCGACCGGGCACTCGCCATCGGCGCCACCGGGTCCGACGCCATCGCGCTGATCCTCTTCCACCACGCCGAGCGCCCCGTCGGGCTCTTCAGCCTCGACGGCCACCCGCACCTGAAGTCGTTCGTCATCGACCCGCCCGACCTGTCCGCCTACAGGACACTCACCCAGATGGGAGCAAGTGCATGAAGACCCTCGAAGCCAAGTCCCTGGTGCTGCTGCGCCACCACCTCAAAGCCCTGCGGCTCCCGACCGTGGGGGCCGAGTGCGAGAAGGTGGCCAGACAAGCCGCCGCCGACAACGTCGATCACCTCACCTACCTCCTGCAGCTCTTGGAGCTGGAGCTGCTCGACCGGGAGAAGCGAGCGGCGGAGCGGCGCCTGAAGGCGGCCAAGTTCCCGACCATGAAGTCGCTCGAGAACTTCGACTTCAGCGCCCGGCCCTCGGTCAACAAGATGCTGGTGGCCGAGCTGGCCCGCTGCGAGTTCATCGACAAGCGCGAGAACGTGCTGCTCGTCGGGAACCCCGGCACCGGGAAGTCCCACCTGGCCACCGCCCTGGCCGCCGAGGCCTGCGCCCGGGGCTACAAGGTGCGCTTCTATCGGGCCACCGAGCTGGTCACCACCCTGATCGAGGCCAGAGACGAGCGCAGTTTCCTGCGGCTCAAGGGCCAGCTGGCCAAACTCGACCTGCTGGTCCTCGACGAGCTGGGCTATGTGCCCGCCTCCAAGGTCGGCGCCGAGCTGCTCTTCGACGTCATCTCCACCGCATACGAGCGCACCAGCCTGATCGTCACGACCAACCTGCCCTTCGAGAGCTGGACCGAGGTCCTCGGATCGGAGCGGCTAACCGGGGCCACCCTCGATCGGCTCACCCACCGCTGTCGGATCATCGAGACCAAGGGCGAGAGCTACCGGCTCCACGACGCCAAGGCCCGGGCCCGACGGTCCAAGCCCACCGCGACTGTGGACGAAGCTCAGGCCGCCAAGTAGCTTTCAACTAACGAAGTGCTCCGGTTTCGCCCGGCGCGCGCTCTCCGTTTTCGACCGGTGGTCACACCTTCACTGCGATCCGTCCTGTGCTCGGTGGTGAGAAAGGTCGGGAAGTCGTCGAGTACAACGAAGCCCAGGCACCCTCGTCGATGTCTGCGTTCAGCGAGCGTTGGAGCTTCTCGTACGGCTTGTCAGCTCCGGTAAAGTAGGCGTGACGGACGAAGAACTGTTCGCCGTCGTAGTCCGTGTCGATGAACCAGCAGGCGATGTCATCCGTGGACGAGGGCCGCACGACTCCGGTAGTGGGATCGTAGACATCCACACCGTGCACTTCGATGACGAACTCTCCGGCAGCGGAGGTGATCGTGACATCAGGTTCACCGAACACCGTGAATAGGTTTCCGGAGCCAGTCTTCTTGAGCAATTCGTTCGACATGGCCAAGTCGGGGTTCATGTGGGTGAGGAGCACCCGGAGTCGTCCCATCTTGCGCTCATCTGCGGCAGCAACGAAGCCATCACCCGATGGTGCGAACTCCTTGGCAGTCTCCGATGCGTATGCTTCGAATGCGAAGCCACAGACAACGAGGATGTCGAACCCGGCCCCCTTAAGGGCTTCCCGAGCTGCATCCTTGACCATGTCCGGACTGACCGTCCCATGCTCCGGCCCGATCATGATTGCAACGGTCCGCTCGGTGCCTTCCACATCAGTGATTGTTCCGTGTGCGTGAAGAAGCCCATCACTTGTAAAGGGTTCGAGGACATCGAACTTCAGCCGTTCGCCCTGAAATGTGTTCTGCACACCCGAAGTCTGGAGGTTCTCCAATATCGTCGTCACGAAAGAGTCTTTCTCAGTGTCCGAGGTGTTGGACTCATCAAGGTTTCTATGCGGCGAAAGAGATTCCACAGTAAAGCGTCCACTCACTCTGATCCGCTTTGAATCGTCGTAGGGTTGGTCCACAAGACGTTCTGGATCAGCGCCCTGCTTAATGAGGCGGTCAATCTCAGCTTGGCTCAACCCAGGCACAATGTTTTCATTCTGAGCAATAGACTTCAATGTGATGTGAGGCACACGCTTGTATACGAAGCCATGGCGAACGTCGCCACTGAAACTTGAAGACGGAAGGCTCTGGCCCGTCAGCTCCCTCTCTCGGGCAGCACCTTCAATTGAATCTGCGAGCAGGTAATACGGAAATCGTGCGCTCATGATCCTCGTGCGTGCCAAAGCCAGCGCAACTCGACTCGTGTCGATCGTGATCCAACGGCGACCCCACTGCTCTGCAACTACAGCAGTTGTACCTGATCCGCAGGTTGGGTCTAGCACCAAGTCACCCGGATCGGTGGCAGCCAACATGCATCGCTGGACGGCTTTCAGCGCCGTCTGGACAACGTACATTTTCGGACCACCATATTGGTTCTGACCAACCGTGTCCGTCCAAAGATTGGTTAGGGGCGACGCTGGGAAATCGTCGATAAACCGAATGTAACCAAGGTTCTTGCCACTCCCAGCATGTATGCGTCCAGCAGTGAGCAATCGATTCATTCCAGGCTCGTCGGTTTTCCAAACGCCAGGGTCAGGTCGGTAGGTCCTATCTCCGACGCTGACCGGATAGCGTGTCTTATCAACGCCGGAAGACGAGGTGAGATCACCGACTCCGAAAACTCGCGCACCTTCTGGCACGACTCCCGTGTCCTTTTCTTGCGACGTGAGTGGTCGAGTTGTGCCATCATTCAAGAGCACACTCGTGTACAGGGACACGCCATCACCACCCAAGAACTTGTCTCGATACAGCTGTCGATACTTGACGTGAGTCTTATCCTTGGCGTACCAAAGGATGCGGTCGAAGACTGCTGGCAATATCTTTGGCACTTCATTCGGACTTCCAGTGCCAGTTGTCTTCTGATATGCAATCTCGACACAGAAGTTCTCCGGGCCGAACACCTCATCCAGCAGACTTCGGACCACATGAACATTGTCGTCGCCGATCTGCATGAATAACGAACCGCTGTTCGAGAGCAAATCACGCGAGATGACCAAGCGATCACGCAGATAAGTCAGGTAGGAGTGAACGTCGTCACGCCAAGTGTCACGGAACGCCTTCACTTGCTCTGGCTGCCGACTCGCGTCAGTTCCATCTTTGACAGCTCGTTTGCGGGTTGAGACCTGCCAGTTCGACCCAAACTTGATCCCATACGGAGGGTCCATGTAGATCATCTGGACCTGACCCCGGAGCTTCTCCTTTTCGGCCATGCTGTTCATGACCAGCAGTGCATCGCCGAGGACCATGCGGTTCGACCAGTTGGCAGCGTGCTCGTAGAACTCGACCTGTTCGTACCCTTCGAGTCCATCGAAGTCCTCGAAGAGGAAAAGCTGTTCCTTCGGTTTGGCAGATGTACCAGCTCTGCGCAGGTCCTCAACGAGCGCCCGTGGGTCGATCTTCTCCTGGATGTAGAGCGGGACAGCGGGAACGGTCAGGGGACCAGCGTCCTGTTCGTCCTTCCCTCTCCAGACGAGCTGCGGATCGGCGTCGGGATCACGAGGGTAGAGCAGCGGACGCTCATATTCAACGGGGATCGGGTTCCGCTCGTCGTCGGCAACGAAGTCGCGAAGCTCTTCAGTCGGGATGTTCGTTCGTTTGTCGGCATGGACCGTGGACTTGACCTGCTTTGGTGTCTTGGGTGCAGTCGCTTTACGTGGTGGCATCAGGTAGCTCCTGCAGTTGTGGTCTCGGCAACGATGGAGTGGATGATGTCCGCACCTTCGTAGGGATCGGTCACTTCGACAAAGCGCCATCGTCCGAAGCGTTCGGCATTGTTGACAGCGGGAATCCACAGCGTCCGAGCAGTGTCCACCTTGATCTGCTTGGCTCGATCTCGTTCTCCGGACACTTCGATGATGAGGTGCAGCGGATCGTCCGACCCCCGGCCATCGTCGAGGTCGACGATGAAGTCGGGATAGTACGCCTTCGGTTGTCCGTCCAAGCTGTACGGGATGATGAAGCCGAGTCCCTGGTTCTTCACGTAGCGGAGAACCTCCGGAATTTCTTCGAGCGTGAGGTCCAGGACGTGCTCCCACCGGCTGTCGGCCACCGTGTAGTTCACATGGCACTTGTCGGGGTCGGTCTGTCGGACGGGCTTCGACGTGTCGAAGTCCACCCATTCTGTTGATCCCACGGTGTCGTACGGCTTGAGCATCGCCAGCAGGCGGCGATCCCCACCGGCGGTCCGGACGATTGAGTGGTAGATGCGCTCAGCAGCATCACTCCGGTACTCGTGAAGAAGGAGAAGCTGGGGAAAGGCGTGGTCCTGGCACGTCACGCACTCAGCCATCCACGACCGAGAAATCTCGACGAGCCTGGGGAAGAGCCACGGCCTCGGACCCTGGGCCATGCCGTCACCATCGGCAGACTCCGGGTATTGGAAGTACCGATCGAGCACGAGCTTTGCCAGTTCAAAGGCAACCGTCTTGGGACGTTGTGCCTTCAGGTCGTCAAGCGTGTGCACCTCAGCCTCTCCGACAATTCCTGCCACCTCCGTTGTCGTGGGGACATGGCGAGCAGAGAGAAGCATCTTTGATTCGTCCGTCCAGTCAGCGTGAAGGTTCTGGTCCGGGACCTCCCAGCGGTAGCCGTCGAGGCGTGGAAACGTGATCCGAGCCGCTGCACGCTCAGGCAGTGACCGCACGTGAGTGATGGGTTGCCGTAGAGGCGGTTCCTTCGTTGCTCCTGATGCCGGGATGAAAGAGAACGGCACTCCATATACCTCGGCGTACTCGGGAGAGAATCGTCCATCGTCGTCAAGGGCAAACGAACGGCGGCGAAGGCCACGACCGACGACCTGTTCGCAGAGGAGCTGTGTTCCGAAGGCCCGGACCCCAAGGATGTGCGTGACTGTCGTCGCATCCCATCCTTCAGTCAACATCGACACGGAGACGACACAGCGAACATTGCTTCCGAGCCTGCCCGGCTTGCCGACCGTGTTCATAACCTCTCGGAGAACGTCCTCGTCCGTGAGGCTCTCAACGTCCGCACCAGGGAAGCGCTCCCGGTACTCTCGCTTGAACTGTTCAATCTCTGCAGATGCAGCACGCTTGAACTCTGTAGATAGCGCATCCCCTCGGTCGAGCTGCTCAGAGTCCACGAGGATGGTCACGGGCCGATGTGTCCAGCCTCCAGCATGTTCGTTCGAAAAGAGGCCGAGAGCACCAGGAACAATCGTTGTTGATCCATCTTGGTTCGTCTTCTCGAACCCCGAGACGTAGTCGTACACGAGCTTCGAGACGTTCGTGTTATTGCAGACCACGATGAAGACAGGGGGCGTCGAGCCATCAGCCCCAGCATCGTCCCAGCGTTCAAACGCCTTCTGGTAGTTGGCATACAGGCTGTGGAGTGCGCCCTGTAGCGGAGCGGGCAGTTGTGGCGGACCTTCGATGGCATCCGTCTTCCTCCCCTTCTTCGGGAGGTCATCCCGAATCCTTCCCCACAGGTTTCGGTAGGTCGGAGCACCGCCCTCTTGCAGGGTGTCGTCCTCGACTGGGACCCGAGGAATCTTGACCAGCCCAGCCTCGATCGCATCGACGAGACCGAAGTCCGAGACCACCCATGGGAACAGCGTTCCCTCGGAGTACCCCGAACCCTTGAGAAAGAACGGCGTTGCCGACAGGTCGTAGACCGTTCGGATACCGATCTTGTTCGCTATAGCCTCAAGGCCAGACAGCCAGACTCTTGCCTCTTCCTCACGTTGCTTCGCTTCAGCCCGGTCCTCGGCTCCAACCAGAACCTCGTCCTCGTCATCTGGCTTGCGCCGGTAGCAGTGATGGGCTTCGTCGTTCAGGACAACGATGTTCTTCTTCGTCCCAAGGTCACGACAGACTCGGCGGACCATCTGATCCGGCGTCTCTGTGAAGGCTCCCCGCACGTCAGCCCCGAGCAACTCTCGGGTTGCTTTCGGCATCGAGACCTTCTCCCGATGGAGGAAGCCGTGAAAGTTCGTCACGACGATCCTCGCTTGGCCAAGTTGGTCTCTCAGGTGCGACGGGACAACGTCAAGCCCCCGGTAGTAGTTCTCGGAGTCTGAGGGGAAAAGGACCCGGAGCCGGTCACGGATTGTGATGCCGGGAGCGACGACGAGAAACGCATCTGAGAAGCGACCGTCGTGGGGACTGGCTGCCTTGTTCAAGGTCTGCCAGGCGATAATCATTGCCATCACGGCTGTCTTCCCGGTGCCGGTCGCCATCTTGTGAGCCACCCGGAACAGACCGGGGTTGGCATCTTCGTTGTACCGTTGCAGCTCGTTGAGGAAGTAGCGGCCCGCTCCGGCCTTGCCAGCAATCTCGGCGAGCCACATCGCTGTCTCGACAGCCTCGATCTGGCAGAAGAAGAGTCTGCGCTCCCGCTCGGGATCGTTCCAGTGTTCGAGGAGGAGACGGGTTGTCGCCGTGGCTCCTGGCCAGTGCTCCATCCGCCAACGGTCTACGGCGTGGCGAACATCGTTGACGAAGCGGGTCTCCTCGATCCGGTCCTTCGTCCACTCCACGAACTCAAGCTGTGCCTGGACTGCCTGCCTCCGCTTGGCAGCAGGAATCGGCATGAAGTAGGCGGACGGCCTCCTGCCTTCCTGGACCTGGTCCGTGATGCCGTCGTCGTCGAACTTCCAGTAACGGGTCGGAGCCTCGTACGGCGAGTTGAGGATCGGATTCTCGATGACGTTGGCCACAGGTCAACCGTCCGATCGTCGGGATCGGTCCTGGTACAGGCCCCGGAGTCCACGGAAATGGCTGGTTGACATGGACTGATGATACGAGAAGAGTGCTCTACCTGGCCGAATGGCTGGTCACGGCTCCTGCTGAAGCTTCCGAGCAACGCTCCGGATGGCGAGTACGAACGGTGAGTCCTCGCCCTGAGTCCCAAGCGGTAGGTCAGCGAAGGGAACCATCGACTCGTGCTCCTCGCCCGTGGATTCCTTCCAGGCGACCCATGCGTTGTGAACATCCTCACGGGTCACGGCTTCGCCCTTGGCGAGCATCAGGACGGCGTACATCCTGAACAGGTCAGACATGTCCTCGTCGGGGAGAACCCCAGCGGGGACAGCTCCCCTGATTTCTTCGGCTACGGCATCGAGGTATGTCATTGGAAGAGCACCCGAAGAGCCAGGGCAACGTAGATGCCCATGAAGACGAACGGCACGACCTGCTCGACGACGGTCGCCTCACGGTGCTTGCTCCGGACCTTCACTCGCTTCCACCACGGAAGCTTGGCAATGGCCTCCTTCGAGGTCGGCTCATCCGGGTGCAGAATCTTCCACTCGTCTGTGTACGGGCGAACCGGGAGCTTCTCTTCGATCTTGTTGATGACATCGAACTTCGCACCGTTGAGCCTCCGGTAATACCGAAGCAGTGCCCACCACACGAGAGCCAGCACGATTCCGGCAATTGCTGTGACGACGAGTCCGTAGGCATCGAAGGACGGAACGTTGCCGTGGGGAGGTGGCTTCCGGGCAGAGCTGACGATCCCAACGACAGCAGCGAGCGCAGTGTTGAGGGTCAGGAAGAAGCTGTTTGCTCCCGCCCGTCGTGCAGACGTGCGGTCTGCCATCTCGACTGCCGTGTTGTACAGCGACAGGATCGTGTCCGTGGCTTCGTTTGGCACCCACTCATCTTTGCTGTCTGCTGGCGGTGTCGGCACGGACCCTGCGTTCACAGGAGCTTCTTCCACCAGGGGAGCATGACGTGACGACTCATTGCTTCGATGTTGTCCCAGGTCCAGTCGTGGATCGAGTCCCAAGGCCATGAGGTGCCCTGCGGTCTGCGACAGGTTCCGTTCTTACGTCCCCGAAGCAACCAAAATGGAACACCCTCTTCACGGGCGATCTTTATCTCTTCTGTAACCCCCACAGCCGTGTGCGTGTGCAGGCCGCAGATCACGATGACGACGTCCGAACGCTTGATCCGCTTGCGAGCGTCGGCCTTCCAACCCTTGGTTGCGTGCTTGATTGACCAGTCCTCGAAGGAAAATGGAGTGTCGTGGTTCTTCGCCTGTCCGAGCAGCATCTCCCGGACCTTGTCGTCATGGTCGTAGTCGAAGCTGATGAAGACCCGAGTCTTCGTGGTTGGAGGGGCCATGTCCATCAGACCATCGCTCAGCGAGCGCCACCGATGAGCTTCTTGAGGTTGTCCCACGTCCAGTTGTACATCTGGTCAGTGGACAGCGCTGCAGTCGGCTTCTTGTTCACACCAGTGGCTCGACCGGACAGGAGAAAGTACGGCTTGGACTCGTCACGGGCAATCCCGATCTCTGCATTGACGCCGGTTGCCGTGTCGGTGTAGTTCCCACAGATCACGACGACCTGCTCCACCCTCTTGATCCGAGCCCTGGCCTTGTCCTTCCAATCGCTCGAAGCCTCCTTGATCGACCAGTCGGCGATGGAGAACGGGGAGTCCTCGTTCGCAGCCTGTCCGACGAGCATCACCTTGAGGTCGTCGTCGTGGTCGTAGTCGAAACTGATGAATACCGGCACTTTCTCGTCTGCCATCTCTCCGATGCTCCTCCGCTCTGGCTCGGCGGGGGTCCGTCGAGATTCCTTCTCATGATACGAGAAGGGTGTATCCGTCCGAGGTGTTCGGCCAGCTCACGGCCCTCCGAGGAAGGCCGAGCCGTACTCGCCCGTGCCGACCACCACCAGGTGATCGACGACCTGCAACCCGTACCGGCTGCAGGCTTGGGCGATGCTCCGGAAGGAGCGGTCCTCGGCTTCCGAGGAGCTACTAGCTCCGTACTGCCGGAACCGGACGAGGATGCAACTCGTCCCCTGGCACGCTTCGGATCCTGCGAGGATCGGGCGTGCCGAGAGCAGTGCTTCCTGGACCCATCCGGAAGCGACGACGGCGTGGCCGACGAACCGCTTCTGAGCGTCCATGTAGAGGACGATGGTCAGATCGTCCCAGCGAGACCGGCACAGGCTGAGAGCAATCCCAGCAGCAGTGGCCGGATCGTCAATCCGTTCCGGAATGGTGAACTCCCGTGGCGCTGGGACCTCGTGGTGTTGTGGACGACGACGAGCGTGAACCAGCGTGTGAAGAGAAGAGGTCGAGATCATGGTGGTGCCCTCCAAGGCAATCAGTGGATTCATGGCTGGAACCCACCCGTCCCCAGGGGGAGCACGGAAGCCCGAAGGTGACACCCTCAGGGTGACCCTCACCTGAGCACGGCTGGAGGCTGAAGTGACACACCCGGATGGTAAGGTTTTGACGTGCAGAAACGATGCTCTGAGGGTCCCCAGAATCACGCTCTGAGCACGGTGTTTCGTGCTTCCAGGCGTGCCACATACGTGCCACTAGGACACAGGATTTCGTCGTACGGTGTGGACAATGACGGACGGTGTGGACCAGCTGACCTGGGGTTATGCGATTCAGCCCTGGTCAGGGCAGAGCTGGGAACGATTTGCCAAGGTGAGGGTCGCGGTTCGAATCCCGTCGTCCGCTCCAGAGAAAGTCCAGGTAGCGGCGGTGCGAGGGGCTGAAACTGGCCTCCCGTGACGCGTCAGAGATCGTCGCGCACCACATCCGCACCTATAGGGTGCCACTTCAGAATCGACGTCCTGAGTGTCCGGTCGAGCATCGTTACTATGTCGTGCGAAGCCTAACTCCGGAGCACGCCGAACAAACCGATCTTTCCGGGGGCGCGACCGATCCCAGTTTCGAGGATCTCCGATGGCTTGATCGAGGCTGGCGGGTGCCCCGATCGCAGCGGTCTACGCCGCTCTTCGGTAGTACTCGTGAATCAGGCCACCCAAGAGGTCTCGACGTCTGACCGAGTCGTCGATGGTGAGCGGCGAGACGTCTTTCGTTCCCTCCGGCGCAACAAGGCCGAGCCCACGATGGGGTCGCTCGCGGTTGTAGTGCTTGACGTACGCTTGCAACACTGTTCGAAGAGGCCGTTCGCCCAGGAGGAGCACCCGATCAAGGCACTCGGTGCGGACCGTCCGGATGAACCGTTCGGCATAGGCGTTGGCCTTCGGTGCCCGCCACGGCGTGCGCAGGATCTCGATCCCCTCGGCGCGGAATACCTCGTCGAAGACTGGGCAGAATCGCTTGTCCCGGTCGTGAACCAGGTAGCGGATCGGTTCATCGTGGCCTTCCCGCGCCTCGGTCAGGTTTCGGGCGATTTGGGCGCACCAAGCGGCATTGGCGGCGCCGTCGGTCACCCCGCCGATGAGGACCTTCCTCGAGTGCAGGTCGATGAAGAAGAGGACGTGGAGGGTCTTCAATCGAACGGACTCGACGGTGAAGAGGTCACAGGCGATGATCGACGAGGCCTGGGTTCGCATGAACTGATGCCAGGTCTCGCGCCCCGCCGGGGGTCGACGCTTCTCGGCCAGGATTCGCCGGATGCTCGTCGTCGAGATCTCGGCACCGAGCTTCTTGAGCTCTCCTCTCAGGCGGCAGTAGCCCCAGGTCGGGTTCTCGCTGGCCAGACGCCAGACGAGAAGCCGTACGTAGTCGGGGATCCGCCCCCGCGAAACGACCCGATGACGGTAGTGCCACTTGGAGCGGACCAGCTCACGATGCCATCGGCGGATCGTGTCGGGCGTCACGAGGGTCGACAGACGATCTCGGACCGGTCGCAGGCGCTGGAGGACCGTGAGCACCCATCGCTCTTCGGGTTGGAACCGTGGCCGGGGCATCTGACGGTGGAGCCCCTCGAGCTCTTGGCGCAAGACCAACAGCTCGAGGTCTTTGGAGCAGGAAGAGCGACACCTGAGCAAGAGCAGGCGAAGGATCTGTCGGAGACTGATAGCGGCGAGACGGAAAGCCACGGGGTCATTGTCGCGGTCCGACGAGAGGAACGCAGGGGAGGAAGAAATGCCTGGTAGAGAGCCGACCCTCTGGTGGCACCCTTCACGTGGCCAAGCTCTAGCGAATGTATTGACTCCTCACGTCGTCGGCCGACAGGTGCAGTGCATCGGCGACTTCAGCCCAGGACACCGGAGTCGGTCGTGTCAATACCGCTTCCATGACAGCGAAACGCCGGAGGCGGGCGGCTAGAGCAATTCCCTCTTCACGCGATGCGTCACTGGAGACGAGAGGCTCAGTCTTGAGGTGCCTCACTGTTGCGTCGGCATCCGCAATCGCTGCGATAAGAACGGAGCGGGATCTCATTGTCGAGAACCTACGCCTACGGCAGTGGCGGCGTGATCAATACATATGGCCGCCGGTGTGAGCGTCGGCACGACAATAACAGCAACATTCGAGCGGGCGAGGACTTCGCGAATCACGGCACCATGTCCGACTTCGATGTCTCCGGCGAAGGAGAGGACAATGAGATCACATTCTTGTTCTGCGGCCACATCGATCACCGCGCTGGCAGGACTACCCGTGCTCCACTCGAACGACCGCCTCTCACCGGGGCAGTAGCGGAGAAGGAACTCCTCGCCCCACATGGGCAGGTCGTAATGAGGATTGTCGAGCATCTGCGGTGTGAGCCCATTGAGTGTGTACAGGACCACAACCTCAACGTTTGCGTTTTCCTGGAAGAGAACTTCGATGTCGAGGAAGGCCTTCGACGCTTCTGCACTGCCATCGAGCGGTACAAGGAGTCGCCGGGGAGTGAACATCTGCGGCATAGCCGCATCGGGTGGCACCAACACGAGCGGTTTGGACGTACCACGAAGGACCTGAAGAGACGTGTGACCTGCCGGTCGGGGACCGGAGATGAACTTCCGCATACCCATCACGGCGCCGAACACCTGGGGCGGTTCCAGCACCTCGAGCAGCCGGTCCCCGATGGGACCCGGCCACTCGTGGAGTTGGACACCGACGGCGCGCGTGGCGGCACCGACGTTCTGGGTGGCTTCGCCCTCGTCAGAAACGTGGACGGCCTCCACCTCCATTCCGAGAAGGGTGGCAAGGCCGATGGCCGTCTTGAGCACAAGACCGGTCTCCGGCCCCCCGCTGAGCGCAGCCAGGACAGTGGTGGGGTGGGGCGTGGTCACGGTGCCCGTCCGGTCATGACCCGGTCGGCGAGCACGCCCGCCCGGCTGGGCTGTCCTTCTTCGTCGAGTTGGTCGGAGGGATTCTCGGGCAGGTCGTCGCCGGTGTCGCCCGGGATGCGAAGGGTATCGTGATGTGAGCCACTGCGGTGGACCACATTTCTTGCCTCGCGGGAAGCACCTTGACTAGTCAGGGTTGTGACGTCCCATGTGAAGGCACCACCTGTACGGTGCACGAGACGCTGGACATCGGCCAGTGCATCTGTTCCGCCTCGGTCCGGCACCCTCAGGCCGGGCGTCTGAATCTCGACGGCACGGCCCCCGTCGGCGATGAGTTCCCTGACGACGGGGACGACGTTGACGGCGGTGGCCTGGTTCAGCGTGCCCGTCAGCCGGACCAGTATGGGGCTGTGCTCGGCGTCCACCCAGATCTGGAGGGCAACATCCTCCATCCACGGGGCCGTGGGCTCGGGCCCCGTGGAGAGGTCCGACGCCGGGTCTGTCTGCGGCGTCGAGCAAATCGCCTGATCCACCGCCATGGCTCCTCCTGAAGGCGATGTAGCGCACCTGGGGTGCGCTGGTGGAAGGTGCTGTTCCCGATCAGGTCCTGGTGATGGGGACCTTGGTCGTGCTGGGTGCTCTCTCCGGGCACGGGATCCGAACCTCGAGCATCCCGTCGCTGTAGGTGGCCTTGACATCGTCTGCCACGGCGCCCTGGGGAAGTGCTATGTCACGCTCGAACTCGCCATAGCGGAATTCGGAGCGATAACCCCTCTTGCCCTTGTGCTCGGCCTTCTGCTCCCGATGGGCGCTGATCCGGACGACACCGTCACTCGTCGTGATCTCAACGTCCTTCTCTGGGTCGATGTCGGGCAATTCTGCTCGCACGACGAGCGTGTCACCGTCGTGGAACTCTTCCACCCGCAGCCACGAGTGGTCGCCGTCAAAGTCGAGCAGACGCCGCCATGGAATAGGGGGCCATTCGACATGCGTGTCACGATGAACAAGGGCCATGACTCCTCCGTTGCATTCGTAGTCTGGAATGCCTTAGACCCATCGTCCGGCGTCGGACACCAATGCGCCAGAGCCGAACGTCCCCTCTATCTTCATGACCTCGCGGTGCGTCGTCACTTCGACACTCAGAGGACGAAATCGAGTCTCAAAGTCCCTCTGCCGTCTCGATAGTCGGCATTCACAGCAAGAATTACGAGGGCACCGTGTGTGGAGAGCAGCCGAGCCTCGACGTGCTCGGAAGGATCAAGCGTTGCCCGCCATACTGGATTCGCACCATGGTCGGTAGGGAGCCAAGTCGGGGCTCCCAGCAGCAGGTCCCGGGTCTCGGGGATCGCCCACCAGACGATCGGCACTGCGAGCAAGAGGAGGAGCGCGAGAGCGCTTTCGGCGCACGCAAGGGAGAGTGTCCTGGTCGAACCACGCAGGTGAGAAATTGTCGGCACACTCAGGTGAAAACCGGTGATGATAGTGCTTCATATGGGAGCAGCCGAATGACACAGGTCTCGGGTCCGCCTGCTGACGCCGGAGCAACGGCGGAGCCAACGGCGGAGGCACGGACGGCAAGTTCGGAGAAGGGTCACCGGACGCACTCAGTTCCGCGCAAGGTATCGACGACCGCTACAAGTGGGTGGTGCTGTCGAACACGACGCTCGGCTCGCTGATGGCGATGATCGACACCTCGATCATGTTGATCGCCTTGCCGGACATCTTCCGGGGCATCCACATCAACCCGTTGGCTCCCGGCAACAGCTTCTACCTGCTGTGGATGATCTTGAGCTTTATGGTCGTAACGAGTGTGCTCGTGGTGAGCCTGGGGCGTCTCGGCGACATGTACGGCCGGGTGCGTATGTACAACCTCGGCTTTGCCGTCTATACGTTCTTCTCGCTCGTACTGACCATCACTTGGATGAGCGGCAGTGCGGGGGCATTGTGGCTGGTCGTAATGCGGGTCTTCCAAGGGGTGGGGGCGGCGCTTCTCATCGCCAACTCTGCCGCTATCATCACGGACGCCTTCCCCGAGGACGAACGGGGCATGGCCCTTGGCATCAATCAGGTGGCCGGACTCAGTGGCTCATTCATCGGCCTCGTCCTTGGCGGCGTGCTCGCCCCGATCCAGTGGCGGCTCATTTTCTTGGTGTCGGTGCCGATCGGCCTGTTCGGCACGGTGTGGGCGTACGCCAAGCTCCGCGAGGTGCCCCGGCAAGGGCCGGCGCGCCTCGACTGGCCGGGGAACATCGCCTTCGCCCTGGGCCTTATTGGGGTCATGGTCGGCGTTACTTACGGCATCCAGCCCCATGGCCGCTCCACTATGGGCTGGACGAGCCCCTTCGTGCTCGGCTGCTTGATCGGCGGTGTGGCTCTACTGGTGGTCTTCGCCCTCATCGAGCACCGGGCTTCCGATCCGATGTTCCGACTGCCGTTGTTCAAGATCCGCGCTTTCACCGCCGGCTGCCTCTCCTCTTTGCTCGCTGGCATAGGCCGGGGCGGGCTCATGTTCATGCTGATCGTCTGGCTCCAAGGCATCTGGCTGCCCCTGCACGGCTACAGCTTCAGCCGGACCCCGCTGTGGGCCGGCATCTACATGCTGCCGCTCACGGCGGGGTTCCTCCTGGCCGGACCGCTGTCGGGCTACCTCTCTGACCGCTACGGCTCGCGGCCGTTCGCATCGGGTGGGATGATCGTCGCTGCCGGCTCATTCCTCCTCCTCGAACTGTTGCCGGTCGACTTCTCCTACTCAGTGTTTGGGCCGATCCTGCTCATGAATGGCCTCGCCATGGGCGCCTTCGCCGCGCCCAACCGCGCGGGAATAATGAACAGTCTGCCGCCGCAGCATCGCGGCGTGGGCTCGGGGATGAACGCGACCTTCCAGAACGCGGCTCAGGTGCTCTCGATCGGAATCTTCTTCACCCTGGTGATCGTGGGCCTCTCTGCGACCCTGCCTACCACGCTCTTCCACGGCCTCGTGTCCCACGGGGTTCCCTCCTCAGTCGCGGCCAAGGCGGCCCACCTGCCACCGGTCTCCACCTTGTTCGCCGCCTTCCTGGGCTATGACCCCGTCAAGTACCTAGTCGGCCCCTCTGTCGTGGCTCATCTGCCCGCTCATCAAGCGGCCATGCTCACAGGGCGGAGCTTCTTCCCCGAGCTCATCTCGGGCCCCTTCGCGAACGGCTTGCACGCGGCGTTCGACTTCGCCATCGGCGCCTGCCTGGTGGCGGCCGGCATGTCGTGGCTGCGAGGCGGCAAGTACCACTATTCGGAGGACACCGAGCCAGCCGGAGAGCTCGCTCCGATCGCGCCTGACTCGGCGGAAGTCAGCGCACGTCTCGATCGCGGCGGTGGGTAACGCCTAACAAATTGTCTTTCTCGACTCGGGCCAGCTGTCACCTGTTCCAGGTCCTCGACGCGACGGACGAACTGTGGACTGCGGGAAAAGCGCGTCCCGATCTCGGCATACGCTATAGCCAGGTCCAAAGCCGCTCCCCTCGCAGCGTAAACGTCTCGGCAGAAGGAGCGTAGGCTCACCGGCGTGACCATTACGGGCGATGGATGCCGGATCCAGTGCGACCGCCCAGGCTGCGTAACCTCGCCGCTTGCGATCCCACCCCAACACTTCGACACCACGGATGATCAGAAGCGTCGATGGGCCGAGGGGCAGGGCTGGACGAACTACCTGGGCGGGGACCGCTGCCCAATTCACACCCAAGGTCCGTCGGAGTACCCGTAGGATGCGTCCCGTGAGTTTCGCCGATCGTTTCGCTGATCCCTACTAGGAACCGGGCCAGAGGGCCCAAGAACGGCCTCCGGCGTCACGGAGTGCTTCGTGGCACTCCAATCCTCGCCGGAGATAACCGTGCAGCCCAAGCTGCCGCAGCCCCCTTGGGCATCAGGCAGATAGCGAGCGGTCGACGGACCTCGAGTCCTGCCGCCCCGACCCTGTCGGGGCGCTGTGGGCACCTACCACTCGGGACCATCACTATCAGACGCCGCCTCCGCCGCCTGTACTGGGGCCAGCAATCCAGTCTCTATGTTGGCCACGACTCAAGACCGTGATCCGAATGGGCGCCATCGTCGGCTGGGAAACGTTTACTACGGTGATCGAAAGTGGCCAGCAGACAGAGATCGGGTGCCGGTCCGGGCGCCGCTCATCGTCGCCGCCGGCTCTCAGAGGCGAGCGAAGGCCGACTTCGCACGCTGGGTGCGCGCATCCCGGATCTGAGCGCTGACACGCTCAGGTCGGTGGCCAAGGAGAGGACCGAGCGCGTGGGCCGATACGCCCTGGTGGCGGTCGTGGTGACGCTCGTCGGAGCTTTTCTGGGTGTGCAGTGGTTCCGCCCGGTCCCTTCCCCGGAGTTCCGCTCCACTGTGTCGATGTCGGTGCGTCTCCCCGGATCGTTTCCGTCGCTGCCGTGGCCGACCTCAGGTTCAGCGGCGCTGTTGGTAGAGGGAGCCGGGAGTCTCGGGCACGTGGGGAGCACCCGCCCCGCCCCTATCGCCGGCCTTACCCAGGTCATGACGGCCTATGTCGTCCTCCGGGACCATCCGCTCGCCCCCGATGCCGCTGGGGCCGCTATCCCGGTGACGGTGGCGACCATCGCTGCCGCTCAGGCCGAGGCGGCTTCGCAACAGGCGGTGGTCCCCGTGGTCGCCGGCGAGACACTGACCGAGCTCCAGGCCCTGGAAGGCCTGCTCGTCGCCCAGGGCAACGACGTCGCCTCCCTGCTCGCCGACTGGGACGCCTCAAGCATCACCGCCTTCGTGGCCAAGATGAACCTCACCGCCCACAGGCTCGGCCTCGGCTCCACCACGTTCACAGACCCGAGCGGGTTGGACCCGGGTTCCGTGAGCACACCGGTCGACTTGATCCGGCTGGGCGAGGCGGCCATGGCGATCCCCGCCTTCCGTCAGATCGTGGCCACGGCGCAGGTAACCCTTCCTCTGGCCGGGCTCGTCTACAACCTCGACTTCGATCTCGGCCATGACGGGATCGTCGGCATCAAGACCGCATCCGACGCGGCGGGCGGGGGGTGCTTCCTCTTCGCGGCCCAGCACAAGGTGGCTGGGAAGAGAGTGACCCTCCTCGGGGCAGTGCTCGGTCAGCAGACGATCAGTCCCAACGACGCTGCGGTGGACGATGCCGACGCTTTGGTGAGGGCCGCCTTCACCGCCATCAGCACCTTCCGCCCCTTTCCGCCGGGTGAGCTGGTGGGGCGGATCGTGGCCTCCTGGGGCACGTCGGTACCGGTGACGACGTCGAAAGCGTCGGGCCTAGTCGGCTGGCCCGGCCTGACCGTGCCTGTCCAGGTGCGCGTGGGGGCGTTGCCGTCGACCATCGCCAACGGCGCCCGCATCGGCGTGCTCAGGCTCGCCCCCGGCGAGCAGAACTTCGAGCTGGTCCTGCGGGCCTCGGGCAGCCTCCCAGGCCCATCGGCGATCTGGCGGCTCACGCGCCTGTAGCCGTGGAGCGGTCTTCCGGCGGTCCCGAGGGCAGGGGGGTTCGGGCGGCACCCTCAATCAACTCAACCATCCCCCGCCGGATTGCGTCGCTCGGCTGTTGGCCGACCGGTCGATATCGCCTGCGTCATACACGACGGCCGAAAGCTCAGACCGCTCGAACATGCCGGGATTGCCCGGGGTGCCAGAAAGAACCCGCTGACCCGCGCCGGGCGATATCCCTCCGGGCCATGATTATGGGCGCGTCGGTCCGCGGGGGAGCAGAATGGGGCCGTGACCGAGCAGCCGGGACGCGACGACCTCGCCCGATGGATGGAATCGCGTCCGACTAACTACTACGAGGCGACACCCAATCTGCGGTCGGTGCTCGACATCCGGGCCGGCGCCACGCGTACGTCCGCCATGGAGCCTGGTCTTAAGGACTTCGGCGGTGTGGTCGCCGAGGTCATCGATCCCGCCGTCGAGATCCTCGAACGTCACCGCGAGCTGCCAGCCCACGTCCCCTATGACGGCATTGGCCGACGGGTCGAGCAGATCGAGTTCCACCCTGACTACCGGCGCGCCGGCCAGGCGGTGTGGTCGTCGGGGATCCTGGCGGTGAATCAGGGCGGCCGCGGCGCCTTCGAGCAAGCAGCCTTGTTCTACTTGTTGGCACAAGCGGGCGAAGGCGGCCACAGCTGCCCGGTCGTATGCACCGCCGGTCTGGCGCGGGCGGTCGAGCGCCGGGGTTCGCCCGAACTCAAGACGCGTTACCTGTCCGGCCTCTTCGAGGTCGACTACGACCGCTGCCTTCGGGGATCGCAATTCCTCACCGAGGTCCAGGGGGGCTCCGACGTGGGAGCCAACGTGGCGCGTGCCGTGCCTGACCCGACCGAGCCCGGCGCATGGCGGATCACCGGCGAGAAGTGGTTCTGCTCGGTGGCCGATGCCGACCTCTTCGCCGTGACCGCCCGCCCCGACGGCGCCAGTGAGGGCACCCGCGGGCTGGGATGCTTTCTCGTGCCCCGGAGCCTCGACGGCGTCACCCCCAACGGCTTTCGCATCCGGCGGTTAAAGGACAAGCTCGGGACGCGCTGTCTGGCGTCGGCAGAGATCGATTTCGACGGTGCCTTGGGCTGGCCCATCGGTGGGGTTGAGGAGGGGTTCCATGTCGCCGTGGAGGAGCTGCTCAACGCCTCCCGGTGGCTGAACGCCGTGGGCTCGACCGGTCTCATGCGCCGCGCCTATCTGGAGGCCTCGACCTTCGCGCGCCACCGTCAGGCGTTCGGGCAGGCCGTCGGGTCGTTCCCAGCTGTACGTGAGCAGTTGGCGGTGATGAAGGTCGAAGAGCAGGCCGCGCTGGCCTCGACCATGGTGCTCACCGGGCTGCTCGACCACCTCAATGGCGGCCAGGCTTCCGAACCGGAAGTTGCCGTTTACCGGTTCCTCGTCAACGCCAACAAGTACCTCACCTCGATCACGGCCACCGATGTCGTGCACCGCGGGATCGAGGTGCTCGGCGGCAACGGCACGATCGAAGACTTCTCCCCGCTTCCTCGCCTCTATCGCGATGCCGTCGTGTTCGAGAGCTGGGAGGGCACCCACAACGTGCTGTGTGCCCAGGTGTACCGAGACTGCACGCGCCTCGGCCTCCTCGACCAGGTGCTGGCGTGGGCCCGGGGCGAGCTGGCCACAGCCGGCGGAAACGACGGCGCGCTCGTCACCGCCGCGTTGGATGCGCTTGAACCCCGCCTGCGACGCTCACTTGCGGACCCCGAATACGCTGCCGCCCATTTTCGTCGCCACCTCAACCACCTCACCCGCGTCATCCAGGCGTCATGCCTTCTCACGGAGGCTGTCACGGGAGCCGACGCCCAGAAGAGCGCAGTAGTGGCGCTCTTCGTGCGTCGCCACCTAGCTCCGGAACACCGTCCCGAGGACGAGCCGGGATGGAACGAGCTGGTGGGGGCCGTTGTCGGTGACGACTTCGGGTGATGTTTGCCAGACGTGGCACCGAGTCGTCCTATGTCGAGCCGGTCCCCGTGGGCGAACGTGGGTGAGAACGAACTCTTCTTCGCCGAAGCGTTGGTCGAAATCAGGTGCGTCGATGTCCTCCCAGCTGAAACGGCATAGGTCTCGGCAAGCAACCTAACGGGAGGAGCGAGTCAACGGGCGCCAAGGCGATTGCCTGTTCACTCACGCGACAACGCCCGCTTCCCCTTTGAGGAAGTCGGGCGCTGCTTCTTCGTTGTCCCGCCTCAGATGGTGCGAACCGAGCCCCTCGGTGCGGCTCAAGCGCCATGGTCTTTACGACTACACCCGGCACACGGGCGACTGTCGCCAGTTGCTTCCGAGGATCAGCCCGTCCGGGGAACTCGAATTCACCCGAGGATCCAACACCGGAGAGACGCTTTGTGCAGACCCGACGAACCAGTTGCATCACCTCCTCCGGCAGAATCGTTTTGAAACTATTCTGTGCCTCCGAATCCCGTCGCACAAGGGCCCAGTGCCCCAAGTCGGCGGGAGCAACGGCTCCCACCGGGCCGCTTCCGATCGGGGGTCTCGACGATCACTGCCGCTTCCGCGTGCATTGTCGGTTGGCGACGACAGGCGGTGAAATGAGAAGAGCGGCCCCCTGGGCCGCTCTTCAGAAACGCTCACTGTCGCCTTCGCCACCACTAGCCTTTGTGGCGAAGCTCGGATCCCGTCCGAGACTCTCAGTGTGACAGGACGCGACGCGACAGGATAGGGCCGAAAGTCCCATTCTGCTACCCGCGGCGGATCCGAATCGAACCCGAGACCTTGAGCAACAGGCCGAACCATTTCGCTCGGCCCTGCCCCACAGTGGCATCACCCGAGTCTCCATATGCAAAGGCATCACGGGGACCGCGCGCAAGTGCCCGTGTTGTGTTCGGGGCGGAGCGACGCCCCACCGGACTATGGCGTCCGCAAATCCTCACGGGAGTTGAAGCAGAGCGGGCCGATTAGCGACGGCGGGTGGCGAGAAGCAGCATGAACCCGGCGAGCTGGCGATCGAGTATGTCGAAGCCTGCAGTCCGGTCAAGAGAACCGCATCGCCCGGCGGGGGAGGGAGCTGGCGTAGACGCTCGCATTGTGATGACGACGAGCACCTCATGATCTCCGTAGGAGGCGGCTTCATTGGCCAATGGCAGGTAGCCGACCTCGTCGATGACCAGCAGCCCTTGTCCGGCGAAGAACCGCATGGTGGTGGCCCACCGGCCCTCGAGGGCAGCCCGGTGGCAGCGGGCCACGAGATCGGCGGCGGCCGTGTAGTAGGTGCGGTAGCCGGCGTCGATCGAAGCCCGGGCCAGAGCAACGGCCAGCATGGTCTTGCCCACACCGGAGCTCACTAGCATCCGGACATGGATCGAAGTGATGCTCCGGCGCGCCTTGTCGTCCAAAACCGGGATCAGATCCGACCGGCCCGGCTTTGCCGCGCTAAGGCTCATGGCGACGACGGGGGCAGCGGTAGCGGTGGTGCTCTCCGTTGCAATGGCCGGTTCGGCAGCACAGGCCGGCGCCTCAACGTCAGGCCACGTCGCCAAGCCGTCACCGGTGAGCGTCAGGTACTCGGTCGGGTCGATCAGCGATGTCAGCGTCGGCTGCCCTGGCAGCGGAGACATCTCGGAGGCAGTGTATCCGACACTCGACTATGTGTATCAGGAGTTCGAGGGCTGCGACCACGACAACGGTATCGGCTTCTCTCGTTCCATCAATGGCGGCGACAGCTACACACAATCTGTGGCGCTCCCCAAATCGGGCGGTGGCTGGGATCCCTGGCTAGCGGTCGCTCCCGATGGCACCCTGTACGCCGGGTTCATGAACACGATCGACCACAGCACCTACCCGGTCATCGATGTCTCTCACGACTACGGCCTCACGTTCCAAGTCGAGCAGTCGCTGAGGCCGGTCCAGAGCCACAACTGGGGCGATGCCGATTACCTTGCGGTGGGATCGAACGGCACGCTGTACGTCGCGTGGGACTACGGTCCGTCCAACTCGGAGGTCAAGTCGAAATGCAGCCCAAACGGGAGTTGCTGGGCCACCAATGGTGACCTCAACGTGGTCGTCCAGAGCTCGACAAACGACGCGGAGACGTTCACGCCGATGTTGGTCGTCAACCCGGGCTACCCCGACGGCGGTGCCGATGAGGGCGACGTGACAATCGCACCCGACGGCGCGATCGATGTCCTCTACCAAGGCTACGCGGTCGTGAACAGGCGAACGCTGGAGCTCGCCCACGGACACGAGTATTTCACCAACTCAACCGACGGGGGCAAGACGTGGTCGGCGCCCGTCGAGGTCGGCGCCAGCGCTGGCCAGATGACGATCAGTGAGTGGTGGAACGACTTATCGATCGCCACTGACTCCTCCGGCGATCTGTATGCGTCGTGGGACACTCAGGGGAAGGTCGGGAGCCAGAAGACGGACATCGGCTGGGTGTCGTTCTCCACCGACGGCGGTAAGGAGTGGTCCGCTCCGGTCCGGGCCACGCCGGATCAGAAGGACGTGCCTCACATCATGCAGGTCGCCGGTGCCGGGCCGGGCGAGGCCTACGTGGCTTGGCTGAGCAGCAGCGACCCACGAGGCTACGCGCTCTACCTACGGACGCTCTGGGTTGGCGTCGACGACGGCGCCGGAGGATGGCTCTCAGATGCCGTGCGGATCTCGCGGCGGTTCGGCAACCCGAACGTCTTCCCCGGCGACACCTTCGGGATCGCGACCTTCTCACCGACTGCATTGGTGATCAGCTGGGGCAGCGCGATCCCAGGTTCGGCCGGTAACTCCTCGGTGTTCGCAGCGCCCGTCAGAGTGCTGACCAGGTGCCAGACATCCATGAGGTCGGGCGCTCATCACCTCGAGAAGGTGATGAACATGAGCGTTCAGGTGACTTCAACTCACACTTATCCCTTCGTGTCTTGCGGTGCCAGGTTCGTCACAGGCCGCGCCGGTCGCGTCAAGGCGGATCGGGTTAAGAGGTCCCCGTCGACGGCGGTGTTGGTCCGAGTGAAATGATCGGAGTTACTTGCGTACCACGCGCCTCGGATTGTCCGCTGTGAGGTATCGTGCCCATCACCTCGCCACTTGAAATCGTAGGTGACGTGGCATAGAAGGCATTCTCGAGCGAGGCGCATACGAATCCATTCTTTGAGGGCGCTTCCGGGATTTCCGTGGGTGAGTTCGTCGAACGCCAGTTCGCTGGCGGTGTCTTGACGGTCGTTGCGACCATGGGGCGATGCAAGACACCGACCTCTACCGTCACCTCCTCGGCATCACCTCACCGTGGGAGGTGACTGGTGTCGAGCTGTCCGTCGAGGGCGAGCGTGTTGACGTACAGGTAAGCCACCCCAAGGGCACGCGCTTCACCTGCCCCAAGTGCGACGCGCTGCTGCCTGTCTATGACCACGCCGAGGAGCGGTCGTGGCGCCACCTCGACTCGTGCCAGTTCGCCACGTTCCTCCATGCCCGTCCTCCCCGGGTCGAGTGCGCCACCCATGGCGTGCACCAGGTGACTCTGCCCTGGGCCGAGTCCATGAGCCGTTTCACCACGCTCTTCGAACGCCTGGCCATCGATGTGTTGCGAGAATGCGACGTCGTGGGAGCCTGCCGCATCCTGCGGGTGAGCTGGGACGAGGGTTGGCACCTGATGGAGCGGGCCGTGGCCCGGGGTCTGCTGCGCCGCCCGCCTGAGGCTCCGGTCCATCTCGGGGTGGACGAGAAGGCGGCGGGGCGGGGACATGACTACATCACCGTCGTCTCCGACATCGACGCCGGCACCGTGCGCTTCATCGCCGACGATCGCAAGGAGGACAGCCTGGACGCCTATTTCGACACCATGCCGGCTACCGAGCTGGCCCGAATCGAGGCCGTGGCCATGGACATGTGGGAGCCCTACGCCAACTCGGTCCGGGCCCATCTGGAGGACGCCGACGACAAGATCGTCTTTGACCGCTTTCACATCATGGGTCATATGACCAAAGCGGTCGACACCGTGCGCAAGGCCGAACATCGCCGTCTGGAGGCCGACGGCGACAACCTGTTGGTGGGCACCAAGGACATGTGGCTCCACTCAGCCGAGAACCTCCCTGAACGCCACGACGAGCGCTTCAGTGCCCTGCGGGCGTTGGAGCTCAAGACGGGACGGGCCTGGGCCATCAAGGAGGACCTCCGCTATCTGTGGGACTACGTTCGTCGCGGCTGGGCCGAGAAACACTGGAAGCGGTGGTATTTCTGGGCCACCCGCTCGCGGCTCGAGCCCGTTGTTGCGGTGGCCCGCCTCATCAGGCGCCACTACGACGGCGTCATGGCCTTCTTCTCCAACCGCCTCACCTCTGCGACGGCCGAGGGCATCAACTCGCGCATCCAGGCGATCCGCGTCCAGGCTCGGGGTTATCGCAACCGCGAGAACTTCAAGACGACGATCTATTTCCACCTCGGCGGACTCGATCTCTATCCGAAGACAGCGTGACCTGGGCTACCCACAGAGAACCCGGAAGCGCCTCTTTGAGAGAGTCGCGCACGCAGCCTTGTACGTGTCACCTTCAACGCTTGACACTTCCACCGTGGGCAAGGTAATCGACGTCGTCGTCGAGGTCGTTGTGGTCGTGGTACTCGGGATCGTTGTTGTCGGCCCCGTCGTCCTCGTACTGTTCGTCGAATCGCCCGTTGCTGAGGACGATCTCGTCGCTTGTGTGGGGTGATGGCCTCCCCCGCCTTGACCTCCCGATACGCCGTAGGCGAGGGCGGTGCCAAGGACTCCGGCGCCCGCTCCGAGAGTCACGCCCAGCGCCGCCTTCGCAATTGATCTAGGGACGGAAAGAACGGGTGGTCGCGAAACTCTCCGAACCAAGCTACGAGCGCAGTCAACGAACTCGCCAGCCTCACCACCAGCAAGAGAATCAGCCACATCTTGTGCATTTCGCAACTCGCGTGTGGCCCGCCGCCTGCTTCCCATCAGGGTATTTTCGACGGCCGCGCTCAAGTAATAGCCGAGAAAGAACCAGCTGACGAGTCCCTGCCAATCCGAGGATTGGTCACGCTCTTCCTTCCTGGTTATTCGGTCGTGGGTTACCGTTCGGCCCCTCGCAGGCGTCGCTCTGCTCCGCCCGGTCACGTGGTCAGTCTGATTCCACAGTGAAGCTTGGAGTCCAGCCCAGACCTGACGACGATGGTGCCTCTGTGAGACGGTCAGCTGACGAGGATCTACCGAGAGGGTCGACGCGTAGGAGGCGTTGGAGACGCGCGGATCGAGTTGCCCGTGATGATCTCGTACACAATCCCAGAATGCGGCTATCTCTTGAGTGGCCGTTTTCGAGTCTCCGACCCACGCGGACAGGCCCGCTCCCACGAGATGACGCAGGAGATCGATCTCGTCGAATAGTCCAGATAGTGAGGCGTCGACGGCGCTCGTGTCATCGATCCCTCTGGCCCCGTAGAAAGCTTTAGTGCCGGCTTCCACCAATGGTCGAATGTGGCTGAGACCATCGAAAAAACATGTTGATTCCTGGGTCGATGGTGTTCCACCCAACGACTCACCGGTCTCCAGGGGGAGAGTAGATGGCCCTACAACAGGACGGGCTAGGCACGGGCTGTCACGGGTTCGATGGAAATGGGGTGAACAGACTCGAGAGCCACCGTCTGGCGCCTCCAGATCGGAGCGCACGGCGGGTCATCCGACGGGCGCTCTCGAAGCACCAGCAGGTTGCTCGAGTGGGGCTGCGGGTGGGGCATAGCTCGGAACGAAGTCGCGCTGGCGGATCAAGGCGAACGCACCGACCGATCCAACGGCCGCCACCACAACTCCGATGATCATCAGGTGGTCGAGCGTGCTGGCAAAGCCGACTCGGTAGGCGTGCAGAAGGGTGGCACGGGCCGACGCCGAAGGTATCGAGGCCGCCACCTGACGCACCCCACCGCCGGCCAGAGCACCCTGCAAGGCCGCCCCACCGCGGGTCAACACTTCCTGGCCGGTGGCGCTCGTCCGGAGCGCCATGGCGGTGGCGTGCTGGATCTGGCTCTGGAACACGGCCCCTAAGGCGGCGATGCCGGTGGCGATACCGACTTGGCGGAAAGTGTTGTTGGCTCCTGATGCCATCCCGCTGTGCTCGGGCGGTACGACACTCACGGCTGCTGACGCCAGCACGGGGTTCACCATCCCAATGCCGAAGCCGGTGACAACGAACCCGGGCACGAGGACGGTCCAACCCGATGCGGTGTGGATCATGGACATGAGAAAGAGTCCCGCGGCCACCATCAGGAGCCCGATGCCGAGGAGGTAGCGGGACTGGATGCGCACGCTCAACTTTCCTGCCATGGGCGCCACGACGAAGGCGAGCAAGGTAATGGGGAGAAAGCGGATCCCGGCGGCGAACGGCCCGTAGCCGAGGTCATCTTGGAGGAAGAGCGTGAGGTACAAGAACATGGCAAAGATCGAGGAGGAGAGGGTGATGGCCACCACCGACGCTCCGACCATGGCCGGTCGACGAAAGAGCTTCAGGTCGAGCATCGGGTCGGCCTGGCGCCATTCGGCGAAGACGAATACAGCCAGCAGGACGACCGAACCGATCAGGCCAGCCACGATCTGGGTGCTGCCCCAGCCGTCATCGTTGCCTCGCACCAGAGCGAGGACGAGCAAGAAGAGAGCGACCGAGAAGGAGGCGAACCCGATCCAGTCGATGCGACGTTCGTTGTGCTCCTCGGAGGCCGCCACACGGGTGAGCGTGATGGCGACGGCAGCGACGCCAACGGGCACGTTGACGAAGAAGATCCAGCGCCATCCAAACCCGCTCGTGATGGCACCGCCAATGAGTGGTCCGACGGCGACGGCCCCGCCGATCACCCCGCCATAGATGCCGAAGGCGGTTCCTCGCTCCCTGCCGTGGAAAGCGGCGGCGATCAGCGCCAGCGAGGTGGCGAACATGATGGCCCCGCCGACCCCTTGGGCGCCCCGGGCCAGGTTCAATATGAGTGAGGACGTGGAAAGCCCACACAACAACGACGACGCCGTAAAGAGGCCCAGCCCGATGGCGAATACACCACGGCGCCCGAACATGTCGCCCACCACCCCGGCCGTGAGCATGAAGGCGGCCAGGGTCAGGGAGTAGGCGTCGATCACCCATTGAAGATCACTGAAACTGGCGTGCAGCGACCGCTGGATATCGGGGAGGGCGACATTCACCACGGTGATGTCGAGGAGAAGCATAAAGGTGGCCGTACACACGGCGATGAGGGTCCACCACTTTCGCTCGAGTCCTGGCATGTCCCGGGCCTCCTTGATATCGAGTCACGGCGTATCGTATTTCGATTATCGGGAGAGGGCTAAGAGGCACGAACGTGATCCCGGCGATGCCCGGTGTGAGCTCATGAACTCCATGGCCGAAGACCGGCGACGGCCGTCCCCCTCAGAGCGCTCTGGCAACCGCCGTCTTGCTACGACCGACGCACCCATCCGAACGTAGCCTGGCTCGTTGGGGAGATCCGCAGCCGTTGATCGACAGCCTCGACATCAAGCGGTCGAGCAAAGACGAACACGGGGGCCCGAAATGTGACCTTCGACTCTGCTTCTCGCCGTCCAGGATGCCGACACGGGAAGAGAGGCCGATAGGGGAGCGTTGCCATGGCGAAGGGCGCGAAGGTTCGGAGACTGCGAATCCTCCGCCTGGGCCTTGGGCTGACCGTCGTCGGCTTTACCGTTCTCGACCTGGGCCTCTTCGAGGCATCGTCCGGCCAGGCCTGCGCTCTGACGGGGAGCGGCGCGACGGTACTCACCCCCTTGTGCTCTCCCCCCACCACGACTCGGCCCAAGCCGCCCACCACCACGACGACGACCAAGCCGGCGCCAACGACGACGACCGAACCTCCGTCCACCACCACGACCAAGCCGGCGCCCACGACGACGACCGAACCTCCGTCCACCACCACGACCAAGCCGGCACCGACGACCACGACCAAGCCGGCGCCCACGACGACGACCGAACCTCCGTCCACCACCACGACCAAGCCGGCACCGACGACCACGACCAAGCCGGCGCCCACGACGACGACCGAACTTCCGACCACGACCGAACTTCCGACGACGACCACGACCAAGCCGGCATCCACGACCACGACCAGCTCGACCACAACGACGACGACCACGGAGGCTCCACCCACCACCCTGATCCCGACGACGCTCAGCCGTTCCGGAAATGGGACTGGGATCCTGGCCTTTACCGGCTTGGCCGGAACGTTGAAGCTCTTGGGCCTGGCGTTGATCTTCTTGGGGGTCGGATTCTGCCTGGTCTATGTCGCACGGTTGCGATCACGATCACCCGAGTAATCGCCCCGACGGTTCGAACAGTCCTTCTGTGTTCCTGTACCTTCAGCTGACGGGGACCTGCCAGACGACCAATGTCCCGCCAGCCTCCGGCGTCTCGGTGGTGAACTGCCCGTGCAGTTTCTCCGCCCGCCGCCGCAGGTTGACCAGGCCGAGGCCTGGCTCGCGGTCGGCAGCGCCGTCGAGCCCATGGCCGTTGTCTTTGACCTGCAGGCGGCACTGTCCGTCGGCGACGCTCAGAGACACACTGGCTTCGGTGGCCTGAGCGTGGCGACCGATGTTGGTCACTGCCTCTCGGATGACAGCCAGTAGATGCTCGGCCAGTTGGTCGGAGATCATGGTATCCACCAGGCCGTCGAAGGTGGCCCGGACATCGAAGCCGACCACCGGGTTGAGATCGCGCACGAGCGATAGGATGTTGGCCCGGACCCCCCGGTCGATCTCGGCTGATCCAAGCTCGTAAATGGTGGACCGGACTTGTCGAATGGTGTCGTCGAGGTCAGCGATGGCCGCATTGAGGCGGTCCGAGATCCCGGCCGTCGCCGCTGTTCCGGCCATGGCCTGGAGTGAGAGCCCTACGGCGAACAAACGTTGGATGACCGTGTCGTGGAGGTCCCTGGCCATGCGGTCGCGGTCGTCGTAGACGGCCACCTGGCGGACCCGTTCATGGAGGCGGGTGTTCTCGATGGCGATTCCTGCCCCGAGGGCGAGAGCCCCGACTAGGGCCTCGTCGTCAGCGGTGAACTCCGACCAGCCGATCTTGTTCGTGAGATAGAGGTTGCCGTAGACCTCGTCGCGTACTTTGATCGGCACCCCCAGGAACGAGGTCATCGGGGGGTGGTTGGGAGGAAAGCCGAAGCTCTCGGGGTGGGAGCCGAGGTTGGCCAGGCGTACGGGGTGAGGATCGGTGATGAGCAGGCCGAGCACGCCCCGTCCGGTCGGACGGGGTCCGATCTTTGCTTCCTCCTCCGGCTCGAGGCCCACGGTGAGGAACTCGATCAGTGCAGTATGCCCTTCGTTCAAGACGCCGAGAGCGCCGTATTGGGCACCCGTCATCGAGCGGGCCTCCTCGATGAAGTGGAGGAGCAGGACGTGGAGGTCGAGGTCGGCCTCGAGATGAAGCGTCGCCTCGAGCACACGACGAAGCTTGGCGGGGTCCTCGATCGAGCGATAGGGCATCTGGCGTCGTCCACTTCTGCGGGTCGCCAGGGTCTGGGGCGAAGGTATCGGTGAACTCCCCACGGGGCGACCACCGTCTCCACACCTTACCGAGGGGAATCCCTCGTAGGGGCAGATTCTGGCGCCTGACTTTGCCGGTCCCCCGAATTCCTCTCCGCCGACCGCCAGGAGGTCTTCGGGCGGCATCCGAGGCGCTGGGCAACCGCGGGTCCAAAGAGCGAGGAAGGCGTAGGTCTCGAGTGGCCCGGCCACCGAGGGCATGTCCCCGGGCACCCAGGGCACTCACCAAGGCTTCCCGACCGATCCTGACCTCCCTCGGGTGGGGTCCTTCCTGTCAGCGGCCGCAGGCCTCCCGTCGGTTTCGGCGTGCCAGACCCATGAGGACAACCCGCCCGAACACCGCCTCGGGGCCGGTTGGCCCTCAAGCGGTGCCTCGCGTCACCCGATCAAATTCACATGGTCCCGGAATCATCGTCCGACCGTGTCGCCGAAAGTGAGCATCTGCCCATCCATCGCCTGCGGTCCAACTCCACAGACGAGATGACGGATCGACGCCCGGGAGCGGGTAACAATCAATCCACATGTCGAGAACGCCGTCCTCGATGACGGATCTCATCCCCACCCCCACCGAAGAGGAGACTGCCGGAGTCCATTCAGACAGGCGGCGGCTGACTCTCGGTGCCCAGTTGATCGCAGCCGGACTGGTGACAGGGGAGCAGGTGGAGGTCGCGCTCGTCGAGCAACGGCGAACCGGGCAACGTCTCGGTGAGATCCTGGTGACCCAAGATGTCCTGTTCGAAGAGGATCTGGCCCGGACCCTGGCCGAGATCAGCGGGATGCCTTACCAAGACCTGAACCTCGACCCACCCGACCCGACGGTCTTTGCCGCTCTCCCCGAGGCGTTCTGCCGACGTCGAACCGTCCTGCCTGTACGACTGACGAACGGCGCCCTCGTCATAGCCATCACCGACCCTCGCGACATCCAGACTCTGGACGATCTCCGAACGCTCGTGACCGGGCCAATCCGTCCCGTGGTGGCGGCCCCGGGGCCCCTGCGCCAGGCACTCGAGTCTGGCTACTACAGCCGCTTGATCGACGAAGAGGATGTCGCGGTGGACCCCGCGTCGGAATCCCTACCCACGACGGTTTCCCCTGAAGAGGATGTCTCCGACGCGGTGAGGGTCAGGCAGAATCAGGAGCCCATCGTCGCCTTCGTCAACCAACTCCTCAAGCGGGCCGTCGACGAGCGAGCGTCGGACGTCCACATCGAGCCCACCGAAGACGGGCTCCGAATCCGGTTCCGAGTCGACGGAATGCTCCACGATTCCATGAGCGCCCCAGCCTCTTTCCGACTCGGGGTGGTCAGTCGTATCAAGATCATGACGGACATGGACATCTCTCAGCATCGTCGGCCCCAGGATGGTCGTATGTCGATGACGATCCGAGGGCTGGCGGTGGACATCAGGGTCGCGAGCCTTCCCACGAGCTACGGCGAAGCACTGGTCTTGCGGTTGCTCCGCCGTGACCATCGATTGCTGGAGATCGATGCCCTCGGCTTTCTCCCCGAGTCTCTTCGCCGGTTCCAGAAGTCTTTCCAAAAAGCGTGGGGCATGGTCCTCGTGACCGGGCCGACCGGATCGGGAAAGTCGACCACCTTGTACGCGACCATCAACGAGCTGAATGTGCCAAGCCGCAATACCATCACGGTAGAAGATCCCATCGAATACCGAATTGCCGGTATCAAACAGACCCAGGTGAATGCGAAGGCCGGCTACACATTTGCCTCCGGTTTGCGTGCGGCCCTGCGAGCGGACCCTGACATCATTCTCATCGGAGAGATCCGTGATCTCGAGACGGCTCGGATCGCCACTGAGGCGGCGCTCACAGGTCACCTGGTTCTCTCGACCCTCCATGCCAATGACGCCGCGTCGAGCACCACCAGACTGCTGGACATGGGCCTCGGACCGTACCTCGTCACTTCCGCATTGGAGTGCGTTGTCGCCCAACGACTGGTCCGACGCCTCTGCGGACGATGTAAGTCTGCTGATGAGGCCAGTCGCGAGGAGCTCCTCGAGCTCGAAGAGATGGCACTGGTGGACGGAGGAACGACCAAAGCTCCCCTGTATCGAGCGAACGGGTGTGAGCAGTGCGCACGGAGCGGCTATCTGGGAAGGCTCGCCATCCACGAGGTCATGGTCATGAATGACGAGCTGAGGATGCTTGTGTTGCAGCGCGCTCCGGCTGAAGACATCGCCCGCGTGGCCGTCTCCGATGGGATGCAAACACTGCGCCAAGATGCATTCGCCAAGGTCCAGGAAGGTCAGACATCCTTCGACGAATTGAAGCGAGTTCTCGTCTAGATGTCGTGCGGGCTGAGGACGTTGGCCCGGCTCTGCTCAAGGCCAGCGACCAACGGAGCTCTTGTCCTCACGAAGAGGAGGGGTGAGCTCCTCCCGGACCAGGAGAAGGACCCGCTGTCGAAGGTTCTCCCGGGTCACCTCCTCGAGCTGCCAGGTCGGCCGAAAGGCGGATCCCCGCCCCCGGAAGCCTGGATCTGGCTCTTCGAAGACCTCGATCACCCTCTTGATCTTGTCGCTGCGCAACATGAGATGAGGGGCGTCATTCAGCTCGAACTGATGACGCAGGCTCTGCTGGCTTCTTTCTTTCGGCAGAAAGGCGAGCGTGATCCTGGAACTCCCGGCCAGCCGGGGATCAGGTGACGACAGCGAGCCTTCCTCGACCAGGGCGTCATGCCCATGGGCTTTGAGCTGGAGGGCGACGGTCTCGAAATACGGGCGGATCACAGAGGCGATGACCTCTCGGAACCTGGCGTCATACTTGGCGCCGGCATCCTCGGCGTGTCGGACGTCGTCCTCACGTTCATCGTGATAATGGTCGTAGGCTTCGAGGACTGCCTCGATCTCAGGATCATGCAGATCGCTCATGGTCTCATCCTCCCAGGACCTTGAGTACCAACCTGGCCACCTTCGACGAGTAGGTCGAACGGGACAAAGTGTGGATACCGACCAGTCGAATTTGTCACATCGGCGGTCGATCCGTGGCGCCGTAGGGCATTTCGTCACATTTCGATTGCCTCACCGCACCTCTGGACCTCGGCCTGGCCCCTCCGGACCCCGGGAGGGGGTCATGGCGCCGGTGGCGCTCTCGGGGTTCGCGGAGGTCCGTCTGGCCGTGCGAGAGGTGGTCGAGACTGTTGTCAGTGCGAAGGAGACGGTTTAGGGGCCAATGGCCCTGTCGGGACCCTCGAGTCGTGGCGTACCGTGGCAGCAGTGGTGACATATAGGCACGAGGAGGCGTTCTGAGATGCGTGCAGCCATCGGAGACAAGATCGTGGTCCGGAGTAACCATGTGGGTGGGCACGATCGCGAGGCGATCATTCTCAACGTCGAAGGGAGCGACGGCGGTCCGCCGTACAAGGTACGGTGGAACGACGACGGGCACGAAGGGGTGTTTTTCCCCGGGTCCGATGCCGAGGTTGAGCACTATCCAGCCACATGACTGAGACCGATCCGTCGGGAGTGTCATGACACGTGAATGGGGACCTCTCTGGCCGATGGCCGGCGAGTGGGAAGGCGAAGGTGGCCTGGACACGGCTTATTCGCACGCCCAAGAGAAGGTGCTCGGCACCCCGTACCGTGAAAAATGCACCTTGAAGCCCTTCGGTCCTGTCGACAACGGACATCAGCACCTCTACGGCCTCGACTACAGGAGCGCCATGTGGCGCGGCGACGAAGAGAATCCGTTCCACACCGAAGTCGGGTACTGGCTGTGGGACGCGTCGACCGGCGAGATCTTGCGGGGTTTCGTCGTGCCCCGCGGCATCACTGTGCTGGCCGGAGGTACTGCCGCAGCCGAGGCCGCATCGTTCACTCTGCGAGCCACGAAAGGCGGGACCCAGTACAGCATCGGCGAGAACCAGTACCTGGCCAAGAATGCCAGCACGCTGAGCTATGAGGTGACCTTCACCGTGGACGACGACGCCTGGTCCTATGACGAGACCACGATGCTGAGTATGAAGGAATTCGACAAGCCGTTTGCCCATACCGACCATAATTCTCTTCACCGGGTGGGCGGTAGCGAAGGTCCTTTGGCCCTATCTGCGGAGGACGCACCCTCGTAGCGTCGTGATCTGTGGACACCGACCGGGAGTCAATTGCCGCTGACCTGGCTGCGCTCGAGACGTCGATGCGGCATCTCGAGCGGAGCCACAACCGAGACATCGCGGCCGTTCATGCCGACCACCGAGGCGACGCGATCAATCTCATCCACTACCTCGCGCTTCGGCATGAAGACGTCCGTCAGTTGCAGCGCAGGTTGGGGGAGCGCGGCCTCTCGTCGTTGGGGCGCTGTGAGCCGCACGTGCTCGCCACCATCGAGAGCGTCCAAGCGGCGCTCGTCGGGAAATGGCCCGGATCCGACCCTGCCACGCTGAGCTTCGAGGAAGGACGAGAGGCTCTCGACCGCAATACCGACGCCCTCTTTGGCCCCCGCCCGCCCGGACGGGTGCCCCGCATCATGGTCACCCTCCCGAGCGAGGCGGCGGACGACTACCTCCTGGTGCGCTACCTGGTCATATCAGGCATGGACGTCGCCCGTATCAACGGCGCTCATGACACTCCCCGTCAATGGGAGCAGATGGCCCGCAACGTGCGCAAGGCTGCCGCCGAGATCGGGCGTCCCTGCAAGGTGTCAATGGACCTGCCGGGACCCAAACTTCGGACGGCAGCGCTTGTCGAGGGTCCGCACGTCGTCAAGCTACGGCCTGAGCGGGACCTGCGGGGTCTGCCGATCACTCCCGCCGTGGTAACGCTCGTCTCCGGTTCCCCGCCTGAAGGGGCTGCCGGGATGCTGCTCGTGGACGCTTCGTGGATCGAGCGTCGCCGGCAAGGGGACGTGGTCGACATGGTCGACACACGAGGCTCACGGCGCCACCTCCGGGTGGTCGAGAAGGCCACCGGACGATTGGTCCTCGAGGTCTGGGACACCACCTACGTCGAAACCGGGGCGGTTCTCTCGTGCCACGACGATTCGACGGAGGTGGGAGTCCTGGTACCGACTCCGCAGTATCACGTGCTGTGCATCGGGGATCTCCTGCGGTTGACCCTCGACCTGGAGCCAGCCACACCCTGGCGTCACGGGCAACCGGGCGAGGCCCGCATCGGCTGCACGCTCCCCGAAGCCTTTGCCACAGCCCAGGTCGGCCAGCGGGTGATCCTTGACGACGGAAGGATGACCGGCATCATCGAAGGTGTCACCGTCGACGAGCTCTGGGTGCGAATCCTGACCGCCTCTCCCCACGGTTCGCGGCTCCGGGCTGAGAAGGGGATCAACCTACCGGATACCGATCTCGATATCGGTGTCGTGACCGATGCCGATCTGCCCCTGCTCAAGGTGGCCGCCGCCCATGCGGACATGGTCGGGATCTCATTCCTGCGCCACGAGACCGACGTCGACGTCGTGCACGGCTATCTTCGAGACGCCCAGGCTGAGCATCTCGGGATCATCCTGAAGATCGAAACCACCGCCGCGTTCGCATCGCTCCCCGAGATCCTCCTTCACGCCATGCGCTCCCCCCTCGTCGGGGTCATGATCGCCAGAGGGGATCTGGCCGTCGAAGCGGGCTACGAACGTCTCGCCGAGGTCCAGGAGGAGATCCTGTGGCTGTGCGAGGCCGCACACCTTCCGGTGATCTGGGCCACGGAAGTCCTCGACCAACTGGCTCGGACCGGCCAACCGTCGCGGGCCGAAGTCACTGATGCAGCCATGGCTCAGCGAGCGGAGTGCGTCATGCTGAACAAGGGTCCCCACGTCGACGCCGCCATCGTCGTCCTCGACGACATCCTTCGCCGCATGTCTGGCCATCAACGGAAGAAGACAGCGTTGTTGCGCCCCTTGCGCAGTTGGGTAGACGACTCGTGATCCTTGGTAATCGTGTCGGCATCACCGGTGTCGAATGGTGGGGTGTTCAGCCAGGGCCCTCAGCACTCTGGCGACGAGCTCGCCGGGTTTCGTAGACACCGGCACCCGTCGCCCGGCCAGCTCGAGCTCGAGGGGTACCAGCGTCGAGCGCTGGAGTTCCGCGAGCGGGAGACCCCGCCTGGTCACCTGGCCCATGAGCTCATGAGCCAGGAAGGCCAGGGCCTCGTGCCACAGGGCCGTGGCCGGGGAGGTCGGGCCGGGTGGCTGAGGATTGCCGGTGGCCAAAGCGGTGATGTCGTCTTCGCTGCCGTGGGCGAGGGTGTTCAGCCAGGCCCACGGCGGGACCAGTCGGCTTTGCTGACCCAAGTACAACGCAAAGTGACCGGTCAGGAAGGCCTCGCACTCGGCGACGAGACCACGTTCCCATGTCCGGTTTTGAGTCGTCCACATCTCATCGATCCCTGCTCGAGGTCTTTTCGTTCATGATGTGGTCCCAGGCCGTCGTGCCGGAAGGGCCGAAGGTCACAAATGAGGGGGCTGGAATCGATGCCGTCGTCGCAGAGGCAAAGCCGGGATGAGCAGCCATTTCCCAGGAGGATCGCCCCTCGCTCGATTGGCGTCCACAACCTGTCCGCATGCCAGGGGACCACCTCATGGAGAGATCCACATCGAGCCCCCAGTGGCGGCTGATGCGGTGACACCGGATCGCCCCGACCTCTCCGACGCCTCCACGAGTCCGAGTGTGTCTGAGTCGCTGCGCCTTTTGACGGAAGACGAGCTCACCTCGCTGAGCGACCTGGGTCGGAGGTGGAGCGACGCCTTCGACAACGGTCTGCCGGAGTTGCCGGTGGAGCCGTCGCTCGAACGATCCGGCCACACCCCTTCCCCCTCGAGGTTCGGGCGCTTCACCCCCATCTCGATGTTCCGGGTCGAAAGCCCCCGGGAGGTGCTGGCCAGCGAGCAGGCGCGCGACGAGCAGTCCGCCGCCGGCCGGCGGTCGCACCGTCTGCACCGGATCGTCCTGGGACCGCCGTTGGCCAGCTCCGCGGTGGTGCACGAGCGAATGCGCAAGGCCGTTGCGTCACCCGTTCTGTCCGGCGATCTGCTGTCGTCGGTGGCGTACGGCCCCGCGGCCATGATCACCGTCCTCCTGCTCGCCGGTACCGGGGCTCTCGGCCTCGAGCTCCCGTTGGGTCTGGGCCTCGCGGCCTTGATGATCATCGTAGGGGTCTCCTACCGCCAGACGATCCGTGCCTATCCCTCGGGGGCCGGGTCGTACATCGTCGCCACCGACAATCTGGGGAAGTCCCGGGGCTGGTCGCCGCGGCGGGATTGATCACGGACTACATCCTCACCGTCTCGGTCTCGGTGACCGCCGGCCCTCGATCCCGGTCATGGCGGTCGCCCCCGAGGCAAGGCGCACGACGCGGCCGTGGAGAGCCAGACGAGCGTGTCCAACGCTGAAAGGGCATTCGATATCGTTCCATCGGCCACCGGCGACGACGACGGGGTCCTCCGGGGGACTCATCAGGATGGGGATGCGGAGGCAGTGCCTCAACTGGTCGTTGTCCCGATGGCCCGGATCGACCTCCCGAGCCTGCGCGCCCTCTGGGAGGCCGTCTCCCTGCCGTGGTGGGACCGATCGTCAACTACCTCGAGGCTCTCCACGCCCAGCGGCCTGGCCTCATGCTGACGGTCATCGTGCCCGAGATCAAGGTGAGGCACCATTGGCACCGACTCCTCCATGACCGGCTCGGTGATCGGCTGAGGCGGGCGCTGGAACACCACGAAGGTATCGTTGTTGCCGAGGTGCCGTTCCCTCTCTCGTCATGAACGTCAGACCGCGTTGATCAGGCTTGGCACACCACGGCGGGGCCTGGTCGGGCTTGGGAGTTGACGGCGACGAGATTGCGCATCGTGCAATAGCGAAGCCAGCCGTACGCCGGCGGGGAAAGACGGTCACAGACCCAATCCCAATGCAGAGAGACCATGTCGCCGGGCTTCAGATCGGCGGTGAAGGCCACGCCGTCCATGCCACGTCGAACCTGCTCCACCTCATCGTCCCCGAGGACCAGGAGCGAGCCGTCGAAGCACAGTCGCCGGCTGCGGACCGTCAGGAGGTCACCGCGCAGGGTCTCGACGCGTCCCCAACGGATACGGCAGCGGTCAAGGACCTCGAGAGGTGGTCCCTCCCTTCCGGCCCGGAGGAGTCCGAGCCACGGATAGACGGCGAAGACGTGGAAGTTGTGCTGTGCGACGCCTCCGGGTACGGCCGAGACGAGAGGACCGAAGTGTCGACCGGCCCGGCGTTCGAAGCGGTCACCCAATGATGCCGCCAGGGCGGCCGGGGGGACCCGGGCGACCAGCTCGTTGCCGGTCCAGTAAGCCTCGACGACCCGGGAGTCGAGGGGATCGGCGATGTCGTTGCACGCCGCGATGAGCTTCAGGTAGGGCCATGCCCCTTCGAACCGGGCCGCCGCCTGGCTCAGGCCGGCCAGGTCGGCACCCTCCGACGTCATCCCGAGGAGGGCGGCGGGGTCATCGGGACCGCAGTAGCCGAGGGCGTTGGGGGGATAGGCGTAGCGGGCGAAGAGGACCGGTCCGGGGAGGAGTCGTCCGCAGGGGGCCAAGGGCCGTGCGACGCTCGGTGATTCGTGGGAAACGTCGACCGGCCGTGGCTGTCTCATCCGCCCACCGCCTCACCCCTGGGGGCGACCGGTCCCCGGCGGCTCGCCCACAGAACCGTCCCGGCCCCTCCGAAGACGAGAAGGATGCCCAGCGCATGGGGCGCCAGCGACGCCGTCCCCGCCGCCGCCTGGAGCAGGGCGGTGACCAGTGCGCTGCCCACGAGCACGGACGTGACGTCAATGGCTCGTGCCCGCCCCAACGCCGTCATCCAGGTGCCGACGTAGGCGGCGAGGAGGAGTCCGGTCAGCAGGGCCCAACCGACCTGATCGGCGCCCAGGGACAGAAGGACATGCAGGGTGCCGGTGGCGGCCAGATAGACGACGAGGGCGAGAGCCCCGACTCCCATCCGCACCACGGCGACGGCGCCAGCGGCGATGTCCCGCAACAACGCCTTGGCCACGATCACCTCCACCGCCCACAGCACGGTGGCTGCCAGGACGAGCAGCTCCCCCCGGTCGGCCGCCAGGTGGCCGACCCCGCCCGCCATCGAGACCTCTCCCGTGACGAGCACGGCGATAGCGGCCCCGTTCCACCAGGTCAGACGTTCACGCAGCAGGGGAATGGCAAGGAGGGCGACCCAGAGGACCAACGTGTCACGCCAGAAGGCCGCCGGCGTGGCGGTGGTGTCGGCGAGACCGTCGAAGAACAAGACGAAGGCGATGCCCCCGCCCACCACACCCACATAGGTCAGCCCCAGCCAACGGGCCGGCCCCCAGGTCCGCCAATGTCGAGGGGTGGCGGTGGGAGATCCGGGGGGGGTCGCCACCGTGACGAACCGGCTGGCGGCCGAGCCGTCACCCCGACGACTCGTTCGCCAGGCCGCCAGTGCACCGAGGGCGAGGACCAACGTAGCCACCAGGTTCTTGGCGGTCGTATAGACCGACGGTGTGGCGATGGAGTGCACGCCGTAACTGTTGACGAAGACGGACAGCCCGCTGATCAGGGCCGTGATGCCGGCGACGGCCACACCCGGGAAGCCGTCGGTCGTCCGACGCCGGTCGTCCATTCCGTACCCAAGGACCCTGCCCCGACCGGGATCGGTCTCGGCGGTCACGGGCGGGCCCCCTGATCGACTGCTGTGCCGTCGATGCCCGCGCTCGCCCGCAGCTCGGCCGCCACGGCTTCCGCTTCGGCCGCCTCGACCCGGTCGATGGCGTACCCGCTGTGGACGACGAGCCACTCACCGGGCCGGGGGGCGGGGCCGTCGAGGGCGAGGAGCGAGACACGGTGGACTCCTCCGTCAACGTCCTCGACGTCCACGGCACCACTCCCGACCGTCTGCAACACACGATGCAGGCGACTCATGCACATGCGTACACCTCCTTGATCAGATCGACGACGATGCCGACCGCCTCGGGGATGGCGGCGTCGACCGCAGGGCTGAGCCCTCTTCCCTGGCCGAAATCGACCCCCTCGATGCCGACGACGACCACGCGGGCAGGCGCTTGGTCGACGGCTCGGGCGAGACGCAGAACCCCTGACAAACCGATCCCGTGGGTGCTCGTCGAACCGGCCGTCGCGCTGACTTCGCCCAGATCGACCACACGGACGGTACCCGGGACGGACCCGGAGCGCAGCGCGTCGATCACGACGGCCAGGTCCGCTCTGTCCCATCGTCCCAGCAGATCGAGAGGGTCGACGATGGGACCGATATCACGCGTCTCCGGAGCGTAACCGACCGTACGCGCCGCCACGACGGGCCCCGCCCCATCGTCGCGTCGGTACTCGTTCCCCAAGCCTGCGACGACGATGCACGGTCGCCACGGGTCCCCGGGTCCGTCGATTCGCTGCTGGTACTCGCCGCTCACGAAGAGACCACCGTGATGTCCAGGAAGTGGGCGGCGCACGAGATGCACGGATCGTGGTTCCGCACCGATTGTTCGCAACGCCACTGAAGCTCGTCGTCACTGAGCGCCAGTGCGCTCTGGACCACTCGTCGCAAATCGGCCTCGATGGTGAGCTGGTTCTGTGAGGTGGGCGGCACGATGCGGGCCCGCCGGATCATCCCCGACTCGTCGATGTCATATTGGTGGAGCAGGAGACCCCGGGGCGCTTCGGTCGCACCGGTCCCGGTCCCCATCCTGGGCGTCATGGCGGTGGCGGGAGGGTCGGGCGGGGCGTACGACTCGACCAGAGCGAGTGCCTCCTCACAGGCGAACACCAGTTCCACGGCTCGCACCACGATGCTGCGGAACGGGTTGGTGCACACCGGACCCAACCCGGCTCTGGCCGCCGCCTCAGCGGCGAGAGGGGTCAGGGCGGCGGAATTGAGGGCATAGCGCGCCAGCGGACCGGTGAGGTACGGATCACGCCCCCCGAGTCGGGCGTGGAGCGCGGTGGAGCGGGCGACGTGCTCCTCGACGACAAGATCGGCCAGTTCGGTCGGGCTCATGTCCGAGCCGTCCGATGACGCCGGGCGCCCGCGCTCCACTGCGTAGCGACCGACGTCGCCAAGCGCCACGAAGCGGTAATCGCCCGAGATGTCGGGAAAGTCGAATCCCGTCACCCACTGCACGGTGGTCAGCGCCGCGTCGCGAGCCTGACGAAGTGGCTCGGACAGAGCTGAGATCGATTCAGGGTCGGGGGCCCGGTAGAAGCCACCGACGCGGACGTTGACCGGGTGTACGGCGCGGCCACCGACAGTCTCCATGACCAGGTTGCCCGTCCGCTTGATCTGGAGGCCTCGCTCCACTGCGGTACGGTCACGTTCGGCGAGCTCCACCGCGTCGGCACAGCCGAGGAAGTCGGGTGCGTGGAGCAGGTAGATGTGAAGGGCGTGACTCTGGATCCACTCTCCGCAGTAGAGGAGCCGTCGTAGCTGGTTGATCCGCTCGTCGACGACGATGCCACAGGCGTCCTCCATGGCGGCACACGCGCTCATCTGATATGCCACCGGACAGATTCCGCAGATGCGCGCCGTGATATCGGGGGCCTCGGTGTAGTGACGGCCGACCAGCAGGGCCTCGAAGTACCGGGGCGGCTCGAAGATCTCGAGGGCGACGTCGGTGACAAGGCCGTCGTGCACCTGCACCCGCAGGGAGCCTTCACCCTCGACCCGCGCCAGGCCTTCGACGCCGATGGAGCGCGACGGGCCCGAACCATGACTCATCGCGGTTCCTCGCCCTGGCTGTGGCCACCCCTGCTGGAAAGAGCGACCGGAACGGGACCCCCTTGAGCCACCGACTCGTCGAGGAAGGCCCGGGCGCCGGCATTGAAGGTGCGGAACAGGCGCGAGAGGGTGGCCGACGACGATCCCTGGCTTCGCAACGTTGCCGCCAGCGACGCCGTGTTGGCGGCGTCGGACGGGCCGAAGCAACCGAAGCATCCCCGGCCCACCGTGGGGCACAGGGCACCACAGCCGGTCCTGGTCACCGGACCCAGGCAGGGTGTGCGGCGACTGACGAGCAGGCAGACGACGCCGCGGGACTTGCATTCCTGGCACACCGAATGACCGGCGATGACCGGCCGCCGACCGACCAGCGAGGCGATGATCACCTCGAGGAGCTGGCGCCGGTCGATCGGGCAACCGTGGAGCTCGAAATCGACGTCGACGTGGGCCGAGATCGGAGTGGACGTGCCAAGCGAGTCGATGTACTCGGGGTGGGCATAGACGGACCCCACGTAATCACCTGAGGCGGCGAAATTCCTCAGTCCCTGGATCCCGCCGGCGGTGGCGCAGGCTCCGATCGTGATCAGGCGGTGTGAGCTGTCCCTGACCTCCTTGATCCGGCGGGCGTCAGCCGGCGTCGTGATCGATCCCTCCACGAGGGACACGTCGTAGGGTCCCGACACCGTTGCCCGCGACATCTCGGTGAAGTGGGCAATGCGAACGGACCCGGCCAGGGTCAACAGTTCGTCCTCGCAGTCGAGCAGGCTCAGCTGGCAGCCGTCGCAGGAGGCGAACTTCCATACGGCCAGGCTGGGCCGATGGTCCGGGTTGGTCGTCACACTCATCGTTCGCGCTCGGTGAGCAGATTCTCCACCACTCCCGCATAGGGAAGGACCGGGCCGTCGCGACACAACAGGAACGGGCCGAGCTGGCAATGGCCGCACCAGGCCACTCCGCATTGCATGTTGCGCTCCAACGATACGCGGATGCGCGCCGGATCGACGCCCCGGTCGATCAGGGCACGTGCGGTGAAGCGCATCATGATCTCGGGCCCGCAGACCAGGGCGGTCGCACCGACCGGATCGAATCGGGTGCCGTCCAGGAGGGATGTCACCAGGCCCACATGGCCCGTCCACCCCTGGGCCGAGACGTCGACGGTGACGGCAACCTCCGCTCCCGCCCGGGCCCACAGGTCGAGGTCGTCCCTGAAGACGATCTGGGACGGATCCCGGGCGCCCACGATCACGAACACCCGTCCACCCCCCTCCTGGTGAAGGGCCAGCAGCTCGTGCACGGCGCCCCGTAGCGGGGCAAGGCCTATCCCACCGGCAACCACCACGACGTCACCTCGTCGGGCACCGTCGGCTCCGTCAGCGCCCGGCATGACCTCGCCGATGGAGGGGCCCGGGGCCACGGCCCCTCCGATCCCCCAGTCCGTACCGAACGGACCCCGCACTCCGATCAGGTCGCCGATGGGGGAGGCACACAGGGAGTGGGTGACAGCCCCGACGTCGCGCACGGTGTGCTCGAGAGGACCCGGTGACCGCGGCGGACTGCTCACGGAGATGGCGGCTTCTCCGACTCCGAAAGCCGTCAGCATGTTGAACTGGCCCGGCCGGAAGGTCATGGGGGCATCGGCCACCGGCGCCAGGCAGAGCGTCGTCACGTCGTCGGTTTCGTGCCGGCGTTCGACGACCCGGTAGGGGACAGGCGTCAAGGCCCTGGGCCCGTCGTCATCCTGGGTTCCGAGGCCGGAAGAAGTCGCCAGAGAGGGGTCAGCGAGCACCGTCGGCTCCATACAGGTCGAGCAGCCGCAGGCGGGTCATCTGCAGGCGGTCGAGGAGCACGGTGGCCACCCTCTTCATGAGGGCGTAGCCCAGAGCGGGGTCGATCTCCGCCTTCTCACGGAGGCAGGCCCCGTCGACGGCGATCGCTCCCACGGCGTCGGTGGCACGGGCGTCGAAGTGCCACCGGTAGGGGGGGACGAGCCAGCTCCATCCGACAGCGGCACCTGGTCCCACTGTCTCGATCACGATCGGTCCCCGCCCCGGAGCGTGCACCTCGATGGCGACATGACCACGACGAACCAGGTACAGCGTGTCGGCGGGGTCGCCCTCGGCCAGGAGCAGGGCACCCGGTTCCAAGGCGACGTTCTGGGCACAGCCGGCCACACTGACCACGGCGTCCCCCGGCAACCCGGCCAGGAGAGGGTGGGCCGCCACCAGCTCGGCCAGCGGTGTCGTCATGAGACTCGCCCTCCGGGCGCGCGACCGGTGCGAACGGCCCCGTCACTGCTTCTGATGGCGGCCGCCTCCTCGGTGAGATCGATGCCCACCGGGCACCAGGCGATGCACCGTCCGCACCCGACGCAACCCGACGTCCCGAACTGGTCCCACCACGTCGAGAGCTTGTGAGTGAGCCACTGGCGGTAGCGCGACGACGTCGACGCCCGCACCGGTCCGCCGTGAAGGTACGAGTGGTCGAGATCGAAGCACGACGCCCAGGAGCGGCGACGGTGAATCTCGCCGCTCAGGGTCGTCGTGTCACGCACGTCGCTACAGAAACAGGTCGGACAGACGAGGGTGCAGTTGCCGCACGAGAGGCACCTCTCCGCCACCTCGTCCCATCGGGGGTGATCGAGGTTGCGGGCCAGAAGCGCAGCCAGGCCTTGGACCGGAAGCGTCCGCGTCATGGCGTCCGCCGCCGCCGAGAGGGTCCGGCGGCGAGCCTCGAGCTCCCGCGGCGTGACCTCCGTGGTGGACAGTCGTGACAGCACCTCGGCGCCGCGATCCGTGCCGACACGGACCAGGAATCGATGTCCGTCATCGTCGTTGAGCTCTGTCAACGCCAGGTCGAACCCGAACTCCGCTCCGGGCCCCGTCTCCGTGGAAGTGCAGAAACATGTGGCTGCCGGCGTGCTGCACTCGGCGACGACGACGAAGGCGCCGTCTCGACGCGCCGCGTAGCGCTCGTCGGGCGCGCCACCGTCCTTCAGTACCCTGTCGAGCACATGCAACGCGGCCAGTTCACAGGGCCGGGCGCCGATGACGGCCATGGGCGCTGACCGAAGCTCGGGTTCGGTGAGGGTCACGCCGTCAGCTTTCACGGTGGCACGCCACAGCTCCTGCGTGGGGGGGAAGAGCTCGGCCTTCCACGAGCCCGGCCCGACGGCCCATGCGAACACGGTCTCGTCGCCGACGTGTTCGAGACGGTAGTGACCCGGGGCCTGTTCGTCACGTTGGCCGACCGGCAGGTCGGCGACGCCGGCAACCGCCCCGGGCATGATGGCGCCGTCCCGGACGACGGGACCTCTCGTCTCGTAACCACGTCCGCCCAGGATGGCGATCAAGGCGTCCAATCCTCGAACGTCGATCACGGTGGCATCCCCGATTTCCATGATGGCAGGGTAGAACGGTCTGAGTCGGGGCAGTAGGGCCAGAAGGCCTGCCCGGGTGTGAAACGACCGCCTGGGAGGGGGCCGTGGTGAGGGTTCCGACGCCTCCGCGGGAGCGGTCCCGCCCACGGGCAGCAGGTCCTGGGGCCGCCGCCCTCAGCGGAGACGGCACCAGGTCGAGCGCCGGCACATCTCGTCGCCGGCCCCGTTACGGGGTAGCCCCCTCACGTGTTGCGGCTCCTCCGCGCTCGGGCGGCGCTGCTATCACCTCGACCAGTTCGATCAGCGTTCCCAGCGCCGTCTTCGGATGCAAGAAGGCAACGATCGTGCCTCGCGACCCGGGCCGTGGCTCGTCGTCGAGGGCCTCCGCGCCCGCCGCCACCGCCAGGTCACGCGCTCTCCGGCAGTCGGCGACGCGGTAACCGACGTGATGCAGGCCGGGACCCCTCATGGCGAGGAACTTGGCCACCGCTGAGTCGGCCCGGGTCGGCGTGAGCAGTTGCACATAGCCGTCACCCACCGCCAACAGTGCCTCCTCCACGCCGTCGTGCTCCACGCGTTCTCGACGGGTCAGGTGGGCGCCGAACGTCGTCTCGTAGAAGTTCACGGCCTCGTCCAGGTCGGCGACCGCGATCCCGACGTGGTCCAACGCGGTCAACAAGCCCCCAGTCTCGGTGGGTGGTCCGGTGGATGTCGGAAGCGGTCGACCGCCTGCCCGTCGGTCCGGACCCCAAGCGGTCTCGTTCGCACGGGTTGCCTTCATGAGGCCATTCTCCGGTCAGCATGACCGTCATTGCTAGGGCCGAACGTCACTGGTGGTAGCGGCCCGAGTCCTCACCTTCTGGACCATCCCGACAATCAGCCCGATCGGGCGGTGCTCCGGCAGCTCATCACTCGCCCGACCGGTCGCTGTGGCCGTGCTTCACCGGCCGACGAATCAGATCGGGCTTTCGTCGAGCATGGCGTCCGCGACCTTGACGAATCCGGCGATGTTGGCGCCCACGGTGTAGTTCCCCGGGTGGCCGAAGTCCTCGGCCGTCTCCCGGACAGTGTCATGGATACGCTTCATGATCACCTGGAGCCGCCCATCGACCTCCGCTCGCGTCCACTGGGAGAGCTGCATGTCCTGTGCCATCTCCAGCCCGGATACCGCCACCCCGCCGGCGTTGGCGGCCTTGCCGGGCGCGTAGAGCACGCCGGCGGCGAGAAAACTATCGATACCCTCGGGTACCGTCGGCATATTGGCCCCCTCGACCACGAGGGTGACTCCGTTCTTGATGAGGTTGACCGCATCCTTGCCACTGATCTCGTTCTGGGTGGCGCTGGGGAAAGCGCAGTTGGCCGGGACGTCCCACAGAGGGTTTTCCTCGCTGCCCTTGGTGGTGCAGTAGCTCGCGCGCGGGAACTTATCCCCGTACTCGCGAATCCGGCCCCGGCGCTCGTTCTTCAGTTGCATGACCCATGCGAGCTTGTCGGCGTCGATGCCGTCAGGATCGTGGATGAAGCCGTCGGAGTCCGAGAGGGTGACGACGTGACCTCCGAGGTCGATGAGCTTCTCGACCGTGAACTGGGCGACGTTTCCACTCCCCGAGACGAGGCAGGTCTTTCCCTCGAGGTCCTCCCCGCGTGTGGCGAGCATCTCCCGAGCGAAGTACACGGCCCCGTACCCGGTGGCTTCCTGCCGGATCTGGGATCCGCCCCAATTGATCCCTTTGCCCGTCATGGCCCCCACGAAACGTTTGGCGATCCGTTTGTACTGACCGAACAGATAGCCGATCTCACGTGAACCCACGCCTATGTCGCCCGCGGGGATGTCGGTGAACTCCCCGATGTAGGGGTAGAGCTCCGTCATGAACGATTGGCAGAAGCGCCGGATCTCCGACTCACTGCGTCCTTTGGGGTCGAAGTCCGAGCCTCCCTTGGCCCCTCCCATGGGGAGAGTCGTCAACGAGTTCTTGAACGTCTGCTCGAAGCCCAGGAACTTCAGAAGACCGGCATACACCGAAGGGTGAAAGCGCAGACCGCCCTTGTAGGGACCGATGGAGCTGCTCATTTGGACGCGAAAGCCCCTGTTGACTTGCACCTCTCCGTTGTCGTCCACCCAGTTGACACCGAAGCTGATGACCCGATCGGGTTCGACCAATCGCTCGAGGATCTTCTCCCCGACGTACCGGGGGTATCGGGCCAGCACCGGCCGCAGGGAGGTGGCCACCTCTTTGACGGCCTGATGAAACTCTGGCTCCCCTGGGTTCTTGACCTCGACCTTCGTGAGCAGGGCGCCCAGGTGCTCATCGACCTGCGCAGTCGTGAGCGTCGATGGCGTGGTTCTCGAGTCCATGGCCCCATCTTTTCGTGCCGGTGCGGGGGGCAATAGTGCCAAAGGTCCCGACCCCCTTCCGCGCCGTGTTCCTGCAGCCGTGTTCCTGCATCGGTCGCACAGATCCCGCCGATCGCGGTGGCCGGCGTCGCAGAGGACTTATGGCACTGGTCAGCGCCAGTGCGTTCCCCGATGCTGACGTTGTTCAGAGGCGGACGTCATGCCACGCAGTTGGAATGACCGGTTGGAGGAACGACTATGCCGAACCAACTATCTCCGCTTCCTCTGGGTCGCCAGCTCGCCACCAAGATCCCCGGTCCCGGCTCCCAGGTGCTGACGGCCCGTAGGGAGGCGGCGGTGCCACATGGCGTGGGGGTCACGCTGCCGGTCTTCGTGGCGCGCGCCGGGCCCGGCTTGATCGAGGACGTCGACGGTAACCGTCTGATCGACTTCGGATCGGGGATCTCCGTGACCAACGTGGGCAACAGCGCTCCGGCCGTGGTGGCGGCGATACAGAGGCAGGCGGAGCGGTTCACTCATACCTGCTTTCAGGTAACTCCGTACGAGAGTTACGTCGAGGTGTGCGAACGGCTGAACGAACTGACCCCTGGGGAGCACGAGAAGCGCTCGTTTCTCGTCAACTCCGGGGCGGAGGCCGTGGAGAACGCCGTGAAGGTGGCCCGTTACGCGACGGGACGCAGCGCCATCGTCGCCTTCGATCACGGTTTCCACGGGCGCACGCTCCTGGCCATGAGTCTCACCGGCAAGGCGATGCCGTACAAGCGCGGCTTCGGTCCCTTTGCGCCCGAGATCTACCGAGCGCCCTACTCGGACCCCTTCCACGGCACCGGGCGCCTCGACGAGGTCATTTCACTCTTGGAGACCACCGTCGGTGCCGACGCCATCGCCGGAGTGGTTGTCGAGCCCATCGCCGGCGAAGGAGGGTTCGTGGTCCCCGAGCCCGGTTGGCTGGCCGGTCTGGCTGACTGGTGTGGCCGGCACAACATTCTCCTGATTGCCGACGAGATCCAGTCCGGCATGGGCCGGACCGGTGCATGGTTCGCCTGCGAGCATGAGCAGGTGGTTCCCGACCTGGTGACGACGGCCAAGAGTCTGGGTGGCGGCCTGCCCCTCGGAGGGGTGACGGGTCGCGTCGAGGTCATGGAGGCGGTCCACCAAGGTGGTCTGGGAGGGACTTTCGGTGGCAATCCGATTGCGTGCGCCGCCGCACTCGCCGTCTTCGAGATCATCGAGTCCGAAGGCCTACTGGAGAGGGCCCGGCACATCGGCGAGGTCGCCTTGCCGAGACTCGAGAATCTGGTCTCCCCGGGGGGACCTGTGGGTCACGTCCGCGGCCGCGGTGCCATGATGGCGCTCGAGCTGGTCGGAACCGACGGCAGACGTCCTGACGCCGCGGCCACCCAACGTGTCGCCAAGGCATGCCACGACCAGGGGTTACTGATCCTGACGGCTGGTACCTTCGGGAATGTCCTTCGCTTGCTCCCACCGCTCGTCATCTCCGATGGGTTGCTCGACGAAGGACTCGGGATCCTCGAGACCGCCCTGCGACACGAGTGAGCCTCGGATTCCCGGACGACCACAAGTGGTTCGTCGAACTCGTCGATGGATCCCATCGAATCCCCTCTGACCACCTCCACGGAGGGGCCTCGACCCTGTCGCAGTAAGGGCATTTCGGCCCTACCAGAGCCACCACCGTCAATGAGATCGTCGTCGTGTGACGAAGATCAATGCTCCTCGGGTGGGTCCCTCCGGGGCGGAGGGCGCCGTGGGGCGAGGAGGGAGCCGCATCCCACCTGCGCCCGGGGGAAGAGATCACATGTCGGTGGACGCGACGGGACTGGCAGCCGTGGGCCAATTCGGGGTGGAGGAATGACCGGCGACCGCTCCGAGTCGGGTTTCCCCCTCGACGTCTGCTACGGACCAGACAGCCTTCCCGGTTTCGACCCGGCTCTCAGCCTGGGCGTCCCGGGCCAGTTTCCGTTCACCCGCGGTGTCTATCCGACGATGTACCGCGGTCATCCGTGGACGATTCGCGAGTATGCCGGATTCGGTACGGCCGCTGAGTCGAATCAACGCTACCGGGAACTGATCGCCGCCGGCCAGACGGGGTTATCGGTGGCCTTCGACCTCCCCACCCAGATGGGTTACGACTCGGACCATCCCCTCGCCTGCGGTGAGGTCGGGCGCGTGGGCGTCGCCGTCGACTCCCTGGACGACATGCGGGTGTTGTTTGCCGACATTCCCCTCGACCAGGTCTCGACGTCCATGACGATCAACGCCCCCGCAGCGATGTTGCTCCTCCTGTACCAGATTGTCGCAGAGGAACAGGGGATCGACGCGCACGGGCTGGCTGGAACCGTCCAGAACGACGTCCTGAAGGAGTACATCGCCCGAGGGACCTACATCTTTCCACCGAGGCCGTCGTTGCGGTTCGCCACGGACATCTTCTCGTACTGCCGCACGGAACTGCCACGATGGAACACCATCTCGATCTCCGGTTACCACCTGGCCGAGGCCGGAGCCACACCGGTGCAGGAGCTGGCCTTCACGTTGGCCAACGCCATCGAATATGTGCGGTGTGCCATACACGCCGGTCTGGCCGTGGACGATTTCGCCCCACGGCTGTCCTTTTTCTTCGTGGCCAGGACGACATTGCTCGAAGAGGTGGCAAAGTTCCGTGCGGCGCGGCGTCTGTGGGCGCGGATCATGCACGACCAGTTCTCAGCCCAGGATCCACAGTCGATGCGGCTCCGGTTCCACACCCAGACGGCAGGCGTTCAGCTCACCGCTCAACAGCCGGAGGACAACCTCGTCCGGGTGACCGTGGCCGCCTTGGCTGCCGTGCTCGGCGGAACGCAGTCATTGCACACGAACTCGTTCGATGAGGCCATCGGACTGCCCACGGACAAGGCCGCTCGCCTGGCCGTTCGGACACAACAAGTCCTTGCCCACGAGACCGACGTGGGGACGATCGTCGACCCACTGGGCGGTTCGTACGCTGTCGAACGCCTCACCGACCAGATCGAGGGGGAGGTCGTCGCCCTCATGGGCCGGGTCGAGGACTTCGGCGGAGCGACGGCGGCGATCGAAAACGGGTTCCAGAAGACCGAGATCGAGATGAGCGCCTACCGCAATGCACGCGAGATCGCTTCCGGTGACCGCATCGTGGTGGGAGTGAACGCCTTTACGGTCGAAGAGACCGAAACCTACCCACGTCTACAGATTGATGCACGCGTGGAACAGGAGCAGGTCGAAAGTCTCAAACTCAGAAAAGATCATCGCAACGCCGATTCCGTTCGGCGTGCTCTTGTAGCTGTCGCCGATGCGGCGTCCGGCTCTGCCAATGTGTTGTACCCGTTGAAGCGGGCGTTGGAAGCGGGCGCCACGTTGGGAGAATTGTGTGACGTCCTGCGGCAGCAGTGGGGGACATATCGAGCACCTGACGTCGCTTGAGGCCGGTACGCTGACATGAACAAGGTCGTGATCGCCAACCGCGGTGAGATAGCGGTGCGGGTGGCCCGTGCCTGTCGCGACGCGGGCGTCACGTGCGTTGCCCTGTATGCCGACCAGGAGCGCGAGGCGATGCACGTTCGCCTGGCGGACGAGGCCTACTCTCTGGACGGGACTCGACCGGCGGACACGTACCTGGCCGTCGACAAGATCATCCGTATCGCCCGGAGGGCCGGCGCCGACGCCGTCCATCCCGGATACGGTTTCCTGGCCGAGAATGCTCGAATTCGCCGAAGCGGTCATCGCCGACGGACTGACCTGGATAGGCCCGCCGCCGAGGGCCATCCGAGACCTGGGTGACAAGACCGTCGCGCGGCGGCTGGCTTCCGCGGTCGGCGCACCGTTGGCCCCCGGTCTCTTCGATCCTGTCCACGACGTGTCGGGGATTCGTTCCTTTGCCGCTGAGCACGGTTTTCCCGTCCTGATCAAGGCGGCATTCGGCGGCGGTGGTCGAGGTATGAAGGTCGTCCGAGAACCGGCGGAGCTCGAGGAGGCATTCGAGTCCGCCGTGCGCGAGGCGACCACGGCATTCGGCCGCGGGGAGTGCTTCGTCGAGCGCTACCTGGAGCAGGCGCGCCATGTCGAGACACAGTGCCTCGCCGATGTCACCGGGAAGGTCGTGGTGCTGTCGACGCGCGACTGCTCGTTGCAGCGGAGGAACCAGAAGCTGATCGAAGAAGCGCCCGCTCCCTTCCTCACGGACGAGCAGACCCGAGAGATCTACAGTGCGTCCAAAGCGATCCTGGCCCAAGCGGGCTACGTCAACGCCGGGACCTGTGAGTTCCTACTGGCACCCGACGGCACAATATCCTTCAACGAGGTCAACACCCGCTTGCAGGTGGAGCATCCGACCACCGAGCTGGTCACCGGCATTGATGTCGTGGGCGAGCAATTGCGGATCGCCTCCGGGGGGCTCCTCGACTACGACGACCCCCCCGTGGAGGGCCACGCCATCGAGTTTCGTATCAACGGCGAGGATCCGGGCAACGCCTTTCTTCCAAGCCCGGGACTCCTGGAGCGGTGGCGACCGCCGTCGGGGCCCGGTGTGCGCTGGGACGGTGGCTACGAAGAGGGTGACGATCTGCCGGCCGAGTTCGACTCGTTGCTCGGTAAGCTGATCGTGTTCGGACGAACCCGAGAGCAGGCTCTCGCTTACGCCCGCCGTGCCCTGGCCGAATTTCGAGTCGAGGGTGTCGCCACGGTGCTTCCTCTGGACCGGATCGTGGTCACGCACCCTGATTTCACGTCGCAGCCCTTTCGCGTCCACACCCGGTGGATAGAGACGGAATTGACAGAAGCGTGTGCCTCACTTCCCAAACAGATCGACCATGTGGAGGAGCCAAGGGTCGGAGCCCGTCAGCGCCTGACTCTGGAGGTTGATGGCCGGCGTGTCGAGATCGTGCTCCCTCGGGAGCTCGTGAATATCGGTGCCCCGGTCCTTTCGCCTCCACCGTCACGGCACCGAACAGCGCCGGTTGATGCCGCAGCCTCGGGAGCAGACACTGACTGTGTGACGAGTCCGATGCAAGCCCAGGTGGTAAAGCTGGCGGTGAAGGAGGGTCAGCGTGTCACCCGAGGCGAAGTGGTGGTCGAGGTCGAAGCCATGAAGATGGAGCAGCCTCTGCGGGCACCGATCGAAGGCTGGGTGCAAGGTCTTGTTGTCAAGGTAGGCGATGAGGTTCAGCGCGGGGACGTGCTGTGCCGGATCGCCCGGACGGCGCCGGCCGAGGACGGGACGTGATGTCGACATCAGAAGATGGTGGGGGACGGGAGACGACGGCGTCGAAGCTCGCCGGTCTTGAGGCACGGCGCAGCGAGATCTACGAGAAGGCCGAGACAGTTGCCGTCGAACGACAGCGAGCTCACGGAAAGATGACGGCGCGTCAACGGATCGAGGCTCTTGTTGATCCTGGCTCCTTCGAGGAGCTGGATTCCCTGGCTCGGAACCATGGAGACGGATCGGGGACAGACAGCGGTCGACCCTACGGCGACGGGGTGGTCACGGGGATCGCCACGGTCAACGGTCGCAACATATGCCTCTTCTCCCAGGACTTCAGCGTCTTCGGCGGATCTCTCGGAGAGGTCTTCGGGCAGAAGGTCGTCAAGGTGATGGACATCGCCCTGGAGATCGGTTGCCCTATCGTCGGCATCAACGACTCGGGAGGCGCGCGCATCCAGGAAGGGGTTGCCTCCCTGGGGCTCTACGGAGAGATCTTCTACCGCAACACCGTGGCATCGGGGTTCGTACCTCAGATTTCAGTGATCGCCGGGCCGTGCGCCGGAGGAGCCGTCTACTCGCCCGCCCTGACCGACTTCACGGTGATGGTGGACCAGGTAGCCCACATGTTCATCACCGGACCGGACGTGATCAAGGCCGTCACGGGGGAGGAGGTGGGATTCGAGGATCTTGGAGGTGCTGCCACCCACGCCAGTCGGTCGGGCAATGCGCACTATCTCGCCCGAGACGAGGAGGATGCCTTCGACTACGTGCGCGCTCTTCTCAGCTACCTGCCTCTGCACAGTGGATCGGAGCCGCCCCGCTACGCCAGTACAGCGTCGACGAGAATAACGGCCCAGGACCGCGACCTCGATAACGTGATCCCCGACACCGACACGACGCCTTATGACATGCGCATCGTCACTTCCAAAGTGCTCGACGACGGTGAGCTGCTCGAGATCCACGAGGCATTCGCTCCCAACGTGATCTGCGGCTTCGGCCGCATCGAAGGCGACACGGTCGGTCTCGTGGCCAACCAACCGGTCCATTTGGCCGGAACGATCGACATCGATGCCGCAGAGAAGGCGGCCCGCTTTGTCCGCACCTGCGATGCCTTCGGCATTCCCATCCTGACCTTCGTCGATGTCCCTGGATTCCTCCCAGGCACCGATCAAGAGTGGCAGGGCATCATCCGACGGGGTGCCAAGCTCATCTACGCCTATGCCGAGGCGACGGTACCGAAGGTGACCGTCATCACGCGCAAGGCGTATGGCGGTGCCTACGTCGTCATGGGGTCCAAACACCTTCGTGCCGATGTGAACCTGGCCTGGCCCACGGCCGAAATCGCCGTCATGGGTGCCGAGGGTGCCGTCAACATCGTCCACCACCGGGAGCTGGACGGTGCCGACGATCCGGAGTCCCTCCGTCGGGAGCTCGTCGCTGACTACCGCCGGACGTATTACACGCCCTATCCGGCGGCAGAACGTGGTTACGTGGACGCCGTCATCAGACCGTCCGAGACACGGCTCCGGGTGACGTCGGCCTTTCGCTCACTGAAGCAGAAGCGGATCGAGCGTCCCCCGAAGAAGCACGGCAACATCCCGCTGTAAGGGCACCATCCTCATGACGTCGTCTCCGACTCGCAGTATGTGCCACGGTCGGTTGGTGGTAGGAGGAGCGACGGATCTACCGAGTGGCCCGCTCTTCCATCGCCCACGGAGCGCCGCTCTCGTTGAGCCGGTCGAGAAACGGCTCGGCGGGGAAGGCCTCGGGACCGAGGACACCGGCCCCTGACCACGCGTCGGAGGCAACGAGCTCGAGGGCCACGATGGGATTGATGGCTGTCTGCCACACCACAGCCTGTGACCCATACTCCTTCATGGACCACGCGTTGTCGACGACATGGTGCAGATAGACCTCTCGTCGGGACCCGTCCTTGCCGACGCCAGTGACCCACGTACCGGCGCACGTGACGCCGTGCATGTTGTCACCGAGTTCTGCCGGATCAGGAAGGCAGGCGGCGACGACGTCACGGGGAGAGACGTGTTGGCCTTCGACGTTGACAGGCACTGTCGAATCGAGGCCGAGCTTGTGCAGAGTCTTCAAGACTCCGATGAATTCCTCACCCAAGCCATACTTGAACGTCACCCGCTTGGCGTCGAGCCAACGGGGAGCGAGGAGGACCTCCTCGTGCTCGACGTTCACGCATTCGACAGGACCGATGCCAGCAGGGAAGTGGAAAACCTCGAGCTCGCTGAACGGCTCGGTGGTGTACCAGCCTCTGTCCTTCTCCCAGATGATGGGAGGATTCAGACATTCCTCGATCGTCGTCCAGATGGAGAAGGTGGGCGCGAAGTCATAGCCGTCCACGACCAGGTTCGCTCCGTCGCGAACCCCGATCTCGTCGATCGACGAGAAGAGCTTGTCCGAGGCGTACCGTGCGAAGACGTCGGCCAAGCCGGGCTCGACACCCATCCCCACCAGGGCCAGAAGTCCACGCTTCTCCCACTCGCCGGCCATGGCAAATTGCTCGTCGCCCAGCTTCACACCCGGCTTGGAATAGGGCTCATCCGGGTGGGGGTGGGAGAGTGACATCGCCATATCCAGATAGTTGACTTCCGCAGCAAGAGCTCCACGGAACAGTGGCATGACAAACCTGGGGTCGACCGCGTTCATGAGCACATCGCAACGCTCGGCCCGCAAGAGATCGGTGACGGCCCTTTCGTCGGATGCGTCAAGGGCGACAGCGGTAAAGCGGTCGCTGGCCGCCTGTGCCGCCCGCTGAGCCCGGACGAGATTGTGATCGGCCACCACGATGTGCTCGAAAGCATCGTGGCCGGCAGCTGTCCGGGCAAACGCCGTTCCCACACCTCCGGCTCCAACCAGTAGCACGCGCATGGGGCACCTCCTCCTGATCCCGTGTCCATGCCCGGCGCCATGCCGAACATCATGTCCAACCGGACGATGAGTCCCGTTGACCCCATGTTGTGTCCCAATTCCATGCAGACGGTAGGGTCGAAGGTCCCTTGCTCAGAGGGGCGACGAATGCGAGTGTGGACGCCAAGGGACGGCGATCGAGAGGACCTGTCGTGAGAGCTGAACAGCGCATGCTGCGGAATTTCGTCGGGGGAAGCTACGTCGACACCAAGGACGGCGTGTCTGCCGATGTCATCGATCCGTCGACCGGCGAGGTGTTCGCCACGATGCCCGTCTCGGCACCAGCCGATGTGGACGACGCCATGGTCGTGGCGCAGGAGGCGTTCGAGCAGTGGCGCGAGACGACTCCGTCGGAGCGAAGCCTGGCCATGTTCCGGATCGCCGACGCCATCGAGGCCCGCGCCGATGAGTTCGTGGATCTTGAGTGCCAAAATACGGGTAAGCCCCGCGGACTCACCCGGTCCGAGGAGATCCCCCCGATGGTCGATCAGATCCGGTTCTTCGCCGGGGCTTGTCGACTCCTCGAGGGGCGGTCCGCCGGTGAGTACATGAAGGGATACACGTCGTTCGTTCGCCGGGAGCCCGTCGGCGTGTGTGCCCAGGTGACGCCCTGGAACTACCCCATGATGATGGCGGTCTGGAAGTTCGCGCCGGCAGTGGCGGCCGGCAACGCCGTCGTGCTGAAGCCTGCCCATACCACTCCGGCGACGACCCTTCTTCTCGCCGAGGTGGCCGCCGAATTCCTGCCACCGGGAGTGTTCAATGTGGTCTGCGGAAACCACCGAGAGACGGGACAAGCTCTTGTCTCTCATCCGATCCCGCGTATGGTCTCGATCACCGGCAGTGTCCGAGCCGGCCGAGAAGTGGCGATCGCTGCCGCTGCAGACATCAAGCGGGTTCATCTCGAGCTCGGAGGCAAGGCTCCGGTTGTGGTGTTCGATGACGCCGATCCGGCCAAAGCGGCCGAGGGAATCGCCATGGCGGGCTACTTCAACGCCGGTCAGGACTGCACCGCGGCCACCCGGGTGCTGGTCGGTCCTCGGATCCACGACGACCTGGTCGCCGCCCTCGTGGAACAGGCTCGGAGTCAGACGGTGGCAGGCCCTGACAACGAGGACGCTGACTTCGGCCCGCTCAACAGCGCGGATCAGCTTGACCGCGTGAGCGGCTACGTAGAGTCACTGCCGGAGCACGCCTCGGTGTTGACAGGCGGTCATCGTACGGGCGAGCGTGGCTTCTTCTACGAGGCCACCGTGGTAGCCGACGTTCGCCAGGACGATCGGATCATCCAGGAAGAGGTCTTCGGGCCCGTCGTCACGGTGCAACGTTTCGACGACGAGGATCAGGCCGTGGCCTGGGCGAACGGGGTCGAGTACGCCCTCGCCTCGTCCGTGTGGACGCGCGACCACGGACGTGCCATGCGCATGGCCAAGAGGCTGGATTTCGGATGCGTATGGATCAACACCCATATTCCCTTGGTCGCTGAGATGCCCCACGGGGGCTTCAAGCACTCGGGTTACGGCAAGGATCTTTCCGTCTACGGCTTCGAGGACTATACGCGTGTCAAGCATGTGATGAGTGCCATCGAACCGTAGGCCGATGGGCCGGAGAGAAACGGGTCCTTGGACCCTATGAGCACCCGATCTCCATCCGTATCGTCAGGGTCACGAGCATGAGAGGCGGTTGGTCATGAGCTCAGTCGGCACCTCCCTAGCACCCGAGCAGGCACCCGCCGAGAAGGGGCTCAAGCCCGGCGCCATCGGCCTGATCTCGAGCATCGTGATCGGGGTCGCCTCGACGGCGCCCGCCTATTCCCTGGCGGCCACCCTCGGGCTGATCGTCGCCACCGTCGGCCTCGTATCGCCACTGGTCGTCCTGTTGGCCTTCATCCCCATGCTCTTCGTCTCCATCGGCTACAGCGAGCTGAACAAGGCGGATCCCGACTGCGGTACCACCTTCACGTGGGGGACTCGGACGTTCGGTCCAACGGTCGGATGGTTCGGGGGGTGGGGGATCATCGCCTCCGACGTGCTCGTTATGGCCAGTCTGGCCCAGGTCACGGGTCAATACGTCTTTCTCCTCTTCAACGCCAACGGGATAGGCGAGAACGCCACGAGTGGATGGGTGCTCCTCGTCGGCGTGGTGTTCATCGTCGCCATGACGTGGATCTGTTACCAGGGTATCGAGTTGTCGGCCAGGATCCAACGCGTCCTGCTGTCGACCGAGGTGCTGATCCTCGTCGTGTTCGCCGTGGTCGCGCTGGTCAAGGTGCTCACTGGCCATGCGCCGCCTTCGCACATCGATCCACGGTGGTCGTGGTTCAACCCCGCCGACATCAAATTCTCCGCTCTCGTGAGCGGGCTCGTGCTCATGCTGTTCATCTACTGGGGATGGGACACGTCTCTGTCCATCAACGAGGAAACGTCCGACAAGAGCCGGACGCCGGGGCTGGCCGGCATCGTCGCCACCGTCATCCTGCTCGCGGTCTATATTGTCGTCACGCTCGCCTCGCAGTCCTTTGCCGGAGTCGGGACGAAGGGTCTCGGGCTGGCCAATCCCAGCAACGTGACCGACGTCTTCGCCGGCATCGGTCACGCCGTCTTTGGCGCCACCGGGGTCGGGCCATTCTTCTTTCATCTACTCATCTTGATGGTCCTGACCTCGGCGGCGGCTTCGACCCAGACGACGATCCTGCCCACAGCCCGTACCGCCTTGTCGATGGCCGTCTACAGGTCGATTCCCAGTGCTTTCGCCAGAATGCACACGGAGAACATGATCCCGACGGTTGCCACCGTCGTCATGGGAGCGATCTCCGCGGTGATGTACGCGGCCATGAACTTCATGGCTGGGGGTAACATCATCGCCGACTCGGTCACCGCCATCGGCATCTTCATCGCCTTCTACTACGGCCTCACCGGATTCACGTGCGTCTGGTACTACCGCAAGGTGTTGACCCGCAGTCGCCGTGACCTCTGGATGAAAGGGATCTTCCCCTTGCTGGGCGGGCTGATCCTCTATGCGGCCATGGGGTACAGCCTTCAGGCTGACTGGAATTTCGCCAGCAACGTCAGCTACACATCGTGGACACTTCCCTTCGCGCCCCATTGGATCATCGGCGGAGTGTTCCTGGTCTTCTTCGTGTCGGCAGTCCTGGGTGTGATCCTCATGCTCGTGTGGCGCCTCTTCGGTCGTGACTTCTTCGCCGGGCGGACCCTCAACCGGTCCACGCCGACGCTCGTCCCCGATGTCGACGTGGCGCCTGCCACCGCTGATATGGGTCTCGATGGGGAATCGTCCAGCCATGCCGGAAGCTGAGCAGGCAGATTAGCCCTCCCCGATCATGGAGATATTGACGGAGCGCGAGCTCCAGAACCGGTTCGGGGCGTTGCCATGGGCGGAACCGCGAGTCGTGGTCAGCGGGAACTTCGCGACCCCCCGACGACTGGTCGAGCTCTTCGACGCCGCCGTCGAGAGCTATCGAATCTTTGTCCTCAATGCCCAGCAAGCGATCCCCAGTCGTGGTGGCGTCATTGCGGAAACGCCGTTCGTCGGCCCGGGGATGCGCGACCTGCCCGGACTCGACTATCTGCCCATGCGACTGTCACTCGTGCCGCGGCTCTTCGATGTGGCGCGTCCACCGGACCTGGTTCTTCTGCACACGTCGATCGAGCATGACGGCAAGGTGTCGCTCGGCACGGAGGTCAATATCCTCCCTTCCGCCATTGAACGGGCTCGGGCGAGGGGCGGCGTGGTGATCGCGCAGGTGAACCGTCACATGCCGTACACCTACGGCGACGGGGAGCTCGACGTCGAGATGGTCGATTTCGGCATCGACGTGGACGAGGAATTGCCGTCCGTCGCCCGCCTTCCCGCGAGCGACGTGACGGCGATGGTCGGGATGGGCGTGGCTACCCTCGTCCAAGATGGGTCGACCATCCAGGTGGGCATCGGTGAGATCCCCGATGCCGTGCTGGCCGCGTTGACCGGGCTCCGTGGGCTGATGGTGTGGTCGGAGGCCATAAGCGACGGTGTCCTCGAGCTCGAGCGGGCCGGTGCACTCGATGACACAGGTCCTGTCGTGACGACCTTTCTCTTCGGGACGGCGGAACTCTACTCCTGGGTCGACAGGAACCCACGCGTGCGCGTGCTCCGCACCGAGACGGTGAACGACCCCTCGGCCATTGCTGCGCATCCGACGATGTGCTCGATAAATACGGCCTTGCAGGTCGACTTGTACGCTCAGGCCAACGCGAGCTTCGTCCGAGGACGGATCTACTCCGGCTTCGGCGGACAGCCCGACTTTGTGGTCGGGGCACTACACTCCGTGAACGGCCATGCCGTCGTGGCGCTGCCGTCGTGGCATGCCAAGAGCGACACCTCGACAATCGTGTCCCGGCTCATCGAACCGTCGACCTCGTTCCAGCACTCGGCGGTGGTCAGCGAGCAGGGGCGGGCGCTTCTCTTCGGCCGAAGTCAGCGAGCACAGGCCCGCCTCTTGATCGAAGAGGTAGCCCATCCTGAGGCGAGAGCGGGATTGTGGGAGTCGTTTGGCCGATCTGCGTCCGGGGCCGACACCGGCGCTGCGAGATGACGTGGGGTGCATCCCTGCACGTCTGCGACATCGGCGCCGGCGTCTCCCAGGCGGCGTGACCGGCGATCCTGAACGGGTACTCGCGGCGCGATGGTACCGAGGACCCGCCGCCAGAAGTCGGGGCTTTCGGCCCTGGCCGAGACAATGGCGTGGTGAGATAATGAATGTGAAGGATCCGGAAGGATCCGGAGGGAGGCACTTATGCGATGTAGGCAGGGTGGCTCATCCTGAGAGCGGATGACAGAGGATTGTACGGGAGGAATCCCGGTAGGCCCCTGGTAAGTAATGGCAATCAGCTCGTAGTTGGAGCGTTGCAACGACAAGGAGCAAGAAGGCTCCTCAAGGCGCCATTTCCTCACAGTGATCGGCTCTCGGAGTACAAATGAAGCAAGGCGCCCGGTCCCCGGAGTTCTGTGGGGCGGGCGCTTTCGCGTGGGGGAACCGGGCGGCGTCGGCGACGCGTCCTGGCTGCCACTGAGGCGCTGAGCGACCCATCCGGGGAAGACAGGCTCGGCCGAAGACCAGCCCGTTGTCCCGTGCTCGCTCGAGGATCGATTGTGACCTTCTGCCCTGGCGGTCGTGATGGAGGGAGGGCGAGGCTGTCGTCATGGGCTCGACGGTAACCGCCCCGGAGATGATGGAGTCGTGTCACGTCATCACGGGTGAAGGCGGGGATTATGACTCGCTGCTGGAGCTGATAGGAGACCGGCGTTTCGTCTTGATCGGCGAGGCTTCCCATGGCACCCACGAGTTCTATCGGGAGCGGGCGCGGATCACCCGCCGACTCATCGAGGAGCGCGGATTCACCGCGGTGGCGGTGGAGGCCGATTGGCCCGATGCCTACCGGGTCAATCGTTATGTGATGGGCCTCTCCCATGACGAGGATGCCGAGATGGCGTTGTCGGACTTCCGGCGCTTTCCGGCCTGGATGTGGAGAAACCGCGATGTCGAGGCGTTCGTGCAATGGCTGCGGGTCCGCAATGATGCCCACGTGGACCCGGCGACAAGGGTGCGCTTCTACGGGCTCGATCTCTACAGCCTTCGTGCCTCCATGGAAGCGGTGGTGGCCTATCTCGATCATGTCGATCCTGTCGAGGCGGGAAGGGCACGGGAGCGATACTCCTGCTTCGACCAGGTTGGCGGTGAGGGGCAGGCCTACGGTTATGGGCTCGCCACGGCGCGTGCGATCCCGTGCGTGAACGAGGTCGTGAGCCAGCTCGTCGAGTTACGACGGCGGGCCGACGTGTATCTGCGCCGCGACGGTTGGATCGCCGACGATGAGTTCTTCTTCGCCGAGCAGAACGCACGGCTGGTCCGGAACGCCGAGGAGTACTACCAGCAGATGTACCGGTCCGACGTGTCATCGTGGAATCTTCGTGACCGGCATATGGCGGGAACTCTCGATGCCCTCATCGACCATCTCGACCGTCAAGTTCCCCGAGCGAAGATCGTCGTGTGGGAGCACAATTCACATGTGGGGGATGCTCGTGCCACGGAAATGGGGGCCCGGGGTGAGTTGAATGTCGGACAGTTGGCCCGGCAACGCTACGGCCGTGAGTGCGTCCTGATCGGGTTCACCACATTCGAGGGCACCGTCACGGCGGCCACGGACTGGGGCGGACCGGCGGAGCGTAAGAGGGTGCGTTGTGCGTCCGCGAACAGTCATGAGGCACTGCTCCACGGCAGTGGGGTGTCGAGCTTCTGGTTGGATACGTCGAAGGCGGCCGTGCACGATGTCTTGACAGTGCCTCGTTTGGAGCGGGCGATCGGGGTGATCTACCGGCCCCAAACCGAGCGTCAGAGTCATTACTTCGACGCCCGTCTGGCTGAGCAGTTCGATGTGGTGGTCCATGTCGACCGCACCCGCGCCCTCGAACCGCTCGAGCGCACCTCGCTCTGGGATCAGGGCGAGCCACCGGAAACCTTCCCGAGCGGCATCTGAAGCGACGCCGGAGGTGGTCGCCAGTTGACTCGGTGGGAGCCCACAAGGAGGCATCTGAGCCTCGCTCAGAGTGCCCGATCGGGTGCGAGGTGCCTCCGGCGGGAGAAGGTGACCAACGACTCTGGCCTGACGTATCGCGTCGACGCAAACATGGAGTTCAGAACTCTGGCGAAGGAGAGGACATGAGATTCGCCGATCGTGCCGACGCTGGGCGCAGGCTTGCTCAACGACTTGCGTACCTGAGGGGCCAGGATGTTGTCGTCCTCGGCCTGCCCCGAGGCGGCGTCCCTGTCGCCTTCGAGGTGGCGGAAGCGCTGGGGGCGCCGCTCGATGTCATCGTGGTACGCAAGCTCGGCGTCCCGTTCCAGCCGGAGCTGGCTATGGGCGCGATCGGTGAAGATGGCGTGCGGGTCATCAACGAGGGGGTCGTGTCCCTCGTCGGCGTGCGCCTCGAGGAGCTCGCCATCATCGAGAATCGGGAGCGGAGGGAATTGGAGAGCCGAGCCCTTCGCTTTCGTGGGGGCAGGCCCCGCATCTCCGTCAAGGGGCGCACCGTAGTCATCGTCGATGACGGCATCGCCACCGGCTCCACCGCCCGGGCAGCCTGTCAGGTGGCCCGTGCCCAGGGAGCTCGGCGGATCGTGTTGGCGGTACCGGTGGCGCCGCCCGGATGGTCAACCAGAATCGGCAGTGAGATCGACGAATTCGTCGCGCTCGAGACCCCGGAGCCGTTCTTCGCCGTTGGGCAGTTCTACTCCGATTTCTCCCCGACCACCGACCAGGAGGTCCTCACCTGTCTCGCGGATGCCACCGCTGGTCTCACCGACGCTCCGGCGATCGGTGGCGACGTCATCGACGACCCGCCCGGGCGCGACGAGGAGGTCACCGTGGCGGTCGGGCCTGTGCAACTGGCTGGTCACCTGACGGTACCCCGAGGGGCAACCGGGATCGTCGTGTTCGTCCACGGCAGTGGCAGCAGCCGTCACAGTTCCCGCAATCGCTTCGTGGCCTCGGTCCTGAACGATGCCGGTCTCGGAACCTTCCTCTTCGACCTGCTTACCGCCGATGAGGAGCTCGACCGGTCCAATGTTTTCGACATCGATCTGCTTGCCAGCCGGTTGCTCCACGTCACCCGATGGCTAGCTGGCCAGCCCGAGGTTCGGGGCTCCCGTATCGGCTACTTCGGCGCCAGCACCGGTGCGGCCGCCGCCCTGTGGGCAGCCGCTGATCCGAGGGCCCAGATCACCGCTGTCGTTTCGCGCGGCGGACGCCCTGATCTTGCTGCCGCTCGCCTGGACGCGGTCACGGCTCCGACCCTCCTCATCGTCGGCGGCCAGGACGACATCGTCATCGGTCTCAACCGTCAGGCCCAATCCCTCTTGTCGTGTGAGAACCGCCTTGTCGTCGTTCCCGGCGCAACGCACCTCTTCGAGGAGCCGGGAGCTCTCGAGGCAGTTGCGGTATTGGCTCGAGACTGGTTCGTGGACCACCTGGTCCGGACGACCGAGCCCGTTGCCTGACCTGACGACGGCCCACATCGGCCGACACGTGGTCCGTCGGTGATTCCGGGCCGTCCGTCACCCACCCGGTGAGATCGAGGCGCTAAACAGAATCGGCCGGTCAAGCGATCGGCTCGAACCTCAGCGGCAGGGGCGACCCGGTGATGGCACCTTCCAAGAGGCGGATCCGAACCGTCAACGTTCCGATTCGTCCTCATCGACGGGAACTTCGACGGACTGCTCGATCCAATCGGCCTCCGAGGCCTCGTCCCGACTCCCCTTGGGCCGAGGGACCTGGACTTCCCTCACCGGAATCGACTGTTCCAGGGTGTCGGCCACGGGCCGTTCGTCGATGCTGTCGGGTAGCCCGACGAATGTCTCCACTGACGTGCTCCCGGTGGGTTCATCCTGTTCGGACACATCGGCATCAGGCTTGTCGCGGTCAACGGTCATGTCGTGTCCTCTCCGTAGATGTCTCGCCATTGCTCTTGCGTCCGCTCGTCAGGTCCCAGGCCTCCGATCAGCGAGTCCTGTACTGCCGTTCACCTCCAGTGCCGAACTCATTGTGTTCTGGGGACCGCGATGACGACAGGGTCGGAAGTCCCATTGCGTCGAAGAAGCCCACCTTGGTAGGGCCTCCTGCCGGACGGTGGTGGAACGAACACACGAGATCCGGAGGCCGTTGGTCCTGGAAGGCGACAGACGAGCGAAGAGTCGAAGGACCCTGTTGCCTCGGGAGCGCGGGTGATGCACTAGGCACCTGCGACAAGGAGGTGCAACATGAGAAACCGCCGCGGGGGAGGGCTGATCATCGTCATGGTGGCCCTCGTGATCAGCGGATGCGCCGGAGGTCAGACCGCGCAGACCACTTCGACCACGACCCCGCCTTCGACCGCTCCCGTCTCGACCACTCCCGGCTCGACCACTCCCGCCGTGGCCGCCGACGACGGCACCTGGTCGCTCATTCCCGACGGCCCGAACCCGGTGGCACCCCCCGTGGCGTGGACGGGGACCGAACTCCTCGTTGCCCAGGCTGGTTGCTGCTCCGGATTGGGGTCGGTCAACCTCTCTGCCTACAGTCCCGAGACCAACGCCTGGCACGCTCTGCCCCCGACACCGCTCACGCCCCGGACGTTCGCAGCCGGCGCCTGGACCGGGACAGGGATGGTTCTGGCCGGGGGATTGGCGAGTCCCGACGGCAACGCCGAGCACGCCGTTCCCGTCACCGACGGAGCGGCGTGGGGCGCGGCCACCGACACCTGGCACGCCATCGCTCCCATGCCCACGACCCTGCCCGGAGGCGATCCCACGGCGGTGTGGACGGGACGGGAGGTGCTCGTGTGGTCGTCGGTCCCCGGTACCGCCAACACTTCTGGGCGTGAGGTCGTCCTGGCCTACAACCCCTCCACCAACACCTGGCGCGAGCTGCCCCCGTCCGGGCTCACCCCCCGGGCACACGCAGTCACGGTCTGGACCGGCAAGGAACTCGTGGTGTGGGGCGGCCTCAATTCGGATTTCACCGCCGCCTACGGTGACGGCGCCCGGCTCAATCCGACTACCAACACATGGCGGCGGTTGCCCCCGGCGCCGGTACCGGCCCACGGTCAGGCCACGGCCGTCTGGTCAGGCCATGAGGTCCTCATATGGGGTGGCGATACGAGCGCCGGCACCGAAGTAGGTCAAGGAGCGGCCTATGACCCATCCACCGACACGTGGCGGGCCCTACCTCTTTCCCCCCTGCGGGCCAAGACCCTTCCCGCCGGCGTGTGGACGGGGCGCTACTTCCTCGTCATCGGTGGATCCGCCGGCGGATCCCTCCCGGCCCCGGGACCGGCAGCGGCGGCCTACGACCCCGCCAACAATACGTGGACGGCCCTCCCTGCTGCGCCGCCATACCCGCCTGGGGTTACCTCACCGGCGTTCGGGGCCGACGAGCGCGAAGGCGCTGCGGCCGTCTGGACCGGAACGGCGGTCGTGGTGGTGGGTGGCCTCGACTACCGCCACCAGGCGCCTCGAGCCGACGGCGTGGAATGGACACCAGCCGCCTGAACAGGCCCGACGGCCTACCGGACGTGGCGCTCAGCCGTGTCGAACCAATCTGCTTGTCTGAATCAACACCGACCTGGACGGTCAAGATGCGCCTGAGAGCACGGCACGAATCGCGTCGCCTTGCCCTTCTCACAGATCAAGCTTCAGGAACCAACCCCCGACCTGGTCGAGTTGGCGGCCATCGTGGCCGAACTGGCTCGAGCCTCGGGCGATGAGACGATCCGTCGGCCCGCCGAGGCCCTGCTCGCCCGGTTTCGGTGCCCGTCCGGCGCTACCCGAGCGCGGTCGGTCGCAGCGAGGGCGCCAACCCTCGAACTGTCTCCGACAGATCGATGACGCTCGCTCGGACCTGAGCACACGTGGCGTGTGGGCTCGTCGGCCTACTTGAACCACCGACTCAGGGAAAGAGAAATCGCGAATCATGTGCTGGTAATCGCCCGATCCGAGCCCAAAGCCGAGCGGTGAGCGGCTTCTTCTTGACGGCTCGCCGCCAACGAATGGAGGCGAGGAGGGCTGAGCCCTCCCGAACCGGCCACCGCCCTCAGGTCGTCGTCACCCCTACCTGGTGTCACGTCGGGACTGCAGGCCGGTTCTGCCAGGTCATCTTGGACACTTTCGGTCGTCTTGGACGTAAGTAGATCGCGGGTATGCTGGGGGCATGGCGCAGACAGTCATCGTCAAATTGACCGACGATATCGATGGTGGGGATGCGGACGAAACGGTAACGTTCGCATTGAACGGGCAGAAGTACGAGATTGACCTCAATGAGAACAATGCCAAGGCGCTACGTGAGGCCCTGGCTCCCTTCATCGACAAGGCACGCATGTTGCGTGCAGCAACCGATCATTCGAAGAACAAGCGCGCCGGATCCCGGTCTGAATCCGATTCGTCCGGGCAACGATCTGGCCCGAAAACTCTGTTCTCGGGGCTAGAGCAGGTTGAGAAGGAGCGATTCCGAGATTGGGCGAAGATGCCAAATGCGCGCCGCATAGGTGATGCCAAGGTACAGGAGTGGATTGATGCCGGACGGCCGTGAGTCGGTCCCGACGATCCGCGAGACGGTTGGAACGAAATGGCCATACGCATAACTCGAATTGACGACATCGACGGTACTGAGGGAGCCGAGGCGATCACTCTGGAGCTCGACCGTAGGGCGTATGAGATCGATCTCGGCCCTCGGAATAGGGCTCGGCTTCTTCGGGTGATCCGTCCATTCATTGAGCGGGCGCGACCACTGGACGCCGATGATACCAATACGGCGGGCGAAGTGGTTGGGTCGTCAGGAATCCGGCGCTATCGCCGGGAGGTGGAAGACGTCGAAGGCAGCGCCGATGCCGATCCTGGCTCGAACAAACCTGACCTCTTCGAGATGGCGCGAGAAGTACGCGACTAAGAGGCCGCGCGGATAGGTGACAAGCCTGTGATCAGGAAGTTCGCGCGCTGAAGTTGGTGACCATCCACCGGTCGTTGGTGTGGCCCCGAACAATTCGGGGTGCAGTCCAAACCACCAAACGACCAAGTGGAGGTCCCCCCATATGATCCGCGCGCTCGACCCGGAAGTGGGAGATGCCGTCTGGGCTGGTATCGAACCGCTCATTCCCGAACCTGTCGACAACCATCCGCTCGGCTGTCACCGGCGGCGAGCCGCTGACCGCGACTGCTTCGAAGTGATGCTCGTGCGGGAGGTGACGGGCTGCAGCTGGGAGGACGCCGAACGGCTGTGTGGCAACAAGGTCTCCGACACCACCGCCCGCGACCGACGCGACGAGTGGATCGCCGCCGGGGTGTTCACCGCCATCGCCAACGAGGCGATCGCCGGGTACGACAAGATCATCGGTCTCGATCTCTCCGACGTGGCTGTTGACGGATCGCTGCACAAAAGTCCAGCTGGGGGTGAGGGAACGGGCAAGAATCCGACGGACAGAGCCAAGCTCGGATGGAAGTGGTCGATCCTCACCGACAGGAACGGCATCCCCATCGGCTGGGCCATCGACGGCGCCAATCGCCACGACTCGGTGATGCTCGAACCGACGCTCGAGGGCGCCGCCGAGCTCGGTTTGCTCGCTGACATCGAGACACTGTGGCTCGATCGTGGTTATGACTCCGACGTCACACGGACGCGTCTTGCGGCCCTCGGTATCGACGACGCGGTGATCGCCAAGAAGCGCAAGCGCGGAGTGACCGAGGTGAAGAAGAACCAATCGATGGGACTGCGCTGGCCGGTCGAACGCACCAACTCCTGGCTCAGCAACTTCGGTCAGCTGAGGCGAAACACCGACCGGAAAACCATCCACCGTCTTGCTCAGTTCGCTCTGGCGGTCGCCTTGCTGCTCATCGCCAAGCTAATCGATTGGCGTAATCGCTGGTCACGGGGACTGTCACCTATCCGCTGAGCCTCTAAGCGGTGCCGCGACGTCGTTAGGATTCTCGTGGGGTCGGGTGGGCGTACCAGCGGCCCGCCTGTTGTGGCAAGGTCGCTCCGCGGTGAGCACCCGTGCATGGGGTAGTCGTGGTTTCCGCTTCGGCAATTAGGCGATCCCTCCATCCGCGTGCCCTGGTGCCAACTCCCGTTCGGCCGTAAGGCAGTTGCCGAGGCATGACGGCACCTCTCGGCACCGGCGGCCCTTGGCGGTCGTCGTGTTCCTTCCCGAAGAGGCCGGTCGAATAGGCGCCGAGAAGGGGGCGTGGCAACGGTCTGGAGTGACCGAGCCGTAGCCGGATCAGCTGGGGTCTTCAGTGACCCGAGGCTGGGCGTCGCCGACGAAAGTGCAGGCAGAAAGACATTTTCTGGATCCGCGGGGAAAAGGGAAAGGTCTGCGTGATAGCCGGAGATAGATGCACGTGTGACCCATGAGCGACTCAGGAGGGTTGAACGTGAGGTGACGTCGACGACGAACCTGTGGGTTCGTCTGACGTCCCATGCGAATGGGGAGTACCGGTTCCCGTCAGGCTCAAGCACTCGGTGTCCCCCTTCCGGAGCTGCGGAGTCCCCCCCGCACCGAGCCGAGGAAGGGGGACACCTTCAACGGTGAAGCAAGGCATGGAACCATCGGCGTCCCTCCTCTCGATCGGAATCGTTCTCGTGCACTGACTCAGGCACACGACGAAAAGGTAGCCAATAATGCGGGTTATGCGGCGAGTGAAGCGTTCCGTCAGCATCGCGCTCATTGACGACTTGGACGGAACGGAAGCTGGCGAGACGGTCAGATTCGAACTCGACGGGAGAAACTACGAGATCGATCTGTCCACACCCAATGCCAATGAGCTTCGCCGAGCATTCGAGCCCTACGTCGAGCGGGCAAAGCGGCTTGCCTGACCGCTGTGCAACCAAGGTGACTGTCGATGCCAAGACGGTCCTCCTGGGTCGTCTGCTTGCGCACCGGAGGAGGCGCATAGCCGCCACCAGGGATGTGGCCAGCCGACGCCGGGCTGATCGCCTCTTACCTGAGGATCACCCGGGAAAACTCCAGGTGGCGTCCTATCCCGGGATTCCGGCCACTCACCGAGAAAGGTCTCAGCGATAGGCGGAGAGGGATACGCATGTGAGCGGTGAGCGACCCCATGATGTGAGCTTGCCTGTCCCTGACCGAGGGGCCGGCGACGAGGAGCGCTTTCGGTCCGTGTTTGAGTCACGGTACTCCTCGATCCATTCCTATGTTCTTCGACGCCTCGGTCCCTCGAGCAACGATATCGCTGATGTCACGGCACAGATCTTCGCCGTGGCATGGCGGCGTCGAGCACAGATTCCCCAGCCACCGGGCGATCTTCCGTGGTTGTACGGGGTCGGCCGAAAGATCGTCAGTCGACACCGGCGGAGCGTGCAGAGGCGTCGGAATCTCGAAGAGCGACTCGTCAACGAAGCCCATGTATCGCAAGACCCGACTGTGTCGCCAAGCCCTGAAACTCTGCGCGTGCGGACAGCGATCGGGCGTTTGCGAGCGAGGGATCAAGAGCTGTTGAGACTGGTTCTTTGGGAAGGCCTCAGCCACGCTCAAGCGGGCGATGTCGTTGGCTGTTCGGCAAACGCCGTGGCCATTCGTCTCCATAAGGTCCGCCGACGGCTCTACGCCGAACTGGCAAAAGAGTCCGCTCAGCGCGGTCGAAGCACAGATGACACCGATGGCGGGGGAGAGGAGGCACCAAAACATGGATCTCGATGATCTTGTCCGGATGGCCGACCCCGCCAGGGAGGTCGCATCTCCTGATGGTTCCTCGGCCATAGCCCAATGGACCTACGCACAGATCACCAGGTCGGTGCCCACAAGGCGGCCCTACCTACGTCCTCGCCTTGTCCTTGCGTTCGCTATGGCCTTGGGACTGGTTCTCGTCGTCGGCGACCTCATTGTCGGAACTCATCGTCCTGGTACATCGGCAGGTTCTGCCGCTTTGCGCCATGCAGCCGTTGTTGTGTCAGAGCAATCGACACCCAGGCTCGCGCCGGGACAGTTCTTGTACACCGAGACGCGGAGTCTGTATCGAGCCACCGTCTATCAGGGGGCTGCTGGCTCGAGCAGGTTGGTGCCTGTGGCCCAAGCCCAGTATCTCGAGACCGAACAGGCCTGGGCCGACGTCAACGGCAACGGGCGCGGTCTGCTGACACGGGGGCCTCTCCAGTACAGCTCTGAAGCCGACCAGTCCGCCTGGGATGCGACGGCAGAAGGTCGCACCTTCTCCTCAGAATTCAATCGATCGGTGGTCGAGCCGTCGCTTCGTCAGCTGGTGCCCGACGTGTCCGACCTGTCGACGGATCCGAGCACCTTGGCACAAGAGGTGGCGAATGGTTTTGACGGCTCCAATGTCGACTCTATCCCCGCCGGGCCGTCTGCGGTGTTCCAACGTGGGGCACGATTGTTGGTTGGCCCTGACTCGGGGATGACCTCATCGCTCGACTCAGCCATCTACCAAGTGCTCGCTGATCAGCCCGGCGTCACTCTTCTCGGCACCACGACGGACGAAAGCGGGCGCCAGGGAACGGGAATCTCGGTCTCAAGCCCGAGTGGCGTGAGCGAGCTCATCATCGACGCCGCCTCGGGTTCGGCGCTCGAGGTTCGGTATTCACCGCCTCCTTCGTCCATCGCCTCACCGTTGAACGGCCCGACGACTCACTGCATTCCAGCTATCGACTGCGGTTCGTCTGCGAGCCAGCTCACTCCGAACGACAGCTTTGATCTCGTGACTCCGGTCTGGACGGACTCTGTCACGACCGAGATAGTCAGTTCCGAAGGGGCGACGGGCCCGGTCGGAGAGCCAAATACTTAGACAGTCGGCTTGTACCCAACGAGTCCCCGTCGTGTCTTCGGCCTATCCGTAGAGAGAGAAAGGCGTCAGTTGTAGGCCATCAATGTGGAAATGACTGGCAGCGTCGCTGATGATCTCCGCGGGGGTCACAGGGTTTGTTAAGCGCGCTCAAATACGCCCCCGTTCAATGGAAAAGCTCCTTGACAACAACGCGTCCGTTCACTAAAGCATGGCGACAAGGAACCGCCGGACAAATGAATCGTTCGGCTAAAAACGGGGGGTCACATGAAACGTCGTTATCTACGTGGGCTTGTAATTGGATCCGTTGTGTTGTCCGTAGGTGTGTTGGCCGGCTCCCAATCGTCGGGGGCTGCGGCTACGCCGACGACCACGGCGGCTGGCAGCAGCTGTCCACAACCGATCTTCGCAGCCGGGACGCCCGCTCCCACGTCGATCAAGGGTCCGAACGAAGCACCTTCGTCCAGTTCGCCCATAACCGTTCTCGGTCCTGATGGAACGACGCAGACCCTGACACCCGAGTGTCAGTGGACCGTATCGTTCGATCCTCCGGGTGGCGACCCGACCGTGGGAATAACGGAGTACTCCAACCTTCAAATGAACCTTGCGACGCTTTACGGAGTGGACTTCTCGAACAATACAGGCGTCAGTTGCAATATCACTGTCGAGACGCTCAACGGCTTCGGTGGTGGCGGAGCGCAGGAGACACTCAAGGGCAGCTATTGCAATACCGACGGGTATGTTCCCGGAGAAGGTGCGGTCCAAAGTGTGCTCTTGAACGGTGCGGCCGGCCCTGACGAAACGGTCGCCAGCTTCAATAGTACGGTGACGAGTTTCGCGTCAGGTGCCAATATCTACTACGGTTACTTTAATGCGTGCTCGGAGAATCCTGTTGGATCGCATACGAATTATGCCTGTGACTACTTTTACGGGGGTCCGAGCCTGTAGCGAGTTATCAACCGCACTGTGAAATGCTCGAGTGTGTGTGCCCACGGACTGGCGGTTGGCGCCGCCGGATGGCCGGCGCCAACCGCCACGGGACCAGCGAGACGGAGTTGACGTAGTAGGTGAGTGAGTGACGGAGGATGTTGTGCGGCGTTGTCCGCTGGGCCATCGCCTCATCAGTGGTCAAGTTCGGCCGGGTCAAGAGACGACGCCGGTGATGTTCTGCCCAACATGTAATAGCCGTTACCGCGCGGAGCCCGATGGAACGTTCATTCGGGTGTCGGATCGGCCTGACCACTAGAAAGAACGGCGGACGCATTCGGGTGAACCGGATTCTCCCGAGATGGGCTCCCTGGGTATGTCGACGTCCGGGATCTGCCCGGCCATCAGTTGTTGCATGCCCCGAAGGGACAGGATAGGGACTGTCGACGTCCGGGGAATCCGATCACGTGTGACATCACGCGCACGTCCACCAGAACTTGCGGATTCGCTGGAGATTCGGGTAAGCAATGACATTGTTTCGTACAATCAGGGGGTGACACATGGCACGAATTGAAGAGGTCACCGTCTCGCTCATCGACGATTTCGACGGAACCGAAGCGGCCGAGACCGTCAGGTTCGCTCTCGATGGCAAGACCTACGAGATCGACCTGTCCAAGGCGAACGCCAATGAGCTTCGGAGAGCTCTGAGACCTTACGTCGACCGAGCACGGGGTATCCGCCGCGCCACCGGGAGTGGGACTGCCGGCGGTGGGGCCCGGCGCCGTTCAGAAGGCTATGACCGTACCGTCGTGCGCGCTTGGGCCAAGGCCAATCGGATCAAGGTCTCCCCACGCGGTCGGATTGCCAACGATGTCGTCGAAAAGTGGCGGAAGGCGACCAGCAAATAGAATGCGCGCACGAGCTCCACGCAGAGCTCGGAGGGTCAGCACAGATTGAGATTCTCCAGGTTGTCCTTCCTATGGCTCCTCGGGTTCGTTTCGATGTAGGGAGAAAGAGTGCACCCCGGCGCAGGGCACTCACCCGTGACCTTGATCGTCTCGGCGAAGCCGCCGGCCCTCGTTTTCCAGGTGTTGCCGGCATTGATGCTGGCAATGACGGCCCCGAGGCTGTGGTGGGCGCGATCGGCCGTACAGACCCCCTCGATATGGCGGTGGGTGAAGTCTTCGGAAATGACCTTTCGGACCCCCGTGACGATGAAGGTCGTCATGTCGTGGTGAGACGAAGGTCGATAGCGGGCTGGGCGTCGAGCATGTCGAAATTTCCGTTTCCGGGATGTCCTGCCGGCCGTGACAACATCCGCCGTCGGCTCTCCGCCCAGGTCGCCGAGTGCCTGGAGGAGTGACCGATCGGCAAGAGCGAAGGCCGCGTCGGTCGCCGGATGGCTGCTGCCAGCTCCCGAGGGGTGCCTGACGTTCGGACCAGGTCGGCTCTTTCCCGTGGAGGTCCTGGTGGAGGGCCCTTCTTCTGCCGGGGGTGCCGCAGGGAAGGGCCGTCGGGCGCGAAGAATTGAGCATGGTGGAGTGTCTTTCAGCAGGTCAAAAGCACTTTAGGTGCAACAGCAGGTAGCAAATATAGCGTATGTCCGTGGATAGGCGGGAGCAGGCGATTGAGGCCGTCGGAGCGCTGGACGCCGATCTCGACGCTCTGCACGACGCTCAGAAGCGCTTCCAGCGGGCCTATCGGGGATTGAAACGAAAGCTCGAAGACGGGGTGCCGGCGTCGCGTGCTCTGGCGGCGATGGATCTGCCCGGCCTCCGTGATGAACTGGCTCACGAGATGGTCCGAATCGAGCAAGCGCGGCAGCGTCTGCGGACCAATCTCATCTGCCTGTGCCTCGAGGAAGGTGTGAGTATCAACGAGGTGGCGCGGCTGTGGGGCTTCTCTCGACAGCTGGCCCAGCGATACGCCAAGCAAGGAATGACGCTCGTGGCGACCGGCAAGGCTGACGACTGAGGTCTGCTGTCGCGAATGCGCAGATCGTCGCCGGTCAGATTGGCCAGGGAGAAGTGGTTCCTGTCCGAGTTCCTTCCCGACCAGATTCGGTCTCGCCGGTTGGTCCGACATTCCTGCACGGATACGGCACCACGGTCACAACCAACAGGCCCTGTCCGGGTCTGGCATCGTGGGTGCGCGAACGACCCACGCGCGAAGGCCTCCAGCCGAAGCCGGGGGTTTTTGCGCTGTGACCGGACCAAGAGAATCTAGAGGTAGAAGAAGTAGTCCTTGTACAGGAACTTCCAAGACTCCTTCTTGGGTGGGGGAGTAGGCCAGCCCGACCACCACGCTGTAGGTGAGTCCGACGGTACGGCGTCGGGCGTCCTGGCGCAGGGTTGCGCACAATTCGTCGGCGCTGGTCCCGCCGGATTCGTTGTCAGTCGGTCGTCTCGGCGAGCCAGGCGGCGAAGAACGGATTGGTCCCCTTCCATCGACCGTTCCGGGCGACGACGAGCTCGTCGGCTTCGAGGACGCGGACCGCCTTACGGGCCGATGATGGGTTGGCCAGTCCGACTGGTTCCACCAAGGCGGCGGAGGTGGCTGCGTCCGTGGCGCGTGCGGCCAGCTCGATCGGTACGCGTCGTTGGCCGGTGAGCGGCGACTGAACTCCTCGCCGGAGGTGGAGGTCTCGTGGGCAACGGCCTGCTCGAGGCCACGCCGAGCGGAGTCCTGGTCGATGCCAGTGGTGCCGATCGCAAAGGCCCCAGGACAGCCCCGGCCCTACTTGCATCGGGAATCATTCTCGTTATAGCTTGCGAGCGGTGAGACGGCTGACAGTGGGGCCCCGACGGCGGACGACGGCTCGGGATTGGCAGCTGGTGGCGACGTCGCTCGTGGTCGCCTCTCTCCTCCTCGTGGCCTGTGGCTCCCCCCCATCCGACCAGACCACCACGACGGGCGGCACGGTCATCCGTGTCGTGGCGGCCGAGAACGAGTACGGGAACGTGGCCGAGCAGATCGGCGGGAGGTATGTGAGCGTCACGTCGGTCGAGAGCGACCCGAATACCGATCCCCATACCTACGAGGTGAGCCCCGGCGTCGCCCAGGACGTGAGCGCCGCCCAGCTGGTCATCCAAAACGGGGTCGGCTACGACGACTTCATGACGAAGATCGAATCGGCGTCGGCGAACGCCAAGCGCCGGGTGCTCAACGTCCAGCACCTTCTCGGCCTGCCCGACAGCACATCGAATCCCCATCTCTGGTACAGCCCGGGGACGATGCCCAAGGTGGCCGACGCACTGGCGACCGACCTGGCGACCGTGAAACCGACCGAGGCGACGTACTTCAGGGCCAACGCGGCGAGGTTCATCGAGTCGCTGCATCCGTGGCTGGCGGCGCTCGCTCGTTTCAAGGCCGCCCATCCGGACACGGCCGTGGCCACGACCGAGCCGGTCGCCGACTCCATGCTGGAGGCGGCGGGTACGAGGAACCTGACACCCTTCGGGCTCCAGGCGGACATCATGAACGGTGTCGACCCGTCACCCCAGGACGTGACCCTCCAGACGGGGCTGTTCAGCGGCCACAAAGTCAAGGTACTCGTCTACAACCAGCAGGTGACCGATTCGCTCACCGACAGCTTCATCGCCGCGGCCAAGAGTGCAGACATCCCGATCATCGGCGTGTACGAGACGATGCCGGCCCCCGGATTCGACTACCAGTCGTGGATGCTCGCCGAGGTCCAGGCCCTCCAGAAGGCCGTGGTCGACAGGGTCTCGACGGTGAAGCTGTAGCGGTGGGATCCGAGAGCGAGTCGGTCTCGCCGCCCGTCCTGACGGTCGAGGGAATCAGCGTGTGGCTGTCCGGCCGACCCATTCTCCAGGACGTGAACTTCCGCATCCAGGCGGGCGAGTTCACCGGGCTCATCGGCTCGAACGGGGCGGGGAAGACGACCTTGCTCCGGGTGATCCTGGGGTTGGAAACACCGGCGTCCGGTCACGTCCTCGTGGCGGGCCGGCCCCGGTCACCCCGCAACCCTCTCATCGGCTACGTCCCGCAGAAGATCCTCCTCGATCCCGACATGCCGTTGCGGGCCCGAGACCTCGTCGGGTTGGGGCTCGACGGGCACCGCTTCGGAATGCCTCGTCGATCGTCGGTCCAGAAGGAGCTGATCGCCGAGATGCTCGACGCCGTCGACGCCACCAGCTTCGCCGACGCCCGGGTCGGGAACCTCTCCGGTGGAGAGCAGCAGCGGGTCCTGATCGCCCACGCTCTCATCAGCCGCCCGCGCCTTCTTCTCCTGGACGAGCCGCTCGCCAACCTCGACATCCGCAGCGAGCAGGAGGTCGTGGAGCTCGTGGCCCGGATCTCCGCCGAGCAACAGATCGCCGTGCTCATCTCGGCCCATGACATGAATCCATTGCTGCCGGTCATGGACCGCGTCATCTACGTCGCCGCCGGACGGGTGGCGAGCGGAACCACCGAGGAGGTAGTCACCACCGAGGCCCTCAGTCTTCTCTACGGCCACCACGTCGACGTCGTGCGCATCAACGAACGGATCCTGGTGGTGGCCGGGCGTGACACCGCTGTCCACCACCACTCGGACTTCCGGGCGCAATGGCCGTAATGGCTCCCGGATCACTGGCCCCGGTCTTCGAGCCCGGGTTCTTCTCGAGTTCCCCGGTCCACGTGGCGTTGATCGTGGGCGGGGTCGTGGCCATCGTCTCCGGCGTGGTCGGCACTTTCACCGTGATGCGCGGCCAGTCCTTCGCCGGTCACTCCCTCGCCGATATCGGGACGGCAGGGGGTTCGGCCGCCTTTCTGGTGGGGATCAGTCCGCTGTACGGATTCGTCGCCATGAACCTGATCGCCGCCGGCGTCATGGAGATGATCGGGATCCGACGACCTCGGGGACGAGACCTGGCCACCGGGATCGTCCTCGGCGCCGCTCTCGGGCTGGCCGCCCTCTTCCTCTACTGGGACACCACGCACTCGAGCACGACGGGCGCCACCATCAACGTGTTGTTCGGGTCGATCTTCGAGTTGCCGTCCTCGCTGGTGCCGGTCATCGCCGTCTTCAGCGTGGTGGCCACCGGGATCGTCCTCGTCGCCTACCGGCCCCTCCTGCTGAGCTCGCTCAGCCCCGACCTGGCCGCCACCCGCGGCGTCCCCGTCCGCCTCGTCGGTATCGGCTATCTCATCGCTCTGGCGCTGGCCGTGTCCCTTTCGGCGGTGACCATCGGCGCCATTCTCTCGACCGCTCTCCTGATCGGACCGGCGGCCACGGCGCTCCGGCTGACCAAGAGGGCGGTGCCGGCCATGCTGATCGCCGCGGCCGTCGGGGTGGCCGCCACCTGGCTCGGAATTCTCCTGGCCTACGACAGCTACGACTGGCTCCCCCGGCACCAGCCGTGGCCTGTGAGCTTCTTCGTCGTCACCATCGTCTTCGTCTCGTACCTCGTGACCCACCTCTACGTGGGGCGGTCGGCCCGCCACCGACGGCACCCCGTGGCTGCCAGAGTCGCCTGATGTTCTCGGGCTTCATGGTCAACGCGTGGGAAGCGGCCACGATCGTGGCGGTGGTGGCCGGTGTCGTCGGATTCTTCACCGTGTTGAGAGGGTCGGCCTTCGCCGCCCACGCCCTTCCGAACGGCGCATTTGCCGGTGCCGCCGGGGCCAGCCTCATCGGCGTCAACGTCATCGTGGGCCTCGGAGTCTTCGCTCTCCTGGGCGCCCTCACGATCGGCGGGCTGGGCCGCCGCGCCCGTCAGGACGTGGCCACCGCGTTGGCCATCGTCATGATGCTCGGGCTGGGCGCCCTCTTTCTGTCCATGACCACCGAGTACGCCCCGGAGATCTACTCTTTGCTCTTCGGCGAGGTCCTGGGCGTGAGTAGCAACGAGCTCCTCCCCACGGCCGCCATCGGCGTGCTGAGCGTCGCCGCCGTCTTCGTCCTCTACCGGCCCCTCCTGCTCTCTTCGGTGATGCCGGATGCCGCCGAAGCCCGCGGGGTCAAGGGCCGGCAGATGGACCTCGCCTTTCTGGTCGTGATCGCCCTGGCCACCACGATGGCGGTCCCGGTGGTCGGCTCCCTCCTCATCTTCAGCCTGCTCATCGGCCCCCCGGCGGCGGCCCGCTCGTTCACGGACAGACCACTGCACGCCATGGGGTTGTCCGTGGGCTTCGCTCTCGTGACCGTCTGGTCGGCCATCGCCTTGTCGTTTGCCTCGAACCTGCCCATCGGGTTCTTCGTCGGGGCTGTCAGCGCGAGCTCCTATGCGGCCGGGCGGATCTGGGCGGCACGACGACGGACCGGGCGAGCCCCCTGAACAGCGCGCACCTCAGCACAGATCGAGGTGCTCGAGGTTGTCTTTCCGCAGACTCCAGGGACTGGTCTCGATATAGGGGGAAGCCTTGCACCCGGGCTGAGGACACTTGCTCACGACCTTGATCGTCTTCTCGTATCCGCCCGCCTTGGAGATCCAGGTGTCGCCGGCCTTGATGCTGGCGACGACAGTCATGAGGGCGTGGTGAGCATGATCGTCGGTGCAGACCCCCTCGATATGACGGTGCGTGAAATCATCCGAAAGGGCTTTGCGGACTCCGGTGACGTTGTAGGTGGCCATGGACGGTGCGACCCCTACGCGAAGAGGGACGAATCCTCGTGCAGGATCACGATCCGTCCGGGGCGTAGCCCGGCAAATCTCTCAACACCTTGCACCGGTGACGGGCGATCCCGATGGCGAGAACCTCGGCGGCGTCGTCCCACCACCGATCCGAGAGGTCGCCAGCGTCCTCGACCTCGGCGTCGTCCCACATGGACACGACGTAGATCTGGCTCCGGCTCGCCCCCTCGCCCAATTCGAGAGCCAGCAGTCCCCGGAAGCCTCGATGCTCGGCGTACCTGGGGGCGAGCTCTCCGTCGAAGATCTCGAGCAGAGGGGCGATCTGCTCCGCCGGGAGGTGGAACGTCAGCACCTTGGCGACGGTGGCCATGCACTCTCCCGGGAAGCGGACCGACTCAGAATCACGGTGGGCACGCTAAGTATCTATCTTGGACGATAGCCAGTTTGGATAGATTGATCGCATGACACGATCAATGGATCTGCAGCAGCTGGAGCAGTTCGTGGCTGTGGCGGAGGAACGAAACTTCACGCGCGCCGCCCTCCGGTGCCACATCGCCCAATCCGCGTTGTCCACCTCGATCCGAGCTCTCGAGCGACATCTGGGCGCAGCCCTGTTCATCCGCACCACCCGGCGGGTCGAGCTGAGCGCAACGGGACACGCTCTGCTCCCGGAGGCTCAGAGGGTCCTGGCCGCCGCCGCGTCGGCCCGTGACGCCGTCGATCGATCGGTCGGCCGGGTGCGGGGCAGCATTTCGATCGGCCTGGTGTGGGGAAGCGTCAGCCCCCTGCTGGCCTCGTATCGGGAGGCGTTTCCCGATGTCGAGATCACCCTCAGGCAAGGGCTCTCGGTTGCACTCGTCGACGACGTGGTGCGCGGAGGCTTGGACCTCGCCTTCGTCGGTCTTCCCCCGCAGGGTTGGCCGGCTGGTATCCGCGTGATCTCGACACGATCAGAGCCCGTGGGGATCGCCTGTGCTGTGGGGCACGGCCTGGCGCGACGGAAGAAGGTGGGCATCACGCAGCTGGCGGGCGAGGTCTTTGCGGCCAACCCGGGCGATGTCGCCAGCCACAATGCGGTCAGCTCGTTCTTCGCCCGGTCGGGCGTGGAGTACCGCACCGTCTATCGGGTCGCCGACATTCCCACCATGTTGGACGTGGTGGCCCATGGGCTGGCCATCTCTCTGTTGCCCAAAGCGGCGGCCGAATCGAATCCAGGCGTCTGTTACGTCCCCATCGAAGGGTTCTCACCCTCCTGCGATGCGGCTGTGATCACCGCAGACCGTCCGAACAGCGCGGCCACACGGAGTTTTCTCGACACCTTGGACGGTCTTGCGTTCCAATTGTGAACGCCGTCGGGACTGCTAGCGCTTGTCGACCTTCTTCATGGCGCCGTATCCACGTTCGATGGCCGCCGTGATGATCGCCTCGAAGTCCTTGTCCGTCAGCACGCGGGGGGTTCCCATCGAGGACGCCCGCCAGTACAGCTCCGCCAGCCATTCGAGAAGCTCCAGGCGCTCGACGGCCTGATCCATGGTGGACCCGTAGGCGACGGACCCGTGGTTCTGCATCATGGCGGCGTTGCGCCCCTTGAGCGCCTCGATGACGTTGTCGGCCAGCTCCTGCGAGCCGAAGGTCGCATAGGCGGCGGTGCGGGGGGCACCCCCCAATCCCAGGCAGCTGTAGTGCAGCGCCGGCAGCTCGTCGTGACAACACGAGAGCGCGGTGGACGCCATCGCATGGGCGTGCGTGATGGCGAGGGCATTGGTGGCAGCGTAGATACCGGTGTGCAGCGGGACCTCTGACGTGGGGGCGAGGTCGCCGTCCACAACCTGGCCTTCGAGGTCGATGATAGTGATCATCTCGGCCGTGACCATGCCCAGGTCAGATCCTGTGGGAGTGACGGCGATCAGATCTCCCTGCCGGGCGGAGATGTTGCCCGCGGTGCCGATGACCAGCCCCTTCTCGGCCAGATGGCGGCTCGCGCCGGCGACGGCTTCTCGTTCAGCTGCTAAGAGCAGATCGCTCATTCCCCATTCCTCTCCGAGAGCATCTCGTCGTTCGACATCGGCGGAGGGCCGATCCAAACCACGTCGTGCCCTTTTGGCGCCGACATCGGACCGACTCGCCATCGCCCGGGTCACGTTAGATCCACTGGCACCAACCATGCACCTCGGTGGCTACCAAGGACGAGGTGAGGTGGTGGCGACACACCGCTGCTGCCTCCCGGCAGCAATCGCTGAAGTGGGGACGCCGTGCAGCTCGTTCCTCGCAGGAGAATTGCTCCCATGCCGATTGGCGGGTCATGCCGAGGGCGTCGCCGATTCGCGCCCACGTCGCTCCCCGTGTCCGGGACTTCCGGACCCGCTCGACAAGGGTCTGTTCGACCTGAGTGTCGGCCGCGGCGATCCGAGGAAGGTCGGCCAAACTGCTTTCGAGGGTCACATTCTGTTGCCAGGGGGCGACCCGGGCGGCAAGAGGCAAGAGGGTGGAGACCTCCGTGTTCGGTCGCCGGCAGAACCAACGGATGGCCATGCTGGCCTCCGGCCAGGGGAGTGCCACCGTGGTCATTCGTCACGTCTTTCGTCGCTGGCCCCGGCGCTCCTCGAGGGCCCGGCGCAGGACTCTCGGCCTCGGACCGTGAGACGGTCTCGGCGAAGCGGACAGCCCTACCGACGCCAGGGCCAGCTGCCGTAGGCGGCGCCTGTCGCGACGGCGCCAGCGGATCTGCCCCCTGGCCCCTGTGTCGTCCGTTAGCGTGACGCCTGTCGTACCCGCCGGCTCGATCATGACGGACTGGCCCCCATCCTGACTACTACAAGACGTAGTATCGCCGTCAGAGACCACACGGACGGGGCAAGCGCTGAGGTCGACGCCGAGGTCGTACGTCTACGCTCCGTCGCATATCGAGGGAGGGTCGTGCCGCCTCCACGGCGGATGCTTCCCTGGGCACAGACACGTTTGAACGGACCGGGAGCCCATGTCGTGACCGCCACCCAGGTGACTGCCACATCGGCGTCCGACGAGGCCGTGGTGTCCGTGGCCATCGGCGGCATGACCTGTGGCGCCTGTGCCGCCCGGATCGAACGACGGCTCAACGACCTCGATGGCGTCTCGGCCAGCGTCAACTATGCGTCGGAGCGGGCGCGAGTCGTCCTCCCCCCCGAGCTACCGGTCGAACGACTGGTCGACGAGATCCATTCCGCCGGGTACACCGCCGAGCTCGTCGGAGACTCCGAATCGATGACGGATCGCCCGGCGGAGGCCGACCAACGCGTGCGCACCCTCAGCCGGCGGCTCGTCGTCTCCGCCCTCATCTTCATGCCCTTGTGCGACCTGTCCGTCGCTTTTTCGCTCGTCCCGCTGCTGCGGTTCCCCCATTGGCAGTGGCTGCTGGTCGTCCTGGCCAGTCCCGTTCTGACCTGGGCCGCCTGGCCTTTCTACAAGGCGGCTGTTCGTAATGCTCGATACCACACGTCCACCATGGACACCCTGGTGTCCCTGGGCATCGCCGCCGCCACGAGCTGGTCGCTGTATGCCATGTTCTGGCGGGACACCGACCGAACGCCCCGGTCGTGGGTGTTCGTGCTCGCCCACCAATCGGGTGGCGCCATCTATCTCGACGTCGCCGCCGGCGTCACCACGTTCCTCCTGGCGGGACGGTACTTCGAGGCCCTGTGCAAGCGGCGGTCGGGGGACGCGTTGCGATCGTTGGTGGCCGTGGGTGCCAAGGAGGTGGCCGTGCTCGGCGCCATGGACGTCGAACGACGGCTCCCGGTATCGCGCCTCGAGGTGGGTGACCGGTTCGTGGTGCGTCCCGGAGAAACGGTCGCTGCCGACGGAGAGGTCATTGTCGGAGAGTCGTCGATAGATCGCAGCGCCATGACCGGGGAATCTGTGCCCGTCGACGTGGCGCCCGGCGACCCGGTGACCGGTGGCACGGTGTCGATGGGCGGTCGTCTGGTGGTGCGAGCGACGAGAGTGGGGCGCGACACGCAGCTGGCCCACATGGTGCGGCTCGTCGAGAACGCCCAGAACGAAAAAGCCGCCGTCCAAAGGCTGGCCGACCGGATCTCGGGGATCTTCGTCCCCGCCGTGCTCGCTGTCGCCGTGATCACGCTGGCTGGGTGGCTGCTCCTGGGCGGCTCCTCCGAGCAGGCGTTCAGTGCGTCCATCTCGGTGCTGATCATCGCCTGTCCCTGCGCCCTCGGTCTGGCCACGCCGACGGCCCTCCTGGTCGCCTCGGGCACTGGTGCTCGCCTGGGCATCTTCTTCAAGGGATATCAGGCGCTCGAAGCCTCCCGGCAGGTCGACACCGTGGTGCTGGACAAGACAGGGACCGTCACCGAAGGGAGGATGGCGGTCACCGGCGTGGAGTGTGCACCCGGGGTCGAGTGCGCCACGCTCCTGCGCTGGGCGGGAGCGCTCGAACAGGCGTCTGAGCACCTCGTGGCCCGGGCGATCGTTGCCGCGGCACACCAGGAACAGGGCAGTTTGCCCCCGGTCGACGCATTCCGGGCACAACCCGGGTTGGGTGCCTGCGGCACCGTCGAGGGACATGAGGTCTCGATAGGGAGGGCCGGTATCTTCGCCGAGAGTGCCGGCTCGGTGCCTGCCAACGTGGCTGCCCGTTGTGCGGATTGGGAAGGTCTGGGACGGACCACCGTGCTGGTGGGACGCGACAACGTCATCATCGGAGCGGTGGCGATCGCCGACACGATCCGACCTTCCGCCGCCCCGGCCGTCAGGGAGCTCCAGGAACTCGGTCTCCATTGTGTTCTCCTCACCGGGGACAACGAACCCACCGCTCGTGCCGTCGGGAACGCCATCGGGGTGACCGATGTCGTGGCCGGAGCGCTTCCGGAAGAGAAGGTCGCCATGATTGGGCGCCTCCAGGACGCGGGACATGCGGTGGCAATGGTCGGCGACGGCGTCAACGATGGACCGGCTTTGGTCAGTGCCGATCTCGGGCTCGCCGTCGGGTCGGGCACCGACGTGGCCATCAACGCGGCCGACCTGATCATCGTCCGCGACGATCTCCGGGTCGTCGCCACCGCCGTCACCTTGGCTCGCCGCACCCTGAGGACGATCCGGGGCAACCTGGCATGGGCGTTCGCCTACAACGTGGCGGCGATTCCACTGGCAGCGTGCGGGCTTCTCAATCCCCTGATAGCCGCGGCTGCCATGGGTCTTTCGTCGGGATTCGTGGTGTGGAACAGCTCGCGGCTGCGGCATGCGATCGTGGGTGAACCAGCTGGGGACGAGCCCCTTCCCGGCGCGTCCGTCGACCGGGCCGAGAGCCCAGATCGTCATGAGCGAGCAGGGTAAGCCCGTCACCACCGGCGAAGCGAACGTGACGAGCTCGGATGAGGTCGGTCTGCGTTCAGAGCGGGAGACCACTCGGCGCCGAGCCCGGAGACGGCGGTCCGGCATCGTCGTATCGTGCGTGTTGTTGATCCTGGTCGGCGGTGGTCTCTACGCCGCGTCGTCGGCGCCGAGCACCGCCGTCAGCTCCCCACTCGTCGATCAGACCAACCAGCCGGCCGAGGGCTTCTCTCTTCCCGACCTGCTCAGTCCGAACCGTCAGATCTCGCTGGCGGACTTCCATGGCGAGGACCTGGTGGTCAATTTCTGGGCATCGTGGTGCGTTCCGTGCGAGACGGAGATGCCGCTTCTCGAGTCCGCCTACCGCGCCGGGCATGGTCAGGTCCGTTTCCTGGGCGTCGACAGCAACGACACCAGGAATGCGGCGCTCACATTCCTCGCCGGTGTCCATGTCAGCTACCTGACCGTGTCCGACCCACAAGGCCACACGGCGAGCGTCTACCGTCTCTTCGGGTTACCGACGACGGTGTTCATCTCGCCGGGCGGAAAGGTGCTGGGTCGGCACATCGGGCAGCTGAACGCCGCCACGCTGAAGGCTGCCCTTCGCGACGCGTTCGGGATCAAAGACGCAGCCTGATCCCTGCCCACGCATGATCAGGACCGGGGCCGGCGGACCGGATCTCCCATCGTTAGGATGGCGCCCGGTGAACGACACGGTTCTCCGGTCCGAGGCTGGGGCGAGAGCCGTCGCTCTCCGGCCGTGCTTCGGGAGCGCCTAGCCGTGCCCACCTCCTGGCGAGTGGTCACCATCGACCATCACGATCCCATCGCTCCTTTCGAGGACGTTGTCCGACTGATCGACGTGGTCGGAACGGCGACAGGAGCGGCATACGGCCGCAGCGACGTGGTGGAGGCGCTTCACGAGCACCAACCGGCGGCCGTCGCCGTGTCGTCGGGGAAGCTGGTGGGCGCCGTGGTGGCCCGCGTGTGCGGGTCCGACGCCCATCTGCTGGTGCTCGCGTTGCACCCGGAGTGGCGGAACCGCGGGATCGGTTCCGCTCTGTTGAAGGCGCTCGACCAGGAGATCATCCACCGCGGTGCCCGTCGTCTTCTGGCGCTCATGCACACCGGTCATGTGGGAGAGCTGGCTTTTGCCAATCAGGGATTCTCGTGCGTCGAGGGCCTCCACCTCTACGAACGCGCCGCCTCCATGGTTCCCGAGGAATTGGCCGTGGTGGAGCGTTACGGGGGTCATTTCCCCCCGGCCGGCCTGTGGGGTGCGATGAAAGGGTTCTCGGCCACCAAGGACCTCCTCGAGCGCACCGTGGTCGCGCCGTCATCGCGTCGGGAGCTGGCCGACCAGATCGGTCTCGTGCCCCCTTCCGCCGTCCTGCTCTTCGGACCTCCGGGGACGGGAAAGACCTCATTCGCCCGGGCCATCGCATCGAGATTGTCGTGGGCTTTCGTCGAGCTGCATCCGTCCCTGCTCGGCCAAGGCGTCGAAGGGGCGACGGCTCTCCGCCAGGCGCTCGACGATCTGAACGGGGTGGACCGCCTGGTGTGTTTCATCGACGAGGCTGACGAGATCGTCCCCGACCGCGCCGGTCGTCCTCACAACCAGGCCCTCGTGAACGAGCTGCTCAAGTCCATTCCGGCGTTCAAATCGCGACCAGGGCGGTTGATGGTCATGGCCACGAACTCGGTCGCCGCCATCGATCCCGCCATGCTCCGACCGGGACGCTTTGACCTGATCATCCCGGTGGGGGCCCCCGACGAAGCGGGTCGGGCCGAGCTGGCCGCCGAGCTGGTGCCGTCGGGCGAGGCGGAAGTGGTGGCGGCCAGAACGGCCGGGTTCACGCCCGCCGACTTCGCTCTGGTCGCCCAGCGAAGCGCCCAACGTGCGTTCGACCGGGCGGTGGTCGGCGGAGACTCCCGGGTGACCTCCGCCGACGTCCTCGAGGCGGTCGTGGCCACCCGGCCGTCGGTCAGCAGCGACGCCATCCAACGCTTCGAGCTCGAATCCCGGACGTACACGCGGCTCTGATCCCGCAGCTGCGGTCGACGCACCCTGAGAGGGATGTGACGGCTCGGTCCATCGCCGACGTTCCCTGGCCGGCCGCGTCTAAGGCGAAGCGGGGATCTGCAATGATGCGGCGAAAGTGACGCGTCGGGGCCGGCGAGCCACGGGGAGTACGCAATGCCGGGAATGAGCACCCACCTTGAGGCCAGGAACTCGGTGGTCCTCTCGGCATTCCACGCCGCCCTCCTCCACCAGCTCCTCCTCATCGGACTCGTCCTCGTGCTTCTGTCGTTGGCGTGGAACGTTCTCCGGACGGCTCAATACAGACGCTCGACCTCCGCGGGTGGGGGGGCGGATCCAACCTCGCCGGTCTTCCCGGCCGAGCCCACCGCCCGCCGGGTCCTTCGCATCGGGTTCGGACTCTTCTGGATGCTGGACGGACTGCTCCAACTCCAGTCGGCCATGCCGCTCGGCCTGCCGACCGGAGTCCTCGAGCCCTCGGCGGCATCCTCTCCCAGCTGGGTGCAGCACGTCGTGAACGTCGGGGTGACCGTTTGGACCCACCATCCCGTGCAGACGGCGGCCGCCGCCGTATGGCTCCAACTCGGGATCGGAGCCGCCCTTCTCCTGGCCCCCCGTGGCCGGTGGTCCCGAGTGGCCGGGCTGGTGGCGATGGGGTGGGGACTCGTCGTCTGGGTTTTCGGTGAGGCCTTCGGTGGGATATTCGGCCAGGGCGCCTCGTGGCTCTTCGGCTCGCCCGGTGCCGTCCTCTTCTACTGCGTGGCTGGCGCGCTGGTGGCATTGCCCGAGTCGGCATGGTCGAGCCCGAAGCTCGGCCGACTGATCCTGCGCGCCACCGGTGCGTTCCTCATCGGCATGGCGGTCCTCCAGGCCTGGCCCGGACGGGGGTTCTGGCAGGGTTCGTCGCCCGGGAGAAACGCTGGGACCCTCACGACGATGGTCCGCCAGATGGCACGGACCAGCCAACCCGGCTGGCTGTCGTCGACGGTCCGGGCATTCGGACGGGTCGACGCGTCGCACGGGTGGGCCATCAACCTCATCGTCGTCGTGCTGTTGGCAGCGACCGGCGTGGCCTTGTGCACGGCCCGGTCCGAGGTGGTGCGCCCGGCCATGTACGTGGCGGTCGCCCTCTGTGTCGCCGACTGGGTTCTCGTCCAGGACATGGGGTTCTTCGGTGGCGTCGGGACCGACCCCAACAGCATGTTGCCCATGGCGCTGGTCGTTGTCTCGGGATACCTGGCCGTCGTCCGGGCGGTGGTGCCGGTCAGGCAGTCGAGCAGCGCCACCGTCCACGCCATGGCCGTGCCCGATGCCACGACCTCCCTGGATCGGAGGCCGTGGTGGGACCGGGTGGCCCCTGGTTACCTGACGCGGGTGCTGGCCACGGTGGCCGCCATGGCGGTCGTGCTCGTCGGTGCGGTGCCGATGGCCTCGGCGTCGATCAACCCGAACGCCGACCCCATCCTGGCCGAGGCCGTGGACGGTACGCCGAACACCGTCGACATTCCGGCGCCGGCGTTCCGCCTCGTCGATCAGGCGGGACGAACGGTTTCGCTCTCGGATCTGCGGGGCCGGACGGTGGCCCTCACCTTCCTCGACCCGGTGTGCACATCGGACTGCCCGCTGATCGCCCAGGAATTCCGCGCCACCGACACGTTGCTCGGAGCCGATGCGAGCCGGGTCGTCTTCGTGGCCGTGGTGGCCAACCCGATCTACCGGTCCACCGCCTTCACGAGAGCGTTCGACCGCCAGGAGGGCCTCGACCACATGCGGAATTGGCTGTACCTCACCGGGACGCGGTCGGCGCTCGTGCACGTCTGGGACCAGTACGGCATCGTGGCCGATGTGGCGCCGGCGGGTGCGATGATCGCTCACAGCGACCTCGCCTACCTCATCGACGCCCGGGGGCGCACCCGCGAGGTCCTCAGCACCGATCCCGGCGACGGCTCGGCGTCGTCGTCGTCGTTCTCGGTGTATCTGGCCACTGCTCTCCAGCGCGTCGTCCAGGCGTGAGGCGGCCCGGGGCTCGTTCCCCGCTCGCCGGCGCCGCGTTGGCGTCCGTGGTGGCGGCTGCCTGCCTGGCCGGTTGCTCGAGCCCGACGGTCGGGGTCACCGGCGCCGCCCACCGCGCACCGGCCGTGGTGGGCGTACCACTCGGTTCCACCCTCGCCACAACCACGGGCGAGCTGGCCGTGGTGGCCATGGGAGCGCCCCGCTATCCGCTCGACACCTTCTGGCAGCTGTTCTTCCGCCGGCCCGACGCGACCCGGTGGACGCTCGTGACCCCGCCGGGGGTCGCCGACAACGGTGGTCTGGTGGCGAGTGTGGGGACGAGCTCGTCCGGAGGGGCGATGCTGTTGGCCGGCTTCGAGCCGAGCCAGGACCTCGCCTTCTCGCCCCTGGCCTTGAGCCTGGACGAGGGCGGATCGTGGTCGCCCGGTCTCGTCCCCGGGGGCCTGGCCGCCGTTCCCGACGCCGTGGCCGTGTCCCCGGGTGCCCCGTCACTTGCCCTGCTGCGTGCCGGTGGGGGCGAGGTCTACCGGAGCACCGGGAACCCCACCGACTGGTCGGAGATCGCCGGGCGAGCGGCGTTGGCATCGTCGCCGGCGGGCCGGTCGTGCGGCGTCGGCAGGCTCACCGCCGTCGCCTCCGACGACAGCCGGGGTCCGTTGGTGGGAACGACCTGCACGGCGAGGGGAGTGGTGGGCATCTTCGGGCGGGCCGACGGCACCTGGCGTCTGATCGGACCGCGGCTCCCCGGGCCGCCGGGGTCGGGGGCGACCACGGTCTTGCGACTTGTCGGCGCCGGCGGGACGGCGAGCGGGCTGGTGGCTGTGGCCCACTCGTCGGCGACGAGCGTGATCGGCGTGGCCGGCGCGGCCGTGCGGCGCTGGTCAAGCTCCCCACCCCTTTCGTTGGGCCGCGGTAGCCGTGTCGTCTCCACCGGCGTGGAACCGGGGGGTGGGTTCGTGGTCCTCGCTTCTCGGCCGCACCGGCCGTCCATGCTCGACGTGGAGACGGGCCCCGGGGGTGCGTGGCACCCCCTGCCGGCACCGCCCCCGGGAACCGCCGCCGTGGCGGTGGGGACCGGCGGCGAGGTGGATGCCCTCTCCGTCGCCTTGGTGCAGCTCACCGACTGGCGGCTCGACGTCACCGCCGGGAGGTGGACCAAGATCGATACCGTGACGGTGCCGATCCAGTTCGGTTCCTCTTCGTGAGGTCCGGGGTTCGACGGGAACGGGAGGCGAGGGCGACGCCATGTCGTACGTGACCAGACACTGGGCGTTCGACCCGTTCCTCATCGTGGTCGCCATCGTGGTCCTGGCCCACGAGACCGGCCTGGCGCGGCTACGAACCCGTTCCGACCCCCGGCGCACCAGACGGCGCCGGTGGCGGTCACTCGTCTTCTACGCCGGGCTGGCCTGCCTTCTGGTGGCCGTGGAGTCACCGATCGACTACTGGTCGACGGACTACTTCTTCGTCCACATGATCGAGCACATCCTCATCGCCTTCTACGCGCCCATCCTGATCGTGGCCGGAGCGCCATGGATCCCGCTGCTGTTCTCACTGCCGGTGGGGATGCGCCGCCGCGTGGGGAGATCCGTGCTCCTCGGCCACTGGGCGCGTCCGCTGCGGGCCCTGGGCCGGGCGGTGAGGAGCCCGTGGACCGCACTGATCGCCTTCAACGCCATGATGGTGATCTGGCATCTCCCCGTGCTGTTCGACCTGGCCGAGAACAACCAGGTCGTCCACATCTGGCTCATGCACGCCAGCTTCCTCGTCACCGGCGTCCTCTTCTGGCTCCAGATCATCCCGTCGCACCCGATGAGGCCCCGGGCATCGTTGTTCTGGCAGGGCGGGGCCATTGTCGCCACCAACGTCGCCATGTTCGTCCTGGCCATGTCCCTGAGCATCTTCTCGAGCTCCTCGTGGTATCCCGTCTACGCCCACATCCCGGGGGTCTCGTTGGCGCCGTTCGCCGATCAGCAGATCGGCGCCGCCATCTTGTGGGTCTGCGGCGACTTCTGGGCCTACCCGGCGCTGATCGTCGTGCTTCGTCGGGCCATCGTGGAAGAAGGCGGGTTGTCGAACGTCATCGAGCGGGTCGTGCACCGCCTCCCGAGCCCGTCGCCGCCCCGGCGGACGATCGTTGACGAGGGCCCCAACCGGGCCTAGGGTCACCGCCGTAGTGACCGGGTCCACCGCTGTCTGGCAGGACAGGGCGGATCCGGTGGGGGAGACAGGGGGCAGTATGGCGGTAGCCGTGTCTGTCTGGGCGGTGCGGGGCTAAGGGTGGGACGTGGAGGCCGACTGGCCGTCGTCGGGGTGTTTCTGGCCGTGTCCGCCGGTCTCGTCGTCTTCACCGTCATGGCCTTCCTCCGCTCGTCGCCACCGACGGTGGACTTCGCCACCGGCCATCAGGCGGGGGCACCCGTCGACCTCACCGTGCAGACGGTCGGTTCGATCGGCTTCGGTCCCCACCCGACGTGGGTGTCGTACCTCACCGAGGCCCCGAACGGGCAGTGGGTCCACACCACGTTGTGGGACCTGCCCGCCCACACCCGGATCAACGTCACCGTGGACCAGTACGACGGGGGCTCGGCGCTGCGCAACCAGCAATTCGGCAAGGTGATCGGGACGATCGGCGACGACGCCACCCTGAACGGGAAGACGTTCCGAGTTATCAATGCCAACGCGGGCAACGGCGTCGCCCACACCTTCGCCATTCCCACCCTCGGGATCAGCGTGCCGCTCTACGCCAACAACGGGAACGCCAATCTCTGTGCCGTTGCGCCGTGCACATTGAAGTCGCCTCACAACATCGTGACGTTCTCCTTCATGACCCCGGGGCCGGGCCAGTACCCGTGGCAGTGCTTCCTCCCGTGCGGGCTCGGTTTCCTCTACGGCAACGGCGGACCGATGCAGACGATCGGGTACATGGACGGTTTCCTCAAGGTGGTGGCGTGAGCCAGGGAACGGAGACCCACCACTTCCGCCGGATGATCGCCATCTGGGTGGTGCTCTCCGCCGCGCTCGACCTCGTCTTCTATTTCGTGGTGGGCCCCCACGTGCCCCCGGGGGCCATGACATCGTCGGCCGGGGGCGCCCAGTTCGACTTCAACGTCCTGTTCCTGATCGCCTTCCCGGTCATGTTGGCCGTGTGGGTGTACTGGGCCTACGCCCTCATCGTCTGGCGGGGGTCGCGCGCCGGCGCCGATGAGCCCGAGGGCGGACCGAAGGCGCGCGGTCACCTCGGCATCCAGATCGGCTGGATCGCCACCACGACGGTCATCGTGATCGGTGTGTTCGTCTTCGGGACCGTCGAGCTCGTCGCGCCCGCCGGGGCCGGTGGTGGCGAGGGGCCGAGCCCGATCTGGACACCCACGTCGCACGACGTCCTTCCCGTCCAGGTCATCGCCCAGCAGTGGGAATTCACCTACCGGTATCCGACGTTCGGCGGGTTTGAGACCAGCCAGCTGATGATCCCGGACGACACGACGATCGCCTTCCACGTGACTTCGGTCGATGTCATCCACTCCTTCTGGGCTTATCAGCTGGGGGTGAAGGCGGATGCCAACCCCTCCGAGGACAACGTCGCCTACACCACGACGAAACAGCTCGGGGGGTTCACGGTGCGGTGTTCGGAGCTGTGCGGCCTGTGGCACGGAGCCATGTACGACTACGGGCGGGTCCTCCCCAAATCGCAGTTCTTCGTCTGGGCCCAGTCGACCGAACGCCAGAACGCGGCCAACACCAAGGACCTCCCGCCGTTCGCGTACACCTACGTCCCTGATGCGAACGGTGCCAACGGCGGTCTCTACCCCGACAACGTCGACCAGTACAGCAAGGTGGAGCAGTACGGTGCCACCAATCCGAGCCAGTAGGAAGGACGACCGGGGGCATGGCAATCGACACGCGTGAGTCGATCGGAGCCGAGCATTCGGGTGACGCCTCTCCCCCTGCGTCGGGTCGGCGTCGCCCGGGCTGGCTCGGCCCCCACGCCGGCCGGGCACTGGTCGGGGCGGTCGCCGGCTACGCCGTCGGCCACTGGATCGGCAATGTCATCGCCAGCGGGTACATCAACGTGCAGGGGAGCGGCCAGAACGATGTGGCGATCGTCCTCGGTCTGTCCATCGGCGTGCTGGGTTGGCTCGCCGGCGCCGGGATGCTCGACTACCCGCTGGCCAAGGTGGTGGGACGCGAGCCGTTGCCCCCCACGCCGTCGAAGAGCTGGACCCGCTACTTCGGCCCCGCTCTGGACCACAAGATCATCGGCCTGCAGTACACGTTCGTCGTGCTCCTGTTCTTCTTCACCGGTGGTCTCATGGCGATGGGTATCCGGACGGAGCTGCTGAACCCGACGAACCACGTCTTCGGGCCTGGCACCTACATCGCTCTGGTCGGTGAGCACGGGACGATCATGATGATGATGGCGTCGTCGATCGTCATCGGCCCCCTCGGGAACTGGCTGGTCCCCCTGATGATCGGGTCGCGGCGGATGGCCTTTCCGCGCGTCGAGTCGTTCTCTCTGTGGATCTTCGCCGCCGGTTACCTGGTGATCCTGAGCGCTCTGCCCCTCGGAGGTTTCCCGACGGGGTGGACCGGCTACGCGCCGCTCCAGACGCAGGCCACCGGGGGCATGGACTCCTACCTGGTGGGCTTCGCCGTCATCGGCATCGGCATGATCTGCGCCGGTTTCAACCTACTGGCCACCATCATCAACTACCGGGCCCCGGGGATGAGCTGGGGCCGGGTGCCGATCTTCGTCTGGTCGATCCTGGCCACCGCCGCCCTGCTCACGCTGGCCACCCCGACGCTGGTGGCCGCCGGGTTGTTCGGCGTCCTCGATCGGACGGCCCAGACCGCCTTCTTCGTGAACGAGCACGGTGGGAGCTCGTACCTGTGGCAGAACCTCTTCTGGTTCTTCGGTCATCCCGAGGTCTACATCATGGCCCTGCCCGGCTTCGGCATCGTCGCCGAGATCTTCCCGGTGTTCACCAGAAAACCGCTCTTCGGCTATCGGATAGCCGCCGCCGGAATGATCGGGGTGGCGTTGCTGTCGTTCTTCGTCTGGCAGCACCACCTCTTCCAGAGCGGGATCAATCCCGACATGCGACCGCTGTTCATGCTCACGACGGAGTTGATCTCCATCCCGACGGGGTTCATCTTCCTCAACACGATGGGCACGTTGTGGAAAGCGAAGATCCGGTACGAGGTGCCGATGCTCTTCGCCCTCGCCATGGGTTTCAACTTCCTGATCGGGGGGATCTCCGGTGTCTTCCTTTCCGACGTCCCCGTCGACGTCACCGTTCACGGGAGCTTCTTCGTCCTGGCCCACTTCCACTACACGATCATGGGCGGCCTGGTGTTCGCCTTCTTCGCCGGTCTGTACTACTGGCTCCCGAAGATGACGGGGACGACGATGAACAAGCGGCTCGGGAAGTGGCATTTCTGGACCATGTTCATCTTCTTCAACCTGACGTTCTTCCCTCTCTTCCTGGTCGGGCTGCTCGGCCAGCCTCGGCGCGTCTTCGAGTACGCCCAGAACCTCCAAGCCCTCAACGATTTCTCCTCGGTGAGCGCCTTCCTCCTCGGCGCCTCGTTCCTCATCTTCATCGCCAACTTCGTGTGGTCGGTGTTCATCGACCCGAAGCCGTCCCCGGCCAACCCGTGGAACTCGCTGGGGCTCGAATGGCAGACGCCGGTGCCTCTTCCCGCCTACAACTTCGCCCGCATCCCCGTGGTGCTGGCCGACCCCTACCACTACGGGCGGGGTGATTCCCAACCCGTCGCCGACCTCGGTCCTCGGACCCTGGTGCTGAGCGGCGCCGTTCCCCCCGATCCGTCCATCGGGTCGGAGCCGGACGCGGCGTCGGGTCAACCGGGCGCCACCGATCCGAGGCCACCGATCGCATGACGACCCAACCCACTTCCGGCGACGACTACATGGCCTTCGAGGCACCGACGTTGATCGAGACGCCGGAGGAGATCGAGTACGAGATGCGGTCGGCTGAAGGCGCCATCTGGACGGGCGGCCATCTGGTGATCGGGATCGGCGCCTTCTTCTTCGCCTCCCTGGCCTTCGTCTACTTCTATCTTCGGTCGACGAACAGCGAAGACCTCTGGCGTCCCGGCCACATCACGGCACCGACGGCGATCGGAGCGGCCATCTTCGCGCTGGCCGTGGCGAGCGCCCTCTTGAACGGATACGGGACCACGCGCCTGCGACGCGGCGAGACCCTCGACTGGGAGGTCGCCGGATGGATCACCGTGGCCGGTGGGCTCACCGCTCTCGGGCTGCAGGTGTGGGAGTTCACCAAGTTGCCGTTCTTCCCCGGTTCGAGCGGCTATGCGTCGAGCTTCGTCGGCTGGGCGGTGTTGAACATCACGCTGCTCCTGGCCGGGCTGTACTGGCTCGAGACGCTGCTCGCCCGCTGGCTCCGGTTGCGACGGGCGGTGGTCGAGGACGGGGGGCCCGTGCGCTCGACGGCGCCGGTGGCCCGATTGTTCCGGGCCAACCTCGAGGCGTGCTGGTACTTCTGGGCCTTCATCGCCTTCGTGAACCTGTTCTTTTGGGTATTGTTCTATGTGATCTGACCGAGCCTTGCCGTGGCCTGACCGGTGCGGCGCGGGGGTCCGTCCCAGAGGGATGGGGAGCGGTCGGACGAAAGGGTGGTGGATCATGCTCGGGACAAGCAGCCTCGTCGGCGCCCAGGTCCTCACGTTCGCCATCCCGATCGGAACGTTCACCGTCGTCTGTCTGTGGTTCTTCTTCCAGCGTCGCCCGAACCGGTGAACGACGGGGCCGCCGGCGAGCGGCCCGGGGCACGGTCCGAGGACCAGATCCGTGCCCGGATCGGCGGCCGATCGGGTGGGGTCAGGCTGGCTCTGGTGGTGCTGGCCCCCCTCGTCCTGGTGCTGGCGCTGGTGCCCCCGCTGGCCCTGGAGGCCAGACGGGTCGAGGCTCTCGAGGCCCTGCAGTTCGCCCTGCTGGCCATGGCCGTCCCGGCCCTCGTGGCCCTGGGTACCCCGTGGCGCCGGCTGGGCCTGGCGTCGGGGCCCACCGGCGCCGCTGACGCCGAAGGGGTCTGCGTCGTCGATCGGCCGCTGGTCGCCGACCGGGTGGCGGCCGCCCGCCGTCGGCATCCCGGGCCGGCGCGCGGCGTCGCCTGGCTGCTCCTCGAGATGGCGGCGGTGGTGGCGTGGCGAGTCCCCGTCAGTGTCGACGCCCTGGCCCGTCATGGCTGGCTGTCCGTCGTCGAGGCACTCACCCTGGTGGTGGCGGGGACCGGACTGTGGCTCGAGCTGGTGGCGTCGCCTCCTTTGGCGCCGCGCCTGGCCCGTCCCCAGCGGATGGCGCTGGCCGCTGTCGCCATGTGGACGGTCTGGGTGACCGCCTACCTGGTGGGGCTGTCGCACGCCTCGGTGTACCGGGCCTTTCCCCACGTGGCCGGTCGTGACCTCAGCGTGGCCGCCGACCAGGCCATCGCCACCTGGGTCCTGTGGTTCACGTCCTTGTGCGCTTTCCTCCCGGTGATCTTCTCGAATCTCGTCATCTGGCTGCGCGGTGACGATGACGCCGACGAGGCGCTGTACCGGCTCGTTCGTGACGGGCGGCGCCGCTCCGGACCGCTCCTCGGCGGCGGCGGCCCGGAGGTCGCCGGAGGTCGCCCTACGTCGACAGGTTGACGAGAGGAAGTGTGGTCCGCAACAGCTTGTCGGCGGCGTGTATCTCGGCAGCGGCCTTTTCACGGTCCGCCGTCATGAGCCGTTCGTAGACGAGCAGTTGAGCCCGGGCTTTGGCGTCGGGGCCGTTCGTCAAGGCCTGGATGGTCTCGATCGCGCCCAGGGCATCGGACGTGGTCCACACCGTGGCGGTGTTCAGGGCGTCGCCGACGCGGTCACCGGCGGTCCCGCCCGGCGACTCGATGTCCGACAGGTCGTAGATGGACTGGTCGGTGAGTGAGCAGGCGTCCTGGTCGTCGCGCAACAGCCCCGGGATCTGCGCCCGGTGGGCCGCCGTCAAGGTGCCCGAGGTCTCGTCCGAGTAGAGCGTCAGGGCTTCACCGACGGCGAAGACACACGGGGCGACGTCCGTGTTGATCTCCCCGATGACCGTGGTCTCGGCCTGGATGTCCGTCGCCCGCGAGGCCTGGGTCGGGAGGTCGCTGACGACGGCGGCGGCCATGACCACCACGATGCCGACGACGACGAGGAAGGCTCGGCGGCGGTACCAGGGTGCGGCGGACCGGTCCGGTCCGGGCCGCGCCGGGGAGGGACCGTGGTCGGGGGCGGGGCCTGACGCCTTCACGGGGCCCTCCCGAGCAGGCGCCGGGTGTAGGTGGCGATGCCCTGGCCCCAGCGGGCGACGTCGGCGGGGGAGAGGCTGAATGCTCCCGACGCGCTCTCGTCGGCGAACGGCGTGGCGCGGTAGCGCAGACGCCCGGCGGGATCGATGAAGTACATGACGTCGTTGTGGGCGACGAGCCCCGTTGTCGGGGACACGGTGACCGACACCCCGTAGGCCTTCCAGACGCTGTTCAGGTTCCCCAGGCTCGAGGTGAGGAAGTGCCAGTTCGGCAGGGTTCCGAGGCCTGTCCGCGCCGCCGCTGACGCCGGAGCGGCGGAGAGGGCGACCGGATCGGTGTTGATCGTCACGAAGGCGACGTGCGCCACCTGCGGGCCCAGGTCGGTGGCCGCCCGGAGGAGGTCGGCCGACAGGACGGGGCAGATGTCCTGGCACGGGGAGTCGAAGAAGGTCACCACGACGGCCCTTCCCCGTTCGTCGGCCAGCGAAACGGACCGACCGGACTGGTCGACGAGCGAGAACGCCGGTGCCCGGCCCCCCGCCATGTCGGCCATCCCCATGAAGGCCGGGAGCGCGGCGCCGACCTGTCGCGACGGCGACGGAGATGCCGGCGGGGCGATCACGGCGGTCCCCCGGGTCACCGACGCCGGAATCGTCGAGGTGGTGGCGACGGCGCCCGGGTTGAGGCCGACGTTCGACAGCAGGTGCTCGCCGAGTGCGCCCCCCAGGCCGAGAACGGCGAAGACGGCCAGGAGGACGAGGGCGAAATTGCGCGGCACCTTGGGCTCGGAACGGCGGAAGGCGGCGGCGCGCTCGGACTCCGAGAGCGCCGCTGCCGGTGGCTGCTCGGTCACCTCGGTGGGCACGGCCTCGCCCGTCTCCCCGGCGATCTCCGACCCCGACGACGGCATCGGCTCCCGTGGCGATGAAGAGGTGCTGTCGGTTCGGGCGACAGGCGGCTTTCCGGCCCCCACCCGGTTCGTCACAGCGGTGAGGCTACCCCTCGACGGTCGTCGGTGCCGGGTCTCGAGGCTCGTCCGGCGGTGTCACCTCCATGGTCAGCATGAGATACCCGAAACCCGCCACCACCGTTCCGGCCAGCATGAGGCCGACGCCGACCAGCCTGGTGGCGTGGTCCACACTGGCGACGCCCCCGCCGGCGGCGACCAGCACGCCGATGCATCCGACGGTCCCCCCGATGCGGTCGACGCGCCTCGCTCGGCGGGTGACGAGGAGGAGGGCGACGGCACCGAGCCCCAGGACGCCGCCGAGGGCGGCATGGGCGAGATAGACGAGCTGTCCGCGCGCCGGCAGCCAGGTGGAGGATCGGTCGTAGGGGACGACGACCAGGGTGCCGATCCCGAGGGCGAGCTCCGAAGCCACCAGGCCGCCCATGGCCATGCCGGCCCGGCGGGTTCCCGGCGATGAGAGGCCGGGGCCCGTTCGGCGAACGTCGGGGGAGGGTCCCGGCACCGGAGGCGCCTGGCGGGACTGGTCCGCCGCCTCCTCGGGCGAGCCCACCGGCGCCAGGCGGACGAGCACGTTGTACGTGACCACGGCGATGGCCAGGTGCATGACCATGAGTACCGCCACGGCCCGGGGAGGTTGCCCCTCGGCGAGGATCCACAGGTCGGGGAGCCAGAGAACCAGGGTCACCACGACGGCCACGCGCCGGAAGAGCCGGCGGGGGGCCGAGCTGATGCGGGCCGTCACGGGCCAGGCCAGAGAGGCGGCCACGACCCCGACGACGGTCAGGGCGCCGTAGTCGGTGGAGCGGAAATGGGCATAGCCCCTGGTGGAAGGGAAAAGCGCCGTGCCCGCCGCCACGAGCAGGGCGTCGACGGCCAGGGACCCGGCCACCGAGGCGAGAGCGGCCCACGCCGTTCTCCCGGCGTCGGGAGGACGGTGGTCCGGGTTCCGGTCGAGGCGCGCCGCCTCCGGAGCGCGCTGTGACCGGGGAAGGTCGGGCATGAGAGGCTCCTCGCTCGACGGCTCGACGGTGTTTCGCCAGCATCTCAGACGGTGACTCGGGTGCCCACCGGCGCGTCGCACCGTGCTGCCTACACTGCTCGGCGTGCGGCAGCGCTGGTTCTCCCGCAGGGCACTGCTCCTCCATCTGACGGTGGTGCTGATTGCACCGGGGTGCCTCGTCGCCGCCTGGTGGCAGGCGACCAGGGCTCTGGCGGGAAACGGGCTCAGCTGGTTCTACTCCGTGGAATGGCCGATCTTCGCCGTGCTCGCCGTCGGCGCCTGGTGGCACCTCATCCACGAGGACCCCGAGGCCTACAGGGCCCGCAAGCAACGCCCGCCCGAGTGGGACGACGTCGACACCCCGCCCGGACAGGTGCCGTGACCACCCTCGACGCCGGGTGGGCCCTCGAGTCGATCGCCAACCACTGGCACGTCCCGCCACCGGGCGGGAAACTCAGGAGGGACAGCTAGGCCTGGCCCTCGGACGGAGCAGCTCGCCATGGATCAGTTCCTCTTCGTTGTCGGTGTCCTGGTCGTGCTCCTCACCGGGGCCAGCATTCTGTTCACGATGGTTCTCCCCCGACGTCCCCGGGGTTTCGAACGCCTGTCACTGGGCGTCAACCGGGCGGTCCGCCTCGCTTTCTTGACGGTCACACGGTTTGTCACCAGGTACGAGACCAAGGACGCCCTGCTCGCCCCGGTCGGGCCTGTGGCCCTCGTGGCCCAGCTCCTGTTCTGGGCGGCGTGTTTCATCGTCGGGTTCGGTCTCATGCTGGAGGCGACGACGCATGACGTGGCCGACGCGTATCTCCAGGCCACGGGGGCGCTGTTCAGCGTGGGGTCGGTCCACGTCGGGGGGATCCAGAACCCGGCCGTCGACGTCTCGGCGGGGGCCGTCTGGGCCGTGGTCGTGGCCCTGCAGATCGCCTACCTTCCGGCCCTCTACAGCGCCTTCAACAAGCGGGAGGGCCTGGTGGCGATGCTCGAGAGCCGGGCGGGGGTGCCGGCATGGGGACCCGAGGTCCTGGCCCGTCACCAGCTCGTCGGCATCACCGACGCCTTGCCCGGGTTCTACGCCGACTGGGAGGTGTGGGCGGCCGACCTGGCCGAGAGTCACACGACGTACCCGGTCCTGCTGCTGTTCCGCTCGCCCGAGCCCTGGTTCTCGTGGCTCGTCGGCCTGCTCGCCGTCCTCGACGGTGCTGCCATGCACCTGGCGCTCTCCCCGAGCACCGCCTCCTCCCAGGCGCGGCTGTGTCTGCGGATGGGCATGACGGCACTCAACCGCATCGCCAGGACGTTGGGGTGGGAGGTCGACCCGGACCCGAACCCCGACGGCCCCATCGAGCTGACCTACGAAGAATTCGCCCGTGCCGTCGACATGCTCCGCGAAACCGGATTCCCCATGGAGCGGACGGCGGAGGAGGCGTGGCCCGATTTCCGCGGTTGGAGGGTCAACTACGAAACGGTGGCGTATCGGCTGTCGGACCGCATGACGGCCCCGCCGGCGCCGTGGTCGGGGACCCGTCGGCACCTACGATCGGGATCCGTCGCCCCCCGCCGACCTCCGCAGCGCTCTCCCGGCGGGCGCTCGTTCGAGATCCCCCCGCGCCCGAACCCGGGCCCACCGACCTGATTCCCGTCATCGCGGAGCGCTCTCCTTGACAACGGCCCCGTCGCGCATCTCCACGATGCGGTGGGCGTGGGCGGCGACGTCGGGGGCGTGAGTCACCATGACGATGGTCATGCCTCGGTTCTCCAGCTGTCGGAGCAGATCCAGAAAACGCGCCGTCGAGGCCGAGTCGAGGCTGCCCGTGGGCTCGTCGGCCAGCAGGATCTTCGGTTCGTTGGCCAGGGCCCGAGCGATCGCCACCCTCTGTCGCTCACCACCCGAGAGCTCGGTGGGGAGGCGGCTCTCACAGCCGCGCAGGTCGACCTCGGCGAGAAGCTCGAGAGCCCGGGTCTGGCGCTGATGGGCGGACCACCGGCTGCCAAACATCGGGAGCTCGACGTTGGAGAGGGCCGAGAGCTGGGGCAGGAGATTGTGGAGCTGGAAGACGAGGCCCACCTCGTGACGGCGGTAACCACTCAGGTCGCGGGTGTGGGCGAGGTCGTGCCCGGCCACGATCACGGACCCGGAGGTGGGGGTGTCGATGGCGGCCAGGATGTTCAGCAGTGTCGACTTCCCGCAACCCGACGGGCCGGTGATGGCCACCATCTCCCCGTAGTGGACCTCGAGATCGAGGCCGGCCAGGGCGGTGACGCCTCCGGGGAAGACCCGGGTCACGCCCTTCACGTCGATGGCCGGCTGTCCCTCCATGGGATCACTCATAGCTGAGTGCCTTGAGCGGTGACAGCAGGGCGGCCCGTGTCGTGGGGTAGAGCGCCCCGATCAACGTCATACCGAGGGCCGTGTAGAGGGCCCGCCAGAAGACATCCGGGGTGAAATTGGGGTGGAGCACCCCCCTGAGAGCGGGCAGATGGGACAGGCCGCCGGCCACGGCGAAGGACAGCGCGACGCCGAGCGCGGCACCGATGAGGGCCAGAAGCAGGCTCTCACCGAGGAGCAGGGCCACCATGCGCCGACGCGTCCACCCGACCGCCCTCATGAGACCGAATTCGTGGGTCCGCTCGAAGAGGGACAGGAGCATGGTGTTGCCCACGATGACCGCACCGATGAGGATGGCCAGGACCGTGCTGCCGTTGACGGCGGCTTGAAGGTAGATCAGGTCCCGGTCGGCCCTCCCGAACTGGGCCGCGGTGCGGATGGTGGTCAGCTCGGGTTGGCCGTATTCGACACGGCGGGCGACCGCCGGGATAGAAGCCCCGCGGGACACTTTGACGAAGGCCAGGGTGACGATCCCCGCCACCCGGTTGTACCCCTGGATGGCCGGGAGGGGGAACATGGCCCCAGCGTCGCCGAAGGCGTTTCCCGTCGAATAGATGCCCGTCACCGTGTTCGAGGTTCCGTTGGCCTGGAACCGGTCGCCCACGTGCAGTCCGAGGTTGGCCGCCGCCCTCCAGCCCAGCATGACCTCGTGAGCCGCCGTCGGCGCATAGGCGCTTCCGGCCACCACCTTCACCCCGAAGCCGGCGAGATCAGCCGGGTTGATCCCGATCTCGATGAAGACGGGATTCTCGGCATTCAGGTGCTGTATCTCGACCAGTACCCCGATGGCACTGGCCACGCCCGGCGTGTGTTGCAGGCGAGCGAGCTCGGTGGTGTCGATGGTGCTGGACAGGGTGTCGGACACGTCCTTCTGGACCACGGTGAAGTCCGCGCTCCCCACCGAGATGATGGCGGCGGCCGACTGCTCCAGGCCGCTGCTCGTCACGCCGAGCGTGACGACGGTCATGACGGCGAAGGCCACGGCGAAGGTCAGGCCGATGGAACGGGCCTTCTTGGACCAGACGTTGCGGGTGACGAGATAGAGGAAGCTCATGGGACCGCAGCCAGGGCCGGACGGCTGGGAGGCACGTCCGTCCCGATCAGCGGCGGGATCATGGTTCGCCTCATGGTCTGCATCCTCCCCGGATCGGTCGGCGCCCACTAGGGCCGTTGGTCACCCGCACGGCCCGGCGAGGCACGACCCAGGCCTCGGGACCGGATCATGGAGAGCTGGACGAATCGGGCGATGTCGGTCGGCGACACGATACCGACCAACCGGCCCGAGTCGTCGAGCACCAGCGCCCGCCCGTCGGGCGCCGCCTGCATGCGCCCGAGGAGATCGGGGATCGGCTCGCCCGGTGATCCTAGAGGAACGTCAGGGAGCGGACAGGCGGTGTCGATCAAGCGGGTCGTCGGACGGACGGCGAACGGGACGTGGCGGATCCGGTTCATGGTCGTCAGGCCTTCGAGTTGTCCGGCCGGGCCGACCAGCGGGTACGAGCTGAACCGGTAGCGGTGGAGGTGATTGTCGAGCAGATCGGCCACGGTCATGGCCGCCGCGAAGGTGGTCGGGTCCGGCGTCATGAGGTCACGGACATGGACATCGGCCAGGGAGGACCGCATGACGGCGGCGGTCTCCTCGCCCCGGGCGGCGGCGAGGAGGAACCACCCCAGGAAGACGAACCACAGGCCGATGAGACCCACCTCGAGGAACTCGAAGACGCCGAGGACGATCAGGATGTACGCGAACACCTGCCCCGTGCGCGCGGCGGCGGTGGCGGCCCGGACCCGGTCACCGCTGCGCTGCCACAGGACGGCGCGCAGCACCCGACCACCGTCGAGCGGTGCGGCGGGAATCAGGTTGAACCCGCCGAGGAGGACGTTGATCCACGCCAACCACCCGAGAGCACCGAGCAGGACCCCCGCACCCCCTTGAGCCCCGTGGAGCAGGATCCCGCCGGCGCCGAACACGCCGGCGAGCACGAAACTCGTGATCGGTCCGACCACGGCGATGCGGAAATCGGCTCCCGGCGTGAGGGCCTCACTTTCGAGCTCGGAGACCCCACCGAACAACCAGAGGGTGATCCGCCGGACCCCGATGCCGTTGCGCCTGGCCACGACGGCGTGGGACACCTCATGGGCGAGCAGGGAGGCGAAGAAGAGGATCGTCGTGGCGATCCCCACGAGCCAGTAGATGGCCGCTGCCTCGTGACGGTGCTCGGAGGGCAGGACGAGGACGGCCAACTCCCATGTCAGGAGCCAGAAGATGACCAGGATGCTCCAGTTGACGCCGACGGGGACGCCGGCGATCCTGCCAAGTCGAATGTTCTGGTCCATGTCCGTCCGCTGTCCTCACCGGGTTGGCGACGATCTCGCACCGCGTGCTCTCCCTCCAGCTTCCGGGGACGGCGTCCGTTCCAGTAGGGCCGAAGTACTCAACTTCGCAGACGTCGTCCCGTGGACCAGGTTGCGAGCTGGCCGGACCGGTCGGCCGTCTAGGCGAGACCCCGTGACTCCTCGACCCGGTGCTTCCAGACGATGGCCAGACCGAGCACGACGGCGTAGGCAACCAACACCAGTGTGTCCTGTATCCCGAAGCCCCGGCCGTCCAAGAGGGCCAGCCCGATCGACGTCTGGTGGAAGCTCGGAAGAATCCGGGCCGTTGTCTGCAGAGCGTGGGGCATGTGGTTCACGGGGTTGAACAGGCCACCGAAGTAGCCGAGCAGGAACATGAGAGCCGTCACCACCGGGTACGCCGTCTCGGCGGTGACCATGAATCCGACGAATATCCCGAGAATGGCGAAGGGCACCGCCGTCACCCAGAGCAATCCGGTGAGTTCGAACCAGCTGAGCAGACCGAGGTGAACCCCTCCGAAGGCCATGCCCACCAGCTCCACCAGGACCACCACGGGCAGCACCACCACCATGCTCGCTGCCACCTTGGTGGCCACGTACGACCACGCCGGGATGGGGGTGACCCGCAATTGTCGGGCCCAGCCCGAAGCCCGCTCGGTGGACAGCCGGCTCCCGCCGGCGTTGAGGCTGGAGACCAGGGCTCCGAAGGAGCACATGGACACCATGAGGTAGACGCGCCAGGGTACGGCGCCGTCGACGATCCTCCCGGCCCTCTCGTCGCGGAGGAACAGCATGTAGAAGATCACCGGGAAGCCCACCGTGATGGCCAGGAATTTCCAGCTGCCGAGCAACCGGGCCACCTCGAAGCGGGCGAACGCCGTCAGCCCGCTCACGGTGCCTGCTCGTCGTCAGGGGTCCGGTCGGAGCCGGTCAGGGCCACAAAGGCGTCCTCGAGGCCCGCCCCCGTCACCTCGAGGTCGCAGAAGGCCACCCCTCGGTGCACGAGGGCCCTGATGGTGGCGTCGGCGTCCAGCGAGCGCAGGTCGACGCCGGTGCCGCGGACGACGACGTCGGTCACGCCCTCCAGGGAGTCGAGCAGGCGCTCATCGGGATGGCCGGTCACGAAGCGCAGATGCCGGGCGGCCACGGCCGCCTTGAGTGTCGCCCCCGGGCCATTGGCCACCACGCGACCGTGATTGACGACCACCACCCGGTCGGCGATCTGGTCCGCTTCCTGCATGTGGTGGGTGGCGAAGACGATGGTGCGGCCCTCCTCGCCGAACTGGCGCATCATGCACCAGAACGAACGTCGGCTCTCCACGTCCATCGCCGCCGTGGGCTCGTCCAGGAAGACGAGGTCGGGGTCTCCGGCGATGGCCACGGCGAAGCGCACCCGCTGGGCCTGGCCTCCCGACAGGCGGTGCGTCGAGCGGCCGAGCAGGGCACCGATCCCGGCCCGCTCCACGGTGAGCTCGAAGGGAGCCGGATGGCGGTAGAGGCGGCGCACCAACTGCAGGACGCTCGCCACCCGGACGCCGGGCGGCAGTCCGCTGCCCGACCCCGTCTGGAGCATCGCCCCCACCCGGCCCTCGGCCACCGCCCGCCGGGGACTCGTTCCGAGCACCTCTACGGTGCCGCCGTGAGGGTGCAGGAGACCGAGGAGCAGCGAGATGGTGGTGGACTTCCCGGCCCCGTTCGGTCCGAGGAGGGCGACGGTCTCGCCCCGGGCGACCTGGAGGCTCAGGTGGTCGAGGGCGACATGCTCCCCGTAGCGGCGCACGACGTCGTCGAACCGCAGTGCCGGATCGCCGTCGGCGTCACCGATCACGGGATCGTCTCCGGGCACGATGCGCGGGGCTGACGCCATCGGCACGGCCATGTTCCTCATGTCGTCAATCTCTCAGGATCCCCCGGCGGGCGGTAGAGCCGATCGGCCCCTCTTCGCCGTCGGTGCCCGCCCCGACGCCCGTGATCGCTCGGCGCCAAGAAAGCCCCGACGCACGTGCGGGCGTCTCGGGAGCCGGTCGATGTTCAAGAAGACCGGGCCAGGCGGGGCCGCACGCCGACGAGGTAGACGAGGGCGACGATCAGGCCCACCACTCCGAAGAGGAGGGTTCCGAGGACGAAGGCGATGATCCATCCTGCCTTGGCACCCGATGAGAGGGCGGGCTGTCTCGCCACATCGACCGTCGCCCAGATGACCAGGGCCAGGCTGACCAGGAACAGCACGACGAGCAGCGCGCTCATCGAACGTCCCCGGGAGGGAGCGAGCCGTTGGCGCCGGCTCTGGCGGAGACCGGCTCGGACACCGTCGGATCCGCCAGCTTCGCCGCCGCCCCGGTCTCGCGGCTGAGGAAGGCGCCCATCTCCTGGATCGTGCTCATGAGCGGACCGGGGAACACGACGGTCGTGTTCTTGTCGACGCCGATCTCGATCAGGGTCTGGAGATTGCGAAGTTGGAGGGCGAGCGGGTGGGCCATCATGATGTCCGCCGCGTCCCCGAGAGCAGAGGCGGCGAGGAACTCACCTTCCGCCGCGATGATCTTGGCGCGCTTCTCCCGCTCTGCCTCAGCCTGGCGGGCCATGGCCCGCTTCATCGTCTCGGGTAGCTGAATGTCCTTCAGCTCGACGAGGGTGACGAGGACGCCCCACTCCAGGGTCTCGGCCTCCAGGATCTCTTTGATGTCGATGTTGATTCGGTCGGTCTCGGCCAGTATCTCGTCCAGGGTGTGCTGGCCGACGACCTTGCGCAGTGTCGTCTGTGCGATCTGGTTGATGGCGGCCTCGACACTCTCGATGGCGACAACGGACTTCGTCGCATCGACGACCCGGTAGTACGCCACCGCCGAGACGTCAACGCTCACATTGTCCCTGGTGATGATGCCCTGCGACTGGATCGGCATGGTGACGATTCGAAACGACACCTTCCGCAGGACATTGACGAAGGGCACGATGACCACGAGTCCGGGGTCCTTCTCACCGATGACGCGTCCGAATCGGAAGACGACCGCCTTCTCGTACTGCCGCACGATGTGAAGGGCCAAGGCAAGGAGGACGAGGCCCAGCAGCCCGATGATGACTAGTCCGGCAATCAACCCGCTCACGTTGTTGTCTCCTTCGAGAATCGGCGACAAGAGCCGCACCCGTGCGGTACGTCGTATGTTGATCGTGACCCCTCGTGGGTGCCGCCACCAGGGACCTTCGACCATTCTTCGGTCAGGTCGCCTACCACCACCTCCGCAATGCCCTCACCGACGAGAGGTGGCCGGGATCATCTGCGGTCCGGCGACTCGGAGGCACCGGGGGTCTGACGGGCGAGCAGGGCTCCCCAGCCGTCGCTGTCCCCGGGCACGATCGGCCGGGGCGGGTCGGCGACGAGCACGTGTGGCGACCCGGTCCGGATGGCGAAGGCGATGGCCTGGGCCACCAGCTCCGGAGGGTCCGGCGTGATGCCACGTGCCCCGCTCGCCAGATGACCGGCCCGAAGCCGCTGGTGGAACTCGGTGGCCGTCACCGACGGGTAGACCACCGACACCGATATCCGAGAGGGGGCGAACTCGAGCCGTGCGACCTGGGAGATCATGTTGAGTGCCGCCTTGGTGGCGCAGTAGCCGCCGAGCCCGGGGAAGACCCGGAGCGATGTTGCGGAACTCACGTTGACGATCGCCGAAGCCGACGCGGACCCTCGTCGCATGAAGGGGAGCACGGTCTGCATCCCCACCAGGGGTGCCACCACGTTGAGCTCGAAGACGGCGCGCAGGTCGATCGGGTCGAGCTCTTCCAGGGGGACGTGCAGGCCCTGTCCGGCGTTGTTCACCAGGACGTCGATCCGGCCGTAGGCGTCGATCGTCCGGGCCACGAGTCTTTCGACCTGCTCGACCACGGTCACGTCGGTGGCGACCGCCAGTGAGCCTCCGAGCTCGAGGGAGAGGGCCTCCAGGCGCTCTGTCCGCCGGGCGGCGAGCACGACCTCTGCGCCGAGCCCGCTCAACAGGCGGGCGGTGGCCGCTCCGATGCCCGAGGAGGCCCCGGTGACGATGCAGACGGCCCCCTCGATCTCCATCGCCACCTCCGAGGGTTGCGACACGTGTAGCTCCTTCGGGCGAGGACGCCTACTCGGTCCGGGAGAGCCCCCGGAAGGCGAGCACGAAGAAGACCAGGGCAAAGACGACCACGATGGCCAGTTCGAGCTCTATCGGCAGGGTATGAGCGAAGAGCGTGACATTGGTCGGAAAGCGGGCCCGGGCCGCCGCCGACATGTTCTGGGCTGCGAAAACCTGCTGGCGAAGGGGGGCAACCGCATAGGTGAGGGGGTTGAGTCGCGTGATCACGGTCAACCACTCCGGCAGATTGTTGAGAGGGAACAGCGCACCGGACAGGAACAGCATGGGCATGAGCAGCATCTGCATGACGACCTGAAAGGACTCCATCCTCTGGATGCGGCTGGCCACAAAGACGCCGAACGTCGTCATCGCCACGGCCATCAGCAGCTCGAGGCCGATGACCTCGGCCACGAGGAGGGGGGTCAGATGGATGCCGACCAACGGTGCCAGCACCAGCATGATCGTGCCTTGGGCGGCGGCGACCGTGGCTCCCCCGGCCGTCTTGCCCAGGACCAGGGACGTTCGGCTGACGGGAGCCACGAGCATCTCGCGAAGGAAGCCGAACTCGCGGTCCCAGACGATCGACATGGCCGAGAATATGGCGGTCATGACCACGCTCATGGCCACCACCCCCGGATACATGAACTCGCGGAAGTTGAATCCTCCGGTCGAGCCCACCAGCCCGCTCATGCCGTAGCCGAGGACGAAGAGGAACAACACCGGCTGGACGAGACCGCTCACGATCCGGGTCCGGGTTCGCACGTAGCGGATTAATTCTCGTTCCCAGACCATGCCCACCACGCGGATCTCGTCGGAGATCCGGGTATCGGCGATCCCTGCCTGAACGTTGCGACTGGCGGCGGAGATCGTGGTCACTGGCCCCTCAACTCCTCCGAGCGCCATGGGCCCGGGCGAACATGGGGACGGCCTCACCGTGCTGCTCCCGGATCTCACGTCCGGTGAAGTGGAGGAACACGTCGTCGAGGGTGGGGCGATGGGCGCGCACGGTCCGCACCGGCACGCCGACAGTGCTGACGATGGGACCGACAGCGGCCTCTTCGTCGGCGACGAACACCGTGAGGCCGCCTTCGTTGCGCTCGACGGTGTAACCCTCCCGCTGCAACGCGGCCAGGGCCGTCTCGTCGTCGGCTGTCTCGAGCTCCACGGTGTCGGCGCCGACTGACGCCTTCAAGGCGTCGGGGGTGTCGAGGGCGATGATCGAGCCGTAGTCGATGATGGCGATGCGATCGGCGTACTCGGCCTCGTCCATGTAATGGGTGGTCAAGAAGATGGTGACACCTTCCTCGTCACGTAGGCGCATGACGTCCTCCCACATGAGAGCCCGAGTCTGTGGGTCGAGGCCGACGGTGGGCTCATCGAGGAAGAGGACCTTGGGGGTGTGGAGCATGCCGCGGGCGATCTCGAGTCGCCGGGACATGCCGCCCGAGTACGTCGACACGAGATCCCTCCGTCGATCCGAGAGGGCGACGAGTTCCATTACCCGGGAGATACGAGGATCGATCTGAGCATGGGGGACGCCGTAGAGAACAGCGTGGAACCGCAGGTTCTCCTCGGCGGTGAGCTGATCGTCGAGGGTCTGTTCCTGGAAGACGAGCCCGATATGCCGGCGGACGGCCTTGGCCCGCGAGACGACGTCGAAGCCGGCCACCGTGGCCTGCCCCGAGGTCGGATGGGCCAAGGTGCAGAGCATCTTGATCGTCGTGGATTTCCCCGCGCCGTTCGGACCCAGAAAGGCGAAGACCTCGCCTTGGCCCACCGAGAAGTCAATATCTTTCACGGCCGCCAACGCGCCGTAGCGCTTGGTGAGCCCGTGGACGTCGATGGCCTGCGGACTCGTCCCGTCGAGGTGCTGTTCCCGGCGGTCCATCGTGGTGTTGCTCACCACCCGGCACCACCATCGTCGACCCTCGGCGCGGACACTGGCCACGCCGCACCTGAAGGTCCCATGGGTCGAGTTTGATGGAGTGAGGCCGGAGTCCGGTAGGGCCGATGGTCCCGGATGCATCGGGCCTCGTGTGGTCGCTCGCCCGACGCGATCGGGACCTTCGACCCTGTATCGATCCGCTCGGAGCTGGCAGGCTCGACCGGTGAGCACAGACGCGTCTTCCCCCGTGGTGACTGCGTCGGGCGCTCCAGGCCCCGAGGTCGTCCATCGAGGCGTGGCCGGGATCCCGGTCCTCGAAGACCTCCCGCCGGTCGCCGGTCGTCGCGTCCTCGTTCGCTCCGATCTCAACGCACCGCTGCGACCGAAAGGAGATGGCGCCTTCGAGGTTGCCGACGACTTCCGCCTGCGCGCGTCGGTCCCGACGCTCCAGTGGTTGCTGGCCCGTGGGGCGGAGGTCGTCGTATGCAGCCACCTCGGCCGCCCGAAGGGCAAGGTCGACTCTCGCTATGCCATGGCCCCGGTCCGCGAGGCGATGGCCGTCATCGCGCCCGGGGTCTCGGTGATGGAAAATCTGCGATTCGACCCGGGTGAAGAGACGAACGACGAGGATTTCGTTCACCACCTGGTCGATGGTTTCGACTTCTTCGTGAACGACGCATTCGGTTGTTGTCACCGAAGCCATGCGTCAATCGTCGGACCACCGGCGCTCGTGCCCAGCGCCGCCGGCCGGCTGCTCATGCGGGAGGTGGAGGCTCTCACCCGAATTCTCGTCTACCCCGACGGCCCGTTCGTCACCGTGATCGGAGGTGCGAAGGTGGCCGACAAGCTCGGGGTGGTGACGGCGCTGGCTGCCAACGCCGATCATGTGCTTCTCGGCGGCGCCATGTGCTACACGTTCCTCTCGGCCCTCGAGCGCGGGGTCGGTGCGTCGCACGTCGAACCCGAACTGATCGGGGATGCCAGGACCCTTCTGGGTCACCATTCCGGCATTCAGGTTCCCTACGACCTGGTTGCCTTGGCGCCGGGGGACGCCTGGGACTCGGCGAGGCGGCGACCGGGGAGGTGCGTCGATTCGACGGCGATCTACCCGACGGTTGGCAAGGCGTCGACATCGGTCCCACCACCGTGGCGAGCTTCGCCGAGGCGATCACCCACGCCGGCACGGTGTTGTGGAACGGTCCCATGGGGGTATTCGAGGATCCACGCTTCGCCGAGGGCACCCGATCCATCGCCGAGGCGGTGGCCGCCTGTTCCGGATTCAGCGTCGTCGGTGGGGGGGAGACGGCGGCGGCCTTGCACCAGTTCGGCCTCGAGGACCGCATCGATCACATCTCGACGGGGGGTGGCGCCACGCTCGAATTGCTGGAAAAGGGAGACCTTCCCGGTCTCGCTGCCCTGCGGGGCCGGTCAGGGTGACCGGCGCCCCCGTTTCTCGGCCAGGCGGGCGGCGAAGGCGGCCGCCTGGGTGCGGCGCTCCATGCCCAGCTTGGCCAGGAGGTTCGAGACGTAGTTCTTGACCGTCTTCTCGGCCAGGAACATCGCCTCCCCGATCTGCCGGTTGGTCTGCCCCTCGGCGATGAGGTCGAGGATCCGACGTTCCTGGGGGGTGAGGACGGCGAGGGGATCGTCGGCCGTGGACGGCGACCGCAGGCGTTCGAGGACCCGCTCGGCGGTGGCGGGATCGAGGAGGCTGTCGCCGGCGGCCACCCGGCGGACGGCGTTCACCAGGTCGGTCCCGTGGATCTGCTTGAGCACGTACCCGGCCGCTCCCGCCATGATGGCGGTGAGAAGAGCCTCGTCGTCGGCGTAGCTGGTGAGCATGATGCAGGCCACCTCGGGATGAGCCGAGCGGATCTCGCGGCAGACCTCGATCCCGTTCATGGCCGAGTCGTCGTCGCCCAGCCGGACGTCGAGCACGGCCACGTCGGGTTTGAGCTGGGGAATCTGGCGCAGGGCCTCCTCGGCGGTGTCGGCCTCGCCCACGACGGTCATGTCGTCGTGGGCCCACAAGAGGTCGCGGACCCCCCGCCGAACCAGCTCGTGGTCATCGAGGAGGAAGACACGCACGGCCACGGGCTTCATGTTGCCAGACCGGGTGCAGCATGGTGCGCGACCGCCCGGACCGCCGGTGCCGCCGGCTCCTATCCCGGAGGCACCGCGCTCTGTGGTCCGCCAGGTCTCAGCGGACGACCACGACCGGCAGCTGGCCCAAGTGGAGGACCTTGTGCGTGGTGCTGCCCACCAGGAGCCCCTTCAAGTCGCTCACTCCCCGGGAGCCCATGACGATCACGGAGGCCCCGCACTCCTCGGCCTCCTCGAGGATCTCCAGAGCCACGAGGTTGACCAGTGAAGAGCGGACCGTACCCGTCGCCTTCACTCCGGCTTCGACCAGCTCGGCAACGGTCTCGTCGAGGAGCTTGGACGCCTCGCCGGGCTCCTCCCGGGCCATGAATCCCGCTCGTCCGACGAAGTCACCCTCCCGGACGTGGACGACGCGGACGGTCCCTTCCGCGAGCTTGGCCAACTCCTTCGTCGCCGCCAGCGCCTTGCTGTCGTGCTCCGATCCGTCGACCGCTGTCAGGATGCTCTCGAACATGGTGTCCCCTTTCCCGGGCCCTCCTCCCATCACCATCACCCAAATCCGGCGGGGGCGGTTAGTGCCGAAGGTCCCGAGCTGGCCTCCGTTGGCCGCGCCGGAGGGCCAACCGGGCGTCGGGTGGTCGGATCACCGCTACCTGCGCTCGAGGATCCCGCGCACGTAGGCAGCCTGGCCGGCGTGCTGAAGGTCGTCGCAGACGACGCTGACGAGCCGTACGGCCATCGTCACGGGCGGGTCGAAGCGCTCGTCCACGACGCGGTCGAGGTCCGCTTCGGTCACCCGCTGCACGAACCGGACCGTCGCTTCGTGGACAGCATCGTGGTAGCCGCACAGGAGCTCGGAATCGGCGGAGACGACGGCCACTTGGCTGGGCCCGTGGCCGTAGCCGGTGTCGGAGACGTCGAGGGGCAGCGCGAACCGTCCGGCCCAGCCCGCCGACGTCCAGACCTGCTCCGAGCCGGCGATATCGGCCACGTGATCGTCCTGGACCCGGGTCAGGTGCCACACCAGCCAGGCGATCGGGTTCGCCTGGCTGTCGGGCCGGAACGACAGCTCGTCGGGTGTCAGCCCGTCGGTCACGCCGTGTACGAGGTCGCGGATTCGCCCGAACGAGTCGGTGAGCAGGTCAGTGTGGGTCATCTGGTCTGGTCCTCATTCCACGAGGTGGGGCGTTGTCGCCCTCACTCTCGCGCACGGGGGGAATTGACACCGGTGCGGTGCCAAGGGGCCCCGGGACCGACGGTCATCCGAGGTCCCGGGCCCGTGGCAGTGACCTTGGGCCCTACCGCCGAGGTCGGTCGTGGGTGACCATCGACAGAGGCGGTGCCGTCGGCGTCCGCAGAGAGGGCAGGAACGTGGGACCGATTCGGTGGTTTCAAGACATCCGCCTCGACGACGCGGGCTCGGTCGGGGGCAAGGGTGCCAACCTCGGGGAGCTGACCGCCGCCGGGTTGCCCGTGCCCTCGGGTTTCGTCGTCACCGGCGAGGCCTACCTCGACGCCCTCGGTCGTGCCGGCGTGCGTGACCGCCTGGCGGCGGTCCTGGCCGATGCTCGGCAGGCCGGCCCGGCGGACCTCGGACCCCTGGCCGACCAGGCGCAGGACCTCGTGCGGGGCGTGGCGGTGCCCGACGATCTGGCTGCGGCCGTTGTCGAGGCCTACCACCGCCTGGGTGAGCGGACGCGCGTGGCGGTGCGTTCGTCGGGTATCGGCGAGGATGCCGAGGGCACCTCGTTCGCCGGGATGAACGCCACCTTCACCAACGTCGCCGGTGACGACGAGGTGCTCGGGCGCATGGTCGACTGTTGGGCCTCGCTCTACGGTGCCCGGTCGATCTCGTACCGTGCCGTCAAGGAGCTGGTGGACGAACCCGCCATTGCCGTCGTCGTGCAGGAGATGGTCCCATCGGAACGGTCCGGCGTGATGTTCACCGTCGATCCGGCCTCCGGGGAGCGCCGTCACATGGTCATCGAGGCGGCCTTCGGGCAGGGGGAGGTGGTGGTGAGCGGCCAGGTCGAGCCCGACACCTATGTCGTGGACAAGGAAGGGCCCCGGGTGCTGCAGGTCCGAGTCGGGTCGCAGGCCTTCGAGATCGTCCGGGGGACCGACGGTGCCGACCAGCGAGTCGAATTCAGCCCCGACGAGGGGAGCCGACGTGTCCTGACCGACGAGGAGATACTGGGACTGGCGCGTATGGGGCTGGCCGTGGAGGACCACTACGGCGCCCCTCAGGACATCGAGTGGGCCATGGCCGGTGCCCGCACGGTCCTCGTCCAGTCGCGACCCATCACGGCCATGGGTGGGGAGGACGAGGCCGCCGGCGACACCGGGCGCGGTCCTGGTCCAGGGACTGGCGGCGTCGTCGGGACGTGCCTCGGGGGCGGTGCGGGTGCTGCACTCTCCCGACGAAAGTGAGCGCCTGGTGGCGGGCGAGATCCTGGTGGCCCCCATGACGAGCCCCGACTGGGTACCCACGATCCGTCGGGCGGCTGCGCTCGTCACCGACGGCGGCGGTCTGACGTGTCACGCCGCCATCGTGGCCCGGGAGCTCGGGGTGCCGTGCGTCGTGGGCGCCCGCAACGCCACCACCGTGCTGCGCGACGGCGAGATCGTCACCGTCGACGGCGCATCGGGCACGGTCGTCGAGGGTGTCGGCCGTGGCCCGGAGGCGGTGGCCCGGGTGGACCGCCCCGAGTCCCCGGTGTGGCCCGAGCAGCGCGCCCTCGCCACCAAGATCTACGTGAACCTGGCCTTCGCCGAACACGCCGAGGAGGTGGCGGCGCTTCCCGCCGACGGCGTCGGTCTGCTGCGTGCCGAGTTCATGGTCACCGACGCCCTGGGGGGCGTGCACCCTCGACTGTTGCTCGAGCGAGGGGAGGAGAAGACCTTCGTCGAGGGCATGGCGGCGTCGCTCCTGCGGATCACGAAGGCGTTCGAGCCGAGGCCCGTCGTCTATCGCAGCATCGACTTCCGGACCAACGAGTTCCGCAACCTCGAGGGTGGCGAACGGTTCGAGCCGCGGGAGGAGAACCCGATGATCGGCTACCGCGGCTGCTACCGGTACGTACGCGAGCCGGACCTGTTCCGCCTGGAGCTGGCCATGCTGGCGAAGGTTCGGGAGGAGTCGCCGAACCTTGGCCTCATGATCCCCTTCGTGCGGACGGCCTGGGAGCTCGAAGCGTGTCTGGAAGTCATCGACTCGAGTCCCGTTGTCCGGAACCGTGCCGGTGTGGGTCATGGCCGAGGTCCCGTCGGTCGCTTCTGGATCCCGGAGTACGCCAGGATGGGCATTGCCGGGGTCTCGATCGGGAGCAACGACCTCACCCAGCTGATGCTCGGAGTGGATCGGGACTCGGAGATCTGCGCCGAGCTCTTCGACGAGGCCGATCCCGCCGTCCTCGACGCCATCGGGAGGATCATCGAGGGATGCCGGACAGCGGGGATCACGTCGTCGCTGTGCGGTCAGGCTCCGTCCAACCGACCGGAGTTCGCCGAGCACCTCGTGCGCCTGGGTATCACCTCGGTGTCGGTGAACCCTGATGCCATCGATGCCGTCCGGAAGTCGGTGGCCGACGCCGAATGGCGGTTGCTCCTCGAATCGACCGTCCCGGGCCGCCGGGAGGGGCACGTCGGGTTGTCGACAGGTCGAGGATCACATCATCGGGGACGGGGTCGCTGACCGTCGAGACACCTGTGGATCTCGGGCCCGGGGTCGGCGACGAGCGTCAGATCTCCTCGGGGACCATGTCGATCGCCGCCGCACGGACATTCCTGGACACACAGCCCGCAGCCCTTGCAGTAGTCGTAGTCGAAGCGGTAGCCGTGGCCGACGTCCACCTTGAGGACGGCGTTGTCGGGACAGACGCCGAAGCAGTTGTCGCATCCGAAGCAGTTGCCGCACGACAGGCAGCGGCGCGCCTCGAACAGAGCGGTCGTCTCGTCGAGTCCACCCACCACCTCGTCGAAGGTGGAGGTGCGCCTGGCCGTCGTCGAGGCGGGGGCGAACGGTCTTCGGTGCGTCGGCGTAGTACCAGGTGTTGAGGCGATCGGCGGTGGCCAGCCCATGGCGCCGCGGCCGCTCGACGCGCGGTACCGTGGAGGTAGTCGTCGATGGCGCGCAGCGGCGTGCTTGGCGTGCCCGATGGCATCGGTGAGGGTGCGTCGGCCGGTCACCATGTCGCCCCCGGCGAACACGCCGGGGTGCCCGGTGCTCATGTCGGGACCCACCCGGACCACACCGTCGTCGATGGTGACCGCGGGCAGGCTCCGCAGCAGCGACAGATCGGCCTCCTGGCCGAGGGCCAGGACCAACGAGTCCGCCTGGAGCTCCTCCAGCTGACCGGTGGGACGCGGGAATCCGGTCTCGTCGAGAACCATCTTCTCGATCGTGAATGCCGTCCCCGTGGCGTCCTTCACGGTCGAGAGCCACCGCAGGCGCACCCCCTCGTCGGTGGCGTCCTCCACCTCCTCGTCGTGGGCCGGCATGCGGTCCCGGGTGCGCCGGTAGACGACGACGGTGTCCTCAGCCCCGAGGCGACGGGCCGTCCGGGCCGCGTCCATGGCCGTGTCACCACCGCCGTAGACGGCCACCCGGCGGCCGAGGGCGGGCGGCGAGTGGTCCTCGACGTCCCGCAGGAGCGAGACGGCGTCGACGATGCGTGCCGAATCTCCCGCCGGGATGCCGGCGTTGTGCGCTTTCTGGGCGCCCACGGCGACGAAGGCGGCGTCGAACCGGCCGGCGGCCATCGTCGCCTGCAGGTCGTCGACCCGCCTGCCGTATCCGATCTCGACGCCCATCTCGACGATGCGGTCGATCTCCGCCTGGACGACGTCCCGGGGGAGCCGGTAGGCGGGGATCCCGTAGCGCATCATCCCGCCGGGACGGGGTGCGGCCTCGTGGAGGACCACCTCGTGGCCGAGCCGGCGCAGGTGATAGGCGGCGGCCAGGCCACCGGGACCGGAGCCGACGACCAGGATCCTGCGGCCGGTCGACGGCCCGGGTGGGTCCGGGCGCCATCCTTCGCTCAGGGCCCGGTCGCCGAGGAACCGCTCCACTGCGTTGATCCCCACCGTCTCGTCCACGGTGGCCCGGTTGCATGCCGTCTGGCAGGGATGGAAGCAGGCCCGTCCCATCACCGCCGGGAACGGGTTGTCGAGCATGATCTGGCGCCACGCCGCCTCGTAGGAACCGTCCTCGGCGAGGTAGAGCCACTGCTGGACGTTCTCCCCGGCCGGGCAGGCGTCGTTGCACGGTGGCAGGCGGTCGACGTAGACCGGTCGCTCCACCCGCCACGATCCGGTCTTGTTGGCCAGGCTCGAGCCCACGTCGAGGGTGATGGCGAACGGCTTGTCCATCACGGCCGCCCCCCGTCGTCCACCAGGCCGTAACGACGGATGGTTCTGTCGGCCAGTTCCTGGAGGGCGGCCACGATGTCAGGGCGGGCGGGCTCACCGGTCCCGTCGAAGAGGTGGGCGAAGCGGCCCTGGAGCCGGAGGTAGTCGGCCACGGGGGCCAGGCGGCGGATCTTGGTCACCCGCACGACCTCGCCGTGCTCGGCCTCGAGCAGGGGGAACAGCCCGGTCTGGGTGGCCAGGCGGGCGATCCGCACGGTGTCGCACGGTGCCGCTCCCCAGCCCAGGGGACAGGGGACCAGGATGTGGAGGTAGCGGGCGCCGTGGAACGTCATGGCCCGCTCGACCTTCGCCTCCAGGTCGTGGAGATCGGCGACGGTGGCGGTGGCCACGTAGGGAATCTCGTGGGCCATGGCCAGTGCCGGCATGTTCTTGCCCTGGCCGAAGGGGTTTCCCGGTTCGGGTCCCACGGTCTCCGTCGTGGCCGTGCGGGCCGCCGGGGGCGTGGCACCCGAACGCTGCACCCCGGTGTTCATGTAGGCCTGATTGTCGTAGCAGATGAAGAGCACGTCGTCGTTGCGCTCGAACATCCCCGAGAGGCAACCGAACCCGATGTCCACGGTGCCGCCGTCGCCGGCCTGACCGACGACCCGGACGTCGTGGCGACCCTTGACCCGCAGGGCGGCCGCCACGCCGGTGGCCACGGCCGGGGCGTTGCCGAACAGGGAATGAAGCCAGGCGATCTGCCACGAAGTCTCGGGGTACGGGGTGGAGAACACCTCCAGGCAGCCGGTGGCGTTGACGGCCACCATCCGACCGGCCGTGGCCCGCATGGCGGCATCGAGGGCGTAGCGGGCGCCCAGTGCTTCGCCGCAGCCCTGGCAGGCACGATGTCCGCAGGTGAGCGAATTGGTCCGGCTCGGGTCCGATTGCACGGTGCGGTCGGCTCCGTCGAACCAACCGGTTGCCGACGGCGAAACTTCCCACCTGGTAGAAGCGGACGGGCATGGTCACCCGATTCCCGATGCCACGGTGCCGAGATCGCGCAGGATGTTCTCGGCGCTGGGCCCCGACGTCCGGCTCTGGGCGATCCGTTCGAGCTCTCGGTCGACCAGGTCACGGTTGAGGTCGAGGAAGGTCAGCCGCTCCAGCTCACCACGGTCGGCCGTCTCGAACACCGTCTGCAGCGACGCCTTGGTGATCGGGCGGCCACCGAGACCGGCGACCACCGTGGCGACGGGGACGGGCAGTCCGGTGAGCGACATGGCCACGTCGGTGGAGAGGACGCCGCCGAATCCGACGCTGAACGCCTTCTCGACGACGACGACCCGGCGCGCATGCTGCCAAGGCGGCGCGCACCGCATCGATCGGGAAGGGACGAAACGACGTGACGCCCACCACTCCGATGCGCATGCCCCGGTCACGCAACGAATCGACGACGTCCTTGATCGTGCCGAGCACCGACCCGAGCGCCACCACGACCGTGTCGGCGTCGGCGGTGCGGTAGCGATGCAGCAGCCCGCCCGAGTCGCGGCCGAAGGTCTCGGCGAACTCCTCCGCCAGGTCGCTCGATGCGCACCAGGGCCTGCAGCTGCCGGGTGTGGGCGATGAATCGCACCTCCTCGAACGCCTCGGGGCCGACCATGGCGCCGATGGAGACCGGCTCGTCGGGATCGAGCAGCTGACGCGGTTCGAACGGAGGCAGGTAGGCGTCGACCTGCTCCTGGGTGGGCAGGTCCACCCGCTCGCTGGCGTGGGTGAGGATGAATCCGTCCATGCACACCATGACCGGCAGGGACAGCTCCTCGGCCAGGCGGAACGCCTGGATGTGCAGGTCGGCCGCCTCCTGGTTGGTCTCGGCGAACAGCTGAACCCAGCCCGCGTCGCGCACCGCCATGGCGTCGCTGTGGTCGTTCCAGATGTTGATCGGAGCGCCGATGGCGCGATTGGCCAGCGTCATGACGATCGGCAGGCCCAGGCCCGCCGGCGTTGTAGACGGCCTCCATCATGAAGAGCAGTCCCTGGCTGGAGGTGGCGGTGAAGGCGCGGGCGCCGGCGGCCGAGGCTCCGATGGCCACCGACATGGCGGCGAACTCGGACTCGACGTTGATGAACTCGCAGGGCGACAGGTCCCCCGCCTTCACCAGGGACCCGAGGGCCTCGATGATGTGCGTCTGGGGTGAGATCGGGTAGGCGCACACCACCTCGGGCCGGCAAGAGGCGACCACCTCGGCCACCGCCCTCGATCCCTCAATCTGGCGGAGCACTCAGCATCGCCTCCCCCGGAACGCCTCTCATCTGCTGACGGACGTAGGCGTAGGCCGCGGCGGCGGCCGCCACGTTGCCTTCGGCCACCGAAGGCTCGGAGCCGAACCGGTCCCGGACGGCCGTCACCACGGCGGAGAGCGACACCTCGGCCGTCACGGCGGCGAACCCGCCCAGCAGCACGGCGTTGGGCACCGGCCGACCGGTGTGCCGCTGGGCCATCTCGGAGGCGGGCACCGTCACCAGGCGATCCTCTCGGAACCGGTCGAGGAGCGACCCCAGTCCCAGGGCGTCGAAGGTACGGGTGGTGTTGACCAGGACGAACCCCTCCGGCGACAGTCCGGAGAACAGGTCGACCTGGTGCACGAGGGTGGGATCGAGGACGATCAGGGCGTCGGGGGCGACCACGGGCTCACGGGTCCGGATCTGGCGCTCGTCGAGACGGCAGTAGGAGACCACCGGCGCCCCCGTCCGCTCGGAGCCGAAGCTCGGGAAGGCCTGGGCGAATCGGCCCTCCTCGAAGGCGGCGACGGCCAAGAGCTCGGCGGCGGTGACGACACCCTGGCCGCCTCGTCCATGGATTCTCACTTCGAACACCGTTCCAGCGTGGTCCCGGGCGTTGCACCGCGGTAGGGCCGAACGTCATCGATGCCGGGCCCGCCGGCACGGTCCCGCACACCCGATTCCCGGGCGTCTCGATCGTGACCTTCGCCTCTGGTGCCCCGACGGCGGCGGTGCCTAGATGAGTCGTAAGGAAGGTGCCTAGATGAGTCGTAAGGAAGCTGTGACGATGGGAGGTGGACGGTTATGACAGCACGAGAACTGGTGTCACCGGCTCGTTCGCTGCTCAATTGGCCGGGCCGGTTGATGGATCTCTTCGACGACGATTCGTTCATCCGTGTGGAAGAGGTCGTCGAGGACGGGTCCCTGGTACTCCGGGCCGAATTGCCGGGCGTGGATCCCGACAAGGACGTGGAACTCGTGGTGGAGAACGGAGTGTTGACGCTCCGGGCTGAGCGCCGCGAAGAGAGCGAGACCAAGGGTCACCACCGTCGTCGCTCGGAGTTCCGCTACGGGAGTTTCGCGCGGAGGATCCTGCTACCGGCGGGAGCCACCGACGAGGACGTCAAGGCCACCTATGAGAACGGGATCCTGGAGGTCCGCATCCCCGTCGACGGGGAGAGGGCCGAGGCCAGGAAGATCCCGATCACGCAGACGTGACCGGATTCTGGCCCCGTCCGACCGGAGACCGCCATCAGGGTGGGGCGATGCCGGGCGGTGGCTATGGGGCCGGGCAGTTCCGCGTCTGCCGGGTCTGCGGCTCCGACGAGTCCGTGCACCGGGGGACCTGCCTCAGGTGTCGACGCGCCTTGCTCCGTCCCGAAGTCCCGCTGGGCAGGGTGGAACACGGGGAGCGGGCATCGCGGGCCGCCCCCGTTCGATGAGTGTCCTCGACATTCCGATCAGGGGAAAGCGATCAGGGAAAGGAGGTACGACAGTGCAGATCGACCTGCCTGACGACCAGGCGACGGAGCTCCGGCTCCTCCTCGACGGCGCATTGGGCGAGTTGAGTCACGAGATCGCCGACACGGACAATCCTCGATTCCGCCAGCGGTTGCGGGACCGTCGCTCGGCCCTCGAAGCGGTGGCACGCCAGCTCGGACCGGCTCGGGACGCCACAGTGGACGCCTGAGCCAAGACGACGGGACATGGCTGGTGTCGATCGAAACTGGTGAGGGCGTTCGGATCAGCGAGGTGATCCGGGCGCGTCACTCGGAGCGCGTCCCGTTCGATCCCGACCACCAGGTGGCCCCTCAGGACCTCTTGGCGATCCTGGAGGCGGCTCGCTGGGCTCCGACAGCGCACAACATGCAGAATTTCGAGATCATCGTCGTCGACGACAAGGCGACCCTGGCGGCCATCGGCCGACTGCCCGGTGGGACGTCGGAGGATTTCATCCGGGAGAACTACGCCCAGCTCTCCTTCAGCGAGGAGGAGCTGGTCCGCAAGGGTACCGGGCTCCTCGCCACCATGTTCCCGCCCGCGTGGCGGGACCCCGAGGCCCGGCCCGAGGGCGCCACGGACATCGGGCACGGGTTCCTCGACGCCACCATGCAGTCGTGCCCGGTGGTGATGATCGTGGTCTACGACACCCGCAAGCGGGCCCCGGCATCGGCCGGTGACTTTCTCGGCATCATCAGTCTGGGATGCGTGATGCAGAACATGTGGCTGACGGCCGAGGAGTTGGGCATCGGGATGCAGATCATGAGCGTCTTCAGCGCCGGGGGCGTCGAGGAGGAGCTTCGCCAGATCCTGTCCATCCCCGAGTCCTTCGACATCGCCTTCGCCTGCCGTCTGGGGTACCCCTCGGTCCAACCCGGACCGTACCTCCGGGTTCGCCGAGAGATTCGCTCTCTCAGCCACCGCAACAGGTTCTCGGCCGGCGGCGACGGGCCTCAGTGGACGGGGACCTCCCAGACCAGGGACGTTCCGCCGGTGTCGGGAGAGTCCGCGGTGAACTGACCATGCAGTTTCTCGGCCCGGCGCCTGAGGTTGCCCAGACCGAGCCCTCCCTGCCTCATGTCGGCGCCACCGATCCCGCGGCCATTGTCGCTGACCTGCAGGCGACACTGGCCATGGGCGACGCTCAGGGACACGCTGGCCTCGGTGGCTTGGGCGTGGCGCCCGATGTTGGTCACCGCCTCCCGGACGACGGCCAGGAGGTGCTCGGCCAGCTGGTCGGACACCAGGGTGTCGACGGCACCGTCGAAGGTCACCCGGACGCCGAAACCGACGACGGGATCGAGCTCCCGGACGAGGGTGACGACGCTGTCCCGCACCCCTCGACGGATCTCGGCCGACCCGAGCTCGTAGATGGTCGACCGGACCTGGCGGATCGTCTCGTCGAGATCGGCGACCACCGTCTGGAGCCGGTCGGCGATCCCGGCCGTGGTCGCTGCCGCCGCCATGCTCTGCAGTGAGAGCCCGGCCGCGAAGAGGCGCTGGATGACGTTGTCGTGGAGATCCCGGGCCACCCGGTCGCGGTCCTCGTAGACAGCCGCCCTCTGCACGCGCTGGTGGAGGCGGGCGTTCTCGATGGCGATGCCGGCGCCGAGCGCCAGTGCTTCGACCAGGGCCTCGTCGTCCCCGGTGAACTCGGACCAGCCGATCTTGTCGGTCAGGTAGAGGTTGCCGTAGACCTCGTCGCGCACCTTGATCGGCACCCCCAGGAACGAGGTCATGGCGGGGTGGTGGGCCGGAAAGCCGAAGCTGTCGGGGTGGGAGCCGATGTCGGCCAGTCGAACGGGATGGGGATCGGTGATGAGGATGCCGAGCACCCCCTGGCCGGTGGGCCGAGGGCCGATCCGTTCCTCTTGGTCCGGCTCGAGCCCGACGGTGAGGAATTCGGTCAGGGCGGTGCGATCGTCGTTCAGGACCCCGATGGCGCCGTAGCGTGCGCCCGCCATGGAGCGGGCCTCCTCGATGATGTGACGGAGGAGGACGGAGAGATCGAGATCGGCTTCGATCTGAAGGGTCGCCTCGAGGACGCGCCGCAGCCTGGCCGGGTCCTCGATCGATCGATAGGGCATTCTGACGCCACCCACTTTCTGCGGCATCGCCAGGGGTCGGGCAACGGAAACAGGTGAGTCCCACGGGGGGTGACTCCACCAGCAACGTTACCCGCCCCCGGGGCCGGGGCGCCATGGGCGGCGGGGGTCACCACGGACCGGTTCCCGGTCCAGCGGTCCCGGGCTACGGACTGGCGTGGAGGCGGATCGCCTGCGAGAGGACCGTGTCCATGAGGTCGTCGGCTTCGTGGCTGAGATTGCGGAAGAGGTCGTCGAACGCCACCATTCCGTGGATCGTTCCCCTGTCGTCGACGACGGGGACACGGCGGACGCTCCGCTTCTGCATGATCGCCGACGCTTCGGAGACGTCGGAAGTGGGAGCCACGGATGCGACGTCTCGCGTCATGATCGATTCGACGGTGACGTCGGGCGACCGGCCCTGGCCCGCACCCTTGAGAGCGAGATCACGGTCCGTGACGATTCCGGTGAGGTATCCGATATTGTCGACGACGAGGACGCTCCCCACGTTCCGCGCCTCCATCATGTTCGCCGCTTCCTTCAGTGACGTCGTCGGACGGCACACCACAGCGGGCGTGCGCATCAATTCGGCAACCCTCATCGCCTGCCTCCTCGCGGTGGCGACCCTTTCGGCCGGCTGGGAACGGAGATTCTGCTCATGGGTCGATGATCGCCCGGCGACGTCTCCGACGACAGGGCCGAAGGTCACCAATCGAGAGACCGAGGCCCGCTCATCGGGACGTTCGACCCTGGTCAGCCCACTGGCGGGAGGCGAGGATGGGTGTCGGAGCCCGTCGCCGCCCGTCGTTTCCGAGCGTCCCCGAGAGGCACGGCCGGAAGGAGCCCGACACGGCGAGGGTGTCCGTGAGGCAGGCGATGACGAAGGAGACGGGAGCTATGCAGGTGAGGAGTTGTTTGCGCAAGGCACCGGTCACCGTGCCGCCCCAGTGCACCGTCGAGGAGGCCGCCCAGCTGATGGGTAGCCACGGGGTGGGGTCGGTGCTGGTGGTGAGCGGTGACGAGCTTCTCGGGATCCTGACCGATCGGGACATCACCGTGCGGGCCGTCGGAGCCGGGCGGCCGCTCAGCACCGCGGTCGACGCCGTGATGAGCGGACCCCTGGTGACCATCCAAGGGTCCGCCGATGTCCTCGAGGCCTACCGGCTCCTGAAAGACGCCGGAGTCCGACGGCTTCCGGTCCTCGAGGACGGGGATCTGGCCGGGATCATCACGGCCGATGATCTCCTGGTGGCGCTGGTCCTCGAACTCGGTGCCGTAGTGTCTCCTGTGGCGCACGAGGTCCTCGATCCCGAGATTCCGTCTCGAGACCGCTGAGTTACGTCAACGAAAGGACGCCTCCATGTCGACGCATCTCCTGGTGCTTCCCAAGGAACCCCGCGATCTGTCTCTGGCCCCGGTGGCGGTCATGATCGATCGCAACCTGCAGCCACTGCGGGACATCCAGCCTCACGAGATCCTGGCGTACCTCGAGCTCGTCCTCGACCGTCCCGAGACGACCGGCGCCCGCCACGAACGGGCGGATCGCATCCTGGAATCGGCGCTACGCAACGTGGAGCTCCATGGGTGGAGGGCGGAGATCACCGCCGACGGATCGAGGATCCGGTTGACGGGCGGCTCCGTCTCTCTGGATCTCGGGCTCAGTGCCACGATGGTGCGGTTCATCGAGGGGGCAGTGGGGGCGTAGCCTGTCACGAGTCGACGACGGTGTCACCCTTGCGGAGTGGTCCGGCCCTCAATTCGTCGGGTGCGAACACGCGGGACGTGATGACGAAGTGCCCGTCCTCGCCGGCCGGGAGCGAGAAGCCTTCGGGCGCCCCGGCCCCGACGCCGAGGATGATCTGGGTGTGCTGCCACACCTCGAACTGGCGTCCGTCGATGTAGAACGGGCAACCGCCCACCCGCCCCAGCAAGACGTCGTGGTCACCGATGATGAGCTCCCCGTCGTCGAAGCACAGCGGGAGGCTGCCGTCGCAGCACCCACCGGACTGGAAGAACATGACGGGCCCCCTCTCGGCCACCAGCAGGCCGATGGCCTCGAGCGCCTCCGGGGTGGCCACGACCCGGGCGACGGGGGTGGGCTCGCTCATGGTGGCTTCGGCCTCAGAAGAACCCCAGGGGCTTGGTGCTGTAGCTCACCAGAAGGTTCTTGGTCTGGGAGTAGTGCTCCAGCATCATCTGGTGGTTCTCCCGCCCCACGCCGGAGATCTTGTAGCCGCCGAAGGCGGCCCCGGCGGGGTAGAGGTGGTAGCAGTTCGTCCATACCCGCCCGGCCTTGATGGCCCGACCCATCCGGTAGGCGAGGTTGCCGTTGCGGGTCCACACCCCCGCACCCAGCCCGTAGAGGGTGTCGTTGGCGATGGACAGCGCGTCCGCCTCGTCGGTGAACGTGGTCACGGCCAGCACGGGCCCGAAGATCTCCTCCTGGAAGACGCGCATGTTGTTGCTGCCCTTCAGGACCGTCGGCTCGAAGAAGTACCCACCCTCGAGCTCCCCGCCCAGATGGGCGTGGTGCCCGCCGATCAGGCACTCGGCGCCCTCCTGGCGACCGATGTCGACGTAGGAGGTGATCTTCTCGATCTGCTGGGCCGAGACCTGCGGACCGATCATGGTGGCGGGGTCCAGCGGGTTCCCCTGGCGGATCTTGCCGATCCGCTCCAGGCAGCGCTGCATGAACCGGTCGTAGATCGACTCGTGGATGAGCGCCCGGGACGGGCAGGTGCAGACCTCTCCCTTGTTGAAGGCGTACAGCACCAGCCCTTCGATAGCCTTGTCCAGGAATTCGTCGTCCTCGTCCATCACATCGGCGAAGAAGATGTTGGGCGACTTACCGCCGAGCTCCACGGTGGACGGGATGATGTTCTGCGCCGCGTACTGCATGATCAACCGCCCCGTCGTCGTCTCGCCGGTGAAGCCGATCTTGGCGATACGGGGGCTCGAGGCCAGGGCCTTGCCGATCTCACCACCTGGACCGGTCACGATGTTGAGGACGCCGGGGGGCACGATGCCGCCGATGACCTCGGCCAGCTTCAGGATGGACCAGGGCGTCGGTGACGCCGGCTTGACCACGGTGCAGTTGCCGGCGGCCAGGGCGGGAGCGATCTTCCAGGCCGCCATCAGGAGCGGGAAGTTGAACGGGATGATCTGCCCCACCACGCCGAGCGGCTCGTGGAAGTGATAGGCGACGGTGTCCTTGTCGATCTCGGTGGACCGGCCCTCGAGCGAACGGGTGGCACCGGCGAAGTAGCGGAAGTGGTCGACGGCCAACGGAATGTCGGCCGCCAGGGTCTCTCGCACGGGCTTGCCGTTCTCCCAGGTCTCCGCCACGGCCAACATCTCGAGATTCGCCTCGATGGCATCGGCGACACGGTTCAAGACGGCGGCCCGTTCGGTGAGCGAGGTGGCGCCCCAGGCCTCTTTGGCCTGGTGGGCGGCGTCGAGGGCCAGCTCCACGTCCTCAGGTGTGGACCGGGCCACTTCGCAGAACGGCCGACCGGTGACGGGGCTGACGTTCTCCATGTACTGGCCCTTGGTGGGAGCGACCCAGCGCCCGCCGATGAAGTTCTCGTACCTCGGCTTCACCTCGACCAGGCTGCCGGGTCGGCCGGGGGCGACGAACTCGTCGTTCGTCGGTGTCGTCGGTGTCGTCACCGGGTCGGTCGTCAGGCTCATCGTCGCCTCCAGGTCCGAGACTGCCTTCTTCCCGTCACGCTACGGAGCCGGCCCCGTCGGCAACAGGGCCGAAAGTCCATACCGGGTCGGCCTCGGTTCGTGGGACGCTGGACCCTGCTCGCTGCTCGACGAGACAGGAGGCGAGGCGATGGCCGAGATGATGCCGGCGTGGGTCGTCGACGTGCCGGGGCCGATGGACGCCGGACCCTTGCGGCGCATCGAGCGCCCGGTCCCCGTTCCCGGTCCCGGGCAGGTGCGCGTCCGTGTCCGTGTCTGCGGGGTCTGTCGCACCGACCTCCATCTGGCCGAGGGGGATCTCGTCCCCAAGCGACACCGGGTCGTTCCCGGCCATGAGGTGGTCGGCGTCGTCGACCACCTCGGTGAAGGCTGCGTCCGGTTCGCGGTGGGCGACCGGGTCGGTGTGCCGTGGTTGGCCCGCACCTGTGGGACGTGCCCGTTCTGTGCGGCCGGCCGGGAGAACCTCTGCACCGATCCGCGCTTCACGGGATGGGATCTCGACGGGGGCTACGCCCCGTACCTGGTCGTCGACGAGAGGTACGCCTACGAGCTGCCGGCCGCGTTCAGCGATGAACAGGCGGCCCCCCTTCTGTGCGCGGGGATCATCGGCTACCGGGCGCTGCGTCGGTCGCAGCTCCCGCCCGGAGGGCGGCTCGGCATCTACGGGTTCGGTGGCTCGGCCCATATCACGGCGCAGATCGCCATCGCCGAAGGAGCGCGGGTCCACGTCCTCACCCGGGCGCCCGAAGCCCGCCAGCTGGCCCTGCGGCTCGGTGCGGCCAGCGCCGCCGGCTCCGACGACCTCCCTCCCGAGCCGCTCGACGCCGCCATCCTCTTCGCACCGGTCGGAACCCTGGTCCCACCGGCGCTGGCCGCCCTCGACCGCGGGGGCACCCTCGCCGTCGCCGGTATCCATCTCTCCGACATCCCCGTCCTCCATTACGACGATCACCTCTTCCAGGAGCGGACACTGTGCAGCGTGACGGCCAACACCCGGCGCGACGGTGAGGAGTTCCTGGCGCTCGCCGCCCGCATTCCGGTCCGGGTCTCGACCGTGCCCTACCGGCTCGACCAGGCCGACGAGGCGCTGTCGGACCTGGCCCACGACCGCGTCACCGGAGCTGCCGTCCTCGTGGACAGCGCCGGATCGTGACCAATGTGTCGTTCGGCCCTGGTCGATGTCGGCGCTCGGCGCGCACCATGGGGCGTGATGACGGCGACCGAGCGTGAAGCGAGCTTCTGCACCGTCGAGTTGGACCGTGCCCAGTGCCTGGCCCTGCTCCGCGGCGCCCGCATCGCACGGGTGGTGCTGAGCATCGACTGCATACCGGTGGCCCTGCCGGTCAACGTCTCGGTCCTCGACGAGGACGTGATCTTCTGCACGGACAGAGGTTCCAAGCTCACCGCCGCCGTCGAAGGACAGGTCGTGAGCGTCGAGGCCGATGACGCGGACCTGATGTACCGCACGGGATGGAGCGTCCTGGTGACGGGGATCGCACAGCTGGTCACCGAACCGGCGGACAGGGAATGGGCGTGCTCGCACCTTCTGCCCTGGGCACCGGGGCCGCACCCGTTCCTCGTCAAGGTGCCGTCGACCCTGATCTCGGGACGCCGTCTCACGTGGGACGGGCCGGACGCCGGGACGTGAGCGTGACGGCCGATCGCTCCGGCGACGGGGGCGAGCGGGTCCGACGCATCCCCGTCCGGGTCCCGGCTCAGGTGGACGGGCTGGCCAGCCTGCGCGCCGTGGCCCGTTGCATGGTGGAGTCGGGAATGGGTGCCGTGCTGGTCGAGATCCCCGGCGGACCCGCCGGCTTGGTGACGGCGAAGGATGTCATCGAGGCGGTGGCGGCCGGCGCTGATCCCGACGTCGTCTGGGCCGGCGAGGTCATGCGTGCGGCACCGCGGATGGTGAGCTCCGAACAGCACCCGGCCGACGTCGGCGAGGAGATGGCCGCCTACGAGCTCGAGGTCGTGGCCGTGGTCGACGAGGACTCCGCCCTGGGCCTGGCGTCCGCCCTGGACGTCCTGGGGGCTGTCCTGCGGGCCGCCAGGGAGAAGAAGCCACCCGAGCCCTGATCGGCCCTGGCCGTGCACCTAGCGGCAGCGGATGCGCCGACCTGTCACCTCACGGGGGACGATGCGGATGTAGAGGTCCCGCTCGCCACCGGCCCACGGGGCCACGCCCGTCGCCTCCGCCTGTCGGAGCTCGGACGCGTCGGTGATCACGTGGCCCACGCCCGAGACGAGCACGCTCCACCCCTCGGCCAACGCCTCGTCGATGTGGTCGACCTCGAACGAGACCGTCCCCAGCCCCTCGGTGGACGTGAGCTCCGGGAGCGCCGCCGTCCGGAAGACGACATCGCCGTCGAGGACGCGGAAGTTGACCGGCAGCGCCACCGGACCCCGCGATTCGCAGAAGACGATCCTCCCCACGCCGCCGGGACGGATGAGGTCTCGGCAATCGCCGGGGTCGAGGGCGTCGAGGACAGGGTTGCCCGACGGTTGGTCCCGGCCCGGTGGGGCCTGCATCCCGCCCCCGGTGACCAGGTCCATCGTCGTCTCCAGAGCGGCGGCCAGCCGCCACAGCGCCGCCCGTGAGAGCTGCGGTGACGGGCTCGTCTCCAACGTGCGGAGATAGGACGGGTCCATCCCCGCCCGCTCGGCCAGGGCCTCGACGCTCAGCCCCAGCACACGGCGACGCTCCGACACCCGCCGCCCCAGGTCTCCCACGTCACTGCTCACCATCCTCACCCCTCCTGTCATGTTCTCATGGTGGGCCGTCGACGGTTCGTGCACCAGGGCCCTTCGGCCCTTGGGGCCGGCCCTCAGTCCATGTCGATGATGGGCACGTCGGCCGCGTGGCCCGGCCGCAGGACGATGGGTTCGTTCGACACCATCACGGTGGACGGCCCGCCCCGGCCCGCCGCCGCCCCGATCCGCACCCGTGCCGGTCGACGTCGACCGTGATGTCGTTGCCCCGGAACAGCACGCCGAACCGGAGCCTGGTCAACTCGGGTGGGAGGAGCGGATGGAGCCAGAGAGCCTCGTCGCGGACCTCCAAGCCCGCGTAGCAGCGCTGGAGGATGTCGGCCGTGCCGGCCATGGCCCCCAGGTGGACGCCCTCGCGGGTCGTTCCTCCCTGGCTGTCGGCGACGTCGGCTGCCAATGCGTCTTGGAAGTACCGCCACGAGGCCTGCCTGTCGGCCCGGGCCAGCACCCACGAGTGCACGATCCTCGACAAGCTCGATCCATGGGTCACCCGTGACGCGTAGTACTCGACGGTCGTCCGGATCATCTCCGGCCCCAGCGGGTAGCCCATCCGCCCCATCACGGCCCGCAGCTCCTCGGCCGACAGCAGGTAGAGGAGCATCAAGACGTCGGCCTGCTTGCCCACCTGGTAGCGGCGAACGGCGTCCCCTTCGGCCTCGAGGATCAGGTCGAGGCGCCCGATGTTGTCGTAGCGCTGGCGGTAGCCGTCCAGGTCGAACGGCTCGAGCCGGTCGTAGCCGGCGAATTGCGAGATGACGCCGTCGTGGAACGGCACGTGGAGATTCCGCGAGATGGCGTCCCATCGAGCGAGCTCCTCCCCGTCGAGGCCGAGACGTTCGACCGTCTCCGTTCGATGCTCCGCCTCCAGCAGGGTGGCCAGCTCGCCGGCCCGCCACAACAGCCAGGACGTCATGACGTTGGTGTAGGCGTTGTCGGTGACCCCGGGGTCGGGCGACCATGCGTAGCCGTCGTGGAACTCGTCGGGTCCGACCACCCCGGCGATGTGGTAGCGCCCGGGAGGGTCGTCGCCACTGGCCAGGCTGGCGAAGAACCGGGCGATCTCGATGATCAGCTCGGCGCCGGGGCCGCCCAGGAAGTCGAGATCCCCGGTGACCTGCCAGTGTTGCCAGGCGTCGTAGGCGACGGCCAGGCCGACGTGGCGCTCGAAGCGCGAGCGGTCGGGCATCCACCGGCCCGAGCGGGGATTGAACAGCATGGTCGGCGTCTCGTCCCTCCCGTCGCTGCCGCTCTGCCAGGGGAACATCGCACCCTGGCGACCGTCGGCGGCGGCGGCCCGGCGGGCGGCGGGCAGGCGACGGCTGCGATACGCCACCAGGGCCCGCGCCACCGCCGGGAAGCGGAGGTTCACGACAGGGAAGGCGAACAGCGAGTCCCAGAAGACGTGGCCCCGGTACCCCTCGCCGTGCAGCCCCCGCGCCCCGAGGCCGGCGTCGATCTCCGTGACGTGAGGGGAGGCCACCTGGAAGAGGTGGAACAGATGGAGGTTCAAGATGGTGTCCGAGCCGGCATGGTCGTTCACCGTGATGGCCGCCCGCCGCCACACCGTCTCCCAGGCGGCTCGCTGACGGGCGAGGATGTCGTCGAAACCGGGGGCGTCGGCGACGGATTGGCGTGCGGCGAGCCCCGGTTCGGAGATGGCCCGGTCCTTCGACGTGAAGATCGCCACCACCTTCTCCACGGCGGCGCGGGCGCCGGCCGACGCCACCACCGAGGTGCGCGTCTCGGGTGACCCGGGTGGTCCCTCGCTCGACCAGTGCCGGTCGGGGTCGGCATCGGGCGTGCGGCAGCGGGCCGCCATGGCCACCGTGATGTGGGACCGGACGGTCCGGACCCGCAGCCACAGCCCGCCGGCATCGTCGGCGCCCTGGTCGACCAACTCGATATGGCGGTTGCTGAGCAGCCGATCCTCGACGGTCTCGTCGTCGACGACGCTTCCGTCGAGCGCCGCCCGCCATTCGAGGTCTCCCGACCAGTTGAGCGGTGTGCCGCTCAACTCCAGGGCGACGATGTGGGGATCGGCCATCGACACCACTCGCCGCTCGACCACCGCGGTGCGCCGACCGTCACCGTCGGTGACCACGCAGTGGCGGACCAGGAGCCCGCAGCGCAGGTCGAGGCGGATCCGATGCGACGACACGACCGTCCCCTCGGTCCCGAGCCACGTCCCGCGATCGGCACGGAAGGTGATCGGCAGCCAGTTGGGGGCATTGACCAGGCTCTCCACCTCGACGAGCTCGTCGAGCACCGGGCTCTCGAGACGGTTGTAGACCCCGGCCAGGTAGGTGCCCGGATAGGAGGTGCCGTCGTCGCGTGCCCACGGCCGCGCCCCCCGGGTGCCGAGGTACCCGTTGCCGAGGGTGCACAGCGTCTCGACCACTCCTTCGTCGGTCCGATCGGGGTCGTCGTAGGTGAGCCACCACGGGCTCTCGTGGGGGCCCTGTCCGGTCAACGTGAGATCTCCCAGGTCGGTGACCACGACGCCGGCGCCAGCCTGACCCAGCGCGTCGCCGTGGGCGTCGCGGTCGACCCCCACCACCACGCCGAACGCCCCTCGCCGACCTGCCTCGACGCCGGCGAGGGCATCCTCGACCACCACCGCCCGGGACGGCTCCACCCCCAGGCGTCGGGCCGCCTCCAGGAACAGCGCCGGATCGGGCTTGCCGGCCAGCGCCATCGCCTGGGCCGTCTCCCCGTCGACGCGGGCGTCGACGAGGGCGGTCAGGCCGGCCGCCTCGAGCACCTGGGCACAGTGCCGGCTGGCCGAGACGACGGCCACGCCGACGCCCGCGGCCCGGAGCCGCCGGAGGAGCTCGACCGAGGAGGCGAAGGGGCGTGGTCCGAGCTCGGCCAGCAGGGCCAGGTAGCGGGCGTCCTTCTCCTTGGCCAACCCCGCGACGCTGCGGGACCCGGCGGCGTCGTCCGGTCCCCCTTCGGGCAGCGGGATGTGGCGGTCGCCCAGGACGTTGCGGACCCCGTCCATGCGGTCCTCACCGTCGACCAGCGCACGGTAGTCGTCCCCCGTGAAGGGGGCGGGCGCCACCGTGGCCCCGTCCGCCGCCACCGAGGCGAAGAACTCCTCGAACACCTCCGTCCACGCCTGGAGGTGCAGGGAGGCCGTATCGGTCAGCACGCCGTCGAGGTCGAAGATCCAACCGTCCGTCTCGTCCAGCGAGACCGTCGGACGCCGCTCGGGCCCGTCGTCGTCGAGCCGGGGTTCCGAGGACGTCACCGGTGCTCGTCCGGGGGGGCCGCCTGGTCCAGGAGATCGGTGACCAGCCGTTCGCACGAGGCGTAGAAGTCCCGCATCTCGTGCAACCGGTGGTCGGCCCGCCCCCCGGCCGCCGCCAACGCCTGGTCGGCCATCCGTCGGACGGCTCCGAGGACCCGCAACCGCCCGGCCACCAACTGCCGCCATCCGTCGGGTCCGACCGTGTAGTAGGTGTGGCGGTCACCGGGAAAGGTGAGACGGTCGACGAGGCCCCCGCGTGCCAGTGCGCTCAGTCCGGAGCTGACCGACCCCGAGGAGAGCCGGAGCCCGGCCTGGATCTGCTGGGCCGACTGGTGGGGAGGGTCGCACACGACGAGCCAGCCGAGCAATCGGGTCATCGTGCGCGGCAGGCCCATCTCATCGCCGACCACGCCGAACCGCTCGACGAACGTGGCGCGCCAGTCGCCGGCGTCCGGCCCGGCACTGGTCGACGCCGCCGCGGTCATGCGCTCATCTGATCGCGACGGCCGAGGAGGACGCCACCCACGACGGCACCACCGAGGCCGAGGCCGGTGATCACCGCCACGCTGGCCCAGTCCGGGGCGGTGGCGGGGGCGGGGACCATGTGGAAGAAGACGGAGGTGTCCAACAGCCAGTGATCGGCGTGGATGACGGCACCGACGAACTCGAGGAGGAACGACCAGGCCAGGTATCCGTAGACGACGGCCGACGTGTGCCGCGGCCATGCGCCCATGACCAGGGCGCCGAGGCCGAGGAGGAACAGCGACGGGGGGACGACGTTCAGGCCGGCCACCACGAGCGGGCCGAAGCCGACCCCGCTGTGCTGGCTGGCGGCCCCCGCCCACGCTCCGATCCCGGAGACGACCCCGGCCACGGCGAGCAGGAGGGCGGACAGCCCCAACCGTCCGGCGAACCACGTCGTCAGGCCGAAGGGGCGCACCACGAGGTTCTCGAGCCTCCCGTCGGCCTCCTCGGACCGGATGGCCGTGACCTGACCGGCGGCGACCAGGGCGATCATCAGGGCGAGCATGAGGAAGGTGAGGCCGAGATAGGCCTCGACCAGCGAACCGTGCCCGCCGAGGCGACCCAGCGCCTTCTCGATGGCGCTGCTGCCGCTGATGGCCTTGGTGGCCGACTCCGCCACCGTGCCGATGAGGACGGAGAAGGCGGCGGCGGCGAAGAGCCAGCCCAACGCCACCGGCCTCATCAGCCGGATGGCCAACCCCGTGGGTCGTCCCACCAGAGTCAGGTGCGGGGGGGAGGTGTCACGGTCGGGCCACGTGGAGGCCCCCAGGTCGCGGGAGCCGGCCAGGTGCAGGGCCACACCGGTGAGGACGATGATCACGACGACCGCCGGCACCAGGGCCATGGGGTGGGGGTCGGTCAGGGGTTGGGACTCCTCGATCCAGCCGAGAGGGCTCAACCAGACCATCCAGTGCAGCCCCGGGTCCGAGTCCGCCACCATACGGAGGGCATAGGCGACGCCGAAGACGGCACCGGCCAGGGAGGCCGCCCGGCGGCGGGTCGTGACCAGCTGGCTGGTGAGTGCACCGACGGCCAGGAACACCGCCGCGCCGGCCACCAGCGTGACCGAGAAGTAGAGGGACTGGTCGAGGCTGAATCCGACCGAGGAGGCGCGACCGGTGGCGATCGTCGCCAGCGCGGCGATCGCCCACAGGGTGACCAGGCCCACGCCCAGCCCGGCCATCGCCTGGCCGGCGGCCCGCCGGCGCGTGGTCTGACCGGCGAGCAGCAACTCGTATCGCCCTGCTTCTTCGTCACCCCGCAGGATGCGGGTGGACGTCAGCAGACCCCAGACGGCACCGAGCAGGCTGAGGACGCCGAGGGCGCGCCACGACGTGTAGCCGGCGACCGTATTGATGGCGCGGGCCGGTCCGATCAGGGCGTTGATACCGATGTTCGACCCGAACGACCGGGCCAGCTGGTCGCGCGCCGCCTGCGTCTTGTAGGCCGCCGTGTACCCGAAGGTCTGGGCCACGACGTAGAAGGCGAAGATGAGCCCCCACAGCGCACCCGAGCGCCCGGTGTGGCGCGACACCTGCCCGGCCACGACGGCCACCGGGTGGCGCCCGGCCGGTGTGAGGGCGCGGAGCGTCGTCGGCCAGAACAGCGGTCATGTCTCCGGTCCCGCCCCCCCCGCCGCCGCCGGTGCCGCCGGTGCCGCCCCGTCGGGGCCGTAGTGGGCCAGGAACAGCTCCTCGAGGGAGGGCTCCCGGCTGAGCAGTTCCCGGAGGCCCGTGCCCGCCAGAGCATCGACGAGCGGCTCGATCGGACCCTGGACCTCGAGATGGACGTGCCGTCCGTCGACCGCCACCCGCTTGACGCCCGGGACGCCGGAGAGGTCGGGCGGGGTGGCGTCGAAGACGGCTTCGACGGTCAAGGCGGAGAGGTGCCGCATCTCCTCGAGCGTCCCGATCTCGACGAGGCGTCCCTGGCGCAAGATGCCCACCCGGTCGCACAACGCCTCCACCTCGCTCAGGATGTGGGACGACAGGAACACCGTCTGTCCCACCCGGCGGGCCTCGGCGATGCAGTGCCGGAAGGCCTGCTCCATGAGCGGGTCGAGCCCCGCGGTGGGCTCGTCGAGCAACAGCAGGTCGGGGCGGGTCATGAGCGCGGCGATGAGCAACACCTTCTGCCGGTTGCCCTTGGAGTAGGCACGGACCTTCTTCGACGGATCGAGGTCGAAGCGGTCGATCAACTCGTCGCGGTAGGTCACGTCGACACGGCCCTGGACGCGACCGAGGAGGTGGAGGGTCTCGGCTCCCGTGAGCGACGGCCACAGGTTGGACTCGCCGGGGACGTAGGCCAGGCGGCGATGGGCCTCGACGGTCCGGCGTTGGCTGTCGAGTCCGAAGATCTGGGCCCGCCCCGCCGTGGGCCGGACCAGCCCGAGAAGCAGGCGGATCGTCGTGGTCTTCCCGGCGCCGTTGGGCCCCAGGTATCCGACGACCTCCCCCGGGTCGACGTCGAGATCGAGGTCTCGGAGGGCGTCGACGTCCCCGTAGCGTTTCGAGAGCCCTTCGGTGTGGATGGCGGGTGAGCCCATGGATGCGCCTCTCCGGTTGTTTCAGAACATCATGAAAGCTCAGGGCTGTTCGCTGTAGGGGACAAGGTCCTGAAGGTGATGATCGTGACTATTCGGTGCCGGAGCGGGTCGGGTGGTGGGCCGACCGGTCCCGACGACCTGCCGGCAGGCGGCCGAGGAGACGGCCCGGCTCCGAGATCACGTGGAGGGTGAACGGCGCCGCCCGGCGGACGATCCGGCGCTCGAGGCGCTCCCGACGGGTGGTCGTCGGTACGGCCGGGCTGGGGCGTACGGCGTAGAAGCGGCTCTTGGCCAGCTCGACCAGGATCAGGTAGGCGACGATCATCCCCACCAGGATCAAGAAGAAGGCCAGGGGCAACGCGGTGAACCCGAGGATGCGGTGCAGGGCGGTGAACGGGAGCGCGGCACCGATGAGGGCACAGGCGATGGGCACGGTGAGCATCGTCTTGCTGGGCAGGCTGCGGAGGAAGGGGATCCGCCTGGTCCGGATCACGTAGATGACAAGCGTCTGCGTGGCGATCGACTCGACGAACCATCCGGTTCGGAACTCGGCGTGCCCGGCGTGGAGCAACCAGAGCATCACGGCGAAGGTGAGGAAGTCGAACACCGAGCTGACGGGGCCGAAGACGGCCATGAATCGGCGAATGAAGCCGATGTCCCAGGCGGCGGGCCGGGCCAGGATCTCGGGATCGACGCGATCGCTGGGAATGGCCAGCTGCCCGACGTTGTAGAGCAGGTTGTTGAGCAGGATCTGCGAGGGCAGCATGGGAAGGAAGGTGAGGAACAACGACGCTCCGGCAGCGCTGAACATGTTGCCGAAGTTCGACGACGTGGCCATGAACACGAACTTCATCGTGTTGGCGAAGATCCTCCTGCCTTCCATGACACCGTCGGCCAGAACGCCCAGGTCCTTGTCGAGAAGGACGATGTCCGCCGCGTCCTTGGCCACGTCGCTACCCGACTCGACCGAGATCCCGACGTCGGCGTGGTGGAGGGCGACGGCGTCGTTGACCCCGTCACCCAGGTAGGCGACGTCGACGCCGGTTCGCCGTGCCACCTTGATGATGCGCGACTTCTGTTCCGGGCTCACCCGGGCGAAGACGGTCGTGGCGGGGATGGCCGCCGCCAGGGCGTCGTCGTCCAGTGCGTCGAGATCAGATCCGTTGAGGACCCCGGAAAGGTCGAGGCCGATGTCGGTGCAGACCTTGGCGGCCACGATGCCGTTGTCCCCGGTGATGATCTTCACGTCGATCCCCAGCCCGTGCAGCCGGGCGATCGACGAACCGGCGTCGGGCTTGGGCCGGTCGACGAAGGTGAGGAATCCGACGAGGACGAGGTCATGCTCGTCAGCGGCGCCGGGTGTCTCGGTCTGCTCCACCGTCGCCCCCGGGCGGGTGGCCACGGCGACCACGCGGGCGCCGTCGTGGAAGAGCCGGTCGAGGGTGGCATGGCACTCCGGGGGAGGATCGGGGCAGCGGGCCAGAACGGCCTCCGGTGCGCCCTTGGTGATGAGGACATGACGGCCGTCGGGGCCGACGGCGCCCACGCTGACGAGCTGGCGCTCATGGTCGAAGGGGAGCACGCCCATCCGGCGGTAGGCGGCGGGACCGTCTCCCGTGGCGTCGAGCTCCCGGACCTCGGGGGCCGCCCACAGCGCCTGATCCAGGGCGTTGCCGCCGACGGGGCCGTTCTCGGTGGCGGCCGCCTCGTTGCAGACCAGCCCCAGGACGAGCGTGGCACGATCATCGGCCCCCCCGGGGCCGAGCGAGCGGCTGAAGGTGACGGCCCCCTCGGTGAGGGTGCCCGTCTTGTCGGTGAAGAGGAGCTGGACGTTCCCGAGATCCTCGATGGCCACCAGGCGCTTGACCAGGACGCGGCGCTTGGCCAGCTCACGGGCGCCGGCCGACAGGCTGACGGTGACGATGGCCGGCATCATCTCGGGGGTGATGCCGACGGCGATGGCCAACGAGAACAGCAGGGCCTCGATCAACGGCCGGTGGAAGCCGATGTTGATGGCGAAGATCGAGACGGTCAGTCCGGCGGCCACGGCCACCAGAAAGCGCGAGAAGCCGCGCAGCCCGGCCTGGAAGGCGGTCTCCGCCGGCTTTTCGGAGAGGCCGGCCGCTATCCGGCCGAATTCGGTGGCCGGCCCCGTGGCCACGACCGCGGCCCGCCCGGACCCTTCGTGCACGATCGTGCCCATGAAGGCGCAGCAGGGCAGATCCATCCCCTCGGCCTCTGTCACCGCCTCGACGCACTTGGAGGCCGGCATCGACTCACCGGTGAGGATCGCCTCGTCACACTCGAGGTCGTGGGCCTCGAGCAGGCGGACGTCGGCGGGGACGAGGTCACCCATTCGGAGGGCCACCACGTCGCCGGGCACGAGCTCGGTGACGTCGATCTCGGTCGGGCGTCCGTCTCTCCAGACGAGCGCCCGACGCCTGATCCTGTCGTGCAGGGCGGCCACCGCCACCTCGGCCCGGTACTCGTTGAAGAAGCCGAGCGCGATGCTCAGCCCGATGATGACGGCGATGATCACGGCGTCGGTGGGATCACCGGTCAGTCCGGAGACTCCGGCGCAGAGAAGCAGCAGCAGGATGAGGGGGTTGCGTACCTGGCCGACCAGGACGCTGAGCGCCCGGACACGGTGGCACCCGATGACGTTGGGTCCGGTCCGCGCCAGTCGGGCGGCGGAATCGGATCCGGCGAGCCCGGTGTCGGAGGTCCCGAGTTGCCTGAGCACGTCACCGGCGTCGGCCCGGGCGGCGGTCACCATGTCCAACCTTCGCTCGGGAGCGAGTGAGCCGGCGCCCGCCACAGAGGGCATGGTCATCCGAATGAGGTGGGACGGCGAGCGGACGTGCCCGCGGCCGGGAGGGGCACGAGACTATGTTCGGCTCACCGGCACGGCGTGGCCGGTCTGGTCCTCACGACGCCCGGGGTCACCGACCCCATCACCGGATCCGGTCGGCGGCTCACCGGATCCGGTCGGGGGCACGGCCGGACGGTGGTCCTCGGGAGAGGGAGCATCCGGTCGCACCCGTCGGCGAGACGGCAGTGCCGCGATCACCAGAAGCGCACTGGCGGCCACGACGACCGCCCCCACCAACAGGGCCAGGTCCATGCCGTCCACGAACGCCCGGCGGGCGGCAACCGTCAGCTCCGTGCCCACCGCACCCCCGGCCATCCGGGCCACGGCCAATGCTCCTCCTATGGACCCGAGAATGGCGTGCGCCGCTGCCGGCGGGACGGAGTGACCCGCCAGCGTGTCCGTCATCCTGCCTTGATACCGGGAGGTGAGAACAGAGCCGATGACGGCGACCCCCAGGGCGCCGCCCACCTGCAGGGCGGTGCTGTTCGTGGCCGATCCGACGCCGGCCCGATCACGAGAGAGCGACCCCATGACCGAGGCCGTGGCCGGGGCGATGATGAGGCCGGCGCCCAGCCCGAGCAGGATCATGCCGATCAGGGAGTGCCCGAAGCCCTGCGCTGTCGTGGTGGTGGTGAGCTGCCACAAGCCTGCGGCCACGATGCACATGCCGACGGCGACGACGACCTTGGTCCCGATGACACGGTCGACGACAGTCGACGTGACGGCGGCCACGGCCAGGACAGCGGCGATCGGCACGATTCGCACGCCGGCGTCCAGGGCCGAGAACCCCAGAGAGAACTGGAGGTACTGGGTCAGGACGAAGAGGGCACCCATCAGGCCGAACACGGCCATGGCCACCGCCGCCATGGCCACCGAGAAGCGACGGTCGGCGAAGGGCTTGAGGGTCAGCATCGGATGGGTGGTGTGACGCTCCCAGACCACGAAGGCGGACAGGACGACGACGGCCCCGACGCCCGAGGCGAGCACGAACGGCGAATCCCATCCGCGTACGGGCGCCTCGATGATCGACCACAGGAGCATGGCCAGTCCCACCGTCGACAGCACCGCCCCCAGTACGTCGATCGGGCGCCTCTCGGGATCGCGTGAATCCGGCACCAGCCACAGCGCCGCCGACAGTCCGAGGGTGGCCACGGGGACGTTGACGAGGAAGACCGACCCCCACCAGTAGTGCGCCAGCAGCCAGCCACCGGCGATGGGGCCGATGGCGATACCCAAGCCCGTCGTCGCCGACCAGATACCGATCGCCCGCGCCTGGTCGTTGGGCTCCCGGAAGACGTTGATGATGATCGAGAGGGTGGCGGGCATGATGCAGGCGGCGCCGAGGCCCATGACCGATCGGGCCACGATCAAAGCCGTCACCGATGTCGAGAAGGCGGACCCCGCAGAACCGGCGGCGAAGATGGCCAGCCCGACGCAGAAGACCTTCTTGCGCCCGACCCGGTCCCCGATGCTTCCCGCCACCAGGAGGAGCCCGGCGAAGACGCACGCGTAGATGTCGACGATCCACTCGAGCTGCGACTCCGTGGCGTGGAGATCCCTCACCAGAGCCGGAAGTGCGATGTTGAGGATGGTGTTGTCGAGCGAGACGATCAGAAGGGATACGCACAGCACGGCCAGGATGGCCCAGCGCCGGGGCGACGCCGTACTGGAGGTGTCCGGCGTGGGGGACCGTGTCTCGGTGCTCACCCGTCCAGCCGACCATGCCCCGGTCGATCCGGCCAGGGCCGAAGGTCCCTCGACGGGGGGAACGGGGGCTCGAATCGTGGGGCCGACATGACGATGGGACGATCGGCCCTATCCCTGGCCACTCCGAGTCGGTACACAGGTGGTGAGGACGAGTGGACAGAGGAGTCGAAGATGCCCGAACCAGAAGACAATGGTCGGTTGGACGACGAGTCGGAGGATGTTCTCGTCGAGAGGTTGGGTCATACGCTCGACGGATGGCGTGCCCGGATAGACGAGCTGTGGGTGCAATTCGACCTGGCTGGTCACGAGGTCCGTGATCAGGTCCGCAAGCGTATCGATGTCACCGAGAACGTCTACCTGGCGGCTCGGTCACATTTCTCTGACGTCCGCCGAGACGCCGCCTCGAACGCCAAAGGGTTGTGCGATGGGACCGAGAAGCTCCTGGTCGACCTCCGGCACATGTACGAATCGGCGGAGGCTGCGTTCCGCCGCGGTCGCTCGGAGTGACGGCCCACGTGTTCTGAGACCTGCTGACATGTCCATGTACAGCCATCTCCTCGGTGCCGCGCTCGACATCGTCCGACCTCCCGGAGACGAGGACCCGACGGGAGCGGCCTTGGCCCGGCTCCTTCGATGCCGGGCGGACATGAGTGAGGACCGGACGACCGGACGTGACGGAGACGGGACGTACGCCGCGTTGGTCGACAATCTCAACTACGACGTGGCCCTCATCGAGCTGGCGCGTCATCTCGGCGTGGAGTGCGATGCGTCGGAGTTCGACCAGCCCGACAGGGCGCGGGCTCGGCTCGAGGGAATCCTGTCGGCACGGGCGATCAGGCTGGACGGGATCGGCGAGTAGTCCCGGACTCTGCCTGCGCAGCCGTGGCGAGCATCGCTCCCGTCGGGCGCCCGACCTCCACCCCGACGATCCGGGACCTTCGCCTCTGGAGGCCGGTGGCGAGCAGGCGCACGATGGGTGCAGATCAGGGAATAGTGCCCGGATGTGATCGGGAGTGAGTCATGCGCGCTGTCGTCTACCACGGTCCCGGCGAGAAGAGTTGGGACGAGGTCCCCGAACCGAAGCTCGAGGCCGACACGGACGCCATCGTGCGGGTCGACTCCGTGACCATCTGCGGAACGGACCTCCACATCCTGAAGGGTGACGTGCCCGAGGTGACCCCGGGACGGATCCTCGGTCACGAGGCCGTCGGTACCGTGATCGAAAGCGGCACGGGCGTGCACGACCGTCACGAGGGCGACCGGGTGCTGCTGTCGTGCGTCTCCGCCTGCGGGCACTGCCGCTTCTGCCGTGAGGGTCGCTTCGGTCAGTGCCTCGGAGGGGGAGGGTGGATCTTCGGTCACCTGATCGACGGGGTCCAGGCCGAGTACGCCCGGGTCCCTTTCGCCGACACCTCCACCTACCTGGTCCCCGACGGGGTGAGCGACGAGCAGGTGATCTACCTGTCGGACATCCTGCCCACGGCCTACGAGGTCGGCGTCGTGGCGGGGAGCGTCCGGCCCGGCGACGTCGTCGCCATCGTCGGCTGCGGACCGATCGGCCTCTCCGCCCTCGTCGCCTCGTCGCTGTACTCGCCGGCCGCCGTGGTCGCCATCGACCCGGTGGCCAGCCGGCGGGAGTTGGCCCTCAAGTTCGGCGCCGACCGGGCCGTCTCTCCGGAGGAGGCGGCCGACACGGTGCGTGAGCTCACGGCCGGCCTCGGGGCCGACGTGGCCATCGAGGCGGTCGGCGTCCCCGAGACCTTCGAGCTGTGCACCGAGCTCGTTCGTCCCGCCGGTCACGTGGCCAACGTCGGTGTCCACGGCAAGCCTGCCACTCTCCACCTGGAGACGCTGTGGATCCGGGACGTGACCATCACCATGGGTCTGGTCGACACCTCCAGCATCCCGACACTGCTCAGGCTGATCAGCGCCGGACGGATCGATCCTGTCAGCTTCACCACCCACCGGTTCCGTCTGGACCAGGCCATGGAGGCGTACGACACCTTTGCCAACGCCGGGGACACGGGGGCGCTCAAGGTGCTTCTGCAGCGTCCCTCGTAACTCGGCGTGCGGCCGATGGACGGCCCGGCGGTCCGGGAGACCCACGTCTCGGTCCTGGTGTTCCTCGGGGACAGGGTCCTCAAGTTTCGGAAGCCCCTGCGCTTGGACTTTGCCGACTTCTCCACGCCGTCGGCCCGCGCCGAAGACTGCCGACGCGAGGTCGAGCTCAACCGTCGGTTGGCCCCTGACGTCTACCGGGGAGTGGCCGAGGTCACACTGGGAGGTGCGACCCTCGACCACTGTGTGGTGATGCGCCGGCTGCCGGCCGAGCGCTCGTTGTCCCGGCTCGTCGGCGCCGAACCGGAGTCCGTCTGGGGGGTCGAGCTGGCCAAGGTCGCCGCCACCCTGGCCCGATTCCACGCCCGGGCCGACCGCTCGGCCGAGATCTCACGCGCCGGTTCCGTCGAAGCGGTGACCCGACAGTTCGAGGCGAACGTGACGGCGATGGCGCGTTTCGTCGGGACCCCTCTCGATCCGGCGGCCCACGAGGCCGTCGTCGGCAGCGTCCGACGCTACCTGGCGGGCCGCTCGCCCTTGTTCACGCAACGCATCGTCGCCGGGCAGATCTGCGACGGCCACGGCGACCTGCAGGCCGACGACATCTACTGCCTCGACGACGGGCCTCGGATCCTCGACTGTCTCGAGTTCGACGACCGGCTCCGCTTCGGGGACGTCGCCGCCGACGTGGCCTTTCTGGCCATGGACCTGGAGCGCCTCGGCGCCCGGCCGGCGTCCGAGACGTTCGTCCGTTGCTACGAGGAGAGCGCCGGAGCCCGGCTGCCTCCCTCCCTCCTGGACTTCTATGTCGCGCTCCGGGCGTACGTCCGGACCAAGGTGGCCTGTCTCCGACACGAGCAGGGCGATGGTCTGGCCGCCGGCCAGGCGGCGGTGCTCCTGGCCCTGGCCCGATCTCATCTCGAGCGGGCTCGGACCAGGCTCGTGCTCGTCGGGGGCCTGCCCGGATCGGGCAAGTCCACCCTGGCCAGCGCTCTGGGCCATGAGCTCGGTGCCCGGGTGCTGCGCTCCGACGAGCTCCGTCGGACGCTGGCTCCGCCGGCGGCGGGACCGTCGTCGACCGTGATGTTCGGCCAGGGACGCTATGCACCCGACGTGACGACGGGTGTCTACGACGACCTGATCGGCACGGCCCGGGAGCTCCTGGGCAGCGGAGAGTCTGTCGTCCTGGATGCGTCGTGGATCGACCCGTCGCATCGGGACGCGGCACGGACACTGGCCCGGGAGTCGGTCGCCGATCTGACCGCACTCCGCTGTACCGCACCGACCGATGTCACCGAGAAGCGCATCGCCGTGCGGCTCCGGGACGCCACCGACCCGTCGGAGGCCACGGTCGAGGTGGCGCGGGCCATGGCCCGGGTCGAGACCCCGTGGCCCTGGGCGAAGGCCATCGACACGGCCCGGGCCCCCGATCTGGTCGTGGCCGACGCTCTGCGGTGCATCGGTGCCGGCGGGGCGAGCGCCGACGGGTAGATCCCTCAGGGCACCGTGGGGGTGGGGGTGGGGGCGAATCGCTCGACGGCGGCGTCGGGGCCCGGAAAGACGAGACCGACATGGCCGTCCTCGGACCACCGCACGAGGTAGGGAGGAGCGCCGTCGGTGCCGTGGACCTCCAGGATCTCTCCGTCACGGTCCGGTTCACCCTCGTGGTGCCCCTTCACCACCAGCCGGTCACCGACGTCTGCTTCCATGTTCTGCCTCCCAGGACCCTCTCTGACTCTTCCACCCTGATCCCTACGGCGCCTTTCCTCCAGGGTCGAAAGTCATCTCGTGGCGTGAGTCGGCCAGGTAGCCGATCGGTGCCACGAACGTCCCGGCCTCCCCCCGCAGGATGGACTCGGCGTCGGCCAGGGCCCCGATGGCGGCGAACCGTCCCGTCCGTTCGGCAAATTCGCAGACCGCCTCGACCTTCGGTCTCATCGATCCGGCGGGCAGGTCGAGCGTGCGCAGCTCGTCGGTCGTCGTCCGGCCGATCGTCCGGGCTCCGGCCGTCCCGAAACCGGCGACGACCCCGGGGACGTCGGTCAGCAGGAGCAGTGCATCAGCCTTGACCGAGGCGGCCAGGATGGCTGAGGTGCGGTCCTTGTCGACGACCGCCTCCACGCCCTGCAGACGCCCGTCGGCATCGCGCACCACCGGTACCCCGCCCCCCCCGGCGCAGACGACGATGGCCTCCTGCCAGAGCAGCAATTCCAGGAGTGATTCCTCGACCACCTTCACCGGATCGGGCGATGCCACCACCCGCCGCCAGGCTCCGCCGTCGGCGCGGACCTGCCATCCCCGTTCGTCGGCCAGTCGCCTCGCTTCGGGCTCGTCGTAGACGGGACCGATGAACTTGGTGGGGTCGGCCCACGCCGGATCGTCCGCCGCCACCAGGGTCTGGGTGATCACGCAGGCCACCTGGCGGCCGGGCAGGGCGTTCTGCAGCGCCTGGAGGAGCCAGTACCCGACCATCCCCTGGGTCTGGGCACCGAGGACGTCGAGCGGGTACGGGTGGGAGAGCGCCGGGTCGCGGGCGCTCTCCAGCGCCAACAGGCCGATCTGGGGCCCGTTTCCGTGGGTGACGACCAGTTCGTGGTCCCGGCCGATGGGAGCGAGAGCCTCGACGGCGGCGGCCACGTGGTGAGCCTGGACCTCGGAATCGGGTGGCTCCCCCCTCTGAAGGAGTGCGTTGCCACCAAGGGCGACGACGACCCGCACGTCAGTCCCTCAGCGTGGCGACCATGACGGCCTTGATGGTGTGGAGCCGGTTCTCGGCCTGGTCGAAGACGATCGACCGGGGCGACTCGAAGACGGCGTCCGTGACCTCGAGCGCGTCGAGGCCGTACTGCGCGGCCAATTGTGCTCCCACCTCCGTGTGGCGATCGTGCAACGCCGGCAGACAGTGCATGAACTTCACGTCAGGGTTGCCCGTCGCCTCGACCACGTCGGTGGTGACCTGGTAGGGGAGCAGGAGGTGGATCCGTTCCCCCCACGCCTCGACGGGTTCGCCCATGGACAGCCAGACGTCGGTGTAGAGAAAGTCGGCTCCCCGCACGGCCGCCGCGACGTCCTCGGTCACGGTGATCCGTGCCCCCGAATCGACGGCCAGCTCTTCGGCCGACCTCTGCACGGCGGGATCCGGTTGGAGGCCGGCCGGTGCGGCGATCCGCACGTCCATGCCGAGGAGGGCGCCCGTCACCAGGAGCGAGTGCGCCGTGTTGTTGCGGGCGTCACCCATGTAGCAGTAGGAGATCGTGGTGAGTTCCTTCGAGCAGTGCTCCCGCATGGTGAGGATGTCGGCGAGCATCTGCGTCGGGTGCCACTGGTCGGTGAGACCGTTCCACACCGGCACCCCGGCGGATCTCCCGAGGGTCTCCACCCTTTCCTGGCCGAAGCCGCGGTACTCGATCCCGTCGAACATCCGTCCGAGCACCCGGGCGGTGTCCACCATCGACTCCTTGCGCCCGAGCTGGGTCTCACCGGGCCCCAGGTAGGTGACATGGGCCCCCTGATCGTGGGCGGCCACCTCGAAGGCGGCCCGGGTCCGGGTCGAGGTCTTCTCGAAGATCAGGGCGATGTTCTTCCCACCGAGACGCGGGATCTCTGCTCCGGAGCGCTTCTCGGTCTTGAGCGATGCGCTCAATTCGATGAGCGAGAGGAACTCGGCGGCGGTGAAGTCGATCTCCTTCAGGAAGCTGCGACCCCGGAGGTCGGCCACCTCGCTTCGGACCGGCACCGGGGGCGTCATGCCGGGTCCCGTTCGATCGGGCACGTCATGCAGCGCGGACCGCCGCGTCCACGACCGAGCTCACTTCCGGCCACGCTCACCACCTCGATGCCGTGCTTGCGGAGCATGGTGTTGGTGGCGACATTGCGGTCGTACCCGAGGACGACACCCGGGGCCACCGCCAGGAAGTTCGTCCCGTCGTCCCATTGCTCGCGCTCGGCCGCCCGGACGTCCTCGTCGGTGGTCAGCACCTGGACGGCTCCGACGTGGAGGACCTCGGCCAGCGTCTCCCACAGATTGTGGTTGCGGAACACGTCCAGACGGCCCGGTTCCGCGGCCGGCGTGATCGACCACGAGGAGAGGGACTGCTCCATGTACGGGTAGAGGACGAACGTGTCCCGGTCGAGCATCGTCATCACGGTGTCGAGGTGCATCATGGCGTGGGACTTGGGCAGCGAGACGGCGATGACGCGGTCCGCCTGACCTCCGCTGAACAGCGCCTGGGCCACGATCTCGACGGCCATCGGCGTCGTCCGCTCACCCATGCCCACGAGGACGGCGCCGTGGCCGAGGACGTGGACGTCACCGCCTTCCACCGAGGCCGGCAGGTGGCTCTCGTCGTCGTCGCCGTAGTACACGGCGAAGTCCTCCGAGGCGAAATGGGGGTGGAACCGGTAGATGGCCCGGGTGTGCAGCGACTCGCGTTGGCGCGCCGGCTTGGCCATCGGGTTGACGGTCACGCCGCCGTAGATCCAACAGGAGTTGTCCCGTTGGAACAGATGGTTGGGCAGGGGCGGGAGCAGAAAGTCGTCGGCCCGCAGCGTCGACCATTTCAGGCTGTGGACTCGCCCCGGGTGGAGGTCGGCCTTGAGCACGCCGCCGATCAGGTAGCCGGCCAGCGTGGCGCCATCGGTGTCCTCGAAGAGCCGCCGCAACGGATCGACCAGGGCGGGGCCGACCATCTCCGGCGTGCAGACCCGGTCGAGGACGAAGGCCCGCCCCTTCGACAGGTCGAGGGTCTCAGCCAGCAGCTGCCCGTAGTAGAGGACCTCGACACCTTTGTCCCGGAGCTCCTGGGCGAAGGCATCGTGCTCTTCGCGGGCCTTCTTGGCCCACATCACGTCGTCGAAGAGCAGCTCCTCGACATTGTCGGGAGTGAGCCGGGCGAGCTCGTTCCCGGGACGGTGCAGGATCGCCTGGCGGAGCTGCCCGACCTCGGAGTGGACGCCGAGGGTCATGACCCGAAGCCTGACAGCTCACGCAGACGGACCGACAGACACGTCACACAGCCTTCGAGTTTCTGGAATTCGCTGATGTCGACGGTGACGGGGTCGTAGCCGAGGGCCGAGAAGAGCTCGGTGCTGCGGGGGCAGTCGTCCGCCATCAGGATCCTGTTGCCGCCGAGGTCCACGACGTGGGCGCCCGACTCCTCCGGCACGGGCACGAAGCGCGGAAAGAACTCGGGGTCCTCGACGAGGGGGGGGTAGCCGATGATCGTCCCGTCGGGCAGGGCGGTCACGGCCGACTTGAGGTGGAGGGTCTTGTGCACCGGGACGGGGACGGCGATGATCCTCGCACCCAGCGGTCCGAGGATGCTCCGCAGCTGGCGGAGCCCGTCCGCGTTGGTCCGGCCGCCGCTCCCGACGTAGATCGTGTCGCCGACCTTCAGCACGTCGCCGCCGTCGAGTGTGCCCGGGGACCGGATCCGGTTGATGGAACAGCCCAGTTCCACCACCGCCTCCTCCACCCCCGTCACCTCCGGCCGACGGGAATCGGCACCGGGACGGGTGATGACCGCCACGTTGCGGAACACGACCACGGCGTCTTCGATGAAGACGCCGTCGGGGCACCCGTCTTCGGGGGGGACCTCGACGATCTCCCAGTCGGCGTCCTCCATGGCCTCGACGTAGCCGTTCCACTGCTTGGCCGCCAGGTGCACGTCGACCGGTTGGCGTTCGATGTTGGTGACGATACCCTCGGCCAAGCGGGGGCTGATCCTACGGACCAGGGCTTTTTTCGATCCCATGGCTGCTCCTCGATCTACTGGAAAGGTCGTTCCGGGTCGTTTTGCGGTGATCTGCCAGGTCTGTTGGCCATTCGTTGGCGTGATCGGGTCAGGCCGACCGGGGCAGAGCCACAGCTGGCTCATCGGGCGGGTTGTCCACCGGCTCGGCCGCCTCACCGAGACGCTGCCGGCGGGCGTTCAGGAAGGCGAAGAGGATGAGCCCCGCCAGGAGCACCACCAGGGCCTGGTAGACGACCTGATAGCCGGAGGCGAACGTCACCCACATGGAGAACAGAACACTGGCCCCGGCGACCGACAGGTCACGGGCCAGCTGCCAGCCCTGGACCCGACGGCGCCGTGAGACGAGATAGGTGAGCTGGGCGATGGCCGAGAAGAAGTAGGGGATGGCCACCGTGACCACGGTGAGGTCGACCAGGTAGGTGAACACCGTCAGCCCCGTGCTCGTTTCGTAGCGCCACAGCATGAGTAGCGACGGCAAAGCCGTTCCCACCAGGATGCCGAACCAGGCCGTGCCCTTGCGGTCGGACCAGGCGAAGGGCCGGGGGAAGAGGTCGTCCTGGGCGACGGCCCGTGACGTCTCGGTGACGATCAGGGTCCAACCGTTCAGGGCCCCGATGCCGGAGATGACGGCCAGGGCCGCGATGAACTTCCCGGGCCAGGCGCCGTGGTGGAAGATGCCCTGGAAGGCGTTCACGAACGGCGACCCGTTGCCCAACAGGGCGTGGTGGGGAACCAGACCGAAGACGGCTGCGGTCACCAGTACGTAGAGGATGGCGCTGGCGGCGGTGCCGAGGACCGAGGCCCGGCCGACGTTGCGGCGGGGGTTTCTCACCCGCTTGGCCGTGATGGCGGCCGCCTCCACCCCGATGAAGGAGAACAGTGCCACCCCGGCGGCGATCCCGATGCCGCTGTAGAGGCTCCCGCCCGACATGTTGAAGCCCCCGAAGTTGACCGACTTGACGAAGAACCACCCGACGACGCCCACGAACAGCAGGGGGAGGAACTTGAGGACGACGGTGATGTTCTGGAACCAGGCCATCTGCCGGACCCCCACCAGGTTCACGATGGCCGGGACCCACAGCCCGAGCAGGGCGATGCCCCAGTTCTCCATGCCGGCCGGGTGGGTGATGTTGAACAGGGCGTCCACGTAGAACACCCAGGACGAGACGATGGCGGCGTTGCCGGCCCAGGACTGGATCCAGTAGCACCAGCCCACCAGGTAGCCGGCGAAGTCGCCGAACTCGTGGCGCGAGTAGGCGTAGAGCCCGCCGTCGCTGTTGGGGACCCGCTTCGTGAGCTGGCCGAACATCACGCCCAGCAGCAGGGCACCCACGGCGATGACGCCCAGGACGACGAGCGACATGGTGCCGGCGCCGGCCATCACGGCGGGCATCGTGAACACCCCGGTCCCGACGATGCTGCCGATGACCAGGCCGGTCGCCGAGGTGAGGCCCAGGGCATGGGCCTTTTCCTCGTTGCGCGGCGACAGTGGACGTTCGGCCGAGCCCGCCTTGTCCTGATCGGGGGTTGGTCCGGAATCGGCAATCGCCATGTCGCTCACCCGCTCTCGAGCCCCGGTCGGGCCTCTGCTCTCGTCCCCGTCATCGTCCGCCCGGGGAGCTCGGGACGGTAGGGCCGAAAGGCCCGCCGAGGACCGACGGAGGTCCCAATGCGGGACCGGGGAGGGGGCGCCGACCCGTCACCCCGGGTGGAGGCTCCGAGGCCACCCGATGGTGACGTTGGACCCTGTTGCCGGCGGTCGTTTGGCGTTCAGATGGCGGTAGGGCCACCTGAGAGCTCCGTGGTCGACCGGGTGCGTGCCCGGAACGGACGGCAGGTTGTCCTCCCGAGGGCAACGAGAAAGGGATCACCAATGGCCATTCGAGTGGCGATCAACGGATTCGGCCGGACGGGTCGTGCCCTGCTCCGGGCGACACAACGGCACGAGCTCGACCTCGACGTCGTGGCCATCAATGACCTCGGACCACCCGAGTCGTTGGCCCGGCTCCTGGCCCGGGACTCCGTGTACGGGCGACTGGACAGGACCGTCGGCATCGACGGGAACGTCATGGTGGTGGGCGGGCACCGCATCCTCCTACCGGCCGAGCACGAGATCAAGGCTCTGCCCTGGGGAAAGCTCGGGGTCGACGTGGTCGTGGAGGCCACGGGGCGATTCACCGCCCGCGACGCCGCCGCCGGCCACCTCGACGCCGGCGCGCCACGCGTCGTCGTCTCGGCCCCATCCAAAGGGGCCGACGCCACCTTCGTCATGGGTGTGAACGACGACACGTTCGATCCCGCCCGTCACGTGGTGGTCTCCAACGCGTCGTGCACGACCAATTGCCTGGCCGTGCTGGCCAAGGTCATCGATGACGCCTTCGGCCTCGAGGAAGGCTTCATGACCACCGTCCACGCCTATACCGGCGATCAACAGCTGGTCGACGGTCTCCACAAGGACCCGAGGCGAGCGCGGGCGGCGGCACTGAACATCGTCCCCACCACCACGGGCGCCGCCCGGGCCACGGGGCTCGTCCTCCCGGCGGTGCAGGACCGGCTCGACGGCCTGGCCCTCAGGGTGCCGGTGCCCGACGGCTCGATAACCGACCTGGTGGCGAACGTGAGGTCGAAGGTCACGGTGGCCCACGTGCAGGACGCCTACCGCGAAGCGGCCGCCCGGGGACGTCTGGCGGGTTTCCTCGAGTACTCGGACGATCCTCTGGTCTCGAGCGATATCGTCGGGTCACCGGCCTCGTGTGTCTTCGACGCACCGCTCACCATGGTGAAGGGACAGCTGGTCAAGGTTCTCGGTTGGTACGACAATGAATGGGGCTACGCCAACCGTCTGGCGGAATTGGCGGCCAAGGTCGGTGCGGCGCCGAAACCGTAGACGCCGGTTCGTTCACACGGGAGGCAGGAGAATGCGTCGTCGGACGGGACGTTCTACGTCACTGGCGGGGTCGTGAGTGCGTCCCGTCGCGTCGTTGTCGGCGTCGACGGATCGGAGGGCTCCCGACACGCACTGGAGTGGGCCGTGGGCCTGATCGAGGACACAGGCGGTCACGGTTCCGGTGGGGAGATCATCGCCGTCCACGCTCTCGGGCTGCTGATGGAACTCGCCGGAGCCGTTGTGCCGACCGTGGGTCATCGGAGCGAGGTGGCCGTCGTGATGGACGAGTGGTGCCGTCCGCTCGCTCACGCCGGGGTCGCCCACCGTTCCCTGATGGTGGAGGGCCCACCGGTGCAGGCGCTGATCACGGCGGCACGGGACGAGGCCGCTGATCTCATCGTGGTGGGGCGGCGGGGCGCCGGGGGCTCACCCGGTCTGGAAATCGGCAGTACCAGCCAGCAGCTCGTCCACCAGGCCGATTGTCCCGTGGTGGTGATCCCTCCGCCTACCTGAGGTGCCGGGCGTCGTCGGGTGACTCGAGCGGTCGGGTGGCGACCCGCAGCCGGGCGTCGACGACCAGGGCGCCGCCTGGTGTGGCCATGACCGGATTGCAGTCGGCCTCGATGATCTCGGGCAGGTCCTCGGCCAGTCTGGCCATGCGAAGCACGAGGTCGATGAGCGCATCGACATCGACGGGTTCACTCCCCCGGAATCCCGTGAGAAGGGGAGTGGCGCGCAGTCCGAGGACCATGTCCCGGGCGTCGAGATCGGTGAGTGGCGTGAGGCGGGACACGTGGTCACCGAGCAATTCCACCGCCGTCCCCCCCAGGCCGAAGAGAACCTGCGGTCCGAAAGCGGGGTCGACGACGAACCCGGCGATCGTCTCCACCCCGCCGTTGATCATGGGCTGCACCACGGCGCCCGTCATGGACGGGCCGAGTGCCTGCCGCATGGACTCGAAGGCGTCTCGGACCTCGCCTTCCGTGCGAAGGTCGAGTCTCACGCCACCAACCTCGGTCTTGTGGACGAGGTCGGGACCGAGCGCCTTCATCACCACCGGCAGGTTCACCGCCGCGGCGGCCACCGCCCCGTCGGCGTCGGACACCGAGACGGTGGGAACGCAACCGATGCCGAAGGAGGCGAGGACCGCCATGGCCTCGGTCCCGGTGATCCACTCCAGGCCCCGTTCCTGGGCGGACAGCACACACCGACGAGCGGCGTTGGGGTCCACGTTGGTGAGGAGGGGAATGGTTCCCGGAGGACGGGCACGCCACTGCCCGTACTCGGCGGCGTGCGCCAGGGCTCGGACCGCCGTCTCCGGATAGCCGAAGCTCGGGACCGGGCGACGCCCCGAGCGCAGGACCGAAGCGGCCGCGGGGGATCCGAGGAAGGTGGCCACAACGGGCACGGTGCCACCGGCGGCACAGGAGTCGTCCACCGCCCGGGCCACCGCCGACGCCACGTCGTCGGCCTGGATCCCCAGGGGTGGGGTGAAGATCACGACGACGCCATCGACCTCGCCACTGGCCAAGAGGACCTCGAGGCATTGACGGTACGTGTCAGCGGTGGCGGAGGCGACGAGGTCGATCGGGTTGCTCAACCCGGCCCAGGTCGGAATCCGAGCCCGCAACTCGTCCTGAACCTCGGAGGAGAGCTCGGGAACGGCGAGCCCGAACGCACTGCACGCGTCGGCGGCCAGGACGCCCGGGCCTCCGGCGTTGCCCATGACCGCCACCCGCCGCCCTCCCGGCAGAGGCTGGTCGACGAGCACGCCGGCCACGTCGAAGAGCTCCTCGATGGTGTCCACCCGTATGACGCCGGTCTGGTGGAACAGGGCGTCCACGGCTCGGTCCGAACTGGCCAGGGCGGCGGTGTGCGAGGAGGCGGCCCGGGTGCCGGCACTCGAACGCCCGCTCTTGACGGCCACGATCGGTTTCTCCCGTCCCACCCGTCGGGCGATGCGGCTGAACTTCCGGGGGTTCCCGAAGGACTCGAGGTAGAGCAGGATGACCCGGGTGGCGTCATCCTGTTCCCACCACGTGAGCAGGTCGTTCCCGCTCACGTCGGCCTTGTTCCCCATGGAGACGAAACCCGACAGTCCGAGGCCCCGGGAGCGGGCCTCGGACAGGATGGCGATGCCGAGACCACCGGATTGGGAGGCGAAGCCGATGGCTCCGGGGATGGGCTGGTCAGCGGCGAAGGTGGCGTTCATGGACACGGCGGGGTCCGTGTTGATGACGCCGAAGCAGTTGGGACCGATGATCCGCATCCCGTTGGCGTGGGCCAGCCGGGCGATCTGACGCTCGGCGGCGGCGCCCTCGGCGCCCGCTTCGGCGAACCCGGCGGAGATGAGGATCAACCCGCCCACGTTCTTGCGGCCGCAGGCGGCGACCACCTCGGCGACGGCCGGCGCCGGCACCGCCACCACGGCCAGGTCGACATCGCCGGGCACGTCTTCCACCGTCGGCCAGCAGGGAAGGCTGGCCACGGCCGACGCCGACGGGTTGACCGGGTAGACGCGGCCGACGAATCCACCGGTGACGAGATTGGTGACCAATTCGTGGCCGATGGACCCCGGGGTCCGGGATGCGCCGATGACGGCGACCGACTCCGGCTGGAGCAGGCGGGCCATGGACCGCACGACGGCCACCCGGTCGCGTTCGTCGGCGGCGGCGACGGCCTCGGGCGACGGGGCGATGTCGAGGACCACGGTGACCACATCGGCGTCATGGCTGGACTGGGGGGCGAAGCCGGCGTCGCGGAGGACGTCGCGCATGGCCTGGTTCTCCCACAGGGTCTGGGCCACGAACCGCTTGATGCCGTATCGGCGTGCCTCGGCGGCGAGACGCTCCAGGAGGAGGCTGGACAGGCCCCGCCCTTGGTAGGAGTCGTCCACCACGAAACCCACCTCTGCCTCCTCGCTCTCGGGCGCCCGGTCGTACTGGGCGATGGCGACGATGTCGGCCCCCCGGAAGGCCACCAGGGCCAGATCGTCGCCCCCGGTCAGGTGGGTGAGCCGATCGATCTCCTTCTCCGACAGGTGTGGATGGGGAGTGAAGAAGCGCAGCCGGACGCTCTCGGGCGACAACCGGTTGTGAAAGGACACGACAGAGGCAGCGTCGTCCGGAGCGATGGGCCTGATGCGGGCCGTCGAGCCGTCTCTGAGCAGGACGTCGACGTCGCGTCGGGCCTCGTCACTCACGGCAGCCACCTCGTCCAGGACGCCACCAGCCGTCGTCACCGTGCAGAGGAGAACGTCCCATCCGCTCGCCGTCGCCGGTTCAGAGCCGGCGCGGGCCGCCCGATGTGTCGCCGGCACCCCCTCGGCGGTACCTGTCAGACCAGTCGCCGGGCCGGGCGAACGGACCGGGCACCCGGGAGGATGCCCGTGGCGATGTGCCTCGGTTCGAGGCGATGGATCGCATAGTGTCGATGTCGTCGTCAGAGCCGCGTCGTCGGCGAAAGGACAGCACGTGGAGCACAGGGGCGTCATCGAAGAGCTCGGACGGGAGGAGTGCCTGGCGCTGATGTCGACGCAACGCCTGGGCCGGCTCGGCGTCATGGTGGATGGAGTTCCCCTCGTGCTTCCGATGCAGTTCCTCTTGGATGGTGAAACGGTAGTCCTCCAGACCAACCAGGGAGCGAAGGCCCTCCACGCCCCTCTGACCTCCGTGAGCTTCGAAGTGGATCAGGTCGACTGGGATCAGGGGGTGGGGTGGAGCGTGATCATCCAAGGCCTCGGGGAGGACATCTCCACCGCCATCGACGAGCGTTCCGAAGCGCTCCGTTCGCTGGCCGTCCACTCATGGGCCCCCCCTCCCGCCGACCGATGGCTGATGATCATCCCTCGGGTGATAACCGGCAGGAGAGTGCGGGCTACCTGATCGTGTCGTCCGGTCCGCTACGGGGCTCGACCGGTCGAAAGCGCCGACCGCTGATCGTCGCCGTGCGAATGCGGACATAGTGATCGGCATCACCGTCGAGTGCCCACGAGTGGAGCGGCAACATGCGTGCCGCGGCGATCTCCACCGGGTCGACGATCTCGGCGGCGCGACCTTGCACGAGGACGCTCCAGCCGTGGGTGCCACCGTGGTCGTACTGGTCGACCTCGAAGGCGACGACGGCGCCCGCCGTGGCGGCGGCCAGCTTGGTGCCGGCGGAGGTTCGGAACACCACGTCGCCATCGGTCCAGGCGTAGTTGACGGGAAGGATGACGGGGAGGGCGTTGACCGATACGGCGACCCGTCCCACAGAACTCAGGCCGAGGAGCGTGTGGCACTCGGCGGGCGAGATCTCCTCGAAGACGGTGGTGCCGTGGACGGACATGACCCCCAGTGTGATGAAGTGCGGGCCCACCGACCACGGCCGAAAGTCACAAATTGGCGAATCCCAGGTCCCGGGGTCGGCATCGGCGAACCGACCGAGCGGGTCGGGGTGGGCCGAGCCGGTCAGGGTGACCGGTCAGCGGGGCCGGTCAGGGTGACCGGCGCCCCCGTTTCTCGGCCAGGCGGGCGGCGAAGGCGGCCGCCTGGGTGCGGCGCTCCATGCCCAGCTTGGCCAGGAGGTTCGAGACGTAGTTCTTGACCGTCTTCTCGGCCAGGAACATCGCCTCCCCGATCTGCCGGTTGGTCTGCCCCTCGGCGATGAGGTCGAGGATCCGACGTTCCTGGGGGGTGAGGACGGCGAGGGGATCGTCGGCCGTGGACGGCGACCGCAGGCGTTCGAGGACCCGCTCGGCGGTGGCGGGATCGAGGAGGCTGTCGCCGGCGGCCACCCGGCGGACGGCGTTCACCAGGTCGGTCCCGTGGATCTGCTTGAGCACGTACCCGGCCGCTCCCGCCATGATGGCGGTGAGCAGAGCCTCGTCGTCGGCGTAGCTGGTGAGCATGATGCAGGCCACCTCGGGATGAGCCGAGCGGATCTCGCGGCAGACCTCGATCCCGTTCATGGCCGAGTCGTCGTCGCCCAGCCGGACGTCGAGCACGGCCACGTCGGGTTTGAGCTGGGGAATCTGGCGCAGGGCCTCCTCGGCGGTGTCGGCCTCGCCCACGACGGTCATGTCGTCGTGGGCCCACAACAGGTCGCGGACCCCCCGCCGGACCAGCTCGTGGTCATCGAGGAGGAAGACACGCACGGCCACGGGCTTCATACTGCCATCGGATCGTGCACGGCGTGGGCGCCGAGCGCCACCCACGGGCCTCTCTCAGCGGACGACGAGGACCGGCAGGCTCCCCAGGTGGAGGACCTTGTGGGTCGTGCTCCCGACGATGAGACCCGTCAAGTCGCTCACCCCCCGGCACCCCATGACGATCACGGAGGCGCCGCACTCCTCGGCCTCCGCGAGGATCTCCAGAGCGACGAGGTTCGACGAAGTGGATCGGACGGTGCCCGTTGCCTGCACCCCGGCGTCGGCCAACTCCGCCACCGTGGTCTTGAGCAGGTTCGACGCTTCATCGCTGCGCCTCCAGGACGTCGCTCTGCCGGACGTGGACGACACGGACCCACCCTTCCCCCAGTCGGGTCAACTCCTCGGTGGCGGCGAGAGCCTTGCGGTCGTAGTCGGATCCGTCGACGGCCAGCAGGATGTGCTCGAACATCTCGGCTCCTTCAGTCAGGGACTCGGGACGTCGGTGCGGTCGACGCGAGCCGTCAGGGACGCTCCCCAGACCCGTGCCCGCTCGACTTCGCCGGGTACGAGATGGTCCCTCTTGTCGACCAGGAAGCTCTCGGGTGGCGCAACCACGGTCAGTCCGTGACGCTCGAGCTGACGGCTGATGCCTCTGGACGCCCGACCGGTGAGAATGAGGGGCTCCTTGATGCGGGTGTCGAAGGCCGCCGCGTCGGTACGAATCGGCTCGATGGAAGAGAGCCACTCGCGTATGCCGGGTCCGGAGTCGGCACCGGGTTCGAGGACCAGGTCGCTCTTGGGGTCCGAGGCATGAAGCGGGGCACCCCGGCGGGTGGACGGCCGTGACATGCCCCATGCGTGAGTCGGACCACCGACGACGACGAGATCGGCACCCTCGAGCACGGTCGGGCCAGCATCGGCGACGGGGACCAGCCGGACGTCGGCCGTGCGTCCGAGTCCGTCGGCGACCGATTCGGCGATCAGACGCGTGCATCCGAACATTGACTCGTAGACGATGACGGCTCGCATGATCGCTCCTCTCATGATTCGCGTACCACCTCGTACCGTTCCACGACCCTCCCGGAGGGGATAGGGTCGAACGTCCCGTCTGGCAGCCCGCCGGTGCCCCATAGGGTGGGAACGTCGGCCACCGACGCTGTCGACCGAGAAGCCTCTCGAAGGAGAGAACCGTGCCGAGCACCCCATCCGAACCCGCACGCCGAATTGTCGTCGGAATCGACGGCTCGCCGACGTCGGTGGCCGCCCTGGAGTGGGCGGTGCGCCAGGCCGAGCTGACCGGATCCGCCGTCGAGGCGGTGACGACCTGGGAGTGGCCGACCAACTACGGATGGGCCTTCCCGTTTCCTCCCGAATACGACCCCGCCGAGGACGCCGGGAGGATGCTCAGCGGTGTCCTGGAGCCGATACGGTCCGGCCATCCCGACGTTCCTGTTCACCCGACCGTCGTCGAGGGCCACCCGGCACCCGTGCTGGTGAAGGCGTCCAGAGGGGCGGATCTCCTCGTCGTCGGCAGTCGCGGCCACGGCGAATTCGCCGGCATGTTGATCGGCTCGGTCAGCGAGCACTGCGTCACCAATGCCCACTGCCCCGTCTTGGTCTTCCGACGCCCCGACGTCGTCTCCTGATCCCCTCGAGCTCCGTTCGTCGGCTCGTCGCCAGCCTCTGTGAGGACTTTCGACCCTACAAGGCCCCCAGGGGATTGCCTACTGTGACTGGTGGAGTGTCGAGCCCTGGATGAGGATGGGGGAGGAAGGCATGGCCGGTTCGTCCCACGTCGGGTACCCCGCAGAATCGGTGGGCAAGGCCACGGCCGAGTTGACCCGCATCGCGGCCATGATCGACAGCCTGTCGGAGTCGTCCAGCCCGTCGATGGAACTCCTCGAGGCCGAAAGGACGGTTCACGGCGCGCTCTTGGCGCTGTTGGCGTTGGACACACTGGGCGCCTCACTGACCGACATTCCATCGGCTGAGAGCCCTGAGCTCGTCGGGATCGATCGTGACTCGATGCGTGTGTCGATTCTCTACGACGACCTGGTGGTCCCCACGATGACGGTTTCCGTCGCCCCAGAGGGCGCCGTTGGTCACGCACAGTCGCCTTCGTGACCAACGACCCTTGGCGACCGGTCCGCCGGCCCGTCATAGTTGTGGCATGTGGATTGACCAACGTGGGTCCGAGATCCTCACCATGCCTGAGTGCCTCCGATTGCTGGCCCTGGCCGCCAAGGAGGATCACGTCGGCCGGTTGGCCGTGGTCAGCGATCAGTCGCCAGTGGTGGTCCCCCTGAACTTCACCTTCCACGACGGCGGTGTGCTCGTCCGGATCGGCCCGGGTCGGCTCTCGGAGCTGGTGCCGGACGCGTTGGTCGCCTTCGAGGTCGATCGGGTCGAGGCCGACCGGGGACAGGCGTGGAGCGTCCTGGTCCGGGGGCTCGCCTCCGTCCACGACCCCGGCGACTCGCCGTCCGACGGCGGCGCCGTGCCCGAGCCGTGGGTGCCCGAACCCGGACACCTGATGCTGTTCATCCGCCCCGACGTGGTCTCCGGACGCCGCTTCCGCCTGATCGTCCGCGGCGGACCCGGCGTGTCGGCGGGTTCGTCGGGCGCCGCTTCCATGTGACCGGCCGCCGGTCCGCCCGTCACCCCGCCCGTCGACCATCGGCCCCGCCGCCCCCCGCCGAGGGCCGCGTGGACATGCGACCGGGGCTCGACCGGCGCTTCGAAGCGGTCCTGGTGTCGAGCACCGCACCGGAGGTCCTGGCGCGTGCGGCGCCGTCCCTCAGAGCGCTGGCGGGGGCCGGCGTCCTCGTCGGGGTGACGACGCCGCTCGCCGTGGACGAGCTGAGGCGAGTTCTGGCCTGGCCGTCGACCGGGGCCGCCGACCTCGTGGTGGCGGACAGCGGCGAGTCGGGACTCGCCGTCATCGACGAGAGCGGGTCCCACCCCGTGGTCGACCCGACGTCCATCGGGAACCCGGGCACGGACCCCGCCTGGGGCCGGCCGGAAGAGGCGGTGGTCGAGACGCTCGACGAATTGTGGCGACGCGGGGTCCACACCCGGGATGTCGTCGTCCTGATCGACGGGGCGTCGGGACAGGCTCCGGGACCGTCGCCCACACTCGTGCCCGACCTCCGCGTCGTGACCGAATTCCTGGCCGCTCGGGAGACCACCGCACCCGTCGGCGTCGTCTCGCTCACGGACGGGCTGGCACAGCTGCACGAGGTCCTGGAGGACCAACGACGACGTCGGCGTCGGCGGGACCTTCCCGAAGCCACCACCAGACCGGGGTGGGCCCTCGTCGTCGACGGCTTCGACGTCACCCACGAGCGTGTCGAGGAGGCGCTCGTCACCCTGGCCGACGGCCTCATCGGCACCAGCGGCGCGTCTCTCGCCCCCCATCAGGCCCAACACCCGTGGGTGGTGGCCGCTGGTGTCTACGACGAAGATGGTGCCGACACCCATCTGCTCACGGGACCGAGGGTCTTCGAGCTGGCCGGGATGGCCGACGGTGCGCCGCTGCGCCGGGTCCTCGACCTGCGTACGGGGGTGCTCCACGAGCGGACGAGCTCCGGGGGGAGCACTGTCGACAGCGTCCGCTTCGCATCGTTGTCCGAGCCGAGCACCTCGGTCCTGCGGGTTCGGTGCCCGAAGGGGCTGCAGTCCGGACCACCGCTGATGGCGCCCACCGCCGATGCCGTCCACGACCAGGGTCGCTCCGGTGCCGCCACGTGGATGCAGGTCGCCGCCTCGACCGGCGGGATCACCGCCGCCGCCTGCCAGACCCGCACGCGCGGTGGCATGCTCGACAGGATCGCCGCCTACCGGTCGGGGACCGATCGTCTCCCCGGCCCCGGCCCGGTCGTCGACGCTCTCGATCAGGCCGCCACGGTCGGCTTCGATCACCTCATCGGGCGGCACCGTCGGGCCTGGGCCCGACGGTGGGAGGACGCCGACGTGGTGGTGGAGGGGGACGACGAGATGCAGCTGGCCGTCCGGTTGGCGCTGTTCCATCTGATGGCGTCGGTCGCCGATACCGGGGAAGCCGCTGTCGGCGCCCGGGGGTTGACGGGGACCGGCTACCGGGGCCACGTCTTCTGGGATGCCGACACGTTCGTCCTCCCCTTCCTGGCCGCCACCCATCCGGCGGCGGCCCGGGCCATGCTCGAATACCGCGTCCGTCGGATCCCGGCGGCCATGGACGCAGCCCTGGCCGCCGGCCGGGCCGGGGCCCGTTTCCCGTGGGAATCGGCCCGGAGCGGTCGCGACGTGACGCCGACGAGCGCCCGCGACAGAACCGGTCGGATCGTCCCCATCCGCACCGGTCAGCTCGAGGAGCACATCGTGGCCGACGTGTCGTGGGCGGCGTACTGCTATGCGGACTGGTCGGGCGACGAGGAGTTCGTCCGGGGGTCGGGCCTCCGTATCCTGGTCGAGACGGCCCGGTACTGGGCGTCACGGATCCGCCTCGAGTCCGATGGCCGTGCCCACATCTACGGTGTCATCGGGCCGGACGAGTATCACGAGCCCGTCGACGACAACGCCTACACGAACGTGATGGCCCGTTGGAACCTGCGACGCGCCGCCGCCGCCGAAGGTGCCGACGACGTGGACGTCGACGAACGGCAGAAATGGCTCCAGCTGGCCGATGCCCTGGTCGACGGGTACGACCCCGGCACCGGTATCTACGAGCAATTCGCCGGCTTCGGGAGACTCGAGCCTCTGATCATCGAGGACGTGGCACCCCGGCGCCCGATCGCCGCCGACATGCTGCTCGGAGCCGAGCGGGTGGCCCGGGCGCAGGTCATCAAGCAGGCCGACGTCCTGCTCCTGCACCACCTCGTTCCCGATGAGGTGGCTCCGGACAGCCTCGAGGCCAACCTCCGCTTCTACGAGCCCCGCACCGCCCACGGCAGCTCTCTCTCGCCGGCCACGCACGCCTCGCTCTTCGCCCGGGCGCGCCAGTGCGACAAGGCGCTGGAGGCGCTGCGCCTCGCCGCCCGCATGGACCTCGATGACCTGACCGGTTCCACCGCCGCCGGCCTGCATCTGGCCACCATGGGCGGCCTCTGGCAGGCTCTCGCCTTCGGATTCGCCGGGCTCCGGCCCCGGGACGGGATGCTCCATGTGGATCCCGTCCTACCCACGTCGTGGTCCGCGCTCGAGCTGCGGGTGCGGTTCCGTGGCGGCAGGGTCCGCGTCCGCGCCGACCACTCCCGGCTCCGCATCCACGCCGACCAGAGGACCGCGGTCGTCGTCGGTGGTGCGCCATGTCTGGTCGGTCCGGGCTCGCAAGAGTTTCGCTACCGGAGCGGGCGATGGGAGCGGAGCTCATGAGCCGGGTCATCGCCGCCGTCGACAATTCCGACGTCTCGGAACCAGTGGTCGTGATGGCCCGGGCTGTCGCCGACGCCCTGGGCGCCTCGGTCGAGGTCCTCCACGTGGTCGAGGACGAAGACGAGGCCGAACGGCGGCCCGTCCTGCCGGGCGACCCCGCTGTACGTGTCCTGTCCGGTGATCCGGTCGATCGTCTCTCCACGGTGGCGGCCGAGGAGGACGTGGTGGCCCTGGTGGTCGGCGCCCGCTCCCGCCCCGGCGGTCCTCGTCCCGCCGGACACGTGGCCATGGGCCTGGCCGGTCTGACCGACAAGCCGGTGGTCCTGGTGCCGCCGGGATCCCATCCGTCCGGGCAGCTGCTCACGGCCGTGGTGGCCATGGAGGGGACACCGGGCAAGGCACGCGCCCTCCAGAGGACCGTGGCCCTCTCCGCCCGTGCCGGTCTCGAGATCGTCGTCGTCCACGTGCACGACGAGGATTCCATTCCCAGCTTCTCGGACCAGGTGCAGCACGAGGCCGAGGCCTACGCCACCGAATTCTTCTCCCGACACGTGATCAGCGCACCGCGGATGCGGCTGGAGCTTCGCGTGGGGATTCCGGCCGACGAGGTCCTGGCCGCCGTCGAGTCGGCCGGGGCCGAGCTGGTCGCTGTCGGTTGGCCGCAGACGGAGGATCCCGGTCGGGGTGCCGTGGCCAGGGAGATCCTCGCCCGGAGCCCGGTCGCCGTCCTCCTGGTGGCCTTGGCGTGACCGGTGACGACGTCAGCCTCCGGAGCGCCTGAGGAGCGATCGCACCTCGGCGGCGATCTGGAGGTCCTCCCGGGCCTCGACGACCACCGTACGGACGCGAGAACCGGCGGCGGTGATGTCGGCGTCGAGAGCGGGGCCCGCATTGGCCCGTTCGTCGATCCGCGTTCCCAGGAAGCCGAGACCGGCCACGGCACCGGCCCGGATCGACGCCGCGTTCTCCCCGACACCGCCGGTGAACGCCAGGGCGTCCAGACCGTCCATGGCGCTCGCCATGGAGGCGATGCCGGCACGCAGTCGGTGCAGGTAGACGCCGACCGCCAGTCGACACCGGGTATCGCCCCGGACCGCACCCTCCTCCACCGCCGCCATGTCGGACGATCCTGACAACGCCAGGAGGCCGGATGTGTGTTCCAAGGCGTCGGCGACCTGATCCACGGTCATCTCGGTGTTCTGGAGCAGCCAGGTGACGAGCCCCGGATCGATGGTTCCCGAGCGGGTGGCCATGACGAGGCCCTCCAGAGGGGTGAAGCCCATGGTCGTGTCGACCGATCTGCCGTGCCGTACAGCGGCGAGCGACGCACCGGCTCCCAGGTGGCACGTGACGATCCGCAACTGCTCGACCGGCCGCCCGATCAGCTCGGCCGCCCGCCGGCTGGCGTAGGCGTGGCTCAGACCGTGGAATCCGTAGCGGCGGACGCCGTAGCGTTCGCGCCACACCGCCGGGACGGCGTAGGTGGCGGCCGCCGCCGGCATGGTGGCGTGGAAAGCGGTGTCGAAGCAGGCGACAGCGGGGACATCGGGCAAGAGGTCACGGACGACGTCGATGCCGGCCAGGGATTTTGGCTGGTGCAGGGGGGCGAGATCGGCGAGCAGACGCAGCGCCCGCTCCACGGCGGCGTCGATCACCACCGCGGCCGTGAACGTCGTTCCCCCGTGCACCACGCGATGGCCGACGGCATCGACCTGCCCGGCGATGCTCGTGATCGCCGTCTCGACGGTCCCGGGGTCGAAGCGGCCCTGGTGGGCCTGACTGTCGGTGAACAAGACCTCGTCGTCGGACCCGAGGAGACGCAGCTTGAGGCTGGAAGAGCCGGCGTTGACGACGAGCACGCGCATCGGTCGAGGATTACGGAGTCCAGGTCCAGGTCGTGATCCCCGGTGGATCGTCGCCGTGTTCCCGGGTGTAGGCGCGCGCCTGCAGGCGGGCGTCCTCCATGTCCTGGCGGACGTGCTCGGCCCTCCCGCCGAGCGATGGCACCCGGTCGATCACGTCGATGACCAGGTGGAAGCGGTCGAGATCGTTGAGCATGACCATGTCGAACGGCGTGGTGGTGGTCCCTTCCTCCTTGTAGCCGCGGACGTGGATGTTGTGATGATTGGCGCGCCGGTAGGTGAGACGGTGAATGAGCCATGGGTAGCCGTGGTAGGCGAAGATCACCGGTCGGTCGGTGGTGAACAATGCGTCGAATTGGACGTCGGGCAGGCCGTGGGGATGCTCGGTGTCGGGCTCCAGGCGCATCAGGTCCACGACGTTGATGACACGGACCTTGAGATCGGGGAAGAGGCGGCGGAGCATGGTGGTGGCCGCCAGTGTCTCGAGGGTGGGAATGTCCCCGGCACAGGCCAGCACCACGTCGGGCAGGTCGTCACCGTCACTGCTCGCCCATTCGAAGATGCCCAGTCCGCGGGTGCAGTGGAGGATGGCGTCGTCGATGCTCAGGTAGTTGAGGGCCGGCTGTTTGCCGGCGACGATGACGTTGACATAGTCCCGGCTTCGTAGGCAGTGATCGGCCACCGAGAGGAGGCAGTTGGCGTCCGGTGGCATGTACACCCGCACCACCTCGGGTTTCTTGTTGACGACATGGTCGATGAACCCCGGGTCCTGGTGGGAGAAGCCGTTGTGGTCCTGGCGCCAGACGTGACTCGACAGCAGGTAGTTGAGCGACGCGACGGGACGACGCCACGGGATCTCCCGCGTGGTCTTCAGCCATTTGGCGTGCTGGTTGACCATGGAGTCGACGATGGGTATGAACGCCTCGTAGGAGTTGAACATCCCGTGGCGGCCGGTGAGGAGGTAACCCTCGAGCCACCCCTGGCAGAGGTGCTCGCTCAGGACCTCCATCACCCGGCCGTGGTGCGCCAGAAACTCGTCCCCGGGCACCATCTCGGCCTCCCAGACGCGGTCCGTCGCTTCGAACACCGCCGACAGCCGGTTGGAGAGCGTCTCGTCCGGTCCGACGATGCGGAAGGAGGTGGGATTGGCCCGGATCACGTCACGCAGGAAGCGGCCGAGGATCCTCGTCGGCTCGACCGACTCGACACCGGGGGACTCCACCGCCGTGGCATAGCGGCGGAAGTCGGGCAGTTCCAGGTCCCGGAGCAGCAACCCGCCGTTGGCGTGGGGGTTGGCGCTCATCCGCCGCCGACCCGTCGGCGGCAGTGCGGCGAGCTCGGCCCGGAGGCGCCCCGCACCGTCGAACAGCTCGTCGGGACGGTAGCTCCGCATCCAGGTATCGAGCACCGCGAGGTGGTCCGGGTTCGTCCGCACGTCCGCCACCGGCACCTGGTGGGCCCGGAACGTCCCCTCGACGGGAAGGCCGTCGACCTCCTTCGGTCCTGTCCACCCCTTCGGCGTCCGCAGCACGATCATGGGCCAGACGGGACGGGAGGCGTCACCGTCACGGCGGGCCGATTGCTGGATCCGGGCGATGTCGTCGAACGCGTCGTCGAGGGCGGCGGCGAGCTGCTGGTGCACATCGGACGGTTCGTCGCCCACGACGAAGATGGGGCGATGCCCGTAGCCCTCGAGGAGACGGGTCAGTTCGCGGTCGCCGATCCGGGCCAGCACCGTCGGGTTGGCGATCTTGTACCCGTTGAGGTGCAGGATCGGTAGGACGGCGCCGTCGCCGACGGGATCGAGGAACTTGTTCGAGTGCCAGCTGGCGGCCAGCGGTCCCGTCTCGGCCTCACCGTCGCCGATGACGCAGGCCACGACCAGATCCGGGTTGTCGAGCGCGGCGCCATAGGCGTGGACGAGGGAGTACCCGAATTCTCCGCCTTCGTGGATCGAACCCGGCGTCTCGGGTGCGACGTGGCTGGGGATCCCGCCGGGGAAGGAGAACTGGCGGAACAGCCGGCGCATGCCCTCGGCGTCCTGGCCGATATGGGGATAGACCTCGCTGTAGGTGCCTTCGAGGTAGGCGTTGGCCACGATGCCGGGGCCGCCGTGACCGGGGCCGATGACGTAGATCATGTCGAGGTCACGCATCTTGATCGCCCGGTTGAGGTGGGCGTAGAGGAGATTCAACCCCGGAGTGGTGCCGAAGTGTCCGAGCAGTCGAGGTTTCACGTGCTCCGCCCGCAACGGTTCGGCGAGCAACGGGTTGTCCAGGAGGTAGATCTGCCCGACTGAGCAGTAATTTGCCGCCCGCCAATAGGCGTCGATGGCCGCCAGCGCATCGGGATCGAGAGGCCCGGCCGTTTCGAATCGTGACGTGGAACCCATGGTAGGTCCTCCGTGGGTCCTCGCCGGCCATCCGGGACGCAGGTCATCGACATGGGGCTGGGCATCCGACGGGCCCACGCCGCCCCGGGGTCCGTGGGATGGCGGTTGTCTTCAGCGATTGACCGACCGGTCGATCTTCAGGGCACGGAACCTACCTGGGTCTGCGAAGGGACGTGGGTACCGGTGTGAGTTGCGTTGAGGCCATCGACGACGACCGAATTGCAGTCGTCATGCCAGGCGGCGGTTCGCAGCCCACACCTCCCGAAGTGGCTCGTAGCTCGGGAGAACCATGCCCTCCCGTTCGATGGTCTCTCGAGCATCAGCGGAGAGCAAGAACCCGTAATCAGTGTGGCGAACCTGCCAGCCGTCAGGCTCCATTCGTCTCAGCTCGGGTCCATCGAGGGCAAGATGGACCAGCACCACCGGGCCCGGCGGTGGTCTCACCCTCAGTTCGCCGTGGCCGTTCCTCGATCCTTCCCGGGCGGTCTCGGCGCCCGAGCGCCGCTCAAAGCGGTCCCGCCGCAAGAACTCGGTGACCTCGGCCTCGAAGGCGATCTGCAAGAGGAGGCGGGCGCCGATGCGGGGGACCTCTTCCAGGATCCCACCGAGGTGGCGTTCCCCGTCGAACCCTCCGAAGAGGTCGTGCATCTCGGCACGGAGGTGTTCGCTGGGCAGTAACTCGCGTGGACACGGTCCTCCTTCTGAGTTGCGAGCTCTGGAAGGAACCGACGGCGCCGTCTCTCCAGACCACGGACCGGACGCCACCGTAACGGAAGGATTCTCCCGTGCCGGTTGCCCAGGTCGGGCATGATGATCGTCATGCGGGAACCCTTCCGGAGGGTGAGAATCGGGCTCGGAGCACTGGGGCTGGTGGTCGTGGCGGGAACCTGTGGGTACCTGCTGCTCGGTTTCCATCTCCTCGACGCCATCTACCAGACGGTCACGACCGTGACGACGGTCGGCTTCAATTCCCCGCACGTCCTCGATGCGGGCGGAAAAGTCTTTACGATCATCCTGATCCTGGTGGGTGTGGGCACGGCGTTGTACACGTTCTCAGCCGTCCTCGAGGTGCTCATCGAGGGTCATATGCGAGACCTCGTCAGGAGGCGCAAGATGGAGCGGGATATCACACGCATGTCCGCACACGTGATCATCTGCGGGTGGGGACGCGTCGGCCGTGAGGTCGCCTTGTTCCTGTCGAACGCACGACGACATGTCGTCGTGGTCGACCGGGACGCCGATCGGCTACGCGAGGTCCCGTACGCGTCGGTGCTCGGTGACGTGACCGACGACGAGACTCTCCGCCAGGCGGGGATCGACCGGGCGGCCACGTTGGTCGCCGCCCTGGACACCGATGCCGACAACCTCTACGTGACCGTGGCCGCCAAGTCCATGCGGCCCGACCTCCAGATCATCGCCCGGGCGCGCAACGAGTCGTCGGAGCCGAAGCTGTTGCGCGCTGGTGCCGACCGGGTGGTGAATCCTCAGCAGCTGGGCGGCGATCGGATGGCGTCTTTCGTGACCCAGCCCCACGTGGTGGACTTCGTCGACATCGTCATGCATGACGGCTCACTCGAGTTCCGACTCGAGGAGCTGGCCGTTTCGGCGGCGTCGTCGCTGTCGGGCAGCACACTGCGATCGGCGCAGCTGCGCGATCGTACCGGCGCGCTGGTTCTGGCCATCCGCCGGCCTGATGGGGGATTCGTCACCAACCCCTTGCCTGAGGATGTCATCCGAGCGGGGGACGTCCTCATCAGCGTGGGAACCGCAGAACAACTCGGAGCACTGGCGCGTTACGCCGTCCGGCGGACGTCGTAGCCGACGATCGGGTCGCCCCGGTCCCCGGTGGCCCGGGGACGGATCGATCTTGTCAACGGCCTGAGGAGCCCACGGGCAGGGCCGTCGCCTCGGCGAGCAGCTCGTCGGCGAAGCGTTTCAGACCGTCGATCGTCTGGCGCCCACTCGACCACGGCCTCACCAGGGCACGCCCGACGCCGGCGGTGGCGGCCCGTCGCAGCACGTCGAGATCGGCCTCAACTCCCATGGTGATCTCGACCGTCCCCGGGCGACCGGCTCGGTCGCGCAGTTCGGCCAGGCGGGCGACGCCGGCGGGAATCTGCTCGACGGTGTGGTTCATGGGGATCCATCCGTCGCCGACCAGAGCGGCACGACGCAGGGCGGCGGCCCCGTCGCCCCCGATGTGCATGGGGGGCCACGGGGACTGGACCGGTTTCGGTTCGAACATGACGGGACCGAAGTCGAAGTTCTCCCCGTGATGCTCGACGACCGGATCGCTCCACAGTCGCTGGCACACCGAGATGGCTTCGTCGACGCGTCGTCCCCGGGTGGTGAAGTCCAGTCCGACGGACCTCCATTCGGCTTCCAGCCAGCTCGCCCCCACACCGAACTCGGACCGGCCGCCGGAGACGATGTCGAGCGTGGTCACGGCCCGGGCCACCACGAATGGGTGGCGAAGGCCGATGTTGTAGACGTGGGTCCCGAAGCGGATCCGGTCGGTACGGCCGGCCAGATGGGAGAGATAGGCGAAGGGTTCGAAGATGGGGACGTCGGAGGGGATCGGGGGATGGTCGGCCCCGGCATAGGGACTTCCGTCCGACGCCACGGGCAGGACGAGATGTTCGGGCATCCAGACCGATTCATACCCGAGCCGGTCCGCCTCGCAACTGACCTCGGTCCACCGCTCGGGCCGGACGGTGCCGAGTGCGATGCCGATCTTCATGGCCTCGTCGCTTCGAGCCGGCTCACGTCGCCATCTCGACGACGGTCCGTCCCACCGCCCTGCGAGCCTCATGATCATCGAGCGCACGGCCGGCGTCGGTCATGGCGACGCGCCGGCCCACGAATGGACGAATCGTCCCCTCGGCCGCCAACCGCAGAAGATCGGCGTGGACCTCGTCGGCGACGTCCCGTCCGAAGGGATTGAAGCCGAACCGACGCATGCCCGGGTCGACCGGCTCCACCCATGCCAGCATCACGCCGACGACGTCGATGTTCCCGATGCAGGCCATCCGCAGCGGCCGGCCGGTCATGCCGTTATCGCCGTCATCGGCGAATCCCACGGCCAGGTAGCGGCCACCTCGTGCCGTGCACCGCCACGAGCGCTCGACGAAGTCGCCACCGGCCAGGTCGTAGACCACGTCGGCGCCGACGTCACCGGTGGCCTCCAGCACCGCTTCGACGAAGTCCTGCGCCGTGTGGTCGATCACCACGTCGGCCCCGAGCGAGGCACAGAGCGCCCCCTTCACCGGTCCGCCGGCGACGGCTATGACGCGGGCACCGACGGCCTTGCCCAGCTGGACGCCGGCGGTGCCGAGCCCGCTGGCGGCGCAGTGCACGACCAACGTCTCACCGGCCCTGAGCCGTCCCCGTCGGAACAGCGCCAGATGGGAGGCTTGAAAGGTCAGCACGAAGGCGGTCGCTTCGGCGTCGTCGAAGCTCTCGGGGGCATCAAAGACCGAGATGGCGTCGGCCAGCGCGTAGTCGGCGATACCGCCGAGCGCCGTCTTGGTGATGGCGACGACGCGCTTGCCCAACCAGGGTTCGGCGCCGGCACCGACCTTGTCGACCAGCCCGCAGACGTCCATCCCCAGCGTGAACGGCGGGGGTGTCGGAACCGAGACCAGCTTGCCTCGGCAGCGATCTATGTCGTTGAAGTTCAGTGAGGCGGCGCCGACCTTCACCCGCACCTCACCGGGACCGGGCTCGGGACGCTCGATGGTGCGGACGGCCAGGACGTCCCCCGGTTGGCCGTGGCTCGTCACTTGCAGGGCCCTCATGTCCGTCACGCGTCGACCCCCCTCGAGCCGCCACCCTCACACCGCCGCGAATCGAGGGCCGATCCCCGAGCCGGTGTCCGGGTCGGACCTTACTGTCCCGTCGGCGACGGGCAGGCACGTCCGCCGGACGGTGCCCTCGGAGCCGTCGGTTCAACGGCGAGCGGCCCAGGCGAAGAGTCGAGCCGCGATCACGGACCGGCCACCCGCCTGATGATCCATTCCCGAGAGCGGTCCGGCAGCAGGCGGACCAGGAGGCTCTGCACACGGGCATCGACGCCCACGACATAACGGGTCTTCGGTCGTGGGTCGAACAGGGCGTGCTCCACCGCTTCGGCCACCTTCCCGGGTCCGATGCCTTGCCGGTCCTGCATGTCGATACCCTTCCGGATGGCGGCGATGTGGCGGGCGTACCGGGAGGATGCCTCGGGTGGCAATTCGCGCTCGAGGCGGTCGGCCGTCTCCCGGCCCTTGTCCCATATTTCGGTCTTTATGGCCCCGGGCTCGACAACCGAAACGCCGATGTCCCACGGGTGGAGCTCGTGGCGAAGCGACTCGCCGATGGCCTCGATGGCGAACTTCGACGCGTTGTAGGGGCCCATCATCATCGTGGCGACCTTGCCCCCGATGGATCCGATGAAGACGATGCGCCCTTTGCCTTCCCGAATGAGCGGCAGCATCGCTCTCGTCACGGCCACCTGACCCAGGACATTGACCTCGAATTGGTCCCGCCAGACGTCGTCGGGCAGGTACTCGATCGGGCCCCCACGTGCGACACCGGCATTGTTGACGACGCCGTCCAGACTGCCCGCCTCCTTGGCGATCTGTTCGGCGAGGGCGTCGACCTGGTCGTGCTCTGTCACGTCGAGGAACACGGGGACGAGATGGGCTGCCCCCTTGTTCCGGAGACGGATGGCGTCGGACTCCTTGCGGACACCGGCGAAGACGCGGTGCCCGGAGTCGGCCAGGCGCAACGCACAGGCCTCGCCGATCCCCGTCGACGCTCCGGTGACGAGAATCGATTTCATGGACGCAGCCTGTCCGATCCCGTGCCTCCGGTCCAGCGGTAGTCAGGTCACCACTCTGCGTAGGCTAGGGTGGGCGTGTGCGGAGGGGTGTGGCGCCCAGTCGGCAGGCTCGGCGCGACCGACGTGGGCCGGGGAGCGCGAATCCGACGATCGATGCGCCGGGTGGGTGGCCATGCCGGGAACTTCCCTGATTCAGGATCCGGACCCGATTCAGTATTCAAGCGGTGTCGGCCGACAGGCGCAGGAGACGATGGACGAGGGTCAGGGTACCGACGTGGTGGCCACGGCAGAGGACTCTTCCGCTCCCGTCTTCGCAGTGGGAACGAAGGTCTCGGTACGCAGCCGGTACCTGGGACAGTGGAGCGGCGGGTTCGAGGTGGCTGAGGTCATGGACGACGGCTACCGCATCCGGCGGCTCTCGGACGACCACGCCTTTCCCGATGTCTTCTTGTTCGAGGATGTTCGCTGGGAGCGCCGCCGGCAGCCGGAGCGTGGGATCGGGTCGTCGTACCTCGACCGGCGTGCCTGACGGCGCCGGGACACCCTCGTCGACCTAGTGCGGTGACGCCTCGACGAGTGTCTGCACCGGCGGCTTTCTCACACGATCGGACGCCCGGCCCAGCCGGCTGATGAACTGCACCAATCGGTTCCGCGCCGCCTCGGCCGACGGGGTCAGACCGTCACGACCGACCACGTCCCAATGACCGAGGACGACCGGGCGGAGAATGGCGTCGTGGTGGACCCCGAGGTCGTAGATCCCCGCTCGGGCGATGGCCTTGGCGTGCTGGGCGAAGCCGGGTATGCCGGTACCGGGCATCTCGAAGGTCAGTACCTGGCGTTTGATCGCCTCGATCATCCCGGAAGGGTCGATCTCCAGTGCCGCCGACACGAGATCCCGGTAGAAGAGATAGTGGAGGTTCTCATCGGCGGCCACCCGCTTCATGACGGCGTATCCCTCGCCGTCGGGTAGCGCTTTGCCCGTGTTGTAGTGGGCGATCCGGGTGGCCAGCTCCTGGAGGGCGAGGTAGGCGAAGGCGTCGGCGATACTGGTGGGCTGAGGGGACACGCCGCCCGTGACCTGTGCCATCCGGGCCCGCTCGAGACCCACGGGGTCGATGTGCCCACTCATGATCAGGTAGTCCCGCAAGACGATCGAGTGCCGCCCCTCCTCAGCCGTCCATCGGCGAGTCCAGTAGCCCCAGGCGCCGTCGCGGCCGAAGAGATTGTCGATCGAGGCGAAGTAGTACGGCAGGTTGTCCTCGGTCAGCAGGTTGACGAACAGGGCGCTGGCCACTCCGTCGGGCAGGGGACCGTCCCGCTCGGCCTTCCCGGCCTCCGGTGGCGGCCGCCACTCGACGACCTCGTGGGGAAACCACTCCTTGGCCATGCCCAGATGGCGCTCCACCAGGCGCTCCGCCGTCGGCAGGAGCTCACCGAGCATCGTGGCGTCATCCATGTCTCGGAACCCCTCTCCGCCCCCGGTGGTGGTAGCCGCCCGTTTGACCCGCATGCACCCGAACATCGTCGGGCACCCGGAGGGACGAGGCTGTCGCTGGGCAACGAACGATATCGCAGCCCCCTCGGCGCGTGTCGGTGTGACAGGACGAAACACGGTGGAAACGCGACGCCGGTGCCAGGGTGACCCGGGTCGGCGTCCCACCCGAGGGCGAACCTCGGGCGTGAGCTCGCCTCCGACCAGAGACCGGCGGTTGCACGACACGGGCACCCACCGGACTCCCTCCGTTGACGGACGGCGGTGCGGGAGCTAAGACAGGATCGATGCGGCTCTTGAGGAGTCTTCGGCAGGACAGGGTGGCGGTCCTGGCCGGCCTGTGTGTTCCACCGGCCATCTCCGCCGCTCTGGTCCCGTTGCGTTCCAGCGTCCCGAACACCGATGCCGCCCTCGCCCTGGTGGTCGTGATCGTCGCCGTGGCGGCGTACGGTCACCGCCCCGCTGGTCTTGTCGCTGCGCTCTCCACCGCGGTGTGGTTCGACTTCTTCCTGACGAAGCCCTATGAACGGTTGACGATCGCCCGTCATACCGACATCGAGACCACGGTCTTGCTGCTCGTCGTGGGGCTGGCGATCACGGAGATCGCCGCCCGTAGCCGTGCGCACAGGACCACCGCCATTCAAGAGGCTGACTTCGTCGCCCGCATCCACTCCGTCGCCGCCATGGTGGCGACCGGGGAACCGGCCCAATTCGTCGTCATGCAGGTGGCCACCCAACTGGCCGATCTCCTGTTCCTGCGCGATTGCCGATTCGATCCGGCGGGATCGGAACAGAGCGTGGCCCGACTGACGCAGAACGGAGACGTGATTCTGGCCGGGATGCGCTGGGGGGTGGATCAGATGGGACTCCCGGGAAGCGAGGTCGAGCTTCTCGTCGAGTACCAAGGGCGTTTCTACGGTCGATTCGTCATGGTGCCGACACCGGGGAGGCCGGTCTCGCTCGAACGCAGAGTGGTGGCCTCCGCCCTGGCCGACCAGGCCGGCGCCGCCCTTGCCTCTCGGCACGCCATCGGTGCGTAGGGGAACGCTGCGCAGGGGGGGGTGTGCACGCCTATCGCTTCGATGCCAGCGGTGCCAGTCGACCGTTGGCCGACACCCTCTCGGCGGCTATGACCCTCGCTCGTGAGGAGCTGGGGATCGAGTTCACGCAGGACGACGCCGGCTTCCCCAACGACGGGACGGCGGACCCGGCCTCCTCCCTGGAACAGATGCGGATGGGGGCGTCGCCACCTTCCGGTTCCGACCCCGGTCGACCTGTCGACGGCTGAGTCACATCATGGTGGCCAGGATCTCGTCCACCATCTCGACCGTGGTGTTCGGGTGGAGGAAGGCGAAGCGGGCCGTGGTCTCGCCCTGCCACGTCGTGGGCGTGACGAAGCCGACCTGGGAGGCCAGCAGCTCACGCGACCAGCGGTGGTAGTCCGCCGCCTGCCACCCGCGTCGACGGAACAGCACGATCGACAGACCCGGTTCCCGGACCAGCTCCAGGTGGTCGGCGGCGTCGATGCGGGCGGCCGCCCGATGGGCCATGGTCAATGCGGCCTCGACGGCGGTGCGGTAGGCGTCGATGCCGTGCACGGCGAGGGAGAACCACAGCGCCATCCCACGGGCTCTGCGGGTGAGGTGATAGGCGTAGTCGCTCGGGTTCCAACCGGGTTCGGCGTGAAAGACGTCGAGGTAGCTCGCGTGCTGGGAATGGACGGCCTTGGCCAGCGTCGGATCCCGGTACAGCAGGGCGGCGCAGTCGAACGGGGCGAAGAGCCATTTGTGGGGGTCGACCACGAACGAATCGGCACGCTCGATCCCGGTGAAGAGATGACGGGCACTGGGTGCCAGCAACGCCGCCCCGCCGTAGGCGCCGTCGACGTGGAACCACAGGTCGTGCCGGGCGGCCACGTCGGCGATCCCGGCGAGGTCGTCCACGATACCGGCGTTGGTGGTCCCGGCGGTCGCCGCCACGGCCACCACCTCGGAGCGGTGGCGGTCGCCGGCCAGGGCGCGGCGCAGAGTGTCCCCGGTGAGGCGGTGGTCGGTCGTGGGCACCACGAACTCTTCCATGTCGAGAATGCGCAGGGCGTTGCGGATCGAGGAATGCGTCTGGTCGCTCACCGCCACCCGGAGACGCCGCCGCCTCCTCCGACTGCTCTTGTGTGCCGTGTCGCGCGCCACGGCCAACGCCGAGAGGTTGGCGGCCGATCCTCCCGACACGAACACCCCGCCCGCCTCGGACGGGAGTCCGGCCAGGTCGGCCAGGACGCGCAGGGCTTGGTTCTCCGCGGCCACCGCACCGGCTGCCTCCAACCAGGACGAACCCTGCAGCGACGAGCAGGAGACGATCATGTCGAAGAGCATCGACGCCCGGGTGGGAGCGGCCGGGATGAAGGCCAGGAACCGGGGACTGTCGCACGAGATGACGGCGGGTGCCAGATGGTCGACGAAGACCTGGAGGACGCGTTCGGGATCGTTCCCCTCCGGACACATGAGTCCGGCCAGGACGGCGTCGAGAGCCCCCTTCTCACCCGAGAAGTCCAGGGTCACCGGATCGAACGACAGTCGTTTCCGGCAGTAGTCGAAGATGAGTTCGCCCATCCGCTCGTCGTACTTGAACATCTCGTTGTCCATCGATTGCCACACCTCGCCTTCGGAGTCCGTGGCCGCCGGCGCCTGGGCGGATCGTAGAGCGCGCCAGGGGCGTCGGTTCTCCATGACCCCACGACCGCCACGGCGGTGGACGACTCCTCATGGGGCGAGACACACTGAGGACGTGTCGCGGCGCCCGTCTCCCCTCGTCGTCATCCTGGTCGTCATCGCGGGGGGCACCCTCATGGCTCGGCTGCTCGGTTACAAGGTGGGTGGCAACGTCGTCGTGCGCTGCCGCCAAGGACATCTCTTCACGACCATCTGGATCCCCGGGGTGAAGCTCAAGGGGCTGGACCTCGGCGTGGCCCGGCTGCAACGCTGTCCGGTCGGAAGACACTGGTCCCTCGTCACTCCCGTCCGCGCCTCGGCCCTGACCGACGAGGAGAGGCGGAGGGCCGAGGCCCACCACGACGTGTGGATCCCCTGACGAACCTGGCGGCGCTCACCGGCGGCCCATGGACTGTGCCGCCGTCTGCAGCTGGGGCCTGAAGTCGGGATGGGCGATGTCGGCCAGTGCTTGTGCCCGCTCGCGGACGGTGAGACCGGTGAGCTCCGCCGCCCCGTATTCGGTGACGACGACCCGGTGTGATGGCGCGGGGTGGAGACGACGGAACCCTCGGGTAGCAGGGGCACGATGCGCGAACGGACGACACCGCCGGTGTCGACGGTGGAGGGAAGGCAGATCAGGGAACGGGCATCGAGGTGAAGCTCGGCTCCGGCCACGAAGTCCTCGTGGCCACCCACGCCCGAGATCTGCTTCCCGTCGATGTTGTCCGCCACCACCTGTCCGTACAGGTCGACGCACAGTGCCCCGTTGATGGAGACCAGCTTGTGGTTGCGCCCGATGACGGTGGGGTCGTTCACGATGTCGACCGGCAAGAAGGCCACCTCCGTGTTGCCGTCGAGCCAGCGGTAGAGCTCCGACGTGCCCAGAGCGAACGTCGTCACCGACACGCCGTCGAAGAGTCCTTTGGCGTCGTTGGAGACCTTGCCCGCCTGGTACAGGCGCATCAGGCCCGTGGTGAACATCTCGGAGTGGACGCCGTAGCCGCCACCGGCGCAGTTGGCCAACGTGGTGGCCACCATGTTCGGCACCGCACCGATGCCCGTCTGCAGGGTGCTGCCGTCGTTCACGAACCGCAGCGCGTGGGCGGCGATCGCTCTGTCCTTGTCCGTGGGTTCCGGATCCTCGAGCGCATAGGGCGCACCGTCGGCCTCCACCAGGACGTCGATGAGCTTCTCCGGAATCGTGTTGTCGAAGCGGGGCGGGAGGCTCCGTGTCCGCGGCAGGTGGGGATTGATCTCGACGATGAGCACCCGGTCGGGATCGGTACCGGCCTCGATGAGCTCGTGGCGTGTCGCACCGAGGTGCAGGGACAGGTTGACCCTTCCGTCGCGCGTCGGGCGGCGCCGCCTGGGCGGTCATGATCCGGGGGGCGAAACGGGCGAGGATGGGCGGCGAATTGCCGGAACCCCCCGGGCACCAGCTCGACGTCATGGCCCTCGGCCAGCAAGACGCGCTCGGCGGGACCGAAGAACCCGCAGCGGTAGGACACGCCCGGTTTGGTCAGAACGGTGTAGTACCCGAGCAGGAGCGCGCCCCCGAGCACCAGGTCCTCCCAGTCGTCGCGTTCTCCGAGCGCCGTCAGGAAGGCGTCGGGGTTGCCCGGACCGAGCCCGAAGCCGATGGTGTCCCGCCGTCGGACGAGGGCGGCGGCCTCCTGCGGTGAGCACGTCACGGTCACGGTGCGAGAGTCTGCCTGCTGCCCCGGGTCCCGGGAGCCCCGGTCGGGTGGCCCGCCATTAATAACGAACAGCTGTTATGTTCCTGCGGATGGGCCGCATCGCCGGGATGACCGCCGAGGAGACGCGCGCCCGCTTGATCGAGGCGGCGTCGCGTTCGTTCGCCGAACGTGGCTACGACGGGACCCGGATCGCCCAGATCGCCCGGGAGGCGGGTCTGAGCAGCGGGGCGATCTATGCCCACTACCGGTCGAAGGCGGAGCTCCTCCTGGCCTCCCTCCAGGCCCGGACCAGGGGCGAGATCGCCGGCCTCGTCCGGTCGGACATGCGCGCCGACCTGGTCTCCACCGTCGTGGCCCTGGGGTCGAGGCTCGACGTCCCCGACGACCGGGATTCGGGCCTCCTGATCGAAGCGATCGTGGCATCGCGCCGTGACACGGAGCTGCGGTCACTGCTGGCCGATGGCATGGACGGGCGTGAACGGTTCCTGGCCGATCTGATCTCGGTCTCCCAGCGCGACGGGGCGACGGTAGGGGACGTCTCCCCCGAGGTGGCGGCGCGGTTTCTCCTGATGGTCCGCCTCGGGTCCAAGTTGCTCGGCCTCCTCCGACTCCCACCGCTGAACGAGGACGACTGGAGGGCGTTCATCGACCGACTGGTCGACGTCATCCGCCGGCCGTCGTCCGAGCCCGTCGTGGACGGGGCGAGCACGGCATGATCCGGTTCTTACCGCACAGGAGGGAATGCCCATGAGACGAATGAGCCTGCCGCGAGGTTTCCTGGCGGTGATCGCCCTGGCGTCGGTGGCCGTCGCGGCGTCCAGCGGCGTGAGCTCGGCCGGCACGCCGGCCAAGCCGCTGGGCGTCACCTGGATGAAGAGTTTCGCCGCTCCCGGCACGCCGTCCAGGTTCGACAGGGTGGGCGTGATCAAGGTCGGCCCGAGCAGTGCGAAGAACGTCTTGGTCCTGGAGCCCGGCACCTCGGCCGGAGCGGCCTATTTCGTTCCCTTGGCCAAGTGGATCGTCTCGAAGACGAAAAGCTGGCAGGTGTGGTCGGTCGAGCGCCGGGAGAACCTCCTCGAGGACCAGTCGGAGCTGAACCTGTTCAAGGAGGGCAAGGCGACACCCACCCAGCTCTTCGACTACTACCTCGGGTACCTGAAGGACTCCAGCGTCACGCCCCATTACCAGGTCGTCGCCAACGCTAGCGTCGAGTTCGCCAAGCAGTGGGGCATGAACGTCGCCGTCCAGGATCTCCACACGGTGATCACGGCGGCCCAGAAGCTCGGCGGGAAGGTCGTGCTCGGCGGGCACTCGCTGGGCGGGGCAGTGGTCACCGCCTATGCCACCTGGGACTTCAAGGGTCGGGCCGGAGCCGACGACCTGGCCGGCCTCGTCTACATCGACGGTGGCAGCTCTCCGACGCCGGAAGCCGCCAAGACGGCCACCAGTACCCTGCAAGGCACTCGACTCCCCCGGTGTCTCGCCCTGGCTGTCCTTCGGCGGTATCGCCGCCCCCTATGCCGGCATCTTCAACGCCACCGGATCGGCGGCCGCCCTCCTCGACCCGAACGGCCCGTCGCTCGGTGAGTCCTCGGGGCTCCTGCCCTCCGACATCGTGCCCTCGGTCCCCGTCACCAACGTCGGCCAGTACGGCTATGCGCTGAACGCGGCGACGTCGCCGGAGAGCCTGCTGGCGGCGCAGGCGCACCTCGGCACCGGTCTGACGACGACCGGACCGGTCTACGGTTGGAACGGCGCCGGCGCCCTCACCCCGATCACGCGCTTCGCCACGATGTTCTCGGGCTATCCGATGAAGAACGTCGACGGGACCGAGTGGTACTTCCCGCAGCGCCTCACCGACGATTCGGCGGCCGTGGACAACGGGAACACCAATCCGGCGCAGAAGGTGCTCGACGTCGACGCCACCATGGGCCACAAGCTCCCGAAGGGCCTCCGGATCTACGCCTTCGGCGCCCGCCTCGGGGGTCCGGAGGTGCTCCAGGACGCCCGCCTCCTGGCCCGGCAGTCACGTATACCGACGAGCAACCTGACCCTGGTGAACCGTCAGAGCACCTACTCCCACAATGACCCCGCCGGTGCCTATCCCGCCAACGTCTTCTTCGCCCACCTGGTTCCCTTCCTGGGCAAGATCAGTTCGTAGGGCCGACCTCTACAGCCAGCCCCGCTCCTCGGCCATGCGGACGGCCTCAGCCCTGGTCCGCGAACCGGTCTTGGCGATGGAGGACGACAGGTAGTTCCGCACCGTGCCCTCACTGAGAAAGAGCCGGCCGGCCACCTCGCTCACCGTGGCCCGCTCGTCGGTGGTCATGGACCCATTGTCGGTGGACGCCGTCCCCGCCGGTACTAGCGGGTATCACCATTCGGATGTGACAGATGTCACGACCGGAGCTTCTCGGCCATGACGATGAGATCGTCGCCGTAGTTCTCCAGCTTCACCGGGCCGATCCCGCTGATGGCCAGGAGCCCGGCCTCGTGCGTGGGCAGGAGGGCGGCGATCAGCCACAGGGTCTTGTCGTCGAACACCACGATAGGCCGGCTTGCCGGCGGCACGCTCGTGTCGCCACGCCTCGAGCTGGTCCCACGCCTCACCGAAGCGTGGATGGACGAGAACGACTGGTCGACCGCCGACGTTCACCGACGTGCCCGAACCCGATCACGGTGGATGCCGGTCCCGCCGCCGATGAGGGCTCGGACGCCCTCCCCGGTGAGCTCGACGATCTCGTGATCGTGGCCCCGATGGGTGAATCGCGCTCCCACCGATCCGAGGAGCACCTCGGACCCGGGCGCCGCCTGCCGGTGGCGGCGCCGTCCGGGAGCGGGTCCGGGTCGACGTCGCGGCCGGCCGGCGGCGCCGCCGCCGCTGCTGCTGCTGCGGTGGTGCCGGCACCCCGGGAGCGTCGAGCTCGAGCAGAAAGGGGGACGGCGGCGATCCCGGGATGATCGACACGCTCGACCGGCAGCGGGTGAGAGCGACGTGGAAGATCCGCCTCTCCTCCTCGACGTCCTCGGACAGACGGTGGGGAAGCAGGCCGTCGGTGGCGTGGTGCACCACGACATGGGGCCACTCACGGCCCTTCACGGCGTGGATCGACGCCAGCGTCACGCCACCGTCGTCGGCCGGGGCGCTCAGCTGCTCCGCCAGCCACCCGGGAACCGGCCCGGATCGCTCTCGAGCTCGGCCAGCTCCGCCAGGGCGTCGAGATCGTCTCCGTGGGCCGAGCCCGGCGCCGTGGCTCCACTGGTCGAGGGCCGTGGCACTGGCGTCGAGTCCGCCATCACCGATGTGCGACCGAAGCACGGCCAGCACCTCGGCGGTCGTCCCGCGCTCGGCCACACGCCGGACGCGCGTCGACGTCGTCGGACAGGTCACGGACCTTGCCGGCCTCGCGGTCGCTGCCCTTGCCCTCGAGCCAGTCCGCCAGGCCTCACCAGTTCGTCGACCGAGCCCTTCCGGCCCACCAGGTCGAGCAGCGACGCGCTCATACCGCGCTTGGGGCGTCGGGCCACCTCCCGGAGAACGGAACCGGGGAGGGCCTCCGCCGGGGCCGTGGACAGTGTCATCCACGCCAGCGCCGCCCGGACGGCGCCCCGTTGGAGGAACCGTTGGCTCACGCCCGCCGTCGACCGGGATCCCGTCGTTGCGGAGAAGGACCTGGACGGGTGCCAGCGACGCGTTGACCCGGGCCAGGACGGCCACTTCGCCGGCGGCGGCGCCCGGCGTCGAGAAGGGCGCGCACCCGGTCGGCGGCCCGGGTGGCGGGGCCGTCGTCGCCGGCCAGGACGGACAGGCACCCCGGGGGCGTCCGGCCCGAGGTCGGGGGCGGGACGCGGCCCGGATCACCTTGGCCACCCGGAGGGCGTTGCGGGTCAAGAGGTTCGACGCGGCGGTGACCACCGGGGCCGGGCACCGGTAGTTGACCTCGAGCGAGTGCATGGCCGCGCCCGGGAACCAGCGGCCGAAGTCGACGAGCCAACGCGGGGTGGCCCCGGCGTAGCCGTAGATGGTCTGGTCGTCGTCGCCCACGGCGAACACGGCGCCGGCCGGTCCGGTGAGCAGCCGGATGAGCAGCAGGTGGGCCGGAGTGAGGTCCTGGAACTCGTCCACCAGCAGGACCCGGGCGAAGCGCTGCATCCGCCGCCGGAAGGCCGGATCGGCCAGCAGCCGCTCGATGGCCCCCGTCACCTGCTCGTCGAAGTCGACGACGCCCTCGTTCGGCCAGCTCGCGCCCGGTAGGTCCGGGCCACCCGCTCGAGATCGGAGACGTCGGGCATCTCGCCCTCGACGGTGGCAGGGTCGGCCAGCCCCAGCCGCACCCGCCCGAGCGCCTCGATCCACGGCGCCACCGGATCGGTCTCGGCCCGCTTCGGGAAGGTGACGAGATCGCCGAGGATCCGGCGGACCTCCATCTCGTCGATCGTCGACGTCCGCCCGCACAACCGCAGTCCGAGCGCGTTGAGCGTCCGTATCCGGACCTCTCCGACATCGCCGAGCCGGGCGCGCATCTCGCCGGCCGCCCGCACGTTGTAGGCCACCAGGGCGACGGCGTCCGGGGGGAGACGCCATCGCTGGAGAAGGAGGCGGCCCCTCTCGGTGAGCACCCTCGTCTTTCCCGAACCCGCCGGGGCGATGATCCGGGCCCCGGCGCTCGGCGCCGCCACGGCCGCCCGCTGATCCGGCGCCAGCGCCACGCCGCCGGGATCGTTCGGGCCCAGAGGCTCGAGCCGTCCGTGCTCGAGGGAGATCCGGTGGACCACGGCCATGCCCACCCGTCCGACCACATCGGCGTCGAGCGGCCCCCCGTCGCACAGGGCGGGTGTTCCGTCGGGCAGCACGACGTCGGCGCCACCGCCGGCCGGGGTGGCCCCGAGGCGGCAGGCGGTCTCGGCCCAGCGCCACCGGGCGTCGGCGCCGTGGCGTCCGTCGACGGCGTTGGCCCAGACGGCGTGGTGCAGCCGCTCGCCCACGAGGTCGAGGTCGACGGCCCACTCCCACGGCTGCCGGCCGGTCACCGCCTCGTCCGGTGGCGCCTCGGGATCGTCGAGCCCGAGACCGGGGGTGAGCTCGATGACCACGGGGCGCCGCTCCCGCCAGGCCGCGCCGAGCTCGTCGGCCGTCGCCGCGTCGACGGCGGCCACCCGCACACGAGCGCAGGACGACCACGGGCCCGGGGCGGCGTCGCCCGGCCCGACCACGACGGACCGGCCGAGGGCTGTCGGGTCGGGCATCCCCTGATCTTGGCTCACCGCTGTGTCGGCCCCCCGGATCGTCTACCGGAGCGTCACATCGGCCGGCGCCCGGACGGCCCATTCGGCCGTCGGGTCGCGACCCGTCATGAGACGGGTCCCGGCCAGAACGAGAGCGGTGCCCAACGAACGGCGGACGGACCCGATCGGCCTCGGCGTGGCGTCCACGGAAGACGCCGGGGTAGCGGCCCGGCGGTCTCGGAAATGTTGTTGGCGGAGCAGCTCCGCCCGGTGCTGGCGCGCCAGCGCTTCCATCAGATAGGGATGCATCAGAACTCCTGATCATGGGCCGAGACCTGGTCAGGCCCCGGACGAATGGGGACGGGATGAACTGCTTGTGACGGGATGAGCTGCGATCGAATTGCCGACGAGCGCCGACGACCGCCGACGAGGACCCCGTCGTCGGGAGGGTGGACGCGTGACCGGACGGCGAACCGCCGCTGACCGGTTACCTCAACGCTGAGAGAACAGGTTGAGTCAGGTCCACATGGCGAGCGGGGAAGCGCCCGTCGTCATCTGCATCGCTGGTTCGATCGTCAACGCGGCACCTCCTTCTTCACTCGCGGTGGAAGCCGTCATCATAACGAATCCGGTGGTCGGTTGCTAGACATCGCCTCGGGTGGTGCCCGGCCCGCCGTGGGGCGGATCACCCGGGAACACCCTCGACCGGCTGCGTTAGCCTGACCGGGGTGGCGGAGAGGAGGTCGGGACGTGACGGACGTCGTCGGGGACCGCCTGACCATCGACGCCGGCCTGCGGGCCCGGGCCCGCAAGGTCATCCCCGGCGGTCTCTACGGTCACCAGAACGTCGGCCTCGCTTCCCGCGGGGCTACCCCCAGTTCATGAGCCGGGGACTCGGGGCGCACGTGTGGGACGTCGACGGGAACGAGTACATCGACCTGATGTGCAGCTACGGGCCCGTCCTTCTCGGGCATCGTCATCCCACGTGTCGACGAGGCCGCGGCGCGCCAGGCGGCCGAGGGTGACTGCCAGAACGGGCCGTCGCCCCGGATGGTCGAGCTGGCCGAGGCCATGACGGCCACCGTCGACCACGGCGACTGGGCCATCTTCTCGAAGAACGGGACCGACGCCACCACGCAGTGCGTCACCATCGCCCGGGCGGCCACCGGGAAGACGGAAGATCCTGGTGGCCGCCGGCGCCTATCACGGTGCCGCGCCGTGGTGCACCCCGGGCCCGAGCGGCGTGCTGCCCGAGGACCGCGCCCATCTGGTCGAGTACCGCTACAACGACCTGGCCTCGGTGGAGGCGGCCGTGGACGCGGCCGGCGACGACGTGGCCGGGATCGTGGTGAGCCCCATCCGCCACGACATCGGGATCGACCTGGAGCTGCCCGGACCCGGCGTTCGCCACCGGCCTGCGGGCCCTGTGCGACCGCACCGGTGCGGTGCTGATCCTCGACGACGTCCGGTGCGGGCTGCGACTCCACCACGGCAGCAGCTGGGAGCCGCTCGGGGTGGCGCCGGACCTGAGCGCGTGGAGCAAGGCCATCGCCAACGGCTACGCCCTCGGGGCGGTGCTCGGCCGGGACTCGCTGGCCGATGCGGCCCGGTCGATCTTCACGACGGGCTCGTTCTGGTTCGCGGCGGTCTCCATGGCGGCCTCGCTGGCCACGCTGGAGGTCCTCGAGGAGGAGGACACCGTGGGCCGGACGGTCGAAGACCGGCACCCTGCTGCGCCGACGGCCTGGCCGAGCAGGCGGCGGCGCGCGGGATCGACGTCCGGTCTGTCGGGCCCGGTCCAGATGCCGTTCATGACCTTCGCCGGCGACCACGACTTCGCCCTGGCCGACGTCTTCGCCCGCAGCGCCATCCTCGGAGGGGTCTACCTGCACCCCCGTCACAACTGGTTCGTCTCCGGCGCCATGGACGAGGCCGACGTCGACCGCGTCCTCCAGGTCACCGACGGCGCCTTCGACGACGTGGCCGCGGCCGCCTCCTGACGCTCCCTGGTCGTGCGTCGCGGTCTCGTCGATGCCGGGGTCCGGTCGTCACGGGAACGGAGGGTCGGTCGTTCACGGGGTGTTCATCACGCCGAAACGTCCACGTCACAGGGGGCTGAGAGGGTGACTGTGTCACGGATGCCGAGGGTGACGCCCTGGCGGTACGACATCGGAAATGGCGATCGAGGAAGCGGAGGACCGCGTCCCATGAGCTATCAGGCCGAGTACATCTGGATCGACGGGACCGAACCGTCACCGTTGCTGCAGGAGCAAGACGCGGATCGTGGCCGACGGGAAGGAGCCCGGGCATCTGGGGCTTCGACGGTTCGAGCACCAACCAGGCGAGCGGGGACGACTCGGACTGCGTCCTCCAGCCCGTCTTCAGCTGCCCCGACCCCCTGCGGGGCCCGGACGACAAGCTCGTGATGTGCGAGGTCCTCCTGACCGATTTCACGCCCCATCCGACCAACACCCGGGCCGCCTGTGCGGCGGCGGCGGAGAAGTATGCCGACCAGGAACCGTGGTTCGGGATCGAGCAGGAGTACACCTTCCTCGAGAGCGGCCGACCCATGGGCTGGCCGGCGCAGGGCTTCCCCGCTCCCCAGGGTCCGTACTACTGCGGTGTCGGGCGGCGACAAGATGCCCGGCCGCCAGATCGTCGAGCGCCACACCGTGGCCTGCATGGACGCCGGGCTGGCCATCGAGGGCACCAACGCCGAGGTGATGATGGGCCAGTGGGAGTTCCAGATCGGCGTCCTGCCGCCCCCGATGGTCGGCGACCAGCTCTGGGTGGCGCGCTGGCTGCTCTTCCGGATCGCCGAGGACTTCGGCGTGTTCGCCACCCTCGAGCCCAAGCCGGTCCTCGGTGACTGGAACGGGGCCGGCGCCCACACCAACTTCTCGACCAAGGCCATGCGCGAGGACGGCGGTTGGGACGCGATCATCGCCGGCTGCGAGGCCCTCGGGAAGAACGTGGACGAGCACGTGGAGAACTACGGCGTCGGGATCACCGATCGGCTGACCGGGGCGCACGAGACGGCCCACTGGTCGCAGTTCAGCTACGGGACGTCGGACCGGGGCGCCTCGGTCCGGATCCCCTGGGCCGTGGCCAAGGACAAGAAGGGTTGGCTCGAGGACCGGCGACCGAACGCCAACATGGACCCCTACGTCGTGAGCCGCCTGATGGTGACGACGGTGTGCGGGGACGCCGCCGGCGAACTCGACGAGACCTGACGGCGTGGCCGAACGTCCTATCGTCCCGGCGCTCGGTCCGGCGGCCGAGTCACCGGTGTTGGCGCCATCCCCGCTCGAAGGGCAGGCGCCAGGTGCGCGGGGCGATCAGGTCGTTGATCTGCGACGGCCCCCAGGAGCCGACCCGGTAGAGGTGGACCTCGGGAGGCGCCTCGAGGAGGGGATGCGAGACCTCCCACAGCCGTTCGATCCCCTCGGCGTTGGTGAACAGGGTCTGGTCACCGCACATGGCGTCGTGGATCAGCCGCTCGTAGGCCTCGAGGACACCGTCGGCGTGGTCGGTCTCGTGGAGGGCGAACTGCAGGCTCAGCTTGTCGAGCTTCATCCCCGGACCGGGCTGCTTGCCGTAGAAGGACAGCGACAGCCGCGAGGAGTCGGCCAGGTCGAACGTCAGATGGTCCGGACCCTGGGCTCCCGACGCCCGATCCCGGCGGGAACATCGACTTGGGTGGCTCGCGGAAGGCGATGGAGACGATCCGTGCCCCCTCGGCCATCTGCTTGCCGGTGCGCAGGAAGAAGGGGACGCCGGCCCACCGCCAGTTGTCGATCTCGCACCGCAGCGCCACGAAGGTCTCGGTGTCCGAGTCGTCCGCCACGCCGTCGCTCCAGCGGTAGCCCTCGTACTGGCCGCGGACGACCTGCGACGGGATCGATCGGCCGCAGGGACCGGAAGACCTTGTTCTTCTCCTCGTTGATGGCCCGGGGCTCGAGGGCGGTCGGCGGCTCCATGGCCACGAAGGCCAGGATCTGGAACAGGTGGGTGACCACCATGTCCCGGAACGCCCCGGTCTCCTCGTAGAAGGCGGCACGCGAGCCGACGGACAGGGTCTCGGGGACGTCGATCTGGATGTGGTCGATGTGCTCGCGGTTCCAGATGGGCTCGAACAGCCCGTTGGCGAATCGGAAGGCCAGGATGTTCTGGGCCGCCTCCTTCCCCAGGAAGTGGTCGATCCGGAAGACCTGCTCGTCGTCGAAGACCTCCTGGACGACGGCGTTCAGGCGCTGGCGCCGTGAGCAGGTCGGTGCCGAACGGCTTCTCCATGATGATCCGGGCACGGTCGGTCAGCCTCGGCCTCGGCGAGCGTGCGCACCACGGCGTCGGCGGCATGGGGCGGGATGCTCAGGTAGTGCAGGCGACGGGGCTCGCCGCCGAGCGTCGGCCTCGGCGTGCTCGACGGCCTTGGCCAGGCCGGCGGACCCGGCCGATCCCGGGGACGTAGCTGATGCGTTCGCGGAACCGGTGCCAGTGGTCGTCGGTGACCTCGCCCCGGGCGAACTCGTCGCAGGCGGCAGCGGGCCAGGAGCTGGTACTCGTACGTCGTCGAGCTCCTCGAGCGAGGTGGCCACGATCCGGCACTCCGGGCAGCAGTCCGGCTCGGGAGAGATGGAAGAGGCCGGGCAGGAGCTTGCGGCGGGCCAGGTCGCCGGTGGCCCCGAAGAGGACGATCACGTGCGGGGGGACCGGCGGGTGGTCGTGGTTGGCCGTCGACGGCGATGGCCCTTGGACGGACGCGATCCGACCGTCGACCCGGACCCCGGGCCGACCGGGGAGTCCGCCCGTGGCGCGTCACGCCGTTTCGCTCTCGTGGTTCGGACGTTGCCATCGGTCGGTTCCATGCTCTCCCCGGCTCAGGTACGGCCGACGGGCGTGCGCCCGTCGGCCGCTGGCCTTGAACCGACCCGTCCCGGGACCCACCGTTCGGACCAAACGGTGGATCCCGGGATCGCTGGGCCGCACCCATCCCTTACCGGTTCAAGCTACGGACAATTCGTTTCCACAAGATTGCGGCTGTGAATGCATCGTGTGAACGCGGCCGGAGCTTGAACAAAATGAGGTCCTCCCGGCCCGGCGGGGGGTTCCCTCGGCTTCCGGGGAGCAGGACCGCCCCACTCTCAGTGAGCTGGGGGCCGTTCCCCGGTCGGGGCCGTCCCCCGGAGGCTCAACGGGGGTCGGCCCGGTCGAGATTCCAGTGGAGGGCGATCGAGGTGATCCATTGGTCGTCGTGACCGGGGAGGAGCGTGAACCGGCTGATCGTCCGTTGCCCGCCCTCGTGGTCCCGGTACAGCAGGTCGACGGTGAGGGGGAGCCGTCCGGTGACGGCGTCGCGGGCGGCGGCGAAGACGGGATCCCGTGTGTCGCGGAAGGTGCCCTGCCAGAAGCCGAGGCCACCGGGTGGGATGTAGAGGTCGCGTGTCAGCCGCCGGAAGGTCTCGGGCTCGTTGTGGCTGAGATTGCCGGGCTCCCGGCCGACGCGGAAGTCCCAGCGGTCGAGCACGGCCAGGCCGTTGCCGACGTTCCGGCGGCCGTGGCCAGCGAGGCGCCGACGGCCCAGTTGTCCATCGGTCGATTCTATGGATCGTGGTCGCCGGGGAAGAGGTCGTCGACCAGGACCGCCGCCGACGTCGACGCCCACGGAGCCGCTTCCGGTGGTGGGTACACTTCGGGGCCGTGGACACGATTCTCGTCGTCGACCGTCGCGTCCTGGTCCGCTACCGGTTCATGGCGTACACGACGGCCGTCCTCCTCATCGTGCTGGTGTTCGTGGCGATCCCCCTCCAGTTCGCCGCGGGGAAGCCCGAGGCGGCCAGGGTGGTCGGGACCCTCCACGGGTACCTCTATCTCGTCTACCTCGGTGTCGCCCTCGACCTGACGCGCAAGCTGCGCGTCCCGCTCGGTTGGATGCTCCTCGTCCTCCTGGCCGGGACCGTTCCCTTCTGCGCCTTCGTGGCCGAACGGAAGCTGACCAAGCTGTACGACCGGTCGGTGGCCCCTGCCAGGGCGCTCGGCCACGTCGTCACCGGCGATCAGACCGGGCGGTGACCCGGCAGAGCCGACGTCCGCCCGCGGGGCGCTGGTCGAGCCGGCGGGCACTGATCGCGCACGGGGTCCTCGCCATCTGGGTCCCGGGGTGCGTGCTGGCGTGCTGGTGGCAGGTGACGATCGCCCTGTCGGGCGACGCGCTGGGTTGGGTCTATTCGGTCATGTGGCCCTCCTTCGCCGTCTTCGGTGTCGTCCTCTGGTGGAACATCGTCCACGATGATCCCCAGACGGTCGGCGCCCGTGGACTGCGCCGTCTGCGAGAGGAGGCGGAGCGGGCACGGCCCGTCGAAGAGCCGGCGACGGACGACGCCATCTCCCGGGCCGAGGCGGAGGACGCCGAGCTCGCCGCCTACAACGCCTACCTGGCCGAGCTCCGGCGCCGGCCCGACACCAAGACGTGGCGGCGCCGCTGACGGCGCCGCCACCCGGCGCCGGCGCGGCGCCTACAGGGTCGCCGGCAGGACGTTCGTCAGGGCCTGGAAGAGCAGAAAGAGCCCGGCGATCCAGATGGGGACGAGGATCAGGACGGTGAGGAGCCGGCGTCGACTCGACGGTCGGCGGTACGCCAGTCCGAGAAGCACGAGGAGGGCCACCATCAAGGCGACGAAGGGAATTTTGTCCAGATTCCATCGTGACGTCTGAGCATCGGTCAGCGGCCCCGGTGGAGGTCCGGCCGTCGGCGTCGGCGTCGTCGTCGAGCCGCTCGCCGGTTGCTCGAGCAGGGCCACCACCACGAGACGCTGGACGGCGGAGTATTTCGGGTTGCTCGTGCTGAGTGTCAGCCGGTTGTCGCCGGCGTCGTCCAGGATCGCCGTGTCCGTTGTCGACACGATCTTCGGCCGCTCGGCCACGTCGTAGACGAGCGTCTCCCCAGCGGTGGTCGTCAGCAAGATGGATTGGCCCGGGTGCAGCTCGTCGAGCCGGTCGAACGGCGCCCCGAAGGTCGTCCGGTGCCCGGCGATGGCCACGTTGCCCGCCTGGCCCGGAACCGCCGTCCCCATGTAGTGACCGGGTCCCTTCTCGAGGTCCCCCGTGGTCGTCCCCTGCACCACGAACTGGTTGACGTCGATGGCCGGGATCCTGATCCGGGCGATGACCGATCCTCCGGGGGGGCCCACCACCCTCTTGGTGCCGGACAGGAGACCGAAGGGGCGGTCGTCAGCGGGGGTGGTCCCCGTGTCCTTCAGGAATTGCCGGGCCAACTGCGACTGGGTGTGGTGCTGGACGAGCGCCGTGCCCCAGACCTGCCAGGCGGCGAAGAGAATCACGATGACGGCGATGTTGCGCACCCATGCGAATCCGACGGACACACGGCGCCGCCGCCGCTTCTTTCCGGCGGCGCCGTCGTCGGGGGGCGCCACGGCGTCGGCCGGCTCCTCGCCGCCGTCCGTCGCGGTCGGGACGACGGGCGGCGGCGGGGGAGGAGCGAGCGGTGACGGAGCAGCGTTCTCCCCCGGCGCGTCAGGCGGCACCGGTGGCACGGGCGGGGGTGGCGGTGGTGCGCCTGTGAACCTCTGCGTGGCGATGGTCCGGGGCTCTGGTGGTGGCGGAGACGGTGGCGGTGGTGGCGGGGCCGAGGTCAGGGGTGGCGGTGGTGGCGCCGGCGGCGCCGGCGGCGGCGGCGGCGGGGCGGCCGGAATCACCCGAGGCGATGGAGCCTCGGCCGTTGCCGGAGAGGGATCTCCGAGGAGGGCGCCGGCCCTGGTCGCCGGGGCCCTCTCGACGAGCTCCGGGGTGCCGGAGATGGTCTGGGCGACACGGTTGGCGGCGAGAACCATCCGACCCGCCGCCCGCTCGGGCGAGTCCACGCCGTCGGCGGACTCCCAGATGGCCTGCCAGTCGATCGGCGGATCAGGGGCGGTCGGCTCGCGCACGCGTCCGGCGACGACGGCCTCCGCCACCAGCTGTTCGACGAAGCGCCGGGCGAGATCGACGGAACGACCCGATGACGCGTGGACGGGGGGGGACGGGGCCGGATGTCCTCGGGGCTCGGCCTCGCCGGGCCCCTGTCCGGCCGGGTCCGGGTCACCCGAGGCGTCAGTGTCCACCGATGCCACTGTAGGTGCCACCGCTCGGCGGATCCGGTACTGACCACGCCGGCCCCGGTCCGGCACGACCGATTCGTCACCGCCGTCACACGCCGCGGGCCGCTGCTGGTGGCCGCCACGCAGGGGCACCCGATGGGGTCGGTCAGGGAAACGAGTGCGCGGCGACGAGGTCGGCCACCGTGAACGTCGTCAAGGTGGCCCGGACATGATCGTCGAGGGCCTGCCAGAAGTCGTCCACCAGGTCCGATGGCCGATCCCCCCGTTCGGAGGGAGTCGAATGGGGAGGCCATTGACCTGCGCCGTTCGAGCGCCACGCCGGTGCGTCTTCGGCGCTGGCGGCCGTGATCACGGCGTGCAGCGGGATCTCGTGCGGCGGCCGGGCCAGCCGGAAGCCGCCGTGCCAGCCGGGGCGGGACTCCAGGATCCCGGCCGATCGGAGGTTCCACAGCACCGTGGCCAGCATCTTCGTGCTCATTCCGCCGCCCTCCGCCACGACGTTGGTGGTCAGGTAGTCCCCCTCGTGCCGGGCGAGAAGAAGGACCGCTCTGAGCGCGTAGTCCACACGCTCGGTCACGCGAAGTGGGGCGGTCACTCGTCGGTTGGCCATCTCAGGACCTCCGGCCCTGGCAGGAACGCCGCATCGCTCTATGCTACAATGTCTATCAACTCGATAGGAGAAAAGGAGGGGGTACCACTCTCCGTATCGAAATTGGGGGTTGATCCCTCCCACCGTGACTCTGTACCCTGCCAGGGAGTGAAGTCGACTAAATCAATCGACTTTCTAGACAAATAGGCCGGTCGTCATGTCCGCGAAAGGGAGCCCGAAATGAAGGCAGTATCGAAACTGATCTCACCCCGAGTCGTCGCCTGCCTGGCGCTGGTGAGCGGGATGCTCGGTGTCGCCAGCCTCGTGTCGGCCGGGGGGACAGCCCAAGCGGACCCGGCCTGGACCAGCTCGTTGGTAGGCGTCGGTGCCGACGTCACCCAGGACCTCTGGGCCGCCTACACCGGAGCCTCACCGGCACCGAACCTGGGCCAGAGCAACACGACCTTCTACGCCCCCCTCAATGCCGGCTCCGCCAACAATTTCCTGACGGTGTCGTCGTACGACGCCAACCCGCCGGGAGAGCCGACGACCACGGCCGGCTGCATCATCACCAAGGCCGGTGGCAACGCCTGGGATCGTCCCAACAGCAGCACGGAGGGGATCAACGCCCTCTACGACTCGGTCACGGGCAACACCTGGGAAGGCTCCCCGACGTGCACCGGGACCCCGGAGAGCATCACGGGCCAGCTCCAGTTCGCCCGGTCGGCCCGCGGCGTGAAGACGGCGGGAACGACGTTGACGTTCATCCCCTACGCCCGTGACGGCATCGGGATCCTCGTCTACACCCCGACCTCCGGTAGCCCGCTGGCCAACCTCACCGAGAGCGAGCTGGCCGCGCTGTACTCGACGGACAACGGCCAGGAGACCATCAACGGTGTGACGGTGTATGCCTGCACGACCATCCTCGGATCCACCCCGAACAGCAACCTGGCCACCGCCCTCGGCATCAGCACCACCACCGAGGACAACGCGGCGGCGGACGCCGACTCGGCCAACGTCACCGGCGGTCTGTGCCCCGCCCTCACCCAGAACAGCGGCAACGCCTTCTACTCGGCGGTGTCCGGCCTCACCAGCGGGTTCGGTGCCGTCGTCCCGATCTCCGCCGCCAGCTGGGAGTCGCAGTCCAACCAGGTGGCCCTGGACCGCAGCGCCACGGCCCGTGCCAACGGGGTCGATCTGGCCGACATCACCAATGCCAGCAGCGTGAACCTGGGGAAGCCGTACGTCTCGGGCACCATCGGCAGCGGGCCGGACGCCGGTGACACCGGAGAGGTGCCCAACACCACCTACTACCAGGACTCCCTCTGGGGTTACAACGTCTACACGGTGGTGCCGACAAGGACGCTCTCGGGTATCAACTTCAGCGCCCCGTTGAACGCCCTGTTCGTCGGGTCCGGCTCGTCGCAGTGCGCGGCGGCTGCCCAGAGCACCGCCCACGACTTCGGGTTCGACAGCCTGACGGCCGGCGAGGGCACCTGCGGATCCACCACGGCGACGGGCAACGGCTGATCCCGCCGGGGACCGAAGCCACGCCGAAGAGTTCGGGAGAGTTCGATGCAGAGAACGAAAGGCACGATGATGAAGACCCGTACATCGGTACGAGGTGTGGGCATGGCGGTGGTGCTGGGGGCGGCGATCGCCCTGTGGGCACTCCCGGCGGCCTCCGCCTCGGCCTCCACCCTCGACGGGACCGCCACCATCACCAATCCGGTGAGCAATACCGCACTGACCTCGGGAGGGTCGACGACCGTGTTCACCGTCGTTCTCACTCCCGCTCCGCCCGACTGTTCGGGAGACACCGCCACCAACGGGTACCACGTGTACAGCTACCTGCTGCCGGAAGCGACGTCCATCACGTCGAACAACTTCTCGAGCGGGTCGCCGTCGGAAGGCCTGGGCCTGGTCGACGGGAGCGGGTACTACGGACCGGCCAACACCGCGCCCAACACGGGCCAGATCATCAGCATCCCCACCGACTTCGAGTGGGCGGACCTGCTCAATCTGGGCGAGACGGCGCCGGAGCTCGATGGCGGAAGCAGTGCCGTCTGGAATGCGGGCATCGCCTGTGCCAACTCGAGCGGTGCCGTGACCGACTACTGGAACACCCAGGTCACCTTCACGGCCAGCGGCAGCGATACCCACGGATTCGTCTGGTCGGCAGGTCCCGGTGCGTCCACTCCGGAGGTGACCTGGGCAGCCACACTTCCGATAGCCGGTGTCGTCGTTCTCGGTGGAGGGCTGTGGTTCTCGCGTCGACGTTCGAGGAGAAAGGCCCTCCTTGCGCACCACACGGCTGGGTAAGCCACACCACTTTCAATCTTGTCGACGTGCCAGTGGACGGGGCCCATCGCGGGTCCCGTCCACTGTCTCGTGAAGCACTCATGGCCGGGGGGCACGTGCGAAGAGGAACGGTGAGCCTGCTGCTCATGGTCACCACCGGCTGGTCGCTGTCCGTCCTGATGCCGGCCGTCGCCGGTGCGGCGACGGCGGGGGCGGCGGAGATCACCAGGCCGAGTCAGGCCACACCGCTCGACTCGGGGGGATCGACCACGCCGTACGGGGTCTGGCTTCCCGACAACGCCCGCTGTTCGGGCGACACCGAGCACGAGCAGTACCACGTCTTCACGTTCCTTTTCCCCAAGGCTCTTCCACCCACGGAGGTGAGTTTCAAGACCGGCGTGCCGCAGGGGTTCGGAACAGGGGGCCGGCTCGGCTTCTTCTCCGGCGGGCAGTACGTGGGAGCGCTCAACACCGCTCCGGGGACCGGGCAGGTGGTCGGCCTTCCGCAGTCCTACTCCTGGACCCGCCTCACGCCGAAGTACCTGTTCCCCGGGGGCGCCACTTCCGCCACCTTCGACGGAGGGGTCGCCTGCGCCAATAGAGACGGCGTGGTCACCAACTACTGGGACACCGAGATCGTCTTCAAGACGAGCACGAGCGATCCTGGCGGCTACACGTGGTACGTGCCGAAATCGGCACAGATCGCCGTGTCGGACGGCCACTCCTTCTCCGTCGGGATCGTCCTCGTGGCCGTGGCCGTCGTGCTGGCCGTCATCGCCGTGGTGATGACTCGTCGCCGGAGGACGGAAGGACACAATGTCGATCGTTGAGTCTCCCGTCCTCCGCCCCGCCTATGACTGGCACAGATCCAGTCTGGCCGAATGGAGCGCCCTGGAGGAAAAGACACGGACGCGGTGCAAGGTCGTCGTCCTCGTCGGTCTGGTCGTCCTGGCGTACCACTACTCGTTGCTGTCGCTGGTGCAGACCATCGGACTCGACACCCCCCTGGCCTACGTGGGCCTGGTGCCGTTGATCGCCGCCGGCCTGGCGTGGGTGAACAGGAGACCCAGGGCGGTGGAGCCGGCGATCCACGATCGCCAGCTCGACTACATCATCGGCCTGTTCCTGCTGTCCACGGCGGTCGCCGCCGCCGCCGTTCTCCCGGGCCGGATGGGCGACATGTACTGGGTCAACCGCGTCGATCTGCTGTTCCTCCCGCTTTTCGTGGCGGGAGCGACCGTCCTGCTGTTCGGGGTCCGCGTCGCCTGGCGGCAAAAGGTGGCCCTCGGCTATCTGTTCCTCGGATGGCCCTGGATCTACTCCACCGTTCTGCTCGGGACACTCGGGGGGTTCACCTCCTTCACCCTCCAGGGGCTGAACGCGTCGTTGCGGGTCTTCCACGTCGCACAGACGGTTCCCGGTAACGCCGGTCTCTACCAGGTCGTGCACGACGGAAGGGTCTTCCCGATCAGCGTGGTGACCGCCTGCTCGGGTGTCGACGGGATGGTCGGGTTCTTCCTGATCGGAGCGGCGCTCGCCGCGATCGTGAGCGGGTCCCTCGTCCGCAAGGTCCTGTGGTTGGCCACCGGCCTCGGCCTGTTGTGGGTCACGAATCTCGTCCGGTTGTTGCTCATCTTCTGGACGGGGGAGAAGGCGGGGGAGCGCGTCGCCCTGGGCGTCCTGCACCCCGTCGCCGGACTGGTCATGTTCTGCGTGGGCGTCGGCCTGATGGCCCTGTTGATGAGGCCGTTCGGGCTCAATCGGGTGGTGGCCGCCGCTTCGTCGAAGCAGTACACCAGGACCGGCGTGAGCGCCGCGCCGCGCGTCTTCGCCGCCGTGGGCGTCCTGCTCGTCTCCGCCGTCGTCCTGTCGGTGGACAACTCGAGCCTGAAGTCCTATGACCTGGTGGCCGGCGCCACCGGTGAGCCCAAGATCGGCTCGTTCCTGGCCGACCCCGCCAATCCGGCCGGATGGACGGCGACGTTCGAGACCGAGTACACGATCAACAAGCCACTCTTCGGCGAGGATTCACGGTGGTTCCGGTACCTCTACGCGTCCACCTCGCCCGGCCTCACCGACCTGCACAGCACGTTGCCGGTCACGGCCGACGTCATCGATGCCGGAAGCCTGAGCGGTTTCAATGCCTACGGCGTCACGGCCTGCTATTCCTTCCACGGCTACACGTTGCGGGACGTCTCGTCGGTCGATCTGGGTGACGGTGTCAACGGTCAGGCCCTGTCGTACTCAGGAGGATCGTCCGACGAGAACTGGTCGATCGTCTACTGGATCGTCCCCGTGGCCACCGGAAGCGGAACACGTTTCGAACGGGTCATCCTCTACCTGCAGAACACCCCGGCGGGGACGGTCTCGATGGCCCCGCGCACCCCGGGTACGGCCCCGTTGACGGCCGCCGTGAAGGGTCTCGATTCCGTCCAGAGGCGCCTGCTGACCAACCAGGCATTCCTGGTCGCCTTCGCCCGTCAGGTGATCGCCGGTCAGACCCGTCAACAGGACGCCGGTGTGTTCATCGACTCCGTGCAGACTCCGGGCACCGCCCCGGCCGTCACCGGCCAGACGAGCGTCGTCCAGAGCGTGGCCAGCAACAATGCCGGGCCCATGAGCTTGACCCAGGCGAACCGTGTGTTCGTGCAGGCCATCGAGCGTTCCCGTGCCCAGGCGCCAACCTCCACCGGCACGAGGGTCGGGGGAAGATGACAGTCGACACACCCGCACTGTCGGTGAGTGGTCCGCTGAAGGCGGAGCGCCGCTCTGTCCGATCGGTCCCGGGGGCCGGTGACCGCATCTTCCGCGGCAGCACACGGCTGGCGGCTGTCGCCGTGGTCGGTGTCATCGGAGCGGTGGGGTTGTTCTTGACGATCAGGGCATACCCCGCCCTGGCCGTCGCCAAACTGCACTTTCTCACCACCCAGACGTGGGAACCCGACAGTCACCGATTCGGTGTCGGCGGGATTCTCACCGACACGATTCTCATCGCCCTGGTGGCCCTGGTCGTGTCCGTCCCCGTGTCGTTGGGACTGTCGCTGTTCATCTCGGAGATCGCTCCGAAGCGGATTCAACGAGCCATGATCTCCCTGGTCGACCTGATGGCCGCCGTCCCGAGCGTCGTCTACGCCCTCTGGGGGGTCAACTACCTCCAGCCGCACGTTCTGGGAGTGTCCCGATTCCTGTCGTCATGGTTCGGATGGATACCGATCTTCAAGGTCGTGGGTCCGGCGTCGTCCAGCATCTTGAACAAGGGAACCTCGTTCAGCGCATCGACCTTCATCGTCGGGTTGACGGTCTCGCTGATGGTGATCCCGATCCAATGTTCGGTCATGCGCGAGTCCTTCTCCCAAGCGCCGCTGGGCGAGCGAGAAGGCGCCTATGCCCTGGGCGGGAACCGCTGGGGGATGATCACCACCGTCGTCCTCCCCTTCGGCCGAGGTGGGATCATCGGGGGAACGATGCTGGGGCTCGGTCGAGCCCTCGGTGAGACGATCGCCGTCTATCTCATCATCTCCACCGTCTACGGCATCAACTGGCACATTCTCCAGTCCGGGGGTAACTCGGTCTCCGCCCTGATCGCCCTGCAATACGGCGATGCATCGAAGTTCGGGACCTCGGCCCTCATGGCGGCGGGTCTCACTCTGTTCGCCATCACGCTTGATCATCAATTTCGGTGCCTCGGCCATCGTGTCACGCTCCCGATCGGGTGCGGAGAGCTGAGGTTCAGTCGATGATCCTCGATTTCCCCGTGAAGCAGGAGGAGGCTCCGATCGACCAGAGCCCCACGCCCGTGCGCCGACGGCGCACCGGCGGCGACCTTGTCCGGTGACAACGGGTTCTACCTGGTGGGTTCGGCCGCCGCCGCCTTCTCGGTGACATTCCTGCTCGGCCGTCTCACGGCACTGTCGGGGTTGATCGGGCTCTTCTTCGTGGGCTACGTCGTGTTCCTCGTCCTCTACGCCGTCCTGGTGTCGTTGACCGAGGAGGGCATCGCCGTCAGGGACTCCGTCATGACCGTCTTTCTGTCCTCGGCGGCCGTCATCGCCTTCGGCGCGCTGGGCCTGGTGATCGTCTACACGATCTTGACGGGGATGGCCGGCGCTGCACCACCTCAACTTCTTCCACGAGGACATGTCGAAGGCGGGACCGCTGGCCCCCTTGACCGTCGGAGGGGTGGCCCACGCTCTCGTCGGGACACTGTGGCAGATCGGGATCGCCCTGGTGCTGGCCGTCCCGCTGGGCATCGTCTGCGCCGTCTACCTCGACCAGACCCGGAGCCGGTTCGCCAACTTCGTCCGCACGATCGTCAATGCCATGACGGCGTTCCCCTCGATTCTGGCCGGGCTCTTCGTCTACGCCTTCTGGATCCTGACGTTGGGATTCCAGTTCTCCGGTCTGGCCGCCGGTCTGGCCCTCAGCATCATGATGCTGCCGTACATCATCCGGACGTCGGACCTCGTTCTCCGCCTGGTCCCGGCGGGACTGCGCGAATCGTCCGACGCCCTGGGTGCACCCCGCTGGCGCACCATGTGGCACGTGGTGCTTCCCACCGCCCGCTCGGGCCTGGCCACCGGAGTCATCCTCGGGACCGCCCGCGGCATCGGCGAGGCCTCCCCGGTGCTCCTGACGGCCGGGTTCACGACCTACATGAACGCCAACCCCCTGCACGAGCCGATGGTCTCCCTGCCCCTGGAGGCCCTGGAATTGGTCCGGTCGGGAATCCCCGCCTACGCCGATCGCGGCTACGCCACCGCCGCCCTTCTCCTGGTGGTCATCCTCGTCCTCTTCGTCATCGCCCGGGTGATCGGAGGCTTCGGCCCAGGTCACCTGAGCCGTCGACAAAGACGCCGGGCTGAGCGACATTCCGCCCGCGAACTCACTAGAATTACGTCTTCCCAGGGATTTACTGGAATTAGATCCCCCCAGGGGGAGGGGCCCCACCGACGAGGAGTGCGCAGTGAGCTTGGTGAGGCGGCTGGTGCCGGCCGCTCGGTGCGGCGCCACGGTGATGGTGGCCATGGCGATCATGGTGGTCGGAGCCGGCCCGGCGACGGCGGCCACCAGCTACGTGCCCATCTCGGGGCAGGGGTCGACGTGGTCGGAGAATGCGCTCGATCAGTGGATCTCCGACGTCCAGCAGTACGGGATGCGGATCAACTACGACGGCGACGGCTCGACCCAGGGACGCCAGGCGTACATCGCCGGCACCACCGACTTCGCGGCCTCCGACATTCCGTTTCAGACCAATCCCAACGACGGGTCGGCTCCCGAGAACCCGACGCCCAACAGCTACGCGTACATGCCGATCACGGCCGGCGGGACGGTATTCATGTACAACCTCACTATCAACGGCCAACGGGTGACCAACCTGAGGCTCTCCGGTCAGAACATCGCCAAGATCTTCACCGGGCAGATCACGAACTGGGACAACCCGGCCATCGCCGCCGACAACCCGGCGCTGTGCCCTTCCGAACGAGCCGATCGTCCCGGTGGTCCGCTCCGACGGGCCGGGTCGTCGTTCGAGTTCTCGGAATGGATGATCAGCCAGTACCCGTCGATCTGGAACGCCTTCTGCAACGGCACCGGCCGGGCCCCGACGTGCGGTCCGACCTCCTTCTGGCCGACCACGTCCCGGCATTCCGATGATCGCCCAGGCCGGCGACCTCGGGGTGGCCGGCTACGTGGCGCAGAACTATGCGGCCGGATCGATCGGATACGTCGAGTACTCGTACGCCCTGAACGCCCACTTCCCGGTGGTGAACATGCTCAATGCGGCCGGCTACTACACCGAGCCCACACCGCAGAATGTCGCCGTGTCGCTTCTGCAGGCGCAGATCAACATGGACTCCGGCAATCCGGCCGTGTATCTCACCGAGAACCTGAGCAATGTCTACACCGACCCCGATCCCCGGACGTACCCGTTGTCTTCCTACAGCTACCTGATCCTGCCTACGACGGTCCAGGGCCAATTCACCAATGACAAGGGGAAGACGCTGGCCGCCTTCTCCTATTACGCCATGTGCCAGGGCCAACAGGAGCTCGGCATCGCTCGGGTATTCACCGATGCCCATCAACCTGGTGGAGGCCAGCTTCGCCCAGATCGCCAAGATCCCGGGCGCCGACGTGCAGAACATCAACATCCAGAGCTGCAACAATCCGACGTTCACCCCGAGCGGGCAGAACCTCCTGGCCGTGGACGCTCCCCAGCCGCCGGCCTGTGACAAGCAGGGTCCCACCCAGTGCACCACGGGCACGGGCGGGGCGGCCACGGTGTCAACCCCGGTCAGCGGCAACAAGAAGGCGGCGGCCACGCCCGTGGGACCGGCCAGCGCGGCCAAGTCGTCCACCAGTGCAGCCACGCCGGGAGGCACGACGACGAGCACCACCGTCCCGGCCACGGGCTCACCGGGCTCACCGGCTTCGACGGGCACGGCTGTATCGCATCCGGACCAGGCCCTGGAGCGGATTCTCAACACCTCCCCGTTCCCCTCGACCGTGACCTTGACGGCGGCCCACGGTTGGACGTTGAACCAAGTGCTCATCGGACTGGTGACGGTGGCCGTCCTGACCGTCATCATCGTCCCCGGGCTGGTGTCGCGTCGCATGCGGAGGCGACGAGGGTGAGGACGCCAGGCGCGGTCGGGTGGATCAAGAGGACAGGCTGGCGGGGCGGTGTGGCGCTGGCCGGGGTGGTCTCGGTCCTCGGCGTCGTGGTCTTCGTGCCCGGCAGTCAACCAGGCGCCCAGGCCGACGCCGTGGCGGGACAGCAGGGGACCGACACCTCGTTGCCGACGACCGCCTCCGCCGTGACGGTGAGCGGGCGCGGCCCGTTCTCCGGCCTGCAGGTGACGGTCAACCAGACCCAGAACCTGGAGAACCAGGATGTCTCGGTGACGTGGACGGGAAGCAACGCCACCGAACAAGCCAACGTCTTCACGGACAATTACCTGCAGATCTTCCAGTGCTGGGGTAACCCCGACCCAGCCGACCCCCTCGACTCGGTGAACCCCGGCCCGCCCCCCACCCAGTGCGAGTTCGGGGGATGGAGCATCAACACGTCGTCGTACCCGATCGGAAACCCCACCTTCTCGTACACGCGGAACCTGTCCAGTCCCGGCTGGAGCAATTACAGCCAGATCCAGACCCCGGTGGCCGGCATGACCCAGTGGACCAACCAGATCACGGGTCAAGCGGTGACGCCGTACGTGGACAGCACCAACGGCAACCAGCTGGTGGAACCGTTCGTGTCGGTCGACGGGACGGAGGTTGACCAGCAGGACAACACCAACTACGAAGCCCATATCAACGATCCGCAGCAATTCTGGTTGAACCCCTACTTCAGCTTCAACACGACGAACGAGATCGATTTCGCCCGCACCTACACCACGCCCGGCGGGGGGACCGAGGGTCAGCAGAACTTCCAGGTGGACACCGGGCTCGAAGCTCCGGGACTCGGCTGTGGGCAGGACATCGAGACCCCGTCGAGCGGTCCCGAGCAGATGCCGCAGTGCTGGCTGGTCATCGTGCCGCGTGGCTCTCCCGCCGACGAGAACGCCTCGAACGACGGCGCCGCATTTGTCGACACATCCCCACTGACACCCGAGGCGTGGAACAACAGGATCGCCATCAAGCTCGGCTTCAACACGGTGGGATCCTCCTGTGCCATCGGCGCCGACGAGCAGCGCATCGTGGGCAGCGAGCTGGCCCAGCCGGCCGTCCTCAGCTGGCAACCCACACTGTGTTCCACGCCGGGGGCACCGCCGTACAGCTACTCGACCGTGTCCGACGACGAAGCCCGTGACAACATCACGAACGCGTCCTACGGAGCGGCCGGAATGTCGGTCTTCTCCGATCCCATCAATCCCAGTGAGACCGATCCGTCGAATCCGGTCGTCTACGCGCCACTCACCCTGTCGGGTGTGGTGGTGGCGTTCAACATCGATCGAGATCCCGCTCTGGTGAACGGCTTACCGGAACCGTCGGAAGTTCCTCTGGCGGGAACGCAGGTCCAGAACGTCTACCTGACACCGCGCCTGGTGGCGAAATTGCTGACCGAGTCCTACAAGGACGACTTCCAGAATGTGACCGGGGACAAGTCCAGCAAGTACTCGTGGGTCCAGAACAACCCGGCCACCCTGGTGGACGATCCGGACTTCCTGCAGTACAACCCGGAGTTCTCCCTCCTCACCACGGCGCAGCTCACCGCCGCCGCCTCGTTGGTGATGGAGGAGACCTCGTCCGACGCGGCGACGGCCGTCTGGAACTGGATATTGTCCGATCCCGAGGCGGTGGCTTGGCTCGACGGTCAACCGGACCCGTGGGGCATGAAGGTCAATCCCCTCTACAGCGCCAGTGCGTCCGGCAACCCGTCGGGCGTCGCCTTCGGAACGCCGGTACCGGAGAACTATCCGCAGAGCGATCCCTACTGCTGGAACAGCGGCTACATCACACAGACCACGCCCCCCGTTGCGGCACGGCCGTTGTGCATACTGGACTGGTCTCCGTATGCGCTGACCATGAACGCGGCGGGACAGGATGTCGCCGAGTCGAACAATCAGGCGAAGGCCTCCTTCAACGACGAGGCGTTAACGTCGGACACGGCGTGGACGTCGAACGGCCCGCAGGTGACGGGAACGAGCTTCATCATCAGCATCACCGACTCGGCGTCGGCGGCGCAGTACGGGGACCAGGTGGCGAGCCTCAGTCCGTCCGGCGACGACAGTCCCGACCGGCCCTTCGTCACTCCCGACGACCAGAGCCTCCTGGCCGGTGCGCAGGCGATGACCCCCAGCTCCGTGCCGGGGGTCCTGGCACCCAACCCGTTGTCGACGGCGACGAACGCCTACCCGCTCACGATGCTCACCTATGCCGCCGCCACGCCGGAGTCGCTGGACCAGACGTCACGGCAGAACTACGCGACGTTCCTGCAGTACGCGGCGGGAGCCGGCCAGACACCTGGCGTCAACGTGGGACAGCTGCCCGCCGGGTACGCGCCGTTGCCGGCCGCTCTCCAAGCGGAGACCCTGGCCGCCGCCGGCACCATCCTCAACCCGCCGTCGCAGGCCACGACAGCCACGACCACACCCACGCCGACGACCACCCCGCCGGTGGTCCAGTCCACCCCGCCGCCCCCGACCCCCGAAGTGGCCACTCCTGTGGTCAACAGCGTCACCACCACCACGACGCCGGCCCCACGAACGCTGGCGACAGCGAGCCTGGCCCTGCATGCGAGCGGTCAGCCGTATTTCGGAGTGGGCGCCGTGCGTTGGGCGTTCCTGATCGTGCTCGGGATCGGCTTCGCCGCCACTCTCGGCACGGTGCTCGTCGAGATCAGAAGGCGAAAGCGCATGGCGACACCACCCTGAGGCTCCGACTCATCGGGTGGGTGATCGAAGACAGAAGACGGCACGCACATGACGTAGTGCGAGAGACGAGTGAGAACGATGCGAAGCGTGAGGAGACGACAGATGGGTACCCTCGGCAGACGGCTGATCGTGGGAATGCGGGCGGGCGCGGGTGTCATGATCCTGGCCGGCTGGTGGTCGTTGTATGCCGCCATGTCGGCTCCGTCGGCGTCGGCCTCCACCTTGGGTGGAACGGCCACTATCACCGACCCGGTGTCGAACGACCCTTTGTCCAATGGTGGATCGGAGACGATGTTCACCGTCGTCCTGACACCCGCTCCGGCCGACTGTTCGGGAGATACGGCCAAGGACGGCTACGAGGTCTACAGCTACCTGGTCCCCCAGGGAACGGACGTCACGACGATCTCGTTCGCCGGCGGAACGCCGTCCACCGGCTGGGGCCTGGTCGACGGGAGCGGGCTGTTCGACGCCATCTCGACCGCTCCCAACACCGGTGAGATCATCAACATCCCCGCCGACTTCGAATGGGCCGATCTCCTCTCTCTGGGTGAGACGGTGTCGGACCTCGAGAGCAAGGGGACGTGGGAGGCGGGCATCGCCTGTGCCACCTCCGCCGGTGTCGTGTCGGACTACTGGAACACCCAGGTCACCTTTACGGCCAACGACGGCGACCCCCACGGATTCGTGTGGTCGGCGGTGCCCGGAACGGGGACGACGACCACGACGACCACGTCGCCCAGCTCGACGACCACGTCGCCCAGCTCGACCACCACGTCGCCTAGCTCGACCACCACGTCGCCCGGTTCCAGCACTACGTTGCCCGGGTCCACGACCACGTCGCCCGGGTCGACCTCGTCGGGGAACGCGACGTCGACCACGGCGGCGGCTACGGCGGCGTCGTCGGGCTCGTCGGGCGGTGACGGCTCGGGAGTGACCGCCGCCTCCGGCTCGTCGCTGGCCTTCACCGGGGCATGGATCACCCGGGGTCTAGCCGTCGGAATGTTGTTCATCGGCTTCGGCCTGATCCTGCTGGGACTCAGCGTGAAGGTGCGACGCGACATAACTCCCAGGGTCGCCCTGAGGTGAACATGACGATGTTCGACCGCCAGCGTGCGCCGCTACCTGCCCCGTCCGGGCTGGGCCGCGCCGGCGGAGCGCTCGCCGGGGCATCTGCGAGGTCGGCGATCGAAACGGACCGTTCCTCCCCGGGGACGGATCCCCTGCCCCCCGCCAAGGGCGACGTCGTCTTCTCGGTCGTCCGCGTCGGACTGCTCATGGTGACGGCCCTGACGATCGGTGTAGCGCTCAATCTGACCCTCGTGAGTCGTCTCGAGCAGAGTGCGACGCAGTTCAAGGAGCTCGCCCAGTTCCGTGAAACCCTGGCCGAGGGGACGGGACCGATAGGTCCTGTTCAGAACCACGAACCTCTGGCCCTGGGCACGCCCATGGCGCTGTTGACGATCCCGTCCATCGGGATGAAGGAGGTGGTGGACGAGGGGACCAACAGCGAGGTGTTGCAGGCCGGTCCCGGGCATCTCCCCTCGACCGTCTTCCCCGGGGGACTCGGAACGAGCGTGATCTACGGCCGGGCGAGCACCTACGGCGGTCCCTTCGCCCGCATCGCACAGCTCCCCAGGGGCGCACGGATCGTCGTGACCATTCAGAACGGCCCCACCAACACCGCCGTCTTCCGTGTGACCGACATACGACGGGTCGGTCAGAGGATCCCACCCATAGGTCGGGGTGGTGCCCGTCTCACGCTGGTGACGGCCCAGGAGTCCAAATTCGTCCCGTCGGGGGCCGTCTATGTCGACGCCAACATCGTCGGTACTCCGCTCCCCACACCCCGTCCCGTGGTGAAGGCCAAGGACATCCCGGCCGACGAGTTGCCCTTGGCCCTCGACACGAACGACCTGTGGATCCTGGCGCTCTGGACGATCGCCCTCGCCGGTGCCGCCGCCGGCGCCATGTGGACGTGGTACCGGAAAGGTCATGCGCAGGCCTGGATCATCTTCAGCGGTCCCCTCGCGCTCATCGGCTATTTCCTGGCCAACCAGATCTCGGTCCTTCTGCCCAATTTGATGTGATGACACCGACGAATAGAGGCCAGGGGTTGTCGTGAGCACGATCGAACAGACCTTCACCAGGGAGCAGGTGGCGACGGCGCGAACGGCGGCGACGCTCGAAGCGTGGGACATCTCCGCCTGGTTCGGCGACCATCACGTGCTGGACCGCGTGTCGTTGACCATGGTGGCCGGAGAGGTCACGGCCCTGATCGGCCCGTCCGGGTGCGGGAAGTCGACTTTCCTGCGGATCCTGAACCGGATGCACGAGCTCACACCGTCGGCCTCCCTGGCCGGCGGTGTCCGTCTCGACGGCATCGATATCTACGATCCGGGCAAGAAGCTGACCGATGCACGCCGCAACATCGGGATGGTGTTCCAGAAGCCGAACCCGTTCCCGGCCATGTCGATCTACGACAACGTCCTGGCGGGCCTCAAGCTGACCGGGACGCGGGCAGATCAGGACAACAAGGACCAGATCGTCCACGACTGTCTCGTCAAGGCCGGTCTGTGGAACGAGGTCGCCGACCGGTTGCGCCAGCCTGGTGGGGCGTTGTCGGGAGGACAGCAGCAGCGTCTCTGCATCGCTCGCGCCCTGGCCATCCGTCCTCGCGTCCTGCTCATGGATGAACCCTGTTCTGCTCTCGATCCCACCTCGACACGGCGTATCGAGGCCACGATCGACGATCTTCGCGCCGAGGTCACCATCGTGATCGTCACCCACAACATGCAGCAGGCGACGCGGGTGTCCGATTACACCGCTTTCTTCCTGGCCGAGCAGGGGACGCCCGGCTACATCGTCGAGCACGGTCCCACGGACGCCATGTTCAACGAGCCACAGGACCCCCGCACGGCTGACTACGTTCACGGACGGTTCGGATGACGGGCGGCGCTATTACGGTATAGCTCAGTGGGGATACGAGATCTCCCGGGCTTGCATTCAGCGATGCCCATCGCACTAGTAGAATCTGAACGGGCTCATGAGCCTGTCTGTTCGACGAAGGACCGTCATGACCGAACCATCTGAATTCCCCGTGACCCGTGGCTACACACGGCAGGCGGTCGAGGAGTATCTCGAAGGCGTGGCGGCGCAGCGCGCCGAGCTCGAGTCGGCCATCACCCATGCCCGTGCTCGGACGGCGCGGGCGTCGGATCTGACGCAGCGCATCGCCGCGCTCGAGCACCGGGTGGGGGAGTGGATCGTCACGGCCCACGCCCAGGCGGACCCCCGGCACCGGGTGCCGGCGGCGCCGGGCGGCGGATCGGTGGTCGGATCGACACCCCCGACCGGCTCGCGGGCCACCGGGTGGGAGCCGGATCGTGGCTGATCAGGTGACGCCGGGCGATCGGCTGCCGAAGCCCGGCATCGTCGATGTCCTTCCCGTGGAGACGGTGGAACCGATGATGGCCCGCCACGAAGAGGAGCTCCGGGCGATGCGCGGCGAGCTCGAGGTGGCGCTGCGTGAAGCCGAGGCGGCCGAAGAACGACTGAACCGGCACCCGGCGGCGGTGGTCTTCGACGACGCCTTCGAAACCGAGGTGCTCGCTCAGGTGGCACGGAGCGTCGCCACTGTCCAGCAGGACGCGAGCCAGGCAAGCGCACCCAGCCTGGTGGGATCCACTCCGCCCGCTCCCGTCGGGTCCCCGGGAGACACGACAACGGCTGGCGCCACCCCTGCCCCCGTCCCTGCCACCACGGTCGTGAACCCGGCCTTCGAACCGCCGCGTCGACCGTCGGCTGCATCGCCGACGGACAGGCCGAGAACGGTGGTGGTGGACCGCAGCGCACCCCGGACGGTCGTCGTGGACCGCGGCCGAGCGTCGTCAGCGGTGTCACCACCCTCGACAACCCCATCGCCACCGCGGAATCCTTCGACGTCCGTCTCCGCCGCCGATCCCGGTGCCGAGCAGTTCATCACCGCCCAGGCGGAGGGAGGGGCACAGGGCGAAGCTGATCGGAAGGCTTCCGTCCGGCAACGGGGTGGAGCGCGCCGGACGAGGAACGGCCATACGTCGAGACTGCCGGCCCGTCTCCTGATACAGGCCGGCGTGATCATGGTCATCGTCGCACTGCTTCTTCTGAAGCTCGGGTGATCCGGCCGCCGCCGGTTCAGACGATCTCGGGATCCTCGTCCTGCCGGAGTCGGGCCAGTCGGACGTCGAGCTCTTCGAAGTAGTCGTAGTCACGTTTGGTTCGGAGTGTGAGACTTTCGGGATCCTCGACGAGGGGGGCCGGCGCGACCGGTACCGTCACGTCCGGAACCGCTGTCGTGATGGCCGATGGCAACGGGCCCGGCGACGCCGGGATGGATGCGGCCGGTGTGGGTGCCGCCGGTGTGGGTGCGTCGGGGGGGGAGGCCGGCTGACGCAGCGCCCCCGTGGCCGCCGGCCACTGCGCGTGCAGTTGACGCACGACGGCGAGCATCTCCCGCTGGCGGTCACCGAACCGGCGCAGGACCTCGTTCAGATCGAGGAGCAGGGCGTGGTCGGGGCGTTCGACATCGGACATCCTGAGTTCCAGTTTAGGTGGCAAAATGCCTGGTCGTAGGCCATATGTGGAGAAAATGACTGATACACTCGAGAAGTGCGCCGCGCGCTCATAGGTGACTCCGAGGCGCGGCTCCGGCTGGATGCGAGCGTGTCGGGGCTGGCCGAGAAACAGCCGTTCGTCTCGGCCCGCGCCATCCTCTCGACAGGCCAGAGGAGGGTTCTTCTCACCCTGCTTCTCTCGATCGTCATCAGTGTTGTCGTATGGTCGGCCCCCACGATCATCGCCCTGGTGGCCCTCATCACCGTCGCCTACGTGTCGGTATCGGGCTACCGGATCGTGTTGTTCGTCCGATCGGCACGACCGGGGGTGGTGATCGCTGTCAGCGACGCCCAGGCACGGTCGACAGCCGATGACGATCTCCCCCTCTACAGCGTTCTCGTCCCGGCCTTCCAGGAGACGGAGGTCATCAACACCTTGCTCGACCGGCTGTCGCGGATCGAGTATCCGCGCCACCTCTTGGACATCAAGCTCCTGGTCGAGGCCGATGACGACGCCACCATCGCGGCGGTCGCCGATGCCGATCCAGGCGACCACTTCGAGCTCGTTCTCGTTCCGCCCGCCGAACCGCGGACCAAACCGAAGGCTCTCAACTACGGACTGACCCTCGCCCGCGGGCAATTCGTCGCCGTCTACGACGTCGAGGACGACCCCGATCCGTTGCAACTTCGCCGGGCCGCATTCGCCCTGACCCGACTGGGGCCCGATGTCGGTTGCCTCCAGGCCAAGTTGTCCTACAACAATCCGAACCAGAATCTCATCACGCAGTGGTTCACCATCGAGTACGCCATGTGGTTCTCGTACCTGCTGCCCGGCCTCGCCTCCCTGGACGGCCCCATACCTCTGGGCGGGACATCAAACCATTTCCGGCGGTCGGTTCTGCGTTCGATGGGCGCGTGGGACCCCTACAACGTGACCGAGGATGCCGATCTCGGCATCAGGATGTTCCGCGAGGGATACAAGGTGGGCATTCTCGACTCGGTCACCCTGGAGGAGGCCAACAGCGATTTCGTGAACTGGGTCAAGCAGCGGTCGCGTTGGTACAAGGGATATCTCCAGACCTTCTTCGTCCACATGCGGGCCCCGGTGAAGCTCTACCGCGAGATCGGACCAGGGGGCATGGCCCAGCTCTTCCTCTTCATCGCCGGCACGCCGCTGCTCGCCCTCTTGAATCCGATCTTCTGGCTCATGACCCTGATCTGGTTCCTGGTGCATCCCGCCTTCATCCAGTCGCTCTTCCCCGCTCCGCTCTATTACGGGAGCCTGGCCTGCTGGGCCCTGGGTAATTTCCTCCTGCTGTACTTCACGGTGGCCAGTTGTCGGCTGAGTCGGCGATTCGAACTGCTGTGGGCGGCACTCCTCGTGCCCCTCTACTGGGTCATGATGTCCGTGGCCGCCGCCAAGGCGTTCTTCCAACTGATCGGTGCCCCCAACTTCTGGGAGAAGACGGTGCACGGGCTCCACCGAGATGCGGAGGATGTCGTCGTGGGCGGCGCCTCCGATCCTCCATCCTGAGAATCAGGACCGACACCGGTCGGTGACGGCGCCGTCCGGCGGCGTTCGGGGGCGGCCGCTGCGGCTGAGGATACGCCGTCGTCGGGGTCAAGTCTTCGGCCCCGCCGTCCGATGCCTCTCTCAATGGTCTTCCGGCCATCTCGTCTCGCGCCGTGCCTGTGGAAGCCCCGTGCGACGCCGACCAGACACAGCCTGGCGTCTCGTGACCCATCGGCCCGATGCGCCCCCCGAGAAAGAGGCGACGGGTGAGGAGACTCCGAGGCGTGGCGCGGGTGCTCGCTTCCTTTCCCCCGTCGCTGTCGTTGGGGTTGCGTGGCGCCACGGCTCTGCTCGGCGCCGTGGCCATCGCCGTCGTGGTGCTGTACCCGGTCATGGGACCGCCTCTCGACGGTCACGCCGGCACCGGGGTCTCGAAGAGCACCAGAGCCGGGGCCGGCTCCGGTGGTTCCCACGCGTCGCGCTCCTCCCGGTCCGCTCCGCTGGCGGGAGGAGGGCCCTCCGGTCCCGCCATCCCGACGAGCACCATCCCGACGGGCACGGCCGCGCCCACGCCGGGCGGGTCGTCGTCGGAGGCGGCGGTTCGCAGTGCCGCCGCCGCCACGGTCACCCCGACGACGTCCACCACCTCGCCGCACCCCGGCGTCCCCGTCGGGGTCATCGGAGCCAGCGGTGGCAACCTCACGTTGAACGGTCAGATCTACCGGTTCACCGGCGTGAACGCCTACGAGATCGCCACCGATTGGGGTTCCAATGCCGGATGCGGCGCCGATGTCACCGATGCCCAGCTCGATCAGTTCTTCGCCTCCCTCCGTCCCGATTCGCTGGTGAGGTTCTGGGCCTTTCAGGGCACCATGGCTACGGACGTCAACACGGGTCAACTCGACTGGGGTCCCCTCGATCGCGTCTTCGCCGCCGCCGCCGCCCACGGTCAGCGGCTCATCCCGGTCCTGACCGACCAGGGCGGCACGTGTGACGGAAATCACTGGCAGGACCCGGACTGGTACAACGGAGGTTTCGAGCAGGTCTTCGACGACCCCTCTCCGACGAACGGGGTCAATCTCACCCCGCTGTCGTACGGGAACTACCTGCAGGCCATCGTGAACCGGTACAAGGACTCGCCGGCGCTCGGCATGTGGGAGCCGATCTCCGAGGCGGAGGCGTCGACGTGCCCGCCCCAGGACGAGCCCCTTCGTTGCAGCGGGAACCAGACCTGCCCCGACGAGGCTGCCGCCGCCCGGTCACTGAGGTCATTCTTCGACGTGGTGGGAGCCGAGATCCACTCCCTCGACCCCGCTCACCTTGTCGAGAACGGGTTGCTCGGCGGTGGCCAGTGCGGCACGTCGGGATCCGACTATCAGTACGTGTCCGCCAGTCCCGGTGTCGACGTGTTGTCCTACCACGACTACTACGGTCCCTCGGAACCGGTCGGTGGTGACCAGTGGAACGGGCTCGCCGTCCGCTTCTCCCAGGCGTCCGCCGTGGGGAAGCCCATCATCGGCGGCGAGGCCGGGATCGTCGCCGGATCAGGCACGGGCTGTCTGAGTGGGGTGGAGCGTGCCACCGACGTCTCGAACAAGATCCAGGCTCAGGTGGAAGCGGGGAGCAGCGGCGTGCTCGTCTGGAACTGGGTGCCCACGTTGACGCAGGCGTGCAGCTATGACGTCGCTCCGGGTGATCCCGTTCTGACCGTTCTGACGACCGCTCCTCTGTGAGCCGCGGGACCTCTGTGAGACGCCGGTCCTCAGTGAGACCTCTGTGAGACGCAGGCGGATTCCCGCCGCACCACCATGGCGGTCGGCCGGAACCCTCACGTAGACTGTCTCGGTGGGACGCGCTCTCCTGTTTCACGCATCTGCCCCGAGTGTCCCTGTACGAACCCACCCGTGACCCTCGTCGCCGATGCACCCGCCCCGCCCCCGGGGCACGAGATGGCGGACGAGAGATGGCCGTCTGCGCGTCCGAAGGAATCAGCGCGATCCCCGCTGTCGCGCCTGGGTCGCCGGATCGCCAGCGAGGGCGTCGTGGTGGCCATCCTCTGCACGGCCGGCTATCTGACTGTCGCCTTCATTCTCGATTTCAAGACCCTTTCGTTCAACGGCGACGCCGTGGCCCGCATGGCCAACGGGTTCTACGTCCTGTATTCGAGAGATCCCCATCTGGCCGCCATGGGGTTCGTCTGGAACCCTCTGCAGTCGATTCTCGACATGGGCCCCCTGCTGTTCAAGGACCTGTGGCCGTCGCTGGCCTCGCACGACATGGCCGGCAGCATCGTGTCGGTGCTCTGCATGGTGGGTGCCGTCCACCAGGTGCGCTGCGCCCTCAGGGACTGGGGCGTGGCCCGCGGTCCCCGACTGGTGATGACCCTGATCTTCGCCGCCAACCCGATGATCATCCTGTACAGCGCCAACGGGATGAGCGAAGCCCTCTATCTCTTCACGTTGGTGGCGACCACCCGCTATCTGGCGCGGTGGCTTCGTGGCGACGACCTCCGCTCGCTGGTCTACGCGGCCGTGGCGCTGGGATTCTGCTATCTGGCCCGTAACGAGGCCGTCCTGCCCGCCATCATGGCCGCCACCATCGTTCTGGTCGTGAGCTACCGACGCGGGAGCGGTCTTCGGCACGACCGGATCATGCGGGCCCTCACGGACGGCACCATCTTCGTCATGCCGTTCGTCACGGGCTTCGTCGGATGGGCCGTCGCCAGCGATGTCATCACGGGCCAGTTCTTCGCCCAATTCACCTCGCAATACGGAACGAAGGCGCAGATCGCCGCCGGAGGCGGTGCCGGCCAGCGATACCCGTTGGGTGCCGAGCTGCGGCTGGAGGCGCACGCCCTCGAGTACCTGGCACCGTTGCTCGCCCTCATCGTGGTGGCCGCGCTGGTCATCGCCTGGCACCGGCGCGATCCACTGGTCCTGGTCCCGATCGCCGTCGTCGGTGGTGGACTGGCGTTCGACCTGGGGGGATACCTGACGAGCAGCATCATCTGGTCTTTTCGATACGTCATCGCCACCGTTCCCCTCGAGGTGTTGTTGGTCGGCGTCATCCTCGCCACGCGGCCGCAGGTGGCGACCGCTTCCCGCCGGGCCGCCACCGGCGCCGGCGGGGTACCGGGGCACGCCACCACGGCCTACCGGTCGACGAGGCGGTGGCGCCCGGGGATGCTCAGCGCCATGGGCGTGATCGTCGCCGTCGTCGCCCTGGCTCCGTCGGTTCCGGCCACGGCGGCCGGAATGTTCGACCCTCACGTCGGTATCGAGGAGCTCCAGGAGCTCGGCTACGTCTTTCACCGCCCCCTGTCTGCGGCGGACCGGATCGACAAACAGCATTTCGCCGCCATTCAGGCCATCAGCACCTACCTGGCCGGTCTGCACCTGCCCGACGGCGACATCATCGTGGACAACTCATCGGGGTGCGTGCCGGAGATCATCACCACCGTGCCCGATCCGCGGATCTTCGTGATCCCGAACGACCGGGACTTCCAGAGGTCGTTGGCCGATCCCCTCACTTTCGCCGTCCATTTCCTCTTGGTGCCGCCACCGACCGGGCTCAACGTGAACACGGCGACGAACAGGTCCTATCCGTCGCTGTACGGCACGGGAGCCGGGTTCGCCGACGAGGTGCACCAATTCCCGGCGCCGCGGGCTGTGCTCGGCGTTCCGGTTGTACCGGGTCACCGGGCACCCCACCAGCTGAACCGAGGGTGGGGAGGGGTCCGCGAAGGAGGACTCCCTACGCCGCCAAGGCGGTGACGCCGGTCGTCTCGGCCGGGGCCGATGACCTCGTGTGGGCGCGGAACACCCACGCCTGGAGGAGCACGAACCGGACCACCGCTCCCGTCACCGTTCCGAGGACGATGGCGGCCGCCTCCGCCATCGGCGACGTCGCCCCCAGCCACTGCCCGAGTCCCAGACCGATGCTCGTGAACCCGACGCCGATGGCGAAGCCACCGACCCCGGCGACGATGGCCTGATGGACCGGGATGGTGCTGTTCGAGGCGAAGGTGAAGCGGGCGTGGGCGATCGTGTTGCCGACGGTGCACAGGGCGAGGGCCAGGGCGTTGGCCCCGTAGGTGCCGATGGCCCGGTGCAGGAGCAGGTAGAGCAACACGTAGGCGATCGTGCTGGCCACGCCGACGCCCGTGTAGCGGCCGAGCTCACCGGGGTGCAGGGTGCTGCCTGACGGCCTGGCCAAAGGTGCGTGGGCGTCGTCCCCCCGCCCCCGCCGGTGCACCATCCGCCAGACGCCCAGCAGGTCGTCACGGGCCGTCCGGGCGATGTGGACCCGGGAGTCGGGGTCGTCCACCCAGTCCACGGGGACCTCGTGGATCCGCAGCCCCCGGCGTTCGGCCTGGATCAGCAGCTCGGTGTCGAAGAACCACTCCTGGTCGTCCACGTGGGGCAGGAGCACCGCGGCCGTGTCGCGCCGGATGGCCTTGAACCCGCACTGGGCGTCGGAGAAGCGGTTGCCGAGGACGGTGCGCAGGATCAGGTTGTAGGAGCGGGAGATGACCTCGCGCTTGGGGCTGCGCACCACGTAGGCCCCCGGCGCCAGCCGGCTGCCGATGGCCAGGTGGCTGTGGCCCGACAGCAGGGGGGCCACCAGCGGCAGCAGGGCGTCGAGGTCGGTCGACAGGTCCACGTCCATGTAGGCCACCACGTCGGCCCCGCTGGCCAGCCAGGCCGTGCGCAGGGCCCGGCCCCGGCCCTTCTGGTCGAGGTGGACGGCCGTCACCCCGGGCACGGTCCGGGCCAGGTCGCGAGGCGATGGCCCAGGTCCCGTCGGTGCTGGCGTTGTCGGCCACGGTGACCACGCTCGAGAAGGGGAAGGAGCCGTCGAGGTAGGTCCGCAGCCGCCGGACGGAGGCCTCGAGGTCGGCCTCCTCGTTGTAGACGGGGATCACGATCTCGACGACCGGGTGCCCCGTGTCGACCTGGCTGTCCCTGTCGAGCGTGCTGGTCACCGGTTCCCACCTGGCGTAGTCGTGTGTGTACGACAGGTGGTGATAGCGGCTCCTCGAGCCCGACCGGGCGGTCGAACGGCGGCCGGCGGCCCACGTGTCACGGAAGTCGGTTGACCCACCACCGAAACGACAATACCCGACTAAAATACTAAAAACAATGGCGTCGCTGGGAATTGTGGGGGCTATTCTTCGACGATGGGGAGGGGTGAGCGGTTGCAGCGGTCGCTGGGCGTGGCGGGCGTGGCCTGGCTCGGGGGCTGGATCGTGCTGGCCACGGTGGCTCCCGCCGGCGCCTCGTACCCGGGTGCCGACGGCGACATCGCCTTCGTCTCCACCAGGAACAACAACGAAGCCATCTACCAGGTCAATCCCAACTACGTCGGTGCCCCCGGCGCCGGCCTGGGCACCGTCGCCGGCGACGCCGCCGCCACCACCGGGCTGACGGCCGGGGCCGTCGACGCCGAGCCCTTCTACGCGCCCGACGGCGCGCTGGTGTTCTTCTCGAGCGACCGGTCCAGAGGGCACTGGGCCGTCTACGACATCGCCCAGGCACCGGCACTCGCCCCCTCGGCGACGAGCGACGACGCCGTCGAGTTGTCGCAGGTGCCCCGGCACGAGACGAACGAGGACTACGCGCCGTCGGTCGGTCCCGACGGAGAGACCGTGGTCTTCAACCGCGACAACAAGGCGCTCGACACCCTGTACGCCGCCAAGGGTCCGTCGTCGGTCTGTGTCCTCTACAAGCCGCCCGCCGGGCTGGCGCCCGCCTCGAGCGCCGACGGCAGCGGAAGCCGCGCCGAATTCGACCCCGTCGATCCCTCCAAGCTGATCTACGTGAGCGGCGACGGACACCTCCACCTCCTGAGCGGTATCCCCACGCCCTCGGGGACGAACCCGTGCAACGTGTCGGCCGGATCGCTCACCGACACCGACCTGTCGGCCGAGGCGAGGTATCCATCGGGCCGCGGTATCGCCCACGCCGTCGATGCCGATCCGGACTGGAGCCCCGACGGCACCAGGGTGGTGTTCGACTCGACCCGCGGCCGTGGGCACACGCTGTGGATCCTGACCCTCGGCGCCCACCCTTCGGCATCGCCGTTGTGGCCGGGTCTCGACGCACCGAGAAGGCAGTCCGACACGCAACCGGTGTTCTCGCCCGACGGTCGCTTCGTCGTCTTCACCCAGCCCGTGGACGGAAGCCAGATCGTCGACTACGAGATCGACGGGGTGGGCAGCCCCCTCTCCCGGGAGACCGATCTGAGCCGGTCGCCGGGGACCCCGGTGAACAGCCAACCCGACTGGCAAGCGACTCTCCCGGCCCAGACGCCGGAAGCGCCCGTGGCACTGCTGCTACCGGTGGCCGGCTTCCTGACGGTGGGCGGGACCATGGCTCTGCAGCGACGCCGGCGGGCACGGCGCGTCGCCGTCGAACGACTCCGAGGCCCGTGAGTCGGCCGGCAGGAGGCCGGGAACCCGTTCAGCCGATGTCGGGGTAGGACGCCGGTGCGTCGGTGACCGGGGGTGCCGCCGACAGAGACGGCGCTGTCGGCGCACCGAGTTGCGGTTGCAGGGTGTCGCGCAGGAACTCGAGCTCCTTGATCAGCTCGCGGTTGATGTGGGTGAACCCGTCGATCGTGGCCTGCACCTGCTCGGCGGCCGCCGGCGGGAGTCGTTGTACCTCCTCGATGATGGACTCGGCTTCGATCCGGGCGTCGGCCAGGATCCGCTCGGCGTCCATCCGGGCGTCGGCCACCACCTGGCGGGCTTCTTCCTCGGCCTCGGCGATGGCCGAATCGGCGAATTCGGCGGCGCGGACGAAGAGCCGGCCCAGTTCGGTCTCGGTGATCTGGGCGGCCGCCACCTCACCGACCCGTCGGTTGGCGATCTCGAGCTGCTCCTTGAGCTCGTCGAGGGCCATGGCCACATGGGTGACGGCCGTGGCCACGGCGTGGACGGTGTCGCCGTCATTCGGGTGTGCGGCATCGGGCAGGAACTGCATGAGCCACCTTCGCTGAGACGACGGGAGGGGTTCTGTGGGCCTTTGGGGTGCGGGACGACGCCTCGTCCCTTCTCGATGACAATGATAACCGGCGCACCTCGAGTGCTCCGATGACGTGCGGCGCACGGACGGCCCTCCCCGGTGCGCCCCTGGTGCCGGATCGAGGGAGCCGACGCCGTTAGAATGGGATCGTCACGAGCTGACCTGAGGGGAAGGGTCGGCTGGCCCCGGCTCGCGGCGAGAGGAACCGAACCTTTCGACGCGCCGAGGAGACCAGCCCATGAGACCGTCAACGCCCCGCCCACTCTCCGCCTTGCCCAAGGCCCACCTCCACGTCCACCTGGAGGGAGCCATGCGTCCGACCACGTTGCACGACCTGTGTCGCTCGCAGGGCACCCCCGTTCCCACCATCGCCTCCACCTATGGCACGTTCGCCGATTTCCAGGAGCTGTACGTCACCGCCCGGGGCTCCATCCGGACGGTCGACGATTTGACACGGCTGGTCGGTGAGGTGGTGGAGGATGCCGCCGCCGACGGCGCCGTGTGGATCGAACCCGCTGTCCATCTGCCCGGGCACCGGGCCCTCGGTCCCGACGAGTTCGTGCTCGAGACTCTTCTGGAGGCCGGCCGGGAGGCGTCGGAGGCCACCGGCGTCGGGGTCGGGTGGCTGGTGTCGGTGGACAGGACCCTGTCACCCGACCTGGCCGTCGAACAGGCGGCGGTGGCCGCCCGCAACGCGGGGAACGGAGTGGTGGCGATGGGGTTGGCCAACGACGAGGCGGCCTGTGCACCCGAGCCGTTCGGCCCGGCGTTCGCCCTGGCCCGCCAGGCGGGGATCATCAGCGCCCCGCACGCCGGGGAGCACGGTGGACCCAATTCGGTCAGGGGTGCGCTCGACGCCTTGGGGGCCGACCGGGTGCAGCACGGCGTCCGGGCCGTGGAGGACGCCGAGCTCGTTCGCCGGTTGGCCGACGATCACGTCTGCCTCGATGTGTGCCCGACGTCCAACGTCTCTCTGTCGGTGGTCCCCGCCCTGCACGCCCACCCGCTCCCGGAGCTGTTGGCGGCGGGGGTGCCCTGCAGCATCAACGCCGACGACCCCCTGCTCTTCGGGGTCGGTCTTCTCGACGAGTACGTCGTGTGCCGGGAACGCCTCGGGCTCGACGACGCCACTCTGGCGGCCTGTGCGCTGAGCTCTGTCGAGCACAGCGGTGCTCCCGCCGACGTGAAGGTCCGGGCCCGTCGGGCCATCGACGATTGGCTGCTGTCGTAGGCGGCGCCGGGCTGTCACAGCCGGTCCAGGAGGCGCTCGACGGTCACCCCCACGAGGGTTCGGGTGGCGGCCGGGTCCTCGTCGTTGGCCACCAGCATGGCCGCTTCGTTCAGAGCGGCCAGAAGGAGATGGGCGAGGGGTAGGACCGGTTGGGTCTCGATCAGGCCCGCGTCCATGACGTGCTCGAGAGCCTCGGTGACGAGCCCGAGACCGTGGACGGCGTCGATCTCACGCCACGTCTGCCACCCGAGGACGGCGGGGGCGTCGAGCAGCACGATGCGCGCCACCGACCGTTCCATGGCCGCATCGAGGAAGGCGAGGCAACCCCGTCGCAGCTGCTCCATCGGGTCGCCTCCCTCGGCGGCGGCCCGTCCGATGCGACCGGCCACGTCGCCCTGGACGTCTTGGACCACGGCCAGGAACAGTCCCTGCTTGGTACCGAAGTGGTGTGAGAGCGCTCCCCGGGTGACGCCGGCCCGGTCGACGATCTCCTCCTGGCCCGCGCCGGCGAAGCCACGCTCGGCGAACAGGGACCGGCCGGCGTCGAGCAGGGCCTGACGCGTCGTCGCCGTGCGCTCGGCCTGCGTCCGCCTCGGGCGGGCCGGGGCTTCCCGGTCGCCCGCCGGGCGGGTGTCCGACGCGCCGTCCTCTTGATGAGCGTCCCCCGGCGGGTGGTTGACAGGCATGGCCTTTCCCAGTTTAATGCGGGTAACCCGCATGTAAGTGGGAGTACTGAGAGTGCTCTGCGTCCGGAACTCTGGGAACTCTGGGAACTCTGGTCTAGGACAAGGAGGGAACGTCATGACGCTGTCTCGCACCGAGGTCGTGGGGGGACTGATCGACGAGCTGGGGGCTTTCGGAGCGCTGATCGAGCCCCTCGACGCGGCCGCCTGGGCCACGTCCACCCGCTGCGAGGGCTGGACGGTGGCGGACGTGGCCGCCCACGTGATCGGGTCGATGGCGGACGTCGTGAGTGGCCGCCTGGAAGGTCTCGGAACCCCCGAGGTCACCGCCCGGGAGGTGACGCGAGCGCCAGGGCCGGAGTCCGGCCGAGCTGGCGGCCGAGCTGGCCGAGGTGACGAAGCTCACCGCCGAGCTGAGCGGGGCGTTCGACGATGCGGCCTGGGCCGCCCCGGCGCCGGGCGGCTACGACGGCTCGCTCGGCGAGGGCGTCGAGGCCTTGTGGTACGACACCTATCTCCATGCCGACGACATCCGCGCCGCTCTCGGTCGCCGCTCCGAGCGGGGAGCGGGTCTGCGACCGACCGTGCACCATCTGGCCATCTTGCTCGACAAGAAGGGCTGGGGGCCGGCCACGCTCAGCTTCGACGGCCTCGAGACGCTGACGGTGGGCGGCGGTGGGACGCCGTCGCTGACCGGTGATCCACTGCCCTTCGTGCTGGCGGCGACGGGCCGGGGCGACCCGGCGGCCCTCGGCCTCGATTCCTCGGTCAACATCTACGGGTAGCACCGGCGCTGTCCTCGGGCCGCCCGGCGCCGTGGGGGTCAGGCGAACGGCCACCGGAACGCGTGTCACCCCCCGTGGTCGTCCCGGGGCGGACCCGATCACCCTCCGTGGAGTCGCTACAGGCTTTCGCCGGTTCGGTCGATGCCCCTTGTCATGCCTGACGAACGTCACCATGGCCGGACCGAGAACCTGGAAGGATGGGGCACAATGAGCGACTCTCTCTACCGACAGGTCGCCGAAGCCTTCGAGACCGTTTCGGAGGAGGACATGCTGGCGCTGCGGGCCCTCGACGACTTCGAGGCCGACAGGATCGAAGCGCGGCGTCGGTACGAGGAGTTCGTGGATCTTCCGATCGCGCCGCGTCATCTGCCCGCCGGTTGACCCGCGCGTCGACCCGCCGGTCGAGTCGCCGTTGAGTGGGAGCGGCGACCCGACCGAGCTCGCCGGAACCCCACGCATCAACGCGGCGACGTCGGGTCGCCGTCACCACCCGCATTCGCCCTGTGCTCGACCTCCTGCCACAGGCGCATCCCTATGGGGTGCTCGACCTCTTCGGCCAGATGGGCGACGAGGCCGGCGGTGCGGGCGATGAGGACGAATCCCCTGACGCTCGTCGGGGGCACCGCCATGTCGGCCAGCGCCGCCCCGGCCGCCCCGGCACCGTTGATCGGCAACGGTCGCCCGCTCACCTCCTCGTGGACGTCGCGCACCTCTCGGAGCAGGCGCATGTGCGCGCCCAGGAGCCCCTCCTCGGTCGCCAGCTCGTAGAGCCGCGGTGTGCGCGGGTCCTCGACCCGGTGCACGGGATGACCGAGACCGGGGACCCGTCTCCCGGCCGCACGGCAGGTCGTCACCGCCTCCACGGCCAGACGTCGGAGGGCGGCGGCGTCGGCGTCGCCGTCGGTTCCGGCGCCTTCCGGACCGATCCCCTCCGCCGGTGCCCGCAGCGCGTCGGACAGGAACTGGGCGGTGTCGCCCGCCGGTCCGAGAAAGACGCTGCCGGCTCCGAGCAGACCGGCCGCCACCGCGCCCTGGACCGCCTCGGGTGCGCCGGTGAAGGTCAGCCGCGCCGCCAGGGCGCTCGGGGTGAGGCCGTGGTCGGCGAGGGAGACCAGAACGGCGTCGAGGAGCCGCCGCTCGCCCGGCGTCGGTGGGCGGTGGGTGATCAGGAGGTAGGCGAGCTCGGTCAGCGACATCCGTCCCATGATCTCGGCGGGGAGGTCCCGGCCCGCCACGGTGATGCGATCGGGCGACGACCCGCCGATCCACGTGGAGAGCCATTCGTCGTGGCGGCCGGTGTCCTGTCCATGTCGATCTCCTTGGTGGTGCGCTCGTGCGGCAGCTGGTGTGTGGCCAGGCGTCCGGTCGGGGTGTGGGGGAGCTCGTCGACGAGCTCGAGATAGCGGGGCACCTTGAAGCGGGCCAGCCGGGTGCCGGCGAAGGCGTGCAGCTCGCCCAGGTCGACGGTCCGGCCCGGCGCCGGGACGACGAAGGCCTTGATGTCCTGCTCCGACAGATCGGAAGGCACGCCGATGACGGCGGCCTCGGCCACGGCCTCGTGGGCTTCGAGGACCTCCTCGACCTCGAGCGGGGACAGGTTCTCGCCCCGTCGTCGGATCACCTGTTTGGCCGGCCGACGAAGGTGTAGGTGTCGTCGTCGTTGACGCGGACGAGGTCCCCGGTCCGTAACCACCCGTCGACGAGCACGGCCGCCGTCTCGTCGGGCATCTCGTAGTAGCCCCGCATGACGGCCGGATTGCGCAGCTCGAGCTCGCCCACCTCGCCGCTGCCGACCACCCGTCCGTCGTCGACCACCCGGGCGTCGTTGACATGGCCCAGGCTCGGGGTGCTGACGCACCGCACCGAGGCTCCCGAACGGCCGGGTGCCGTGCCGCCAGATGAGTCCGTACGGTGTCTCCGACAGTGCGTAGCCGCAGACGAGCTCGAGGCCGAACCGCTCCTCGATCTCCAGGTGGCGCCCGGCCGGAGGTGACGGGCCGGTGTAGCACAGTCGCAACGGATTGTCGGCGTCGTCGTCCGGCGTCGGGTTGGCGCATGAGGATCTCGAGCATCGCTCCGATGGCGTTGAATTCGGTGGCGTCGAATCGCCGGGAGGCGTCGATGAAGCGGCTGGCCGAGAAGGATTCCAGGAGCGACCAGGCTGGCCCTCGTCGCCACCGATCCGAGGACCGAGTATGCCGGGGCGTTGATGTGGAAGAGCGGCAGCGAGGTCATGAGACGGTCGTCGGCCGTGAGCCGCATCCAGTGGGGGAAGCCCTCGCCGGCCATGACGTAGGCGAGGTGCGTCTGCATGACCAGCTTGGACCGACCGGTGGTGCCCGACGTGGGGATCATGACGGCGACGTCGTCGGGGTCGACGTCGGCCGGTCCCGTCCCGTCCCCGGTGGCCGCGAACAGCCGGCTCACCTCCACCCACCTCGGTGGCGCGCGCACCCCGGCGGACACCCCGTCGGCGCCGGCAAGATCGGCGGCGGCGGCCATCAGCTCGGTGTCGGAGACGACGAGAGCGGGCGTGACCTGGCCCGAGGAAACCGGCGAGCTCGGTGACGGTGCCGGCCGGATTGACCGCCACCTCGATGGCGCCCACCTCCATGAGGGCCAGCCAGGTCAGCAGGTAGTCGGCGGTGTTGCGGGAGGTGACGAGGACCCGGTCCCCCGACCGACGCCGGCGGCCCGCAACCAGGCGGCCGCCCCTTCGATGCGCGTCGAGGGCCTGACCGTAGGTGAAGCGGCCGCCGTCGGAGGTGAGCAGCCACGTCTTGTCCGGGACCTGCTCCACCGTCCGGCGGAAGAGCCGGGGGATCGTCCTCTTCACCAGGTCTCCTCGGGGCCGGGCGGCGTGTCGCGCCAGACGCTACCGGTGGGCGGGTCGCGCCCCGGGACGTTGCACGATGCGGCCCGGTGGGTCCCTTTGGCCGGGCCCGGGCACTACCGTGGAGGGTGCATCCGAGGCCCACCCGACGCCGCAGAGGAGGGGCCATGACCGACGCTCACGACACCCACGAGGGTCCACGCTGGAGGGGTATCAACCACCTGGCGCTGATCACGGCCGACATGGACGCCACGGTGCGCTTCTACCACGGTGTGCTCGGTGCCCGGCTCGTCGCCACCATCGGGACCCCGCAGTTCCGGCACTACTTCTTCGAGTTCGGACCCGAGAACACGGTGGCCTTCTTCGAGTACACCGGCGTCCCGGTCGAGAGCTTCGCCAAGCCGGCCGGGGTCCCCGACCCGCGGGCCGCGCAGTTCGACCACCTGTCGTTCAACCTGCCCGACGAGAGCGCCCTCCTGGCCCTGCGCGACCGTCTCAAGTCGGCCGAGTGCGAGATCACCGATGTGGTCGACCACGGCTTCATCCGGTCGGTGTACTTCACCGACCCGAACGGCATCGCCCTCGAGGCGTCGTGCTGGACGCTCGACGCCACCGGCCGCCCCGCCGACTACGGCGACGAGCGGCTGTTCGCCGATCCCGATCCCGTTGCCCGCCGTGCGCGAACTGCGGGCCACGGGGGCGGTGGCGTCGACCCCGCACACGCACCTCGTCTGACGGCGGCGCTGGCCCTGATTCAGAGGCGTCCCGCCGGGGAAGAGCGAGGCTCAGGTTCCTGACCGAGCGCAGCCCGTCGGAGTACTGCGGGGACGAAACCGGCGGGAAGGTCGTAGTGGGGAATGCGGCGGTGCCACTCGCGCAGGGCCACCCGCAGTTCCTGGCGGGCCAGGTGGGATCCGAGACACCGGTGGATGCCCTCCGCCGAAGGCGATGTGGCGGTTCGGGTTGCGCGTGAAGTCGACCTCGTCGGCGTTCTCGAATTCGTTCTCGTCGGTGTTGGCCGATCCGAGACAGGCGAGGACGAAGTCACCCTTGTGGACGGGACAGCCTTCGATCTCGCCGTCGGCCTGGGCCACTCGGATGATCGACATGACCGGCGTCTCCCAGCGCAGCAGCTCCTCCACCGCCGACGGGATGACCGACGGGTCGTCGACGATCTGCTGACGGTGCCCGGGTGCTCGGCCAGGAACTTGAAGCTGCAGGTGAGCGTGTCGGTGATGGTGTCGAGACCGGCCAGGATCATGAGGAAGCTGATGTCGATCACCTCCTCGTCGCTCAGGCGTTCGCCGTCGACGTCGGCGGTGAGCAGCTTGGAGAGCAGGTCGTCGCGCGGGGGCTTCGCGGCGTCGTTCGGCGATGACGGCCTCGAAGTAGCGGTAGACGTCGCGGGCGTTGGCCTGACGCTGGGCCAGGTGCTCGGCGGACGTGTCGCCGTCGGGCCGTTGGGTGCGCTCGTTGAACTCGAGCAGCTGGGGGAGCTCGGAGAGGGGGAGGCCGAACAGGCGCAGGAAGATGGTCGAGGGGAGGGGGATGGCGAACTCGTTGGTGAAGTCGCAGCTGTCCCCTGTCCTTCGAAGCTGTCGATGAGCTCGTTCACCTGGGCGCTGATCTGCGGCTCGAGCGTGGCCATCTGCTTCGGGAGCGAAGAGGGGGTCGAGAAGCTTGCGGTACTTGCGGTGCTCGGGTGGGTCGATCTGCAGGGGGATGAGGGGACGCTCGACGCCGAGCGGTGCCCCCTCCATGCCCGAGGAGTAGATCTCGGCGTTGCGCAGGGCCGTGTCGAGAGCGGCCCGGGTGGTCGTCTGCACCGCGCCCGGGACGCGCAGCAGCGGCCGCCGGGCGCGCATCTTGGCGTAGTGGGGCTGGGGGTACTCGAGGAAGCTCTGATCGTTCCCACCGAAGACCATCAGGTCGGTGTCGACCTCCGGGACGTCCCCGTCGTCCGGTGCTGTGGTCATGCGACCGACCATTTTACGACCGCGGGCCGCTCCTGGCGTTGGAGGTGCTGGAGCTCGACCATGAGGGGAAGGAGGAAACCGATGTAGGCACTGGTGAGGACGTAGTCGTGCGTCGGTCCGTGGGTGATCCGTCTCGAGGTGTCGATGATCCGGACCCGATCGTCGCGTTCGCCGGTAGGTGCGGGCCCGTTCCACCAGTTCCTCGAGCTCGGCCACCGACGCCACCTCGAGCCCGAAGTGGTCGAGGGAGGGGGCCACCAGGAAGGGATCGGCGGGCAGGAGGTAGACGAACTGGGCGGGCGCGCCGGTGTAGAGGATCAGGGGGTTGCCCGTCTCCCCGGTGTTGTCGCCCTCGGTCCAACCGAAGACCTCGCCGTAGAAGTCGAGCACCGTCGCCCGTCCCTCGTCGTCGAGGACGGACGGGTCGACACTGATGGCCACGTGGTTCAAGCGGGGGCGGAAGACCCGGTCGGTCATGACGTCTCCTGCGGTCGCACCAGGACCTTGCCGGCGATCTCGCCCGTGGGCCAGTCGCTGCCATGGCCTCGCCGACGCCGCTCAGGGGCACGTCGTCGGGTTCGATGAGGAGGTCGGTGGGCAGGAGCGCCGCTGGCCAGCAGCTCGAGGGCGGGACGGAAGCCGTCGGCGTCGTAGTTGTAGGCCCCGAGGATGGTGAGCTCGAGGACGATCATCCGGTTGTGGTTGATGCGCGGGCAGGTCACGTCCGGTGCCGACGAAGACGAGGGTGCCGGCGAAGTCGAGCTGGTCGAGCGCGGCCTCGGCCGCGCTGGCGTGGCCCGAGCACTCGAAGGCCACGGCGAAGGGCGCGTCGACCGGTCGACCGAGTGCCGGGGACCGGGAATTGGTCGGGTGCGATCGACCGCGGCCGCACCGACGGCCGCCGCCCGGGCCCGGCGGGCAGCCGATGGTTCCGACACGGTGATGTCGGTCACGCCGCGGGCCAGGAGGACCGCCACCGTGAGGAGGCCGACCGGCCCCGCCCCGGTGACGAGGACGCGGTCGTCGGACGTCACCTGGGACAGGTTGACGGTGTGCACGGCGATGGCCGTGGGCTCGGTGAGCGCGGCGGCACGGGTGGACAGGGTGTCGGGGAGGCGCAGGAGCTGCTCGGCCCGCACCGCGAGGTACCGGCAGAAGGCGCCACCGAACGAGAGATAGTCGGGTGCCTCACGGGACAGGCAGACCGACGGCCGGCCCCGGCGACAGGGCCGGCACGTCCCGCAGCCCGCCGTGGGGTTCGACACCACCCGGGCGCCGGGCTCCCAGCCCGATACGGCGGCACCCGCGGCCACGACGGTCCCCGCCCATTCGTGGCCGAGGACGGTGCCGGCACGGGCGTAGCCCTCGAGGACGAGGTGCATGTCGCTGCCGCAGATCCCGCACTGGGCCACCTCGACCAGGACCTCGTCGGGACCGGGAACGGGGACGGGGAGATCCTGGACGGCCATCCGGCCGTCACCGACGTAGACGGCGGCCGGCATCAGCTCGGGGGGCATCCGGTGATCGTGAGCGCGTGACCGCCGTCAGGCCGGTGCCTCGGTGAGCTCGGCGATGCGTTCGAGGGTCTTCGCCATGTTGGCCTCGGTCTTCTGAGGCAGGCCGCCGAGCTTGAGCATGCGTCGCTGGTGGTCCTGGGAGATGTCCCAGCTCTCGCGCACCCGTGTGCCGCCCTCCACCGGCTCGAGCTCGTAGCGCCAGATACGTCCGGCGGCGATGCGCCCGAGGAAGCCCGGTGGGCGCGCCTGCCAGGCGATGCGGCGGTTGTCCTCGAACTCGATCACGGTGTTGACCATCGAGTAGCCGATGCCCATCTTCATGGACATCCCGAAGGTGGCCCCGAGCGACAGGCGCGCCGGCGCGTCGGTCTTGGCCTGCTTCACCGCGCCCGAGCCGTCGATGTCGGGATGCCGCGACGCATCGGCCAGGAGGGCGAAGATGGCATCGGGAGGCGGCATGGATGACCCTCTCGGTCGTGACCACGTCACCGTCCATCGCACCCTCCTCGGTCGCGGTCTGACACATTCTGGCCGGCACAGTTCTGGCCGGCACGTTCTGGCCGGGCCCACCGTGGCGTGCTGGTCGGGGCCGCCACGACACGCCGTCGTCACGACACGCCGTCGTCACGACACGCCGTCGTCACGACGCAGTCCCGGTTCGGGGGTCGCCGGCCCCCGGCTATCATTGCGAGGACAACGATGGCGACCGACGACGACATCGACCGTGCCCAGGTCGCCGACCGCCGCCGTTGGCTGGCCCTCGTGGTGCTGTGCGTCGGCCAGCTGATGATCGTGCTCGACGCCACCGTGGTGAACGTGGCCCTCCCGACCATCCAACGCGATCTGCACTTCTCGCAGTCGTCGCTGGCCTGGGTCATCAACGCCTACCTGATCACCTTCGGTGGCCTGCTCCTGCTGGCCGGACGCCTCGGTGACCTGATCGGTCCCAAGAGGATCTTCGTCACCGGACTGACCGTCTTCACCGCCGCGTCGGCGTTCTGCGGGTTCTCCCAGAGCCAGGCGGAGCTGATCGTGGCCCGTTTCGTCCAGGGGGCGGGTGCGGCCATCGTGGCCGCCACCATCCTCGGCATCCTCGTGACCCTCTTCCCCGAGCCGAGGGAGAAGGCCAAGGCGATGGGGGTCTACGCCTTCGTGGCCTCGGCCGGCGGGTCGATCGGACTTCTGGCCGGCGGTGTGTCTGACCCAGGCTCTGAGCTGGCACTGGATCTTCTTCATCAACCTGCCCATCGGATGCGCCGCGCTCGTCTTCGGCCTGGCGCTCATCCCGGCGCACGAGGGGACGGGGACGCACGACGGGGTCGACGTGCTCGGCGCCGTGCATGGTCACCACCGCCGTGATGCTGCTCGTCTACGCCATCGTGAAGGCCAGCGACTACGGGTGGGAGTCGGTCCACACCATCGTCGTTGGGCGTGGCGGCCCTGGCGTTGCTGGGGGCGTTCGTCCGTCTCGAGGCCCACCTCGAGCATCCGCTCGTGCCCCTGCGGATGTTCCGTTCGCGCAACCTCACCGGCGCCACCGTGGTGCGGGTGCTGTTCCCCATCGGCATGTTCGGGCAGTTCTTCCTGGGGGCGCTCTACCTCCAGCACGTGCTCGGGCTACAGCGCCATCACCACCGGTCTCGCCTTCATGCCCATGAACCTGGCCGTGGGTGTCTTCTCGCTCACCATCGCCGCCCGGATCATGACCCGCATCGGGGCCAAGGCGACGCTCCTGCCCGGCCTGGCCCTGATCGCCGTGGGGCTGGCCCTGTTCTCCCGGGTGCCGGTGCACGGGCACTACCTGGCCGACGTGTTCCCGGGGATGATGCTCTTCGGCATCGGCGCCGGGCTGGCCTTCACGCCGTCCATCGCCCTGGCCATGGCCGACGCCGCCCCGGCCGACACGGGCCTGGCGTCGGGACTGGCCAACGTCTCGATGCAGATGGGGGCGGCCATCGGCATCGCCGTACTGGCCAGCATCTCGACGTCGCGGACCCGCGCGCTGTCGGCGGGCGGGGCCGGGCACGACGCCGCCCTGGCCGGTGGGTACCACGTGGGCTATCTCATCGCCGCCGGGTGCATCGTGGCCGCCTTCGTGGCCGCCGCCGTCGTCCTGAAGGACCGCAACGTCGGGCAAGGCGCAGACGGTCGAGCAGCGCACGATGCTGCACATGGGCGAGGGCGAGACGGGTCTGTAGAAGCGAGGCGGTCTGTCGAAGCGCGGCGGGTCGTCAGACCGACCTGCTCGATCCCGGGCAGGCGGCAGAGGTGGGGGGGCTGGGGACGTCCGAAGAGGTAGCCCTGTGAGTAGTCGCAGCCCACCCGGGACAGGAAGGCGAACTGCGCCTCGGTCTCGACCCCCTCGGCCACCACCCGGAGCCCCAGGGTGCGCGCCAGCTGGGTCACGGCGTTCACGATGGCCTCGTCGTGGTCGGACTGGCCCAGACCGGAGACGAAGGAGCGGTCGATCTTGATGGTGCTGATGGGGAGGTCCCGGACGTAGCGCAGCGAGGAGTATCCGGTCCCGAAGTCGTCGATGGCCAGCTGGATCCCGAGCTCGTGGAGCTCGATCAGCCGGCGGCGGGCCTCGTCCTCGTCGGTGGGCAGCAGGGTCTCGGTCACCTCGAGGACGAGTCGCAGCGCGTGGGGGTCGATCTCCGCCGCGCTGGAGCGAGGCGGCGATGGTCTCGGCCAGGTCGGGCTCGGTCAGCTGGCGCCCGGAGAGGTTCACGCTGACGGCCAGGTGATCGTCGGCGGGCAGGTCCCGTGTTCCAGCGCTGGACCTGCGAGCAGGCCTCGGACAGCACCCAGGCCCCGATGGGGACGATCAGGCCGGTCTGTTCGGCGACGTCGAGGAAGGCCGCCGGCGCCAGGAGGCCCCGGGTGGGGTGCTGCCAACGCAGGAGCGCCTCCACGCCGACCCAGCGGCGGGTCGCCGTCTCCACGATCGGCTGGTAGAAGACGACGAGCTCGTCGCGCTCGAGCGCGCGGGCCAGAGCCGTCTCGGTGTGGACGCGCTGGCGGGCCACGGCGCCGCGTGGCCTGGTCGAAGAGCTGGACCCGACCCTGCGCCGCTGCGGGCCTTGGCCAGGTACATGGCGTAGTCGGCGTCACCCAGGAGCTCCTCGGGACTGGGGCCGTCGTCGTCGACGAAGGCCACGCCGATGCTCACGCCGATGTGGAATTGCTCACCGTTGATCACGAAGGGTTCGTCGATGGCCGTCATGGCCCGCTCGGCCAGGGCCATGACGGCGTCCTGGCTGGCCATGCCCTCGCAGAGGATCACGAATTCGTCGCCGCCGAAACGCGACAGGGTGTCGGTGGTCCGCACGACCCGGCGCGAGCCGGTCGGCCACGCAGATGAGCAGCTCGTCGCCGGCCCCGTGGCCCAGGCTGTCGTTCACCAGCTTGAACCGGTCGAGGTCGAGGAACATCACGACAGGGGGAGGTCCGTCGTGGCGCAGGCCCCGGGCGATGGCGTTGCGGAGGCGGTCGACGAGGAGCAGGCGGTTGGGAAGTCCGGTGAGCGGATCGTGGAGGGCCTGGTGGGCCAGCTTCTCCTCGGCCTCCTTGCGTTCGGTGATGTCGCGGACGTTGACGACGTAGCCGCCCACCGACGAGCGGTCGCGCATGTCGGTGACCACCGCCTCGGCGTGGCGCCACGTCCCGTCGCTGTGCTGCATGCGGAACTGGAGGGGCTCGATGACGGCGCCGGTGCGCAGGAGCTCCACCAGCTCCGGCTCGACCCGCGCCCGGTCGTCGGGATGGACGAGCTCCGAGGCCCGCAGGCCGATGAGCGCGTCGGGCTCCCGGCCGAGCAGCGACCGTGTGGCGGGACTGGCGTAGAGGATCACGCCGGCGGGGCCGAGCACGAGGGTGGTGTCGGACGAGTTCTGGACGAGCGACCGGAACCGTTCCTCGCTCGTCCGCAGCGAGGATTCGGCCTGTTCCTTCTGCTCGCTCGTGGCCCCGGCCATGCGGATGACGAAGACGAGGACGAAGGCCCCCATGAGGCCGAGGGTCTCGGCCTTGGCCAGGTTGAGGAAGGACGGCACCCAGCCCTGCCAGATGCCGAGCTGCCCGATGGTGATGCCGACCAGGCTCCAGAAGGCGGCGATCCGCCACGTCCGCGACCCGCTCGGTGGCGATGTTCTCGAGGGCCACGAAGGCGTAGGCGCCGATGACCACCGGTCCCCAGCCGGTCAGGTAGATGACGGTGGTGACCGCGCCGGTGTGGAAGGCCACGCGCAGATGGAGCCGGAACCGTGTCGGGTTGCGGCGGTAGAGCGACTCGATGACCTTGCTCACCGCCGGCATGCCGACGAAGATGGCGATGTACACGGCGACCGGGAGATGCGCCACCAGCCCGAGGCGTCGGAGCACCAGGAGGACGACGAAGGCGGCCGGTCCGATCGTGTAGCTCAGAAGGCGCGGTCCGAGTCCGTGGGTCTTCGGCGTGGTGGGCTGCTGTCCCGGTCCCACCGCCGCCGGGGACGGGGCCGTGGGGCGCGGTGCGGTCGCCGCCGGGGCGTCGGCGGTGCCGGGTGGAGACGGGGGGTCTGACGGGGACTGTCCGAGCGGGACGGAGGGCCCCGGCGGGGCGGGCGCGCCGGGGAGGGTCGGTGTGTTCGAGTCTCGACGTCGTGCCGTGAGCATCCGCGAGTCCCCCTCGACTCCGTCCCTCCGCCTGTGTGTCGGAGTCATCGACGGAAATTTCGGGGGCCTTGAGCGACGCCGGCCCACCGCCCCGGGTCCGGCCCGACGGGGAGCGCCGCCTCGGGCTGCCGGAGGCCGGTCAACGCCCTGACCTGGGCGTTGTCGTCAGGGAGGGCCGAGGGCGGCGGCCCGGTCGGCCAGGGCCGGATCCCGCAGGTTCCGGCAGACGTCGGCGAAGGCGGGGGAGGGGCCGTGCCAGGCCAGCTCGTCCACGGCCCCGAGGAGGGACCGGTCCACCCGCAGGGTGGCCAGGTCACGGAAGAGCATGGCCTTGTCGCGCTCCTCGGCCAGGCGGGCGGCCAAGGTGGCCGCCCCCCGTACCGAGCGGCAGACGGCGGGGTCCCAGTCGGCGGCCCGGTCGGGGATGTCGGGGATGTGCCCGTAGTGGGCCAGGACGACGGGCCGCCGTCTTCTTGCCCCAGCCGGCCAGGCCGGGGAAGCCGTCGGCGGTGTCGCCCACCAGGGCCAGCCAATCGGGGATGGAGGCCGGGTCGACGCCGAACTTGGCCCGGACGCCGTCCTCGTCGGTGATGGTGCCGGCCCGGCGGTCGAGCTGGACCACGCGGCGACCGACGACGCATTGGGCCAGGTCCTTGTCGGGGGTGCAGATGACGACCTGCTCGACGGCGCCGTCGTCACCGGCCACGGCCGCCGCCGAGGCCAGCGCGTCGTCGGCCTCGAGGTCCACCATGGGCCAGACGAGCACCCCGAGGGCCTCGAGGGCCTCCTCGAGCGGGATGAACTGGGCCCGCAGCACCGGGTCGATGCCGCTCCCGGTCTTGTAGCCGGGCCACATGCCGTTGCGGAAGGACTCGATCACGTGATCGGTGGCCACCCCGATGTGGGTGGCGCCGTCGCCCAGCATGGCGAGCACGGAGGAGACCACGCCCCGGACGGCCCCGATCTCGGTGCCGTCGGCGCCGGCCCGGGGGGGCTGTCCGAAGAAGTGGCGGAAGAGCTCGTAGGTGCCGTCGACGAGGAAGACACGGACCCCGTGCCCGCCCGTGACCGGCGATCTCTGGCGACTCCCCTCCACCTCGGTCGACACTGCCACAGCTCGGGCTCGACCGCCGGGGACGACCATTGTCGCAGGTGACTGCTACGGAGACCTGGAGTGACGTCGGGAGCACCACCAGCACCGAGTCCTACAACGCGCCGGACAAGCTGGGGAAGACGGCGACGAAGAAGTGCAAGTCCGCCTCGGCCATCGCCGTGGCGTCCGAGAAGGGGAAGGTCACGAGCGGCTACGGCGCCGGCGGGAAGATCAAGGCGACCGTCTGCGCCAACGGCGACGGCACCTTGTACCTCGCACCCGGGACCTCGCTCGACCTGTAGCGGCTCGACATGGAGCAGGCGGCCGCGTCGCGCCGCCGGCGACGGGGAAGTCGCGTGACAGGACCCCGGTCGGGATGCGTCCCGGCCGGGGTCCTTGGTCGTCCGGAGCGACGCCGGTAGTACCCGTGGGTCCCGGGTGGCCCGGAGGATCTCCCCGAAGCGGGGACGCGCAACGGCCCCCGGACGGACCGGGGGCCGTTGCCACGAGTAACTTCATACGCAAGGAGATTCTTGCCCTCCCATTGTCGACGCCAGCCCGGCCGATCTTGAGCCGGGACGGGCCGATCGGGGCCCCGTAGTGGCGCCGTTGTGTCGCACCTATCTGCCGGTCTGCCGGTCTGCGGGTCTGCCTATCTGCCGGTCTGCCGGTCTGCCGGTCTGCCGGTCTGCGGGCCGGGGACCATGCCCGTGACTACCGGGGGCGGCCGGCGCCCGGATCGCTGGTGTCGACGGCGAAGGGCTCGGTGTAGAAGCCGAACGCGTCCCGGACGGCCCCGGCGGTGATGCCGAAGTCCTCCAGGGCGTACTCGTGGACGCCGTGGGAGCCCTGGGGGTTCTCGGTCGACCAGGCCCTCATGCGCGAGGCCGCCTCGTCGGACAGGTCGAGGCCGAGGCGTCCGTAGGCCTGGCCCACGGTGGCCACCGGGTCGGAGTTGAGCGAGGCGAAGTCCACGTCGGCGAAGCGCTGCTCGCCGACCTTCTCCCGGAAGGCCATGGCCCGCCGGAGCGCCTCGGACCAGAGGGCCACCTGCTGGGCGCCGAGCTCGGCCGAGTCGTCACGGTCGCTCACCCAGCTGCGGACGTAGGCCACCAGGCTGCACACCGATCCGAGGACGTCGGCCGGATCGCGATGGGTCCACAGGAAGCGGGCGTCGGGGTAGGCGGCGTCGAGCGCGTCGAGGGCCAGCATGTGGACCGGGCGTCTTCAGGTGCCAGAGGCGCGGCGGGCAGTGCCACTGCAGGAGCCGGAGCACCCGGCGGTGGTAGCGGTAGGCGGGGACCATGTCGCAGTCGAGGACCCAGTCGCGTGTAGCTCGGGACGTGGGCCATGCCGTCGAAGTGGGCGGTGCGGAACTCCATGCCGAGGAGGTCCTGGCACTCGGTGGGACCGGTGGCCGTCTGGTAGTGCAGCGACCGCATCCGCGGGAAGGTCTCGTACATGGCCTCGAGGCCGGCGCTCGGTCTCGGCGATGCGGGGGTCGGTGTCCTCGGTGCGGTCTCCGGCGGCGGGCACCGGGTCGCGACGACTCCCACAGCCGCAGCGAGCGGATCTGGGGGTCGAGGGACAGCAGGTGGCTGAGCGCGGTGGTCCCCGTGCGGGGCAGGCCGATGATGAAGAGCGGGCCCGTCGACCGCTTCGTCGTCGATCGCCGGGTTGCCGGCCGTAGACGTCCTCGATCGCGCAGCCGGTTGGCCAGCAGCATGCGCAGGCGCATGCCCAGGATCTCCTCGCCCAGCGCCGTGAGCTCCGCCTCGGCGTCGACGCGCCTCGACCAGGCGGTCGAGGCCCTCGCGGTAGCTGTCGCCGCCGAAGTCGTCGAGAGCGCCGTCTCGGCCATCGGCCGTCTCGACGAGCCGGTCGGCGTCGAGCATCAGACGAAGTCCGAGCCGCCGTCGACGTTGATGTTGGCGCCGGTGACGTAGCCGTTTCGGCGCGAGGCCAGGAAGGCGACGACGGTGGCGATCTCCTCGGGCAGGCCGGCCCGGCCGAGGTCGGCCGGCTGGTGGAAGACCTCGTCGATCCAGCGCATGACGTCGTGGGGGTCCGAGGCGTCGAGGCCGCGCGTCGGCGAAGACGTCGCGGAGGTTCTCGGTGAAGCTGGCGGTGACGATCGTCCCCGGGCTCACGGTGTTGACGAGGATCCCCTCGGGGGCGAGCGACTTGGACAGGTTCTTCGAGACGCTGGCCACGGCCGCCTTGGACGCCGTGTAGGCGGGGAGGATCGGGCTCTGGCGCTGGATGGAGTGGGCCGAGAGGTTGACGATGCGGGCCCACTCGGCCCGGCGCAGCAGGGGCAGGGCGGCGCGGACGCAGCGGACCGCGGCCATGCAGCCGAGCTCGAAGGCGGCGACCCAGTCGTCGTCGGTCAGGTTCTCGAAGCGACCGGCGGCCGGGCCCGACGGTGTTGACGAGGACGTTGAGCGAGCCCCAGCGGGCGTCGAGCGCGGCGAAGGCGCCGTCGATGTCGGCCGGGTCGAGGACGTCGACGGCCAGGCCCACGGCGTCGGGGCTCCCGAGGCGCTCGGAGGGCGGCCACCGTGTCGTCGAGGGCCGTCGCGCCCGCGGGCGAGGACGGCCACCCGGGCCCCTTCGGCGGCCAGGCACTCGGCGATGGCGCGGCCCATGCCCTTGGTGCCGCCGGTGACGACGGCGGTGGCGTCGGCGTAGCCCAGGTCCATGACGGCCGCTCCTGTCGTCGGAGCCGGTCGTGGCCGGAAGCGGCTAGCGGCGGAACGGCGGCGGACCGGCGCCGGCGCGGGCGATGGTGGCGGCCCGGGCGGCGGCGTCGACCGTGGCCGTGGCCGGCGGGCAGGGCGGCGGCGAGCTCCGCCAGGCGGCACGACCGTGGTCGACGGGCACCGGGGCGTCGGCGGCGCGCAGCCAGCGGAAGATCATCGGCCCCCTGGTGGTTGCCCGGCCGTGTCGAGCCAGTTGGCCACGCCCGGGTCGTGCCCGGCGACCACGGCCCGGAAGACGCCGTCGTCGTCGAGGACGGCCTGGTGGCCGTTCAGGCTCGACTGGTGGTTGGCGTAGTCGATGGTCTCCCACCAGTAGTTGCCGAGCGAGACGCTCCAGTACAGCGCCTCGGGCGGGGTGACCTCGATGACGAGGGCCTCGTCGTCGTCGAGCTCCCACGAGCCCCAGACGCTCACGTTCTCGGCCGCCGCGCCCATGTCGGTGAGGGCGGCCGGCTGGCGGAAGACGTTCACCCCCTGGGCCCGTCCGCCTTCCTCGACGTCGAGCCAGAAGCCGACGCTGGCCTCCACGAATTCGCCGAGGGCGCGCGAGCTGGCGGGCCACCCCGGCGGCCGAGAGGGCGTCGGCCGGGCCGGCGGGCCGGTCGGGCCGGCGGCGTCGAGGCATTCGATCTCGAGCTCGGGCCGGCTCCTCGGTGTCCCAGTCGTAGAAGAACTGTCGGACGACGACCGACGACGAGGTCCCGTCGGGCAGGGCCATCCAGTTGCCCGGTCGGCGGTGTCGGCCGAGAGGACGATCTCGAAGGTGCCGTCGGGCCCGAGGTCGAGGTCGTCGGCCACCACGTTGCCGGAGTTGTCGATGCCCGACATGACCTGGAAGCCGAGGTAGCGGACGGTCGAGCGCCGGCCCCGGATGCGGTAGGTGGCGTCGGGCCGGATGGCGGCGCCCGTGTAGGCGGCGTCGGGGCAGTCCATGCCCCACTTGAGGACGTTGTCGACGTTGGCCGGGCGCGAAGAACGGGTCGTAGGGGTCCGACGGCCGCAGCGCCTCGTCGATGGCCAGGGCCAGCAGGACGAGGAGGTGGCGGTAGCCCGACGGCCTGGTCGACCGGCCGTGGCCGGGGCCCGCGGTCCGAGGCGATGACGGCGCCGGCGCGCGCCGAGGGCCTCGAGGAGGTCGGTCCAGGCCCGTCCGGAGAGGAGGTCGTCGTCGGTGCCCGCGGCCGTGGCGGTAGGCCGAGCCGACCGACGCCGGCAGCCACGCCGGCGGGCCGGCCGCCGCTGGCTCGGTTCATGGCGCCGGAGCGTAGTCCGGGTCGTGGCGCGGCCGCCGCGCCGGCGGTGCCCGGCGGCGGGCTGCGGTACCCGGACGGCGCGCCGGGTGCCCGCGTCGGTCGGGCTGTGCTAGTCCGGAGGTCCGATGGCCCACCCCCGACGGTTCCGCTTCGCCGCCCAGCTGTCGACCGCCCCCGAGCGGACGGGCCGGTCCTGGGCCGAGCAGGCCCGCAAGGTCGAGGACCTCGGGTTCTCGACCCTGCTCATGCCCGACCACTTCGGCGACCAGCTGGCCCCGGTGCCGGCCCTGATGGCGGCGGCCGACGCCACCACGACGCTCAAGGTGGGGGCCCTCGTCTTCGACAACGACTACCGCCACCCGCTCGTCCTGGCCAAGGAGGCGGCCACCTTGGACCTGCTCTCCGACGGCCGCCTCGAGCTCGGGCTCGGGGCGGGGTGGATGCGCAGCGACTACGAGGAGTCGGGGATCGCCTACGACCCGCCGGCCGTGCGGGTCGACCGCTTCGAGGAGGGCGTGGCCGTCATCACCGGACTGCTCGAGTCCGACGGCCCCTTCTCGTTCTCGGGGACGCACTACACGGTGAGCGGGCACACGGCGACGCCGCGCCCGGCCCAGCGGCCCCGGCCCCCGATCATCATCGGCGGGGGCGGGCGCCGGGTGCTCGGGATCGCCGGCCGGCTGGCCGAGATCGTGAGCATCAACGTGAACCTGCGGTCGGGGACGGCGGGACCCGAGGCGGCGACGAACGCCACGCCCGACGCCACCCGGCGAGAAGATCGGATGGGTGAAGGAGGCGGCCGGCGCCCGGTTCGACGAGATCGAGCTGAACACGCTGATCGGGTTCGTGATGGTCACCGACGACCGGCAGTCGGTGGTCGACGCCATGGCGCCGGCGCTCGGGATCGACCCCGACGACGCCCTGCACATCCCGCTGGCGCTCATCGGGACGCTCGACCAGATGGCGGAGGAGCTCGAGTGGCGGCGCGGAGGAGTACGGGATCTCGTACTTCTCGGTGGAGAGCGACGCCTGGGAGACCCTGGCCCCCGTGGTGGCCCGGCTGGCCGGGACGTAGCCGTGGCCGACCGCCGCCGTGGTGGTGGAGAAGCTGAGCAAGCACTACGCCGGGCCCGCCGCCGGTGGACGCCGTGCAAGGCGATCGACCTCGAGGTGGACCGGGGCGAGATCTTCGGTCTGCTCGGTCCGAACGGGGCGGGGAAGACGACGACGGTCGGGATGTGCACGACCAGGGTGGTGCCCACCGCCGGCCGGGTCACGGTGGACGGGGATCGACGTCGGGGCCGACCCGCCCGGGGCCCGGGGCCGGATCGGGGTGGTGACCCAGTTCAACACCCTCGACCGCAGTTGCACGGTCTTCGAGAACCTGCAGTACCACTGCCGGTACTTCGGGATGAGCCACCGCGACGCCAAGGCCCGGGCCCAGGAACTGCTCGAGACGTTCCGGCTGGCCGACCGGGCCGGCGCCAGTGTGATGGCGCTGTCGGGGGGGATGGCCCAGCGGCTGCAGGTGGCGCGGTCGATCGCCCACCGGCCGGTGGTGCTGTTCCTCGACGAGCCCACCTCGGGTCTCGACCCCCAGAGCCGGATCGCCCTGTGGGAGGTGCTCGGGGCCCTCCACGACGAGGGGACGACGGTGATCCTGACCACCCACTACATGGAGGAGGCCGACCAGCTGTGCGACCGGCTGGCCATCATCGACCACGGCGAGATCCTGGTGATGGGGACCCCGGAGCAGTTGAAACGTCAGGTGGGGGTGGAGACGGTGGTCACGCTCACCCTCGACGGCGACCACGACGGCGCCGTGGCGGCGACTGGCCGGGGTGCCCGGCGTGGACCGGGCCGAGATCGGTGGAGGGGGAGGTGCTCGTCTACCTGGCCGAGCGCGAGGGACCCCTGCCGGCCGTCGTCCAGGCGGCCATGGGGTTCGGTCTCGTCGACCTGGCCCTCACGGAGCCGACCCTCGAGACGGTGTTCATCCAGCTGACCGGGAGGGCGCTTCGTGAGTGAGCCCTCCGCGCCCGAGAGGGCGTCGGCGGTGACGCCGGTGACCGCGCCGGTCCGGGTCAGTTACCGCGCCGCCTTCTGGGGACTGATCGTCCGCGACGCCAAGGTGCTCAGCCGGAGCCTCACCCAGTTCCTCCTGCGGACGGTGATCCAGCCCTTCCTGTTCGTCTTCGTCTTCCTCTACGTCTTCCCGAACATCGGCGCCGGGATCCACGGGCCCGGCGTGGCCAGCTTCGGGACGGTGCTGCTCCCCGGTCTGGTGGCGGTGGCCATCATGTTCCAGGGGATCCAGGCCGTGGGGCTGCCGCTGGTGAACGAGTTCGCCCAGACCCGGGAGATCGAGGACCGGGTGATGGCGCCGTTGCCCACCGACATGGTGGCCTTCGAGAAGATCCTCTTCGGGGCCATGCAGAGCGCGCTGGCCGCCGTCCTCGTCTTCCCGATGGTGCTGTTCTTCCCCAACAGCAACGTGCACCCGCACGTGAACGCCGTGCTCCTGGTGGCCGAGATCGTGGTGGCCTGCCTGTCCGCCGGGGCGCTGGGGCTGGCCATCGGGACGGGGTGGAATCCCCGTCAGGTGCCGCTGATCTTCTCCCTCATCGTGATCCCGATCACCTTCCTCGGCTGCATCTACTACCCGTGGGCGTCCCTGCACACCATCAGGTGGTTGCAGATCCTGATCCTGGTGAACCCTCTCGTCTACGTGAGCGAGGGCCTGCGCGGGGCGATCACGCCCAATCTGCAGCACATGCCGTGGCCGGTGAGCCTGGGCGTCCTCGTCCTGATCGGCGCCGGGCTCGGGTGGCTGGGGATGCGGGGGTTCCGCAAGCGCGTCCTCGGGTGATCTAGGCCGACCAGCCGTTCTGGGCGGCGACCGGTTCGTGGCCGAGCGGCGGGGGGACCCAGGGGTCGCCCGAGGCCGGCGGGGGGAGGACCTCGACCTCCGACGGGGGGACGGGCTGGCCGGTGGCGGCCGGGGCGGCCTGGCCGGGGGTGGCCGGAGGGGCGTCGAAGCGCGGCGGGACCCAGGAGGCGCCCGGGAAGGCGGTGGCCGCCGTGGCCGCCGCCGTGGCCATCGAGGCGGGTCCCGGGACGTGGTCGTGGACGGTGGCGCCGACGGTCTCGATGAGGCCGCAGTCGAGGAGCTCGCAGACCAGGCGGAGCGCCACCACGTACTGGGACCCCATGGCGTCGAGGACGTCGCGGACGCGGCTCCCGATGGTGGAGATGGTGGTGAGGAGGTGCCACTGGTCGGCGCGGATCTGGACCTCGGCGCCGGGGGCCGTGGGGGAGAGGTGGACGAGCCCGTCGAGGGAGACCCGGCGGACGAGGTCGTGCCATTCGGCCACCTGGGGCTCGACCTCGGCCAGGACATCGGAGACCGAGCACCGGCCGGTGGCGGCGGGGGCCTCGCCGCCGGGGAAGAAGGAGAACCAGCCGTCGGTGACGAGAGCCAGGTCGAAGACGGCCTCGTTGAGGGTGGCGGCGTCGCCGGCCAGGAAGCCCGTGAGCTCGCCGTCCTCCATCCAGAGGTGCCCGTCGACGCCGGCGGCGGTCACGGCCAGCCGGCCGCAGGCACCGGAGGCGGCCGCCAGGGCCAGGACGTCGGGCAGGGCGAAGGCGCCCAGGGAGCCGACGAGGACGGGCTCGGCTTCTGGTGCCGCCGCCGATGTCTGCGTCATGGACCCTCCCCGCCCGGACCGTGCCCGCGTCGGAGGTGCGGGCCTCTCTGTCCAAGATAGACGCAGATAGTGACTAATACCACACGACTAGTGAAATTTGGTTTGACCAACTTTTGGGGGCCGGAGGGGGGTGATGGGGGTCGGCCGCCGTGGGGGTGGGAGTCAGCAGCAGTGGCCGGTCCCGACGGCTCCGGTCTCTCAGGGGCGTCGGACCCGGCCCCGGAGGGCGAGGAGGGCCAGGGAGATCGAGACCAGTCCGAAGGCGCCGACGGCCAGGACGGCGTCGCCGACGGCGGTGGCGGTGGGGACGCTCCAGGGCTGGGAGACGAGCGCCCGGAGCCCGGCCAGGATGTAGGTCATGGGGTTGTAGGTGGCGACGGTGCGGAGCCACCCCTCGAGCGCCGCCTTGGGGACGAAGGTGGTGCTCAGGAAGGTGATGGGGAAGAAGAGGACGAAGCTGGCGTTCACCGCCCCGGGATTGCCGGTCTTGAGGGCGATGGCGTAGGGGAGCCCGGTGAAGACGAGGCCCCAGACCCCCGAGAGGACCACGAAGAGGGCCATGCCGGGTACCCCGGTCCGGAAGTGGACTCCGAGGCCGAGCCCGACGAGGAGGACGGGGACGGCCAGGGCCATGACGAGGGCCAGGTCGGCCATCATCAGTCCGAGGAGGAGGGGGAGGCGGCGGACGGGGGTGATCGTGAGCCGGTCGAAGTAGCCGTTCTGGATGTCGGTGACGAGCGACGAGGCGCGCGAGACGCCGGTGACGGCGAAGACCACGGCCACCGGGAGCTCGAAGGACTTGAAGTCGATGTGGGCGGCGGCCCCGGTGACCTTGGAGAGGGCGCCGATGTTGAGGACGTAGAAGAAGATGGGGACGATCAGGGCGGGGACGACCGAGGCCGGCTCGCGGGGGATCTGGCGGACGGCGCGCTGGGCCACCGAGACGAGGTCGACCAGGAAGCCCGCCGGGCGGGCCTGGACGGCGACGGGGGAGCCGGTGGTGACGACGTCGGTCACGGTCCGCCCCGGTTCGACGGTGTGGCGGCGAGGGTCTCGGCCGGCGGGCGGTCCGGATCGGGACGGCCGTCGGTGGGAGCGCTCTCGCCCTGGAGGTGCGACCCGGTGAGCTGGAGGAAGACGTCGTCGAGGGTCGGGGTCCGGAGGGTGAGACTCTTCACCGCCGCTCCCGAGGCGTGGAGGGCGAGGGCCACCGGGCTCATCGCCGCGGCGCCGTCGCCGGCGTGGACCATGAGTTCGTCGCCCCGGCAGACGACGTCCTCCACCCCGGGGACGGCCCGGACGGCGTCGACGGTGGCGGGGGCGACGTCGGTCACGGTGGCCACGATGACGTCGATCCCCACCGTCTTCTTGAGCGCCTCGGGGGTTCCCTCGGCCACCAGCCGGCCCCGCGAGATGATCCCCACCCGGTCGGCCAGTTCGTCGGCCTCCTCCAGGTACTGGGTGGTGAGGAAGATGGTGATGCCCCGCTGACGCTGGAGGGTGCGGACCTCGGTCCAGACCGCAGCCCGGCTCTCGGGGTCGAGGCCGGTGGTGGGCTCGTCGAGGAAGAGGATCCGCGGGTCGTGGATCAGGGCGGCGGCCAGGTCCAGGCGGCGCTTCATGCCACCGGAGTAGGTGTGGATCTGGCGGTCGATGGCGGTGCCGATGTCGACCAGGGTGAGGACCTGGGCCACCCGGGCCAGGCGCTCGTGCCGGCGGAGTCCGTAGAGACGGGCCTGGAGGTCGAGGAGCTCCCGGCCCGTCTGACGGTCGTCGAGAGCGGCGTCCTGGAGGGCGACACCGATCTGGAGGCGGACGAGCTCCGGTTGGCGGGCCACGTCGTAGCCGGCCACGAAGCCCCGCCCCCTCGTGGGACGCAGGAGGGTGCAGAGCATGCGGACGAGCGTCGACTTCCCGGCCCCGTTCGGCCCCAGGAACCCGTAGATCTCGCCCGAGGCGATGGTGAGGTCGACGCCGTCGACGGCCCAGTGGTCGCCGAACCGGCGCGCGATGTCCTCGGTGACGATGGCCGGGCTGTCCACGGGCGCCGAGGCTACCGGTCGTCGGCGGCCCCTCCCGACGAGCTCTCCGCCGGGGAGGCGGGCGCGGGCCGACCGCCGGCGAAGGGGCCGCATCGTAGGGTGTGGCCATGTCTCTGCGGGACTACGGGGAGTTCGAGCACATCTCCTTCGATCGCCGGGTCGACGGCGTCGTCGTCGTGACCCTGGACCGACCCGACGTCCTGAACGCCGCCAACGTCCGGATGCACCACGAGATGGCCGAGGTCTGGGGGGTGGTCGACGCCGACGCCGACGCCCGGGCGGCCGTGGTGACCGGCGCCGGCCGTGCCTTCAGCGCCGGCGGTGATCTCGAGATGATCGAGGAGATGATCACCGACTACGATGCCCTGCTGGCACAGTGGCGCGACGCCCGGGCCGTGGTGGAGAAGATGCTCGACGCGCAGAAACCGATCGTGTCGGCCATCAACGGCGTGGCCGTGGGTGCCGGTTTGGCCGTCGCCCTGCTGGCCGACGTGAGCGTCATGGGACGCTCCGCCCGCCTGTCCGACGGGCACGCCCGGCTGGGGGTGGCCGCCGGCGACCATGCGGCGTTGCTGTGGCCCCTGCTGTGCGGGATGGCCAAGGCCAAGTACTACCTCCTGACGGCGGACTTCGTCGACGGTCCCGAGGCCGAGCGGATCGGGCTGGTGACGCGCTGCGTGGCCGACGACGAGGTGCTGCCCGAGGCATTGGCCATCGCCGGCCGTCTGGCCGCCGGCAGCAGCACGGCCGTGCAGTGGACCAAACGGGTGATGAACCAGTGGCTGCGCCAGGCGCTGCCGGTCTTCGGGGAGTCGGTGGCCCTGGAGATGCTCGGGTTCTTGGGACCCGATGCCCGGGAGGGTCTGGCCGCCGTGCGCGAACGGCGCCGTCCGGTCTTCCCCTCGGCCCCGCCGGCGCCCGCGGGCCCCGCCGGTACGCCCTGAGCGTCTCTGCGGTGAAGCTCTTCGCATCGGCGTTCGTGACCATCCTGGTGGTGATGGACCCGGTGGGAAACGTCCCGGTCTTCCTGTCGCTCACCCGTGACCAGCGTCCCGCCCAGCAGCACCGGGCCAGCCTCCAGGCCACCGCCGTGGCCGCCTCGGTGGTCTACGGCTTCGCGCTGTTCGGGCAGGAGGTCCTCCATCTCCTCGGGATCTCGGTGGCCGCTCTGGAGGTGGCCGGAGGACTGATCCTCGGCGCCGCCGCCCTCGAGCTCCTCCATCCCCCGGCGGCGGGCCAGGGTCGTTTGCCGGGGACGGCCAACGTCGCCTTCGTCCCGCTCGGCACCCCGCTCCTCGCCGGTCCGGGGGCCATCGCCGCCACCATGGTCTACGTCCGTCGGGCCCAGGGGGTGGCCGAGGTGTTCACCGTGCTCGGCGCCCTGGCCGCCGTCCTCGTCATCCTCTATCTGGCCCTGCGGTTCTCCGGGGTGCTCAGCCGCCTTCTGCGGGACAACGGCATCGAGCTGGTGTCACGCATCGTCGGCCTCCTCCTGGCCGCCATCGCCGTCCAGCTGATCGCCACGGGGGCGCAGTTCTGGGCGTTGCACGGCGTCTGAGAGGTGACGGGCGCCGTCGGGCCTTCAGGCGATGGTGACGAGGGTACCGATCGGGGTGTAGGGAAAGACCACGGCGGCGTTGGCCGGCGGCATCTCCACGCAGCCGAGGCTCTGGGGTCGCCCGTAGGAGGGGCGGATGAAGCCGTGGAGGGCGTCGCCTCCGTGGAAGTAGCTCACCCAGGGCACGCCGGGGTCGTCGTAGTGGCTGCCGTCGGGGTTGGTGCCGCTCATCGTGGTCGAGGTGTACCGGGCGTAGACCGGCCACGTCCCCTCCTCGGTGGGGGCTGCCTCGATGCCGGTGTTGGCCAGCGTGGAGTACGCGATCTGACCGTCGCGCCAGACGACCGTTCTGCTCGGGGATCGGGGTCGACACCTCGACGAAGTCGTAGTGCCCGTAGCTGTTGGTCTGTCCGGCGCCGGCCGCCAGGAGCAGCGCGTCCCACACCTTGGGTCCGGCCAGGCCGTCGGTGGTCAGGCCGTGCTGGCTCTCGAACGTCATGATGGCCCCCTGGGTCACGACGTTGTTCTCACCGGGTGACCACAGGGCCATGAAGGAGCAGGGGAGAGTGCTCCAGCGCCACGAGAACGTTCCGAGCTGGGCCATGGCCATCTCGTTGGCGGCCACCGGCGCCGGGTCGGCGGGTGTGAAGGAGACGGGCAGGAAGCCGAGTTGGGCCAGGATCTGCTGGAGGCGCAGCATCGACATGGGGGCCGTGGTGAAGGCCAGGTGGAGCGATTGCGCCAGGCGCTGGCCGCGCGACCCCTCGATGCCGACCGGGCCGCCGGGGACGGTGACCGTCATGGACGCCCCCGGGGGCAACGTGCCCGTCGCCTCGAAGGCGAGCGTGTCGGGTCCGCTCTGGACCCATGTCCCGGGGACCGCCGGGCTCAGGGTGGGCAACGGGCTGTCGGCGGACAGGGCGGTGGTGAAGTGGACGCTCACGGCCGCGTCGAGGGCCACGCTCGTGGCTCCGGGGGCCGGATCGGTCGAGACCACGTCGAGGTGGACCTTGCCGTGGGCGGGAGTGGCGCTGGCGGTACTGGGCTTGACCCTCGACACCACGAGAGCGGTCGACGCGCCGACGAGCAGACAGGCCGCCACGACGATCGCCACGATGATCCCGGTGGGCCGGGAGTCGCGCCTGCGGTGTTGAGGTACGTCCGGCATCTGGTCGATCAGCTCCTCGGGGGTGATGGTACCAGCGGCCTGTGACGCGACAGGTCACCGAGGTGAGAAATTCAGCGGGAATGAACGGTCGCCTAGGCAGAAGACTAGGGGAACCTCATCGGGTCGCGGTGTCGCCCACGATGGCGGCCCGGGCCCCGTCCTCGATGCGTCGGATCCGCTGTGGATCGGTGATCTTCGCCCCACCTGACCGGTCACGGACGTAGAAGGCGTCGACGACCTCGTCGCCGTTGGTCGAGACGCGGGCCGCCACCACGTCGAGATCGAGGGCGAACAAGCTGGCCGTGATGCGGTAGAGCAGGCCGATCGAGTCGGGGGCCCGGATCTCGATCACCGTCGACGTCTCCGACGCGTCGTCGATGACGGTGACCTCCGTCGGAATCGGTCGGGGTGACGAGGGCCGGCGTCCGTCGGCGTAGGCGCTGGCCTGCTTGGCCAACCGCTCGTCGAGCGGAAGGGTGCCGCGCAGGGCGGCGTCGATCTCGTCGGCCACCAGCTCCCAGTCCGGCCAGCGGCGGCGGGACGGCTCGACGTCGAAGAGCTCGACGGCATGGTCCCCCTCGGCGGTGACATCGGCCGAGCGGACGTTCAGTCCGTGGAGGGCGAACACGCCGGCCACGGCGGCCAGCAGGCCGGGCCGGTCCTTGGCCACCACCGTGACCGTGGGCCCGTTGGCCGTCACGATCGATCGTCCGAGCTTCTGGACCTGCTCCATGAAGCCGCGATGGCGGTCGGTGACGACCGACGATCGCTGTTGGCGCTCCCCGCCGGCCAGCCGCGCCTCGCTCCGGCGCACGAGATCGGCGACCAGCCCCGCCTTCCACGACCCCCACGCCGCCGGGCCGGTGGCGCGGCTGTCGGCTTCGGTCAGGCCGGCCAGGAGCTCGAGGCGGGTGCGGTCCCCGACGGCGCGGACCACGGCGTCGACCGTCGCCGGGTCGTCGAGGTCCCGCCGGGTGGCGAGCTCGGAGAGAAGGAGGTGGTTGCGGACGAGGCTGACGAGGATGTCGACGTCGTCCTGGTCGAACCCGAAGCGACGGCCCATGTCCTGGACGATCTGGACACCGACGTCGGTGTGGTCACCGGGGAAGCCCTTCCCGATGTCGTGGAGGAGGGCGCCGACGAGGAGGAGGTCGGGGCGGCTCACCCCGGGGGCCAGCGAGGCGGCCTCGGCCGCCGCCTCGAGGAGGTGCCGGTCGACGGTGAAGCGGTGGAAGGCGTTGCGCTGCGGGCGGTTGCGGACGGCCGCCCACTCGGGGATGAGGCGGGTGAGCAGACCCCGCTGGTCGAGGGACTCGAGGGCGGCGATGGCGGGCGGTCCGGCGGCCAGGACGCGCACCAGCGAGTGGCGCACCTCGTCGGGCCACGGGGTGGGCGGTGGGGGCGAATGCTCGGCCAGGATGTCGAGAGTGGCCCGGGCGATGGGGAGCTCCCGTTCGGCGGCCACGGCGGCGATCCGCAGCGGGAGAGCGGCGTCGATGGGAACGTCGGCGTCCGGGCCGAGGACCACCGTCGTCGTCGTGGGGGGAGTCGTCGCCGTCACCGGACAGAGCCACCCCCGGCTCGACCGGACGGGGAACGCCGGGGCGCCGAGCGGCGCCATCGCCCCGGCGGCCCGCCCGCCGGAAGCGTCGGGAGCCGCGTGACGTGGTCCACAGGGCGCGACGGCGCCAGACGTCGTCGGCCACCCAGGCCACCGTGCGCCCCGCTTCGGAGATGGCGGCCATGAGGGCGTCGGCATCGGCGTAGTCGAGTGCCGCGGCCACCTGGTCCTGTTCCTGGAGGAGCAGGCGGTCGGTGGCCCGTCCCGTCGTCCGGTGCAGTTCCACCCGGGCGGCGGTGAGCACCTGGCGGGGGGCGTCGAGGCTGGAGAGGTCCACCTCGTCGGCCACGGCGGGAACGGCGCGCGCCGCCGCCGTCACGACATGGATGTCGCGGAGCCCGCCGTGGGACTCCTTCAGATCGGGCTCGAGCAGAAAGGCGACGTCGCCGTGGGTGCGATGGCGCTCGTCGACTTGTTCGGCGAGGACGGGGAGCCACTGCCCGGCCCGGGATCGCCACAGGTCGAGGGCCCGGGCCAGAAGAGGCGTCACGACATCGGCGTCCCCGGCCACCAGGCGGCCGTCGAGCAGGCCGAGCTGGGCCCGGAGGTCCTCGGCCGCCACCTCGAGGACCTCGGCCGGCCGGCGGACCGAGTGGTCGAGACGGACACCCTCGTCCCAGACCGGGTACCAGACGGCGTCGGCGATGGCCCCGACGTCGCGCCGGCGCTCGTGGACGAGGACCACGTCGAGGTCGCTGCCCGGGCACAGCTCGCCGCGGCCGTAGCCGCCCACCGCCATCAGGCCGAGTCCGTGGGAGATCTCCGTCAGCGGCATGGTCGAGGAGCCCGGACAGCCAGCCGTCGGTGGCCTTGGCCAGGGCGTGGCAGAAGTCGTCACCGTGCAGGTCGGTTCGCTCGAGAAGCTCCTGGCGCAACGCGCGGAGAGACACGTGCGACGGTACCACCGGTCTCCGCGTACCGGCGGGGGGTGGGGCGGGCGTAGCCTGGGAGTGGGCGCCGGCGGCGGATCACCGCCGCGGTCGGCTCGGAGGAGCCATGAGCGAGTTGGAGAAGAAGAAGGGATCGGGGGTCGGAGTCCTCGATGCCGTGCTCGTCACCGCGGCCGTGGTTGGTGGCGTGCTGGTCCTGCTGTGGGCTCTCAAGGTCGTCGCCGGGCTCATCCTCTTCGCCTTCAAGCTGGCGATCCTGGTGGTCGTGGTGGCCGTGATCGTCCGGATCGTCCACATCTTCAGCCGCCGCGACCGCTGACTGGCGTCTTGCCGGCGCCGGTTCGGCCCTATCCGACGGCGGGCGCCCCTCAGGCTTTGGCGATCTCCTCGTAGAGCTCGACGTGCTCGGCCACCATGCGCTCGGTGGAGAAGTAGCCCTCGACCGCCGCCCGGCAGTCCTGGCGTCGCAGTTCGCCGAGGCGTCCGAGGGCCTCCACCATGGCGGCCTCGTCGTCGCACAGGAAGCCGGTGGTCCCGTCGTCGACCACCTCGGGCGCCGCCCCTTCGGGGAAGGCGAGGACGGGCGTGCCGCAGGCCATCGCTTCGAGCATCACCATGCCGAACGGCTCGTTCCAGCGGATGGGGAACAGCAGGGCGCTGGCGTTGGCCAACAGCTCGACCTTGCGCTCGTGGGGGACCTCTCCCAGATAGACGGCGTCGGGACCGAGGAGCGGTGCCACCTGACGGTCGAAGTAGGAGCGCTCCCAGGGCTCGCGCATCTTGGCCGCCAGGAGGAGGCGGAAGCCCGCCGCACGCGCCACCTCGATGGCCCGGTGCGCTCCCTTGTCGGCCGCCATGCGACCGAGGAAGACGAGGTACTCGCCGTCGGCGTCACCACCGCCGTCGCCGAAGGGAAAGGCCGATGCGTCGAGACCGTGGTGGATGACCCTGGTGATGGGGACGTCTGGTGCCGCCCGCTGCTGGGCGTGGGAGATGGCGATGATCGGGACGCGGGGCCCGAGCGCCGAGTAGACGTCGGTGAGCTCGTCGTTGAACGGTCCGTGGATGGTGGTGACCACCGGGAGCCCGGGAAAGCGCTCGGAGTAGAAGGGTCCCATCACGGTGTGGTCGTGGACGACGTCATGGTCGGCCACGGCGGCATAGGCATGGATCACATGGCGCAGCTCGGGGACGGCCATGCCGATGCGCATCCCTTCGGCGTGCTCGAGGGCCCATCGCTTGGGCACCGGACAGGTGGAATCACCGGTGGCGAAGAGGGTGACGTCGTGGCCGGCGGCGACGAGGCCCCGTGCCATCTGGTCGACGACCAGTTCGATCCCCCCGTAGAGGGGGGGAGGGATCGGTGTCCAGGGAGGGGCGATGAGGGCGATCCGCATGAACTGATTCAAGCACCCGCGGACCCCTGGTCCGTGTGTCTTGGCCGAGAGATGCCGATGAAAGCCCGGGCCGTCGCCGGCCGCCGTGCCACGGACGGGAGGATGGGGAGCCGGATTCGATAGGCTCGACTCCCTGCGGCGGCGTGGCCGAGTGGTTTAGGCAGGGGCCTGCAAAGCCCCGTACGGCGGTTCGATTCCGCCCGCCGCCTCCGTGGGCTCCTCGGTGGCCCCGTGGGGCCCGAGCGGTGACTGAGCGCTCGGGCGGAGCCCCGACGAGACCGGATTCAGGCCGGATCGGGCTTGGCGTAGTCCCAGACGAGGAAGGCGTCCTCGGCGGCGCCCAGGATCAGTTTGCCCGGGTGCTGCTTGTCGATGTGGCCGATGAGGCCGTTGTAGATCGAGTAGCCGACGAGTTCCTGAAGGCGTCGGGGGAAGCGCTTGACGATCTCCACGGGAATGCCGAGCTGCTGGTTCTCCTGTTGGCGGAGGAAGCCGGCGCAGTAATTCATGGCCACCCCCACCCGTCGTCGGTCGGTGCGGTTGGCCCCGCCGCCGTGCCACAGGCTGCCCACCCAGACGAGAACGCTCCCCTTCGGCATCTCGGCCGGGATCGAGTCGTACTGCTCCAGGGGATTGGGGGAGTGGTCCGCCAGGTGCGTCCCCGGGCACAGACGCGTGGCTCCGTTCTCCTCGGTGAAGTCGGTGATGGCCCACATCGTGTTGCAGATGACCGGGGGGTGTGGCTTCGGCAGGCCGATCATCTGATCGTCGGCGTGAATGAGCTGGGCGGACTCGTCGGGTCCGATGGCGATGGAGGACAGCGAGGAGATGAGGAGACCCGGATCGAGAACTCTTTCGACGATGGGGAGGACGTTCGGATGGACGGGGATCCGTTCGTAGATCTGTCCGTGGACGAGGAGGTTGTAGATCCGCGTGGTCCGGAGGCCTTCGAAGAGGTTGTCGGCGGGGACGATACCGAGGGAGCGCTCGAGCCGGAGCAGGTCCTCGTTGAGCTCGGCCACCAGGTCGGGCGCGATGGCATTCTCCACGACGGTCCAGCCGTCGGCTCGGACACGCTCGGCATGGGCCTCGATGGTGGCCTCGTCGACAGTCCGGGCGTCGACGGCGGTGCCGACTGAGGTCGAGGTGTCCATGGGCCCTCCCGGCTCGGATCCACTGCGGTCGGGATCAATCGTGCCATGACCAGGACGGAGGGGGAAGTGCCGCGTCGGCGCCGTCCCGGCGATCAGCCCGGGCCCCACGGGGGCGGTGATACGGTGACGACGAGCAGGGGGCCGTTGGCGCAGTTGGTAGCGCACTTGCATGACGCGCAAGGGGTCACAGGTTCGAGTCCTGTACGGCCCACCTTGTGATGTCTCAGCTTTTCGGGGACACACGAACCCTCAGACAATATCTCTGACCCGGCCCTGGTAGTCAACGGACGGGTCCAACTCGAGGTGGCGGATCGTCACGCCGTTCTCGTCGATGACCCGGACGTCCAAGTCGGCCATCAGAATCAAGATGCGTTTGCCCCGATGCTCTCGGCCCACTCCGACGTGGTGGAGCTTGGACCGGTAACGAAGGGTGAAGGCGCCGGTCTTGTCGACTCGGTCTCGACGAACCTTGGTGTGGGCCAGCAGCGTCTGTCCGTCGATCTCGATGGTGGCCTTGTCGAGCTGGCGCCAGGCGCGCATGGGTGGACAACCGCGGGCGGTGTGGGGACGCTCCTCGTTGTAGATGTGGACAAACCGATCGATCTGACCCTGGAGCTCGGCCAGGGTGGCGGCGGCCGGTTTCTTGCGCAGATACTTCTTCAGGGTGAGGTGGTAGCGCTCGACCTTGCCTTGGGTCTGTGGATGGTAGGGCTTTCCGTGTTTGAAGGTGATCCCGAGAGTGGCCAGTTCGATCTCCATGCCGGTGTGACTGCCCCGGTAGGCGGTGGTGTAGATGGCTCCGTTGTCGCTGAGCACAGAGCGGGGAAAACCGTAGACAGCGGCCGTGTCGAAGAAAATCCGCACCACGTCCGACGACGTGGCCACCGGCACGGCCACGCTGGCCAGCACGGCCCGTGAGTAGTCGTCGATGAAGTTGATGATCTCGACCTGTCGCTCGCCGTCCAGATGCCAGTGGGTCATGTCGGACTGCCAGGTCTCGTTGGGCAGTGATGATTCGAAGCGCGTCCAGCTCGAGCGTGGACGCTTCTGGGGCTGGGGCGTGACGAAGCCACGTCGCCGCAGCACCCGGTGGATGGTGGACATCGCCGGCGGCGTCGCCCCGTTCTCGATCATCTGCCAGCGGATGGTCCGGGCCCCGGCGTCGAGGCCGTTCTCGCCCAGGCGCTTGCGCCAGGAGACGATGTCGTCCTCCATGGCGGCCGCGGTCAGATTGGCCGGCACCCGGGGCCCTCTCTTGAGAGGGGCCAGAGCCTCGTCACCGCCGTTTCGGTAGAGGGCGACATGGCGCTGCACCCACGACTTGGATCGTCCGGTGGCCGCCGCCACGGCCCGCACCGAACGGCCCTCGACGAGCACGGCGTTGACGCAGTACCTGGCCAGATCCATGGGACCCCCTGAGAAACGGGATGTCCCAGAATTGCTGACACATAGTGTCCCTGAAACTATGGAACCTCAGACTGTACGGCCCACCACACTGTACGGCCCACCAAGTTTGACTTGGGGAAACAGGCTTGTGGCGGTCCGCGCTGACCGGACCCCAATCTTCGATCCACCTGACCGGATTCAGCGGGTCAGGTCACCTACCGGGTCGTGGCGCAGCCCTCCGGAATGAAACCTTGTAACGGAGCGTGGCAACTGACCGTTGTAGCCATTGGTGGTTAGTGAGCGGACTGTATTGCAATCGAGTCGCACTAGTCGGCGGCAGTGGATTACGTCAACGTGGCCGTGTGACGGGTCTTTTGCCGCCACCGCCTACCAGGCTACCGGCTCACGGTGTGCTCCTGGAGGTCCGCTACACGCGCGGAGTGCTCCATGAGTCTCCAGAACAGCGATCGGATCACCTGAGAAGCAGCGTCGTTCTTGGTGAGTGTCGTCAAGATCGAAAACTGAAAGGACAATCATGTCTCGTTTGTTCAAGCTCGCCCTGGCGCTATCCGCCAGCAGCGTCGCGGTGGTCGGACTACAGGCCGCTCCGGCCCACGCAAGCACCACTGCCGGACAACAATCGGCAATCGTCGGTGAACTGGGCTTCGAAGGTGGCGCATATCCTGGTGGGTTCCATCCGACGGCCGGAACAGTCGAGGTTGAGTTCAATTCCCATCCTCTCGTCCTCGAGAAGCACGTCGGGAAGTCAGGCAACTTCCACATCAAGCTTTCGCCGGGCGGTTACACAGTGATCGGCTGTGGTCCGTCCGGTAATCAATGCAGCCAACCGCAGAACATCACTCTTGCACCCGGCGAGGTCGATCACATCCAACTGATCTGGGCGTACGTGCCCTAGATGTGCAACTGACGTAGACCGCTCACACAGGGGTCGAGGTCTTTTGCTTTAGCCCGGTCGTCAACGTCACCGTTGTCTCGTCCCTTCGTATCGCTCGACAATCGGACGTCTGACGGACGCGCGGTGCTGACTTATCGCGAGCAGCGCTCGACAATGTGCACTCCGATGCGCCGGTCCCTGTTTCGGTGGGGCTCAGACTCGCACCGGGGTGGCGGATCGCTAGACCGGTATGGGTGCCGACCCCTTGACACCGCGGACACGAAGGGCGAAGCTCCAGACGAAGCACGGACAGAGACATGGTATTCGATCTCTCGCCGCTCTCCGAGTGTGATGATCAAGCATGCAAGAGAGGGGATGCATGCGGTAAACCTTTGCTCAAAATTACGGAGGACTCGAAAGGAGATGGGTGAGATCTCACCTCGTCGGAGCTCCGAGTGTCGAGATACTATTTGATTCTGATTAATCCTGAAACCAAATACCAGGTAGATGCAGGAGGGGAACCATGCGTCGTTCAGTGCCCGTTCGAGTAGGATTGATCTTGGCCGTATTCTCGCTGTTGGTGACCATTCTCGGCTTTGAAGGGGTGGCGGCTGCCGGATCACCGGACGTGTCGTGCCCGTCGTTCACAGCCAACACCTCGGGCCACGGCTCCGTTACGAATTGCACCGACGTGGCGAATACCGGCGGTAGTGGGACGCTGGTCATCAGCGTCAAGTCGCTGAAAGGGACCATTACGTGGAACGGTACCGGCACGACAAAGTATACGGACAAGGAAAAGACGGTGACCCCCAACCTGTGCACCGGAGGGGCGATTGAGATCGCATCGACGGCTACGGTCACCAAGGGAACCGGAGCAGCAGGCAAGTCCATCAAGAAGGGCAATAAGGCGACCACGGACATCTGCTACAACAAGACGACCACGGTCGTCACTCTGGCGCCCGGTGAAGCTGACTGGTCTATCTGAGCGAGCCTTCGCCGACATATGACCTGAACCCGTAGTTGCTTCACGGATTGTCGGAAAGAGCCTCCTCGGGCTGGGAGAAGTGCGATGACGACTCGCAGTTCCGCCCCAGTTCCGAGGAGGCACTTTCTGTACTCACCGTCTCTCCGGGTCCGTCGTCGAGGTACGGCACGTGGGGAGGATTAGCCTTCGACGGTTGCCGGGGGACGAGCGATGACCTCCCCCTCCGAGATGAGGACGTGGGGAGTACCGGCACTGGATCCGCATTTCCGTACCCTTCGCTCCGACCCTCTTGTAAGGCAGGAATCCCTGGTCACAACCCCCGTGTAACGGAACGGGGTCCTTCAGCGCTTTATAGGAAGAGCGTTGCGAGACGCTGCAGTGACCACAATGGTCCGCGGACGTGCCTGCGGTCGCGGAAGAACCTCATAGGGGGATACATGAATCGTTCTCGATTGGTCCGGCTCCTGATGGTCCCGGCTCTTGCCGTGCCCGTCGTAGCGGCGAGCCTGGCGCTCGCCGGTCCGGCGACCGCCGGTTCCGTCGTCTGCACGGCGCTGACCGGAGACGCCACCGGATCTCCGAACCCTCCGCAGATCACGGGGTGCAACGACACCGCCAACACCGGCGGCACGGGAACGGCAGTCGGCGCCTTGAAGTCGCCCTCGACCATGTCGTGGTCCACCGCCGGCGGCACGACCGTTATCACGTTCAAGGACAAGCTCGTGACCGGGGCGAAGAACAAGTGCGCCGCCGGTGACACCGAGGCCACGATCAAGGGCAAGGTCAAGGGCCATGGCACGGGCACCGGTACCTCCGTCTCCGGGAAGGTCTCGGCCACCGTGTGCGTTGCTCCCAGCGGGGCCTTGAGCCTCTTGGCGGGAACGACATTCAAGCTCTGAGCTGATCTTCGACCGGGCGGGCGCATGCCTCATCCGGTGTAGAGATGCAGAAAGGCTTCACAACCAGAAGGCCCCGCCCCCATGGGCGGGGCCTTCTGCGTTGCGACTGATCCGTGGCAATGATCCCGAGGCAAAGGGCGTCACCGGCCGGCCCCGCCACCTGGCCTTCCAGGTGTGAAGGGCGCCACGTCCTCGTCCCGCTCATCCTCCCAGCGTCCGCTACAGTTTTCGTCGGGGTGATCGGGGAGCACTCCTGGTCATTAGGTGGGGCTTCGGGCGGATGGGGGCCGGAATGCGACGATGCCATTCGGTGGGGAGTCCGGCGGGAGCATCGGGGACGTACACCGAGTGACCGAGGAGGACGACCCGGCGGCATCCAGCGGGACTGTCGCCTCGGGCGTGATCGACGAGGACGCCCAGACGCGGCGGCGCCCCTCCCGTAAGCGACGCCCGCCGTCGAGCGACCGCCGTCGCTTCGTCAACGCCGTCACGGTCGGTCTAGTGGCCGCACTGGTCCCCTACCTGTGGATCCTGTGGGACGTGTGGGATGGGTTTCCCCACCCATTTCGTAACACCAGCCCCGGGAACAAGTTCTACGACCTGCAGGGGCGGGCCATGCTCCACGGGCATCTCTCGGTGCCGACCGGCTCGCTGAGCATCGAAGGCTTCGTGCACGACGGGCACACCTATACGTACTTCGGGATCTTCCCGTCGCTGATCCGGCTGCCCGTCCTGCTTCTCACGTCCCGGCTCGACGGCCGCCTGACCGCCCCGTACATGCTGCTCGGATGGTTGGTGGCCGGGGTCTTCTGTGCGCTGTTGCTGTGGAGGCTCCGGATGGTGCTGCGGGGACCGGTGGCGCTGGGCCGGATGGAGGCGGCCTCCTACGGGTTGCTGGTGGCCGCCATGATGGGCGGCTCGGTGTTCGTCTACCTGGCCTCGGACGCCTGGGTCTACCACGAGGACCTGGTGTGGAGCGTGGCGCTCACCGTCGGCAGCATGTTCGCGCTGCTGGGGGTGATGGAGAGGCCGTCGCGGGGCCGGATGTGGGCCTGTGGCGGCCTCGTCCTGGCGGCCAGCCTCAACCGGCTGCCCACCGGCTACGCCTGCATCGCCGGCGCCCTGCTGGTGGCCGGGTGGTTGGCCCTCGGGCGCGGCGGCGACGAGAACCGGCGCTGGTTCCTCCCCATGGTGGCGGCCGGGCTGGTGCCCCTCGTCGCCCTCACCGTGGTCAACGAACTCAAGTTCGGGGTCGCCTTCGGCGTGCCGCTCAACGAACAGGTCTTCACCCACGTGAACGCCCACCGCCGGGCCGCCCTGGCGGCCAGCGGGGGCAAGGGTTACGGCCTGCAGTTCCTGCCCAGCACGGCGCTGGCCTATCTGTGGCCGGGGGGGATCCGCCTGACGTCGGTGTTCCCCTTCATCACCCTGCCGGCCGAGCCGGCCCGGGCGGTGGGGAGCGTGATCCTCGACCGCGCCAACCGGACCGCCAGCCTGACGGCGTCGATGCCCCTTCTGTTCCTCCTCTCGTGCTGGGGTGTCTTCGCCGCCTTCCGGCGCCGGACCCTCGGACGGGGGTCCATGACCCGCCTCATCGTGGTGGCGGCGGCCCTCGGTTGTGGCGCCGTCATGATCTTCGACTACATCTCCGACCGCTACCTGGCCGACTTCCTCCCCTTCCTCATCGTGGCCAGCGCCGTGGGCCTGGTCGACGTGTGGGGCCGCACCCACAACTGGCGCCGTCCCCGGCGCCGCCTGCTGGTGGGTGCCACCGCCGTGCTGACGGTGGCGTCCATGGCCGTCAATCTGGCCGTGGCCAGCACCCCGCAGCCCAACTGGTCGAACCGACAAGCGCTCGCCTACGTGAAGCGGCAGGTGAGCTTCGCCAACCTCCTGGGCCTCCCCCTGACGGGGAACATCGTGCACGGGGAGCACCTCCCCTACTACGCGCCGGCCGACACGCTGTTCGACGTGGGCGACTGCCGAGCCCTCTACATATCCAACGGCGAGAGCAACGCCACCATCCCCACCCAGCAGCTGGAGCACAAGACGTGGTTCCCACTCGAACGTCCCGCGGGCGTCGAACACGATTTCTCCGTCAAGATCAAGGCGTCACTGGCCGGGTCGACACGAAGGTTCCCGCTCATGACCGTCGGGCGCGACACCATCTTGATGACGCCCCAGGGTTCGGATTACATCCGCTTCGATCTCTATGGTCCGCACCTCTACGATGTCGGCCAAAAGACGGTAAAGGTGAAACCGGGGAGGACATACCCGGTCGTCGTCACCGCCGACCCCTATCTCCAGGTTCTCACCGTCTCCGCCCGGGGAATATCGTCGCTCCTCGCCGTTCTCCCGAGCGGGCGACCAACGGTCCTCCCCCTGCGGAGCGTGCCCGGTGTGCCCGTGTCGTTCAGTGTTGTCAAGAAGACACCGAATTCCCAGAAGAAGTCACTCTGCCGGGACGTGCTGAGCGCCGGGTGAGACCGCCAGAGGAATTCGCCATAGATCCGGTCCTGGAGGAGATCCACGATGGCGACACCGTCTGGCGCTTCGACCGGGACTTCCTGGCCTCGACATGGACATGCCTCTGGGGTAGGGGTTGCCTGGGCATCGGTCCCGAACCAGCGGAGCATCTCGGCCTCGGATGTTGCACCATCGGCGCCGACCTCGGCGATGAGGACGAAGCTCGGATGATCGGCGCCCTGGCGGCCACGCTGCCACCAGCCCACTTCGAGCGCCACGACGAGGCGGGCCAGGGGGGCATCTTCAGCGACGGTGCCCGCACACACACCCGCGTGGTCGATGGCGCCTGCATCTTCCTCAACCGGCCCGGATTCGCCGGTGGCGCCGGCTGCGCACTCCACTTGGCCGCCATCGAGGCGGGTGAGTCACCCGTCGAATGGAAGCCGTCGGTGTGCTGGCAGCTCCCCATAAGGGTCGACTGGGTGGCGGGTGGAGATGATAGCGAGGTGGCGACGGTGCGTCGTTGGACGCGCCGCGACTGGGGCGCCGAGGGCGAGACGATGGCCTGGTGCTGTACGGAGGGTACGTTGGCCTACGTCGGCGACCGTCCGGTGATCGATTCGCTGCGCCCAGAGTTGGAGGCGATCGTCGGCACCGAGGTCTACGTCGAGCTGCACCACCGGATGAAGCGGCAGTGAGCGCGGTGAGAATCTAAACTCACCGCCTGGGGACTAGAATCGTTGCCACCTGCGGGGGGCAGGTTGGTGGATGGGCACCTTCGCTCCGCGTGCGCCACAGGAGGCCGAAGGATGTCCACGATCAAGACTGCGAAGATGGTGGCCAGGTCGCGCCTAGTGACAGCCGTGATGACGGCCGTGGTGACGGCGGTGGTGATCGGGGGCATCGGCTGGGCATCGATCCCCGACGACCGCGGAGTGATTCACGGCTGTTACAAGACGAGCGGCACGAACCACGATCTGACGGTCATCGACAACGCCGTGACGTCTCAATGTCCACAGGGGTACACGGGTCTCGACTGGAGCCAGAGCGCCCCACAGACCGATCTCTCCCGCGTGGCCACGCTCGACTGGTACGGCGGGGCCTACGGCGGCGGCTCCTACGGGTTCAACGAACCGGACGCCATGGTCTACGACGGAAGCCACCTGTGGGTGGGCAACTACGCCGGCAACTCGGTCACCGAGTTGGACGTCGGCTCCGGCGCCTGGGTGCAGACCCTGTCGGGACGCCCTTACCGCTTCCATGGACCCTTTGCCATGGCCTTCGACGGAACCCATATCTGGGTGGGCAATGCCGGGGACTCGGTCACCGAATTGAACGCCAGCACCGGTGCGTGGATCCAGACCCTGCCACGCCGCTCCGACCGCTTTAACGGCCCCGACGCCATCGCCTACGACGGAACCCACCTGTGGGTGGCCAACTACGGCGGCAACTCGATCACCGAGTTGGACGCCAGCACCGGTGCCCTGGTGCAGACGCTGTCGGGCGGATCCTACGGGTTCAATGAACCCGGTGGCGCGGCCTTCGACGGAACCCACATCTGGGTGACCAACAATGGAGGGAACTCGGTCACCGAGTTGGATGCCAGGACCGGCGCCTGGGTACAGACCCTGTCGGGTGGTTCCTACGGGTTCGACGATCCCGAGGGCGTGGCGTTCGACGGCACCCACCTGTGGGTGGGCAACTCCGACGGCAACTCCGTGACCGAGTTGGACGCCAGCACTGGCGCATGGGTACAGACCCTGTCGGGCGGTTCGTACGGGTTCGACGAGCCGGTGGAAATGGCCTTCGACGGAACCCACATCTGGGTGGTCGAGAACGGCAGCGCCTCGGTGACCGAGTTGGACTCCGCCACCGGCGCCTGGGTGCAGACCCTGACGGGACCTTCCTACGGCTTCGACGCTCCCTATGCCGTGGCATTCGACGGAACCCACTTGTGGGTGGCCAACATCAACGGCAACTCGGTCACGGACCTCCCGGCGGGATAACGGTGCCGGACCGTGGCTCGACGTAAAGGACCCCCACCTTGAGGAAGGTGGGGGTCCTTTGACTATCGGACTGCTTATCTGTCACACCGGACGAGGCATGCGCCCGCCCGGTCGAAGATCAGCTCAGAGCTTGAATGTCGTTCCCGCCAAGAGGCTCAAGGCCCCGCTGGGAGCAACGCACACGGTGGCCGAGACCTTCCCGGAGACGGAGGTGCCGGTGCCCGTGCCATGGCCCTTGACCTTGCCCTTGATCGTGGCCTCGGTGTCACCGGCGGCGCACTTGTTCTTCGCCCCGGTCACGAGCTTGTCCTTGAACGTGATAACGGTCGTGCCGCCGGCGGTGGACCACGACATGGTCGAGGGCGACGTCAGAGGGCCGACTGCCGTTCCCGTGCCGCCGGTGTTGGCGGTGTCGTTGCACCCCGTGATCTGCGGAGGGTTCGGAGATCCGGTGGCGTCTCCGGTCAGCGCCGTGCAGACGACGGAACCGGCGGTCGCCGGACCGGCGAGCGCCAGGCTCGCCGCTACGACGGGCACGGCAAGAGCCGGGACCATCAGGAGCCGGACGAATCGAGAGTGACGCATAGATTTCCCCCTTACGGTTTTCCGCGACCGTAAGGCAGGTGCGCGGACGGATGTGGTGAGCAAAGAGTAGGATATGCCTGCTCCTCCCATCATCGTCAAATGTGATGACTACCGCCGAGTAAGCCCAGCCACAGGCCGAGCGGTCACCGCTGTGGCCACGGTGTCCGCGGGGTGGGATCCTGTGGCCTGTGTTCGAGCGATTCACCGATCGTGCCCGCCGGGTCCTGGTCCTGGCCCAGGAAGAGGCGCGCCTGCTCAACCACGGGTTCATCGGAACCGAGCACATCCTGCTCGGTCTGATCCACGAGGGCGACGGTGTGGGCGCCCAGGCCCTGGAACGGCTCGGGATTACCCTGGAGGGCGTCCGAGCAGGTGTGGAGGAGATCATCGGACTCTCCGCCTCGCCCGGGGACGGGTCGCCGCCCTTCACCCCGCGCGCCAACAAGGTTCTCGAGCTGTCCCTACGCGAGGCGCTCCAACTCGGGCACGACTACATCGGAACCGAGCACATCCTGCTCGGTCTCGTGCGCGAAGGTCACGGTGTCGCCGCCCAGGTGCTGGTCGGCCTGGGTCTCGACCTGGCGCGCGTCCGCCAGCAGGTGATCCAGCTCCTCTCGGGATACCGCGGACGCGAGTCGGAGGGTATCCCGGACGAGGGTCCACTCGTCTCGCGACACGGAGCCCTCGTCGAGTGCTCCTTCTGTGGACGGCGCCCTCCGCAGTCCGGTCAGCTCGTCTCCGGACGGGGTAGCGCCTACGTCTGTGAGCACTGCATCAGCGAGCTGGGCGCCCGGTTGGCGGCGGGGGGCGAAGACGACAGCGGGGTCACTGCGCCGCCGGTGGTCATCACCGGTCGTCTTCCCGACGACGAGGAAGCGGCTCGAACGGCGATCACCAGCGCCTTTGCCCGCGCCTTCGTCCTCAGCGAGGACAGGAGGACCGTCCCGACCGTCGAGGGTGGAGAGCTCCTCGGTCCGTGCCTGAAGGAAGCCCAGGTTCGCCACGCCGCTCTGCGGCGCAGGGGCGACACGGTCGCCGTTGATCGGATCGAGTTCATCGACGAGGAACACGCCTCCGTCTCGTTCACCATCTCGCTCGAAGGGGTGTCGTCCGAGACGCGACACGGGGACGCTCTGGTGGTCGATTCGGCATGGAAGGTGGCCCGGGCGACGTTCTGTGCGCTCATGGGGCTGGCGGGAGTCGAATGTCCACCGACCAGATGAGGGACCGGTCGCTGCGGTCGGACGGTCCTGACGGCGGCGCTGACACGGAGTCGGTTCGGTCCCTCAGTCCGCCAGGAGGCTGAGTCCGGTGCCATGAGCCCGGTGAATCGAGCGCAGGGCCACCAGCGAGGCCGCCGTCATCAGGGCCAGCCCGGCGATATCGATGGCGCCGGCGTGGAACAGATCCCTCGGCCCGGGACCGCCGTCGACGATCCAACCACACGAGCCGACGATGAACACCCCCATGGCGACGGAGGCGACTCGGCCCAGTCGGCCCTCGTAACGGAGAAGGCGCGGTGATACCTCTAGCCGTCGGACGACTTTCGTCGCCCCCACGACGACGCACACCATGGCGAGGGGACTGACGACCATCCATGCCACCTCGGCCGGAGGAAAGATGAGCAGCGCGGCGGGATGAGCCCAGTAGGAGGAGATCGCCAGGGTGGACGCCCACATGAAGGCCGCCACCCCACCGGGGACGAGACCCTGATGAGCCCACGGATGGCCGCCCGTACCGGGCCAGCCGTTCCCGAAGTGCCGGCCACCGATGATCAGGACGGCGGCGCCGGCCAGGACGAGAAGTGACGGGCGGACCAGCCCGTGCGCCCGCCGGCGGGCCATCCGTCCGAAGACGACCCCGGCGACGGGGATGGCGGCCAGAACGGCCAGCACGACGAAGACGAGCATGACGCCGGACATCACGACCATCGCCGCCCTCGTGCCAAAGGTGTCCGGACGCGCCCACTGCCAGCCGACGGTCAGCTGCGACCACATGGCCGCCCCGAACACCAGGAAGACGGCGAGCGCACATCCGAGCGACGCCAGGCCGGCCCGAACCTGGTCGGAAGGTTCGAGGGCATGAGACGTGAGGCCGACGCTCGTCAGTCGTGCCACCACCCCGCTCCAGGCCACGTTGGCCGTCCGCCCCCGGGAGCGGGGTCGCTCCGACAGATCGGAGGCCAACAGTTCGGCGAACTCCTCGCCGTAGCGCGCCCGCCAGCTCTTCGGGTACCACCGCAGGAGGCGAGCGGCGCGCCGACGCGCATCGCCGCACGTCCTGGTCATGCCGTGTACCCGCTTCCGGCCAGGCGGCGCAGCCCGACGTCGGCGACGCGCCGCTGGCTGGCCAGGTGCGCCCGGAGAGCTGTCGCGCCGAGGGCGGTCAGACGGTACGGCCTCCGGCGATCCTCGCTGGCCAACGCTTGGATGAGCCCCTGGCCCTCGAGCCGGCTCAGCGCCTCGTACAGCGTGCCCGGCGCCAGGCGAACGCCGGCGAATGCCTCGATGTCCTTGGTCAGGGCGTAGCCGTGCTTCTCTCCCTCGGCCAGGCTGGAGAGGATGAGGGTGGCGGGTCCGGCGTAACGGCCGAAGGTGCCGAGCGCCTCCGGCGATGTCACCGTGTCGTTCGGCTGGGTGCCGGAGCGGGCTGCCTTGGCCATCGGCTGATCCTATATCGGATGACGATCTATCGTACGCTTGAATCCCGCCCACGGGCCGACGCCGCCGTCAGATCGGCGGTCCGTGGGGTCACATGTCGTTGCCGCGCCGCTTCCGGCTCACGCGGTGGACGAGGTGACGGAGTTGGACGATCCGGATCGAACCGAGCGCCAGGACCACCAGCGCGCCGAGGGCGGCGGCGATGAGGAGGGCCAACCCGAGCGGGAGACGGCCCGAAGCGGTGATGAAGGTCACCTTGGCCGATCGGAGGTTCTGCAGAACGAAAACCACGGTCACCGCCAGGAGGACGAGAGCGGGCAGAACCCCAATCCACGTGCGTCCAGCGCGTGTCGAATGAATCGTGGTCGGGCTCTCGGTCCCCGTGGACGGTGCCGTCTCCTCGACGACGGACCCGTTGTTCGCTCGGGTTCCCATAGGAAACCGCCAATCTTCCCCCGTGCAGCGGGGGCGCAATCGCTCGCTCTGAGCTCAAGGCCGAGCCTACCGGCCCCGTGCCGCACCGGGAGCCCAGGCGGGCCACAATGGGGTCGCCGTCAAGAGAGAGGAACGATGATCGACCTTGGCGTCCACGACCGGACACGAGCGACCACGAGGGGGAGGAGATGTTGGTCTTTCCGTTCCTCATGGAACGCGGCGCCGCACCGGCCGGCCTCGGGGACGCCTTTGAATGGGCGAGTCTGCCTCCACGACGATGATCACCGAGGTCCGTCAGCCGGCGAGGTGAAGGGGGAGTGGTGATGGTCGAAGACGTCATGCGGGAGCTCGAGGAGAACGGCTACGCCACCATTCCGGGGGCCATCGACCCGGCTCAGGTGGCCTGGGCCCGTTCCGAGCTCGAGGCCATCGTCGAGAGCACACCGAAGGGGCGGGACGACTTCGAGGGCCACCGCACCCGTCGTGTCTACGGCCTGTTCGCCAAGACCCGGTCCCTCGACGCCCTCGCCGTCCACGAGGTCGTCCTGGACGTTCTCGACCGCGTCCTCGGCCATTACGAGCTGAGCGCACCCACCGGAATCTCGATCGGACCGGGTGAGACGGCGCAACCTCTCCATCCCGACGACGCCATTTACCCGCTGCCCCGTCCGCACCCCGAGATCGTCGTGAACGTGATGTGGCCCCTCCAGGACTTCACCGCCGCCAACGGCGCCACCCGCATCGTCCCCGGGAGTCATCGATGGACCGACGAGCGCCCCGGTCCCGACACCGACACCATCACCGTCGAGCTTCCCGCCACGTCGGCGCTCATCTACACCGGCAGCGTCTGGCACGGAGGAGGGGCGAACCGGAGCGACAGCAGTCGTCTCGGTGTCGTCCTCCACTACGCCGCCTCCTGGCTGCGTCCCGTCGAGAACCATGTCCTCGTCGTCCCCCCGGCGGCAGCCGCCGGCCTGCCGGAACGGCTGCAGGAGTTGCTTGGCTACAACATCCACCCACCGTTCATCGGCTACGTCGACGGTCGTCATCCCCGTAAGCTGATCGACGAGTTCGACCCCTCCGTCACAGTGTGACGTCGACGGCGAGATGGCTTCGGTCCTTCGTTCAGGGCTCAGTCCCTGATGTTCGCGGAACCGCGTCCCGTATTTCTCGAGGGCGCTGACGCTGGCCAGGTACGTCCCGGCACTGTTCGCCAAGTCGACCGCCGTGTGCTGCCAGAGCGGGTCGCTGATGGGTCCCCAGTCTCCGGCCGAGTCGGTGGCTCTCGCCTGCTTGAAGAGCACGGGCTTGAACCGGGCCAGCGGGTACAACGATCCGCTGCTGTCACCCGGAGCTTCGACCACCCATTCGGCCGATGAGTTCTGGCACGGATCGGTGGGACTGCACAGGGACTCGGGGGTCTGATTCTGTGACAGGAAGGGCGTCGGACCGGTTCGCACGCCGTCGATCGTGACGGTGTAGGTGTTGGGATTCACGGAGGCACTGGCCTTCGAACAGACGACCACCAGGGACTGTCCGGTGGTGGTGTCATCCACCGTCACCGTGTAGGTGTCAGTTGAGGCGGAGTACACCAGGCTGGCGCTGATGTGGTCACCGACGGCGATGGGCATGTCGGTCTGGATCTTGTTGTCCGGGTACATCTCCCACCACGCCTCGTACTGGGGAACGCCGTTGACGCATTGCGCCGAGGTGCCGCCCTGTTCGACGGTCGTTCCCGAGACCGACGGACTCCAGCCGTCGAGTCCGACCCAGAACAAGGCCCAGGCGTCGGAATGCGAGGGGCAGGTGATCGACGTCTGGACCCAGTTGGCGCTGACCGAGGCGAAGTCATGGCTGACGGGGGTGGCGACGTAGCCGGACCACGCCAGGTTCGTCAGCGGACAGGTCTTCCCCGGCTCCGGTTGGCAGGATGCGCCGGCCCGTGAGCTCTCGGCCGGGTGAGTGAAGGCCACTGGGGGCCGAGCTCCGTGGGCCGCCTTCTTGGCCATGGCCGGGGTGGCGTCGACGACGGTGATCCCGGCTATGGCGGCGGCGAGCGCCACCATAGACAGGCTCCGCTTGCACCGCCAAAGTGGCGACGACGTGCCCCGCCGCAGTCCTCGAAACACGCCAGCCCCCTCCACCCGGCCTGCCCACCGGCCCAAGGTCGAATCCCATTGTAGTCCGAGCGTTCCGGCCGGGTCCCCCCGGGGACTCGGGGACCTCAGCCTTGAGCGGGACTGGTATTGCCGGTAGACCCTCCCCATGTCCGTCCTCGAAGCCCTGGCCATCGTGGGCGTGGGGCTCGTGGCGGGGACCATCAACACGATCGTGGGATCGGGGTCCCTGATCACCTTCCCCACCCTGCTGGCCTTCGGGTTCAGCCCCATCGTGGCCAACGTGAGCAACACCGTGGGCCTCGTGCCGGGGTCCCTGAGCGGCGCCGTCGCCTACCGCCGCGAGCTCGAGGGCCAACGGCCGCGGTTGCTCGTCCTGGGCTCGGCGTCGGTCACCGGCGGGATCACCGGAGCGGTGCTCCTTCTCGCCCTTCCCGGCAGTGTCTTCCGCCACGTCGTCCCCGTCCTGATCCTGGTGGCCTGTGTCCTCGTGGCCGTGCAACCGCGCCTGGCCCGACGACTGTCGGCCCGCCACGAGCCCCCGGCGCACGGCGGCCTCCCGCTCTACCTCGGCGTCTTCGCCACCGGCGTCTACGGCGGCTACTTCGGCGCCGCCCAGGGCGTGATCCTGATGTCGTTGCTCGGCATCTTCCTCGACGACCATCTCCAGCGTCTGAACGCCGCCAAGAACGTCCTGGCCCTGCTCACCAACGCGGTCTCGGCGGTGATCTTCATCAGCGTGACGCACATCGCCTGGGAGGCGGCCGCCCTGGTGGCGGTCGGATCGGTGGTCGGAGGCCAGATCGGAGGCGCCCTCGGCCGCCGGATCCCCGCCGCGGTCCTGCGGGTGGTGATCATCGTCGTGGGGGTGACGGCCGCCTCCGTCCTCCTGGCCTGAGGACCGGTCGGTACGCTCGTGCCGTGCAGCTCGGCATCGTCACTCCGATCGTCAACCTCAATCCGCGTTTCGAGGCACCCGCCTGGGAGCGCGACGGCACGATGGCCGATGTGGTGGCGGTGGCCCGGGAGGCGGAGCGGCTCGGCTACCGGTGGATCTCGTGTCCCGAGCACATCGCCATCCCCGAGGACGTCGCCTCCGTCCGCGGCGGCCGGTACTGGGACCCGCTCGTCACCCTGAGCTACGTGGCCGCTTCGACGACCCGGATCGGACTGCTCTCGCACGTCGTCGTCCTCGGCTATCACCACCCCCTCGAGATCGTGAAGCGCTACGGCACCCTCGATACGGCCAGCGGCGGGCGCGTGATCCTCGGGGTGGGGGTGGGTTCGCTCCGGGCCGAGTTCGATCTCCTGGGGGTTGAATTCGACGGTCGGGGGGCACGGGCCGATGATGCGTTGCGCGCCATCCGTGCCTCGTTCGGCCAGCGCAGTCCCACCTACGCCGGCACCCACTACCGGTACTCGGGTTTCTTCATCGAGCCGAGCGGGATCGATCGGCGCCTTCCGATCTGGGTGGGCGGACGGACGCGCCGATCACTACGGCGCGCCCTCGAGCTGGGCGATGGCTGGATCCCCTTCGGGCTGTCGCACGCGGCAGTTGCAGGCCATGCTGGCGGCCATGCCCGTGGCGGGGGATCGGGCCGGTGGCGGCGGCGCCTTCGATGTCATCCTCGCCCCCGAACCGGCTCTCGATCCGTCGGGAGACCCGTCGGGGGCGGCCGCCATCGTGACCTCCTACGCCGAGCTCGGCGCCACCGGCCTGAGCCTCCGTTTCCGCCACTCCTCGCGTGACCATTACATGGAACAGCTCGCCGCCATGGCCCAGGTGACGGCCGAGATGTCCCCTCCCCGCTGACCGGGGGCACGGTGGCCGTCTACGTCGACGACTGGCGTCAGCCGGCCACGGTGGGTCCGGTCACGGCGCGCTGGTCCCATCTGACCGCCGACACCGTCGAGGAGCTCCATCGCTTCGCCGCCGGGCTCGGGATGTGCCGATCGTGGTTCCAGGCCCATCCCCACGACCCCTTGCGCCACCACTACGACGTGACCGACGGCCTGAGGGACGAGGCCATCTCCCGGGGGGCGGTGGCGGTGACCTGGCGCCAGGCGGCCCGGGCCCGTCGCCGGCAGCGGCAGCAGGCCGATGTCGGTGGCGCTCTACGCTCGCGCCCATGACCACGACCGACGACGCCCCGTTCTCGCGCCACGCCGCCGCCCTGCTCGTCCTGGGCGCCGCCACTCTGGGCGAGAGCGGCGGCCACCCCATGCGCCCCCGGATCCGGGCTGTCTGGAAGGGAGCCAGGATCAGTGCCCCGGCCTACCCGGTGCGCTGCACGCCCGGAGACAACCTGGCCATCCACGTGGCGGTGACCACGGTGCCCCCGGGCCACGCGCTGGTGGTGGACGTCGGCGACGAGGAGGAGTTCGGCTACTGGGGCGAGGTCCTCACCACCGGCGCCCAGGCCCGTGGCGTGGCCGGTCTCATCATCGACGGCGGCGTTCGTGACGTCTCCGCCCTCGAGTCCCGCGGCTTCGCCGTGTTCTCCACCACGGTGGCGTTGCGCGGCGCGGCCAAGCAGGCGAAGGGATCGGCGGGTGCCCCCGCCATCGTGGGCGGGGTCGAGGTCCGTGCCGGCGACTGGGTGGTGGGCGATGCCGACGGCGTGACGGTGATCCCGAGCGCCGCTCTCGGCGACGTCCTGGCCGCCGGCCGGGCCCGGGAGGAGAAGGAGGAGGGTCTGTTCGCCGCCCTCGCCGAGGGAGTCACCACGGTGGACCTCCTCCACCTCGACCCCTCTCCGGTGGACGTCAGCTGACGAGGTTGGCCGGCCGCGACCCGTCCAGCACGGCGCAGACGCCGTCGCAGGCCATCTGCGCCATCTTCGCCCGCGTGGCCTGGGTGGCACTGCCGATGTGGGGGAGCAACACGGTCCGCGGGGCGCTCAACAGGCGCGGATGGACCTGGGGCTCGCGTTCGTAGACGTCGAGCCCGGCGGCGAAGATGGTCCCGGCGTGCAGGGCGTCGGCCAGCGCCTCCTCGTCGACCACCGGTCCGCGCGCCGTGTTGACGAGGACGGCCCCACGGTGCATGAGGCCGAGCTCGCGCCGACCGATGAGGTGGCGGGTGGAGTCGTTCAGGGGGACGTGGAGGCTCACGATGTCGGCCTCGGCCACCAGGGCGTCGAGCGAGGCCGTGTACCCGGGGAGCAGGGTGTCGCGGCGCGTGTGGTGCCGGACCCGCATCCCGAAGCCGGCGGCCCGTCGGGCCACCGCGGCGCCGATGCGGCCGTACCCGACGAGGCCGAGAACGGCGTCGTGGACATCGCGCCCCAGGTACTGGTTGATGCCCCATCCCTCCCAGGTCCCGGCCCGCAGATCGCGTTCGGCGTCCCAGCCCAGCCGGGAGGCGGCCAGGATGAGAAGGAAGGCGAGGTCGGCCGTGGTCTCGTCGAGCACTCCCGGTGTGTTGCAGACCTCCACCCCGAGTCGACGTGCGGCGGCGACGTCGATGTTGTCGTAGCCGACGGCCACGTTGGCCACCACCTTCAGTCGACCGGCGGCCCCGGCGGTGAGGACGTCCTCGTCGACCCGGTCGGTGAGGAGGCACACCACGGCGTCGACGTCGGCCACGGCGGTGACGAGCTCGGCATGGGTGTACGGGGTGTCGTCGACCCGCTGCACGATCTCGTGGCCGCGCGCCACGAGAGGATCGAGACCACCGTCGGGCAGGATGCGGGTGACGAGGACGCGGGCCACGAACCTGCGATCAGTGGGTGGTGTAGTCGATCGGCCCCGCGTCCTTCACGCCGACGGCGAAACAGAAACAGTGGATGGGGGCGTGGTCGCTCACCGGGCGCAGGCTGTGCACCTTGTCGGGCGGGATGTGGACGAGGTCGCCCTGGGCCACCGGTCGCTCCTCGTCCTCGATGGTCATGATGCCGCGGCCGGTCATCACGTAATAGAACTCGTGGGTCGGGTGGGAATGGGGGAACACCTGCCCACCCCCCGGCACCTCGAATTCGTTCACCAGCTCGAGGTAGCCGCCGTCGGTGATCTCCTTCATCTCACGGGCGTTCACGAGCCACCACACGGGCACGGTGCCGTTGTGCTCGACGACCGGTTCGGTGTCCTCGATACTGCGGACGTCCATGGTGTTGCCTCCTCGCCCGGGACCTGTCAGCCTCCTTAGACTGACGGCGACGTCAGCGTAGATCAAGGGGGATTGGGGCCGTGGTCGACATCGCCAGGAGCATCGAAGCGCAACCGCTCACGGCCGAGGCGTGGGCGCCGTTCGGTTGGCTTCCCGTGACCGACACCGATCCCACCGACGGGGACCACCGCCTGGTCTTCGAGTGGAGCGACGTCCACCTGAACATCATCTCCCACACGCCGCAGGAGATCGCCCGGACCGCACAGGGGCTGCTCTGTGACGGCCTCTTCCGGCACGACACCCACACCCAGGCCCTTCTCGTCCTGGACGTCGCCTCCGTGATCGCCGTCGCCCCCGCCGATGTCACCTTCGGCACGCCCGGTGACCTCGACAGCGTCCGTGCCTTTCTCCTCCGGCCGCTCGATCGCCTCGTCCTGCACCGCGGGACGTGGCACTGGGGCCCGTTCCCGCTCGGCGATCGGCCGGTGACGCTGTACAACGTCCAGGGCCTGCGCTACGCCGAGGACAACACCAAGGTCGATCTGGCCCAGCGCGCCCTGGCCGTCGAGGTGCTGGTGGCGTCGTAGGCGCCCGCCCCGCCCGGCCGGGGATGAGCGTGGGAGCGGCCCGGTGCGGGCATGATCAGGGGGTGCCGGGAGACGATCCGGAACCCAGGTCGGACCACGCCGACGACGCCGACGGTCTCATCGGTCGCCTGTTGGTGGCGTCACCGCGCCTGGGCGATCCGAACTTCGAGCGCTCCGTGGTCCTGATGCTCGATCACGGTCCCGACGGCGCTCTCGGGGTGGTGCTCAACCGGCCCACGGGCCTCCCCGTCGACGAGATCCTCGACGTCTGGCGCGACCAGGCCCTGGCCGCCCCTCCCGGAGTCGTCTTCCGCGGAGGCCCTGTCTCACCCGATGCGGTCATCGGGTTGGCCCGGACCGAGGCGGCCGACGTCACCGAGTCGCAGTGGCGTCTCGTCCTCGACGGTGTCGGGACCGTCGACCTGGCGGTCGCCCCCGACGAGCAGCCGGTGCCGGTGGCCGGTGTCCGGATGTTCGCCGGCTACTCCGGGTGGTCACCGGACCAGCTCGAGGACGAGCTCGCCGAGGGTGCCTGGATCGTTCTCGACGCCGTGGTCGCCGACGTCTTCACCCCGGAGGCCGATGCGCTGTGGCACGACGTCCTCCAGCGCCAAGGGGGGAAGCTCGCCCTCCTGGCCGCCTACCCGCCGCATCCGTCGGTCAATTGACGTGCGTGGCACGGTGAGTGGCGTCGTGCCGGCGGCGCCGGCCGATGTCGGGGTGTTGTCGTCGGCGCTGGCACGAGCCTTCGACGACGACCCGCTGTCGCTCTACCTGTTCGGCGGACCCCGTCTCCGGGCCACCGGCCTCGCCCGGTTCTTCACCATCCAGTTGCGCCACACCTACCTCCCCCACGGAGAGGTCTGGACCACCCCCGACCGCGCCGGCGCCGCTCTGTGGGCACCACCGACCATGCCCCGCCCCGGGGTCCTGGACCTGGTGAGGATCCTCCCCGTCCTCCCGTATCTCTCGGTCTGGGGCCGCAAGGCCCCCGACGTGGTCCGCCTCCTGGCCGCCTACGAGAGGGCGAGGCCCCGGCAGGTCCACTGGTACCTCGGCACTCTCGGCACCGACCCCGATCGCCAGGGCCGCGGCGTGGGCTCGGCGCTGCTGCGCGTCGTGCTCGACCGCCTCGACGCCGATGGGTTGCCCGCCTATCTCGAATCGTCCAAGGAGAGAAATCTCCCCTTCTACTCCCGCCACGGCTTCGAGGTCACCGGACAGATCCACACCCCGGGGGGCGGGCCCACCCTCTGGCTCATGTGGCGCGAACCGCGCCCACCGCACCCCTGAACGAGCCCGCTTCGCAGAGCCCCGTTTCGCTTCAGGAAGCAGCCGTGACGGTGTCTCTGACCGAGGCCGTCACGCCGCCGAAAGCGTGGTCGAGACCGCCGCTCAGTCCCACCGGCGTGGTGTCGATGCCGAGGCCGTAGCGCAGCTGGGCCGTGACGACCTGGTCGATCAGGGGCCACGCCGTGGGCGGGGAGATGTCGGGGGGCGAGCAACCGTCGGTGGCGATCGATGCGAAGGCGGGCGGGAAGGTTCAGCGTCTTGATGAACTCGACCAGGCCACCCTGGGCGACGCCGATGGTGCAGCCGTCGTCGAAGACGTTGTGTCCGGCGCCGTCGATGAGGACGAGCCGCTTGGGGGACTTCAGCTTGGCGTACAGCTTCAGCGTCCCCGACGGGATGACGACCTTGTCGGACGTCCCCTGCATGATCAGGCCCGGCTTGCTGGGCGGCGGTGTCCCCGGGGACGGGGCCAGGCCAATGTAGGTCCGGATGTCGCTGTCGTCGGCCACCGTGATGGCGGCGCCACCGCCGGCCGAGTGTCCGAGGGAGGCCACCCGGGTGAGGTCGAGCTTGCCCGTGAACAGCGTTCCCGGTGTGGCGTTCATCCTCTTGACGAGGGCCAGGGCGTCACGCAGGTCGGTGATGTCGTTCTGCCCCCTCCCGGTGGTGCCGCTGACCACGGCGCGGAGGTCACGCGAGCGGTGGTCGGGAGCGACGACCACGAAGCCCCACGTGGCCAGATGATCGGTGAGGAAGGACGACTGCTCGGGATAGCCCCCGTAGCCGTGGCTGAAGAGCACCACCGGGAAGGGGCCCCGGGCACTGATGGGCACGCCGGTGTAGGCGTCGGTGGCCAGGGTGGTCGGCAAGGTCGAGGGCAGCCCGGCCGGGATGGGCGCGGTGGGGGATCCCGTGAACCACCGCAGCAGGTCGATCACGTACGTCGGTTTCCCGGCGGTCGACGACGCGTCGACCGGGTAGGTCACGACGACGACGTCGCCCTGGGGCGTCGTCTCGAACACCACGCCCGGCTTGTAGGGCCCGTCGCCGGCGAAGGCCGTGTCCTGGTGGCTGCCCGGAGTGGCCGGAACGGCGTCGTGCGGTCCCGACGCGGTGGGACCGGGCGCCGCCGGCGTGCTCGAGCAGGCCGCCACGGCCAGGGCGACCGCCCCCACCGCACCGACGACCCGGCCCCGCCGACTCGGCGGAGTCGGCCCGGCGCGGTGACGATCCCCCGGCGTTCGCACCGGCGCACTGTAGGCCCCTCAGCCGTTCGGCATCCCCACCACGCGCAGCGAACCCTCGGTGCGGGTGGTCGCCGACGGCAGGACGACGTGGACGCCGTCGGGAAGGCGGCCCGGGTCGGCCAGGAGGGTGCGCAGAGCGTGGATCACGGCCCGGGCCCCGATCGACGGCATGCCCCGGGTGCGCTGGGCCAGGACGACGTGGCGCGGCGGGAGGTCGTCGATCCCGATCGACCGGAAACGCGGCCGCAGGTGGGGGGGGACGGCGGTGGCGGGGAGGACGGCCGGCCCGTAGCCCTCGAAGGTGAGCGAGGCCAGGAGGCGGACCCCGTCGAGCTCGGCCCGGGGGCGGAGCTGGAGACCGGCCGGTCTGACGGCGGCGTCGATCTCGGCCCGGAAGGCGGTCCCGGGGGCGGGGAGGAGCAGCTCGAACCGCCCGAGGTCGGACAGGGCGATGCGGGAGATCCCGACGAGGGGATCGTCGTCGACGGGGACCACCAGGACGAGGTCCTCGTCGAAGAGGGACTCGAAGGTCAGGTCTCGCCCCGGTACGGGGAGGGTGAGGATGGCCATGTCGAATCGCCCGGCGGCCAGCTGGGGCTCGAGGCTGGAGGTGATCCCGTCGGCCACCACCAGACGCAGATCGGGGTGCTTCACCGAGAGGTCGGCCAGGAGAACCGGGGTGATCCAGCGGGCGGTGGTACCGATCATGCCGATCCGGACCGTCCCGCCCACCTCTTCCCGCAGCGCCCCCAGGTCGGCGGTCACGGCCTCGATCTCACCGAGGATCCGGTAGGCCCGCGCCGCCACCACCTCGCCTTCGGCCGTGAGCCGGCCGGCGCTGCGGTCCACCAGGGTGGTTCCGAGCTCCCTCTCGAGCCGGGCCACGTGGGCCGAGATGTTGGACTGGACGGTTCCCAGCGCGTCGGCGGCACCGGAGAACGAGCCGTGCTCGGAGACCGCCACCAGGGCTCGCAGGTGCCTGAGTTCCATCGTCAATAGAGATAGCATAAATCTGTATTAGCTGTTTGACTGATCGTTCGCGAAAGCGCAAAATGTCCCCGGACCCCAGGGCTGGACACCCCCCCCGCCATCCCTGTCGAGTCGGTGCGAAGGGATCGGATATTCCCCCGTCCGGTCCCTTCGCCGCGTCCGGGCTCCGTTTTTTCCGGTCTTCGCCCACGGCCCCGGCGGTAACGTCTCGGTCCATGGCGACCGCTCGACGCTCCGGGATGCCGCGGACACCGCCCGTCACCCGGGGCGGCCGGGAGGAGCCCCGACCGCATGGCGGCACCGCCGGCGGCGGCCCCACCGAGGCCGTGTTCGTCGACCTCGACCGGACGCTGCTGAGGGGGGCCAGTGGCCTTGTCCTCGGCGCCGCCATGCGGGCCGAGGGTCTGATGGACGGCCGCCCCTCGCTCCCCGGCGAGAGCCTCCTCTACCGGCTCTACGACCTCCAGGGCGAGAGTCTGGCCTTCATGGCCATGGTGCGCGCCGCCCCCCGCTTCACCACCGGCTGGGACGTCGACGCCGTCCGCCGTGCCGGTGGGCGCGCCGCCGCCGACCTGGCCGAGCTGGTCCAGCCCTATGCACCGGCCGTCCTGGCCGCGCACCGGGCCGCCGGCCGCCTCCTGGTGCTGGCCACCACGTCGCCGATCGACCTGGTGGCCCCGTTCGCCGAGCTGGCCGGCTTCGACGACGTCGTCGGCACCCGGTACGCCAGCCGCGACGGCCGGTACACCGGGGGGATCGACGGGGACTTCGCCTGGGCCACCGGGAAGCTCGCCGTCGTCCGGCGCTGGGCGGCGACGGCCGGGGTCGACCTGGCCCGGAGCCACGCCTACACCGACAGTGTCTTCGACGTCCCGCTGCTGCGTGCCGTCGGCCATCCCCACGCCGTGAATCCCGACCGCCGGCTGCGCGCCGTGGCCACTGTCCAGCGCTGGCCCATCGAGCACTGGGACCGCCCGCCGGGGGTGCCCAAGATGGCGGGCATCGAGCCGTACCACCTCCTGCGTCCCTTCGTCCGCCCCGAGGCCTTTCCCTACGCGCGTTTCGACATCGCCGGTCTCGAGAACATCCCCGCGCGGGGACCGGCCCTGCTGGCCTCCAACCACCGCAGCTACTTCGATGTCGTCGCCCTGGCCATCATCGCCGCCCGCCTCGGTCGGCCCGTCCGCTTCCTGGCCAAGCGGGAGCTCTTCGACGCGCCCGTGGTCGGGCAGCTGGCGCGGGCGCTGGGCGGGATCAGCGTGGACCGCGGCAGCGGGTCGGACCAACCGCTACGCGACGCCCAGCGCGCCCTCGAAGCGGGTGAGCTCGTCGTGATCCTGCCCCAGGGCACCATCCCCCGCGGCGAGGCCTTCTTCGACCCCGTCCTGCGGGCCAAGACGGGAACAGCCCGCCTGGCCGCCATGACCGGCGCCCCCGTCGTCCCCATCGGCCTGTGGGGGACCGAGCGTGTCTGGCCCCGGTCGTCCCGGGTGCCCACCGTGACCACCTTCGCCGATCCCCCACTCATCCGGGTACGGGTGGGCTCGCCGGTCCGGCTGGGACTCGAAGACGCCGTGGCCGACACCGCCGCCGTCATGGCCGCCATCGTGGCCCTGCTCCCGGACGAGGCGACGGTGCGGGGCCGTCCCACCGACGAGGAGATGGCCAGGACGTTCCCGCCCGGGCACCGTCCGACGTGAGCACGGGGCCGGGAGCCGGCGTGGTCGCGCCGATCCGGTCCCGCCTGCCCGCCCGGGCGCGGTGGGCCGGACGGGCGGCGGTGGCGGTGAGCGCGGCGTCACGGCGTCTCGGACGCGGCAGCGGGTCGGTCATCGGCGGACGGGTCGGTCTCCTCCTGGCGCCCGACCTCCTCGGCGCGCTGGCGGCGGACCGTCGGGTGGCCCTCGTGAGCGGGACCAACGGCAAGACGACGACCACGCACCTCCTGGCCGCCGCCCTGGGCGGCGCGCCGCTGGTGGCCACATCGAGAGCGGGAGCCAACATGCCCCCCGGGCTGGTGGCGGCCCTGGCCGCGTCGCCACCGGGGGCGCCGGCCGTCCTCGAGGTCGACGAGGCCTATCTCGGCGCCGTGGCGGCGGCGGTGGCCCCGCAGGTGGTGGTCCTGCTCAACCTGTCGCGCGATCAGCTCGACCGGGTGAGCGAGGTCCGGATGACGGCGAACCGTTGGCGCCACGCCCTGTCGGCGCTCGAGACGACCGTGGTGGCCAATGCCGACGACCCCCTCGTGGTGTGGGCGGCCGGCGCCGCGCGGAAGGTGATCTGGGTGGCGGCCGGCCTGCTGTGGCAGGGCGACGCCGTGGGTTGTCCGGCCTGCGACGGGCAGATCGTCTTCCCCGGTCCCGACGCGTCGTCGGGCGGGTGGTCGTGCCGATGCGGCTTCGCCCGTCCGCATCCCGACGCCCGCCTGGTGGGCGACGAGGTCGTCACTGCCGACGGGCGGCATCTCGCCGTGGACCTGCTCCTGCCGAGCCGTGCCAACCGCGCCAACGCCGTCATGGCGGCCATCGCCGCCGGCGTCCTCGGGGTGGACGAGGCCGGCGCCCTGCGGTCCATGGCGCCGGTCACCGATGTCGAGGGCCGCTTCGCCACGGTGACCGGCGGGGGCGTGACGGCCCGCCTGCTGCTGGCCAAGAACCCGGCGGGGTGGGCGGAGCTCCTCGACTTGCTGGACGGCGGGACCGACCCCGTCGTCATCGGGATCAACGCCCGGACGGCCGACGGCCACGACCCGTCGTGGTTGTGGGACGTCGCCTTCGAACGCCTGGCCGGTCGGACGGTGGTGGCCACCGGCGACCGGCGTGGCGACCTGGCCGTGCGGTTGCGCTACGCCGGAGTGGCCCACATGACGGTGTCCCGCCAGGTCGACGCCTTGGGCGCGTCGGGGGCCGACCGAGTGGAGTACGTGGGCAACTACACCGCCTTTCAGGACCTCCGCCGACGGCTGGCCCGGGGCGACGACGTCGGTCCTCCCGGTGGCGCCACCGATGGCGCCGCCACCGGGGCCGGTCTGCTCCTGCCGGCGCGCCCGGTGCCGACGGTCACCGTGTCGTCCTCGTCGAACAGCGGCCCGTCCGCCCTCCGGGTGGTGGTGATCTACCCCGATCTTCTCGGCACCTACGGTGACGCCGGCAACGGTCGGGTGCTCGCCTGCCGCGCCGCCTGGCGCGGCATCCCCGTCGAGCTCGTCCTGGCCCTGTCGGACACCGAGCTCCCCGCCGCCGGCGATATCTACTGCATCGGTGGCGGGGAGGACGGTCCCCAGGTGCAGGCGGCCGAACGGCTGGCCACCGGAGTCCTGCAACGCGCCGTGGCCGGCGGTGCCACTGTCCTGGCCGTCTGCGCCGGCTACCAGATCATGGGCTCGTCGTTCCCCGGCCCCGACGGGCGCCCGCACGGCGGCGTCGACCTGCTCGACGTCGTCACCGAGAGGGGACCGGGACGGCGCGCCGTCGGCGAGGTCGTGGCCGAGCCGCTCGCCGTCCCCGCCGGGGCGGACGTGGCGTCCGTCCCGGCGGGAGTGCCACTGGACCGGCTCACCGGCTTCGAGAACCACGCCGGGGTCACGAGGCTCGGCCCGTCGGTCCGCCCACTGGCGCGGGTCGTCACCGGCGTCGGCAACGGCGCCGGATCGCGAACCGACGGGGCCCGGTCGGGTCGGATGGTCGGGACCTATCTGCACGGTCCCGTGCTGGCCCGGAACCCGACACTGGCCGACATCCTTCTGGCGCTGGCCACGGGAACGGCGCCCGCTCCTCTCGACGACGAGGAGGAGCGGGCCCTGCACCGCCAACGCCTCTTGGCCGCCACCGGTGGGAACGCAGGTTCGGCGCCCGCCGCCGCCATCCGGCGGTTGGTCCGGACGCGCCGTTCGTGAGGCCGGGGAGGCCGGCGCGTGACCGATGAGTCCGAACCGGCTCCGCCGTCGTGATGGGCGCATGACCGGTTCCAACCTCTCCCCGGACCGTCTCGGCCGCCTACACGACGTGATGGCCGGTCATGTCGACCGTGGCGGTGCACCCGGTCTGGTCTCGGTGGTCAGCCGGCGGGGGGAGGCCCACGTCGACGCCGTCGGTGCGACGGCGCTGGAGGGCGACCGTGCCGTGCGGGCTGACACCCTCTTCCGCATCTCGTCGATGACGAAGCCCATCACGGCGGTGGCCACCATGATCCTCCTGGAGGAGTGCGTGATCCGGCTCGACGAGTCCGTCGACCGGCTCCTGCCCGAGCTCGCCGACCGGCGCGTCGTGCGCCGTATCGACGCACCGGTCGACGACACCGTGCCGGCCCACCGGCCCATCACCGTGCGGGACCTTCTGACCTTCCGCATGGGCTTCGGTGGGTACTTCGGGCCCTGCCCGGTGAACGACGCCGCCGCCGCGCTGCAGGTGAGTGTGGGCCCGCCCCAACCGTCGCTCGCCCCCGAACCCGACGAATGGATGCGCCGTTTCTCCACCCTGCCGCTCATGTGCCAGCCGGGCGAACGGTGGCTGTACCACACCGGTGCCGACGTCCTCGGGGTGTTGATCGCCCGCGCCAGCGGTCAGCCGTTCGACACCTTCCTGCGCCGAGCGCGTCTTCGAGCCGCTGGGCATGAAGGACACCGCCTTCTGGGCGCCGGCGGCCGCCCTCGACCGGATGGCCACCAGTTATCTCACCGTCCCCGACACGGGAGCACTCGAGCTGTACGACGAACCGACCGGGCAGTGGAGCAGGCCGCCGGCCTTCCCGTCCGGGGGCGCCGGACTGGTCTCGACGGCCGGCGACTTCCTCCTCTTCGCCGAAATGCTCCTGCGCGGCGGCGATCCCCTCCTGTCGCGTCCCTCGGTGGAGACGATGACCACCGATCAGCTGACGACCGAGCAGAAGGCGGTGTCGGGGTTCTTCCCCGACGACTTCGACGGGCGCGGCTGGGGATTCGGCGTGGGAATCGTCACCCGACGCGAGAGCCCGTCGGCGCCCGTCGGACAGTACGGCTGGGACGGCGGGCTCGGGACCATCTGGCGCAACGACCCGTCGGAGGACATGATCACCATTCTCCTCACCAACGCCGCCTGGATCTCGCCGCGGCCGCCTGCTATCGCCCTCGATTTCCTCACCGGGGCGTACGCGGCGATCGCTGGCTGACGGCGCCCGGTCAGTGGCCCGGAACCGCCCACCGACCGTCGTCGGCAGCGGGGCCTTCGCCGTCGTCGGGGCCGAGCGCCCACGTCCGGCGCCAGGCGGCGGCGGCGGGTCCGCGTGGTGACGGGGTCGTCCCCGCCGCGGCGCGCCGGCGTGCCGTCCACCAGTCGGTCCGGCCCTCGTCGGCCATGGTGGCCAGGGTCGTCTCGATACGCGTCCCGAACCGTCGGGTGTCCTCCCCGTCGGCGGGGGAGAGCGGTGTCCCGAAGGTGACCCGCGTCGGGCTCCGGCGCGGGCGGCCACCGCCCCGGGGCAGGATCCGCCAGGTGCCGTCGATGTGGACGGGCACGACGGGCCGGCCCGTGCGTCGGGCCAGGTAGGCGGCACCGCCGCGGAACTCCTGGAACCAGCCGTCGGGGGAGCGACCGCCCTCGGGGAAGATGATGAGGTTCCATCCCTCGTCGAGCAGGCCGGCGGCGGTGTCGGCCGACCGGCGGTTCACCTTGTGGCGTTCGATGGGGATGGCGCCCAGCCCGAGGGCCGACAGATGGGCCTTCCAGCGACGGTCGAAGAAGTAGTCGGCGGCCGCCGCCACCACCGTCTTGTGACGGAAGCGGCGGGGCAGGACCGACAGCAGGAGACCGGTGTCGATGTGACTGGTGTGGTTGGCCACGAAGATGGCGGGGGGATCGACCAGCTCGAGCATCTCCGCCCCGCGCACCTCGGGGGCGGCGACGACGTGGGCCAGGGGACGGGTCACGTTGTCGAGCAGCACGGCCCGCGCCAGGCGGGCCGGATAGCGGCGCGACCACTCCGTGTCGTAGTCGACGCCGAGCTTCCGCTCGGGCGCGTCCCGCTCGACCCCGTCGGGCCAGTGGGGCGACGACCACGGAAAGCCGGCCCGTGCGACCGCCATCACGACACGTCCGCCATGAGCAGCGGCGGGGAGTGGAGATGGGTGAGCGACGGATCGCGCCCGACGATGTCGCCGGCCATCTCCAGGGCGTCGGCCATGGTCGAGGCCGGTGTGAACCCGAGACGCCGCACCGCGGCGCGGTCGCCGCCCACGATGATGACGCCGCCGAGATGCTCCAGCGCGTGCGCGCACCAGTACCACATGTAGAAGGGATGGACGCCGTGGTAGGCGTTCCCGGTCCGGTAGAGGTGGACGTACCACGGGTCGGTGGCGTAGGCCTCTTCGTACTTGCCCACCTCGGCCGGGTCGGTCGTCTCCGCCAGGACCTGTTCGAAGAAGTCGATGTAGCTCGGATGGTGCGCCGGGGTGGAAGGCCCACGGAGTCGGATGGCTCATGATGACCACGCCGCCCTCCCGGACGAGGGGCCGGCCCCGGTACATGTTGAAGAAGTAGCCGAGCCCCAGGCAGGCCACCAGGATGGGGTTCATGATCGAGTTGACGTTGTAGGGGCAGATGTAGGGGAGCCCGAGAGTCAGGATGTCGGTCTGGCCGTCCACGGCGACGAGCTGCTGCGCGTAGACGTTCTCGGTGGTCCGGGCGTGCACGGCCTCCACCTCGCCCGCCTGCACGCTCGTGATCCGGTAGGGCGATCGCACGGAGTGGAAGATGGACCGGGCCAGTCGGTCTGGTGTGCGGGCCAGCGCCGCCGACGTGGCCAGGAAGGCGGCGCGATCGCGCCCCGACCATTCCCATTCGCGTCGTTCGAGGAACCGCAGCTGGGGTGGGAAGGTGTCGGTGTTGAGGTTGGTCTCGATCTGGAAGACCTTCACACCGGCGTCGGCGATCAGGCGGCCCATGCGCCAGTTCGACGAGTGCAGCTCCGAGCGGTGCTGGTCCATGAAGGAGCGGCTGTGCTGCATCGTCCTGGCGTTGTGGTGGTGCCGGAGGCTGCGGTAGCTGGCCAGGCCGGTGGCCACCGACTTGTGGCCGCCGTCCATGGCCACCAGGTTGATGTTGACGTAGACGAGAAGGTCCGACGTCGCCGCCCGCTTGTTGATCTCGACGTCCTCGCCGTGATCGGTGAGCCCGAGGTGGATCAGGTTGTCGGGATCCTCGGCGTCGTGCTGCTGCAGGAGCCCGTGCGGCTCGAAGGCGTCGTAGACGCGGTCACCCACGGCGTGGCGCAGTTCGGCCTCGGTCAGCCGCCGGTGCAGGGCCAGCGCGCAGATGAGGACCACGTCGTCGACCCCGGCCTCGGCGGCCAGGTCGAGGACCTGCTCGATGACCAGCTGGCGGGCGTCGGGGCGCCGCATGGGCGGCAGCGGCAGCGACACGTCGTCGAAGGCGATGGTGAGACGCATCCCCGGGCGCAGCAGCGCCGGCAGGGGCTCGGCGTCGCCGAGCGGGTGGAGCAGGGCGTGGCGGATGGCGCCCACCGGATCGGCGAGCGGCCTCGAGCGGCTCGGGCGGGTAGAGCACGCGACTGCCGGTCGGGGAGGCGCTCGAGGCGGAAGCCCTCGCCGTGCCAGAACAAGGTGGGCGGGGTCGATCGGTCGACCTCCAGGACGAATCCCGGTCTGGGGCTCATGCAGCTCGGTCCTTTCCGGCGGTGGGGGTGCATCTCGAAGACGACCTTCACGGCGCCGCGCCGGCCGGCCGCCCCGGCATGGGCCACGGCCTCCTCGAAGCGCTCCAGGGGGTAGCGGGCCGACACCAGGCGCCCGAGACGGGCGGCGGCCACGACCTCCATGGCGATGTCGAAGGTGCGACGGACCGAACGGCCCGACCGCTCGGTCCCGTAGGCGTAGGCACCGGCCAGGGACACCTCGCGGTGCCACAGCGGGGCCAGGTCGAGCGAGACCCTCCCCGGCATCCCCACCAGGACGACCCGGCCCCGGGGGCGGACCATGGCCAGCGACTGCGCCAGCGAATCGGCGCTGCCGACACAGTCGACCACCACGTCGGCCCCGCCGGTCAGATGACCCGACGTGGTGAGCGAACGCGACCGGCGCCGCACGGCCCGGGCCAGCTGGGCCGGGGTGACGGCCAGGTCGGCCCCGAGCTCCCCGGCCAGTTCACGTTGGTGCGGGTACTTCGCCCCCACCAGCAGCGCACCGGGCGTGGCCAGTTGCCGCAGCGCCGCCGTGGTGGTGAGCCCCACCGTGCCGCCGCCCAGGACGGCGACGGTGTCGCCCGGTTCGACCCCGCCGGCCAGCGCGGCGTGCACGGCGCAGGCCGTCGGTTCGACCATCACGGCGTCGTCGTCGGAGAGGGCGTCGGGAACGCGGTGGAGCTGGGTGCCGTGGGCCACGAGGCCGGCGTGCGACCAGCCGCCACCGGTGTCGGCGCAGAAGCCGATCTGCAGGCCCGGTGCGATGTGGCCGAAGGCGACGCGCTCGCACCCACCCACGCGGCCCTCGGCACAGGCCGGGCAGGGGGGCTCGATGCCGCGGGCGGTACAGCCGAGCACCGGCTCCACCACCACCCGGGTGCCCGGTGCCACGGTCCGTCGTCGGCACCGGCTTGGTCGGCCGGATCCTCCTCCACCACGCCCACCACCTCGTGGCCGGGGACGAAGGGAAAGCTCACGATGTCCTCGAAGTACCGCGAGCTGCGCCCGTCCAACGTGGCCAGGTCCGACCCGCAGATGCCGGCCAGCAGGGGCCGCACCCGGTGCCAGCCGGGAGCCGGGAGGGCGGGCGCGTCGAGGTCGGTGAGACGCAGCGGTCCGACGGCCGCGCTCGTCCCCGAACCGCCGAGGGACGAGACGCAGGCGGGCGGCGGCGAAGCGGGGGAGGCTGCGCTCGACGACGAGGCCCTTCACCGGTCGGCCGCCCCGCGCCGACCCGGATCCGGCCGACAGGGTGTCGAGCGTGCCCTCGAGACGGGCCCACCAGCGCGAGACGCCGTGGTCGAGCGGGCCCATGGGCAGGACCGGACGGCCGCCCCCGCCACCGGCCTTGTCCCAGTGCTCCACGTGCCAGCCCCGGCGCCGGGCCACGGCGGCCAGTCGCGCCTCGGGGTTCACGGCCACCGGGAACCCGACGCACTCGAGCAGGGGCAGATCCGATGTCGAGTCGGCGTAGGCCACGGACTCGCCCGAGGTCGAGGCCGGTGTCCTCCGCGTACTGGGCCAACACCAGGGCCCGGGCTTCACCGGTGGGCGGGCGACTCGTCGAGCCGACCGGTGAACCGTCCGGTCGCATCGACCCCGAGCGAGGCGCACACGACCTCGTCGAACAGCGGACGCAGAGGTTCGACCACGAAGTCGAGGGCGCCGGTGATGAGCACCGTGCGGTGACCGAGGGCGCGATGGGCGCGTACCCGGGCGAACCCGGCCGGGAAGGACTTGGTGAGGAGCATGTGGTGGAACAGCTCCCACGAGTCGTCGCGCAGCAGTCTGGGCCGACGCCCCGTCGTAGCGGCGGTAGAAGCTGCGCAGGAAGTCGCCGCGGTCGCGGCGGTCGAGGGCGAGCAGCGCCGGCGCCTCGCGCAAGAGGCGGGCCGTGAAGGTCACGCGTTCACCGGCCGGGAGATGGCGGCTGGCCAGCCAGGCGTAGGACTCGACCACGTTGGAGGCGATGAGGGTGTTCTCGAGGTCGAAGGCGGCCAGGTGCCGGTCGGGCGACAAGATGGCGCTCTCGGCCCGGTCCGACCGGCTGACCATGGTGGACCTGGCCGGCGTCGACCGCACCCGGGCGTGGTCGACGACGGACGGGAGATGGACGTCGTGGACGTAGTGGGGCCACCCGATGACGGCCGGGATCGAAGCAGAAGGTCTCCTGCTCGGCCGGCGCCAGCCGCTCCCACAGGGCCAGGAGGCGGTCGACGCGGAAGTGGGCCTCGGTCTCGGTGTAGGCGCCGTAGAGCTCGACGTAGCCGAGGGCCCGCTCGGCCCGGGTGCGCTGGTCCTCGATCCGGGCGGCCAGATCGGCCCGCTCGCCGCGCACGGGCAGGACGCCGAGGATGCGCTCGGCCACGGCGAAGGCGGTGGTGGCCCGTCGCAGCTGGCGCTGGACGCGCCCGCGTCCGGGGAACGACCACTCGGGGACGACGATCGGCTGGCCGTCGGCGTCGTAGAGCGGGTGCTCGGTGAACCACGACTGGACCAGGTCGACCAGCTGTCCGTAGCGCAGGGGGTTCCGGACGCTCGAGGCCACCTGGTAGACGCTGGCGCCGGCGGGGTCGGGCCCGGCCGCGGCCACGGCCACGATGGCGGCCACCACCATGTCGACGGGGACGACGTCGACGACGCCCTCGGGGACGCCGGGGAACTCCTTCAGCAGCCCCCGGGCGTAGGAGATGATGATCGGCTCGGCCATCCGGAATCCGCGGATCCAGCCCGGCCGGGGTTCGGCCAGGGCCGATTCGATGATCGACGGGCGGACCACGGTGATGGGGACGTCGGCGTGGGAGGCGACGAGAGCCCGCTCGCCGAGCGCCTTGGTGAAGGCGTAGGCGTCGGGCCACCCGAGGGCCTGGGCCCGGGCCCGGCCGGCGTCGACCAGCTGCTTGCGCACCCAGTCGTCGCGCAGCTTCTCGGCCCGTTCGGCCAGCACGTGCGTCCCGGCCGCGCCCAGCTCGCCACGAGCCGCCTTGGTGAAGCGCGCCAGCGGTCCGGGACGGCGCGACTCGGACTCGAGGTCGTCGCGCAGGCGGCGGGCCGACTCGATCTCGGCGGCGATGTCGACGTCGGTGGTGACCGTGGTGTGGGTGCGCGCCCGCGCTCCCGAGCGCACGGCCTCGGTGAACAGGGTCTCGGTGGCCTCGCCCTGGTGGGTGCCGGCCACGTAGGCGGTCGACACGGTGACGAGGTGGGTGCGGCGCGCGCCCGGGATACGCGTCGGTCCGCGGCCCGGCCACGGTCCCGATGGCGGCGGCCACGCGTGACGGTCCCAGGAGGTTGACCTCGACGGCGGTGTCGAGGGGGGCGTCGAAGGAGACGGTGGCCGCCGAGTGGACGACGATGTCGCACGACGCCAGGACACGCCTGCCCTCGTCGTCGAGACCGAGCCCGTCGTGGCTGACGTCGCCCGACACGGAGACCAGACGGCGCTCGCACCCGGTCGGCGAAATCGTCGCCCCACTCGGCGCGCAGGCGGTCGAAGCAGTCGTTGCGGACGATCTCCCGGGCCGTCCGCTCGGCCGCCGACAGACCGGCGGGTGGGGCGGACGAGGACGACGACCTCGCAGTCGGGGACCGACCGCAGGAGGCGTTCGACCACGGCGGTGCCGAGGAACCCGGTGGCCCCGGTCACCAGGATGCGGGTCCCGGCCAGGCCGGCCGCTGACCGAGAGCGGACCGGGCGGCGTCGTCGGCGCTTGGCCGTCGCCGGTCGGCCCCCGGCCTCCGTCGTCCACCGAGCTCGCGGGAGGGATACGCACCTCGGGCACCATCTCTGTCTACCATATGGTAGATGAGCGGTGGGAGACGGACGGGAGCGCACGGCCGACCGGATCCTCGACGCCGCCCTCGTCTCCTTCGGGTCCCGCGGCTACGAGGCGACCTCGCTCGACGCGCTGGCCGACGGCTCGGGATGCGCAAGCAGTCGATCCTGTACTGGTTCTCCTCCAAGGACGTCCTCCTCGAGGCGCTGATCGACCGGTCGGCCGCCGAGCTGGCCGATGCCCTCGAGGCGTCGCTGGCCCGGGCCGGCGGCGGCTGGGCCCGGATCGAGGCCGTCGTCCGATCGGTGTTCCGCCTGGCGGCGCGCCGTCCCGAACTGCTCGGACTGGTCCGCGAGGTGGGACGACTGGGTCCCCCGGCGGCGACCCGGCTCACCCTCGCCCTCGATCCTCTGGTCGGGCGGGCGTCGGCCTTCCTGGAAGCGGAGATGGATGCCGGCACCATGCGTCGGCACGAGCCGCGCCTGCTCCTGCTGGCCATCTACTCCACCGTGATCGGGATGGTCACCGAGGTCGAGGTGCTGCGGGCCCTCGGAGAGGAGCCGTCGGCCCGTTCGCTGGTGCGCCGGCGCCAGGAGATCCTGAGCCTGCTGCGTTCGGCTCTGCTGGTGGACGAGCGCCTCCCGCGGTGATCACGCCGCCTGACGCCGTCCCCGACGGACCGTCGTCGGGTGTCAGTGACCGGCTCAGGACGCCGGTGGCCGGGGCCGTGTCGGCTTGGGCGGCGTGTAGCGCTTGTTCGGCGGCGGTCCCGTGGGTTCCGGTTGCTTCTTGGCCCGTCGGCCGCCGCCGGTGCGAGCCGCCATCCGTTCGGCCCGGGCCTGCCGGCGCGCCTCGGCCGCGTCGCGTCCCCGGGCCGCGGGTCCGACGTGTTCGGGGTCGGGCGTGGCGCGACCGGTCGCTCCCGGTCATGGCGGCGAGCTCCCTCTGCCACTTGAGCACCCGGAAGATCATCCAGACGCCGAGCGCCCAGAAGGGGAGGGCGAACGGAAAGCCCATGGAGGTGCCCAGGAAGAGAAGGGCGAAGGCGACGAACGAGCGCCGGCGATTCCAGGCGGCCAGGACGACGATGGCCGACAGCAGCACACGGGCGCCGCCTTCGAAGAGGATGAAGCCGGTGCTCTCGTGGCCCTTGCGTGCAGCGGCGGGTTGAAGTGCATGGCGCCCGATGGTGAGCAGGATGCCCACGACCACGTCCCAGACCGGCCGAGACGTAGGCCAGGACTTGTTCGCGGTCGTCGATCCGTCTTGATGATCTGGGTCAGCTCTTCCTTGGACATGCCCGACGGTGCGCCTCGTGCCTGTCTCGGTGCCGGGGGCTTCAGGAAGGCGTCGCGGATCCTCCCGCTCGGTGGCGCTCCGGCGGTGCCCGGCGCCAGGACCTCGTCCGGGGTGACCACGTCGTCCGTGGCGTCGGTTCCCGCGCGCCGCCGGCATCCCGGGCGGGTGGCCGCTGCGCTGCTGCCCGGGGTCGCCGGCGGCCGTTGCAGGTTGGGGAGCGCGGCCAGGACCCGCTGACCGATGGTGAGCTTGGGAACGTCGCCGCCCGGCGGGAGCCGCTCCCGTCGCTGTCGCCGTTCTCGCTCACTGTCCGTCAGCGTAGTCAGCGCCACCGTCGGCCCGGCCCGGACGGGCCTTGTGCCGGACGTGTGACCGGTGTCGACGACCGGTGGCGTTCAGGTGGGTGCGTCGGTGCCGGGCGACCGCAGGACGAGCCCGGTGCCGAGGTTGTCGTCCGGGGCCACCACCTGGACCGACCCCCGTCCCGGCAGCACCCCCGGTTCTGCGGCCCCTGACCCGTCCGCCGTGGCGACGGCGGCCGACCGGTCCGCCCCGGCCGCCGGGGCAGTTCGAAGGCCAGGTGATGGACCCGGCCCGGTCGGTCGCCCAGCCAGGCCCGCAGCGTCGAGGTGGCGTCGGCCGCCGACGTGGGGGCCACCAGGCGCAGGCCGAGCGGACCGGCCCAGGCGACGTCGACGGACTCCCAGGCGCCGTCGGGGCCCAGGGCGGGCTCGGTGATCCGGCCTCGCAGAAGGACGTGGAAGAGCTCCAGGGCGGCGTCGAGGTCGCGCACGGCGTGGGTGACGTGGACGGAGAGAGGCCGCCGGTGCGAGGCCGGTGGTGGGGAACCCTTCGGGTGCCGGCGAGATCCACTCGAATTCCGCCTGGGCCAGCTGCACGACGACGCCGGTGGCCTGGCGAGGATGGAGGAACGCCTCCTGCCACTGGGGATCCTCCAACCGGACACCGACCGGATCGAACCCGGCCTCGCGCACGCGCCCGAGCATGGCGTCGATGTCGGGAACCTTGAAGGTCAGGTGATGCGGTCCCGGGCCGCTGTGGTCGAGGAAGCGGCGGAGGAACGGGTTCGCCTCCGGCTCCCACGGCTGGAGGACCTCGACCTTGGCGCCGTTGGCGTAGCTGAGCTGGGCCGGGCTGAATCCGATGTTGACGCCGCCCGAGTGCCAGGTCCCGCCGAGCTGATGGACGTAGCGCGGCCAGGCGTCGGACCATCGCTCGACGGCGACGGCGACGTGATCGAGAACCGCCGTGGCGGCGCCGACACCGGGCGACGGGGTGGAGGGGGTCATCGTCTCCAGGTTGCCGCCTCGGTTCTCACCTCTGTCGACCCGGCCGCCGATGACACCGGGGACGGAACCGTGCTACGTGTGGGCGATGGACTTTCGCCGGGTGTCCGTCACCGCCCTGGCCGACGACGTCCGGTCCGGCCGGACCGGGGCCCGGGAGCTCGTGACCCACGCCCTCGAGCGGATCGACGCGCTCAACGAAGCGGTCAACGCCTTCGTGGCCGTGGACGACGACGACGGCGTCTGGAGGCCGCCGCCCAGATCGACGACATGGTGGCCGCCGGACGCGATCCGGGACCGCTGGCCGGCATCCCCATCGGCGTGAAGGACCTGGAGGACGCCGCCGGCTTCGTCACGTCCCACGGCTCGCCCGTGTTCGCCGGCGGCTCGGCCGCCACCGCCGACTCGTCGCTGGTGGCGCGGCTCAAGGCGGCGGGTTGCGTCGTGATCGGGAAGACCAACACCCCGGAGCTCGGCTGGAAGGGCGACACCGACAACACCGTCTTCGGCCCCACCCGCAATCCGTGGAACCTCGACCACAGTCCCGGCGGATCCTCCGGTGGGAGCGCCGCCGCCATCGCCTCGGGCATGGTCCCGCTGGCCACCGGGTCCGACGGCGGCGGGTCCGATCCGGATCCCGTCGTCGTGCTGCGGCCTGAGCGGTATGAAGCCGTCGCTCGGCCGGGTCCCCTCGGGTGGCACCGAACCGCCCGACTGGCAGCACCTGTCCACCAAGGGGCCCATGGCCCGCCGCCTGGCCGACGTGGTCGCCGCCCTCGACGTCGTGGTGGGTCCCGATCCGACCGACCTGCGGTCGCTGCCGCGTCCCGAGGCGTCGTGGCCCGCCGCCCTCGACGACGCCCAGATGCCGGTGCGGGTGGCGTGGTCGCCGACGCTCGGTTACGCGCCGGTCGACGACGAGGTACGCGAGGTGTGCGGGCGCGCCGTGGCCATGCTCGAGTCGCTCGGCGTCGAGGTCGTGGAGATCGAGGCCGTCTTCGACGAGGATCCGGTGCGGGACTGGCTCACGCTGGCGATGGCCTACAACCTGCGGACACTCGCTCCCTACCGGGGAACCGACATGTGGGAACGGATCGACCCGCTCCTCGCCGCCTCCATGGACTGGGCGGCGGACCATCTGAGTGCGCTCGACGTGGTCCACGCCGAAGACGCCTGCCACCGGCTCAACGCCCGGCTGGTGGATCTGTTCCACGACGTCCGGCTGCTCGTCACTCCCACCTGTGCCGCGCTGCCACCCCCGCGCGCCCTCGAGGCGGCCGGGATGATCAACGGAGTCGTGGACGCCAACTGGGTGCGGTTCACCTATCCCTTCAACATGACGCGCTCGCCGGCGGCGACGGTGTGCGCCGGGCTGAGCGGCGACGGTCTGCCCGTCGGGCTGCAGCTGGTCGGTCCCCAACACGCCGACCTGGTCGTCATCCGGTCGGCCGCCGCATTGGAGGCCGCCCTCGGTTTCGATGAGGTCGCTCCGATCGGGACGTGAGGAAGGTCGTGACATAATCCTGGAGCGGCACCGGCTGTCGTCGATCTGGGCAGCCGACGTCGGGACAGAGTTGCGGGCGCATAGCTCAGCTGGTTAGAGCGCAGCCTTCACACGGCTGAGGTCGGGGGTTCGAGTCCCTCTGCGCCCACCATCGTCTTCTGCGCAAGGGAGTAAGGGCTGCCTCGGCGAGCGGAAGCCGGACGGATGGACGGCATAGAACGGCCGGCGGGGCTCCTGGTCCCTGGTGCTGGGCTGCCCAGGCGAGCGGAAGCCGGACGGATGGAGGGGATAGAGCACGGCTCGGTGCCGCCGCCGCCGTCGGGCTCTGGTCCTTGGTGCTCGGTCCATCTGGCGAGCGGAACCCGGACAGCCGAGACGACATTGATGAACTACTAAGAGGCCGCGCGGATTGGTGACAAGCCTCTGAACAGGACGTTCGCGCGTTGAAAGTGGTGACCATCCACCGGTCGTTGGTGTGGCCCCGAGACAATCGGGGTGCGACCCAAATCACCAAACGACCGAGTGGAGGTCCCCCCACATCATGCGCGCGCTCGAACCCGAAGTGGTAGATGTCGTCTGGGCTGGAATCAAACCGCTCATCCCCGCACCTGTCGATCACCATCCGCTCGGCTGCCATCGGCCCCGTGCCGATGACCGGGACTGTTTCGAGGTGATGCTCGTGCGCCTGGTGACCGGGTGCTCCTGGGAGGACGCCGAGCGGCTGTGTCAGAACAAGGTGTCGGACACCACGGCACGAGAGCGACGCGACGAGTGGATCAAGGCGGGGGTGTTCAACGCCATCGCCGCCGAGGCCAGAGAGGGCTACGACAAGATGATCGGCCTCGATCTCTCCGACGTGGCCATTGACGGGTCACTGCACAAAAGTCCAGCCGGAGGTGAGGGAACGGGCAAGAATCCGACGGACAGAGCCAAGCTCGGATGGAAGTGGTCGGTGTTCACCGACAGAAACGGCATCCCCATCGGCTGGGCCGTCGACGGCGCCAATCGCAACGACTCCGTCATGCTCGAGCCGACGTTACAGGCCGCTCAGGACATCGGCCTGCTCGCTGACATCGAGACGCTGTGGCTCGATCGTGGTTATGACTCCGACGTCACGCGGACGCGTCTTTCGGCCCTCGGCATCGACGACGCGGTGATCGCCAGGAAGCGCAAGCGCGGCGCGACCGACGGCAAAAAGAAGCACTCGATGGGACTGCGATGGCCGGTCGAACGCACCAACTCCTGGCTCAGCAACTTTGGTCAGCTGAGGCGAAACACCGACCGGAAAACCATCCATCGTCTTGCTCAGTTCGCCCTGGCGGTCGCCTTGCTGCTCATCGCCAAGCTCATCGATTGGCGTAATCGCTGGTCACGAGTCCCGTCACCTATCCGCTGAACCTCTTAGAGGCCGCGCGGATAGGTGACAAGCCTGTGATCAGGAAGTTCGCGCGCTGAAGTTGGTGACCATCCACCGGTCGTTGGTGTGGCCCCGAACAATTCGGGGTGCAGTCCAAACCACCAAACGACCAAGTGGAGGTCCCCCCATATGATGCCGCGCGCTCGACCCGGAAGTGGGAGATGCCGTCTGGGCTGGTATCGAACCGCTCATTCCCGAACCTGTCGACAACCATCCGCTCGGCTGTCACCGGCGGCGAGCCGCTGACCGCGACTGCTTCGAAGTGATGCTCGTGCGGGAGGTGACGGGCTGCAGCTGGGAGGACGCCGAACGGCTGTGTGGCAACAAGGTCTCCGACACCACCGCCCGCGACCGACGCGACGAGTGGATCGCCGCCGGGGTGTTCACCGCCATCGCCAACGAGGCGATCGCCGGGTACGACAAGATCATCGGTCTCGATCTCTCCGACGTGGCTGTTGACGGATCGCTGCACAAAAGTCCAGCTGGGGGTGAGGGAACGGGCAAGAATCCGACGGACAGAGCCAAGCTCGGATGGAAGTGGTCGATCCTCACCGACAGGAACGGCATCCCCATCGGCTGGGCCATCGACGGCGCCAATCGCCACGACTCGGTGATGCTCGAACCGACGCTCGAGGGCGCCGCCGAGCTCGGTTTGCTCGCTGACATCGAGACACTGTGGCTCGATCGTGGTTATGACTCCGACGTCACACGGACGCGTCTTGCGGCCCTCGGTATCGACGACGCGGTGATCGCCAAGAAGCGCAAGCGCGGAGTGACCGAGGTGAAGAAGAACCAATCGATGGGACTGCGCTGGCCGGTCGAACGCACCAACTCCTGGCTCAGCAACTTCGGTCAGCTGAGGCGAAACACCGACCGGAAAACCATCCACCGTCTTGCTCAGTTCGCTCTGGCGGTCGCCTTGCTGCTCATCGCCAAGCTAATCGATTGGCGTAATCGCTGGTCACGGGGACTGTCACCTATCCGCTGAGCCTCTAACAAGAACCCGAGCCCGTTGGCCGACTCGACGGCCCAGCGTCGATCCGGAAAGTCGATCGCCCATTTGAGGAGACGCTCGACCTGGTGACGGTCTGCTTTCACCGTGAGCTCGGCCAGTGCCGTCTCTTCTGTGTCGACCGCCACCGCAATGTGAGTCGCCTTGTGCGGGTCGATGCCGATGAGCACCATCGTGTTCCTCCCTGGTCGCTGGTGGGAGCCACGTCGGGCAGTCCTGATGAGACCGGTTCTTGCTCGCCTCTTTCGAGCCACGCCGTGGCCGAGGAACTCGGCGGCTGACACTTCGTTACTTGAGGCCAACCCTCAGGCGGCAGGGTGTTACAGAGCCAGGCCGCCAAGCTCCCGAGACGCTAGAACCGAAGCCCAGCGCCGCCCCAATCATGAATCAGGATGATATGCCGGTCACCATCAGGCGGTCTTACTGACCCCGTTCAGGGCGTCCTGCACACGGCAGCTTTGGGAAGGTTCGCGAGCGGAACGGGTCGTCTCCGTACGAGCGAATACTGGTCGCCTGTTCTCAGGCCCTGTGCAGGTGCCGGTGGCACCTCGCCCTTCCCCCGGCCTTGTTGCTCCGCCGGCTCCTGAGCAGCGAAGCCAGGCGCAGTCAGGAAGGGGTGGGCGAAGAAGCAGGCACACGGAGCGGGGCACGGCATGCCGGTCCCGGTCGCGTGGGAGCGCCAGCTGATCACTTCACCTTGAAGGGCTTGACACTGGTCGCCGTGCCACCGGGAGTGGTCACGGTGACGGAACCGGTCGTCGCCCCGGCCGGGACCCTGGTCGTGATCTTGGTGGCCCTGTCTGTCTTGATGACGGCGGTGACGCCGTTGAACTGCACGCTGGTGGCATTCGACAGATTGGTTCCCTTGATGGTGACCTTCCTCCCAACCCTGCCTCGGGCTGGGCTCAAACGTATGATGGTGGGCTTGGCCACGACCGTGTAGGAAAGCGACGCCGTGCCGGTCTGGCCGTCGGTGCTCGTGGCCGTGACGGTGTAGGTAAATGTCCCCGGTGTCGAGGTGATGAGCGCCCCGGGGCTCGGCGAGCCGTTGCTGTCTTGGCAGGTGGAGATCCCTGGGCCGTCGGCCCCCTCGGTGCAGGTGAAGCTCGTCGCCACCACCTGGCCGACGGCGTAGGTGCCGCCGCCCGCCGGCGAGGTGATTGTCGCCGTCGGGGCGCCGGCAACGGTGTAGGTGATGGACGCCGTGCCGGTCTGGCCGTCGGTGCTCGTGGCCGTGACGGTGTAGGTAAATGTCCCCGGTGTCGAGGTGGTGAGCGCCCCGGGGCTCGGCGAGCCGTTGCTGTCTTGGCAGGTGGAGATCCCTGGGCCGTCGGCCCCCTCGGTGCAGGTGAAGCTCGTCGCCACCACCTGGCCGACGGCGTAGGTGTCGCCGTTCGCCGGCGAAGTGATCGTCGCCGTCGGGACGGCAACGACCTGGTACGTCTAGGTGTCACCGAAGATGCTGGCAAGGTTGACCACGCCGCCGAAGAGCACCAGCTGGGCGGTGGCCGGGTCGTAGGCCATGGAGGCGTCAGCGCGGGCGGAGGGGCTGGTGGCCGGGGCCAGCTCGGTCCAGGTGGTGCCGTCCCAGGTCCAGGTGTCACCGAGGTAGTTGCCGCTGGGGTCGTCGCCGCCGAAGAGCACCAGCTGGGCGGTGGCCGGGTCGTAGGCCATGGAGGCGTCGAGCGCGGGCGGAGGGGCTGGTGGCCGGGGACAGCTCGGTCCAGGTGGTGCCGTCCCAGGTCCAGGTGTCACCGAGGCCGCCGTTCTTGGAGCGCCCGCCGAAGAGCACCAGCTGCCCGGTGGCCGGGTCGTAGGCCATGGAGGCCTGAACGCGGCCGGCGGGGCTCGTGGCCGGAGACTGCTCGGTCCAGGTGGTGCCGTCCCAGGTCCAGGTGTCACCGAGGATGCCGGCGCCGTATCCGCCGACGAAGTTGCTGCCGCCGAAGAGCACCAGCTGGCCGGTGGCCGGGTCGTAGGCCATGGAGGCCGAAGCGCGGGCGGAGGGGCTGGTGGCCGGGGACAGCTCGGTCCAGGTGGTGCCGTCCCAGGTCCAGGTGTCACCGAAGAGGCTCTCGTGCCCGTTCCCGCCGAAGAGCACCAGCTGGGCGGTGGCCGGGTCGTAGGCCATGGAGGCCTGAACGCGGCCTGCGGGGCTCGTGGCCGGAGCCTGTTCGGTCCAGGTGGTGCCGTCCCAGGTCCAGGTGTCACCGAACTGGCTGCCGTTCCCGTTCCCGCCGAAGAGCACCAGCTGGGCGGTGGCCGGGTCGTAGGCCATGGTGGCGTAATCCCGGGCTGGGGGGCTCGTGGCCGGGGCCTGTTCGGTCCACCCAGGTGCGCCTGCGGAGGCCCAAGTAGGTGCGAGAGTCACCGTCGCCAGCACGAGAGCGGTGCCAAACAGGCCGGCGCCTATAGGAAAGGAGCGACGATTCGGCTGTGTAGCCCGTGACCGGATCGATAGGTCCGATCCGCCGATCATCGGGCCCTTCCGTTCCTTATGGCACGGATTCCGCCCTCGACCATGTTGGCCCCTGCCGCTCATGATTGTGCGAGTCGTTCTCACCGCAACTGACTTGCACCATCTGCTATGTGCAGACGCTATATCAGGAGGCGATGACTTGCTCCGCTCGCGGCTCGCGGTTACGTCCACGGACGTGGTGTACGGGTCTGGGACTGAGCTGAACACGAACTGAGGTCCCCCACTCGCGACGACCACCGCATCAACCTTCTAGTTCCGACCAAAGAACGAAGGAGAAGATGCGGTGGAAGTCCCCAACACGATGAACCCTGTGTCCTGGCTTAGCAAGCATTTGGAAGAGGGCGACCCTGACCTGCTGCGATCCATGCTCGGCGCCTTTGTCGACCAGCTGATGGGCGCCGAAGCGAACGCCCTGTGCAACGCCGGCTATGGGGAAGTGACCCCCGAGCGCGTGAACTCTCGAAACGGCTACCGGACCAGGGACTTCGACACCCGGGTGGGCACCCTCGAGCTGGCCATCCCGAAGCTCAGAAGCGGCAGCTACTTCCCCGACTGGCTGATCGAGCCCCGCCGCCGGGCCGAGAGGGCGCTCGTGGCGGTGATCGCCCAGTGTTACGTCGAAGGGGTCTCCACCCGCCGGGTCGACGACGTGGTCAAAGCCATGGGCATCGACGGGATCTCCAAGTCCCAGGTCTCGGAGCTGGCCAAGTCCCTCGACACCATGGTGTCGGCCTTCAGGAACCGGCCCTTGGACGGTGGCCCCTACAGCTACGTCTGGCTCGATGCACTCACCCAGAAGGTGCGAGAGGGAGGGCGCATCGTGAACGTGGCCGTCATCGTGGCCACCGGGGTGAACGCCGACGGACACCGAGAGATCCTGGGCGTCGACCTCATCACCACCGAGGACGGGGCCGGCTGGACGGCCTTCCTGCGGGGACTCGTGGCCCGGGGGCTGTCGGGGGTGGCTCTGGTCGTCTCCGACGCCCACCGGGGGCTCGTCGACGCCATTGCCTCGGTGCTCCCCGGAGCCACCTGGCAACGATGCCGGGCCCATTTCGTGCGCAACGTGCTGACCAAGGTGCCGAAGACGGCGCAGTCCATGGTGGCCACCTTGATCCGTTCCATCTTCGAGCAGCCCGACGCCGAGCAGGTCCTGGCCCAGCACGCCCGGGTGGTGGACCAGCTCTCCGAGCGATTCCCCGATGCCGCCGCCATGCTCATCGACGCCGCCGGAGACATCCTGGCCTTCGCCACCTTCCCCAAAGAGCACTGGCGCCAGATATGGAGCAACAATCCCCAGGAGCGTCTGAACAAAGAGATCCGCCGCCGCACCGACGTGGTCGGGATCTTCCCCAACCGAGCCGCTGTCATCCGTCTGGTCGGCGCTGTCCTCGCTGAACAGCACGACGAGTGGGCCGTGGCCCGGCGCTACATGGGCGTGGAGTCGCTCACCAAGGCCCGTCTCCGGGTCATGAACGACACCGGCGAGGAGGTGGAGCTGGCAGAACTGGCCGACGTCAGTTAGAACAACAACCGAAGGCCGATGTGGTGGTCGTCATACACCACGTCCATGGGCGTGACCTCCGCTCGCACACAGCCGGTGCCGGGCGGGGCTAAGTCCGCAGGTCGAGGGGTGGCACCCACGCATCTTCGGGGATCCCGATAGGGGTGAGGTGATCCCCCGATAGTAGTCCAGCCCGTGTGGGTCCGATGCTCCAAACTGGAGCGAGGAGGACCGCACAATGACCAAACGTCGGCGACATACGCCGGAGCAGATCATCCGCAAGCTGGCGGAGGGCAACAAGCTCCTGAGCGCCGGAACCGAGCTCAACGAGGTGTGCCGGCACCTGGAGATCGCCGAGTCGACCTGGAATCGCTGGCGGGCCCAATACGGGGGCATGAAGGCCAACGACGCCAAGCGGCTGAAGGAGCTGGAGACCGAGAACGCCCGGCTGAAGAAGCTGGTGGCCGAAGCCGAGCTCGATAAACAGATGCTCAAGGAGCTGGCCGAGGGAAACTTCTAACCCCGAACCGCCGTCGCTGCGCCGTCCAGATGCTGCAGCAGCGGTTCGGGGTCTCCGAGCGTCGAGCCTGCGCCGTCATCGGCCAGCACCGCTCCACCCAGCGTCTTGTCCCTCCCGCGCCATCGGACGACGAGGCGGCCCTGCGGGCCTGGCTCCGAGCCTTCTCCACTGAACGGCCGCGATGGGGCTGGCGCCGAGCGGCCAAGCAGGCCCGCCGGGAGGGCTGGCGGGTGAACGACAAGCGTATCCAGCGCCTGTGGCGAGAACAGGGCCTGAAAGTGCCCTATCGCAAGCGCAAGAAGCCGCTGCGAGGAGTCGGGGTGGTGGTGGGGGCCATGTGCCCGATCAAGCCCGACGCCCTGTGGGCGCTCGACTTCCAGTTCGACGTCACCGTGGACGGACGGACCCTCAAGATGCTCAACATCGTCGACGAGTTCACCCGGGAGTGCCGGCCATCGTGGTCGAGCGCTCCATCGACGCCGACCTGGTGGTGGCCACCCTCGACCGCCTGGCCCTCGAGCGAGGTGCCCCGGCCTTCATGAGGTTCGACAACGGACCCGAGTTCATCGCCTACGCCGTGGCCGACTGGTGCCGCTTCAACGGCGTCAACTCGGTCTTCATCGACCCCGGTTCGCCCTGGCAGAACGCCTGGATCGAATCGTTCAACGGCCGTCTACGCGACGAGTTGCTCAACGGCTGGCAGTTCGACAGTCTGAGGGAGGCGAAAGTTCTGATTGAGGACTGGCGCATCGACTACAACATCAACCGCCCACACAGTGCCCACGGCGAGCTCACCCCGAGCGAATTCGCCCAAGCCTGGACTACCCGCTACGAACAAATACCCGAATAGGAGCTGGACCAGTTATTGGGGACCCCTCAGGGGTACCGATCCACCCAATCAGGGCTCACGGCGTCAGATGCGGGGAACTCGATCCAACGGTGCCCCGGGCGGTATCAACGTGATCGCGCGTTTGCGGATGGGCGACCGTGTCGGTGAGTTCCCCAGGGCGCTACTGGACCCGCCAGAAGCGGACGGTGCAGCACCACTCGCAAGCGGGAGTGAAACCGCCTGGGGCGGCAGGCCAAAGGACCCGACACCGAGGCCACCTCGCATCCGACAGTATGGGCGACCTCGACTGGGCGCTCCTCAAGGGCTTCTTGTCATCCTCGGTTCCTCTCGGCGACGAGGCAGAAGGCCGGACCGTGCGGATGCGTCCGGTCGTCGACAGTTATGCCCTTCACTTCGAAATCGAAATGGTCAAGTGCACCGAGAATCCCGTCCCGAGTCATCCAAGAAGTCCAGGTTTGCAGGCCGCCGCAAAATCCAGACCACCCGAGAACTGGTCCGTAGTCATGGCGGTAGAGCAAGTGCTCGTAGCCCGCTGTGGTCGTCGTGATCGGCTCCGAATAGTTCGCTGCAACGGTCGGGATCGCCTTCAGTGCTTCGGCGTCGTAGTAGTGGGTCCAAAGCAGAAGGCGGTCGCTAATGATCGTCGCCAGCTCCAATAGCGACACTGGGTCGGGTTGGTGATAGAGGACTCCCACTGCCAGGCAGAGATCCCAGGTCAGTCCTTCTTCCGTTGCATTCCGAAGGAATGGCATGAAGTCTCCGCACAGGAAGCGCACGCTCGGCATGCCCAACAATTCCTTGGCTACAAGGCAGCGAAGGAAGGCTCGTTGGTTCGCCTCCACAGCAATTACCTCGGCCGCCCCCAGCCGATCGAGCACGTAGCTGTGCCCGCCTTCGAGAGGTCCCAACTCAATGACTCGCATGCCCTTGATCCCGCCAAACTGCTCGTCGGCGTAGGTGATTCGCCCGTCCTCAAAGAGTTTCACTCCGCCCCCCGTAAGTCCCTGAAACGGCGCAGGGAAATCAGAGCTCCACTGACCCCTGAAGATGTCTACCGCCGTTTTCGGAGTCGGCAGTTCCCTACAGAACACCTCCTCGACTCCCGTCAAGTCGAGGCACTTTGTTCCAACAGGGAGGCTGGCCACGGGTGCTTCGCCCCTCAGGGCGCGGAAAGCAGCTCGAATCCTCCGCTGTGCGCCTGCTGCGCTGACAGCCATCTGGCACTCCTTTTGGGAAAGGGGTTTCGTTCGTCTATTTCAACAGAAGTATCAGCCGACAGCAGCTACCGGCGGCCGTCTCCGGCTATACGTGCTCGACTCTACGCTGCGAAGCCGGCGTCGCCCACGTACACCTCGCTCGGAACGAACTCTGACATGGGTGCTGGCGCCCGTCCGCAACGTGCCAGTGATGATTAAGAAGTGCTAAGAGGCTCAGCGGATAGGTGACAGTCCCCGTGACCAGCGATTACGCCAATCGATTAGCTTGGCGATGAGCAGCAAGGCGACCGCCAGAGCGAACTGAGCAAGACGGTGGATGGTTTTCCGGTCGGTGTTTCGCCTCAGCTGACCGAAGTTGCTGAGCCAGGAGTTGGTGCGTTCGACCGGCCAGCGCAGTCCCATCGATTGGTTCTTCTTCACCTCGGTCACTCCGCGCTTGCGCTTCTTGGCGATCACCGCGTCGTCGATACCGAGGGCCGCAAGACGCGTCCGTGTGACGTCGGAGTCATAACCACGATCGAGCCACAGTGTCTCGATGTCAGCGAGCAAACCGAGCTCGGCGGCGCCCTCGAGCGTCGGTTCGAGCATCACCGAGTCGTGGCGATTGGCGCCGTCGATGGCCCAGCCGATGGGGATGCCGTTCCTGTCGGTGAGGATCGACCACTTCCATCCGAGCTTGGCTCTGTCCGTCGGATTCTTGCCCGTTCCCTCACCCCCAGCTGGACTTTTGTGCAGCGATCCGTCAACAGCCACGTCGGAGAGATCGAGACCGATGATCTTGTCGTACCCGGCGATCGCCTCGTTGGCGATGGCGGTGAACACCCCGGCGGCGATCCACTCGTCGCGTCGGTCGCGGGCGGTGGTGTCGGAGACCTTGTTGCCACACAGCCGTTCGGCGTCCTCCCAGCTGCAGCCCGTCACCTCCCGCACGAGCATCACTTCGAAGCAGTCGCGGTCAGCGGCTCGCCGCCGGTGACAGCCGAGCGGATGGTTGTCGACAGGTTCGGGAATGAGCGGTTCGATACCAGCCCAGACGGCATCTCCCACTTCCGGGTCGAGCGCGCGCATCATATGGGGGGACCTCCACTTGGTCGTTTGGTGGTTTGGACTGCACCCCGAATTGTTCCGGGGCCACACCAACGACCGGTGGATGGTCACCAACTTCAGCGCGCGAACTTCCTGATCACAGGCTTGTCACCTATCCGCGCGGCCTCTTAGTCGTGGATCCACCCCATTCAGAAGGGATCTCGCTACCTTCGGGCACACTCGGGTCGTTGGCCTGATTTCGAAGCCGCGTGACGCCCAGCTGTCTTGGGAAAGGCGTCGTCGACCGGGACCCGAGGACAGACACGGCACGCCCCGTTCCGGAGGGGTAACGGATCGTCCTGTAGGAGCAGGCCGATCAGCGACGGAAATGGACCTATGCGCACCGACGGCCTGGACGACCTCGGATGGCAGCGGGCACCGTCTCCGTGGTCGTTCGGCTGGCCAAGGAGAACCCCACCTGGGGATATCGGCGGATTCACGGGGAGCTGGCCGTCATGGGCTTCCGGTTGGCGCCGTCGAGTGTGTGGGCCATCCTGCGCCGCCACGGCATGGAGCCGGCACCGCGACGATCTGGTCCGACCTGGTCTGAGTTCCTACGGGCACAAGCGCAGACCATGCTGGCCTGCGACTTCTTCACCGTCGACACGGTGCTCCTGTGCCGCCTCTACGTGCTGTTCTTCATCGAGATCGACACCCGGCGGATCTACCTCTCGGGCGTCACCGCCAAACCGGTAGGGGAGTGGGTGACCCAGCAGGCCCGCAACCTCAGCTCCATCTTGACCGAGCGCTTCCAAGCAGCCAAGTTCCTCATCCGGGATCGAGACACGAAGTTCACCGCCAGCTTCGACGAGGTGTTCCGCTCCGAGGGCATCCGAATCATCAAGACCCCGGTTCGAGCCCCTCGTGCGAACGCGTTCGCCGAGCGCTTCGTGGGCACCGCCCGCCGAGAGTGTCTCGACCGGATCCTCATCTTCGGTCGCCGCCATCTGGAGCAGGTTCTGGCCGAGTACATCGCTCACTACAACGAGCATCGTCCCCACCGCGCCCTGGATCAGCGGGCTCCACAATCCCTGGGCCTGATGCCGGCCTCGATCCGCGAGCCGGACCGGACGAGGCTGCGAAGAACGGAGATCCTTGGCGGAATCATCCACGAGTACCGACTCATCGCCTGACCTCGTCGGATGGGTTCTCGGCACTCACACGGCCCGGTCGGCATCGAGGAGCTCATGCGTGGCTGAGCGGCGGAGGGAATGGGGTCCCGTATCACCCGGACCCGGATGGATGTCCAGTCGTACTGCTCTGGCCGGTCCAGGCTACGCCTCCCGGTACTCTCCGAATAGGCAACCTCGGTTGGCCCCCGCCTCCGGGGTTGCCTGGCGCAATCGGAGGGGGGCCGGGCATTCGCCTGCCGAAGGCCCCTCTCCTGTGCCTCAGACGGCGGCTGACACGACGATCCGCTCCCGGAGCGCCTGGGTCCGCTGCCGGCGCCGTTCCCGGGCGCTCGTGCCGCCCCAGATCCCGACCAGCGATTCGTCGGCCAGGGCGAAGGCGAGGCAGTCGAGTTGGACGGCGCACTCGGCACACAGAGCCTTGACCGGCTGAATGTTGACCCCACGCTCCGGGAAGCACCACCCCGGGGGTCGGTCCCGACAAGCGCCCCACTGCATCCACTCCGGGCGGTGGAGGAGACTCGCTGGACCACCGAAACTGGCGGCCTGGGGCAGGGGCGAAGAGCCACCTCTATGAGCTTCGCCCCACCGCAAAGCCCTCTCCGCCCCGCCCTCCGCCCCTCGCCTCGCCCCGTTTCTCGGGTGGCCGGGTGTGCCGTGGCCCCGGTGGGCCGGCCCGGCGGCGTTTCGTGGCCGGCGGTTTTCGTGCCTGCGTGGGCCCGTTGCGCGGCGGTTTGGTGTCGCTTTGGGGTTCTGCCCCTTGCTTTCTCCACTTCGTCGAGTCTTGGGTCATGGTGGACTCAGTCCCATGACATGACGGACACCACTCCTGCCGTTTGGCCTGGTAGTCCTTGTGCGGATCGATGACGAAGTGGGCGCAGAGGCTCGCTGGCTCAACGACCGACAGACCCCGAGGCGGTGCCCCGGCGTGACAGGGAGTCGATGGTCACGGCGCCGATGAGCACCAGGCCAGTGACGATGAATTCCCACTGCACGGCCAGGCCGAGCAAGTACATGCCGTTGTAGATGCCACCGATGACCAGCCCGCCGAGGACGCCGTGGACGATCTTTCCCCGTCCTCCGAAGAGCGACGTCCCCCCGATGACCGCGGCGGCCACCGCATAGAGCACCAACTGTCCACCGTTGACGTTGTTGGACATCCCTCCCAGGTACGAGGCGTAGAGCAAGCCCGCCACCCCGGCGGTCAAGGAACACAGGACGAAGGCGAGAGTCCGCACCATGTTCACGTTGATGCCGGCTCGCCGCGCCGCCTCGGGGTTGCCGCCGATGGCGTAGAGATAGCGCCCGTAGCGGGTGCGCTGGAGCAGGAACGTCCAGATTCCGAGCACGCCGAGCACGATGAAGATTGCGTAGGGGACACCTTCCAGGGTGCCGATGGCGGCCCGGTTGAGGTTGCAGACGATCACGACGACGATGCCGACGGCCGCCATGAAGGCGATCTTGATGAGAGTGATGCTGAGCGGCGGCGCTACCAGGCCGCTCTGGCGCCGTCGGGTATCGCGCAGGAGCAGGTTGAGGCTCAGCACCCCCACGACGGCGGCCATGATGATCCAGCCCATGAGAGGGCTGACATGCCCCCACATGAGGTCGTAGAGGGCATGGAGATTGACCGACCGGCCGATGAGGCTCGGATATCCGGAGAAGGGCCCGAAAGCGAGCACGATGAGCAGGACGCCGTTGAAGGTGAGCAACCCGGCCAGGGTCACGATGAACGAGGGGAGCCGCAGGCGCGTCACCAGGGTGCCCTGGATGGCACCGATCAGGGCACAGGCGAGCAGGGCGACGACGATGGCCGCCTCCCACGGCCAGTTGGTGGTCACGGGTTGTACGAGCTGGACAGCGATAACGGCACCGACGGGTCCGACGTAGCCGATGGACAGGTCGATCTCACCCAGCAGGAGGGCGAAGATCTCGGCCATGGCCAGCACCATGAACACGGCGCTCTGCTGGAAGAGGTTCACGATGTTCCTGGCCGAGAGGAAGACGTGATGGGGGCTGACCGCCTGGAAGACGATGGCGACGATGACCAGCCCGAGGAGGACGGGGAGCATGCCGCTCTCGCCGCTCCTGATGCGTAGAACGTGGACACGCAGGTACTCGCGAAGGGTCTGGGCGATCACCTCGGGCGGGAGGAGAGGAGCGGCACCCTCGGGAGCAGCCGTCAGGTCGACGAGGGCCGTGTCCGGTGGCGCGGGCTCCGGGGCTACCGGCATCCCGGTGCCAACTGGATGACGATCAGCGGGCGCCATCGCGCGCTCCGACACCGGGCCCGGTGGTGGTCAGTCCCACGCCGCCGGTGGTCATGTACTCGACAATGCTCTGCCGGTCGAATGCCGACGCCGCGTCCTGGGCCACCATCCTCCCCAGGTAGAGCACGGCCATCCGATCGGCCACGGCGACGACGTCGTTCAGGTTGTGGGAGATCATCAGCACGGCAAGCCCATTGTCCCGTAGGCGCTCGATCAGGTTGAGCACCATCGTGGTCTGGGTGACCCCCAGGGCGGCCGTGGGTTCGTCCATGATGACCAATTTCGAATTCCACATGACGGCCTTGGCGACCGCGACCGATTGACGCTGACCACCGGAGAGCGAACCGACCGGCTGACGGATGGACCGTACGGTCGTGACCCCCAGACCGGCCAGGGTCTCGGCCGCCGCCCGTTCCATGTCGTTCTCGTCGAGTAGCCGGTGCCGTAGGCGCTCGCGGCCCAGGAACATGTTCTGCACGATGTCGAGGTTGTCGGCGAGGGCCAGGTCCTGATATACGGTCTCGATGCCGAGGGCGCCCGCATCGTGGGCGTTTCGGATCCGGGCGGGCCGGCCTTCCCAGTAGATGTGACCCTGTTCGGGTTCGTAGATGCCGGCGATGCACTTGATCAGCACCGACTTACCGGCACCGTTGTCCCCGCACAGGGCGGTGATCTGGCCGGCGGGCACGTCGAGGTCGACGTCGGCCAGGGCCTGGACCGCGCCGAAGCTCTTGTAGATACCTCGCACCTTCAGAAGTGGTTCGCCCACGCTTGCCTCGACCATGTCGTCACCTTCAGACTACGGCGTCGTCGCCCCAGACGTCGGACCGCCGCCGCACTGGGCGGCGGCGGTCCGACACACTGCCCGCAGACCGAAGGTCACGGGGTGATGTTGGCCGTGCTGCAGACACTCGAGCCGACAGCGGTGCACAGAGCCGTGGCCGAGATGAAGTTGTCCTTGATCACCGTGGACGCCATGTTCGAGGTGGTCACCCACTCGGGCGTCAGCAGAGAAGCCGGCTGGGTCGATCCCGTGACGCCGGTGGGCGGTGATGTGGTCGAGTTCACCAGTGCTGCCGGTGGGGTCTTGCCCGCTCGCAGGATCGTGGCCAGCGAGACCGCGTCCTGGGCCTCCTTGTAGATGGGCTTGTACACCGATCCACACTGGTAGCCCTGGAGGATCCATTCCATGCCCTGAAGCGTGGCGTCCTGTCCGGTGGTGGGGATCTTCTTCGGGCCGACACCGGCGGCCTTCAGGTCACCGATCACGGCGTTGGCCAGACCGTCATTGGCCTCGACCGAGGCGTTGATATTGGGGTGCGCCGTGAACTGCTGCGTGAAGATCGTCGCACCGGTGGCGTTCGTCCAGCCTGGCGTGATCTTGTCGCCGACCAGCGTGTATCCCTTGCTGTTGGTGAGGCCGGCCGTCAAAGGCGTCTTGCTCTGACCCCAGATCACCGAGTTGTAGCCCTGGGCGAACGAGACGGCGTTGGGGTCGGTGTCCTCGCCACCGTCGAGCTCGAAGACCTGCGGCTTCGAGATGCCCCACGAGGTGACGCACTGTTCGAACCCCTGGCCGATGAGCTGGCCGACCTTGAAGTTGTTGAAGCTCACGTAATAGGTCTTGGTGCCCGTGAAGGTGGCCCGGTCGTAGCTGAGGACGGCGACACCGTGTGACTGGGCGTAGGACTGGACCTCGGCCCCCACGGTGGAGTCGATCGGGTCGAAGATCAGCACCTTGGCGCCTTCGGTGATGTCGGCCTGCGCGTCGGCGAGTTCGGTGGCGTCGACACCCAGGGCGTTGTCGATCTTGTAGTCCGACGAGCTGTAGCCGGCCATCTGGAACGCCTTGGTAAGGTACGGGGCGTCGAAGTCGACATACCGCTTGTCGACGACGTCTCGTCGGGCAGGATCACGCCGACCAGGCCGGAGCCCGCGTTTGTCAGCCCCTTCAGCTGCGCCATTTCCGTGAAGTTGACGTTGAACGAGCTCACGTTGAGACTGGCGGGAACACTCGAGCTCGGTGCCTTCGTCGTCGGCGACGACGAAGGACTGCTGCTGCAGGCGGCCGTCACCCCCGCGAGCGCGAGCACGGCGACGGCGACTGCTGGGCGACCTCGTCCCCCGAGTTTGCGAACAATGCTCATTTTCCCCATCCCTTCTGTCTGGGGCTCCGAGGCGATTCCACTCCTGACCGGATTCCACTCCTGACCGATGGCCACGCCACGAGGCTCTCACCGCACGATATGACGGCTCGACGGCCCGACACAGGGCCGAAAGGCCCATATTCTCGGTGCGTCCCGTGGCCTCCGCGTGTGCGGTGCCGCTGATGACCAGTCTCAGATTCTCTGGGCTCGCCCAGTGGCCGTTCGTCAATGTCTGGACGTGGCCGGGTTCGACGTCGCCAAGCACCCCGGAGCGGCGGTCAGATCTTTCGTGACGGTGGCCGCCGCGCTGCTCCGGTGCGAGCCGTCGGCGTCGTCCGAGACCACGGTGAGTATCAAGACGAACGCTCGGGGCCCGTTAAATCACGGAGCGGTCGACCCCACCAGTTCCGTCTGGCCTCCCGCGGGCTTGACGGCCACGTCTTCGGCGTCCACCGAGAGCTTGGGCAAGGCGCGATCGAGCCGGGGCGGGAACCACCAGTTCGACCTGCCCAACAGCATCATCACCGAAGGGACGATGGCCATCCGGATGAAGACGGCGTCGACGAAGATGCCGCCGGCCAGGCCGATGCCGAACTCCTTGATGACCCTTTCCCCACCGAGGATGAACGACCCGAACACGAGGATCATGATGAGGGCGGCGGCGGTGATCGTCTTGCCGGTGGCCGCCAAGCCGTTGCGGACGGCGGTGCGGTTGTCGCCCGACTTGATGTACTCCTCGTGCATCCGGGAGACCAGGAAGACCTGGTAGTCCATGGACAGCCCGAAGAGGATGGCGAACAGCATCACGGGCAGGAACGCCTCTACCGGGCTGGTGCCGTTGAGCCCGATGAGCGACCCCGCGTCGCCCCACTGGAAGACCGCCACCACGATCCCGAAGGCCGCGCCGATGGAGAGCAGGTTCATGACGGCGGCCGTCAGTGGGATGACGAAGCTCCGGAAGACCACGGCCAGCAGGAGGAAGGCCAGCACCACCACCAGGCCGATGAAGAGCGGCAGCTTGGCCGAGAGCACGTGGGCGAAGTCGATGAAGGTGGCGGTCGTGCCGCCGACGAGGACCGAGACGCCAGAGGCCCCGACCGCCCGGGGGATGGTGACGGATCGCAGGTGGTCGACCAGGTCGGTGGTGGCGGCGTCCTGGGGCGAGGTGGTCGGGTAGACGGTCAGGAGGCTGACGGCGACGCCCCGTCGGGTCGGGCTCGGGACGACGGTCGGGCCGATGACCTTCTGTACCCCGGGTTGCGCCGTGATGTCGGTCCCGACGGTCCTCATCACCTCTTGGGCCGCCGGGGTGTCCGTCTCGGCCACCAGGAGCAGGGGGCCGCTGAAGCCCGGGCCGAAGCCCTTGGCCAGCATGTCGAAGGCCTGGCGGGTGGTGGTGCCGGCCGGGTCGGTGCCCTGGTCGGCCGAACCGAGCCGGAGGGAGAAGAACGGCAGCACGAGGACCACGACGACGACGAGGGCACCGCCGGCCGAGACGACCGAGCGCTTCTGGACCAGCCCGGCCCAGCCCGGCCAGAAGCCCTTGTTGTCGGCGCCGACGATCCGAGGCCCGTTCTCGGCCAGGTTCCGCTTCTGCCGGCGGCTCATCACCTTCGGGCCGATGAAACCCAGGAGGGCGGGCAGGAGGGTGAGGGCGGCCACCATGGTGAAGAGGACGCCGATGGCGGCAGCGACCGCCAATCCGTAGAGGAAGCTGACGCCGAGAGCGAACATGCCGAGCAGGGCGATGCAGACGATGATGCCGGCGAAGAGGACGGCGCGACCGGACGTGTTGATGGCGTTGACGATCGAGCTCTCGGTATCTCGCCCCGCCACCAACCCCTGGCGGTGTCTGGTCACGATGAAGAGCGCGTAGTCGACACCCACCCCCAGTCCGATGAGCAGCACCAGCTCGGGCGCGAACTGCGCCATCTTGAGGACGTGACTCAGGGCACCGATGATCCCGATGGCGGTCCCCAGCGCGAAGAGGGCGGAGACGATGGGGAGGAGAGCGGCGAAGACCGAGCCGAAGACCAGCAGGAGGACGATGAGGGCCAGGAGGACACCGAGACCGGAGCTGCTGAAGGACTGGTTGTTGGCGAATTCGGCCAACTGGCCGGTCACCGCGAACGCGCAGGGCGCCTCCCGAGTGCGTCACCGCCGTCTGGACGAACAGCCTGGCTTCCGTGGACGAGATGTACTGGGCCTGCTCGTCGAAGGTGACGTTGATGAATCCCACCGTGTCCTGCGGGTGGTTGATATTGGTGTACGAGATCAGGTTGCCGTTCGCGTCATAGGGGCTGGCGACGGGCGAGATGTTCGGGAGGCGCATCGAGCTGTTTCACCATCTCGTTGATGCGGAGTCCGATGCCGGGGTCGTTGAGCCGGGCACCGCCGGAGGTGGCGAAGACGACCTGTTCCCGGTCACCGGACTGCCGGGGGGTCACCGACTGGAGCAGCTTGACGGCGTTGGCCGACTCGGTGTTCGGGAAGGAGAAGGAGTTGGAGTAAGCCGTTCCGGTCCCCGACACCAGCCCGATCGAGCCGATGAGGGCGACGAACCAGAACAGGACGACGAGGCGGCGGTGGCGGACACACCACTCGGCCACGGTGCGCATGTCGAAGGATCTCCTCAGGGGTGGTCACGGTGGCGGACTTTCCGCCCCGGAGTCCACCGCTGGTCGACGACCTCGTCGGGACGGACCGGTGGACGCCCCGGTCCCTGCGAATCTACGGCACCGGCCCGTCCAGGGTGATCGTCTGGCGGTGATGGAGCCGGTCGAGCCGCCAAGGACCCGAGGGACCGTCGGTGGGGGCGCCGGGCCCGACGACGAGTCGGTCGTCTCGGAGCATCGCCGTCGCACGGGGTTCGGCCGACGCCGGTCGGGCAGCCCCGCCGGTCGCGCAGAGCCAGGTAGGTGGCGAAATTCCACAGGCCGGCGTCCGCTGAGGCCGGGCCCGAGGTCCAGCTCGACCAGGACGGCATTCCCACGGGCGCCGCCCAGAAACGGTGCACGAACGGGTGCCGACGCCCGGTTCCCGTCGCCGCGTTACGACGAAGTCGACCGGGACACGTCGAGGGCCAGCGCCCGGATCTGCCGGCGCACCGACGACCACTGGAAGCGGGCCCGGAACTCCCGTTCCGCCTCGTCCACCAGGTGGCGGCGCAGCTCCGGCCGGTCGAGCAACCGTGCGCAGGCCGAGGCGAATTCCTCGGCGCCGTCGGCCAGGAGGAGGTGGCGACCGTCCTCGAAACCGAGGCCCTCGGCCCCGAGGGTCGTGGACACGATGGGGATGCGTTGGGCGGCGGCCTCGAGGATCTTCACCCGGGTGCCGCTGCCGTAGCGGACGGGGACCACGACCAGGTCGGCCCGTTCCAGCTCCGGTTCCATGGAGGCGACCCGTCCCACCACGCAGACCTCGGGCGGTCGGTGGAGCCCGTTCACCGACCCGTTCGGTTCCCCCACCAGCCGGACCATGACCTCTCCGACGCGGGCCCTCAGGTGGGGCAGGATCTCCGACACCAGGAAGCCGGCGGCGTCGGCGTTGGGTGGGTAGAGGTAGTTCCCGGCCAGGAGCAGGGTGGGGGGACGGGCCACGTCCGGGCGCCCGACGGGGTGGGCGGGGGCGTCATAGCCGTTGGGGACCACAACCACGTTGGTGAGGCCCGAGCGTGTGGCGTCGAGCCCACTGCACAGCGCCACCCGGTCGACGGAGCCGGCCACGGCGCGTTGGAGATCCGACCAGCGACGGGCGTTCATCTTGGCCTGGGCCGTCCGGACGGCGTCTCCGACCCGGGATACGATCCCCGCCGGGTCCTGGTCGGACCGGGCTACCTCCAGCCGGCTCAGGATCTTGCGGTCCTCGAGGTCGTCGAGGTCGACGACGGTGGGGCCGAGCCGGGGCCGGCCGAGAAGCTCGTAGGTGGCCGCCTTGCTGAACCAGGCGAAGTCGTAGTCTCTGGCCCTCCAGGACTCGAAGGCGCGGCGGGGACCGGACGGGTCCTCCTGGACGAGCTCCAGCGGCAGGCGGGAGGAGGTGAGCCACCGCACCCGCTTCGCCGACGACCACGAGGGCCGGGGCCGGACCACGGTCTCGAGGCGGATGCCCTCCAGGTCCGGGGGCAGGACGCAGGGTTCGCCCCGACGGGCGGGGACGAAGGCGAACAGGTCGGTCTCGCCCAGGGCGGACGCCGCCTCGATCACCTGGGCCAGCCGGAGGTGGGAGCCGATGGTCACCGGCCAGGGGAAGTCCTGGGCGACCACCAGCGATCTCACCGGCCCGCCACGTCGCGGGCCAGGGCGCCGATCTGACGCTGGACGACCGAGGACTCGTAGCGCTCGAGGAAGAGCGCGTGGGCGTGGTCGACGATGGCCTGGCGCAGGGCACCGTCGGCCAGCAGACGGGCGCAGGCGTGGGCCACGCCGTCGGGGTCGTCGGCCACCAGGAGGTGGGTCCCGGGGCGGACCTCCAGCCCCTCGGCTCCGACGGTGGTCGAGACGACGGGGATGCGGTGGGCGAAGGCTTCGAGGATCTTCACGCGCTGTCCCGCTGGCGTAGCGCAGGGGGATGACGATGATGTCGGCCCGCGCCAGCTCATCGGTGATGTCGGGGACCTGACCGGTCACGGTGACCGACGGGGGGTCGTCCAGCGCCGCCAGCGCCGGCGGGGCCAGGCCCACCAGCCTGATCTGCGCGTCGGGGACGAGGACGCGTAGTCGCGGGCCGATGTCCTCGACCAGGTAACGCGCCGCGTCGGCGTTGGGGGGGTAGCGCAGGGTTCCCTGGAAGGCGATGACCGGGGGCGACGACACCTCGGCGCGTCCGACGGGTCGATCGGGTGCCGGGTAGCCGTTGGGGATCACGCGGACGCCGCCGAGGTGCGACCTGCGCGCGTCGAGCTCGCTGCAGACGAGGGTCGCCACCGCCCGCGAGGCGGCCAGCCGGTGCAGTCGTCGCCACCGGCGGACGTCCTCCGCCGTCCACAGGCGTCCCGCTTCGCGCCGGAGCAGTCCCCGTCGCTCGTCGTGGCGGCGGGGAAGACTCGATCGGGCCAGGATCTTCTGGTCCTCCAGGTCGTCGATGTCGATCACGGCCGGACCGGGGGCGGACTCGGCGGCCAGGACCCACGCCCGTACCTGGAAGAACCAGACGAGGTCGTACGGCCCGGACGCGAACCGGCGGAGCGCCGCGCTCATGACGGGGCGCGCCCGCACCGGCAACTCGAACGGCACGCCGGGGCGTCCCAGGCGGCGGACGATGTCACCGGGGCCGGGCGGGCGGTCGTCGATGGTGATGCGCTCGACGCGCTCGAGCGCCAGTGACGGCGGGGGCGGGGCGAAATCGGTCCGGGTTTCGGACACGGCGGAGAACAGATCGACCGGTCCGCACCCGGCCAACCCCTCGAGGGTGTTCGCCAGCCGGAGACGGGAGCCGCTGTTGCGGGGCCACGGATACTCGGTGGCAACCACCAGCGTCCTCATGCGGACAGGGTTCTCATGCGGTGACGTTGGCCCTCCAGCGAGATACCACCGAAGTGTATGGTAAACATGTGTACCGCATGTGCCGCTCTGGGACGGCAGTGGGGGATCTGATGGTCCGGCGAGAACCCAAAGTGCGAGACACCCGAGATCGGGTCCTGGCCGCCGCCCTCGAGGTGTTCGCCGCCAAGGGATTCGCCGCCACTTCTGTTGACAACATCGTCGACCGCGCCGGCTGTACCAGGGGCGCCTTCTATTACTACTTCGAGAGCAAAGAGGACATCGCTCGTGACCTGCAACGTGATCTCTGGCATCGGCTGGCGGAGCGCGCCCAGGCGGCCTTCGATCCCGACCTCGGGACCATCGCCAATCTGAAGAGGGTGTTCGACGTCCATCTTGGCGCCCTCGATGACCTGGGTGAGGCCCGCTTCTTTCTCCGAGAAGGGTTTCTCGACCCTGTTCCCGGGGCGTCGGACGGCGATGAGCCGAAGTGGGGAGTGACACTGATACGCGAACTTCTGGTCGCGGCGATGGACCGTGGCGAGGTGGTCGTCGTCGAGCCCGGCGCCCTGGCCGCACTTCTCACGGGCCTCTTCGAGGTGGCGACCACGCACTCGCTTGAGGTGAGTGATCCGACGACGACGGTGGAGGCGATCCATGTGCTGATCGACGGACTGGCGGCCAACCGTGCGTTCGGGCGGCGCCCTTCTGAAGCCGACGTCCATCTGTCCGTCTGACGAACGCGGGCTCCCGCCGGGGCCCGTTCGTGGGTCAGCCTCGCCCGGCGCTGACCACCGCCTGGCAGAGTGAGCTCTTCTCGGACTTTGGCTTCTTCGTGACATTGCGGAACGACATCGGCATACCGGGGACGCTCGGCGGGGGGAGAACCGTGGGTCGCCCGCTCGGGAGAAGGACGTCGAGTGAGATCTTGCCCCGGACGGCAACGGTGAGAACCTGGAGATAGGGATCGGCGGTGACGACGACCGCATACTTCTCCCCCCGTTTCACGCGTACCGTCTTGCCGACCTCATTGATGTGCGGACCCGAGAGATCGAAGCGGATGCGACTCGAACCCTTGGTCATCATCGAGATGGTGTCGCGCCCGATGGTCATGATCGGGAACGGTCGTGTCGACCCGACCAGTGACGCCTCGATCTTGACGGAGAACCGGTGTTCGGCGTCCGCTGGACGTTCGAGTGGGAACCACGTCTTGTGCTCCAGCTGCTGCATGGGGAAGGTGGCGTAGGTGTCGCCGGTGGATATGTAGAGGGCCCGGCAGTCGCCCACGTCGAACAGCGTGTCGGCCGGCGCGTAGTAGGGGAGGTGCTCCCCGTGCACGATGTTCCCCGTCAGGGGGAGGCCCAGGAGGTTGGCAAAGCTCACCTGCCGCCGCACGTAGGCGATCGCTCGCTGGCTGGCCCAGTTGCCCTGCGGGGTGCTGGCCACGGCCAGATTGACGGCCATGGACGCCACCGTCAGCACGGCGGTGGCACCCACCAGCAGGCGGCGCCGGGGACGGCGCCAGTTGTGGGTGCGGCCCCACACGTCGACCAGGCCCACGGCGCTGGCCACGATGAGGAAGGGGAGGAAGTCGGCCAGGTAGCGGTCGGAGATGTAGTCGAAGATCATGACGGCGCCACAACCGAGGGCCGCCGCCACCACGATGAGGCGGGTCATGGACCCCCGTCCGAGGGTCCGGCGCCGGAAGGCGGCGAAGACACCCCAGCACGAGAGGAGGAACAGAAGGGGCATCGACGCCGTCAGGCTGGCGGTCCGGTTGGCGCGGTCGAGGATCACGCTCCCCACCGCCCGGGCCGGCTCGGCCGGCAGGGTGACGAAGGGGAACACCGACGTCAGGCGGATCCCCCCCGGCCACAGATAGGCCAGCGCCGTGCTGGGCAGGAACTGCAGGCCGTAACCCTTGCCCCCGCTGGCCGCCAGGGCGGCCCGGCGGTGGGCGTTCACGTGGGTGAAGACCTGTTCGTTGAGCGGCACGCCGAAGGCGACCCCGAACTTGAGTTCGTTGACCACGGTGAGGGCGACGAGGGGCACCAGCCCGGCCGCCACCATGGGGAGGAACCAGCGCCGGTTCTCGTCGCCGCCGCGCCCGAGGGCCAACCACCCGGCCACCAGCAGGGCGCCGGCGATGCAGGCGTAGCCGGTGGGCAGCCGGTTGAGGCTGGCCGCCAGGACGAGGCCGCCACAGGCCCACATCCGGCCCCGCGACGGCCTCTCCATCACCCCCAGCAGCGCGAACATGCTGCCGACGGTGAGCGCCACGCTCCACACCAGGTCCTCGTCGTAGACCCAGGCGTTCGAGGCCAGGTAGACGAACACCGAGCCGCCCATCATGGCGGCCACCAGCAACCCGTAGGAGGCCGCCTCCATCCGGCCCAGCGCCACCGGTCCCCGCAGCACCATCCGGAGCCTCCACAGCAACAGCGCACAGAAGACCCCGGCCACCAACCATCCCAGCAGCATGTACGGAGCGGTCAGGCGGCCGTCGAGCCGGGACGTGAGAAGCAGGACGGGCAGCCGGATCAGCGAGGCGAAGATCCCGAAGTACGTATAGGTGTGCCCGTCGTGCACGAAGCCTTCGACGCCCAGCGAGCCGGTCGGCACCGAGAGATGCCCGTGGAGCATGGCCCGCCCCTGCAGGTCGTAGAAGTTGCCCCCGGGGAAGGTCCGTCGAAGGGGCTCAACGGTCTTGTCCCACACGTCCCACAGGATCCACAGGTAGGGGACCAGTGCGGCCACTAGACCGACCGTGACGGCGTTGACGAAGCGACGGCGGTCGCTCGACGGCGGGCGTCGCTTACGGGAGGGGCGCCGACGCGTCTGGGCGTCCTCGTCCATCACGCCCGAGGCGACTGTCCCGCTGGACTCCGCCGGGTCGTCCTCCTCGGTCACGTGCGGTCAATCTGATGAACCACCGGCCCACGGACGACCATGCGCTTCCGGCAGTTGACCTGCCGCACCCGAAGCGCCCCGACGGCAAGTCTCAGGCGGGCTCCAATTCGAACAGGAGCTGGTATCCGAAGAGGGTCGGCGACAGCGCCGTACCCAGGTGGTCAAGTCCCGAGACCACGCTGATCGCCCAATTGGGAGCGGGTCCTCCTCGTTCTGCCACCTCCAACGGGAGGCCGGAGATCGAGCGGCGTCGTACCCGCATACCGGCGCCGTGGGCCATACGCTCGAAGCTGCTCCGCGTGAAGAAGCGCAGGTGCCCGGCGTCGAAGATGCCGCGTCGCTCGTAGTCGAAACGCCCGAAGAGGACACGAAGGCGCGGGTACCAGTGGGCCACGTTCGGGATGCTGACCATCACCACTCCGCGGGGAGCGAGAATGCCACTGAGCTGCGCCAGGAGAGCTGCCGGATCGACCAGATGCTCGAACACGTCAGCGCCGACAACGACATCGAAGTCGGTGCCGACCTCGGCGGGGAGGCCCTGGTTGAGATCGGCCTCGATGAAGCCATCGAGACGATCGGCGACACCGTCGAGCTTGACGGAGTCCACCCCGATCACGGTGTGCCCCTGCAGCCGGATCTGCTCACCCAGTCGCCCGTCGGAGCACCCGAGGTCCAGGACGCGCTTCGGTTGGCCTTCGTTCAACCACTCCATCAATTTGTTATGAGAGGAGGCCGCCGATACTTTCAGCTCGTAGCCCGCGTCGGCGAAGGCCATCTCTCCCGATCCGAATCCCATCTTGTGGAGGCGATAGCGAAGGACGTCCAAGACAACGTCCTTGGCATAACGCATCCCGTTCACGTTGCAGAGTTCGTCGCCGTAATACGTCGGTATCGGTACCTCGACCATCCGCTTGTTTGCTTCCAGGAGCTGGAGGATGATCTCTGTGTCGAAGTCGAATCCATCAGAGTTCGACTCGAAGGGAATGTCCTTGAGTGCATCGACCCGGTAGGCCCGGTAGCCGCTGTGCCACTCGGTCAGGTTCAGTCCGGTGGCGGCGTTCGAGAACCGGCTCAGGATACGGTTGCCGACGTACTTGTAGAGCGGCATCCCCCCCATGCGCGCCGAGCCAAGCTCCATCATGCGGGATCCGAAGACGGCATCACAGCCGGCGTCGTTGAAGGGCGTGATCAGGTCCTCGATGACCTCGGGGGCGTATTGGCCGTCCCCGTGGAGCAAAACCACGATGTCGAGATCATGTTCGATGGCCCAGCGGTACGCCGCCTTCTGATTCCCGCCATACCCCAGGTTCTGGGGGCGCCGGATGACGGTGAGCGGTAGGTCGGTCTGCTTCTGGTACTCCATCCCCACCACGTACGTGCAGTCGCTGCTGGCGTCGTCACAAACGACCACCTCGGCCACGCGCTCGCGAAAACTCTTGGGAAGTCTGTCCAGGACGGTGTGCAGTGTCGATGCCGCGTTGAACGCGACTACCACCACACCGATCCGTTCGGTGCGCTCACGGTCACCCGCCATCGGCCCTCACCCCCGTGCCCGGCCGGCGCCATGCCCGACCCCGACTCATCAACGTCTTCCGCCCCCGGACGAACCGGTACGGCTCCCAACGCTGTCCCAGACCACCTACCGTGAGCTTTCGGCCACGGCCCTTCTCAATGATTGCCGCCCGATAATGGCTTGTCACCATCAATTCTGACTAAGCGTCCCGGGGCGGCTAGCCCACAACAAGATTAGCCCGCCCAACAGGACTTTGTGGGCGGGGCGTCGATTTCGGCCGTTGGCGCCGCCGCCGGTGTCCCAGGCTTGGAAGTGCGATGACCGGGGCCGTGCCGGCCCTGGCGAGGACAGCAATGATCACCGAATCGGAGGGTGCGCCGCCGTACAATCCGGCTGTGCCGACGCCGACCGGAAGTACCGAGAGCCGGGTGACACGCACCGGCCCCCCCGTCCTCCTGCACCGTCGCCTGTCGGGGGTGGCGGCCGCCGCCCTGGCTCTGACCGTTTTGGGGCTCAGCGGGTGTTCCGTTGTGAAGACGGTCGAGAAGGTCAAGAACGACGTGGAGGGGAACAAGGCGACGATCGACGCCTTCACGGGCAAGATCCAGTCCGGTGAGGCGACCACGTTCCAGGCGACGTACGTCACGACCGGGAGCGCGCCGGCCACGATCGTGTACGCCGTCCGACCACCGACCGGTCTCGCCTTCACCGATAGCCCGTCGGGTGCCGGGAGCACCGGTGTCGATGTCGTCGTGAACTCGTCGGGCGAGTATTCGTGCACGCCGCCCCCCGGATCGACGTCGACGTGGCAGTGTGAGAAGTTGGGGGCCGCCAGCGCCGCGGCGCAGAACAAGGTCTTCGATCTCTATACCCCGTCGCACTGGGTGGCGTTCCTCAAGGACTTCTCGCTGGCCGCCGGGATCGCTGGTGACAAGGTCACGTCGTCGTCCATGACGGTGAACGGATTCCCCATGCAGTGCGTCGATTTCAACGCACCGGGGGTGCCGGGGACGAGCACGATCTGCACGACGGCCCAGGGCATCCTGGGGTACGTCAAGGTCGCCTCGGACTCGACCAGTTTCGAGATCAAGAATTACTCGGGGTCGCCGCCCGCATCGTTGTTCCAGCTGCCCCCGGGGGCCAAGGTGACGACGCCGCAGGCGCCGACTCCGCAGGGCGGAACTGGCTGAGCGGATCCGAGACGGACCCGCTCAGGGCTTCACCTTGATCTTGGCCGAGCCGTTGCTGGTCAACCACTGGCTACTGGTGGGGAAAACCGCCTTGACGGTCTGATTCCCCGTGGCCGAGGGCACGTAGTTCACCGAGCAGGTGCCGGCGTGGAGCGTGCAGGCGGGGCCGCCGGTGAAGGTGCCCGAACCCGAGCTGCTCCATGTGACCGTTCCCGCCGGCGTGTCGGAGGGAAGGGTCGAGTCGCTGACCGTCGCCGTGCACACGGTGGTCGCCCCTTCGTTGACCGTCGCCGGTGTGCAGTTGACCTTGGTGGTGGTCTTGTCCTGCGTGGTCACCACCGGCGAGGGGGCCGACTTGCCGTCGGCGTTGACGGCGAGGACCACGAAGTAGTACTTGGCCGTCTTGCTGAGCTTCTTGATGGTGACCGAGGTGGCCGTGGGACCGTTGGCTGTGGCCTTCGGGGTGCCGGAGGTCGACGGCGGATTGGTGGTCGACTCGTAGACGTCGTAGGCGGTGATGGGCAGACCACCGTTGGTGGCTGGGTCCACCCAGTTGACGGTGATGTTCTTGCCCGACCGGACGAGCGACGGCGAGGTCGGGGCGCCGGGGACCGTGGTGGGCGTGGCGTTCACCACCGGTGACGATGCCGCCGACTGCCCGTCGCCGTTGACGGCCGTGACCACGAAGAAGTACTCGGCGTTGGTGAGCCCGGTGACCGGGGCCGAGGTGGCCGTGGCCCCGCTGACCGTGGCGCTCGGGGGACCGGAGGTCGACGGCGGGTTGGTGGTCGAGGCGTAGACGTCGTAGCCGGTGACGGGCGAGCCGCCGTTGGAGGCTGGGTCCGTCCACGAAACGGTGGCCGAGGCGTTGCCGGCCGCCGCCGACGGCGAGGTCGGGGCGGGCGGGACCGATCCGGGGACGGCGGTCCAGACGAATCCATTGGGGTCGCTCCCGTTGGCCGTGAAGGTGACCTGGGTGTTCCAGTAGTCGGTGACGACCCCGCTCGAGTTGGCGCAGGCGATGCCCGCCTCCCAGACGGCGCTGCTCCCGCCGTCGAGCTCGGGTGCGGTCTCGCCGATGTTGAGCAGGTCCGCCCATTCGAAGTCGGTGGGGATGTCGATGACCTGGCCCGAGGTCGGGGCGGTGTTGGCCTGTCCGTAGTAGCCGTCCTCGTCGATCAGGCCCAGACCTTCAGAGGGTGACCCGGTCGAGAAGCTGTCGGAGGTGACGGATGTGCCTTGCGGGAGGAGGTAGCTGAAGACGTGGTACCCGCCGGAGGCCGTGTCTCCCGAGCAGTCGGACTGGGAAGGCAGGACGACGGTGAAGACCGTCTTCGACCCTCCCGAGCTCAATGCGGCGTTGGTGGCCGGATTGGTGAGGGTGGCCACCCCGTTCAGGGTCGAGGCCGATGCCACCGTCGACGAGGCCAGGGAGGCTGCCACCGAACCCATCCCCACGAGGACGGCTGCCGCCGCCGGGGCTCTCTTGGTGCGGTTCCGACGTCCCAGGCGCATGTCCCTGCCCCCCTCCGAGGGCGACGCCATCGCCGATCCCTCTTTCCATAGTTTTCCGATTGACTTACTAGTATATAGGAGGATGCCGTGCAGATCCAGTGCCGAGTGGCGAGTGGCGAGTGGCGAGTGGCGGGGGCAGGGGCAGGTGCGAGAGAGAGTCAGCGACGGCGTGTGGCCAGAACGTCGGGATTGACGACGTTGACGGGGGTGCCCGCCGCGTAGGCGTTGATCTGGTCGAAGATGTCGGAGAACTGGAGCTGCCATTCCTCACGGGTGACATAGCCGATGTGGGGCGTGCAGACGACGTTGGCCATGGTGAGCAGCGGGTGGTCGGTGTCGTGGAGAGGCTCGTCCTCGAAGACGTCGACGGCGGCCAGGCCGGGACGTCCGGTGCGCAGGGCGTCGACCAGTGCGTTCGGGGCGATCAAGGCGGCCCGGCTGGTGTTCACGAGGAGGGCGGTGGGCTTCATGAGGGCCAGATCGTCCGCGGTGACGATGCCCCGGGTGGCCTCGACCAAGCGCAGGTGGAGGGAGATGACGTCGGCCGAGGAGAAGAAGGCCTCCTTGCTGTCGGCGGCGGCGTGACCGTCGGCGCGCGCCTCGGCCAACGACGGGGGGCGGGCCCAGACGAGGACGGGCATCTCGAAGGCGCGGCCGTAAGCGGCCACGACCTTGCCGATGCGGCCGTAACCGTAGATACCGAGGGTCTTGCCCGACAGGGAGCCGCCGACGCCCATCTGCCAGGCGCCCGCCTTGAGCGAGGCCACCTGCTGGGGGATCTGGCGGACGGCCGCCAGCACCAGGCCCCAGGTCAGTTCGGCGGTGGCGACCGAGGGAGACCCGGCGTGGAGGTCAGAGGAGACGACGATCCCCAGCCGGGTGCAGGTGTCGACGTCGATGTGCGGGTAGACGCTGCGCTGGCTGATCAGGCGGAGGGCGGGCAGTTGCTCGAGCAGAGGGGTGCGGATCTCCGTCCGCTCGCGGATCAGGACCAGGGCCTCCGTGTCGCGCAGGCGGACGGCCAGGGCGTCGGTGTCCGGGAGATGGTCGTTCCAGACCATGACGTCGTGGGCGGCCAGCTTCTCGAAGCAGGCCAGGGTGCGGAGGGTGTCGAAGTAGTCGTCGAGGATGGTGACCTTCACCCGTCGGGGCCCAGCTGTTCGACCTCGAGAAGGGTGAAGGCGTCGATGACGGCCCGGAGGACCTGGCGGGCGGTGCGGGGGTCGAGCCCGCCGTCGGCGGCGACGTCACCGATGTCCTGGAGCATCTGCTCCTCGCGGGGCCGGTCGACGACCCGCATCCCGTGGGCGCGTTTGTAGCGGATGACCTCGGCGATGAGAGAGGCCCGTTCGGTGAGGACGTCGACGAGGCGCCGGTCGAGCAGGTCGAGTCGGTCCCGGATGGCCTCCAGGTCCGGTGGCGCGCCGTCGGTCACGGCGTTCATCATGGCCCGCCCGGGGGGAAACGGGCGGAGCCGGCTCAAGCTCCGACGTCGCTCTGTCGAAGGAACGGGGAACGCGAGGACCCGCCGCGCCACGACCTCCGCCCGGATGCGGAGGTCGTGGCGCGTCAGACCTTGGCCGTGTCGGCCAGGCGGTCCACCACCTCGACGTACTCCTCGACGAGCTCGTAGATGACGTCGCGGGCCTTGCGGACCTTGGTGGCCCGGCCGATGATCTGGCCGCAGGGGTTGAAGGCGACGTCCTTCGACTGGGCCGGGAACCGGTGGCCCGAGCCGACGGCGTCGATGGCCACCATCATCTGGAGGGGCATGGGGAGAGGGTCGGGGGTGTCGGCGCGGCCCCAGGCCTCGGTCCAGTCGTTCTTGAGCATCCGGCAGGGCTTGCCGGTGTAGGACTTCGACCGGACGGTGTCGGACGACTTGGCCTCGAGGAGGGACTTCATCTGTCCCGGGGGTGTCTCGGCCTCCTCCACCGTGAGCCAGAGCGTCCCGGTCCAGACCCCCTGGGCGCCCATGGCCAGGGCGGCGACGATCTGGCGTCCCGTGCCCACCCCGCCGGCGGCCAGGACGGGCAGGGGGTGGACGGCGTCGATGACCTCGGGCCAGAGGACCAGGGATCCGATCTCGCCGGTGTGACCGCCGCCCTCGGTGCCCTGGCAGACGATGAAGTCGAGACCGGCCTCCTTGTGGTGCAGCGCGTGCTTGACCGAGCCGGCCAGGGCGCCGATGAGCCGCCCCGACGCCTGGACCTCGGCGATGACGTCGGACGGGGGAGTGCCGAGGGCGTTGGCGATGAGGCGGACCTTGTCGTGGCGCAGGGCGGCGGCGAGGAGAGGCTTGCCGGTGGCCTCGGTCCATCCCATCATCCCCGAGCGGCGCTGGTCGGCAGGGGTCTCGGGGATGCCGTGCTCCTCGAGGATGCGGCGGGCGAAGCGGCGGTGGTCGTCGGGGACCATGGAGGTGAGCTGGGCCTCGAGCTTCACCGGGTCGAGCTCGCCCATGCCCTCGTACTTGCCGGGGATGACGATGTCGACGCCGTAGGAGGTGTCGGGGCAGTGCTCGTCCAGCCAGGTGAGCTCGATCTCGAGCTCCTCGGGCGAGAAGCCGATGGCGCCGAGGACGCCGAAGCCGCCGGCGTTCGACACCGCCGCCACCACGTCGCGGCAGTGGGTGAAGGCGAAGATGGGGAACTCGATGCCGAGGCGGTCGGCGATCTCGGTGCGCACGTCTGTCTCCTGTCTGTGTTTTCGGTGTGAATCTGTGTTTTCGGTCTGAAGATGGCGGGTGGGTGGAGAGGTGGGTGGTTACGTCGGTGAGTGGACCTCGACGTTGAGGACGCGGCCCAGGGCGGCGGTGACACCGTCGACGTCCATGGCGCCGGGGTCGATGCGGTGCTGCATCTCGAGTCCGACCACCAGGGCGCGGAAGACGGTGGCCAGGGTGTCGGGGGAGGCGACGGGTCCGATGATGCCGTCGGCGATCCAGGCCGCGAAACCGCGGGCCATGCGGGCGTGGGCCTCGGCGGCCCGGACCCGCAGGGCGGCGGCCACTTCGGGGTCGCGCGGCGGCGCGGAGCCAGAGCTCCTGCTCGAGCAGGAGGAGACGGCGGGTCTCCTCCGACGGGTGGGCGATCAGGTTGGCCGCCACCGCCCGGAGGCGGTCACCGACGTCCGGCAGCCAGTTCGAACTCGGCGGCGATGACGGTGACGAGGGACTGCTCCCATTCGTCGAGGAGGGCCAGGAGCATGCCCTGCTTGGAGCCGAAGTGGTCGTAGACGGCTCCCGAGGTCCGCCCCGCCGCCTCGGCCACGACGTCGACCGAGACGGCGTCGATGCCGTGGTCGGCGAAGAGCTGGGCGGCGGCCGAGAGGAGGCGCTCGCGGGTGTCGGCCTTGCGTTCTGCTGGGTCCGGGCCATCCCACCTCCGTCGGCGCCACCGGGCCACCGATCCCCCCCGGGTCGCCGGCCATTTGCATAGGGAATCCTATGTAGATAGTGGCGCCTCTGCAACGGCGGGCCGGAGCCGGCGACGGGAGCCGGGGGGCCGGACCGGGTGTCGGCCCCGGGAGCGGCCTGCGCCGTACGGTGACGGGTGACGGGTGACCGGCGACGGCGACGGCGACGGCGACGGCGACGGATAGAGACGGACAGAGAGGTGGCCCATGGCCCTGCACACCCACGACCCGGCCGAGCCCGACGACGACCTGATCAGCATCAGGCCGCAGTTCTGCCAGTCCGGCCTGGTGGGCGAGGTTCCGCGGTTGCGGCTCCCCGACAAGGGCATGCCGCCGCGGATCGCCTACCAGGTCGTCCACGACGAGCTCCTCCTCGACGGCGCCGCCCGGCTCAACCTGGCCACGTTCGTGACGACGTGGATGGAGCCGGAGGCCGAGCTCCTGTTCGCCGAGTGCTCGGCCAAGAACATGATCGACAAGGACGAGTACCCGCAGACGGCCGAGCTCGAGCGGCGGTGCGTCAACATGATCGCCCACCTGTGGCACGCGCCGGAGGACGGGGAGGCGACGGGGTGTTCGACCACGGGCTCGAGCGAGGCCTGCATGCTGGCCGGGCTGGCCCTGCTGCACCGGTGGCGGACGCGGGCGGGCCACCGGCGGAGGCGACGGGGTCCGTCCCAATCTGGTGCTCGGGCGCCAACGCCCAGGTGTGTTGGGAGAAGTTCTGCCGGTACTTCGACGTCGAGGCGCGCCTCGTCCCCGTGAGCGCGGCCACCCCGTACCTGACGGCCGAGACGGCCGTGGCCCACTGCGACGAGGCCACCATCGGGGTCGTCGCCATCCTCGGATCGACCTACGACGGGAGCTACGAACCGGTGGAGGAGATCGCCGCCGCCCTCGACGAACTGGAGGCGACCAAGGGTCTCGACATCCCCGTCCACGTCGACGCCGCCTCGGGGGGATTCATCGCCCCGTTCCTCGATCCCGAGCTCAGTGTGGGACTTCCGGCTGGAGCGGGTGCAGTCGATCAACGCCTCGGGACACAAGTTCGGGCTGGTCTACCCGGGGGTGGGGTGGGCGCTGTGGCGTGACGCCTCGGCCCTGCCGGACGAGCTCGTCTTCAAGGTCGACTACCTCGGGGGCGAGATGCCCACGTTCACGTTGAACTTCTCCCGGCCGGGGGCGCAGGTGGTCGGGCCAGTACTACAACTTCCTGCGGCTCGGGACCGAGGGTTACCGCGACGTGCAGGCGACCGGGCGGAGGACGGCGACGTGGTTGGCCGACGCCATCGGGGAGCTCGGTCCGTTCACGCTTGCTGTCGCGTGGCGCCGACATCCCGGCCTTCGCCTTCCGGCTCACCGATCCCGGTGGGTACAGCGTCTACGACGTCTCCGACGAGCTGCGGACGCGCGGCTGGATCGTCCCCGCCTACACGATGCCCCCGGCCATCGAGGACACGGCCGTGCTCCGGGTGGTGGTGCGCAACGGATTCAGCCAGGATCTGGCCGTGCTGTTCCTCGCCGACCTGGGCGCCGCCGTGGACCGGTTGGGCCGGCGCCGGGGCGACGTCCTCCGACGAGGCGCGGACGGCCTTCCACCACTGACCAGACCGGCATCCACGACGCCGGGTTCGCCGGCGGGCGGGCGTGCGATACTGCGCCCGTCAGGCCCGGCGTGGCGCAGGAGCCGCGCCCCGGCAGATCGGAGCCGCCGTGTTCAGGACGTCCCCCGTCGTGGCCGAGGACGAGTGGCATCTCGACCTCGAGGTCGAGGACCACGTGGCCGTGCTGACCCTCAACCACCCCGACAAGCTGAACGCCTGGAGCTGGGAGTCGACCCGTCAGCTGGGGGCGCGGGCCGACCAGATCCGCTTCGACGAGCGGGTGCGGGCCGTGGTGCTGCGCGGGCGAGGGCCGAGCCTTCTGTGCCGGGATCGACCTGGGGATGCCCGAGGACCGGGTCACCGGTCGGTCGCCGGCCGAGAAGGCGCGCAATTACTACGAGGGCATCCGCTGGGCCCACGAGCGGTTCAAGGTCTTCGCCGAGCTCCCGCAACCGGTGGTGGCCGCCGTCCAGGGGTACTGCCTCGGCTTCGGCTTCGAGCTGGTGCTGATGGCCGACATCCGGATCGCCGCCGAGGACGCCGTCTTCGCCTTGCCCGAGGCCCAGGTGGGGGTGAGCATCGACGCCGGCGGCGACCTGCGGCTGGCCCACGAGGTGGGGGCCGGCTGGGCCAAGCTCCTGGCCTTCACGGGGCGACGGATCGACGCCCGGACGGCCGAGCGGATCGGGATCGTGCAGGAGGTCACGTCCACCGAGGACCTCACCCCGCACGGCGATGGCCGTGGCCCGCGAGATCGCCGCCAACGCACCGCTGGCCGTGCAGAGCATCAAGCGGACGATCGACTCGTTCGCCTACCGGGGGATGACCGAGGCCATGCGGTTCGCCGCCATGAGCGCGTCGATCGAGTTCGTCTCCGACGACATGCCCGCCGGCTACGCGGCCAAGGCGGCCAAGAAGCCGATCGTCTTCGAGGGGAAGTAGGCAGGTGGCGCTGCCCGAACCGCCGCCGGCGGGGACGCCGATGCTCCCGGCCGGGGACCTTCGCCGGCACCACCGTGATCGTCACCGGGGGCGGGACGGGCCTGGGCAAGGCCATCGCCGTCGAGTTCGCCCGGTTGGGGGCGTCGGTGGGGATCGTGTCGCGGCGCCCGGAGCACCGTGAGGCCGGGGTGGCCGCCGTCGAGGCGGTCGGGGGCCGGGCCGCTCACGGCGGGGCCGACATCCGCGACGCCGCCCAGATCGCCGCCGCCTTCGACGCCGTCGAAGACGCTCTCGGGACCGGTCCGGGTGCTCGTGAACAACGCGGCGGCCAACTTCCCGGTGCCGGCCGAGGACCTCTCGCCCAACGGCTGGCGGGCGGTGACCCAGATCGTGCTCGACGGCACCTTCTTCTGCTCCCAGGAGCTGTTCCGTCGCTGCGCGGCGGCGGGGGAGCCGGGGGCCGTGTGCAACATCCTGGCCACCCAGTCCTTCACCGGGGGACCGGGGATGGCCCACACCGCTGCCGCCAAGGCGGGCGTGGGCAACCTCACGAAGACCCTGGCCGTCGAGTGGGCGCCGGGGGGTGTCCGGGTGAACGCCCTGGCGCCGGGGCTGTTCCCCCACGAGGACATGCGGGCCGACCTCCAGGCCCTGCGGACCGAGGGCGAGGACGTCGACGCCCGGCGCTCCCCGGCCGGGCGGCTCGGTCGGCTGCACGAGTTGGGCTGGGCCGTGACCTGGCTGTGCTCACCGTTCGCCGCCTTCGTCACCGGGCACACCCTGGTGGTCGACGGGGCCAACTGGCTGCGCCGGGACTTCGTGATGCCCGAGTTCGTCTCCGTGCGCGAGCAGATCGGGGGAGTGCTGGGCGAACGTGGCGGATGACGGGGTCCGGTGGAGGAGCCCGGGCGTCACGGGCCCGTCGGTGGCTTGGGTTCGGGTCCGGCGGCGCCGATAACGCGCAGATGACGACGGCCCGCACCGAGGGGGGCATCGACGCCCTCCGGGTGCGCAGCTTCCTCGGCCTGTCTCTGGGCCTGGTGGGGCCCCGGGCCAACCTGGCCGTGTCGGGCGTCCTTCTCACCCTGCTCGTGTCGTCGCGGGTGTCGAGCGCGGTGGCCATCACCTTCGCCCTGACCGCCAACCGGTTCGTCGGGTGGATCGCCTACCCCCTCCTGGGCCGGGCCAGCGACCGGACGCGCAGTGTCGCCGGTCGTCGGGCCCCCTACATGGCGGCCGGGCTCTTCCTCATGGGCGGGTGCACGTGGGCGTACACGCTCGTGTCGGGGTTCTGGTTCCTGGTGCTGTTGATCGTGGTGGTGAAGACGGCCAGCGTCGTGTTCGGCCTGACCAACGTGGCCGTGATCCCCGAGACCTTCGGGAAGAGCCGGACCATCAAGGCCACGGTCGTGATCGGCATCCTCGGCGCGCTGGTCAGCCTCGTCATCAAGGGGACGGTCGTGGCCACCTGGAAGGCCAACGACCCGGCCACGTGGAACCTGCCGTTTCGGGAGGCCGGCGCGCTGATGATGATCGTGGCCGTGGTCGTCCTGGCGCTCGTGCGCGAGTCACCGGCGGCGCGCCAGGTGGCCGACGCCGAGCGTGGGGCCCCGGCGCGGTCGTGGCGGACCGAGGCGGCCGAGATCATGGCCGGACCGAACGCCAGGGTCCTCGTGTCCGGCATCCTCGTCTTCTGGGCCGGCTTGAGCGCCACCGGGTACCTGGCCATCGTCTACTTCGAGAAGGTCCAGCACGCCGGGGCCAACGTCCAGACGGTGGCCGGGTACATCAGCGGCGTCCCCGTGGTCATGTTCGGTCTGGGCATGGGCTACCTGCTCAGTCGGCACCTGACGCGCAAGCAGGTGGCCGTTCTCGCCCCGGCGGCGGGGACGGTGGTGTCCCTGGTGCAGTTCACCACCACCCACATCTGGCAGACCGTGGTCCTGGCCTTCGTCGGCGCTCCTCTGTTCACCGCCTTCGCCATCTCTCTCGCCCCCATGCTCCTGCAGCTGCTGCCGCGGTCGGGCGGGATGGGCGAACTGCTGGGCAAGCTGGTGGCCCCCTTCAGCCTGTTCGCCGTGGCCTTCTCCTTCCTGGCCGCCTGGGCCGTCGACGTCACCGGCGACTACCGGGTCATCTGGTTGTTCCCGGCCGCGGCCGGTGTGGTGCAGGCCATGGTGATGTGCTGGTTGCGGGTGCCCCCGGGACACGAACGGGCCGAGCTCCAGGGCCTGTTCGAGCGGATGAGCGAGTCGATCCTGACGCAGGTCACCGGGCGGGACCGGTCGCTTCTGGGAGGGGTGGTGACGGCCGACGACGCCGATGCGGCGTCGCTGTTCGACATGGCCCGCAACATCCTCGGGAACCCGTACGACGACGGATCCGAGACCGGTGGCGGCCGGTCCGACGACGGCCGGTCGGACGACGGGGGTCGGACGACGGTGGGTCGGACGACGGTCCGGAGGCCGGGGGGCCGGGAACCGGAGGTCCCTCTCCCGTCGGTTGAGGGGTCCGTCCGGTGGAGGGGCCGGTGGCGCCCGGCCGGACGGAGCGTCCCGGGCCTAGCATTGGATCATCCGCGCACGCGTTCGCGTGGGCTGGTTCGAGCCGGGAACAGAAGCCGGGAACACGAGGAGGCGTCATGGAGGTCCGGGACAAGCTCTACATCGACGGTGCGTGGGTGCCCTCGACGGGCAAGGGCAAGCTCGAGGTCATCAACTCGACCACCGAGGAGGTCATGGGGAGCGTCCCCGAGGGGACGCCCGAGGACGTGGACAAGGCCGTCAAGGCCGCCGCCGCCGCCTTTCCGGGCTGGTCGGCGACATCGGCCGACGAGCGGGGCAAGATCCTGGCCCGGGTCCAAGAAGGGCTGTCGGCCCGGACCGAGGAGATCGCCACCCTCATCGCCAAAGAGGTGGGGATGCCCTTCACCTTGTCCAACCTCATCCAGGTCGGCCTTCCCGTGATGAGCTTCGCCACCGCCGCCCAGTTGGCCACCGAGTTCGTCTTCGAGGAGCCGATGGGTTCGTCGCTCATCGTGCGCGAGCCGGTCGGCGTGGTGGGCGCCATCACGCCGTGGAACTACCCGCTGCACCAGATCGCCGCCAAGGTGGCCCCGGCGTTGGCCGTGGGGTGCACGGTCGTCCTGAAGCCGAGCGAGGTGGCTCCGCTGAACGCCTTCATCCTGGCCGAGATCCTCGACGAGGTCGGACTCCCGCCTGGGGTGTTCAACCTGGTGACCGGCGTCGGGCCGGTGGTGGGCGAGGCCATCGCCTCGCACCCGCTCGTCGACATGGTGTCGTTCACCGGATCCACCCGGGCGGGCAAGCGGGTGATGCAGCTGGCGGCCGAGAGCGTGAAGCGGGTGGCGCTGGAGCTCGGTGGAAAGTCCCCCAACGTCATCCTGGAGGACGCCGATCTCGAGGCCGCCGTCCCTGCCGGCGTGGCCGCCGCCTACATGAATTCGGGACAGACGTGCTCGGCGCTCACCCGGATGATCGTCCCCCGGTCGCGGCTGGCCGAGGTGGAGGACCTGGCCGTGAAGACGGCGGAGACGTACACGACGGGCGATCCTTTCGACGCCTCCACCCGGCTCGGCCCCCTCGTGTCGGCCACGCAGCGCGAGCGCGTGCGGGGCTACATCCACAAGGGGGTCTCCGAGGGCGCCAGGCTCCTCACCGGCGGGCCCGAGTCGCCCGACGGTCTCGACGCCGGGTTCTTCGTCCGTCCCACCGTCTTCTCCGACGTGACAACGGACATGACCATCGCCCAGGAGGAGATCTTCGGGCCGGTGCTGTCGATCATGCCCTACGACACCGAGGAAGAGGCGGTCGAGGATCGCCAACGACACCGTCTACGGCCTGGCCGGAGGGGTGTGGGCGGGGGACAAGGAGCACGCCGAGCGCGTGGCCCGTCAGGTGCGCGCCGGCCAGGTCGAGGTCAACGGCGGCGGCTTCAACGCCACGGCGCCGTTCGGCGGCTACAAGCAGTCGGGGATCGGCCGCGAGCTCGGCCGGTTCGGACTCGAGGAGTTCCTCGAGGTCAAGTCCCTGCAGCGCTGACGGCCGCGCCACCGGCCTGGACGACGCCGGCCGGGCAGTCGGCGGCTCTCTCGCTGGACAAGCGATCGGTTGCGATATATCGTAACCGATCAGAACATGTCGAATCGATCCACAGGGATCGACGACGGGAGGTCCAGGAGGATCCATGCACCGAGACAGATCGAACGAAAGACAGATGCGGAGCCCGAGGCGCCGCGAGATCGGCCACGACCTGCTGGCCGAGCGGGCCGCCGAATGGGGTGGCGGAGCATGGCGCGGCGGTCACCGGCGCATGCGGCGCGGCGACATCCGCACGGCGCTGCTGGTGGCGCTGGGCGACGGGCCCGGCCACGGCTACGAGCTGATCAACCGGCTCGAGGAGAAGAGCGGGGGCACATGGCGCCCGAGCCCGGGATCGGTCTACCCGACCCTGCAGCTCTTCGAGGACGAGGGACTGGTGAAGGCCGAGGAGCGGGACGGCAAGCGGGTCTTCGCCCTCACCGACGCCGGTCGGACGGCGGCCGCCGAGCGCGTCGAGCGTCACGGGGCCACTCCGTGGGAGACCGAACCCGAGGGGGACACGCCGAACCGGGCCCTGCGCAAGGCGGCCGCCCAGTTGTTCGCGGCGGCCAAGCAGGTGGCACAGACTGCCGACACGGCGCAGATCGAGCGGGCCGCCACGGCCATCCGCGCCGCCAGCAAGGAGCTCTACCAGATCCTCTCCGAGGACTGAACCCCCCCCGCTACGCCCCCATGGCATGGACGCCGCCGTCCACGTGCACCATCTCGCCCGTGGTGGCGGGGAACCAGTCCGAGAGCAGGGCCACGCAGGCCCGGGCCACCGGCTCGGCGTCGGTGACGTCCCAGCCGAGCGGGGCCCGTTCAGCCCCAGGTGGCCTCGAAGGCGGCGAAGCTCGGGATGGACTTGGCCGCCATCGTCCGCACCGGGCCCGGCCGCCACCAGGTTGACCCGGACGCCGTCGGGCCCGAGGTCGCGCGCCAGGTAGCGCGACAGCGACTCGAGCGCCGCCTTGGCCACGCCCATCCAGTCGTAGGCGGGCCAGGCCACGCGGGCGTCGAAGTCGAGGCTCACCACCGACGATCGGCCGGCGGCGACGAGCAGCGGCCGGAGGGCGCCGACGAGGGCCTTCAACGAGTAGGCGGAGATCTCCAGGGCGACGGCGACGTCGTCCCACCCGGCGCGCAGGATGTCGCCCCCCAGGCAGTCCGGGGGGGCGAAGCCGATGGCGTGGAGCAGACCGTCGAGCCGTCCCCACCGCTCGCCCAGATCGGCCGCCGCCGCGTCGAGCTGATCGGTGCGGGTGACGTCGATCTCGAGCACGTCGACCGGACGGGGAAGCTTGCGGGCCACGCGCCGGGTGAGCGACAGGCCCCGGCCGGCGCCGGACAGGACGATCTCGGCCCCTTCGTCCTGGGCCAGGCGCGCCACGGCGAAGGCGAGAGAGGCGTCGGTCAGGACGCCGGTGATCAAGATCGCGCTTGCCGTCGAGGAGTCCCACGGCACCGGACCCTATCCGCGGGTGCCCGGAGGACCCGGAGGAGAGGGAGGTTCCCGGGCGCTGTGTGCAAAGGTTGTCACCGTGCACGTCGGGATCCTCGGAGGTACCGGCCCTCTCGGTCGGGGTCTGGCGTTGCGGCTGGCCGCGACCGGAACATCGGTGACGATCGGGTCGCGCCAGGCCGAGCGCGCCGCGTCGGTGGCGGCCGAGATCCGTGAGCGCGTGGCCGGATCACGACCTGGCCATCGACGGCACCGGCAACGCCGACGCCGCCGACGGCGATGTCGTCGTCATGGCCACGCCCTGGGAGGCGGCCGTGCCGACCGTGCGCGAGATCGCGGAGCACTTGCGGGGCAAGGTCGTGGTCTCGGTGGCCAACGCCCTCGTCCGCGAGGGCGGCGACATGCTGGCCCTCATCCCGCCGCGCGGATCGGTGGCGGCGTCGGTGCAGGCCAGTCTGCCCGATGCCCTGGTGGCGGCGGCCGGCCACCATCTTCCCGCTCCGGTGCTCGGGCGATCTGGGGCGGACCCTGGTGGCCGACGTGCTCGTCTGCTCCGACCATCGTCGGGCCACCGAGACGGCCATGGCCCTCATGGGACAGATCCCCGGGGTGCGTCCCCTCGACGCCGGCGGCCTGGCCCAGGCGGCGACCATCGAGGCCTTCACGGCCGTGCTCGTGGGCCTGAACATCCGGTACAAGGCGCACAGCACGCTCGGGCTGTCGGGACTGGACGGCAACGGCCGCGTGCCGCCCCGGACGGCGGTGCCCTCGCCGTGATGCGTCTCTACGACACGGCCCGCCGCCGCGTCGTCGCCTTCGAGCCCGGGCCCGTCGTGACCATGTACTCGTGCGGGATCACGCCCTACGACAGCGCCCACATGGGTCACGTGCAGGTGTACCTGACCTTCGATCTCCTCCAGCGCCGGCTGCGCGACGCCGGGCACGAGACGAGGCTGGTGCGCAACGTCACCGACGTCGACGACGACATCCTGCGCCGGGCCCGTGAGCTGGGTGTGCACTATCTCGACCTGGCCGCCGAGGAGATGGCCCGTTTCGACTCCGCCATGCTGAACATCGGGCTCCTCCCCGTCTACCGCGAGCCCCGGGCCACCTCGGCCATCCCCGACATCCTCTCCCTGGTGGGCGCCGTCCTGGACGCCGGGCACGCCTATCGAGTCCGGTGGGGCGGTGTACTTCGACGTGTCCTCGTTCGCCGCCTTCGGGCAGGTGAGCCACCTGTCGCGTGCCGAGATGCTCGGGCTGGCCGCCGAGCGCGGCGGCAAGCCCGACGATCCGAACAAGCGCGATCCACTCGACTTCGTGCTGTGGCAGCCCTCGGCTCCCGATGAACCGGCGTGGCAGTCGCGCTGGGGTCCGGGCCGCCCGGGATGGCACATCGAATGCTCGGCCCTGGCCATGCGCGAGCTGGGAGACACCATCGACCTGCACGGGGGTGGGCGCGACCTGATCTTCCCCCACCACGAATGCGAGTCGGCGCAGTCGGAGTCGGTGACGGGCAAGACCTTCTGCCGACACTGGTTCCACGTCGGCATGGTCGGCCTCGGGGGGACCAAGATGTCGAAGTCTCTCGGCAACCTCGTCTTCGTGGGGGACCTGCTGAAGGAGTGGGAGCCCATGGCCGTCCGCCTGGCTCTGCTCGAGCACCACTACCGGACCGACTGGGACTGGGAGGAGGCGGGACTGGTCCGCGCCGCCGAACGCCTCGAACGGTGGCGTGCCGCCGGCGACGGTGCCGGCGGAGTGGAGGAGGTGAGGCGCCGTCTCGACGACGACCTCGACGCCCCCGGTGCGCTGGTGGCACTCGACGAGGCGGCCGCCGGCGGTGGCGGCGTGTCGCAGGGGGCCGGCCTTCTGGGCGTTACCCTGTGACCTCCGACTGATCGCCGAGGTGTGCGCCCGGCGCCACGACCACCAGGGGACTCCACGATGCCAGGCGTAGTCACGGTCCGACTCCCCGACGGCTCCACCAAGGAACTGCCGGCCGGAGCCGACGGCGCGCGATCTGGCGGCGTCCATCGGCAAGCGGTTGGCCGCCGCCGCCGTGGCCGCCACCGTCGACGGCGTGGGCGTCGACCTGGACACCGTCCTGACCGACGGGTCCGAGGTGGCGGTGGTGACGATGGACAGTGACGCCGGGCGCGTCGTTCTGCGTCACTCGACGGCCCACGTGCTCGCCCAGGCCGTCCTCGATCTGTGGCCGGGCGCCCAGTACGCCATCGGTCCTGCCATCGCCGACGGCTTCTACTACGACTTCGCCCTTCCCGGTGGGGCCACCTTCAGTGATGACGACCTCGAGCGGATCGCCACACGGATGCGGGCCATCGTGGCCGAGGACCAGGCCTTCGTGCGCCAGGAGCACTCGATCGACGAGGGCCTGGCGCTGTTCGCCGACCAACCGTTCAAGCGCGAGATCATCACCGGGGTGGGCGACGACGCCGCCCTGGAACAGGAGGCGTCGGGCGACATCGCTCCGGGAGCGGCCGTCGTGACCACGTACCGGAACACGGAGAGCTTCGTCGACCTGTGCCGGGGACCCCACGTCTCGTCGACGGGCAGACTCGGGCACTTCGCCCTCCTGCGGGTGGCCGGCGCCTACTGGCGCGGCGACGAGAAGCGGGGACAGCTGCAGCGGATCTACGGCACGGCCTGGGAGTCCGACCGGGCGCTGGCCGACCATCTGCACCGGCTCGAGGAGGCCGAGCGCCGCGACCACCGCCGTCTCGGGACCGATCTCGATCTCTTCTCCTTTCCCCCCGAGATCGGTTCGGGCCTGGCCGTCTTCCATCCCAAGGGGGCGACCATCCGCCGGTTGATGGAGGACTACTCGCGCCGGCGCCACGAGGAGGGGGGCTACCAGTTCGTCTACACACCGCACATCACGAAGTCGGAGCTGTTCGAGATCTCGGGCCATCTGCAGTCGTTCGCCGACGGCATGTTCCCGCCCATGGAGCTCGACGAAGGTCAGCGTTACTACCTGAAGCCGATGAACTGTCCGTTCCACATCCTCATCTTCCGCAGCCGGCAACGCTCCTACCGGGAGCTGCCGATGCGGTTGTTCGAGTTCGGGACCGTGTACCGCTACGAGAAGTCCGGTGTCGTCCACGGCCTGACGCGGGTGCGGGGCCTCACCATGGACGATTCCCACATCTTCTGCACCCGCGAGCAGATGACAGAGGAGCTCGACTCGCTGCTCACCTTCGTGCTCGACGTGTTACGGGACTTCGGGCTCGATGACTTCTACCTGGAGCTCTCCACCAGACCCGAAGGGAAGGCCATCGGGAGCGACGAGGACTGGCACGACGCCACCGAGGCGCTGCGGGCGGCGGCGTCGGGAAAAGGTCTGGAACTGGTGATGGACGAGGGCGGTGGCGCCTTCTACGGACCGAAGATCTCCGTCCAGGCCCGCGACGCCATCGGCCGGTACTGGCAGATCTCGACCATCCAGTTGGACTACAACCTGCCGCAGCGGTTCGGGCTCGAGTACGTGGGATCGGACAACGGGCGGCACCGGCCGGTCATGATCCACCGCGCCCTGTTCGGCTCGGTGGAGCGGTTCTTCGCCATCCTCCTCGAGCACTACGCCGGAGCCATGCCGACGTGGCTGATGCCGACCCAGGTGGTGGTGCTCCCGGTGCGCGACGACCATGCCGCCTACGCCGCAGACGGTGGCCGACCGGTGCCGCCAGGTCGGTCTGCGGGTGCTGGTCGACCCGGCCGACGAGCCCCTGGGGGGACGGATCCGGCGGTGGAAGATGGAGAAGGTCCCGTACATCGTGGTGGTGGGGGACGAGGACGCCACCTCGGCCACCGTCGGGGTGAACGCCCGCGGCTCGGAGCGCCCCGAGCGCGGCGTGGCGATCGATGCCTTCGTCGCCGCCGTGGCCGCCGAGGTCGAGGCCAAGGGATCACCCGAGTCGGGCCGGCGTGAGCCTGGAACAACTGTGGGCCGGTTGGCGCCACGAGTACGTGACCTCGGCCGGCGCCGCCGAGAAGGCGGGGACCGACGAGGACTGCGTCTTCTGCCGGATCGTGGCGTCCGGCGATCCCAGTGCGGACAACGGCGTGGTGTGGCGAGGCGGGCTCACTCTGGCCGTCCTCAACGCCTACCCGTACGCCAGCGGACATCTGCTCGTCACGCCGCTGCGCCACGTGTCGTCGCTGGCCGAGCTGACCACGGACGAGTCCGGCGACCTGTGGGAGACGACCAGGACCGCCGCCGCCGCCCTGGGGACGGCCTATGACCCCGACGGCCTCAACCTCGGTGCCAACCTGGGCCGCGCCGCCGGGGCGGGGATCCCCCGGCACCTCCATCTCCACGTGCTTCCCCGGTGGTCGGGAGACACGAACTTCATGACGACGGTGGCCGCCGTCCGGGTCATCCCCCAGTCGCTGACCCAGAGCTGGCGGATCCTGCACGACGCCTGGCCGCCGGGCTGAGCTCTCGCGCCACCGGTTCCCGCCGGTCCCCAGGCCACCGGTGCCGGTGCCGGTGCCGGCGTCGGCGTCGGTACAGCCACGAGACGCCGGCGACGGCCACGACCAGGGTCCCGGCCGCCGTGACCAGCAGACCGGCGGTCACCGAAGCCGGGTCGTAGACCCACGTCACCGTGTAGCGGCCGGGAGGCAGGTGCACCTTCTCGACGAGCCCGATGCGCGCGACGGGCAACGTGAGAGAGCGACCCGTCACCGTGTCGTGGACGTCGGCCCGCCAGCCCACCGAGAAGGCCTCGCTGCGGACCAGGTCCGCCGGGCGACGCACCGTCACCGTGTCGGTCTCCTGGCCCCACGGCGTGGTGTCCACCCGGTGGACCGTCCCGACCGTCGTCCCCGGGGACGCGGTCGTGGCGGTGCCGGCGCCGGTGGGCTCGAGGGAGAGGGGTCCGCTGCGAACGGCGGTGCGGAAGACGGCGACACCGTCGCGGTAGCCGGTGAGACGGAACGACGCCTCACGGAGGGCCGACTGCAACAGGCCGTCCATCCGGTAGCGCCGTCCGTCGGCGGTGGTGACGGAGGTGGCGTCGGTCGCACTGCGGGTGCCCCGTCCGGTGAGGACGAGGCCGGAACCGACGACGGGCGTGGCGAAGTGGATCGTGAGGGCGCCCCCGGCCGAGGTCACCGTGGCCGGGGTCCAGCGGGTGCCGCCGGACTCGGAGACCAGACCGACCCGGACCGCGCCGGGGGCCGCCGGGCGCCCCCCGAAGGCCACCGATGCGCCGACGATCGACAATTGTCTTCCGAACCACCAGACGACGTTGCCCGGAGGCCGTGACACCGGACACGCCGACTCGGGTATGGCGGTCAGCGTGGCCGCCGGGACCCCCGTCTGTTCGATGAGATCGTCGGACACCGTGAGGACCGTGCCCAGGTCGAGCGGGACGAAGTAGCCCTCGGCCAGGGCGCAGGGGCTCAGGGTGTCGTGGGTGCGCGTCCCGGTGGCTCCCTGGTAGCCGCTGTCGGTGAGCGAGCCGTACCCCTCGACGCTCGGGAGGTGGACGAGATCGTTGAGATCGTTCTGGGCCAGGCTGGAGAACTGGGCCTCGTATTCGTTGGCGGGGTCGAAGATGGCGAACCTGGTCCCGGTCACGACGGGCACGGCGCTGGCCGGCGTGGGGAGCTGCGGTGCGGGGAAGGACACGTCCAGTCCGGCCACGCTCGTCACGGTGAACAGGACGAGGTCGGCGGTGACGAGGGCGCCGAGGGTCACGGCCCGGGTCCGCATCCCGAGGCGGCCTAATCCCACACCCACCACGACCGCCGCCAACGCCACGACGAGGGTGGCGACGAACCACGGCGCCATGGTGCGGCCGAGGTGGGCGAGATCGGCGTCGACACCGAGCCACTCCTCGAGGGGAGCGGGCCAGGACAGAGCGACCAGGCAGACGACGGCCGCCGCCGCCGCCGGGGCGGCTGTGGCCAGCCGGACGGTGCGACGCTCGACGGTGCCAGGCGCCACACGTCCAGGAGAGGTGTCCACGACGAGGTCGAGCCAGTAGGCCACCAGGACGCACAGGGCCAGGTCGGCGATGACGATGTTGCGGCTCTGCAGCCGGAGGTCGCCGTCGAAGGGCAGGTGGGCGAGGAGAGGACCCAGTGGCGTGTACTCGCCGTAGGTGAGGACCATGCCGACGACGACGAGGCCGAACCAGGGGGTCCACCGGCGGGACCGCCGGTGTCGCCGCCCGCCGAACGACCGGGCCAGGAGGCCGCCCACCGCCATCAGGGGTACCAGCCCGACGTAGCCGGTGATCTCGGGGAGGTTGTAGTGCGAGAAGAACACCGGCTGGTTCAGGACCCCGGTCCCGCCCAGGAGATCGGGGACGAGCATGAGAACCGACCACCGGACCGGGAGCGAGCCGCTGCCGAAGAAGGTGACCGTGCTCTGGGCGCGTTGCGAATCGGAGATGAAGGACCAACCGGGAATGAGCTGGACGGCGCCGAGGGCGGCGGCGAGGGCGGTGGACAGCACGAAGGACGCCAGGAAGGCGGCCCGCGCCCTCCACGACGGGCCGCTCGTCACCAGGTGCCACCCCGCCGCCAACCCGATGACCACGGCGGCATCGGCCATGCCCCGGGGCTCGCCGGTCAACAGGACGAGGCCACCGAGCAGACCGAGGACCGTCACCCGTCGCCAGACCGACCGGGCGGCTTCGGCTTCGGCATCGGCGCGGCGCCCGAGGATCTGGTGGGCCAGACGCTGTTCGACGAGGAGCATCCACGGGATCCAGCTGACGCCCTGGACGATCCCGATGTGGACGACCTGGGCGCTCATGGAGCCGGCGAAGGCGAACGACGCCGCGCCGAGACAGGCGGCGAACGGGCGCAGTTGCTGCTGGCGGAGCAGGGCGTACATGCCGACGGCGGCCGTGACGTAGACGACGACCAGGTTGACGGTCCACGCCGCCAGCACCGGGAGGAAGGCGAACAACCACGTGAAGGGGTAGAGGGCGCCGGCATTGAGACCGCCCAGGAGGGGGCTACCGCTCCAGATGTACGGATTCCACAGCGGCAGGTGGCCGTGACGCAGATCCTCTCCGGCCAGCGCCCGGAGGGGGAGGTTCTGGATCTGGTTGTCGGAGTTCACGACGGCGTGACCGCAGAGGGCGGGCACGACGAAGACGAGGATGGGAACGGCGAGCAGGACGAAGATGCAGCGCCGGTCACGCCGGCCGAGGCCGAGCCAGCGCGCCGCCCCGGCGGGCCATGCCGTCACCGCCGCCATGTCGCCCCGGTGGGCCGTGCCCTCACCGCGAGCCACGCCGTGAGGGCAGGCCCGCCTGTGTCATGACCCCTCCTCGACGCACCCCGCAGCGGACAGCGAACTGTACAGCGCCTCCGCGTGGCGCTTCGGACCCGTCCGGGCGCCGGATGGCCGGCGGGTCGGTCGCCTCCGGTTACGTGTCGAGGATCAGCTCGTACTCGAACCAGGTGGTCCGCTCGGCGCCCATCTGCTCGTAGAGGCGCTGGGCCCGGCGGTTGTCGATGGCCGTGGACCACCGGACACGTCGTGCGCCGCGGGCGCGGGCCGCCTCCGTGGTGGCGTCGATGAGACGGCGTCCGACGCCGTCACCGCGGGAGTCGGCGACCACGTAGAGGTCGTTCATGACGACGATGTCCTCGGCTTCGACCGACGATGCGGCGAAATAGAGGCAGGCGTAACCGACGAGCCGTCCCCGGCGCCGCGCTGCCGAGGATGCAGCCGTCGTCGCCGTCACCGAGGAACCGGGCGAAGAAGGTCCGGTTGCGCTGACCGTCGGGAGAGCCCACGCCGTAGAAGCGTTGGTAGTCGGCGATGAGGGGGAGGACGGCGTCGTAGTCCTCGGCACCGACGGGGGCGATCACGAGGTCGTCGGTCAGGCGTCCGCCTTCACCTTGGTCATCCGGTCGGCCAGGTTGGCCGGCATGACGTCGTAGTGGTCGTGCTCGGCCCGGAACCGGCCGCGTCCCCCGGTGAGCGAGCGGAGGTCGACGGCGTAGCGCTGGATCTCCGAGGTCGGCACCAGGGCGGTGATCACCTGGCGCCCGCCGTCGGTGGTGTCGGTGCCCTGCACCCGTCCCCGACGGGCATTGAGGTCACCGAGCACCTCGCCCTGCATCGACGCCGGCACGGTGACCTCGAGGCGAGAGATCGGTTCCAGGAGAACGGGGTCGGCTTTGGCCATCGCCTCGCGGAAGGCGAGCGACCCCGCCATCTTGAAGCTCATCTCCGAGGAGTCGACGGCGTGGAACTTGCCGTCGTAACAGGTGGCCTGGACGTCGACGACCGGATACCCGAAGATGCCACCGAGGGACATGGCCTCGAGGACACCCTTCTCCACCGCCGGGATGTACTGCCGGGGGATGGCCCCGCCCACGACTTCGTCGACGAAGTGGAAGCCCTCGCCGCGCTCGAGCGCTTCGATCCGCAGCGAGGCCACGCCGAACTGACCGTGGCCTCCGGTCTGCTTCTTGTAGCGCCCCTCGGCCTCGGCTTGCTTCGAGATCGTCTCGCGGTAGGGGATGCGGACGTCCTCGGTCTCGACGTCCACGCCGAACTTCCGGTGGAGCCGCTCGGCGGCGACGGCCAGGTGGGTCTCGCCCGTCCCCCGCAGGATCGTCTGGTGCGTCTCGTCGACCCGTTCGACGAGGAGGGCCGGGTCCTCGTCCTGCAGGCGGTGCAGTCCGGTCATGAGCTTGTCCTCGTCGCCCTTGGACTTGGGCCTGATGGCGACGGCCAGGGCCACCGGTTCGGGATCGGGTCCGGGGACCGTGACAGGTGTGCCCTTGGGGGCGAGCGTGTCGCCGGTGGCCGTGTCCGACAGCTTGGGCACCGCCACCAGGTCACCGGCCTGCGCCTCGCCCACGGGTTCGGCCTCCTTGCCCCGGAGGAGCTGCAGGACGTGGAGCTTCGCCTCGGCGTGGCTGCGGGGGTTGGTGAGGACGGAGTCGGGACGGATGGTGCCCGAGAGCACCCGCAGGAGCGAGATCTTGCCCACGTAGGGATCCGAGATGGTCTTGAACACCCGGGCCAGAGGTTGACCCGAGGGATCGCAGGCCACCTCCTGCTCGGTGTCGCCGGCCTGGACCTTCACGGGCGGGCGGCTGTCGGGCGAGGGAGCGATCTCGGCCAGGAGCGATGCCAGGCGGTCGATACCGACGCCGGTGGCGGCCGATCCGCAGACCACCGGGAAGACGAGTCCTTCGGCCACCCCCGAGGCCAGGGTGGCCTCGAGCTCCTCGGTGGTCGGGATCTCACCGTCGAGGTAGCGCTCCATGAGGGCGTCGTCGCCGACGACGATCCCCTCCACCAGCTGCTCGCGCACCTGGTGCTCCACGTCGGCGAGATCGTCGGGGATGGGGCCCTGGCGCGGCGTGCCACCGTCGTAGAGCAGAGCGCTGTCGGTGAGGAGGTCGGCGATGCCGTGGAACGCGCTCTCTTCGCCCACCGGCAGCTCGAGGGGGGCGATGCCGGCACCGAACCGCTCCTGGAGTCCGGCCAGCGTCCGGTCGAAACTGGCGCGTTCACGATCGAGCTTGTTGATGAAGACCAGGCGGGGCAGGCCGAGCTCGGCGGCCAGTTCCCACGCCGCCTCGGTCTGGGCCTCGACGCCGTCGACGGCGCTCACCACCACCACGACCAGGTCGACGACCGAACAGGCGGCCCGGACCTCGCCGAAGAAGTCGGCGTAGCCCGGGGTGTCGATGAGGTTGATCTTGACGTCCCCGACCATGATGGGGGCGAGGGCCAGGGAGATCGACATGTGGCGCTTGATCTCCTCGGGCTCGAAATCGCAGACGGTGGAGCCGTCGTCGACCTTGCCGGCCCGGGGAATGACCCCGGTGGCGAACAGAAGAGCCTCCGCCAGTGTCGTCTTGCCCGCACCGTTGTGTCCGACCAGGGCAACGTTGCGGATGCGCGACGGTGGAAAGCTGGTCACCCCGAGCACCTCCCCTCGCTCGATCACCGCCGGCGCCGACCACCGTCGGGGGCGCCCAGCCTACCGTCGGGCACCGATTTCGTCAGGGGCCGGTCGGGGCCGTCGGGGCCCGGTCGTGGGCCGAGCCATTCCGGGGGGCCCGAAGGCGCCGATGGTAGGCTGAAAGCGTCAGTCGTGAGGAGGAAACTCGCAGATGTTCGATGGTCGCTGGCGACACGCCGTGGACCGTACGACGAAGCCGGTGGGTCAGGTGCTCGTCCGAACCGGCGTCACCGCCGACGTGCTCACCATCTTCGGGCTGGTCATGTCGGTCGTCACCGCTGTGGCCGTCGGCATCGGGGCACCTCGTTCTCGGGATCATCCTTCTCTTCCCGACCGGTCTCCCCGACCTGTTCGACGGACCGGTGGCCAAGGCGGCGGGCACGGCATCGATACGCGGCGCCTTCTTCGACTCCGTGGCCGACCGGGTCTCCGACGCCTTTCTCTTCGGCGGTGTGTCGTGGTACCTGGCCGCCCACCACGACGGTCAGCTCGTCCTCCTGCCGTTCGCCATCCTCGCCCTGACGGCCCTCATCTCGTACCAGCGGGCCAAGGCCGAGCTTCTCGGTCTGTCGGCCAAGGGCGGGCTCATGGAGCGCGCCGAGCGGTTCATCATGCTCGGCCTGTGTTTCATCGCCGGGGCTGTTTCGCCGGCCGCCCTGGTCCCCGCCCTGTGGGTGTTCTTCGGGCTGATCATGGCCACGGCCATCGGGCGGTTCGTGCGCGGTCTGGCAGGAAGCCGAAGGGCCCGTCCGGGCGCCGTCGGTGCGGACGCACCGCGCCGATCCCGAGCGTGCCGTGGCACGGCGCCGCGCCGCGCGGGTCGATTCGCGCTGGCGGACCTGGCGCGAGACCCGTGCCCAGCGTGACGCCACCGGCGTCCACTTCGTCCAACCCCAGCGTGCCGACCAACCTCTGGGACGCTGGCGGGCGCGGCGCCAGAGCGTGCTGGCCAGCCGATCGGGCCGCATCTGGCGGGCCCGTCGCGCCGCACCGGCCCCGTGAGCGGGCCGGTCGCCGGCCCGGCGCGGGCGGGCTCTGAGCACTCGACGCACCGATACGTCTGTGGAGGCGCCGCCGCCCTCCGAGGCCCGCGCCCAGGCCACCTATCTCCTCTACCGCGGTCTCGGCACCGCCATGCAGCATCTGCCCGAGTCGGTGGCCGAGCGCGGCGGCGGCCGTCGTCGGCATGGCCCTCACCACCGGCCGACGCGACGCCCGCGCCGTCTATGCGCGCCACGTCAGGCGGGTCGTCGGGGCCGGGTTGTCCGACGCCGAGGTCCGCGCCTGGACGCGGCGGGCCTTTCTCAACTACGCCCGCTACTGGCTCGAGGGGGCCCGGTTGCCGGCCGTGGACCCGCGCGTCATCGAGGCCCGCATGATCATGGAGTCGGGGTACGAGCACCTGGTGACGGGGATGGCCGCCGGCAAAGGAGTGGTCCTGGCTCTTCCCCATCTGGGGCGCTGGGAGTGGGGCGGCGCCTGGCTGAACCTGCAGGGGTATCCGATGACGGCGGTGGCGGAACCCGTGCATCCCGCTCAGCTCTACGACTGGTTCGTCTCACAGCGCCAGGCCATGGGGCTCACCATCGTGCCCCTCGGCGCCGAGGCCGGGGGCGTCCTCCTGCGCACGCTGCGCGCCGGCGGCCTGGTCGGCCTCCTGTGCGATCGCGACATCGTCGGCAACGGGGTCGAGGTCGACTTCTTCGGTGAGCGCACCACCCTGCCGGCGGGCCCGGCGACGCTGGCGTTACGGACCGGTGCCGCCCTCTTGCCCACCGCCGTCTACGGCGGGCCGGGTCGCGATCACACGGGGGTGATCCTGCCGCCGGTGGTGGCCGAGCGCACCGGGCGCCTGCGGGCCGACGTGACACGCGTCACGCAGGAGGTGGCGCACAATCTGGAGTATCTGATCCGGCGCGCCCCGGATCAGTGGTACCTCTTCCAGCCCAACTGGCCGAGCGACCGCGGCGATGCGCCGGCGTCCCCGTCGACGACGGGACCGGCGGACGACGGCGGCTGACGGGTCGGTCGTGCGGATCGCCCTGGTCTGTCCCTACAGCCTGAGCCAGCCCGGTGGCGTCCAGGGCCAGGTGCTCGGGCTGGCCCGCGCCCTGGAGGCGATCGGCCTCGACACCCTGGTGCTGGCACCGGCCGACGGGCCCGTCGGCGACATGGCGTCGCACGTGGTGGCGTTGGGCCGTTCCCTGCCGGTGCCCGCCAACGGGTCCGTGGCCCCCATCTCTCTCGGACCCGTCGGCGCCGGGCGCGCCGTGCGCAGGATCCGCGGCGCCGGTGTCGACGTCGTCCATCTGCACGAGCCCCTCGCGCCGGGCGCCGGGTACGCCTGTCTCGTCGCCTGCCCGCAGCCCAAGGTCGGGACGTTCCACCGTGCCGGTGCCAGTGCCGCCTACCGCCTCCTGGGTCCGGTGGCCCGGTGGGCGGCTCGTCACCTCGATGTCCGCTGCGCCGTGTCGCCCGAGGCGATGACCACGGCCCGAGAAGCTCTGGGCGGGCGTTACGAGGTGGTGGGCAACGGGGTGGAGCTCGACCGCTTCGCCGCCGCCGAGCCCTGGCCCACGACGGGGCCCGACGGTGCTCTTCGTCGGTCGACACGAGCGTCGGAAGGGCCTCGGGATCCTGCTCGAGGCGTTCGGTCGAGACGACGGCCCCGGGGCCACGGCGACGCTGTGGGTGGTGGGTCACGGGCCGGAGACCGACGCGCTGCGGGCGCGGCTCCCGCCGGCGCCCGCGTGGAGTGGTTGGGGCGTGTCGGCGACGACGAGTTGGCGTCGCGCCTGCGCGGGGCCCACGTGCTGTGCGCCCCGTCACTCGGTGGCGAGTCCTTCGGGATGGTCCTCCTCGAAGCCATGGCGGCGCGGACGGCGGTGGTGGCGAGCGACATCCCCGGATATCGGTTCGTCGCCGGTCGCCACGCCCGGCTCGTCACTCCGGGCGACGCCGTCGCCCTGGCCCGGGCTCTGGCCCGGTCGGTGGACGATGTCACCGCCAGCGCCGGTGCGTCGGCGCCGGCCGCTCTCGACAGCGCCTTCGCCCATGCGTCGACGTGGTCGATGGCCCGGTTGGCCGAGCGCTACACGGGGATCTACGAGGCCGCCTTGTCGTCGAGACAGCCGGCGGGCTGAGCGGGACGCGTACACTTCCGCCATGTCCGCCTCCTCCGGCTCGTCTTCGGGCCGTCGCCGCGGCGGTCGTCCGCCGTCGCCGGGGAACCAGCGTGCCGGCGCCTCCGGGGGGCGTGGCGGCTCCGGAGGGTCGGGGAAATCCCGGTCGGGCAGTGGGACGGGCTCGGGCCAGCGCGGTGGTGGGCGTGGTGGGAATTCCCGTGGACGCAGCAGCGGTGGCCGCAGCGGGGGACAGAGCGGAAACGGGCGGGGTCGATCGTCGGCCGGAGGGCCGAACCGGTCGGGTCCCCGTACCGGAGGGTCCCGGGGGACGTCGGGTGGCGGCGCCCCGTCCGTCGTGGTGGAGCCGATTGTGGTGCTCGAGCCGGGCCCGGTGCCGGGTGAAGAGGCCGCCGCCGCCCGCGGTAACCGTCGGCGAGGTCTCGCCATCGCCGCCTGCCCCGGCGTCGTCGCCGGTGTGGTGGTGGCTGTCGTGTGCGTCGTGCTCGCCGGGCCGGTGGTCGGTGTGCTGGCGGGCGTCGCCGTCGGGACGGTCGTCGCGGTGGCGTGCTGGTGGGGTGCCACACCCGCTCTGGTGCGGGCCCTGCACGCCGAGCCCGCCGACGAGGACGACTACGCCCGCGTCTTCAACCAGGTGGAGGGTCTGTGCGCCACCATGGGCCTGGCGTTGCCCACCGTCTGTGTGGTGGAGGACGACGTCCTCGGCGCCCTGGCCCTCGGCCGCCGTCGTCGCGTCGCCGTCCTGGTGGTCACATCGGGACTGGCGGCGTCACTCGACCCGGTGCAGCTCGAGGGGGTGCTGGCCCACGAACTGGTCCATGTGAAGCGCGCCGACATCGTGCCCGCCACCATGGCCGCCGCCGTCGCCCTTCCGCTCGTGGCCGTGTTGCCGGGCATGGCGAACCTCGTCCACGCTCTGGCGGGGCGAGGTCGAGAGTTCCGCACCGACCAGCTGGCGGTGAGCGTCACCCGCTACCCGCCGGGACTGCGCGAGGCATTGGCCCTGATGGTCGACGGTCCCGTGCGCGCGCCCCCGTCCCCGTTGGCGGGACGGGGAGTGGCGCTCGTCACCCGGTGGCTGTGGACGGTCTCGCTGGCCGATGCCACCGGCGGGCGCCGGTCCCAGGGCGGTGTGGCCGGCGAGCTGGACGACGCCGCCGTCCGGGTCGCCGCCCTGGACGAGTGGTGAGCGCCCGGAGGGAACGTCGGGCCCGGCGGTAGACTGACCGGCATGCGCGACGCCCCCCGCACGTCATCGGCGACACCCGACGAATCCCCGGTGCCGCCCGATCGACGGTCGGCACCGGGCGACGGGCGCCGCACGGCCACGTTCACGGTGAAGCGCGGACTCGCCGACATGTTGCGCGGGGGCGTGATCATGGACGTCGTCACCGACGAACAGGCCCGCATCGCCGAGGATGCCGGTGCCGTGGCGGTGATGGCCCTCGAGCGCGTACCGTCCGACATCCGCGCCCAGGGCGGCGTGGCGCGGATGAGCGATCCGGCGCTGGTGGAGGCCATCCAGCACGCCGTGACGATCCCCGTGATGGCCAAGGCGCGTATCGGGCACTTCGCCGAGGCGCAGGTTCTCGAGGCGCTCGCCGTCGACTACATCGACGAGAGCGAGGTCCTCACCCCGGCCGACGAAGCGCATCACATCGACAAGTGGGCGTTCCGGGTGCCGTTCGTGTGCGGCGCCACCAATCTGGGGGAGGCGTTGCGCCGCATCTCCGAAGGGGCGTGCCTGATCCGCTCGAAGGGCGAGGCGGGCACGGGGAACATCGTGGAAGCCGTCCGCCACCTCCGGTCGATCCTGGGCGACATCCGTGCCCTCACGCAGGCCGATGCCGCCGAGCGCTACGCCTGGGCCAAGAACCTGTCGGCCCCGATCGAGCTCGTCCGTGAAGTGGCGGAATCGGGCCGTCTCCCCGTCCCTCTGTTCTGCGCCGGAGGGATCGCCACGCCGGCGGACGCCTCCCTGGTGATGCAGCTGGGGGCCGAGGCCGTCTTCGTCGGATCGGGCATCTTCAAGAGCGAGGACCCCGCCCGTCGCGCCCGGGCCATCGTGGAGGCGACCACCCATCACGACGACCCCCAGATCGTGGCCAAGGTCAGCCGGGGCCTGGGAGCGTCCATGCCCGGACTCGAGATCGGCGACCTGGACCAGCGCATGGCCGGACGCGGCTGGTAGGTGGTCCGCTCCGTGCCCCACGTGGCGGCCGCCGAGGTGCCTCCAGGTGAAGATCGGTGTCCTCGCCCTGCAAGGCGACGTCGCCGAACATCGCCGCGCCCTGGCTGACCTCGACGTCGCCAGCCGGGCCGTGCGCCGGCCGACGGACCTGCCCGGGGTGGACGGGATCATCCTCCCGGGCGGCGAGTCGACCACCATGTCGCTGCTTCTCGCAGTCGTCGGGGCTGCTCGAGCCCCTGGGCAAGGAGATCGCCGCCGGCCTGCCCGTCTTCGGTACCTGCGCCGGGATGATCCTCCTTGGTTCGTCGGTGACCGGGGGGCGAGGTGACCAGGTCTGTTACGGGGCCATCGACATCGGCGTACGACGCAACGGCTACGGGCGCCAACTGGCGTCCTTCGAATGTGATCTGGACGTTCCCGTCATCGGCGCCGAGCCCCTGCACGCCGTGTTCATCCGGGCCCCACTGGTCGAGTCGACCGGTGACGGGGTGGAGATCCTGGCCACCGTCGAGCCGTCGACCGACGGCCCGGACGCCTCCGGGCCCGGCGCGACGGCCATCGCCGGTCTCACCGGTACCGCCACGGCCACACCGGTGTTGTGCCGCCAGGGGCCGGTTCTGGTGGCTGCCTTTCACCCGGAGCTCACCGGGGACCGGCGGCTGCACCGGCTGTTCGTATCGACGATCGCGGAGAGGGGACGGTAGACGATGTCGGGTCACTCGAAATGGGCCACCACGAAACACCGCAAGGCCGCCGTCGACCAGGCGCGGGCCAAGAGCTTCGCCAAGCTGATCAGGCAGCTCGAGGTGGCCGCCCGCGAGGGCGGCAGCGACCTCACGGCCAACGCCACGCTGCGCACCATGTTCGACAAGGCACGCTCGGCCTCGGTTCCCATGGACACCATCGAGCGCGCCATCAAGCGGGGTTCGGGCGAGCTCGAAGGGGTGCGCTACGAGCAGGTTTCCTACGAGGGGTACGCGCCCGGAGGCGTGGCCATCATCGTCGAGACGCTGACCGACAACCGCAACCGGACCGGCGCCGAAGTGCGCAACGTCTTCGCCCGCAGCGGTGGGTCGATGGCCGAGCCGGGAGCGGTGTCGTGGCAGTTCGAACGCAAGGCGGTGATCGGCCTGCCGCGGAGCCTCGACGAGGACAAGGTGATGGAGGTGGCCATGGAAGCCGGCGCCGAGGATCTGAGCGACGAGGGTGACCGGTGGGTGGTCACCGCGGCGCCGACCGACCTGATCGCCGTCCGGGACGGACTCGAGGCCGCCGGGATGACCGTCGAGTCGGCCGAGCCGGCCATGGTGGCGACCACCACCGTGCCCGTCACCGAGGAGGGTGAGGCCCGCCGGGTCCTGCGTCTTCTCGAGGCGCTCGACGACCACGACGACGTCCAGAACGTCTGGTCCAACTTCGACATCCCCGACGAGGTCCTGGCCGCCGCCGCCGACTGACGGGTCCCGGCGTTCCGGCGACGGTCCACCGGTGCCCCGGCGACCCTTGCTACAGTCGAACGCGTGTTCGTCCTGGGCATCGACCCCGGCCTGTCGCGCTGCGGCTATGGGCTCGTCCAACGGTCCGGGAGCCGGCTGACGGCGACCGCCGGGGGGATCGTCACGACCGACGCGGCCCAGCCGTTGCCCGAGCGCCTCCATGCGCTGTTCACGGAGCTCCGGACCCTCGTGACCGAGATGCGACCCGACGCCGTGGTGGTCGAGCGCGTCTTCTTCCAGACCAACGTCCGGACGGCCATGGCCACGGGGCAGGCCGGTGGACTGGCCCTGGTGGCGGCGGCCGAGGCGGGGTGCGAGGTGGCGCAGTACACGTCCAACGAGGTGAAGCAGGCCGTCGTCGGCTTCGGCAGCGCCTCGAAGGAGCAGGTGCAGAACATGGTCGCCGCCGTACTGGACCTTCCCGAACGTCCGAGTCCGCCCGACGTGGCCGACGCCCTGGCTCTGGCCGTCTGTCACCTCACCTCCCAGCCCCTGCGTCGGGCCATCGCTGCCGCCAGCGCCGGAGGGCACCCGTGATCGGATGGTTGAACGGGAGGCTGATCGCCCGGACGGCCGACGGGGAGTTGCTCGTCGACGTCCACGGGGTCGGGTACCGGGTGAGCGTGCCCGCCCCTCTGCTGGTCACGGCCGGCGAACCGGGAGCCGAGGTGACCCTGCACGTCCACACGCACGTGCGTGAGGACGCCATCGTCCTGTACGGCTTCGCCACCACCGAAGAGCGACGCTGCTTCGAGGCCCTGCTGTCCGCCCACGGCGTGGGACCAGCCCTGGCCCTGGCCGTGCTCTGTGCGCTGCGACCGTCCGACATCGTCCGGGCCGTGCTCGACGAGGACCTCGACGTGTTGTGTGCCGTTCCCGGAGTGGGCCGCAAGACGGCGGCCCGGCTGGTCCTCGACCTCCGGGCCCGTCTCGAGCTTCCGGAGTTCGCCGGTGCCGGCGTGCCCGGGAGCTCGGCCGGCACGACGGCCGAGCCGCGTGGCGAGGTCCGCGCCGCCCTGGCGGAGCTCGGGTACGCCCCCGAGGAGATCCGGCGGGCCCTCCACGAGATACCGGACGACGGAGCGGTGGAGGAGTTGCTGCGCCACGCCTTGCGCGAGCTGGCGAGCGCCCGGTGAGTCGTCGCGAGGTGGTGGCCGTCCCCGCTGCCGAATCGGTTCCGGCCACGCCGGTGGACGACGGGCCGGTGGACGACAGGCCGGTGGACGACAGGCCGGTGGACGACAAGCCCGTGGATGACGAGGTGGTGCGTCCGGTCGACCCCGCCGTCGACCCCGTCGATCTGGCCGACGAGGTCCGGCTCCGGCCGCGACGGCTCGAGGAGTTCCACGGGCAGGCACAGCTCACCGAGCACCTGCATATCGTGCTCGAGGCAGCCCGGAGGCGCGAGCAGCCGGTGGACCACCTGTTGTTCGCCGGCCCACCCGGGTTGGGGAAGACGTCGTTGGCCGGGATCGTGGCCGCCGAGATGGGTGTCGGCCTGCGCATCACCTCGGGCCCGGCGCTCGTCCGCACCGGCGATCTCGCCGCCATCCTGACCGATCTGCAGCACGGTGACGTCCTGTTCATCGACGAGATCCACCGTCTGCCGCGGCCGGTCGAGGAGGTCCTGTATCCGGCCATGGAGGACTTCCAGCTGGACATCCTCATCGGCAAGGGACCGACGGCGCGGTCGATCCGTCTCGACCTGCCGCGCTTCACCCTGGTGGGGGCGACGACGCGCACCGGTCTCCTCACCGGACCGCTGCGCGACCGGTTCGGGTTCCTCGGTCGTCTCGACCTGTACGCCCCCGACGACCTGCAGGGCATCGTGACGCGGGCGGCGGGGATCCTCGGCGTCGAGGTGGCGGCCGAAGGCGCCTGGCAGATCGCCGCCCGCGCCCGCGGCACGCCCCGGATCGCCAACCGGCTCCTGCGGCGTGTGCGCGACTACGTCGAGGTGCGGGCGGAGGGGGCCATCACGGCCGAGCTGGCCGCCGAGGGTCTGGAGATGTTCGGTGTCGACGGGCTCGGTCTCGACAAGGTCGACCGGGCCATCCTCGACGCGCTGTGCCGGCGTTTCGACGGGCGCCCGGTCGGACTGGTGACCCTGGCGCAGTGCATCGGTGAGGAGACCGAGACCGTGGAGGACGCCTACGAGCCCTACCTGCTCCAGCAGGGCCTGGTGATGCGGACGCCGCGCGGACGGGTGGCCACGGCCCGGGCCTTCGACCACCTGGGGATGCGCGATCCCCGGGCCGATCCGGTGAGCGGAGCGGCCACCTTGTGGTGAGTGGGACACATCGCAGCTGGTGGACGGGGGTGGACCGCCGCCGGTGCCCGGGCTACGGGGTGGGCCTGGGCTAAGGTCGAGCGCTCGGAACCAGCCGGAGACGACCCCGCCCATGCCGCCCACAGCCACCGCTCTCCTTGTCGTCGAACTGGCGAAGTCGTCGACGTCGACGAAGACGACGACGGGTGGGAGCATCGAGTCGGTCCTCTTCATCGTCATCCTTTTCGGGCTGGCCTACGTCTTCTTCCTCCGACCCCGCTCGCAGGCCGCCCGCCGCCAGCGCGACACGCTGATGGAGCTCTCCGCCGGTGACGAGGTCCTCACCGGGGCCGGCATCTTCGGTACCGTGCTCGACGTGGAGGCGGACCGGGTCACGCTCGAGACGGCGCCGGGCACGCGGATCACGGTGGTGCGATCGACCATCGCCCGCCGCATCACCGAACCCGGTGGGAATTCGGTGGCCGAGCAGAACTGGCACGACGAGAGCCACGACGGCGTGGCCGAGGCGGCCGGGTGGCACGACCCGAGCCGAGCCGGGTCCGACCGAGCCGGGTCCGACCGAGCCGGGTGCGGCCGACCATGACAGCGGCGATCCGGGCGGGGCCACCGACGAGCCCGAGGCCGAGGCGCCGGGCACCGGACAGGGAGGCGGTCGGTGAAGCGGTCACTCGTCATCAGCCTGGCGCCTCGTGGTGGCCATCACCGTGATCCTCCTGGCGGCCACCCTGGGGGCCGGCTGGTCACCCAAGCTCGGCCTCGACCTCGCCGGCGGTTCGGAGATCGTCTATCGACCGGCCCACGCCATCAACAGCGGCCAGATGAACGTCACCATCAACGTCATCCGCAACCGCGTCGACGCCGCCGGTGTGTCGGGTGCCAACGTCAACTCCCAGGGCGGGAACGTCGTCGTGCAGCTGCCGGGGCTGAAGGACCCCGGGAAGGTCATCGCCCTCATCGGCCAGACGGCCCAGTTGCAGTTCCGTCCGGCGCTGTGCCAGGTGGCCCCGTACACGCCACCCAAGAAGGGCACCAAGCTGCCTCCGCTGCCGGGTACGTGCTCGGCCAGCCAGTACTCGCTGCTGGCCCCCAACCTGACCGTGGACACCACGACGGGCACGTCCAATCAGGGCTCCATCGGTTTCGACCCCGTGCTGACGTCGTACCCGTCGACGACACCCGCCTTCGACGACGCCCACCCCCACAGCCCCGTCCTGGTCCCGCTGCTCAACGGTGGGGGCCAGCGCCTGCTGCTCGGCCCCTCGGAGCTGAGCGGGACCGCCGTCGCCAGTGCCCAGGCCAACTTCGAGTCCCCCAACTGGGTGGTGAACGCCACCCTCACGGGCAAGGGGTCGCAGGGGTGGGACAACCTGTCGAAGAAGTACTTCCACGAGATCATCGGCATCGACCTCGACGGTCAGGTGGTCTCGGATCCTCTCACGTTGCCCGCCCAGGCGACGTGGACGTCGTTCGCCGGCAGGGTGCAGATCAGCGGCAACTTCACCCAGACCGAGGCCCAGGATCTGGCCCTCGACCTGAACTACGGCTCGCTGCCGGTCCGGCTCACGAACATCGACCAGACCACGGTGTCGCCGGCTCTGGGCAAGTCGTCTCTCAACGCCGGTCTGGGCGCCGGGATCGGTGGGCTGATCCTCGTCCTCATCTACACCATCCTCTACTACCGGGCCCTCGGCGTCGTGGTGGTCTCGGGACTGATCGTCACCGCCGGACTGCTCTTCGTCTTGGTGTCCGCTCTCGGACACTCGGGGTTGAACCTGACCCTCGACCTGTCGGGTGTCACCGGCCTGATCGTGTCTCTCGGTATCACCGTCGACTCCTACATCGTGTATTTCGAACGATTAAAGGACGAAGTGAGAAGCGGACGATCGGTCCGCACCAGCGTGGACAAGAGCTTCCAGGGCGCCTTCCGGACGGTGCTGGCCGCCGACACGGTGTCGTTCGCCGCCGCCCTCGTGCTGTGGCTGCTGGCCGCCGGCACGGTGAAGGGGTTCGCCTTCTTCCTGGGCCTGTCGACCCTGCTCGACGTGTTCACGACGTACTTCTTCACCCGACCCCTGGTCATCATGCTGGGACGCAATACCAAGGTCACGAGCGCCCGCATCATCGGTATCGCCCGGGGCCTGGCCATTGACTCCGGAGGGCCATCGTGACGATCACCGACGACACCCTCGCCACCGCCACCTCGCCCGACAAGCGTCCCAACGCCTTCGTCCGTCTGTACCGCGGTGAGACGTCGTTCGACTTCGTCGGTCGACGGCGCCTGTGGTACCTGATCTCGGGCGTCGTCATCGTGGCGGGTCTCGTCTCCATGGGGGCGAAAGGGTTCAACTTCGGGATCGACTTCAAGGGCGGGCAGTCGTGGGAGGTGGTGGCGCCCCCCGCGGTGAGCGCCGGCACCGTGCAGAACGCCCTGCAGTCCGCCGGGGTGTCCGGGCCCGTCATCGAGTTCCTGGGAACGGGAAGCCACCGGAAGGTCCAGGTCGAGGCCGACCTGAACAAACTCTCACCGACGCAGAGGACGGTGACCGAGGCCGCCGTGGCCAAGGCGCTCGGCCGGATCAGCAACACACCGGCATCGGAGGTGACGTTCTCCGACGTGGGCCCCACCTGGGGTAGCCAGATCACCGACAAGGCCATCTTGGCCGTGCTCGTCTTCTTCATCGTGGTCGTCGGCTACATCACGTTGCGGTTCGAGTGGAAAATGGCCATGGCCGCCCTGATCGCCGTGCTCCACGACCTGTTCGTGACGGCCGGGATCTATTCGCTCACCGGGTTCCAGGTCACCCCCGACACGGTGGTGGCCATCTTGACCATCCTCGGATACTCGCTGTACGACACCGTGGTGGTCTTCGACCGCGTGGGTGAGAACACGAAGGGTTTCGGCGCGTCCGGGCGGATGACGTACGAGGACGTCGTGAACCTGTCGATGAACCAGACGCTGGCCCGCTCCATGAACACCTCCCTGGTCGCCATCCTGCCCGTCCTGTCCGTCCTCGTGATCGGCGCCCAGATCCTGGGGGCCACCACCCTTCAGTACTTCGGTCTGGCCCTCGTCATCGGGCTCACCTCGGGGGCGTACTCGTCGATCTTCATCGCCTCGCCCATCCTGGCCGTCATGAAGGAGCGCGAGCCCCGTTACGTGAACATCCGCCAGAAGCTGGCCAACCGCGCCGACCGGACGGGGTTGCTCACGCCCCGGGCCGCCGCTCTGTCGACGGCGACGACGTCGTCGACGGCCCGAGCGACGGGGCGCGGCGGCCGCGCCGCCACGCCGAAACGCCAGGGCGAGGTTCTGCGCCCCGGGAGCGCCGGCCGGACGGGAACCGGGACCCGCCCGGCGGTTCCGACCCCCGATGAGGCGACCGGGGCCGAGGAGGAGGCCGTCACCGCCAACGGTGCGGCCCGTCGCGCCGGCGGCACGGCCAAACGGCCGGCGTCGGCCTCGGGGGCCCGTCGGCCACCGCCTCGTCCGCGCAAGGGCAAGGGGAAGGGCAAGGGCGGTCGTCGCCGGTAATCGGCGGTAGGGAGCCCCGGATGGTCACGGTCGACCAGGCGGGCAGGTACCGTGGGATGGATGGTCACCGTCGAGCGTCAGGCTGCGCCCTTCCGGCGCCCGGCCCTGCTCGACGACCTTCTGGCAGGGCTCCTGCGGTCCGAGGACGGGCGCCGGTCGCTCTCGTCGGAGACTGACCGGCAACTGATCGCCCTGGCCGGGGCGGCCGCCGAAGCGGCCCACGCCGGCCAGGTGAGGCAGACGGGCGAGCCCTATGTCACCCACCCGGTGGCCGTGGCCGGCATCGTGGCCGACCTGGGCCTCGACGCCCTGTCGGTGGCCGCCGCCCTCCTGCACGACGCCGTGGAGGACACGGGACTGAGCCTCGACGACGTCGTCGTCCAGTTCGGCCCCGAGGTGGCGGCCATCGTCGACGGGGTCACCAAGCTCGACCGCCTGCAATTCGATTCCAAGGAGGCGCAGCAGGCCGCCACCGTCCGCAAGATGCTCGTGGCCATGGCCAACGACTGGCGGGTTCTCGTCATCAAGTTGGCCGACCGCCTGCACAACATGCGGACCATCGCCGTGATGCCGGAGTGGAAGCAGCGTCGCACGGCACAGGAGACCCTCGACATCTACGCCCCGCTCGCCCACCGTCTCGGCATCCAGGAGCTCAAGTGGCAGCTCGAGGACCTGGCGTTCGCCACCCTCCATCCCAAGCGCTACGCCGAGATCGAGCAGATGGTGGCCACTCGTGCCCCCGAGCGCGACGACTATCTGGCACGCGTCCTGGTGGCCGTACGCCAGCGCCTGGGCGTGTCGGTGGTCGGTGCCGACGTGACCGGGCGTCCGAAGCACCTGTGGAGCATCTACGAGAAGATGGTGGTCCGCGGCAAGGAGTTCGCCGAGATCCACGACCTGGTGGCCATCCGCGTCATCGTCGACTCGGAGAAGGACTGTTGGGCGGCCCTCGGCTCCATCCATGCCATCTGGAGTCCCGTCCAGGGCCGTTTCAAGGACTACATCAACAGCCCGAAGTTCAATCTCTACCAGTCCCTGCACACCACGGTGATCGGTCTCGAGGGCAAGCCCATCGAGGTCCAGATCCGCACCCAGGAGATGCACCGCCGGGCCGAGTACGGCATCGCCGCCCACTGGGGCTACAAGGAGCAGAGCAAGGACGCCGGGAGGTCGACCACGGCCGAGATGGCCTGGTTGCAGCGCATCGTGGACTGGCAGCAGGAGACGATCGACCCTCTCGAGTTCCTGGAGACCTTGAAGCTCGATCTCGAACAGGACGAGGTCTACGTCTTCACCCCGAAGGGGAAGGTCATCGCCCTGGCGGCGGGGTCCACGCCGATCGACTTCGCCTACGCCATCCACACCGAGGTGGGCCACCGCTGCATCGGCGCCAAGGTCAACGGCCGGCTGGTCCCGCTCGACACGAAGCTGCAGTCGGCGGACACGGCCGAGATCATCACCTCGAAGGTCCCGTCGGCCGGACCGTCGCGCGACTGGCTGCAGATCGTCGCATCACCACGGGCGCGCAACAAGATCCGGCAGTGGTTCAGCCGGGAACGGCGCGAGGACGCCATGGACACCGGTCGCGAGGAGCTGATCAAGGCTCTGCGGCGCGAGGGCCTGCCCGTGCAGAAGCTGGCCGCGTCGAATGCCCTCGAGCGCCTGGCGGCGGCCATGAACTACACCGATCTCGACGCCCTGCACGCCGCCATCGGGGACGGCCACGTGTCGGCGCGGTCCGTCTCCCAACGCCTGGCCCGTGACCTGCGCGGCGGCGGCCACGAGGACCAGCTGCCCACCACCGTCGGTCCCGGCCTGGCGGCGCGGGCCCGGCGGGGTTCACCGGTCGGTGTGTACGTGGAAGGGCTCGACGACGTCATGGTGCGGCTGTCGCGCTGCTGCACGCCGGTTCCCGGAGACCAGATCGTCGGCTTCGTGACCCGGGGTCGCGGTGTCAGCGTGCATCGGGCCGACTGCGCCAACGCCAGCGCCCTGGCGGCGGGGGAGCAGGAGCGGCTGATCGAGGTGGAGTGGGACCGGGAGGGCTCCACCGTCTTCGTGGCTTCGATCGAGGTGCTCGCCTTCGACCGGTCGCGGCTGCTGTCGGACGTGACCCGGGTGGTCTCCGAGCACCACCTGAACATCGTGGCGTCCTCCAGCCAGACGGCCCCGGACCGGGTGAGCCGGATGCGCTTCGACGTCGAGCTGGCCGACCCCGGGCATCTCGACTCGTTGCTCAGCTCGCTCAAGCACCTCGACGGGGTCTTCGACGCCTTCCGTACCCTGCCCGGCCGAAAGGGCTGAACCCACCGGTGGCCGACGAGCAGGTCGAGACCGAGGTGGTGCGCGCCCCCAAAGGGACGCACGACGTCCTGTGGCCGGAGTCGAGCCGGTGGGAGGCCCTGGTGGCGGCGTTCGCGGTCCGGGCCCGTCGGGCGGGCTTCGGTCTGACGCTCACGCCCGTCTTCGAGGACGCCCGGCTGTTCCGCCGGGGGATCGGCGGCCAGAGCGACGTGGTGAACAAGGAGATGTACGAGTTCACCGACCGTGACGGGAGGCCGCTGGCGCTGCGGCCCGAGGGTACGGCCCCGATCGTGCGGGCCTTCGTCCAGCACCACCCACCGGTGCCGTGGAAGGCGTGGTACGTCACCCCGGCCTTCCGCTACGAGCAGCCGCAGGCGGGCCGGTACCGCCAGCATCACCAGCTGGGCGTCGAGGTGCTCGGGACCGAGGACCCCGACCTGGATGTGGAGGTGATCGCCCTGGCGGCCGGCTTCTACGCCGACCTGGGGCTTCGCCGGATCGACCTGGCCGTCAATTCGATGGGCTGTGCCGAGGACCGTCCCCCCTACGTGACGGCCCTGACGGCGTTTCTGTCCGAGCACGCCGCCGAGTTGTGCGACGAGCATCGTGAGCGCTTCTCGATCAACCCGCTCCGCGTGCTCGACTGCAAGCGGCCCCCGTGCCGGGCGGTGACGGAGAACGCCCCCCGGCTGGTCGACTTCCTCGACGAGTCCTGTACCGCCCACTTCGCCCGGGTGCGGGCCGGGCTCGACGCCCTCGGGAGTCGGGCACCGGCTCGAGCCCCGTCTCGTGCGCGGTCTCGACTACTACACGCGCACCACCTTCGAGTTCGCCGCCGACGGCGCTTGACCACCGCCCAGAACGCCGTGGGCGGGGGCGGGCGCTACGACGGCCTGGCCGAGGCCATCGGCGGGGACCCGACGCCGGGGATCGGTTTCGGGATCGGGATCGAGCGGCTTCTGATGGCCTGCGACGCCGAAGGGTGCTTCGCCGTCGCCCCGCCGCCGGCCGAGGCCTTCGTCATCGACTTCACCGGGGGCGAAGAGGCCCGTGACCTGGTCGACGAACTGCGCCGGGCCGGGCTGACGGCCCTGCGGGCCTACGATGGCCGCTCGCCCAAGTCCCAGATGAAGCAGGCCGACAGATCGGGGGCCCGGTTCGCCGTGATCATCGGTCCCGAGGAGCTCGCCAACGGGGTGGTCACCCTGCGTCCCCTGCGTGAAGACGGTGACGCAGCAGACGGTGACACGTCGGGATATCGTCACCCAGTTGTCGGACCTGTCGAGCAAAGGACGAAGCGAAGGATGATGACGTGACGGCGACGAGCATGCGGACCCACATGTGCGGCGAGCTCACAGCGGCCGAGGAGGGAGCACGCGTCCGGCTGTGCGGGTGGGTGGCGCGTCGGCGCGACCACGGCGAGCATCTGGCCTTCGTCGACCTGCGCGATCACAGCGGGATCGTCCAGTGCGTGGTCGACGGCAGCGTCGACGTGAGAAGCGAGTGGGTGGTTTCCGTCGAGGGCACGGTGCGCGCCCGCCCGGAGGGAACGGTCAACGCCGAGCTCGACACCGGGGAGATCGAGGTGGTCGAGTGCGCGGTCGAAGTTCTGGCCCAGGCCGAGCCGCCGCCTTTCCCGGTCGATGACCGTTCCGAGACCGACGAGTCCGTGCGGCTCCGGTACCGCTACGTGGACCTCCGTCGGCCACGGATGCAGCGGAACCTCCGGCTGCGGGCCCGGGCCGTCGCCGCCATGCGCGCTGCCATGGTCCGCCAGGGATTCTGCGAGATCGAGACGCCGTTGCTGTGGACGCCCACGCCCGAGGGGTCACGGGAATTCGCGGTGCCGTCGCGGCTGCATCACGGCGCCTTCTACGTCCTGCCCCAGAGCCCCCAGATCGCCAAGCAGCTGCTGATGGTGGGGGGAGCCGACCGGTACTTCCAGGTGGCGCGCTGTCTGCGCGACGAGGACCTGCGCGCCGACCGGCAGTTCGAGTTCAGCCAGCTCGACATCGAGGCGTCGTTCGTGACCCAGGAGGACATCCAGGCGGCCATCACCGAGGCGGTGGCCGACGCCACCGAGGCGGCCGTGGGGGAAACGCCCGGCGAGGTGGAACGGATAACGTGGCACGACTCGATGAACCGGTTCGGGACCGACAAACCCGATCTGCGCTTCGAGATGGAGCTCGTCGATCTCAGCCCCGCCTTCGAGGGGACCGCCGTGCGGGCCTTCTCGGCGCCGTGCGTCAAGGCCCTGCGGGTGCCGGGGGGCGCGTCGTTCGGGCGGAACCGTCTCGACACGCTGGTCGACCGGGCCAAGGCGCTCGGCGCCCAGGGCCTGGCCTGGTTCAAGGTGACGTCGACCGGGCCCGGCCGTCGTCGACTCACCGCTGGACAAATTCCTGGGCGACCCGGAACGGACGGCCCTGGTGACGGGGACGGGCGCCGCCGACGGTGACCTCGTGCTGGTCGTGGCCGACGTGTGGCCCACGGTGTGCGCCGTCCTCGGCGCGCTGCGTCTCGAACTGGGCCGGATGCCCATCACCGAGGGGGGCCGGCGCTTCTGCTGGGTGACGGACTTCCCGCTCTTCGAAGGGGTGGACGACGACGGCCGCCCCATGGCCGCCCACCATCCGTTCACGATGCCGCACCCCGACGACCTGGAGCTGATCACCACGGATCCCCTGACGGTGCGGTCCCAGGCCTATGACCTGGTGCTGAACGGATGGGAGCTCGGGTCGGGATCGATCCGTATCCACCGGGAGGACATCCAGCGCCAGGTGTTCGAGGCCCTCGGGATCACGCCCGAGGAGGCCGAGAACCGTTTCGGGTTCCTGCTCGGGGCGTTTCGCTACGGCGCCCCTCCCCACGGGGGCTTCGCCGTGGGGATCGACCGCTTCGTCGCCCTGCTGGCGGGGGAGGGGAACATCCGCGAGGTGATCGCCTTCCCGAAGACGCAGTCGGGAAGCGACCCCATGACGGGGGCGCCCAAGCCCTTGGCCGACTCGGTGCTCCGCGACCTGGGCCTGCGCCCGGCACCCGCCACGGGCTGAGTCGGACAGGACGGCGCACGGAGGTGGCCGAACGGTCGGGCGCGGCGAAGCCCCGGGGAGCAGGTCCCGATCTCTTCGCCTCGGCGGCCGCCGACCGGCTCGCCGCCCGTGGGCCGTTGGCGGCGCGGATGCGACCGAGGACACTCGACGACGTCGTCGGCCAGCGCCATCTGGTGGCCCCCGGCGCCCCCCTGCGCGCCCTGGTGGAGCGGGATCGACTGACGTCGGCCGTCTTGTGGGGACCACCGGGGACCGGAAAGACGACGCTGGCGTCGGTGATCGCCACCGTGACGTCCAAGGCCTTCGTCCCCCTGTCGGCCGTGAACGCCGGGGTGGCCGACGTGCGGCGGGCCGTCGACGATGCCCGGCGCCGGCTCGGGGAGCAGGGCCAGGGGACGATTCTCTTCATCGACGAGGTCCACCGGTTCAACAAGGCACAGCAGGACGCCCTGCTGCCGTCGGTGGAGGACGGGCTCATCGTGCTCATCGGGGCCACGACGGAGAACCCGTTCTTCTCGGTGAATTCGCCCCTTCTCAGCCGGTCGACCCTGTGGCGGTTGGAAGCCCTGGACGACGAGGACCTCGCCGTGGTGGTGCGCCGCGCCCTCGAGGTCGAGGGGGCGGTGGCCACCGACGACGCCGTGGACGCCCTCGTGTCGGTGGCCGACGGCGACGCCCGCGCCGCGCTGGGCACGCTGGAAGTGGCTCTGGCCCTGGCCGGTGACGCACCGGTGACGATCGAGGACGTGGGTCGGGCGCGAGCCGGCCGGCTGCTGCACCAGGGCGCCGATTCCCACTACGACCAGACGAGCGCGCTCATCAAGGCCATCCGGGGGTCCGATCCCGACGCCGGGCTGTACTGGCTGGCCCGCATGCTCGACGCCGGCGAGGACGCCCGCTTCATCGCCCGCCGCCTGGTCATCCTGGCCAGCGAGGACATCGGTCTGGCCGATCCGCTGGCCCTGGTGGTGGCCGACGCCGCTGCCCGCGCCGTCGAGTTCGTCGGTCTCCCCGAGGCGCAGCTCAACCTGGCCCAGGCCGTCATCCATCTGGCCGCCGCCCCGAAGTCGAACCGGGTGACGGTGGCCCTCGGGCGGGCCCAGGCCGACGTCCGGACGGGGCCGCGCGGCGAGGTCCCGTCCCACCTGCGGGACGCCCACTACCCGGGCGCCCAGGCCCTGGGGCACGGCAAGGGGTACCGCTATCCGCACGACGACCCCCGGGGATGGGTGCCGCAGGACTACCGTCCTGCCGAGGTGTCCGACCACGTCTACTACGAGCCGAGCGCGCATGGCGCCGAGGCCGCCCTCGCCGAGCGCCTCCGGGCCCGGCGGGGCGGGCCGGATCCCTCGACCTCGTGACGGCGCCGCCTTCGACGACTCGTCGGCGGTGGCGACCGGGGACGGTGATGGCGGCCACCGCGCTGGCGTTGGTCGTGGCCGGCGCCGCTGGTGGGGCGGTGCCACCGGCGGCCGGCGCGCCGGGTCCGTCATCGGCGGTGGTCAAGGTGGCCGGGGGTCCGGAGCGTCTGCCCCGGGGGACGAGGATGGTGGGCGCGTTGCCGACCACGCGCCCGCTGTCGGTCGATGTGGCCCTCCGTCCCGCCGACCCGGCGGCGCTGGAGGCGTTCGACGAGGCGGTGACCACTCCCGGGTCGCCGTCGTTCCGGCACTTCCTGACGCCGGGGCAGTTCGCCACCCGGTTCGGGCCCGCCGCCTCCGCCGTGGCGGCGACGCGTTCGTGGCTGGAGGGTGAAGGGCTGACCGTCGGCTCCACGGCGCCCGACGGGCTCCTCGTCCCGGCGTCGGGATCGGCGTCGCAGCTGTCGGCCGCCTTCGGTGTCGGTTTCGAGCAGGATCAGCTGCCGACGGGCCGGATCGTCCGCGAGCCCACGGCGCCACCGTCGGTGCCTCGGACTCTGGCCGGGGCCGTCCAGGGCGTCGTCGGGCTCGACGACCTGGCCGTGTCCACGCCGCAGATGGCCCGCCCCGTCGACGGGCGGAGAGGAGACCCGGCGCCGGCAGGGATCGAGCCCCATACCGGACCGACGGCGTGCGCGGCGGCGCAGGCGGCCGGGACGACGGCCAAGGAACTGGCCCAGGCGTACTCGATGTCGTCGCTGTACCCGTCCGACGAGGGCCAGGGCGTCACCGTCGGCCTCTACGAGCTCGAGCCGTACGCCCCCGCCGACATCGGCACCTTCGAGACGTGTTACGGCATCTCGCCGCCGCCGACGATCACCGGTGTGAGCGTCGACGGGGCGAGCCCCACGGCCGGCCCGGGGTCGGGGGAGTCGGCGCTCGACATCGAGATGGTGGTCGGTCTGGCCCCGCGGGCGAACATCGACGTCTACGTGGGCCGCAACGTCGGTGTCGGTCCGCTCGACGTCTACGCGGCCATGGTCAACCAGGACGCCGCCCAGGTCCTGTCCACCAGCTGGGGGGAGTGCGAGCCGGCGGCGGGGACGGCGCAGATCGAGGTGGAGGCGACCCTCTTCCAGCAGGCCGCCGCCCAGGGACAGTCGGTGATGGCCGCCGCCGGGGACGAGGGGTCCGAGGACTGCGACGTCCCGGGATTCTCCGACAACACCTCTCTCGAGGTCGACGATCCCGCCAGCCAGCCGTGGGTGACGGGCGTGGGGGGGACGCAGCTCGGCGCCCTCGGCCCCCCGCCGGGGGAGACGGTGTGGAACACGGGGGTCTTCGAGGGGACCGGCGGCGGCGGGATCTCGACGTCGTGGACGATGCCCTCGTGGCAGCTCGGCCCCGGGGTCGAGAGCGGCTTCACCAAGGCCAACGACTCGTACACGGGCGCGTCACCGTGCCCGCTGAGTGCGGGATTCGGCACCGTGTCGTGCCGGGAGGTGCCCGATGTGGCCGCCGACGGCGACCCGGCCTCCGGCTACGCCACCTTCTGCTCCTGCGGACCCGACCCGGGATCGTGGCAGACCATCGGCGGTACCAGCATGGGTGCCCCCCTGTGGGCGTCGATCGCCGCGCTGGCCGACGAGTCGGTGGCGTCACCGCCGGGGAGGATCGGGCTGCTCGATCCCGCCCTCTACCAGGCCGGTTGCCTGAGCACGCCCCCGTTCAACGACATCACGTCGGGCGACAACCAGCCCCTCGGATCCCCGCCCGGTGATCCGCCGCGTACCCCCGGCGGCCCTTACTACCCGGCGACGCCCGGTTACGACCTGGCCACCGGTCTCGGTTCCCCCGTGGCCTCGGCGCTACTCCCCGACCTGGTGACACCGGTCGACGCCTGTCCGGTGGTCACGGCCATGAGCGCCGCCTCGGGCCCCGCCGCCGGGGGCACCGTGGTGACGCTGTCGGGGGCGAACCTGGGGGCGGTGCGCGAGGTGGACTTCGGTTCTGCCGCCGGGAGCGGGCTCTCGGTCTCGGGCTCGTCGGTCACCGTGACGACGCCGGCCTCGCCCACCGGTGGTTGGGACACGGCCGAGGTGGTGGTGAAGACGGCGAACGACATCGTGGGTCTCGACGGCCGTGACTACTTCACCTTCGTCGGACCCCGCGGGTACTGGACGACGGCGTCCGACGGCGGCGTCTTCACCTTCGGCCACGTCGGCTACGAGCGGTCACTGGGCGGTGTCCGCCTGCAGAAGCCGGTGGTGGGGATGGCCCCCACCCCGTCGTCGCGCGGCTACTGGCTGGTGGCCTCCGACGGCGGGGTCTTCACCTTCGGTGACGCCGGGTTCCACGGGTCGACCGGGGGCACCCGACTCGACAAGCCGGTGGTGGGGATGGCGGCCACCCCCGACGGTGGCGGCTACTGGCTGGTGGCCTCCGACGGCGGGATCTTCGCCTTCGGCGACGCCGGCTTCTACGGGTCGATGGGCGGCCATCACCTGAACGCCCCCGTGGTGGGGATGGCGGCCACCTCCGACGGTGGCGGCTACTGGCTGGTGGCCTCCGACGGCGGGATCTTCGCCTTCGGCGACGCCTCCTACGCGGGTCGACGGGGGGCACCCGACTCGACAAGCCCGTGGTGGGGATGGCGGCCACCCCCGACGGTGGCGGCTACTGGCTGGTGGCCTCCGACGGCGGCGTCTTCGCCTTCGGCGACGCCGACTTCTACGGGTCGACGGGTGGGTTGCGTCTGGCCAAGCCCGTCGTGGGCATGGCGACGCCCTTCGGCGGCGGTGGCTACTGGCTGGTGGCCTCCGACGGCGGGATCTTCGCCTTCGGCGACGCCGCCTTCGCCGGGTCCATGGGGGGCCACGCCCTCGACGCCCCCATGGTGGGCATGGGGGGCAGCTGACCATCGGTAGGATGTCCTGACCATGTCCGCCGACGATGTCGCCGTGCTGGTCGCCGCCGCCGCCGCCTCGTTGGCGGCGGTGGGCTCGCTGGTGGCGGTCGTGCTCCTCGGACGCCGGGTCCGTGACCTGCGCCGTCTGGTGGAGGATCTGCGGAGCGAGACGGTGCCTCTGGTCCGCGACGCACGCGTGGTGGTCGAGGAGGCCGCCACCGAGATGGTCCGGGTGGGCGACGTCCTCGAGATCGGCCGAGTCGGTGTCGGCCACGGTCGATTCGGCCTCCCGCCTCGCCTACCGGGCCTTCGCCAACCCCGTGGTCAAGGTGCTGGCCTTCGGCACCGGGGTCGGCGCCGCCCTGCGCCGACTGGTGGGGCCGTCGGGGCGTGAGGCAGGCGTACGAGGCCACGCCCCCGTCCGCCGGGAGCGTCCCGAGTCGGTGGCGCCGGCGGTGACGACGCCGACGGGCCGCGCCGTCACCGACGGAGCCGGGTGCGGCGGTGACCCGACGCCTGATGTGGATGGGGGTGGGCGCCGTCGCCGGGAGCGGTGCCACCGTGTGGGTGCGTCGGCGGGTGGACCGCCTGTCACGGCGGATGAAGCCGGCCCAGATCGCCGGCGGGGTCGTCACCATGGTGGACAACGGGGCGCGCTCGACGGCCGGACGGGTCCGAGAGTCCGTCGACACCGGACGCAGCGCGGCGCGCCGGCGGGAGCTCGATCTCCGCCGCGACCTGGAAGGACGCGACCGGAGGCGGTAGTCCTCGCCTCGTCGTGCCGCCGCCCGGGGCGACGTCCGACGGCCGGGGCCGGGCGCCGGGGCCCGGCGTGCGGCCGGTAGCATCGATCCGATGGATGCCAACCAGCTCCGCACGGCTTTCACCGGCTTCTACGCGGAGCGGGGCCACGTGGTGGTGCCGTCGGCCAGCCTGATCCCGCACGATCCCACCGTGCTGTTCACCATCGCCGGGATGGTGCCCTTCAAGCCGTACTTCACGGGCGACGAGCCGGCTCCGTGGCGGCGGGCCACGTCGGTGCAGAAGTGCTTCCGGACCGTCGACATCGACATCGTGGGCACCACCATGCGCCACTGCACCTTCTTCGAGATGCTCGGCAACTTCAGCTTCGGCGACTACTTCAAGGCCGACGCCATCCCCTTCGCCTGGGAGCTCTTCACCGAGGTGCTGGGGATCGACGGCGACCGTCTGTGGGTGACGGTCCACGAGACCGACGACGAGGCCGAGCGAGATCTGGCTCGACGCCGTCGGCTTCCCGGCGGCGCGTCTCCAGCGCCTGGGGGAGGACAACTGGTGGGGGATGGGGGACACCGGTCCGTGCGGGCCCTCCTCGGAGCTGTTCTACGACCGCGGGGAGCGTTACGGCGACGAGGGCGGACCGGCCCACGGGGGCGAGGAGCGCTTCGTCGAGATCTACAACCTGGTGTTCATGCAGTTGAACCGCCTGGCCGACGGCTCGCTCGTCGACCTGCCCACCAAGAACATCGACACCGGGGCCGGGCTCGAGCGCAACCTGCCCGTGGTCCAGGGCGTGGAGTCCCTCTACGACACCGACGTGGTGCGGCCCGTCCTGGCCCGGGCCGAGGAGCTGACCGGGGTCCGCTACGGCGCCGACCCCCACACCGACGTGGCCCTGCGGATCCTGGCCGACCACGCCCGGGCCATGGCCATGCTGGTGGCCGACGGGGTCCTGCCCTCCAACGACGGCCGGGGCTACGTGCTGCGCCGGATCATCCGCCGGGCCGTGCGGCGGGCGTTCCAGCTCGGGGTCATCGACGCCCATCACCCCGAGCCTGGTGGCCGCCGCCGCCGATGTCCTCGGCCAGGCCTACCCCGTCCTCACCGACGAGCTCGATCTCATCCAGGCCACCGTGGAGCGCGAAGAGGGGAGCTTTCGACGCACCCTGGCGTCGGGCTCGGTCATCTTGGAGGAGGAACTGTCGTCCGGCACGGGACGGGTGTCCGGCGAGCTCGCCTTCCGGCTCCACGACACGCACGGCTTCCCCATCGAGCTGACCATGGAGATGGCGGCCGAGGCCGGGGCCGAGGTCGACTCCGAGGGGTTCGAGCGGGAGATGGCGGCGCAGCGCCAACGGGCCCGGGCCGACGCCCGGGCCCGGCGGCCCTCGGCGGGCGAGGAGACCGTCTACCGCGAGCTGCTCGACAGCGCCGGGCCCACCGTCTTCACGGGCTACGTCCACGCCCAGGATCCGGCCACCGTGGTCGCCGTGATGGACGGGTCCGAGCCGGGGACGGCCGAGATCGTCCTCGACCGCACCCCCTTCTACGCCGAGTCCGGAGGCCAGGTGGGGGACACCGGGACCATCACGACCGAGACCGGTCGGGCCGTCGTCACCGACACCCAGAACGTTCTCCCGGGGCTGATCGTCCACCGTGCCCGGGTGGAGGGCGAGCTCTTCCCCGGCCAGGACGCCCTGGCCGCCATCGACGTCGCCCGGCGCGACGCCACCCGGCGCAACCACACCGGCACCCATCTCCTGCACGCCGCCCTGCGCCAGGTCCTCGGCGACCACGTCCGCCAGCAGGGCTCGAAGGTGGCGCCCGACCGGCTGCACTTCGACTTCTCGCACCACGAGGCGGTGCGGCCCGAGGAGCTGACCGAGATCGCCCACATGGTCAACGCCCAGGTGCTCGGGGACGACGCCGTCGAGACCATCGAGACGTCCAAGGCCGAGGCCGAGGCCATGGGGGCGCTGGCCTTCTTCGACGACAAGTACGGCGAGCGCGTCCGGGTGGTGCGGGCCGGGTCGCGGTCGACCGAGCTGTGCGGCGGGACGCACGTGACCGCGCTGGGCATGATCGGCCCCGTCACCATCGTCTCCGAGGGTTCCATCGGGTCGAACACCCGCCGCCTCGAGGCGGTGACCGGGGCCGGATCGCTCGCTCTGGTCGACGAGCGCCAGCGTGAGCTGGCCGACGCCGCCCGGCTGCTGCGGGTGGAGCCCGGCGGTGTGGTCGACGCCCTCGAACGTCTCCTCGAGCGCCAGCGACAGGCCGACAAGGAGCTCCAGCGCCTCCGGGGAGCGTCCCTCGACGCCCGGGCCGCCCAGCTGGCGTCGGACGCCAGCGACGGGACCGTGGTGGCGCGCCTGGACGATCTGACCCCCGACCAGCTCCGTGACCTGGTCCAGGCCATCCGGCGCCGGGGCCCGGCGGTGGCCGTGGTGGCCGGGACACCCGACGGGGCCAAGGTGGCGCTGGCGGTGGCGTCCGGCGGACCGGTCGACGCCGGGGCCACGGTCAAGCAGTTGGCCGCCATGGTGGGCGGCGGCGGCGGGGGATCGCCCGAGCTGGCGGTGGCCGGCGGGAAGGACGTGTCCAAGATCGACGAGATGCTGGCCGAGGCGCGTCGGACGCTCGCCGGCGCCTAGATCGTGCGCGTGGCCGCCATCGATCTCGGTTCTCGCCGTATCGGCGTGGCCGTCTCCGACGGCACCGGCACCCTGGCCTCGCCGCGGTGCACGGTCGAGCGCAGCGGCGACCCGGACGCCGACAGGGCCTCGGTGGTGGCGGTCGTGCTCGAGTCCGGGGCCCGCTGTCTGGTGGTGGGTCTGCCTCTCAGCCTCGACGGTCGCCGGCGCCGGGCCGCCGTGGCGGCCGAGGAGGAGGCGGCCGCCCTGCGCGACCTCCTGGCGCCGTCGGGGGTGCCGGTGGAGACCTTCGACGAGCGTTTCACGACGGTGAGCGCCGAACGTTCACTGGCCGCCGCCGGTCGCTCGGGGCCGACGCGTCGGACGGTGGTCGACCAGGCGGCGGCGGCCGTTCTCCTCCAGGCCTGGCTGGATGCCCGACGCCCCCGGCGGTGAGACGGTGACGGTGCCGCCCGTCGGGACCGAGGGCGGACCGGCCGGGCCCAGTGGCGCCCTTCCCGACACGCCACCCCCGTCACCGGTGGGGTCGGGCCCCGGGGACCGTGGCGGCCGCCACCGGCTGCGGGCCGTCCTTCTCGTCCTGGCCGTCGTGGTGGTCGGGATCGTGGTCGCCGGGGTCGTCTGGTACCAGGACCAGGTGAACGAAGGGCCGCCGGGCCCGGCCGTCATCGTCGACGTGCCCGGTGGTTCGTCGGTCGGTTCGGTGGTCGCCACCCTGGTTCGCCAGCGTGTGGTCGGGAGCTCCCTCGCCTTCCATATCTTCCTGGCCCTGCACGGCACGCCCACGGTCCAGGCCGGACGCTACGAGCTCCGGCGCCGCCAGAGCTTCGGCGCCGTGCGCGATGTACTGGCGGGTGGCCCCGACGTGTTCGCCGTGACCGTGATCGCCGGCACCACCGTCCGGGAGGTCGCCGCCGAGGTGGGCGACGAGGTCCCGCGCTTCTCCGGTGCCGCCTTCCTCGGCGCCGTGACGTCGGGGACGCGTCGCTCGCCATGGGAGGTGCCGGGCTCGAACAACCTCGACGGCCTCTTCGGGACGGGCACCTACATCGTGGTACCGGGGGAGACCGAGTCGGAGCTCCTCGCTCAGATGGTCGACCGCTTCGACGCCGAAGCCGTGGCCGTGGACCTCCCGGCGGCGGCATCGGCCGACGGCGTGACGCCGTACCAGGCGATCACGGTGGCGTCGATCGTCCAGAAGGAGGCCATCTCGCCGGGCGACAGCGCCCAGGCCACCGCCGGCAACGTGGGGCCGGTCGCCCGTGTCATCTACAACCGCCTGGTCCGGGGAACGCCACTGCAGATGGACTCCACCGTCCTCTACGCGGAGGGGCGCGACGGCGGTCCGGTGACGCCGGCCGACGAGGCGACACCGACCCCTTACAACACGTACCTCCACACCGGACTCACGCCCACCCCCATCTGCTTCCCCTCCGCCCTCGCCCTACGCGCCGCGCTCCATCCCCCGGCCGGGGACTGGCTCTACTTCGAGCTCACCTCCCGCGACGGGACCGAGACGTTCTCCGACACGTTCGCCGGACAGGAAGCGGCCGAGCAGCTGGCCCGGAGCAGGGGGATCCCGTGAACGACGGGCGTCCGGAGCGGAGGTCTCCGTCCTGGCCCTCGGCGGCCTCGACGGTCGTCGGGATCATCGGCGATCCGGTGAGGCACTCCCTGTCGCCCCTGCTGCACAACGCCGCCTTCGACGCCTTGGGCCTCGACTGGGTGTCGGTGGCCTTCCCCGTCGCCGCCGGTCGGGTGGCCGACGCCCTGGCCGGGATGCGAGCCTTCGGTATCGCCGGCCTGTCGGTGACCATGCCCCACAAGCAGGACGCGGCCGCCATGGTCGATGACTGCACCACGGTGGCGCAGCTTCTCGGCGTCGTGAACTGCATCACCCAGAGCGACGGGCACCTGGTGGGGGACTCGACCGACGGGGCCGGCTTCGTCGACGCCCTCCGGCGCGGGACCGGTTTCGATCCGGTGGGCCGTCGCTGCGCCGTCGTCGGCGCCGGTGGCGCCGCCCGGGCCGTCGTCCTGGCCCTGGCCGACGCCGGCGCCGGTGAGGTGATCGTCGTGAACCGTTCCCCGGCCCGGGCCGCCGAGGCCGCCGCCCTGGCCGGTCAGCGAGGACGGGTGGGCTCGGACGGCGACATCGCCGGTGCCGAGCTCGTCGTCCAGGCTACCCCTGTGGGCATGTCCGACGTCGGGACCACCGCCGACGGCGGCCGGCCGACGCCGTTCGATCCCGCTCACCTCCACGGCGGCCAACTGGTGGCCGACCTCGTCTACCACCCCGCCGTCACCCCCCTCCTGGCCGCCGCCGCGGCGCGCGGGGCGCAGACCTTCGGTGGCCTCGGCATGCTCGTGCACCAGGCGGCCCTGGCCATCGAGCGGTGGACGGGGCAGGCGGCCCCGGTCGAGGCGATGTGGGCGGCGGCGCGCCCCGACGCCTGACGCGATCACCCTGACGCGATCACACCGTCAGGGGACGTGGGGCGCCGATCTCCAGGCCTATCCCCGACAGATCGGCCGTGTCCACCTCGGGCCGAGCGGCCAGGGCGCTCTCGAAGGTGCCGACCCTGAGGGAGCCCCCGGACAGCAGCGCCGCCGCCTTGGGGTCGATCCCGATGAGAAGGCTCACCTGCAGGAGCAGATGCTGGTGCAGACCCGCAAGACCGCTGCACCTGATCTCGACCTTGGTCCCGGCCGCGACCCCCGCCACGATCGGAAGCGTGTTTGCGTTGAAGGTGAAGGACGTCGTCACCCCCGTGACCTGGCGCGCATCCGTCGTCCGAGCTCCCCGGTCACTATCGCCACAGCCCGCACGTCGTCGACAGCCAGATACCACCTGGGTGCCGACAGGTGATTCCACCGGGACCGCCCGGACGGGGCGTCGACGGTTCGCGGGATCAGGGTTGTGACGGCGCCGGACCGGCTACGCCGAAGACATCGAGGGCGTGCAGGCGCCGGGCGGTCTCTTCGCGCAGCGCACGGGCGATGCGTTCGCGCTCGCCCGTCGGTGTCCTCACCGACACCCGGGTCGTCAAGGTGGCGGCGTCGGTGGCCACCACCCCCCACACCCTCGGCGCGCTCAGGCACGATGCCGCGTACCGGTCGTCGCCGGCCACGGCGTGGGCGGCGTCGGACACGGCGCGCAGCACGTCGTCGACGTCGGCCGCCGCCGGCACGGGGACGTCGACCATGGCCTCGGCCCAGCCGCGCGACACGTTGGCCAACGTCCTGATCTCGCCGTTCGGGACGAACCAGATGGTGCCGTCGACGCCCCGCAGGCGTGTCACGCGCAGGCTGAGGTCCTCGACCGTCCCCGAGGTGGCCCCCACCACGAGGGTGTCGCCGATGTCGAACTGGTCCTCGATGATGAGGAGGAAGCCGGCCAGAAGGTCGCGCACCATGCTCTGGGCCCCGAAGCCGATGGTGGCGCCCACCACCGTGGCGCCGGCCAGGAGCGGGGTCAGGTTGATCCCGATGGTCCCGAGGGCCACGAAGACGGCGATGACCCCGACCACCACCCGCCAGACATTGGCCACCATGGCGGTGATGGTCACCGCCCGGGCCGCCGCCCGGGGCGAATCGGCCCGTCCGGCGGCCCGCCGGGCCACGGCCCCGATCCAGCGGCGGATGATCCGGCTCCCGAACCAGCCGACGGCCGTCGCCACCAGGAGGATCACCACGACGGCCACCGGCCTCACCACGACCTGCTGGAGGTGCCGGGCCGTGGCGTGGTCGACCCCGATCCACACCAAGACGTCGTAGAGCCAGCCTTCGGCGGCGATGAGGGGTGGGGTGGCACCGGGGGGCACGACCAGTATTCTGGTCCGCCGGAGCACCTTGGTGAGCCCGCTTCTCCCCCACCGTCCGTCACCCGGCCGGCCACTGGTCCTCCGGGTCGATGTCGTCTTGGTCCTCACCACCCTGGTCGTGGCCGCAGTCGGCGTGGTGATCGTGTACTCCTCGACACGCACGCTGGCGGTCCTCGAGGGTCTGAGCCCGCACTACTACCTGGACCGCCAAGCGGCGTTCGTGGTGGTCGGGACCGTGGCCATGGTGGTCCTGGCGGCGCTCGACTACCGGTGGCTGGAACACGCCAGCGCCGTTCTCTACGTGGGGATCGTCCTCGCCCTGCTGGCACTGTTCACGCCCATCGGGTCCAGCGCTCTCGGTGCCACCCGCTGGATCCAGGTGGCGGGCATCCAGATCCAGCCCTCCTCGTTCGCCATCCCGGTGCTCATCGTCACCGTGGCCACTTTCTGTGCCGCGCCGTCCCGATGGTCTCGAGCGCGCCGACCTGCTCAAGGTCCTGGGGCTGGCGGCCCTCCCCATCCTTCTCGTGGTGAAACAGCCCGACCTGGCCAGCGGCATCGTGATGTGCGTCGTTCTCCTGGTGATGCTGGTGGTGGCCGGCATCCCCAACCGCTACCTCGTCCTGCTCCTGCTCAGTGCGGTGGTCGGGGCCTTCGCCGTCTTGCACCTGGGCCTGCTCAAGTCGTACCAGTTCGACCGGTTGACGAGCTTCTTGAACCAGGGGAAGAACCTCCAGGGCGACACCTACAATCTCCACCAGTCGGTGGCCGCCATCGGGTCGGGGGGGCTGTGGGGCAAGGGCCTCTTCCACGGACCGCAGACGAACCTGAACTACGTCCCCTCGCAGCCGACCGACTTCATCTTCTCGGCGGTGGGGGAGCAACTCGGATTCGTCGGCTCGGCCAGTGTGATCCTGCTGCTCGCCATCGTGTCGTGGCGTCTCCTGCGCGCCGCGCAGACGACGCACGACGCCTTCGGGCGGCTCCTCGCCGTCGGCTCGTTCACCTTCATCGCCTTCAGTGCCTTCGAGAATGCCGGGATGTCGATGGGGATCATGCCGGTGGCCGGCATCCCGCTGCCGTTCCTCAGCTACGGCGGGTCGGCCATCGTGGCCTTCTTCTGCGCCGTCGGCATCGGTGTCTCGGTCCACGCCCGGCAGAAGCGATGACCGAGGCGGCCGAACCGACGGCCGAGGGCGACGCGCCCGGCCTCGACCCGGGGACGTGGCGGCTGGCGGTGGTGGCCGGGGTGCGCATGGACATGCCGGGGGAGTATCCCGAGGTCCTCGTGCACGAGGCCGTCTCACCCTGGCGCGAGCTGGCCATCCCCGTCGGGATGGCCGAGGGCAACGCCATCGCCTACGCCTGGCGGGGACTCTCCACGCCGCGACCACTCACCCACGCCCTGTTCACCGATGTGCTCGAGCGCCACGAGGTGCAGCTCGAAGCGGTCCGGATCACGGCCCGGCGAGGCCGCAGCTTCTTCGCCGAGCTCGACACCGTGGGTCCGCGTGGGCGTCAGGTGATCACCTGCCGGCCATCGGACGCGTTGGCCCTCGTCCTGCGCCAGCGGATGCCGACTCCGGTGCTCGTGGCCGACTGGGTCTTCGACCCGCAGGACACCGAGATCCCCGCATCCGATGCCGACACCACCGACACCGTCGACACCGTCGACACCGTCGACACCGTCGACACCGTCGACACGGCTGACACGGCTGACACGGTCGAGAGGGACGGCCCGGTCACGCCGGGGACGTGAGGACGGTCGGTCAACCCGACGGGGCGCCGGTCACCGGCGTGGCCGTGGCCTGGGATGCCACGATGGCGCGTTCACCCTCGTCCGAGATCCGCATGAGGAGGGCGATGAGGACGTAGTTGGCCACCAGCGAGGACCCGCCGTAGGCCATGAACGGCAGGGTGATGCCCGTCAGGGGGAGCAGGCGGACGATGCCGGCCATGATGAAGAAGGCCTGCATCCCGATGATGACGGTGAGCCCGGCGGCCAGGAGCTTGGCGAATTCGGAGCGCGCCGTCTGGGCGATGCGCATGCCGGCGCCGACGATCAGGGTGAAGGCGAACACGATGAGAGAGGTCCCGAGCAGTCCCATCTCGGTGCCGAAGGCGGCGAAGATGTAGTCGGAGTTGACGTTCGGTGATGTAGCCGATGAGGCCGAAGCCGAGTCCGGTACCGGTGAGACCCCCGGTCCCCAGGCCGAAGAGCCCTTGCTGCAGCTGGTACGAGTTCTGCCCGATCGGCAGGTTGTAGCGGCTCCCCGGATGGAGCCAGTTCTCCACCCGCACGTCCACCTGGCTGAAGAGGTGGCTGGCCACGAGGGCGCCCACGGCGAACAGGACGAGTCCGACGACGACGTACAGGCCACGGCCCGTGGCCAGCCAGAGCATGGAGATGAAGAGCACGAAGATGAGCAGGGCGAATCCGATGTCACCTTCGGCGCCCAGGACGAGCATGGCGAAACCCCAGGCCACCAGGATGGGTCCGAGCGGTCGGGGGTCGAGGACGAGGCGGTTCCCGAGGCGGAAGGTGGGGACCGACAACAGCTCGCGCTTCTCGGCGAAGTAGGAGGCGAAGAAGATGCACAGCGCCAGCTTGGCCAGTTCCACCGGTTGTCCGCTGATGGGCCCGATGTGGACCCAGAGCTTCACCGTGGTCCCGGTGGTGCTGACGGGAAGGCCCAGGTGGGGGACGAGCGGGGCCAGCATGAGGATGACGGCGCCCAACAACAGCAGGTAGCGGTAGCGGTCGAGGTCGCGCGACCGGCGGATGAGCATCAGCGTGAGGATGTAGGCGCCGACGCCGACAGCCGTCCAGCCGGCCTGCGCCGTGGCGAAGTGGGGCGGGCCGATCCGGGCGATCATGACGTAGCCCAGGCCGTTCAGGAGGGAGACCAGGGGGAGCAGGACCGGGTTGGCGTCGGGGGCGTAGACCCGGTTGGCCAGGTGGGCGGCCACGGCCAGGCCCAGCACGATGGCCAGGAACGGTCCCAGGTCGCCGGGGATCTTCGCCGTCGTCCCGGCGGAGGCCAGGACGTAGGCGGCCACGATGATCAGGGCGCTCAGGATGAGTAGACCGAGCTCGGTCCGCCGCCGGGCGTTGGGCCCCGGCGGCCGGGTGCCCTGCCCGGGGAGCCGACGGCTGAGCAGGGAGGCCACCGGGCGTGAGCCTATCGCCGGTGGGCCCCGAATCGAGGCCTCTCGGCGTGCCGGCGACGAGGGATCCGCCACCGACGCTCAGGTAGCCTGGAGAGGAGATGCAGACCGAACCGATCCCCCGCATCCCGCCTGCCCGGGAGAACGGCCCGGGCGGTGCCACCCCCACCGACGGCGGGGCGCCGGGCCGGTTGAAGACGCTCAGCCGCAGCGTGAGCGACACCCTCTCCGAGCTGGGCCCCGAGCGTTTCACCAACCGGGAGCTCTCCTGGCTCGAGTTCGGGGCCCGGCTGCTCGACCTGGCCGAGGACGAGCGGGTCCCTCTGCTCGAGCGGGTCAAGTTCCTGGCCATCTTCTCCGAGGGCCTCGACGAGTTCTTCCAGGTCCGGGTGGCCGGTCTGAAGGACCAGGTCGACGCCGGCCTGCGGGCCCGGTCGGCCGACGGACTGCGGCCGAGCGAGGCGCTGCGGGCCATCGGGGCCCGGGTGTCGGCGTTGGTGGCCCGGCAGTCCCACATCTTCGTCGACGAGATCGCACCGGAGCTGGCCGACGCCGGGATCCGGCTCTCGGACTGGTCGTCGCTCGACGACGACGACCGCGACTACCTGGTCGACGTCTTCCAACGGCAGATCTTCCCCGTCCTCACGCCGCTGTCGGTCGACCCCGGTCACCCCTTTCCCTACATCTCGAACCTGTCGCTCAACCTCATCGTCCGCGTCGGTGATCCCGTCACCGGTGAGGAGCGCGTGGCCCGGGTCAAGGTCCCGCCCCTGCTGCCGCGCTTCGTGGTCATGCCCGACGGCGAACGCTTCGTGGCCCTGGAGCAGATCATCGCCGCCCATCTGGCCACGCTCGTTCCCCGACATGGTCATCGGGGAGCACTACGCCTTCCGTGTCACCCGCAACGCCGACCTGGCCCTCGAGGAGGACGAGGCCGACGATCTCCTCGTCGCCGTCGAGATGGAGCTGCGCCGGCGACGCTTCGGCCGTGCTGTTCGCCTCGAGGTGGCGGCCGACATGTCGCCCGACACCCGCGACATGCTCGTCCACGAGCTCGACCTCGGTCCCGAGGATCTCTACGAGACGGCCGCCCCCCTCGACCTCGGCGGACTGTGGGCCGTCCACGCCCTCGACCGGCCCGAGCTGCAGGAGGAGGCGTGGGCACCCATGACCGCCCCCCGCCTGGCCAACGCCGGCAACGAGCCCTCCGACCTCTTCGCCGTCCTGCGCGAGCGCGACGTTCTCGTGCACCATCCCTACGACTCGTTCACCACGTCGGTCGAGGCCTTCATCTCGCAGGCGTCACTCGACCCCGACGTCCTGGCCATCAAGCAGACGCTGTACCGCACCTCGGGCGACAGTCCCATCGTGGCGTCGTTGATCCACGCCGCCGAGTCGGGCAAACAGGTGGCCGCCGTGGTCGAGCTCAAGGCACGCTTCGACGAGCAGAACAACATCCTGTGGGCCCGGGCCCTGGAAGAGGCCGGCGTCCACGTCGTCTACGGCCTGGTCGGTTTGAAGACGCACTCCAAGGCGGCGCTCGTCGTCCGGCGGGAGGAGGAGGGCATCCGTCGCTACTGCCATCTCGGGACGGGCAACTACAACCCCCGGACGGCGCGGCAGTACGAGGACCTCGGTCTGCTCTCGGCCGACCCCGAGCTCGGCGCCGACGTCGGCGACCTCTTCAACTTCCTGACCGGCTACAGCCGGTACGCCCAGTACCGCAAGCTGACGGTGGCCCCGGTGGCTCTGCGTCACCGTATCCTCGAGTTACATCGAGCAGGAGGCGGCGGCGGGGGAGTCGGGTCGGATCATCATCAAGGTGAACGGGCTCACCGACCCCGAGGTCATCGACGCCCTCTACCGGGCGTCGGCCGTCGGCGTCCCCATCGATCTCGTCGTCCGCGGTGTCTGCTGCCTGCGGCCCGGCGTCGCCGGGACTGTCGGAGACGATCCGGGTGCGCTCTATCGTGGGCCGCTTCCTCGAGCATTCGCGCATCTACCGCTTCGGTGGCACCGACGAGCGTCCCCTGACCCTCCTGCTCGGATCGTCCGACCTCATGGAGCGCAACCTGGACCGGCGCATCGAGGTCCTCTTCCCCGTCACCGACGTGGAGCTGCAGGCGAGGGTCCTCGAGGTTCTCGACCTCAACCTGGCCGACGACACCAACTCGTGGGTCCTCGGTGCCACGGGCACCTGGAGCCGTGTCCCCGCCCTCGAGGGGATGAGCGTCCAGCACCGACTGCAGGATCTGGCCCGGGACCGGGCCCGGCGCCGACGCGAACCCGAGACGCTCGGCGTGGCCTCGGCCTGAGCGTTTCGTCTCAGCCGGAGGCGGCGTCGCCCCGGTGGCGCCGTGACGGTGTCTCTTCGGGCCTTCCCGGGATCGTCGGGACCGTCGGGATGGTGGCGTCGGCGATGTCGGGGACGGCGATGCCCGGAGCGTCCACGGTGTGCTCGTCGGTGAGGATTCGATCACTCGGGACTGCCGGCTTCGGGCCGTTCGACGAGGGCTGCGACGGGTGCTCGACGATCTCCTCGCGTGCCTTGCTCAGACGCTGGCGCCAGCTGAGGGATTCGAACCGCAGCGACAGGTAGCTGACGCCGCCCACGGGGATGGGCAACCAGAAGTTCACCACCCGGTAGCCGAGGACGGCCGGGCCGGCCACGTCGTAGGGGACACCGAAGCCGTGGAGGGCGGGGATGAGGATGCCCTCGATGATGCCGAGGCCGCCGGGGGTGATGGGGATGACGGCCAGGATGTTGGCCAGGCCGTAGGCCACGAGGAGATTGATGGGCGAGACGTAGCCGTGGAGGGCGACGATGAAGACGAACAGGCAGGCGGCGTCGAAGAGCCAGTTGGCCGCCGCCCACAGGACCGCCTGGCGCACCAGGTCCTTCTGACCGGCCAGGTCTTCAGGCGATCGGCCACGCGCTGGACGCCCTCGGCCAGCCGGTCGCCGTTCAGGAAGGGCACGATGGTCCGCCCACTGATGGACGACCTCGATGCTGCGCCGCCGCCCTTTGGTCAGGGCCACGATCACGGCGGCGAACGATCCCATGAGAAGCGTCCCCGCCGCCGCCGCATACGTGTAGAGGGGGTCGAAGCCGTTGGTGAACAACGACACGATGAGGGCCAACCAGAACAGGACGTTCAAGACGACGGCCGAGCCCACACCCTGCATGGCCAGACCGAAACCGGCGTCGGCCGTCCGCACGCCGGACTGCGAGAGAAGCCGGTACGACAACCCCACGCCGGGCGCGGTGCCGCCGGGAACGACGTGGCTGAGGGCCAGGCTCGAGAGGTCGATGCGCAGCAGGCGCCACCGCTTCGGCCCCCCCGGTGAGAGCACGGTGTAGGTGAGCTGGGCGTACGCGCCCAGGGCGGCGGCTTCGAGGAGCAGCCCGACGATGACGTAGGCGACGTTGATGTGGGAGACCCGATTGAGCGCCTGGTTGAAGCCGCCGGAGCAGGGGCAGGACCAGGAACTCGACCACCAGGACGACGACGACCGCGCTGATCGTCCACTTGACCTCTCTGCGTATCCGCCGGCGTGGCCTGGTGCTGTGGCTGTGACCCGGCATCCCCTCATGCTGGCACGTTCGCCGTGGCTCAAGCTGCCATGCTGGGCCCATGCCGGACGACACGCTGCCCGACTCCCGCCGGGACCAGCTGTGGGAGGCGGCGGCGGCCCGGGGCATCCCCCTCCTCGCCATCCTGGCCACGGTCGGCGTCGTGGTCGTGGTGTTCCTGGCCGGCAAGCTCATCTACAAGCTGCGCGAGATCATCCTGCTCATGGTGGTGGCGGGGTTCATCGCCCTCCTGCTCAACCCGGTCGTCGTCCTCCTCCAGCGCTGGAAGGTGCAGCGCCGGGGCCTGGCCGTGGCCATCGTCACCGTCTTCGGCGTGATCGTCTTCGCCGGGCTGGCCGCCCTGTTCGGCTACCCGCTGGTGGACGGCCTCACCCACCTGACCCACAAGCTGCCCGACCTACGTCCAGCAGGTCGAGCACGGCAAAGGCCCCCTGGGCCGCCTCTCCCGGCGCTACCACGTCCAGCAGTGGGTGGACAAGAACCTCGTCCCCAAGCTCTCGACCTTCGCCAAGAACCTCTCGAAACCGGCCCTGACACTGGGCAAGGCGGCCGTCAGCCTGCTGTTCGCCCTGTTCGTGATCTTCGTCCTCGTCCTCCTCCTGCTCCTCGAGGGACCGAAGCTCCGCCGGGGGTCTGCTCGGGATGATGCAGCCCGAGCGCGCCGCACGGGTGTGGCGCATCTCGGGCGAGGTGAGCCGGTCGGTGACCGGCTTCATGCTCGGGAACTTCATCACCTCGGTGATCGCCGGCATCGTCGTCCTCATCACCTTGACGATCCTGGGGGTGCCGTTCGCGCTGCTGTGGGCGTTGTGGGTGGCCCTGTTCGACTTCCTGCCCATGATCGGTGGCGCCGTGGCCGGCATACCCACCGCCGCCTTCACCCTGACGCACTCCGTCAGCGCCTTCATCGTCTTCGCCATCGTGTTCCTCACCTACACACAGGTCGAGAACCACATCCTCAATCCCATCGTGATGAGCCGGACGGTGCGTATCAATCCGCTGCTCGTCCTGATCGCCATTCTGGTGGGGGCCAATGTCGGTGACCTCGTCGGTGGATTCTTCGGTGGATTTGTGGGGACCTTGTTGGCCATCCCCTTGGCCGGCGCGATCCAGGTGGTCGTGCGTGAGATGTGGCAGTCCACCTCTCCCGAGGCCCAGCTCGAGATCGTGGGTGGCGATCGGCCCACGCTGCCGGTCCCGTAGGCTGCTGCCCGTGGCCGCCCTCGTCGTCATGCCGACGTACAACGAAGCGGAGAACATCGATCGCGTCCTGCGTGCCGTCCGTCTCTCCCTGCCCGACGCCGGGATCCTGGTGGTGGACGACGGGAGTCCCGACGGCACCGCCGACCTGGCCGAGAAGGCTCGGCGTGGAGCTGGGCCACATCGACGTCCTGCGCCGGTCGACCAAGTCGGGACTCGGCAGCGCCTATCGCGCCGGCTTCGCCTGGGGCCTCGCGCGCGGGTGGGACGCCTTCGTCGAGATGGACGCCGACCTCCAGCACGACCCCGCCGCCCTGCCCGGCCTGGTGGCCCCCATCGCCGACGGCGTCGACCTGGTGGTGGGGTCGCGCTACGTTCCCGGCGGGTCGATCCCGAAATGGCGTTGGCACCGCCGGCTGCTCTCCCAGGGCGGCAACATCTACGCGGCGACTCTCCTCGGCCTCGGCATCAAGGACTCGACGTCGGGGTTCCGGGCCTACAGCGCGCGCGATCCTGCGCGCCATCGACCTGCAGGCCGTCCGGGCCGAGGGTTACGGCTTCCAGATCGAGATGGTCCGGCAGGTCCTCGATCACGGCGGACGTGTCGTCGAGGTCCCGATCCGGTTCGTCGAGCGGACCGAGGGCGAGTCGAAGATGTCGATGCACATCGTCGTCGAGGCCCTGGCCCTCGTCACGTGGTGGGCCGCCCTGCGCGTGATCCGCTCCTTGCGACCCGGCGGACGGGCCCGGTCGTCGCTGCGAAGCACCACCTGAGCCCGGCCGGGCCGGCAGGGCGCCCCCGGACGGCACTGCCTGGGGCTGGGACCCGCCATCTGCGATCATTGAAGGGTGAACAAGTCCGCCCGGATCCTCGTGGTCGATGACGAGCCTTACATCACCGACCTTCTCGGCGCCGCCCTTCGTTTCGAAGGCTTCGGTGTCGAGGTGGTCGGCACCGGTCGCGAGGCAATCACCATGGCGCAGCCGTGGACGTCACGACCTGATGCTTCTCGACGTCATGCTGCCCGACGTGGACGGCACCGAGGTATGTCGGCGACTGCGGGCCGAGGGCATCCACACGCCGGTGCTGTTCCTGACGGCCCGCGACGCCACCGAGGACAAGGTGACGGGGCTCACGGTGGGTGGTGACGACTACGTGGCCAAGCCGTTCAGCCTGGACGAGCTGGTGGCGCGCATCCACGCCGTGCTCCGCCGTACGTCGAGAGTCTCCGGTGTCAATGCGGCACGCCTCATGTTCGCCGACATCGAGATGGACGACGACACACACGAGGTCTGGCGCCAGGGCGTCCCCATCGATCTGACGGCCACCGAATTCAACCTGTTGCGGTACCTGCTCGAGAACGCCCGGCGGGTCCTGTCGAAGTCAGACATCGTCGACAAGGTGTGGACCTACGATTTCGACGGCGACCCAAACATCGTCGAGACGTACATCAGCTACCTCCGCAAGAAGATCGACAGCTTCGACCCGCCTCTTATCCACACCATCCGGGGTGTGGGATACAGCCTGAGGATCTCCCGCGACCGCGAGTCGGACGGGTCGTGAGGCGGCGATCGCCGTGTCCCTGAGGAGACGGCTGGTGGCCGGAACGCTGGCACTGCTGGTGGCCGGCATCGTGACGACCGATCTGGTCACGTCGTCGTCGCTGCGGTCGTTCCTGTACGGACGACTCGACGAGCAGATCGACGTGGCCCAAGACACCGCCTACGGCTATATCGAAGCCACCTACGAGCGGGCCGTGGCCGCCGACGTCCCCCAAGCCACCTCCGACGAGCCGGCATGGCTGGCCGAATTGGCGCGCAGCCGCATTCGGGTGCGAGGCCACCGTCCTGCGTCGTCCCCCGGTGGCGTGACGATCAGCGGGGACCCGGGACCGCTGATGCCGCCGTCCTTTCCGCCCGGATCAGCCCTGACGTGTACGTGGAGGTGATCGACGGCAACGGCCACATCGTGTTCCGGCGCCCGTCCGGTTCGAACGCCAGCGAGGATCCGGCACCGCTGTTGCCGCAGCCGCTTCCCGTCCAGGCTGCTCCGCCGTCGCGCCAGTTCGGCACCCACCACGGGGCGTACGTCCCTGACCGTCCCGCCTTCGATGTTCCCTCCCGGGCTCGGGGGGTGACGTACCGGGTGGAGGCCGTCGCCGTGCCCGGGGGCACCCTGGTCACTGCCGTGTCCCTCGGTCCTACCGACCAGACCGTGGCCTCGCTCATCCACGTGGAGGTGATCGTGTCGATCGTCGTGGTCGCTGGCCCTTCTCGTTCTGGCCCTGTGGATCGTGCGCTTCGGTCTACGTCCGCTGGAGGAGATGACCGAGACGGCCGGAGCCATCGCCGCCGGCGACCTGAGCCAACGCATCCGGCGACCCGAGGAGCGTGGTGAGGTCGGCAGGCTCGGCTCGGCCCTGAACGGCATGCTGAGTCAGATCGAAGCGGCTTTCGCCGAGCGCACTTTGTCCGAGTCGCGCCTGCGGCGTTTCGTGGCCGACGCCTCCCATGAGCTGCGTACCCCGCTGACGTCGATCCGAGGCTACGCCGAGCTGCTGCGCAAGGGCGCGCTCGACGACGAGGACGCCCGCCGCCGTGCCGCCGAACGGATCGAGCACGAAGCGTCACGAATGGGCATCCTGGTCGACGACCTCCTCCTCCTGGCGCGTCTCGACCAGGGTCGACCCATCGAGCGGTTCCGTGTCGATCTCGGGGCAGTGGTGCTCGATGCCGTCGAAGCGGCTCGGGCCGCTGACCGCCATCGTCGGATCTCGCTGGCGCTATCCGGTGTGGTGTTCGTGCTCGGTGACGCGTCACGGCTGCGCCAGGTGCTCGACAACCTGCTGCGCAACGCCGTCGTCCACACGCCCGAGGGGACCCCGGTCCACGTCGCCGTACGCCTGGACGGCCCGCTTGCGGTGGTCACCGTGGCCGACGAAGGCCCGGGACTGTCCGCCGACCAGGCCGCTCGACTGTTCGACCGTTTCTACCGGGGGAGCGAAGCGCGTACCGGCGAGGGCACCGGGCTCGGGCTCTCGATCGTGGCCGCCCTGGCGTCTGCCCACGGTGGCCGGGCCTTCGTCACGAGCACGCCGGGGGAGGGCACCGTCTTCACCGTCGAGCTGCCGGCGTCCGACGCCGCTGAGCAGTCGGGAGACACGGGGACCGGTCGACCGGGTGCGCCCACCGGGTTCGCCCCCGGACCGGTCTCACCGGGCCCGTCGGCGCCATCCCCCGGACCCACCGATGTCGAGCCGGGCGCCGCCCCGTCGGCGGGCGACGACACTCCCGGCACCGTGGACCATGGGCAGCGACCTGTTCGTCACTGACCGGGGCCGGGGCCCCGCCGTCCTGGCCGTTCACGGCCAGCCCGGGCTGGCCAGCGACTGGGACGGTGTCCTGGAGCGCCTCGTCGACGACCACCGGGTGCTCGCGCTCGACCGTCCCGGTTACGGGCACAGCGGCCGGGAGGCACGGGGCATGGCGGCCAACGCCGATGTCCTGGCCGACGTGCTGGTGGAGCACGGGGCGGCCCCCGCCACCATCGTGGGCCACAGCTACGGAGGGGGCATCGCCGTCCTGTTGGCGGCCCGTCGTCCGGAGCTGGTCTCCACCCTCGTCCTCGTCGGTTCCGTCGGCCGGGCCGACAGTGTCAATGCCGCTGACCACGTCCTGGCCTGGCCGTGGGCGGGGGAGGCCCTCGCTGCCGCCGGCCTGGTGGCTTTCGGCAAGATCCTGCCCCGCCTGCGGGAGCTGGCCGGTCATGTCCCCGGTCGGCGCCTGGCGTGGCTGGAGGCCAGCCTCCCCGACCGCCGTTATGCGGAGGTGGCCTCGGGTTTCGGCCGCCAGATCTGGCGCAGCTTCGTCTTCGAGCAGCGGGCCCTGGTGCGCGAGATCGGCGACGTGGAGGCGGCCCTACCCCTGGTCCGCGTTCCGACCGTGGTGATAGCGGGCACCTGGGATGTCGTCGTCCCCGCCTCGGTGGCCACGTCGATGGCCGCCGCCATCGCCGGCGCCGAGCTGGTGGTCGTGGCCCGGACCGGGCACTTCGTCCCCCGGGATGCGCCCCGGACGGTGGCCGACGCCGTCCGGCGGGTCGAGGCGAGGGCACTGGTCGGAGAGGGGTCCGATCCTCACGTCAGCGGCGAGGCCGACGACGCCGGCGCCTGATCAGATCGGGCCGCCGCCGCCCGGGGTGCGAAACTCGTCGCCATGGCCATCGATTTCACGTTTCCCCCCGAGGTGGAAGACGCCCGCCAGCGGATGCGGGCCTTCGTCGACGAGGACGTCCGCCCCACCGAGGAGCGCCTGGTCTCCGAAACCGCCGGGCGCGCCGACTGGCGGGCCGAGCTCGACCGGCTCCGGGCCCGGGCCCGGGAGCTCGAACTGTGGATGCCGCACATGCCCCGGGAATGGGGCGGCGTGGGATACGGACCCACGGCGCTGGCGGCGGTGTCGGCCGAGGCGGCCAAGAGCCGCTTCGGGTCCTACGTCGTGAATTGCTACGCGCCCGACGAGGGCAACATGCACACCCTGCTGCACTTCGGGACCGACGAGCAGAAGGACCGGTACCTGAAGCCCATGTGCGAGGGCACCATGCGGTCTTGCTTCGCCATGACCGAACCCGAGGTGGCCGGGTCCGATCCCACGCTGATGCAGACGCGGGCCGAACTGGATGGCGCCGAATGGATCATCAACGGGCACAAGTGGTTCATCAGCGGGGCGCGCGGCGCCCAGTTCGCCATCCTCCTGGCCCGCACCGAGGACGACCCCCCCGTGCCGCAGGCGGCCACCTCCGCCTTCATCGTGGACGTCCCCGCCCCCGGCTGGGAGCTCGTCCGCGACGTCGAGACCATGTCGGGCAGTCACAATCATTGCGAGATCAGGATCACCGACCTCCGTGTGCCGGCGTCGCAGATGCTCGGCGACCGGGGCCAGGGGCACCGGCTCGGCCAGGCGCGGCTCGGCCCCGCCCGGCTGGCCCACTGCATGCGGTGGCTGGGCCAGATCGAGTTGGCGCTCGACATGATGGTGGACCGCGCCCTGTCCCGCTACTCGCACGGATCGTACCTGGCGGACAAGCAGGGCATCCAGTGGCTGATCAGCGAGTCGGCCATCGAGCTGTATCAGGCGAAGCTCATGGTTCTTCACGCCGCCTACCTGATCGAGCGCGGCCTGCCTTTCACCACCGAGGTGTCGATGGCCAAGCACCACGTGGCCAACACCCTGTGGCGGGTGATCGACCGTGCCGTCCAGGTACACGGGGCCCTGGGGTACTCGAAGGACTCACCGTTGGCCGACATGCTCATGCAGGCCCGCTGGAGTCGTTTCGCCGACGGTGCCGACGAAATCCACAAATGGCGGGTGGCCGAAGCCGTGATCAGCGCCTATCGAGAGCACGGGTCGACGTCGACGGCGACCGGGGGCCTGCCCCTCTGATCCCCTGCCGGCACGGACGGCGTGGCCGATCCGGTGACCCGGGCCCTACCAGGAGTAGCGGTAGACGACCTCGGCGGTGCAGCTGGGCTTGTCGGCACCCTCGGTGGCCAGGGTCACGTCCAAGATGACCTGGACGCCCCCCTTCACGTCCTCGACCGAGCCGACCGACGCTCCCAGCCGGAGCTTGGATCCGACCTTCACCGGGGCCGGGAAGCGGACCTTGTTGCATCCGTAATTCACGCCGAAGGTCATCCCCTCGACCTCGAGCACCTGGTGGATCAGGGCCGGGATGAGGGACAGGGTCAGATACCCGTGGGCGATGGGCCCGCCGAACGGCCCGGCGGCGGCCCGGACGGGGTCCACGTGGATCCACTGGTGGTCGTCGGTGGCGTCGGCGAACAGGTCGACGCGGGCCTGATCGATGACGAACCAGTCGGACCAGCCGAGGTGTTGGCCCGACAGGGCGTGGAATTCCTCGGGACTGTGGACGGTGGTGACCATGGCCCCGACCTTATGCCGACCGTCTCAGCGGAACCAGATCCGTTCGTACTCGCGACTGTGGGAATGGAGGAACAGGCCCAGGAGGACGACGGCGAAGAGCAGGGTGAGGATGATGGACAGGGCTCCGAAGGCCACCAGGAAGAGGAGATCGACGAGCACGTTCAACCCGGCCAGGACGACGCCGAGCCGGTATCCCCATCTCTTCTCGTTGGCCACGCCGAATCCGGCGACCCCCAGACCCAGGGGAATGATCTCGGCCACCGGATAGGCGCCGAGCACGATCCCGATCAGCCCGAAGGCCGCTGTGAGGTAGCACAGCATCACCGCCCCCTGCAGGGTCTGCGGTTGTGATCCGTCGAACCAGCGGCGATCGTCAGGCATCGGGACATTCTTGCAGGTGGTGAAGGGCCCGCCGCTGTCACCCCGACGGCGGTCCGGCCGTTACGCTGGGTCCGGTGAACACCGTCGGAGAGGCCTCAGGCGCCCCGCCCGCCCGCCGCCCGCCCCGCGGCCAGCGTTGGGGAACGAGCGCCGCACGCCATCCCTCCGGCGGGGGTCAGGGTGACCATCACCACCGCAGCGTCCAGGGTGGCAGTGCCCGGGCGGCCGTCTTCGGCGTCAGCGACGGGCTGGTCACCAATGTCTCGCTCATCCTGGGAATCGCCGGCGCCCATCCGGCCGGGGGAGTGGTGCGGCTGGCCGGCGTGGCCGGGTTGGTGGCGGGCGCCTTCTCGATGGCGGCCGGTGAGTATGTCTCCATGCGGGCCCAGACCGAGCTCTTCGAGCGCGAGCTCGCCCTCGAGAGCCACGAGATCCGGACACGGCCCGAGGGCGAGCGTCGCGAGCTGGTGCGCATCTACGAGAGCCGTGGTGTCGAGCCCGACGTGGCCGGGCACCTGGCTTCGGAGATGATGCGCACACCCGAGCTGGCCCTCGAGACCCACGCCCGGGAAGAGCTCGGCATCAACCCCGACGCCCTGGGATCACCGACCAAGGCGGCGGCCTCCTCGTTCGGCGCCTTCGCCCTCGGAGCCGTCATCCCGCTGGTCTCCTGGTTGGTGACGAGCGGCACCGCCGCCGTGGTGGCCTCGGTCGCGGCATCGGCGCTGGCCGCTCTGGCCGTCGGCGCCGCGGTGGCGGTGTTCACCCGGCGATCCTGGTGGTGGTCGGCGCTGCGACAGCTCGGCATCTCGGCCGTGGCCGCCGGGGTCACCTTCGGTATCGGGACGGCGGTGGGGGTCTCCACCGTCCACTGAGAGTCGGCGCGTCCACTGGGAGTCGGCGCCGTCGTCGGTCGTCCCCTTCCATCTTGATGTGGACGAGGGTGGCCGGTGGCATGCTGGCAGACCGTGGCCACCGGTACGCAGAGACAGTCTGGTCCTGACGGCGCTGCGCTGGCGCGCCTTCGCCGTCGGACATGGCCCGTCGTCGTCACGGTGGCGTTCGTCTGCCTGGCGACGGCCTACGTCTTTCGTTGGGGATCGGTCGTCCAGGGTCAGCCCTCCTCCTGGCTGGCGCCGGACGATCTGTGGACGTCGTTCGCCGCGGCCGTCGACTTCATCCATGGCCATCCCGGTGCCATCTATTCGACCCCGGGCTTCCTCGCCTTTCCGGGCGTCTTGATCCTGTTGGCGCCCCTGGCGGCATTGGGAGGCTCCCTGCACACAACGCTGGTGGAGATCGGGAGCCATCATCATCTGTTCCGACACCCCCGTATCCTCCTCGTCCAGGGATCGCCCAATCTCCGTACCCACATGCTGACGTCCGGGGGGAACCAGTACTTCGCCCACCCCCAGGTTCTGATCCTCCTCGCGCCCTACGTCTTTCTCCTGTCATGTTCTGTGCTCTTCGCCTGCGACGCGCTGGCCGAGCGACTCCAGGTCACCTGGTCGCGGCGTGCCATCTTGGCGCTGGCCGAGGCGGCGGTGCTGTGGAACGTCGTCGTGTTCTGGGGGCATCCGGAGGACGCCATCTCGATGACGCTCGTCCTCTATGCCGTCCTCCTGGCCCTGGACGAGCGCTGGGTCGGCGCCGGCTGGCTGTTCGGTGCGGCGATGGCCGTGCAGCCTCTGGTCATCGTGATTCTTCCCATTCTTCTCGCTATGGGCGGACGCCGTCGCGCCTTGACGTTGGTGCTGCGTGGGGCGATCCCGGCTGTAGTCGTCACGATCCCGTCTCTCGTCTCCAGCTTTCACGCCACCGTTCACACGTTGACCTCGCAACCCGCCTATCCCCGACTGCCGTCGGACCACCGGACGCCATGGACGTTCCTGGCCCCGAAGCTTGGAGGAAGAGGGACCAGTACGAGTGTCGGCGGCGGACCGCTGCGTCTCGTTGCTCTGGCGCTCGCTGTCCTGGTCGGCTGGTGGGCTCGCCGTTGGAAGAACAAACCCGACATGCTCCTCTGGGCGACGGCGGTGGCGCTGGCGCTGCGGTGCTACACCGAATCGGTGATGACCGCCTACTACGTCTGGCCGGCACTGGCGGTGGGGTTGGTGGTGGCCGCCCGCGCCACCAACCGCCGGTTCGTGGCCGCCATCGTCGTCGCCGTCGGCACGACCATCGTCGCCCAATGGCATCTCGGGGAGTGGCCGTGGTGGGCGCTGGACGTGGCGGGGGTGACCGGGTTGCTCGTCGTCTCGGCCCGTCCGGAACCGTCGACGGCTCCCGCACAACCGAGTGAACGCAGGTCACCCCCGAGGGCCGGCGCGGCACCACGTCGCGGACGGACTGCCGTGTCGCAGCAGAAGAAGAGGAAATTGGCACGGACCAACCGGAAGTCCGCCCGTCGCTGACGACGGGGAGGTGCGTCTGACATCCATCAGACTCAGACGGCGGGGACGATGTCGGCCGTGTAGGCGCGGTCGACGTGGTCCACCACGAATCCGAGGTGCCGGTAGAGGCCGACGGCGGTGTCGTTGGCGGAGTCGACGTAGAGCATGCCCACGGTGATCCCGAGGGCGGCTAGATAGTCGAGCCCGGCCAGGACCAGGGCGCGTCCCAACCCGAGGCCCTGGAAGTCGGGGTCGACCGAGATCACGTAGATCTCGCCGAGTTGAGGTCTCTCGTCCCGGTGCACCTTGGTCCAGCACGAGGCGGCCAGCCGTCCGTCGCGCTCGTGGAGCCGGAATCCATGGGGGTCGAACCAGGGTTCGGCCTCGCGCTCGAGGAGGGTGTCGAGGCTCCAGTCACCCTGTTCGGGATGTGAGGCGAAGGCGCGGTTGTTGACGTCCAACCACGCCTCCTCGTCCCGGCCCGGCTCGAAGGGTCGGGTGGCCACCCGAGGGCCGCCGTCGTCGACGGGGAGGGGCCGCCGCATCTGGTGGAGGTCGCGGCCGCGGCCGAGCCCCGCCGCCGCCGCCATGGCGTCGGTGTCGGCGGTGGGCTTGGGCACCCAGAGGTGGATGTGGCCGCCACCGAGACGACGGACCTCGTCGAGGGCGGCGTCGAGCAGGTTCGTTCCCACGTCATGACCCGGTGGGCGATGATCGGGGCGGATCACCAGCTCCAGTCCCCACGTGTTGTGGCCCCGGCTCAATTGGGCGTAGCCGATGAGCCGGCCGTCCGAACCGTCACGGGCCACGAAGCCGGCGAAGCCGGTGCGGCCCCCGTGGACGAGGTCGAGCCACTTGTGCTCGCCGAGGGGCCGATGACCGTCGGCCACGGTGACCTCGTGGAGGAGGTCCGACACCTCGGCGATATCGGACTCGCCCATGCGCCGCTTGATCTCGACATGATGCACTGCCACGTCACGCTACCGGGCACGAACCGTCGATCCGTCGCTAGCCTGTCGAGCGTGCCCCGTCCGCCCAGCCTGCGCGGACGGGCGCGAACGGTGGCGGCACGCCTCGCCGACGAGTACCCGGGCTCCGCTACCGAGTTGTGCGCCCTGCACCACGATGGGCCGTTCCAGCTCCTCGTGGCCACCATCCTGTCGGCCCAGAGCACCGATGAACGGGTCAACATGGTCACCCCGGCGCTCTTTGCCGCGTACCCCGCCCCCGAGGCCCTCGCTGCCGCACCGCCCGAGGTCGTGGAGGATCTCGTCCACTCGACGGGGTTCTTCCGGGCCAAGACCCGCAGCCTGATCGGCATGGCGCAAGCCGTCGCCGGGCGCCACGGTGGCGAGGTGCCGTCGGACCTGGAGCAGCTCACCGAGCTTCCGGGGGTGGGGCGCAAGACCGCCAACGTGGTCCGCAGCGTGGCCTTCGGGCTGCCCGGTCTCCCGGTCGACACCCACGTGGGCCGGATCACCCGTCGACTCGGTCTCACCGTCCAGCGTGATCCGGTCAAGGTGGAGAGGGAGATCTGCGCCCTGCTCCCCCCCGCGGCGTGGGGTGCCTTCAGCCTGCGTCTGATCCTCCATGGCCGGCGGGTGTGCCTGGCCCGCCGGCCATGGTGCGGGGAATGCCTGCTGGCGGATCTCTGTCCCTCGGCGGAGCTGCCCATTCGCCCGCCACCAGGGCCTTCGACCAAGGTGGTTCGCCCCACCCGGTCGACCGGTCGTTCGACGTTGTGAAGATGTTGTGGTTCCGCGCCGGGAAGATCGGGCGCCGGCGTGATGTTGTAGAGGGAACCGGAACCGGTTCCCGCCACCTGGTTCCGTGAAGAGCGCGGCCGGGATCCGCCACCCGCCGCGCTCGCGCGACGGCGCCCTTCGGGGCGCCGTCGTCGCGTTTACGCCCAGCAGTTCCGACGACGAGGAGGTGAAAGTCCTTCCCTGCTTCGGCCGGCGACAACGCCCTCGGGATGATCTGGCCAACATCCACCTCCACCGGCTCCACACCGAGGTGCGGCAACGTACCCGGCGGCTGGCTCCGGTTCCCCTTCGACGGATTATCGAGCCGTTCAAACCCGTGATTCAGGGCTGGGGCAACGACGACAAGGTTGGCGATGTGACGTCGCTGTTCGACGATCTGGACCAGTGGATCCGCATGCGGCTGCCATCGACGATCATCCGTCGACACGCCACGACGCTCTCCAACGCCAAGATGCCCAACAGGGTCTTGCGGGGAATGGGCCTCGTGAGTCTCGACGACCTCCGTCGTACTCATCTCTCGCCCGCTTGAGGGCGCAGCCCGCTCCACCTGAGCCGACCTGGAAAGCACCGATGACGCCGGCCGGAGCGCACCGGTTCCGTCCGAGGGTCGTCGCTGGCAGGCGTCGTCGCAGGTGGCAGGCATCACCGAAGGTGACAGGAACCACCACCGGCGGTAGATTGGGGGCCTTGCGGTCATCGGTCCTTGGGCCGGGCTTCAGGGGGACGAGCCAGGGTTTGGGACCTACAGGAGGGGTGGGGATGAGGTACCGGCGGCACTCAGGGGGAATGGCAGCGCGCCTCGGGACGGCTCTGTTGACGAGTGCGCTGATGATCGGCGGGACGACCGCAGCGGTCGTGGTGGAGAGCTCCTCGCCGGCCGAGGCGGCGGCCTCGTGCACCTTCGGCGGGCAGACGAGTTTCGTGACCGGCGTCACGCCGGGATCGGGGATCATGATCTCCTGCACCGGCCTGCCGGTCAAGACCCAGCTCGTGGGCGTCGAGGCGGACGCCGTGGCAGGCCTGGTCTCGACCGCGAACCAGACCGCCGAGGCCGACGTGGGCGCCCTCCAGGCCTGGAAGACCACGGCTTCGGGCACGTTGTCGCAGACGTTCACCGTGCCTTCGCCCTTCGTGGCCGGGGACCCCAACGGGGTCTGCCCGCCCACCCAGGCCCAGGTGGACGCCGGCCAGGTGGGCTGTTCGCTGTCGCTGGCCAACCCGAACACGGACGCCTCCTACGGAACAGTGACCCTCATCTACAGCGGCCAGCCCACCCCCCAGGCACCCGCTCTCTCGCTCAGCCCCACCAGCGCCGGCATCGGCCAGCAGGTGACCATCACCGGCGGCGGGGGCTGGTGGGGGAACTCGGGAGTGGTCAACCAGCTCTCAGCGGCCAACGTCTCCATCGGGGCGGTTCCCCCCGCCGACGCCGAGGCGTCCATCAGCGAGGCCTCGTACGACGTGGGCAAGCCGCTCGTCTCGCCGGCCATCACTGGGAACTTCGTGATCCCATGCGGAGTGGCCTCGGGTAGCCCGACCGTCACCGTGACAGAGCCCAACGACACGGGCCTTCCCGGAACCCCCGCCACCGTCTCGGGGACGGCACCGCTGACCATCGTCGGGGGTGGGACGAACCCGGCCATCACGTCGATCAGCCCGACCCATGGAAACCCGACCGGTGACACGAAGGTGACCATCACCGGCTGCAACTTCCTCGGCGTCACCTCTGTCGATTTCGGCACCACGCCCGCCCTGAGCTTCACCATCGACAGTGACACCCAGATCACCGCCATCGCGCCGCCGGGGATCGGCCAGGTGGACGTGGTGTTGACGGGACCGGGTGGCAGGAGCCCGATCTCGATCGCCACAGCCTTCGGCTACGGGTCGCAGGGTTACACCTTGGTCGGCGCCGACGGCGGTGTCTTCGACTTCGGCACCACCTACCAGGGGTCGCTCACCGGCTCCCACATCACCCCGGCGAAACCGATCGTGGGCGTCGCCTCCACGGCAAATGGCGGGGGCTACTGGCTGGCGGGCGCCGACGGCGGAGTCTTTGCCTTCGGCAGCGCCGCCTTCCACGGATCTCTGGCCGGCCAGAAGCTGGCCAAACCGATCGTGGGCATCGCCTCCACACCCGATGGGAACGGCTACTGGCTGGTGGGCGCCGACGGCGGAGTGTTCTCCTTCGGTAGCGCCGCCTACCATGGTTCGCTTCCCGGTCTCCACGTCACCCCGGCCCAACCGATCGTCGGCATCGTCTCCGCACCCGATGGGAACGGCTACTGGCTGGTGGGCGCCGACGGTGGAGCGTTCTCCTTCGGTAGCGCCGCCTTCCACGGATCTCTGGCCGGCCAGAAGCTGGCCAAACCCATCGTGGGCATCGCCTCCACGACCGACGGGAACGGCTACTGGCTGGTGGGCGCCGACGGCGGGGTGTTCTCGCTCGGCGACGCCGCCTTCCACGGATCGGTGCCGGGGCTCCATCTGACGTCCTACAAGCCGATCGTGGGCATCGTGAGCCCCGACAGCGGTGGTTACGACGTCATCGGCGATGACGGAGGTGTGTACGCCTTCGGGGACGCCCCCTTCGCCGGAAGCACGGGCGGCAAGCATCTGGTGTCCCCGATTGTGGGTGGCACTCCGAGCTGATCGTCGGGGGGTCGCATCGGAAGCTGTCCCCACGACAGGTCGTCTAACGACGCCGGCCGCGCGGGGCCGTGAGTCTTCCGAGGCGCCGGTTGGCCCCGCGCAGCGCCCGCTCCACGGCGAAGAGCTCTGACGCCGTCTCGTCGTCATGGTCCGCCGCCGCCTGATCGGCGAAGGTGACGACCCGACGGGTCAGCTCGTCGAGGGCGGTGGCGACGGACGACAGTTCGGCAAGCGGGACGGGCATCACACGATGATGTCCCATGGGGACGCCGGCGGCGACCTGAGCCCGTGCACCGTTGGTCGCCGGAGGCCGCCGCCCGGGCCGGTGGGCTGGTGACCCCCGAGTACCATCGTGTGCCCGTGCTGCTTACCCGACTCGACCTCCGTGGTGTCCCGGCCGCCGGTATGGCGGCGGTGGTGCCGCGTCCGACGTCGGAGGCGAGCTTTCCGTCCCCCGAAGTCCGGGCCATCCTCGACGAGGTGCGGACCGGTGGCGACGGCGCCGTCCGGGACCTCACGCAGAGATTCGACGGCGTCGCCCTCGACAGCGCCGCGGTGTCCCCCGACGACATCGCCGACGCCCGGGAGGCGATCTCCCCCGACCTCCGCCGTGCCCTCGAGTTGGCCAATGACCGCATCCTGGCGTACCATCGCCACGAGCCGGCGCCTGTCGGAGACTTCGTCCTCGACGGTGTGACCGTCCGGCATCTGGTGCGTGCCGTGGGCCGTGCCGGTCTCTACGCGCCGGGTGGACTGGCCCGCTATCCCTCCACCGTCCTCATGTGCGCGGCGCCGGCCCGGGTGGCGGGGGTCGAGGAGCTCGTGCTCTGTGTCCCCCCCGGCCCCGACGGGCGGATCGCCACGGAGACACTGGCCGCCGCCGCCATCGCCGGGATCGACGAGGTCTATGCCGTGGGTGGCGCCCAGGCGATCGGGGCCATGGCGTACGGGACCGAGACCATCGGCCCCGTCGATGTCGTGGTGGGACCGGGAAACCGCTACGTGGCCGAAGCCAAGCGACAGGTGGCGGGCATCGTGGGAGTCCCGTCCGCCTACGCCGGCCCGTCGGAGGTCGTGGTGGTGGCCGACGAAACCACGCCGGTGTCGTGGGCGGCCATCGACATCGTCGTCCAAGCCGAACACGGACCCGACGGCCTGGCCTGGCTGGTCTCGTGGTCGGCCCCCCTGGCCGAGGCAGTGGCCGAGGCCGTCGACAGACTGGTGGAGCGCTCGCCGCGGCGGGCCGCCCTGGAGGCCACGCTGGGATCGGGCGGGTACGCCGTGCTCGTCGACGGGCCGGCCGAGGCGATGGCGGTGGCCAACGTGGTGGCGCCCGAACACCTCGAGCTGCTCCTCGAAGGGGCCGAGGCCCTGTTGCCCCTGGTGCGTCGGGCCGGGGCGGTGTTCGTCGGCCCCTACGCGCCGGCGAGCGTGGGCGACTACGTGGCCGGGCCCAACCACGTCTTGCCGACGGCGCGGACAGCCCGGTTCGCGTCGGCGTTGCGGGTGGACGACTTCCGCACCCACATTCACGCCGTATCACTCGACGGGGCCACCCTGGCCCGGTTGGCGCCCTCCGTCGTCACCATCGCCGAGGCCGAGGGTCTCGGTGCGCACGCCGAATCCGTTCGTCTGCGGGGGGAGGCCGCCCCCGTCCGTGTGGACGGTGACGTGGTCACCGTCCTGCCCGACGGGTCCCGTTGATGGGACGAGCGGTGCCCGTCCGCGACGACCTCGTCGGACTGACCGGATACCACTCCGCCCAGGTGGACGTCGAGGTGCGGCTCAACACCAACGAGTCACCTCTGCCGCCGCCGGAGGAGTGGTTGACGGAGCTGACCGACGAGATCAGACGGATCGACTTCAACCGCTACCCCGACCGTCACGCGTCGGAGCTGCGCCGCGCTCTGGCCGCTTTCCACGACGTCGACCCGACCCGTGTGTTCTGCGCCAACGGTTCCAACGAGGTGCTCCAGTGCCTGCTGCTGGCCTACGGGGGAACCGGGCGGACGGCGGCGATCTTCGAGCCGACCTATGCCCTGCACCGCCACATCGCCTCGCTCACGGCCACGACGGTGGTGAGCGGGTGGCGGACACCGGACTTCCGCCTCGATCTCGACGTCGTCGACGATCTGCTCGACAAGGCGCAACCGACCATCACCTTTCTGTGCTCTCCCAACAACCCGACGGGACGGGCCGAACCGGCCGACGCGGTGGAACACGTGCTCGAGAGGGCGCCCGGTCTCGTGGTGGTCGACGAGGCCTACGGTCAATTCGCGCCGTGGAGTGCTCTCGACCTGATACGCCGGGACGGACCCGGTTCCGAGCGACTGGTGGTCGTGCGGACGTTCTCGAAGACGTGGTCGATGGCCGCCTGCCGGCTCGGTTACCTGGTGGCCGCCCCCGACGTGGTCGACGCCTGCGATGCCGTGGCCCTTCCGTACCACCTCGATGCCGTGACCCAGGCGGCCGGTCGCCTGGCCCTGCGCCACGTCGCCGCCATGGAGGCACGCGTGGCCGCCCTGAACGAGGAACGGGGCCGTCTCACCGCGGCGCTGGGGGAGCTGCCCGTGGACATCTGGCCCTCGGACGCGAACTTCGTGCTCTTCCGACCCACCGGCCGCGCCGCCGGCGAGGTCTGGGACGACCTGTTGGCATCGTCGGTCCTCGTCCGGGACTGTTCCAGGTGGCCCGGGCTCGACGAGTGCCTGCGCGTCACGGTGGGGACGGCTGACGAGAACGACCGCTTCCTGGCGGCGCTGCGGTCGAGCCTGGAGAGGAGGATGTCATGAGTGCCACCGGCCAACGCCGGTCCGTGCGGCAACGTCGCACCAAGGAGACGGTGATCGATGTGTCGGTGTCCCTCGACGGGACGGGGTCCGTGGCCGTCTCCACGGGCCTGCCCTTTTTCGACCACATGCTCTCGCAGTTGGGCCGTCACGGTGGGCTCGACCTCACCGTCACGGCCGACGGCGACCTGGATGTCGACGCCCACCACACGGTGGAGGACGTGGGGATCGTCCTGGGTGAAGCGGTGGCCGAAGCGCTCGGCGACAAGGCCGGCATCCGGCGGTTCGCCTCCATCGCGCTACCGCTCGACGAGGCACTCATCGACGCCGCCCTCGACATGTCGGGCCGACCGTACCTGGTCTACGACGTGGCCTTCTCGGCCGACGCCGCCGCTCTGGGTTCACCGCCTTTCGACCCGCAACTGGCCGAGGAGTTCTGGCGCGCCTTTGTCACCGCCGCCGCCGTGACCCTGCACGTGCGCATGGTGACGGGCAGGAACACGCACCACATCGTGGAAGCGTCCTTCAAGGCGGTGGCGCGCTGCCTGCGTGACGCGGTGCGGATCGAGGGAGGCGGCGTGCCGTCGACCAAGGGCACCCTGTGACCGTGGCGCACGAGGTGGGACAACAGCGATGATCGCCGTCCTCGACTACGGCATCGGCAACCTGCGCTCTGCCGAAAGGGCTCTCGTCCACCTGGGGGCCGACGCTCACCTCGTGACCGATCCCGACGACGCCGTCGGCGCCGCCGGGATCGTGCTGCCCGGGGTGGGCGCATTCGGAGCCTGCGCGCAAGCCCTCCGCAGAAGCGGTCTGCTGGACGTGGCCACCGACGCACTGTCGCGGGGAACGCCCTTCCTCGGCATCTGTATCGGCTTCCAGTTGCTCTACGAGGGTTCCGAGGAGGCACCGGGCACGGCCGGGCTCGGGGCACTGGCCGGCACCGTCCGGGCTCTGCCTCCCGGGGTCAAGTGCCCGCAGATGCAGTGGAACCGGCTGCGGCGCCGTCCGGAGAAGGAGAGTGGGCTTCTGGCCGGCCTGGGCGACGATCCGTGGGTGTATTTCGTTCACTCGTTCGCCCCCGGGCCTGGCGAGGATGTGGTGGCCACCTGTGACTACGGGGGCGAGGTGACGGCAGCCGTCGAGCGTGGTCCCCTCTGGGGAACCCAGTTCCACCCCGAGAAGTCGGGTCCGGTCGGTCTCGCCATCCTGGGCAATTTCATCGGGGCCTGTGACCCTTCGAGGGCAGGTGGCGGCCGGCCGTCGGTGACGTGAGTCATGGAGCTCTTCGCCGCCATCGATCTGCATGACGGTGTCGCCGTTCGCCTGGTCCAAGGTGACTTCTCTCGCCAACGCACCTACGGTGACCCGGTGGAACTCGCCCGGCGGTACGCGGCAGGTGGGGCGCGCTGGATCCACGTCGTCGACCTCGACGCCGCCCGTACGGGCAAGCCGGTGAACCGGTCCGTCGTCATGGCCATAACCGAGGCCGTCGATGTCGGCGTCCAGGTGGGAGGAGGCGTGCGCAGCGAGAAGGATGCCGCCGCGCTCCTCGACGGTGGGGTGGCGCGCGTGGTGCTCGGGACGGCCGCCGTGCGCGACCCCGACCTGGTGGGCGTGCTGGCGGGCGCCTTTCCGGGGCAGGTCGTCGTGGGGTTCGACCACCGGGGCGGGGGAGCCGACGTCGCCGTGGCCGGCTGGGAACGGGCCGGGGGGACCACCTTGGCCGATGCGCTGGCCGGCGTGGCCCCCCTCCCCCTGGCTGCTGTCGTGGTCACCGCCATCGAGCGCGACGGGACGATGGACGGCCCCGACGTCGAGGGCCTGTGTCGTGTGCTGACGCTGAGCGCCCACGACGTCGTCGCCTCCGGCGGGGTCCGCGGAACGGCGGACCTGGCGGCCCTGGCCCGGCTGCGGGGCGGCGGTCGACAGCTGGCCGGCGCCATCGTGGGGACGGCCCTCGTCGAGGGCAACGTCGGCATCGAGGAGGCGGTGGCCGCGTGCGCAGTGTCCGGGTGATCCCGTGCCTCGACGTCGACGACGGCCGGGTGGTGAAGGGCGTCCGTTTCGTCGACCTGGTCGACGCCGGTGACCCCGTCGAATTGGCCGGGCGCTACGACGCCGAGGGTGCCGACGAGCTCGTCTTCCTGGACATCACCGCCTCCGCCCACGGGCGCGACACCATGGTCGAAGTGGTGGCCCGGACGGCCGACGAGGTCTTCATCCCCTTCACCGTGGGTGGAGGCGTCCGCAGTGCCGATGACGCCAGGCGCCTGTTGAGGGCGGGGGCCGACAAGGTGGCCCTCAACACCGCCGCGTTGGCCGAACCGGATCTGGTGCCGACTCTCGCCGGGGAGTTCGGGGCTCAGTGCGTGGTGGTGGCCATCGATGCCCGCTGCCGTCCCGACCGATCCGGCTGGGACGTCTACACCCACGGGGGGCGCCAGGGGACCGGGCGCGGTGCCGTGGAATGGGCGGCGCAGTGTGCGGCCACCGGGGCCGGAGAGATCCTGCTCACCTCCATGGATCGCGACGGGACGCGACAGGGGTTCGATCTGGACCTCACCCGGGCGGTGGTCGAGGCCGTGGGCGTGCCCGTCGTCGCCTCCGGAGGTGTGGGGTCTCTCGCCCACCTGGTGGACGGGGCCGTGGTCGGCGGGGCCGACGCCGTCCTGGCGGCGTCCATCTTCCACTGTCGGGAGCACACCGTGGCCGAAGCAAAGGCCTATCTGGCGGCGCACGACGTGTGCGTGCGACCACCGTTGCCGCTGTGACCCATCCCCCGTCGGGGCGGAGGGATACGGGCCATGCGGTACCGTGTCCTAGGTGAACGCAGCATCAACAGGCCCGTCGAACCGGCCGCCGGCCGGGCCATCGGCGATGACCAAGCAGGCGATCACCATGTTGGCCGACCGGGTCCTGGCCCAGCAACCGCAGGCCGAAGGTGAGCGGCGCTCACGCGCCGGCATTCTCATCCCCGCCACGGCCCAGGTATCGCGCCGCCTGACGTGGGCCGAGGTCGTGGCCGTGGGCCCGCACGTACGCACCATCAAGCCCGGGGACAAGGTCTTGTTCAATCCCGAGGACCGCTTCGAGGTCGAGGTCCAGGGCGACGAGTACGTGATGCTGCGCGAACGTGACATCCACGCGGTGGCCTCTGAGCGCATCGACGGCGGCACCGGGCTGTACCTATGAGAACTGAGCGGGTGGCGACGCCGATCGCCTTCAGCGAGGCCGACATCGCCGCCATCCGTTTCGGCGTCGACGGGCTCGCCCCGGCCATCGTGCAGGACGCCGCCGACGGTACGGTGCTCATGATCGGCTACATGGACGACACGGCGTTGCGCCGGACGCTCTCGAGCGGACGCTCGTGGTTCTGGAGCCGCAGCCGGCAGGAGTACTGGTGCAAGGGGGAGACCTCGGGCGACCGCCAATGGGTGCGTGGCGTGCGCTACGACTGTGACGGGGACGCCCTGCTCGTGACCGTGGACCAGGACGGCGCCGGCGCCTGCCACACCGGCGCCCGGAGTTGCTTCTACCGCGCCTTCGGTGAGGCGACGGTGACGGTGACGGTGACGGTGACGGCGGTGTCTCCGTGGCTCCTGCGCCGGGGTGATGACACCTCGGGTCCTCGACGCCTGCCGGCCCGGTCGCGACACGTTCTGCGCCTTGGTTCGCCGTCATCGGATCGTTCCCGTGTGGCGGGAGCTGGTGGCCGACACCGTGACCCCCGTGGGCGCCTTCCTGCAGGTGGTGGGGGAACAGCCCGGCTTCCTGCTCGAGTCGGTGGAGGGAGGCGAGCGCTGGGGGCGGTACTCGTTCGTGGGGCGCCGTCCGCTCGCCACCCTGGTGGCCAGGGATCAGAAGGTGACGTCGACCGGACCTCTGGTGCTCGCACCCGACGTGGCGGCCTGCGCCGGGGTCGGGTTGCTGGCCACCTTGGAGGCGCTCCTCGGCGCCTACCGCTCGCCCGAATTCGCCGACCTCCCGCCCTTGCACGGGGGCCTCGTCGGCTACCTCGGGTACGACGTGGTGCGGGAGGTGGAAACGCTGCCCGACGTCCCCCCTGACGACCTCGGGTTTCCCGACGCCGTCCTCATGGTGATCGGGCAATTGTGCGCCTTCGACCACTGGCGTCAGCGCGTCGTGCTGGTGGACAACGTGGTCGTGGGCGACGACTGGACCGACGGCGAAGCCGCCGACGCCTACGACAGCGCCAGCCAGCGACTGGAGGAACTGGCCGGTGATCTTTTCCGCCCGCTCGACCTGCCCGCCATGGAGCTCCCCGATCCGGCCGACGAGGTGCCGGTCCCGGGCCGGACGATGGCTCCGACCACGTTCGCCGACGCCGTCGAGGTGGCCAAGGACCACATCACGGCGGGCGACATCTTCCAGGTGGTGCTGTCCCAGCGCTTCGACCTCGATCTCGACGCCGACCCCTTCGACTTCTACCGGGTCCTCCGCCTGGTCAATCCGAGCCCCTACCTCTACTTCGTCCGCGGTGAGCAGTGCACCGTGGTGGGCTCGTCGCCCGAGCCCATGGTGCGTCTGCGCGACGGCATCGTGACCTCGCGACCCATCGCCGGGACCCGCCGGCGCGGTGCCACCCCCGCCGAGGACCAACGCCTCGGGGCCGAGCTGGCCGAGCACCCCAAGGAGCTGGCTGAGCACATCATGCTGGTGGATCTGGCCCGCAACGACGTGGGCCGGGTGGTGCGCTTCGGCACGGAGCGCATCGACGAGTTCCTCACCATCGAGCGCTACAGCCACGTCATGCACCTGACATCCCAGGTGTCGGGTTGTCTGGTCGACGGCAAGGGCCCGATCGACGTCCTGCGGGCCACCATGCCGGCGGGCACGTTGTCGGGAGCACCCAAGGTGCGCGCCATGCAGATCATCGACGACCTCGAGCCCACCAAGCGCGGCGTCTACGGAGGTGTGGTGGGGTATATCGACTTCTCGGGGAACCTCGACACCGCCATAGCCATCCGCACCATGGTCGTCGGTCCCGACGGGCGAGCCTCGGTGCAGGCCGGCGCCGGCATCGTGGCCGACAGCGATCCGATGGCCGAGGAGGCCGAGTGCGTCCACAAGGCGGCCGCCCTGTTGGCGGCCGTGCCCGCGGCGCGTCGGGCCACTGCCGCTCGCCGGCGCCGCGCCGCGGGCACCGGAGGGCAGCGGTGACCGGCCCGGTTCCTTCGGACACGTCGCCCCCTTCCCCGTCGGCGGAGCTGACCGACGACTGTGAGGCGCTGCGCCACGCGGTGGGCGTCGTCACCGTGGCGCGTGAGGTGATCCTCGTCTCGGGTCCGGACGCCCTCGAGTACCTGCAGGGCCAGTGCAGCCAGGATGTGGCGGCCCTGGAGATCGGGATGTCGGCCGATGCTCTGCTTCTCACTCCCCAGGGAAAGCTCGATGCCCTGGTGCGGGTGACCCGGTCCGGGGAGGACGATCTCTATGTGGACGTCGATGCCGGCTACGGGACCGCCGTGATGGCTCGGCTGGCCCGTTTCAAGCTCCGGGTCAAAGTCGGGATCGAGCCGGTGGATTGGCGGGTCGTGGCCCTGCGCGGGCCCGGCTCGGCGACTGTTGTCGACGGGGTGACGGCGCCGGCGGGGACGTCGTTCGTCGTGCCCTACGCCTGGGGCGGGGTGACGGGCGTGGACCTGCTGGGCGCCGATCCCCAGATTCCGGCCCTGGTCCGTCGGTGCGGACCGGCCGCCTGGCAGACGTTACGGGTCGAGGCCGGCATTCCCGTCATGGGAGCCGAGCTCGACGAGCGCACCATCGCCGCTGAGGCGGATCTTCTCGAACGTTGCGTGAGCTTCACCAAAGGGTGCTACACGGGCCAGGAGCTCGTGGCCCGGCTCGATGCCCGTGGGAACAAGGTGGCTCGCCACCTGCGTGCTGTCGCCGTCGACCCCGGGCAGAGCGCGAGAGCGACCCTTCGACCGGGCGCCGAGGTTTCTGTGGGGGACAAAGTGGTCGGGCGTCTGACCTCAGTGGCATGGTCGCCGGTGCTGGGGACGGCGGTCGCCCTCTGCTATCTCCACCGCGATGTTGAACCGTCGTGTGCCGTGCGCGTCCAGGTGGAGGGCATCACGGATGCGACGGCCGCCGCTCACGCCTTGACTCTGCCGCTCGCCGTCTGAGAGCGCCAGGATGAGGCCCGGGCGATTTCGCCCCCCGGCCGGTCGAAGGCGGGGTCCGACGCCGACCGGGAACGCCGGTCAGCCGAGGGCGGTCGCTCGCGGGTAGGCGCCGTTGGCGATGGCCACCGCCGCCAGCTGGGAATTGACGTTCAGCTTGCGCAGGATGGAACGAATGTGCGACCGGACCGTGGTGAGCGACACGACGAGTTCGGAGGCGATCTCACCGGCGGCTCGACCCTCCATCATGTGGAAGAGGACCTTGCGCTCAGTGGAGGTGAGGTGCACCAGGGCGTCGAAAGGCGCCGGCAGTTGGCGCCGACCCCGCTGGGAGCCGTTGCCGTTGACGCGTGCTGCCCCGTTCACCTTCCCGGCCGAGACCTTTGCCACCGTGACCAGCTCGTCGGCCAGGGCGTCGATGTGGAGCAGGCCGGCGGCCCCCTGCTCCACGCAGGCGGCGACGCCAGCAGCGCTGGAGCCGACGCTCAAGGCGATGACCGAGGCCCCGGCATCGACCAGTGCGCGGGCGAGGCGCGCCGGGTGCTCCCATGGCGTACCGCCGTCGGCATCACTGAGGGGGCGGGCGGTGTCCGGGTGCAGGATCAGCACCACGGCGTCGGCCTCACTGACCGAGAGGTCGTCGACCACGGTGTCGGGCCGGTCGGCCGCCGACAGGATCGGGCACACGCCGAGCCGCCGGGCGGCGGCCGCCACTCCCTGGACGGCCGAGCGCGGGGTGTCGCTGGAGGCCACGGCCGGGTCGACCACGAGGATGGAGAGACCGGCCACCCTCGAATGGGGCGGGAACCGGTCGGGGTCGGGCGCCTGGTGCCTCACCGCACGCGTGCCAGGGGTGCCGGTGTCGCGGTCGACCGGGTCGAGGCGTCGGTAGGACGTGCGGCGCAGCAACCGGTGTGTCGTCGCCGGCGCCGTCGCACCGGTGGCGCCCGTGCCGCGGGAGCGGCGCACGGACTGGCCGAACCCGCCCGGGGCCACGTGGAGCAACTCGTGTCGTTCGGGGACCTCTATCACGGTGACGGTGGAGCTCGCCGTCTCGAGGCGCGACCGGGCGATGGAGACCCGGCTCTGGGGGGACCGCGTCGAGGCGATGGCGGCGTCGATCAGGTCACCCGGCTCCACGGCCGTCGTCCCGGCACTGACGCCGATGGTCACCCTGAGGTCGAGCGTCGTGGTGCCGACGGTCAGGTGGTCGCCCATGGCGCGGGCCATGCGCCTTCCGAGCTCGCTCGGGGCGATCCTGTGCGAGCCGTGCCCGAAGCACACGGCGAGGCGTGACGCACCGAGCATGCATACCCGGTCGGCGGGGCGGATGCAGCGTTCCATCCGTCGCACCGCCAAGTCGCGCAGGACGTCTGACGTCACGTTGTGACCATTGGCCAGGGCGTTCGACTTGACGTCGACACAGGCGATGACGCGGACGCTCGGATCGGCGGTGTCGTCTCGGCGATCGAGGATTCGCGGTCGGGCGTCGGCGACGGCGGTCTCAGAAGGATCGTCGGAGCAGGGGGTGCCCTGCAGCGTGAGAGCGCGCGGACGAGGCTCGGGGGTTGCCCAGGTCGCGGCGCCCCGCGTCTTGTCGGCGTACTCGCCAGCGAACGTCAACTTGCCCCCCGGTCTCCCAAAATCCCCATGTCGCTTCGCGTCTTCCGCCGACGCGATGCGACGACCTGCACTCTACACCTCACTGTACGCGCGGGACTAGGGGTAATTTTAGCCACAGTCCATGCCGAACGGGCCCGTCCCCCTCAATATTCGGGTTTCCGCCGACGTCGGGGGCGAGCTAGATCTGACAGGCCATCAGAGACGGGGCCCTCGGATTCGTCTCACGTGGTCGCCGTCCGAGCCACCGGGGCCGTGCCAGGCGCCAGCGGCGCCTCATCACGCTGTGGAACATACAGAACGTCGGGAAATCGTGCACAACGGACGGGATGGGCCTAGGCATCCCCCCCGTCCCCGGCGGGCGAGGACCGTCGTATCCCGCGCACCTTCCACCACGTCTCGACCAGGCGCATGGCGCGGGACGAACGGATCTGTCGGTTCAGGACCTCGTAGTCCCGGCGCAGGGACAGGAAGTCTTCGACCCACGGAGCCTCGCGGCCGAGGTCGGGGGATCGCCACGGATGGTGGGGCCCGGCCAGCGGATGCATGAGTGCGAGGAGGTCCCGTTGGTTGGCCGTGATCCCGGCCTGCTCGTGCGACGGGGTGCCCCGGTGCCGGAGTCCGGCGTCGAGGGAATCGACGGCGGTCCGCGCCCTGGCCCTGTCCACATCGATCCCGACGTCGGAAAGAAAGCCCACGAGGGACCGGCACGTCGACACCGGATCTTCGAGGAGTCGGCCGTATTCCGCCACGAAGGTGGGGACACCGTCGAGGCCGGCGCAGGCGCTGCGCAGGTAGCGCTCCCATAGCGCCAGTCCGTGCGTCAGGGTGAGGTGGTCGCGCGCCTGCAACGAGTGCGCCACCTCGAGACCGTCGCGGTAGACGAACACGGCGGCGAACGGAGGTGCGAGCACCGAGCGCCAGAAGGGCAGGACGATGCAGTTCCGCGGATCCTTCCAGACCATGGGCCGGGCCGGAAACGTGGAGTGGAAGGCCTGATGGGCCGAGCCCTGCACGGCGGTGATCTCCCGACCCCATTCCCAGCCTGGTTCCAGCGACGGGGGCGCTGACCACGTGCCGCCGAGAATGTGCAGGAGCTGATTGTCGACGCGGGTCAGGGTCTTGCTCTCGAAGTGCCCGTGCTGGTTCGACGAGGTGGCGGGAATCAGGTCCTCGTCCGACGGTCCCCTGATGCCCAGTTGTGCCAGCATTCCGGCGACGGCCGATGTGCCACTGCGGTGCATCCCGACGACGAACACACAGGTGCCGCCCGACGGGTCCCGTGCGGTGGTCGTCGAGTGATCGTTCACGGGAGCCGTGACGACCTCAATCGGGCGGAACGGAGTCGTCGAAGAGCCGGAAGAAGTCGTCGTCGGTCGAGAGTTGACGGAAGACGTCTTCGCCCAAGGCGGCCAGCTTCTGTCCGCGCTCTGTCTTCGTGAGCTTCACGTAGTGCCGGTGCTCGAGCCGTAGCCTGACCGTCTTGACCGCCGCCTTGGCGACGACGCCCGGTCGTAGCCGGCGGAGCACGCCCGGGTCGGCGGCGACCCTGGCCCGCAACAGACCGAGGTTCGGGCTTTCGGCGGTAGGGCGTAGCCCCCGTCCGGCGGCTGCCTTCTTCTGGTAGCGGCTGGCCCAGTCCACGCGTTCGACCCTGGTCGCCTGGAAGCCGGCGCCGTGGTGGTAGATCCGGTGGTCATAGATCCCGAACCAGACCGGATGCGGATTGGACGTATTCGTGCGGAGCAAAGGCAACCACTCGATGCCGCCGTCGCGGAGCTTCACGAGAAGGTTGCCCCCGACATCGGCGACCTCGCGTCCGGCGGTGTTGATCCACGTCCCTCCCGTTCGCCAGTCACCCTCGATGTCCTTCCAGAACCCGACGGTGGTGGCGCAGAACAGGGGATGGGGTTGGCAGTCGCCCAGGTTCTCGTCTCGACGGACGGCCGTGAGAGGGAAGGTGCCCAGGGTCTCCTCGACCCACGGCGTCAGCCTCCGGATGGGAAAGGCGTCGCCGTCGAGGAAGATCAGGATGTCCGTCGGGGCGGCGTCCTCGGCGATGATGGCGGCCAGTTGATTCAGCTTCGATGCGTGCCCGCCTTCCAGGTCGGCGGCGAAGTGGAAACGGGACCACGTCTGCTCGTCGTCGATCCCGTTCAGGGAAGCGAAGACCCGGTAGGGAGCATCACCGAAACTGCGGGCCACATAGTGGAGTTGGGGATCGATCCACTTCGCCGTCTGCCAATGGACCGTGGCGATGTTGATCACAGGCCTTCTCCGAGCTGGTCACGGAGTGGTCGAACCCTCATGACATGTACCGAGCGACGCACGAGACTGTCTATCATTTCGCCGGTGGAGTCCCGGACCACCGGTCGATAGACGAGCGGAGCCCGGGCACCGGACCGTCCCCACGCGGTCGGTGGCTATGCGCCAGAGAGGTGTCAGCGCCGCAGGCGCAGCCGCGGTCGTCGGACGAGGAGCAGCGCACCGAGCAGCAGGAGTCCACTCCCGGCCAGGCCGAGGATCCACAAACCGACGCCTGTCCCCGTGAAGGCCAGTCGCGACGCCGACACCTTGGTGGGCGACTTCGTCGCCTTGGCGGCGGCGATCGTCGGAGGAATCGTGGTCGGTGAGGGGGCCGACGCTTCTATTGCCTTCGGTTTCCCGTCCTTCGGTTTGTGTCCACCCTTCGACGAGGTCACCGAAGGGGTCGACGTGGTCGTGGTCGTCGACGTCGTCGTGGTGGTGGTGGTCGTGGTCGTGGCTGAGTGGCCGCCGCAGGTTGCGAGCGTGGTGAAGGTGCCGGCGAACCATTTCCCACCGCGAAGCACGTCGGCCTGAAACTTGCACGCGGGGGTGGCGGGCACGGCCACCGCCAATGTGCCCGCTGTTCCCGAGGTGGTGCTGACGAGCTTGCCGTGGGCCCACAGGTTCAGGGTCCATGTCGTCCCGGCAGAGTCCTTGGCAACGGTGAAGGTCGCCTGGCTCGGCGTGATCATCGGCCCCGACTGGCCGGCGGACGCCGGCGTCCCGCTGGCCAAGGCGACCACCAGAGACGCCCCGATGCACAACCACAGTCGCTTCATTCTCCGCCTCCTCGTCCCAATGTCGACGCGGTTCGTCTCTATCTGGCAGCAACTGAGGGGTCGAAATCCGCTTGTGTAACGCTGACCGTGAGCGAATTGTTACGTGGGTTCCGCCGGATCACCGGCGATCTGCACCGTCCACGATTCCCGATGTTCGTGGAGAGAGATCACCGTCGTAGCTTCCACCAGAGCAACCACGCCTGGCGGTAGGAGGATACCAGGTGCCTGACGACACCTTCCACGTGAGACAGGCGCATTTCGACCGGGTTGGAAGCGGCCATGCACGAGGCGCGGTGAGTCGCATTCCCGCGTTGTCCACAATCGCCTCACGAACCCCGTCAGCCCCGGCTCACCCGTGGGCATGGCGGAGCGGGCCGTCAGAAGCTGGCCGGGAGAACGGCGCTGACGTGACCGAAGAAGATGAAGAGCACGATCAGGACGACCGGCGAGCCGAGCGTCAGGACACCCCAGCGCCCGGGGGTCCGCACGCGGCGCCACAGGACCCAGAGGCCGAAGGCGGCACCGGCGGTCAACATGCCCCACAGCACGGCGCCTCCGACGCTCCCGCCGCCACCGTTGTCGGCCAGCGTCGCATCGCCGCTACGTGTCGCCTTCTGGGCGGGCGCCGTCGGTGCGACGGCGCGCAGTACCTCGTTCATATGGGAGCTCCGCAGCGTGGCCACCACCACCAGACGCTGGGTGGCGCTGTAACGCGGGTTGCACGTCGTCAGCGTGAGCTCGGACTGGGAGGTGGAGTCGAGCACGGCCGAGTCGGTCGGGGCCACGGTGACGTTCTCGGTCACCGCATAGTCGAAGGTGCCCCGGACCGTCTCGATGACGATGGGGTCGCCCTCCTGGAGCTCGTTCAGATTGTAGAAAGGCGCCGCATACGTCGTGCGATGGCCGGCTATGGCGACGTTGCCCGGTTCACCGGGCAGTGGGGTACCGGGGTAGTGGCCCGGCCCCTGGCGCAGCTGGTCGGTCCCGACACCCTCCACGATCACGTCGTCGCTCATGCCGATGCGGGGAATGGAAAGGAATCCGACCGGCGAACCGACGGCCGGACCGTCGGCGAGGGCGGCAGCGTCTCCCTGCCCCAGGATGTCACCGCCGGGCCCGTCGCCCCGGGTGGGAGCGGTGGTCGAATGGGGCCTGGCCGCGCCACGGTGGAGCTGGACGTCGAGCTCGGTCCGCAGGCGGGACTGGGCCGAGTGCTCGGACAGGGAGGTGCCCCAGAGCTGGAAGGCGACGAACGCGAGGAGTAACGCCCCGACGCCGCACAGCACTTTGCCGACAGCCTTCAGCGCCGACGACCCTTCTTTCACCTCTCCAGTGTAGAAGGGGGTGCCATGCCGGCGACGGTCGGGCAGACGCTGAGACACGGGCCGGAGCCAGGTGGAAACACCTGCTGGGGACCGAGAAAACACCTGTCGGGACCAGCCACATTGTTTCCGATTCGGTGGATTTCCTCAATACTGGGGATGTCGCACCAGCGGGCAGGGATCACGATGCATGGAGGAATTCTCCGACGACCGTGGTGCAGCCAACCGTGGGGGTGGGTAGAGTTCCGAGGCATCGATGTTGGGGGTGGGATCGGTGAGGGGGGGTGGTGTCGGTGGTCGCGCGGAGACGCGTGGCGCCCACCGTTCGAACCTCGAGATCACACACCTGGCGCGATGTCGCCGAACGAGACAGGTAGCTCCGGACAGCGATGTAATGAAATCCAGTGCCCAAGCGTTTAACCAGAGATAGCGCCATACGAACCGGCACAACGCGGTTCCGCCGGACCCTCAAGGAGGACATGTGAAAGTAAGCAAGAAGCTCGTGTTGGCGACGGGAGCGCTCCTGCTGCCGCTCGGCCTCGTCGTCGGGATCGGCGGAGTTGCATCAGCCGCCCGCACCAACCAGCCCTTCGGTACTGGCCTTGAGAACTGCACCAGCATCACCGGTACGGTCACCTTCAGCCCGCCGCTGGGAACGACCGGTACGGCCCCCGAGACGACCACGGTCAACGCCACGGCGTCGGGCTGCAGCGGCGGCTCGCCTTCCCTGGCATCGGTGGTGAGCACTGCGACCATCACGGGGAGTAAGAACAATTGCTCGGGTCTGGCCACGGCGAGCACACCATCGCTGGCCGGGAACTGGCAGCCTGCCGGGTCGGTCCAGCCCAGCTTGACCTCGGGCGGGGCGGAGACGTTCCAGACGACGCCGCACCTCGGTTTCACCATCACGGGTGCCACCACGACGGGCTCGTACCCGAGCTCGACGACCAACATCGTGGTCCAGACCACCGAGACGTCGAAGGCCTTCAGCAAGGCCTGCAAGAAGGGCAAGAAGCCGACGTACAAGAAGGGTGTCAAGAGCCTCACCATCAACAGCGGCACCGTTACCAACCTCTAGAGGGGTTGACGCATCGCCAAGGAATCCCTGGTAGAACACGGGGGTCCTGAAAAAACAGGTTTGGGGGCGGGGCCTCGGCCCCGCCCCCAAACCGCTTTTCTGAAACAGGGCCGTCATCCGACGGCTTCCCAGGGGGAGGAATCGTGAGACGTCCGAAGTCGATCACCCGAAGGCTGGCCATGGTCGGCAGCGCGGCGTTCGTTGCAGGGGGAGCACTAGTCGGTGCGGCGGCGGTCGCCGGCGCATCGGGGCCGGCGATCACGCTGCTGCTGGCGCCCCCGGGTGGCTTTCCCTCCACGGGAGGAGGAGTCCTGATCCAAGGGACCGGTTTCGTTCCGGCCACTCAGCCGTGGGTCGTGGAGTGCAACGTGGCGACCAGCGGTCCTCCCGAACCGACCATGAAAGCGAGCGTGTTCCTCACCAAGAAGAAGAGCACGACCCTGACGCTGCCGGTGGGCTGTACCCAGCCGGCGAAAGTGGCGGCGCCGGTCGACTCGGGCGGAAACCTCCCGGCCTCGGCATTCACGGTGTTAGGGGGAACGGTCGGTCCGCCGGCATCGGGCAACGACAGCTCGGGCGCCAGCGGGGCCACGGACGCGGCGAACTACCCGTGTCCGCCGTACGTCAGCCAGGCGGGGACCAACGCCTGCGAGATCGACGTGATCGAGCCGAACGGGATGAGCGCTTCGGCCTCCATCACCTTCGCCGGCAGCAATTCGACTCCGAATCCGACGATCGCCCCGACCACGACCACGGCTCCGTGTAACGCGAGCAACGGGCAGATCATCGCACCGGTGGCGGGGGTGACGACAGGAACAGGGACCGCCACGGTCGATCAGCCCGGGGGAGCGGCACCGACGAGTTCCCCGCAAGCGGCCACATGTCTGCTGGGCGGCGATGTGGTGCAGGTGGCGGCCACGGGTCTTTCGGTCGGAAATAACGGCAGTGCCACGGTCATCGAATGCAACAACGCCCCGGGTCAGCCGACGATCGACTTTGCCGGTCATCCCATCCCCGTCAGCTGCACCGCCATCGGATCGAACACGATCGTCGCTCTGACCTCGAACAATCTGCCGGCCCAGTCGTTCACCATCGTGCAGGGGATCACGGGCCCGCCGGTGGCCGGTCCGGATAGCGCCGGTAACAGCGCCGCCACCGACGCCGGGAGCTACCCCTGTCCGCCGACGCCTGCGCAGGCCACCGCCGGCGACTCCTGCGTGATCGCCGTGGGAACGGCGTACCTGAGCGGCTCGAAGGCCAGCGACCAGCTTCCCGTGCCGATCTCGTTCAACTTGAACGCCATCGCCGCCGGCGGCGGGACGGTTTCGAACAACGCCACCAAGGCCGGTTCGTCGGTCACGACGACAACGATCAAGGCGAAGAAGGCCTCTTCCACCAAGGCCTCCTCGTCCTCGCTGGCCTTCACCGGCACGGGCCCCGGCCTCTGGTGGTTGGGTTCGCTCGGGGTGCTGCTGATGGTCTTCGGTGGACTGGTGCTGGTCGTGGTGGACGGTCCCCGTCGATTCCTGCGCTTCGCCGTCGACCACGGCCGACGGTCACGGGGCGAAGAAACGGGCTAGTGCGGTTCCGTTGTGGCCCCTCCGTGCCGACGGTGTCGCCGGCACGGAGGGGCTGCTGACGATCACGCTGGACACCCCGGCGTGATGCCTCCGCGGCGGAGCCCTCCGGTACCATCGGAGTGATGGTTCACGGACGGGGAACGGTTCGTGGCATCGGGCTTCTCACCACAGCGGCCCTCGTCGTCGTGCTGGGAGGCTGCGGGGGCGCGGTGCCCCAGGCGCACCACGCGGTGGGCCCGAAGTTCTCGCCCACGGGCACGCCGGGGATCGCCATCGCGGCCGACCCGTCGCTCCAGGCACCTCCGGGGTCGGTGCTGGTGGCCACGGCCACGGTGCCCTCTCTTCCCATCTACGTCACCCCCCGCGCCCTCGGGCCGTCGCAGACGCTGGCCAACCCGAACCCCCTGGGCGCACCGCTCACCCTGCTCGTCAACGCCGTGCAGGGCGGATGGCTCGAGGTCTACCTACCCGAGCGACCCAACGAGACCACCGGCTGGGTGACGCGCTCGAACGTGAGCCTGGCCACCGACAACGAGCACATCGTGGTCAGCTTGAGCGCCCGCCAGGTGAAGCTCTACCGCGGCGGCGTCCAGGTGTACGAGGCGCCGGTGGCCGTGGGTGCCCCCGATGCGCCCACCCCCACCGGGCACTTCTTCGTGACCGAGGTCCTGCAGCTCACCGACCCGGGCGACGCCTACGGGCCCTACGCCCTCGGACTGTCGGGCTTCTCGAACACCTACTACTCGTTCGACGGCGGACCCGGTCAGATCGCCATCCACGGCACGGACCAACCCCAGGTGATCGGCGGCTACGCCAGCCACGGATGCGTCCGGCTGACCAACCCCGACATCACGACGTTGGCCACCCAGGTGCCCGCCGGCACGCCCGTCGACATCGTGGCTTAGCTGCCGGGCACCTCAACCACCGGCCTGGCGGAACCAGTCGACCGTGGCTCGCAGGCCGTCGGGGAGCGTCACCGGCGAGACGTCGGTGAAGAGCCCCCTCAGGGCCGCCTGGTCGGCCTGGGAGTCCTGGACGTCCCCAGGCCGCCGGGGGGCGTGCCGGCGGGGGAGACGCCGGCCCAGGACCCCCTCCAGGAGTTCCGCCAGCTCGAGCAACGAGACGCGCGAGCCGAAGGCCAGATTGACCGGGGTCGGGCTCGTGACCCGGTGTCGGAGAGCCTCGACCAGGATCGCCACCACCGTGCCCACGAAGGTGAAGTCCCGCGTCTGGCGCCCGTCGCCGTGGATGGTGAGCGGTTCACCCCGTAGGGCGGCCGACACGAAGGCGGGGACGACGGCGGCATAGTCGTGATCGGCCCCCTGGAACGGCCCGAAGACGTTGAAGAAGCGGAAGGCCAGCACGGGCAGATCGAAGGAGGAACCGTAGGCGAGTGTGTAGGCCTCGGCGGCCAGCTTGCTCGCCGCATAGGGGCTGACCGGCAGGGCCACCATGTCCTCACGCTTGGGCAGGGCCAGATTGGCGCCGTAGACCGACGAGGACGAGGCCACGATGACGTGCGGACGCCGCCCCCGGCGGGCCGCCTCGAGCACCTCGACCGTTCCGGTGGCGTTGGCCAGGTGGCTGGCCATGGGGTCCTGGACCGACCGCGCCACCGACGGGCGCGCCGCCAGGTGGACCACGACGTCGGCGTCACCCGTCACGGCGTCGAGGAGGTCCGGGTCGAGGATCGACCCTTCGACGAGCTCGACACCCGCCACTCCGGTGAGGTTGTCGCGTCGGCCGGTGGAGAGGTCGTCGACGGCCACGACCCGGCCGACGCCGGCGCTGGTGCTCAGAGCCCGGCACAGGTTGGCGCCGATGAACCCGGCCCCTCCGGTCACCACGACGTCCAGGAGGCGCTGCGGGCGGTCTGAGGGCCCTACCGGGGCCACGTGGAGACCGGGAGCGGTGGCGGAAGGGGGGCGATGACGAGGTTGCGGCTCACCGCGTCGGATTAGAGCCGCTCGACGTTGGGCCCGTCCAGCCGGTTGCGGGTGTCGAGGACGAACGGGGCACAGCGCGATACCAGGTCGTAGTCGAAGGCGTCGTGGTCGGTGACGATGATCACCGCGTCGGCGGCCGTCAGCTCCGACTCGCTCAGCTCGACCACGGCGGTGCCGTCGAGATCGGCCAGGTGGGGATCGGCTACCCGGACGTCGGCGCCCAGGGAGGTCAGGAGCTCGACGATCACCGTGCCCGGCGCTTCGCGGGCGTCCCCGGTGTTCTTCTTGTAGGCCAGTCCGAGCATGAGCACGCGCGAGCCCCGGACGGCCCGACCCCGGCGGTTGAACGCCGCCACCAGCCGGCCGACGACATAGTCGGGCATGTGGGCGTTGACATCGTTGGCCAGCTCCACGAAGCGGAAGGACCGGCCCAGGCTGCGGCGGACCTTCCACGACAGGTAGCTGGGGTCGACGGGCAGGCAGTGTCCCCCGACCCCCGGTCCCGGTGTGAAGCGCAGGTAGCCGAAGGGCTTGGTGGAGGCGGCGTCGATGGCCTCCCAGATGTCGATGCCCAGCTCCCCGGCGAACATGGCCAGTTCGTTCACGAGGGCCACGTTCACGTGGCGGAAGGTGTTCTCGAGCAGCTTGGTGAGCTCGGCCTCGCGGGTACCGGACACGGGCACGGTGGTGTCGACGATCCGGCCGTAGAAGGCGGTGACGGCCTCGAGGGACGCCGCATCGACGCCGGAGACGACCTTCGGGGTGGATCGCAGGTCCCAGGTGGTGTTCCCGGGGTCGATGCGCTCGGGGCTGTAACCCAGGAAGAAGTCCTCCCCGGCCAGGAGGCCGGAGTTCTCCTCCAGGATGGGCCGCAGCAGCTCCTCGGTCGTTCCCGGGTACGTGGTCGATTCGAGGACCACGGTCGCCCCCGGTCGCAGGTGGCGGGCCACCATGGCGGCGGCGGACTCCACGTGGGCCAGGTGGGGCTGGCCGTCGCGCAGGGGGGTGGGGACGTCGATCACGGCCACGTCGAACCCAGCGCAGCGGGTCTCCTCCGTGGTGGGCCGGTAGCGGCCCGTGGCCAGGGCCCGGGCCAGCGCCTCGTCGGAAACGTCCTCGACGTACGAGGAGCCGGCGGACAATCGCTTCACGCGGGCGTCGTCGGTGTCGAAACCGACCACGTCGAACCCGGCGTCCACCGCCGCCAGCGCCAGGGGGAGCCCTACGTAGCCCTGGCCGATGACGAGGAGCGTGCCGGGCCGGCCCGGCGAGTCGCCGGCCGGCCGGACCGCTTGCTTCACACCGCCACCTCGTCCACGACCGCTTCGGACGCGCCCGCCGACTCGGTCATGGTGAACAGCGACTGGCGCGCCGACTCGGGATCACGCGATTCGACACACTCGTCGAGCTCCAACAGCGCCAGGTCCAGGTCCTCGGTGGCGAGGGTGGCCGGCATCAGCCGGTACACGGCGCTGTGGGGGGTCGAGAGGAGCTCCTCGCCCGACGCCGTCAGATCCTCGTCGATCTTCTCGCCCGGTCGGGCCCCGGTGAGCTCGATGGCGATGTCGGTGCCCACGGCGTACCCCGACAGGCGGATCATGCGTTCGGCCAGCTCCAGGATGGAGACGGCCTTGCCCATCTCCAGCATGAAGACCTCGCCCCCGTTCGACAGCACCGAGGCCTGCAGCACCAGTTGGACGGCCTCCTTGACGCTCATGAAGAACCGGGTCATCCGGGGGTCGGTCACGGTGACGGGCCCCCCCAGGGCGATCTGACGGGCGAAGGTGGGGATGACGCTTCCGCGCGAACCGAGGACGTTTCCGAACCGGACGGCGCAATAGGGGGCACCCTCGGGAGCCCGGGACAGAACGACCTGCTCGGCGGCCCACTTCGAGGCGCCCATGATGCTGCGGGGGCGGACGGCCTTGTCGGTGGAGATGCAGACGAAGCGCTCGGTGCCCGCCGCCGCCGCCGCCTCCACGACGTTGAGGGTACCGAAGACGTTGGTCGACACCGCGGCCAGGGGGTGGGACTCGAGGAGGGGGACGTGCTTGTGGGCGGCGGCGTGGAAGACGACTTCGGGGCTGTACCGGTTCATGGCCTCGAACACGGCCTGGCGGTTGCCGATGTCGAGCAGAACCTGCTCCACTGGCCCGTCGACGAGGGCGGCGGTGTCGTACAGGTGCGTCTCGTCGTGGTCCACGAGCACGAGCGTGGCGGGCTCGAAGCCCGCCACCTGGCGAGAAATCTCCGTGCCGATGGAGCCGCCGGCACCGGTGATGAGGACCCGGCGCCCGGCGATGGAGCGTCGCACGGCCTCCAGGTCGGTGGCCACCTGGGTACGCCCGAGGAGGTCCTCGATACGCGGGGACCGAACCCGGGCCATGGGCGGAGCCTTTCCCGTGTCGCCGGCCATCTCGCGTACGCCGGGGACGATCTTCATCGTCACCCCGGACGCCTCGGAGGCCCGCAGGGAGCGTTCGACCAGCTCGGACGAGGGCGACGGGATGGCCAGGACCACCTGCTGGATGTCGTAGCGGGGGGTGGCCGCCTCAATGTCGTCGACGCCGCCCACCACGGGGACGCCGAGAAGGGACAGGCCGTGGGCCCCGGCATCGTCGTCGAAGACGGCCACCGGGATGAGACCGGCCTTGGGATTGCGCAACATGTCGCGGACCACCGCCGCCCCGGCGTCGCGGCTGCCGATCACGGCCACGCGCAAGCCGGAGCGCCGAGAGCCGCGCTGCCAGGCGAACAACCTGGAGTGGAATCGCAGCGCACCCATGGCCATGGAACCGAAGACGCCGCCGATCACGACCACGCCGAGGGGTACGACGGTCACCGCGCCGGTGGCCCGGCCGACGAGGTACAGGGCGATCAGAGCGACCAGGCTGGTGCCCGATGACAGCAGGATCTGGCGCGCCTCCTCGATACCGGCGTGGCGCCACATCCGCCCGTAGAGGCCGAAGAGGTGGTTGGCCGTGAGTTGGAGGGCCAGCGCCACCACGAGGAAGACGGCGAATTGCCCGACGAAGGACGACGGGGTGTGGTTGTTGACGTAGGCCAGCTCGAACAGGCTGTAGCTGGCGGCGAGGATGACGGCATCGAGAACGATGAACAGCAGCCGGGACCGGACTCGTGAGGCGGCCATGGCCAGTCGCTGGGACCGCCGTGCGCCAGCCGGCGAGGTCGTTGCGCCCTGTGAGACCCCCCCCACCTTCTGTGGTCGCGCCCTGTCACCCGAGCCCATCTCAGGTGCTCCGAAAGGAAACGCTGAGCCGGGATCCTGGTCCCACCCCGTCATGGCTGCATGCCCCCAAGTCAGACTCTCCGCTCGTCGCCGGATCGTAGGACCCGGGTCAGGAGTGGGAGAGGCGAAAGTCCTGGCACTTCGGTATGCCGAAGTGCGTGCCCCTGCCGAATCGATATGCCCGTCAGCCTCCTCTGTCGGGGCACGAGGTTCCCGCCGGGCGACCACCGAACTCCCGCCCGGCACGCCGTCGGAGGATGAAGACGCCTCCCCTAGACGCTCACTCCTCGGGCCCTGTACCTGCCCCTTTTCGTCACCATCGGCCCCCAGACCGGTGGTTGTCGCTTCTCGCCCCCCATTGATCGTTGCACAATCCACGTTAGGAACACTGGCGCCCGGTGGCATCGTCACGATTGAGGATTCCCGGTGCATTTCGCCTGCCCTTTGCCCACGACAGCGGCCAGTCGTTGAGAGTTCACTCATTGTGCGGATCCCCGCCTCAAGGCAGGCACGATGGCTCCTCAACATCTGGCCAACCCTCCCGGGCCCACCCGTCACCCCGGCGCTGGGCGCCGGGGTGACCGCCTCCGGTGGCGATCGTGGGGAGGCCTATCGGCTACCGACCGTCACGGATTCGTGACGGCCCTGCAGTACCTTGGGGGCATTCCCCGGGGACATCGGGGCACCAGAGCCGCCCCCCACCGGGGTTCGTCGCCCGGTGCCGGACCGGGCCGGAAATCAGTCCGCAGGAGATAGGAACAGGGCCATGGAGCCGATCAACTATCGAGACGCTCTTCGCCGCCGGTGGCCCGTGGCGATCGCCCTCGCCCTGGTGGGGGCCATCGTCGGTGGTCTTTTCCCCGAGCACGTCGCCTACCCGCCTCCTCACACCGAGTATCTGGCGACCACCTTGGTAGCGCAGCCACCGGGATCGAAGGGCGGCTTCCAAGTCTTCAAGTACGACGCCATCAATCCGAAGGTGATGGCCACCGCCGCCAAGGCGGCTGGCATCAAGGCGAGGCCGGCCACCCTCGTCGGTGAGATCGTCTACCCCACTTCCAAGAAGGGGAAGAAGAAGAAGTCGTCGTCCGGGCTGCCGTCGGGCACGCTCAAGGTGGGGGTGCGGCAGCCGTCGGCCAAGCGTTCGGCCAAGCTGACCAACGATTTCGTCAAAGCTCTCATCGCCTATATCAACACCGAGAAGGCCGCTCAACAAAGAGCCTCGCTGGCGATCGCCGAGGAGAAGGTCTCCAACCTGGCCAACGAGATCCAGAACCTCGACGCCCAGATCCTCAGCCTGACGCCGACCACGACCACGACCACGACCACGACCACCACCACGACGACGACGGTGCCGAAGACGACCACCACGACGGCGCCGAAGACGGCCACCACGACGGCCGGGACGACGGCCTTTCGTGGTGACGGAGCCGGGACGACGACGGCGGTGTTCGTCGCCTCGAAGAAGGTGTCCAACCCCGACCTGGCCCAGCTCGAGGAACAGCTCAACGTCCTCAACTCGGCCTATAAGAACGCGCTGACGAGCGTGAATTCGTTGAAGCAGAGTCCCGTCCCGAGATCGGGCATCGTGGTCCTGCAGGCGGCGGATCCCCGTCATGCCACGAAATACCCGGTCAAGACATCCCTCCTGAAACATCACTCGGTGCGGGCCCTCCTGGGCCTCGTGGCCGGCCTCCTGGTGGGGGTCGGGATCATCTTCCTGCTCGACGCCCTCAACAAGAGTCTCCGGACGGCCGGCCGCACCCAGGAGACGCTCGGGTACCTGGTTCTGGCCGAGATACCGGCGGCTCACGATCCCGCTTTCCGACGGCGCCTGGGCCGCCGTCGGGATGTGTCGCCGCCCGCTGTCTTCGCCACCTTCAGCGAGCCGGGTTCCGCCGTCGCCGAGGCGTACCGGATGTTGCGCACGGCGGTTCTCCTGGAGCCGATCGTCGGCCCGGGGGCGAGGTCGGGTCCCACCGCCTCGCCGGCCACACCGGCCTCGGATCCGGCGACGCCCGCCGACTACGGGGACGCGAACGGTCCTGGTGCCACGTCGTCGGGACCGCCGGCGATCCCCGATCGCAGTGCCCGACAGGTCATTCTGGTCGTCTCCGCCGGTGTCGAGCCGACGCGGGCTCTGGTGGTCACCAATCTGGCCGCGGCCTTCGCCGAGGCCGGGGAATCCGCCCTGATCGTCACCACCGCCGACCTGCGCGAACGGGACCGGCTCGACGACACCGTGGTCGTCGCACCCGTGGGGGCCGAGCCGTCGGAGGCGATCGTGGCGGCGTCGACACGGCCCACCGAGGTGGCGGGGATCCGGAGCCTGGCCCTGAGCAGCGTGATCGGGGGTCCCGGCCAACTGGCCACGCGCGCCCCGGCAGTCCTGGCCGCCGCCCGGAACATAGCCGACGCCGTCATCGTGGATGCCCCCCTGCTCGCCGTCCATGACGCCGAAGCCCTGGTTCCGGCCGTGGACGTGGTGGTCGTCGTGGTCGAGTCGTGGTGGACGAGGGTCGATCAGGCCACGCGGTCGGGAGTCTTCCTGCGTCGCATCGCCGCACCGGTGCTGGGGGCCGTGCTCACCGAGGTACGGCTGGGCCGCAAGGACCTCCGACGGGTCGTCGAACCACGACCGCGACGCACCGACGTGGAGGACGAGGACCGGCTGGTGGGCACCTCGCCGATGGGCCGTCTCCGTCGGAGAAAGGGACGTGACGCCCGATGGTTGGAGGCGTGACGCTGCCCAATTGACGCCCAACACGTCCGATTGCGGCCGAGAGGTGTCGTACCATGGCGCGGATGTGGAGCTGGGGGGGAGCACGGCGGTGGCGGGCGCGCGCCGTGTCGGTCACCGTCGTTGCGGCTTTGGTGGCCGGCGCCGTGGCCGCCCTGGCCGCGGCACCGGACGCCGTCGGTCGGTCAGCGCTGCCGTCGCAGAGCATGCTGTCGGACTCCGTCCTCGGAGTCGTCGGCGGGCGTCCCGTCGTGGAAGGTCCTGCGAACGAGCGACGCGTCCCACCCGTCGCCGCTGTGGCTGTTCCCCTCTCGCTCGTCCACCCTGGACCGGCTGGTCCCGGGACGGCGGCCGCCTCCCCCACCGAGGCCGAGGTGGCTGCCCATCTCATCGCCGCCATCGACGCCACCTCGGGCGGCCGCTACGCCATTCGCACCACGCCGGACAACGTCGCCCTCCTGGAGACGTGGATGGACAATGAAGGGGGATTGTGGGCCGACAACCCCCTCAACACCTCCCTCGACGCCGCCCGCTATCCCCACCAGTTCACGACCACGGGCGCGGACACGAAGATCCCGATCTTCCCCGACATCCAGATCGGAATCGACGCCACCGCAACCACACTTCTGTCGAGCGGCGCCTACAGCGGCATCCTCTGGACGCTGAGCGAAGGGACGGCGACGTGCGAGGCCTTCGCCCGGGCCGTGATGGCTTCGCCGTGGGCTGCGTCGCACTACGGCGGTGACGCGTCGAATTTCTGTGACAACCAGGGCAGTCCCGGCACGCCGGGTGTCGCGGTCACGGCGTGCCTGCGCGTGGCCGATCGCAACGGCCGGGACGGGCACCGCTGGCAGCGCATGCCGGGTGCGTGTGGCCGGGAGGCGGCTGGTCTCGGCCACGCTGGCCGCGGACAAAGGCAGAAGCAGAAAGCGGATCGGCCCGCCACCGAGTCGCACCACCATCGGACCGGTTCGGGTGCCGTTTCTTCCCGGGGCCAACACCCGGGTGGTCACCTCGCTTCGGTGGTGAAAGCCGTCGGGAACCGACGCCGTCGGTAATCCCCGTCAGGACGCGGCGACGTCGGGAGCGCTGTCTCCGGGGAGGGGCAATTCGCCGCGCCGGCTCTGGTACCGGGGGTTCGCTCCCAGGCGACCGCGCATCCCGTCCCAGAGCCCGTGGAGATAGGCGCTACGCTCGGTTCGGCTCCTAGCCAGTTGCAGTCGACGTACCGAGTACGCCAGATGCCACGCCAGCCAGCGCCTCTTACCGTGGCGGCGGGCGAAGGGGAAGAAATTGCGGGCCACGTAGTAGGCCCGCCACGCTTCATCGGCATCGACCGGCCGATGTGGCGCCGAGCGCGTCGGCCCGTCCCTGCGACGTCTGCTGGTCGGCCACGGCGCGGGCGGCGGCGGGGTCGACCAGGACCGAGAAGCCGGCGGCACGCACCCGGCAGAAGAAGTCGAAATCCTCGAGTCCGAAGAACCACGCCGGATCGGGCAGGACGCCGGCGTCGATCACGTCGCGCGATACCAGTGTGGCACCCCAGCAGGCGACGTCGACGGGAGCCAGTGCATCGCCTCCGCCGGCCGGGACCGTGTTCAGCGTGTGCCCGCCGTGGGCGGTGAATGTCCGCCCGTAGGCGACAACGGCGCCGACGGGGACGCCGTCCTCGCGTAGCGACGACGCCCGGGTCACGAGGCCGGCGACGCGGGGAACAGGGAAGTTGAACAAGCCGACGTCGTCCTCGCACAGGTAGGCCCACGTGATGGAGGGATCGGCGAAGACGGCGGTCAGGCCGTGGCGGAAGGCTGCCGCCGGTCCGTCGTTGGTGGGCATTCGGTGCATGCGGACGCGGCCCTCGAGATCCTCGTCGTCGAGGCCGCCGTCGCCGTTCACGACGACGGCGACGTGGTCGGGGTCGAACCCCTCGACATCGAGCAGTGACCGAACCAGGTCACCGGCCAGGCGGCGGCGGCGATAGGTGACGACCACGGCAGCGACGCCGGCCAGCGGTTTGTCGGCGCCGGGCACCGCGTCTTGCCCGCCGCGTCCCGTCACGCTGGTATTTTACCCGATGATCAGTGTCGTTCTGCCTGTGCGCGACGGGCTGCCCTGGCTCGACGCGCAGCTCGGCGCGTTGGCCGCCCAGCAATGCGACGTGCCCTGGGAGGTCGTGGTGGCGGACAACGGCTCGAGCGATGCCAGCGTGGCTCTGGCGCAGGCATGGGCGGACCGGTCCGGTCGTATACGCGTCCTCGACGCATCGGCGACTCACGGTCCGGCGGCGGCGCGCAATGCCGGCGTCCGTGCCGCCCGAGGTGACCTGCTGGCGTTCTGTGATGCTGACGATGTCGTCCAACCGGGATGGTTGCAGGCCTGTGCCGCCGCACTCACCGAATCCGACGTGGTGGCCGGTACCTTCGACATGGCGTCGCTGAACGGCATGGGGGTCGGTGAGCCGGCACCGGCGGCCACGACCCAGCTCGGCTTCCTCCCCGCCGGTCTGGCCGCCAATCTGGCCGTGCGCCGTCCCGCCTTCGAGGCCGTCGGTGGATTCTCCGAGGAACTGTCTGTGGGCGAGGACATCGACCTCTCCTGGCGCTTGCAACTGGAGGGCTACCGATTCTCCGTGGCCCGGGGGGCGGTGGTGGCCAAGCGGGAGCCCCCGGGTCTCGGACCCCTGTTCCGGCGGGCGCTCGCCTACGGCCGTTGCGGCCCGAAGCTCTACCGGCGGTACCGCCGACGCGGGGCCCGGCGTGACCTCGCGGGGACGGCCAAGTCGTGGGCTTGGCTGGTGGTATCCGTGCCGGGACTCGGGCGGGCCGACGTCCGTCGCCGTTGGGTGCGGGCGGCGGGCGTACGTCTCGGTCGACTGGTGGGATCGGCGGGCGAGCGCGTTTTCTTCCCCTGACCGGGAACCGGTCGTGGCCGAACGGTGACGTCCCACCACTAGAGTGTCGACGTGGAACAGCCCTCCGGAGGCGTCGACACGGCGCGTCCCGGGCGCCGCCCGCGGGTCCTGATCGTCATCAAGTGCCTGGGGTACGGCGGGGCCGAGCAGCTCGTCGTGGACGTGGTCGCTCACCGCGACCGGGCGTCTTTCGAGTACGAGGTGGCGTATGTCCTCGCGGCCGAGAACGCCCTGGCGTCGTCGGTGGCCGACACCGGTGTGACCGTCCATCCACTGGGGGCGCGCCGAGACGCCGACCTGAGGTGGATGTCGGCGCTCAGGCGGCTTCTGGTGGCCGGGGACTTCGATGTGGTGCACTTCCATCTGCCCTACGCCGCCGCCCTCGGGCGGTTGGTCGCCTTGTCGCTCCCGCGACGCCGCCGGCCGGTGCTCGTGTTCACGGTCCACAGCAAGTGGAAGGCGACGGCTCCGATCGTGCGTGCCCTCAACCGTGTGGGCATCAGGTTCGACGACAGCGTGATCGCCGTATCCGACTCGGTGAGCGCCTCGCTGCCGGCGTCCGTGCGCCATCGGAAGACCGTGGTGGTCCACGGCATGGACCTGACCCGCGCTGCCCGTCTGCGAGCCGACCGCCAGGCGGTGCGGCGGGAGGTGCGCCGGGAGTTGGGAGTGGCTGATCACGAGGTTCTCGTCCTGGCCGTGGCCAACCTCCGGCCGGAGAAGGGGTACGACGTCCTGCTGGAGGCGGCCCGGCTGGTGGTGGCCGCCGGCGCGCCCGTGCGATTCGCGGCAGTCGGGCGAGGACCGCAACGCGAGGAGGTGACCGCCCTGCGCGACGCCATGGGCCTCGGCGACCGGTTCCAGTTGCTGGGCCAGCGGTCCGACGCCCTGCGTCTCCTGGCCGGCGCCGACATCTTCGTGCTGGCCTCGCACTTCGAGGGTCTTCCCGTCGCCCTCATGGAGGCAACGAGTGTCGGCCTGCCCATCGTGACCACGGCCGTCGGTGAGATTCCGCATCTCTTGACCGACGGTGTCGACGCCCTGGTCGTGGAGCCGGGACAACCCCGTGCTCTGGCGGCGGCGCTGGAGCGCCTGGCGGCCGACGAGGAGCTGCGGCGTCGGCTGGGCGCCGGCGCCCTTGCTCGCAGCGACCTGTTCGACATCACCCGCGCCGTCTCGCGCATCGAGACGGTCTACGCCGAGCTCCTCGACGGCGTCTCGTGAGCGTCCTGGCCGGGCGCCGCGTGGTCCATGTGACGACCACGGACATGAGCCTCGCCTTGCTGCTGGGACCGCAATTGCGGGCCTTCGCCGCCAACGGGATGGAGGTGGTGGGGGCTTCCGCTACGGGCCCGTACGTGGGGGAGCTCACGGCGGCGGGGATCGTGCACGAACCGCTGCGTCATGCCACGCGCGCCCTCGACGTGGGACAGGACGTCCTGGCCCTGGGCGAGCTGGTCCGCCTCTTCCGGCGTATCCGTCCGGACATCGTCCACACGCACAATCCGAAGCCGGGGCTCTACGGTCGCATCGCGGCGCGCCTGGCCCGTGTGCCCGTCGTCGTCAATACCGTGCATGGGCTCTACGCCACCGAGGACGACGGGTGGGTGCGCCGGTCCTTCGTGTACGGACTCGAGAGAGTCGTCTCGGTGTGCTCGCAGGCCGAGCTGGTGCAGAACGTGGAGGACGTCGACACGCTGCGGCGCCTACGGATTCCCGAGCGAAAGCTCGTCCTCTTGGGCAACGGGGTCGACCTGCAACGCTTCGCACCACCCTCAGGCGCAGACGAGGTGGCCCGGGCCCGGGTCTCGCTGGGGGTCGGGCCGCAGCAGGTGGTCGTGGGTGTCGTCGGGCGGCTCGTGTGGCAGAAGGGCATGCGGGAGCTCTTCGGCGCCGCCGCTCGGCTGCGTCACACCCGGCCCGAGGTCGTGATCGCCGTGGTGGGCCCGTCCGATCCCGACAAGGCCGATGCGCTCGGTCCGGTGGACATCGCCGCCGCCGAGGCTCTGGGCAATGTCACATTCCTGGGCGGTCGCGACGACGTGGACCATCTGTACCACGGCTTCGACATCTTCGTCCTCCCCTCCTACCGGGAGGGGTTTCCCCGATCCGCCATGGAGGCCGCCGCCAGCGCCGTGAGCGTCGTCGCCTCCGACGTCCGGGGTTGTCGCCAGGCGGTCGACGACGGGGTCACGGGGTTGCTCGTCCCCGTGCACGACGCCGCCGCGCTGGCCGCCGCCATCGAGGATCTGGCCGCGCATCCGTCCCGGCGGGCCGCCATGGGTCGGGCCGGACGGGCCAAGGCGGAGTCCCAGTTCGACGATCGCGACGTGGTGGATACCACCCTGGCCGTATACGAGCGCCTCATGGCGCGCCATGAGAGCGCCTGAGAGGGCGTACGGAGGGCGTCACGGGGGGACGGAGAAGCCGCCACGGGCGGCGGCCAGACGCCGTTCTCGTCGCTTCAGACGCGGCCGTTCCCACGGGAACTTGGGTGGTTCTCCCTTCGGCGTCACCGGGATGGCCAGAACGACGAGGAGGTACGGGAACATCAGTGTTCGCTCGCGGGTGATCAGCCCCAGGTTGCTGAGAGCGGCGAAGCTGTAGAGGAAGCCGAGCGTGTAGAGAGTGCACATGATGACGTACGGGCGCTCCCGACCGGCTCGGAAGATCAGGCGGATCCTGCGCAGCGAGGTGAGGACCAGGACCAGGATGACGGTGTTCTCCGCCGCGGCGAGGAGTTGCGTCACGCTTCCGGCCGTGATGGGCAGGGGGTCGAAGAGGACCGTGTAGACGTCGCGTGGATAGAGGAGCGGATTGGAGGAATAGGGCACGTTGCTGCTGCCGAACCCGGCCCCCTGACCACTGTTGCCCGCGTGGGCGCTCTTGAGGACACCGGAGAGCGAAGTGGCATTGGTGTGGAGGAACTTCTTCAGGAGCACCGCGGTCACGCCCATGATCACGACTATGAAGACCAGGGATCCCAACCGCCGGGCCGCCCGCATCTGCCGGTGGGTGTCGCGGCCACGGAAGAACATCGCCACGATGAAGGCCCCGAGCAGGAGGGCGTATTCATTGGGTCGGGTGACGACGCCCATGGCTGTGCCCAGAGCGACGAGCGGATAGCCCCGGCGCCGGCGGCCGAGGACGCGGGCGATACCGAAGGATGCGACACCGAGGCCCATCATCACGACGGACTCTTTGGAGACATCGGAGGCCCAGAAGAGCAGCGACGGCAGGAGGAAGATCATCAACGCATAGCGGCGGTGTTCTCCCTCGGGAAAGGTGATGCAGAAGGCTCGGTAGAAGAAGATGGTTCCCAGCCACGAGAACCAGGCGAAAACGAAGAAGGAGGCCAGCTCGTTCACGCCGATGATGGTGTACACGACACCGGCGGCGATCGACACCGAACCGTCACCGACCACTCCCCGGAGGCCGGCGCCCTTCGTGGTGAAGTGAAAGGAGCGGAAGAACCCCGACAATGTGGCGCCCTGATGGACGTAACCGTTGAAGTCGGAGACGCCGTGGTAGACGTGGTTGTCGACGAAGATCTGTGCCGCCGAACCCAGGAAATGCAGGAGCAGGGCGATCATGAGCAGCTTCACGAGACGAGGGTCCTTCTCGGTCCGACCCAGGCGCCGGGCGATGGGCAGGCTCACTGCGATCAGGATGAATGCGACCAACGCCACCACCAGAGGCGATGACGGGAGCTTCTCGGCGTAGGTGAGGATCACGTGATCGGGCGCGGTGCGAAGTTCGGCCACAGGGCGAGGTCGAGCTCGGCGAACTGCGCGGCAAGGGCCTCGACGTCGGGAGTGTAGGCGTCGACGAGACGCCGGCGGGCGTCATCGGCCAGGTGGACCTTGCCGTCCGTCGTGGCGCCCACGGGCCGGTGGAGATCGGGCGGGAGGAAGTCGTCGGCGAGGCCGAGGAACCGGTAGCTGCGGGCCAGCTGGCCGGCGGGGTCCTCGGTGCAGCGCTCGTACTGGAGGATCAGGAGCCTGTCGTTGTCGATGTACTCGCGCCACGGTGCCAGCGCCCGATGGTAGAAGCCCCGGGCCACGGCGTCGGCGACGGTGGCGCCCGTGACCGACGCCTGGTGACGCCACTGGTGGGCCAGGCCCGATCGGAATCTCTCCACCGGGTCGCGCACCATCAGGAGCAGGCGTGTCTGCGGCGCCGCCATGGCCAGCAGCGGGGGGACCCACGGGAAGTCGACGTAGTCGGGGGTCCACTCACCGGCCAAGGTACCGGGGCGACGCGGGAACCAGCCGTGGTAGGCCTCGATCTCGAGCGGGCCGAACGACTCGGTGCCGAAGCGCGACAGGAAGTGACGTTCCTTGTGGATCCGAGGGCGGGCCGAGACACCGGGATGAGAGGCGATGAGCTCGTACCACCAGCTCGTCCCCGCTTTCTGCACCCCGATGCCCACGAAGTCGGGCGGGCCTGCCTCGTCCCCGGGCTCGAGGGGTGGAGGCGTGAAGTCGAAGCCCGCCTCCCAGGGCGCGAAACGACCGAGTCCGTGGAGCAGGCGCAGTCGTGCCCGGGGAGGCAGGCGCCGCAGCCCGGCCGCTGCCACGGAGCGTAACGTCATCGACGCAGGGTGACACATGTGGTGCTCGTCTACAAACGGTAGCCTGGGCCTTCGCCGGCCGTGGTGATTTAGCCAGGGAAAATGACGCCCAGTCGACGTGTGGCGGCCCCCCGGGGTGCTCCCATGTGGCTAGCAGCGACGCCTGGGGGACCGGGCCGAGAGGGGGCCATCGAAGGTGGAGGAGAGACGGGGCGCAGAGCCGCTCGTTCTGCACGTGATCCCGACGCGGGCGGCCCGGGGGGCCCAGCGCGAGGCCCGGGCCCTGGCCGACCGGCTCGACGCCCCCGGCGTCCGGCGTCACCGCATCCTGGCGCTGGTCGAATCGGCCGGTGGGGAGGATGTCGACGACGCCGGCGTGGTCGTCGACTACACGATCGGTGGCGGTTCGCTCACCACCGTCGGATTCGATCCCCGGCTCGTCATCCGGCTCCGGCGCGCCTTGGACCGTCTGGCTCCCGTGCTCGTCGTGGCCCACGGAGGCGAGCCGCTCAAGTACCTCGTCCCCGCCCTCTTCCGGCGCCGGTGCCCCCTGGCGTACTACGCCATCGGGACTCTGGGTCCCCCGGGGCGGCAGCCTGTCCGCCGGTTGATGTGGCGGTTCCTGGCCCGCCGGCCCGATCTGGTGGCCGCTGAGGGGGCGGAGGTGCTCGACGAATGTCGCACCTTCCTGGGGGTGTCAGCCGGACGCCTTGTTCTCGTGCCCAATGGCCGCGATCCCGAGGAGTTTCGACCGGCCCCCGAGGCCGGCCCCCGCTCCGTGCCGGTGATCGCCTTCGTGGGCGCACTGACGGAGCAGAAGAGACCCGACCGGTTCGTCGATCTGGTCGCCACTCTCCGTGCCCGGGATCTCGACTTCCGGGCTCTGGTGGTCGGCGACGGCCCGCTGGGCCCGGAGATCTCCGCCGGCGCCCGGGCCGCCGGGGTCGAGCTTCTCGGCGTCCGCGGAGATGTCGCCGATGTGCTGAAGGGGACCGACATCGTGGTCTTCCCCAGCCTGCCGAGGGGCGAGGGTATGCCCGGGGTGCTGATCGAGGCCGGGTTGAGCGCTGTCCCGGTGGTGGCCACGGCCGTTCCCGGGGTCGACGCCATCGTCGTCGACGGCGAGACCGGCCTCGTGGTCGGCGTTGACGATTTCGACGGGATGGTGGGAGCCGTCGCCTCGCTCCTCGCCGATCCCCTGCGCCGCACCGCCATGGGACGAGCGGCACGGCGGCGGTGCTCCGAACGGTTCAGCCTGGACGTGGTGGCATCGGACTGGCGTGACGCCCTTGTGCCTCTCCTGTCGGTGCGGTGACGCCGGTGAGACCTGTCGGGGACGCGTGTGCGGGATAGCCGGGGTCTTTGACCCCGGCCGGTCGACGTCCTCGGAGGAGCTGGCGGACCATGCATCGTCGATGGCGGCGGCCCTCGAGCACCGCGGACCGGACGACAGCGGCCTCTGGGTCGACGCCGCCGACGGAGTGGCCCTCGGACACCGCCGGCTGTCGGTCGTCGGCTTGGGGCCCACCGGGCACCAGCCCATGGTGTCGGCGGCCGGTCGGTTCGTCCTCAACTACAACGGCGAGATCTACAACTATCGCGACCTGCGCCACCGGCTGGAGTCGGTCGGGGTGGCGGTGGGCGGGGGCTCTGACACCGAGGTCCTCCTGGGTGCCATCGAGCGGTGGGGCCTCGATGCCGCGCTCGATGCCTGCGAGGGGATGTTCGCCCTGGCCCTGTGGGACCGGACCCGCCATGAGCTCCATCTGGTGCGGGACCGGCTGGGAGAGAAGCCCCTGTACTACGGGTGGGTCGGCTCGCAGTTCGCCTTCGCCTCGGAATTGAAGGCGTTGCGGCGTCTCCCGGCCTTCGCCGTCGAGCTCGATCGTGGATCGATCGCCATGTTCCTGCGACACAATTGCATCCCCGCACCACGCACCATCTACCGGGGCGTCGCCAAGCTCGAGCCGGGCCAGGTCGTCACCGTCGCCACCGGCGATCGCCCCGGCTCCCCGCCCCGACCCCGTTCCTACTGGTCGACTCGTGAGGCCGTGGACGCGGCACGGTGCCGGCCCCTGTCGGGTGACCCTGTCGAATTGGCCGACCGCGTCGAGGCCGTCCTCGGTGACGCCGTGTCCGCCCGCATGGTGGCCGACGTGCCCGTGGGGGCGTTCCTGTCGGGCGGGGTCGACTCGAGCCTCATCGTCGCTCTCATGCAAAGGCACAGTCACCGTCCGGTACGGACCTTCACCGTCGGCTTCGCCGAGAAGGCCTTCGACGAGTCGGGCGATGCCACCGCCGTGGCGTCGCATCTGGGTACCGAGCACACCGTCCTCGAGGTGGGCGAAGCCGACGCCCTGGCCGTCATCCCCACGCTGGCCGAGATCTGGGACGAGCCGTTCGGCGACAGCTCACAGATTCCGACTTTGCTGGTCAGCCGGTTGGCGCGCACGCAGGTCACGGTCTCCTTGTCGGGCGACGGAGGTGACGAGCTCTTCGCCGGGTACAACCGGCACGCCTGGCTCGAGCGCCTGGCGCGGCGCTCCGCCGTCGTTCCCGGAGGCGTCCGCCGTCGGGTGGGAGCCACCATGGCCCGGGTGCCACCGGGCGCCGTCGACCGGGCGGCCCGGCTGAGCGGCGTGCTCGCGCGCCGCTGGCGGGTGCGCAATCCATCGGACAAGTTCGCCAAGCTCGGACGGGTCCTCGCCGCCGGCGGGGCGCAGGAGGCGTACCTGGCGCTCGTCTCCCACTGGGACGACGCCGACACGGTGGTGCTCGGTGCCGGCGTTCGTGATTCGCGGGCGTGGCCTTCGACGGCGTGGCCGGCCCTCGGGGGGGTGACCGAGGAGGTGTTGTGGCTCGACCTCGTGGGTTATCTCCCCGACGACATCCTGACGAAGCTGGACCGGGCGGCCATGGCCGTGTCGCTCGAGACCAGGGTGCCGTTTCTCGACCGCCGGGTCCTCGACGTGGCCTGGCGCCTGCCGTTGTCCAGCAAACTCCACGGGTCGGAGACGAAGCGGGTCCTGCGCACGGTGTTGCACCGGCACGTCCCCTCCGCCCTCGTGGACCGGCCCAAGATGGGATTCGGGGTCCCGATCGGGTCGTGGTTGCGGGGGCCCCTACGGCCGTGGGCCGAGGAGCTGCTGTCGCGTGGTCGTCTCGAGCGGGACGGCATTCTCGATCCCGGACCCGTCCGGCGCTCCTGGGCCGCACATCTGAGCGGACGGCGCGACCTCGGATACGCCCTGTGGGATGTGCTCATGCTCCAGTCGTGGTTGGACCGATGGATGAGCTGATGCCGTCATGTCACGAGAACTCCCAGGTGGCGGGCACGAGGACCGGCGACAGGACCATGACCCCCTTGGGCGGCGCCACGCGGGTGGGACCGAAGACGTCGAAGGAGCCCACGGGCTTCCACGGCTGCGCCGGGCGCTTGTTGCCCGTCCATTCCACCGCCAGCCACACGTAGTAGTGACCTCGGGGGAGCGGCAGGTTCTGCAGGGCGCACTTGACCTCGAAGTCGCCCTCGGGGAACGTTGCCAGGCGCCTGGCCACGAAGACCGGCACGGCGGTGCCCTCCGACACACCGATGAAGAAACGCGCCGCGCCCCCTTCGGGAGCGCTCAGGGCCAACCGGATCATGACGTCCTCGCCCGACCGGGCCATACCGCCGTCGGGGCCGATGACCTCGACCTTGAGCACGCGTAGCGATGACCCGTCAGACGCCGTGGCGGCGTGCTCCTCGATGGCCCCGCGGTACTGGCCCAGGACGGCCGCCGTGGGCCCCGATGCCCGGGTCGTGGCCTCGGTCAGCCATATGGCGCGCTCGCACATGGCCTCGACGGCGGCGAGGTCGTGGGACACGAACAGAAGCGTGGTGCCGTTGGCCACGACCTCGCTGATGCGGCTGAGGCACTTCTGTTGGAAGTTGGCGTCACCGACGGCCAGGATCTCGTCGACGAGCAGGATGTCGGCATCGAGGTGGGAGGCGATGGAAAAACCGAGGCGGACCTGCATGCCGCTCGAGTAGTACTTCACCTGGCGGTCGATGGCGTCGGTCACCTCGGCGAACTCGGCGATGGTGTCGAAGCGCGCGTTGATGTCACGGCGAGACAGCCCCAGGAGGCTGCCGAACATGTAGATGTTCTCCCTGCCGCTCAGAATGGGGTTGATGCCACCGCGGACCTCGAGCAGTGCGCCGATACGCCCGTATGTCTCGCAGCGACCGGCCGTCTGGTACATGCAGCGGCTGATCACCTTGAGCATCGTCGATTTCCCCGAGCCGTTGATGCCGATCAGGGCCATCGTCCCGCCGGGCTCCAACTCGAAGTTGATGTCCTTCAGGACCCACCGGTAGTCCCGCCCGCCTCCCCGCAGGCGCCGTCCGATCTTGGCCACCTGATCGCGGAGGTTGGGCCGACCCCGATCGGACCGGAAACGCTTCCACACATGCTCGACGATGATCGTGCCGTCAGCTGATGTCGGCAAAGTTCACCTCGAGGCGCTTGAAGAGACGGTAACCGATGACGAAGTAGAGCGACGCGCTGATGGTGGCCACGGCGAGCAGCGGCCAATCGGGGGACAGGCCTTGCAGCGCGGTGCGTCGGATGTTGTCGATGACCGGCCCGAGGGGGTTGAAGACGGAATAGTACGGCCGCAGGTCGACGTGGTGAAAGGGCCCGAAGGAGACCTTGGCCAGCTTGGAGAGTGGCCAGATGATGGGCGTGGCGAAGAGCCCGAGCTGCAGGATGATCGAGGTGACCTGTAACAGGTCGCGGAGGTAGACGACGAGCGCCGACATCATGAGCGTGAGCCCTGTCGTGAACAGCACTTCGATGACGATGAAGAGCGGCACCCAGACGACGCCGGCCTTGGGGACGAATCCGTTGACGACGAAGAGGATCGTCAACGGGAGCAGGCCGATGGCCGTGTACAGCGACTGCTCGAGCATCTGCGACAGCGGGAAGCACTCGCGCGGGAAGTGGGTCTTCTGCAACAGCAGGAGGTTGGCGATCATCGAGTTGCCGCCCTGCTGGAGCGATCCCGAGAAGAAACCCCAGCACAACAGCCCGACGAAGGAGTAGAGGATATAGGGGACATGGGGTACCTTGAGCGACTTCACGTGGCTGAAGATGAGAGTGAGGAGTATGACCTGCAGGACAGGGGAAATGAGAGCCCAGAACATCCCCAGAGCCGCCTGTTTGTAGCTGGCCCGGATGTCACGTTCGGCCAGGGCGAAGATGATCTCCCGGCGTCGCCACATCTCCCTGAGGGCCGGGAACAGTTGAACACGGTGGCGGTAAAAGGTGTCGGGCGCGGGCTCATCGGCGATGGTCGCCGCGTCGATGAGGGTCAGGCCCCCAATGACACCGGGGTCCCCGGCGGGCGTATCGCCACCCGTGTCGGTGGCCGGATCAGCAGGCAACGGGGCCACCCCGGCACCGGCCGCGCACGTCTCGATGCTGAAGGGGGCACACTCCGGTCCGCCCGGTGGTCAATGGCCGCCCCCGTCTCATAGCGTCGACCATATTACCGCATTCCGTAGCATTTCGATCCACGGATTGTGGCGTTTCTCAGCGCGATGCAGGGTCGTCTCCGACGATCCCCGCTTCGACGGCCCGGAGGATGTCGGGGTCGACCGACGGGTCGAACTTGCGGGCGAAGGCGGCGCCGGAGGCGCGGATAGCGCCGAGGTCGTCGACGCGCAGCGCCATGTCGCCACGTTGCCTCTTGGTGTTGTAGGGAACCACGTAGGTGAGCGGGGTGTCGGCCAGGACGAGGTCGCCATGATTGTGGAGGACGGTGTGGACGAAGGACTGATCCGGTATCCACGTGTGTCGGAACCACTCGACAACGGTGTCGTCCGCATGGAGCAGCGTCTCCACCGACCGGCGACCGACCGCCACCCATTGGGGACCGGTGTAGAGGGTCCAGTCCGGCGGCAAGCGCCCTCGCCGGGGGAGGCCGAGGAAGAACCGGTCCCGTCGGTCCGCGTACTCGATCTTGAACAGGGGTTGGGAGAACCGGCTGACCCTCCTGGCCAGCTCCACCAGACGTCGGACCGGTCCGGTCACCGGCGGTAGTTGACGCCAGCGGTAGGAATAGCGCACGTAGTTGAGGTCCTCGAACGTGGGACGCCGGCCGAAGGCGGGCCTTGTCCTCAGCGCGCGGGCCGGAACGAGGCCGTCGCTCCCGGCCAGCTGCATCGAGCGTTCCCACCGGGCCAGGTCCACCACGGGACGATCCTCACCGGAGAGGAAGACGCACCAGTCGGCGTCCAGCTCCTCCGATGCGTACCGCAGCAGTCGCAGGGACGCCTCGACTATCGACCAGTCACCCCACAGCACCGGCATCGTCTCCACCATGTGGACGCGCCGCGGCGGCGTGCCCGACCATGGCGGATTCGAAGCGGTCACGTCGTGGTGGACCACGACGTGACCGCCGGGGGACAACGCCAGGATCCGGTCCGCCAGCGCTTCGACCTGCTCGGGGCGCCGGTGGCTGAGGATCAGGTAGGCCACCCGAAAGGGCGGCTCGGCGGGTGTCAATCGTCGAACCGGTAGTGGCTCAACACGGGGTAGGCGTCCCCGATCGACTGCACCGCGGCGATGTCCTGGGCCGACCATTCGGCGGTGTCACGGGTCCGACGGGTCTTGGGCCAGACCACGGAGGAACAGTCCTGGAGGAATGTGGGTTCGGGGTCGACGTCCAGGAACCGGCAGATCTCGGTCAAGGCCGTGCCCGGGGCGGGGACGAAGGCGTCGTAGTCGACGTGCAGGATCTCGCTCGGGTCCAGCATGGATGTGACGATGGCGATGGAGCGGCACAGGTTGGAGTACCGCGCCGTGGCGCGGCTGATCGGGATACTCATGCGGCGAGCGATCGTCGTGATGTTGTCGAAGGGGTTGCGGGAGACGTGGAGGACCCGGATGGGGACACGCACCGTCTGGCGTAGACGGTCCAACAGCTCGGGTTGTGCCGCCAGTTGGACGGCGGTGACACCGCCGAATTTGTCTCCGATGACGCGCAGATGGCGGAAGCTCCCTTGGTGCTGATGGGGCACCGAGTACTCGTAGTCCGTCCACGTCCGACCTATCGATCCGAAATCGCGGTCCCTCCGCAGCAGCGCACTGAACAACTGGTTCCGGGTGAAACCGTGCTCCACGTAGGGGACGACGCCGAGCTCGTGGGCGATCACGATGTCGGGGTGGGCATTGAGGAGGGACCCGACCAGACTGTGACCGCTTCGCCCGTAGCCCACGAAGAAGCAGAACCGTCGGACGTCGTCAAAGTCTTTTCGATAGCGCAGACCCTCGACGGATGCCCGGAGGCGATGGATCGCCCAATCGCTCTCCCTCTGGGGACGGGCCAGGCGGTTCCAGCGGTAGCCGTCCCGTTTGTCGGGCTTTCCGACGGCCACGCGCACCCGGGTGCGCAGGGTCTCGAGCATGCTTTGCGGTCCCGCCACCGCCCAGACACTACTGCGGCCCGTTTGCCGGCCCGGGGGGCCGGCGACGGACCCGAGCGGCGGACGCCGAGTCCCGGGCTGTCTATCCTCTGTCACCGGGTGGCCGGGTCCGAGACGGGAGGTGAGCGGCGAATGCCGTCGGCAAGGTGGCGCGTCGCGCACAGCCGATGACCGGTCCGGACGCCGACGCGCTCCGGTCCGGACGGATCGTTCTCCTGGCCGGACCGGGTCCGGCGACGAACATCGTCTATCATTATCTGGCCGAGCGGTTCCCCGACGTGGTGGTGGTGATGGAGCGGCCCGTGTCCCGCATCACTCTGGCTCGCCGGCGGGCCCGACGTCTCGGCTGGTTCACCCTCGTCGGCCAGATCGCTTTCGTCGCCGTGCTCATGCCCGTGCTCCGGCGTGTCTCGCGCCGACGGATACAAGCCATCCTGACGGAGTCGGGCCTCGATGATTCCGACATCCCGAGCATACGTGCCGTCGTCTCGGTCAACGATCCGCAGACGCCCGCCCTGCTGCGCGAGTTCGGGCCGGCAGTCGTGGTGGTCAACGGAACCAGGATCATCGCCGACTCCACGTTGTCGGCGGTCCCGTGCCCCTTCATCAACATCCACGCCGGCATCACCCCCCGCTACCGCGGCGTCCACGGGGGGTACTGGGCCCTGGCCGAGGGTCGTCCGGACCTGGCCGGGACCACCGTTCATCTCGTGGACACGGGAATCGACACCGGACGGGTCCTGGCCCGTGCCTACTTCGAAGCGGCCCCCGATGACTCCATCGCCACCTACCCGTACCGGCACCTGGCCGACGGCTTACCCCTCTTGGCCGAGCGGGTCGGCCGTGTCCTCAACGGGGAGGCGGTCCCCGGCGAGACGGCGGTCGAAGCCACTCCCGCTGGCGAGTCACGGCTGCGTTGGCACCCGACGGTGTGGGGGTACGTCTGGGCCCGGCTCCGCCGGGGAGTGCGTTGAGCGGGCGGCGGTATCGCTCACGTCGCCCATCGACATCGACGTGAGCCCGTCGGAGGTGGCGAGCCGTGCCGCCTCGTCGAGCACGGCACGAAGGAGGTCGAAGCTCTCTTCGGGATGGCGGGCGAAGTTGTGCGGGTGCCACCACAGGTGGAAGACGCGCCGCCCCGGGCCGCAGCGCGGAGTCCGGAGACGATGCGGGCGCGGCGTAGAGGTTCGAGGGCACGCCGCCGCGGTGAGTACGGGCGGAGAAAGGCGCTGGCCGGGACGTTGCACAGTCCGGTGTCGTCGACGAGATCCTCCCACTCGAAGGTGGGAGGAGCCGACAGTCCCGCGTAGGTGTCGGCCAGCCGCGCCGCACGGCGCACCGGGCTCGTCGTCTCGGTGCTCTGGGCGTGGTAGCCCCACGACGGCTGAGGACCGCGGTAGCACGTGAAGCCGCACTCACGGACGGCCGCTGCGTACCGCGGGTTCCACTGGTTGCGGGGCAGGACGAGGGTGCGCAGGGGCAGGCCGAACGGGGCGGCGATGGCCCGGGCGGCGTCGAGGTCGGCGCGCAGAGCCTGTTCGTCCTGGCCCTCCTCCAGGCAATAGAAGTGGGAGAAGGTGTGCGAGGCGATCTCCTGACCGGGGGTGGCGGAAAGGTACCGGACCAGAGAGCCGGCGAAGTGGAGGGGGTCGTCCTCCTCGTCGTCGCCGAGGACCTCGACATACGGGTCCAGTTCTTTGCGTGCGTACCGGGGACGGATCGTCGGTAGGAAGGGCGCCAGCTCCCGGCGCGACGAGGCGAAGAGCAGACCGACCGTGGCCCAGGTGGCCCTGATGGAGCGCTCGGCAAAGAGGTCGGCCAGTTGGCGGACATGCAAGCGGCTGCTCACGAGGTCGGCGGCCACGACACCGCGGCCCTCCTCGTGGTCGCGCATCCCCCAGTGCAACTCGAAGTCGAGGGAGATGACGAAGGCGCCGGCGTGGGTGCTGGTGGGCACTGTGGCAGTCAGGGTAACAGCTGGGTTCGTGATGGCGGCCCGGTCACCGATGTCCGGGGGCCGGCGAAATGGGCGGGGTGTCCGGCGATACGGCTAGCGCCGGGAGTGTCGCTGCGCACGACGGGCCCGGGCGGTGATGCGGGCGACGAACCGGGCGGCGTGGTGCGGTGCGTCGGCATGGGCGACGGTCACGGCGCCGGCAACGGCGGAGTAGGCCGGAGCCCAGGACCCACCGGACACCTGGACCGTGCTTCCGGCGGCGCCTCCACCGAGGCTCTGGCAACCCCGAACGGAGTCGCCTACGAGTGTGAGCGTGCTGGCTCCGGCGGCGTTGTACAGGTTCTCGTGGACGGTGCTGTGGCCGGCGAACCTGATGGCGCTCTGGGTCACTGACACCTTCGCCCCGTTCAGCTGGAAGCAGCCCACGTAGTCGCTGGCGCCGCACCACAGGGTGTCCTCGGAGAAGGTGATCGGTCCACGCCGTTCGCCGCCGCCGGTGATGTTGTCGACCAGAACGGCGTCGCCTCCTTGCGGCTCGAGCATCCGGCAGTTCTCCACCACGATGCCACCCGTCTGCTTCCCGTTGCCCGCTCCGCCGTTGGCGAAGAACGAGCCCCCGTTCGCCGAGCTCGATGTGCAACCGTCGATGGTCACGTTCTCGGCGCCCTCGTTGGCCTGGTCGGCCTCCACGTCGAACGTGTTGATGCCGACGTCGGACAACGCCACGTCGTCGATGTCGGCGCCGTTGACACTGGCCAGGGTCATCCCCTGACGGCCGACGCCGGTGATGACCACCCTGTCGACGGTGAGATCGGTCGTGGCCGAAAGGATCGCCCCCGACAGGTGGTCACTGGCGCCGCGTAGGGGATCGAGGGAGATGCCGTCGCCGTAGACGTGCTCGACGGCCACGTTCCTGATGTCGGCGTGAGCCGTACCCTCCAGCTCGATGCCGGCCTCGAAGGCGAGAGGGGGGTGGTAGCCAGCGGGGTTGGCGCCCTTGATGGTCAGGTCCTCGAACGTCACCTGGGAGCCGCCCACCACGGCGAAGGTGGCGCGTCCGATCCCGTTCCCGGGGAAGGTCCTCACGGTGGTGCGGTTCTCGAAGGTGCCGCCGTCGATGGTCAATCCGTGGGGGAACGGGAGGGTGATGCCGCGGTCGACCTCGTAGCACGCGCCCACCGGCGGACGAACCAGCGTCCCCGGGGGCGCGTGCTCAACCACCGTTGCAACGCGCCGGAGACGTCGACCGAGCAGTTGTCGGCGATCGACGGAGGCGGGGCCACACCGGGAACCCCCGCATCGAGATCGACGTGGCCCGGGACGTCGGCCGTCGTCAACATGGCGGTCGTCGGCGCCCGGTGACGGCGACGGGACCCGACCGTCGTCGACGGCACCGCCGGGGGGTCGGGCCGGTGGGGCGATGATCGAGATGACGGCGCCGAGGCGGAGGATGAAGATGTCGGCGCGTTCGCTCGCCCTCGGGCCTCCGGGACGGCCCGCCCCCCGGTGGCGGCGGTGCCTCTCCATGACGACGCCGAGGCGATGGTGGGGCCCACGACGACGACGACCGCCACCAGCCCGAGGAGGACGAGGCCGATGATCGTGCCGAGACCATGGGTCCGGGGCCGGGCATCGCTCGCCCGCCATGAAAGGTGACGCATATCATGGTTGTATCGACACTCTCCGTGGGAATCTTGACCTGGGGCCGCCTCACGGGCTCATCCGGGGACTGAGGTCGGCCCGATCCGGGAGGGGGCGTCAGCCGGCGAGGGCGCAGATCGTCTCCGTGACGCGGTCGAGGTCGGCGACGCCCATGCGGGACCCGCTCGGCAGGCACAGACCCTGGTCGAAGATCGAGGCCGCCACCGCGCCCCCGACGGTGGGGGCACCGGCGTAGACGGGTTGGAGATGCAGCGGCTTCCAGGTGGGGCGCGACTCGATGTCGAGGGCCTCGAGGGCGATGCGGATGTCCTCGCCCGTGACGCCGAAACCGTCGGGGTCGACGAGGATGCAGGTGAGCCAGTAGTTGGGCTCCCCGTACGATGCGACGGGCATGAACGTCGAGGCCCGGGAGCTCGGACAGCGCGGCGCGGTAGCGCTCGTTGATGGCCCGGCGGCGGGCCATGCGGTCGTCCAGGCCCAGCAGCTGCCCCCGCCCCACGGCGGCCAGGAGATTGCTCAGGCGGTAGTTGAAGCCGACGGCCAGGTGCTCGTAGTGGACGACCGGCTCGCGGGCCTGGGTCGACAGGTACCGGGCCCGGTCGATCAGCGTCGTCGTGGGAGACGAGCATGCCGCCGCCGCTGGTGGTGATGATCTTGTTGCCGTTGAACGAGAAGACGCCGGCGGCGCCGAAGGAGCCCGCCGGCCGTCCGCCGGTACGTGGCCCCCAGGGCTTCGGCGGCGTCCTCGAGCACGGGCACGTCGAACTCGGCGCAGGCGCCGAGGAGCCGGTCGTAGTCGGCGCACTGGCCGTAGAGGTCGACGGTGACGACCGCCGCCGGGAGGCGGCCTTGGCGGGCCCGGACCTCGAGCTCGTCGGCCACGAGCGCCGGGTCGATGGTCCAGGTGTCGGGGTCGGAGTCGACGAGGACAGGACGGGCGCCGACGTAGGTGACGACGTTGGCGGTGGCCACGAACGTCTGGGTGGGGACGAGGACGTCGTCACCGGGTCCGACACCGAGCAGGATGAGGGCCAGGTGCAAGGCGGCGGTACCGCTGGACAGGGCCAGGGCGCCGGGGACGCCGATCCGCTCGGCCACCTCGTGCTCGAAGGCGTCGACGTGCGGGCCGAGCGGGGCGATCCAGTTGGAGTCGAAGGCGTCGAGGAGAAGCCGTCGCTCCTCGTCGCCGACGTCGGGAGGAGAGAGGTAGACCCGCGTCACGGTCGCGCCCCGTCGGGCACGAGCGAGCCGGTGAGGGCGGCGGCCACGACGAGAAGCACGGCCGTCCCCGCCGCCGCGGCGGCGGCGGGGATCACGCTGCGTGGCCGGCGACCGCCACGGCCACGATGGCCAGCGCCGAGCTCGACGCCGACGTAGGCCATCGCTGGCACCGAGCGGGGGCCAGCCTCCGGTCACGAGACGATCGTAGGGGTGGCCCCGGTCGCCGAGGACCAGGGAACGTCGGCTGCGCTGTCCGGCGGACGACGGCGAAGAGAACCTCGGCCGCCGGGACGGCCACGAGGACGAGACCGGCGGTGCCCGTGGCGGCCCGTACCCCCGGTGCCCACGCCGAGGCGAGGAGGATGGCCAGGGCGGTGCCGAGGAGGTACGACCCGCCGTCGCCGAGATAGATGCGGGCCGGGGGGCGGTTGTAGAAGAGGAAGCCGACCAGGCCGCAGGCGAGGGCCAGGGCCAGGTCGCGGGCATCGGCCCGCAGGAGCCAGGCGAAAGCCCCGGCGGCCACGGCCACCAGTCCGCCCGCCAGGGTGTCGAGGCCGTCGATCATGTTGACGCCGTTGATGAGGAGCACCGTCACGGCGATGACCAGGACGGGGCCGAGCGCCCCCGGCAGGTGGGTGGGGACGGCGGCGGCCACCACGGCCCCGACCGCCGCCTGCCCGGCCAGTCGCGTCCAGGGTGGGAGATGGACGGCATCGTCGGCCACCCCGAGGAGCAGGACGAGACCGAGGGGGAGCAGGAGCAGGGGACGGCCCGCCGCCCCACCGATGACGACGGCCAGAAAGACGGCGGCGCCTCCCAGATAGGGGACCGGGACCCGCTGGGGCTTGAGCGGCGCCGGGTGGTCGACGACCCCGGTGTGACGGGCCACGGCCATCGCCACCGGCGTCGCCACCAGGGCCGTCGCCGTCGCCGCCGCACCCACGACGACCAGGGTGTTCATCCGGGTCGTCGCATGAGGAGGGAAGTCGTGCCGCGGTGCAGCTCGAAGGTCCGGACGGGCGTGAATCCGGCCCGGCCGTACAGGGCCACGGCGGGGGCGTTGTCGGCACCGACCACGACCTGGGAGGTCGGGATATCCCGGCGGTCGAGCTCGTCCAGGAAGCCCTCCACGAGGAGGGCGCCGACGTGCCGGCCCCGCCACGCCGGATCGACGGCGACGGAGAGGAGCTCGGCGCCGGCGGTATCCGGCGTGGCGGGGCCGGCTCCATGGCGCATCGTCTCCCACACCCGTGGCAGGGCCCCCACCAGGCGGGGCAGTGAGGGCACGGCGGCGGCCAGGCCGTGACGGAGGGTGAAGCGGCGGTACAGGGCCCGCAGATCGAGTGCCCCGGCCAGGAACCCGGCGATGGGCGGCAGGCCCGGTGCGTCGCCGGTGCGCCCTTCGGCGATCAGCAGGAAGCAGTCCGGGCCGCGGGCGACGCAGCGGTAGAGCTGGCGCAGGAACCGGGGACCCAACCGGGCCAGGAACCCTTCGGTGATCAGGCCGGCGTGGAGCCGGGCGGCGGCGGCGGCGTCGGCGGCGGTCCCGGGACGGATCACGACGGGGACGCCATCGGCCTGCTCGTTCACCCGGGTCACGTTACGGGTCGTGGCGGAGGGCCACGAGGACCTCGTCGGCCAGTTCGGGGCGGCAGATGAGCAGGTCGGGAAGCCAGGGATCGGGATGGTCGTAGGTCAGGACCGATCCGTCGAGCCTGGTGGCGTGCACCCCGGCGGCCACGGCGACGGCTACGGGGGCGGCCGAGTCCCACTCGTACTGGCCTCCGGCATGGATGTAGATGTCGCCCTCGCCGCGCACGACGGCCATGGCCTTGGCGCCGGCGGAGCCCATGGGGAACAGCTCGGCGTCGAGGCGGCCGGCCACCGCTGAGGCTTCGACCGGGGGCCGGGTGCGACTGACCAGGAGGCGGAGACGCCGGCGACGGCGGGGAGGCAGGGCGGGGGGGTCGGCGGTGGCGAGGACCAGGTGCTCGGCCGGGAGGGCGACGGCCCCCGCCGTCGGGATCCCGTTCTCGACCAGAGCCACGTGGACGGCGAAGTCGGCGCGACCTTCGGAGAACTCGCGGGTGCCGTCGAGGGGATCGACGATCCAGACCCGCCGGGTGGGGCCCGCCGCGCCAGGGGTCCGCCCTCCCCGGACCGCCCGCCCGCGGCGCCCTCCCCCGACGGCACGCCCTCTTCGGACAGCAACGCGTCGAGAGGGCGGGCTTCTCGGAGGGCCGTGGTGATGAGCTCGTGCGCCCGGCGGTCGCCTTCCGTCCCCACGGTACGGTCGTCGCTGCCCGCGGCGCCGGCCCGGACCTCGAGGAGCAGGGCCCCGGCGCGCTCGGCGATGCGGGCGGCGAGCTCGTGATCGTCGGCGGTGGCCATGGGGAGAACCTCGCGGGGCGGACGGAGAGTGGGTCTGATGACCCTAATTGACCCGGCCGGAACCGGTTCCCAGGTGGTCCGGACTACTGTGGAAAACCATGGAACAGGGGGGGGTGTCGGCCGGTCCGGGGCAGTACCAGCTGTCACACCTCGAGGCGCTCGAGGCGCAGTCCATCCACATCATGCGGGAGGTGGTGGCCGAGTTCGAGCGGCCCGTGCTGCTCTTCTCGGGCGGGAAGGACTCGATCGTGATGCTTCGGCTGGCCCAGAAGGCCTTCTGGCCGGCCCGCCTGCCGTTCCCGGTCATGCATGTCGACACCGGTCACAACTTCCCCGAGGTGATCGACTTCCGCGACCGGCGGGTGGCCGAGCTCGACGCCCAGCTGGTGGTGGCCTCGGTGCAGGAATCGATCGACAGCGGGCGGGTGGCCGAGGAGCCGGGCCTCCATCCCTCGCGCAACCGGCTGCAGACGAGGACCCTGCTGGACGCCATCGTGTTGCAGCGATTCGACGCCGTGTTCGGCGGGGCCCGGCGCGACGAGGAGAAGGCCCGGGCCAAGGAGCGCGTCTATTCGTTCCGCGACGAGTTCGGCCAGTGGGACCCGAAGAACCAGCGACCCGAGCTGTGGGGGCTGTACAACGGCCGCCATCACCCCGGCGAGCACATACGGGTCTTCCCGCTGTCGGACTGGACCGAGCTCGACATCTGGCAGTACATCGCCCAGGAGCAGGTGGAGATCCCGTCCATCTACTTCTCGCACCGTCGGCCAGTCTTCCGGCGCGACGGGATGCTGCTCTCCATCGGACCTCACACGAGCCCGGTGAGCGGCGAGGAGACGTTCGAGGCCACCGTCCGCTACCGGACCGTCGGTGACATGACGTGCACGGGGGCGGTGGAGTCGACGGCCCTGACCCTGGTCGAGATCATCGAGGAGATCGCCGTGTCCCGGCTCACCGAGCGCGGTGCCACCCGGGCCGACGACCGTATCAGCGAGTCGTCGATGGAGGACCGCAAGCGGGAGGGGTACTTCTAGCCGTGGAGCTTCTCCGATTCGCCACCGCCGGCTCCGTCGACGACGGCAAGAGCACGCTGATCGGGCGGCTCCTGTACGACTCCAAGGCCATCTTCGAGGACCAGCTGGAGGCGGTCGAGCGGGTCAGCCGCCAGCGGGGCGAGGAGTACACCGACCTGGCGCTGCTCACCGACGGCCTGCGGGCCGAGCGCGAGCAGGGGATCACCATCGACGTGGCCTACCGGTACTTCGCCACGCCGGTGCGGAAGTTCATCATCGGCGACACCCCGGGCCACATCCAGTACACGCGGAACATGGTGACGGGGAATTCCACCGCCGATCTCACCCTGGTCCTCGTCGACGCCCGCAAGGGGATCGTCGAGCAGACCCGGCGCCACGCCTTCCTGGCCTCGCTGCTGCGTGTCCCCCACCTCGTCCTGTGCGTCAACAAGATGGACCTCGTCGGCTACGACGAGGCCGTCTTCGGCGAGATCCGCGAGGAGTTCAAGGCCTTCGCCACCCGGCTCGACGTGTCCGACCTGGCCTTCATCCCCATCTCGGCGCTGAACGGGGACAACGTCGTCCAGCGCTCGCCCAACATGGGGTGGTACGAGGGCCAGTCCCTGCTCCACCATCTCGAACAGGTATATATCGCTTCGGACCGGAATCTGATCGATCCCCGGTTCCCGGTGCAGTGGGTGGTCCGACCCACGGCCTCGACCATCCGGGACTACCGCGGTTACGCCGGCCGGGTGGCCGGCGGGGTCTTCCGACCCGGCGACGAGGTGACGGTGCTGCCCTCGGGCCTGACCACGACGATCGCGTCGATCGACACCTTCGACGGACCGGCCGACGAGGCCTTCGCTCCCATGTCGGTCGTCGTCCGGCTGGCCGAGGATCTCGACGTCTCGCGTGGCGACATGATCTGCCGGTCCCACAACCACCCGTCGATGGGCCAGGATATCGATGCCATGGTCTGCTGGATGACCGACAAGCCCCTGCGACCGGGGGATTTCCTCTCGGTGAAGCACACCACCCGGTGGGTGCGGGCCGTGGTGAAGGACGTGCACTACCGCCTCGACGTGAACACCCTGCACCGCGACGAGTCGGCGGAGTCGCTGACGCTCAACGAGGTGGGCCGCGTCGGCCTGCGGGTGACCCAGCCCCTCTTCTACGACAGCTACCGCCGCAACCGCACCACCGGATCGTTCATCCTGGCCAGTGAGGAGACGAACGTCACGGTGGGTGCCGGCATGATCCTGGGCCCCGATTGACCGTGGAGGTGCACCCCGACGTCGTCTGGTCGCCGGCCATGCTGAGCCGCCGCGACCGCTGGCGGGCGCTCGGGCTCAAGGGTGCCACCGTCTGGCTCACGGGCCTGTCCGGGTCGGGCAAGTCGACGGTCGCCGTCGCCCTCGAGCACCGCCTGGTCGAGTACGGCCGGCCCGCCTACCGCCTCGACGGCGACAACGTGCGCATGGGGTTGTGCAGCGACCTCGGGTTCGACCGGGCCGGGCGCGACGAGAACGTGCGCCGGGTGGCCGAGGTGGCGTACCTCTTCGCCGAGGCCGGGCTGGTGGCCCTGGTCGCCCTGATCAGCCCCTACGCCGATGCCCGACGCCTGGCCCGCCAGCGGCACGAGTCGGCCGGGATCCCCTTCGTCGAGGTCTACGTGGCCACCCCCGTCGCCGTTTGCGTCAGTCGCGACCCGAAGGGCCTCTACGCCCGGGCCGAGACGGGATCGGTGGCCTCGATGACGGGCGTCGACGACCCCTACGAGGTGCCCGTGTCCCCCGAACTGGTGGTGGCCGGGGACGCACCCGTGGACGAGTCGGTCGGCCTCATCCTCGACTGCCTCCTCCGGGGGGCCGGGGCGCAGTGACTCCGGAGGACCGCGCCACGTGACGGTTGGCCCCGCCGCGCCGGCCTCCGGGCCCCGTCGGCCTCCGAAAGGGACGCCACGTCATCAGAATTGGTGATGTCCCGAGCGTCGACTTCGATCAGACTTTGCTGATGCGGCCGCTGCGCCGCGCGACTCGTCGGGAGGCGGAAATATGTTCAGAGGTCGAGGCAAGAAGGTGGCGGCCGCCGCGGGAGCCAGCGTCGTGATGGCCATGACGTCGTTGGCAGTTGTTCCCCTGGTCGCCAGTGCGTCGGGGACGGGAACGGCCACGGCTTTGACGGCCACCCCCACCCACACCGCCACCGGGAATCCCATCACGATCAGCGCCCAGGTGTCGGTGCCGGTGACGCAGAACGCCGACATCCCGACGGGGACGGTCCTCTTCACGATCACCGGCCATAACCACAGCACGGTGAGCTGCTCGAAGGGCAACAGCAAGGCGATCTCGGGCTCGGGCCTGGCCCAGTGCAAGGTGGCCGCCGGGTTGTTGCAGGGGGCGGCATCGCCGTACACGATCGAAGGGGCCTACTCCGGTGACTCGAACTTCGCCAGCAGTAGTGGCACGACCACCGAGACGGTGACTGCGGCGAAGACGAAGATGAAGCTCACGGTGAAACCGGCGGTCAAGAACGATTCGGCCAACACCTTCACGGCCACGCTCACGGCCAAGAAGGCCACAAAGCTCCTGGCTGGCCAGCAGGTGGTGTTCTCGGTGTCCGACGTACCACCGACGAAGAACGCCAAACGGATATGCGCCGGCGGTGACTCGGTGACCGTCATCGTGAAGAAGAAGGTCGCGACGGCCAAGTGCCTCCTGGCTGCCGGTTGGTTCACCTTGCCCAAGCACACCCCGGAGGCCACGTGGGACGTGACGGCGTCGCTGGGGACGAGCGCCAACTTCGTGGGGAAGACGGAGACGCTGAACGGGATGTTGAACTGACGGGCTGACGAAGCCGAAGGGTTCGATACCAGGCGCCGGTTCCCGGCCCCCTGGTGGACAGTGCGCCCGGCTCCGGCCGGGCGCACTGTCGCGTCGGGGCGAGCCTTCGCTGAGGCCCTTGGGCCCACCGATAGGCTGGGCCGATGTCGCCGGCCACCTATCTCGACGGGATCCTGGCCGCCCACCGCGCCGCCGCCGCGGCCGACCGGCGTGACGTCGACGCCCTGCTGGCCGAGGCCGGGCGGTGCCGCCCACCCCGGCCCTTCGCCGCCGCCCTGACCGGGTGCGAGGGCCTGGCCGTCATCGCCGAGATCAAGCGCCGGTCGCCGTCGCGGGGGGAGCTCGACCCCGGGCTCGACCCCGCGGCCGTGGCCCGGGACTACGAGGCGGGCGGGGCCGCCTGCCTGTCGGTGCTGAGCGACGCCGAGTTCTTCGGCGGGTCGGCCGACGACGTGACCCGGGCCGCCGCCGCCTGCGCCCTCCCCGTCCTGCGCAAGGACTTCACCGTGGCCGACGCCGACGTGGCCGACGCCCGGTTGATGGGGGCCGACGCCGTGCTGCTGATCGTGGCCGCCCTCGACCGACGCCGAGCTCGGCCACCTCCTAGGCGGTGGCCCGCGCCGGTCGGGCTCGACACCCTGGTCGAGGCCCACGACGAGACGGAGGTGGGGCGGGCCCTCGACTGCCGGCGCCGAGCTGGTCGGGGTGAACCAACGCGACCTGGTCACCTTCGCCGTCGACCACGAGCGGGCCCTGCGGGTGGTGAGGGCCATCCCCGACGGCGTGGTGGCGGTGGCCGAGTCCGGTATCCGTGACGCCGGGGACGCCCGCCGCCTGGCCGACGCCGGTTACCGGGCCGTGCTGGTGGGGGAGACCCTGATGCGGGCGGGCGACCGCCCGCCGGGCCCTGGCCGCCCTGGTCGGGCATCGGGTGGGCCGTCGGGCGGCCACGGCGTCGGCCGACGCCGGGGCCGTCGGGGGCTGACGTGCTCGTCAAGATCTGCGGGATCACCACCGAGGCCGACGCCCTGCTGGCCGTGGCGCTCGGGGCCGACGCCATCGGGTTCGTCTTCGCCCCGTCGCCCCGGCAGGTCTCGGCCCAGGCCACCCGGCGGATCATCGAGCGGGTCCCGCCCGAGATCGTCACCGTGGGGGTGTTCCGCAACGAGGCCCCGGCACGGGTGGTCGAGATCGTGAACAGCATCGGGTTGCGCGCCGCCCAGCTCCACGGTGACGAGACGGTCGACGACGACCCGGTGGGTGGCCGAGCGGGTGGCCCTCACCATCAAGGCCTTCCCGGCCGGGCACCCGGGGATAGGGCGGATCGACGACTACGGCGCCGCCCTGGTCCTGGTGGACGCCGAGTCACCGGGCTCGGGCGAGGTGTTCGACTGGCGGCTGGCCGAGGGTGTCGTCGACCCGGCGCGGCTGATCGTGTCGGGGGGGCTCCGGGCCGACAACGTGGCCGACGCCGTGGCCCATCTGCGGCCCTACGGTGTCGACGTGGCCTCGGGGGTGGAATCGGCGCCCGGACGGAAGGACCCGGTGAAGGTGCGCGCCTTCGTGGCCGCCGCCGCGCCGCCGCCGGCGAGGATGTGACCGGGGCGGAGCACGGCGCCGGAGACGACGGGGGCGGCGACGGCGACGATCCCGACGCCCCCGGCGAGCGCCCGTTCGACTGGCGGGAGGAGGGGGGATGAGCGCCGCCGTGATGGGGGAGCCGTCGGCCGACGGCCGGTTCGGGGAGTTCGGGGGCCGGTTCGTCCCCGAGTCGCTCGTCCCCGCCTGCGAGGAGCTGGAGCGGGCCTTCCGGGAGGCCTGGGCCGATCGGGGGTTCCACGAGGAGCTCGACGGGATCCTGCACCACTACGCCGGTCGCCCCACCCCGGTCACGGAGTGCCAGCGGCTGTCGGCGCGCCTCGGGGTCCGGGTGCTGCTCAAGCGCGAGGACCTCACCCACACCGGGTCGCACAAGATCAACAACGTGATGGGCCAGGCGCTGCTGGCCCGGCGGATGGGAAAGAGCCGGCTCATCGCCGAGACGGGGGCGGGCCAGCACGGGGTGGCCGCGGCCACCGCCGCCGCCTACTTCGGGATGGAGTGCGTCGTCTACATGGGCGCCGTCGACACCGAGCGCCAGGCCCTGAACGTGTTCCGGATGGAGCTCCTCGGTGCCGAGGTGGTTCCGGTCCACTCGGGTTCGAAGACCCTGAAGGACGCCGTCAACGAGGCCATGAGGGTCTGGGTGGCGCGGTGGACGACACCCACTACTGCCTGGGATCGGTGATGGGACCGCACCCCTATCCCTGGATGGTGCGGGAGTTCCAGAGGGTGGTGGGCGACGAGGCCCGTGGGCAGTGCCGGGAGATCCTCGACGGCGCCGACCCCGACTGGGTGGTGGCCTGCGGGGGTGGGGGGTCGAACGCGGCGGGACGTTCGCCGGCTTCGTGGACACCGCCGCCGTGCTCGTCG
>CAWJFJ010000013.1:0-71771 GCA_963842145.1 uncultured Acidimicrobiaceae bacterium
GGGGTGGAGGCGGCCGGCGGCTCGGCCATGGGACGGGGTGCCCGGCGTGGTCCACGGCATGCACTCGTTCCTGCTCCAGGACGAGGCCGGCCAAGTGCTCGCGGCGCACTCGATCTCGGCCGGGCTCGACTACCCGGGCATCGGGCCCGAGCACGCCCACCTGGCCGCCATCGGCCGGGCCCGCTACGAACAGGCCGGCGACGAGGAGGTGCTCGCCGCCTTCCGGCTGCTGTCGGAGACCGAGGGGATCATTCCCGCCCTCGAGCCCGCGCACGCCCTGGCGTGGGTGGCGCGCGAGGCCGGCGGGCATCGCCCCGGCGCGACGTGCTGGTCACGCTGTCCGGGCGCGGCGACAAGGACGTGGCCCAGGTGCGGGAGCTGTGGCGCGGTGACGGGCCCGGGCCGGCGCTGCGAGGACGCAGCCTGCGGGCACCGGCGCGACGCCGGGGGGAAGCTCCTCGTCGCCTACGTCACCGGCGGCATGGGCGACGACTGGCTCGACGTCGTCCACGCCGTGGCCGACGCCGGCGCCGACGCCATCGAGATCGGGATCCCGTTCTCGGACCCCGTGATCGACGGGCCGACGATCCAGGAGGCGTCGGTGAGGGCACTGGCGCGGGGGACGACGCCGGCCGTCCATCCTCGACGGCGCTGGGCCGGACCGAGATCGGGGTCCCGCTGGCCGTGATGACGTATTACAACATCGTCTTCCGGGCCGGGCACCGCCGGTTCGCCGACTCCCTGGTCGACGCCGGCGTGGCCGGCGCCATCGTCCCCGACCTGCCTCTGGAGGAGGCCGGGGGGTGGAGCGAGGAGGCCGACGCGGCCGGGGTGGAGACGGTGTTCCTGGTGGCGCCGTCGACCCCCGACGACCGGGCCCGGGCGATCTGCGCGCGGTCGCGGGGCTTCGTCTACGGGGTGGGCGTCATGGGGGTGACCGGGGAGCGGGCCGCAGCTGGCGAGATCGGCCGCGGCAGGTGGCCGCCCGCCTCCGGCCCATGACCGACACGCCCGGTGTGCATCGGCATCGGCGTGTCGACCCCGGAGCAGGCGGCCGAGGTGTGCGCCGGGGCCGACGGGGTCGTGGTGGGCTCCGCCCTCGTGCGGCGGCTGCTCGACGGGGACGGGCCCGACGGGGCGGCCGGCTTCGTGGGGGCGCTGCGCGCCGCCATCGACGCCGGCCCTGAGACGGCCTGGTCACCCCGTCACAGGCTGCGCACAGGTCGAGGTCGTACGGTGACGCCGGGCCGTGCACCGCGCCTGCGGGGCGCCGAGAGCCCCGGATGCCGGGAGGCCGAGGCGCCATGGACGGAAGCGCACCAGCGACGGTCGACCCCGGCGCCGAGGGCGAGCGCCCGGCGAGCTCGGCGCCGGGTGGCGTACGGCGGGGCCACCGGCGTGGCCGCCGGCGATGGCCGTGGGGGCGCGCGCCCTCGCCGGCGCGGCCAGCCGGGAGCCCGGCGGCGTCGACCACGGCGCCAGCCCCGACGCGGCGTCCCACGCGGCGTCCGGCCTCGGCCGCCGGCGGTCGCGCCGGCATGGGCCGCCGCGTTCTTCGGCGGAGGTCCCGGGGCGTTCGGGCGGGGGCCGTGGTCCACGGGGTACACGGTCAAGGGCCCGAGCGGCTACGAGACGATCGCCGAGCGCACCGGGACGGTACCGCCGTGAGCGACACGTCGGGTCGCACGTGGTCGCTCACGCGTCAAGAGCGCCGACGGGCACGTCGGGGACCTTCACCGTGAGCTCGCCGAGCGTCAACGGCGGCGAGTCGGGGATCGCCAGCGTCAAGGTCGGCGACACCGTGACGTGCGCTCGCCGTGGCTGTCGGGAACTCGGCCACGGCCACCGGTGACCACGACACCGATGCTCGAGGCCAACGCCAAGAGCTGGATGCCGCCGCACCCGTCGGCCCGCAGGACGACCGGCCACGCCGGGCGACCGACGAGCGCGCGACCGCGCCTGGAGGCCCGCGCGGACCGGAGCCAGCTCGGCCGTCGACGCGGCGGCCGCCGCTGGCGCTGCTCCATCCGGCGCCGGATGAGGTCCCGGCGCTCCTGGAGCTCCGGTAGGTCAGGTGGTCGACCGGTTCGGTGATCCCGAACGAGGCCCGGATGCCGTCGAGGTCGACGGCGGGGACGGCCCCGTCGGCCAGCCCCATCTCGCGGGCGATCCGCTCGCCGTGGTGCTCGTGGAAGTACATGACGACGGCCACGATCTCGGCCAGGACGTCGACGGTGGGGGCCATCGAGGCCATGGCCCCGTCGAGGAAGACCATGTCCTTCACGAACAGCATGAGCTCCTTGGGCATCCGCGCCCCGTAGCCGAGCAGGGCGGTGGTGATGGCCGCGGAGCTCGGCCGTGAGCTCCTCGGCCGTGAGCGTGGTCGGGTCGACGGGGGGCCGGTCGAGGCCGAGGTCGACGATGACCGATGCCGACGTCGACGTCGCCGGGCAGGGCGCCGAGGTCGCGCAGGGCGGCGATCTGCCCGGGGATGTCGTTGGCCGACGCCGTCATGACCAGGCGGAGCAGGGCCAGGCGCTCGGTCTCGTTCAGCCGGCCGGTGATCCCGAAGTCGAGCAGGGCCACGCGCCCGTCGGCCTGGACGAAGAGGTTCCCGCCGTGGAGGTCGCCGTGGAAGACCCCGTGGAGCAGGGCGCCCTCGAGGAAGGCGATGAGCGCGGCCCGCAGGACCGCCTCGGTGTCGATGCCGGCGTCGCGCATGGACTGGGCGTCGCCCCAGCGGAATCCGTCGAGCCGCTCCATCACGAGCACCCGGCGCGTCACCAGCGCGCGGGTGGGGACGGGGCACGACGAGGGCCTTCTGACCGGCGTCGGCCAGCACCCGGGCCACGTCCAGCATGTTCTGCGCCTCGAGCCGGAAGTCGAGCTCCTCGACGATGGTCTCGGCGAAGAGCTCGACCAGGGCGGGCGGGTTGGCCAGGGCGGCCACCGGGATCCGTCCCACCAGCAGCGGCGCCAGCCAGCTCATGGCGGCCAGGTCCCGCCGGACGACCCGGGCCACCGTGGGCCGCTGCACCTTGATCACCACCTCTCGCCCGTCGAGCAGGCGCGCCGCGTGGACCTGGGCGATGGAGGCGGCCGCCAGGGGGACGGGGTCGACCGAGGCGAAGAGCGCGCTCGAGCGGTCGCCCGAGGTCCTCCTCGATGATCCGGCGGACCACCTCGAACGACTCGGCCGGCACCCGGTCGCGCAGCAGCCGGAACTCGTCCACCAGCTCCTCGGGGAAGAGGCCCTCACCCGAGGAGAGGATCTGGCCCAGCTTGATGTACGACGGCCCCAGGCGCTCGAAGGCCCGCCGCAACCGGCGCGACAGCCCGGCGCGCGACTGCTCGCGCGTGCCCCCGGCGCTCGACCACGGCCCAGCCGGCCACGGCCGCGCCCAGGACGGCGCCGACGCGGACCACCCGCACGCCGGGGGGCAGGCGCCGCCGGCGGGTGAGGGCGGGGGCCTCGGCCCGCTCGGCCGCCCGCAGGCGCGTCGATCCCGACGGTCCAGCGTCAGATCGTCGGGATCGACGAGCCAGGGCGGGATGCGACGAGAAGGCGCCGACGGCCAGATCGGACGGGCTCGCGCGGGCGTGGCGGACGGCGGCGGCGTCGTGCGGTGGGTCCCCGCTCACTCCTCCACGGGACCGATGACGAGGGTGCCGTTGTGGCCGCCGAAGCCGAAGGAGTTCGACAGCGACGGCGCCGGTTCCCACGGGCGGGCCGTCCCGTGGACGACGTCGAGGGTGATGTCGGGGTCGGGCTCCTCGTAGCCGGCCGTCGGGGGGATGAGGCGCCGGTGGATGGCCAGGGTGGTGGCCACCGCCTCGATGGCCCCGGCCCCGCCCAGGGCGTGCCCGGTGACGCCCTTGGTCGAGGTCACCGGCGGGACCGGGCGTGCCGAACACCTTGGCGATGGCCTGGGCCTCGGCCAGGTCGTTCAGGGGGGTGGAGGTCCCGTGGGCGTTGATGTGGCCGACGGCGTCGGGGGCGACCCCGGCGTCGGCCAGGGCCAGCTCCATGCAGGCGGCGGCGCCGTTGCCCCCCGGGGCGGGGGCGGTGATGTGGTGGGCGTCGGCCGTCGACCCGGCGCCGAGGACCTCGCCGTAGATCCGGGCGCCGCGCCGCCGGGCGTGCTCGAGGGTCTCGAGGACGAGGGCACCGGCCCCCTCGGCCACGATGAACCCGTCGCGCCGGGCGTCGAACGGTCGTGACATCCCCGACGAGGACAGGGCCGTCATGTTGGTGAAGGCGCCGATCCCCACCGGTGTCATGGCCGCCTCGGCCCCCCCGCCGATGGCGACGTCGCACCGGCCGGAGGCCACCAGGCGGGCGGCGGCGGCCACGGAGTGGGTCCCCGCCGCGCAGGCGGTGGTGATGGTCTCGCACGGGCCGTGCCAGCCGGCGCGCATGGAGACGTTGGCGGCACCGGCGTTGGCCATCATCATGGGGATGAGGAAGGGCGAGATCCGGCGCGGGCCCCCTTCTCCACGAAGACGGCGATCTGCTGCTCGAGGGAGTCGAGGCCGCCGACGCCGGTGCCGAAGATGACCCCGGACCGGTCGGGGTCGGCGCCGATCTCACCGGCGTCGATCAGGGCCATGTCGGCCGCGGCCACCGAGAACTGGGCGAAGCGGTCGACGCGACGCACCTCCTTGGGCCCGAACCAGGCCGACGGGTCGAAGTCCGGGACGCGGTGCTCGCCCTCGGGAGCGGGACGGTTGAGCCCGTCCCAGAAGTCGTCGAGGCCGATGCCGCAACAGGCCAGGACGCCCATCCCGGTGATGACGACGCGCCGGCCCTGGACGGGCCCGTCGGGCCCGGTGCCGAGGAGCATCAGAGTTTGGAGGAGATCAGGGTGTAGGCCTGGCCCACCGTCTCGATGTCCTCGAGCTCGGCTTCCTCGACGGTGACGTCGAAGGCCTCCTCGAGCGCCATGACCAGCTCCACCAGGTCGAGGCTGTCGGCATCGAGGTCGTCGCCGAAGCGCGCCTCGAGGACGACCTTGTCCTCGGGGACCTGGAGCACCTCGACGGTGCAGGCCCTGAACTTGTCGAAGGTGGCGTCGTCGCTCACCGGTGTCCTCCTTGCTCGCTGTTGCTCTGGTCGCTGTCCTGTCGGTTCGCTGGTCCTGCGGGCCGTCACAGTCCCATGGCCAGACCGCCGTCGACGGGCAGGACCGCACCGGTCACGTAGGCGGCGTCGTCGGAGGACAGAAAGACCACCGCCCCCGCCACCTCGTCCGGTGTGGCGGCACGCCCGAGCGGCACCATGGACCGGAGCTGCTCCACACGCTGATCTCCCAGGGTGGCGATCATATCGGTGTCGACCATCCCCGGCGCGACCACGTTGACGGTGATCCCCCGGCTGCCGACCTCGCGCGCCAGCGAGCGGGCCAGGCCCACCAGGCCGGCCTTGGCCGCGCGCGTAGTTCACCTGGCCGGCCGAGCCCAGGAAGCCGACGACCGACGAGACGATCACGATCCGGCCCCCGTGGGCCCGGACCATGGGGCCGAGCGCCCGGCGCACCGTCCGGTAGACGCCGGACAGGTTGGTGTCGATGACCTCGCTCCAGGCCTCCTCCTTCATGCGCAGCAGGAGCATGTCCTTGGTGATCCCGGCGTTGGCCACGAGCACCTCGACCGGCCCGAGCTCCTCCTCGACGCGGCCGAAGGCGGCCTCGACCTGCGCCGGGTCGGTGACGTCACAGGCGACGGGCAGCAGCGGAGGACGGCCCGGTGCGTCGTCGGCCGGATCGGCGGGCGCGCGTGCGGTAGGTGACCGCCACCCGGTCGCCGAGGGCCTGGAAGCGGCGGGCGCAGGCCAACCCGATGCCCCGCGACCCCCCCGTCACGAGGACGATCCGTCCCGGCAGCGCCTCGGTCTCGGACACGGAGCCGGTCAGGTCCCGGCCGTGCCGACCCGCAGCCAGGCCAGGGGCTGCCCGGCCATCACCCGTTCACCGGCGTGGGCCAGGAACCCGACCACCTGGCCGGCGAAGGGGGTGCGCACCTCGGTGTCGCCGACGTGGCCGAGGAGGGCACCCACGCCGACCTCGACGTCCCCGGCTGCCGGGGCCCCGGTCACCGGGCTGCCGGCGGCGACCAGTCCACCGGGTCCCGGGGCCGCCAAGCCGGGGGTCGGGGGTGAAGACGCCGGCGGCGGGGGAGACGACGACGCGTTCGGAGGTGTAGAGGTGCTCGCCCTGGTGGGCGGCGGCGTAGGCGTGCCAGGTCTCGGAACCCGACAGGGTGTCCACGAGGACGCCGAGGTCGTCGGGGGAGGCCACCGACAGCGCCTGCGCCTCGGGAAGGGTCCGTCGGGCCAGGCCGGTGAGGACCCCCCCGGGTCCCACCTCCACCACCTGGGTCGCCCCCAGCTCGCCCAGCTTGACCAGGCTCTGACGCCACCGGACGGGGCTGCAGAGCTGGGCCGAGAGCAGGGCGGGCCATTCCCCGGCGTCGGGGTGGGCCCGGGCGTCGACGTTGGCCACCACCGGGACCTCGGGCGCCGAGAAGGGGGCGTCGGCCAGGGCCTTGCGCAGGCGGGACCGGGCCGGCGCCATCAGAGCGGTGTGGAAGGCCCCGGCCACCGGGAAGGGCATCACCCGTCGGGCCCCGAGCTCCTTGGCGATGGTCCCGGCCATGGCCACCGCTTCGGCCGTCCCGGCGATCACCACCTGGCCCGGTGCGTTGTAGTTGGCCACCCAGACCTCGCCCTCGGCCCGCTGGCAGGCGGCCTCCACGTCGTCGTCGTCGGCGCCCAGGACGGCGGCCATCGTCCCCGGCCGCTCCTCGGCGGCGTGGTGCATGGCCTCGCCCCGCTCCACCACCAGCCGGACGCCGTCCTCGAACGCCAGGGCACCGCTGGCCGTCAGGGCCGTGTACTCACCCAGGCTGTGCCCGGCGCAGGCGGTGGGCTCGATCCCGACCCGCTCGATGGCGTCGAGCACCACCAGGCTCACGACGTAAGTGGCCAGCTGGGCGTTGGCCGTCAGGGTGAGCTCGTCCTGGTCGGCCTCGAAGAAGGAGCCGGGCCAGGTCCCGTCCGGCCACGACCGATGCCTCACCGACGACCTCCCACGAGGGGTGGTCGACCCAGGCCCGGCCCATTCCTTCGCGCTGTGAACCCTGGCCCGGGAACGTGAACGCCAGCACCCCAGCTCCTCTCCGACCCGACCGGCGGGACCGGGCCTGGGCCCCAGGGTGGCACGGCGCCGCGGGCCCGTCACGTTACCGGTAGGTAAATGCTCCCGTGCCTGGAGCCCCTCTCACCGTCAGTGATATTTCCCGGGCTCTCTGTGCGGTATCGAGGGAGGTCCCAGGGAGGAATACGCACAAATAGCGACCTACTGTGAGCATTTGGCTAATTGACTTCGCGCGTGGAGTGATAGAAGCTGAATCGACGACGGGTGGCCGCCGAGGCGGCGAGACGGGGTGCGGGGATGGAGGAAGGCGCGGCGGCGGGCGAGACCGTCCTGGTGGTCGACGACGACGTCTCCACGCGGGCCAGCCTCCTGGCCGTCCTGGCCGGGGCCGGGATCGCCGCCATCGGCGCCGCCAGCGCCGAACAGGCCCTGGCCTTCCATGCCGACCACGAGCCCGCCCTGGTGGTGATCGACTACCTCCTGCCCGACCGCAACGGGCTCGACCTGGCCCAGGCCCTGAAGGAGCGTGAACCCACGCTCCCGGTCCTCCTCCTCACCGGCTCGGCCTCCCTCGAGACGGCCATCGCCGCCGTCGGCCAGGTCGACGGCTACCTCCTGAAGCCCATGGCCACCGAAGCCTTCGTCGAGGCCGTGCGCCGGGGCCTGGCCCAGAGCGCCCTGGTGGCCGAGAACCGCAACCTGACCACCCGCTTGGAACGGCTCAGCCAGAACCAGGCCCTCTACGACCCGCTCACCGGACTGCCCAACCGGGCCCTGCTCGACGACCGGATCAACCAGGCCCTGGCCACCTGCCGCCGCAACCACAGCGCCCTGGCCATCCTCTTCATCGACCTCGACGGCTTCAAGGCCGTCAACGACATATTCGGACACCACGTCGGCGACCTGGCCCTGCGGGAGCTGGCCAACCGCCTGGCCGAGGCGCGCCGGCGGACCGACACCATCGCCCGTTTCGGGGGCGACGAATTCGTGGTCGTCTGCCCCGACGTCGAATCGGTGGACGTGGCCTACCGGATGGCCGAGGTCATCCTGGCCGAGCTGAGTCGGCCCGTGGTGATCGGCTCCACCGAGCACCGGCTCACCGCTTCGATCGGCATCGTCGTCACCGAGCCGGGGGATCCCCATGCCACCGCCGACGCCCTCCTGCGCGACGCCGACTTGGCCATGTACGGGGCCAAGGACGACGGGAAGGCCTCGTGGAAGCTGTTCGACGAGACCATGCGGGCCCGCGCCGTGTCGCGTCACGAGATCGAACAGGGCCTGCGCGTGGCCATGGAGCAGAACGAGCTCGTCCTCGAGTACCAGCCCGTCATCGACCTCCAGTCGGGGGGGATCGTGGGGGCCGAGGCGCTCGTCCGCTGGAACCGCCCCGGTCACGGGACGGTTCCCCCCGCCGACTTCCTCGGGGTGGCCGACAAGGTGGGCCTGACGGCGCCGATGGGGCGGTGGATCCTCGACCACGCCCTCGCCGACCTGGCCCGGCTGCGCGCCTCGGGAACCCTCCCGGAGGGGTTCCACATGTGGGTGAACGTCTCGCCCCGCCAGATCGCCGATCTCCACTTCGCCGACCTGGTCGCCGAGCTGGCCGCCGCCCACCAGGTCCCCACCCTCCTCCTGGGGCTCGAGATCGCCGAGCACGCTGTGCGCGACGTGGTCACCACCGAGAACGTCCTGTCGGCCCTCCACGACCTGGACGTCGCCGTCCAGGTCGACAACTTCGGCAACGGTGAGTCCAATCTGGCCTGGCTCCAGGAGCTCCCCATCTCGGGGATCAAGATCGACGGCGATTTCGTCGCCGCCCTCGACGCTGTGCGCGAGCACGACGCCGGGGCCATCGTCCGCGGCATCATCGGACTCGGTCACGAGCTCCGGCTCACGATCGTCGGCGAAGGCGTCGAGACCCACGCCCAGGCGGTGGCCCTGCGGGCCATGGGTTGCGAATACGCCCAGGGGTTCTATTTCGGTCGTCCCGGTCCCTTCGAACACCTTCTGGAGCCCGCCCCGTGAGCTGGCATGCTTGACCCGATGTCCGCTTCCCGTCGCCTGAGCCCCACTGCTGCGTTGATCGAGCGCCTGCGTTGCCCGGCCTGCGGCCAGCCCGTCGAGGCGGTCGACGACGCCACCGTCGTCTGCCCGGCCGGTCACCGCTACGGGTCCCCGATGGGCTATCTGGACGTCTCCGTCGAGCAGTCGACCGACGCCATCACCGAACAGACCTTCGCCAGCTTCGGCTACGAGTGGAACACGTTCGACGGTGTGCGCGCCGAGGACAGCCGGTTCGCCGAGATCTATTTCCGCGACCTCGACCTGGTCTCGTTGGCCGGCAAGGTCGGGATGGACGCCGGCTGCGGCAAGGGTCGCTTCACCCGCTTCCTGGCACCCCACCTCGACGCCCTGGTGGCCCTCGACGGCTCCTCCGCCGTCGAGGCGGCCGTGCGCAACCTCGGCCAATTCTCCAACGTGCTGGTGGTGAAGTCGGACCTGCGCGCCGCGCCGTTCGCCCCCGAGAGCTTCGACTTCATCTCGTGCCTGGGCGTCCTCCACCACCTCGACGATCCCCACGCCGGCTTCCGCGACCTGATCCGCTATCTGGCCCCGGGCGGTACCGTCCTGATCTACCTCTACAGCCGGCCGGCGGCCTTCGGTGCCCGCCAGGCGGCCCTGGCGGCCTCGGCCGTCGTCCGCCGGTTGACGCTCCGGCTCCCGCACCGCGCCTTGAAGGCCTTCAGCGCCCTGGTCGCCGTCGGCCTCTACGCCGGCTTCGTGGCACCGGGGCGTTTCGGGGAGAGGCGGGGCATCAAGCGCCTGGCCGGACTGCCGATGGACACGTACCGGGACAAGCCCTTCCGGAGCCTGGTGCTCGACACCTTCGACCGGCTCAGCGCTCCCGTCGAGCACCGTTACGTCTGGTCGGAGCTCGAGCCCTGGTTCGCCGAGGCCGGGTTGACGGTGGACGCCGCTCGCGACGAGGCCGGATGGTTCGTCGTGGCCCACCGCCCCTGACGGCGGTCAGCCGGCCACGGGCGTGGGGCGGGGCCGGCTGAGCGTGGCGGCTCCGGCCAGTGCCGGTGCCGCGCTGGCCGTCACCGCCCACAGGGCGATGATCCACCATCCCGACAAGGCGGTGAACTCGGTCACGCGGTGGGCCGTGGTGGTGAGCCACGACGGCACGTCGGCCGTTCCCGTGACGTAGGCGGCCAGGATCACCGCCGACCCGGCCGCCGACCCGGCCCATCCCCAGGCGTCGTTGCCCATCCCGACGGCCCGCCGCACCGGGGTCAGAAACAGCCAACCGACCACGGCCAGGGTGCCGGCCAGAACCACGACGTGCAGATAGGGGGCCAGGCCGTCGATGGCCTGGTGGGCCCGGTGGACGTACTGGCTGGCCGGCGATCCCCCGGCGCTCACGTGGCGCAGGTGGAGGAGGTGCACGGTGGCCGGCCAGGCCCCCACGAAGGCGAGACCGACCGACCCGGCCACCACCGGGCGCCACCAGAGGCGACGTCGGTCGGGCCCCGCCGCCAGGAGGCGCCGGACCACCAGGAGCGCCAGCAGGAGCACGGCGGTGACGGCCCCTTCGTCCTTCGACATCCCGGCCACCACCACCAGGACGGCGGCCGCCCCGAGCGCCCCGTTCCCGGCCTCCGCCTGCAGCCCGTAGGCGACGGCGCCCACCGCCGCCAGCGACCACAGGGGGTCGGCATAGCCGTTGGTCATGAACGGCTCGGCCACGGCGAAGGTGACGAAGACGAGGGCCACGGCGCCGACCACGGCGACGACGGAGGGGAGGACGACGAGCGCCCCGGCGCGCCGTCGCCCGCCGGGGCTCGCCGGAGCACCTCGCCCCGACGACGTCGACGCCGCCAGCCGGGTGGTGGCGTGGCGCCCGCACTCCACCACGGCGAAGGCGGCCGCCGCCAGGGCACAGGTGTTGAGGAGGGCGATGACGACGACCCCGAGCCGCATGGAGTGGTTGCCGGTCACCGACCAGGCCACCGAGCCGGCGGCGCTCACCAACGGCGGGTACGACGTCTGGGACAGGAAGATCCCGGGCGACGACATGTCGGTGACCAGTTGGTGGTGGGGTTGGAGGAACCACCCGGCCCGCATCAGCCAGACGGCCCGGGTGTCGAAGCCGACGGTGGGGGTCGACAGCGTCCGCAGGCACCAGGCGCAGGCGCCGCCGATGCCCACGACGGCGGCCAGCCCGGTGGTCCGGTGGGGTGCCGGTCCCGCCGCCGGCGCCCTCCACGGACGGCGGTCCGGGCGCCACCACCACCAGGCCAGCGTGGCCAGGGCGGCGGACGCGCCGGCGAGAACGAACCACGTCATCGTGCTCGCCCCGATCCCCAGGCAGCAGGTGGCGGCCACGGCGGCCATCACGGCCCCACCCAGGGGGCAGAGCGGGACGGTCGCCCAACGGAGGCCGACCAGCGCCACCACCGGGAGCAGGCCGGCGGCGGCCAGAACGACGAGCGCCAGGATGGCGCCCGGGACCAGCGTCACAGGGGCGGTGGCGGGGGAGGACCCTTCCCCGGTACCGAGGCGCCCGACCCCACCAGCGTGGTCCGGCGCCCGTCGGGTCCCCTCTGGCGGGCGACGACGACGGACCCGAGGCAGCTCCCGCCACCGCCGCGCTGATCGATCGACAGGGCCACGTCCGACGGCGACGGGTGGCCGGCGATGGTCACCCAGCTGCCGACCGCCTTGAGCAGGGTGACGTACGCACCGAAGTCGGGACCCTCGATCAGGACGGGCCGGCCCGGGGCCACCACGCTGCGGGCCTGGACGTCGAGGCACCGGTAGTAGGCGTCGTCGAGCTCGGCGTCGGCCACCGGTGTCCGCGAGCGCAGGTCCTGGACCGTCTGTCCACCGTGGGCCGCCTTCACGACCAGGCCTCCGACGGCCACGACGGCCACGGTGGCGCCGACGGCCACCCTCAGGACGTCCCACCGGCCCCGGCGACCCGACGGTCCCTCCGCAGCGGCGGTCCCGAGCACGGGCCCGACACTACCGAGGCGGGGGCCCCACCGGCGGACCCGGTCGCCGGCCTCAAGGTCGGGGCCTCCCGTGCCGATGAGCCAGGCCGGAGGAGTGCTTTGTCGCGACACGGAGTATGAGGGGACAGCCGCGCCGCGGGCGCTGGTCCGTCGTCGGTGCGTTGACCGGCGTCGTGGTCACCGTCGTGGCCTCCTGCGTCGTGCTCCTGGCCCCGGCGTCGGCCGGGGCGAACCAGACGACGACCGCGGGGGCGTCGCTGGCCCCGCTCGGCCCGGGGAAGACGACGCTCACCTATTGCGACGACGGGGGGGTGGCCGAGACGCTCGACGTCGACGAGCCCGCCCCCCTGCCGACGGCCCCGGTGCCCGTCGTCGTCTACGTCCACGGCGGGGGCTGGGTCCAGGGTGACTCGGCCATCGCCCCCGGCTCTCTCGTCGGGCTGGTGGCGGCGGCCGTGGAGGCCAAGGGTTGGGTGGTCGTCTCGATCGACTACCGCCTGGCCCCCCGGTTCCCGTGGCCGGCACAGATCGACGACGCCGCCTGCGCCATCCGCTACCTGCGGGCCAACGCCGCCGCGCTCCACATCGATCCGGGCGCCGTCGGGGCCATCGGTGACAGCGCCGGCGGGCAGATCGTCTCGTTGCTCGGTCTGGCCGGTCGTCGGGGCGGCTTCGACACCGGGCCGGACGCCGGTCAGTCGAGTGGTGTCCAGGCCGTCGTCGACCTCTACGGACCGGCCGACCTGACGACGACGGACTGGGCCCGGGCCCCTCTCATCCAGGCCTACGCCCCCCGGGCATTCGGGACCACCCTCGGTCCGGGCCCGGCCGGTTCACCCACCACCGACGTTCTCGTCGCCGCCAGCCCCGTGACCTACGTCGGGGCCCACGAACCCCCCTTCCTCATCGTCCAGGGGGACGACGACACGGTGGTCCCTCCCGACCAGTCCGTGGACCTCGACGCCGAGCTCCGGGCGTCGGGGAACTCGGCCACGCTCGTCATGGTCCGTCACGCAGAGCACGGCCTGCTGCCGGCGGCCGGTGGGCCGGAGACGCCCGGCATCTCCCAGCTCGCCGGGCAGACGGCCGCCTTCCTCATCGGGCACCTGGGGCCGTCGGATCCCCGTTCCGGCGGCGGTCGCCGGTCGTGGCGCCGGTAGGACCGGGCCCCGGACGCGAAGGAGACCGGTCCCTGGGAACCGGTCTCACTTCTGCGGTCACCGCACCAGCCTCGGTTTCACCCGGGGTTCGCCTCGGCTCGGCGGTGCGACGATACGGGAGTGGCTCGAGGGACGCAAGCGGCTCGAGGGGAGCCCGGGGGTCCTGGGGGAGATCCGACCCCACGGTCGGGACGATTCGGCGTCACCCCCGCCCCGTCGGCGGCGGTCTGTGCCCGGAGCGGGATTCGAACCCGCACGCCCCGAAGGACAGGGGCTTTTGAGGCCCCCGCGTCTACCATTCCGCCATCCGGGCGGCACGGCCCGGGAGCCTACAGTGGCCGCTCATCGGGTCCCCGCGAGCGGGCCCGGGGAAAACGGTGGGGCCGGTGAGTCGGTGGGGCCTACAATTGGCCCGATGCGCCGATCCCTCGTCGAACGGTCGCTCCGCGACGTCCACAACCGGCTCGTGCGCGCCCGCCAGGAGCTCGCCGTCCTCGACGAGCAGCTGCTCGTCTTCACCGACACGGCCGACGACGCCCGCATCCGGTCGCTCGTCTCGGAGACCCCGTTGGCCGGCCACGAGTACGCCAGCGCCCAGCGCCACGCCGACGCCGCCATGGGCGCACGGGGCCGGCTCCTGGCCATGATCGGCGACCTCGAAAGGCGCCAGGACGAGCTTCTCGGTCAGCTGGTGCCCGAGCCGAGATAGAGAACCGGGACCGACGCCGGGACGGCGGGCGAGTTCGCCAGGGGCCGGACACCCCGGCCGGCACGGATCACGCACAGACCAGCCGTCGACCGACAACCACGGACGACCCGACAACCACGGACGACAATGCCGGGACACCGGCACCAAAGGAGAGGCACTCGAGTATGGGCGCACGTGTCGTCATCGCCGAGGACGAGGCCATCATCCGCCTCGACCTCAAGGAGATCCTCGAGGCCGAGGGCTACGAGGTGGTGGGGGAGACGGGCCGCGGCGACGAGGCGGTCGACCTCGTCGCCCGCCACGGTCCCGATCTGGCCATCCTCGACGTGAAGATGCCCGGGCTCGACGGCATCGAGGCGGCCCGCCGGATCACCGCCGACAGGAGGGTCGCCGTCCTCATCCTCACCGCCTTCAGCCAACGCAACCTCATCGAGGACGCGCGCGACGCCGGCGTGTCCGCCTATCTGGTGAAGCCGTTCCAGAGAAGTGAGCTGGTCCCGGCCATCGAGGTGGCGCTGGCCCGCTTCGAGGAGTTCCGGGCCATCGAGGAGGAGCACGCCCGCCTCTCCGGTGAGGTGGCGACGCTGGAGGAGAAGCTCGAGACCCAGAAGCTGGTGAACCGGGCCAAGGGGATCCTCATGGACAACCACGGCATGAGGGAGGCCGAGGCCTTCACCTTCATCCGGAGCACGGCCATGACCCGCCGGACCACCATGCGGGACGTCGCCCAGGAGATCCTGGACGGGAAACTGGCACCCTGACGCGGACCCGGCCGACGGCCGACGCCGCGGCCACAGCCGTGCCATAGCATCGACCCCGATGGCCGACGACGGGCCCCTGTTCCTCCTCGACGGCAACTCGCTCGTCTTCCGGGCGTTCTTCGCCCTGCCCATCGATCTGGCCACCCGGTCGGGCCAGGTCACGAACGCCGTCTACGGGTTCACCTCGATGCTCGTGAACCTGCTGCGCGACCACAACCCGAGCGGCATCGGCGTGGCCTTCGACCGGCCCGAGCCCACCTTCCGCGACGAGGTGGTCGAGGACTACAAGGGCAACCGGCCCGAGACCCCGGACCTTCTCGTCCCCCAGTTCGCCCTGGTCCGCGACGTCCTGGGCGCTCTCGGCCTGCGGACGCTAGAGGTGCCGGGCTACGAGGCGGACGACATCCTGGCCACCCTGGCCACCGTGGCGCGCGACGACGGGTCGCGACGTGGTCGTGGTCACCGGCGATCGCGACGCCTTCCAGCTGGTGGAGGATCCCCACATCACGGTGATGTACACCCGCAAGGGGCTCTCCGACACCGTCGTCTACGACGAGGCCGGGATCGCCGAGCGTTACGGGGTGCCGGCATCGTCGTACGCCGTTCTGGCCGCCTTGCGCGGCGACCCCTCGGACAACCTGGCCGGCGTGCCGGGGGTGGGGGAGAAGACGGCGGCCAAGCTGGTGTCCACCTACGGCACCCTCGACGACATCTTCGCCCACCTCGACGAGCTCACCCCCAAGCTGCGCCAGAACCTGGCCGAGAACGAGGACCGGGTCCGGCGCAACGCCAAGGTGATCCCCCTGGTCCGAGACGTCCCTCTCGAGCTGGGCCTCGACGACCTGGCTCTGGGACGGTGGGACACGGCGGAGGTGAAGCGGGTCTTCGGCGAGCTGGAGATGCCCACCTTGTGGCAGCGCCTGGCGCCGTTGATGGGCGACGACGACACGCCGCTGCCCCGTTCGTCGGTGGGCGGACCGGCCCCGCCTTCGACGTCTCGCGGGTGACGACGGAGATCCCCGCCACCGCCGCCGAGGTCGTCGCCGCCCTCGAGGCCCTCGCCGAGATGGCCCTGGTGTCGTTGGCCCCGGTCTGGAGCGGCGACCCCGGCCGATCAGCCCTGGCCGGCCTGGCCGTCGCCGGCACCGCCGCCGGGCGGGCCGGAGCCCGGGCCCGCCGCCGGCTCGGCGGTGTGGATCGGCCCCGAGCTCCTGACGACGCGTGCGGTGCTCGAGGCGCTGGGCGCCCTGCTCGGTCCCGGGGGGACGGCGGTGGCGGCCCACGGGGTCAAGGAGCTCATGCGCGTGCTGCTCCCCGCCGGCGTCGACATCGTCGGCCTGGCCATGGACAGCGCCGTGGCCGCCTATCTCCTCGACCCGTCGTCGGGCCGCTACCGCCTGGAGGACGTCGTCGACGCCCATCTGGGGGTGGCTCTGGATCGCCGGCGTGCAGGCCACGGCGGCCGGCCAGCTCGATCTCGACGGCGATGCCGACGAGGACGTGTCCACCCGGTCCAGCCAGGCCGCCCGCCAGGCCGTCGCCCTCGGGGCCCTGGTGGCGCCGTTGCGCCAGGCGCTGGACGACAACGGCCTGACCCGGCTCCACGACGAGGTCGAGCGCCCGCTCGTGCGCGTCCTGGCCCGGATGGAGGTGGCCGGCATCGGTGTCGACGCCGCCGAGCTGCGGCGGATCACCGACGAGTTCGTGGCCGAGTGCGCCCGACTGGAGGCCGAGATCCACAAGCAGGCGGGCGAGACGTTCAACGTGAACTCGACGCCGCAGCTGCGCGCCGTGCTCTACGAGCGCCTCGGTCTGACGCCGGGCCGGAAGACCAAGACGGGCTATCTCGACCGACGCCCAGACCCTCGAGCGGCTCCGGGACCAGCACCCGGTGGTGGAGACGCTCCTGCGCTACCGCGAGGTGGAGAAGCTCCGCTCCACCTACGGCGAGAGCCTGCTGGCCGAGGTGGGGCCCGACGGGCGCATCCACGCCACCTTCCAGCAGACCGTGGCCCGCACAGGGCGGTTGTCGTCGGACCGCCCCAACCTGCACAACATCCCCGTCCGCACCGAGGAGGGGCGCCAGTTGCGGCGCGCCTTCGTCCCGTCGCCGGGCCACCGCCTCCTGGTGGCCGACTACGACCAGATCGAGTTGCGCGTCATCGCCCATCTGGCCGCCGACCCGGGGCTGATCGCCGCCTTCGCCGAGGGCCGCGACATCCACCGGACGACGGCCGCCCGGGTGTTCGGTGTCCCGGCCGAGGAGGTGACGGCCGCCCAGCGCAACCGGGCCAAGATGGTCTCCTACGGGCTGGCCTACGGCATGGAGGCCTTCGGCCTGGCCCAGCGTCTCGCCATCGAGACGAGCGAGGCCCAGGAGATCCTCGACGCCTACTTCGCCGCCTTCCCGTCGGTGCGGGCCCACATGGAGCAGACGGTGAACGAGGCGCGGTCCAAGGGGTACACCGAGACGCTCTTCGGGCGCCGCCGGTCGCTGCCCGATCTGCACTCGCCCAACCGCAACCTCCGGATGGCGGCCGAGCGCCAGGCCATGAACGCCGGGATCCAGGGGCTCGCCGCCGACCTCTTCAAGGTGGCCCTGGTCCGCCTGGACGGCGCCCTCGAGGACGAGGGCCTGGCCTCCCGACTCGTCCTCCAGGTCCACGACGAGGTCCTCGTCGAGGTCCCGGCGGCCGAGGAGGAGACGGTCATGGCCCTGGTGCCCGACGTCCTGGCCGGCGTGGCCGACGTCGTCGGGCTGGCCGTCCCCCTGAAGGTGTCCAGCGCCTGGGGTTCCTCGTGGGCCGACGCCAAGGGATGACCGGCGGGGCCCGCCGGAAATCCCCAGGCTGATCAGCGGGGCCGTTTGGTACGATTGACGGCTGGTCACCACCGGTGGCCCTCTGGCGCACTCTCGACGCGCCAGGTGTCTCGATCCTGAAAGCGAGTTCCCCACTCCATGCCCGACGACGTCGCCGGTTCCACCGGCGCTCTTGACCCGGCGGTCACCGCCGCCCCGGCCGCCGGTGAGGTCCCCGGCGCCATCGCCCTGATGTCCAATGCCCCCATGGGCACCTTTGACGACGCCGGGACGTACATCCCCCGGGCCATCGTCGAGGACGACCTGGGCGGAACCTCCCTGGAAGACGCCATCGACGCCACCATCGTCGAGTTCGACGACGGCGACATCGTCGAGGGCACGGTGGTGAAGATCGACCGCGACGAGGTGCTGCTCGACATCGGATTCAAGTCCGAGGGCGTCATCCCCGTGCGCGAGCTGTCCATCCGCAACGACGTCGACCCCGAGGAGATCGTGAGCCTGGGGGAGCATCTCGAGGCTCTCGTCCTGCAGAAGGAGGACAAGGAGGGCCGGCTCGTCCTGTCCAAGAAGCGGGCCCAGTACGAGCGGGCCTGGGGGACGATCGAGAAGATCAAGAGCTCCGACGGGATCGTGAAGGGCCCGGTCATCGAGGTGGTGAAGGGCGGTCTCATCGTCGACATCGGGCTCCGGGGCTTCCTCCCCGCCTCCCTGGTCGAGTTGCGCCGGGTTCGCGAGCTGCAGCCGTACGTGGGCCGCAGCATCGAGGCCAAGATCATCGAGCTCGACCGGAACCGGAACAACGTCGTCCTGTCGCGCCGGGCCTGGTTGGAGGAGACCCAGAAGGAGCAGCGCGGCGAGTTCCTGGTCAACCTGAAGCCGGGGGAGCGGCGCCGGGGCGTGGTGTCCTCGGTCGTCAACTTCGGCGCCTTCGTCGACCTCGGCGGCATGGACGGGCTCATCCACGTCTCGGAGCTGTCGTGGAAGCACGTCGACCATCCGTCGTCGGTGGTGTCGGTGGGCGACGAGGTCGACGTCGAGGTGCTCGACGTCGACCTCGACAAGGAGCGCATCAGCCTGTCGCTGAAGGCCACCCAGACCGACCCGTGGCAGGAATTCGCCAATTCCCACCAGGTGGGCGAGCTGGTCTACGGGCGCATCACCAAGCTGGTTCCCTTCGGCGCCTTCGTCCAGGTGGGCGACGGGATCGAGGGTCTGGTCCACATCTCGGAGATGGCCGGCCACCACGTCGATCTGCCCGAGCAGGTGGTGACCCCGGGCGAGGAGCTGTGGGTGAAGATCATCGACATCGACCTCCAGCGCCGGCGCATCAGCCTGTCGATCAAGCAGGCGGCCGAAGGGGGCGAGGTGTCCGAGGAGTACCGCGAGGCCTTCGGGGAGCACGCCTACGACGAGCAGGGGAACTACATCGGATTCGACTACGCCGCCACCGAGTTCACGCCCGAGACCGAGGCGCAGGCCGCCTGGTCCGAGTACGTGGCCGAGCACGGGAGCCCTCCCGAGGGAGCGGAGCTTCCGGCCGGTGTCGAACGGCCGCCGGCCGTCCCGGCGGACGCCCCCGTCGCCGAGACGGCGACCGAGCCGACCCCCACCGAGGAGGCGGTGCCGGCGGCGGTGGCCGCCTCGGAACCGGCCACGGCGGTGGACACCGAGCCGGCCCCCACCGAGGAGGCGGTGCCGGCGGCGGTGGCCGCCTCGGAACCGGCCACGGCGGTGGACACCGAGCCGGCCCCCACCGAGGAGGCGGTGCCGGCGGCGGTGGCCGCCTCGGAACCGGCCACGGCGGTGGACACCGAGCCGGCCCCCACCGAGGGCTGAGCCCCACCGACCAGCGCGACGGTGGCCCGGGCCTTCACCGTGACGCACAGGGTCAGAGTGAGGCTCAGGGTCAGAGTGAGGCTCGGGGTGACGGCGGCGCTGTCGTCCTACGCCCCCCACCGGGGGAGCTGTCCGCCATCGGCGTGGCCGCCACCGCCCCGGCCGGCTGGGACAGCGGGAAGTGGCAGGCCACGAAATGCTCCGGGCCGAGGGCTCGCATCTGGGGCTCCTCCTGCGCGCAGCGGTCCTGGGCGTGGGGGCAGCGGGTCCGGAAGCGGCACCCCGACGGGGGGTTGCTCGGGGAGGGGAGCTCCCCCGACAGAGGGGCGGACCCGTCTCCCGCCGCCGACGGGTCGGGCTCCGGGATGGAGGCCAGCAGGGCCGCCGTGTAGGGGTGCGCCGGATGGCGGTAGAGGGTGTCGGGCGGGGCCACCTCGCACAGCTTCCCCAGGTACATGACGGCCACGCGGTCGCTCACGTTCTTGACGACGGCGAGATCGTGGGCGATGAAGACCATGGTGAGCCCGTGGTCGCGCTTCAGGTCGTCGAGGAGGTTGAGGATCTGGGCCTGGACGGAGACGTCGAGGGCCGAGACGGGTTCGTCGCAGATGAGCAACGTCGGCTCCAGCATGAGGGCCCGGGCGATGCTGATGCGCTGGCACTGACCGCCCGAGAATTCGATCGGCCGGCGGCCCCCCGCATCCGTCGGGTTGATGCCGACGGACTCGAGCGTGGCGCAGGCCTTGGCCCGGCGTTCGTCGCTGGTCCCGACGCCCCAGATGGCCAGCGGCTCCATCACGGAGTCGAGAACACGCCGCCGCGGATTGAGCGACGAGATCGGGTCCTGGAAGACCATCTGCACCTTGGTCCGCGCCTGACGCAGCTCGCGGGCGCCGAGCGAGGTGAGCTCGATGCCGGCGAAGCGGACCGATCCGGCGTCGGGGGGATGCACGAGGGCGACGGCCCGTCCCGTCGTGGACTTGCCGCACCCCGACTCACCGACCACCCCGAGGGTCTCGCCGGCGGCCACGTCGAAGCTCACGTCGGAGACGGCCTGGATGCGGCGTTGGCCCTTGCCGAACTCGACGACGAGGTGCTCGACGCGCAGGAGGATGTCCTCGCCGGCGCGGAGCTGGGCGGTCCCGCTGCCGGCCATCAGGCGTCCCCCCCGGTCGGGGCGCCGCCCGGGGGGACCGGGGCGGGGGCCGCGGTAGTGGTGACCGCCGCCGCTGCCGCTGTTCCGGTGAAGGCGATGGCGGCGGGGACACCGGCGGCCACGTTGCGGGCCAGGGCGTCGTCGCCCTCGGTCGATCCCACCGGGAACCAGCACGAGAAGAGGTGTCCGGCGCCGGCCGTGCGCGACGGGGGTTCCTCGGCCCGACAGCGGTCCTGGACGTAGGGGCACCGGGGGGCGAAGGGACACCCGGGGGGCAGGGCGGCCAGGTCCGGAGGGCGGCCGGGGATGGCCCGGAGGCGGGTGTGGCTGGCATCGGTCAGCCGGGGGATCGATCGCAGCAGGGCCTCGGTGTAGGGCATCCGTGTGTGCGAGAAGAGCTCCTTGGTGGGGGCCTGCTCCACGATGCGACCGGCGTACATGACGGCGATGTCGTCGGCCCGGTTGGCCACGACGCCGAGGTCGTGGGTGACGAGGATCATGCCCATCGACCGCTCGCGCTGCAGGGTGGCCAGGAGGTCGAGGATCTGGGCCTGCAGGGTGACGTCGAGGCCGGTGGTCGGTTCGTCGGCCAGGACGAGCTTCGGTCCGCAGGCCAGGGCGATGGCGATCATGACCCGCTGCCGCATGCCGCCGGAGAGCTCGTGCGGGTAATTCCGCATGCGCTGCTCGGGGGCCGGGATGCCGACGGAGGTGAGCAGGGTGACCGCCGTCTCGTGGGCGGCACCGCGGTCGAGACCGAGGCGGATGCGCAGCGACTCGGTCAACTGGCGGTCGACGCGTACCACCGGGTTGAGCGCCGTCATGGGGTCCTGGAAGATGACCGCCATCTGGGTGCCCCACACGTCGCGGAGCTGGTCGGGGGTGAGCGACATCAGCTCGTGGCCGGCGAACCGGACCGACCCCGAGCGCTCCAGGTTGGTGTTGGGGAGGAGGCCCATGATGGAGCGGGTGAGCACGGTCTTGCCCGAGCCGGACTCGCCGACGACGCCGAGGGTCTTGCCCCGGTCCAAGGTGAAGGAGATCCCGTCGTTGGCCCGCACCAGTCCCCGTGCGGTGTGGAAGGCCGTGTACAGGTCCTGGACGTCGAGGAGCGGCTCCTCGAGCTCGGCGGCGTCGGGGAAGGCGAGATGCGACGTCCGCCGCTGCTTGCGGATCACAGGTTCCCGGCGCGGACGTCGAAGCGGGAGCGGAGCCGGTCCGCCATGAGGTTGAGGGCGACGAGGAGGAGGAAGATGTAGATCGACGGCCACAGGGCGATGAACGGGTTCAGGGACAGGTTGTTGTTCTGGACCCCCTCGTTGATGATGTTGCCCGAGCGACGCCGTGGGCAGGGTGATCGACAGGCCGAGGAAGGCCAGGGAACCCTCGAGGATGATGGCCACGGCCACTCCGATCAGGGCGAAGGACACCGCCGCCGGGATGACGTTCGGCAGGAGCTCGCGAACCAGGATCCGCCAGGTGGTGGCCCCCATGGTGCGGGCGGCGACGACGAACTCGCGGTTGGCGAACGACAAGGTGGTGGCCCGGATGACGCGGAAGAGGCTCGGTGCGCCGGCCACGGCGAAGATGAGGGTCAGCTTCAGGAGGGTGGTCGGCTTCCAGAATGCCTCGATCACCAGGATGGCCAGCAAGGCCGGGAAGGCCAGGACGACGAGGGAACCGGCGTTGAGGACGGAGTCGATCCACCCCCCGGTGTAGCCGGCCAGCAGCCCGAACGCCCCACCGACGACGAGGGCCAGGCCGACCGACGCGAACCCGATGACGAAGGACACGCGCGACCCGTAGATGATCCGCGACAGCAGGTCCCGCCCCAGGTCGTCGGTGCCCAGGAGATGGTGGACGCTGGGACCGATGTTCACGGCCGTGTAGTCCTGGAAGTTGGGGTTCTTGAGGGGGAGCACCGAGGCGAGAACGGCCAGGAGGATCATGACGGCCACCCAGGCGAACGAGACCCAGAAGACGACGCCGAGCCCCGACCGCGCCTCGACGGCCCTGACCGGTTCGGGCTGGGTCATCCCTTGGAGAGACTCGAAGTCCTCGATGCGCTCGACGTCGTCGGCGGCGATCCCGACGTCAGGCACGGCGGACCCTCGGGTCGAGGAAGGTGAAGAGGATGTCGACGCCGAAGTTGATGACGACGTAGGCGATGGCCACGACGAGGGCCATGCCCTGGACGACCAGATAGTCGCGCGCGTTGATGGCCTGGATGAGCTGGAAGCCGATGCCGGGGAGCTGGAAGAGGATCTCGACCACGAAGGCCCCGGTGAACAGCGAGCCGATGCTCAGCCCGGCGCCGGCCAGGAGGGCGAACGACGACGGCCGCAGGGCGTGGCGCAGCAGGATGTACGGCGTGGACAGGCCCTTGGCCCGGGCCATGGTGATGAAGTCCTCCTGCAGGGTGGCGATCATGTCGGCGCGCAGCAGCCGGTAGTAGATGGCCACCGATCCCACGGCGAGGGAGATGGACGGCAGGAGGACCGATTTGAGGTTCGGCCCGATCCCCTGGGACAGGGGGTTGTACCCGGTGGCCGGGAAGATGTGGATCTTCACGGCCACCACCAGGACGAGGATCACGGCCACCACGAAGGTGGGGACGGCCAGCATGGCGTAGGTCGAGGTGGTGGCGATGCGGTCGAAGAGCCGGTTCGGTCGCAGGGCGGCCACCAGGGCGAGCGGGATGGCGACGATGAAGGCCATCACCTGCGACACGATGATCAGCTCGAGATCGATGGGAAAGGCGTCGCCGATGGCGTTGGACACCGTCTGGTGGGTGAGGAAGGAGATCCCCAGGTTGCCGTGGAAGACGTTGCTGATCCACGTCCAGTACTGGGCCGGCAGCGACTTGTTGAGACCCAGCTGGCGCAGCAGCTCGGCGCGGGCCTGGGCCGTGTCGTTCGGCCCCAGGATGGTGTAGGTGGGATCGCCGGGCAGCAGGTGGACGAGCAGGAAGGCGACGATGGAGATGAAGAAGATGATGACGACCAGCTGGATGACCCGACCACCGATGTAGCGAGCCATGCCGCCGCCTTCCTCAGGCCTTCATCCAGATCTGGGCGGGGGTGAAGACGCCGCCGGCGAACCCCAGTCCCCGGGTGCCGTCGGGCAGGATCGGATTGGCGAAGTTCATCACCGTCGTACTGCCGGTGATCGACCACGGGGCCCGCGAGAACCAGAGGTAGGGGAGGTCCTCGGCCAGGAGCTTGTCCACGTTCTGGTAGGCCTCGATGCGGGCGGCCGGATCGGAGTGGGTGCGGCCCTGCTGCAGGGCCGCCTCGATGCGCGGGTCCTTGTTGCGGGCGAAGTTGAGGGCGATGGGGGGGTTCGCCGTGGTGGGGCTCAGCCACACGTAGTTGAGGTCGGGGTCGGGGGCGGAGAACAGCTCGTCCGCCGCCGCCTGGAACTGGCCCCCCACCAGGTTGTCGATGTAGGTGACCTGCTCGATCTGGTTGAGCGACACCTTGAACCCGGCGGCCTGCCACATGCTCTGGAGGGCCTGGATGATGAGGGCCTGCCGGGGGTCGGTGATGTCGACCAGGCTGATGTCCAGGCTGCCCCCGTGGTTGGGGGCGGCCTTGGCCACCAGCTGCTTGGCCTTGGCCAGGTCGAAGGACGGATACCCGTTGTCCGCCGCCCGGTAGACCGAACCGGGCGGGAAGAGCGACGTGTTGGGGACGAGGACGTCGTCTCCGAACAGCTTCACGATCTCCGCTGGGTCGGTGGCGTAGGCCAGAGCCTGGCGCACGGTCAGGTCGCTCAGAGGCTCCGCCACCACGTTGAGGCAGATGAAGTCCATGTCCGGTTGGCCGACGCTCGAATGGAGGTCGGTCACCTGCTGGAAGCTGGGATCGTGCTGGAGGTCGCGGATGACGCCGGGGTCGTGCGACACCATGAGGTCGACCGTGCCCGACCGCAGGGAGGCCTCGCGCGACTGGTCCGAGACGATGGGCTTGAAGGTGATCGTGTCGAGATAGGGCAGCCCGGCCCGCCAGTAGCTGGGGTTCCGCTCCACCGTAAAGTGGTCGTTCGGCTCCCAGGAGACGTACTTGAAGGGTCCGGTGCCCACGGGGACCTGCGAGTCGTTCTTGTCCAGTTGCGACAGGGCGATGACGTAGCCGACCTGGGTGGTCAGATAGGCCGGGAAGGCCACCAGGGGTTCGGTGCAGGTGTAGATGACGGTCAGGTCGCCGGAGGTGGTCACGCTGGAGATGGGCGTCACGGCCTGGGCGGTCAGCGGCGAGGTCTTGAGGGCGTGGAAGTTCTGCAGGACCACGTCGGCGGTGAGGGGGGACCCGTCGTGGAACTCCACCTTGGGCCGTAGCGTCACCGTCCACGTGGTCATGTCGGCGTTGGGGGTCACGGAGGCCGCCAGGTGGGGCCGGACCGACCCGTCGGCGGCCACCGAGGTCAGGGTGTCGAAGACGGCGTTGGCGTAGGTCAGGCCGGTGGCGTCGAAATGGCTCTGGGCGGGGAGGAACCCGTCGATCTCGGAGCTCACTCCGATGATCATGGACCCCCCGACCCGTGGTGTGGCCCTGCTCACGCCCGGGGTCGTGGTGGCGCTGCTGGTGGTGGTCGGACTGGAGGCCCCGCAGGCGGACAGGAGCACCGGGGCCCCGGCTCCGGCCAGGGCCAGCCCGGCGGCCGAGGCGGCCCCCTGCCTGAGAAACGTCCTCCGGTCATACCGATCAGCGGAGTCGGCCACATTTCCCCCTCGGGTCGTCCCGTTGTGCCCGTTGCGGGCCATCTCGACCGGCGCTGGCGCGCCGCACCCGCGGGTCCCGGTTCCCGTGGGCGCCGCCATGGTAGACGTCTCGCCCTCGCCGGTGGCGGGCAACCTGGTCGTCTCGCGGCGCGCCACGCCGGGTCGTCGCCGGGCCCTCGGTACCATGCAGCGATGGACGGGACCCCGACGCCGGTCGCCACGGCCGACTTCTCGCCCGTCGCCGGCCCGTCGCCCGCGCCGCCCGCCGCCGGTCGGCCCGGAGGCGCTCGCCCCGGGGCCGGCCCGGGACCGTCGCGGCGGGCGGCGGCCCGGCGGGCGTTGCGGGCGTCGATCCTCCCGTGGGCGGTGGCCCGCGTGGCCGTCGGTGCGGCCCTCGCCGTCGCCCACGAGCTGGCCTCCGGCGATCACGTCTCGGCGGCGGCCGCGGCGCGGATCCGTCAGGGTCTTCTCGGGTGGGACGCCGGGTGGTACGAGTCCATCGCCCGTCACGGGTACGCCGGCGCCGGCCACGCCTCGTTGCGCTTCTTCCCCCTCTTCCCCCTCCTGGCCCGCGGTCTGTCGGTCCTGCCCGGGGTCGGGGTGGGGGCGGCGGTGGTGGTGGTGGCCAACGCCTGCGCCCTGGCCGGGACGGCCGTCCTGGTGGCGCTGGTGCGTCACGAGACGGGCGATGACCGCCTGGCCGGGCGGGCGGCCTGGTTGGTGTGCCTGGCCCCGGCGGCTTTCACCTTCGTCATGGGCTACGCCGAAGCGACGTTGCTCGTCCTCTCGGCCGGCATGTTCCTGGCCCTGCGGACCCGGCGGTGGTGGTGGGCGGCGGCCTTGGGCGCCGCCGCCGGGCTCACCCGGCCGGTGGGCGCCCTTCTGCTCGTCCCCGCCGCCGTCGAGGCATGGCGGGGCCTGCGGTGGGCGGGCGGCGGGGAGCGGGTGGGCCGGCTGGCGGCCACGGCCGCCCCCGCCGTCGGCACGGGGGCGTTCCTCGGCTGGGTCGGGTGGCGCTACGGCGACGCCCTGACGCCGCTTCGCCTGCAGGAGCAGGGCGGCCACCACGGCCATCTGGCCGATCCGTTCGTCACCCTGGCCCACGACGCCTCCTATCTCGTCCACGGTCATCACCTCGGCGAGGGGCTCCACCTTCCGTGGGTGCTGCTGGCGGTGGCCCTCGTCGTCGTGGCCTTCCGCTCGTGGCCCGTCTCCTACGGGGCGTTCGCCGTGGCCGTGATGGCGGTGGCGCTGACCGGGAGCAACCTGGACTCCTTCGAGCGCTACGCCCTGTCCGCCTTCCCCCTGGTGCTGGCGGGGGCGACCCTGACCGCCGACAGGCGCCTCTTCCGCGTGGTCGTCGTGCTGAGCGCCGCCGGCCTGGTCGGCTACGCCCTTCTCGCCTTCACCAACCTCTACGTGCCGTAGTGGACGGGCCCGTGGGTGAGCCGACGGCGGGGGACCTCCGTCGGGTCCTGCCGATCGTGGCCGCCGGCGCCGCCGTGGGGGTGTCCAGCCTCCTCACCACCGTGCTCGTCGCCCGCCTCCTGACCAGCCGGGGTTACGGCGCCCTCATCGTCCTCATCGGCCTCTTCCTCGTCCTGTCGATGCCCGGGACGGCCCTCCTGGTGGCGGTCGTCCGCCGCATCACGGCGTGGGAGACCGAAGGGCGCGGGGACCGGGTCCACGCCTGGGTGGTCCGCGTCCACCGGATCGGGGCGGCCGCCGTGATCGTCCTGGCCCTGGCTATCTGGCTGGTCCGGGCTCCTCTCATCAGCGCGCTGTCGCTCCCGGGGCCCGGCGGGGTGGTCGAGATCCTCACGGCGGCCGGGATCTGGGTCCTGCTGTCCATCGACCGCGGCCTCCTGCAGGCCCGGCAGGACTACCGGAACCTGTCGATCAACCTGGTGCTGGAGGCGGTCACCAAGACGGCCGGCACCATCGGGTTCGCCGCCCTGTGGGGTGTCACCGGCGCCGCCCTCGGCGTCCTGGTGGCCGAGGTGATCACCGCCGTCCACGCCCGCGTGACGGCCATGGCGGCGCTGGCCCGTGCGCCCGGGCTCACCGGCGAGGCGCCGATCCTGGCCACCGAGTGGGTCCCGGCGGCCTCGACGCACACGGCGCGCCATCTGGCCGCCGACATGGTTACGGCGCTGGTCAGCCTGGCGCTGCTGGCCGTCCTCCAGAACGCCGACGTGATCGGGTTCGACAGTCAGGCACCGCACCACTCCGGTTCGTACGCGGCCATCTCGGTCCCGTCGAAGGCGCTCGTCTTCGGCGCCCTGGTGTTCGTCAATTACCTGTTGCCGGAGTCGGCCATCCGGTGGCACCAGGGATCGCACGCCTTGCGCCAGCTGGGTCACACCCTGATGATCCTGGCCTTGCCCGCCGTCGTCCTGCTCGGGGTGGCGGCGGTGGCACCGAAGACGCTTCTCGACGTGGTCTTCGGGGCCAAGCTGGCCAAGGCGGCCCCCGCCTTCTCCACCCTGGTCCTGGCCATGGTCTTCCTGTGCGTGACCGTGGTCCTCACCGTGTATCTGCTCGGGGTGGGCTGGCGGTGGGTCGTGCTCCTCCTGGCCCTCGGGACCGGCGCCCTCATCCTCTTCACCCTGCGCGCCCACGGGCACTACCTGGCCACGGCGCGCGCCGACCTCGGCGTCCAGGCCACGCTGGCCGTGGCCACCGCCGTCGCCCTGGTGGCGGTGCACCTCCGGGCCGGGAGGGGCTGGTCGTCCGCCGAGGGTGGTGGCACCGCCACGGCGGGCACCGAGACCGGCGACGGGGGACCGGCGGACCAGGGCCCGGTGTCCGAGTCGGGATACCGTGGTCCGGGCTGACCAAGGGGCATCGGACGTGCCGGACGACGAAGGACAACGAGGGACCATTGCAGAACCGGCCTCTGGGGCGGCCGTGGCCGCCGTGGCTCGTGTTGTGCCCGAGGAGACGGACGGGGACCACCGGGCCGACCTGGTGGCGGCCGGTGCCATCCGGCTCGACCAGGCCGTGGCCGCCGCCGCCAAGGTCGGCCTGGCCCGCATCCATCTCCTGGCCTGGCGGGATCTGGACGATCCCGAGGCCGGAGGGTCCGAGCTCCACGCCCACCGCATCGCCACCCTGTGGGCCCGCGCCGGTCTCGACGTCACCATGCGGACATCGAGCGCGGCGGGCCACGATCCCCTCACCCGGCGCGACGGCTACCGGGTGGTGCGCAAGTCGGGCCGCTACGCCGTCTTCCCGCGCAGCGCCCTGAGCGGTCTGGTCGGACGCCGGGGCCGCCCCGACGGTCTGGTCGAGATCTGGAACGGGATGCCCTTCTTCTCGCCCTTGTGGGCCCGGTGCCCGCGCATCGTCTTCCTCCACCACGTCCACGCCGAGATGTGGCAGATGGTGATGTCGCGTCGGCTCGCCCCCGTGGGCGCCTTCGTCGAGCGCCGGGTGGCGCCCCCCTTCTACCGCCGCAGCCGGATCGTCACCCTCTCGTCCTCGTCGCGCGACGAGATCGTCTCGATGTTGCGACTCCGGGCCGACCACGTGAGCGTCGTCCCCCCCGGCGTCGACCCCGCTTCACGCCCGGTGCGCAACGGTCGCCGGACCCCCTGGTGGTGGCCGTGGGACGCCTGGTGCCGGTGAAGCGCTTCGACCTTCTCATCGACGCGCTCGTCGCCGTGCACCGTCACGTCCCGAGGCTGCGGGCGCAGATCATCGGCGAGGGCTACGAACGTCCCCGTCTCGAGGCGCGGATCCGGGCCGCCGGTGCCGGCGACTGGATCGAGCTCGTCGGCCGACGGTCCGACGACGAGCTGCTCGACTCCTACCGCCGGGCGTGGGTGCTGGCCTCGCACGTCACAGCGCGAGGGGTGGGGCATGACCATCACCGAGGCGGCCGCCTGTGGGACGCCGGCCGTGGTCACCCGCATCGCCGGTCACCGCGACGCCGTCGTCGACGGCGTCACCGGCATCCTGGTCGACACCCCGGGTCAGTTCGCCGACGCCCTCGAGGCGGTCCTGCGCGACGAGACGCAGCGACGACGTCTGGGGCGCGCCGCCTCCGAGCACGCCGGCCGGCTGACGTGGGAGGCGACGGCGGCGGGCACCCTGGAGGCGCTCGTCAGCGAGGCCGAGGCCCGGCACCGTCGGGGTCCGGGCTAGGCGACTCGCCGACCTGGTCATCGGCGGCGGCCGACCTGGCCGAGATCCCGCGGGCGATCTCGACGATGGCGTCGGCGGCCAGGAGGACGACGGCCGTCCAGGCCAGGTCGCTGGCCGGCTCGAAGTTGATGGGCCACCCTCCCGGCGGGGAAGTGGAACACCGACTGGTGCATCACCGTGTAGACGGCGGTCGAGGCCAGCAGGCCGATGGCCGTCAGGGTGAGAAGAAGACGGAGATGGCGGACCACCAGGACGACCAGGACGGCCGCGGCCACGGCCAGCCCGATCGTCGGCCGGGTGAGGACGCCGGCGGCGATCCCGCCGGCCAGGACGGGCGCCACCGGATAGGCCCACCACCGCGGCCGTCCCCGGCGGGCCGAGAGGGGGGAGGTGAGCTCGGGCGGGTCGTCGCGCGCCCAGGCCCGGACCGGGGCGGCGACGGTGGCATCGGTTGCACCGGTGGCGGCGTGGGCGGCACGACGGCGGCGCCGGAAGAAGATGGACCGGCGCCAGCGGTTGGGCAGGAGGGCCAGGAGAAGACAGAGGACGGCCGCCGCCGGCCGACAGGACCAGGGCCAGGTTCACCCGGCGCTGCGGCGTCCAGGTCAAGGTGACGTCGAAGGTCCCGTCACGGACGGCGCCCCCGAGGGTGGCGGGATCGACGAGCCAGCCGTTGGCGAACCCGTCCACCAGCAGGCCCGGTCCGAGGCTCCTGCCCCCGACGTGGTGGCCTCCCACCCCTTGTTCACGCTCTCGCCCAGGGTGAGCCAGAAGGGACCACTCGGCCCCGGTGACGCGCGAGGTGGAAGCTGGTGGCCGTCTGGCTGAGCACCGTGACGGTCGGGGCCGGCCCCGGGGTGGGGGCGGGCAGCGGTCCCGCCGGGGAACTCGGCCTGGGCCCCGCCGCCGGCGGCGGAGTCGAGAACCAGCTGGTCGATGTCGAAACCGGTGAGATGACCGGACGTGCTCTGGATCACGTGGGGGCCGGGGCCGAGGGTGATCCCGTCGGCGTCGGCTCCGCAGGCCTGGACCGTCAGGGTGTCGCCGTCCAGGGCGGCCGGCGGTGGACCCGGTGATCCGCACCGAGACCGGCCGACCGTCGATGGTGAGGAGGTTCGACTGGCAGATCCCCGGCAGGGTCGGCCGGCGGGGCCGGGGCGTCGACGCCGGGGATCCCCAGCTCGGCGATCCCGATGGGAAGGGTGATCGGGCTGTGGGAGTAGTAGTTCTCGGTCTTCTCCTCCCGGACACCGGTGAAGGTGACCTGGATCTGGTTGCCGGTGAGGGCGGGGAAGGTGATCGGGCACCGACACGGTGGCGTCCTGGCGCCGGCCGTCGGCGATGGGGGGCAGGGTGACACGGTCGGAGCCGTTCTCGGTGGAGATGGTCAGGGTGGTGGGAACCGAGTGGTGACCGTCGGCCACCACCTGGAGGTCGAGATGGTCGAAGGTGATCGACCGGGGGACGTGGACCTGGATCCACTCACCGACCTGCGGCCCGAATCCGGGGGACCACATCGTCTGGCGGGTTCCCGTCCAGGGCCGCCGAGGCCGTGTCGTGCAGGTCGCCCGGGAGCCGGCCCTCGGAGTAGGCCACCACGCCGCTCGCCGGTGGCTGCCGGGCCGGCCCACCAGGGTGTCGATGGTGGCGTCGGGGATGAGGGTGTTGACGGTGGCCGACCCCGTCAGGGTGAAGGTCCGGGCCGTCGGCAGCGTGAACTCCCGGCTCACGGTGGGCTCGAGGTCCGAGAGGGGAGGGATCGGGGCCACCCGCTCACGGGTCATGACGATGGCCAACCGGTGGAACAGCGAGCCGGCCCCGGCCGCGTCGAGGAGGTCGTCGGGCATGTCGACGACCTCCTGTTCCTGGGCGCCGGCCACCTCGACCTCGGCCAGGCCGACGGGGGAGGCGTTCTGGATCATTGTCGGGCTGGCCCCCACCAGGTTCGTGTCGTCGATGGTGACCCGCAGCGTCGTGAACGTCCGCGTCGGGAAGGCGATCGCCTGTCCCGCCGCCGTCCGTGACCCCGGTCCCAGGGCCACCGTCACCGGGGAGCGGCCGTCGAAGGTCAGCGTGACCTTGGTGATCCACTGGTTGTTCACGCCCGACAGCGGTTGGACCAGGGTCACGTGGTCGGTGGTGAGGGGGCCGGTGAGTGACGACCTGCCACCACTGGTGGAGAGGGACGGTGAAGGCCCCCGTCTCCCACGCCGTGTCGAGGTTGCCGTCGAGGGCCTGGGAGGGCCGGTCCTCGGGGAGGTAGTCGTCGACGTTGCCGTAGGACGAGGCCGTGATGGCGTCCACACCCTGCAGGGCCACCGTCGTCTGGGCGTCGGCGGGCGCCCCGGGGAAGAGGTCGAGGGGGGCGTTGTTGGGATCGGTCGGTTGGGGCTGCGCCTTGGTCAGGGTGGCCCCGGCGTTGCCCAGGATGGTGTTCCACCGGAAGGCCTCCTTGCGGTTGCTGTCGGTGACCACCAGCGTCGAGTTGCTCGCCAGCGCCTGCGCCTCGGCCGACGGATGGGTGTCGAGGGTGCCGGCGTACAAGATGGCCGAGTCCGTGTTCAACAGACCCGCCGACGCCGCCTCGTCCAGGCCCACCCCGTCGCCGTCCACCACCAGCTCGCCCGCCGTCGACTCCCCCCGCACGATGGGCCGGGGATCGGCCACCGCCATCACCTGCACCGGTGCCGGCCACGGCTGATCGGGCGAGGTGGCCAGGGCCTCCTCGTCGGTGAGGGGGATCTGGCAGATGTCGGGCCGGGGGGCCCCGTAGCCCACGGGGGCGGACAACCCCGGCGGGGTGGGGGTGAGCGCCTGCGCCATGGCGAGCGGACGGGGCGAGTTGTAGCGCTCGTAGGCCAGGTCGTTCTGGACGAGGACGTCACCGGCACTCATCAGACGGGCCAGCGGGGCGATGGCGTCGGGCTCCACGATCCCGTTCTGCATCGGGTTGTCGAGGCCGTAGAGCAGGTCGTAGGACGCCAGCGACCCCAGGGCCTGCTGCTCGCGGGTGACGAAGGGGCGCGTCAGGAGACCGGGCCAGACGGGATCGATGTAGTCCCCGTAGCGGTAGGCGGCGAAGTTCTCCCCGGGGATGGCCAGGACCCGCGTGCCCTGGTGCTCGGCGTTCAGGGCGTCGGCGGCCCGGGTGACGTAGGACGGGGGGTGGGCGGGGATGGTGAAGTGGTCGGCCACCGTCGTCCCGTTGAACACCGGCGGATCGGCGGCGATGACGACGCCGCCGGCCACCACGGCGGCCAGGATCCCGAGGAGCCAGCCGCGCCGCCAGAGGGCGGTGACCCCGGCACCGAGCAGCATGGCCAGGCCCAGGATGACGGTGGGGGTGGCCCGGTCGGTGGACCGCAGGGCCAGGCCCGCCTCGGTCCGGGTCATGAACGTCTCGCAGGGCGCGACCGACGAAGGAGGGGGCGGCATAGGGGTGGGCGCCCACGGCCAGTACCATCCCGAAGACGACGAGGAGGACGAAGTAGGCCCGGGCCCGCCAGCGCACGGTCACGGCCCCGACGAAGGCGAGGAGGGGAACGGCGAAGCTCAGGGCGATGAGCCAGAGCTGTTGGGTGAACTGGATCGAGGTCGACACCCACTGCCCGAGCTCGTCGCCGTCGTAGAAGTACCAGTAGCCGAGACCCCGCAGGACCTCCGATGCCAGCGACGTGGCCGCCACCGTCGGGACGGTCTCGGTGTACTTGAGGATGTTGAGCCCGTCGCCCCCCTCGACGGCCAGGGCCGCCGCCCACCACAACGAGACCAGCACCACCAGCACGGCGATCCGCCACGCCGCCGCCCAGGCGTCGCGCCACCGGCTCTCCCGGGTGACGAGGACGGCATAGGGGAGCCACAGGGCCGGGGCCAGTCCGGCGTAGAGGGCCGAGCTGGCGTTGATGCTGCTCACGCTCAGCCAGACCAGGGCGAACAGGGCGGGGTAGCGCCAGCCCCTGGTCCGCACCGATCGCGCCGCCAGCGCGATCAGCCAGGGCAGGGCGGCGTAGGGCAGGAGGATGACCGAGATCCGCCCGACGTACTGGAGGAAGTAGGGCGAGAGCATGAAGGCCAGGGCCGCCACCAGCCGGCCCGGACCGTGCACCCCCATGGTCCGGCACAGCGCCAGGACGCCGGTCCCGGCCGTGAAGAGGATCGCCCCCACCCAGAGGCGCTCGCCCACCCACAGGGGGATGCCGAGGGCGTGGACCACCCAGAAGAACGGGCCCATCGGCCACAGGTAGCCGATCTGCTCGTGGGTGACCGTCCCCAGCCCGTTGGTCGGGTCCCACATGGACACCGACTGACGCAGGAACCTCCCGGGGTCGAGATAGAGGAAGCTCTTGGTGTCGGCGTCGACCACGCCGGGCTGGGCCAGCAGCTGCGGGATGAAGGCGATCCCGGCCAGGGCCAGATGCAGGACCCACGAACCGACCGGCGACACCCAGGCCCGGACGCGCCCGACCGCCACCGTCGTCCCCGTCGGCGCCACCGCCGTCCGCGCCGCCGCTGTCGGCCGCTTCGGCCTCCGGGACCGGCTCGGTGTCCGGCTCCGGCGCGGGCGTCTCGACCGTCAAGGGCAACGATGGGTCCTCTCCGAGGGGGCGTCGTCCGCCGACGGCGGCACCGCCCCGGGTTCGATGATCGCCGGTAGTGTACGTGGACCGTTGCACCCCCATTGGGCACTGAAAGATGGGCACTGAAAGAGAGGGCCGGTGGCCAAACTGACGGGCGAGCGTCCACTCGTCGGGATCACACCGGACTCTCTCCTGGCCCTCCATGCGGCCGGCTACCGGGCCGTCCGGGAGCGGTTGGGCCCCGGTCGGATGCTCGACGTCGGCTGCGGACAGGGTTTCGAGTCGGCCCGTTTCGCCGGGGCCGACCGGTCCGTGATCGGGGTCGACTACAGCTTCGAGGCGGCCGTCGACGCCACCGCCCGTTACGGCCCCGCCGGCCTCCGGGTGGCCCAGTGCGACGCCCGCCGCCTGTCGCTCGGGACGGGCACCTTCGACTGGGTCTGCTCGTCACACCTCATCGAGCACTTCCCCGACGCCGAGGCCCACGCCGCCGAGCTCGCCCGCGTGCTGTCGCCACAGGGGAAGGCCTTCGTCATCACCCCCAACGCCCCGGCCGACTTCGAGAATCCCTTCCACATCCGCCTCTTCCGCCGCGACGAGCTGGTCTCGGTGCTCCAGCGTTCCTTCGACGACGTCTGGGTGGGCGGGATCGACGCCGTCCCCCGGGTGAAGGAGGACTTCCGCCTCCGACGCGAGAAGGCGGCCAAGGTCCTCAGGCTCGACGTGTTCGACCTCCGGCACCAGATCCCGCACTCGTGGTACGTCGGGGCCTACACCCGGGCCCTGCCCCTGGCCTACCGGTTCATGGCCAGGTCCGACACCGGCGGCGGCACCGGCATCACCGACGACGACTTCTTCGTCACCGACGACGTCGACGAGACGACCCTCGTCCTGTTGGCCGTGGCCGGCAAGCCACGTCACGCCGCCGCGTGACGGCACCGGCGGCCCCGAGCAGCCGTTGAGCCCGTGCTCGCCGTCGGCCTGACGGGAGGGATGGGGTCGGGCAAGTCGACGGTCGCCGATCTCCTGGTGGAGCGCGGTGCCGTCCTGATCGACGCCGACCGCATCGCCCGCGAGGTGGTGGCGCCCGACGGGCCCGCCTACGGTCCCCTCGTCGAGCGGTTCGGACCGGGGCATCCTCACCCCCGAGGGCACTCTCGACCGGGCCGCCCTGGCCGCCATCGTCTTCCCCGACCCCGAGGCCGTGGCCGCCCTGAACGCCATCACCCATCCCGCCATCTCCGCCGTGATGACACAGCGGCGGGCGGCCGAGGAGGGGACGGACCACGTGGTCGTCCTGGACGTCCCCCTGCTCGTGCCCGCCCACCGTGACCTGCTCGGCCTCCGGGTCGTCGTCGTCGTGGACTGCCCCGTCGACGTGGCCCTGGCCCGTCTGGTCGAGCAACGGGGCTTCACCAGGGCCGACGCCGAGGCCCGGATGGCCGCCCAGCCCGACCGCGACGAGCGCCGGAAGGGCGCCGACTTCGTCATCGACAACGGCTCCGACCGGTCCCATCTCGAGGCCGAGGTCGACCGGGTGTGGCGGGCGCTGCAGGAGCTCGGGCCGCCGTCGCCGGCGGCATCGGAGGCGTAGGGCTCCCGGCGGGACCGTCACACCCCCCCGGTACGATCGGGACGTGCCACGCCTCGAGGTCGTCTCCCCGCTGCGCCCGGCGGGCGACCAGCCGGTGGCCATCGCCTCCCTGGCCGAGGGGATCAACCGGGGCGACCGCTACCAGACCCTCCTCGGGATCACCGGGAGCGGCAAGACGGCCACCATGGCGTGGACGATCGAGGCGGTGCAGCGGCCGACCCTGATCATCGAGCCCAACAAGTCCCTGGCCGCCCAGCTGTCGGCCGAGATGCGTGAGCTGTTCCCCCGCAACCGGGTCGAGTACTTCGTCTCCTACTACGACTACTACCAGCCCGAGGCCTATCTCCCCACCTCGGACACCTTCATCGAGAAGGACTCGTCGATCAACGACGAGATCGACCGCCTCCGGCACGCCACCACCTCGAGCCTCCTGCTCCGACGCGACGTCATCGTGGTGGCGTCGGTGTCCTGCATCTACGGACTCGGGTCGCCCGACGAGTACCGCAGCCGGATCCTCGTCCTCAAGCCCGGGGACACGGTGGACCAGAGGGGAGTGCTCCGGAGGCTGGTGGACCTGCACTACGACCGCAACGACACCGTCCTGGGCCGGGGTCGCTTCCGGGTGCGGGGCGACACCATCGAGCTCCACCCCGCCTACGAGCAGGAGGCCGTCCGGATCGAGCTCTTCGGGGACACCGTGGAGAGGATCCGTCAGTTCGACGCCCTCACCGGTGACCTGGGCGACGATCTGGAGGAGCTGGTGGTGTTCGCCGCCACCCACTACGTGGCCGGCGACGAGACCACCCGGCGCGCCGTGGAGTCGATCGAGGTCGAGTTGCGCCAGCGCCTGGCCGAGCTGGAGTCACAGAACAAGCTGCTCGAGGCCCAGCGGTTGCGCCTGCGGACCGAGCACGATCTCGAGATGCTGGCCGAGGTCGGCGTGGTGAACGGGATCGAGAACTACAGCCGTCACCTCGACGGCCGGAAGGCGGGGGAGCCGCCGCACACCCTGCTCGACTTCTTCCCGGAGGACTTCCTCACGGTGATCGACGAGAGCCACGTCGCCGTCCCCCAGATCCACGGGCAGTACGAGGGGGACCGGTCGCGCAAGGCCACGCTCGTCGAGCACGGCTTCCGCCTCCCCTCGGCCCTCGACAACCGACCCCTCACCTTCGACGAGTTCTCCGACCGCGTCGGCCAGGTGATCTTCCTCTCGGCCACCCCCGGCGCCTACGAGATCGGCGTGTCGAGCCAGGTGGCCGAGCAGGTCATCCGACCGACCGGTCTCGTCGACCCCGAGGTGGTGATCGTCCCGACCACGGGACAGATCGACGACCTGCTCGAACGGATCAAGATGACGGCCGAGCGCGGGGGACGGGTCCTGGTGACCACCCTGACCAAGAAGATGGCCGAGGATCTCACCGACTATCTCCTCGAGCTCGGCGTCCGGGTCCGCTACCTCCATTCCGACGTCGACACCATCACCCGGATCGAGCTCCTCCGTGACCTCCGTCTGGGGGAGTTCGACGTCCTGGTCGGGATCAACCTGCTCCGCGAGGGTCTCGACCTCCCCGAGGTGCAGCTGGTGGCCATCCTCGACGCCGACAAGACCGGCTTCTTACGCTCGGCCTCGTCGCTGATCCAGACCATGGGTCGCGCCGCGCGCAACGTGGACGGGAACGTCGTCCTCTACGCCGACACCATCACCGACGCCATGCGGACGGCCATCGGCGAGACGCAACGCCGGAGGGCGCTGCAACAGGCCTACAACGCCGAGCACGGCATCAACCCCACTACCGTCCGCAAGGCGGTGACCGACATCCTGGCCCGCCTGCGGCCGGCCGACGACTCGTCCACCCGGCGGGGCAAGAGCCGCGACCAGGGAGGGCGAGCGGCGGCGGGCAGACCGCGGCGGATGTCGGGTCACACCGGGGTGCCGGGGCGGGCCATGCCGGCGCGGTCGGCGCCGCACGCGGGGGTCGAGCGCCGCCGGGGACCTCCTGGGGGAGCTGGCCGGGTTGCCCCCCTCCGAACTGGCCTCGCTGGTGCTGCGGCTCGAGGACGAGATGCGGACGGCGGCCGTCGAGCTGCGCTACGAGGAGGCGGCCCTCCTGCGCGACGAGATCGCCGATCTGCGGTTGGCCCTGGCCGAGGAGGCCGAGGGCACGCCCGTCCCCGCGTCCATCCCGTGACGGCACCGGTAACCTCGGCGTAATGGCGGACCGGTTGGTGGTGCGGGGCGCGCGCGAGCACAACCTGCGCGACGTGTCGATCGATCTGCCGCGCGACGAGCTCATCGTCTTCACGGGGTTGTCGGGATCGGGCAAGTCCTCGTTGGCCTTCGACACCATCTACGCCGAGGGTCAGCGCCGGTACGTGGAGTCGCTGTCGTCGTACGCCCGGCAGTTCCTGGGACAGATGGACAAGCCCGACGTCGACTTCATCGAGGGACTGTCGCCCGCCATCTCCATCGACCAGAAGTCGGCCAGCCGCAATCCCCGGTCCACCGTCGGGACGGTCACCGAGATCTACGACTACCTCCGCCTGCTCTACGCCCGGGTGGGCCGGCCCCACTGCCCGAAGTGCGGGCGCCCCCTCGTGCGCCAGACGCCGCAACAGATCGTCGACCGCGTCCTCGACCTCCCCGACGGGGCCCGATTCCAGGTCCTGGCGCCGCTGGTCCGGGGCCGCAAGGGGGAGTACGACGCCCTCCTCGACGAGATGGCCAACCAGGGCTTCGCCCGGGCCCGTGTCGACGGCGAGATCGTGGAGCTGACCGAGCGCGGCAAGGTGAACCTGGCCCGTTACGAGCAGCACACCATCGAGGTGATCGTGGACCGCCTGGTCCGCCGGGACGGCATCCGCCAACGACTCACCGAATCGATGGAGACGGCCCTGCGGCTGGCCGGGGGCATCGCCGAGATCGGCGTCGTCCAGGAGGACGGGACCGAGGAGCTCCTCACGTTCTCCGAGCACCTGGCCTGCACCTTCGACGACCTCTCGTTCGAGGAGCCCGAGCCCCGGAACTTCTCCTTCAACTCCCCCTACGGGGCCTGCCCCACCTGTGACGGACTGGGGACCCAGTTCGAGGTGGATCCCGAGATCGTCGTCCCCGATCGGACGAAGTCCCTGGCCGGTGGCGCCCTCGTCCCGTGGGCCGGCGGACGCAGTCGCTGGTTCGACCGGATGCTCGAAGCCATCGCCGACGAGCACGGCTTCTCGGTCAAGACCCGGTGGGACAAGCTCCGCAAGTCGGACCAGAAGATCGTCCTCTACGGCTCCGGCGCCAAGAAGGTCCAGCTCAAGTACCGCAACCGCCAGGGCCGCGCCCGCTCCTTCGTGACCCATTACGAGGGGGTCGTCCCCTGGCTGCAGCGACGGCACTCGGAGTCGGAGTCCGAGGGTATGCGGGAGTGGACCGAGACCTTCATGCGCGAGGTGCCGTGCTCGGCCTGCGGCGGGGCCCGTCTGAAGCCGGAGTCGCTGGCCGTCACCATCGGCGGTCGGAGCATCCACGAGCTCTGCAGCTTGTCGATCACGGCCGCCTCGGCCGAGGTCGATGCCCTGGAGCTGACCGAACGTGACCACCTCATCGCCGATCGGGTGCTGCGGGAGGTCCAGGTGCGCCTGCGCTTCCTCCTCGACGTCGGTCTCGACTACCTCTCCATGACCCGGGGCACGGCCACCCTGTCGGGGGGCGAGGGCCAGCGGATCCGCCTGGCCAGCCAGATCGGGTCCGGTCTGGTCGGGGTTCTCTACGTTCTGGACGAGCCCTCCATCGGTCTGCACCAGCGCGACAACAAGCGGCTGCTCGAGACTCTGGTCCGCCTCCGTGACCTCGGTAACACCGTGATCGTGGTGGAGCACGACGAGGAGACCATCCGGTCCGCCGACCACGTCGTCGACATCGGCCCCGGGGCCGGCGAGCACGGGGGCGCCGTCGTCTACAGCGGAGACGTCGCCGGTCTGTTGCGCTGCGCCGACTCGGTCACCGGTCAGTACCTGACGGGGAAACGGTCCATACCGGTTCCGGCGCAGCGCCGTCGCACTTCGGGCGACCAGCTGGTGGTGCGCGGGGCGCGCGAGCACAACCTGCACGACATCGACGTCGCCTTCCCCCTCGGGTGTCTCGTGGCCGTCACCGGTGTCTCCGGTTCGGGGAAGTCCACCCTGGTGAACGACATCCTGCTCTCGTCGCTGCTGGGTCAGGTCAACCGGGCCCGGACCACCCCCGGTCTGCACCGGACGATCGACGGCGTGAAGGCCATCGACAAGGTGGTGGCCATCGACCAGTCGCCCATCGGCCGGACGCCGCGGTCCAACGCGGCGACCTACACCGGACTCTTCGACCACGTCCGGAAGCTCTTCAGCCAGACGTCGGAGGCGAAGGTGCGCGGGTACCTCCCGGGCCGGTTCTCCTTCAACGTGCGCGGCGGGCGCTGCGAGGGTTGTGCCGGTGACGGCACCATCAAGATCGAGATGCACTTCCTGCCCGACGTCTACGTCCCCTGCGAGGTCTGCGGCGGGGCCCGCTACAACCGCGAGACGCTCGAGGTCATGTTCAAGGGCCAGACCGTCGCCGACGTCCTCAACATGTCGTGCGAAGAGGCGCTGGCCTTCTTCGCCAACCAGCCCACCATCGCCCGCCACCTGCAGACGCTGGTCGACGTCGGCCTGGGCTACATCCGGCTGGGCCAACCGGCGCCGACGCTGTCCGGTGGCGAGGCCCAGCGGGTGAAGCTCTCCTCGGAGCTGTCGCGACGGCCCACCGGCCAGACCCTGTACGTCCTCGACGAACCGACCACGGGCCTGCACTTCGACGACGTCCGCAAGCTTCTCGAAGTGCTCTCCCGTCTCGTCGACCACGGCAACACGGTCATCGTCATCGAGCACAACCTCGACGTGATCAAGACGGCCGACTGGATCGTCGACCTCGGTCCCGAGGGTGGCGAACGCGGCGGGGAGGTGGTGGCCGAAGGCACCCCCGAGGAGGTGGCGGCCACGGCCGGCAGCTACACCGGTGAGGTCCTCATCCCCGTCCTGGCCCCCGCCGGCCGACGGGGCGCCGCCGGTGGGACAGGGGCGAGAGCGGTCCGGCCCGTCACGCGGCGGTCGGCCGCCCGGGTGGCCAAAGCGGCGCCGTCGCCGCCGGCCCGTGTCAACGGGACCACCCGTGGCGCCAAGGTTCCGGCTACCAAAGTTCGAGCCACCAAGGTTCGGGCCAGCAAGGTTCGGGCCAGCAAGGTGTCGGCCAGCAAGGTTCCGGCCGGCAAGAGGACCACCACGACCAGCCGGGGGAAAGCCTCCGTCAGGTGATGGCCAGCATGCGCTCGAGGGCCACCCGGGCGTCGGCGGCGGTGTCGCCATCCACCGTGATCCGGTTGACGACGACCCCGTCGACGAGGTTCTCGAGGACCCAGCAGAGATGGGCGGCGTCGATCCGGAACATGGTGGAGCAGGGGCAGACCAGCGGATCGAGAGAGACGACGGTCTTGTCGGGGTTCTCGTCGTCGAGACGCTTGACGAGGTGAATCTCGGTTCCCACCCCGATCACCGATCCGGCCGGGGCGGCGTCGACGGCCCGGATGATGGCGTCGGTGGAACCCACCTCATCGGCCATCTGGACCACGTCGTGGGCGCACTCGGGGTGGATGAGGACGATCCCGCCGGGGTGCTCGGACCGGAAGGCCGTCACGTGCTCGGGGCGGAAGCGTTGATGGACCGAGCAGTGGCCCTGCCACAGCAAGAGGGTGGCCTCCTTGACGTCGGCCTCCCCCAGGCCCCCCAGGTCGAGGCGCGGATTCCAGACCCGCATGTCGCCCTCGGCGTAGCCGAGCTGGAACCCGGTGTTGCGGCCCAGGTGCTGGTCGGGGAAGAAGAGGACCTTGTCCCCCCGGGGCTCGGCCCCGCCCTGCGGCGCCAGGGCCCACGAGAGGACGGCCCCGGCGTTCGACGACGTGCAGACGGCCCCCCCGTGGCGACCGACGAAGGCCTTGAGGGCGGCCGAGGAGTTCATGTACGTGATGGGCACGATCCGCTCGACGTCGGTCACCTCGGCCAGTGTCTCCCACGCCTCCTCCACGGCGTCGAGGTGGGCCATGTCGGCCATCGAGCACCCGGCGTTCAGGTCGGGGAGCAGGACCTGCTGGTGGTCCCCGGTGAGGATGTCGGCCGACTCGGCCATGAAGTGGACACCGCAGAAGACGACGTAGTCGGCGTCATGGCGCTCGGCCGCCAGACGTGACAGACCGAAGGAGTCGCCCCGGGCGTCGGCCCAGACCATGACCTCGTCGCGCTGGTAGTGGTGACCCAGGATCAGCAGGCGCCGGTCCAGGGAGGCCTTGGCCGTGCCGATCCAGGCGGACAGCTGGGCCGGTGACGCGTCGGAATAGCGCTCGGGAAGCGCATGCTGCAGACGGAGCATGGTCGAACCCCCTTCGGGGAGCACTCCGATAACGGCCGGCGGGGACAGCCTGGTCGCCCATCCGCGGGTATGTCGGCCTCGGAGCGTTATGTACGCCGGGATACCAGGCCGGCGCTCCCGGTCAGTTTATCCACCGGGGCGGGTCGGCACGGCGGTGGCGCCCGGTCACCGGGGCGGCGCCCGTTGCGGCACAGTGGGAGCGTGCGTGACCGGCCCCCTCCGAGCCAGATCCCCGACGGCCCGGGGTCCTACCAGTTCCTCGACGGCGACGGCCGTGTCCTCTACGTGGGCAAGGCGAAGTCCCTGCGCAGCCGGCTGTCGAACTACTTCGCCGATCCCGCCACCCTGCCCCCCCGGACCGCCCAGATGGTGGCGGCGGCCGACCGCGTCGAGTGGATCCAGGTGGCCAACGAGGTCGAGGCCATCATGCTCGAGTACTCCCTCATCAAGGAGCACCGACCCCGCTTCAACATCCGGCTGGTCGACGACAAGAGCTACCCATGGCTGGCCGTCACCCTCCCCGACACGTGGCCCCGGGCCGCCGTGGTGCGGGGACGGCGCCGTCCCGGGATCCGTTACTTCGGTCCCTACGCCCACGTGGGTGCGCTGCGCGACACCCTCGACCTGCTCCTGCGGACCTTCCCCATCCGGTCGTGCTCGGACTCCAAGCTCGAACGGCACGTCAAGCTGGGCAAGCCCTGCTTGATGTACCACATCGAACGGTGCAGCGGTCCGTGCATCGGCGCCGTCGAACGCGACGAGTACGACGGCCTGGTCGAGGACGTGATGAGCTTCTTCGCCGGCGCCACCGAGGAGGTCGAGCGCCGTCTCACGCGCCAGCGCGACGAGGCGGCCGCCGTCCTCGACTTCGAGTGCGCGGCGCGTCGACGCGACCAGCTGGCCACCCTGCACATGGCCGTCGAGCGGCAACAGATCGTCACCGAACGGCCCGAGGATCTCGACGTGGTCGGCATCCTCGACGAACCGCTCGAGGCGGCCGTCTGTGTCTTCCACGTCCGTCGGGGTCGCATCGTGGGGCGGCGGGCCTTCATCGTCGACAAGGTGGAGGACCTGAGCCTGGCCCAGCTGGTGGGACGGGTCCTCGAGCAGCTGTACGGCGAGGCCGAGCCACCGACGGCCCCCCCGGCCCGGCGCCGCCGGGCGGCACCGGGCACCGACGGCAGCGGGTGGACGTCGGGTGCGGGCGAGGCCATGTGGGGGACCGACGGGTCGGCCGACCCCGGCGTTCCCCGCCAGGTCCTGGTGCCCGAGCTCCCCGACGACACCGACGCCTTCAGTGCCTTCCTGGCCAGCCGCCGCGGCGCCCCGGTGGCACTGCGGGTCCCCCAGCGGGGGGGCAAGCGCAGCCTGATGGAGACGGTCGCCCGCAACGCCGGCGAGGAGCTGGTGCGCCACCGGCTGCGGCGGGCCTCGGACTACGACAGCCGGGTGAAGGCCCTCGAGGCGCTCCAGTCGGCGCTCGACCTCCCCGGCGCTCCCCTGCGCATCGAGTGCTACGACATGAGTCACATCCAGGGGACGGCCTACGTCGGATCCATGGTCGTCCTCGAGGACGGTCTGCCCCGGCCGGCGCACTACCGGCGCTTCCGCGTCCGCGACGTTCCCGGCAACGACGACTACGCCGCCATGGAGGAGGTCCTTACCCGGCGGCTCACCGCCCTCCTGGAGGAGCGCCGGCGCAACGCCGACGGGACGGCCGGGCGCAAGCGCTTCGCCTACCCGCCCCAGCTCATCCTCCTCGACGGGGGGAAGGGACAACTGGGGGTGGGTGTCCGGGTGCTCGAGAGCCTGGGCCTGCGCCAGGAGATCCCCGTGGCCGCCCTGGCCAAGACGTTCGAGGAGGTCTTCGTCCCGGGTCGCCCCGACCCCGTGGTCATCCCCCGGGGATCCGAGGCCCTCTTCCTCCTCCAGCGGGTGCGGGACGAGGCCCACCGCTTCGCCATCACCTACCACCGGCAGGTCCGGGGCAAGCACATGACGACGAGCGCCCTCGAGGGGGTGGCCGGGCTCGGACCGGGGCGGCGGACCCGGCTCCTGCGCCACTACGGCAGCCTGCGGGCGCTGCGCGCCGCGTCGCTCGACGACCTCCTCGCTCTGGCCTGGCTGCCCGACGCCGTGGGCCGGGCCGTCTTCGACCATCTGCACACGGTGGCGCCGCGCCGGACGGCGCTTCAGCGGTGACCGTCAGGCGTCCACCGGCACCGGGCGCCGATGGCGGCCGCCGCGCCCGGTGACCCGCCGCGCCGCCCACGAGACGAGGCGTCCGGTCCCCTGGACGGCCAGCACCAGCGTCGGTGCCGCCATCACCACCAGACAGACCTCGAAGGGCGCCCGGAAGCGGACGAGGCCGTAGAACAGCGCCGCCGTCAGGGTCAGGACGCCGGCGGGGACGAGCAGGATCCAGGCCCGCAGGCGCCGGCGGCGGAGGACGACCATCCCCACGACGGCCAGGGGGACGAGGGCCCAGTACATGAAGAGCCCGGCCAGCGAGGCGTCACGGGGCCGGCCCTCGTTCACGTCGTAGTCGGCCATCTGGATGGGCTGGTAGACATCCCACAACCGGCCGATCCGGGCCGCCACCACCACCGGGAGACGCCCCTCGTGGTGCTCGGCGTAGGTGACGGCCCGGTGCTGGTCGGCCGAGGCCTGGACCGACTCGTCGCCCCGGCTCGATCCGGCCAGGGCGCACCCGAGGGCCCAGGAGCCGAGCGTCGGCCCGTAGTAGGTCTGCTTGCAGTTGGCGCCGAGGAGAGCGAGGCCATCGCCCGTCGAGATGTAGGTCGGGTCCTTGAAGGTGGCCAGGTTCCGCCCCACCCACGGGGCCAGGACGAGGCCGGAGGCCAGCACGCCGAGTCCCAGGAGGCCGAGCTTCCGACCGAGCGAGGCCGGTCGCGCCGCCAGCGCGGCGGGAACCAGGAGGAAGGGGACGAAGAGGATCAGCTCGGCCCGCACCAGAGCCTCGGCCCCGCAGGCCACGCCGAGGAGGACGGCGCTGACCACCGTCGGTCGCCGCCGCAGGCGGACGATGGCCAGGAGGACGAGGGCCATCCCGAGCATGGCGGGCGTCTCCGACATCAGGATCCCGTTGGGAATCCAGAAGTTGGGATAGCCCGCCGCCAGCAGGGCCGCCGTGAGCCCGACCCACGGGCCGGCCAGCGCCCGGCCCAGGAGGCCGACGCCGAACACCACCGCTGTGCCCAGGATGGCCATGGTCATCCGCTGCGGCGTGGTGCCGGCGTGGAAGCCGAAGAGCCAACACGACGGGGCGAGAAGGAGAGAGGTCACGGGAGGGTGGGCGGCGCTCAGCGCCGTGCCGAAGGCCACCCGGAAGAACTGACCGATCGACAGCCCCAACGCGGTGAAGCCGTACCAGAGCGAGTCGTACACCTTGCTGTTCTCGTGGCGCGTGACGATCAGGACATAGCCCACGCGGACACCGGCCGCCGCCATCACGATCGCGGTGAGCGCGACGTAGAACCGGCTCCTGCGCATCGGCCCCCCGATGGGCCGGAGCACGGTGTCGCCCGTGACGGTGTCGCCCGTGGCGGTGTCGGTGGGGGCGGCGCCGGTGTCGCCGTCGGTGGTCGTCACCTTGCCACCGGGCCGGCGATGCAGCGGTTGAGCGTCTGGGGCAGGGGTCGTCCGGCCGGGACGGGCGTGAGCGCCGTGAGGAACGAACGGCATGACCCGAATGCGGCGGCGGCCAGCGCGGCGTGAGCGGGGGAGGGGCTCGGCCCGGCGGCGAGGTCCCACACCCAGGCCCGGTGCGAGACGACGGGGACGACGCCGGTCACCGCCGTGAACACCCCGGCGGCCTCCACCGGGGCGGCGCCGGTGTCGGTCACGACGATGTAGGAGACGTCCCACTGCCGGAGCGCCGACCGCAGGTTGCTGACCTCGGCGCCGGTCAGGGTGAACAGCGCGGCGGCGTGGCCCCAGGCCAGCGTCAACGTGTCGAGCGTCCAGGTGGCCGACCCCACGGGACCGGTGCCGATCACCCCCTGGCCGTGGCCGGGAACCTTGACGTAGCCGCCGGCCAGACGGAACCGCATCCCGTCCGCCGCCTGCCACACCATCGGCTGGGACTCCGACGCCGCCGACGCCGGGAACGGGTACGACGCGATGACCGCACGGGGCGCAACGGTCTTGGCCGTGGTGGCGTACCACGGCGGCACGTTCACCTTGGTGACGCGCAACGGGGCCTGGTACGTCGACCACTGCGGCGCGAGGAGAAGGGCGGCCACGACGACGAGGAGCACGAGACGGGCGGCGGGCGCCGGGTGCCAGAACGACCACGAGGCGGCGGCGCCCAGGCCCACGGCGACGACGACGGCCACGGCCAGGTCGGCCAGCGCGGCGAAGTGGATCGACTCCACGTTGTCCAGCAGGGGACGGTTGGTGAGCCACTGCCAGGGAAGCCATTTGAGGTAGTCGGCGTGGGTGGGGCTCAACCACACCGCCGAGCCCCAGGAGCAGAGGGTGGCCACCACGGCCACGACGCCCATGACCCACGCCACCCGCTCCCGCCACGCCACCGCCAACGCCACGGCGGCGGCGACGAGGACGCCGAGACCGAGGAACTCCACCGCGGACCCCTGTCCGGCTCCCACCGGAAAGGCCGGTAACTGCGTGGCGTAGCGGCCGGCGTTCCACAGGTCGTAGGCCATGGCGATGAAGAAGACCTGCCCCCCCGACCAGATCGAGCCTCGGATGTGCTGCGGTCCGTCGAGCATGAACCAGACCGGGACGGCCAGGGTCACCGCGCCGGTGACGGCGGTGACGGCGAAGGCCCGGAGCGCGAAGGGGAAGGCCGCCGCCGCCCGGCGCGGTGCCACCAGGGCGCAGACGACGACGCCCACCGCCGCCGTCAGGACCGTCAGGGTGAGGATCTCCTGGGAGATCATGAACTGGGCGAACAGCAGAGCCCCGAGGGCGAGCCCGCACCACACCGCCGGACGCTTCTGCCGGACCAGGATCTCGTGGAGGACCACCACGACGAGCGGGGGGACGACCAGCAGCCCGAGCCCGAGGTGTCCCTGGTCGATGTTCTGGACGACGAAGGGTGAGTAGCCGAACAGGAGTCCTCCGACCCACGCACGCCGGTTCCCAACGGACGAACCGCCGGCACGCCAGCCAGCACGCCCACGCGCTCAGTCCGGGGGCCAGGGTCAGAGCCACGGTGGTGGCCACGAAGGGCCCGAACGCCCACGTGACGGGAGCGAGGACGAATCCGACGAGCGGGGAGCTGGCGTTGGCCAGAAGGTTCACCCCGTGCGACGGCCACAGCCACGTGGTGGAGAAGATGTCGATGCCGTGGCGCAGTGCGAAGGCGGGCCAGGCCACGAACCAGACCTGCTGACCCGGATCGAGGCAGTTGCACCGGATGGTGGAGCCCGGACCACCGCTCCAGGCCCGCCACCAGAGGACCACGGCCGGCACCGTGAAGAGCACGATGACGCCGACCTGGGAGGCCACGCCCGACACCCACGGCGGCAACCGGCGGGGCCGGAGGTGCCGCCCGGAGCGGCCCGCCTCGTCCCGGGAGGCGTCGCCGACCGACCCGAGGTCAGGTTCTGCGATCACCGACGTCGCCCCACCCTCCTCTGCCGGCGGTCGACGCTCGTTCACGCCGGACCTCTGTCGACCTTCGGTATACTTCGCCCCCGCACCGGACGTCCGCATTTCGATGTGTCCGACGGCATCTGCGGTCCACGACTGAGAGTCCCCCTGACGATGAATCTCCGATGCAGACCCTGATCCTCTGCGGGGGCAAGGGAACGCGGGCCTATCCTCAGAGTCTCGAGATGCCCAAGCCGCTGATGACGGTGGGCGACTCGCCGATCCTTCTCCATCTGATGGAGATCTTCGCCCGGCAGGGGTTCGACGACTTCGTGCTGGCCGGCGGGTACCGCGTGGACATGCTGAGGAGCTTCGCCGCCGACCTGTCGGCCCCCTGGACGGTCCAGGTCATCGACACGGGGCTGGACACGGGGACGGGGGGTCGCATCATCGGATGCGCCTCGGCCCTCGGGCGCACCTTCTTCGCCACCTACGGCGACGGCCTCGGTTCCGTCGACCTGGCGTCGCTCCTCTCGTTCCACCGTTCCCACGGCGGGGCCGTCACCGTCACCGCCGTCCCCCTGCCCTCCCCCTACGGGACGCTCGAGTGGGACGAGACCGGTCGGGTGGAGCGCTTCGTCGAGAAGCCGAGGCTCCCCGACCACTGGATCAACGCCGGCTTCTTCGTGATCGACGACCGCGCCTTCGACCACTGGGTGGGCGACGACCTCGAACGCGAGGTCCTCCCCACCCTGGCCGCCGCCGGCGAGCTCTACGTCTACCAGCACTTCGGGTTCTGGCGCTCGATGGACACCTACAAGGACGCATTGGAGCTGAGTGCCCTCTGCGCGGAAGGAGATGGCCCGTGGACGACCTCGCCGGGGCCCGAGTCCTCGTCACCGGGGCGACTGGCTTCATCGGATCGCATCTCTGCCGGCGGCTGCTAGACGACGGCGCCCAGGTCCATGCCCTGACGAGCACGGTCTCCTCCGTCTATCCGGTCCGGCTCGTCGACATCAGGGACAGGATCACCCTCCACGGCGGCAACCTCACCGACAGCGGGGCCATGGACTCCGTCGTCGAACGATCGGACCCCGCCGTCGTCTTCCACCTCGGCGCGTACACCCACGTGGGCAAGTCCTGGGACCGCGTCGACGAGTGCATCCAGACGAACATCCACGGCAGCGTGAACCTCCTCCAGGCCCTGGCCCGCAGCCGCTACCGCCGGTTCGTCTACACCAGCACCAGCGAGGTCTACGGCGACGTCGCCGTCCCCTTCCGGGAGGACGCGCTGGTTGACCCGCTCTCGCCCTACGCCGTGAGCAAGTACGCCGGAGAACGGTTCTGCCGGATGCTCCACCGGGGACGGGCGTGGCCGATCGTGGTGGTCCGGCCCTTCAACGCCTACGGTCCCGCCCAGAGCCCCGACCGGATCGTTCCCGAGATCATCGTGAAGGGCCTCCGCCGCGAACGGCTGGCCATGACCGAGGGCCGCCAGACGCGGGAGTTCAACTACGTCGAGGACCTCGTCGACGGTTTCGTCCGGGCGGCCACCGTGGCGGACATCGAGGGCGAGGTGTTCAACATCGGCGGCGGCGAGGAGATCTCCATGCGTGACCTGGCCACGACCATCCTCGCACTGATGGGCGATCCCATCACCGCCGAGCTCGGCGCCCTCCCCGACCGCCCCACCGAGATCTGGTCCATGCGCAGTGACGTCACCAAGGCCTCCGCCCGCCTGGGCCTGGCACCGGCGCGGCCGCTGCGCGAGGGCTTGGAACGCACGATCTCGTGGTACCGACAAGAGCTGGAGCAGTCTGGTTCACTGTTCTCGGCGTAAGGCGGGGCGGCCCCGGAGATGAGTGGTCCGGACGCCACCTCGCCGCACCGTCGGGTCCGGTCGGCCCAGGGCCTCGCCCTCGCCTTCGCCGCCTACCTGACGGTGTCGGTCGTGATGTGGTGGAACGTCTGGTCCACCCATCCGACGAGCGTGACCACGTGCGGCTGCGGCGACGCCTCTCTCTTCCTGTGGTTCTTGGAGTGGCCCGCCTACGCCCTGGCCCACGGGCACAACCCCTTCTACTCGACGGCGTTGTTCCATCCCGCCGGCATCGACCTCCTCTCGAACACCAGCGTGCTGGCCATCGGCATCCCCCTAGCCCCCGTGACGTGGCTGTTCGGGCCGGTGGCCACCTTGAACGTGGCCTCCACCCTCGGGCCGGCCCTCACCGCCCTGTCCATGTTCTGGCTGCTGCGCCGGTGGGTGCGGTGGACGCCGGCCGCCTTCGTCGGCGGTCTCGTCTTCGGGTTCTCGCCCTTCGCCTTCGTGAACGTGGCCGGGGGCCACCTCATGAGCGGGGTCCTCGTCCTGGTGCCGCTCATGGTGGCGTGCCTCGACGAGCTCCTCGTCCGCCAGCGCCGGCGACCGGCGGTGACGGGGGGCGTGCTCGGTCTGCTGGTGGTGGTCCAGTTCTTCCTGAGCACCGAGATCCTCACCATCGTCGTGCTGTGCTCGGCCGTCGGCGTGGCCCTGGTCCTGGCCTACGCCGCCCTCGCCCGGTCCGGCGACATCGGTCTCCGGGCACCCCACGCGCTGCGCGGGCTCGGCGTGGCCGCCGCCGTGGCGGTCGTCCTCCTCGCCTACCCCTTGTGGTTCACCCTGGAGGGGCCCGCCCACCTGTCGGGGCTCGTCTGGCCCACCTTGGAACCGGGGGCCGGCGGCATCGTGCTCGGCAACCTCTGGCATCTCCGCGTCATGACGGCCCTGCGCAACGTGATGCAGACGGTCGGCGGGTACGAGGGCCCGGCCCTTCCCCAGGGGGAATACCTCGGACCGGGTCTCCTGGTGGTGGTGGGCGCCGGCCTGGTGCTCTGGTGGCGCGACCGGCGACTGTGGTTCTTCGGCGGGCTCGGGGTGATCACGGTCGTCTTGTCGCTCGGCGTGGAGACCCACTACTGGGTGCCCTGGCGCATCCTGGCCCGCGTCCCTCTGATCCAGAGCATCATCCCGGGCCGTTTCATCGCCGCCACCACATTGTGCGCAGCCGTTCTGGTGGCGATCGTCGTCGACCGCACCCACGACGCCGTGGGGGGGTGGGCCGGACGGGCGGGGGCGGCGGGCGCCGGTCGGAGGTCCGTCGTCGCGCCGGCGGTCGTCGCCCTGGCCGGCGTGGCATCCCTGGTGGTGGCGGCGGCGGCCACCGTGCCCATGGCGACCGCCGTGGCCGGCAACGTCCCGCTCACCACCCGGGCGGTGACCCTGCCGTCGTGGTTCGCCGACGTGGCACCGCATCTTCCGCCCCACCAGGTGGTCCTGGTCATCCCGGCACCGTTCAGCTTGATCCAGTCGGCCATGGCCTGGCAGGCCGTCGACTCGTTGCACTTCGCCATGGTCGGTGGGTCGGGACCCGAGGGCGTGCCGGCCCGGGCCGGGAAGGAGCGGGCCGGGATGGAGGTGGTCAGCGCGGCGTCGATCTCGCTCGACGGGCCACCGGACCCCACGCCCGCCACCGTCGACGCCGTGCGCCGGGCCCTCGCCGGGTGGGGAGTGACGGAGGTCGTCATCCCCGACCCGACGCAGCTGCCCCGTTACGACCAGGGGACCAACCCGCCCTCGGCCCTCGGCCTCTTCACGGTGGCCATCGGTCGGATGCCGCGATTCCGTGACGCCGCGTGGGTCTGGTCCGGCGTCGAGGTACCGGGCCCGGAGTTGTCGATAGCGCAAGGGGCCTTCGACCGCTGCACCACCGATCAGCTGTGGCGCAGCCGACCGCAGGCCGTTCCCGACTGCGTCACCGCCGCCGCGCGCGCCACGACGTGACGGCGGCGCCGGCGAGCCGGGCCCGGCGACGGGGGAGCACCGGATCGGCCCGGGCCCTCGGCCTGGCCGCGGCGGGCTACCTGACACTGTCGGTCGTCCTCTGGTGGCACGTCTGGTCGTCGCACCCGACCAGCGTGACGACGTGCGGGTGCGACGACCCCTCGCTGTTCGTCTGGTTCCTCGAATGGCCCGCCTACGCGCTGGCCCACGGGCACAACCCGTTCTTCTCGACGGCGCTCTTCCACCCTGTCGGGATCAACCTGCTGGCCAACACGGGGGTGCTGGCCATCGGCATCCCCCTGGCCCCCGTGACGTGGCTGTTCGGGCCGGTGGCCACCTTGAACGTGGCCTCCACCCTCGGGCCGGCCCTCACCGCCCTGTCCATGTTCTGGTTGCTGCGCCGGTGGGTGCGGTGGACGCCGGCCGCCTTCGTCGGCGGTCTCGTCTTCGGGTTCTCGCCCTTCGCCATCGCCAACCTGGCCGTCGCCCATCTGAACACCGAGGTCCTCGTGCTCGTCCCCCTCATGGTGGCGTGCCTCGACGAGCTCCTCGTCCGGCAGCGACGACGGGCGGTCGTGACCGGAGCGACACTGGGACTTCTGGTGGTGGCCCAGTTCTTCGTCAGCACCGAGATGCTCGCCATCGTCACCCTGTGCGCCGCCTGCGCCGTCGTCCTGCTCGTCGCCGACGCCGCTCTCCGCCACCGCGGCGACATCGCCGCCCGAGCGCCCCACGCGCTGCGTGCGCTGGGCGTGGCCGCCGCCGTGGCCCTCGTCCTCCTGGCCTACCCGTTGTGGTTCACCCTCGACGGCCCCGCCCGTCTGTCGGGGCTCGTCTGGCCCACCCTCGTCCCGGGAACGGGGGGGATCGTGCTCGGCGACCTCTGGCACCTCCGCTTCATGGACCAGCCCGCCGTCCACCTGTTCGCCGGCTACGAGGGCCCGGCGCTACCTCACGGCGAATATCTGGGCCTGGGCCTCCTCGTCGTCGTCGGCGCGGGCCTGATCGCCTGGTGGCGCGACCTCCGGTTGCGTCTCTTCGCCGCCGTCGGGGTCGTCACGGTGGTGCTGTCGCTCGACATCCACACGCGCTCCTGGGTGCCCTGGCGCGTCCTGGCCCACATCCCGCTCCTCCAGAACGTCACCGTGGCGCGCTTCTTCGCCGCCACCACGTTCTGCGCCGGCGTCCTGGTGGCCGTGGTCGTCGACCATTCCCACGGCTCGGTCGCCGACGCGCTCGGCCCACGGCGCCCGCGGTCCTCGGCCCCACCGACGGCCGCCCCACCGACGGCGGTGCCTCCGACGGCGGTGTCCCACGGTCTCGTCGCTGCCGCCGTGGCCCTGGCCGTGGGCGCCGTGGCCGTGGTGCCCATGGCGACGGCCATCGCCACCAACGTCCCGCTCACCGTCGAGACGGTGGTGCTGCCGCGCTGGTTCTCCACCGTCGCCCCCCATCTGCCGCCCGGCCAGGTGGTGCTGGCCTACCCGCCACCGGTGACGGGCGGGTCGGCGATGACCTGGCAGGCGGTCGACTCGTTGCACTTCGCCATGGCCACGGGGGCGGGTCCCGAGAGCATCCCGCAGCGCGCCGGACCCGAACGCAGAGGCCTCGACGTGATCACCTCGGCATCACTGGTCTTCTCGACGCCGGCCCCGGCGACGGCGCGGAACGTCGAAGCGGTCCGCGCCGCCCTCGCCGGTTGGGGGGTGACGGTGGTGGTGGTCGCCGATCCGGCCGTGCTGGTGCCCCGCTACGACCGGACGGGCAGCACGGCGGCGGCCCTCGGGCTCTTCACGGTGGCCCTCGGGCGCCCACCTCGGTTCCAGGACGACGCCTGGGTCTGGACGTCGGTCCAGCGGCCGGGGCCGCCGCTGGCGGTGCCGACGGCGGCCTTCGCCCGCTGTACGGCGCAACCACTGGCGCACCACGGGTGGCGCCAGGTGGTTCCCGACTGCGTGGTGGCCGCCGCCCGCCGGCGGTGACGGGTCAGGAGGGTGGCGGTGGCGCCGTCGACCGGGCGTGGCGGGGGACGAGCCGCCGCCGTCGGCGCAGGCCGGTCGTGACCGCTGCCGCCAGGACCACGGCGGCACCCAGGCTCACCATCCATCCGATGCGGAAGCTGGCCGGGTCGTAGGTGAACACGATCCGGTCGTCCCCGGCCGGGACGGGCACGCCGCGGAACATGTAGTCGACGCGGTCGAGCCGGGCCGGCCGGCCGTTGACCGTCACGTGCCAACCCGGGTAGTAGGTGTCGGAGAGCACGAGCTCCGACGCCCTGGCGGCGTGCGCCGCGATGGTCACCTCTTCGGCGCCGTCGTGGGTGATGCGCGCGCTCCCCGGCGACGGGAGGTCGGGGCGGCCCTCGGCCAGGTCCGGGAGGCGCCTCTCGGTGATCACCGCCCGGCGGGGACGGAAGCCGGCGGCACCGAGCGACGTGAGCGCCTGCGCGTCGCCCCGCACGACCTCCTGGTCGTCCACCAGCCACGTGCGCGGCAGGGCGTCGTCGTTGGCGTAGATCGTCGCATCGGGACCGTCGTAGGCCACGTGGACACCGGGGAGCTGCAGAGGCTTCTGGCTCTTCTGCTCGAGGATGTCGCGGACGCCGAGGAGCGACAGGATCCGCAACGCGGCGGGCTGGAACTCGAGGACGAGGACGGGGACGGCGGGGGTATCCAACGGGAGCAGGGGCGTCGGCGGCGCCACGTACCGCGCCCAGACCTGGCCGAAGTCGTCGATGACGGGGAGGTCGTAGCCACGGGCGTCATAGAGGCCGTAGCGCATGTTCACGTCGGGCGGGAGCGGGTTGACGCCGATGTACGGCGCCACCGCCACGAAGCGGGCCGGCTCCTGTCGCTGCAGGAACCGGATGGCCGGGGTGGCGGGCTGCACGGCGTGGGAGTCGGGGATGGCCGGGTTCTCGCCCATGCCGGCCTGGAAGAGGTCGCCCACCACCAGGACGATGGCCAGGGCGGCGAAGACCCCGGCACCCAGTCGGCGTCCCAACCGGAGCAGCAGCAGCGCCACGCCCACCCCGGCCACGGTCACCCAGACCACCAGCGCGGCCAGGCGGACGATCTGGTCGACGTGGGGTGACGTGGCCGACGGCGCCGCGGCGAAGGCCCAGGCCATGTCCACGGCCCGACCGAGATAGTGCAGCGTCGACTGGCGGGTGGCGAAGACGACGACCACGGGCAGGACGAGGACGGCGGTGGCGATGGCGGCCGTGGCCACGGCCCGCCCCCCCTGCGGACGCCGCCGGACGAGGTCGTCGAGACCCCAACCGGCCAGGAGGGCGACGCACAGGAGATAGAGGATGGTGAGTCGGCTCAGGTAGGTCAGATCGAATCCCGGGAGCCGGCTGGCGATGTGGAAGAAGGGTTGCACCCCGAGGACGACGGCGATGCACAGGGCGGCGAAGAGGGCGAGGACCACGCGCACGAGCTGGGCCCGGAGAAGAGCGATGAGGGCCAGCATCAGGGGGAGGGCGCCGGCGTAGAAGGCGATCTCTATCTCGAAGCTCCCGGGGAAGTAGCTCGGCAGCATCGACGCGAAGAAGTACATGGGTTGGACGTGGACCTGGCCGCGTGGGCGCGACGTCAGGTCTGACGAGTTCCGGAGGAGCTCGAGGAAGGGCACGATGACCACGGCGGCCAGGGCCGTCCCGACCACGACGGCCAGGGCGAAGGCGACGGCCGGGCGCCGGACCGTCCGGACGAGGGCGGCCAGACGGGATTGCCCGGCGCGCCCCGCCGCCCTCATGGCCGCCACCCCGCCACCGGGCGCCTGCAGGACGCGCAGGACGAAGTACGCCACCATGGCGGCCAGGGCGTGGACGCTCGATTCGGGATGACCGCCGAAGAACTGCAGTGCCACCACGACGGCCAGAGCGGACGCCGCCAGGGGCCCGGGGCGCCGGATGAGCCGTTCGGTGGTGAGCAGCAGCCACGGGATGAAGGGGAAGACGTTGGCCAGCGGCCACGGGAGCCAGGCCACCAGGAAGAGGCCGAAGCCGAAGACGACGCCGCAGAGAAAGGCGCCGGCGAAGCGCATGCCGAGCACGCGCGCCAGGAGAAAGGCGCCCATGGCGGCGACGACGACCTTCATCACGGCGATGACGCTCAGGGACCACCAGAAGGGCAACACGTAGGCGGGGAGGCTGAAGGGCGAGAAGATGGCCGACTGCATGTCGCCCAGATAGGGCGTCCCTCCCATGATGTAGGGGTTCCACAACGGGATGTGGGGGAGCTGCGAGCGTGTGTACTGCAGGTACGGCTCGAACACGGTGGTCGGGTCGACGAGCTGCGGGTTGGATCCCACCACGAGCGGATGGGTGCTCCAGTGGAAGACACCGGCCGGGATGGCCGTGTTCCACGGGGCCGCGCCCCACAAGAAGTCGGAGGCGGACGTGGTGTGGCCCGGAAGGAGGCCGGGTGAGAAGAAGATGACGCCGAGCACGATGTAGAGACCGAGAGCGACGAGTGACGGTCGTGCGCGCGCTCTGCTCGACAAACCCGCAAGAGCGTTCCGGCTCATAGGATTCGCCAGGTTAGCGACGGGCGCGACGTGAAGTACATTCATCGAGGAGATGGAGGAACGCGCCTACGCCGAGATGTATGAGCTGGAGGATCGCCACTGGTGGTTCCGTGGGCGACGGGCGTTGATCGGGGCACTGCTGCACCGCACGGAGCTCCCTGCCAAGCCCCGTCTCCTCGACGCCGGTTGCGGGACGGGTCGGAACCTCGTCGAGTTCGGCACGCTCGGTCCGGCCACCGGTGTCGATCCGTCGCACGACGCCGTCGAGTTCTGTCACCGGCGGGGGATCGAGGACGTCCGCTGCGCCGGCCTCGAGGATCTTCCTTTCCCCGACGGCGAATTCGATCTCGTCCTGGCCTGCGACGTGCTCGAGCACATCGACGACGACGTGGCCGCCTTGGCCGAGCTCCGTCGCGTGGCGGCCGACGGCGCCCATCTGCTGATCACCGTGCCGGCCTATCAGTGGATGTGGACGGAGCACGACGTCCAGCTCCACCACGTCCGCCGTTACACGTCGGCGGTGCTCCGGGAAAGGGTGCGAGCCTCGGGGTGGGACGTGGAGCAGGCGACCTATTTCAATTCGCTGCTCCTGCCGTTCGTGGCCGCCGCCCGCGTGCTGGCCCGTCGGACGTCGCGGCGTGGGCACACCGATCTCGACCGCACCCCGCCGCTTCTCAACCGGGCGCTCGAGCTCCCCATGAGGCTCGAGGCGGCCATGATCAGCCGTGGGGCGAGGTTCCCGGCCGGTGTGTCCCTGGGCCTCGTGTGTCGGAGAAGGCGGTAAAAGGCCAGCTAGACGAGAGTGTCCCACTCCATGGCCCACACCCGGGATCGCCTACACTGACCCCCCATGGCCCCGTCGCTGTCGATCGTCATCCCCGTTCTCGACGAAGAGGAGGAGATCGTCCGCATCCTGTCCGGCGCCCGCACGCTGCTCACCGAGCGCGGCGGCGACTGGGAGATCATCGTGGTCGACAACGCCAGCACGGACCGGACCTGTGAACGCGTGGAGCCGTTCCTCGACGACGGCCGGATCCGTCTCCTGCGCAACGACGTGAACCGGGGGAAGGGGTTCTCCATCCGGCGCGGGATGCTCGACGCGCGCGGCGACCGGCGCCTCATGTGCGACGCCGATTGCGTCACGTCGCTCAACTCCCTTCCCGTTCTCGAAGGTGCCCTGGAGGAGGTGGACGTGGCGGTCGGCTCTCGCCTCAGCGCGGGCGCGTGTCCGCGTCAACAACCGTGGCGTCGTCGCATCGTCGGCTTCGGCTTCCTGGCCCTCACCCGGATCGTCATGGGACCGCTCCCACGCGACGTCTACTGCGGCTTCAAGCTCTGGCGCGGCGACGTGGCGCAGACGGTCTTCGAGCGCGTCCACCTCGACGGCTGGGCCTTCGACGCCGAGGCGCTGGCGTTGGCGCGCCGTCTCGGCTACAGCGTGAGCGAAGTGGGCATCGAATGGACGAACCGGTCCGACTCCCGCCTCTCCATCGGCAACGTCCTGCTACCGGTGACCGGTGAGCTGCTGGCGGCGCGTCGCAACGTGCGCCGGGCCGCCGCCGCCGCCGGTCCCATCGGCCGGGACCGGCCGGCCCCACAGAGACAGCCGGCCGGCTGAGAGGTCGTCGCCGAGACGCCGCCCGGGGCAGCGCGCCACCGGTGACCGATGTGGCCGGCCCGGCCGACGAGGCGCGCCTGGCCTTCCTGGACGGGATCCGGGCCTTCGCCGTCATCGCCGTCCTCCTCTTCCACGCCGGCGTCCCCGGCGTGCAGGGGGGCCTTCTCGGGGTCGACGTCTTCTTCGTCCTCTCCGGCTTCCTCATCACCAGCCTGCTCTGCGGGGAGTTCGCCGGCCGGGGGGCCATCGGGTTGGCGAGGTTCTGGGGCCGCCGGGCCCGGCGCCTGCTGCCCGGCCTCGTGGTCCTCCTGCTCGGGGTGGCCGCCTACGCCCGGCTGTTCTCGGGTTCCCTCGACCTCTCGACCATCCGGGGCGACGCCCTCTCCACCTTGCTCTATGTGGCCAATTGGCACTTCCTGGCGTCGTCGCAGGGCTACTTCGCCCAGGCCATGGCCCCGTCGCCCCTTCTCCACACCTGGTCCCTGGCCGTGGAGGAGCAGTACTACCTGATCTGGCCGGTCACGGCGCTGATCGTCCTGCGGGCCGGCGGACGGCGGGCGCTGGCCTGGGTGGCCGGTCTCGGGGCCCTCGGCTCGGCGCTGCTCATGGCCGCTCTCTACCTGGCCGGCGCCTCCACCGACCGCCTCTACTACGGGACCGACACGAGGGCCCAGGCGCTCCTGGTGGGCTCGTTCCTGGGGGCGGTGGCATCGCCCACGGGACTGCGCGTGGTGCGCGGGACATGGGCGGTCACCCGACGCGGACGCCTCACCGGTGCCGTGGTGGGGACGGCGGGGGCGGCGGTCCTGGTGGTGGCCTGGACCACCCTCGACGGCCAGGACCCCGTCCTCTACCTGGGGGGCTTCCTGGTGGTGGCCCTGGCCACGGGGGCCGTGATCACGGCCGTGACCAGTTGGCCGGGATCGGCCCTGGCCCGGTTGCTGTCCGTGCGCCCCCTGACCTTCGTCGGCCGGATCTCCTACGGCCTCTACCTGTACCACTGGCCTCTCTTCCTGGCCGTCGACCATGCCCACACCGGTCTGAGCGGGGCCGCCCTCCTGGCCACCCGCCTGGCGCTGACCTTCGTGGCGGCCGTCGTCTCGTGGCGGTTCGTCGAGGAGCCGATCCGACGACGGCGGATCCTGCTCTCCTGGCGCGCCGGCGTGGCGGCGACGGCCACGGTGGCGGCCACGGTGGCGGCGCTGGTGGTGGCCACCGCCGTCCCGTCGGGTGCGGTGCCGGCGGCCGCCCGCTCCGGTCCGACGGGCCGCCGGGCCATGCCGGCGGCCGAGCTGACGGCCCTGACGGCCCGCCACGCCTTCTCGACCGACCCCGAGCGATTCGTCCTCCTGGGTGACTCCGTCGCCCTCACCATGCGCCTGGGGCTGCAGATCGACTCGGTCCGCCGCTACGGCGTCCGCATGTACATCGGCGCCTGGCTGGGGTGCGACCTCGACCCCGACCTGCCGGTGATGGGCAACGGCGTCGTCTACCAGACGTCACCGGGATGCCTGGACTGGCAGAGCACGTGGCCCCGGTTCGTCGACGACGACCACGCCACCGTCGTCGGGATCCTGCTCGGTCGCTTCGAACTGCTCGACCACTTCTACCGGGGGCGGTGGACGTTCGTGGGCCAGCCGGCCTGGGACCGGCACCTGACCGAGGAGCTCGACCTGGCCATCCACCTGGTCACGCGCCACGGCGCCCGTGTGGCGCTGTTCACCGTCCCCTACGACAAGGAGACCGAGGCCCCCGACGGGTCCGTCTACCCGGAGAACGAGCCCTCACGCGTCGACGCCTTCAACCGGTTGCTGCGCCAGGTGGCGGCCGCCCATCGCTCCACGGTGACGATCATCGACCTCAACCGCATCCTCGATCCGGCCGGCCACTACACCCTGACGGTGGACGGGGTCAGGGTCCGCTACTACGACGGCGTCCACATCACCATCACCGGGGGCCAGTGGCTCCAGCCGCGCATCCTCCCCGAGATCGACCGGCTGGGACTCGCCGACACGGCCACCGCGCCGGTGCGCTGACCGGCCACCACCGGACCGGTCACGGTTGGCCGCACTGGAGCTTGCCGTACCAGGACGGGACCGCCGCCGGCACGGAGGTGGCGACAGGCGCCGTCGGGAGGTGGACGGTGTGTCCCAGGCGGACGAGAACGGGCAGGAGCCGGGGCGCCACCACCTCGCCGGCAGCGGCACTGAAGTGCACGCCGTCGTCACAGCGCATGTCGACCCCGTCCACCTCCTGCCGGTAGCGCCCGCCGGGGGTGACCAGATTCCCGAACGGGAACACGGTGACGCCCGGCTCCGACGACGCCACCTGCGCCAGGATCCGGTCGTCGTCCGTCACCCGGCCCGGGGCGTCCTCGGGGACCGAGACGCCACCGGTCTGGACGGTGGAGTCGTAGTACGGCGACGTGAGCAGGACGACCCGGGCCCCGCGCGAGCCGAGGATCGACACCCCCCGGCGGAGCTGGCCCTGCAGGAAGCGGTCGAAGGGGGGACTGCCGATCGACGTCCAGCTCCCGTCGAAGTCCTGGTCCATCAGATCGACCCGCCCGAGGTAGACGACGACGTCGGGCCGGTACCGATCGACCCACCGCTTCCACTGGTCGAGCAGGGCGTCGGGTCGGCCGATCCGGCACGGTGGCCCCGGCGCGTTCTTGTAGAGGAGGAACTGGAACTCCGAATCGGTGGAGACGGCGCACCCCGGCTGCCCCTCGTTGATGATCCTGACGCCGTAGGCGGACGCCTCGGGGGCCAGAGAGGCGCCCAGGCTCCCGGCCATCGAGTCGCCCACCAGGAGGACCGACACCGGGGGACCGGTGGTGGCGGCGGCCGGCCGGGCGGCCACCGTGCGGACGGCGGTGGGGACGAGCACGGGCGACGCCGGGACGACCGACAGCGCCACCAGGGTCAGCGACACGGCCGCCGCCGCCGGTATCCCCACCAGCGCCCGGCGGGCGGGGAAGGCTCCCCGTCGGATGGGCAGCTCGACGACGCGGGCCGACAGGGCGGCGATACCCAGGGTCACCGCCGTCCGGCAGACGAAGAGAGGCCACTCACCGAGGTGGATCCGTTGCGGCGTCATCACCAGCGCCACCGGCCAGTACCAGAGGTAGACCCCGTAGGAGATCGTGCCCACGTAGCGCAGGGGTCGCAGCGACAGCAGGCGGGCGGCCGCTCCGGAAGGGGCGACGACCAACCCCACCACCACGGCGGCCGAGGCCAACGAGGCCAGGAAGAACCCTCCGTGGAAGGCCAGAGAGGAGGTCTCGGGGACGAGGGCCCACAGGGCGGCGCCGCCCAGGAGCCCGGCCACGCCCGCCGCCGCGCCGCCGCGCCGTGCCCGGTCCGACCGCAACGGGTACAACTCGAGCACCACGGCCAGCGTCGCCCCCACCAGGAGGGCCTGGGCCCGGGTGTCGGTCCCGTAGTAGGCGCGGTCGGGGCTGGCGGCGGCCGGGGTGAGGATCCACATCCAGGCGGCCGAGGCCAGGGCCCCGGCACCGCAGAACAGCCCCAGCCAGGGGAGACGGCGCCGGGCGTCGGGGATGGCGTGCTCCCGCCGGCCGAAGCGGGTGAGGCCCCCCAGGACGGCGAAGACGAGCAGGGGCCAGACCAGGTAGAACTGCTCCTCGATGGCCAGCGACCAGGTGTGCAGCAGCGGGGAGGGGAAGCTCGGGGCGAAGTAGCTGGCGTTGCCGGCGACGAAGTGCCAGTTGGCCACGTAACCCAGGGTGGAGGCGGCGTCGCCGAGGGGATCGGGCCAGACCAGGGCGCCGGGCCACAGCAGGTGGAGCACCCCCAACCCCCCCACCAGGACGAACAGCGCCGGCAGGAGCCGCCGGGCCCGCCGGGCCCAGAACCGCCCGAACCGCACCGTCCCCGTCCCCTGGCGCTCGACGATCAGCAGCGAGGTGATCAGGTAGCCGGACAGGACGAAGAAGGTGTCGACCCCGTGGAATCCCCCCGGGATCCACGAGAAGCCGGCGTGATAGGCCATCACCGAGAGCACGGCCAGGGCCCGGAGGCCGTCGAGCCCGGGCACGTGGACGAGCGTGGGCGCGCGTCCGGTCCGCTCGATCCTCCCCCCGAGGTCCATCCATTCATGCTGGCACAGGGGGTCGTCGTTCGGAGCGGCACCGGCGGCGGCCGACTCCCCGCTCTCAGCGTCAGGAACCGCCCCGTCGACCCTCGGGCGGGCGGTGGCGCGGCATAGTGGGGGCCATCCCCACCGACGCCGACCTCGATCCGCCCACGACCGGCCCCGCCCCCGAGGGCGGGCCGCCGGCCGACTACGCCCTGATCACCGGGTTGTCCGGCGCCGGTCGTTCGACGGCGGCGGCGGCGCTCGAGGACGCCGGTTGGTACGTGATCGACAACATGCCCTCGTCGCTGCTCACCAAGGTGGCCGACGTGGTGGGGCGGCCGGGATCGGGCCAGGACCGGGTGGCCCTGGTGATCGGCCGGGGCGGCGGGCAGATCGAGGAGGCCCTGGCCGGCCATCGACGAGCTGCGGGGCCGGGGCCACCGGGTCCGGGTCGTCTACCTCGATGCGCCCCAGGACATCCTGGTCCGGCGGTTCGAGGGCACCCGCCGGCGCCATCCCATCGCCGGGGCCAACGTCGAGGAGGCCATCGCCGACGAGCGGCGGCTGCTCGAACCCATCCGCGACCGGGCCGACGTGGTGGTCGACACCGGTCAGCTCAACGTCAACCAGCTCCGCGTCAGGGTCCTCGAGCTCTTCGCCGACGAGACCGACCCGGCCATGTGCACATCGGTGGTCTCCTTCGGGTACAAACACGGCGTCCCCCTCGACGCCGACCTCGTCTTCGACTGCCGCTTCCTGCCCAACCCCCACTGGATCGAGGACCTCCAGCTCCTCTCGGGCCTGGACGAGCCGGTCCGGGAGTTCGTCCTCTCCCAGGAGGCCACCGGTCCCTTTCTCGACCGTGTCGTCGACCTCGTCGACATGCTCCTGCCCGCCTACACGGCCGAGGGGAAGTCGTATCTCACCATCGCCATGGGCTGTACCGGCGGGCGGCACCGGTCGGTGGTCCTGGCCGCCGAGCTGGCCCGCCGTCTGGCCAAGAGCGGCGCGGCCCCGTCGGTCTTCCACCGGGACGTCGACCGGTGACGCGGCACGGGGGGACCCCGGGTGGTGGCCGTCGGCGGCGGGCCACGGGCTGGCGGCCAGCCTGCGGGCGGCCCGGCTCTACGCCGGTGAGGTCACCGCCATCGTCTCGGTGGCCGACGACGGCGGGTCGTCGGGCCGGCTCCGACGGCAGATGGGCATCGTCCCCCCCGGCGACCTCCGCAAATGCCTGGTGGCCCTGGCCGACGACGGCGACCTGCTGGCCCAGGTCTTCGAGCAGCGCTTCGAGTCCGACGCCGACGAGCTCGCCGGGCACGCCCTCGGCAACCTGGTCATCGCCGGCCTCATGGCGGCCGCCGGCGACGTCCAGGCCGGACTGGACGAGGCGGCCCGCCTCCTCGGCGCCGCAGGGACGGGTGATCCCCGCCGCCACCGAGCCGGTGGTCCTGAAGGCGTCGTCCGACGGGGGCGACATCGAGGGCCAGACCGCCGTCCAGGACACCACCCACATCCAGCGGGTCTCGGTCATCCCGGCCGACGCCGTGGCCCCGGCCCCGGCCCTGGCCGCCCTGGCGGCGGCCGACCAGATCGTGGTGGGGCCGGGGTCGCTGTTCACGAGCGTCCTGGCCGCCCTGGCCGTCCCCGGTATCGCCGACGCCATCGCGGCGGCGTCGGCCCGGATCGTCTACGTGGCCAACCTGCGCCCGCAGCCGGCCGAGACCGAGGGTTTCGACGTCGCCGACCATGTCGCCGCCCTGGTGGCGCACGGCGTGGACGTCGACGCCGTGGTGGCCGACACCACCGCCATCGCCCTCGGGAACCTCTCCGTGCCGGTGGTCGAAGTCCCTCTGGCCAAGGCCAACGGGCTGGCCCACGATCCGCGCAGACTGGCGGCCGCCCTGGCCGGTCTGGTCGGATAGGGGCCGCCATGCCGGGGACCAGGGACAGCCGGATGGCCACCAGCAGCGGGCGCCGGGCGGCGGGGCCAGGGGCGACGGGGGAGCGATGGCCGACGAGGTGAGACGCAGATGACCGTTCGGGTAGGTATCAACGGCTTCGGACGTATCGGGCGGAACTTCCTCCGGGCGGCGCGGATCCACGGCGACGCCGTGCGAGGTGGTGGCCGTGAACGACCTCACCGACGCCAGGACCAACGCCCACCTGTTGCGCTACGACACCACCCACGGCCGCTTCGACGGGGAGGTCCGCACCGAGGGCGACGCCCTCGTCGTCGACGGCAACCCGGATCCAGGTCCTGGCCGAGCGCGAACCCAAGGCCCTGCCGTGGGACGAGATGGGCGTCGAGGTGGTCATCGAGTCCTCGGGGCGCTTCACCGCGCGCGGCGACGCCGCCGGCCACCTCGAGGGAGGGGCCCGACGCGTCATCATCTCGGCTCCCTCCAAGGACGCCGACGCCACCTTCGTCATCGGCGTGAACGACGACGAGTTCGATCCCGACACCCACGTGGTGGTGTCCAACGCGTCGTGCACGACGAACTGCTTCGTCCCCATGGTCAAGGTCCTCGACGACGCCTTCGGGGTGACCGAGCGGTCTCATGATGACCGTCCACGCCTACACGAACGACCAGAACCTCCTCGACCTCCCCCACGACGACCTCCGTCGGGCCCGTGCGGCGGCGCTGAACATCACCCCCGCCTCCTCGGGCGCGGCCCGGGCCACCAACCTCGTCCTCCCCGCCATGCGGGGCCGACTCGACGGGGGAGCGCTGCGGGTCCCCGTCGGCGACGGCTCGATCACCGACTTCACCGTCGTCGTCCCCCGGGCCGTCACCGTCGACGAGGTGAACGAGGCCTTCCGGGCCGCCGTCCGAGAGCGGTCCCCTGGCCGGGGTCCTCGACTACACCACCGACCCCATCGTCTCGTCCGACATCGTGGGCAGTCCCGCCTCGTGCACCCTCGACGCCGGCCTGACCATGGTCATGCCCATCGGGCCGGACCAGACCCTGGTCAAGGTGCAGGGTTGGTACGACAACGAATGGGGCTACGCCAACCGCCTCGTCGACCTGGCCGTGCTCGTGGGCGGCGCCCGTCGCACCGTGGCGTGACGACTCCGGCGCCGGCCCGGGCGCGCCCGTGACACCCTCCCGGGCCGATCCGCTGGCCGGCCTCCCCCTGCTCGAGGACCTTCCCGACGTCCGTGGCCGCACGGGTCCTCGTCCGTGCCGACTTCAACGTCCCCCTGCGCTGGCCCGACGGGCCCGACCGGCGCCGCCACGGTGGCCGACGACTTCCGCATCCGTGCCGCCATGCCCACCTTGGACTGGCTGACCGGCCAGCGGCGCCGACGTCACGGTCTGCGACCCACCTGGGACGCCCCCAGGGCGCAGCACGACCGCCGTCTACGACATGGCCCCGGTCCGGGACCGGCTGGCCGAGCTGGCCCCGGGGGTCGAGCTCCTCGACAACCTCCGCTTCGATCCCGGGGAGAAGGCGAACGATCCGGCCTTCGTCGACCGGCTCGTCGACGGCTTCGACTGCTACGTCAACGACGCCTTCGGGGTCTGCCACCGTGCCCACGCCTCGATCGTGGGCCCCCCGGCCCGGCTGCCCTCGGCCGCCGGTCGCCTGCTGGCCCGTGAGGTGGAGGCCCTCGGCGGCCTGCTCGCCCACCCGGCCCGCCCCTTCCTGGCCGTCGTCGGCGGGGCCAAGGTCACCGACAAGCTCGGAGTCCTGCGGTCGCTGCTCGACACGGTGGACCGGTTGATCGTGGGTGGCGGCATGGCCTTCACCTTCCTGGCCGCCCAGGGACACTCCGTCGGAGCCGTCGCTGTTCGACGCGTCGGCCGTCGCCACCTGTCGGGCCCTGCTGGACGAGGCGGGGGACAGGGTGCTGCTGCCGAGCGACGTGGTCGTCCGGCGCACGACGGCCGACGGTGACGACCGGATCGAGGTGGTCGGTCCCGACGTCCCCGACGACGCCGCCGGTCTCGACATCGGACCCGTGAGCGCCCGGGCCTTCGCCGCCGCCGTGGCCGCCGCCGAGACCGTCTTCTGGAACGGGCCCATGGGTGTCTTCGAGGACCCCCGTTTCGCCGCCGGCACCTACGCCGTGGCCAAGGCCATCGCCGGCAGCTGCGCATTCAGCGTGGTGGGGGGCGGGGACTCGGTCGCCGCCCTCGACCAGCTGGGCCTGGCCGGTCGGGTGGGCTTCGTCTCCACCGGCGGAGGGGCGTCGCTCGAGCTCCTCGAGCACGGCGACCTGCCCGGGCTGGTGGCGCTCCGCCACGCCCCGAACGCCGCGCCACGTCGGCGCGGACGCTGACGTGGCCACCGCCGGGACCGCGGCGCCGGCCGCTCGTGAGCGGCAACTGGAAGATGCACCATGACCATCTCCAGTCGATCCGCACCGTCCAGGATCTCGGACTGCGACTGACAGCGGCCGACGTGGGACCGCTCGACGTCTCGGTCCACCCGCCGTTCACCGACCTCCGTTCGGTCCAGACCGTGATCGAGGACCGCGCCATCCCGGTGGCCCTCGGCGCCCAGCACTGCTTCAGCGAGGACCAGGGGGCCTTCACCGGCGAGGTGGCGCCACCGATGCTGGCGCGGCTCGGCGTGACCTACGTCATCGTCGGACACTCCGAGCGCCGGCAGGTCTTCGGCATGACCGACGAGCAGGTCGCCGCCACCCTGCGCGCCGTCCTCCGCCACGGGATGACACCCATCGTCTGCGTCGGCGAGACGAGCGACGAGCGCGACGCGGACGAGACCGACGCCCGACTGACCGCGCAGGCCACGGCGGCGCTGCAAGGGTCTCCCGGGCCGCAGACGGCCGGTCTCGTCCTCGCCTACGAACCCATCTGGGCCATCGGCACCGGCGTCACGGCCACCGGCGCCGACGCCCAGCAGGCCTGCGCCCACATCCGGGGGGTGGTGGGCGAGCTGGCCGGGGACGAGGCGGCCCAGGCCGTGCGCATCCAGTACGGCGGGTCGGTCCGACCCGAGAACACGGCCGAGCTGATGGGTCAGCGCGACGTCGACGGGCTCCTGGTCGGGCGGGGCCAGCCTGGATGCGGCCACCTTCGCCGCCATCGTCCGCCAGGCGGGGACTGCCGCTCGATGACGGCGGTCCTTTGGTAGCGTTGGTGGGTCCAGACGGCCCGAGGGAGGACCACCGGTGTTGACGATTGCGTTCCTCGTTCTCCACATGGTGGCGACCCTGTCGCTGATCTTCCTCATCCTCATGCACTCGGGCAAGGGCGGCGGTCTGTCGGACATGTTCGGCGGTTCGGTCGGCCAGGCGGCGGCCGGTTCGACCGTGGTCGAGAAGAACCTCGACCGGATCACCGTCACCGTGGCCGTCGTCTTCGCCTTCACCACCGTGATCCTGGCCCTGCGCCTGCAGTGATCCGCCGGGCGGGCGGCGCCGCGGTGGTCACCGTCGTCGTCGCCACCCTGGCGGCGGCGTGCGGACCGTCCGCCGCCCCCACCGCCTCGTCGGGCACGTCACTGGCAACGAAGGGCAAGGAAGTCGCCCCGCTCCTCGTCACCGGTCGCGGTGGCAGCGCCACGGTGGCCCTCGGCGCCATCCCGACCACCCTCAACGACCACACCGTGAGCGGCGACACCGCCGCTGGTCGGCTGGTGGCCAGCACGGTCTGGGTCCAGGTGTTCCAGATCGGCCCCGATCTCCAGCCCACCCTCGACACCGCGGTCGTCCAGAGCGCCGAGGTCGTCAGCGTGAACCCCCAGACCGTCGTCTACCAGATCGCACCCAGGGCCACGTGGTCCGACGGTGTCCCCGTCACGGCCGCCGACTTCCAGTACGCGTGGCAATCGCAGCGCGGCGGCGCCATCGACGTCGACGGAAGCCCCGATTCGGTGGCGTCGACGCTCGGGTACCGGGACATCTCGTCGGTGACGTCGAGCAACCGCGGCCGCACCGTGACCGTCACCTTCCGCACCCCCTACGCCGACTGGGAGTCGTTGTTCGACGACCTCCTCCCGGCCCACATCGCCGAGGAGGTGGGTTGGAACCACGGCTTCGACCACTTCGATCCCCATGTCCTGGTCTCGGCCGGGCCGTGGCTGATCAAGACGTGGGTCCCGGGACAACGGGTCGTCCTGGTCCGCAACCCGCGGTGGTGGGGGACCGCCCCCCCTCTGAACCGGGTCGTCCTGAAGGCGGTCACCGATCCCACGCTCCTGGCCCGCGACATCCGCACCGGGCGCGTCCAGGTGGCCGCTCCCTCGGTCTTCGATGCCGCCCTGGTCTCGCAGCTCTCGGCCCTCCCCGAGACGGAGTCGTCGACCTCCCTGGGGACGACCATGTTGCAACTCGACTTCAACGTCCGCCACGCGCCGCTGGACTCGGTGGACATCCGTGAAGGGATCGCCCATGCCATCGACCGCGTCGGCATCGTGACGAGGGTGACCCAGCCGCTCGAGCACTACGCGTGGCAGGACAGCAGCCATCTCTTCGCCAACATGCAACCGTCCTACGTCGACAACGGGACCGGTTACGAAACGGTCGATCTCGGAACCGCCGACGCCCTGCTCGCCGCCGGCGGCCTGGTGGCCGACAGCCACGGGACGTGGACCCAGCACGGCTCGCCCGTCACCCTCGACCTGACCTGGTCGGAAGACTGACCCGTGGTCCGCCGCCGTCGGCCCCCTGGTGGCCAGCCAGCTCGTGGGGGCCGGTTTCGACGTCGACACGGCGCCGGTCCCGGGACCCGAGTTCCTCGACACCGTCCTCCCCGGCGGCGCCTTCGAGCTGGCCCTGGTCCCGGTGGAGGCGACGGCCTACCCGAGCCAACTGGCCGGTGCCTACTCGGCGGCGGCGTCGGCGGGCAGTCCGAGCCTGGCCCAGGACTGGACCGGATTCGACGACCCCAAGATCGACACCCTCTTCACCCAGGCGGAGGGGGAGCTCTCGGCCAACCAGGCGGCGGCGACCTATCAACAGATCGATCAGGACCTGTGGCAGGACATGCCGTCGCTCCCGCTGGTGGCGGAGCCGGACTTCGTCGCCTTCTCGGCGTCACTGTTCGGAGTCGACAACGACACCGGTGGCCTCGGCCCCCTGTGGAACATGGGCGCCTGGGCGCCCCTGGTGGCGGCACCGCGGTCTCCCGCCGGATCGTCGGCGTGAAGGGCGTTGCAGGCCTCGCGCTAACATGCCCGGTGCACACCAACACCCTCGCCTGAGGGAGCACTCTCGTCGGAGTGGCGGAATAGGCAGACGCGCTAGCTTGAGGGGCTAGTGCCCGCAAGGGCGTAGGGGTTCAAGTCCCCTCTCCGACACCCGAGTAGACGCGAGTGGACTGCCATCGTTTGATCTAGAAGCGACAAGCATCAAGCGATATCGGCCAGGTCGAGACTATGTGCGGGTAGATCCCAACTGGAGGTACCCGCAAGACGGCACGTTGCGCCTGGGTCAGCGAAATACACGATTCGCACGGGTTGACAAATATCGGGACATGGTCGCGTCATCCCGTGAGGCGAGATATCAGATCGTCGGCGGCGGCGGGATGATGGTGAACGTCGTCATGTACGTCGGGTGCGTCCCGGCGTTCACGTCGGCGATCACCTGGGACGGCCCGCCCCACACGAGCTGCACCAAGAAGACGAACACGGCGTTGCCGTCGTCGTCGAGCGTCGAGCCGAGTCGGTGCCACCCTGGACCGTGTTCCAGGTGAGCCTCCGACGCAGCGGTCCTGGAGCTGGGTCGAGCTGATCTCCACCTGCTGCTCGGCGTAGACGGCGTCGGTCTCGACGTAGAACACGCCGTAGACGTCGGAGTCACCGCTCGCCGGGCGTGTCACCGGTCTCCACCTCACCGGTCGTCACGGTGCCGCTGGTGGTGGGAATCCGATCACCCGGGTCGTGGGGACGTTCGGAGGCTGGGCGACGTTAGGGTGGTGGGGGCGGTGTAGTACGGCGCCGCGATCAGGTCGGCCTCGATGACGCTCGGGCCGGGGGCGCATTCCGTGCCGTTCTACCACGACGGTGGCGTTGCCGTCGTCGTCGAGCGTTACCGGGATGTCGTTTAGCCCGGCCGGGCGTCGTCAGGAAGCCTATGATGCCCCCGCAGGACGTCGTCAGCTGCGAGGAGTCGATCTTGACGTGGTCACCGGCGAACGACGGTGACGTCTCGACCTGGATGATGGCGGCGACCAGGGACTGACCGGTCTCGACCAGCGGATTGGGGTGGACCTGCACGGTGATGAGGGGCGGGGTGCCGGTGCCGGACCCTCCGCCGCTCTTGCAGCTGTTGGTCTTGTGGCAGCCCTTGGCCGGGGCCTTGGCCGCGGCGACCGCCGACGGGCCGACGAAGGAACGCTGGCCACCACGGCCACCACCACGACGGGCAGGAAACGGTGTCGAACACTCATGGGTGATCTCCAGGGTGCTTTGGCTCGCCCGTGGTCAGACGCTCCCGCCATCCTTGCTCAGCCCGGGGGACGTGCCCATCGTCACCGTTGATGAACTTGGCCGACTGAGGCATCGAGGTGGCCCTCTCCTCAGAGTTGAGGATGTCGCACCGGGGCCGGCGTTTGTAACCTGTGGACGGTCAGAGGGGTCTAGGCGGAGGGGTTCCCATGCAGTCACGGACGAGCGTAGGGAGTCGCCGCCTCGGAGCCGGGAGGGCCCTGCGGCTCTCCGTCGTCGGCCTCCTCGTGGGGCTCACCACGGTGGCCGTGGCCGTGTTCCCGGCCTCTGTGGCCAGTGCCGGCACCGATACCGTCACCAACTGCAGTGGGTCTCCCTCCACATCGGGGTCGCTGCCCTACGAGGTGGAGAACGCCGCCGCCGGCGACACCATCGACTTCTCGGTGTCCTGTCCCCCAACGTCGCCGATAATCGCATCCATCGATATCACCAAAAACCTGACCATCAATGGGTCCGGACCCGGCGTCGATGCCGTGAGCGGGGTCGAACTTCCTCGAAGTCTTTGACGTCATCGGCAGTTATACCCGTCACGATCTCCGGACTCACCATCGAGGACGGCAACTCTCTGCTGGGCGGCGGCATCGACAACGATGGTGGCAATGTCACCGTCACCGACTCGACGTTGTCGGGGAACAGCGCCACCCCCTTGGAGGGGAATGGCTTCGTGTTCGGCGGCGGCATCGTCAGCGACTTCGGCACCCTCACCGTCACCGACTCGACATTGTCGGGGAACAGCGTCTCCACGCCAGGCTGTACAAGTAGTTGCCTCGCCTGGGGGCGGCGGCATTTACCAAGAAGGTGGCACCGTCACCATCACCGACTCGACACTGTCGGGGAACAGCGCCTCCTCCACGTCAGGCTGTACAAGTGATTGCGTTGTCGAGGGCGGCGTCTTCAACAACGGTGGCACCCTCACCGTCACCAACTCGACGTTGTCGGGGAACAGCGCCTCCACATCAGGTTGTACAAATTCTCTGCGAGGCCGAGGGCGGCGGCATCCACGACGACGGCGCGGAGATCATCGGTGCCACCATCGTGGCCAACAGCACCGGCGGTAACTGTGATAGCCCTGTCACCACCGACCTCGGCTACAACCTGGAGGACGACGCGGGAGCGAGCTGTGGCTTCAGCTCCGCCGACTACGACGTCGTGGGCCAGAATCCCGACCTGGGGCCGTTGCAGGGCAACGGCGGGCCGACGCAGACCATGGCTCTCCAGACCGGTAGCCCTGCTATCGGTCTGGTGAACAGCGCCACTCTGTGTGCGAGCCCCGACCAACGAGGATCCACGTGGCCCCTCGCCATTTTGCGACAGCGGGGCTTACGAGACGACCCCACCACCGTGTCCGGCACCCGTGATCACCGGTACCACCGCCGTCGTCACCTGTTCCTACGTGGGCACCACGGCCCAAACCTGGACCGGGCCGGCGGGCGTGAACCAGGCGACCTTCGACGTGTTCGGAGCCCAGGGCGGGATCGGCATCGGGGGACTCGGGGGTGAGACGAAGGAGACGTTGGCCGGCATTTCCGGCACGACCTTCAGCGTTGTCGTCGCCGGGCAGGGTGGCACCACCTCATGCTTCGGCGGCACCGGCGCCGGGGGCTTCGGAGGCGGA
>CAWJFJ010000014.1:0-90736 GCA_963842145.1 uncultured Acidimicrobiaceae bacterium
GCTTAGCAAGCATTTGGAAAAGAGGGCGACCCTGACCTGCTGCGATCCATGCTCGGCGCCTTTGTCGACGAGCTGATGGGCGCCGAAGCGAACGCCCTGTGCAACGCCGGCTATGGAAAGTGACCCCCGAGCGTGCGCAACTCTCGAAACGTGAACCGGACCAGGGACTTCGACACCCTGGTGGGCACCCTCGAAGTGGCCATCCCGAAGCTCAAGAAGCGGCAAGGTACTTCCCCGACGTCGCCCTGGACTCGAAGCCCCGCCGCCGGGCCGAGAGGGCGCTCGTGGCGGTGATCGCCCAGTGTTACGTCGAAGGGGTTCCACCCCGCCGGTCTACTACGTGGTCAAAGCCATGGGCATCGACGGGATCTCCAAGTCCCAGGTCTCGGAGCTGGCCAAGTCCCTCGACACCATGGTGTCGGCCTTCAGGAACCGGCCCTTGGACGGTGGCCCCTGACAGCTACGTCTGGCTCGATGCACTCACCCAGAAGGTGCGAGAGGAGGGCGCATCGTGAACGTGGCCGTCATCGTGGCCGACCGGGCGACGCCGACGACACCGAGTAGATCGGGCGTCGATCTCATCACCACCGAGGACGGGGCCGGCTGGACGGCCTTCTCCTGCGGGGACTCGTGGCCCGGGGCTGTCGGGGTGGGCTCCGGCCGCTTCGACGCCGACCGGGGCTGTCGACGCCATCGCCTTGGTGCTCTCCGGAGCGACCTGGGCAATCGATGCCGGGCCCATATTCGGTAGCGGCGCGACGAAGGTGCCGAAGAAATGGCGAAGTCCATGGGCTGGGCCACCTTGATCCGTTCGATCTTCGAGCAAGCCCGACGCTCGAGCAGGTCCTGGCCGAGCACGCCGGGGTGCGGACCGCCTCCGAGCGATCCCCGATGCCGCCGCCATGCTCATCGACGCCGCCGGAGACATCCGGCCTCTTCGCCACGGTCCCAAAGAGCACTGGCGCGAAATATGGGCAACAATCCCGAGGAGCGTCTGAACAAGAGAGATCCGCCGCCGCACTGACGTGGTCGGTATCTTCCGACCGAAGCCGCCGTCATCCGTCTGGTCGGCGTGTCTCTCGCTGCAGCACGACGAGCCGGCCGCGGCCGGCGCTACATGGGGGGTCGCTCACCAAGGCCGTCTCCGGTCATGAACGACACCGGCGAGGTAGCGCGGAGCTGCAGCAACGGCCGACGTCAGATCAACAACCGAAGGCCGATGCTGGTGTCGTTAGACCACGTTCGTGGGGGCGTGACTGTCGAGCCGGCAACCGTTGGCATGATTGGACGCGATTTCGGCGCACCTCTTACGGACATGGGACGGAATAGGTCCTTCCCTTGCCCTTCAGCGGCGAGCTTAACATCGACCACCAGGAGTACCGGTGGACCAGACCGTGAGAGGCCTTGCCATCCCGCTCCTTCGGCCCGGATCAGGACCCGGCAGTCCTGCCAGTCGCCTGGAACAGGGGCAGGTTCGATTTCGTGACCTCCACGGTGTTGTCGGAAATGACAACGTTTCCCCTGGTCAGGGCAGCTTTCGTTGGCATTTGCCGACGAAGGCAAATAACGAAATTTCGAACCCCGCGTGTACCACCTTGCCTCGTGTCCATGAGCGATACGGGCGAGCTTTGGCGGGCGCCGGCCGTCTTGTGCTCACTTCCCGGCAATGCCGATCGGTCGCGACCCGATTCTGGGGGCCTCTTCTGGCCGTTGTTATGCGCCAGCGCCACCGGCGAGCAGATCGCCAATTCGGTCGTGCGTGCGTGAGCGATTGTGACGATCGTTCTGTGTGCCAAGGTCGGCGATAGTTCACACTGGAGTGACCGCAGGCCGGGCATCTTCGGGAGAATCCGCGACCGGCGTCAGGGGGGACTGCCAGTGAACCGGCGAGCTGCTCGGTCAGCAGTTCGAGCGAGCTGTGCAGCTGGGCGTAGCGCCGCGGCCCAAGGATCTCTTCGATCCGCAGCTGGGCCGAAGCAGCCTCGGCATAGATTGTCTTCTGGAGTCGCCATCCCTTCGGAGTAAGTCGAATCACACGAGCCCTTCCGTCGACGAAATCGGGCAAGCGCAACAGGTACCCGTGTTGTTCCGAGGTACCCGAGCAACTCGTTGACTGACTGCTTCGTGATCCCCCTGCGGTCGCCAAGCTGGCTTGGGCGCAGTCCTTCGAGGCCCGGATAGCGCCAGAGCCCGACGTGCGCTGCGTTCAAATCGTCGTATCCGCCGCAACGACACCCGCATACAGCTGATCGTGGACCCACTGCCAAACGACACCCAGCAGGGCGCCGACGTACGGGCTTGGCACGCCATTGGAGTGGTCAGGGGAACCGCTTGACATAGTCGTAAGGTTACCGTACCATATCCTCACTCGTAAGGATACCTGACTATCCGATCCGCGACAGTCCCGAACCAGGAGGTGGCCGAAGTGACGACGGCAGTTGTCGACTCCCCCGAGAGCGAACAAAGCCTGGCGTGGTGGTTCCTCGACACCTTGGTCGTTGAGCACCACTGCGCGCCCGAAATGAACACCGTCGTGCTCGAGATGACCTTGCCAGTCGGCGCGGCGCCCCCGCTGCACATCCACGACGACCTCGACGACACCTGGTACATCCTCGAGGGCCAGATGGTGGTGCGCTGTGGCGACGAGGAGCTGGTGCTCGGAGCGGGGCACTGGGTGTCCATGCCCCGCGGCGTGCCGCACACGTTCCGGGTCGTCGGCGATTGCGAGGCGCGCATCCTGCTTGTGCACGACAACGCCAGCTTCCGGGACTTTATCCGCGAGGTCGGAGTGCCAGCCGGCGCTCGGATCGTGCCGATCGAGCCAGTCTTTCCGTCGATGGACGAACTCGCACGTGTGGCCGGGGCCCATGATCTGAGGCCCATCGGACCGCCGCTCAGTGCCGAAGACACCGACCAACTGCTGGCGACAGCTCGCTGAGCCGCAAGTTCGCCCAGAGAGGACTGGACCATGCCTGACATCGCGTCAATCCACCACGTTTCGTTCACCGTCACCGACCTTGATCGCAGTGTGGCGTGGTACAAGGAAGTCCTAGGGCTAGCGGAGCTGATGAGGGAGGACCATCCCGACGGTAACGGCTACGCCATAGTTCTTGGCAAGCCGGACTTTTCAATGTGCGTAGGCCTACACACACACTCGGCCAACGCATCCGAACCATGCAACGAGACGCGGACGGGGCTCGATCACGTGAGCTTCCGGGTCGCCCAACGTGCCGACCTCGACACCTGGGCAGAGCACTTCAAAAAGCTCAACCTGTTCCAATCGCCAATCAACGATCAGGAGGGGTATGCGGTGCTCGTGTTCCGCGATCCGGACAACATCCAGCTCGAACTGATTTCGATGGGCTGACAACCCTGAGAACTGCCGACCCGTCGGTGACGACAAGGGGTGCACAAATGGGTACATCGAAGCTTAAGGTGACGGGGATCAATCACGTGGTGCTCCACGTCACAGACCTTGATCGTTCCCGGACGTTCTACATGGAAGCTCTGGGCTTCGATGACCGCGGGTCCGTTCCGGGTATGAGGGCCTCCTTCTTGCGCTGTGGCATGCAGGGCCTCGACCTCTTCGAAATGGTTGACTGCGACGTCCACGGGGGCGAGGAGATGAACCACATGGCCCTGAACGTCGACGTTGCCGATGTCGCGTTCCTCGTAGCTGGTCTTTCTGAGGCTGGTATCGAACCCTTCGAAATCACACCACGTAACTCGGTATTCATCTCCGACCCGGACGGCCACCGGATTGAAATGCTGCCCATTAGCGCCAGCGAGCGGGATCACGAGCGCGTAAGTGCACGCGCTTCCGGACGGTAGCGAACATACGGATCTCGTCGCCGGCTCAGGAATCGAGTTCCACGATCGCGGCGAGCACGAGCTAAGGGGTGTTCCCGGAACCTGGAGGCTCTTCGCCGTAAGGGCTAACCCGCCCGGAAACGTGCAGTGATATCGAAAGGGGCGGGCATCCTGAAAGTGCCGCTTGTTCGCACCCCGGCCCTCGGGCCGACCGCCCGCAAATCGCGGCCCCTTGGGCTCAAGTGGTGACCGCGACATCTCCTGACCCGGAGGTGTCAGATGGAAACCCGAGGACGAAAGCGCCGCGCTAGTCAGTCGGATCTCGACGCGGCGGTCGAGGCGGTGCTCGCGGGAGAAGCTATAGGAGTGCCGAGGCGTTGACCGGGGTCCCACAATCGACGGTGAGGGACTACGTCTTGCGGTGAGGTTTCGTGCGACGAGCGTGTTCCCCGGGGCGGCCCTAAGCGGGTTCTTGACGGGGTGGAGGTATCCACCTTCAGAACGGATCTGGGCGACGAGCGTGGGGCCATGACACGCGAACGCAAACGGCGCCCCGGCTCGCTCAGTGTGTCCGAGCGCGAGGAGGTCAGGGTCGGCATCGAGGTCGGAGAGTCCGACGAAGCCATCGCCGCCCGCATCGGCCGGCACCGCTCGACGGTCTGGCGTGAGATCGCGGCCAACGGTGGGCGGGGGCGCTACCGGGCAGCGGTGGCCGAGGAGCGAGCGGCGCCAGCCGCCCGACGGCCCAAGAACCCCTGGACCGAGGAACGCCCCTGGCTGTGGGAGGAGGTCCAGGGACTGCTGCGCACCAAGAAGTGGTCGCCCGAGCAGATCGCCCACCGGTTCCGCAAGGAGCACCCCGACCAGCCAGAGTGGTGGGTGTCTCACGAAGCCATCTACCAGGCGGTCTTCGTCCAGGCGAAGGGCGAGCTGCGAAAGGAGCTCACCGCGTGCTTGCGCTCGGGCCGGGCTCGGAGACGTCCTCGCTCGCGGCCTCCTCTGGACGAAGCGCAATCTTCGGGATGGTCAACATCTCCGAACGCCCCCCGCAGGTCGAAGACCGAGCCGTGCCGGGCCACTGGGAGGGAGACTTGATCATCGGGGAGAGCGGCGCCAGCGCCGTCGCCACGTTGGTGGAGCGCACCACCCGCATGGGCATGCTGATCAAGCTCGAGAATCGCACCGCCGAACATGTCGCGTCGGCGGTAGCGGACAACATCGTGCATCTACCAGACCAGCTCGCCAAGTCCCTCACCTGGGATCAGGGGATAGAGATGGCAACGCACGCCGCGTTCAAGGTCGCCACCGGCGTCCCGGTCTACTTCTGCGACCCCCATTCGCCCTGGCAGCGCGGGAGCAACGAGAACTGGAACGGCCTCGTCCGTCAGTTCCTGCCCAAGGGCACCGACCTATCGGTCCACTCCCAAGAGGACCTCGACGCCATCGCCGCCTGCTCAACGAGCGTCCACGCAAGACCCTCGCATGGGAGACTCCAGCGGAACGATTCAACAGACTTGTCGCGGCCACTGCCTGAATCCGCCCCCGGAGTGATCCCGGTCGAGGTGACGTGGCACGATGGCTTGGTGCGCTTTGACCCCCTCGTCGGCGAGAAGGTCTGGTTCGGACCTAGACGCCATGGGTGGGGGTGGCGACCGGTGTCTTGGGAGGGCTGGGTCGTCCTCGTTGGCTCGGCCGTCGTCTCCCTGGGAGTCCGGCGATGGCTGCGCACGGAGCACCCCGAATGGGAACGCCGGAGCCGGATCCCCGATGTCACCACGACTGGGCTCAGGCGCCCGGGTCAGGGTGATCCCGACGGGGGTCGCTCCCTCAGAGCCTCGGTCAGGAGAGAGCCCAAGTCCCGGGCGGGCACAGAGATCGTGGAATATGTAAGGTCCGGGGCGTGCGGGTCCTTGTGTTGGGGGCGGGCTTCGGTGGTCTAGAACTCTCGGCCACGCTTTCGGAACATCTGGGAGACGAGGTCGAGGTCCTGCTCATCGATCAGTCCGAGGGCTTCATTTTCGGATTCTCCAAACTCGACGTGATGTTCGGAAAGCAGCGTGCGGATGAGGTCTTCCATCCCTACCGGGACCTCACCAAGCCCGGGGTGCGGTTCCTCCAGACCGTCATTCGTGCCATCCACCCTGAGGACAGACGGGTCGAGACTGACGCTGGCGCCTTTAACGGGGATGTGATCGTGGTAGCCCTGGGTGCGGATCTCGACCCATCGGCAACGCCCGGTCTTATCGACGCCGGGCATGAGTTCTATACGCCAGAGGGCGCATTCGCCCTCCGCGACGTCCTGGCCGCGTTCCCCGGCGGCGACGTGATCGTCGGGGTGACGTCCACGCCGTTCAAATGTCCCCCGGCACCGAGCGAGACGGCCCTCCTGTTGCATGACTACTTGACCGACCGTGGCATTCGAGCTGACTCGACAATCTCGCTGGTCATGCCGCTCGGAGTTCCGATCCCACCATCGCCGGCCGCTTCCGAGGCCCTTCTCTCGGCTTTTGCCGAATGTGGAATCTCGTGGCACCCGGAACGGCTGGTTCAACGCCTTCATCCCGAGCCGAAGATTGCTCATTTCTCCGACGGCACTGAGATGCCATTCGACCTCTTCCTCGGTGTCCCTCACCACAAGGTGCCCACTGTGGTCGAGGCCTCCGGTATGACGGTGAACGGATGGGTGCCGGTCGACCCCCTGACCCTCGAGACGCGTTTTCCGGGCGTCTATGCCATCGGCGACGTCACCAGCGTCGGAACGCCCAAAGCAGGCGTCTTCTCAGAGGGTCAAGCTTCGATCGTTGCTGCACAACTCATCGCCCGTCACCAAGGTGCCTCGGCCGACTCGTCCTATGACGGTCGCGGCATCTGCTACCTGGAGTTCGGCCATAACCAGGTGGGTAAGGTGGATGTCACCTTCTTGAGTGGACAGGCTCCCTTCGGCGATCTGGACGGACCTTCGGAGATCAACGCCGCCGAAAAGGCGCAATTCGGGTCAAGCAGAATTCAACGGTGGTTCGATCGCACCTGGTCGGTCAATGACAGGTGAGAGATAAGAGCCCCTCCAACGCGGGAACGATCTGCCGGCTGTCGGCGTGAGTAACGTTGCCAGAGCATTGAAGGAGGTGCCTGGTGGCGGTTCCGGGAAGGGCTTCCTCATGGACGATAATCCTGGTGCTTGTCATCCTGACCGGCGGTGCCGCCGCCGCTTCGACAGCTACTGCCCCGACGGGTCGACGGTGTCGATCAACTATTCGCACGACACTCTTTCAAGTTCAAGCGCTCGGTTGCCACGGTCGGCTGCGAGCGCCCTGAGCTGGCCCGTCGAGGGTTGAAACTGTCCTTCGTCGCCACCTATCGCCTCACCGTGGGCGCCCAGCGGCTCGGCTCGGACAATCCCTCCGCCGTGGTCGTCGCCCAACGGGGCCCGCTTGGCAACCTTGCCGGGGAGGAATGGGTCGAGCCGGGTCCGGGCGAGTGGTCCTACCTGTTGGAGTGGCCGAATGGCGAGCGAACGGAGACGATCAAACGGGACGCCGGGCTGTATGCGTGTGACCGAACCCCGGCGAGGTCGTGGGAATGTGATGGCCCTGATCGGTACGGTGGCGGCAACGGCGTCCTCATCGCGGTTTCCGCCTACGAACCAGTGACGCAGTGCAGTGCCCTGCAGGAAGCCCCTGGTCGGGCCTCCTCCCGCACACGACGTTCATCCTGCCAGTCCAGCCAAGTCCGTGGAGCGGACCACCGTGAGGGGTTCTCACCGGGCGTCGAGGCCACACATCAATCGGGGATCCCGATCGCCATGTGCACTTCATCCCAGCCGATCGCAACGTATCGCTTCCGGGCTGCATCACACTAGTTTCAACCGTCGGTTCCTTGACTCCGGACCGTGGTACGGGCAGCTCGCTCATCTTGACCCGTGCCATGGTCAAGACGGCGTCCGCTGAGCTACCGCTGTGCGGTCCGAGAAGCGTCGTGATCTCGGCCAGCGTGAACCCCAGCTCTTTGGCCCGGGCGATGAATTGCAATCGCCAGATGTCGGTGGCCGAATACTGACGGTATCCGGCGCTGGTCCGGGGCGGCTCCCGGAGCAGGCCACGACGCTCGTAGTAGCGGACCGTTTCGATATTGACGCCAGCCTCACCGGCAAGTTGACCAATCGTCAGCATCTCCACGAACCCGAGATTAGGGGCCGTACCGTGGTACGGGGTCAACCTTGTAAAGGGCGACTTCCGATCTTCCCGCTCACTGGTTCCCCTCGGCCTGGTAGGCCCGGCACGGCTCGCCTCGCAGTGAGCCGCAGGGCGGGAGCGTGGCCGTGTCCTTCACCCCGTGGACCTGGTTGACCACCAGCGCCGAGGCGGCGATCCCGCCGGTGCCGATGGTCGCCGCCTGACCGCTGTCGATGGTGTCGAACTCCCACGAGGGCCGGTCGCCGCCGGGCGCAGAGATCACGAGACGCAGCTCCGTTCCGGCCCGGAAGGTGTGGGCGATCGGATCGACCGGAATCTTCACCAGCGTGTACGTGCTCGGCGAGACGGTGCCGGCGTCGGCGGCCAGGTACGACGGATCGGTGAAGAGGCTGGTCGAGCCGGCAAGGTCCACCTGATTCGAGCTGCGGAGGAACCCGGATGTGACGTACTCCTCTTCCGACGCTGCGGGCCGGACCTCGGTCACGGTGACCTGATAGTCCTCGACCGGGGTGGCCGACTCCATCCACAGGTCGACTGTGGCCGGGCCCACGAACGTCTTGTCCTTGGTGAACGGGGCGGTCTGGAACGCCACGCCGTCGGCGGTGGGCACCGTCGTCCAGTCCCAGGGAGGGTCCGCGGCCCAGGCGTTACCCCCCGGCGGCAGGTCGGTGGCCGGACGCGCGGTGGGGTCGAGGACGAAAGACGCGCTCCCCGACGCCGCTGGTGCCTTGGTGGTCAGTGACCCGCCCGTACCGAAGTAGTAGGTGAGAATCCTGCCGGTCGGCGGCCACTGGGCGAACCCGGCCGCGTACGTCGACTGGGGATCTCCGGTGCCGACCGACCCGGCACCACTGTCGAACAAGACCCTCACCCGCGGCGTCTCCTCGGCGAAGTCCTTCTCCGCCTTGGCCACCGTCTTGGCGGTCGTGAACCGGAAGGCCGGTAGCGGTGCCTGCGCTGTGGTCCCGGAGGCATTGCTGGTGAATTGGTCGAGGATCACATCGGCCAGGAGGCCGGGATTGGACGGAACCTTGTCGGCCACGTAGATATCGAGGAACTCGAGCCAGCGACTGATGATCTGGGGGTCGGTCGAGTCGATGTGGCCGCCGTTGACCATGTTGGCGTAGAGGGTGGTGGAGGCCGGCAGGGCGTCGAGCAGAGCCGGCCACTGTGGCCCCGTCTGCTCGTCCTCCAGAGCGCCGGACATGAACACGGGCACGGTGATGTGTGTGGCCCACTGGCTCATGGAACGGCGGTCGAACGGGGCCGGATCGCGACCCGAGCCCGTTCCGGGCGCCACCAACTGCGGCCCGACCAGGCTGGCGAGGCTCTCGGACTGCCCGTGGAGCGCCTGGTTGGCCAGACACGTCGAGGAGGCGCCGCTGGCCGCCAGCTCCGCGTCGATCTCGTAGTAGGTCCACGGCTGGCCGACGCCCGAGACCGGCGTCGTCGACAGCGGCGCCAGCTGCCCGTCGACCAGGGTGGCCGCCGCCATGGCGTCGTCGATCCGATCCCCGATCCAGCTCGCCGCGAAACCGTCGTTGTAGATGCCGCCCGGGTACCCGGTCGAGAAGAGGTCGTCGGTCGGGCTCATGGGGGCGATGGCGGCCAGGTCCGGGGGGTCGGTACCGGCGGACGGGAGCTGAGAGAGCCCCGAGTAGCTGATGCCCACCATGCCGACCTTGTGATTGGCCACCCAGTCCTGGTGGGCGACGATCTCGACGGCGTCATAGGCGTCGTAGTCGGACGGGTAGCCGAACAGGTCGTACGCCCCGCCGGAACAGCCCGTGCCCCGCATCTGCAGGCTCACCGTGGCGAACCCGGAGACCCGAGCCAGCACGGCGCCCACATAGGTGGCGGAGTCGGGCAGGAGATTCGGGTCACCGCACCCGGTGCACGGGGAACCGGTGGCCTCGGCGATGAGAAACGGGATCGGGTCGGTCGGTCCGGCTGTTCCGTATCCGGAGTACTCGATCACGGTGGGGCACGGCGCACTGGCGCTGCACGTCACCCCGTAGGGGTAGCGGACGGTGGCGGCGAGCTGGATCCCGTCGCGCATGGTGATGTAGTTGAGGCCCGCTTGCATCGGCTGGTCCGTGTACAGGGTGGAATCGGCCGGCGGGTTGTCCCCGGGAGCGAGCACCGAGAACGTCGGTGTCCCGGTGCCGGAGGTGGTGTCCTCCCACGAGTAGCCGGCTCCCGGGGTCAGGTCCCGGATGATCAGTGAGCCGAGGGAGTCGGCGGTGCCGGGATTGGCGGCGTTCACGACCGGGGCACCATTCTGCAGAAGGGTGATCGAGTCGCCGGAGGCGGCTCCGGTCAGGCACGCCTCGTCGACCGAGCCGTTGCCCTGGAGCCCCGGACCACCCGAGGCGGCGGCCGGCGGCGCCACCGTCAGGGCCGGTCCGAGCCCCAGGCAGATGGCCAGTAGGCCGCACCCCCAAAGACGCGAGTCCATGACGGCTCCGCATGATCTCCCCCTCGCCCTTCGAAGACGCCGTGACCGGCACCGGTGCGCTTCGGCCAGGGTAGATCATCTCACCGGGGACACCACGACGGCGGTGGGTGGAGCTCGTCGAAGCGTTTCATCCCCGCCATGCCCGGGTTCCCGACGATGACGAGGTCGGCGTCGATGTCCTCCGCGACGTCACGACTCAGCCTCGAGCGTCAGGTGGTCGATCTCCTCGAGGATCTCCATCGATGCCAGGACGGCGCCGGAGAACTCGAGCGGACTCATCCTCTCCCAGAATGCGGTGAGTTCCTCCTCGCTCTGCCAGCGGGCGATTCCGATGACAAGGTCGTCGTCGTCGGGAGTCCGCAGAAGCGTGCTCCCCATCGCCCCCGGTTGCGTGGAGCGGATGCGCAGTGTCCCCTCGTGCCACCAGGCGGCGAAGTCCCCTTGACGGGCGGTTTCGACCCGCCATCGGTAGATGACGCGAATCACCCGTCCGACTATATGTGCGGCTCGTCAGGTCGCCGCGGAATACTCGGCGTCGTCCTGGGTCGATCTTCCCGGGAGACATGCGAAGATCTCAACTCGTCTGATCATCGGGTCGTCTGGTCATCGAGGCAAGGGAGGCGTTATGGGAAAGGTGATCCTGATCACGGGGGCCTCGGCCGGTATCGGTCAGGCGTGCGCCGACCGGCTCCACCAGAGCGGTTGGACGGTCGTGGGGGCGAGTCGACGGGGGTCGTCGTCGGGCGGTTGGACCCCGATGGTGATGGACGTCGATGGTGACGAGTCGGTGAGCGAGGGTATGGCGACGATCCTGGAGGAGCACGCCCGCCTGGACGGCCTCGTCGCCTGCGCCGGATGGGGTCTCGCCGGTCCCGTGGAACTGACCCCGATCTCCGATGCCAAGGACCAGATGGAGACGAACTTCTGGGGAGCGGTGCGCGTCGTCCGGGAAGCCCTCCCCATCATGCGCCGTCAGGGGGGCGGGCGAGTCGTGCTGATCGGCTCGATCGGTGGTGTGATCGGCATCCCGTTCCAGACCTTCTACAGCGCCAGCAAGTTCGCCATCGAGGGTTACGGGGAGGGTCTGGCCTACGAGGTGGCACCCTTCGGTATCCACGTGACGATCGTCGAACCGGGAAACGTCCGCACCGACTTCACCGGCAGTCGACGCCGAGTGGAGCCTCCCGACGGGGACGAGACGTACACGGCCGCGGTGGCCAAGGCCGTCGGACTGATGGAGAAGGACGAAGCGAACGGCGTCGATCCGCTCGCCGTCGCCGTCGCCGTCGAGCGGGTTCTGGGGGCGTCCCGGCCGCGGCGGCGGGTGTCCGTCGGCAAGATGGATGAACGCGTCGGCATCGTGGCCAAGCGGCTGCTTCCGTACCGCCTCTTCGAGAAGGCGGCCAAGGGCAGCCTGGGTGTCTGAGGACGGCAGCGAGGCGGTGAGGCACGTCCTCAGGTCAAGCGACGAGCCGCGACAGGTGACCGGCGAGGAAGGCGAGCGACGGAGGTTCCTGGGTGCGGAAGAACGGTCCCGTGTGGCAACCCTTGGAGATGTCGACCACGGCGCCGGGCGGCAACCTCTTCACCAGGGCCACGACGCCGGGATGAAAGGGGTCACTCAGGCCCGAGGCCACCCGGACGGGGGTCTGCGCCAGGGCGCCGGCATGCGTCACGGCGTCGTTGGCGGCGAAGTCGAACGCCGACGCGTACGCCCCCGGGTTGGCGCCCTCGGCTTCGGCGTAGGTCGTCCACACCGCCGGGGAGATGGCCGCCACGGCGGCGAAGAGGCCTGGGTGCTTCTCGGCCATCAACAACGCCCCGTAGCCCCCCATCGAGATGCCCATGATCCCAATCGGTGCCGGGTGCCGACCGAGGCCCCGCGCCTGGCACAAGGGAATCAACTCGTCGATCACCATGCCCATGGGATCGTCCCCCCGGTGCGCGTGCCAGTACCCGCCACCTCCGTCCGCCGCCACCATGGCCATGGGGGGGAGCGGTCGGCGGTTCACCTGAAGGGCGAGGGCCTGCGGTAACGACAAGCCGGCCAACGCATCGGTGTGATTGGCGCCGAACCCGTGCAGCATGACCACGAGCGGCAGGACGTTCCCGGGGGCATGCCCGGGCGGGTAGGCGATGGTGTACCCCACCGTGCATCGGCGCGCCCGCGAGAAGAACCGGCCGGAGAAGGCCGGACCGAGGGGCGAGAGGACCTCCGCCGGTACGGCCACGGTGCACTCCCCTTCGAGGTCGAGGAGTACCTGGCGCCCCGGGAGCACCCCGTGCGAGACGAGATCCGCTCCCACCGCCCCGGCAGCGACGACGGAGGCGGTGGCACCGAGACCCCAGGCCAGCAGGCGCCGGCGGGTGAAGCGGCCCGGGATGTCCCGCTCAGGCACCGCCGGGTGACCCATGGCCGCACTCTATATCGGCTACCGATATACCGTCAACCGGGCTATCGAGAAGGGGTCGTCCCCGGGACCCGGATGCCGCGTCGGTCGGAGGCGCCCTGACCCGGGGTGGCGGATCCTGACGGCTCAGCTGTCGTGGCGAACGTCTCGGGCGATCTGGCGCAGGCGCAGGGCGAGACGGATCCTCGCGTCGGCGGTCTGCGGCCAGTAGAAAAGGGGGAGGTCGTCTTCGGCGACGAGGTCCTCGTCCTTCAGTTCGTGGAACAGGCCTCTCAGCCGCCGGCTGAACTTGTTGACGAACCGGGCCGATTGCTCGGTCGCCGAGAGCTCCGGGGACTCGGAATCGAGGAGATCACCGTCGGGGTCCCGATTCTCGAACAGGAAGATGCTTCCGGCGACGAAGTCGGCCCGGTCGGCCAGAAGACGATGGCGGTGAACGGCTGTGTTTTCCTTACCTCCTCGTGAGAGGAGAGGACGTTTCGCCTGTTCGCGCTTGGTGATTGCCACACACCCAGACTATGAGGCGCAGGAATGACTTTGTGCATGGTGTCGTTCAATTCCGGCCCTTCGGGCGTCCCGCACGCGATCATTGTGGAGCCGTTGTGAATAGGAACTCGTGCCACGTCGACATCTAAAGGACGACACCCGGGCACAGCGGTTGACCGCTCAGATGGGAGACAGGGTGGAACCACGCGACGGGGTGCAGACGGTCGAGCGGGTGGAGCCATCCGACGACCGCGATCGGGCTGCGGTCACGCCACGCCCCCCGCGTAGGGGGCGACCGGGACGGCGGGGGGCACTGCCCGTGGGGATCATCGGTGTCGCCGCGGGCTGTCTCGTGGCATGGCGCTCCGCCCTGCACAACGGCGTGTTCGACGACACCTTCTGGCACTGGGCCACGGGCAATTGGATGCTCGACCATCATCGGGTCCTCACCCACGACATCTACTCGTACACGGTCCACGGCCACTCCTGGATCACGCCCGAGTGGGGCTACGGGGTCGTGCTGGCGGAATCGGTGCGCCTCTTCGGACCGGTGGCGTTCTGGCTCCTGTCGGCCGGGCTGGCCTCGCTCACGGTGATCGTCGTGGCCATGCGGAGCCGGCTGCTCGGCTCCGGCTGGACCTGGACGGGCCTGCTCTGCGTGGAGACAGGAGTGGCTGTCACCCTGTCACTGGACGACCGCCCGCAGATGGTGAGCTACTTCTTCCTGGCCCTCCTCCTGCTCATGCTGTCGTTGGCCCGCCGCCACGGTGGTTGGTTGTACGGCGTGCCCGTCCTGTTCGTGCTCTGGGCCAACATGCACGGCAGCTTCCTCCTCGGTCTCGGAGTTCTCGTCCTGGAGGTCATCGCCGCCGTCGTCCGCGTCCGCATCGGGCGGGTGACGGTGTCCGATCCCCTGGGAGCCACGCCGGCAGTGGCCACTCTGCTCGGAGCGGTGATCGCCACGCTCGTCAATCCGTTCGGGCCCCGCGTGTACGAGAGCGCGCTGGGAGTGACCTTCAACTCGAGCATCAGGCAGCTGATCGAGGAATGGCAGTCGCCCGACTTCCACAACGTCGCCATCCTGGCCGTCGTGATCCTGCCGGTGGCCGTCACGGTGGGCTATCTGGCTCTCAGGCGGGACGACGTGCCCGCCCTGGAGTTGGTGCTGGCCGGATTCCTCCTCGTCTCCACCCTGCAGGCGGTGCGCTTCCTGCCCTACTTCGCCATCGCCTGGTGCGCCCTGGCGGCACGCTGCTCTCCTCTGCCCCAGGAGCGGGTGCGACCGACCCTGCTCGTGTGGCCCCTCCTGGCCGTGCTGGCGCTGTCACTTCTCCAGGGGCCGTGGTGGCCGGCCGGCACGCCGGCGGCCAGCGTCCCCGTCAAGGCCGTCCGCTACCTCGAACACCGGCCCGGCCGGGTGTTCTCCACCTATCTCTGGAACGACTACCTGGACTATGTCGGGATCCCGGAGTTCGTCGACGGACGGACCGAGCTGTACACGTCGGGACCGGTGCTCCGGCAGTACCTGGCGGTGGACGATCTGACCAGCGCCCCGGACCCGATCCTGCGCTCCTACGACGTCGAGTACGTCCTGTGGCCCACCGATACGGCGTTGTCGTTCTATCTGCGGGAGGACACCAACTGGCGCGTGGTGTGGAGGTCCGCGCAGGCCACCGTCTTCCGCTACGTCGGGTCCGGGACGCGCACAACGGCTCAGCCCGTGAAGATCGAGCTGAGCCGTTGTCGTCACTGGGACGACGCTCTGCGGTGAGAGTCGATCGCCGTCCTCTCGGACCCGATCGACCACCGTGAGCTAGATCAGTTACGGATTGTTGACGCTGTTGGCGACGTTGTTCAGCGTGTTGTTGACGGAGCCACCCAGGAAGTGCAGGGCCACCAACGCCACGACGGCAATCAGAGCGAGGAGCAGCGCGTACTCGACGAGACTGGCGCCGAACTGATCCCTCTTGGTCCACATGTTGCGGATCGGGTCGACCATCCGCGTCACGAGCGAGACGATATTCACGTTTCCCCCCTTGGTTCACCTTGAACGCTACGGTCCACTATCCGCGAATACGCTCAGTCGCTTCCATAGGCCACCAGGCCCAATCTTGGGTCTGGGCAGCCGAAACATGGGTCCTGCGACCTAGTCAAGCTGGATGAGACCCATGCGCACGGCCTTCAGGACGGCCTGCGCCCGGTCGTGGGAGTCGAGCTTCTGGTAGATCGACGACAGGTGGTTCTTCACCGTCTTGGCACTGATGTAGAGCCGTCGGCCCACCTCGGGGATCGATGCCCCGGTGGCCACCAGCCGCAGGACCTCCTCCTCGCGCTTGCTGATGAGCGGCCGCGACCCCGCCGGCTGCCTCGTCATGAGGGCCACGCCGGTCGCTGTCGGGCGTCACGGGCGTGGCCGACGAGGACAGCACCACGAGCACGCCGGCAGCGGCCGTCGACCACCTCTCCCAGGGCACCGACGATCTCGGCCGTGGTGCTGTCCTTCACCAGATAGCCCACCGCTCCGGCGGCCAGAGCCGAGGACACGGCCGTCTCGTCCGACAGCATCGACAGCACCACGACCTTGGTGGTCGGCACGAGACTCCGGATCCGCTTGGTGGCGGCGACACCCGGAGAGCACGGGAAGCGACAGGTCCATGAGGACGATGTCGGGTCGCAAGTGCTCGGCCAGCTCCACGGCCTCCTCGCCGTCGGCCGCCTCCCCGACCACCTCGTAGCCGGCGTGCTCCAGGGCCCAGTGCAGCCCCTCACGCACCATGGCGTGGTCATCGGCGATCAGGACTCGGATCATCAGGCCACCTTCATCCGCATCCGGACGACCGTGCCCCGGTCGGGCCCGGACGTGATGTCGAGCTGGGCACCCACCGAATCGGCTCGTTCTCGCATGCCGAGAAGGCCGTAGCTCGACGCCCCGGCCGCCTTGCCGGCCGACATCCCGACGCCGTTGTCGGACACCTCGAGAAGGGCTCCGTCGGCGTTGCACAGCCAGAGGACCGAGACGTTCGAGGCGTGGGCGTGACGTTCGGCGTTCATGACCGCCTCTTGGGCGACGCGCCAGAATTCCCGCTCCACCGACAGCGGCAGGCGTGCGTCGGCTTCGGCCGTGAGCGTCACGGCCAGCCGGTTGCGCCGATTGACCCTTTCGAGGAACGAGCGCAGGACGTGGTCGACACCCTGGGTCTCCGACACGTCGCTGCGCAGGTCGACGAGGGCGTCGCGCAGTTCCTCCACCAGGTTGCGGACGTCGCTGCGCAGCGCCACCAGGTCGCTCTGCACGGCGCGGCCGTGATTGAGCTCGACCAGCCGGTCGATCTCGAAACCCAGGTACACGACGGACTGGCCGATGTGGTCGTGGAGTTCGCGGGCCAGGCGGGACCGCTCCTGCTCCACGCCCGAGGCCGTGGATGCGCTCGAGCCAGCGGGCGTTGTCGAGAGCCAGGGCCGCCGGCACGGGCCAGGTCACCGATGCGCCGTTGGTCGGCGGGCGTGACATGGTGCGCGCCGCGCCATTCCACGGCCAGCATGCCCGACGAGCTCGTCGCGGGCCCGCAGGGGGCAGTACAGACCCCAGCGGGACCGGAAGCTCAGTCCCTGCTCGAGGGCCTCGAGGGCGATCGGCTCGGTGCCGGCCGAGGCGGTCGCCAACGCCTTGGGCAGGTCCATGGACGATCTCGGACCCGGTCACCCGGACGCCCTTCCCGGCCACCAGGTGCCAATAGCCGGTGACGGGGTCGCGCAGGACCACGGCGGCGATGTCGGGCGAGAACATCTCCTCCAGGCGTTCGAGCGCCCACCGGGCGGCACCGTCGAGATCGAGTGGCGTCGGCTCGCGCGCCGTGGCCCGGTGCAGATCGAGCAACAGGTCGTTGACCTCGGACAGGTGCTCGGCATGGGCGGTGAGACCCTCTCGGGCCTGGCGGGCGTCATCGATGACGATGCGGCTGAACCCCCCCACCACCCCCACCAGGACGACCTCGATGGCGAATTGGACGCTCGAGCCGGCCACGCCCCGGTAGTGGACGAGGATCACGCTCGGCAGCACCACCGCCAGTCCCGCCGAGAGCCGACAACCAGGACACGATCCGTATGCCGCCGGCGAAACCGACGATGGCGGTGGCCACCACCAGGCAGACGAGGAACGGGGAGCGCCCGAAGCCCGTCGCTTCGATCACGGCCACGCTCAGGGCGACCTCGAGGAAGAGCGCCGCCGACACCCGCCAGCCCGTCTGGTCGTAGCGGATGGGCCAGAGGGTCCGCCACAGCGTGTAGAGGGCCAGCACGATCCCCACCAGGATCACGTGCCGGCCCGTCTTCTCGATCACACCCAGGCGCCACCGCCAGCGAAAGCGTGCCCCAGCGCAGGGCGACCAGCAGCGGCGCGAACCGGGCCACCACCTCGGGGGTGGCGGGCAGGGGTCGACGCCACTCGGGCCAGGCTCGCCACGCCCGGACACGGCGAATCCACGCGCCGCTCGGGGAGTGACACGAACCGCTGCACGGTGATCCTCCTGGGTCTCCCACCCCGGGCCCAGTGCCCGGCGTCGTCACCTCGATGACCGGAGAATCGTCACGAGCGCGGTCGCTCTTGAGCGGCCCCACGTCCGTGGGCACCTCTCGGGAGGACAATTCCTTCGCAATTCCCTGGTCCGGCGAGGGCCAGGCATGTCTCGTCCCGGCCGGCCCTTGCCGAAACGATGCCGATGACCAGGGACTTCGTCTGTCAGTGACCGCTGAAGGCGTGGAAGATGTTCAGGAAGGCGGGACCGGCGGTGATGACGAAGAGAGCGGGCATGATGCAGAACACCATGGGGAAGAGCATCTTGACCGGCGCCTTCTGGGCCTCCTCCTGAGCCAGCTGGTGGCGCCGCACGCGCATGTCGGCGGCCTGGCTCCGCAGGATCGAACCGATGGACACTCCGAACACGTCGGCCTGCTTCAGCGCCAGGACGAAGGAGCGGACCTCGCGGACATCGGTCCGGGTGTCGAGGGCGGTCAGGGCGTCGGCCCGGCTCGAGCCGGCGCGCATCTCACCGAGCATGCGGGCGAATTCCTCGGACAACGGTCCCGGCACCATGGTGACGGCACGGGCCAGGGCCTGCTCGAAGCCGAGGCCCGCCTCCACGCTGATGACGAGGAGGTCGAGGACGTCGGGCAGCTTCTTGCGGATCGACAGCTGACGCGCCTCGATGACACGGTTGAGCCAGGCATCGGGTCCGACGACCCCGGCCAGGGCGAGCAGGGCGAAGATGGCGATCAGGTCGACACCGCGTACCGATGTGTACTTCCACGCCACGTACCAGAGGATGGGAACGGCCACCACGGACAGGACGTGGAAGACGAGGAACCGGTCCGCTTCCTCGGGCTGCCCCCGACCGGCGACGACCAGCTTCTTCTGCACGTTCTCGACGTACTAGTCCGGCAGGGCGGCCCGGGCCAGTCCGGCGATGAAGACCGCCGTCGGTTCGAGGACGCGTGTCGAGAACGGCTCCCGCAGGTCGACGTCGCGCGAATCGGCGGGGGCCTCGTAGTCGGCCAGGCGGGCGCGCGCGGCCCGCACGCTGATCCGCTCGTCGGCCTTGAGGACGGCCGCATAGGCCAGAAGGCTGACGGCGACGAAGACGGCGACGACGGCGACGGGAAGCACGTCAGATCTCGATCTTCACGATGGAGCGCATCCACACCATCCCGATGACAGCGAGCCCGATGCAGCCGTAGAACATGACCTGTCCCACGCCGGTGTGGAGAAGAGGATCCAGGTAGGTCCTGTTCGTCCCGTAGATGAAGACGCCGATGGCGATGGGCAGCAGCGAGATCACGATGGCCCCGATCCGACCTTCCGCCGTCAGGGTGTGCGCTTCCTGGCGCAGGCGGCTCCGGGCGTTCATGGTGTCGGCCACGATGTCGAGGAGCTCGGCCAGGTTTCCTCCGACCTCGCGCTGGATACCGATGGCCGACACCACCCACTCGAAGTCCTCGCTCTTCACCCGCTGGGACACCTCGTCGAGGGCGCTGGCCAGCGGTCGTCCGAGGCGTGCCTCGGCCACGACGTGGCGCATCTCCTTGCCCATGGGATCCGGCAGCTGGACCGCCACCGTGTCCAGGCCCTGCAGGATCGAGAAGCCCGAGCGCAACGTCGCCCCGAGGAGCTGCAACATGTCGGGCAGCTGCGCCACGAAGGCGCGCGTCCGGCGTGCGGCCAGGAAGCCGACGACGACCCAGGGGAGGATGGCCAGAGCGGCGAGGACGCCCGCTCCCCAGAAGAAGTTGCCGACCAGGAACACCAACAGGCCGCCCAGGACGGCCACCACCAGGTAGAGGAACAGGGCCTCGGCCGGGCGGAACGGCAGGTCGGCCTGATCGAGCTTGGCCTCCACCACGGCCAGCAGCCCGCGCCGGGCGGCCACCTCGGCCACGGCGTCGATGGCCCGCTGGAGCAGCGGCGACTGCACGAACTCGTGCTCTCCGGTCCCACCGGGTGCGGTGGCGGTCGATTCCCTCGAGTACCCCACCGTGTAGGGGGCCAGGGTCTTCTCGAGCGCCGGCCTGCGCCGCCACGTCGCCACCGTGATGACACCCCAGGCCAGGAGCCCGGCGGCGGGGAGGACGAGGACGGCGACGAGGACGATCATCGACGGCCGACCGCTCGGGCGAACGTCTCCGCCTCGAAGAGCTCGGAGTCGAGGGGCTGACCGGCATCCTGCAGCTTGTCGGCGAATTGCGGCCTGATGCCCATGGACTTGAGCGAGCCCCGGTAGACACCGTCGGCGTCCATGCCCATCGAGAAGTCGAACATGAAGAGGTCCTGCATGATGATCACGTCGCCCTCCATGTGCTGGACCTCGGACACGTGCGTCACCCGCCGGCTCCCGTCACGCAGCCGGGTCAGGTGGACGACGAGGTCGACGGCGGAGGACATCTGCTCCCGGATCACCCTGATGGGCAGATCGAAACCGGACATGAGCGTCATCGTCTCGATACGCGACAGGGTGTCCCGGGGGCCGTTCGAGTGGATGGTGGTGAGTGAACCCTCGTGGCCGGTGTTCATGGCCTGCAGCATGTCGAGGGCCTCGCCGCCACGGCACTCACCGACGATGATCCGGTCCGGGCGCATGCGCAGGGCGTTGCGCACCAGATCGCGGATCGTCACTTCACCCTTGCCTTCGATGTTGGCCGGGCGTGATTCCAGGGCCACGACGTGTTCCTGGCGGAGTTGCAGCTCCTTGGAGTCCTCGATCGTGACGATGCGTTCGTCGTCAGGGATCAACGACGACAGAACGTTCAGGAACGTCGTCTTCCCGGCGTCCGTCCCACCGGACACGACGATGTTCAGACGTCCGACGACGCACGCTTCGATGAAACGGGCGAATGTCGAGGTGAAGGTCCCGTTGGTGACCAGATCCTCGACCAGGAGGGGATCCTTGGCGAACTTCCTGACGGTGAGGAAAGGGCCACCGATGGCCAGCGGATGGATCACGGCGTTGATACGTGATCCATCGGGGAGACGGGCATCGACCATGGGGGACGACTCGTCGACCCGGCGGCTGACCTCGCCGACGATCTTGTCGATGACACGGCGCAGGTGGGTCTCGTCGATGAAGGACGTCGGTGTCCGCTCGATCTTGCCGCCGCGCTCCACGTAGACGCGGTCGGGTCCGTTGACCATGACCTCGGACACGTTCGGGTCCTCCAGATACCTCTGGATGGGTCCGTAGCCGAGGATGTCGTTGGCGATGTCCTCTCCCAGACGGGCCTTGTCGGCCAGCGACAGTGGCGTCGCCTCTTCGGACAATGCCGCCTGGAGCTGGGCATTGACCCGGGGCCGGAGATCCTTGGCCGTCAGGCGGCCCTGGGACAGCTCAGGACCGAGCTCCTCGATGAGACGTTGGTGCACCCGGATGTGGACCTCTTCCAGGGCGCGCGCCCGCGCCTCCTCCGAGTTCAACACGCCCGCCACTCGCAGATGATCGGACAGCGACATCGTGCACCCCTACTTGGCTTGTTGAGACGCCACCGTGGCCGTTGCCGATGCCATCAATCCGGTGGCGAGCTCGTCGATGCTCTTGGCGAATTTCGACCTCGGCGAGCTGATGACCACGGGAACGCCACGGTTGACCGACTCGGCGACGAGGATGTCACTCGGGAGGGCGGCGTCCACCTTGAGCTGCACGGCCCGTTCGGCATCGGCTTCGCTCAGCCCCACCCGGGTGTTGGCCCGGTTCAGCACGAACTTCACCGACGAGAACGGGATGTCGAGCGCCCGCATGGTCTGCATCCCGACCCGGGCGCTCTTCAGGCTCATGACGTCCAGCCCGGCCAGGACCAGGATGTCGTCGGCGGCCTCGAGGGCGGCCAGGGTGATCTCGGCGAAGTTGGCCGACGTGTCGACCACGATGTAGGCGCACCGCTCCTTGAGGACGTTGATGACCCGGGCCAGGTCGGCACGCCCGATCCGGTCGGCCGAGCTCGGCTCGGTCGGCGCGGCCAGGACGAGGAGCCCGCTCGGCTCGTGCCGCAGGAGCAGGTTCTCGAGCATCGTCCCGTCGAGACGGTCACCGGCGGCCGCCGCTTCGGCGATCGTGTGCACGGGGGCCAGCTGGAGCATGAGGGCCACGTCGCCGAACTGGAGGTCGGCGTCGACCAGGACGACGGGCTGGATCGTCTTCTTGGCCAGGGCCACGGCCAGGTTGATGGCCACGACCGACTTCCCGGTGCCACCCTTGGAGCAGAAGACCGAGATGACGCGGCCCTGGGGACCGGGGGCGGCCGGGGCGGGAGGAGGCGGGGGGGCGGCCGTCGACGGCCGGCGCACCTTGACCCGGGCCGCGGCGCGCGAGACGGAATCGAGCAGCTCGCTGTCCTCGGCGGTGACGGCCACGACATCGTCCACCCCGGCCCGCAGGGCACCTTGCAGGACCTCGGCCGTCAACTCGTAGACGACCATCACGGCGCCGCACCCGGGCCGGAACCCGATCAGTCCGGCGACCTGGGAGATGACGTCCTCGGGCTTGTCGGTCGGTCCGAAGACCACGACCCCGGGCTTCGAAGGATCGGCCTCGTCGGAGAAGGCGGTCAGGTTCTCGTACCCGACGACATTGCCGCCGATCTCGAGCATGCGCTCGGTGAGGACGAAGCGGACGACTTCATCGGGGTCCACCACGCTGATGGCCACCTGCTCGCCCTTGGACGTCTTCGTCTTGGCCGGGGCTTCTGTCATCGTGCTTGCTTTCCGGTCAGAGTGCACTGGTGATGTTCCCTTGGTTCACGGGGGGAATCGACACCGGCTGGCTGTTCGGCGGGACCAGCGTCATGTAGAGACCGAGCCCGTCCTGCTCTGTCAGCGCGATCTTCTCGGCGTCGATCGGTGTGACGGAGAAGGTGTAGAGGCCGCTCGTGTTGACCGGAACGGTCGCCGTCGTCGACTGGCCGGCCGTCGAGGTGGCCGAGTTCTGGCCCACGGCGATGATCGAGACGTTCTGGAGCAGGAGCGTCTCAGAACCGTTCAAGGTGACCATGAGATCGACCTTGTCCCCCACCGCGGGATAGTCGGCGACGCCGTGGATCTGGTCGACGGACGCCGTCACGGCCACGTGACCGGCGGTGAGGTTCTGCGAGAAGCTGTTGGAAGCGGCGGTGGCGCTGGCGAACATCGAGGACACGAGGACCTGCCCGACGGCGAACGGGGCGACGGCCTGCTTGTCCTCGATGGTCGAGATCTTGGTCACGGCCGAGGTGGGCCGGAATTCCTGCGGGATCTTCTTGTGCTGGATGTATCCGTCGCTGATGGCGGTAGCCCCGTTCAAGGTGGCCGGCACCGGCTTCACCACGACGTAGGCCTCGACCAGCTTGGCGTTGTGATAGGCCCGCTGCTGGGCGTTGTTCAGAAAGACGTAGCTCAACACCGACGCGGCCACCCCCACGGCTACCGCGACGGCAACCACGATTGTCCGTTTGGGTGTCATCAATGCCCCCCTCTTCGTGCCCGGAGCCGAAGCTGGCCAGCAGCGTGTTCTTCGGCACCGATCGATCCCACCGCGGTCGATGGCTAGCCCAAGTGTGCGTGACCACGCACCCCTTGACAATGACTCCGGGGCCAATTGAGTCGCAGGACCTACGAGACGGCCCCGATCGGGGGGACCGGCCCTAAAGACGCACCGACATATGTGTCGATAGTCCTATTGCCCGCCGCCCGGCGGGGTCCTGATACTGGGGACTGGGGCAGTGGGACTAGCCACGCGCCATCCCTCGTACCCGGACGGGGGTGCGACAGTGCCGAGAGGTGAGGAAGGCGAGATGACGGCTGCGACGAGAGTGCGCCCCCGGGCGAGCGTCGGTCGGCGTGGCTGGATCCGGACCTACTTCGGTCGCGGCAGGTCGGAGCAAGGGGCCGTGCTCGTCGAGGCCGCCTTCGTTTTCCCGGTCTTCATGCTCCTGCTCTTCGGCATGATCGAATTCGGCTTCATCTTCAAGGACAGCCTGACCCTGTCGTCCATGGTCCAGACCGGCGCCCGGACGGGCGCCGTCGTCGGCAACGGCACGTCCCCCAGTGCCGACTACGAGATCCTGAGCACGATGGATGCCGGCTCGCCGTCGCTCAACTCCACCATCCAATCGATCATCATCTTCGACGCCAACAGCGCCACCACGCCGGGCTCTCCCGTCAGCACCGTGCCAACGGCGTGCGTCAGCGCCGCCAGCGCCGGCGCCGCCGGCGTTCCCGGCGTGTGCAACGTGTACGACGCCGCGCAGTGGTCCCAAATCGTCAGCGGGACCGAGACGGGTCAGGACTTCACCGGCTCGCCGTCGTGCTCGGCATCGTGCTGGGACGCCGATTGGCCGCCCACGGCGCGACAGGTGTCGGAGGACAGCAATCCGGACGCGAACGGCGTGGGAACGGGACCTGACTTCCTGGGGGTCTACATCAGCGCCAGCCACAAGAACCTGACCGGCTTCTTTCCCTCGGTGACACTGCACGAGACCGATATCATCCGGATCGAACCGCAATCGTTCTCATGACCGAGCTCTCACCTGTTCGTGGGGCAGAGGTGGACGGCCCTATCCGTCGGAGCTCGGGCGACGGCGGTTTCACCCTGGTCTTCTTTGCCCTCGCCATCGTCGCCCTCATGGGGATCGCCGCCCTGGTCGTCGACCTCGGTTACTGGTACCTCCATGCCAACCGGATCCAACGAGCCGCCGATTCGGCCGCCTTGGCCGGGGTCGTCTACATGCCCGGGGACACCGGCCAGGCGACCACCGTCGCCGACGAGGTGGCGGCCAGCAACGGGTTCACCACCGGTGTCTCGGTGATCACGCAGGTACAGGACCCTTCGCTCAACGCGCACCAGCTCAAGGTCTCCATCACCGACCCGGGCGTCCCCACCTTCTTCGCCAAGGTCTTCGGCATCGACTCGATCACCGAGACCCGGTCGTCGACCGCCGAATACCTCCCACCGGTGCCGCTGGGCAGCGCCGAGAATTCGTTCGGAACCGGCGATCTGCCACTCGGTCTAGGCAATCCGACGAACATCTGGGCGGCGGTCAACGGGTACTGCACCTCGAAGGAGAACGGTGACGAAATTCCTGAGCGGCTTCGATGCCACCTTCAACGGTTCGTCATTCGACTGTCCCGCCAACGGCGACACCCTGTCCGCTCCGGCCACGGCCAATTTCGAGTACACCCCGTCCGGCTACACCTACGACATCGAGACGCCGGACCAGACGCCGGGGGGGTTCGTCCAGTCCCCGCTGACGGTGGCGGCCTACGACCCGAGCTACAACCCCGGCGGGTGTCCGTCGGGTGGCGAGACGCCGGACAACAGCATCGGTCAATCCGGCACGCAGATCACCACCACCTTCACCCTCTACTATGCGCCGGACCCCATCAATCCCCCGTCAGCGGTCAACAAGATGTGGACCGACACGTTCGCGACCAACGACCCCGGCTCCTGCGGCCAGTGGGTGGAGTTGGGAAACGGCAACGGCAACGTCAACGGCAACGGCGGTGGCATCCCCGCCGGCGCCGACAACGGGACCTACCAACTGGTCGTGGCCACCCAGGCCGACCAACCCAACAGCGACGGGACGAACGCCTACGGCCTGGAGGTCTACCCTGCTGGGTCGCCTTTCAGCCGGTGCTCGACGATCCCAACTGTGGCGTGGTACTCCACCACGTGCCCCATCATCCAGGGCCAGTCGGCGCTGTCCGTCTACGTGAACTCGTCGTCGTCGATGGGCACCTTCTACCTGGCCAACATCGACAGCACGTACGACAACAAGACCATGGACATCGATCTCTTCGACCCCGGCGAAGGCGACCACTACATCCAGATCCTCGACCCGGACGGGAACCCGGTGCCGTTCGACTACACGACGATCGACGCCTGCAGCTCCAGCCCGCCCTATCCGCCCTCCCCCCACGTGGGCAGCACCGACTGTGCCGGCGGGCCGGGCATCCAATTCCCTCAGACCACGATCTTGGGGACGTCCGCCGCCGGCACCTTCAACGGGCAGAGCGTGCCCGACGTGCTGGACGTCAGTGGGACCATCAAGCCTCCGACGGGGGAGGAGAGCGCCTCGGAATTCAACGACCGCCATCTCCAGTTGAGCGTCACCGTCCCGCCCGGAACGTCGGGCTGGTGGCAGATCGTGTACTACTCGAACAGCCAGGTCAGCGACCGCACCACGTGGACGGTGTCGCTGAGCGGAAGCCCGATCCACCTGGTGCCGTAGTCGGTGTCGTAGCTCCCGCCGGCACCGGATCGACCCGCCTCACGGGGAGGGAGCGAGAGGGGAGGGCGACGAGGCCCCGTCGACCAGCTCCGACCGGAGCCACCGCCACGTCCCCCAGGCGATGAGCAGATCACGCGCAAGGTAGGCGAGGGTCAGGCCGGCGTCGAAGGCGTGGGTCGGTATCAGTCCGAAGCTCTGGGAGGACACCTCGTAGGGGAAGACGACGACGTTGGCCAGGGCGGCCAAGAGCCACTCGGACCGGAACCGGTAGAGGGCCCACAGCGGCATCAGCCAGACGACGTACTGCGCCGACAGCACCTTCGAACCGAGCAGGGCCACCGTGAGCGAGGCCAGGCAGGCGGCCTCGAGGGGGAGCCGGCCCCGGAATTGGGCCCACCAGATCCCCAGGCACCCGACGGCGGCCACCAGCTCGACGACGACCCCGACGGGACCGGCGGCCGCGTTCACGATGTTGATGCTGTGAAAGCTGGTCACCAACGTCGAGCCGTGCCAGTCGATCAGCAAGGACAGACCGGCGGGAAGGCTCCCGGTCTCGGTCGGTCGGTGCTGGTAGTAGTGCAGCACGTTGAGGACGGCTTCATGGTTGAACAGGGCGGGGACCCCGACCAGGACGACCGCCGACACGGCCATCCAGGCCAGACGCCTGACCGGGAGCCGGCCGCTACGTCGCCACTCGGCGATCAGCAGGGCGGGCCAGAAGATGGCCGGGAAGAGCTTGATCACGAACCCGATGCAGCTCCACGTCCACGCCGCCGACCATCGGTCCTGACGGGCGGCCCGGACCGACCAGAAGGCGGCGGCCACGGCGAAGATGTCGTACCGGCCTGTGACCAGGATCACGGCCCCCACGGCGAGGTAGACGATGAGCCGACGGGCGGCCTCCATGTCCATCCCGGGAACCCCGGACCCCTCGTAGCTCGTCACCAGAAACACCAGCACGATTCCGGCCACGACGGCGAAGGCCCAGGGATACGAGAAGGGCAGGAGCAGCGGGAGCAGGAAGACGGCCAGGGCGGGCGCCGGATACTCGAGCGGGAACCGGTGGAACAGCGGCGCCCTCAAGGCGGCGTGCGCATAGGTGGCGTACTCGGTGACGTCGAACGGATGGAGGAACCCGCAGGACACGATCGTGGCCAGCAGCCACAGCGCCAGGGCGGGCATGATCACCGGTCGCCACTGCCGGCCGATCGACTCTCTGGCCGCCAAGCTGCGGGTCCTGAGCGCCTCGGCCATCATCGCCACGTGCGTCGCTTCCTCCATCGCCCGCGGACACGGGGACGGGACCGGACCGACCCACCCCGTCAGATCACGCTGCTCCGCAGACCGTATCCCGGCGACACTCCGACACCGTGTCTTTCGCCCGGACCTTCAGGGAGCCCGTTCAGGTCCGGCGCTCGAGGATCACCACGGGGATCTGGCGCGTCGTGCTCGCCTCGTACTCGGCGAATCCGGGATAGTCCTTCTTGTGGGCCTCCCAGATCGCCGTCCGCTCGTCACCCTTGGCCTCGCGGGCCACGACGACGATGGTCTCCGTGCCCACCTCGGCCGTCGTCTCGGGATGGGCGAGGAGGTTGTGGTACCAGTCGGGGCTCGTCGGAGCGCCGGCCTTGGAGGCGAAGACGGCCAGGTCGTCACCGACGGCCCGGTACATCACCGGGTTCACCCGCTCGTTGCCCGACTTGGCCCCGGTGTGGTGGAGCAGGAGAATCGGAGCACCTTCGAATGGGCCACCCAGCTGGCCGCCGTTGGCCCGGAACTCGTCGATGATCTTCTGATTGAAGTCGACGATGTCTGCCATGTCCCTCACTCTCGCGCCGCCGGCCCGGCGCCGCCAGGGCGCCTCGGCCGCCACCGCATTCCGCACCGTGCACGTGCCTCGGGCGTGTCGTCGAACCTCTCGGCGAGCGCTTCTTCGCTCTGGCCCCCCGGAGATGCAGGGACTCGGCGCCGTCCTCCTCGTCGAGCACGACCCGTCCTGTGGGACGACACCCGACGGGTAGCTTGGCACGATGCCCGGATCCGGACCCCGGCCCACGGACCAACCCACCCTGCGCGACGGCGAGCCGATGGTGGCGGCGCGCGAGCTGGTGAAGCGGTTCGAGAACTTCGTGGCCGTCGACGGGATCGATTTCGAGATCGCCCGGGGCGAGTCGTACGGACTGCTCGGTCCCAACGGCGCCGGCAAGACGTCGACCATGCGGATGATCGCCTGCATGTCGCCGGTGTCGGACGGGCGTCTGCGCGTCCTCGGTCTCGACCCGGCCACCGACGGGGCCCGCATCCGCAGCCGGATCGGTCTCGTCCCCCAGGAGGACACCCTCGACCTCGAGCTCACCGTCCTCGACAACCTCATGATCTACGGGCGCTACTTCGACCTCCCGAAGAAGGTGATCCGCCAGCGCGCCGAGGGGCTGCTCGAGTTCTCCCAACTCTCCGACCGCGCCCACGACAAGGTCGAGCCCCTCTCGGGCGGCATGAAACGGCGCCTCACGATCGCCCGGGCTCTCGTCTCCGAGCCGGAGCTCCTCATCCTCGACGAGCCGACGACGGGACTGGACCCCCAGGCGCGCCATCTCCTGTGGGACCGGCTCTACCGGCTGAAGCTCCAGGGGGTCACCCTGGTCATCACCACCCACTACATGGACGAGGCCGAACAGCTCTGCGACCGCCTGGCCGTCATGGACGGCGGCCGGTTCGCCGCCGAGGACACCCCCGCCGCCCTCATCGCCCGGCACTCGACGCGCGAGGTGGTGGAGCTCCGGTTCCCTCCCGACGCCTCCGACCATGTGGCCAAGCAGCTGGACGGAGTGGTGGAGCGGATGGAGATCCTTCCCGACCGGCTCCTTCTCTACTCCGACGACGGTGACGGCACCCTGGCCGAGGTCCACCGCAGGGGCCTCCACCCCGACGCGACCCTGGTGCGTCGTTCCACCCTGGAGGACGTCTTCCTCCGGTTGACGGGACGGACCCTGGTCGAATGACCGCTCCCGCCGAGCTGCGGCCGCCGGTGCCGGGACCGGCGGCCGCAGCCATACGACAGCGGTGGCGCCCGGCCACGCCGCCCTGGGCCCGCGCCCTCGGGTACTGGATGTACCAGTACAAGACGACCTGGCGCGGGTCGATCACCACCAGCTTCCTCTACCCCGTCCTCTACCTGTCGGCCATGGGGGTGGGCCTGGGGACCCTCGTGAACCGTCACGCCCACCTCGTCGACAAGGTCACCTACATCGACTTCCTCGCACCCGGGCTCCTCGCCGCCACCGCCATGCAGATCGGGGGCAACGACGCCATGTATCCGGTGATGGGGGCCATCAAGTGGGTCCGGACCTATTTCGCCATGCTGGCCACACCGCTCGGCGTCGGCGACGTCCTCATGGGACACCTGGCCTGGATCGCCCTGCGCCTGACGGGGGTCACGGCGATCTACCTGGGGATCATGGCCCTCTTCGGCACCGTCCACTCCCCCTTCGCCCTCCTCGCCGTCCCGGCCGGGGTCCTCACCGGGATGGCTTTCGCGGCGCCGATCGCCGCCTTCGCCGCCACCCAGACCAACGACGTCGCCTTCGCCGCCCTCTACCGGTTCGGGCTCATCCCCCTCTTCCTGTTCTCGGGGACCTTCTTCCCCGTCACCCAATTGCCGGGATGGCTCCAGGCGGTGGCCGAGGCCACCCCGCTCTACCACGGGGTGGCGCTGTGCCGGGGCCTCACCCTCGGCCAGCTGGCCGCCGGACCCGACGTCGTCCATGTCGCCTATCTGGCGATCCTGACCGTCCTCGGATTCGTGGTGGCGGGCCGGACCTTCCGCGCCAGGCTCGTCACGTGACCGGGTCGGCCGCCATCGCGCTCCGGATCAAGCCCTCGTTCCTGGTGGGCGGGCGCCGGTCGCGGCGGATCGTGGAGCGCAACATCCTCGTCTACCGCCGCCAGTGGATCTTCTTCGTCTCCGGCTTCTTCGAGCCGTTCTTCTATCTCCTCTCCATCGGCATCGGCCTGAACCACCTCGTCGGCCCGCTCCCCCTCGGTGGCCGTACCGTCGCCTACACCGCCTTCGTGGCCCCCGGCCTCCTGGCCTCGTCGGCCATGAACGGTGCCGTCTTCGACTCCACCTTCAACATCTTCTTCAAACTGAAGATCGCCAAGACCTACGACGCCATGCTCTCCACGCCGATGGCCCCGACCGACATCGCGCTGGGCGAGCTCTCCTGGGCGCTCTTCCGCGGCTCGATCTACTCGGCCGCCTTCCTCCTGGCCATGACGGGCTTCGGGTACGTCCTCACCCCCTGGGCGGCGCTCTGCTTCCCCGCCGCTCTTCTGATGAGCTTCGCCTTCGCCGCCGTGGGGATGGCGGCCACGTCGTTCATGAGGAGCTGGCAGGACTTCGACAAGGTCTCCCTGGCCATCATCCCCCTCTTCCTCTTCTCGGCCACCTTCTACCCGCTGTCGGTCTACCCGGCGTGGCTCCAGCTCGTCGTCCGCTGCACGCCGCTCTACCAGGGGGTGGCCATGGTCCGCGGTCTCGACGCCGGACTGTTCTCGTGGTCGATCCTCGGCCACGTCGCCTATCTCGCCGCCATGGGCGTCGTCGGCCTCGCCGTCACCGGCCGACGCCTGACCACACTGCTGCTGCCGTAGTCCCCGGCCCCCTACGCTTCGTCGGTGCCGCCGCTCCAACCACCGCACCGGATCGCCGTCATCGGAGACGTCGGTGGCCACGCCTGGATGCTGCGCCGCTGCCTGCGCGACATCGGTGCCGACGCCACCGACGGCACCGTCCCCGACGACCTGGTCATCGTCCAGGTGGGCGACCTGGTCCACAAGGGACCCGACAGCGCCGGCGTGGTGGCCATCGTGGACAGGATGTTGGCCGCATCTCCGGGTCACTGGATCCAGCTCATCGGCAACCACGAGGCCCAGGAAGGTCTCGGGGGTCCCGAGTTCTGGCACGAGTCGCTGACGGACTTTCTGCGCGACGATCTCCGCCGGTGGGTGGACACCGCTCAGGCTCGGCTGGCCGTCGCCCTCGACACGGTGGAGTACGGCCCCGTCCTCGTGACCCACGCCGGACTCACCCGCCAGAAGTGGGTGGCCATCGGACGTCCCGACGATCCCGCCGCCACGGCGGCGGCCCTGAACAAGGAGCTCGCCGCCGACCCGGGCCTGGCCTTCGCCGCCGGGGAGATGCTCGGGGTGAAGCCGAGGCTCCCCGTCGGCGTGGCCTGGGCGTCGCCGCGCGAGCTGCTCCAGTCGTGGGACATGGAGCCGCTGCCCTTCAGCCAGGTCCACGGCCACGCCAGCCCGAGACGGTGGGAGAGCGGCACCTGGTCCCCCGGCCTCCCCCGCCGGACCACCGCCCGCGCCTCGACCGACGAGCGGAAGCGTCACAGCGATTTCTCGTGGCCCGGCGGTGAGCACATCCTGTGCGTGGATCCCGATTTCGGCAACGACGCCGCCGCCGTCCCGCTCGTCCCGCTGATCTTGAACGGCGAGGTCCGCGCCTGACCACCGGCGCCTGTCGCCGCGGCCCTACCGGCGCCTGTCGCCGCGGCCCTACCGGCGCCGCGCCTCCACGGCCTGCTCCACGCGGGCTCCGTAGTCCGGGTCGGCGGCGCGGAAGTGCGACAACGAGCGCTCGATGATCTCGTCCTTCGAGACCTGCGACAGCCCGTCGGCGATGGCTTCGACCAGTCTCCGCCGGGAGTCCTCGGGGATCATCCGGTACAGCGCGCCGGCCTGGCCGAAGTCGTCCCCCTGGCGGTCGTCCCACCGATAGGTCCCCGACGTCCCCGCCGCGTCGAGCCCGGCGTAGAGCGGCCGGTCGCCCTGGACGGGTCCGTCGAAAGCAGTTGGGCTCGTAGTTCTTGGCCCGCCCGGCGTTGTCGTCGAAGCGCATGGCGCCGTCGCGGCCGTAGTTGGCCACCGGTGCCGCGTGCGGGGCGTTCACCGGCAGTCGGGTGTGGTTGATCCCCAGCCGGTAGCGGTGGGCGTCGCCGTAGGCGAAGAGCCGCCCCTGGAGCATCTTGTCGGGACTGGGCCCGATGCCCGGGGACGAAGTTGCCCGGATCGAACGCCGCCTGCTCGACCTCGGCGAAGTAGTTGTCGGCGTTGCGGTCGAGGGTCATCCGACCCACCTCGATGAGGGGATAGTCGCCGTGGGGCCAGACCTTGGTGAGGTCGAACGGGTTGATCCGGTAGGTGGCGGCGTCGGCCTCGGGCATGACCTGGACCTTCAGCGTCCACGACGGGAGATCCCCCGTCTCGATGGCGGTGACCAGGTCGTCCTGGTGCGACTCGGGGTTCGACCCGGCCAGCTCCGCCGCCTCGGTCGCCGGTGAGGCAGCGGATGCCCTGGTCGCACTTGAAGTGGTACTTGACCCAGAACCGCTCGCCGGTGGCGTTCACCCACTGGTAGGTGTGCGATCCGTAGCCGTTCATGTGCCGGTACGACGCCGGGATGCCGCGGTCGCCGAAGAGCCAGGTGAACATGTGGGTGGCTTCGGGCGAGAGGGAGAAGAAGTCCCAGACGTTGTCCGGCTCCTGGCGGTTGGTGAAGGGGTCGGGCTTCTGGGAGTGGATGAAGTCGGGGAACTTGAGCGGGTCGCGGATGAAGAAGATCGGCGTGTTGTTCCCGGTCAGGTCGTAGTTCCCGTCCTCGGTGTAGAACTTCACGGCGAAGCCCCGCGGGTCACGGACGGCCTCGGGGGCACCCTTGCTGCCGGCCACGGTGGAGAACCGGACGAATGTCTCGGTCCGCTTGCCCACCTCGGACACGAAGCGCGCCCTGGTGAAGGCGGTGACGTCGGCGGTGACCTCGAAGGTGCCGTAGGCGCCCGAGCCGCGGGCGTGGACGATCCGCTCGGGGATCCGCTCGCGGTTGAACCGGGCCAGCTTCTCGATGAGGTGCTGGTCCTGGAGGAGCACCGGGCCCGTCGGGCCGGCGGTCTGCGACCGCTGGTTGTCGGCCACGGGGGCGCCCGACTCGGTGGTGAGGGTTCTCTTGGTGGTCATGCCCCTCACTGTGGACCCCAACCGCTCATAAGTCCAAGAGAACGAACCGATCAAAACGATAAGATGTCCTTATGGACCGTCCCAGCCTGCAGCAGCTCACCTACCTGGTGGCGGTGGAGGACCACCGTCACTTCGGCCGGGCGGCCGAGGCCTGCTTCGTCAGCCAGCCGGCTCTGAGCGCCCAGATCCGGGAGCTCGAGCGGCGCCTCGGGGTCACCCTCTTCGAGCGGGGGAACCGCAAGGTCCTGCCCACCGCCGTGGGGACGGCCGTGATCGAGCGGGCCCGGGGGGTGCTGCGCGACGTGGACGAGCTGGTGGCCACCGCCCACCTCGACCCGACCGGGCTGCGGGGCCCCCTCGCCCTGGGCGTGATCCCCACCATGGCCCCGTACCTCCTCCCGGGCCTGCTCCCCGTCCTCACCGCCGCCCATCCCCACGTGCAGTTGCACCTCCACGAATTGAAGACGGCCGAGATCCTGCGCCTGCTGCGCGACGGCGGGCTCGATCTCGGTCTGCTCGCCCTGCCCGTCGCCGGGGACGATCTCGTTCCCTTCGCCCTGGCTGAGGACCCCTTCGTCCTCGCCCTCCCCGAGGGCCACCGCTTGGCCGGGACGGAGCCCGTGGCCCTGAGCGTGGTGGCCGGTCTCCCCGTGATCCTGCTGGAGGAGGGTCACTGCCTGCGCGACCAGGCCCTGTCGGTGTGCCGGCTGGTGGGCACCGAGGCGGCCGAGATGCAGGCGACCGGTATGCCCACGTTGTGCCAGATGGTGGCCACCGGACTGGGCGTCACCCTCCTGCCGGCCAGCGCCGTGGCCCTGGAGGCCCGGCCGGGGACGGGCCTCACCACCCGGCCGTTCGCCGATCCGGCGCCGACCCGGACCATCGGACTGGTCTGGCGCCGGACCAGTCCGAACGACACCCTCTACCGGGAGCTCGGCCGTCTCCTGTCCGACACCCTGGCCGGGACCACCGGGGCCGGACGGCGCCGTCGTCCCGGCGCGGCACCGCCGGGGGCACGCTCCGCGTAGGGTCCTCGTCAGGAGGACGAAGGGAGCACCGATGAGCGCCACTGCGGAGAACGACGCGGCCCGGGCCGGAACCATCGAGATCGGCGGTGATCTCACCGTCAACCGCCTCGGCTTCGGCGCCATGCGGATCACGGGGAGCGGGATCTGGGGAGACCCACCCGACGGTGACGCCGCCAGGGCCGTCCTGCGGCGGGCCGTCGAGCTCGGCGTGAACTTCATCGACACGGCCGACGCCTACGGGCCCGACGTGAGCGAGACCCTGATCGCCGAGGCGCTCCACCCCTACCCCGACGACCTGGTCATCGCCACCAAGGGGGGCCTGACGCGGGCGGGCCCCAACCAGTGGGACGCCGACGGGCGCCCCGAGCACCTGCGGCGGGCGTGCGAGGGGAGCCTGGCCCGGCTGAAGATCGACCAGATCCCCCTCTACCAATTCCACCGGCCCGACCCCAAGGTCCCGATCGAGGAGTCCGTCGGCGCCATTCTGGCCCTCAAGGACGAGGGGAAGATCCGTCACATCGGTGTCTGCAACGTCACCGAGACCGAGCTCCACCGCGCCCAGCGCCTCACACCGATCGTGTCGGTCCAGAACCGGTACAACGTCTCGGACCGGACGTCGGAGTCTATGGTCGACCTCTGCGAGCAGGAACGACTGGCCTTCCTGCCCTGGGCGCCGATCCTGGACATCGAGAACGACGGCGTCGCCGCCCGGATCGCCAAGGCCCACCAGTGCACGCCGCGCCAGGTCGTCCTGGCCTGGTTGCTGGCCCGGTCGCCCTCCATCCTCCCCATCCCGGGAACGGGGACGGTCGGCCACCTCGAGGAGAACGTGGGAGCCGCCGCCGTCGAGCTCGACGGCGGCGAGATCGAGGCCCTGTCGGACGCCGGCCGGTAGAGGGACCGGCCATCGCACGGGCGACCCCGGAGCGGTAACGTCATGGCGCCTCTGGCGTTCACGGTTCCCTCATCCATCTCGTCGGAGGTAGGGGGTGTCAACCATGAAACGTCGCTTCCTCACCGTCTTCTCCGCCCTGTTCCTCCTGCTGACGGTGGTGGCGCTCGGGAGCACTTCGGCCGGCGCGTCCACCACCTACGTCACGGCGCCGTGCAACTCGATCGCGCAGGACGGCGGGACTCCGCTGTCGAGCACCGACGAGTCGTCCTGCCTCACGACCTGGCTCGCCACTCTGAACCTCGCCACCAACACCAGCGCCACCCCGATCGTCTGGGACCTGGGGGGCCAGAGCTACGAAGTGGACAAGGGCATCACCGTGGCCGGCGCCCAGTGGTTCACCATCCAGAACGGGTCGTTCTACAACGCCGAGAACCCCAACGACATCGCCTACGGCGGGACGCCGACGATCGACATGGCCGGGGCCAAGACCTACAGCAAGAACCCGATCAACGGGACCAACGACACCTTGCAGAACCTCTTCATCGAAGGGACCTATCCCGGTGGCGGGCTCCGGGCCGACATGGCCAACGCCTCGGGGATCCGGACGCAGGGGATCGTGAACCTGACAATCTCCAACGTCACCACGGAGTACACCTGGGGCGACGGCCTGAACCTGGGCCCCTACCTGGTCCCCCCGGTCGAGGGCGCCCAGAGTCTCACCGGCGGGACGGTCGAGAACGTGGTCACCAACCACACCGGACGGTGCGGCATCGCCCCCATCGGGGTCAACAATCTCACCATCGACAACGCCTCGATGACAGGAACCGGCTACTGCGCCGTCGACATGGAGGTCGACAGTGGCAACACGCCGGTCGACGCCGTCACCTTCAACGGCCTGACCACCGACAGCTTCGTCGAACTGGACAACGTCACCGGTCCGGTGTCCATCAGTGGCTGGACCGAGACGGACAACGAGGACCCCGATCTCCTCGACGAGTCCGACGCCACCCCCCTCACCGTCGACGGCGCCAACGTGCACTGTGGGGAGACCGCCGGTCCGTACCCCTGTTGGGACATCCACGGAACCCCGGAGGGAGCCACGATCAGCAACTCGGTGACCACCATGGCCGACAACGCCTACCAGAACCACACACCGTTGTGGTCGGTGGGTCCCAACAGCCCGACCGCGTTCACCAACGACTGCGTGACCTCGCCCGGCGGGACCTACAGCGCCGGCGACAGCGGTGACGGTGCCGTGACGGTGACGAACCCGCTCGCCTGCCCGGCGGGGACGATCCCCTTCCCGCAGCCCAAGAACTGACCCGGTCGCTCCGGCCCGCGGGACTCCCACGGATCGCGCGGGTCGGAGCTCGGACCGGACCATTAGGCTCACCAGCATCTCCATCTCGAGCCGACACCCGACCAACGCCGCCAAACCGGGCCCCGGACCCGACCGGCCCCCGGCACCGGCGCCTCCCCCGCCGCCCAAGTGGCGCTCGTGGCTGCTCCTGGCCGGCGTGGTGGTCACGCTGCTGCTGCTCTTCGCGCCGGCGGTCAAGTCGACGCCGACGAAGAGCCTCGACTACTCGCAGTTCCTGAGCCGGGTCAAGGCGCACCAGATCAAGACCGCCTCCATCAATCCCACCGGCGGCGGTCACGGGGACGCTCAAGGGCGGCGAGGACTACACCAGCCAGATCCCGACGGCCCTGAACGACAACCAGCTCGCTCCCGCTCCTGAAGGCCGACGGCGTGGCCATCACCGGGCGTGGGGTCGTCGTCGAGCACGCTGGTCGACCCTGCTGGAGGACTTCCTGCCCCTGCTCTTCTTCGTCGGCGTCTTCGTCTGGATCGGCCGCAGCACCCGCCGGCAGCTCCAGGGCGGGATCATGGGCATCGGCGGATCGAAGGCCAAGCTCTACGACGAGGACCGGCCCGTCACCCGCTTCGCCGACGTGGCCGGCTACGAAGGGGCCAAGCGCGAGGTGGCCGAGGTCGTCGACTTCCTGAAGCGACCCGAGCGGTACACGCGGGCCGGCGCCGTCGGACCGAGAGGTGTCCTCATGGTCGGTCCGCCGGGCAGTGGCAAGACGCTGATGGCACGGGCCGTCGCCGGCGAGGCCGAGGTCCCCTTCCTGGCCCTCACCGGTTCGAGCTTCGTGGAGATGTTCGTGGGCGTGGGGGCCAAGCGGGTCCGCGACCTGTTCGCCGACGCCCGCAAGCGGGCCCCCTCCATCGTCTTCATCGACGAGATCGACGCCATCGGCCAGCGCCGGGGCGGGTCGATCGTCTCCAACGACGAGCGGGAGCAGACGCTCAACCAGCTCCTGTCCGAGATGGACGGCTTCGATCCGTCGACCGGTGTCGTGATCATGGCCGCCACCAACCGGCCCGAGGTCCTCGACCCCGCGCTCCTGCGACCGGGGCGCTTCGACCGCCAGGTCGAGATCCCCCTGCCCAACCAGGCCGAGCGGACCGCCATCCTGGCCGTCCACGCCCGTGACAAGCAGCTGGGACCCGACGTCGACTTCGGAGCGGTCTCGCGTGCCACCCCGGGGTTCTCGGGAGCGGATCTGGCCAACCTCCTGAACGAGGCGGCCATCGTCGCCGTCCGCCACGACCGCGACGTGATCACCGCCCACGACCTCGACGAGGCCCGCGACCGGATCCTGCTCGGCCGCCGCGACGCGTCGAACGCGCTGCTGCCCGACGAGAAGCGGTCGGTGGCCGTCCACGAGGCCGGCCATGCCCTCGTGGCCCTGCTGTCCGAGCACGCCGACCCGGTGGCCAAGATCACGATCCTCCCGGCCGGGCGCGCCCTCGGCGTCACCGAGCAGCTCCCGGCCGACGAGCGGCACCTCTACTCCGAGAGCTACCTCCTGGCCTCCCTGGACGTCCGCCTGGGCGGGCGGGCCTCGGAGATCCTGATCCTCGGCGAGGCCTCCACGGGGGCGTCCAACGACCTGGCCGGGGCCACCGCGCTGGCCATCCACATGGTGCGGGACTGGGGTCTGTCGCCGCGTCTGGGGCCCATCGGCTTCAGCTCCGACGGGCCCGGCTATCTCGACGGCCAGCAGCAATTCCAGAGCCGCCAGTACTCCGAGGGCACCCAGCAGGTCATCGACGAAGAGGTGAGCCGGCTGCTCGGTGAGGCCGAGCAGCGGGCCACCACCATGCTGAGCGACCACCGCGCCGCCCTCGACGCCGTGATCGCCCTTCTCCTCGAACGCGAGACGATCGACGGCGAGGAGTTGCGAGCGGTGGTGAGCGAGGCGTCGGCACCGGCGGGCACGTCCGTCCCGAGCCCGATCCCGAGCCCGAGCCCGAGCCCGAGCCCGAGCCCGAGCCCGAGCCGAGCCCGGCCCCAGCCCCAGACCGGGCCCGCAACGGGGGCCGACGCCGATCGACCGGCCGTGCCGAGTCACTGACCCCGGCCGCCTTCGGCGGAGTGCGGCCGGGCGCTCTACGAGTTACAGCGGTCGCCCAGCCACGGTCGCTGCCCGTCCAGGGCATAGAGAGCGACGGCGACGGTGTCCTGCTCGGCCTTGGACGCCACATTCGGCCGCACGCCGACGAGACCAGGCAGACCGGCGGCCGGCGCCGCCAGGTTCCACGTGGCCTGGCTGAACTGGAAGCCGCCCATGTACAGACCGTCGGGGGACACCGCTGCGTAGTTGCCGCCCGACTCCTCCTGGACGACGCATTGGAGGTACGGATTGAGAACGGGGTCCGAGACGGATCCCGGCGCCGGCGCCGTCACCGTCGACGATGCCGCGGCGGCCGCTTTCCTGGCGGCGGCCACGGCGGCGGCCGCCGCGGCGGCGCGGGCGGCGGCCTGGTCGGCCACCACCACCGCCAGCTGCCCGGTGACCCGGGCCTGCTCCGACTCCATCTGCTGCTCGGTGCTGACGGCCCGACCCAGGTCGCTGGCCTGCTGTGCCTGCTGCGACCGGTCCTCGGTCTGCGCCTGCTGCAGGGCGGCCAGGTGGACCTCGAGCGTGCGTTGGGTGGCGTGGAGCCGGTCCAGTGCCGTGTCGATGTTCCCGGCCGAGAGCGAGATGTACTCGTTCGCCAACTCGACTCTCTCCATGTCGCCGGTGAACACCGCGTCCGAACCGGACAACTCGTTCCCGGCGTCCATGTACGAGACGATGGCCAGGTTCCGCACGACGCGCGTCTCGTCGTCGATCCGTCGCTTCTCCCCGCCTATCTGCTGTCGGATCTGGACGACGGTGCGGGCATCGGCGGCGACCTTCTCGGTGGCCACCGAGTACTGCTGCTGGTAGGCGCCGATCTGCAGTTGTTCCTGGACCAGCTCCTGTGAGATCTCACGCGCTTGCGCCTTGAGATCAGAGACCTGATCGGCGGCGGCCGGTCGGGGTGCGAGCACCACGGTGAGCGAAGTCGAGGCGACGAGAGTGGTGAGAAGGGCGGCACCGACGAAGCTCCTGCCCTGCACTCCTGCGTTTGACCCCGCCGTCGGGGTGAACCGGGAGCGAGACACAATGGGTTCAAAAGCTAGTCGCCAGCAGGATTCCTGACAACCGTCGCTCCACCCGGGCAGGTCGCATCCTGACGTCAGAGGTGCGGCCCCATGGCGTGCTCAGCCGTCGAGGGCGAGGCATCCGCGGACAGCCGCCTCGGCCGCCAGGCGGGCGGCCCGGGTGGTGTCGCTGCTCAGGCGCTCGAGTTTCACCGCCAATTCGGGCTCGGCGGCGAGGAGGCGCTCGATCTCCGCCATGTTGCCGGAGCCGTCGGGGTTCGTCGCCGCCACGATCCTCTGGTCGAGCAGGCCGTCGAAGAATCGGTCGCCGATGCACCGGTAGACAGACCACGGGCAGCCCCGGGCTTCGCACACCTCGGCCACGGCGGACGACTCCATGTCCACGCCGAGGCAGCCCTCCTCCCGGAAACGCTTGCTCAACTCGCTGTCCAGGGTCGCTTCCTCGGTGGTCATCAGCTTGCCGGCCCGGGGGGCGTCCCCGGGCGGGTTGTGCCGATAGGTGGCGCCGCTCGTGTACTCCACGATGATCTCGGGATTGATCACGGTGCCGACCTCGATGTCGGGATCGAGACCGCCGCAGATGCCGGCGATCATCACGTGGTCGACGTCGCGGTGGCCGGGCACGGACCCGTCGAACAAGCGGGACGTCGCCACCCGGGTCAGTGGTGGTCCCATTCCGATATGGACGGCCGTCACGTCCGAACGGCCGACACGGCCCGTCCACGGTGCGTCCTCTCCGTCGCTCGTGGGACTGAGCCCGAAGGCGGTCACGATGGCATGCATCTCGAGGGGCATGGGTGCCAGGATGACGACGTGGCGACCGGCGGGGTCAACGGGCATCGTCATAGCTTGCCCCGTCGGAGGGCCCGGTGCCCAGGACGAGCGTCATGAAGCCGCTGTTCCGGCTGGGGCCGTAGCCGCCGAACGGTCCGCACGATTCGAAACCGGCGTCGGCGTAGAGCGACCGCGCCGGATCGAAGGCGGACATGGATCCGGTCTCGAGACTCACCCGGCGATATCCCCGAGCCCGGGCGATGCCGACGAGGTGGTCGACCATGGCGCGTCCGATCCCGCGCCGACGCGCCGTCTCGGCGGTGTGCATGGACTTCACCTCCCCGTGCCACCCGTCGAGCTGCTTCAACGCTCCGACTCCGAGGAGCTCACCGTGGAGGCGGAAGGTGAAGAACGTCACGGCGGGGTCGAGGAGACCGTCGACGTCGAGTGCATGGACGTCCTCGGGGGGACTGTGCGAACGGGCGAACGCCAGGTGCCGGCCGAGGAGCTCGACGACGTCCTCGGCTCGCGGGTCGTCGGCGGCGATCTCGCCCTCCGGCACAGCGGTCCTCGATGCAGAAGCTGCGCCAGATCCGTCGGTCCGCGCTGGGCCCGGCGTTGGCGGCCACGACCCTCCCGGCGCCAGGTCCGAGCGCCCCGTCGGCGCCATCAGAACGGCATCGGGACCACACCGGTGACGTGAGAGGACACGACCGGGGCCTTACCGGCCACCGAGTGCGGCGTCGACGGACTCGCTCAGGACGTCGAGCCCCTCCCCCAGCAGCTCCTCGCCGATCACCAGCGGCGGGAGGAGGCGCAGGACGTTGCCGAAGGTGCCGCAGGTGAGGACGACGACACCGGCGGCGTGACAGGCCCGGGCGATGGACCCCGTGAGCTCGGGGTCGGGCGTCGTCGTTCCCGGCCGGACGAGCTCGATGGCGCACATCGCACCCCGGCCGCGGACGTCGCCGATGGCGGCGTGGTCGGCCTGCAGAGCGCGCAACCGGTCGAGAACGACGTCGCCGATGCGCCGGGCGGCACCGGCCAGGTCACGCTGGCGCATGAGGGCGATGGCGGCGAGGGCGGAGCTGCAGGCCACGGGGTTGCCCCCGTAGGTGCCGCCCAGGCCGCCGACGTGGACGGCGTTCATGATCTCGGCCCGCCCGGTCACGGCGGCGAGGGGGAGGCCGGCGGCGATGCCCTTGGCCGTCGTCACCAGGTCGGGAACGACGCCGTGGTGGTCGCAGGCGAACCAGTCCCCCGTCCGGCAGAAGCCGGTCTGGATCTCGTCGACCACGAAGAGGACGCCGTGCGCCGCGCACCACGTCGCCACCGCTTCGAGGAATCCGGGGGCGGGCACGATGAAGCCGCCCTCCCCCTGGATGGGCTCGATCAGCACGCAGGCCACGTTGTCGATGCCCACCTGGGTCTCGATCAGGACCGTGGCCCGGTCGGCGGCGTCCTGGCCCGTCATCGCATCGGGGTCGCGGAATGGGTATGACACCGGGACCCGGTAGACCTCGGGGGCGAACGGGCCGAACCCGTGCTTGTACGGCATGTCCTTGGCCGTCAGGGCCATGGTGAGGTTGGTGCGGCCGTGGTACGCATGGTCGAAGACGACGACGGCCTGGCGTCCGGTGGCGTGACGGGCGATCTTGACGGCGTTCTCGACGGCCTCGGCCCCCGAGTTGAACAGCGCCGAGACCTTGGCCCCGTCGCCCGGCGTGAGCGTGTTGAGCTCCTCGCAGACCGCGACGTAGCCCTCATAGGGCGTGACCATGAAGCAGGTGTGGCTGAAACGCCCCACCTGCTCGCGCACCGCCGCCACCACCGAGTCGGCGGCGTGACCCACACCGGTGACGGCGATCCCCGAACCCAGATCGATGAGGGAGTTGCCGTCCACGTCGACGAGGACGGCTCCGGAACCGGACTCGATGTACACCGGGAAGCTCGTGCTCACACCGACCGCCACCGCCCCGGCCCGGCGGGCGTGCAGCGCGCGCGAGCGCGGACCGGGCACCTCGGTGACCAGATGCCGCTCCTGGGCGACGATACGGGGAGCGTCGGTCTGGGTCACGGCTCTCTGCCTTCCTGCGCCGGGGACGACGTCGCCGAGGACCAGACGCGGACGCGAACTTTACCCGGGGCCGTGCTGAACCGCGGAGGTGGAACTGCGGTTCTCTCCCTGGGATCGGACGACGTTCCGGCCGACGGGCCAGCCCTCACTCGCCGCCGGCGGGGACCACCAGGACGGGGACCTCGGAACGATGGAGAAGCTTGTGCGGCACCGAACCGAGGATGGCCCCCACGATGGGGCGCTCTCCGGTCCCCCCGACCACGATGACGCGGGCCTGGCGCTCGAGGGCCGCCTCGAGGAGGGACTCGACGGGGCGCATGGGCACCACCAGAACCTCGGTGTGCACGCCGGCGTCGAGCTTCTTGGCGTCGGCCAGGGCGCCGGCCAGCATGGTCTGGCCGATCTTCTCGAGCTTGTCCTTGTAGTCGGCGGTCTCCCCACCCATGGGATTGGGTTCATAGCCGAACACGATGCTCAGGGGGGCGTCGAAGGCGCGGGCCACGGCCACGGCCACGGCCAGCGCCGCCTTCGAGCCGTCGGAGCCGTCGTAGCCGAGGATGATGTCGCCGGCCATCAGTCGGTCACCGGGGTCACGCCGGGCGTGAGAGGTGGCGCCGGCGAGTCGACGGATTCGGCCAACTCACGGTCACGCCGGAAGAAGTCGCGGTTCCGGGCCATCCACAACAACATGAGCGGCACTCCGATGAGCAAGAAACCAACCCCGAGGACGAGCGGTGGACCCAGTCCCTTCTTCACGTAGAAATGCTGGTGCAGGAAGGTGAAGTTGAAGTGGATGAAGGGGAACCATGCCTGCGTCCCCGAGTTCGAGTTGGCCGGGTCGGAGTAATAGAAGATGGCGATCACGAAGAGGACGGTCAGGATGACCGCACCGAGGAACGGCGCCAGGCCGATGAAGATGAAATTCTTGAAGCTCTTGAGCAGATGCTTCCGGTAGTAGAAGACACAGGCGAAACCGGTCAGTCCGTAGTAGAAGGCGATGCCGAAGCCGAGCGCCAGGATGGAGTTGGCCAGGACGTCGCCCGGGCTCAGCAGATCGAGCGCCACGTACCAGACGACCGAGACGGCCCCGAAGACCAGCGTGGAGAAACCGGGCGACAGGTACTTGGGGTGGATGTCGGCGAAGCGCCTGGGGAACGCCTTGTGGACGGCCATGGAGAGCGAGGAGCGCGCCGCCGGCAGGATGGTCGTCTGCGTCGAGGACGAGGCCGACGTCAGCACGCAGATGAGGAGCAACTTGTTCCAGGGTGATCCGAACACCGCCGTCCCCAGGGCGTTGAGGACGTCGCCCTCATTGTTGCCATTCGTCAGGAACCCGACGCCGTGGAGAGACTGGGCGGCGAAGGACACGACGACGTAGATGAGGAGCAGCACCAGGGTGGACATCAGTGCGGCCCGCCCCGGTGTCCGTCTGGCGTCTTTGGCCTCCTCGTTCACGGTGACGGCGGTGTCCCAACCCCAGTAGATGAAGACAGCCAGGAGCATCCCGGCGGACAGGGCGCCGATGGGATGGATCCTGAAGGGGTTCAGCCACTCGAACGAAGGTCGAATGCTGTGGGCGGAGCTCCCGGCGTAGACCTTGGCCAGGGCCACGATGGCGAAGACGAAGAGGATGACGATCTCGGCGCCGAGCAGGGCCACCTGCGTGCGGGCCGACAATTCGATGCCGATGTAGCAGATGAGCGTCATCACGATGATCCAGACCACCCCGACGACGGTGACCCAGAAGCCCGACGAGTCGTTGGCGATGCCGTGGGCGCCGAACAAATGGAAGGTGTAGACGCCGGCCACGGACGCCAGGTTGGGCATGACCACCAGGTCGGTCACGAGGATGCCCCAGCCGGCCAGCCACCCCGTCTTGGGCCCGATGGCCCGGGTCACCCACGTGAACGTGGTCCCGCAGTCGGGGTCGGCCCGGTTCAGGTAGTAGTAGGCGGCGGCGATGAACAGCATGGGGACGAACGCCAGCAGCATGACGGCCGGTGATTGGATGCCGACATAGGCGGCCACGAACCCGAGCGTCGCCGCCAGGCTGTAGGCGGGGGCGGTGGAGGCCACCCCGATGACGAGGCTCGAGACCAACCCGAGCGCCCCGACCTTGAGACCCTTCCCGGCCGACTCCTCGGGTACCGAGGAGACGCCGACATCTCCCGTCGTGATCGTCATCGAACCCCTGCTTCCCCTCGACGCTTCCGCCCGCGCTGCGAGCATATTCGCAGAAGATTTTCCGTCTGACAAGCAACTTCGTTGGTCGAATCGGCTCGTGACCACCGATCCGGTTGCGAAGGCCCGAGAGGGCGGTCAGGATGGCGTTGGTCATCGGGGGTTCGAAGGAGGGGTCATGACGACCGTCGCCGGCGTCGACGTCACGCTCGGGAACTTCATCGGGGGGTCGTTCCGTCCGGGCGGGGGCCAGTCCCACGCCGTGATCGACCCGGCCACCACGGAGGTGATGGCCGAGGTCCCCGCCTCCACCCCCGCCGACCTCGACGCCGCCGTGGCCGCCGCCGCCGGGGCCTTCTCCGGCTGGGCGGGAACGTCGCCGGCCGAACGCAGCGCCGCGCTCCTGACCATCGCCCAGGTGATCGAGGACAACGCCGACGACCTGAGCGTTCTCGAGTCACGCAACGTCGGCAAGCCCATCAGCGCCATGCCCGAGGAGATCGGCTTCGCCGTCGACAATCTGCGCTTCTTCGCCGGCGGGGCCCGGCTGCTCGAAGGACGGGCCGCCGGTGAGTACCTCACCGGCTCCACCTCGATGCTGCGCCGCGACCCGGTGGGCGTGGTGGCCTCGATCGCGCCGTGGAATTACCCGCTCATGATGGCCGTCTGGAAGTTCGGTCCGGCCCTGGCCGCCGGCTGCCCGGTGGTCCTCAAGCCGAGCGAGCTGACGCCGCTCACCACCCTCAAGCTGGCCGAGCTGCTCGCTGCGGTCCTCCCCGAGGGCGTCTTCAACGTGGTGACCGGTGCCGGGGACGTCGGCGCCGCCCTGGTCGAGCACCCCGGCGTCGACATGGTGTCGCTCACCGGGTCGGTGCCGACGGGTCGGGCCATCGCCGAGACGGCCGGCCGGTCGTTGAAGCGGGTCCACCTCGAGCTCGGGGGCAAGGCCCCGGTCATCGTCTTCGACGACGCCGACCTCGACGCCGTGGTCGAGGCCGTGAAGCTGGCCGGATTCGCCAACGCCGGACAGGACTGCACCGCCGCCTGTCGCATCATCGCCGGCCCGACCGTTCACGACGGCGTGGTCGACGCCCTCACCGGCGCGGCCCGCAGCATCCCCGTGGGCGACCCCGGTGACGAAGCCACCGAGCTCGGGCCCCTGGTGTCGTCGCGCCAGCGTGAACGGGTGGTCGGGTTCGTGGACCGCGCCGTGGCCGGCGGCGCCAAGGTGGCGACCGGCGGCCACGCCATCGACCGGGCCGGCTGGTTCTACGAGCCGTCGGTCATCTACGGAGTGGGGCAGGCCGACGAGATCGTGCAACAGGAGGTCTTCGGTCCCGTCGTGTCGGTGCAACGGATGGCCTCGGAGGACGAGGCCATCGCCATGGCCAACGGGGTCGACTACGGACTGGCGGCCAGCGTGTGGACGACCGACATCGGCAAGGCCATGCGGGCCGGCGCCCTGCTGCGGTTCGGCACCGTCTGGATCAACGACCACATCCCCCTCGTGTCCGAGATGCCCCACGGCGGATTCAAGCAGTCGGGTTACGGCAACGACATGTCGGTGTACGCCATCGAGGCGTACACCGAACCCAAACACGTCATGGTCAAGTGGTGAGCGCCATGGACGAGCCGACAGCCGCACCGGGCGCCGACACCGCAACAGCGGAAGACACCGGGACAGACACCGAACGGATCACGGCCAGGGCCCGCGAGCTCTTCGCCACCGAGATGGCCAGGCTGGGCGAGCGGACGACGGCGTCCCGGGCGCTGTTCGAGCGGGCCCGCAAGACAATGCCCCTGGGCGTCACCTCCTCCTTCCAGGCCGCCGATCCGTATCCCATCTACCTGTCCCACGGTCTCGGGGCCGAAGTCTGGGACGTCGACGGGGGGTCGTACTTCGACTTCCACAACGGCTTCGGAGCCATGGCCGTGGGCCACGCCCACCCCAAGGTGGTGGAGGCCATCGACCGGGCGGCGCGCAGCGGTACGCACTTCGCGGTGACGATCGAGCCGACGGTGGCCCTGGCCGAGGAATTGTGCCGGCGGTTCCGGCTCGAACGCGTCCGTTTCACCAACTCGGGCACCGAGGCCACCATGGACGCCATCCGCGTGGCGCGCGCCTTCACCGGAAGGGACGTGATCTGCAAGATCGAAGGCTCCTACCACGGCCATCATGATTCGGTCATGTTCTCGGTCACACCCGGTCTCGACCTGGTGGCGACGAGCGCCGAGGGCGCCCGGACCGACCATCTCCCGGCGTCGAAGGGCATCCCCAACCAGATGGGGGATTTGACACTGGCCATCCCCTTCAACGACCTCCCCGCCGTGGAGAGGTTGTTCACCGAACGGGCGAAGGACCTGGCCTGCTTCATCATCGAGCCCGTGATGATGAACATCGGCATCGTCCTCCCCCGCCCCGGGTACCTGGAGGGCCTACGCGAGCTGTGCACCAGACACGGCGTCGTCCTCATTTTCGACGAGGTCAAGTGCGGGGCGACCATCGCCGCCGGCGGAGCCATCGAACGCTTCGGCGTCCAACCCGACCTGGCCTGCTTCGCCAAGTCGATCGCCGGGGGCACCCCCGGTGGGGCGTTCGGAGGACGGGCCGATCTCATGGACGGCATCGGCGACGGCGTCGCCCAACAGGGGACGTTCAACGGCAACCCCCTGGTGGCGGCGGCCGGGCTGGCCGCTCTCACCGAGGTCCTCACGCCCGACGCCTACGAACACTTCAAGCGGATCGGATCACGCCTGGCCGAAGGCTGCCAACGGGCCATCACCGCCTCCCACATCCCCGCCCACGTCATCGACCTCGGGTGCAAGGGCTGTGTCTCCTACCGTCCGGAGCCGCTGGTGGACTACCGCAGCTTCCTCGAGACCAACGCCGACCTGTTCGACGCCTCGTGGGCGTGGGCCGTCAATCGTGGGATCTTCATGACACCGGGCAATGAGGAGCAATGGACCCTGTCGGTCCAGCACGACGACAGTCACATCGACCGTTACGTCGACGTGTTCAACGAATTCTGCGTCACCGTCGCCGGTTGAGTGGACCCTCGTCGGCGACCGCGCTCGGGTGACGGCACCGGTCGCTGGCGTCCGTCAGAGCCCGAGGGCGTCGCGCGCCTGGTACCACCATCCGGCGACGGGCAGGAGCCACGGCACGTGCGCCGGCGGGGGGACGACGGGCCAGCGGCGGCCGGCGAAAGCGGGCAGCTCTCCGTCCCCGCACAGCCAGCGCCCGACGGCCCGACCGAAATGGGTGGACAGCGCCACCCCGGTGCCGCAGTATCCCATCGCGTAGACGACACCGGTGCGGGGATGGCGCCCCAGGTGCGGGAAGCGGTCGACGGTGAGCCCCACCTGTCCTCCCCAGGCGCGCGCCACGCGTATCCCGGCCAGTTGGGGGTGCGTCGCCTCCATGGCGCCGTAGAGGCGATCACGGGCCTGCTCCACGGTGGTGGGGGCGAACGACGTCCGTCCTCCGAAGAGGACCCGGGTGCCGTCGGGCGCCAGTCGCCAGTAGTTGAGGAAGTTCTTGGTGTCGAAGAACATCCGCCCCCCGGGGCTGACCGAGGCGGCGAGTCCGGCATCGATCGGCTCGGTGGCGATCATGAAGCTGCCGATCCCCAGGATGCGGCGGCCCAGCCACGGCACCGGTCGGCGCCGCGTGGTCCCGTCGGTGGCGACGATCACCTCGCCGGCACTGATCGTCCCCCGCGCCGTCTCCAGGCGGAACCCCGCCGCCTCCCGGGTGACGTCCACCGCCTCGGTGTGTCCGTGCAGCTCTGCTCCGGCGGCCAGCGCGGCACGGGCGAGGCCGTCCACCAGTTTGGCCGGGTGCACCGAACCGCTGCGCGTGACGAGAAGACCGCCGGCGAACCGGGGCGAACCGATCTCGGCGCCGAGCTCGTCGGGCGCCACGAACCGGGCGTCCTCGCCGATGGAGGCGTAGGCGTCGGCCACCGACCGCAGGTGGGACACGTGCCGGGGGTGGTCCGCCAGCTCGAGATGGCCGCTGCGACGCCAGTCACAGGCGATCCCGATCTCGCTGACGAGACTCTCGACCCCCTCGAAGGCGGCCACCGTGTCGTCCCACATCTGGCGCCCTCGGGGCATGGCCAGCATCGTGGCCAGATCGTGCTTCGCGCCCGGATGGACCATGCCCCCGTTGCGGGCACTCGCCCCCCGGCCGATCTCGTGGCTGTCGACGACCACGACATGACGGTGGTGTCGGGCCAGTTCCCACGCGGCGGCCAACCCGGTGAAACCGGCGCCGACGACAGCGACGTCCGCCTCCTTGGGAAGAGGCGTTCCCGAGGACGGGGGCGCGTCGACGCCGTCCCACCAGTAGGGCGACGATGCGTAGTCCGGGGTGAGCGGGGCGTTGGTCGTGACTCCAAGGTTCGCACGTCGACGGTCCCACGGGCACGACGATGACGGCGGACGAACCGGTGGTCCTCGACGAGATCGACCGGCGGATCATCGAGCAGCTCCAGAAGGACGGTCGCAAGCCCTATACCCAGATGGCTCCCGCCGTGGGGCTATCGGAAGCGGCCGTGCGCCAGCGGGTTCAGAGGCTCATCGACGCCGGCGTCATGCAGATCGTCGCCGTCACCGATCCCCGGGTCCTCGGGTTCAGCCGCCAGGCCATGATCGGCCTGAAGGTCGAGGGCGACACGAGACTCGTGGCCGAGGCGGTGGCGGAGCTGCAACGAGGTCGAGTACGTGGTGCTCACCGCCGGGGCGCTCGACATGCTCGTCGAGGTCGTCGTGGAGGACGACGAGCGGCTGCTCGAACTGCTCAACGAGAAGATCCGCAAGATCGACGGTGTCCAGACGACCGAGACGTACATCTACCTCCGGATCCACAAGGAGACGTACCAGTGGGGCGCCGCCCCGGCGTCGCGACAGCCGAGGCCCGGGACTCGGCGCTGAACGGACGACTACGGAGCGGGAGAGCCTGTCGGACCGAAGCGCGACCCACCGGGAGCGCCGATGGCCGGCGCCAGGGTGGTCGTGGTGGTCCGAGCCACCGGGGGTGCCGCGGACGACGCGGTCTCCGGGGCGGGCACCGTCGTGGCCGGGGTGGTGGGCACCGTGACCGGCGCAGCCGCCGGGTTCGGCACCGAGGTGACGGCGGTCACCGCCGCCGTGGCGGGGTGGGCAACGGACACCGCCGGTTTGCCAGTGTCACGGCCGTGCGCAGAGGACCCGTGACCGAGGGCGGCCACCGTCCCGCCCACACCGCCCAGCACAGCCACGATGACGACTCCGGCGCCCACGATCCTCTTTCTCATGGACCGCATGCTACGCCGCGCCCATCAACCGGCGGTCAACGTGGCGGCAACGTCCCCCGGAGATCCACCCGGAGATCGAGCCACGCCCCCGCCACCGATTCTTGGCCCGCACCGTCGTCTGTACACTCGTCGGCGCACGACCTTTGACGGTGTCGACGCCGCCGTTTCCGCCACCGCCGGCGCCCGGACCGCCCGACCCAGGGGGAGAACGTGGATCTCGAGGCGATCGAAGCCATCCGCCAGCTGAAGTACCGCTACTTCCGGCTGCTCGACACCAAGCGCTTCGCCGAGCTGGGCGAGCTGCTGACCGAGGACGCCACCACGTCGTACCAGTCCGGTGATCTCTCGTACCGGGGTCGCGCCGCCATCGTGGCGTTCCTGCAGGAGTCGCTCGGGAACGGTGACATCGTCACCATGCACAACGGGCACCACCCCGAGATCGAGCTGACCAGCGCCACGACGGCGACCGGCGTCTGGTATCTGGAGGACCGTGTCGTGGTGCGGGCCATGGACTTCGAGATCGTGGGGACCCTGCTCTACGACGATCGGTACGTGAAGGTCGACGGCGAGTGGAAGATCGAGCACACGGGGTACGAGCGCATCTTCGAGGAGCACCGCCGCTTCTCCGACGGACAGCTGCATTCGTTTCGCGCCATGTTCGACGCCACGTAGACCGTTCGACGCCACATAGACCGTTCGACGCCACATAGACCGTTCGACGCCACAGAGACCGTTCGACGCCACAGAGACCGTTCGACGCCACAGAGACCGTTCGACGCCACAGAGACCGTTCGACGCCACAGAGACCGTTCGACGCCACAGAGACCGTTCGACGCCGCCGGAACCGTCCCGCTCAGGGCACGAGCACGACCTTGCCGGAGATCGACCGGTCGAGAAGGCCCGACATCACGGCCACGGCCTCGTCGAGGGGCCGCTCGTCGGGCACCGTGGGATGGAGGCGGCCGTCCTCCACCAGCTCCACCAATTCTCCGAGCACCTCCCGGTTGCCGGCGGGGTCACCCATGGCCCACGCCCCCCAATCGACACCGATCACGGTGCGGTTGTTGAGCAGGATCTGGTTGAGGGGAACGGTGGCGATCGGTCCCGAGGCGAAGCCGATGACACAGAAGCGGCCGAACTTCCCCATGGCCCGCAGCGCCGGCTCGCTGTGATGTCCGCCCACGGGGTCGATGACGATGTCGACGCCGCCGCCGGACATCTCCCGGGCCGTCGTCTTCAGGTCCTCGCCCTCGTAGGCGATGGTGGCGGTGGCTCCCATGGAGCGTGCCGCCTCCCGCTTCTCGGGAGTGGAGGCGGCGGCGATCACCCGGGCCCCGAGGGCCACGGCGACATCCACCGCCGCCAGCCCGATGCCACCGCCGGCACCGAGGACGAGCACCCATTCACCCTCGTGGACCGCTGTCCGTCGGGTCAGCGTGAACCATGCCGTGCTGTAGCTCTGGATGAAGGCGGCGGCCTGGCCGAACCCCAGGCCGGCCGGGACGGTCTCGAGCGACGCGCCGGACACGAGCACCTGCTCGGCGAAGGCCCCGAACCCGGTCATGGCCATGACCCGGGCCCCGATGCCGACGCGGCTGACGTCGGGCCCACGGCGGCGACCACGCCGGCGAGCTCGCCCCCCGGGACGTACGGGGTGGCCGGCCTCATCTGGTAGCGGCCCTGGCACAACAGGCCGTCGACGTAGTTGACCCCTATGGCTCGCACGTCGACGACGACCTGGCCCGGGCCCGGCACCGGGGTCGGTCGCTCCTCGAGGACGACATGATCGAGGGGACCGAGCTCCCGGCACACCACGGCACGCACAGCCCGGACACTACGACACGCCGCCGACCCGCCCCACCACGGCACACCGGGGGCGGCCGCGCCTACCATTCCCGAGGTGTCGAGCGCCGACCCGTCGTCCGCCTGACGGCACCCCTGTGGGTGACCCCCGCCAGGCGGCCGTCGCCGTCCTGGTGGACCCCGACCTGCAGCGGATCGTCGAGATGGTCCTCAGCTCGCCGGCTCCCGACGTCTACGAGGCCCGCAGCGTCGACGGCGCCGTCCGCTTCCGCCGCCGGGCGACGGCGAGGTGGGTGGGCCTTCGACGTCGACGCCGTCGAGGGCCGCGATCCGCTGGGCGACCAGGACCCCACGCGCTTCGCCCCTCTCGATGCCGAGCTGGCCGCCGCGCTATCCCGATCGGCACGCCAACAGCTACCCGTTCGCCTGGGAGCACGTGGCGCAGATCTTCGACCATCCGTGCGCGCCCGATCTGTGCGTCCTGCACACCGCCTCCCACCACCAGCAGGAACACCGGGGCGAGCACGGCTCGCTCGGCGTGGTCCAGGCCCGGGCCCCGTTCATCCTGGCCGGGGCCGGAGTCCGGCGACTGGGGATGATCGACCGCCACTGCCGGCTGATCGACGTGGCGCCGACGCGTGCTGGCCCTGCTCGGGATCGAGCCCGGCCGCCGGCGTTCGTCCGGGTCCGGCCGGCTCGGCCGGGCACCGGACGCGCCGACGCCTACCTGGCCCATCAGGACGGTGACGCCCTCGTCGACCTGTTCGACACGCACGGTGTCACCGCCGGACCACGTCGTGGCCATCCTGCTCGACGGCTGCAACCCCAACCGCCTCTACGACATGGCGGCGGCCGGCGACGCACCCAACGTGGCCCGGCTGATCGCCCGGGGCACGGCCTTCCGCCACGGGGCCATGGCGTCGCTGCCCACGGTGACGCTGGCCAACCACACCAGCCTGCTCACCGGCTGCCACCCCGGGCACCACGGGGTCCTGCACAACGCCTGGTACGACCGGTCCCTCGGGCGCCAGGTGGTGACCGAGTCCCCCGCCACCTGGCAGGAGGCCATGCGGTGGTTGGCCCCGGGGGTGGAGACGATCCACCAGGCCGTCAAGCGCCGGCGCCCCGAGGCGGTGACGGTGTCGGTGAACGAGCCCGCCGACGTGCGGTGCCGACTACTCGACGTTCGATCTCTTCCGCCAGGGACGGACCGGCGGAGCTGCTCCCCGACCTCGACCGTGCTCCCGCCGTTCACCACCGAGAGGTTCGCCGAGGCGAGCGAGGACTACCGGTGGGGGACCTTCGCCGACACGGTGTCGCTGCGCCAGGCCACCGCCATCTGGGGCGGACACCACCTGGGCGTCGACTACCCGCCGCCCGTCTTCACCTGGGTGAGCTTCTCGCTCACCGATTCGGCCTTCCACGAAGGCGGGCCCCATTCCGAGGTGGCCAAGGCCGCCGTGCGCGACACCGACGCCCGGTTGGGCGAGCTGCTGGCGGCGGTCGAGGCCGCCGGGGTCTTCGACCGGACCGCCTTCTGCCTGGTGGCCGACCACGGGATGGAGGAGAACGACCTCGACGTCAACGGCGACTGGGGCGACGCCCTGCGGGCCGCCGGAATCGACTTCCGCGACGAGGCGTCGGGCTTCCTCTATCTCGACGTCCAGTGACACACCCGCCCCCCGCCGCCGGCGGGAGTCCGGAACCGTCCACCCCGACCGGAGGTCTCCGATGAAGGTCCTGCGCACTCCCGACGAGAGGTTCTCCGGCCTTCCGGGCTACGACTTCGCCCCCCACTACGTCGAGGTCCCGGCGGGCGACGGCGGCGGGCGGCTGCGCGTCCACTACGTCGACGAGGGTCCGAGCGACGCCGACGAGACGGTCCTGCTGCTGCACGGCGAGCCGTCGTGGAGCTACCTGTACCGGAAGATGATCCCCCCGCTCACGGCGGCCGGACTCCGGACCGTGGCCCCCGATCTCGTCGGCTTCGGACGTTCGGACAAGCCGGCCGACCGCCGCGACTACACGTACGCCCGGCACGTGGAGTGGCTGCGGGCGGCGCTGTTCGACGAGCTCGGCCTGTCGGACGTCACCGTGGTGGGCCAGGACTGGGGCGGCCTGATCGGGCTGCGACTGGTGGCCGAGCACCCCGACCGGATCCGACGGGTGGTGGCGGCCAACACCGGCCTGCCCACCGGGGACATGGACATGGGGGAGGCCTTCCTGGCCTGGCAGCGCTTCTCCCAGGAGGTTCCCGAGCTCCCGGTGGGCCGGATCGTGGCCGGCGGGTGCACCTCGTCGCCGCCCGACGACGTGGTCGCCGCCTACGACGCCCCCTTCCCCGACGAGACCTACAAGGAAGGGGCCCGTCAGTTCCCCGTGCTCGTCCCCACCCGACCCGACGACCCCGCCACCGACGCCAACCGCCGGGCCTGGGAGGTGCTGAAGACCTTCGACAAGCCCTTCCTCTGTGCCTTCAGCGACGCCGACCCCATCACGGGCGGCGCCGACGCCCTGTTCCTCTCCGAGGTCCCCGGGACCCGGGATCAGGCGCACCCCACCATCACCGGTGCCGGTCACTTCCTCCAGGAGGACAGCGGCCCGGTGCTGGCCGACGCCATCATCGACTTCGTCCGCCGGAACCCGGCCCGCTGACCCCGGACCGTCGGCGGGAGCGGTCAGCTCCCCCGGGTGTCGTTGAAGGAGCGGAGAACCGGTCCGTCGACGCCCCACGCCACGCGGGTGAGCGACGCCGTCGACAGGTGGAGCCTCCAGGCGAGGTCGTCACCGGCGCCGAGCGCCCAGGCCACAGCGGCCTTGATGGGCGAGACATGGCTCACCACCACGACGTCGGCGCTGGCCCGTGCCCCTGATCCGGGGCGGGCGAAGAGCTCGTCGCAGGCGGCGGCCACCCGCACCCCCACCTCGGCCAGGGTCTCGCCGCCCGGCGGCCGGAAGGACGGATCGGAGCGCCACCGCCGCCAGATCTCGGGGGGAACGGCGGTGAGGGACTCACCCTCGAACTCGCCGTAGTCGACCTCGGTCCAGCGCTCGTCCACCTCGATGGGGAGTTCCAGCCCGAGCGACTCGGCCGTCTCCCGGGCCCGCCCGAGCGGACTGCTGATCAGCCTGCCGGCACCGACGAGCACGGACGACAGGTTCGCCACCTGGGACCGGCCGCGCTCGGTGAGCGGCGACGCCGCCCTCCCCGAGAGCAGACCGGCGGCGTTGGCCGCCGACTCCCCGTGACGGACCAGGATGAGCACGCGCGACCCTTACCCGACCGGGGTGCGACTACCTGACCAGGATGCGACCGCACTGGTCACAGGTGATCACCTCGTCGGGCGGCGCCTTGCGGATGCGATCGACCTCCATGGCCGGAAGGGTGAGATGGCAGCCGCTGCACGACCCCCCCACCAGTCGTGCCGCTCCCGTCCCGGCCAAGGTGGTGCGCAGGCGCTCGTAGCGGGTCAGGAGATCGGCGGGCACGGTGGCCGCCGCCGCCCGGCGGGCCTCGCTCTGCGCCACGATGTCGGCGTCGATCCTCTCCACGGCCTCGGCGATGGCCGTGCGGAGGCGGTCCCGGTCGTGGCGCCAGGCGGCTCTCTGCGTCTCGGCGGCCCGGAGCTCGCCGTCGATCGGCTCGAGCGCCTCCATGATCTCGATCTCACGGTCCTCGAGCTCGGAGATGTGCCGGTTGAGGTGCTTGACCTCGTCGTCCATGGCCTGGAGATCCCGGGCGGCCGACACCTGGCCGCCGTACATCCGCCGTTCCAGCTCGGTCCGGCGCGATCGCGACGCCTCGATCTGCTCCTCGAGCGCCGCCTGGCGGACGCCGAGCTCGTCGCGGCCGACCTGGACCTCGGCGGCGCGGGCTCTCGAGCCCGGCCAGCCGACCCTCCACCCCGGCCAGCTCCGACTGTTCGGGAAGCGACGACCTCCGGTGGCGCAACTGATCGATGGCGGTGTCGTGGTCCTGGACCTCGAGCAGGCGCTCGAAGACACCGGGCGGCGCCTGGGCGGCGGCGGCAACGCGTCGGCGTCGTGGTCGGCGATGGCGTCGGCCTGGGCCCCCTCTTCGTCGGTCACCGTCCCTCCCCGTCGCCGACCCGATCACGGGCCCCGTCCGGCCCGGCGCCGTCGTGGCCCCCGATCGCCTCCGGCTGCCGCCTGGCCACCGTCAGCGCTCCGACCAGCGCGGCGTCAGCCACGGCGACGGCCTCGTCCCAGGAGTACCACCGGGCCTCGGGACTCTCGTCGGGCGGCGGGCTCGGATCCTCGTCCGGCGCCAACAGGAGGTACCGGAGGTCGAGATGGGTGTGGCCGTTGGCCGCATCGTGGACGTCCAGATGGATGAGGCGGGGCCCGTCGTCGGCATGCCTGAGGACCAGCCCGGTCTCCTCCTCCGATTCACGGAGGGCGGCGTCCCAGGGAGCCTCCCCCGGGTCGATGTGGCCACCGGGTTGCATCCACCGGTGCAGGCGCTTGTGCAGATGCAGGACCGTTCCCCGCCGGCCGACCACGACGGCCGATCCGGTCACGTGCACGAGGTCGGCCTCCTCGTCGAAGGGTCGGGGCAGGCGGGCGAGGGCGTCGAGGATGCGGGTCCTGGACGAGGCCTCCCGGCCGTCGGCCGCCGAGTGCCCGCTCACCGTTTCACGGACCGTCTCGACGAGACCCGCCGGCCAGCGACGTTCCCCTCGCTTCTGGCCGGCGCCTGGCGACACGCGTGCATCCCTAGCACACGAAGGCGCTCCCCCACTCAAACCCATGACGGCCCCGGCCCGATCGGGACCCGACCGGTCGCCGGGGACGCCGTCGGCGGGTCCGGGGACACGCCGCATCGACGACGCTGGGGCAGTCGGACGGCGCCACCTGGGAGTTGCCGCAGAGAGTGGGTAAAATGAGCGGCTCAGCCGATGCAGTCAGACCGCCAGCGCGACGACGGCGCGGCGACGGGGGGCAACCACAGAATGGGTCAGTTCTCGAAAGCATTCGACCGCTTCGTCGCGGCCGATCCCCTGGAGCTCTTCGAGGCCACCGCCCGGCCCCGGGCGGTCGGCCGAGCACGACGGGCAAGAGGGCGGAGGAGAAGGTCCCCCCCGGGAGGAGTCAGCCGGGGATGAGCGCCGACTCGCTGAGCCGGATCCTGAAGACCGCCGAAGGCTCGGTGGTGGCAGCCGGGAGCTCCGACGTGGCCATCACGAAGCTGGCCCACGAGCTCGTGCGCGATCCCAAGGACGGCGTGCGGGCCCTACGACGATGGGGCCGGAAGGCGAAGAAGAACCCGCACAAGGCCATGGGGGCGCTGGCCACATTCGGTGAGGTCCTGAAACGGGCCGTCGCCCTGTTGCGGTGCATCCCGCAGAAATTCGGGAACATCATCGAGGCGTTCAAGGATGCCGCCGCCGCGGTGGCCACCGCTCTCAAGGCGTCGAGTTTCTCCCTCACCTTCGACCTGCCCCGGACCATCTCACTGGCCTTCTCCTGGACGCCGTGAGCGGCGGGGCCGTCACGTCGCCGCCCCGTCGATCACGTAGTGAAGGCTGACGGCTCGCTCGATGATGCCGTGACGCCATCGGTCCCACCCGCGTCGCTCGGCGTCGGCCAGCGCCGAGGCACCGTGGCGGTAGTCCTCGAGACCGTCGGTGGTGAGGAATCCCTGCTCCCAGAGATGGGTCCAGCGGGGACGGCCGGTGACCGGGGTCACACCGTCGAACCATGCCGGGCCGAGGGTGTTGGCGCCGACGACGGACAGGACCATCCGGTCGTCGGCGGCCGGCACGTCGCCGAGCGTCCGGGTGAGCCGGTCCAGATCCGATGGTGAGGCGCGTCGGTCGACGCGCAGGAGGACGAGCCTCCGGACACCAGCGTTCAGCTCGAACACCGGGCCGTCGCAGTGGTAGCCGACCAATCCGGCAGCCAGGTCGTTGTCGGCCACCACCCGTTCGGGAGAGTCGTGCAGGAGATAGCGATCGAGGACGTCGGCATGGTACGGGTGGACCATGTAGCGCCGGTACGTCCCGGGGGAGGCGAAGGCGTGCTCCCAGACCAGCTGCGCCGGCGCATCCGAGAGGTTCCACCCCACCCGGGAGTGGAGGACCTCGGGGATGAACTCCCCGCACCGGCGGAACGCCGTCTCGAGGGCCCGGACGCCATCCTCGGGGGCGCCCTCCCTGATGGAGTAGGTCTCAAAGCGCCGGAGCACGACGGCTTCCCTCTTCGCCGCCGGCGACCGCCGGGACCGTGCAGCGGCGCCCCGTCACGGCGGCGAGAAGGCCACGGGAAAGTAGAAGCGACGCGTTCCCCCGTTCGCAGGCTCGCCACACGATCGGCGTACTCGTACCAACGCGGGTCGAGGACCAGGTTCTTGCGGATCACGTTCCACTGGTCGTGGTCCTCGAAGGCCCAGACGATCTGGACGTCCACGCGCTCGTCGATCTCGACCGAGGTCGTGGCGCACGACACCAGGGTGGCTCCGGCATCGGTCATGACGGGCACGCCGAGATGCTCCACGACGTCGAGGTACGGCGCCAGGAATCGGGGCTCGACCTCGATGGTGTCGACCACGTACGCCATGCCCTCCCCCGCCGCCGGAACGCCGGCGTTCACGGTAACAGCGACGGCGTGTGAGACCTTGGCGCGGTGATGCCGGCGGGCGAAGTCGCCAGGATCCTCGATGCCCTCGAGACGGTCGCACGATCGCGGCCGCCCGACACCGACGGGTAAGGCCGCCGTCGGGCCGACGACCATCCCGCTCAGCGCAAGTCCGCACCCCTACACTGCGAATGGTTGTGTCCGAGAGTGGACCATCGAGAGCAGGAGCGCATCCCATGACCCCGACGTCGTCCTTCTTTGCGCGTGCCTCGCGCGGCGCCACTGTCCTCGGCGGCCTCGTGCTGCTCGGCGCCGTCCTCGCCGCGTGCAGCAGCTCCACGCCGACGGCGGCCACAACGACGACGACGTCGCGCGACGGGGACGGGCAGCGCCACCACCAGTGCGGCCTCGTCGGGCTCCGGCTCCCTGGGCAAGCTCGAAGCACTGTCCTCGTCGGTCCAGGCGGCCGAGAAGGCCACCTTCAAGGCCGTCTACACGATCACCAGCGCGTCATCGACCCAGACGGTGACGATCGAGCAGAGCCCACCGAAGTCCGTCTTCGAGTCGAAGGGCGGCAGCGTGATCGACACGGGCACGGCGACGTACTTCTGTTCCACCACCTCCACCCCTGCGACCTGCATCTCCGAGGGGGCGTCGAACCCCCTGGCGTCGCTCGTCGCCCTCTTCAGCCCGGCCACCGTCCTGGCCGGTCTGAAAGAGGCCCAGGCCGAGGCCGACGCCCATGCCGCCGGGTACAACCTGTCGTTCTCGTCAGGGAGCTACGCCGGGCAGAGCACGACCTGCGCCAACATCAGCGGGGCGGGGAACACGGCCAAGTACTGCGTCACCAAGCAGGGGATCCTCGCCTACGTCAGTTCCAACGGCGGCACCTTCTCGCTGACGAGCTACTCGTCCTCCCCGCCGGCCGGTGACTTCGCCATCCCGGCCGGCGCCACCGTGGACACCATCCCCGCCGGGATCCCGAGCGCGCCCTGAGCCCGCCGGAAGGGACCTGACCCGGACCGGTCAGGTCAGCGGTCGCCGGACTCGTCGGGCCAGGCCAGGACGGCGCCACGGGCCGTGACGGTCACCTCGGTGCCCGGAGACAGTGCCAGTCCGCCGTCGGTCCGGGCCATGATGGCGCCGATGCCCGACGAGGGGTCGGGAAGCACACGCATGACCGTGTCGTGGCCGTGGAATTGCGACTCGATGACGCGGCCGGTCAGCCCGGGGACGCTGCCACCGGGCCAGACCTCCACCTGTTCGGGCCGCACCATGACCACCGCCGCCGTGGGCCGGGCCACCCGGACGGACCCCGAGCGCAGCGGCAGGGTGCCGAGCGGCGTCGACGCCACGGCGCTGTCCACCGAACAGCTGATCAGATTGGCATCGCCCAGGAATTCGGCCATGGCCGGATCGACGGGATGCTCGTACAGCTCCTGGGGCGTGCCCGTCTGGCCGATGCGACCGTCACGGATGACGGCCACGACGTCGGCCATGGACAGGGCTTCGTCCTGATCGTGGGTGACGAGCACGGCTGTGGTCCCCGCTTCCCGCAGGACTCTGTGCACGTCGGCACGGACGCTGGCCCGCAATCCGGCGTCGAGCGAGGAGAACGGCTCGTCGAGGAGGACCACCTCCGGCTGGATGGCCAGGGCGCGCGCCAGTGCCACCCGTTGTTGTTGACCTCCCGACAGTTGATGGGGATAGCGGTCGATCATGTCCCCGAGCCCCACCATCTCCGCCAGACGCGAGATCCGCCCGTCGCGACGTTGGTGACGGGACAGGCCGAAGGCGATGTTCCTCTCCACCGTGAGGTGAGGGAACAGGGCGCCCTCCTGAGGGACGTACCCGATGCCACGCTCCTCGGGTGGCAGGAAGTGCCGCCCGTCCTCCACCACCCGGTCGCCCAGGGTGATGACGCCACGGTCGGAGCGTTCGAACCCGGCCAGGACCCGCAGCAGCGTGGTCTTCCCGCTGCCCGACGGGCCCAGGATGGCCGTCAGGGACCCTTCGGGGACGGTGAGCTCGATCCCCTTGAGAACGGGCTGGCTCCCGAATGCCTTGTAGAGGTCGGTGGCGGCCAGTCGGGTCATGTCGGAGCCGCCGCCTTCACGGGGAGCCGGTTGAACCAGCGGCCGAGGAGGTAGCTGGGGATCACGGCGATGACCACCATCAGTGTCGCGTACGGTGCCGCCGCCGCGTACGACTGGGCGGTGGTGAACGCCCAGAACTGGGTGGCCAGCGTCTGGGCCCCGGTCGGGATGAGGATCAGGGTCGAGGTCAGCTCCGTCACCGCCGACAGGAAGACCAGGCAGAAGGCGGCGGCCAGGCCCGGCGTGACCAGGCGGAGCGTCACGCGCCACAGGACGGTCCAGGGGCGGCACCCGAGGGCCCGGGCCATCTCTTCGAGTCCGGTCGGGGCCTGGGCCACCGACGCCCGCACGGCCACCAGGGCCAGGGGGAAGAACAAGATGGCGTAGGCCAGGATGAGCAAGGGGCTGCGCTGGTACAGAGAGGGTGCGGCGTGCTCGGCGAAGTAGACGAGGGAGAGGGCGATGACGATGCCGGGCAGGGCCAGGACGAGGAACGTGCTGCGCTCGAGCATCATCGTGGTCCGCCCCGGATGGCGGACCGACAGCAGCGCCACGGGGAGGGCCGCCACCGTGGCCAGGGCGGCGGCGGCGGCGCTGTAGCCGGCACTGTGCCACGCCGCCGATGACAGGGAGGCGGCGGCGGGAAGCGTCGTCCGGCCGCCCTGGACGAGCCAGTAGACGAGAGCCCCGAGGGGGACGCCGAGGGCCAGGAGGGCCAGGAGTCCGAAACCGGCGAGCACCGGCATCGTGGCCCGACCGAGACGGTGCGGCGGCCGGACACGGGCCACCTGGGGACCCGACCGGCTCGTGCGCGCCCGGCCCCGGGCGAAGCCGTCGGCGGTGAGCAGGACGAGACCGAGCAGGACGAGGACGAGCGACAGGCCGCAGGCGGCGGCGGGGTCGAAGACGACGTTGAACTCGGTGAAGATCTCGGTGGTGAACGTCTGGTAGCGGAGGATCTCGAATGCCCCGTACTCGGCCAGAAGGGCCAGCGACACGAGCAGGCAGCCGCCCAGGACCGCCGAGCGCGCCTGCGCCAGAGTGACCCGGAGGAAGGTCCGGGTCCGCCCGAGGCCGAGACTCCGTGCCACCTCCTCCTGGCCGGGGTCGGCACCGCGGAAGCTGGCGGCCACCGGCAGGTAGACGAGCGGGTAGACGGCGAGGGTCATGACCAGGGTGGCACCGACGAAACCGTGCAGCGAGGGGTCGATCGACACCCAGCCGAAGCTGACGACGAAATCAGGGATGGCCACGGGAACGACGACGAGCACGGCCCACACGCGTCGGCCCGGGAGATCCGTCATCTCGACGAACCACGCCGCCGCCGTGCCGATGACCGCCGAGGCCAGGGTGACGACCACGGACAGCCGGACGGTGTTCCACAACAGGTTCGCCGTCAACCGCCGGAACAACAGCATCGACAATTGGGACCAGCCCACCTGGTGCGCCTGGACGAGCAGGAACACGAGGGGGAGCACCAGGACGGCGGCGACGAGGGCGCTCACGGCGACGAGGGCACGCGGGCGCCTGCGGTGCACGGCCGGCACCTCCGGCGTGCGGGTGGCCTCGGCCACGGTCGGGACGGTCACGGCGACGGTCGCACGCGCCACCTACGGCCGCCGACCCCAGGCCGAGACCATGGGGGGCTGGGCCAGGTCGACGAGCCCGGCGGCCACGTTGGCGAGATGACGGCCCAGATCCTCGGCGGTGACCACCCCGTGGGCGACCAGGTCGTCACCGATCAGCGCCATGGTGGCGGTCTCGAGCCGGGCGCAGAGGGGCAGGGCCACGGGGAAGTAGGCGTCGGCGGCCACGTCGACGAGGCCGGCGTCCCGCAGCAGGCGGGGGAGCTTGCGTCCATAGGCCAGGTCGACACCGCGCTGCGCCAGCAAAGCCCGGAAACCGGTCCGGATGGTGTTGGCCAGTTCGTCGGCCGGGCCCTCGGGGTCCAACGCGCTCAACGGCTGCAGGGCCGGATCGGCGTCCTCCACGAGGAGCCAACCACCGGGACGCAGGACGCTGACCATCGAGCGCAGAGCGTCGTCGCGGTCTGTGAGGTGGACGAGGACCAGGCGGGCGTGGACGAGGTCGAAGGTCTCCGGCGGCGCGTCGTCGCGGGCCACATCGTGGCGGCGGACCTCGACCCCGGCACCGGCCGCCGTCTCCGCCCACGACACGTCGATGTCGGTGGCCAGCACGCGCCCGTCCGGCCCGACGCGAGCGGCCATCCACCGCACCACCGAGGCCCCTCCGGCGCCGACCTCCCAGCAGTGCCAACCCGTGTCGATCCCGCGATCGACCAGGTGCCGGAAGGTGGACGGGTCGAAGACGGCCGACAAGGCCTCGAGGCGTTCACCCGCCGCCGACGCCCGATTGTCCAGAAGGTAACCCTCATCGCCCAAGACTGACGCCTTTCGAGAACACGGTGGGGACCGGTCAGAGGAGCTGCACCTTTTGCAGGAGTGCGATCGCCGCGGACCCGTCACCCAATTGGCCCACGCTGATCGGCGACGGCTGCAACGAGGCGAAGGGCCGCAGACCCATCGCCGACGTCACCCCCGACCCCAGCGGGTACTCGTAGCTGTGGCTGTGGGCGATGATCTCCTGACCCTTCCTGCTCACGATGAAGGCCAGAAAGCGCTGCGCATCCTGCTTGTCGTGGCTCGACTTCAGAACGGCGGCGCCGGACACGTCGACGACGTAGCCGGGATCACGGGGCGAGAAGTAGGCGATGGCCGAGTGCAGCGAGGCGGCCCCGAGTTCGTAGCGCGCCCGGTACCAGTAATAGTGGTTGATGATGCCGATGGCCGCCTGGCCCCGGTTGACCATCTCGGTGACGGTCTCGTTGTCGGGGTAGACGTGGGCACCGGCGTTGGTCTTGACCGCCTGGAGCCATGCCAGAGCGGCGCTGCGCCCATGGCTCTTCACGATCGACGTCACGATCGGCTGGAAATCCGTCTCGCCCGGCGCCAGCGCCAGCTTCCCCGCCCATCGGGGGTCGGCCAGTTGCATCACCGACGTCGGGAGCTGGTCCGGCTTCAGCAGGGTGGTGTTGTAGATGAGGACGCTCACCCGGGCCGTCACGCCGACCCAGTCCCCCTGCGGCGAGTCGTCTTGCGACGGGACACGGGCCAGCGTGGACGGGTCCACGGCGGCCAGCAGGCCCCGCTCCTGCAGGTACTCCAGGGCCGGTGAATTCTCGGTGTAGATCACGTCGGCCGGGGACCGGGCCCCTTCCTGGACGATCTGGTTGGCGAAGACGTCCTCGTCGTTGCTCCGGACGTTCACGTGGATGCCCGTCTGGGTCTCGAAGGCGGCGACCAGCGCCGTGGTGGTCTGGATGTGCTGGCCGTTGTACAGCGTGATCGAGGGCGCCGAGCCGGCCGTCCCCCCACCGCAAGCCGAGAGGATCAGGCCGAGGACGGCGGTGGCCAGCGCCACGGCGGCGCCTCGGCGGCTCACTGTCCCCATCGGTGTCCCTCCGACCATGGGCGTCCGGCCGGTCCCCTGCCGGCACGGCATTGCAGTCCAGGCACAAATATTAGGGTGCCCGAAGACACGGGGTCAAGCCAGCCATCTTCTCGTGATAAGGGATGGTGGAATCGAAGGTTTGGCGCACCGACCTTGCCCCGGGTGGCGGTCGGTAGGATGGACGCCGTGACGGACGGCTTCCATCCCCCGGTCGAGGAGTACCTCGAGACGATCCACTCCTTGACCGAGGAGGGCACGCCGGTCATCCAGGCACGGATCGCCCAACGGCTGGGACGGACCGCTCCGTCGGTGTCGGAGATGCTCGAAAGGCTGACCGACGACGGGTATGTCAGCCGCAGTGGTCGTGTCATCGTGTTGACCGAACGGGGCCGCACGTTGGCCGACAGCGTCATCCGCAAGCACCGTCTGGCCGAGCGGTTGCTCGTCGACATCATCGGTCTCCCGTGGCACAAGGCCCATCTCGAAGCCGGGCGGTGGGAGCACGTGATCTCCGACGAGGTCGAAACCCACCTGGTGGCGCTGCTCGGCAATCCGAGCACGTGCCCGCACGGCAATCCCATTCCGGGAGCCGACCCGGTCGACGATCCGGCACCCCAGGTGAGCCTGGCCGACATCCAACCGGGCGGTCGGGTGCGGCTGGAACGGATCACCGAGGAGGTCGAGCTGGACATGGCGTCGCTCGAGTACCTCGGTGAGCACGGGTGCATCCCCGGTCGGTCGGCGCTGGTGCGGTCGAGGGCGCCGGACGGGACCGTCACCTTGGAGATCGACGGCGCCACGGTGGCGCTCGGGCCGGGGATCACCCAGCAGATGTTCGTTGCCGCCGTCTGACGCTGCCCTCCGGGCCCGGAGACGGCCGGTCCCTGCTAGGAGACAAGTAAATCTATAGATTTACTTGTTTTTGAACCACCGGCATTACTCTGTCGGTTGGCGACGCTCCTCGTTCCCCCGACGATCGCAGGGGTGACACGCCGGCCAGCAGGCGGGCGCCCGGGTATCCCCCTCTCCGGGACAGCGGCCCGCGCGGCTGGCGACGCCGTCAACGGCCGAGGGCCTGATCGAGGTCCGCCAGGAGATCGTCCACGCTCTCGATCCCGACGGACAGGCGGACGAGCCGTGGATCGACGGCCAGCGGCGATTGCGCCAGAACGGCATGTGTCATGCGTCCCGGATGCTCGATGAGTGACTCGACGGCTCCCAACGACTCCGCCAGGGTGAAGACCTGGGTCCGTGCCACCATGGCCAGGGCGGCGGCCTCGCCTCCGGCATGGCTGAACGAGACGATCCCGCCGAACCCCCGCATCTGCCGCGTGGCGACGGCGTGGCCGGGGTGCGTGACCAGGCCGGGATAGTTCGTGGTGGCGACGAGCTCGTGGGACTCCAAGAAGTGGGCCACCGCCTGCGCGTTGACGCAGTGGCGCTCCATGCGGATGGCGAGCGTCTTCGCCCCCCGTTGGATCAGGTAGGAGTCCCACGGACCGGGAACGGCCCCGGTGGCGTTCTGGAGGAAGGCGATCCGGTCGGCCACGGCGGCGTCATCGAGGACCACCAGCCCTCCGACAGCGTCGGAATGCCCCCCGAGGTACTTGGTCGTCGAGTGCACGACCACATCGGCCCCCAGGGCCAGCGGGTTCTGCAGATAGGGGGTGGCGAAGGTGTTGTCCACCACCAGCGTGGCCCCCCTGGCGTGGACAAAGGCGGCCGTCACCTCGATGTCGACGATCGACAGCGAGGGGTTGCTCGGGGTCTCGACCCACACCAGTCGGGTCTCGTCGCGCCACGCTGTCCTCGAGACTCCCCCCGTCGCCGATATCGGTGGTCGTGTAGTCGATGCCTCCCGGTCTGTGGACACTGTCGACCAGCCGAAAGGTCCCGCCGTAGGCGTCGAGGGGAAGGATCATGTGATCGCCCGGTCGGACGAGGGCGCGGAGAACGGCATCTTCGGCCGCCAGACCGCTGGCGAAGGCGTAGGCGGACCGGGCACCTTCCAGGGAGGCCATCTGGGCTTCCAGGGACGACCGGGTGGGGTTCCCCGAACGGGCGTACTCGTATGCCTGGTCACCACCGACGGTTCGCTGCCGAAAGGTGGTCGCCAGGTGGACGGCGGGCACGACGGACCCGGTGACGGGGTCGGGGTCCTGGCCGGCATGGATGGCACGGGTCTCGAAACCCGGTCGTTGCGAGGGCGTGTCCATGGCCGTCCTCCGGTGGTCCCCGCTAGGTGGTCGAGCGCCCGACGAGTGCGCCGAGAACGTCCGACCGGGTCAGGATGCCGACGGGGTGCCCGGCGTCGAAAACGAGGACGGCACCGAACTTCTCCATGCGGGACACGGCCATCTCCACCGGTTCGCCGACGCCAATGGTGGGCAGGGGTGGTCCGGTGACCTCGCTCACCGGCCGGGTGAGAAGTTCGTGGTCCTGGAATGCGGCCTCGAGGAGGTCGCGGTCCTGCACCGACCCCAGTACCTCGGCGGCGACGACGGGCGGCTCGACCTTGAGCACGGGGACCTGCGACACGCCGAACTCGCGCAGAATGGCGATGACGTCACGAACAGAATCATCGGGATGAACGTGAATGAGCGGCGGGAGGTTCCCCCCCTTGTTGGCGATCACCTCGCCCACCGATTGCCCGCCGGAGCGCAGGAATCCGAAGTCGGCCATCCAGCCGTCGTTGTAGAGCTTCGACAGGTAGCCGCGCCCCGAGTCGGGAACGAGGACGACGACGACGTCGTCCGGGCCCAGCGGTCGTGCCACCTGGAGGGCGGCCCACACGGCCGTCCCCGTTGACCCGCCCACCAGGATGCCCTCCTCGCGCGTCACGCGGCGAGCGGTGAGGAACGAGTCACGGTCGCTCACCATGACAACGGTGTCGACGACGCTCCGATCGTACGTGTCGGGCCAGAAGTCCTCTCCGATTCCTTCCACCAGATAGGGCCGTCCGCTCCCGCCGGAGTACACCGACCCTTCGGGGTCGGCCCCCACGATCTGGACGCCCGGGTTCTGGGCCTTCAGGTAACGGCCCACCCCCGTGATCGTTCCACCGGTGCCGATGCCGGCCACGAAGTGCGAGACGCGCCCGGCGGTCTGGCGCCAGATCTCCGGTCCCGTCGTCGCCTCATGGGCCCGAGGATTTTCGGGGTTCCCATACTGATTCGGCTTGAAGGCTCCGGGGATCTCGCCGGCCAGCCGGTCCGAGACCGAATAATAGGAATCAGGGTGCTCGGGGGCCACGGTCGTGGGACAGACCACCACCTCGGCTCCGTAGGCGCGGCAGGAGATCGATCTTCTCCGGCGCGATCTTGTCGGGCATGACGAACACACAGTGATAGCCCCTCCGTGCCGCCACGATGGCCAGGCCCACCCCGGTGTTGCCCGACGTCGGTTCCACGATCGTGCCGCCGGCACGAAGGAGCCCGGCCCGTTCGGCCGCCTCGATCATGGCGAGGGCCGGGCGGTCCTTCACGCTGCCACCGGGATTGAGGAACTCCAGCTTCGCCAACAGGTGGCACGACAGATCGCGGCCCACCCGGTCGAGCCGGACCAGTGGTGTGTCACCGACGAGGTCTAGAAGTGAGTGGGACACCTCCATCGCCGGCCCGGAGTCCGTCAACGGCAACAACCGCACACCGGACGGAACCACTCCGGCGGCGTTATCGGCGTAGAAGGTCACCGGCAGGCCGGCCGAATGTAGCCCGACGGCCGCCGCCAACGCCGCCGCCGATCCGTCACGTCCGACGACACCGACGTCCCTCGGGATGCGGGCACGGACTTCGGCCACGGTGGTGGGCCCGAGGGTGTTCTCCGGTATCCGGATGATATGGCGGGCGCGCTCGATGAGCTGGTCGGGCACTGCGTCGCCTCCCACCACGACCAACACGTCCATGGACCGAGCCTAAGTCATCCGGTCGGAAGCCGACGGCCGATCGGTGCGGTTTCCACCACGACGTCATCGGGTGGCTCGGGTCATGAGGCTCATCACGGGACGCCGGAATCGATTCCCAAACGACGGTGAGGGCGTTAGCATTGGCGGGTCGGCCGGGGGTGGCGCGGCGGGAGACGGCGGACTGGGGGGAACGTGAGGCGGATCACGACGAGACGGTTCGGTCTGTTCTCCCTGTTGATGGGGGCCGCGGCGACCGGGTGTGCCGGGATGACATCGGTGGCGCAGGCGACATCAGCGGTGTCAGAAGGCCACGCCCCCCGGATCTCGATTCCGGGCCCCCTCGGGTCCAGCAGGAAGACACCCTGCAATCAACCGTGGACATCCAGCAACTGGTCGGGATACGCCGTGAACTGCGCCACCTTCACGAGCGTGACGGGGAGCTGGACAGTCCCTTCGGTGAACGCTCCACACGCCGAGAACGCGTTTCAGTACTCGTCGACCTGGGTTGGCATCGACGGATTCGACCGCGGCGACGACAACCTGATCCAGGCCGGGACGGAGCAGGACTGGATGGGAGGAACGGCGTCCTATCAAGCGTGGTGGGAGATCCTGCCCGCCGCCGAGACTCCCATCCCGTCCATCACCGTCCATCCCGACGACGTCATGACCGTGTCGATCACCAAGGGTTCGCCGAACTGGACCATCACGGTCACCGACACCACGACGCACCAGTCCTTCACCACCAAGAAGGCCTACGCTGGGCCCCAGTCGTCGGCCGAATGGATCCAGGAGGCTCCCACCGTCGGTGGGAGCATCGCCTCGCTGGCTCACGACAGTCCCGTCGTCTTCGAAGGACTGACGGCCGACGCCACGTCCCCGGGGCTCACCAGCTCCAATGCCGGGAAGATGGTGAAAGGGAGGAAGGTCATCTCGATCCCCTCGGCGCCCAACGCGACCGGGGACGGTTTCACGGTGGCGTTCGGCAAGACCGCCCCCCCGCCACCGCCGGGCTGATCCTGCAGGGCGGGATCGGGGGAAGCCGCCGGGACGCGTCCGGAGCCAAGGACAATTCCCGTCACAGCGCGCTCTCGAGCGCGCGACCTCTGTGCTAAACAGGATTTGCGGCTGACGGGGTGAGCCCTCGCCGGTCCCGCCGACGACACCGTTGCTCCGGACCCTGGCAACCCAAGCACTGAGCTCTGCTCGGAGGGCGGCCAGGAGGAGAGGAACAACGGAGATGTCGTGACCGCGACCGGCGCCGACGCCGGTGGTCGGCCCACGGCCTGGGATCACGTACCGATCCGGTCTCTCTTCGCACTGCGGTCGACCGCGTCACCCCCCGGCGTCGGTCCCGCGGTGCGATGAAGGACCGGACGGTCCCCCGGGGACTCCCACGAGATCCCCGGACCGGTCGCGGTCAGGTTGTTGCCGTTCCCTGGGTGCCCGCTTGCGACCTCCGACGGACGCCTGGTAAACCCGCCCCAGGCAGCTGGGGATGTCGATGCGACCGGTGCCGTCGCCGGTGGGTACGTTGGTGATCGTGATGAGAACGGCTCCGGAGCGTCCCTCTTGACCGCCCACTCGTGGGTGGTCGTCGGCCTCGACAACGGCGGAACCTGCAACAGTGCCACCGTCCTCGACGATGCTGGGCGCTTCTTGGTGGACAGGCTCGTCGAGAGCCCCAGCCGGGTTCGGGAGGGGCCGGAGGTGGCGATCAGCGCGCTGGTCGAGGCGCTCGACCACGCGCTCGACCTCACCGGGGTGGCGAGGGAGTCGGTGCGTGCCGTCGGTCTGGGGACGCCGGGCCCGGCCAGTGCCGACGGCGTGATCTCCTCCAAGGGAGCCACGAACTTCTCCGAGCCAGCCTGGCACGGGTTCGACTTCCGCGGTGTCCTCGAACGTCGCCTCGGCATACCCGTCATCTACAACAATGACGGCAACGCCGCCGCGCTCTACGCCCATCACGCCTACTTCGGGCGCGCCGCGGCACTCAACTCCTCGGTCTCGGCGATCGTGGGAACGGGCCTGGGGGGAGGGGTGGTGGAAGCCGGACGGGTGATCCGCGGGGCGGCCGGGATGGCCGGCGAATTGGGCCACGTCTACATACCGATGGAGGGGCTTCTGGCCGTCGGGCAACCCGTTCCCGAGTGTCGGTGTGGATTCCTCGCCGACGCCGAGAGCGTCGCCTCTCTGACGGCGATCGAGAGGAACCTGCTCCCCTACTGGCTGACCCGCTTCCCCGACCATGAGCTGGCACGCACCGGGTCGATGAGCGAAGCCGCCAAGCTCGTTCGAGGTCTCGGAGACGCCGGGGACCCCCTGGCGCTCGAGATCTTCAGCCAGCAGGCCATGGCCCTGGGGCGGCTCTTCACGATCGCCAGCAACTTCCTCGATTCGAGCGCGTACTTCGTCGGCGGCGGCGTCGTCGAGGCATCACCCGAATTCGGTCAGTGGTTTATCGAACGCGTCCGCCACCACACGTCGCTGCGCGAGGAGCAGCTGGAGTCGGCTACATTCGCGCTCATTCCCGACCTGGACATGGCCGGTGCCCGGGGAGCGGCACTGGCGGCGTTCGATTCGTTCGGGAGGCTCTGACTCCTGCACTCGGCCGTGACGTTGCATCCGGTGATCGGTGGCTCGGCTGACGATCGTTGGATCCGCCTTCTGCGCCAGAGAGGTGAGCGGTGGCTGACCGGGTGACACTGTGACGACGATCGGCCAGGCCCGTGACGGTCACCTCGAGCCGACGGCCGTCCGGGCATGGCGGTGGGATCGGTGAAGCGACGCAGAAAGGCCCCGCCCTCGGGAGGGTGGGGCCTTTCTGGGCGATACGCGTGTGTGCTTCTCTGAACCCCGATCAGGCGTACGCCCGACCGGCCGAGGGACCGCTCAGAACTTGAAGGTCGTTCCCGGCAGGAGACTCAGAGCGCCGGAGGCCGCGCTGTAGCAGATGGAGGCCTTGACCTTACCGGTGACGGAACTGCCGGCACCGGTGTGCCCGGTGATCTTGCCCGTGATCGTGACCTCGTTGTTACCGGCGGAGCACTTGTCCTTCTTCGCCGAGATCAGCTTGTACTTGAACGTAAAGGTGTTGGTCCCACTCGTCGCCCAGGTGACCGTGGTCGGTGAGCTCAGGGCACCGACCCGGAACGTACCCGAGCCGCCGGTGTTGGCCGTGTCGTTACAGCCACTGACGGTCGAGGCCGGGGTACCGCTGATGTTTCCGGTGAGCACGGAACAAGCCGTCGCCGCCGCGAACGCCGGCGTGGCGAACGCCAGGCTCGCTGCTCCGACGGGAACGGCCAGGGCCGGCACCATCAGGAGCCGGACCAGTCGAGAACGATTCATGTATCCCCCTATGAGTTCTTCCGCGACCGCATTGCACGTCCGCGGACCGAGTTGTCACTTCAGCGTCACGCGACGCTCTGCCTATAAAGCGCTGAAGGACCCCATATCAGTCGGCGTGACCTGGTCTTTCATCGTGGAAAGGACGGGCCGACGGTGAGCGGGTACGGGGCGGTCGGAATGTGCCGGAGAATCCCGAGGGAACCGTCGATCCGGTCGTCTCCCGTTCGACGAATGGGAGTGAGGAGATCGACAGGTCAGTGGGGAGGATCCGCCGACGAGCTGACGGCCGATCCAGTGGCCGCCGGACCATGGACGATCGGCCTCGTCCGGAGGGCGACCCGATGTGCCGATCACGGGTCTCTTTCGGGGCTACGACGGAGTGGGCCTGACCTCCGGCTTGAACCCCGGCGATGGCAGCAGGGAATTGGGCATGCAGATGAAGCCGACCTTCGGCGAGGGCGAGACCCGGACGATCGTCCCGTTGCGGATCTGGGCGAGGAGGACGCACGACGACGGGATGTTCTGAGCGGGATCTCCGATCGACAGCAACCCTCCGGCGTCGAAACTGGTGACCTTGTCCAAAGCTGCCTCGAGGCCGGCACGGGTGGGCGGTGACCCGGCCTGGCGCAGGCCGTCAACGAAGAGCTCGGCCGAGGCCCATCCGAACAGCGCCTCCAACTCGAAGTTGGCCGTCGGATCGGCCTTGTTCATCCACTTGGTGAAGAGCTTCACGGCCGGCAGGCTGCCGTCCGTCCCCAGGTACAGGACGAACCCGACCGAGATGTACATACCGTTGACGGCGGCGCCACCATCCTTCACGAGGTTCGACGTATAGGCGTCTTCCTCCACGTTGAGCGGGTGGAAATCCTGCTCGCTCATCTCCTTGGCCACCGTTTCGGCGTACGCATCGGGTAGCTGCTGGGAGAAGAACATCTGGACGCCGTCAGACTTCATGGTCAGGACGTTGGCCAGGAAGGTCGTCTGGCTGGGCGCGAAGCTGTCGTCGTAGACGATCTTGAATCCTTCCGCCTTCGCCGCTCGCTCGAAGGCACGTTCGGCCACGGCCGTGGACGCGGTGGCGTTCGCCCACAAGATGCCCACATGCTTGATCTGCGTCGGGAATTTCTTCTTCAGGACCTTGAAGATCGTCGTCGGGGCATCACTGTCCCCGTTGGGGAAGGGACTGTACGAGGTGGGCAGGTCCGCCAGACCCGGGTCCAGCGGATAGGCGACGTCGGGCATCCCGGCGGCTTTCACGAGTGGCTCTTCGGCGGCATCGTCGAGGGAGAAGCCGCCGACGAGGGCGAAGTCGTTCTTAATCTGGGCCGCGGTGTCGTTGGCCACGGTGCCCTCGCTGTAGGCACTGTCCTGGGCGTCGAGATGGATCAAACGCCCGTTCACCCCGCCGAGGCTGTCGATGTAGTCGAAATACGCCTCGGTGCCGTCCTCGGCCCCCTTGAAGAGACCGGGCAGCGGCGCTGTGAGATCGTCGACCTGTCCCACCGTGACGGACGTGTCGGTGACACCGGGCGAGGCCGCACCACTCGGCGTCGACGTGCTGGGAGCAGCGGCGGTCGTGGTGGTTGTCGATGCCGTCGCACCCGTCTTCGTCGACCCGCAGGCCGAGGCAAGCAGTGCCACGATGGCGACAGCGACGATCATCCGGCGGCGGTCGCCCTTGATGGGCATGTCACCGCTTCTCGCCCGCCGGCATATCGTTCCCGTGGCGTCCATACTTCCCCTCGTTCCCTGTACCGACGACCTGAGGTCGTCCCGGTATGAGCGACAGACCGACCACACGCGTCATCCGGCGGTACCGCCGGATCTTATGCCTGGACAGCGCATCGTGCGCCTGAGGGCTGCCGGCCACACGGGATCAAGCGCTTGTGATGTTCGGCGTGGGTTCGACATCTGTCTCCCCACGCGGCCCTCCCGGTGAAATGGGTCTCGACATACGGTATGGGTCATGCCGATCCCCGCATCACCGTCAGGCCGTACCGACGTCGTCTCCACGGTCCTCAGATTGTTCGAACAGCTGCACACTCAGATTCGCGAGGAAATTGAGGACCTCGACGATGATGGCCTCAACTGGGTACCGGGGCCAGACGCGAACAGCATCGCCACGATCGTCACGCACCTTGTTGGATCCGAAGCCGAAACGCTCCGTTGCGTGGCGGGCGCTCCATGCGTTCGGGACCGCGAGGGGTGAGTTTGTGAGGAAACGAAGGGGGGTCGTCGACGTTCTTCATGAGTTGGACACGGCGGACGACCTGATCGAAGAGTTGCGGCCGTGGATCAGACCGGGGCGCCTGCGGGCGTACCTCCCTCTGCCGACCCTCCCCGCCGAGGAGCGGCGTTCCGGCCTGACATGGCTGGTTGCCAACTACGGCCATGGGCGCGAGCACATCGGCCACATTCAGTTGACCAGGCAGCTGTACCGTGCGGGAGCGAACGGGACCGACAGCAGGGACGGAACTGCGTGAAGCCGGGCTTCGCCGGGGAGCCGTCTGGGCCTTGGCCGGACTCGTCCTGGCCGGATGCGGGTCACCGGTACCGGGGACCATTGCGGGAACGGCGGCGGCGTTCACAGGGTGTCGACGACCACATCACCTGGCTGCGAGACGTCAGTCCGACCGCCGGGATCGGACCCGCCTGCACCCATTCGGCGTGGACACTGGATCGGTCATCCCAGAGGGCTTCAAGGCGTACTGTCGCATCTTCAACCGACCCGTCGGCGCACCCACCCGAGGCGAGGCGGTCTCTCAGGAGATCGAGTCTCGACTCTCACTCGCGACCTGGAGGTCGACGGAATGACGTTGAAGGCGGTGCAAGTCGGACTCCGAGACGTCGATGAACCTGATCCTCGTCGTTCCGTCGCCGACGACTTCGATGACCTCGCCGGACAACTCGACCGGTCCTGTCGCCAAGGCAAGGTGGATCCAGAGATGTTGGCCAACGCCGAAGTCGCCGACGGTTCTCAGGCGAACGCCCCCGTCCGAGAGGTCACGGGTCGTCGTGGTGTGCCAGACGGCGGAATCCGGAGAGCCGGCCTGTGCCACTCGCGCCGCCACATTGGTGGGCACTCGGACCGATTTCCTTCGCTGCAGCCCGTCGGGAACGGTGATCGGGTGCAGGGCTGCCAAGATCGGCGGCGTCGGTCGAATGATCTCGAGCGACCCCTGCAGCCGCAACCGCTCTTCCCCCGACCCGAAGACGATCACCACCGCACGCCCGTCGAATGCGTGGACCCGGGAGTCCGTCGACTCGATATGAAGGACGTGGCCCTCGTAACTAGCCACCGTCACCTCGAGCGCCGTTACCGATTCCTCCCCGGCGTGAATGATTCGCCGTGAGTCGTTCGCCACCACTGGCTGGAGTCCACCCGTCCTCCCTGCCAACCGGGCCAGCGCACCTGCGTCGTACACCTCACACCCCCTTTCGGTGAAGAGCTTAGCGACGCCCTCGGTGCCCCATGGAGCACGGCGGGAGGACTTTGTAGATCGCGTGCGACCGGTCGGGTATCGACAGGTCGCCGAGGCATCTTGACCGTCAGTGGCGACCTCTTCCCGAAGCCGACGCACCGTCGGTCGAGGATCATTCTCACCGCGGGCACGAAGCGTCCACCGTCGATCTCCGGGCTCCCCTCTTGGGTACCGACGATCGGACGGGAGCGGATCGTGATCCCGGCGGCCGGGGTTGATCTATCCGAGTGGCACGGTGTAGCCGGTGAGCGTCATGGCATGGCCGGCGGAGCAAGACAGGGATGCGGTTGATCCGCTGTCGAGGTCATCGTTGAGGTTGGCCCACACAGGGGGCGGCGTCGACCCTCCCGCACTCACGGTGCTTGCGGAGATTGTGTATCCGACGGCCGATCCGCCGGTCACTCCGGTGAGGTTGCAACCACACCTATTGCGGGATTGCGATTCTGTCACCTGACGCGATGGTGGAACCAAGACGGTGACTTCTTGCAGGATCCCACGGGACAACGTTTGATTCCGTGGATCAGCGCTTGGCTTTGGACTTGTTCAGGGTCACGGCGGCGCGAACGAGAATCTTCAACGCCTCCTCGTCTATCTTCTCGCCCTCGTGGAAGTCGATGGCACGCCTTGTGTTCCCGTCAAGACTGGAGTTGAAGAGGCCCGAAGGGTCCGTCAGAGCCGCCCCTTTGGCGAAGGTCATCTTCACGACGTTCTTGTAGGTCTCGCCGGTGCAGATCAATCCGTCGTGGGACCATACCGGAACCCCTCTCCACTTCCATTCCTCGACGACTTCGGGATCGGCTTCCTTGACTAAGGTACGGAGCCGGCTGAGCATCTTGCCCCGCCAGTCGCCTAGCTCCTTGATTCTCACGTCTATCAGCTGAGATGGAGACTTGCTCGTCTGCGACCCGCTCTTCTCCATGCCCGTTTCTCTTCCTTGGTTCCGAAGCCTTGATGAATGGGGGTCATACCCACCGTGCCGATTCTACCTGGCCGCCAACCAGGGCTCGATCGACATGGTGTGATGACTTGCCGGGCCGACAAAGGCGAACACCCGGAGATCACCGCTGCGTTGCTGGAGCTCGGAGCCGATCCGAATAGCCATGGGAGCGCGCTAACCGCGCCATGAGGCTCACGGAAACTACGGCTGCGGGGTAGTCCCCCGGTAGGGGCGCCTGGACGCGGAGCGATGTCGGACGGGTCCGCCCGCTTCGGCCGCCCCGGACCGGGTGGTGAGGTACCGGCGCTTCTCGGGCGGAGGGCGGTTGCATCGTGAGTTTCTCTCAGTGGTAGTAGTGGTCCTGCTCGAGATCCTCGAGCAGGCTCGGACCTCTCGGCTCCCACCCGAGCAGCTCCTCGGTGATGGCGGACGAGGCGGGGCTGTCTAGGGCCACGAAGTGGCCCAGGTAGCGGAAGTGCTCGCCTGCATCGGCGGGGGCGACCGATGCCGTCGGGATGCCGAGGTGCCGGCCCATGACCTCGGCGATCTGGCGGAAGGCGACGCCCTCGTCGCCCACGGCGTGTAGCACCGAGCCGGCGGGGGCGGCCTCGACGGCGAGGCGAGCCAGGCGGGCGGCGTCGGAGCGATGCACGCCGGGCCAGCGGTTGGTCCCATCGCCCACGTACCCGGCCACGCCCCGCTGGCGGGCGATGTCGACCAGGGTGGCCACGAACCCGTGGTCGCCGTCTCCGTGGACCGTCGGGGGGAAGCGCAGCACCGACGACCGGACGCCCGTGCCGGCCAGTGACAGGGTGAGCAGTGCGGTGGCCGACCGGCGTCCGGCGGGGTTGGCGCGGACCTCGGCACTGGGCACGAGCCCGTCGTCCTCGGTCGCCACCCGACCGACCTTCAGCCCCAGCAGGGCCGAGGCGAGCACCAGGGGCCGGTCGGAGGCGGCCAGGGCCGCGCCCATGGCCTCCACGGCCCGCCGGTCGGCTGCCGCGGCGGCGGCGAAGTTGCCGCTCCAGGCCACCTCGTGCTGGAACGCCAGGTGGATCACCCCGTCGGAGTCGGCGGCCGCCTTGGCCAGGCCGTCGGGGTCGTCGACGTCACCCTGCTGAACGATGGCGCCGGCCGCTTCCAGCCGCTGCGCCGAGGTCTCGGAGCGGGCCAGGCCGACCACCTCGTGGCCGGCGCCGAGCAGCTCCGGGACGACGGCCGAGCCGATCCAGCCCGATGCGCCGGTGACAAAGATTCTCATGAGGGGCACCTCCGGGAGAAACATTGATGTCAGTAACTGTCATCCACCCTAAACGGGATGTCAGTGACTGTCAACGTTAGGATCGAGGTCATGGGTCGATGGCAACCGGACAGCCGCGGGCGGCTGCAGGAAGCGGCTCTGGCCCTCTATTCAGAGCGGGGGTTCGACCAGACCACGGCCGCCCAGATCGCCGCCCGAGCCGGGCTGACCGAGCGCACCTTCTTCCGGCACTTCGCCGACAAGCGAGAAGTGCTCTTCGGTGGGTCCGCCCTCCTCCAGGAGCGGATCGTGGCCGGCGTGGCCGAGGCGCCCCCGGGGGACGGGCCCCTCGACGCTGTCGCCTGTGGTCTCGACGCCGCCGCCACCATGCTCGGAGAGTTCCGTCGGGACCTGTCCCGCCAGCGACACGGCGTGATCGCCGCCAACCCCGAGCTGCGGGAGCGGGAGCTGGCGAAACTGGCCGACTACGCCACGGCGGTGGCAAAGGCCCTGCACCAGAGAGGAGTAGGCGAGCCCCAAGCCAGCTTGGCTGCCGAGGTAGGTATGACGGTTTTGCGGGTCGCCATCGAACGGTGGTCGGGCGGGGACGACGACCGGGACCTGGCCGACGTCATGCGGGACTCCATGGCCGGGCTACGGGCGGTGGCTGGCGGCGGCTGAGCCTCACCGGCGCCTTTGGGCATTGCTCCTCTGACGCCGTGCAGGCCGGTGATGCACTGCGGAACTCGCCGGCAGGGCGAGCACTCGCAATCGCCCGCCGCTGCCGATCCTGCTCGGGTTGCCCTCGGACCGAGGTGACCTCACCGGGCACCGTGATTACCGACCCGAGCGGGACATACCGTGTTGCTCGCGCAGGTCGAGCAGCACCCGTCCTCTATTCGCGTCGGCGAAGATTTCCGGATAGCCCCGTCGGGCGGCTCCTCTGGTCGCGCCGTCCGACCACCCGCATCACAGGGTGGGATATACGGAAGCCGGAGGAGAGACTTTGCCGAACCTCACACCCTTCCTTCTGCTCGACGGAAACCGTGCCGAAGACTGGATGCACCCGACGCGTAAGCCGAGACAGCGAAACACGGTCGCCATGTACGTCACTGACGGAACACTCAGCGACCTCAAAGAGCTCTTTGACAAGCTGTCCTTGGGTGATCGGGACCTGCTCGATGAGCTGCAGGACATGCCGTTCGGTACCTATGGAATCTGGCTGACAGGTTCGGCCTTCATTGGTTCTTTCGGGGCGAGCGGGCCTGAACCGAAGGGAGCGTCGACCGGTGAGCCGGGCGTTACCATAGTGACGGGGAATGCCGATCCTGCTCGCCCGAGCTTTGGGGCGAGGCATCCGATAGCGCCACCCTTGAGCGGATGCTGGCTGCGCGCACTAGGGTGCCACATCCATCGGCAATAGGAGGATCACACCATGTGGGCCCAACTCATCACCACACGTATCAAGCCGGGCCGGGAAGGCGACCTGCCGAAGCTGGCAGAGCAGTTGCAGGCGACCGAACAACCGAACTCGGGCCTGGTGCGTTCGATGATGATGCAGGATCAGAAAGACCCGAGCCGGGCCTACACGCTCGTCGTTTTCGAGAGCGAGGAGAAGGCGCGAGCCAGAGAGAACGACCCGCGACGCCAGGAGGGGTTGGCCGAGGTCCGGGCCCTCATGGGGGAGATCTTCGATGGTCCGCCGGAGTTCGTCGACCTGACCATCGTGGAGGAGACAACGCCCTAGTACGACGAACCTGCGCTGTTCGTCCAGGAACATCCGACCCTTCCGCAACGTGCCAGTGTCACGGGGCCCTGCCCGGCAGCGGCCCGCCCATTTCATCCGGACGGGTGGGATGGACGGTTCTCGGCGCGTGGCGGATGATGACCAGGGATGTCCGACAAACGCGGGCGAGCCACTAACCAAGTAGTTGGCGATACCGGTCCTGACGTGTATCCAAGAAGTCGAGAGCGAACGTGCCGTGTGCGGTCTCCTCAGTCCGGACGCAGCCTGCTCGGGATCGCCCGCGTTGCGCGATACCGCTCGGCCTGGTTCTGCAACGGACGGCCGCGGACCGAGGCATCATCGGCACTAGCGCGCATTGAAGTTGGCTGACCGGATTCTGAAGGGGGCCGATGGGCGTCTGTTGTCGAGTCCGTCAAGTGCCGCTATCGGGTTCGGCGGCGAAGTGTCGCAGCACCGAGTAGCAGTGCAGCGAAGACGAATAGAGCCACGGTACCGATGTCGATCAGGAATTTCAGAAGTAACCTTGGCAGACGTGCTCAGTTGTTGTGTCGCCCCAACTGCATAGGACATCGGAAGTATGTCGGACAGCCAATGGAGGGCGGCCGGCAGCTGCTCGCGGGGAACGATGATCCCGCAGAGCAGCAGCTGCGGCAGGATGAATGCCGGCATGAACTGCACGGCTTGGAACTCCGTCGATGCCAGGGCGCTGAGTGAGAGTCCGAGTGCGGTGCCCAAGAGGGCGTCTGCGACGGCCACAACGACGACCAGCCACCCTGAACCCCTCACATGGAGTCCGTACAGGCCGAATGAGAGCCCTGAGACGACGAGGGCCTGGGCCACCGCCGTGAATCCGAAAGCGAGGGCGTAACCCAAGACAAACTCCGCTTTGGCTAGGGGCATGGTCAACAAGCGTTCGAGGGTCCCGCTCGTCCGCTCCCGCAGAGTGGCGACTGAGGTCACGAGGAACATGACGACGAGCGGGAAGATCCCGAGCAGGGGTGGCCCGAACTGGTTGAAGTCGCCATCACGGCCGCGGAGAATCCAGGCGAGCAGCCCCATGAGGACTGCCGGGACAGCCAGGAGCAGGGCCACCGTCCTCGGGTCATGGCGCAGCTGACGTAGCACGCGGCTGGTGGTGGCCCTGGTGCGTCGTAGGGTCATGCCGACAGGTCTTCGATGAGCGCAATGAACGCCGCATCGAAGTCGGTTGACCCGGTGGTTGCCAGCAGCGCGACCGGCGAGTCGTCTGCCAGGATTCGGCCGTCGCGCATGAGGAGGAGCCTCTGGCAGCGTTCCGCCTCGTCCATGACGTGGCTCGACACCACTAGTGTCGCTCCTGCCTCGGCCAAGCCCGCGAACAAGGCCCAAAGATCTCGTCGGAGTAACGGGTCGAGGCCGACGGTGGGCTCGTCGAGTACGAGCAGTTGGGGCGAGCCGAGGAGTGCGGTCGCCAACGACACCCGCGCCTGCTCGCCCCCTGAGAGGCGACCCACAATTGTGTTGGCATGCTGACCAAGCCCGACTTCGTCGATGGCCCGGTCGGCAGCTTTGCCTGGCACTCCCAAGATGGTGGCGAAGTAGCGAAGGTTCTCCAAGACGGTGAGGTCCGGGTAGACCGATGGCGCTTGGGTGACATAACCCACCTGACTGCGAAGGTTCGGCGATCCGGCTGGTTGTCCAAGAAGTTCCACAAGCCCGCCCGCCACGACCTGGGTCCCGACCAGGGACCGCATGAGCGTCGTTTTGCCGCAGCCGCTCGGGCCGAGTAGGCCGACCAAGGTCCCTGGGGCGATGGAGAACGAGACGTTATCGACCACGGTCCGACCTCCCCGGATCACCTGAAGGTGCTCGACACGAATCGCTGGTTCCACGTCGGCTTACCTGCCCTCGCTCGAAATGTCCCTGACATAGTGCCGCATGCGCCGCTAGCCTTGAGCAAGGAACTCGTCAATCAGCTCTCCGAATCGGACGACGACCGGAGTGGTGGAACCGCCCCCGCACCACCACAGCTTGAACAGTTCAGCGGTGGCTTCACGTCGATTTGTCGCCGCGTATCGCGAGACTTCCTCGATGAGTCGTTTGTGTGCAGCCTGCCAGGTCGCCGGAGCATTCTTCGTTCCACCCTTGACAGCCTGCTCCAGAGTCTCCACCCCCAGGTGGAGCCCGAGCTGGCGTCGGAAATCGATGCTCGATTTGTAGTGATGCGCCTCGAAGACACTTTCGATCTTGTGCCAAAGCTCGTGGGCCACGGTGGCGTCCAGGACGGTAAAAGGCGGCAGCGGCCTCGCTGATGTCGAGCGTCTCGGCTTGCCCTCTCTCTCGTTCATCATCTTGAGGTGCTCCTCGACGGCGATGAAGCCGATACTCAGGCGGACCGACGGCGCCGAACCTTCGGTAACACCTGCGTGACGACCCGCCTTCAGTCCGTATGTGGCCCGATCGAAATAGACGAACTTCAAAGCGAACGCCTGATCGGGAAATCGGTTGAGAACGGAGATGGTCATGTCGCCAGCGAGAGCGATGGCCTCGGGCATCAGGTCCGATCGGTCTGGCACGCTGATGATGAATGTGCGGCCGGGAGCCCATGAGATGATCACTTCCAGCGTGTCGCCAACTCCACCCACCAACCGCTTGACTAGCCTCCCGAAAGCGCGATTGGGCCGAGCTGCCGTCGCCTCGATCCCTACTTCGTGCAGCGCCGCGACCAGCCACTCAACGCGCTCGTGACGGTCGAATACCTGGGCTTGGTCGTTGAAGAGCACAGGCGCCGCGACCTCGTCGACCTTTGCCTCTAGGGGGATCCGCAGACCTCCGCGGAACCCGACTTGACGGGCTGCATGGCGCAACAGAAGGGACTCGCCCGGGAACTCGATGTCCGTTGCGCCATCTTCCTTAGCCCGCTTGACCGCCGTAACGACAAGGTCGGTGATGTCTTCGTCTAGAAGCGGACCCGTATCCAACTGCACCTCCATCTGCGCAACGGATCCAGAAACAGCGAGGCGCACGAAGCCGATCTTGGTTCCATCCGCCCGAATCTCGAGCAGGTCATTTGTGCCGGCGAGTGGCCATAGCTCGACGGTCATCACACGACAATATCTGCCCTGAGATCCTGAAGGCAGCGGGAATCGGTCGGATACGGTCATCGGATCCGATATCACCTAAATTAGAACCCCCGACTACCTCAATCTGACCCGATCAAGCCATTCCAGCGGCGTGCGGGATCCCCGAGTACCAATCAGATGGCTTCGACCTCTCGACCTGCGGACCAAGCCGCCAGACCGGCCAGTGCTCTTCTGCACTCCCCGTGCACCGCTAACCCCTGTGGAATCGGGCGGTGCTGGCAGGTGCGAGCATCCCCTACCGGCACTTCGGGGATAGCTTCAACAACCGGGCCGAAGGAGTTCACCGGTCGCTCACATCACCTCACAGTTCGCAGAGAGGGCCGACCATGCGCACCCTGATCGTCAGTGAGTTCATCAGTCTGGACGGCGTCGTGGAAGCACCAGGGGGTGAGCAGACCCACCCGCACGCTGGGTGGATGATGCCCTACGGGGTGCCCGATCTCTTCGCCTACAAGCTCAATGAGACGCTCGAAGTGGAGTCGCTCCTGCTTGGGCGGACCACCTACGAGGATTTTCGGCGGCATGGCCGGAGCGAGACGGTGAGTTCGCCGACAAGATGAACGTGATGCGCAAGGACGTGGTCACCTCCACCCTGACCGAGCTGAGCTGGAACGCATATGCGCTGCGCGGCGATGTTCCCCAGGCGGTAGCCAAGCTGAAGGAAGGAAACGGTGGGCCAATCTTCGTGGCCGCAGGCGCACTGCTTGTGCGCACGCTCTTGACTCATCGTTTGGTCGATGAGCTGCGGCTCATGGTGTTCCCCGTCTTGATCGGCGGCGGCCTAACGATCTTCCCTGATCAACGAGAGAAGCTCTCTTTGGAACTGACCGATCTCGCTCGATATGCGAGTGGTGTCCTCCTTGAGGTCTATCGGCCAGCTTAGAACCTACGGGCGGCGCAGCTCTACTTGGCTGGAAGGTCAGCAACCTCGCAAACCGCTTTGGAGTTGACCCGTCGACCATTCGGCGCACTCTTTCCGGGGCCATCTCTTGAGCAATCGTTCCTCCGTCTCCGCCAGCACCTCGGCCGTGTCATTGCTCTGCGTCGACATCATGGTGATCCGAACCAGGTGGTCAGTGCATCGCGCAATCCGGTATCTGTACCGACGCCCACCCAGGCGACATATCCGTCGGGCCGGATCAACGCGGCAGTGGGAGCAGTAACCACGCCAAGTACCGGAAGCTCCCACGGGCCGACATATTCAGCATCGATCAGCTGGACCCGGTCAGCCCATGGAGTGATGTCAAAGCCGCCGGGTTCACCGAGGTTGAGCAGCACCGGCTTGGCGTCGTGCAGCAGAGTGAAGACCCGCAGCGGACCCTCGGCGGTCACGAGGTCCAGATCGGGCATGCGACGCCCGAGCAGGGGGTGTCCCTCACCAAGGTCGTAGTGAATGTCCAGCCCGGAGATGATCCCGGCGAGCCGTTTGCGAGGCTCGTCCATGATCGCCAGCTCCGACACCACATCGACCAGGGCCTTCATACGCTCGTCCCCCCGCTGGAGCACGCCCAGAGCCATCGTGTGCTGAAGGGCGCGGGCAGCGACCGGGTGGCGCTCGTCCTGATACGTATCCAGGAGGCTCTCCGGGGAGGTTCCGTTGACCACCTGAGCCATCTTCCATCCCAGATTCACCGCATCCTGCACACCGAGGCTGAGGCCCTGTCCACCCGCCGGGTAATGCACGTGCGCCGAGTCGCCTGCAAGAAGGACTCGTCCCCGCGGTAGGCCGCTGCCTGACGTGTCATGTCGGTGAACCTGGAGATCCAGGTGGGACTGTGGATCCCGAAGTCGGTGCCGTACACGGTGATGAGCGCCTCGCTCAGATCGCGCAGGGTGGGCTCGCTGCTCGACCCGAGCTGCTGCTCGGTCACGACGACCCGCACGGACCGCCCATCCTCCAACCTGTGGAGGCCATGGATGCCAATAGCGTCGTGGCGAATGCCCCGCGGCGGTTCCTCGGTCATCTCGACCTCGGCGATCAGGTTGCTCTTCGTCGGATCCCACCCCGGGAATTCGATGCCCGCTGCCTTACGGATGACGCTACGTCCTCCGTCGCACCCGACGAGATACAGCGCTTGCAGCGACTGGCCGTCGGACAGTTCGAGGTCGACGCCGGTGTCGTCCTGCGCGAAGCCCTTCACCTCACATCCGTAATAGATCCGCACCGGGAGCTCGGCGATCCAGGCGGCCATGATCCGCTCGATCTGGTTCTGCCAGATCCCGAGCGAATACGGATGACGCGTCGGGAAGTCGCTCATGTCCAACACGGTCGTCCCGATCATCGCGGCCTGAGCTACCTGACCCTCCGCGAGGAATCGATCAGCGACCCCACGCTGATCCAGCACTTCGATCGTGCGCGAGTGGAAACCGCCGGCCCGTGAGCCGACGAGCACGTGATTGGGACGCTGCTCGACGACAGCGACGTCGACCTTCGCCAACGCCAACTCAGCCGCCAGCATCATTCCCGTCGGACCGCCGCCGACGATTGCCACCGCATGCTTGGCCATACGCCACCCTTTTCCTCTTTGTAGGTTCTGGTCGGAGAGGGAGATTCTGCGCACTGATCGGGGCCTTGCCGCAAGCGCCCGACGCGCGCTAGATTGAGAATGAAGCAGTAGGTATCCTCCTTTCCCTTGTCTCGTGCGTATGGACGGACAACCCCTTCGCGGAAGCGGTGACGTTCGGCGATGTCGTCGACCGGGCAAGAGATGCAGATGATCGAACGCTGACCCGCTCTCCCCCGAAGACTAGATTTGGTAGTGCTGATGTCGCGGTGGAGGAGTGAGGTCTACTGCGCGACTCCAATTTGGCCAAGCGCCTAGCATTCGTCCCCGGCTGCAGACACTTAGCGGTCGGCCCGCCCTGGGTGCCCAATCGCGCTTCTGACCGTCGGCGGGCGGTGTGCAATCATCTCCGCGGTACAGGTCCTTGACGAAGGTTCCTCCGGCCGTACCAAATGGGCGCCGGACAACACCATCATCGAACCAGGGAGCAAAGATGATCGAATTGTTGACAATGTGGCGACAGGTGGCTGACGGCTTTTCAGAACGCTTAGAGGCAGTCGGACCACAGGACTGGTCAAGTCCGACGTGTTGCGATGAGTGGAATGTCGCCAAGTTGGTGGACCATGCCATTGGAGCTCAACGAATGGTCCCCAAAGCGCTCGGAGCAACCGGTGCTATCGACGCGACAGGCGACGACCTCGTCGTCGTATGGAAGACGGTGAGAGATGGAGCCGATGCTGCTCTCGGGGCTCCGGGCGCGTTCTCGACCAACTGGTCAAGCTTCCATTTGGAGAGATGAAAGCCGGGGATGGACTCGCCTTTCCTATGAGCGACTTGCTTGTGCACACCTGGGACCTGTCCAGGGCGATCGGTGCCAATGACCGATTGAATCCTGAGGCGTGTGAGAAGGCGATGGCTGATCTCGAGCCGATTGATGCGCTGCTGCGCGGTTCCGGCTTCTATGGCCCAAAGCGTGAACCGGCCGCCGATGCTGACGTTCAGGACAGGCTCCTCGCCTTCTTGGGGCGCAGGGTTTAAGACGATCGTCGGGCCGGATGGCGCCCCGGTGCCGGTCCCCGGTGGTCCATGAGGGCTATCAGCGCCATGTGGAGCCGGTGCCCACACCCGAGCGCCCACCCCGCTTCGCCGCCGCCATCGCCCAGCTGCTCGGCGGGCTGCGGGTGCTCGGAGTGGACGAAGACGAGTGTTGGCGGCTCCTGGCCTCGATGGCCCTCGACGCCATGCACAGCCTGCGCCGTCGGGTCCTCGACGTCCTCGTGCAATCCGACCTTCCTCTGGCCACCGCCTCGGTGGCCGGTCGCGGTTCACGGCCCGATCAGACGGCGGTGCGACACCTCGAAGATTTGACTGCTCTGGGCGCGATCGAAATGGTCGGACGTTGTCCCGACCGCTGGACTCCGTCGGCGTGGTGTCTCGATCGCATCGCTTCGGTGCGGGAGATCGCATCCGGCGATTGGAAGAGGGCGTCGTGAGCACCGTCGATACCGCCCCTCTAAAGGGACGATCTCGACGCATGGTGGCCCTTTGACGATGAGCTGACCCCCGAGGACGACAGGACCCTCCGTCACATCGAACGCCAGCGCCTCGACCGGGCGGGCCAGGGAGTGGTCCTCTGGCTGTCCCACCAGCATGTCTCGTCATCCACCTCTTATGGACAAAGGGGAAGACCATGACCACACACGGCACGAGAAGTGCGTACAACAGGGGGTGCCGGTGCGACATGTGCAGGGAGGCATCCCGCATGGCCTTTGGCCGCCAGCGTGAGCCAATCTGCACTGTGCCAACCACCGGGCGCTGCGCCAGGTGTCGCACCCCCGTGGGTGGTCGTCGCCGCCCTGGCCGGAAGTGGGGCGTTCTGCCTGTGGCACGGGCGTCGTATCGATGCGGAAGACCCGGAGACGAAGGCACAGCGAAGGCTGTTGGATCCTGGCGGGGCTAGTCCTCGTGACGGCGGCGACCGGGCTTGGGGTGATCGTCCGGGCGAATGGCGGTTAGACATAACATCGAAAAGGACCTCCCGGCGAATACCGTGCGGGTCGACCCCGACCAAGATCTGCTACTCCGGCACGTCAGGGATCGGCCCGGATCGATAGATAGGGGTACTCGCAATCTCCGACTATGCGCCCTCTGGTCGCCCCTTCACCGTTGGACTCCCCCCAGTCGGGAACGGCACGTAATTTGGCGGTCCACCGAAATACAACTTTCAGTCGGTATCGCCAATTCTCGGTCGTGTCGCCTTCTCTTCGTGGGTGTCTCCGAACGATGCTTGTGGGGCAGCCTGATCGACCGTCTCTGACTGGTCTTGAGTGTCAGCTCTCAGCCCTCTGTGATCACAGATCCTCTGCGCGAATCGGCCCGATCGAAGACTGACACGCCTTGTTCGTCGGACATCAAGCGCCTGTACGCACTGGGTTTCCGGTATGCGTCTCCCATCGTCTCACGCCCTCGGTACTCCCTGAGTGCGTCCAGATTGAGAGTGGCAAAGTAGACGTTCTCGCCATCGCCTGCCTCGAAAATGAGCTGGTCACGAGGTTGACCATTCGGTTGACCATTCTTTTCGAAGACCATTCCGTCAAAGACACTAGAATGGCCATCTTGATCGGGAGCCGAATAGTTCACCGTCGCGATCGCGGTCATATTTTCGAAGGCTCGGGACCGAAGCTGATACGTCCGCTCGCCAGCCATGGGACAAGCGTTTGGCACCAGAATGAGTTCAGCGCCGCCAAGCATCAGTTCACGCGCTGACTCAGGGAACTCTCGGTCAGCGCAGATCATGACGCCGACGTCGACGGACCCGCCCTCAATGTCGAGCCGAGCGACCTCGAAGGATTCTCCGGGCGTGAGGGCTTTCTCCATTCCCCAGTCACACGTATGAACCTTGGCGTAGCAAAGAACATCTTGACCACGCCGGTCGATTAGCAGGGCGGTGTTCCGAGGGGAACCAGGCCACCGCTCCAAAAATGTCACCAAAATCGCCAAGTTGAAATCGGACGCAGCCTTTCTGAATGCGCTCACCCATGGATCGTGACGGGCGATGGCCATCTCCTGCCACCTCGCCCGTCCAGCCTCGTCATCAGGGCAAGGGGCGTAACCGATTTGCCACATCTCTGGCAGGATTGCGATGTCCGCCCCCTCTTCGGCGGCCCTAGAACATACGGCCAATCCCTTTTCGAGGTTGGCCTGCGGATCGCCACTGGAGGCGGATTGACAGAGAGCCAGCCGTAGGTCGGTCACCACGCCATTTTATGCGGCCCGAATACTGGCGCTGGCACCGGTTCTTCTTGGGGTGCCCCACTACACCGGGTGCGGGCGAGTCGGAGTACGTCAGCATGGGGTGGAACACCGCCGGAGCGAACTGATCGGTAACACTGCGCAGCCTCGGAGGCTGTCACCCGATCGGACCGCCCGAACATGCCGGCTACAGCGAGGGACTCGAAGGCGGGCTGTTGACAGCACCCATTCGATATTCCTCTGGCGCGTTCGATTCCGATCGGCCTGCGCCCCGCTCCCGAAGACAAGACGACCCCCTGCGCCTCTCCGCTTGCCTATGCCCGTGGGGTTATGGTTCGTCCATGGTTGAACACCGCACCAATCGCTCATCTGCTACTGGCGTACTCGCCTCCCAGATATTGGTTGTGGACTCATGACTGACCTGAGGCCTTCCCGGCTAGCCGGCCAGGTCGTGCTCATCACGGGCGCGGAAAGCGGCATTGGACGGGAGACCGCCCTGCGCGGCAGCAAGTGAGGGAGCCGCCATCGCGGCGATCGGCCTCGACACAAGCGGTCTCGATTCGCTGGTCGAGCAGGTGAGTGCGATGGGTCAACGCGCAGCTGCGAGGTCGGCCGACGTCTCTGAGGACCAACAGCTCACCGCCGCAGTCGATGGACTCGTGAGCGAGCTCGGTATGCTCAGCGTCGCGTACGCCAACGCCGGCATCCTGATGCAGGCGACAACAGTCACCGACCTCGATCTCGACGAATGGAGCCGGGTCTTGGCCGTAAACCTCACGGGCGTCATGCTCACGTTCCGCGCTGCCATTCCCCATTTCCGGACAAATGGCGGCTTGTTGCTCGCAACCGGTTCGTCCATCGCCTTGCGGCCGGGCATCGGCCTCCTCGCGTATGCCGCCGCCAAGGCCGGTGTGCATACCATCGCCCGGAGCCTGGCTCTCGAGCTGGCGCCGCGACATATCCGCGTGAACGTGATCGCGCCGGGACTCACCGAGACGCCCATGACCAGTGCTATTCCTGGCCATATCGAACGCGGGCTACAGGCAGTACCGCTTGGTGAGGTGGTGCAGGCAAGCGATGTCGCTGCCCTAGCTGTCCATCTCATGACAGACGAAGCACGATCCGTCACGGGAAGCGTGTTCAGCATCGACGCGGGACGAACGGCGGTCTGATTGCCGCTCGATATTCACCTGCTCCCAGGGCCCGATCGTCACGCGCAGACCACCCGCAAGTGCCCTTGGGTACAGGGCGGCCCAAGGGGCCATCAGTGTTGGTCCGTAGGAAGCACAGAACACCAGGACCAGGATGCCCCTGCGGTGACCCCATGAATGGTTTCGCTCCCGCTGCGAACAAACGGGAACATCCGAGATCACTCGGCGTTGCGATGATGGGCGACTTGGGTGAGGGCGGGTTCGTCGGATTACATCCAGGAGATCGGAGGCACCCTGAGGTTCGGTATCCACCGATTACCGGATGCCCTAGCCCTGGTCGCTCCCGGCCAAGAGCCCGCCCGACTCCGGAACATCGAAGGTGGCGCAGGCTCGAAATCCGACACTTACGAGATCGCCGAATACACACCGAAATCGAGCCAGGCGTTGCTCAAGCGTCTCTGGTCGCCATTCTCCACGCGCCTAAGACCGTCCAAACCACCAGCCAGGCCGCGATCACTGCGACCGCGATGGCAGTCGACTCCGGCAGCAAGTACGACGAGTCTCGAAGCCCAGCGGGTCCGTTCACGATGACGTAGTTGATACCAATCCCGGCCGGTTCGAGATGGGCCACAGCCAGTTCGATGACCAGGGGTCGCTGAAGGTTGATCAGGTGGGGAAACTTGGTCGACAATAGGAACGGTCGGAAGATGACCTCGTACACGATCATCAGGATGATCGGAACCATTCGCTGTCCCATGAGAGAGGCGAACCCGAGACCGAAGACATAGGCGATGATCACCTCGAGCTCGAGCCACAGTCCTGCCCTGATCATCCCGCTATAGGGCGGCGAGTTGTAGGTCACGGCGTACGTCGGATAGTTCTGCTCGGCCTGTCGCTCGGCCAGCGCCCTGGACAGCGGGGTGTTTGGCTCAGGTTCGTTCTCCGGGCATGGCCCGTTGTAGGGGAAGTCGCAGATGATCAGATTCGGATGATCGGCAGCCCAGGTTTCGTATCCATGGAGGGACAGGCCGAGGGGCACGGTGGTGCCCTGGAAGTCGAATCTGGACGGCGCGGAGAAGACGCAGACCGCGCAGATGATGGTGAATGCGACGGCCACCATGGAGATGATGATGGCCAAGCCGGCCGGGATGCGGGCCAGGTAGAGCGCCACTCTCGAGCGCCCGGTCACTACCTGCTGCGTGAACATCCCGTCGGCGAGGTCGGAGCAACCTGCGGTGGCTCCCAACGTCATGGCGGCGATGAACCCGAAGATGTAGAGCACGCCGGCGATGAGGGTGGAGAACACCTCGAACCCACCAGCCGTCCCGTACGAATGCGGCACGAAGGCGTGCAGCAACAGCCGGATGACGAGGAAAAGTGTCGGGAGCCCGACCGTCAATGCGATCAGGGCGATCATGAGGCCCCGACGCTTGCGAAGCTCCATGAATCTCGTTGCGATCATTGCCCGGGTGGGGATCCACGATCCTCGGCCGTCATCTGCAACATCAACCCCTGCCGGACCCGGTGTACCGATGTCGGGCGCGGTCACGACTCGGAGTCGCCTGACCCCCTGGTCACCTTGCGAGATGACGGCTGAGCCCTTGAGTCCGAGTTCGACGTGTCATCGGGCACGTCCACCAGGCTTCCATAGCGTTGCCCGATCCTGCCGCATCCTGCCGTCTCGCCCGGGAAGGGTGGCAAGGACTCGTTGAGGGATGTTGCCCCGGGCGGGATCACCCGGACTCGGATGGAGGTCCAGCGGTGTTGCGAAGCCATCCACGGCTGGTTGCCGTATGACCGCCCAGTCCGAGATCACACGACCCCGCGAATATGAGCGCGTCACCCTGCTCAGCAGCAGTTCCGTGGGAGGACTTTGGACAGTGCCAGGTTGAAATCAGGAGTGGGCGGGAACCCCGAGTACAGGATGCCCAAGGCCCGGTCGGCCTTCGGCCAAGACCCACTCGGGACCGGACCTCTCGCCCGGGCCAGATGGATACACGTCAGATCCGGTATCAACAATTCTCGGTGGCATCGACTTCTGTTCGCGGATGCCCCCGAACGACACGAGTGGGGCACCCTCCGGCCACCCGCGACAGACCCCCGACCGAAACCGGGTGACATCTCAATGTCACGGGTGGCTCAGGTGATGCTCAGTGGAATGATGGCCTGGACCGTAGTCGCCGTCTTGACCTTCTTC
>CAWJFJ010000015.1:0-208164 GCA_963842145.1 uncultured Acidimicrobiaceae bacterium
CACCAATCTCCGACACCTTGAGCCCAACCTCCTCCAAGGTCACGTTCATCCGGGGAGCACCGGCCACTTTCACCTCCAGATGATCGGAGAAGACCGTCACCTCCTCGACCAGTTCGTCCACCAGGACCCGCCGTTCGTCGTCTGTGGCTTCCGACCACATGCTGTCGATATCCAGGTCCCGGAGCGCTGCTGCGACCTGCTCGAAGTGCACAGAGACCTGGTCGGCTTCGACCTCGGCCGTGCGCTCTCCCATAGCCTCCGATCGAACCGCCTCAATCTGGCCAGCGAGTCGCTGTTCTTCCTCAGCAAAGAGTTCAGCGGTGATCTTGTCCCCGTAATAGAGCTCCAACAGCTTGCGGCGACGCTCAGAGAGGGATGCCAGAGTCTCCGCCGGCCGTCGCCGGATCCGCCGGCCGGCCTCGCCGGCGCTCGGTTCGGTCCGGCGGACTCCGGCGAGCTGCCTCCGAATGGCCTCTTGCAGCCTCTCGTCCCGTCCCAGAAGCCGCATGGCCAACACCGCCGCCCGGTGCAATCCTGTGTTCGTCCTCCTCGGCTGCTTGCAGCCAACGCCTCGATGCCAACAGCGGTACAACGAACGACCATCACCGAGGGTCTCGATCGCCATCAGCTTCCCGCACATGCCACAGCGGACTCGACCTGACAGAAGATCCCGACCCCGACGTCTTCCGGCCACCCAGCCCCGTTGCGCTGAGTCGAACTCGGCGGGGGAGAGGATCGCCTCATGCGTCCCCGGATACCACTCGCCATTGTGCAGGACCTCTCCCAGATAGATCCGAGACTTGAGGATGGCACCGACCGTGGAGTACTTGATTCCGGTCCGCTCCTCGATCTGACGGTGACTCGACCCCTGCGCCCGCATGCGGAAAATCATCCGCACTCGATCGGCGTCGTCATTCGCTACCAACTCGCCGTCGACCAGGTCGTAGCCCGTCTTCGGCCTATTGACCCACTTCCCCTCCCGCACCGCTTGGTGCGTCCCCATGCGCACGTTCTCCGATAGCTGCTCCCGGTAGAACTGGGCAAAGGATCCCAGGATGTTGTAAAACATCCGCCCCGTGGCCGACGACAGATCAATCTTTTCGGTGAACGAGTGCAGCGGCACGTTCGCCTGGCCGAACGTATCCGCCAGCAGTACAAGGTCGCCCAGGTTGCGTGACAGGCGATCCAGACGCCACACCAGCACGTTCGACACGTGGCCGGCCTCCACCATCGCCAATACTTGCTGGAGCCCCGGTCGAGCCAGATCCTTGCCCGATCGTCCTGGATCCTCGACGACGCTGACCGGCCCTAGCTCATGTAGCTCCGCATAGGCCCGCAGTCGGTCCGCTTGGCCCTTGATCGAGTATCCCTCGTCGGCTTGTTCCTCTGTCGACACTCGGCAGTACGCCACAGTCAGCACCGAGTCCCCCTCCCTGGTCGTCATCGCCTCGAATGACCCGAACCACGATGCGGATCAGCACGTCTGCCACCCGTTCGAAGTCCGGTCCCGGCATCATGGCAGCAATAGCTCTGCTCGTCGCTTGCTGATCCGCTCTTCAAATGTGATGCGAGTCTCCCGGCCGTACCGGTCGAGCATCACCGCCAGGTGCTTGCACGTGTCTTCGATCCCCTCGGTTCCCACCTGAGCGGCGAAGCTCGTCAGGTACCCGACAAGGTACGGCGATGCGTCTCGCAGCGCCTTCCTCCGCTGACCCTCGTACATCCGCTCGACGCCCCAACCCCCCGCACTGATGCCCGCCCGTTGCACCTGGAGCCACTCCGGCGCCACCGGCCACCGTGCCTTCGTGCCATCCTCGGTGGGGATGCGAAACGTCAACCAGTGCCGGGCGACGTAGTCCCAAAGCGCACCAGCCGCCTCCAGTGCTTCGTCCGGCGTACCCACTCCGAACTGCTTGAGCGCCGCCCGCCACAGCTCGAACTCCACTCGCAGCACGGGCCCGCCATCGGCGAACCCGGTGGGCCACACGTCTTCCCAGAACCCCGCTGAGCGGTTCCCCAGTTCCGCCGTCTTGTCGTAGATCCGAGCATTGACGGTCTTCGTCTTCCGACGGCCGAAATTGATCCCCGTCAGAGTTCCGTCCTCCTCGAAGATGGCCCGGGCACTTGCCCGACACACGAACCCGTCCAGGTCCTCCTTCACCAGGACCTATCCCTGCCAATCGGCATGGAGATCGATCCTGCTCACCATCAGCTCAACCGGCCCACAGACCGACTCCAACTGATCCCGCAGCCACGCAATGGCCACGCCGACGCCGGCGCCGTGCAGGAACTCGGAGCGGAACTGGATCCGGAACGCCGGCGATTGAGTCGACGGGCTCACGCCGATCTGTGCGTAGGGGTGCACCAGGCAAAATCGATAGCGGCCGAAGCTGCGTGGCGCCACGCCGAACTGCTCATGGCCGAGCCAGATCGGTGTCGCATGTCTCGACGCCTCGGCCTCTGTCCGAGCCCGCTCCAGGGCGTTCACCAGCCAGTACGGGAGGTCAGCTCGCCCCGACAGGTACAGAGCATCGATCCCAGACGCCAGCTCCCGTAGCTCTCTACTGGATCCTCCTGGGCCCTCGTGGACTCGCATATCCACGAGTATAGGACCCCAGGGCTGACACTCGCACATCTACGAGTGCGATCCCCTCCGGCCCTTGATTCCTGCCGCCGCCCAGTACGCCTTCGGATCGATCGTGACGCCGGGGAACTCGAACTCGTCCGGGTGCTTCCCGAAGACCTGGCGGAATCGGCTGACCTTGCGCCAGATGGTCGACGGGTGCATCCCGAACTCCTCGAGGCCTTCGAATCCGCCGTAGAGATGCCAGAGCATCCAGAACCCCAGGAGGTCGACCATCCACTTCCGGGCCAGTACCTCGGCTCCTGGCCGGGCCACAGGCAGCACCACCGGCATCACTGTCTTGTCAACGGCCCGGCGGTAGCTGTCCCACACCAGGCGGGCCCGGCCCTTCCCTTCGACCGAATCCATTCGATCAGATCTGAAGTCAGGAGTCATACTCGCAGTATAGCGAGTATCCGGCGCCGACACCCGAAATTCGCATCCAGAGGCCGGCACAGCCGGCCATCAAGCCAGTATCTCAACCGTCCATGACCGGTCCCTCAAGGCGCCCCTTCGGCAGCCTTCGGCAGGCCTTGACCGACCTCTTCCATAACGCCATGCAGTTTGCGGGTGCTGTGATACAGGGTCCGCACCCGCCGTTCCCCGCAGCGTGACCATCGCCGCCAGTACGCCGATACGTCTTCGGGCACATACGGGCTACCGACCGCTCCTACCTCCACGGGCGAATGCATCCAATAATCCGTGTGGTTTTCTCGACGGGTCAGACTTGATACCCCGCCGTACTCGGAAGATTGCAACCATCAATAGAATCCAGGTCACAAGCACCAATATCGCCATACTCAGCCACCAATAGCGCGGGAAGATAATGATCAGGCCGACACCGAGACCCACCCATCCCCAGACAGCGAAGACCTCGACGGCCGACCACTTCCGGGCAAGCGGTATCCCGTACAATCGCTCGTATTTCGATGACCGGCGTCGGCTCAGAGCGTACGACCCAGCCATTCCGCCTACGAATATTGCCGAGAGAAGCCAGATCACCCGTCAATGATGCCTCAGGGCACGATTCTCCGCTGACCTTCGGCAGGTGGACCCCAAGGCTTGACCCGCCAGTCGGAGATTGAGGACGTCGGCTCTCCGACACGCACCTGAGTACACGCGATTTCGGGACACGCTCGCGCATCCCTCGAGGCGAAATATCAGATCGTCGGTGTCGGGGCCACGATGTTGAAGGTGGTCATGTAGGTCGGATGGGTCCCCGCGTCGACGTCGGCCACCACCTGGGACGGTCCCGCCCCACAGGAGCTGCCCAAGAAGACGAACACGGCGTTGCCGTCGTTGTCCAAGGTCGAGGTGTTGGTGCCACCCTGGAACGTGGTCCATGTGTACCCGCCGCCGCAGCGGTCCTGGAGCTGGGAGGAGCTGATCTCCACCGGTAGCTCGGCGTAGACGGGATCGGTCTCCACGTAGAACACGCCGTAGACGTCGGAGTTCCCGCTGGCCGGGGTGTCCCCCGTCTCCACCTCACCGGTGGTGATGATGCCGCTGGTGGTGGGATAGCCGCTCACCCCGGCACCGGTGACGTTCGGAGGCTCGACGCTCAACGTGGTGGTGGCTGTGTAGTATGGCGCCTCGACCAGGTCGGCCTCGACCAGGCTCGGGCCGGGGGCGCACTCCGTGCCGTCCACCACCACCGCCGCGTTGCCGTCGTCGTCCAGCGTCACCGTCACGCTGTTGAGGCCGGCGGCGGTGTCGCTCAGGAAGCCGATGATGCCCCCGCAGGAGTTGGTCAGCTGGGAGGAGTCGATCTCGACGGGGTCACCGGCGAACGACGGCGAGGTCTCCACCTGGATGACCGCCGCCACCAGCGACGGACCGGTCTCGACCAGGGGATTGGGATCGACCTGGACGGTGATGAGGGGCGGGGTGCCGGTGCCCGACCCACCACCGCTCTTACAGGTGTGGGTCTTGTGGCAGCCCTTGGCCGGATGGGTCTTGGCCCCGGCCACCGCCGACGAGCCGACGAAGGACAGGGTGGCCACCAGGGCCACCACCACGACGGGCAGGAAACGGTGTCGGACACTCATGGTGATCTCCTGGGCGCCACGACGGTTCGCCCGTGGTCGACGCTCCCGCCATCCTTGCTCAGCATGGGAGACGTGCCCATCGTCACTGTTTTGGATCATGATTCACAGTTGGCGAGCGAAAAAGGGTCACGTCGTCGCCGAGATTCCATCGGACTGACCGCTGGACTAATCCAGGCCCGCCGGGTTTGTTCGCCCTTTGGCCGAGGCCGTGCTGGCCAGCTCCTGGCCGGAATCAGTCAGCCATGGCGACACGACGGTGCGACGCGTCCCTGTGGCGCCGTCCTATGGAAAGAGAGAGAAGACGAGGCGGACACGCGCTATTGGAACCGGCGCGAGGACTCGAATGCTCAACTGATGCTCCTACGTCATTCCTTCAGCGCTACGACGTTATTGGCCGTGCCCGAGAGGGCCACGAAGCCGGAGCCGATCTCGACCGGCGTCAGTTCTTTCGATGTCCCGCCATTTCCCAGCTGACCGGCAGCGCCCTGACCCCACATCCATAAGTTGCCGTGGGAGTCGATCGCCCCTGACTCACTGCCTCCGGCCATGACGGTGACGAAGACGACCCCTGTTGGTACCTTGACATCAACCGGGGAGTCTGAGTCGGCTGAGGTGTAACCCGTCCCGAGTTCGCCAAAGGTATTGGCACCCCATGATTCGATTGCCGGCGTCGCACCGGCCGTGATGGCGAGGGTATGCGGATTTGTCGAACGCACGGAGCCTCCGGCATAGACCGAGGAGAATGTACCCGGCACCTGCATGGCAGTGTCCTCGAAGGTGGCGGTACTCCCGATGCCCAGTTCACCGGCAGCGTTGTTGCCCCACATATAGAGCCTTCCGCTCGCGGTGAGCGCCGCCGATGACCAGTTGCCTGCCGAGATGGCGATCACCGGGTCATTGTCAGGCAGGCCCTGGACGGTGACGGGCGTGTCGGACTTCTCGGTTGTGCCGTCTCCGAGCTGGCCATACGTGTTCAGCCCGCACGCTTCGACGGTACCGGTGCCGGTGAGCCACAGAACGTGCTCCTGACCTCCCGCCACTGCGGTCACTGCCGGTAACCCGTGCACAAGCTCCGGAGTTTTCCGGTTCCGCCCGGCGGTGCAAATCTCGCCGTCTGTGCTCGCTCCCCAGGCCCACCCCCGGTCGCTAGAGTCCACGGCGAAGCCCGCGTTCTTGGCGTCAGCGATGGCCGTAATAGTTGTCCCTGAGGGGAAGTCCACCGCGACCGGTGAGGTGAACGAGTTTGACGCCGTGCCGTCGCCGAGGTCGCCATCCGTTCCGTAACCCCAGGCGTACTCAGTCCCGCCCACAATGGCGAAGCTATCCCCGTTCGACGCCTGGACTTGCGACGCATCCAGGTCGACTGCTGTCGGCGTGTCGCTGATGGCTTGGGACTGTGTCCCGTTGGTCCAGAGGCCCCAGTCGTCGATATTCGACGACTGGGCTTCCGCGACGACCGGAAGCTCGAGAACGATCAGAACGGTCATCGCTACCGCCAGCTTCCGCGCCATGACCATATTGGTTCCCCCCCGGTTTAGATGACCCTCAAATGAGATTCTTGAGGTCCATTGTTCCAGTCTGGCTCTCGCCGCGCTGACTCGGCCAGCGGGCAATCTGGAAGGCGGTGCGCTGACACCCAGTGGACGCTGACGAGTGTTCTTCCTTCAGCGCGCGAAGCAGCCTTCTGTCTAGGGGTTGACTCTGCCGGGACCTGGCCGAGCTAGGTGTGACCCCGATTGGCCTCGTCAGCTGTAGGACGGAGCGTCGGAGTGAGGTCGGGGAAGCGCCTAGTGGGTGCCGGAGGTCCCGAGGGGACAGTCCCAGACGGCGATGCGTACGACGCCCCCAGGGTCAATGGCGGAGGCGGTCAGTGTCGTCGCTGGCGTCGGAGGAACGACCCCAGACCCGCTGGTCCATGCGCCAATCTCGCCACCCGTCGGACCGTAGTTGTTGTAAGGGGCAGGGTTCATCATGTTGCTCAGGTGACCTGACAAAGCCCCTGAGCCTGTCACGGATGGGACCTGTGGATATGCCTCGCCAGGCACGTCGTCCGCCATCACGGTGACCACCCAGTTGTGGGCTTTCGCGTGGCCGGGGACCCTGACCGAGGCCGTCGAGGTGCCAACGGCTCCGTAGGTGTGGCAGCCATGGCCGACTGATGAAGTACCAGATGCGACACCTTCGGCTAGGCCGACACCCGCCCCGAACATGCCCAGGCCCACTGAGGCAACGCCAACGCATGCCACCAAGACGATATTCCGACGCATCACTACCCCCATCTCGGTTCGCGCGACGACCTGAAGTGATCAGAGTAGGTCGACACCATGCTGAAGACTGAATCGGCACTGGTGTGAGCGGGACCGTTCAGCGGTGGCAGATATCCGAGTTCAGTGACATGAAACGCTCCCCACGGCACCCTGAGGAACCGAGAATCCGAGCGGCTCATGCCCTGTGGAAGTGGCTCCGGGTGAGAGTTGCCCTGACCCTGTAACCGATCCTTGACCGAGAACCTGGCCCTTGTAGCTCACAGAGATATCGCAGGTTGGCGTTCGTGGACTGGAGCCGTTGTTGGTCACCGTGTACATCAACTCCGGCCGACCCGGGAGAGGCATCCCATCTGGACCCGGGAGCGGCACGTAGGAGCCGAATCCGATGACCGTTGTCGAGTAGCCGGTGCTCGGACCACAGGCGGTGAGAAGGAGCGCGAGGATTGCTACGACGACCGCAGACCGAAGTCTCATCAGTTATCACGCGAGCGGTTCACGAACACCAACAACGAACACACGGCAAAAGTGACGGCAACAGCTGAACTGACCAGTCCGCCCACCAAAAGGCCAGTGTGCGTCCGATTGCGGAATGGAGGCAGTGGGTTCGCCGTATGCGGGAGGAGGATGAAGAACATTACGGCCATGAAGGTTGCAAACACACCACAGAGGGCCAAGACGATCCCGGCGAGCATCCGGTGGTTGCGACCGGTCGGCGCATCTCGACCCAGTGTCAGCGTGGGTCGTCGGTTGACCCGGCTCATCACGCATCCGAAGGCGACACCACATGCCACCGACACGATGACGATCCGACTGATCGGCGCGTGTCCATAGGGGAAGACGGTGATCACAAAGAAGGTCGCAGCGAGTGCCACCCCCTGCGCGATAGCCATGGAGATGGGCCTCGTGCGTGCGAGCCGATCAAAACGGGGTGTGCGACGAATGGGAAGGCTGAGGTATCGACTCAGCCTCCCGGGTTCTTCTGTGTGCGCTCCCACCTTGAGTTCATCGGCTCGAACGACACCGTGCTGAAGCCGGGTGCTTGTTCCGATTGGCCTTGACCTTTGGGGTTCGGCAGTACTGGCAAGTGTCCGGCCGGGGAACAAGGCCGTCCGTATTACAACCCACCGATACCCTTCGAGGCGTGATCTGTCGACCCTTTCGGAGCGACCTCTGTCCATGGCCATGAGGAAGTACCCACTGGTGGCCACCAGAAGTACCCACCCCTCGGAGCGGATGTTCAGGTTTTGTCCAGCGTAGGTGAACCTCCTTTCTGACGCGCTTCCTTCATCCGAAATGACTCCCCGTCGGTGATCACGATCACCCGGTGATGGAGCAACCGGTCGAGGAGACTGACGGCGGTGGTGTGCTCGGGGAGGAACTTCCCCCACTCCTCGAAGGGCCAGTGCGAGGCCACACCGAGGGCCCGGCGTTCATAGGCGGCGGCCACGATGCGGAAGAAGAGTTCGGCGCCGGTGCCGTCCATCGGAGCGAATCCGATCTCGTCGATCAGAATCAGATCGGCCTTCAGGATCTGGGTGACGACCTTCCCGACCGAGTTGTCGGCCAAAGCCCGGTAGAGGGTCTCGATGAGTTCGGTGGCGGTGAAGTAGCGGACCCGGTGGCCGGTGTCGACGGCCTGGTGGCCCAGGGCCACAAGGAGGTGACTCTTGCCCGTCCCCGCCGGCCCCACCAGACACAAATTCTCCTTGGCCCTGATCCACTCGAGGCTGGCCAAGTAGTCGAACGTCGCGCGTTCGACCGACGAGGCGGCCACGTCGAACTCCTCCAGCGTCTTTCTGACCGGGAAGGCAGCGATCTTCATCCGGGCTCGTGCATTGGACTGGTCGCGGGACTCGATCTCGGCCTCGATCAAGGTGCGTAGGAACTCCTCGGGCTTCCAGCGCTGCGTCTTGGCCGTGATCAGCAGCTCCGGCGAGAGTTTGCGCATGGCTGAGAGTCGGAGCCGACGCAGTCCCGCCTCCATGTCGGCCGCCAGCGGCGGCGGGGTGGCGGTCATGACTGCCCGCCGATGGCGTAGTCCGACAGCGAGCGCACCGGGACCGCCGGCAACTCGATGATGAGGGCCTCGCCTGAACGCGTCGGATGAGGAGCGCCGTGACCGGCGTCCAGGATGGACACAACGTCGGCGGCCGGGAAGCGGCTGAAGGCGACGGCCCTCTCCAGCGCGGCGGTGACCGGTTCCCGGCCGTGGATGGCCTCCAGCTGGCGCAGCTCGTCGAGGTCACGGGCGAGACCCGTCATCCCGTGGGCGGCGGCTCCCTTGATGAAGGCAACGGCTGCCGGACCGAGATCACAGAAGGCCTTCTCGGCCGCACTCTTGGGGCGCACCGCCCGAGCGGGGAGCGGTCGGGGTCCCCCGTAGTGGGCATCGTCAATGGACGTCTCACCAGGGGAAACGACCGACCAGATGCTCGGCGACGGTTTCTTCGTGGGAGACGATCGTCATGACGCCGTCTCTGACCCGGAGCTCCACATCGGAACCGATGTGCGACGTCGGCACTGAATAGCGGGCCGATCCGAACCGGACACAACTCAGCTTGCTCACCTTGCGGGTGACGACTTTGCCGATGGTCGCCCGCAGGGTGGGAAGGGCCGAGAAGAGCTTCCGCTCAACGGCCAGGCGTTCGTTGGGGATGGCGCAGATCTCGGAGTGTTCGACGCTGTTCACCTCGTCGAGCCACAGCCTCCCTTTGGCGTTGGCCGTGGCCAGCTCGGTGACAGTCAGTTCCTCTGGGATCATGAGGTCGGACTTCACATAACCGACCAGGTTCTCGACCAGACCCTTCGATTCCGGGTCGGCCCCTTCGCAGAAGTCGGGCTGGAACCGGTAGTGGACGGCGAAACGCACGTAGGCCGGGGTGGGATGACGAGGCCGGCCACGGTGCCACCCTTCAGACAGCCCATGCGGTCGGTGAGAGCCGTCTTCGGCACGCCGCCGATGTATTCGAAGCACTCGGCCAGCGCATTCATGGTGGCGTCGGCTCCCAGGTTGTCGGTGAAAAAGACAAAGCGCACCCGACTCCAGGCCACCACGGCACAGAAGACGAACAGCGGACCGATCTCCCCCCAGTCGAAGACCAGCATGTCGCCCGGCGTCCACACCCCGGGGCGCCGGCCCCGGTGGTTCTCCGTCCGCCACTGGACCTTCGTCTCGGCCACCAGACGACGCAGGTTGCGGGCCGAGCCCTCATAGCCGGCGGCCCGGACGACGGGCAGGAGGCGCTTGGCCGAGATCTTGCCCTTGGTCCGTTCCACCCGCTCGGCCACCACGTTCCGCACGGTGTCGTAGTTGTGGGCCAGCGGTGGATCGAGCCCGGCCTGGGCCCTCTGGGCGGCCAGCACCGCCTTCTTGACCGTTCTGTGGGTGGTGCCGCAGATCTCAGCGGCCCCTCGATACGAGCCCACCTCCCGATAGGCAGAAGTCATGTCCATGCGTTCCCTCACTGGTTTCATAGAGGTGTCCCCTCGGTCGGTGCGGCGGTTGGCTAGACACCGCCACCGTCACCGGCCGGGGGAACCCTCAGGTGGATGGTTCAGTGAGGGGTGGGTACTTCTCGTGGCCAAAACCGGGTACTTATCTGGCCACCAGCGGGTACATCAGCTGGCCATAACCGGGTACTTCTTGATGGCCACGGACAACCTCGACCGCCAACGTCACCATGCACTGCTGCCGAGACTGTCAGACAGTGGCCTGGCACCAGAGATCATCCAAATGGATGACACCCAGCGATGCCTCAAGGAGTGCATTGCGTTCCCGACATGGTGGCGGTCCACATCTCCTGAGGAACTTGGCTCCATGCGGCGGCTTGTCATCGATCTAATCAGGGCGCTTCCGGGATTTCCGTGGGTGAGTTCGTCGAACGCCAGTTCGCTGGCGGTGTCTGGACGGTCGTTGCGACCATGGGGCGATGCAAGACACCGACCTCTACCGTCACCTCCTCGGCATCACCTCACCGTGGGAGGTGACTGGTGTCGAGCTGTCCGTCGAGGGCGAGCGTGTTGACGTACAGGTAAGCCACCCCAAGGGCACGCGCTTCACCTGCCCCAAGTGCGACGCGCTGCTGCCTGTCTATGACCACGCCGAGGAGCGGTCGTGGCGCCACCTCGACTCGTGCCAGTTCGCCACGTTCCTCCATGCCCGTCCTCCCCGGGTCGAGTGCGCCACCCATGGCGTGCACCAGGTGACTCTGCCCTGGGCCGAGTCCATGAGCCGTTTCACCACGCTCTTCGAACGCCTGGCCATCGATGTGTTGCGAGAATGCGACGTCGTGGGAGCCTGCCGCATCCTGCGGGTGAGCTGGGACGAGGGTTGGCACCTGATGGAGCGGGCCGTGGCCCGGGGTCTGCTGCGCCGCCCGCCTGAGGCTCCGGTCCATCTCGGGGTGGACGAGAAGGCGGCGGGGCGGGGACATGACTACATCACCGTCGTCTCCGACATCGACGCCGGCACCGTGCGCTTCATCGCCGACGATCGCAAGGAGGACAGCCTGGACGCCTATTTCGACACCATGCCGGCTACCGAGCTGGCCCGAATCGAGGCCGTGGCCATGGACATGTGGGAGCCCTACGCCAACTCGGTCCGGGCCCATCTGGAGGACGCCGACGACAAGATCGTCTTTGACCGCTTTCACATCATGGGTCACATGACCAAAGCGGTCGACACCGTGCGCAAGGCCGAACATCGCCGTCTGGAGGCCGACGGCGACAACCTGTTGGTGGGCACCAAGTACATGTGGCTCCACTCAGCCGAGAACCTCCCTGAACGCCACGACGAGCGCTTCAGTGCCCTGCGGGCGTTGGAGCTCAAGACGGGACGGGCCTGGGCCATCAAGGAGGACCTCCGCTATCTGTGGGACTACGTTCGTCGCGGCTGGGCCGAGAAACACTGGAAGCGGTGGTATTTCTGGGCCACCCACTCGCGGCTCGAGCCCGTTGTTGCGGTGGCCCGCCTCATCAGGCGCCACTACGACGGCGTCATGGCCTTCTTCTCCAACCGCCTCACCTCTGCGACGGCCGAGGGCATCAACTCGCGCATCCAGGCGATCCGCGTCCAGGCTCGGGGTTATCGCAACCGCGAGAACTTCAAGACGGCGATCTACTTCCACCTCGGCGGACTCGATCTCTATCCGAAGACAGCGTGACCTGGGCTACCCACAGAGAACCCGGAAGCGCCAAAGTTCTAGCCGTGGGGCTCCAGATCACGACAGCACCAAGTCAAGACAGATTCCGAAAGTCGGGGAGGGTAGGACCAAGTCCTCTACCGCAGGAGCGTGGTGTGGGTGAAACTGGAAGAAGATGGCCTGGTCTGGTCGCGGAGATATGGGGGTCCACATGGCCTCGAAGAAGCAATCCAGGGGCGAAGCAACTGGGGTTCGGGCTTCCGAAATGGGGCGTCCCAAAGTGCTGCTCGAGGCGCCAGAAGGGGTCGAAGGCACCGCATTGTGGGGGTTCCTTGCAGACAGCGGCTATAGCGTTTCATGGTGTCCTGGGCCCTGTGGGCCACCACAGAGTTGGTGCCCGCTGCTGAGGGTCATCGCTGGACGCTGGTCGAATCCGCCGACGTCGTGGTGTCGGCGCTCGGTTCCACGACTTGTCATGTCGACAAGTGCTCGAGGAGCTCGGGCGGCTGCACCCCGAGTGGCAGTGATCGTCGAGATTCCCCCTTCTGAAGCTGTCCGGTGGGAGCGGTTGCTCGAAGGTCATCTGGTGCTGCCCATGCCACTCTCGGCGCGTGCTCTTTTCGACGACGTCGACGCGGCTCTCAGCCGACCAATCGTCGGGGTCGAAATGGGGTCATGGTGAAGGAGGAATCGTGATGGCGGAAGTTGCATATGAGTCAGTCGTCCGAAAGGCATATGAGGACTTTGAGTCTGGTGACTTGGATCTTCTCGGCGTGGTTATGGCGCATGACGTCGTCTGGCACGAGCCTGGGCGCAGCGACCTCGCCGGTGACTACAAGGGCCCGGATGCCGTTCTGGCCTTCCTGGGGCAGCTGAAGTCACGCAGTGGTGGCACGTTCAAGATCGAGGTCTTGGAGGTTCTCAGTGAACCGGAACGGGCGGTGGTGCTGCAGCGAGAGACGGCGACGAGGCCCGGCAAGATCTTGGACGTGATCGCGGCGTCGACTTCGAGATTCACCACGGGAAGATCAACCAGGTCGAGATCCACCACGACAAGGCCAACATCCAGAGTGCTGGGGTTCCTCGGCGTCTCGGTTATCGATTCGCGGAAGAGAAACCTCAAGCGTTCGGACCACACTTCTCGGTCATAAGTGATCCTGGCCGTCTCGTCCCAGGCCTCGAGCGTCATCGTCGGATCGAGCCTGGCCTTGCGGGCCCGCAGACCGGCCGAGGCGCTGTCTCGTCGTTGCACTTCGTCAGAGAAGAGCTGCTCCAAGAACTCGACATGACCGAGGCTGTGGCTGCGGGCCAGCGCCAGGCGATCGGGCAAGGTGTCGGTCAGCTGTCCGAGCTTCAAGCGGCGCATGAGCGCCTTCAACTCGGGCGAGACGCTCGGGGCCGGCGCGCTCATCGACCGGCCTCGATGGCGGCGAACTCCGACGGGTGGCGGGCGAAGCGCCCTTGGACGACGACGGTGTCCGGCCGCTGGTCGGGCGGGACGTCCTCCCGGGCCCGCTCCAACATGCGGGCCACCAGGTTCACGTCGACGGCCTCGGCTTCAAGCGCCCGGGCACAGGCCGCATCGACCCGGGCCGAGCCCCACTTCTTGGCCAGACCGAGCAGCCGATAGACCTGGCGCATCTTCGTCCACGGCAACGGCGTGTCCAAGATGGCCGTGGCATAGATCCCGATGGACGGACCATGGGCGATGGCCTGACGGCGCAGCGAGTCCACGTCCCGGCGGGCATAGGCGTCCTTGCCCGGTGGGAAGTCGGTCGGGTCGGTGGAGCGCCCGCCCGGGGCTTTCCGGGGGTGGACTTTCACCAGCTCACCATGGAGATAGAGCTTCACGCAGGTCCCGTCGCGCCGGGCCCGCACGTGGCGCCCGACGAGGTGGTGCGGAGCCGAGTACAGGGCCTTGTCCACCTCGACGTGGCAGTCGCGGTGCACCTTGGGCTCGGTCCACACTGGTGTGTCGAACGGCGTCCCCGGAGCCGGCAGCAGAAGGGGCTGTTCCTCGGTGCGGAAGGCCTCGAGGGGCCGGCACTGGGTGGTGCCGTGGATGCGCAGGCCGGCGGTGGTGGTGCACCACGTCTCGGCCCGGGCCCGGCAGTCGTTCAGGTCGATGAACTCCTCGCCGGCGAAGAAGTTGTTGCGCACGTAGTGGACGACGCGCTCGACTCGGGGCTTGTCCGTCGGCGTCCTCACCCGGGCAGCGTCGATGACGAAGCCCCGGGACTGGGCGTACTCGAGGAACACGTCGTTGAAGCGGGGGGCGGTGTTCTCAGCCTCGATGACGATCGCCTTCATGTTGTCGGGGATGACCACGGGGAACACTCCGCCGAAGAAGCCCCAGGCCGCCTCGAAGCCCCGGATCACCTCCTCGGTGGTCTGGCGGAACGTCGGCCACACGAACTGGTGGCGGCTGAAGCAGGCCGTGAAGATGAGCCCCTGGCACACCCGCCTCTTGTCCCCGTCGGCCACCGGCCCGAGGCGGCCAAAGTCGACCTGCAGCTCCGTGCCCGGCGGCGGGTCGTCGATGCGGACGGTGACCGTGCGCCGCCCCGCTCCGCAGCGTTCCACGGCGAAGCGGGCCAGGGTGCGGGGCGGCACGACCGTGCCCCGACGTTCGAGGAGGATCCCGATCTTGGTGACGGTGAGGCCCTCCTCCACCCACGTCGTGATCCGCCGCTCCTCGGCCAGCAGCGTCCGCCACGCCTCGCCGTGGCCGTCGATGCGGTGGGGCCGGACCCGCTCGCATACCTGGCCGATCAGCTCGTCGGTGAGCTGACCTTCGCCGCCCGAGCGGTCGACTCCGAGCTCCACGGCGGCGGTGATGTAGCGCCGAGCCGTCTTGCGGTCGACCCCCACGCCCCGGGCGATGGGGCGCTCGCCCTCACCTTTCAGCCAGCGACGGAGTGCCTCTTTGACCTGGACCACGGATACCTCCCTGAACGCCATGGGGCCTCCTCCGCAACGGCTTCGGAGGCCCAGCCGAGTGACTCTTCGGCCGGCGGGGGTGGACCCTCAGGGTGGTCCCATAACTGGCAAAGGGGGTGGTCCCATGCCGCTGGCAAAACTCGCGGCTACCTGGTCCCATGTGGCTGGCAAACGACAACCCACGCTCCTAGTCAGGTAGGTATCAACTGCCTGTGGGTCTTCACCCGGAGGGACTGGGTCGCATCGGTCCGCGAAGCGCTGTGAGAGGTCGAGCCGAACTGATATTGCGGTTCCGGACTGATACCGGTCGCCCCGGCGGTCACCGGGCCGAGGCCGTAGGCATCCGAGTGCGGCACGTCGCACCCGGTCCAATCGGATACACCATCGGCGCGGTATCAGACTGATTGCATGCGAGGACCGCCATCCGGGTACAGGGCGGCCCAAGGGGCCATCAACGTTTGGCGGGGGGAGCGCAGAACAACCGGTTCCGGATGTACGGGATCCCCGAATTCTGAGCTATCAGAGCCCGTCCTCGGCCTTGTGCGACGTCCGGGTCGGGGTCGGTACGTCGCCGAGCGGCGACCCGTGATACGTCTGCCAGATGCCCAGCCGAGCGCAAGCGGTCTCGATCTCAGAATCTGCTCTGCTTATGCCCTGTCGGTTCTGTTGTCTGAGAGCCGCCGCTAGGTGAGTAGCGGCGGTGTCGAGAGGACCGTTGCCCGAGTTCTCCCCGTTAGTAATCGCCTGTGTGCTGATTGCTACTGAACTATCGGGGGGAGTACCGAGCACCTGACCAACTGAAGTGCACAATGTCTTGGCCGCCCCAGACGGACCCGACGAGCAGGCTGACGTCGTCAGAGCCAGCGCCCCAACCACTACCACTCCAACGACCCCGCCGATCAGCCTCGGCATGACAACCAGTCCTGCTCGTCTGACCCTGGCCTGTCTTGCCGGGAGCAAGACGCCCTGGACGGGGTCAGAAGGACCGCCGGATGGTGACCGGTACCCCCGATTACGGGCGCTCTGGGGACCGCGCACGTAGGCCATGTGGCGGGCGTCGAGCCGCGCTGACGGTCCGGCGACGGTGACGGCTGCTCAGTCGGGATCCGGCCCGTCCTCCACGTCGTAGGGCCCCAGGCGGCGGTGGCGACGCCAGCGCCGGAAGCTGCGCAAGGGGTGCACCACGGCGCGGAAGAACGCGCTGTCGACGGGGCCGATGATCCCACCGGGGCCGCCGCCCGGCAGGGCAGTAGACCTCGGTCGACGACAGCTCGGGTCGGGCCCGACCGGGAAGCCGAGGACGTGGCGCTGCTCCTCGGGCTCAGCGGGCACTGGGACCCCCAGCGGACACACACGGCGAGCGCACGCCGACCTACGCTACCGGCGGTGCTCACGTGGTGCAGCGGATGGCGGTTTCCCGTGTTGGCGTGATCGACGCCGTGCCCGCCGGATGCGGCGGGCCCACAGCGCCACCGGCTCCGCAACTACCCGGAAACGAGGGTGCCCCGGCAGGGCCGTCGGCGCTATGTCCTGAGCGAGCGCATCACCCGGACTGGGTTGGATGTCCAGTGGTACCGCGACGGCCGTCCACCGCTGGCTGTGACCAGACCGGACCGAACGGGATCACACGACTTCGCGAATATGAGGGCTGACCCCCGCTTAGCGGCAGTCCCGTGGGACGACGTCCGGCAAGGCCAGGCTGGATTCTGGGTGGGCGGAACCCCGAATACCAATCAGAATGAGAAGGTGTTCTCCGGTGCGAAATCCACCGCTGAAGGGTTGGAACTCGCTATCGTCGAATACACTGGGTTTTTGGCCTGACTTGCCGGCAGCGGGACCACGTTGTCGTGTCGGCCATTCTCGGACCATAGAAACAGCGCGCCCCTGGAGCCAGAACGTCCGAGGGAGGCGACGGGCGCGCTTCACGCAATAGGCGGCGGCCTGCCTTCGACACTGGCGGGCAGTGCCGGATCCCAGTCGCATACGACGCAAGCGTGGCGGAACGCAGAGTGGGCAAATTCGACTCCAGATGCATGCGGGTCGGGACTGTCGCAGACGTCGGCCCAATCGAGGATGTACTCCCCGAGGGTCGCATTCCAGCGCGCCGACGCCGGGGAGAGCGTCGCCGCAGCAAATCCGTCCGGCGCCGGGTGCGCGTAGGCATAGAACGCCGCTCTGCCGTATTTCTGATCGCCCGGCCACCAGCCGACGGCCACCTCCTGGGCGTCCATCGCGTTGCGCATGATGAAGTCATCGGACGGCGGGGCGGCTGGGAGACCGGAGAACAGGCTGACCGCCAGGTCGAACGATCCCCACCACGCGTTCACCGGCGTCGAGCGTCCTCGATACGGCGCACGGAACTCAGCCAGGACGAGCGCCGCCTGAGTAGCGGCGGCGAAATACGAAGCGACCTGATCAGGATCGTAGTGCGCGTGCTCGTCGTCCTCGTCGAGCGGCACGTTCCAGGGCACCTCTTGCGGGTTCGGGTTGATCTCCACGACGCCGACGAGGCCACGGATGGCGTCGAGAACCTCGCGGGTGACCACGCCCACTGGGCGATCGGGAATGAGCGCCACGCGCCGGACACTCCCGTTGCTGGTCTCTACCACCACCTCATGGGTATGGAGATCGATCACGGTGACGATCGTGCCCGAGCCGTCCGGCGCTGGCAAGGGCGCCGTCTCCCATCCTCGGGCGGTCAGATGCAGCGCCGCGTGCTGGAGCTGTGGCTCGGGCGGTGCAAGTGCCACCGCCAGCTTGCCGAGGACCTGCGTGTGGGCGTGCAGCGTGTCGCAGGTCTCGTGCCACTGCTCGTAGGAGAGGTCCTGCCACCCGAAGGTCACTCCTGCACGCTAGCAATCGAAGGACATTTTCGCCGCACCGCACCGGCGGTGGCACGGGGCCCCTGCGTTACCATGAGCGCAAGTGGCTGATGACTCGACTACCCAGGAGGCACGTGAATGCCCAACGACGAAGCAGTTGACAGCAATCCTCAAGGCATGGACGAGCTTGACTTCGTCGGTTGGAACAACGCCGATTGGAACGGCGTCTTCGCTCACCATCACACTGACGATGTACTCGTGGACTGGCAAGGACAGCCGACGACCCATGGCATCGAAGAACACATCGAGGCCATGAAGGCATATGTCGAACAAAATGGCGGTGGTGCACCACCCCAGATCACATCACACCCGATCAAGTTCGGGTCCGGAGAGTGGACGTGCGTCATCGGGGAATTCGAGAACAGTGCCCGTATGGTCACCGTAGCAAAATGGCGCGATGGTGCCATCGCTGAGGAGTACATCTGGGCGTAGCAAAAATCACGGACCTGAACTCCGGAGGCTCTCGGAACCTTGAGGGGCAGATCAACGCTCAGTGAGGTGGTGGAGGTGATGGTGAGGGGTCCCCGATAACTGGTCCAGCTCCTATGCGGGTATTTGTTCGTGTCGGGCGGTCCAGGCCCGGGCGAATTCGCTCGGAGTGAGCTCGCCGTGGGCGCTGTGTGGGCGGTTGATGTTGTAGTCGATGCGCCAGTCCTCAATCAGAACTTTCGCCTCCCTCAGACTGTCGAACTGCCAGCCGTTGAGCAACTCGTCGCGCAGTCGCCCGTTGAAGGATTCGATCCAGGCGTTCTGCCAGGGTGAACCGGGGTCGATGAAGATCGAGTTGACGCCGTTGAAGCGGCACCAGTCAGCCACGGCGTAGGCGATGAACTCGGGACCGTTGTCGAACCTCACGAAGGCCGGGGCACCTCTCTCGAGGGCCAGGCGGTCGAGGGTGGCCACCACCAGGTCAGCGTCGATGGAGCGCTCGACCACGATGGCCGGGCACTCCCGGGTGAACTCGTCGACGATGTTCAGCATCTTGAGGGTCTTCCCGTTCACGGTGACGTCGAACTGGAAGTCGAGGGCCCACAGGGCGTCGGGCCTGATGGGGCACATGGCCCCCACCGCCATCCCGATGCCCCGATGGGGCTTCTTGCGCCTGCGATAGGGCACTTTCAGGCCTTCTTCCCGCCAAAGGCGCTGGATACGCTTGTCGTTGACCCGCCAACCCTCTCGCCGGGCCTGCTTGGCCGCCCGGCGCCAGCCCCATCGCGGCCGTTCAGTGGAGAAGGCTCGGAGCCAGGCCCGCAGGGCCGCCTCGTCGTCCGATGGCGCGGGAGGGACAAGACGCTGGGTGGAGCGATTCTGGCCGATGACCTGGCACGCTCGACGCTCGGAAACCCCGAACCGCTGCTGCAGCATCTGGACGGCGCTGCGACGACGGTTCGGGGTTAGAAGTTTCCCTCGGCCAGCTCCTTGAGCATCTGTTTATCGAGCTCGGCTTCGGCCACCAGCTTCTTCAGCCGGGCATTTTCGGCTTCCAGCTCCTTCAGCCGCTTGGCGTCGTTGGCCTTCATGCCCCCGTACTGGGCCAGCCAGCGGTTCCAGGTCGACTCGGCGATCTCCAGGTGCCGGCACACCTCATTGAGCTCGGTGCCGCCGCTCAGGAGCTTGTTGCCCTCGGCCAGCTTCCGGATGATCTGTTCCGGCGTATGTCGCCGTCGTTTGGTCATTGTGCGGTCCTCCTCGCTCCATTTTGGAGCATCGGACCCACACGGGTTGGACCAGTTTCAGGGGATCACCTCAATGGGACGTTACTTGAACCATTCTGACCAGGGAGAATGTCTCCGGATCCTCCTCGAAATGGTCCCATCTGGGCCCAAAACGGACAAAACTCGAACCCCAAGACGGGTCTGCCGGCGCCTTGAGTCGTCCAAGGTGGAGGAACTCATCAAGGGTTACGCCGAGGGAGTGCCCGTCGATGCACTGGCTGACCAGTTCGGGGTCGATCAGAGCACCGTCCAAAAGCACGCCCGACGACAGGACCTATCCCGTCGGTCACCACGATTAGGTCCTAACCAGACGGAGCAAGCGGTTCGGCTCTATGTCTCTGGCCAGTCCCTGGCCAAGTTGTCGAAACGCTTTGGGGTTGCCACTGACACGGTAGCCGTTGCCTTGCGCAGAGCCGGTGTCACGTTGCGACCACGACGAGGTTGGTCCAAGTAGCTCGGCCTCCAGTTCGAGTGGAGGCGTCGAATCCCTCCCACCGAGGAACGACCAATGAGCAGACGGTCGAAGCTGCACGGTCTCCAGCGGTGGGGCGCTGGACTCGGGAGCGGCGAAGGGTCTGAGATCGCGTCAGCTGGCCGTGCTAATGTGATCCGCTTCCCTGGCTTGACTACGACTCCAATCAACCGGTAGGCGTACTCGCGCCAGCCGGGAATCCGCCAAAGCCCGAGCTGACGCCTGCTCCGGTGGCCGACACCGACGTCGCCGTTACCGACCCGTTGCTCGCCTTCGTACCTTGCACCACAACGGTGTCGCCCACCACGAGCGACCCAAGGCTCGACTTGGCGTTTCTGGTGACAGTGGCCGACGGGTTCACGGTCACCTTCACCAGATCACCGGTCGAGTTCGTGACGTAGAGGGTGGACCCGGAGACCTCGGTGACCGTACCGGTGGCGGCAGCGCCGAGTGCCCCCGGCACGCCAGTCGCCCCGCCGGTGCTCCCAGCGCCCCTGCTCCCGAACAACGATGCAAATGACGATGCTGCGCTCGATGACGTGGACGACGTACCGTGGCTACGTTGGAGGGTAGCTCCACCCCAGATCCCCCCGGCGGCAATCAATAGGCCGACCAAAGCCACGGTCGGAACCGACAGCCGGATGCCTTTGCGTGGTCCCCGGTCGGGCCACTCGTCGTCGTCCGTCGTGCTCGTCTCCCACGGCAGTTCACCGGATCCGGCCGGTGCGGTGTCGATGGCGGAATGGCCGTGATTGCCGGCGACGAAGAGCTCCTCGGTGGGCGGGTCAAGCTCTGTCGCAACAGGAAAGTTGGTGGATGTATCGGATTCGGACATGGACGGTCGCCTTTCGGTCTTACTCGTAGCGCAGGGCGTCGATGGGTCGCAGCGAGGCGGCCCGGTTGGCGGGGTAGAAGCCGAAGAACACACCGACGGCGATGGCCACACCGAAGGCCAGAGCGATGGAAGCCGGCGCCACAACCGGTTGGACGCCGTCGATCTTGAATCGGGAGCCGATCAACCCGATCCCCACCCCAACGCGCCACCGAGGAGAGAGATCACCACCGCCTCGATGAGGAACTGGGTGAGGATGGCAAGCCGCGGAGCACCGATGGCCTTGCGGATGCCGATCTCCCGGGTGCGCTCGGTCACACTCACCAGCATGATGTTCATCACCCCGATGCCTCCGACGAGCAGCGAGATACCGGCCACCGCTCCCAAGAGAAAGGTCAGGGTGCTCGTCGTCGATGTCGCTGTCGAGACCAAGCTGGCTCTCGTTCAGGACCTGAAAGGAAGGTCCGCCACCGTGGTGTCGTTCTGAGCGGCCAGTATGTTCTCGACCTCGCTCTGGGCCAGGGTCAGAGTCGATGCCGACTTACCCTGGACTAGCAGCTCGGTGAAAGACTGGGACTCCCCGGTGAGCTGGTCCTGCACCGCTGTGTAGGGGGCAATGGCCACGGCGTCCTGGTTGGAGCCTCCGCTCGTTCCTTTGGAGGCGAGCACGCCGATGACCGAACCAGTTGGAGGAGCCTAAGGTGATTTGCTGTCCGATGGGGTTCGATCCGGTGGCAAAGAGATTGCTCGCCACTTCGGACCCGATGTCGACCACCTGGGCATGGCGGGCCACATCGGTGCTCGTGATGGGACTCCCCGACGCCACCGTGTAGTCGCTGGCCGTCAGATACGAAGGCGTCGAACCGGTGACGGTCGTCGAGTAAGTGGCACTCTTGTAGGTGGCTGTTACCGACGTGGAGAGCACGGGCGACACCGACTCGACGTCAGGGGCATTGTTGGGGTTGGAGATCTGCTTCACATCGCCGATGGTCAAGCTGGCGGTCTGTGATTGGGTGCCGGTAGAAGACACGCCCGAGCCGAAGCGGCCCGTGTTGAACACGGTCAATGTGTTGGTGCCCAGGGCGTTGATGCGCTCCTCGACGGCCCGGGACGAGCCCGTTCCCACCGCCACCAGGATGATCACGGCCGAGACCCCGATGAGCACACCGAGCATTGTCAATGCCGAACGCAGCTTGTTGGCGGTCACACCGCCGAGCGCCATCCGGGCCATCGTCGACGCTGCTTCATCGGGTCGCACCGGCGTGGCTGGCTGGGCATGGGCCACATGGGTGTCGCGGGCGGCGGCCGCATCCTGGCCGTAGTCCTCGACGATGCGCCCGTCACGGAGTTTCACCACCCGTTCGGCGTAGGCGGCGATGTCTTCCTCATGGGTGATGAGCACCACCGTCCGTCCCTGGGCGTGGAGGGCAGCGAAAACGGACATGACATCGAGGCTCGATTCGGTGTCGAGGTTGCCGGTGGGCTCGTCGGCCAGGATCAGAGCTGGATTGGTGACGATGGCCCGAGCTACGGCGACGCGCTGCTGTTGGCCACCGGACATCTCGCTCGGTAGGTGATCCATGCGCTCGGCCCAGCCCCACCGCTTCGAGCGCCAGGCGCGGCGCGCCTGCGGCGCTCCTTGGGCGTGACCCCGGCGTAGGCCAGGGGCAACTCGACGTTGGCGAGGGCCGACATACGTGGCAACAGATTGAAGCTCTGGAAGACGAACCCGATCTTCCGGTTCCGGATCCGGGCCAGGTCGTCATCGTCCAGGGTGCGGACGTCCACCCCGTCCAGCCAGAAGTGGCCGCGGGTGGGCACATCGAGACACCCGACGATGTTCATGAGCGTCGACTTGCCCGATCCCGACGCCCCCATGATGGCCACGAAGTCACCTCGGGCGATGTCGAGAGACACTCCCCGCAGGGCCTGGACGTCGGTGTCACCCATCCGGTACTGCTTGACCACATCACGCAGGGCGATAACCAGTTGCTGCCCTGTCCGACGGGTGTCGATATGTACGTCGGTCACCGTCGTGATCATGGGAATCCGGCCCCACCGCCCGGGAACCCGCCTCCGCCACCGGTGAGACCGCCACCGCCACCGGTCGCTCCCGTGCCCGTCGTGCTGGCTGCGGCCACCGACGCCACCGGCTCGACGACGACCTGGCCCGCTTTCAATCCGCTTTCGATCTGCGTGGTGGAGTCGCCTACCAGACCGGTCGTCACCGTGGTGACTTTCTTCACGCCGTTAGCCAGAACGGTGACGGTCGAGATGGGACCGGTGGTGGTGATGGCGGCGCTCGGCAACTCCAGGGTATTGGTGGCGGTCTGGACGACGACGCTCACGTCCGCCGTCATCCCCACCTTTACAGTCGACGGAGGGCTGTTCAGAGCGATGGTCACGTCGTAGGTCACGACATTGCTCACCACCGTGGAGGTGGATGCCACGGCCGTGACCGTTCCCGTGACGTCGGCACTGGTCAGGGCGGGAAGTGTCACCGTGGCCGACTCACCATCGGCCATCTTGGCGATGTCAGCCTCGGCATAGCCGGCGACGACCTCGAGACCGCCGAGATTCTCAATGGTGACGAAGGCCGTGGATCCCGTGGATCCCGTGGATCCCGAACCCGAACCCGAACCCGTGGAACCCGTGGATCCCGTGGATCCCGTGGATCCCGTGGATCCCGAACCCGAACCCGAACCCGTGGAACCGGTGGAACCGGTGGAACCCGTCGACCCACTGCCAGTGACGGTCGCACCAACGCTGTCGTTGACGGCGGTAATGGTCCCGCTTATGGGTGCGGTCAAGGTCGTCTCGTTCAGGGCCTTTTGATCAGCGGTGACGGTGTTCTGGTCCTGGAGAACCTGAGCCTGGTCTTGGGCGACGGTCGACGGGACGACGGCCTGGCCGGCGGAGGTGGCGGCAATGCTCGTCTGCTGGGCCGCTACCGTTGACTTGTCCTTGGCCACCGTCTGCTGGTCGGTGGCGATGGTCTGACTGTCGACCACACAAGCGCTGGCCGCCGTCGTCGCCGTTTCAGCGATGCCGGCTGAACCCCCGGCTACCAGGGCGTAGAGGTAGGTCGTGTCGGGGGTCAGGCCGGTGATGGTGGCGCTGACAGACACGTCGGGGCTCGTTCCCGGTGTGGCCGTTTCAGTGGCCGTCGTGGAGCCGTAGGCGGTGGTCGTCCCGTATTCGAAGTAGTAGCTCGTGGCCGCTCCTCCGGTGTTGACGGTGCCTGTGAGGGTGAGGGCCGTGTCGCTGGCGCTCGAGGCCGAACCGGTGGTGGCGGTGGCGTCTTGAGCACCGACGCCCGTTCCTGACGATGTCGAACCCGACGTGGACGAGCTGGACGCGGCGGGACACCCGAGGGCTTCGTCGGTGGTCAGCTGCTTCTGGGCGTTGGTGAGAGCAGTCTCGTCGGTGGTCAGCTGCTCCTCGTCGGTGGTGAGCTGGTTCTGGGCCTGTTCGTTGGTGGCCTGGTCCTGCTTGAGTTGGGCCGTCGTTCCCCCCCGTTCGGCCGAGCTGAGCGTGTACTGGGCGGCGCTCAAGGCGGCCTGGGCAGCGGTCAGCGTCGCCTGGGCGTCGGTGGGATCGAGGGTGCCGAGGACCTGACCGGCGGTCACCGTCTGTCCGGCCGTGACGTCGACGGCGGTGATGGTCCCGCTGGTGCCGAAGTCGACCGACTCCGACGTGGCGGCGCTCACGTTGCCCGACGCCGAGACACTCGACTGCACCGTCCCTCGTTGAACCGTCACGGTCCTCGCTGCACCAGTGGACGCTGACGACGTCCCGTAGATCGACTCCAATCCGAATGTGACAACCAACGCCACAGCGATTCCCAGTGCGCCATACCAGACAAGCGTTTTGCGGCGGATGATTCTTTGACCGAGAAGCTTCATCGCCTGCCTCGTCCCTTCGTGTCCGAATGTCCGAATCTCGTCATCGTCATCCCGTGGTCGTGGTGGTGGACGAGGAGGCTGACGGCTGCAACGAGGCGCAGGCCGCCAGGGCCGCCTTCACGGTGGGACTGGACTGGTCGATCGTGGACGGTGGGGTCGAGCCGGCTCCACCCGTTGACGCGCCGCCCGTTGGCAAGGTGACGCCGTGGAGTTTCAAGCAGTTGCTGTAGGCGGCGAACGCGGTGCTGTTAACGCCTCCCGATCCGCCAAACCCTCCGAATCCTCCGGACGGTCTCAAGCTCTTGCATGCGGAAGCCGCCTTTTGGAACTTGGGGTTGTTACCGAAGCCTCCCCCACCAGGCGCAGGTCCTCCTGAGCCGAAAGACGGAGGTGTCTCGCCCCCTGTCGGAGGACCACCCGATCCACCGGAGAAGTTCGGGAGAGTGACACCGTGTTGCTTCAGACAGGCGGTGTATGCCGCCTGGGACGGCTTTGACGATTTACCCGAGCTAGTACTCGACGTGGTGGAGGGAGCGGCGGACGAGCTGCCGCAGGCGGCCAGGATCAACGGGGCCACGCCGACCAACGTGACGATCCCGATGACAGAGATCCTCCGGCTCCGCCACTTGAGCCGGCGCGTTGCCAGAAATCCTGATCGTGGGTCGACTCGATCGCTTCCGCCTGTGGCGGTCCTTATGACGTTCCTCATTGCACCGTATCTTGAAGGACCGAAGTAAGAGGACCCTGGAGGTATCTTGCCGATTTCCTGTGAATCCCACGGCCGTCCTGTAAAGGGCTAGCCGCGTCGGTCGACGTCGTCGCCACGGAGGTCAGTCCATCTTCACAATTGGTCGACCGACGGGTGCGAGAAAAGCTGAGATGGGCACCATCTCGGGATCGACGCGTTGGCGGCGATCGATGGGCCCCCGCTCTGGGCAACTATCTGACAAGATGCCTACGTCCGTGACGGAACGTCTTCGGCAGGTTACCTTGACGCAAGATTCTCAGACGACCCTTCGGAGTGCGTAAGCATCAGACGAGACTCCGGACCGATAGGCAAAACCACCCGCACCACCGTGCCCTCACCGGGAGCTGTCTCCATGTCGAGCCGTCCACCATGAGCGGCGACTATGGCCGCCACGATGGGCAGGCCCAGACCGGACCCGGGGCGCGTTCGGCTCCGGTCGCCCCGCCAGAAGCGATCGAACGCGTGGGCAGCGCTCTCGGGGTCCATACCGAGCCCCGTGTCAGTCACCTCCAGAACAACTGCGTCCGCACGAGCTGTAGCCCGCACCGTGACCGAGGCGTTGGCGGGGGTGTGGATAAGGGCGTTCGATACCAAGTTGGCGATGACCTGACGTACGCGCGCCCTCGTCACCGATGGCGATGACGGGACCGTCCGCCTCGGCGCGGACGTCGCGTGAGGGATGGGTGGCCGATGCGTCGAGGACAGCATCGTGAACAAGAGGGGCCAGGTCTACTGGGCCGCGTTCGAGCACATGACCTTCGTCGAGTCGGGCCAGCAACAACAGATCCTCGACGACACCTGCCATCCGAGAGCTTTCCTGCCCGATCCGACGCATGGCGTCTTCTAGCGGAGGTCCTTCCCTCATGTGCCCTTGGCGCCACAGCTCGGCAAATCCTTGGATGGCGGACACTGGAGTCCGCAGCTCGTGCGAGGCGTCGGCCACGAACTGCCGGAGCCGATCCTCAAGCGCCTGTTGTTCGTCAAGCATGAGGTTGAAGGCCCGCGCCAGATGGGCCGCCTCGGTGCCCGGCCGGGTCTTGCGCACTCGACGTGAGCGGTCCCCGGCGGCGATGGCGTCGGCCACCTCGGTGACCTCGACGATCGGGCGCAGACCGAGTCGGGCCACCCAGAATCCAGCCGCAGCCAAAACGACGAGCACGCTCGCTCCGGCGGCCAGGGCGGCCAGATGCAACTTCTGCGATGTGGCGTCCACCCGAGTCATCGACACGGCGAGGAGGACCCGCTGTGAGGTTCCGGGCTCGGCGATCAGTAGGGCACGCCACCGTTCCGTTCCGGACACAGAGCCCACCGTCTGGGGCCGCAACATCTTCGGGTCGAGGGTGGAGACCACCTCGGGCGTTTGCGGTGCTTCCTTCCCGGCCAGAGTAGGCGCCAGCGCCACCCGTCGGTGACCTTGCGAAATTGTGGCTACGAAGATGTCGCTCACGGCGTTGTCGGATGTGAATGGCCGGGGGGGCTTGATCTCAGGGCTAGGGCCGGGACCGGGTCGGGAGAGGATCAACGACAGCGGAGCAGACGCCTCCAATTGTTGGTCGAGCTGTTGGAGCTGCGAGCCTTCGACCGTCTGTACCAGGAGGAACCCGGCCGCCGCCAGCACGGCGAGGAGAAGGCCGGCGACGACGCATAAACGAAAGCGGAGCGTCATTGACTTTCAGTCGTCGTCAATCCGGTAGCCGACTCCCCGTACCGTCTTGATAAGCTGTCGACCCTCGACCTCCACCTTCTTGCGTAAGGATGACACGAACGTCTCCACCACGGTCGACTCACCATCGAAGCTGTAGTCCCACACGTGGTCGAGGATCTGTTCGCGGCTCAGGACCCGGCCCTTATTGTGCATGAGGAAACGCAGGAGCTTGTACTCCGTCGGGGAGAGATTGACAATACGGTCTTGCCTAGTGACACGATGAGATTCGTCGTCGAGCACGAGGTCGGCACAACTGGCCACAGGCGACTCTGCGGACTTACCGCTTCGGCGGAGGACAACTCGCACCCGAGCCAACAGCTCCTCGACGCTGAAAGGCTTGACGAGGTAATCGTCTCCCCCGATGGTGAGCCCTCGAATGCGGTCTTCGGTGGTGTCACGAGCCGTGAGAAACACGACTGGTGTGTCAATCCTCTCGGCCCGCAATCGGCGGCAGACTTCGAATCCCTCCAGGTCGGGCAGCATAACGTCAAGGACGATCAGGTCGGGTGGCCCACTCTCCGCTGTCTTCCTCAAGCCTTCGCGACCGCTACGGGCTTCCACAACATCGAAGCCAGCCAGGCGCAGCGCGGCCACGACAACGAACGCGATGTTCTCCTCGTCCTCGACCACCAAGATCCGTGGTGTCGGCACCAGAACATGGTCCCACGCCAACCTTGGCGTTTCTTGAGGACTTCCTCAAGATTTCCTCAACGCACAGGTCAGGTCGTGGCTGGATCAATGCGCTAAGAGAGGAGTCTATTGGCATCCCAGAGAGACCGGGAGCTCACATTCCGTTGAGTAACCGCTTCAAATGGCTTGTTCGGCGCGTCCGGCTCCTAGGAATCGCTCTCCGACGCAGCCACCGCTGGCACCGAAGACGCCAGGCCATTTTGTAAAGTGCCATCTCTGCCCAACAACGCCGGGGATCTCTCGAACTACATTGGCCACCCCGTCCGTCCCCAACGTGTATCTTGGACCGCGGTTTCACTCTCCGGCCAGAATTCTGGGCCCAGGGGGCCGCGAGCCCGTGCGGCATCCACAATGGCAGTGCTTTGGCCCGAGCTACCTCGTTTTCGATCGGCTCTTGACCGACAGGTCACTCAATTAGGTCGAGGCGACGCCGACAATTCTGGCGGCCAGAGGATGGCCAGCAATTGATCCGAGATCAGGGGTCCAACCCTCGTTGTCGACGCCACCGTCGACCGTGGCCAGCCAATACCCTTCGCCATTGGAAGCAGCTGTCATGCCGACGAGTGGCCGTGGACACAGGGTGTCGACGGGCGATCCCTCGAACGGCGCGTCACCGAAGGCGAACACCCCACCGTCGACGGCCACGAGCCAGTAGCCGTCGGCATCGGGTGTTGCCGCGATAGCTCTCACCGGGCCAGCCAGGTGCTTTCCGCCCATGGACCCGAGAAAGGGTGCGTCGAAGCTGAACACGCCCCCATCGGAAGCCACCAGCCAGTAGCCCCCGGTAGTGGGGTCGGCCGCGACCCCGTTGACGGGTGCCCTCAAGACACGGCTGGCAGTGGACCCGTGGAACTGGGCGTCACCGAATGCGAAGACCCCGCCGTCGGAGGCCACCAGCCAGTAGCCGCGGCCATCGCCGGTCACCGCCATGCCGACGATTGAACGATTCAAATGCCGACCTGCCGTTGACCCGAAATACTGGGCATCACCGAAGGAGAAGACCCCTCCATCGGCAGCCACCAGCCAGTAGCCGTGACCGTCGGGGGTCGCGTCCATGCCGACGATCGGGCTCTTCAGCTTCATGCCAACAGCGGACCCATAGAAGGTGGCATTGCCGAAGCTGAAGACCCCGCCGTCGGCCCCCACCTCCCAGTATCCCTGCTGGGGGGAATCGGACCCGTTCTGAGGCGTCACTGTCGGAACGCCGTCGACGAACGACACGGTGGCCTCGTACATGGCCCGGATCCCTCCTCTCGTGTACCCGATAGCGCTGGGCCAGGCCGAGAAGGCCATGACCAGTTGTCCGTTTGCTCCCGTGAAAAAGCTCGAGCTGCCCGGCCCGCTCATTCCCGAACCGCTCTCCAACATCGGCGACGTCGACCGGTCTTCACAGGGACCGCTCGGACCTGCACAGGTGGCGTAACCGATCCCGTACCCAGCGCTCTCGAACGCTCCGCCTGAGTAGACAAGGTAGTACGCCCCTGATTCTTCGACCATCGCCGGGCGTTCAACGGTCCCGTCCTGCCAGGTTTCATCGTCGGACATGAGGCTGGTCGGTGAACCGGACGGTAGCAACCCGGCGTCGAGCGGTTCGGACCACAATTCAGTCCTTTGGCCTACCGAGTTTCCGTCGTTCTTGAAGAGCAGGTAGCTCTGTCCATCCTGATCCGAAAAGATAGACGGGCCGATGTCTCCACCAATCGAAGTTTGGCAGACGACGGGAACAGGATCATCGGAGGAATACGGCCCCCCGGGTGTCATTGACACCGCCCGCCCGATGCATTCGCGTCCTGAAGCAGTATCGAGGGCGGCGAAATACATGACGAACTCACCCTCAGCATTGAACTCGACCGACGGAGCCCAGGTGAAGCCGCGGGTTGCCCAGGAAGGGAGTACCGGCAGGAGGTCAGTCGGCAGAGACGTCCAGGTCACCCCGTCGGTCGACGTGGCCCCCTGGATGTTCTCACCGTCGTCGTACCGTTCGGTCGAGTAGGCGTAGTAGGTGCCGTCGTAGAGGATGACGGACGGGTCGGGGAAGTCCTGATCCTGAACGGGGTTCCATATGGCCGCCGCTGAGGTCGCACCGTCGCTCGCCAAGGCCACGGGCGAGAGAGAAACGACGGCAATGGCCGCCAAGAGCGATACCAACACCAATTTCGACATGCCTCCATGGGATCATCAGGACCTGGCAGTGGCTCGATGAAATTCTTACGAGTTGCCTGTGGACCAGATCGCCAACAAGACATTTGGCGTATCGGATGGCTGACAATGAGCGACCTCTCCAACCTCTGCGTTTCATGCGGACTTCCTGAAGGTTTCATCAAGGCTCGACAGTTATGGCGAGGACCTTTGCGAGAAACGACTCAGGATATTCGGGCAAAGTTGCCGAGAGACAGAAGGTTCGGACACTTCGCCTCCCCATGATGAGCCGCTCGCGGAAGGTTGTGCCACACGAGTTCTCTATGAGAAGGAGCTTTCATGAGCGTCACAGGAATCGGATCTAGCAATAGCGGATGGGATTGGCAGGCCATCGTCAAGGAGTCTCAGCAGAACAACCAGACCACGGGCACCACCAACTCTTCAGACTCATCGGGCAACGGGGGGACGCAGTCCACCAATCCCATGCTGGTCTCATTAGCGTCGGTGCTGAACCTGTCAAACTCGCAGATCCAGCAGGACCTGAGCAATGGCCAGAGCCTCAGCCAGATCGCCTCGGCCCAGGGCGTCTCCCAGAGCACACTTCTGAGCGCCATCGAGTCGTCCCTCCAGAGCAGCCCGTTCGGCTCGTCCGCCTCGTCCCAACAGATCAGCACCATGGCCAGCGCCATTGCCAACAACACCGGACCGTTCCCGCCACCACCTCCGTCGTCACAGAACAGCCAAGGCACGTCGTCCGGCAATGGTCAACAATCCACTGTCTCCGATCTGGCATCCGATCTCGTCATCAATCTCCTACAAGATCTGTCCCAGCTGGCCGGCAGCCAGACGGGTAGCGGAGGTAGCGCCGCGGGAACTTCCAACTCGCCAGGGGCCGGTGGCAGCGGGGATAACAACCCGATGCTGTCGTCATTGACGTCGGTGCTGAACCTGTCAACCTCGCAGATCCAACAGGACCTGAGCAACGGCCAGAGTCTCAGCCAGATCGCCTCGGCTCAGGGCGTCTCCCAGAGCTCACTTCTGAGCGCTATCGAGTCGTCCCTCCAGAACGGTCCCTTCGGACCGTCAATCACCTCCGACCAGCTCACCGACATGGCGACCACCATCGCCGACAACACCAGAACGTTCTCCCCGCCACCATCTTCGTCACAGAACATCCAAACCTCGTCGACCGGAGGCGATCAGCAGTCGACCGTTGACGAACTTGCCTCTAGCCTCGCCAACACGTTCGTACAAGATCTGTCCCAGCTGGCCGAAAACCAAGCCGGGAGCGGAAGCACAAGTTCCCAAGCGTGAGCGAACAGCCGGATCACCGGGTCACCTCTGGCGTCGGTGCGGGCGACGATACGGGTCGGTGCAACGGACCATCCATAGGAAGACGGGTACAAGCCACCACGCGACCCCCGAGAATACGTAAGCCTCGGGGCGTTCGTAGTAGACGAAACAGAACGCGCCCGTCGCCGTGACGAGGAACAGATTCGCCACGAGAAGGATCCGCAGAGCGAATAACGCACCAATCGAGCGGTTCCGCACCACGCCATAGGTGGGCATCGGAGAGTAGGGATCAACGAGCAGGTTCGCTTGATCCGGTCGGCGTGACGCCGATGCACGACGATCCTTGGCCCTGGAGGTTTGTCGCGCTTGCCACACACGCGTTTCACAATGAGAGCTTGATACCCGGCGTGGCCGGCCCAGCTAGCTCGTGGCGACAAACGGCCGATGTCAACGCGACCTTGAGATTCACAGGCAATCCGCAAGCAACCCTCAAGAATCCCACATTTTGATCCATGAGGATCCGGCTTCAGTGGGCACAATCTTGAGATCTGCTGCCTTGTGGCGGCCGGTCAAACCCTGCACATTCCGGCTCGCCGTTTCATCGCAGGTTGACTCCTCGTCAGAGGTCGGACCCACGAGAAGAGTGTGCTCGACGCGTAACAACCACTACCAGTGAACGAGGGAAGTTACGAAGATAGAGGCGTCACCGAACCGGGGTGTGATCGCGGCGGATCGCCGGTCCCACCGCATGGTTCCGTCGTTCACCCTCGATCGGCGTCGACGGGTTGCGCCACTTGGGGGCCGCTCCCTGGACGGTCAAAACCGACCCGTCGTTGGATCGGATCTCCGGAGGTCTCATCCTCGAAAACCATTAGCAACACAAATCGGGGCACTCTACGGAGTTGGATTTTCAGCCGAGCGCTACCCGCCGCGTCGCTCTTTATTCTGGTGATATGGCAGATTTGGTCGCTTGGAGCGGACAGTAGAGTGCTCGTTACCCACCCTACGCTGGCTGTAGCCATTGGGTGTCTGCGCTCCGGTCTTTACGTAGCCTTTCTCTCGATCCCGGCCGTGGTGCTTCTCTTGCATGATCCGCCAGCAGCAAGTGACGATCGAATCGTTATCCGAGCGCTGGCCATTGTGACGACCTTTTTTCTTATCCTCCTCGGCTTGCTTGCACCATCAGGCCCCGTTCTCTTCCGCGTTCCTCTGACAGGCGAAGCGGCGGCGTTAGCCATGACGCTTGTCGGAGTCGCCCTGGGTGTATACGCCATGGTCACCCTCGGCATGAACTTCTCGTTCTGGCCCGAAGCACGCCGCCTGGTGGTCTGCGGCCCGTACCGTCTTGTTCGTCACCCCATCTACTTTGCCGAAATCACCATGTCCGCGGGTGCACTCATACTGAATCTGCGACTGACAATGGTCGTCGGCGAATTTATTGTAGTCGTATTGGTAATAGTGAGGATCCATGTCGAAGAGCGGCTATTGGGGACGACATTTCCGGGGTTCAAGGAGTTCGAAACCGCAACCCATCATCGACTCATTCCCGGCATATGGTGATTGGATGGTCCACAAGCATGGTCGCCGAGCGGCGCCCGGCTGCAGTGCGATGAGTACACCCCGGGCCACGGACGAGAGGGCTCCGTGACTGCGTCGAACAGCTAATCAAGGAACTCGTCGCCCGCAGCGGTACCCATTCCTGGCTGCATGTGGGCCCTCGGTTCGTAAAGACCTACTCCCCCTCGAGCCTGCGGGACGAACTGGTCGACCTAGCCGATCCCGTCCGACGGACCCCGGCGCTGGGAGCGGGGAGGCCCGCAACCGCCGTCACAGCGAAAGCCAGGACCATTATCTGCATGGGCTCATCGCCGCCGCGCTAGATACGCTCAAAACAGTCGTAGGATTGGGTTCGTGGGAGAAGAGTTGACTCGGCAGGTCATCGAAGCCAAGCTGAATGACTTCTGCGCTCGATCTGATCACGGCTACTGGAACGGCCCCTTCTTTGGTCCGCCAGAGATGACTGTTGCAATTGGAAGGTGTCTCTCGCCGCATTGCTAATGCGTGCTCGTCGTCTTGGGCGAATGTCCGAACACAACTACCTCGCCGCGGTAAAGACGGCCTCAACTCGAGGTTGGCATCGAACCGAGCCGGTGCCGTTTGGAAAACCAGAGGAACCGTCCCGGTTCCATGCTCTCTTGACATCGGATGCAAACGCGAGCATGAACTCTGCGCTTCCTCGTCATCTCGTTGACGCACCGGCGGGCGCACGTCCGTCTAACGTTCCTACTCGTAGGCGGGTATGTGCCCTGAGTGTCGACGGTCGACTACTCGCCGGCTGCACTTGAACCGCGCACCGATCTATGCACGAGCCGGCATTTGGTGGTTCTAGTAGCGCCCTCAAGGTGCACCTGGGCGGACGTTACTCAAACCGAGTGGAGGTAATGGGACGTTACTTGAACCATTCTGACCAGGGAGAATGTCTGCGGAACCTCCTCGAAATGGTGCCATATGGGTCCAAAACGGCCAAAACTCGAACCCCAAGACGGGTCTGCCGGAGACTTGAACCGAGCAAGGTGGCTGAGCTGATCCAGGGCTATGCGGATGGAGTGCCTGTCAATGTCCTGGCTGAGAAGTTCAGCGTTGATCAGAGCACCGTCCAGAAGCACGCTCGACGGCACGACCTTCCGCGTCGGTCGCCTCGACTCGGGCCAAACCAGATCAAGGAAGCGATCATGCTCTACACCGAAGGTCAATCACTCTTGAAATTGGCCGCTCACTTCGGTGTCGCCACCGACACGGTCGCCCTTGCGCTGCGCAGGGCTGGGGTCACGCTTCGACCACGGCGAGGCTGGAACCGGTAGGTCGTGTCAGACTCTCACGAGGAACGACCAGGTGCCCGATCTGGGGCCATGGACAGTTGGCTTGATTTGCGGGCGATCCACGGGCGGCTTGGATTCTGATCGATACCGGATGGGTCTGGACTGTTTCTGGAAGTCGTTACCAGGGGCGATGTATCGGCACTTTTCGCTCGCGACATTTGGATATACGTCACGACCGGTATCCACAATTATCGGTGACATCGACTTCTGCTCGCGGACGCCCCCGAAACGGCACGAGTGGGACACTTCTGGAGTCCTGGCCGGCGAATACTTGGGGGCACCGGCAAGACTGAATGACGGTCCGTAATGGGATTGGTGTCCGGGACGGCGTCAGCGGCGGGAGCCATCCTTAGGCTACGTCTCCCCGGGCCGTTTCATGGCTTCCTCGATAGCAGTAGCGCTCCGGTAACGTCGATCAGGTAGGCCGGGATTGGCGCTCAGCGGGTAGGCGGCTTAGCCGCTCGGTGGCCCGCCGGAGCTGCGAGCCTCGTCTGGCTCCAGCCCGTCCTGTTCTCGGACGATGGCCTCAGCCTCTGCCCGTAGGGCGTACTCGTGGAACTCTTTAGCCACCGGGTCGTCGGGGTTCTTTTCGACTCTGGTGCGGGCCAGGGCGACTTGTTGACGGCGATACGCGGGCTTCCGGGTCTCACTCACCATGAGATGGATGAGATGTGCGACCCAGTCCTCATGTTGGGACGTCCAGCCGCAACTGCACTCAGCCGGACCGTCGTCGGACAGGTCCACCCGCACCGGGTCGTGCCCAGGGAGCTGCCGGAACTTCCGGTTCTCCCCACGGGGGTCCCGGTCGACGTTGCTCATGGGTCCAGGTTACGTCCTCGCCGAGGACGCCTGATCTGCCGTCAGACCGGCCACAGCGCCGTCAGCGGGCCTGCCGACCGAGACGGTCCACCCACACTGGCCAGACGGTCGACTTCGTCGGCCAGGAGCAGCAGGACGGCCCCGATCCGCTTGGTGCTGTCGTCGACCCCGGACAGGTCGGCGACTACCCGGGGCAGTCAGACCAGCCATACCCACACGCAGCGGGACCGGGCCGTAGATCAATTCCATCTTGTAATGAGAATCAGTCTCAGTATAGATTGCAGCCATGACGAGCGACCCGAAATCACCGGTACCAGCCTCCCGGAAGCGATGGAAGGGTGCGGCACCCCTTGCCATCGCATCGGTGGCCGTGCTGCTGACGGCCTGCGGAAGCGGAGCACAAGCGTCTTCTAAGTCCGGCGTGATCAGCGCCATCGGAGCCGAGAACGAGTACGCCAACGTGCTAGGTCAGATCGGGGGTCGGTTTGTGCAGGTGTCGTCGATCCTGAACAACCCCAACACTGATCCCCACACCTTTGAGTCGAGCCCCGGCGTCGCCGCCGAGGTCAGTGCGGCACAGCTCATCATTCAGAACGGCGTGGGGTACGACAGCTTCATGAACAAGATCGAGTCCGGTTCACCGAACTCCGCACGCAAGATCATCGTCGTCCAGAACCTGCTCGGCTTGCCCAACTCCACCCCGAATCCACACCTTTGGTACAACCCGAAGACGATGCCTGCTGCAGCCAAGGCCGTGGCCGAGGATCTGTCGGACCTGCAACCGGCGCACGCCGCGTACTTCCAGGCCAACTTGAAGAACTTCGATGCCTCGCTTACCCCCTGGTTCAACGCCATTGCCGCCTTCAAGGCACAGCACAAGGGCGTCACGGCGGCGACCACAGAGCCCGTGGCTGACTACCTGTTGACGGCGATGGGTATCGACAACCTGACACTCCTTTCAGTTTCAGGCTGACATCATGAATGGGGTGGACCCGGCTCCACAGGACGTCACCCTTGAGAACGGCTTCTTCACGAACCACACGGTGAAAGTCTTCTGCTACAACCAACAGGTCATTGACTCTCTCACGACGTCTATCCGTCTCGGTGCTCTGAAGGCCGGGGTGCCCGTGGTTGGTGTCTACGAGACAATGCCCACCCCCGGCTACGACTACCAAACGTGGATGCTGGCCGAGGTCGATGCCATCGAGAAGGCCGTGGAAGACGGCGTATCGACGCAGCGTCTGTGATGAAGCTGATCCCCAACCACGAAAGTCGTCCGTATCGGCACATCAATCGGGTGTCTCGCCAGGAACGTGTCGCATCTCGTCCAGCGTCGCCAGCACGATGGCCAGTTCCAGGGCGTGCTGATCGCAGTACCGGCCAACCTCACCGGCCACCGGCTCTCCACAGCCCGTGTGAGCGCATGTTCGGACCATGGCCGCCAAGGCTAGGCCCCGGCGCCACCAGATCGGCCACAGAGGCGTCAGCGGGTGCGCTATGAGCCGCTTGACCCGGACGCCTTCAGAGCCGCCACCCGGGGCTCGGACTCTCATTCGACGACGCGTCAGGTGGGTTGGAACTCGCACTAGTACCGCGACCGGCAACGTTGGAGGGTCGCGTCCACCACTCCGACCTCCAGGTCGCGCAGAATTTGGTCTTCTCTAACGAGGAGGTCACGTGCGCGACGGCATACGCGTTCGAGAGATCACGAATGAAGAGGGCAATCGCCTGCTGAGGATCGTCCGGCGGTCCTCAGGATCGGTGGTGACGTGGCGAAGAGCCCAGATGGTCCTGCTGTCGGCCCAGGGTATGGACGTGGCCCAGATCGCCCAGGTGGCCTTCACCTCACCTGACCGGGTCCGGGCCGTGATCCACAACTTCAACGACGACGGCTTCGACTCGCTCGTGCCCAAGTACGCCGGGGGCCGGCCGCCGACGTTCACCTTGCCCGAGCGCCGGGAGATCAAGAAGGTCGCCTTGAGCCGGCCCGTCGACCACGGCCTGCCCTTTTCGACCTGGAGCCTGACCAAGTTGGCCGAGTTCCTGGTGGCTGAGGGGGTGGTCGACGACATCAGCCACGAAGGACTGCGCCTGCTCCTCCGAGAGGAGGGCGTCTCGTTTCAAGTGATCAAGACCTGGAAGCAGTCGAGCGACCCCGACTTCGAGACCAAGAAGAACCAGGTCCTCGAGCTCTACGACATCGCTGATCAGAAGGCCAAACCGAAGAGAGGCGACCCCACGGTGGTGATCTGCATGGACGAGTTCGGTCCCCTCAATCTGCTGCCCCGGCCGGGGAAGCAGTGGGCCCCGGTAGCCGTGAAAGGAGTCGAGACCACCGAAGATCCCCGTCGTCGGCGGCGCCGGGCCACCTACACCCGGACGAAAGGGGTCAGGCACCTGATGGCCGCCTACGACCTGAACGAGGACAAGATCTACGGCCACATCAAGACCAAGAAGGACCGCACCACCTTCCTCGAGTTCTGCCGCTACCTCCGCACCCTCTACCCGCCCGAGATCCGCATCGCCATCGTCATGGACAACTTCAGCCCTCACCTGTCGACCAAGAGAGACAGCAGAGTGGGCGACTGGGCCGAGGCCAACAACGTCGAACTGGCCTACGTCCCCACCAACGCCAGCTGGTTGAACCGGATCGAGGCTCAGTTCCAGGCTCTGCGCTACTTCACCTTGGACGGCACCGATCACCGCTCACACGAAGAGCAGAACTCAATGATCCGTCGCTACATCATCTGGCGCAACCGCAACGCTCAGGACAAAACACTGCGTGAGCTGGTAAAGCGCGCAAACGTTGCTTGATGGGGCACTAGAGACCGCCCGCTCAACAGGACTAATCGGCGATTCGCTCAGCGAAGCCAAAACCTGGGCTCAAGTCGGGGGTCGTAGCGCCCGATACTAGACACAGAGCAACTCCCCTTGAGATGGCGCGACTCCCATGTAACGGCCGGTCGAAAACGGGAGCACCTCTGAACTAGAACGCGCCGGTCGAAAACGGGAGCACCTGAGCATCCCTAGATCTGCTCGACCCCGCTCGCAGGCTTCGTGCCTGAGCGGACGAGCAGAACGGGAGAAAGGTGCGAACCGACATGGACGAATGGACGGAGATCCGCCGCAAGGTCCTGGTGGAGGGCGTCTCCAAGCGCTCGATCCGCCGGGACTACAAGATCGGCTCCGAGGTCCTGGACAAGATTCTCATCAACCCCGAGCCGCCCGGCTACCGGATGGCCGAACCCCGCCCGAAGCCCAAGCTCGGCAAGTTCCTGGACGTCATCGACGAGATCCTCGAGGCCGACAAGGAGGCTCCGCCCAAGCAGCGCCACACCGGTCGACGCATCTTCGAGCGACTGCGCGACGAGTACGGCTATGGCGGTGGGATCACCCAGGTCCGGGTGGCGGTGGCCCAGGCCAAGCGGTATTCGAAGGAAGCCTTCGTCCCGCTCAGCCATCCGCCCGGCCATGCCCAGTTCGACTTCGGCGAGGCGGTGGTCGAGATCGCCGGAGTCCGGCGCAAGGCGGCCCTCGGGGTCGTCACCCTGCCGTATTCGGACACCTACTTCCTCTCCGCCTATCCCCGCGAGTGCACCGAGACCTTCCAGGCGGCCCACATAGCGGGGTTCTCGTTCTTCGGCGGCGTGCCGATCCGCACCAGCTACGACAACACGACCATCGCGGTGAGCCGGGTCATGGGCCGCGAGCGCGTCCTCACCAGGGCGTTCCTGGCGCTAGAGAGCCACTACCTCTTCGACCACCACTTCTGCCGAGTGGGCCGGGGCAACGAGAAGGGCCATGTCGAGACCCACGTCGGCTACTCGAGGCGCAACCTGTTGGTCCCGGTCCCCGCCTTCGACTCGTGGAGCGCGTTGAACGAGTACCTGGCCGCCTGCTGCTACGCCGATCTGTTTCGTCGGGTCTGGGGGAAGGTTGGGACCAAGGCCGAGCGCCTCGCCGAGGACCGGGCCGCCATGCTCGCCCTCCCCACCGAGGCCTTCGAGCCCCGACGGATTGCCCAGGGCCATGCCAACTCGCTCTCGTTGGTGCGCTTCGACTGCAACGACTACTCGGTGCCGACCGCCTTTGCCCACCACGAGGTGACCGTCATCGGCGGCATCGAGGAGGTCGCCATCACCTCGGGCACCGACGTCGTGGCCACCCACCAACGCCACTGGGGCAAAGAGCACACCACCTACGACCCGATCCACTATCTGGCCTTGCTCGAGCGCAAGCCCGGAGCCATCGACTTCGCCCGCCCCCTCGAGTCCTGGGAGCTGCCGACGTGCTTTGCCACCCTGCGCCGCCGCCTCGAGGCCGACCTGGGACATGGAGGGACCCGTGAGTTCATCAAGGTGCTGCGGCTGTTGGAGAACGCGACGGTCGCCGAGCTTGCCCGGGCGGTCGACCGGGCACTCGCCATCGGCGCCACCGGGTCCGACGCCATCGCGCTGATCCTCTTCCACCACGCCGAGCGCCCCGTCGGGCTCTTCAGCCTCGACGGCCACCCGCACCTGAAGTCGTTCGTCATCGACCCGCCCGACCTGTCCGCCTACAGGACACTCACCCAGATGGGAGCAAGTGCATGAAGACCCTCGAAGCCAAGTCCCTGGTGCTGCGTGCTCCACCACCCGACCGGCGGAGGTCTCGTCCGGGGAGGAATTGTCGAGTCGCCTCGCGTTGTGCCGGTTCCTATCGGAATCGAGTCCACCAAGAACAGCGGGCGTCGGCCAGAGCGTAGTGTCCAGATATCTGACATTGATGGGGCGAGCATGAAAGCTCTGCTAGCCATCTCCGACAGCGGCCCGTCGCGCTCTGGCACGTAGGGGGCATAGTCGAGGGTGTTGGAGCTATCTGCCTGCGGAGTCACGGTCGAGGCGGCCGCGACGCAGGTAGGACAGAACGTCAGACACATCGTGACCACCGACCTTCTCGTGAGCGGACGCTCCTTCGTCCACGTCAGTTCGACACATCGGCGCATCGCCGTCCCCACTCAAACAACGGATGAACACTCAGCGTGACGGTATGGCTCGTCGTCAGAGGACGTTCAAGGCGGAGGAATTGATTGCGTTTGCCTGGCGGAGAAGCTGACGCACGCACCGAGAGGACCTTCCCACGTTGGTGGACCACCTCGGCGCAAGCGGGTGAGTGCCCCGTCTGCCTCTTTTCCTTCGCCGCGCCTTGTGGCCGGTCGTAGCGTGTCGGTGTGACAGGGAACGACGAGTTGTGCCGCTACCTGAAAGTCGGGCACGACGCTCAACCAGGTCACCCGGACACCGCCGGAGAGCGGCGCAGCAGGCATCATGCCTGGTCACCCTGGGCTTGTGTTCGTGCATCCGCCGCCACCTGGTCCACGACGATGGCCGACCAGAGCATGGCGCTGGCGTGTTGGCCTTCGAGTTGGACCACAGGGATGCCGAGGCGGAGCACGGCGGCGGGGCTCACGGTGGCGCCAAGATTCTTGAGCGCCAGGGCATCGAGGCCGCCGAGGGCGTCGGCCCAGGCGGCGATGTCGTCGGTCTTACAGGTGGCGTCCACGATGCCCCAGACAGCGGTGGGACGCAGCGCTGTGATCAGGTGTGTGGCCCATGACGGGCGGGCGGTCATCGGGGCGTCGACGACGACCACGGCCGCTCGCGAGCGTCGCCAACCCGGTGCCAGCTCGGCGGCGATCTCGGTCGAGCGCACGAGCAGGTTGTCCGCCACCACCGTGCGAGCCTGGGGGTCGAGGGAGGCAAATGGCACCTCGGCGGGGTCGGCCCCGATCTCCGGGGCGACGGCGGCGGCGAGCTCCCGGGCCCATTCGCCGGCCCCAGCCACCACGAGCAAGCTCCCGGCGCGGCGGGGAACCTGTGGGGCGGCGACCAGGTGACCGAATGTCTCGAGCAAGAGTGCTTCGAGCTTGTCACCGCGGCGTAACCCCTCAGCCACAGATCCCACCATGTCCTCGTCGAGCCCGGCGCGGCGCAGGGCGCTCAGGGTCGCATCAGTGGACTCGGGGGTGGTCTCGGCGAGGAACATCGCCGCCATGGAGGAGATATCTGCCAGGGCGTCGGCGATGTCGTCCACCACGGTGGGTGGCTCCTCCGGTGCTCCAGCGCTGTCTCCCGGCATGATCGGAGTGTCTTCCACGTTGGGCGCCTCCTCCAGCTTGCGGCACCAATGCCAATGTGCCTGCCGAGAGTAGTAGTGGCGGTCCGGCTTGGGGTGGATCGGCCGCGAATAGAACAATTGACGCCCGGACAAAGCATGATATAGCAGTAAAGCTTGAGACCGTCGAGACGTGCAGCCGTCGGGATCGCCAAGAGTTTCTTGCGTCGCTTTCGGCATTTTGGGTGTTATCCACGTATCTGTTGTGGGTCGCTTGTTTCACCCTCCGTCATGGTCGGTCGATTCCGAAGCGACACGCGGTGAGATGACAACCTGATCCGCTTGTCAGCCCACGTCAAGGACGACGTGCGGAGGCACCGAAGGAGCGGTCGTGCCGATGTGCAACGGATGTCTCGTCGTTCACCGTGACGGAGTGGTCGCCTATTGCTCCGAAGAACTCGACGGCGGACGCTGCGATGGATATGAGATGGCGCATCTGGCTGGGATCATGTCGTGTCGGATCACACCGCGTACAACTCCGTGTCGCCACTGTACGGGTGTGATGAGCCGCCGACTCGCGGTGGCACCCGCTTTTGTACCCGACGGACTACAGTATTGGCCAACTAACCGACAAATCTGACCGGGTGGCGTGGCCGGCTCCGTGCGGATCGCCGGGCCGGGCGCCCGACAGCGTACGAGCACTATTGCTCAAGACGGTCGAGATAGGGCGGGCAGCTTCCGGCCCCGCCCCACCTAATCCGCAGCCCGCCACGCGGTTGCGACGTGATGAGCCACGCCAGCGTCCAGACGCGGAAAACGACCGCGGGGGAAGCCGAGGAACTAAGCCGAGGTCGATTTCATGGTCATCTTATTCGACCTATCGGAGGTTCAAAGATCGGCCTGTGAACGCCGGACGGCTGGTGACCTCGGGAACACACCGGCGCGTCGTGATGCACTGCCGCCGCTCTAGAAACTCGCCAATCCTGCCGATACCAACTCGAGGGGTGTCGGCCTGACGGGGAGGCGACGGTGCTTCAACGAGTCGAGAACGTGAAGGCGTTTCACGAACGAGGGCCCCTCGGTCTATTGACCGGCAAAGGCCAGGTCGTGGTGCTTGCCGGGCGCAAACGATTAACGGTGGACCAGAAGATCCATCGGACCGAGTTCGCACAGATGCGGGAGCAATCGTCGAGCTGGCCCGTGTGCTTCGTGGTCGCTGGCGAACGAGCGTACTGGCGCTTCGGAGACCGCTGGTTCTGGGACAACGAAGGCCTCAACGCAGAAGAGGTGTACACGCTAATCGTGACGCGGGACCAGCACCGGCAAGCCTCGATCAGCCGCGCTCAGTCCACGGTGGCCATGGCCCAAGAACCGACACCCGTGGTCCGTGGCGCTATCCCCGAGAACCTGAAGCAGCTCGTGTGGACACGCGATCAAGGCAGGTGCCGGCAATGTGGGTCGAATGCCGAGCTGCAGTTTGATCACGTCATCCCGTGGAGCATGGGCGGCGGAACTACTCCGGCGAACATCCAGGTCCTGTGCGGACCATGCAACCGACGCAAGGGTGCGTCCGTCGCGTCTCCCATGCAGCCCGGGGCCGCGCAGGCAACGGCACCGGGCTGGTACCTGGATCCGACCGCGGCCGGGGGTCTTCGCTACTGGAACGGGAGTGCCTGGACTGACGACGTCAGCACTGGGTGACAAGCTGGACTGCACCGCGCCGACCGGCACGGTCCGGCGAGATCGGTCGGTAGTGGAGTCTCAGGTTCAGGCCACTGAGGGTGGCTGAGGGTGCCTTGGGCACCCATCCAGGCCTTTGGCGAGGTCCGTCGTCCAGTCTTTCCCCGTGGCCCAACGGCGCTGGTTCTCGGCCGGCCGGTCGATCAGCGCCACGGGGATCGTCAGGGAACTACGGCAGCCCGACGAATTGCACCAGATCACGGACCCGTTTCTACCGATGGTCATGTCCGGACAGCTTACGTGAGGAGGGGTCTGGTGAACCCCCTGAGAGCGCCCCCCCTCGCCCGATCGAAGCGAGTACACCTCTTGCAAACCGGCAGGTCCGTCGGGATGAGGAGGCTGCGACGATCTTCGAGATGTCTTTCTGGCGCTCGGTCGCTCGGGGCCCCTCAGGCCAGGCGTCCCCCTTCTTGGCGAGACCGCCCAAGCAACATACTCATCGAGGAACTGAGTAGACGTCAGGAAGAAGGCAAGGGCGCCTCCGGAGCTGGATGCTCACGTTGTTCACAGGGTTGTGAGGACGGTTCCACACCGTCGGTGCCGTGCTGGACCTTCGTGCAGAACCGACGATCATCCGACGGCGGCGCCGCGGTCGAGAAATCGATCTGGGCAACCGAACACCCCGGCTCGTGTCGAGGAGCTGAGCTACCGGTGGAGGCAAACGGCACGTCGATCAACTACCCGCCACACCTGTCACAGATTCGGTCTCTGGCCGAGAGCGACGACTTCAGTGCTGAAAATGCGAGCGCGAGTGCGATCACGAACTCAGGCTCGGCAGCCGATCGGTGTGGCTCCGTGCCCTTCACCGGAACGCCGCCGGTTTGAGGTGCATACTGACTTCGACGGCGTCCTCGGCGAGTAAGAGGCCGCGCGGATTGGTGACAAGCCTCTGAACAGGACGTTCGCGCGTTGAAAGTGGTGACCATCCACCGGTCGTTGGTGTGGCCCCGAGACAATCGGGGTGCGACCCAAATCACCAAACGACCGAGTGGAGGTCCCCCCACATCATGCGCGCGCTCGAACCCGAAGTGGTAGATGTCGTCTGGGCTGGAATCAAACCGCTCATCCCCGCACCTGTCGATCACCATCCGCTCGGCTGCCATCGGCCCCGTGCCGATGACCGGGACTGTTTCGAGGCGATGCTCGTGCGCCTGGTGACCGGGTGCTCCTGGGAGGACGCCGAGCGGCTGTGTCAGAACAAGGTGTCGGACACCACGGCACGAGAGCGACGCGACGAGTGGATCAAGGCGGGGGTGTTCAACGCCATCGCCGCCGAGGCCAGAGAGGGCTACGACAAGATGATCGGCCTCGATCTCTCCGACGTGGCCATTGACGGGTCACTGCACAAAAGTCCAGCCGGAGGTGAGGGAACGGGCAAGAATCCGACGGACAGAGCCAAGCTCGGATGGAAGTGGTCGGTGTTCACCGACAGAAACGGCATCCCCATCGGCTGGGCCGTCGACGGCGCCAATCGCAACGACTCCGTCATGCTCGAGCCGACGTTACAGGCCGCTCAGGACATCGGCCTGCTCGCTGACATCGAGACGCTGTGGCTCGATCGTGGTTATGACTCCGACGTCACACGGACGCGTCTTTCGGCCCTCGGCATCGACGACGCGGTGATCGCCAGGAAGCGCATGCGCGGCGCGACCGACGGCAAAAAGAAGCACTCGATGGGACTGCGATGGCCGGTCGAACGCACCAACTCCTGGCTCAGCAACTTTGGTCAGCTGAGGCGAAACACCGACCGGAAAACCATCCATCGTCTTGCTCAGTTCGCCCTGGCGGTCGCCTTGCTGCTCATCGCCAAGCTCATCGATTGGCGTAATCGCTGGTCACGAGTCCCGTCACCTATCCGCTGAACCTCTAAGCCTTGCGCTTCGGCAACCGCCAGGAGGTCGGGGCCGGTCGAGAGGTGCATGGTGGTGTCGACCCCCAGTGCGTCGCCCAGGCGGCGTTGAGCCTGAACTGTGCCCCCTTGTACGCAAAGAAGCCCCGTCCGTCGGGAACGGGGCTTCTCGCAGATTTCGGTAGCAACCTGTAGTCAGAATACCACGCTCGGCGGTTAGCCCTGCCCGGGCGTTACGTTACGGCCTCGGCGAGGATGGTCCAGGTAGCTGGTTTCGGACATCCGAGAAGACACGGATCCAGCTACCCGATGTCGTAGAACGAAGAACGTTAATCCTGCGAATGCTTCTGTTTGCGTTAACTGTTCGGCCAATCCCTCCCATGAGTTCCATTGACCCCAGAGGATCTTCCGCATGGCACTAGTCGACTTACATCGACCGTGAGGTAACCGGTTGGAACGCTACTGAACCGGAATGGAAGACATCCCAGGGTCCTTCCCAATGAGGACTTGATTTCATCCGGCGTTGGAACTCCATCGGGGCTCTCAACATCGATTGTAGATTGGCCAGGCTGTAAGTGAATCGAATGAAAGAACGCGTTGCATGTGATATTGCACTGTTTGTCCACAATAACTTGCGGCGTATTATTCATGACCCGGATATCGAATGTTTGATCGCTGGCGCCACACCCTTCCAGGGCTACACATACAAGTAGTGTTGTCATCGACACCGCCAATGCCCTCATTTGCACCTTTCGGCCACGGATCTACCAATTGAATTGAACCTGATGGTCGCTCTGGTTGAATCCCGGGAACGTCAAGAACGGCAATCCCAAGTCTCGATTAAGCTGTCGAAAGTGTACACCAAACACCACCTGGTTGCCGATTAGGGGTTGTTGCTCCGGTACTCCCTCTAGCCAAACGGTTTGTCCCTTTGCCAGGCTACCTAAGGCTTGGCCGCCAAGGCCTTCTGCTTCGAATGGAACAAGAGGAGCTGTTACGACATCGGCAGCAATGCATCCGATTACTCCAAGATGGGATCCTAGTTGTTGCGTATGCCCAATCACTTCATAGGTTCCCCAGTACTGTAGATAGAAAAGGTCCTGCGGAACGTCGACGAGATCATGCCCAAAGGTTGAAGTACCAACGTCATTTAAGGCATCGTTGACGTGATGACAAGCGTTGCCCCAATTGCACGGATTTAACAATGACCCCCCTAGCCCATTCGGGTCGAGGCCGTTAATAGGATCTCCGGAAGTGAAGGCATATGGTGTCTCAGTTACGTCGATGGCTGGGTCCACGCTCAGGAACTGCTCCGTGTCCGGGTCGTAGTAGCGGTTGATCAGGTAGACGAGGCCAGTGGCGTCTGTATAACCACCCTCGAACCCAAACGGTGTGGATATCGAACAGGAAGAACACCTATTTCCGTAGGTGTCGTAGCTCATGGAGCCGGTCGCGCTGCCGCTGCTGTTCACCTGCTCTCGGACGCCGGTCGTGTCCGAGAGCAAGAACGATGGGGTGTTACTACTCATGCTGATCTGCTCGATGGGGGCGGAGCTGATATTGGGACCGTACAGGTAGTCGTTGGTACCGTCTTCCAGCAGCTGCGGCACCGATTCGGACACGTCCCAAGTGAACTGCTGGGCGGATCCGCCGGCGGGGGTGTCCGACATCCGCAGCCCGTCACCGTTGTAGGTGTAGGTGCTCGTGACGCTCGGACTGGTGGTGCCGCCGCAGCTGTAGGTCGACGATGCCGCTGTCTCGCATGTCAGGGCCCCCGACTGTTCCCAGCCGTAGGTGGTGGGGTTTCCACCGGACGGCGTGGACGCGGTCCGCTCTCCCGTGGTGTTGACGGTGTAGGTAGTCGCCCCCGTGGGCGCCGAACCGCCACACGAGGCGGAGGTCGACGCCGTCCAGCACAGCTGCCCGTCGGCGTTGTAGGAGTAGTCGGTGGTCGACCCACCCGACGGCGTCACGCTCGTCAGCTCGCTGGCACCGTCATGGCCGTAGCCGATGGTGGAGGTGGCCCCGGCATTCGTCCCCGTAGTGACCCGGTTGAGAGAGTCGTAGCCGTAGTCCTCGGTGGAGCCGCCGGTCGGTGTCGTACTGCCGATGAGCTCGTCGGCGTTACGACCGAGTGTGTTGAAGTCTGTGCTCACGAGTGCATCTGCATCGTCGTAAATCTCGGTGGCAGTCGTGGCCGTGCTGGTGGGGAAGACGGTAGTTCTCAGGTTGGAGTCGTTGTCGTAGCTGAAGGTGGTGGGATCGGTCGGGGTGACCCAGTCCACCATCTGCGTGACCCGGTTGAGCCCGTCATAGGTGTAGGCCACGAGCCCGGTTCCCGACATGGCGTTCTGGCACGTGGTCGACCCGCTGTTGGGATAGGAGAGGCAGGTGGTGTTGCCGGCCGGGTCATAGGAATAGGTCACCGTCTTCGACCCACCGTCGTCGGTCACGCTCTGGAGGCGTTGCAACGGGTCATAGGTGTAGGTGGTCGTTCCCGTGGCATCGGTCATCTCCGTGCGGTTCCCATCGGGGTTGTAGTAGTAGGCGACGGCAGTTTCACCGCTCGAGTAGCTGATGCTGTCGACCTTGTTGTCATGGTCATAGCCGTAGGTAGTGGTGCCCGACCCGTTGGTCTGGGTAAGGAGGTTCCCCACCCCGTCGTAGGTGTCAGTGGTGATGGTCTGGTCGCTGGTATTGGGGGGCGCCTCCTCGATCGTCTGGTCGAGGGGGTTGAAGTAATCGGTCGTGACCTGCGACAGACCGTTTTCTACCTGGGTGCAGTACGTCGTTCCTGTGGGGGCCGACGGGCACGAGGTGGGCACGATGTCGTAGGTGTAGGACGTCGTGGTGGCGGAGGAACTGCCATAACCGCTCGTAACAGAGGACGTCCGGTCATCGGCGTCGTAGGTGGTCATGGTGACGTTCGTTAAGCCGTCCTCGGTCTTGGTGAGGTTCCCGTCGGCGTCATAGGTGTAGGACGTGGTGTTGCCGTCGGGGTCAGTGGTGCTTGTGACATTCCCGTCGGCGTTGTAGTCCCAGGTGGTGGTGTCAGTTGCATGGGAGCCCATGGCGGCACAGCTGACCCCGCCCGAGAAATTGGCCGAGGGCGAGATCTCACAGTACTTCTGCCCTAGGTCGTCATAGCTGTCGCTCGTGGTGTCGACCTGCCACCCCGCCGTCTGGGTCGTTGAGGTTACGTCACCGTCGGCGTCGTAGCCGTAGGAGGTCACATTGCCATCGGGGTCGGTCACCGACTCCACGTCGCCGGTGAGGGCTCCGTTCGGACATCCCGTGGCGCTCTGGCATACGGTGTCCGTGGTCGTCGAGGTGAGCGTCCCCCCCTCGTTCACCGTGGGGAGGATATTGCCCGAGGCGTCGGTGGCGACGCACAGCGTGACCGACGGACAGTCGACGGCATTGATGGCGGTACTGGGGTCGGCATCGTCAGTCGCCCACGCGTTGGCCCCGCCCGTGGGGGCGACAGACGTGAGAACCTTGCCGTACGTGTCAGTGGCTACGCACAGCGACACCGACGCGCAGCTGACCCCGTTCATGGCGGCCGACACGTCGATGTCCTCTGCGTTCCAGGCTGATGCCGTCCCGGTGGGGCTGATCGACGTGAGGGTGTTGCCGGCGGCGTCGACCGCCACGCACAGTGTGGTGGTGGGACAACTAACCGCATTGATGGCGGTGGAGCCGTCGATGTGGATCCTGGTCCACGAGCTGCTGGTGGGACTGGTGGCATAGAGGTCGTGGCCGGAGTTGTCCACTGCCACGCACAGGGAGGTGGAGGGGCAGCTCACCGCATTGATAGGTGTTGTGCTGGCAATGTCGTGACTGGTCCACGAGTTGCTGACGGTGGGAGTGGTGGTGTATAGAACGTTTCCGGTGTTGTCCATGGCCACGCACTGCGACGTCGAGGTACAGCTCACGGCGTTGATCTTGGTTGTGCCGTCGATGGTGCCAGCTGAGAACCAGTCACTCGAGCCGCCGGTGGGATCGGTCGAGTAGTAGGCCTTCCCCGAGGCACCCACCGCTATACACAGGGAGGTCGTCGGGCAGGAGATACCGTATAGGGCAGCAGAACTCACTCCGGTGGTCTCGGTCCACGCCGACGCCGAACCCGACGGGTCCGAGGTGGTCCAAACGTTGCCCGAGTGATCGACGGCAGCGCACATGGTGGTCGTCGGGCACGAGACACCCCAGATGTTCCCGCTTCCCACCGAGGCTGCGGACCATATCGGCAGGCCGGCGGGGTTGGGCGACGAGACGACACTGCCGTTGGAGCTCACGCCTACGCACAGAGCGGACGACGGGCAGGTGACGGCGGTGACGTTGTTCGCGGAGCCGTCGAGCTCCGTCTTGGTCCAGGCGCCGGACCCGCCGGCGGGGTTGGTCGAGGTCAGGACGTCGCCGCTGCCGTCGGTGGCCACGCACAGGATGACCGAAGCACACCCCATCCCGACGATGATTGCCGAGCCGTCCACGTTGACCTTGGGCCAGTCCATCGTCGTCCCCCCCATGGGGTCCGTAGAGGCCAGAACGTTCCCGCTGCTGTCGCCAGCGACACACAATGAGACAGAGTGTAACGGCCGGTCGAAAACGGGAGCACCTCTGAACTAGAACGCGCCGGTCGAAAACGGGAGCACCTGAGCATCCCTAGATCTGCTCGACCCCGCTCGCAGGCTTCGTGCCTGAGCGGACGAGCAGAACGGGAGAAAGGTGCGAACCGACATGGACGAATGGACGGAGATCCGCCGCAAGGTCCTGGTGGAGGGCGTCTCCAAGCGCTCGATCCGCCGGGACTACAAGATCGGCTCCGAGGTCCTGGACAAGATTCTCATCAACCCCGAGCCGCCCGGCTACCGGATGGCCGAACCCCGCCCGAAGCCCAAGCTCGGCAAGTTCCTGGACGTCATCGACGAGATCCTCGAGGCCGACAAGGAGGCTCCGCCCAAGCAGCGCCACACCGGTCGACGCATCTTCGAGCGACTGCGCGACGAGTACGGCTATGGCGGTGGGATCACCCAGGTCCGGGTGGCGGTGGCCCAGGCCAAGCGGTATTCGAAGGAAGCCTTCGTCCCGCTCAGCCATCCGCCCGGCCATGCCCAGTTCGACTTCGGCGAGGCGGTGGTCGAGATCGCCGGAGTCCGGCGCAAGGCGGCCCTCGGGGTCGTCACCCTGCCGTATTCGGACACCTACTTCCTCTCCGCCTATCCCCGCGAGTGCACCGAGACCTTCCAGGCGGCCCACATAGCGGGGTTCTCGTTCTTCGGCGGCGTGCCGATCCGCACCAGCTACGACAACACGACCATCGCGGTGAGCCGGGTCATGGGCCGCGAGCGCGTCCTCACCAGGGCGTTCCTGGCGCTAGAGAGCCACTACCTCTTCGACCACCACTTCTGCCGAGTGGGCCGGGGCAACGAGAAGGGCCATGTCGAGACCCACGTCGGCTACTCGAGGCGCAACCTGTTGGTCCCGGTCCCCGCCTTCGACTCGTGGAGCGCGTTGAACGAGTACCTGGCCGCCTGCTGCTACGCCGATCTGTTTCGTCGGGTCTGGGGGAAGGTTGGGACCAAGGCCGAGCGCCTCGCCGAGGACCGGGCCGCCATGCTCGCCCTCCCCACCGAGGCCTTCGAGCCCCGACGGATTGCCCAGGGCCATGCCAACTCGCTCTCGTTGGTGCGCTTCGACTGCAACGACTACTCGGTGCCGACCGCCTTTGCCCACCACGAGGTGACCGTCATCGGCGGCATCGAGGAGGTCGCCATCACCTCGGGCACCGACGTCGTGGCCACCCACCAACGCCACTGGGGCAAAGAGCACACCACCTACGACCCGATCCACTATCTGGCCTTGCTCGAGCGCAAGCCCGGAGCCATCGACTTCGCCCGCCCCCTCGAGTCCTGGGAGCTGCCGACGTGCTTTGCCACCCTGCGCCGCCGCCTCGAGGCCGACCTGGGACATGGAGGGACCCGTGAGTTCATCAAGGTGCTGCGGCTGTTGGAGAACGCGACGGTCGCCGAGCTTGCCCGGGCGGTCGACCGGGCACTCGCCATCGGCGCCACCGGGTCCGACGCCATCGCGCTGATCCTCTTCCACCACGCCGAGCGCCCCGTCGGGCTCTTCAGCCTCGACGGCCACCCGCACCTGAAGTCGTTCGTCATCGACCCGCCCGACCTGTCCGCCTACAGGACACTCACCCAGATGGGAGCAAGTGCATGAAGACCCTCGAAGCCAAGTCCCTGGTGCTGCTGCGCCACCACCTCAAAGCCCTGCGGCTCCCGACCGTGGGGGCCGAGTGCGAGAAGGTGGCCAGACAAGCCGCCGCCGACAACGTCGATCACCTCACCTACCTCCTGCAGCTCTTGGAGCTGGAGCTGCTCGACCGGGAGAAGCGAGCGGCGGAGCGGCGCCTGAAGGCGGCCAAGTTCCCGACCATGAAGTCGCTCGAGAACTTCGACTTCAGCGCCCGGCCCTCGGTCAACAAGATGCTGGTGGCCGAGCTGGCCCGCTGCGAGTTCATCGACAAGCGCGAGAACGTGCTGCTCGTCGGGAACCCCGGCACCGGGAAGTCCCACCTGGCCACCGCCCTGGCCGCCGAGGCCTGCGCCCGGGGCTACAAGGTGCGCTTCTATCGGGCCACCGAGCTGGTCACCACCCTGATCGAGGCCAGAGACGAGCGCAGTTTCCTGCGGCTCAAGGGCCAGCTGGCCAAACTCGACCTGCTGGTCCTCGACGAGCTGGGCTATGTGCCCGCCTCCAAGGTCGGCGCCGAGCTGCTCTTCGACGTCATCTCCACCGCATACGAGCGCACCAGCCTGATCGTCACGACCAACCTGCCCTTCGAGAGCTGGACCGAGGTCCTCGGATCGGAGCGGCTAACCGGGGCCACCCTCGATCGGCTCACCCACCGCTGTCGGATCATCGAGACCAAGGGCGAGAGCTACCGGCTCCACGACGCCAAGGCCCGGGCCCGACGGTCCAAGCCCACCGCGACTGTGGACGAAGCTCAGGCCGCCAAGTAGCTTTCAACTAACGAAGTGCTCCGGTTTCGCCCGGCGCGCGCTCCCGTTTTCGACCGGTGGTCACAGACGGCCACCCGCACTTGAAGTCCTTCGTCATCGAACCCCCCGACCTGTCCGCCTATCGGACCCTCACACAGTCAGGAGCTGCTGCATCATGAAGACCACAGAGACTAAGTCCCTGGTGCTCCTGCACCACCACCTGAAGGCATTGCGCCTCCCGACCATCGGGGCCGAGTGCGAGAAGGTGGCCACCATCGCCGCCGCCGACAACGCCGACCACCTCGCCTACCTGCTCCGTCTCACCGAGCTGGAACTGCTCGAACGCGAGAAGCGGGCCGCCGAGCGCCGGCTGAAATCGGCGCGCTTCCCGACCATCAAGACGCTCGAGACCTTCGACTTCGCCGCCCGGCCGTCGGTCAACAAGGTGCTCGTGGCCGAACTCATGCGCTGCGAGTACATCGACAAGAAGGAGAACATCTTGTTGGTGGGCAACCCCGGCACCGGCAAGAGCCACCTGGCCACCGCCCTGGCCGCTCAGGCTTGTGCCAAGGGCTACCGGGTCCGCTTCATCCGCACCACCGAACTGGTCACCGCCCTCATCGAGGCGCGAGACGAGCGGAGCTTCCTGCGCCTCAAGAGCCAGTTGGCCAAGCTGGACCTGCTCGTCCTAGACGAGCTGGGCTACGTGCCCGCCACCAAAGTGGGCTCGGAGCTGCTCTTCGACGTCATCTCCACCGCCTATGAGCGCACCAGCCTCATCGTGACGACGAACCTGCCGTTCGAGAGTTGGACGGAAGTGCTCGGATCCGAACGCCTCACCGGAGCCACACTCGACCGGCTTACCCACCGCTGCCGGATCATCGAGACCAAGGGCGAGAGCTACCGGCTCCAAGACGCCAAGGCCCGGACCACCCGAGCCGCCAAATCAGAGCCCACGCCTGTGGACGACAACCCGACTCCAAGCTAACTTCAGACAAACACAGTGCTGCCGTTTTCGGCCATTACGCGCTGCTGTTTTGGATCATGATTCACATCAGGCCACTGAGGGTGGCTGAGGGTGCCTTGGGCACCCATCCAGGCCTTTGGCGAGGTCCGTCGTCCAGTCTTTCCCCGTGGCCCAACGGCGCTGGTTCTCGGCCGGCCGGTCGATCAGCGCCACGGGGATCGTCAGGGAACTACGGCAGCCCGACGAATTGCACCAGATCACGGACCCGTTTCTACCGATGGTCATGTCCGGACAGCTTACGTGAGGAGGGGTCTGGTGAACCCCCTGAGAGCGCCCCCCTCTTGGCGAGACGCGGCCCGAGACCGCCCAAGCAAACATATTCATCGAGGAACTGAGTAGACGTCAGGAAGAATGAGGGGTCCCCAATAACTGGTCCAGCTCCTATGCGGGTATTTGTTCGTAGCGGGTAGTCCAGGCTTGGGCGAATTCGCTCGGGGTGAGCTCGCCGTGGGCACTGTGTGGGCGGTTGATGTTGTAGTCGATGCGCCAGTCCTCAATCAGAACTTTCGCCTCCCTCAGACTGTCGAACTGCCAGCCGTTGAGCAACTCGTCGCGTAGACGGCCGTTGAACGATTCGATCCAGGCGTTCTGCCAGGGCGAACCGGGGTCGATGAAGACCGAGTTGACGCCGTTGAAGCGGCACCAGTCGGCCACGGCGTAGGCGATGAACTCGGGTCCGTTGTCGAACCTCACGAAGGCCGGGGCACCTCGCTCGAGGGCCAGGCGGTCGAGGGTGGCCACCACCAGGTCGGCGTCGATGGAGCGCTCGACCACGATGGCCGGGCACTCCCGGGTGAACTCGTCGACGATGTTGAGCATCTTGAGGGTCCGTCCGTCCACGGTGACGTCGAACTGGAAGTCGAGCGCCCACAGGGCGTCGGGCTTGATCGGGCACATGGCCCCCACCACCACCCCGACTCCTCGCAGCGGCTTCTTGCGCTTGCGATAGGGCACTTTCAGGCCCTGTTCTCGTCACAGGCGCTGGATACGCTTGTCGTTCACCCGCCAGCCCTCCCGGCGGGCCTGCTTGGCCGCTCGGCGCCAGCCCCATCGCGGCCGTTCAGTGGAGAAGGCTCGGAGCCAGGCCCGCAGGGCCGCCTCGTCGTCCGATGGTGCGGGAGGGACAAGACGCTGGGTGGAGCGGTGCTGGCCGATGACGGCGCAGGCTCGACGCTCGGAGACCCCGAACCGCTGCTGCAGCATCTGAACGGCGCAGCGACGGCGGTTCGGGGTTAGAAGTTTCCCTCGGCCAGCTCCTTGAGCATCTGTTTATCGAGCTCGGCTTCGGCCACCAGCTTCTTCAGCCGGGCGTTCTCGGTCTCCAGCTCCTTCAGCCGCTTGGCGTCGTTGGCCTTCATGCCCCCGTATTGGGCCAGCCAGCGATTCCAGGTCGACTCGGCGATCTCCAGGTGCCGGCACACCTCGTTGAGCTCGGTTCCGGCGCTCAGGAGCTTGTTGCCCTCCGCCAGCTTGCGGATGATCTGCTCCGGCGTATGTCGCCGACGTTTGGTCATTGTGCGGTCCTCCTCGCTCCAGTTTGGAGCATCGGACCCACACGGGCTGGACCACTATCGGGGGATCACCTCAAGAAGGCAAGGACACCTCCGGAGCTGGATACTCACGTTGTTCACAGGTTTGTGAGGACGTTCCACGCCCTCGGTGCCGTGCTGGACCTTCTCATCCGACGGCGGCGCAGCAATTGCGGGTGGCGAACCGATCGCCGTCGCCTCTGAGATGGTGCATCCTTCTTAGGCCGACCACGATGTCAGAGTCAATCGGGTAGTTCTCACCGAGTAAGCTAAGCAGGCACTCGAAGCCGTCGGGCGCTATTCAGGGGATTTTAGAACTGCAGGGGACCGCAGCACCGTCGTAGTGGCACCGATTGGCCGCGTCTTGATACCCGATCACGGCTAGTTCAACAACGATGATAACAATGAGGAGCCATGCGGATAGGCTCTTGCGCCTAAGCTGTGTCCCATTCGTTCGTCGCATGGGCCCTCCAATGGCGATTACGTCTGATCACCAACTCGCTTCTGAAATGGTCCGGGACTGGCGCCGACTTCCCTCCGACATATGGCCAAGATTCGGACCACAACAACTAGGCTCACGCTGGCCTCCTCCGCGCGCCGAAGGACCGCACTACTTAGGCCTTCAGGTCGATATGGCGTTTGCCTTGAGGTTGGAGATCCTCGGCCGGCTGGCAATAGGCGATGATTGGATCTTCTCCGAAACCTGTTGTTCCGAGGGTATGGACACACCACCCGACAGGTTCGGCTTTGCCATCGGCGGCAGCGATGATTCCAGTAAGAAGTCGGCAGGACTTCTCCATCAGGGCGATTGCTTCGGCCTCGTACGCCGTGCTCTGCGCCTTGGCTAACAACTTTGCTGCCCTCTCCATTCTGCAGGTATCCATCGCGCGCTTCCTTTCGGCGCTATGCGTCATAATAGAAGCTCTTCTGAACGCGGGCCAGGGCCGAAAGTCACCAAGCGTGGTCATGCGGACAGCAGAGTGCCGCCTGCAAGCCGGTAAAGGAACCACACCGGCCGGCGTGATCCTCGGACCCGGAAAGCCTGGCAGGGGGAGCGATAGCGGCAAGTATCCCTTGACTGTATAAGGCCAGGAGCGTAGGATGGGAGGCATGGCTCCCGGAAACCGCAAAGCCCCCGCCAGAGCAGCGTCGTCGGAATCGTCGTACTCCCTCATGGAGTTCATGAAGGACTTCCCTGACGACGAGACGTGCCTGCGTTGGCTCTGGACCACCCGCTACGCCCCGGACGGGACCCACGCCCTCTGCCCCCGGTGCGACGAGGAGCGGGCCTTCCAGCGGTACGAGACGAAGCAACAGCGGCAGTCCTGGACCTGCACGGCCTGCTCGCTTCACATCCACCCGACGGCGGGGACGATCTTCCACAAGTCCTCGACGGCGCTCCACCTGTGGTTCTACGCCATGTACCTCATGACCAGCACTCGTTGTGGCATCTCGGCCAAGCAGCTTGAGCGCGAGCTGGGAGTCACCTACAAAACCGCCTGGCGGATGTTCACCCTCATCCGCAACGAGTTGATGACCCAGGACGACGACGCTCCGCTGTCGGGCGTGGTCGAGATGGACGAGATGTACGTGGGTGGAAAGCCTCGGCTGGCCGACAAGCGTGAGTTCGCCAAGGGTCCAGGCACGAAGCAGTCGGCGGCCATCAAGTGGTCGCACGAAAAGAAGACGCCCGTCTTCGGCATGGTGGAGCGGAACCGGAAGCAGTGGATCGATGGCGACCCCAAGCCGACCGTCACCCGCCACGGCAAGATCGTCGCCAAGGTCGTCCCCAAGAACCCCCAGAAGGCCATCGTCGGGCACATCGACAACCACGTCGCCCCGGAGACGGTCGTCTACACCGACGACGCCCGGATCTACGACCGGCTGTCTCGGGATGGCTGGGACCACTCGACCATCAACCACTCCGAGGGTGTCTACGTGAGCGGAGATATCCACACGCAGACCATCGAAGGGTTCTGGTCGCTGGTGAAGCGTGGCATCGACGGTACGCATCACGCCGTCTCCCCCAAGTGGCTCCAGGGGTACCTCAATGAGTATGCCTGGAGGTACAACCACCGCGACGACGGTCGGGCGATGTTCCTAACGCTTCTTATTCGCTCCGCCGTTACGCCGGTCGCGTGAGGGCTTCGCGACTTTCTGGAGGTCACGAAGCACCTCCTCGCGAGTCGGGACGGGTATCTCCACCGGATCGCCTTCGGCTGGTTGTGTCGGCTGTGTCGGTTCCTCGTCCATCTGCCTCCAAGGGTAGATCGTGAGCGGGCCGACCATGGTCGTTCCGAAAGGTCTTGAAAGCGCATCGGTCAAATTCGAACGGGCGAAAGTCCACCGAAAAGCCCTTGACGACGACCTGGGCCGGGTTTTCAACGGTCGCACTTATCGCATCATCCCGGATATCTACGATGACGGCCGCCGCCACGTCTTTCGGGCCAAGAACCCTCCCACTCCGAACCCCGAATGGAGCGCCGTTCTCGGCGACTGCGTCCACAATCTCCGGTCCGCTCTGGATCATGTCGCGTACCAGCTCGCAGCGCAGCCGAACCTCAGGACCCAGTTTCCCATTCGCAACCGGCCGCCCACCAAGGGGCGATGGTTCCGCAAGCGGCGCATTCTCCCCGATATAAGTGGCGGGGTGTCCGATGACGTTCGACGGGCACTGGAAGCGGTACAGCCGTACAACCGAAGGGACCTGAATCACGGACTCGACTTGCTGAGCCTCCTCGACAACATTGATAAGCACCGGGACCTCATCGTGGTTGCGAGTGCCAGCGAGGCCCACATCACCAGCCACATCGGTGGAAGCGCCGACGAGCCTCCGCCCCAGAAGACGATCTTTACGAGAAGACCGCTCGAAGACGGCAACGTAATCGCAGTCGTCACCTACGACGCCCCCTATCCGCAACCCGATCCAAACCTGCAGTTCTTTCCGGCAATAGCGTTCGGCAAGAGTGGCCCTGTCGCCAAGGAACTCGTCAACATCGTCCTGGACGATCTCATCGTCCGAGTCCGGGACGATGTGCAGCAGTTCATGAAGTTTTTGCCGTAGCCCCCTCACCGGTGGTCACCCCGGAACGGTGGTTTAGGCTGGTGCCATGGCCACCGACCTCCTACGGCCGCCGGGCGCCCACACCGGGCCCCGGCGCACGAACGGGAGATTCCACCATGGCCAACTTCAAGCGTCGTCGCCCCAAGAACCGGCGCGCCGGCTGCCTGCTCTGTAGCCCCCGCAAGGCGAACGGTGCGTCCCCGACCGCCAAGTTCACTGCCGCCGACCTTCGGCGCCTGGGCGGGCGTGTGCGGCGCATGAGGCGCCACAGCGTCGCCGGGTGGGACGACGACGGGACCGTCTGAAATCGGCGTGCCCCCAGGACCGGGCTTATACAGACAAGGGATACTTGCCGCGATAGCTCTTCGTGGTCCACTTCAGGAAATGGTGCGCTGCCCCCAAAGAAAGGGCGTGGACCGGATTCGGACTCCGGGACTTCGGCTTACGTGGAGTGATATCGGGATCTTGTTGGACGAGTCGACGACGAGGTCTGACTGAATCCAGGGGTGTCCGACGGGTTGGCCCGACGTGTCCTACCGGGACGTCCAGGTCCCAGGGACGTGAGACGTCAGCCCGAGATCGACGGCATCAGCTGGAAGTGTCGTTCACGAAAGAGACCAATGCAGGCATCGACGACGACGGGGTCATAGAGCGTTCCCCGGTTGGCTTCGAGTTCGGCCAACGCGGCGTCAAGGCCACGGGCGAGACGGTAAGGGCGATGTGCCGACATCGCTGAGACCGCGTCGGCCACCGCGAGAATGCGGGATCCGATGGAGATGGCACTCGCCCGTAGAGCCTTGGGGTAGCCGGATCCGTCAAGGCGCTCATGGTGTTGCAGGATCATTTCGGCCACCGGCCATGGGAACGGAACCTGGGCGACGATGTGATAACCGGCTTCGGGATGGGTCTTGATCATCTCGAACTCGGCAGGGCTCAGCCGGCCGGGCCGAGTGAGGATCTCTGCCGGGATGGCGATCTTCCCGATGTCATGGAGAGTGGCCGCCACCTCGGTTCCCTTGACAGCGTCGTCGGCAAGGGCGAGCTCCCGGGCAATAGCGGTCGCGATGTCAGCGACCTGACGCTGATGGCCAGCTGTGTAAGGGTCGCGGAGTTCCACGACGTTCGCCATGGCCATGGTGATGGCGTCGAAGCTCGTCTCCAACTTCAGGATGTACTCGTTGCGTTCGGTAACGTCCCGGCCGTTGATGACGATGCCGCCTACGCCGCCCACCTGGAGGCAGTTGGTGCCCACGACTTCGAGCACCCGGACCTCGCCGGTGGCGGACACAAACCGGAGTGTCTCGGCCACCGATGCCCCGGGCGTTTGAAGCAACTCGGCGTGCCTGGCGATTAGCCGTTCGAGGTCGTCGGGATGAACGTACTGGAAGGTGGTCGTCCCGATGGCCTCCTCGGCGGAGACGCCGAACATCACCAGGGCGGCAGGATTTGCATAAGCCACAGCTCCCGCCTCGTCGACCACGACGATGAGGTCCGACGAGTGTTGGACGAGCGCCAGGAACCACTCGTCCTCACGTGTGTGCCCTCGCTCTGTAAGTAACAGCACGGAACAAACATCGGCATTAAGAAGGCACGGCCATAGGGACCAAGGGCACCAAGTGACCCAACAAGACAACAACACCGGTTGGTGACGAACTCAAGGTGCTGGGTTGGCTACTACAGTTTCGTCGATCAGGGTAGATACCTGCTGGAACTGAGATTCACGTACCCATTAGCCCGAACTGGGGACTTGGGACCAAAGCCCCTATTGGCCGTGCGGCCATTGGTCGATCCTCCACTCATGAACGGCCATGCGGGTCGTGAAGAGGAGGTGCCCTTGCGGGTGTGAACGGTGCTATTTGGCTGTCTCGTGATGGGTACAGCGAAAGCGTCCTCGGCCGGTCGCGAGGCTCCCGGGTGTCCCTCTGTGCAGTTCCGTTCTCGCGGTTCGACCCTCCTGGCCAATCAGACGGATGTTGCCCACACGTTCACCTGCTCCGACGTTGACGCGTATCCGAAAGGAGCAATCATCATGGAACACCAGATGAGGAGGTTCCTCCCTCGCCAGTTCACCGATTGGCGGGGCAAGTACATGATCGAAGGGGACCCTGACGAACGCTGGCGTGACTGCCGGGTGATCGACGTCTCATCAGCCGGCGCCGGACTCGAGCTGCTCGACACGACGCCTGAAGAGACAGAAGGTCGTCATATCATCCTTGCTGTTCACCTGCGGGCGGCAGTCAGGAATGCCGGACCGGCCAGAGGGCAGATACTGAGGGTGGGCGCACAGTTCGTCGACCTCACGAGTGCCGAAACTGCCTACCTCGCGTCCCTAGCCGAAGTCGATGCCCACTGGTAGTTCCGGAGCGCTGCCGCTGCGATGAATCCACTCCCAGTCCTCTCCAATTTCCGCTCCGCACCATCGGCACCCGATGTGCCCGTACTTCAGGCCACCATAATGGTCGCCTGTGCTGAAAATGGACAGGGCAATTTCGGATCGAACGTAATGTCGACAGCACTAGCAACGAAGTTTCCTCCCACTGTTTGCGCGGCAACGACGGGTGCAGTTCCTGGAGCTGTTCGATTTACCTCTTGGGCATAGACGTATACCCTCCATAGACCCTCGACGTCCGCTCTGTATTTCGCCAGGAATCCCGTCGCTTGCTCGAGATCCAGCGACGCGGTATAGATGCCATCGTTGGCAGCAATATCCAAGCCTCGCCCATCGTCCAGTAGCGGTACACGAAAGTAAAGTCCCCCCGCGCCAGGCGATCGAAAGAAGCATAAGGTGTACAAATCTGGTCCCTTATACAGAGTGTCATCGGGTTTTTCAAACTTTACCCGTGCCCATAGAGGCTCCGGAGGTGTCACCGTTGCGGGCGTATCGACCTCGACATTCTTCACGACATGGATGTTCGTTTGCTCTTCATCGACCTCGTATCGGTACGAGGTACCGGTTGTTACGCGCTCATACTGCCAAGCGACCTTCGTTTTGTAGGGAACCCCGGCGTTAGGCGGGTCGATGAACTTCCAACGTGCGTCGACCGTCTCCGAGACAGTCAGCTCATCGTCCGCCGGTACGGTGTTCTGTTCGCCCCGATAGATGGGATCCGCTCTATCGGACAGCGCAACGGCACCGGCAACCGCGCAAATGGTTGCACACACTCCAGCGACTGTGTTCGCGCTGCTATTGGCAGAAGCTCCAGGGTCTGGAGTGCAACAATGCACGCTAGGTGCGCTCGGGTCCGTCTCGAAGGTACCCTGTACCCCTGTTGTGAACGTACCGTGGCCGGTAAGTGCGGCGATTGCGCCGACGATCAGCGCTATCAAAAGCACCACGATCGCGACGATCTTCCACCACGGGTCGCTATACGGTAGGTCACCGAACTGACCGGTGAATGGTGGGTTCGGGAACCAGGCCATAGTTATGCCGGTTGGTGCACTTGGGCCAGGATACTTGGACTTCCCTGGATCACAACTTTCTGGCCAACAGATAGCCTCGGACTTGATCGCATATACCTTGGTAATCTCGAGACGGCCTTCGGGTATGGTACAAGTCCACTTTGCAGCGGTCTCATCGTAGCGAGTCTGAGTGACGAAGATTTGCTGAATTGAGCGTGAAGCTGTGAATCCATCGGCGTTTGCAACGAAGCTGACGAGGGGTTTCCCGGGTGATGCGAACTGAAAATTTGCTTCCCACTGGACCAGAACCGACGCGCCGGCGGGAACGCTTTCGAAGACGAATGTTTGCGGTGTAACAGCGATACCTGGGTCGCCGATACTCTCGAGGTAAAGGGACACGTTCGTTAGGGCTGCTCGACTCGTGTTCGTGTAGTGGCACGAAATTGTAAGGTTATACAGCGCGTTGTCAAAGATTCCATCGGGCAACATGACCTGGGTCACGGGCTCGACCGCAAATGGTCTCGTTTGGACTTCCATCGGTGCTGTGGTCATCGTCCGCCTCCACCTTTCTGATCCTCATCGACCACAACGACCGAAAGTCCGCCGATTGCTCGGCCGTCATCGAGTTCAACCACTCGAATCAACGCGTACTCGTCGACGGACAGAGGTTCCCGTGTGGCGACCGTTAGATAGACGGCAGCCGACGTGCCGCTCGGTATATCCATTCGCATCGAATCTCGTTCCTCAAGTTCCGCAACACCACACAATGAGCGATCGGACGATGTCGCCGCGATTTTCTTCTTGCCGACTCTGCGATTGACTCGCAAACCGAGCGACTCAAGCACATCTGTCGACAGCTGACCACCTGTTTGCAATACCACCTCTGCCATCTTGTCGGAGCGAGGTCCTGCGCTCACGCTGATTATCACTTCATGACGTTCGTGACCCGTGACGCTGCCGACCGAAAGATTGCGCTGAGCGATTTGTGGGTACGTATGAGCATCGAGGATATCTGGATCGGCTGGGGGTGGGCTTAGCGGATCAGCGGGGCTACTAGCCTCGACAACGACGCACTCGTGGCCGCCATTCACCAGCGTAACGTTCCAGGGTACGAGGCACAGAACGGCCTGGGCGGTACCGGCCGCCACGTCGACAAACGAGGTACCAATGTGATTGGAGTTGCTCTTACGGATTTGAAGACTCGGATTTGCGATCCAGAAGTCGACTTGTACCTGCGTCGCGTCGTCGTCTCCATCGTTGGTCACTGTTGCCCACAAGTACGCGGGATTACCGGCGATAGGTGTTCCTGGGGTTCCAGTTGGGTTCGTTCCGGGTACGACCGAGATGTCCGGACTCTCCCACCAGTCAGGGGAGCCGTGACGAATGAGCAACTCGATGGACATGTCCTACCCCCTCCGCCTGCTGCATCGGCATGACCTATCCGAACGATTCAGAGCGATGCCGAGCGCCGAGGAATCTCGCGATCTTCAGCGTATGGTAGGGAGCCTCTCTTATAAGGTCAAGAGAACATTCGGTGAAGCGGCGTTCCGATAGCCGGGGAGTCCGACGGAGAGTGGTAACGCGTGTGGCCGCTCTCGCGTGGTGCCACTGCCTCTATGGTTGTTCAAATTCTCTGCGTCGTCCAAGACACTCTGGGCGATGTTTGTCGAGGGGCGTCCCCTAGAAGAAGAAGAAGGAGGAGGAGGAGGAGGAGGAGGAGGAGGACACATAAGACCGCGTTACGTGCCGAGGTCGTTACTCGCAGAGGGCAGAGTTCGACTCGCGGACTCGGGATATTTGGACAAGCAATAACGGTTACAGAAGACGGGTCCGGCCCCGTGGTGAAAGTGACGAGTGGGCTGTGAGTGACAGCGGCGTAATGTCCGGTGGCTCGATTCCCGTGGCCCTCCCCCCGTCAGCTGGAGAGATTGTAATTCGGCGACAAGCTGGCGGTGTGCGTCGCGAAGTTCCCACTCGATCAGCGCCCACGTTGCCGAGCGGCGAGTGCAGGCGCACCGCGTTGTAGTGGTTGATTCAGGTGATGATGGCCCGCTGGCGGGGGAAGGCCATCGCTGTCGGATCGTCGAGACCAGGGTGAAAGCTACCGACTGCGAGACGCCAAAGCACAGACCAGCCGATCCGCCAAATCGGTCACCGCTACCAGTGGATCCGACAGCGGTGTCCAACTAATGTCAGACGCTCATTGTGCTTCGAATGTTGACCGGCGGCACGCTTCGTATCGATCAACATTCATATCAAACCAATGGAGGGACCGCCATGTTGTTCAAGCTGAAACGAGCGATCAAGTACGTCATCGGATTTGCTTTCTGCATCGTTGGCATGATTGTGGCGTTCAATGGAACCATCAACGTTAGCGTCAACGGCGGTGCTTCCCACTCTGATAAAGCTCTTCAATATGGGATCGGCACAGGCCTCTTCTTGATTGGCCTAGCCTTCGTGATAAGCGCGACACGAGACCGAAATGGAGGACACCTCGCGAATCGGCGATCACGTTCCGACATTGGCTCCAGCAACGATCCGGGCTTGGGTTCAATGCGCCCCGAAACTCCTGCCCGACCTGCTGTTCTACCGGCATTTGAATACCGTCAAGATCCTAACCCGGATGCCTCCCCAGGGGCTGGCGGCTGGCGTTTGCCAGACGAACCATTCTGACGGACGGCGTGTTTCGATCGATCAAGCGGCTACTGGCATGATCTCGCTACTGAACCGAGAAGGTCTCACCCGAGACGTATTCATCCCGGGAGGCATTGGCCACACCGGGCCTGAATGGCGCATGACACCCTACGGGGAGCGCTTCGTCCAGTTTGTCGCCACCGGTGCCCCCGAACTCCATCAGCGCTGAGGGCCCTGTTTCGTGCTAAAAGTGAATCGGTTCTCCCAGAAGCAGACGACCATTAGCTCCTAGCGGAGGTTGAGAGATGGGTATAGACAGCGGTGCACACATCGAATCAGCGGGATACCTCGCAACGGGAGTCAGTTCGGCATACGCCTTCGGGATCAGTGATTTCACCGTCGAGGCCATGTTTTTACCATTGGTGAGTGGCCCCCTGGTCAGCTGTCATTCGGCCGACAAGTCAGGATGGTCTATCCTCCTAGCGCCCAATGGTACCCTCACATTTAGCATCTCCGGCAGCTCAGGCTTCCAAGTGGTTACCTCGGGTCCGACCAAAGCGTTCGATGGGGAATGGCACCATATCGCTGTCGTCCGCCGGGGAATGGAAGTCGTCATATACCTAGATGACTGTCCCCTCCGGGTCACATCGAGGGAAAGCTCGACGAACGCAGTCAACCTCAGCGGCCCGTCATCCATCGTTATCGGGGCCCTCGGAGACGGGACCAATGATGTCGGGCAGAGCGACTTCATCGGCACAATTGATGATGTCGCGATCTGGAGTCGTGCCTTGTCAGCGGAAGACATCCTGCCCACGATGTTCAACGGCCTCCGTGGCAACGAGCCGGGCCTGGTTGGTTACTGGGACCTTAACTCAAATGCATTTGACGCTGTGAACTACAATAACGCATGGATCGTTGGCGATGTTTCCTTCGTTCCCATCTCGCACTGCATCTGGGTCGACGGCGCGAATCACTACGCCTACTGCGAGATCGATTCCCACTTCGACGAGATACCAGCTAGCCGATCGCGCGCCGGGTACTCCGTGGAGGTAACTCGCAAACAGACAGTCAACGTTGCAGCGGGCACCCCTTTCTTGTATGCCGTTATCAACAACCACGACAACACCTTAGGGTTTCCCGAGGACATCCACCTGGCGATCACGCGACCGGATGGCACGCTCATCAGTGGGCCCTCCGGCACCGACCACCTTCATGTCCTCATGTCTGGAACGTCGATCTGGCAGATGCTCCTCCGGGACCCAATGCCTGGCCCATGGGTTGTGACTATCACGGGGCCATCGACGATCGACTTTCGCTTCTGGATGCAGACCGTTCCTAGCACTGACATCGTGACAACCATCACGACCGCGTTAGCGTCAGTGAATGCCGATCATGCCCAATCCGGCAATCTCAAGCGCGATATTTCTAGCTACCATTGGGGTTCCCTTGCGATGATGGGTGGTGCATTTATCGTAGCGGGGGCTGCCATGGTTAGCGCGCCGCCGTTGCTTCCAGCCGCACTCATTGTCGCCTTGACTGGCGTCGTCGTTGAGCAGGGCATCTTCTTGATCGAGACGATGTTGAATCTCCCGACTGTAACTGCCGGCTCGGAAGTGCTCGCGACCGCGGTCGGATTCGACCCCAATGACATCGCCGAATACGGTCTTGCGCTCTCAGGCGGATACGTCAGCGCGAACAGCAACGCTGCTTACAATTTCGGCGTTGCCGACTTCTCCTTCGAGGCATGGGTCAAGCCAACGAAGCCCGGCCCCATCCTTGGAAGGAAGAGCACAGATGGAGGAGCTGGCAACGCTGGATTCCTGTTCCAAGTCAACCCCAACGGCATTCTCAGCCTCATTACCGACAGTGGTTTCGGCTCTTATCGCGTCGATAGCGTTCAGACCAAGATGTTCGATGGCAGCTGGCACCACGTTGCCGTCACGCGCGCAACTGGTCTTGTCAAGCTCTACTTCGACGGCCAGGAGCTTGTCACCCACGCCTCGTCGGATCGTGCGTCGACGCCTGTAGACATCAGCAATCAGCTACCACTGCTGATCGGATCGGTCGCACAAACACAACAGGAGAATCGCTTCTATCAAGGCTTAATTTCCGAGCTTCGGATCTGGGATCATGCCCGCACGCCCTCCGAGGTGAAGGCGTTTATGAACCTGTGTGTCGACCCAATGACCCCAACTATTGTCGGGTACTGGCCGTTCGTCACGGGCGATTCCAGGGACATCTCAAGAGCTGGGAACAACGGGACGATCTTAGGAGGGGTGCACTTCGTCTCTCAACCAGGTGAACAGCTTGTCGAAATCCAGCTTGGACGCAACGCCGCCTCCGGCTACGAGTATGTCGGCGAACACACCTTTATCTGCATTATGAATTCGACAGCGCGTACTGCTTCATATCCTGAAAACGTGGCAAGATTCTTTGACTGTGCCGGCGGTCACGGTGACGAGGCAGGCCACGCAGTACCGGTCAACCTGGGGTCCCTAGTCGTGCGCGGGCGTACAAATGACCTAATCACCATGGCGACAGGAAGCAAGGTCATCGACCCCACGAAGGTCGTGTACGGAAGCGGGAGCGAGTTTGGTTTCGGAACATGTGGCATTAGGCCGGCCGGTAAGATCCGCCGCAACGGATTCTGTCACCAAATCGCAAATCGGCTGCTGTACGCCGCTACATGGCCCAATCGGCAAGTCACACTCAAGGACGCTGTTCCGCAAGTGCGCGGGTATTGGATCACTGTCGCTTGGACCGGTGTATACGGCCAATCATGGGCCAGCATCTGGGAGGGTAAGGAGGTCTCGTTTGCTGAATGGTGCGCTAAGTGCGGGTTCCCTGCCCCTAAACCTGACGACGAAGCTCTCGCCAATGAACTTCGTGACCTCGCACCCGATAAGCGCCGTGCGTTTCAGAGCCAATCGGCCGACTTGTCGTCAACCGTCCGACCCGATGCCACAGCCGAAGAGCTGCAAGAGGCAGAGGATCGATTTCGCGCAAACATGGCTCAACTTCTCCCCGACGACGATCGCCTACGGATGGGCATTTGAAGAATCGCGAGCACGCTCAGCACACGAGCACTTCTGCGCCGGTGTGATCTGTGATCCTCGTCCTGTGGACCAGATATCTCCCTTCGATCATGCCACCTGCCGCAAAACGCACTCGTTCGCGAAGCAGCAGCCCTCGGGAGATCTCTCGCGTTCGTCCAGGCTGTGGGCCCGCTCCGAACGAGTTCTGATCGGCGGACGCACGCCACCGGTCTGTCGCAGGAGCGACCGGATGGCGCTCGGATAGCGTGGAACGACGCTGCGATCTTCGGGATGGACTCCCCAGCAGTGAGCCGATCCCAGAGCTCAGCACGCTCAGCCCCAGTGAACCTCCTCGGATCTCGCATTACGCCTCCTCTCCACAGCAGAAATCTGCTGCTCATCGAGAGGCGTTGCACGTTGGGCCACCGAGCTGGGGGCGGGACTGCGTCGGCTCCGACTCTCAGCCATGCGCAAACTCTCGCCGGAGCTGCTGATCACGGCCAAGACGCAGCGCTGGAAGCCCGAGGAGTTCCTACGCACCTTGATCGAGGCCGAGATCGAGTCCCGCGACCAGTCCAATGCACGAGCCCGGATGAAGATCGCTGCCTTCCCGGTCAGAAAGACGCTGGAGGAGTTCGACGTGGCCGCCTCGTCGGTCGAACGCGCGACGTTCGACTACTTGGCCAGCCTCGAGTGGATCAGGGCCAAGGAGAATTTGTGTCTGGTGGGGCCGGCGGGGACGGGCAAGAGTCACCTCCTTGTGGCCCTGGGCCACCAGGCCGTCGACACCGGCCACCGGGTCCGCTACTTCACCGCCACCGAACTCATCGAGACCCTCTACCGGGCTTTGGCCGACAACTCGGTCGGGAAGGTCGTCACCCAGATCCTGAAGGCCGATCTGATTCTGATCGACGAGATCGGATTCGCTCCGATGGACGGCACCGGCGCCGAACTCTTCTTCCGCATCGTGGCCGCCGCCTATGAACGCCGGGCCCTCGGTGTGGCCTCGCACTGGCCCTTCGAGGAGTGGGGGAAGTTCCTCCCCGAGCACACCACCGCCGTCAGTCTCCTCGACCGGTTGCTCCATCACCGGGTGATCGTGATCACCGACGGGGAGTCATTTCGGATGAAGGAAGCGCGTCAGAAAGGAGGTTCACCTACGCTGGACAAAACCTGAACATCCGCTCCGAGGGGTGGGTACTTCTGGTGGCCACCAGTGGGTACTTCCTCATGGCCATGGACAGGCCTTGGCTCGCGCTTAGTGCGGTCATAGCCTAGGCTGGTAACTGTTCCAAAGAGTAGACATCCCGGTCCATCGTCTTTTCCGTAATTGTTGCCCTGTAATGTGCCCCGAGTGTGGCAAGAAGTCCATCAAGGCTCCCGGCCAGGTATCCGGCCATCACGCTGCGCAGATCGATTCCATCTCTCTCAATTGAGAGAAAGCCGTTTCGAATTTCAGCCTCAACCGGCAATCCGCTTTCAGGGTCACACTGAAAATTGATCTTGCCCATGCCGGCGGTCGCATCGTAATAGCTCCACTCCTCAAGAATGGCACTGATGCCCTCCTTTGTGTGCAGATCCACGTCGTCTTCAATGTGGAGAAAGTCTTGACTCCAACTACGCCCCCAGTTGAACCCGGCCCGGTAAAGCGAACCAGCCTTATCCGTTGGATCCGCCGCTAATGCATCAAGGAGCACGCCCTGCACAGTTTGTATCCGTAGCTCGACATTACGAATAGTTCCCTTCGAGACCGTGCCAGCCTCTTCGTCCTTCGTAATTCCGGCAGCGGTCGAAAGTGAGGAGCGAACGCCCTTCACCTCTTTAGACACGCGATCTAAGCGTTCATTAATCTGACTCTCAAAGCGTTTTAGTGCGAAACCTCCAAGGCCGACCTCTACATAGTCGGGCAGGATGAGGAGAATGGCAAGTGCCGCAAACGGAAGCATCACCCATACCGGTACCGGCGCACATGCCCTCACGGGAAAGCGGATCAGACCCTGAGCTGCAGCCCCACGCAACTGCGCTGGGATGCCGGGTAAATCGCTTAGGGTACTGCAACTCTGCAAATGGTCCGTGATATTGCTAACGATAAAGGCGGTGGCGCCGAGTAGCAGGAGGGCAAACGCCCCAAGCCATCTAACACTTCTGGGGGTTATTCGAATGGACACCGCAGCAGCGTATCGCGTATCTCGAAGCCTGGCCGGAGTGTATAACTCTGGGCAACTGCGCCCACGCCGAAATGGTAGCGTCGATTTGGCTAGGACAAGCAGAATGGGATGTTATGGTTCGTCACGCGCCATTTCTCCCGCGATATTGAGCCCCATCAGTCTTGAAACGTCGTGAAGGTTGGAAGTCTGAGCAAGAACCCACATAAGCTTGACGATTGCGACCTCGGGTAGAAGCGTCCAGGAGAAAAAGGCGCCGGACGCACGCAAGGCGACGGACGACTCGTAGTCGTTGGCCTCGTCGTCGGGAGCGTCAGAAACCGTGGTTACAACCGCTATCCCGGCTTGGAGACACCCTTCGACGAAATTGGAGAGGGATTCAACGCCAGAGTCGTCCGGTGCCGTTCCCGAAGCATATAGCTCAACCACTACTCCGCGTGTTCCACTCTCTCTTGCAGCCAATAGAAGGGACGATAAATCGAGACCCGGGTAGATTCGGACTGCGAGCACCTTATCGTCGACGGCTGCCTTTGCTGGGATCGGATGGAGAACGGGTGAGTGTTGTACGGGGACGAACTTGCCACGAACCACTTGAGCAACCGGCTGGCGATTGACTGAAAAGAATGCCTGACCCGACGCACGAAGCTTGCGGACCTGAGTACCCAGGTGTACCCACGTGGGAAGGTCGGGCTCGCCCGCAAAACTCAAGTATGTGCCCGGGGGTAGGTTGCACAAGGCGATCAGTGCGTCCCCAATATTCTTGACCGCATCAGAGTCCCTTTGATTTGGTGGAAGATTCGAGCCTGTCAAAACGATGGGCACCTCGAGGTCGGCTAAGAGAAATGACAAAGCCGCAGTCGTATATGTAGCTGTATCAGTGCCGTGCAGGACAAGAACCCCAGAGACTGAGTGCTCTTCAACAACAGAGCGAACGGACTGAGCAATTGTGACCCAATCGCCAGGCCGCATATTCTCAGAGAGAACCCTCAGGGGCTGCCTAACGTGAAGGTCAAGTCCCATTGGGCCCCGCCAGGCGTCGTGCAAGAGAGCCACCTCAGCTCCGTTGGGCTCAACCGGCAACCTAACAACCTCGTCGGCACTGTATTCGGCACCGATTGTTCCGCCGGTGACCACGAGGCCAATCCTTCGCGCAGGCACCTGGCCCGTTCGCTGGTGCCTCATCCCGGAATACTCTTGTTGGTTATCTTCGTCATGCCCATCGTTCTCATTGTACATGAGAGGGCATCGAATACGCCCTACAATGGACCAGCAAGCGTTTTGAGAACGAAGGGCGTCGTCGGTTCCTCGATGGGTGGGAGAGCGGCACAAGCGTGGCTACATCTCCTCCGTACGGGTCGCGCCCAGGTTGCGGAACGATGGGGCTGTCACACGGCTTGGCCAGATTGAGCAGCAAACTCGGCCGTCTTGGGCCGGTTTGCGGTTTCCCATGGCCGCCTCCTGGGGCGGGATTCTGGGTGCCTCCGCTGGCAAGAGCAGAGGTCAGGCCGTGAATGGAGTTGTTCCCTCCTTCCCAACGAGGCAGGCGATGATTTCCTCGACGCTCCACCTCGGATCAACGAATCGCTGCCCCAACGTGAGTCGCTCCGCCGCACCGAGGTCCTCTAGGCGCCACTCGCGATTGATGAAGGCCTCAAACTCCTGGATTTCGTCTTCGGGGCACATCCAGAATGCGATCTCGCGCTCTTTCAGGATGTAGTCACCGACAATGCGCCACTCCCGCTCCCACCAGAACTCCCGCTGGCTGTCGCCCCAAGTGCCCATCGACTCGAAGAGTGGGAAAAGGCTGGCTGTTGGATGACGGACAAAGTCACTGCTGAGCGCTTCCTTGCGCAGTCTGTCAAGCGCGTGAGCTTGTCGCCAGTCATGCCCCGGAGTCATGTCGACATACCAGACAGGATTCGCGCCGTTGCGTCGGGCCATCATCTTTGTAATTGCCAGGCCATAGGGGCGTAGCTGAATTGAACGGCCAGCTATGTCCGCTACGAGCGAGTAGAGATGCTCCATGGGAGCCTCGCTAAAGCAAACGCACAACTGAGACTCGCGCTCGAGGCAGCAATCCTCGACTTCATTCTTGGCCCACCCAAACGGGGTGCGAGCTTTGATCAGACGGTCGAACACAATCGAACGGAGGTTCTCGTATGCAGACTGCCTTGTATCCCGCGTGAAGTGAGCTACGAAGGTGGATAGGTCATTCCTGCGGTTCAGCACCTCGCGGATCGGCTGAGACATTTGGTTTTCCTCGGACGTGGTGGTCCCTGGCTGCCTTGGTACGAGAAGATGTCGGCAAGGTGCTGGCGGACCTTGAACATCTCAGGAATCTGATCGGGACCATGAATCGCCCTGGGTTTCATGGAGGCCTCTACCGAACCCAGGGCGATTCACCAACCAAACGGGCTGTTGCCGACGATTTTTGAATCTCCCCACCTGTGATCACTGAAATTCCCCACCCTTGAGCGTCGGTGTGACCACCGGTCGAAAACGGGAGCGCGCGCCGGGCGAAACCGGAGCACTTCGTTAGTTGAAAGCTACTTGGCGGCCTGAGCTTCGTCCACAGTCGCGGTGGGCTTGGACCGTCGGGCCCGGGCCTTGGCGTCGTGGAGCCGGTAGCTCTCGCCCTTGGTCTCGATGATCCGACAGCGGTGGGTGAGCCGATCGAGGGTGGCCCCGGTTAGCCGCTCCGATCCGAGGACCTCGGTCCAGCTCTCGAAGGGCAGGTTGGTCGTGACGATCAGGCTGGTGCGCTCGTATGCGGTGGAGATGACGTCGAAGAGCAGCTCGGCGCCGACCTTGGAGGCGGGCACATAGCCCAGCTCGTCGAGGACCAGCAGGTCGAGTTTGGCCAGCTGGCCCTTGAGCCGCAGGAAACTGCGCTCGTCTCTGGCCTCGATCAGGGTGGTGACCAGCTCGGTGGCCCGATAGAAGCGCACCTTGTAGCCCCGGGCGCAGGCCTCGGCGGCCAGGGCGGTGGCCAGGTGGGACTTCCCGGTGCCGGGGTTCCCGACGAGCAGCACGTTCTCGCGCTTGTCGATGAACTCGCAGCGGGCCAGCTCGGCCACCAGCATCTTGTTGACCGAGGGCCGGGCGCTGAAGTCGAAGTTCTCGAGCGACTTCATGGTCGGGAACTTGGCCGCCTTCAGGCGCCGCTCCGCCGCTCGCTTCTCCCGGTCGAGCAGCTCCAGCTCCAAGAGCTGCAGGAGGTAGGTGAGGTGATCGACGTTGTCGGCGGCGGCTTGTCTGGCCACCTTCTCGCACTCGGCCCCCACGGTCGGGAGCCGCAGGGCTTTGAGGTGGTGGCGCAGCAGCACCAGGGACTTGGCTTCGAGGGTCTTCATGCACTTGCTCCCATCTGGGTGAGTGTCCTGTAGGCGGACAGGTCGGGCGGGTCGATGACGAACGACTTCAGGTGCGGGTGGCCGTCGAGGCTGAAGAGCCCGACGGGGCGCTCGGCGTGGTGGAAGAGGATCGAGCGCGATGGCGTCGGACCCGGTGGCGCCGATGGCGAGTGCCCGGTCGACCGCCCGGGCAAGCTCGGCGACCGTCGCGTTCTCCAACAGCCGCAGCACCTTGATGAACTCACGGGTCCCTCCATGTCCCAGGTCGGCCTCGAGGCGGCGGCGCAGGGTGGCAAAGCACGTCGGCAGCTCCCAGGACTCGAGGGGGCGGGCGAAGTCGATGGCTCCGGGCTTGCGCTCGAGCAAGGCCAGATAGTGGATCGGGTCGTAGGTGGTGTGCTCTTTGCCCCAGTGGCGTTGGTGGGTGGCCACGACGTCGGTGCCCGAGGTGATGGCGACCTCCTCGATGCCGCCGATGACGGTCACCTCGTGGTGGGCAAAGGCGGTCGGCACCGAGTAGTCGTTGCAGTCGAAGCGCACCAACGAGAGCGAGTTGGCATGGCCCTGGGCGATCCGTCGGGGCTCGAAGGCCTCGGTCGGGACGGCGAGCATGGCGGCCCGGTCCTCGGCGAGGCGCTCGGCCTTGGTCCCGAACCTTCCCCCAGACCCGACGAAACAGATCGGCGTAGCAGCAGGCGGCCAGGTACTCGTTCAACGCGCTCCACGAGTCGAAGGCGGGGACCGGGACCAACAGGTTGCGCCTCGAGTAGCCGACGTGGGTCTCGACATGGCCCTTCTCGTTGCCCCGGCCCACTCGGCAGAAGTGGTGGTCGAAGAGGTAGTGGCTCTCTAGCGCCAGGAACGCCCTGGTGAGGACGCGCTCGCGGCCCATGACCCGGCTCACCGCGATGGTCGTGTTGTCGTAGCTGGTGCGGATCGGCACGCCGCCGAAGAACGAGAACGCCGCTATGTGGGCCGCCTGGAAGGTCTCGGTGCACTCGCGGGGATAGGCGGAGAGGAAGTAGGTGTCCGAATACGGCAGGGTCATCACCGCCGAGGGCCGCCTTGCGCCGGACTCCGGCGATCTCGACCGCCGCCTCGCCGAAGTCGAACTGGGCATGGCCGGGCGGATGGCTGAGCGGGACGAAGGCTTCCTTCGAGTAGGCGCTTGGCCTGGGCCAGCGCCACCCGGACCTGGGTGATCCCGCCGCCAGTAGCCGTACTCGTCGCGCAGTCGCTCGAAGATGCGTCGACCGGTGTGGCGCTGCTTGGGCGGAGCCTCCTTGTCGGCCTCGAGGATCTCGTCGATGACGTCCAGGAACTTGCCGAGCTTGGGCTTCGGGCGGGGTTCGGCCATCCGGTAGCCGGGCGGCTCGGGGTTGATGAGAATCTTGTCCAGGACCTCGGAGCCGATCTTGTAGTCCCGGCGGATCGAGCGCTTGGAGACGCCCTCCACCAGGACCTTGCGGCGGATCTCCGTCCATTCGTCCATGTCGGTTCGCACCTTTCTCCCGTTCTGCTCGTCCGCTCAGGCACGAAGCCTGCGAGCGGGGTCGAGCAGATCTAGGGATGCTCAGGTGCTCCCGTTTTCGACCGGCGACGTTCTAGTTCAGAGGTGCTCCCGTTTTCGACCGGCCGTTACACTACGACGGCTACGCCAAGGGCGCGGACTGTTTTTCAGACTTCATGTCTCTTCCCTCCCCGGTGGGAGCCCAGTGCGTTTGAGCCGGACCATGCATCAAAGGGTCGGAGCCGGGGCGACCTGGGAGGAGTGGAAAAGACGGGGGTGTCATCCTCGGGTGGAATCGGGGGTGATGTCCGACCGCGTCATCTCATCTTCCGTCCTTCCTCCCTGTATCAACGCCCGCAATGGCGCGGAAGGATCGACAGGAAGGGGGGAAGGACGTGAGCGCCCCCCGCATAGGGCCGAGGGGGCTGACCCAGCTCCGTCAGGAATTGACTCCCCGAGAGACTGCTGTGGTCCAACAGCTCGGGATCCTCCGGCTCATGACTGGAGGCCAAATCGCTGTCGTGCATTTTCCTGCCACCGATCACGGGACTCCGACGGCCGCCGCTCGGGCTTGCAGCCGAGAGCTGACCCGGCTGACCCGCGATCGCCTGCTGGTGCGGCTCGGTCGGCGGATAGGAGGAGTTAGGGCAGGGTCGTCGTCCTACGTTTACGCCCTGGGCCCGGTCGGGCAGCGGCTGCTGGCCATGGACGGACCAAGGCCCCGGTTCCGGGAACCCTCGGCCATCTTCGTCGATCACACGTTGGCCGTGTCCCAGTTGGTGGTGGACCTGACCATGGCGGAGCGAGCGGGGCTCTGTGAGCTTCTCGGAGTCCAGGGGGAACCCGACTGCTGGCGGACCTTTAGTGGGGTGGCCGGTCGGGTGCTGCTTCGCCCTGATCTGACGATCACGCTCGGCGTGAACGACTACGAGCTTTCCTACTTCGTCGAGCTAGACAGGGCTACAGAACACCTTCCGGCCGTGCTGAGAAAGTGCCAGACGTACCAGTCCTACTACCGCTCTGGAAGGGAGCAGGCGGCTCACGGTGTCTTCCCCAGGGTCTGCTGGGTGGTACCAGACGAGGCCCGAGCTGAAGCGTTGAGGGCAGCGCTGGACCGGAACCGTCATCTCACCAAGGGCCTCTTCCTGGTTACTACCAGTGCCGATTCGGTCGAGACCTTGATACGGAGGCCGGCATGAGAGGGGTCGTCCAACGCAACCGGGTCATCGTCGCCGACGTGCGCAGTGCCATGGCGCAGCTGCCGGCCAACTCCGTCGACTGCGTCATCACCTCGCCGCCCTATTACCTGTTGCGGGACTACGGGGTGCCGGGGCAGATCGGGCTGGAAGCCAGCGTCGAGGGATGGGTTGACGAGCTTCGCCTGGCCATGCGGGGCGTGGCCCGGGTGCTCAAGCCCACGGGGAGCGTCTGGCTGAACCTGGGAGACAGCTACTCCCGTCACCCCCGCTACGGAGCGCCGGCCAAGAGCCTCCTGCTGGGTCCGGAGAGGCTGGCGCTTGGCCTCGTCGCCGACGGTTGGACCGTCCGAAATCGGATTGCCTGGGGCAAACCGAATCCCGTGCCTTCGAGCGTCAGGGACCGCTTGAACACTACCTGGGAGTTCGTGTACTTCCTCACCCGTCAGCCGAAGTACCACTTCGATCTCGACACCATCCGGGTGCCCCACCGCTCCATCCGCCGGAAAACGGCCAAGACGAAGCCGGTGGCGCTATCGACTCCGGCCACCAAGCCCACCTGGGCAGGTCCTTTGGCCGGGTCGAACATCGGGCTCAAGCGCCTGAAGGCAGCCGGGCTCGTCGGTCACCCCTTAGGTGCCAACCCGGGCGACGTTTGGACGATCGCTACGGCCGGGTATCGGGGCCAGCACTTCGCCACGTTCCCCCCGGCGCTGGTCTCACGGCCGCTTCTGGCCGCCTGTCCGGAGCGCGTCTGTCGGGCCTGTGGGCAACCCTGGCAGAGGCCTCGCCGGGTCGGCAATCGCCTTACCGAACGTGTACTGGAGCCCACATGCCCGTGCCACGCCGGTTGGCAGCCCGGATTGGTCCTGGACCCGTTCTTCGGGGCCGGCACCGTCGGTGTGGTGGCCGAGCAACACGGTCGTGACTGGTTGGGTATCGAGCTCAACCCGGTGTTCGCCCGAATGGCTGAGGAACGGATCGCTGCCGCCCGGGCGTCGAGAGACGAAGGAGATGCTCGACATGCAGCGTTACTCGTCGGTGCCCTGCGGCTTCATTAGGAGAACCCAATCCGGGATCGCCGGCCGCAAAAACACCGAGGAGGACCTTATGACTCTGAGTCATGAGAATCCCGCAGTGCTCCAGGAGGACCAACCATGAAGACCATGGCCATCCGTCTGGAGGAAGACCAGCACGCACAGCTGAGCATGATCGCCCAGCTCGAGGAGCTGACCGTGGCCGATGCCATTCGGCAGGCCATCGATCAGTGGGTCGAGTCACGGCGCAACAACCCACAGCTGCAACAGCGTGCCGAAGCAGTTCTCGCCGAAATCGAGCGAGACGCCAGCACCCGTCGAGGAGCCATCGCCGCCCTACTGGGCAAAGAGGCTTCGACGCCGCGGAGCGAGAGCACCGGAGGCCGAACCTCTGGGCGCTCCTCCCAAGCGAAGGGTGGTGGGCCCGCTAGTCGCTAGTGCGACTGCTTCAAAACAAAACCCGGCAGGGGCTCCGTCGAGTTCGAGTGCCATCACGCACTCACTCACGGAGCTCCTGCCACACACCAAACAACTGATTAAGAAAAGGGGCGCTTCCGGGATTTCCGTGGGTGAGTTCGTCGAACGCCAGTTCGCTGGCGGTGTCTGGACGGTCGTTGCGACCATGGGGCGATGCAAGACACCGACCTCTACCGTCACCTCCTCGGCATCACCTCACCGTGGGAGGTGACTGGTGTCGAGCTGTCCGTCGAGGGCGAGCGTGTTGACGTACAGGTAAGCCACCCCAAGGGCACGCGCTTCACCTGCCCCAAGTGCGACGCGCTGCTGCCTGTCTATGACCACGCCGAGGAGCGGTCGTGGCGCCACCTCGACTCGTGCCAGTTCGCCACGTTCCTCCATGCCCGTCCTCCCCGGGTCGAGTGCGCCACCCATGGCGTGCACCAGGTGACTCTGCCCTGGGCCGAGTCCATGAGCCGTTTCACCATGCTCTTCGAACGCCTGGCCATCGATGTGTTGCGAGAATGCGACGTCGTGGGAGCCTGCCGCATCCTGCGGGTGAGCTGGGACGAGGGTTGGCACCTGATGGAGCGGGCCGTGGCCCGGGGTCTGCTGCGCCGCCCGCCTGAGGCTCCGGTCCATCTCGGGGTGGACGAGAAGGCGGCGGGGCGGGGACATGACTACATCACCGTCGTCTCCGACATCGACGCCGGCACCGTGCGCTTCATCGCCGACGATCGCAAGGAGGACAGCCTGGACGCCTATTTCGACACCATGCCGGCTACCGAGCTGGCCCGAATCGAGGCCGTGGCCATGGACTTGTGGGAGCCCTACGCCAACTCGGTCCGGGCCCATCTGGAGGACGCCGACGACAAGATCGTCTTTGACCGCTTTCACATCATGGGTCACATGACCAAAGCGGTCGACACCGTGCGCAAGGCCGAACATCGCCGTCTGAAGGCCGACGGCGACAACCTGTTGGTGGGCACCAAGTACATGTGGCTCCACTCAGCCGAGAACCTCCCTGAACGCCACGACGAGCGCTTCAGTGCCCTGCGGGCGTTGGAGCTCAAGACGGGACGGGCCTGGGCCATCAAGGAGGACCTCCGCTATCTGTGGGACTACGTTCGTCGCGGCTGGGCCGAGAAACACTGGAAGCGGTGGTATTTCTGGGCCACCCACTCGCGGCTCGAGCCCGTTGTTGCGGTGGCCCGCCTCATCAGGCGCCACTACGACGGCGTCATGGCCTTCTTCTCCAACCGCCTCACCTCTGCGACGGCCGAGGGCATCAACTCGCGCATCCAGGCGATCCGCGTCCAGGCTCGGGGTTATCGCAACCGCGAGAACTTCAAGACGACGATCTATTTCCACCTCGGCGGACTCGATCTCTATCCGAAGACAGCGTGACCTGGGCTACCCACAGAGAACCCGGAAGCGCCAGAAAAGGAAAGGAGGTGAGCGATGCATGAACGAGAACATGAAACAGATGGAGGTGGGAACAATCAAGCAAATGAAGGAGGCGGGGAGCAAGCAGCGGCCCTGGTTCCTCGGATCTACGTCGCTTCCCTCAGCGACTACAACGCGGGCAGGCTGCACGGAGAGTGGATCGACGCGGCCGTCGATTCCGAGGAACTGGCTGAATCGGTACAGGACATGCTGAGGACTTCGCCAGAACCTGGCGCCGAAGAGTGGGCCATCCACGACTACGAAGGATTCGGACCCTTGCGCCTGGAAGAATACAGAATCGCTAGAGACTGTCTCGGCTGTGGCTCTGGGCATTGCCGAGCATGGCCCGGCTTATGCCCACTGGGCGGCTCTGATCGGCACGAACGACCGAGAAGGCTTGGCCAGGTTCGAAGACGCCTACCTCGGTCACTGGGACAGCCGGGAGGCGTACGCTGAGGAGCTGATCGGCGACCTCGGGTATGGCCGCCAGTTCGACGAGGCAGTGCCGGAGTTCCTGCGGCCCTACGTCACGTTCGACGTCGAGGGCATGGCCCGGGATCTAGAACTGTCCGGGGACATCACTTCCAGCGAAGGTGATGGCGGCGTCTACATCTTTGATGGAGGTGTCTCGTGATCCCCAACCGCGTTGTGGAATGGTCAACAAAGTGCTGTTTTTGGGCAAACTTCCTGGTAAAATGGGTATTTTACGGAGCTCGACCCATTATGAACCAGGAGCGATCCAAGCACCTCGGAGAATTTCTTCGTGCCCGGCGAGAAGAGCTGGGACTTTCAGCACGGCATCTTGCCCGTGCTGTCGGAGTGCGGGACTCGACCATCATACGTTTGGAGCGGGGTGCCTATGCGGCCCCGGCGGCAGACAAACTGGCGCGAATCGCCGGCCAATTGAAGGTTGACCTCGCCGATGTCTTTGCCTTGGCCGAATATGTCGTGCCTAGTTCTCTGCCGGCCCTACCGCACTACCTGGCATTGCGCTATCCCGAACTCCAGCGGGAGGCGATCGATGAGCTCCACGAACACCTTGAGCGGTTGCTCGGGCCTGTGAGATCAGCGAGGACGGTGAGCGCCTCGAACGGGCGGACATCATGACACCTCCAGTGGGTCGAACCTCAAGAAGCTGCCATCATGGTCAGCAATTCGTCTCTCAGTTTGATCAGGAAGTCGACGGCGCCATTCGCTTCGTTTGCCAGCACAGTTCGGTTCAAGCCCAAGACGACGCAGACAAGCGTCTCGACATCGCGCTCTTTGGTCAGACCCATGACCAAGACGTCGTGAACCTCGCTGATCAGCTTTGCAGCATCGTTCGGACCAATTCTCTTCAAGTAGGAGCGGAGCAGTGCTTGTCCGTCGGCACCGGCTTGGACGCCTCCGTTCAGCCACGAGAAGTACTCGGTCAGTTCCGGGAACGCCGATTGCAAGCGGCTAATCACGGTGGGATTGGTATTGCGCTTGAGCCGCAAAGGATGCGGTGTCGAAGTCTTGATCTCTTTCATAAATCTCTGCTGCCTATTTTACACCATTCGGTCAAGAGCAACGACGCGTTTTTGTTGACAACGTCGCAGGTCAGCACGACAATTCATGAGCAATATAGAGGTAAATCGAATGAGTAAGCCAAAGCGACTTCTGGCCACAAGACCTTCGAAAAAGGAAGCGCCGCCAGAAGCAAGTGAAGTCAGTAGCGAGCACAAACGGGCCGTCATCTATCTGCGAGTGAGCACTCCTTCGCAGGTGAAAACCGACTATAACCCGGAAGGCATTTCTCTCCCGGCACAACGTGACGCTTGCGAACTCAAGGCCACTTCACTTGGCACAGATATCGTGCGCGAATTCGTCGAGCCAGGTCGCACGGCGACCAGCATCGACAAACGCCCGGTGTTCCAGGAGATGTTGGCTTGGATCAAGAGTCAGAAGGACATCGACTACGTCATTTGTTATCAGTTCAATCGTGTGTTCCGAGATTCGATCGATGCCCTCATCACGAAGAAAGACCTGAGTCGGTATGGCACGCGAGTTGTCTCGACTTCCATGGATCTTGGGGAAGGTCCCGAGAGTTCGATGGTGGAGGCAATCCTGCACGCCGTCGACGAATATCGCTCGAAAGCTGACGGTGCGGACATCGCCTACAAGATGGGGGCCAAAGCTCGCAACGGGGGAACGCTCGGTCGTGCGCCACTCGGGTACCTGAACGCCCGTGACCTCAGCCAAGGGCGCAACATTGGCATCGTCACCTTCGACGCCGAGCGCAGCGAGCTGGTCAAGACGGCGTTTGAGTTGTATTCGGGCGGAGAGTACAGCCTCGAGTCCTTGGTCGATGAACTCACCCGAAGAGGACTCAGGACAAGACCGGGGCGCTTTCCGAGCGGACCTATCTCGACGTCCAAACTCTGCTCATTGTTGCGGGACCCGTACTACATCGGCTTCGTCACCTACAAGGGCGAGTTGATCCGAGGGCGGCATGAGTCATTGATCAATGAGGATCTGTTCGATCAGGTGCAGACGATTCTGGATGAGCGTGGAGGGAACGGTGAGCGTCAAAGACGTCACTACCACTACTTGAAGGGCACTCTGTGGTGTGGCCGGTGCCACGACGAAGGCGTCGAGACTCGAATGATCATGCAGTGGGCGAACGGCAACGGCGGGAAGTACCTCTACTACTTCTGTCGTCGCAAACAGCAACACTTGTGTGAGTCACGCTATGTCGAAGGAGATGCTGTCGAAGATGCCATCCTCCGCTTCTACGGGGCCGTTCAGTTCCCGACTGATTTGGCGGAACGGATGCGGACTCTCATGCAGGAAGCCCTGGAAGAGGAGGAGCTATCTGCCAAGTTGCTCCACCAGCAACTGAACGCCGAGCTGGTGCGGTTGGATCACCAGGAAGAGAACCTGCTCGATCTCGTGGCTGACGGCCAGGAGTCTTCCGCCAAGGTCAAACAACGCTTGAATGCCATACAGCTGAAGAGAAACAAACTCACCGAGCAGCTTGGTCAAACTAGCGAGCGGTTGGCAGTCGGAGCGGCACTCATCGAAAATGCTCTAGTCCTGCTTGCCGACCCGCAAGGGATGTACGAGAAGATGGCACCGGAGCAGCGGAGACTGATGAATCAGGCAGTCTTCGAGAAGCTGTACGTCATTGAGAACACCGTCACCGATGCGGTCTTCAATGCACCATTTGATGAGTTGCTCCGAGCCCGCTCTGATCTCTCGATCACACCTGGAAAGGGCGGCAGACCGAGGCATCCTTCGGGATCCCTCGCCGCCGCCCTCTCTGACGATGGTTCTAATAAGCGGGTCATGGTGGGCGCTGAGGGACTCGAACCCCCGACCTGCTGGTTGTAAGCCAGCTGCTCTGACCAACTGAGCTAAGCGCCCGGCGCTGTCGTGGTAGAGCCTAATGGTGCAGGTCGATCGCGCCGGAACAAACGGCACGACTCCTTCTGGCCTCGCCGGTGTGCGCAGACGCCTCTGAGTCGAAACGGAGAAACGGACCGTTTACGAATTGCCGAGATGCCAGCCTCCGCAGAACTCGCAGAGATACGGAGTCAGGTCGACCCCGTGTTCCAGGCGGGCCTGTAGGCACGCCCTGTTGGCATCGGGCTCGGAGCGGTAGCGGGTCTTGGCTTCGCCATCGGCTCGCCAGTGGGACAAGCGGGCACGACGGGGCTGCTCCACTCGACGGACACGGCGTCGACTGGCCATGCGGCGCTGCCTACCCGTCCCCGACGGGTGACGCCTGCTGCAGTTCGGCCATCAACGCCGGCGTGGCGGCGGCGGCAACGGCACGGCGGGCGGAGAACTCGGCGGTGACGAGCTCGCGCCCCTCGAGATCGGTCACCACCGCGCCGGCCTCGGTGCACAGAAGCATGGCTCCCAGGTAGTCCCAAGGTGCCAGATGGGCGCGTCCACCCACGGAGAAGACGTCGAGCATCCCTTCGGCGACGGCGCACATCTCCAGGGCCGCCGAGCCGAGGGCCCGGAATTGTGCCCAACCGAGATGCCGGGGAGGGTAACCGCTCAGGGAGACAACGGCGCGGCGCATCTCGGCGCACCCCGACGCCGTGATGCGGGTGTCGTCACGCCAGGCACCTCCGTCACGTGCGGCGTGGTAGCGCACGCCGGTGGCCAGATTGGCCACGACGGCGACCCGGGGACCGATATTGTCGAGAACGCACACGCTGGTGGCGTACCAGGGGATCCCGCGTGAGGCGTTCGTCGAACCGTCGACCGGGTCCACCACCGCCATGAGCTCTGCATCGGGGCGATGAAGCCCGCTCTCCTCGGAGAGGACTCCGAGACCGCTCTCGTCGAGGATCTCGAGGACGGCACGATCGGCGACGAGATCGATGGCGTACTGACCGGCCCGGTCGCCCGGTGCCGTCCAATCCTCGACACCGGCAATGGCCCTCGGCACGACGTCGGCGACTCGGTGGCAGATGGCCAGCAGCGATTCGTCGTCCACCCTCCCGACCCTACCGGTCGGTCCCAAACTCTGGTCGGACCGGGGTCCTCACCCGGTAGGCTTTCCCGATTGTGGCCGTCATCGACGTCGCCGGGTACGTGGCTGACCTGAAGGACCATTCGGTGGACCACGGCTTCCACGTCCATGACGAGCGACACTTCGTCGAGACCTACTCCCTGCGTCAGGTCTGGGAGGTCGATCTCCACCCCGAGGAGGGCTGCGGGGGACCGCTCGACCTCCACCTGGCGCTGGAGGTGGATCCCCGCACCCTGCTCTCGTTCGAGGACGCCGTGATCGACCTGCCCGAGGACGTGGAGCCACCCGACGAGTTCCACTTCCCCCTCACCTTCACCTGGGGCCTTCCGCCGCTCCCCCACGGTCCCGACCTCCTCCGCCTGGCCATCGACCTGGCCGGGGTGGGTGGCATCGACCTGCCGCTCGAGGTGTCGGCCATCGACTCGTTCGCCTCGGCCACCGACGCCCCCGATCGTCGACTGTCCATCCTGGCGCGCTACCCGGTGTCCCTGGCCCGGATCCTCGGCGGTGAGGAGCTTCTGTGCGAGGTGTTCGACCGCTCCCTGGCCGTCAGCCGGTTCCTCCTCGACGCGGCACCGGGGTGGCTTGACGGATGACGGTCCCGGGGTCCGCTCGATGGGTGTTCCCTCGGGCGGACCCGACCGGGCCTCAGGCGTGTCCTCGCCGCCTGTGCGGCCGTCGGCATCAGTCTGGGCCTCGGCGTGGGCGTGACCGGGTGTGCCAACGGCGCCGCTCTCGGTCTCGTCCGCCAGGCTTGCCAGCACGTCAAGCTCTCGCTGGCGCTCTACGCGGCGGCGGAGCGGGAGACGGACGCCAAGGTGGCGGCCGAAGATCGGGCTCGGGCCGTCTCCCAGCTCCAGATGGCGTCGCCCCTGGCGGCCGAGGCGGCCGGCGAAGCGCCCCAGTGGCAGGCGCTCATGGCCACCTTGGCCGAGAACTCTCGACTGCCGGAGTCCGACCTCGTCCCGGCGCTCCAGCAACAGTGTCTGGTCGCCCAGACAGGCGGGAACCCGATCCCGGGGGTGCCGAACACCACCCTGCCCGCCCCACCCGGCCCGACGGCGGGCGGGTGACCACCGCCGGTCGGCGGACAGCGGGTGGGCCGGAGGTAGGCGTCGCTGCCCGTAGGAGGCGACCCGGGGCGGGTCCGGGCCGCCGGAGCGCGCCCGGACCCGGTACCAGGCTCAGACCTGGGGCGAGAACCCGGCGGGGAGGTTGATCGACTTCTTCTCGAGGAAGAGCTCCAGACCGTCGGGACCGAACTCCCGGCCCATCCCGGACTCCTTGTAGCCCCCGAAGGGCGTGGAGAAGTCGACGGGGATCGGGGAGTTCAGCATGTAGGTGCCGGTGCGCACCCCACGGGCCACCTTGAGGCCCCGCTCGGCATCCCCCGTCCACACCGACCCGCACAGGCCGTAGTGGGAGTCGTTGGCGATGGCGACGGCCTGGTCGTCACCACCGTCGTAGGGGATGACGGCCAGGACCGGGCCGAAGATCTCCTCCTGGGCGATCCGCATCGAGTTGTCCACGTCCACGAAGACGGTGGGGTCGACGAACCAGCCCTTGTCCATGTTCGAGCGGGCGACCGCCACCGAGGGCGATCTTGGCCCCCTCGTCCTGACCGATCTTGAAGTACCCCTCGACCCGGTCGCGCTGGCGCTCGGCCACCAGGGGGCCGACCTCGACCGTGGGGTCGAGAGGATCGCCGACCTTCATGGCCGACACCTTCTCGACCACGGCGTCGACGACCTCCTGGTAACGGTCGCGGGGGGCGAGGATGCGGGTCTGGGCGATGCACGCCTCGCCGTTGTTCATGATGGCGTTGGGCAGCAGCATGGGCAGCGCCTCGGCCAGGTTGACGTCGTCGAGGAGGATGGCGGCCGACTTCCCGCCGAGCTCGAGGCTGAAGCGCTTGAGCTGGTCACCGCAGATGGCGCCGATCTTCTTGCCGGCGACGGTCGACCCGGTGAACGAGACCTTGTCGACGCCGGGGTGGCTCACCAGGTGCTCACCCACCTCACGACCGGCGGGAACGACGCTGAGCACGCCTCGGGGCAGACCGGCCTCTTCGAACAGCTCGGCCAGGCGCAGGGCGTCGAGGGGCGTCTCGGGGGCGGGCTTGAACACCACCGTGCACCCGGCCACGAGCGACGGACCGAGCTTGGCGGCGGCGATGAAGAGCGGGACGTTCCAGGGGCTGATGGCCCCGACCACGCCCACCGGCTCCTTGGCCACCAGCACCTCGCCCATGAGGCCCTGGCGGACCTCGTCGAACTGGAAGGTCGAGGCCAGCCCGACGTAGTAGTCGAAGATCATCGTGGGGGCGAAGACCTGGGCCATCGCTCCCCAGGCCACCGGCGATCCCATCTCGGTGGTGATGAGCTCGGCCATGGGCTGCATCTCGGCCTTCAGGGCGTCGGACACCTTGGTCAGGATGGCGGCCCGCTCGGCCGGGGTCATCCGGGGCCACGGGCCCTCGTCGAAGGCGGTCCGCGCCGCGGACGACGGCCCGGTCGATGTCGGCCGTGGTGGCGTCCGGGACCCGGCCCATGACCTCTTCGGTGGTGGGGTTGATCACGTCGATCGTTCCCGTCCCCGCCGGGGACACCCACTCGCCGCCGATGAACAACCGGTCGTAAGACTTCACGGCCCCTCCTCCGAGTAGAACTCGTTTCGATTTCCCCTGATGTTAGTCCTGGCCGGGGGTCGGGACGGTCGGGGCGCCGGTCGGCTCAGCCCGGCGGCTGGCGGGGCACGTCCCTGCTGGCGCAGACGCTCGGCCAGCCACGAGACGCTGTCGGCGTTCGCCCATGGCCGTCTGCCACCCGTCGAGCACCTGTTCGACCCGGGCCCGGTCGGCGATCCAGCCCACGACGGCGACCGTCAACGAGCTGGTCGGCACGGACGGTTCGTACAGCGTCGCCGAAGGGATCCGTCGCTCATGGGCACCGTGGGCTCACGCATGACGTAGAGCTCCCCGGTGTCGGCCACCCAGGACAGCTCGTAGCGGGCCCCGTCGGCATCGTGCCACTCGGTGCCGATCTCGACTTCCTCCGAGCGCCGACGGCGTTCGTCGGCCTCGTAGAACTCCTCGATGTCCATCACAACTCCCGTCCGTGGGGCCGGCAGGGATCGAACCTGCGACCCAGGGATTATGAGTCCCCTGCTCTGACCACTGAGCTACGGCCCCTCACCGGGCGCTTCGGCGCCGCGTGCACGACAGACCCGGTTGCACGGCCCGTCGGATCGGGCCCCGCTCCGGGGGAGAGACTCGAACTCTCAACCTAGCGGTTAACAGCCGCTTGCTCTGCCGATTGAGCTACCCCGGATCACGCCGCCGCGACGGCCTCGCGAAGATAGCAGCGCCATCGCGCCGAGCCGGTATGGCGGCGGAGGTCAGGCCTCGTCGAGGAAGTCCCGTAGAGGCTGGGCCGAGTTCGGGATGACGCAGCTTGGCCAGGGTCTTGGCCTCGATCTGGCGGATCCGCTCGCGCGTCACCCCGAACGCCTTGCCCACCTCCTCGAGCGTCCGCACCCGGCCGTCCTCGAGACCGAAGCGCAACTCCATCACCTCACGCTCGCGCCGGGGCAACCCGGCCAGAGCGTCGCGCACGGCCTCGTGGAGCATGGAGCGGGTGGCGGCGTCGTCGGGAACCTCGGCCCCTTGGTCCTCGATCAGGTCGGAGAGGCTGAAGTCCTCTTCGTCGCCCATGGGTTGCTCGAGCGACACGGTGTCCTGGTTGATGCGCTGGATCTCGCGGACGCGCTCGATGGGGAACTCCACCCGGCTGGCGATCTCCTCGACGGTCGGCTCGCGGCCGAGCTCCTGGAGGAGCTGTCGCTGGACCCGCACCACCTTGTTGATCGTCTCCACCATGTGGACAGGGATCCGGATGGTGCGGCCCTGGTCGGCCAGCGCCCGCGTGATCGCCTGCCGGATCCACCACGTCGCATAGGTCGAGAACTTGAAGCCCTTGGTGTAGTCGAACTTCTCGACGGCCCGCATCAGACCGAGATTGCCCTCCTGGATGAGATCGAGGAAGGCGAGCCCCCGGTTGCGGTACCGCTTGGCGATCGACACCACCAGCCGGAGGTTGGCCTCGATGAGGGCTTCCTTGGCCTGCTGGCCCCGCCGAACCTGTCGCTGCACCTTGGTGCGCTCGTCGGGGGCCAACCGGCGCTCCCCCTCCTCGTGGGCGGCCAGCTCTTCCGCCGCCGCCGTCCCCGCCTCGATCCGCTTGGCCAGCTCGACCTCGAGCTCGCCGGTGAGCAACGGGACCTTCCCGATCTCCTTCAGATACGTGTGGACGGGATCGGCCGCCGCACCGCCGCCGTGATCGGGCGACGAGTACGAACTGACACGGGCCCGACCCGGACGCGGTTGCTGCCTGTCCATCACCTCGTCGGCCGGCTCACGCTTGAAGGCCTTGCGCTTCAGCCTCTGGAGCGGGCCCGCCCCTTCCACGCCGTTGGCGTCACCCTCGACGACGCCCACCTCGTCGGCCGGGATGTCCGTCAGGGCGACGTCGACCGTCACCGTGGCACCATCGTCGGGCAGCCCGTCGACGACGACCTCGGCCACGGCCACGGCCACGGCCTCGGCCAGAGCCACCGGCGCGGCACCGGCGCGCGTCTGCTCGAGGTACTCGATTCCTTCGGTGCGCACCCGCGCCACGACGTCCTCGATGATGTCGTGCGACAGCTCCACCGCCTGGAGGACGAGGATCAGGTCGTCCTGGGTGAGATACCCGCGCTGACGCCCGACGGCGAGCAATTGCTCGAAGCCGTCGAGGGCGACACCTTCCGGTGCCGGCCGTACGGAACCGGCCGGCGGGTGAACCTCACTCATTCGTTCTCCTCGCCCCTTTCAACAAGCCAGGCTAGCAACCGGTCCGCGGCTTTGATGGCCCCGTCCCTGTCTTCTGATTCCAATTCCTCGATATCGGACTGAACCTGCGCCGTCACCCGCGCCACCTGCGCAAAGGCGTCCGGCGACAACCGGCCTTGGGCGTCGAGGTCGGCCAGGGCCCGCCGTGACGCCGTCCGCACAAGTTGCACACGACGTCATCGGCATCAGCCGCCGGTTCCTCAACCGCCAGGCGGCGCAAGAGTACCGCGACCTCCGGGGAGTCGTCCTCCACGCGACGAATGGCCTCGTGGAGGTCTCCGGCGGCGATCAGAGTCTCGAAGGCGATGCGCTGGCGGCTGTCGCAGAACAGCAATGCATCAAGTCTGTCCACCACCGATTCCGGCTGGTGGACGACGAGTTGCAACGCCTCGAGTCCGGGGCCCTGCGCCTCGCCGTCGTGACCGGGATGGGGCCCGTGCCCGGGCCGGGCGCCGGTCGGGGCCGGGACGTCCCGGGATCCCGTACTGTCGGCGACCATCTCGGGCCGTCGTCCCGACGCGTCGCGGCGGGACCGGGGCCCGGCGGTGGGCGCACCCGCCGCCGCCCGGCGGACCAGGTCGTCGAGAAGACCGCGCAACGACGCCGCCTCGAGCCGGCACCGGTCGGCCACCACCATCAGGTACTGGTCACGCACCAACCCGTTGGGGTGGTCGGCCACCACCGCCAGAGCGGCCTCGGCCGCCTTGGCCCGACCTTCGTTGGTCCGCAGGTCGGCGGCCTGGAGGACCCGTTCGATGCGGAAGCGCAGGAAGGGTTGCGCCTCGGCCACCGCCCGCCGGAGCGCCTCGGGGTCGGTGCGCGCCAGGTCGGCCGGGGTCCGCGCCGGCCGGCAACGCCGCCACGGCCACGTCGACGGAGTGATGGCGCTCCCATTCGTAGACGCGGGTCGCACCGGCCTCACCGGCGGCGTCGGCGTCGTAGGCGAGGACCACCCGGGTGGCGAAGTTCCCGAGCACCCGGAAGTGCTCCTCGCCCAACGCCGTGCCGCAGGTGGCCACGGCCCGCGGCAGTCCCACCGTGAAGAAGGCGATGACGTCGGTGTAGCCCTCGCAGACGATCACCTCGCCGCTCGCCACCACGTCGGTCTTGGCCCAGTTGAGCCCGTACAGCGTCCGCCGCTTGGAGTAGATGGGACCGTCCTGCGAGTTCTTGTACTTGGGCCCGTCGGGCACACCTCCGGCGGCGTCACCGCGCGACGGCAGGATCCGCCCACCGAGGGCGATGGCCTTGCCCGAGGGGTCGAAGATGGGGAAGATGACCCGGCCCCGGAAGGCGTCCTGGCGCCGTCCCCGGCGGTTCACGAACCCGAGGCCGGAGTCGGTCAGCACCTCGGTCGGACACCTTGAGGTGACTGGCCAGGGCGTCCCAGCCCTCGGGCGCCCAACCCAGCTTGAACGCCCGCACCACGTCGCCGTCGTAGCCGCGTGACCGCAGGTAGTCCCGGGCCGGACCACCGTCGGGGGCGGCGAGCAGCGCTGGTGGTAGAAGTCGACGGCCTTGGTCATGGCGTCGTAGAGCGGTGTTCGCCGCTGCCTCTCGGCCGTCACCGCCGCGTCCTCGGTGATCGTGACCCCGGCAGCGGTCGGCCAGACGGCGCACGGCTTCGACGAAGTCCACGTGCTCGACGTCGCGGACGAAGCTGATGGCGTCACCCGAACGCTGGCATCCGAAGCAGTAGTAGAGGCCCTCCTCGGCGTTGACGCTGAACGACGGCGACTTCTCCTGGTGGAACGGGCACAGCCCCACCCAGCGCGTCCCCTGACGCTTCAGCGCCGCGTGCTCGCCGATCAGGGCGACGATGTCGGTCGCGGCCCGGACCCGGGCCACGTCCTCCTCCGGTATGGCCACTGCCAGGACGCTACCGGGAGAGAGCCCTACGACGGACCCGGACTTCTTGGAGGCGACAGCCTTCCTGGTGACAGGGGTCGGCGCGTCGTCTGCCGCCAGGACGGCCTGGGCGGCCGACAGGCGGGCGATGGGGACGCGGAACGGCGAGCAGCTCACGTAGTCGAGGCCGGCGTCGGCGAACAGGGCGATCGACTCGGGATCTCCGCCGTGCTCGCCGCACACCCCGATCTTGAGCGACGGGCGCGTCGCCCGTCCCCGCTGGACACCCATCCGCACGAGCTCGCCCGACGCCGTCGGCGTCGATCGTCTCGAAGGGATTGTGCGGGAGCAGGCCCTTCTCCAGATAGACGGCCATCATCCGGCCCTCGACGTCGTCGCGGCTGAACCCGAACGTCATCTGGGTGAGGTCGTTGGTGCCGAACGAGAAGAACTCGGCGACCTCGGCGATCTCGCCCGCCCGCAGCGCGGCGCGCGGTGTCTCGATCATGGTGCCGATGAGAACCTCGACCTTGCCCATCCCGGCGCGCCCGCCGGTGGCCGTCTTGGCCGTCCGGGACGACCGGACGGCGGGGGCCGACTCCGCGCTCACCGCCTGCCTCCACCCACGACCGGGCCAGCGCCATCTCCTCACGGCCGACCGTCAGCGGGATCATGATCTCGATGACCGGCCGGCCGCCGGCGGCCACGCGGTCGAGGGCCGCCTCCATGAGGGCCCGGACCTGCATGGCGTACAGGCCGGGCTTGAGCACGCCGAGGCGCACCCCCCGGGTCCCGAGCATCGGGTTGACTTCGTGCCAGTCCTTGGCCGCGCTGGTACAGGGCACGTTCCTCGTCGTCGAGCCCGACGGTGGCCTCCTTGATGGCCAGGTCCCCGGTCGGGGGCAGGAATTCGTGCAGCGGCGGGTCGAGGAGGCGGACCGTCACCGGGAGCCCGTCCATCGCCTCGAGGATCTCGACGAAGTCGGCGCGCTGGGCGACGCGCAGCTCCTCCAGGGCGGCTTCCTCCTCGTCCGGGGTCGAGGCCAGGATCATCCTCCGCACGATGGGGAGGCGGTCCTCGGCGATGAACATGTGCTCGGTCCGGCACAGCCCGATCCCCTCGGCCCCGAGCCGCCGGGCGTTGGCGGCGTCGGGACCGGTGTCGGCGTTGGCCCGCACGGCCAGGCGTCCGGCCCGGATCTCGTCGGCCCACCCGAGGACGACGGCGAACTCCTTGCTCGGCTCGGGGGCGGACAGGGGCACCTGGCCGAGGATCACGTCGCCGGCGGTGCCGTCGATGGAGAGCCAGTCGCCCTCGGACGACGGTGACGCCACCGACCGTGAACGACCGTCGCCGTCGATGCGGACCTTCTCGGCGCCCACCACCGCCGGCTTCCCCCATCCCCGGGCCACCACGGCGGCGTGGGAGACGAGGCCGCCGCGGGCGGTGAGGATCCCCTCGGACGCCAGCATCCCGTGGACGTCCTCGGGAGAGGTCTCGCTGCGCACCAGGATGACCTTCTCCCCGGCGGCGGCCGCCTCGGCGGCGTCGTCGGCGGTGAAGTAGGCCCGGCCCACGGCCGCCCCGGGCGAGGCTCCCAGGCCCCTGGTGAGCACCGTGTGCCCGCCGGCGGCGAAGCGGGGATGAAGGACGTGCTCGAGGTGCTCGGCCGTGACCCGCTGCACGGCCTCCGCCTTCGATGAGCTTGATGGCCGGGTCCTTCGTCATGTCGACGGCCATCCGCAGGGCGGCGTTCCCCGTCCGCTTGCCCACCCGTGTCTGCAGCATCCACAGCTTGTCCTGCTCGATGGTGAACTCGGTGTCGCACATGTCGCGGTAGTGACTCTCGAGGCGGGCGAAGATGGCGAGCAGCTCGGCGTGGATCTTCGGGAAGGTCTTCTTCAGCGCCGACAGGGGCTCGGTGTTGCGGATGCCGGCCACCACGTCCTCGCCCTGGGCGTTGATCAGGAAGTCGCCGTACTCGCCCTTCGCGCCGGTGGCCGGGTCGCGGGTGAATCCGACCCCGGTCCCCGAACGTTCGTCGCGGTTGCCGAACACCATGGCCTGGACGTTGACCGCCGTCCCGAGGTCGTGGGCGATGCCTTCGTGCTCGCGGTAGGCGATGGCGCGCGGACCGTTCCAGGACTGGAACACGGCCTCGATGGCCCCGCGCAACTGGTCGTCGGGATCCTGGGGGAACGGGGCCCCGGTGGTGCGCTCGACGATGGTCTTGTAGGAGTCGACCAGGTAGCGCAGCAGCTCGGTGGGGACCGCCGCATCGGAGGTGGTCCCGGCCAACTCCTTGGCCGCCTCGAGCAGCGCGTCGAACTCCTCGCCGTCGATGCCGAGCACGATCCGGCCGTACATGGCCACGAACCGGCGGTAGGAGTCGAAGGCGAAGCGTTCGTCGTCGGTCTGCTTGGCCAGACCCGGCCACCGACTCGTCGTTGAGCCCCAGGTTCAGGACGGTGTCCATCATGCCCGGCATCGAGAACTTGGCCCCCGACCGGACGCTCACGAGAAGGGGGTCGCCCGCTGTCGCCCAGAGACGTTCCCCATCTTCTTCTCGAGCCGGGCCCGGGCCCGGGCCACCTCCTCCGTCAGGCCCTCGGGCCAGCCTCCGTCCATGTAGGCGCGACAGGCGTCGGTGGTGATGGTGAAGCCGTGGGGCACGGGCAGGCCCAGCACCGACGTCATCTCGGCCAGGTTGGCGCCCTTGCCGCCGAGGAGGTCCTTCATCTCCATCGGCGGCCGACGGTGCTTGTGGTCGAAGTCGTAGACGAACGGCATGGGGTCTCCTGAGGGGTGGAGCGGAACCCCCCGAGCCTACCGGCCGCCACCTGGGCGGTCGGCGCCGGCCGCCGTGGCGTCAGCGGCGGAGGCGTCCGCCGATCTCGGCGGCCAGCGTCGTCGATCGGCACCCGGACCTGCTCGGTCGTGTCGCGCTCGCGCACGGTCACGGCCCCGTCCTCGAGCGACTCGAAGTCGACGGTCACGCAGAACGGGGTGCCGACCTCGTCCTGGCGCCGGTAGCGCTTTCCGATCGACTGGGTCACGTCGAAGTCGCACATGCAGATCGGCTGCAGCTGGCCCAGCACCTCGCGCGACAGCGGCACCAGCGTGTCGTTCTTCGACAACGGCAGGACCGCCACCTGGTAGGGCGCCAGACGCGGATCGAGGTGCAGGACCGTCCGCTTCTCGCCTCCCACCTCGTCCTCGTCGTAGGCGGCGAGGAGGAAGGCCATCATGGTCCGGGTGGCCCCGGCGGCCGGCTCGATCACGTAGGGCACGTAGCGCTCGCCGGTGGCCTGGTCGAAGTACTCGAGCTTCTCCCCCGACGCCGCGCTGTGGGCCTTCAGGTCGAAGTCGGTCCGGTTGGCGATCCCCTCGAGCTCGTCCCACCCCCAGGGGAACAGGAACTCGACGTCGGCCGTGGCCGCCGAGTAGTGCGAGAGCTCGTCGGCGTCGTGGTGGCGCAGGCGCAGCTTGTCGGCCGGGATACCGAGGTCGAGGTACCACCGGAACCGCTCGTCGAGCCAGTACTCGAACCACTTCGGGGCGTCGGCGGGCGGGACGAAGTACTCCATCTCCATCTGCTCGAACTCGCGGGTCCGGAAGACGAAGTTCTGGGGCGTGATCTCGTTGCGGAACGACTTGCCCACCTGGGCGATCCCGAAGGGCGGCTTCTTCCTGGTCGTCTGCAGGACGTTCACGAAGTTGACGAACATCCCCTGGGCCGTTTCGGGACGGAGGTAGGCGACAGTGGCGTCCTCCTCCACCGGACCGGCGAAGGTCTTGAACATCAGGTTGAACGCCCGCGCCTCGGTGAGATCGGTCGAGCCGCAGTTGGGGCACGTGCCCTCGATCTTGTCGGCCCGCCACCGCTCGTGGCAGTTCCGGCAGTCGACCAGGGGGTCGGTGAAGTTGCTCAGGTGGCCCGACGCCTCCCAGATCTTCGGCGCCGAGAGGATGGCGGCGTCGAGCCCGACCACGTCGTCGCGTCGCTGCACCATGGCCCGCCACCAGGCGTCCTTGACGTTGCGCAAGAGCAGTGCCCCCAGGGGGCCGTAGTCGTAGGTGGAGCGGAAACCCCCGTAGATCTCGGCCGAGGGGAAGATGAAGCCCCGCCGCTTGCACAGGTTGACCACCCGCTCCATCAGGTCGTCGGGCTGGTCTGCTCCGGGCTCCTCGGTCATGGGCGCAGGATACCGGCTACCGCCGTTCGCCCCGGAAGGACGAGCCGGGTCGTCACCTCGTTGGCGAGCAAGCGACCCCGCACCGTCAGGACCGCCCGCGTGCCCCGTCGATCGATCAGTCCATCGAGGTCGGGGTCGTCCGGCACCGCCGACGCGGGCACGCCGGAAGACGTTCGCAATGCCAGCGCCAGGCTCTCGAAGAGCCGTTGCTCGGCCGACAGGACCTCCTCCCCGGCCGTCGTGGGGCGTCCCGCCGCCACGGCGGCGATGTAGCGCTCGGGGGTCCGGATGTTCCACCACCGCCGCCCGCGCCGGTGTGAATGGGCGGCGGCACCGATGCCGCGGTAGTCGCCCTGTTCCCAGTACAGGCGGTTGTGACGGCAGCTCCGCCCCGGGCGCGCCCAGTTCGACACCTCGTACCACTCGAAGCCGGCGGCGCCGAGCACTTCGTCGGCCATGGCGTAGCGGCGGGCCTGGACATCGTCGTCGGGATGGCGTGCGGTGTCGGCGGCCAGCGGGGTGCCGGGCTCCACGGTGAGGGCATAGGCGCTCACGTGCCCCGGCGACGGATCGAGACGGAGGACCGCTTCGAGACTGTGACGGAAGTCGTCGTCGCTCTCCCCGGCGGCGCCGAAGATGAGGTCGACGTTCACCGACGAGAAGCCGGCACCGCCGGCCAGGGCCACGGCCCGGGCGACCGAGTCCGGATCATGGTGCCGTCCCAGTCCGGCCAGGACGTGGGGAACCATCGACTGCACCCCGAACGAGAGGCGGCTCACTCCCGCCGATCGCCACACGGCGAACAGCGGCGTCGAGGCGTCCTCGGGATTGCACTCGACGGTGACCTCGGCTCCGGTGCGCCGGGGGACGGCGTCGAGGATCCCCGCCAGGAGATCGGCCGGCAGACGCGACGGCGTTCCCCCGCCGACGAAGACGGTGTCCGCCGGTGGGAGGCCCTCCCGGTCGACGGCCCGGCCGATCTCGGTGACGCAGGCCTCGGCGTACCGCTCCATCAGGTGGTCCCGATCGGTCCAGGTGGCGAAGGCGCAGTAGTCACAGCGCGACGAGCAGAACGGCACGTGGACGTAGACGCCGAACGCCGCTTCGTCGGCCCCGTCCGGGCCGGACCGGTCCACGCCGGCGCTACTCGGTGGGGCTCGATCGGACACTGCGCAGGCGCCGGTCGAGATGGACCTCGGCCGCCTCGGTGGCGAGCTCGGTGAGCTCGTCGGCCAGCTCCCCGGGTGGCTCGCGCAGCGCCGAGGAGAGTCCCCCGCCCAGGATCCGGCGCAGGAGTTCCAGACCGTCGGGCGACAGCGGGCGTCCCCGCCGGCACGACCGGCACAGCACGCCCCCCTCGTTGAGATCGAAGGCGACGAGATCGTCCGCCGCGCCGCACGAGACGCACACGTCGACGGTGGGGGCCGACCCCTCGAGGGCCAGCACCTTCAACAGGAAGGAGGCAACCAGGAGGGGGGCATCGCGCTCCTCGAGGACGCGCAGCGCGCCCACCACCATCTCGTACAGCCGGGGATTGGCGTGGCGCTCCTGGGCCAGCTGGTCCACCACCTCGAGCACGGTGTAGGCCTTGGCCACGCGGCCCAGGTCCTCACGGACGGTCCGGAACGACTCGAGGACCTCGACCTGGTTGACGATGTCGAGCTCCCGACCCTGCCAGCACATCATCGTCACGTGGCTGAGCGGCTCGAGCCGGGCCCCGAATTTCGAATGGGTGCGGCGCACCCCTTTGGCCACGGCCCGCACCTTGCCGCGTCCCGCGGGTCATGAACGTCACGATCCGGTCCGCCTCTCCCAGCCGAAACGTCCGCAGGACGACCCCGTCCTCGCGGTAGAGGCTCACGGCGTCGTGGTGCCCCGGTCGGTGCCGTCGGCGCCACCCGCCTCGACGGCACCCCCGCCGGCGTCGGCGGCGGGCTCGACGTCCCCGGCACCGGGACCGTCACCGGGGCCGGGCTCGTCCCCGGTCCCGGGGACGGCGCCGGGGGCCGTGTTCGGGGTGTGGCGCCCACCCAGGGCGCCGCCCAGGGCGATCATGGCCACCAGGGCCACCCCGGTGACGAGGACGGCGGTGGCCCCGGTGGTCCCCGCCACGGCCAGGACGACGAGTCCGACGACGATGACCACCCCGCCGATCCAGGCGAAGGTCCTCACCCCCGCACCCCCCCGTAGCGACGCTCGCGCCTTTGGAACTCGGCGATGGCGTCGAAGAGGTGCTGGCGACGGAAATCGGGCCACAGCACGTCGGTGAACACCAGCTCCGAGTAGGCGAGCTCCCACAGCAGGAAGTTGGAGATCCGGTACTCGCCCGATGTCCGCACCACCAGGTCGGGATCGGGCTGGTCAGGGAAGTAGAGGTGGGCCCGGATGGCCTTCTCGTCGATCCGCTGCGCCGGGGTGCCCTCGGCCACCAGCGCCCGCACGGCGTCGACGATCTCGGCCCGGCCCCCGTAGTTGAAGGCCATCGTGAGGGTCATGACCCGGTTCGACTGGGTGAGCTCGGTGGACTCGTCCATCCGTCGCAGCACCCGGCGTGGGACACGCCAGTCGCGTCGGCCGGCGAACCGGATTCGGACCCCCTTGTCGTGGAGCTCGTCGCGCCGCCGGACGAGGAGGGACTCGTTGAAACCCATCAGATAGCGGACCTCGTCACGGGGCCGGCGCCAGTTCTCGGTCGAGAAGGCGAAGACGGTGAGCCAGCGGACCCCGATGTCCAGGGCCCCCTCGATGGCGTCGAGCAACGCCTCTTCGCCCGCCGCGTGCCCGGCCGTCCGGGGGAGCCCCCGCTGGCTGGCCCACCGGCCGTTGCCGTCCATGACGCAGGCCACGTGGGCCGGCACACCGCTGAGATCGACGCCATCGGGCGGCGGCGAGGGGTCGGGGACCACGTCCTGAACCTACTTCCTGGCGCCCGACCTCCTTCCCCGGGCCCGCCACGTCGGCGCCGTGGGATAGCGTCGGACCTGGAGATTCACGACAAGGCAGGTGAGCTCGGCACCATGAGCGGACCGACGGCAGCGACGGTGACGACGCACCCTCTCAGACGCCGCGGGCGCCACCGGCGCTCCCCGGGGCACCGGCCATGAGCGCCTGGCTGTGGCTGCTGGCGGCCGTCGTCTTCGTCGTCGTGGAGGTCACCAACCTCGCCTTCTTCGCCCTCTTCGCCGCCGCCGGGGCCGTGGCCGCCGCCGTCGTCTCGGCCGCCGGTGGCCCGGCCGTCCTCCAGGTCGTCGTGTTCGCGGTGACGGCGCTCGGTGGTCTGGTCCTGCTGCGCCGCCCGTTGCTGTCCGCCTTCGGCCATCGCCGCGGCGGCGCCCTCAAGTCGGGGGTGGCCGCCCTCGTGGGGCAGCGCGCCACCGTCGTCGATCGCGTCGACCACGTCGACCGGACCGATGTCGCTGGTCGCGTCCACGCCCGGGGCGAGGACTGGCCGGCCATCACCTACGACGACCGACCCTGCGAGCCGGGCCAGGTGGTCGAGGTCATCGACATCGACAAGACCCGCCTCGTGGTCACCGCCTCGTAGCCTCCGGCACGGGGCCATCCCCGTGCCGGACGGCGGCGTCCCCAAGGGCCAGCGTCGTCCTGAAGAGAAGGAGTCTCCATGTTCGCCAGCAGCGTCAGCGGTACGGCGACAGGCATCATCGTCGGCCTCGTCGTCATCGTGCTCGTCGTCCTCGTGCTGTCCCGTTCGGTCCGACTGGTGCAACAGGGCTTCGTCGGCGTGGTGAAACGACTGGGCCAGTTCAATTCGATCCGGAATCCGGGAGTGACGTTCCTCGTGCCTTTCGTCGACACGATCGTCCGCGTCGACATGCGCGAGGAACCGAGGCTCGGAGACCTCCAGGCGGTCATCACCAAGGACAACGTGAGTGTCCTCGTCAACGCCACCATCTTCAGTCAGGTGGTCGACGTCCGCCTCGCGCTGTACGAGATCAGCGAGTACCACGTGGCCGTCGACCAGCTGGCCCGGACGGCGCTACGGGCCGTCTTCGGCGGGATGACGCTGGACGAGGCCCTGAGCGAGCGCCAGCGCATCAACGCCGAGCTCCAGGCCCACATGGCCTCGGCCACGGAGAAATGGGGGGTCCGGTTGAACCGGATCGAGATCGTGGACATCGTCCCGCCCCAGAACATCGTCGACGCCATGGCGCTGCAGAAAGAGGCCGACCAGCAGAAGCGGGCCGCCATCTTGCAGTCCGAAGGTCAGCAGCAGGCGGCCATCAACACCGCCCAGGGCCAGAAGCAGGCCAACGTCCTGCGCGCCGAGGGCGAGAAGCAGTCGGTCATTCTCTCCGCCGAGGGCGAGAAGCAGTCCGTGGTGCTCCGGGCCGAAGGGAACAAGGAGGCGGAGATACGCCTCGGAGAAGGTCACGCCGGCGCCATCGCCGCCGTCTACGCCGCCATCCACCAGGGCAACCCCACCCCCGAGCTGCTGGCCGTTCTTCAGCTCGACGGCATCAGGACCATCGCCACCAGCGAGAACACCAAGCTCGTGGTGCCGGTCGAGACAGCCGGGCTCCTCGGTGCGGCACAGGCGTTGCGCTCGGTCCTCGGTGCCGTCCCCGAGGGCGGCGCTCCCGCGGCGACCGGCAACGGCGGCGCCCCGCCGGCCGGCGGGACGCCGGCACGCTGAGCCGCTCGGCGAAGCCGCTCCGGGGACGCACCACTCGGCGGACACACCATTCGGCCGACGCGACGACGCGCCGCGGCCGGTGGCGTTCGGGCCCCGCCGGGACCCACGACGCCCGACCGCTAGAGCTTGCGGACCTTGGTGGCCTGCGGGCCCTTGGCGCCGGCCGTCGACTCGAAGTCGACCCGTTCGCCCTCGGTGAGCTCGCGGTATCCGGTGCCCTCGATGGCCGAGAAGTGCACGAACACATCGGGCGACCCGTCGTCCGGCGTGACGAATCCGTAACCCTTCGTCGCGTTGAACCACTTCACCGTGCCCTCCGCCATGACACCGCCTCGTTTCTCCACGCACGTGCACTTGCGGGAGACACGACGTCAACCGACAACGACGCTCGGCCTGCGTGATCCTCCGAACGCTGGCGGGAACAGTAGCCGAGAGCCCGGCGACGGTGCTCGTGACGCGAGAGCACCGGATCACCCTTCTTCCCCCTCCGCTCGACAGTGGCTCCGGCGCGCCGTGCCGGCGAGACCGTGCGGTAGAGATCCCCACCGATGGCGCGCCGACGGCCGCGACGACGAACGGGGCTACCGTCGAGGCAGTGCCCCCTCCCACCGATCTCGCCGACGCTCTGGCCTCCGTGGCCCGTGCTCTGCCCGGCGGCGGCGAGGACCGACCGGGGCAACGGAACATGGCTGAGGCCGTGGCCACCGCCATCGACGACGGGCGCCATCTCGTCGTCCAGGCGGGAACGGGAACGGGCAAGTCGCTCGCCTACCTGCTCCCCGCCGTGCGGTCCGGACGCCGGGTCGTGGTGGCGACGGCCACCAAAGCGCTGCAGGACCAGTTGGCCACCAAGGAGTTGCCGTTCCTCGCCGCCCACCTCGGCGCGCGTCCACCCTTCTCGTTCGCCGTCCTGAAGGGTCGGTCCAATTACCTCTGCCGGCAGCGGGCGGCCGAGGTGGCCGGTGAGGGCGACGACGGACCGGCGTCGACCAATGCCGCCCTGTTCGCCGGCCCTGATTCGGGAACCCCCGAGCCGATGACCGAGGACGGCGGAGAGGTCACCGGCGCCCTCGTCGTCGAGATGCAACCCGGTGAGCTCGGCCGTCTCGGCACCCAGATCCGCGACCTCCTGGCCTGGGCCACCACGTCGGCCACCGGCGACCGCGCCGAGCTCGACTTCGAGCCGCATCCACGGGCGTGGGCGGCCGTCTCGGTGTCGGCACGCGAGTGCCCCGGGGCCTACCGGTGCCCGTCGGGGGCGACCTGTTTCGCCGAGTGGGCCCGGACGCGGGCGTCGACGGCGGACGTGGTGGTGGTCAACACCCATCTCTACGCCACCCACGTGGCGAGCGGCGGCGCCGTCCTGCCCGAGCACGACGTTCTCGTCCTCGACGAGGCCCATGCGGTGGAGGACATCATGACGGCCGGTCTCGGGATCGAGCTGACGGCGGGCCGCCTTCGGGCCGTCGCCACCGCCGCCCGGACCGTGCTGGCGGTGGACGAGGCCCCCCTGGCCGACGCCGTGGCCGACGCCGCCGACCGCCTCGACCGGGCCCTGCGCCCCCTGGCCGGCCGTCGGCTCCTCCCCGGCGACGCCGCGGACGGCGCCGACTCGGCCGAGCTCGGGCGCGTTCTCGACCTGGCCCGGGGGCGGGTGCTGACCCTGAGCGGCGCCGCCCAGCGCCAGAAGGTGGAGCAGGCCAGCTTCGACGAGGTGGCGCCGAGCGCGGCCGACGGCCCCGACACCACGGCCCGGCGCACGCGCCTTCTTCTGGCCGCCGGCCATCTGGTCGACGACCTCACCGCCCTCGGCGCACCCGACGTCGACCACGTGGCCTGGGTGGAGGCGTCAGGATCGGGGGGGCGCTTCGTGACCCTTCGCCGCGCTCCCATCGAGATCGGCCCCCTGCTGGCCGAGGCCTTGTGGCCCACCGTCACCGCCGTCCTCACCTCGGCCACCGTGCCGCCGCTCGTCGAGGACCGCCTCGGATTGCCCCGGGGCACGACGCGGCGGCTCGATGTGGGCAGTCCCTTCCCCTACCGGGAAGCGGCCCTGCTGTACTGCGCCGCCCATCTTCCCGACCGACGGCGCCCCGAGGCGTCGGGCGCCCTCCACGACGAGCTCGGGGCCCTGATCACCGCCGCCGGCGGGCGGGCGCTCGCCCTGTTCACCAGTTGGCGGGCGATGGAGGCGGCCGTGGAGGCGCTGCGTCCGACGCTCCCCTTCCGGGTCATGGCCCAGAACGAGCTGCCCAAGGCCAAGCTGCTCGAGGCGTTCGCCTCCGAGGAGTCGTCGTGCCTGTTCGCCACCATGTCGTTCTGGCAGGGGGTGGACGTACCGGGAGCGACTCTGAGCCTGGTGGCGATCGACCGCCTGCCCTTCCCCCGTCCCGACGACCCTCTGCTCGAGGCGCGCCGCGAGCGCGCCGGCGACGCCGCTTTCCGACTCGTCGATCTCCCCCGGGCCACCACGCTTCTGGCCCAGGGGGCCGGGCGGCTCATCCGGTCGTCGACCGACACCGGGGTGGTGGCCGTCCTCGACCGGCGCCTGGCCACGGCCGGCTACCGCCGGACGATGATCGAGGCCCTCCCGCCGATGCGCTTCACGACCAAGCGTCCCGAGGCCATCGCCTTTCTGCGGTCGATCGCCGACGCTTCGATCGCCGACCCGGACCCGTCTCGGCGGGGACGCGCCGTCGGCGACCGGGCACTGCCGTCGAGCCGGCGTCTTCAGTAGCCCAGGCGTTCGATCGTCTCGGGCCGCTGCTGCCACCGCTTCTCGACGCGGACGAAGAGCTCGACGAAGGCGCCGGGCGGGAGCTGGGCCCGCACGGCGCTGCCCACCGCCTTCAGCACCAGGCCGCCCTGTCCGATGACGATGCCCTTCTGGGACTCCCTCTCCACCAGGATCTCGACGCGGATCCGCGGCCACTCCCACTCGGTGACACGACAGGCGATGGAGTGCGGGAGCTCGTCGCGGACGGTCGCCAGAAGCTGCTCACGTACCAGTTCGCCGACCCAGAACCCCTCCGAGACATCGCTCGTCATCTCCTCGGGGAAGTACGGCGGTCCCTCCGGCAGGAGGTCGAGGACGGCCGTGACCAGCGCGTCCACACCGCGGCCGCTGGCCGCCGACACCGGGAAGTACTGCGCGCCCGAGTCCGCCGCCGGCACCGCCTCGTCCCCGTCTCCGTCTCCGCCCCCACCCTCGTCGCCCCCGTCGTCCAGGATGCGTTGGGCCTCCGCCAGCTGCCGCAGGACCTGGGCCGCAGACGCCCGGTCGGTCTTGTTCACGACGAGGAGGAGGCGCGACAGGTCACCGGGCCCCGCCTCGGTGGTGGTGGCGGCGCGCGACGACGCCGCCGCCCGCTGGAGGACGAGCCGGTCACCGGGTCCGATCGATGCCGTGGCGTCGAGGACGGGCACCACGACGTCGATGTCGTCCAGGGCCTCGCCGATCTGTTCGTTGAGACGGCGGCCCAGCGCCGTGCGGGGCCGGTGCAGTCCGGGGGTGTCGACGAAGACGGCCTGGAACCCGGGGCGGTGCAGGACACCGCGGACCGATCGCCTCGTGGTGTTCGGTCTCGGCGAGGTGATGGTCACCTTGGTCCCGAGCACCTGGTTGATCAGAGTGGACTTGCCGACGTTGGGCCGGCCCACGACGGTGACGAACCCCGATCGCAGCGTGTCCGTGGTCACCCGGTGCTCATTCCCGGCGCTCGGCGGTCTGGTGGTCCTCGGCTCCCGCCGGGTGGGTGGTCGGAAGGGGGATGATGCGGATCCTCCCCACGCGATTGCCCTCCACCCGCTCGGCCACCAGGGTGAGGCCGTCCACCTCCACCGATTCGCCCTCGACGGGGACCCGGCCGAGCTCGTTGAAGAGCAACCCCCCGACGGTGTCCCATTCCCCCGAGGGAAGCTGCGCGTCGACGAGCTCGCTCAGCTCGTCGACGGCCAGACGGGCCGAGACGGAGAAGCCTCCGTTGTCGAGGGCCTGGACCGGGGGCTCCTCGACGTCGTACTCGTCGACGATCTCCCCCACGAGCTCCTCGATGAGGTCCTCGAGGGTCACCACCCCGGCCGTCCCCCCGTACTCGTCGACCACGACGGCCAGGTGGTACTTGAGATCCTGCATCTCGCGCATGAGGCGGGCCACGCGTTTGGTCTCGGGGACGAAATGGGCGCGGCGGACGAAGTCCCGGATGGGCTCGTCCCCGTGGCCTTCGCGCTCGGCGCGGATGAGGTCCTTGGCGTTGGCGACGCCGACGATGTCGTCGACATTGCCGGCGTGGACCGGCAACCGTGAGAGGCCCGCCTCGATGGCCACGCCCAGCGCCTCCGACACCGATTGATCCCCGTCCAGGGTGCGCATGTCGGGACGCGGGACCATGACCTCGCGGACGACGGTGTCGCCGAACTCGATGATCGAATGGATGAGCTCGCGTTCGGGGCCTTCGATGACGTCTTCCTCCAGGGCCACGTCGGCCATGGCCAGGAGCTCCGACTCGCTCACCCCGACGCGCCGGGCGCGGGGGCCGAGGAGCATGTTGGCCAGTGCGATCAACCCCCGGGAGAGGAGCCGGATGGGCGGAAAGCGCACCACGGCGGACACGATCGGGGCCAGCAGCAGGGCCGACCGTTCGGGGTTCTGGACGGCCCAGTTCTTCGGCAGCGCCTCGGCCAGGACGAAGATCACCACCACCTCGAAGACGGTGGCGGCCATCACCCCGACGGCGCCGAACCAGCGTTCGGCCAGGATGCCCACCAGCGTGGCCGTCACCAGTTGGCTGATGAGAACGAGAAGAAGGACGGGGTTCAGGAACCCTTCGGGATCCTGGACCAGGCGCATCAGGGACCCGGCCCCTCGCCGGCCGTCGTCCTGCAGGGCCATCGCCTTCGTCCGGCTCATCCGGACGAGGCTCGTCTCGGCCAGCGCCAGACCGGCGGAGACCACCAGGAGGAGCAGGACGACGGCGATGAGGATCCAGTCGGTGGGACGAAAGCGCGACACGGCGGACATGGCGGACATCGTGACCGTCTACCCCACCGCCCGGTGGAAGCGGGCCAGGAGCTCGCGCTCGCGCCGCTCCATGCGCTCGGCTTCCTCGTCGACGTCGTGGTCCATGCCCAGCAGGTGGAGCAGGCCGTGGACGACGAGCAGAGCCAGTTCGTCGTCCTCCGACACGCCGTGGTCGACGGCGTTGCGGGCGGCCACGGCCGGGCAGACGACGACGTCACCGAGGAGGACGGGCATGTCCTCCTCGTCGGGCGCACCGGCACCGGGACCGGTCCCCCCCTCGTCGGGGGAGCGGCCCCCGGGCTCGGGCTCGTCGTCGATGGGAAAGGCCAGGACGTCGGTGGGACCGGTCTGACCGAGGAACCTCTGGCGCAGCTCGGCGATGGTCGGCTCGTCGACGAAGAGCAGCGACACCTCGATGTCGTCCTTCACGCCCTGGGCGCCGAGGACGTTGCGGGCCAGCTCGGCGAAGCGTCCGATGTCGACGGCCCGGTCGGACTGCTCGTCGGCGGCGAAGACGTCAGCGACCATCGGCGTGGCCTCCGCCGCCGCGTCCCACGTCGGTGGCGCTCTCGTAGGCGGCGACGATGTCGGCCACGATCCGGGCCCGGACCACGTCGCGTTGGGTCAGGTTGACGAACATCACCTCGGGGACGCCTCCGAGAACGTGCTCGAGCCCCGGGCAGCCCCGAGCGCCCGCCGGGGACGTCGATCTGGGTGACGTCGCCGGTGACCACGACCTTCGAGCCGAAGCCGATCCGGGTGAGGAACATCTTCATCTGCTCCGGCGTCGTGTTCTGCGCCTCGTCGAGGATGATGAAGCTGCGGTTCAGGGTGCGGCCCCGCATGAAGGCCAGGGGGGCCACCTCGATGGTGCCCCGCTCGAGCAGCCGCTGGGCCCCCTCGGGCCCGAGCAGGTCGTAGAGGGCGTCGTAGAGCGGACGCAGGTAGGGGTCGACCTTGGCCATGATGTCGCCGGGGAGGAAGCCGAGCCGCTCGCCGGCCTCCACGGCCGGCCGGGTCAGGATGATCCGGTCGACCTCGTGGGCCTGCAGCGCCTGGACGCCCAGGGCGACGGCCAGGTACGACTTGCCCGTCCCGGCCGGACCGATGCCGAAGGTGACGACGTTGCGGGCGATGGCGTCGGTGTAGCGCTTCTGGCCCGCCGTCTTCGGCCGCACCGTCCGGCCCCGGGCCGAACGCAGGACCTCGGTGGTGAGAACCTCGGCCGGGCTGACGTCGTCCTTCACCATGACGATGGTCCGGCCGATGTCAGATGCGTCGAGGCGTTGACCCTGCTCGAGCAGCACGACCAGCTCGTCGAACAGACGACCGACCCGTTCGGCGTCGTCGCCCTCGATGCTGATCTCGTTGCCCCGCGCCACGATACGGACGTCGGGGAAGGCGTCCTCGATCAGCCGGAGCAGCTCGTCGCGTTCTCCGAGCAGTCCCACCATGAGGTGGTTCCCGGGAACGAGGATCTTGACCGGAGTGGCGCTCACCCGGGAGGCCAGGTCATGGAGCGCCCGCCGAGGACGTGGAGATGGAGATGGGGAACGGTGTTGGTGGCGTCCTCACCGACGTTGAACACGAGCCGGTAGCCGCTCTCGGCGATCCCCTGGTCCTGCGCCACCCGTCGGGCCAGGACGACCATGTCGGCGATCACGGCGGCGTCGTCGTGCTCGACGGTGGCCGCGTTCTCGATGTGACGTCGGGGGATGACGAGGACGTGGACGGGCGCCTGGGGGTTCAGGTCGCGGAAGGCCACCGCGTGGTCGGACCGGTCGACGATGTCGGCGGGAAGGTCACCGGCGACGATGCGGCAGAAGATGCAGTCCCCCGCAGCGGCGGTGTCGCTCACCGGGTCACTCTGGCCCGCCGCCGGCGCCGGCGCCGGCCCGGGACCCCTTCAACTCGGGGTAGAGGTGCTCGAGGCTCCCGGGGGCGATCCGGCACGACTCGATGAACCGCTCCACGTCCCCCTGCTGCAGCCGGATCACCCGGCCGAACTTGTAGGCGGTCACCATGCCCTCGTCGATGAACCGGTAGAGGCTGCGCAGGGTCACGCCGAGGTGCTCGGCCGCCTCTTTGGTGCTCATCCAACGGATCTGTTCGTTCACCGGGCTCCCGGGATCATCGTCCATCGACAGGCACCGTGCCCATCTGTGCCTTCCGATGATATCTCGCAGCCGTGACGGTCCCTCCGGCGCTGGCGGTCGGCCGGGACCGGGACGCGGCGGAGCGGGGGCGGGTGAAGAGGGGGACCGATGGACGCCCGGGGTTGTCAGGAGGTGACGCGCAGGCCCAGCTCGTCGAGACGACGGCTCATGGCGTCCGGTGTCACTCCGAAGAGGCAGGCGATGGCCCGGAGGTCCTCGGCGCGGATGGTGATCATCCGACCGTTGAAGTCCTGGCGCTGGACCTGGATCATGCTGAGGAACCGCCGCAGAAGATCACGTTCGGGACCGCTCACCGAGTTCAGCTTGGTCAGGTCGATGGTCACCTTCTCGTGACCGTCCCACGGTCGCAGCTGCCGCCGGGCGCGCGCCGGACTCTCGGTGTGGCCGTTGCCGTCGCCGCGCTCTCCGGCGGGGCCCCAACGGTTGGCGTCGTCGTCCTGCGGGAGCAGCTGGTCCACGGGGACGTCGTAGAGCTTGGCCAGGCGTTGCAGTCTCGGCACCGAGATGGCGCGCTCACCGCGTTCGTAGGCGCCCAGCACCGACGCCTTGAACTCCTGGTCCGACATGGCCTCGACGGCCTGCAGGGAGAGGCGCATCTGTTTGCGCACGGCGCGCAGGCGCGACCCGACCGCCCGCGCATATGCGGCGCGCGCAGTCTCCTCCTGCTCGTCCTCGTCGGGTACCACCGTCTGGTTGACCATGACCATCGAATCCTCGCTGCTTGCGTTCGTGCGCTGCTAATTGTCTCCCGACGACAACCCCCCGACAGCCCCCGCGCGCCCATGGACCCCCCGGGGGTGTCCAGCGGGTGCACAGGGTGTGCCCGCAAACTGCTACCTCCGCCAGTGTTGCTCACTCAGCGTGGTGATTGCAAGGACCGTTTCGCGTTGCGCTCGTGTTGTGATTCCCCTGCCGACGTGCTACGGGTCCCCCCGGGGCCCCGAGGCGGCCGCCGGACCTCCCCCACCAGACCGTTGCGTATGGCACATAACAGCAGGCCGCTGGCCACGGCGGCCGTCTCGGCGCGGAGGATCCCGGGGCCCAGGCCGACCACCGGAAAGCCACCGGGGGTCAGCTCGGAATCGTCCCAGCCGCCTTCGGGCCCGACCGCCATGGCGGGCATCGCCACGCTCGGTGGATCGCCCCCGGGGTGGGCCAGGGCCAGTGGGGCCGGGGCCACCACCCCGGCCAGCCCGGCCAGGTCGAGGACCCCCACCACCTCGGGCAGCCACGGGGACCGGCTCTGCGCGGCCGCCTCGCGGGCCACCCGCCGCAGGCGCTCGATCGAGCGGGCGGCGCGGTCGCCCTCCCACCGCACCACGGCCCGGGCCGAGCGGAGCACGGCGATGCGGTCCACCCCGGCCTCGGTCAGTTTCTGGACCACCCACTCGGGCTGGTCACCCTTCACGGGGACGAAGCCGATGGTCACCGGCGGGGTGGGCCGGGGGACGACGGTGACGGGCCCGTCCGCCTCGAGCAGGGGCTCCCCGTCGGGAGCGGGCCGGCGGGCCGTGCCCCGGTACCGCGTCAGCCGCCAGCGCCCGAGCCCGTCGCCGGCCACCACCGGCTCCCCGGGCCGGAGCCGCAGGACGTGGCCCAGGTGGTGGGCGTCGTCGGCGTCCGGGGTCGGCCGGTCGAGATCGGCCACGTAGACCATGGCGGCCGCTCCCACCGTGCCCGGGTGACGGGCCCCGTCGGGCGCCACGGGAACGGGATCAGCCGAAGGCGGAGCGGAGGCGGGCCATGAGGCCCTCGTCGGGCGGCGCGATCTCCTCGGACCGCTCGGCCGCCAGGCGACGCAGGAGCTCCTCCTGGGTCTTGGTCAGGTCGGTCGGCGTGTCGACGACCACGTGGACGAGGAGATCGCCGCGGCCGCGGCCACGGACGTGGGGGACGCCCCGGCCCCGGAGCTTGATCAGGCGGCCGCCCTGGGTCCCGGTCGGGACGGGGAGCGACTCGTCGCCGTCGAGCGTCTCGAAGACGACGGTGGACCCGAGGGCCGCCTGGGCCATGGAGACGTGGAGGTCGGCATGGATGTCGGTGCCGTCGCGGCGAAAGCGGGGGTCGGGCTGGACGGCCAGGTGGACGTAGAGGTCGCCGGGGGGGCCACCGCGGGGACCGGCCGGACCGCGGCCGGTCAGCCGCAGGGTCGATCCGTGATCGACCCCGGCGGGGACGTCCACCGAGTAGGTGCGGGACTCGACCCGGCGGCCGTCGCCGGCGCAGTCCGGGCACGGGCTCGAGATCGCTTCGCCCAGGCCCTGGCACCGGCGGCAGGGGGCGGCGGTGACCACCTGACCCAGGATCGACTGGCGGACCCGGCGCAGCTCGCCGGTGCCCTGGCAGTCGGGACAGCGCACGGCGGTGGTCCCGGCCCGGGCCCCGCTGCCCTCGCAGGTGGAGCAGGAGACGAGCCCGTCGAGGAGCACGTCGTGGCGGGCACCGAAGACCGCTTCGCGAAAGCCCAGCTCGAGGACCACCTCGGCGTCGGCGCCGCGGACGGGGCCGCCGGCGCCCGAGGCGCCGCGGACCCCTCCGCCGAAGAAGGCGTCGAAGATGTCGCCCAGGCCACCGCCGAAGAAGTCGCCGTTGGCGGGGGCCCGTCCGTCGACGCCCTCGGGGCCGAAACGGTCGTAGCGGGCCCGGCGCTCGGGGTCGCGGAGGACCTCGTAGGCGCGCGTCACCTCCTTGAACCGCGCCTCGGCCTCGGCGTCGCCACCGGTGGTGTCGGGGTGGAGCTCGCGGGCCATGTTCCGGTAGGCGCGCTTGATCTCGTCGTCGGACGCCGTCGGCGTGACGCCCAGGAGGGCGTAGTAGTCAGCGGCCACGGTCGGTCCCCCCCGTCCGTGTGCCGGTCCCCTTGGTGTCGCGACCGGGGGCGTCGCCCGACGGGGCCGACCCAGGCGCTCGCCCAGCCGCTCGCCGACGACCTGGACGGCCGCCAGGGCGCGGGGATAGTTCATCCGGGTGGGGCCGACCACGCCGATGGTGCCGGCCGTCTCCCCGTCCACCGAGACCGGGGCCAGGACCAGCGCGCAGGAGGCCAGCGGCTCGAAGCCGTGCTCGGACCCGATGGCCACCGACAGGCCCCGGTCGAGGATGTGCTCGACCAGCTCGACCACGACGAGTTGCTGCTCGAGGATGGAGAGGACCGACCGGACCGTCTCGACGGCGTCGAAGGCCGAGGCCATCCGCGACGAGCCCCCGACGAAGACGTGCTCGGGCTCGTCGGCCGCCGCCAGCTCGCGGAGGGCCTGGATGCCGAGTGCCACGGCCGTGTCGAAGGCGTTGTCCCCGCGCATCGGGGACCGTGCCCGGGTCGGCCAGGGTCCGACCACGGAGGTGGGCGGTCATGTGGGCGGCGGCGGCGGCCAGGACGGTGTCGTCGACGTCGCCGGTGATCTCGACGGCGCGCTTCTCGACGGCGCCGTCGGAGAGGACGACCACCAGGAGGGCCAGGTTCGGACCGAGGTCGACGAGCTGGATCGAACGGATCGTGGCGGTGTCGTGGGTGGGGCCGACCACGACCGCGGCGTAGTCGGTCAGGTTGGCCAGGAGGCCGCTCGTGTGCCCGAGGAGATCCTCGACCGCCCCGTGCACGTGGGCGAAGAACCGGCGGACCTCCTGGCGCTGGACGGGACCGAGCGTCCCCGGCGTCCCCAGGGTGTCGACGAAGAACCGGTACCCCTTGTCGGTGGGGATCCGTCCGGCGCTGGTGTGGGGCTGGGTCAGGTAGCCGTCGCGCTCGAGGGCCGCCATGTCGCTGCGGACGGTGGCCGACGAGACCTCCACCCCGGGGGTCCCGGTGATGTGGGCGGAGCCGACCGGCTCGGCCGTCTCGATGTACTCGGAGACGACGGCGTTCAAGATGGCCGCCTTGCGGGGGTCGAGCTCGTCCTCCGGCGCCGACGCCGGCGGCCACCTGCCCTTCGGGCGAGCGGGGGCCGGGGGCACCGGGGGCTGGGCGCGCCGGTGCGCGCTGTTCGCTGGGGGACCATGGGCGGTTCTGGCACTCGATTCTACCGAGTGCTATCTCGGAGCCACTGGCCAGGGCCTTGAGGACCCCGTCACCGGCCCCGGTCGTCCCCCGCCGCCGGCGCCCCGACCGGGCGGGGCGGAGGGCGTCGGCGGCCCCGGGCGGCTCGCCGGGCCTGGTCGGCCGCCTTCACCCGGGGGAGGACGGCCAGGACGTAGAGGGCGGACGATCCGGCCCCGGCGGCGATGACGACCAGGGGGACGAGGTTGAAGCGGTTGGCCACGGACACGCTGGCCACGGCGGCGAGGACGCCGAAGACGACGATGGCGCCACCCCCGAGGAGGCGGGGGGCGGGGAGCCGGAAGGGACGGGCCTGGTCGGGCAGCCGGGTGCGGAGGCGGACCACGCAGAAGGCGGCCACGGCGTAGATCATGGCCTCGAGGGCGGCCCCCACGGCCACCAGGACCGACCACGACCCGGTGGCCGCCACCACCAGGGAGACGACCAGCGAGACCACCCCGAGGGCGACGACCGGCACCCAGGGGACGGCCCGGTCGTTCAGCCGGGCCAGGGCCGACGGCAGGCTCCCTTCGCGGGCGGTGGCGTAGATGAAGCGCGAGGCGGTGATGAAGCCTCCGTTGAAGGTGTTCACGGCCGTGGCCGCCGTGCCGCCCGCCATGAGCCACAGCCCGGCCTGACCGAAGGCGGCGCGGCCGAGGAAGAGCTGCGGGTAGGCCGAGACGAGCTGGCGGTGGCCGAGGACGTGGCTCATGGCCACGGTGATCGACGCTGCAGACGACGACCAGGACAGCCAGGGCGATGAGCATGCCCCGGTGGATGTCGCGGGGCGGCGGACCTCCTCGGCGCTCGTCGTCACCCACTCGAAGGCGCTGAAGAGGAAGACGCCGAGGGCCACGGCCTCGAGGAGGTCGCCCGGGATGGTGGCCGTGCAGCGGCGACAGGGGGAAGCGCAGGCCCCGGTGGCTGCGGACGAGGGCCGTGACCGCCACCACGGCGGTGACGGCGAGGACGCGAGTAGGTGGCGACGTCCTGGACACCTCCCGCCACCTTGACGCCGCGCAGGTTGGACAGCACGGCCGCGGCCGAGGAGGGCGGCGATGATCAGCGCCGCCACCCAGGAGGACTGACCCAACACGTGGGCGATGGCCGAACCCACGATGAAGGCGTCGGCGGCGATCACGAGGACGATGGTGGTCAGGTAGGTGAAGGTGATGGTGAGGGCGACGCGGTCGTCCATCGACCGCTTCATGTAGAGGCGGATGGCGGCCGCCGTGGGGAACATGCCGTTCAGCTCGCTGAAGCACCCCCAGGCCACCAGGGCCAGCAGCCCCGCCGTGCCCACGGCGATCCAGGCCGAGTCCCCCGCCACATAGGCCACGAGCCCGGCCGCCGCCAGGTACTCGAGGGCGGCGAAGGCGAGGCCGGTGGAGGTGGAGACGACCGTGCGCAGACCGAGCGCCCGCCGGAGAACCGCTCCCCCGCCACCGCCCGGCGCCGGAGACACCGTCACCGGACGGCCCGTCACCGGACGGCCCGTCACCGGCACCGGTCACTGGTCCAGGAACGCCACCATCGACATGGCGTCGAGGCGCATGACGTCCTCCTGGGCGCCGGCCAGGGTGATCTCGCCGGACATGTACTTCTCCGACGGGTTGAGGTCGCCCCAGAAGAGGTCGGCGAAGTCCTCGCTGGTGGCGGTGACGATCAGGTCGGCCACGGCGTCGGCGCCGTCGGCGAGCTCGGCCAGCAGCTGGTCGCGGACGACGACGGTGAAGCGGTCACCGGTGTCGGTGGCCACGAGATGGACCACCCGGTCCCAGCCGCGCAGCATCCGCCGCAGGCGCTCGTTGTCGTTGCAACGCAGACGCCAGTCGGCGTAGGCCTCGGCGATCTCGTCCCGGTCGGCCACGGGCCGGTTCAGCGGCCCAGGGCGGCGAGGACCTCGCCGGCCGCCCGGACTCCCGACGAGAGGGCCCCGTCGATGTAGCCGCACCAGACGGTGGCCGTCTCGGTGCCCGCCCAGTGGACGGGTCCCACCGGGTCGCGCAGGGCCGGTCCGAAATCGGTGAGGAGACCGGGGGAGAACACCGCCACCGGACCGCCGCGGGTGTAGGGCTCGGCCGGCCAGTGCTGCTCCACCACCTCGAGGGGCGACGCCGCCTGGGGGCCGAAGTAGCGGACGAGGTCGGCGATGGCAGCCTCGGCTCGCTCCGACCGGTGTGCAGCCGTCGAGGGCCCGGCACTCGGACCCGGCCACGAAGCCGAGGATGATCCCGTGGGAGGCGTCGGGCGGCGAGTCGTCGAAGGTGACCCGGACGGCGCCCTCGTCGGAGACGACCTGACCGTTCAGCCCGTCGTCGCGCCAGAAGGGGCGGTCGTAGACGGCGTGGATCTTCGTGACCGATCCCATCGGGGCCCGCATGGACAGCTGGTCGCGGCGACCGGGCAGCGGGGGTGACCAGTGGAGGCGGACCGACAGCGCCGGGGGCATGGCCACGATGGCCCGCCGGGCCCGGACGGCGGAGGGGCTCGGGGTCGCCGTCGCGCTCGGGACCGCCACGGTGGCGACGACGCCGTCGGGGCCGTGGTCGACGCCCACCACCGGCGACGAGAGCAGGACGCGGTCGCCGAGCTCCTCGGCCATGGCCAGCGGCGCACTGCTGGGCACCGGCGGTGAACCGTCGCTCCTGGGCGCCGTTGGTGGTGCGGGCCAGGTTCATGAGGCCGCCGCCGGAATGGAGGTAGAAGAGGGTGAAGAGCAGGGAGAGCTCGCCCGGCTCGGTGCCGAAGATGCTCTTGACGGCGGCCGTGATGATGGCCCGGGCCCCGTCGGAGGCGACCGAGGCGGCCAGCCACGACCCGAGGGTCTGCTCGTCGCGGGCCCGGGCGTCGGGCGCCTCCCAGGGGGCCTCGAGGGGGACCTCCGCCGACGCCAGGTCCAGCTCGAAGATGGCCTCGATGCCGTCGGCGGCGGCGGCGGGGTCGGAGGTGGGGACGAGACCGGCGTAGGTGGCCCGGTTGCCGTCGCGCCATTCCACGCCCTCGCCCGTGGTGAAGGTGGGGAAGGTGTCGGCGCCGTACTCGTCGGCCAACTTCTGCAGCTGGTCCTGGCCGGGGCCGATCCACTGACCGCCGTGGTCGATCAGTGCGCCGGTGGTCGTCGACCGCGTCCAGACCCGACCGCCGACACGGTCACGGGCCTCGACCACGAGGACGTCGACCCCGGCCCGCGTGCGAGCTCCCGGGCGGCCGACAGTCCGGCGTAGCCGGCTCCGACGATCAGCACTTCGCAGTCGCGGTCCTTCATCTCCACCTCGTCTCCCGGCGGTGAGCTCGTCCGACCCACGGTACCGGCCCCCGGCGGGGCGCTGGGGGGTGGCTGGTACCGTGGCCGGCATCGCCGGTCCCGTGCACAGCGGGCCCGTCGTGTCCGCCATGGTGAAGCTGATCTTCTGCCTCCGGCGCCGCCCCGACGTGTCCGAAGAGGAATTCCACCGGTACTGGCGCCAGGAGCACGGTGCGCTGGTGGCCCGCCACGCACCGGCTCTGGGGATCCGCCGCTACGTGCAGCTGCACACCGTGTCCGGGCCGGTCAACGCCCTCCTGGCCGCCACCCGCGGTTCGCCGGAGGCCTATGACGGGGTGGCCGAGCTCTGGTTCGACGACACCGACGCGCTCGTCGGTCGCGCCGTGACCGAGGCGGGACGCGCCGCCGCCGGCGATCTCGCTCGCGACGAGGCCCGTTTCATCGACCACAGCCGTTCTCCGCTGTTCGTGGCCGATGAGTACCCGGTCATCGGCGAATGACGAGCGGGATCCCCGAACGCGCCGTCGGGGACGGCGAGTTCGCGTCCGTCTTCGGCCTGAGGGCGAATCTCTTCGTCGCTGGACGGATCAGTCCTCGAGACGGAGAGCGGCGACGAAGGCTTCCTGGGGCACCTCGACACGCCCGATGGACTTCATCTTCTTCTTGCCTTCCTTCTGCTTCTCGAGGAGCTTGCGCTTGCGGGTGATGTCCCCGCCGTAGCACTTGGCCAGCACGTCCTTACGCCGGGCCTTGACCGTCTCCCGGGCGATGACCCGTCCGCCGATGGCGGCCTGGATGGGAACGTCGAAGAGTTGACGGGGAATGAGAGTGCGCAGCTTCTCCGTCATCTTCCGGCCGTAGATGTCGGCCTGTGACTTGTGGACGACGGTCGAGAAGGCGTCCACCGGTATCTGGTTGATGAGGAGGTCGACCTTCACGAGGGCGGCCGTCTTGTAGCCGTCGGCCTCGTAGTCGAGGCTGGCGTAGCCCTTGGTGCGGCTCTTCAGCTGGTCGAAGAAGTCGATGACGACCTCCCCGAGCGGGATCCGGTAGAGAAGCTCGACGCGCTCCGACGAGATGTACTCCATCCGGTCGAGCTCCCCCCGGCGCGTCTGGCAGAGGTCCATGACCGTGCCGATGTACTCGGTGGGGACGATGAGGGTGGCCCGGAGCATGGGCTCGTCGATGTGGTCGAGCTTGCTCGCCTCGGGCATCTCACTGGGATTGTCGAAGCGGACCTCGGTGCCGTCGGTGCAGAGGGCCACGTAGGCCACCGACGGCGCCGTGGCGATGAGCGAGAGGTTGAACTCGCGCTCGAGCCGTTCGCGGACGATCTCCATGTGGAGAAGGCCGAGAAAGCCACAGCGGAAGCCGAAGCCGAGCGCCCCCGACGACTCGGGCTCGAAGGTGAAGCTCGAGTCGTTCAGCCGCAGCTTGTCGAGCGCCTCGCGCAGTTCGGTGAGCTCGTCGCCGTCGACGGGGTAGAGCCCGCAGAAAACCATCGGCTTGGGGTCGCGATAGCCGTGGAGGGCCTCGGCGGCGGGGTGGACGGCGTCGGTCACCGTCTCGCCCGACCGCGCCTGTCCGACGTCCTTGATCCCCGAGATCAGGTACCCGACCTCGCCGGGCCCCAACTCGTCGACCGGCGCCGGGTCGGGGGTGCGGACGCCGATCTCCTCGACCTCCTGGACGGTGCCGGCCTGCATGTAGCGGATCCGCGACCGCGTCCGCAGGACGCCCTCCATCACCCGGACCGAGCTGACCACGCCCCGGTACTGGTCGTAGGCCGAGTCGAAGATGAGGGCACGGAGGGCGACGTCGGGGTCCCCCGTGGGGGGCGGGACCCGTTCCACGATGGCGTCGAGAAGAGCGTCCACCCCGTCGCCGGTCTTGGCCGAGATGCGCAGGATGCTCGCCGCGTCGATGCCGAGGACCCTCTCGATCTCGCCGGCGTACCGCTCGGGATCGGCCGCCGGCAGGTCGATCTTGTTGAGGGCGGCCACGATCTCGAGGTTGTTCTCGATGGCCTGGTAACAGGTGGCCAGGGTCTGGGCCTGGATGCCCTGCGAGGCGTCGACGAGGAGGACGGCACCCTCGCAGGCCGCCAACGACCGGGAGACCTCGTAGCCGAAGTCGACGTGGCCCGGCGTGTCGATGAGATGGAGGACGTGGTCCTTCCAGCGGACCCGGACGTTCTGGGCCTTGATGGTGATGCCGCGCTCGCGCTCGATGTCCATGGAGTCGAGGTACTGCTCCCGCATGAGCCGGGGGTCCACCGTGTCGGTCAGCTCGAGGATGCGGTCCGAGAGGGTCGACTTGCCGTGGTCGACGTGGCTCACGATGGAGAAATTGCGGATCCGGTCGGTCTCAAGCACGGCCCCCGGAGCGTACCGGTGGCGGCGGGACGCACGGACCGGCGACGGTCCCGACCGGGGGGGGGACACGGGGGTGGGGCCGGGGGCGACCGGACCGCACGCGCCTGCTACGCTCGGTTCCCCGCGGTGGCACCCGATGGCGTCACCTGATCGTCTGAACCTCCGAGCGCACCGGGCGCCGGCTCCCTGCCCCTCGAACAGCGAGAACGTCACGTGGCCAACATCAAGAGCCAGATCAAGCGGAACCGTCAGAATGAGCGTCGGCGCCTCAAGAACAAGTCCGTCCGTTCGGAGATGCGGACACGCACGAAGACGGCGGTGAGCGCCATCGAGACGGGGACCGAGGACTCCGTCGAGGCGATCCGGGCCGCCGTCCGCCGCATCGACAGGGCCGCCGCCCAGGGCGTGATCCACAAGAACCAGGCGGCGAACCGGAAGTCGCGGCTCATGCGGCGCGCTGCTCGGGCCGGCTCCGAGGAGCCGGTCAGCGCCAAGCCCGTCGGCGTCAAGAAGGCGGCCGCCGCCAAGAAGTAGGCGTCCGGGCGGCGTCGGATCTCACGACGAGGCCCGCCGACGTGATGTCGTCCGCCCCCCGCCGCGCGCCGCCGGACCTGATTCCCGGACGCCGCCCAGCCGGCTGAGCCGCCCCACGAGGACCTCGAGAACGGTGACGTCGGGCAGGCCGGTGCGGCCCCGGACGTCGAGGTCGGCGTCGGCCAGCAACGTCATGGCCCGGCCCAGACGCGCCGCTCCCAGGCGTCGACCCTGCTCGAGGGCCTTCCGGGCGGGGAAGGCGCTGCGGGTGCCGAGAAGGGCGGCGGCCTGCTCGCCCGACGTCACGCCGGCTCCGTCGAGGCGCAGCATGGACTGGTAGTGACGGTGCAGGATCGAGAGGACCACCAGGGGATGGGACCCGCCCGGACCGAGAAGCCGCCCCAGGGCGATCAGGGCGGCGCCGGTGTCGCCGGTATCGATGGCGTCGGTCAGGTCCCACGGGGCCACCCGTCCGGCCTCGCCCAGGAAGGGCTCGAGCTGTTCGGAGTCGATGGCCGCCCCTGGTCCGTAGGCGGCGGCCAGCGTGTCGAGGAGCCCCTGGACCCGGCTCAGATCGCCTCCCAGGTGCTCCCCCAGTCGGGTGGCGGCCCGGACGTCGAGGCGGACCGGCCCGTCATGGAGGCGGTCGACCAGCCACTGGGTCCGGGCCCGACCGGTCCCCACGGCGGTGTCGACCACGGTGCCGACCCGGTCGACCGCCTTCACCAGGGCGGCCGGAATGGTCCCCCCGCCGGCGACGAGGACGAGGACGACGCCGGGGATGGGGTCGTCGAGACAGGCGACGAGGCGCCCGGCGTCGGCGGCGACCAGCCGGCCGGCGTCGCGGACCACGACCACCCGGCGGTCGGTGATGAACGGAGGTGTGGTGAGGGCGTCGACGATGAACCCGACGTCGAGATCGGGAGCGCCCGGACCGCCGTGCTCCTCGGTCACCGCCGCTGCCTCGCGCTCTCCGACCAGGGCCTCGAGCAGTTCGTGGACGGCCTGGCCCACCAGCGACGGATCGTCCCCCCGGACCAGATAGACACCGGCGTCGCCGGGGCCGCTCTTCTTGGGCGGAGCGGGACGGGCGGCCATGGTCAGGCCGCCTCCAGGACGGCGGCCAGGCTGTCGCAGACGTGGCGGGTGCCGGCCACGTCGTGGACGCGGACGATCCGGCAGCCCAGTGACACCCCGATGGCGGCGGCGGCCAGGGACGCCTCGCCCCGGTGGTCGATGTCGAGGTCGAGGACGGCGCCCAGAAAGGTCTTGTTGGAGGCGGACAGCAGAAGGGGATGGCCCAGTGCGGCCAGGACGCCGGACCCGCGCAGGAGGGTCAACGACTGCTCGGCCGTCTTGCCGAGGTCGAGACCGGCGTCGAGGATCACCCGTTCGGGGGCGATGCCCGCCGCCACCGCCCGGGCGGCCCGGTCGGCCAGGAACCCCCGCACCGCCTCGACCACGTCGTCGTAGACGGGTTCGGGATCACGGACCCGGGGCGCGAGACGGATATGGGTGGCCACCACGGCGGCACCGGCATCGGCGGCGGCGGCCAGGTAGTCGGGGTCGGCGAACCCACTGATGTCGTTGCCCAGGACCGCCCCCGCCCCGTAGGCGGCCCGGGCCACCGACGCCCGCCAGGTGTCGACCGAGATCGGGACGTCGATCCGGGCGTGGAGGGCTTCGATGGCGGGGATGACCCGGTCGAGCTCCTCGGCCTCGGTCACCTCGGGACCGGGCCCGGCCTTCACGCCGCCGACGTCGACGAGATCGGCGCCGTCGGCCACCAGTGTCGAGGCCCGGGCGAGCAACGCGTCGAGCGAGAAGGTGGCCCCGCGGTCGTAGAAGGAGTCGGGCGTCCGGTTGACGATGCCCATGACGAGGGCCCGGGTGCTCAGGTCGTGACGACGGTCCCCGAGCACCAGACGCACGACCGGCGAGGCTAGCAATGATGGTTCCGGGCCAACGATGGCTCCCGAGACCCTCCGGGACCGTCGCCCGGCCGGGCCCCGGCGGCGGGGCCGATCAGAAGAGTTGGGTGGACAGCGCCTTGCGGTAGCGCGCCGTGCGGGGATCGTCGGGACCGAGCGTCTCGAGGAGGTCGAGGAACTCCTGACGGGCGTCGGGATCGTCCTTGACCCGGGGCAGGAGCGCGTCGAGGAGGACGTCGACGCCGTCGGCGGGGACCTCGACCTGTTGGGCGGCGAGGCGCGCCTCGGCGGCGGCGACGCGGGAATCGGCCGTCTCGGGGATACGGGCGAGGAGCTCGAGGGCCTCGGACGGTTTCCCGTCGGTGACGAGGAGCCGGGCCAGGGCGACGACGCCGTCAGGATGGTCGGGCTCGAGCTCGAGGGCCCGTCGCAGCGACGCCTCGTCGCCGGCGGCGACCAGCTCATCGGCTTCCGACGGCACCGGTGCCAGCCGGGCGATGAACTCCGCCACCTGTGGCTCGGGGAGGGCTCCGATGAAATGGTCGACGATCTGGCGGTCGCGGACGGCGTAGACGGCGGGGATCGACTGCACCTGGAACGCGGCCGAAACCCGGGGGTTGTCGTCCACGTTGACCTTGACGAGCTCGACAGCGCCGTTGGACGCATCGACCGCCTTCTCGAGAATAGGCCCGAGCGTGCGGCACGGACCGCACCACGGGGCCCACAGATCGACGATGACGGGGACGTCGACCGACCGGTCGAGGACGTCCCGCTCGAAGCTGGCATCGGTGACATCGGTCACGGTGGTCACGGCGCCGACGATACCGGAGGACGATCGTCTCCCATGCCGGCGGCCGGGCGCCGGGTGGGCGTCCTCCTCGACGCCGCGCCCGGACGCGGGAGATAGCGTGCATCCATGGCCGATTCGTCCACCTCCGGTCACGACGGTGTCGAGGGAATCGACGTCGACCGGGTCGGGAAATGGTTCACCGAGAACATCGCCGGGGTCGAGCCCCCGCTACACTTCGAGCTCATCGCCGGGGGCCGGTCGAACCTGACGTACCGGGTGACCGATGCCGGCGGCCATCAGTTCGCACTGCGTCGGCCCCCACGGAGCCACGTCCTACCGACCGCCCACGACATGGCCCGTGAATACCGGGTGATCAGCGCGCTGGGCCCGACCCCGGTTCCCGTCCCCGTCACCTTCGGTCTGTGCGAGGACGAGAGCGTGAACGGACGACCCTTCTACGTCATGGAGTTCGTCGACGGTCACATCGTCCGCGACGCCGAGACGGCCGAGCGCGACCTCGACCTCGGTGCCCGACGCCGTGCCGGGGAGTCGATGGCCGACACTCTCGCCGCCCTCCACGCCGTGGACGTCGACGCCGTGGGGTTGGGCGACTTCGCCAAGCGCGAGGGGTACATCGAGCGCCAGCTACGGCGTTGGTACGAGCAATTCCGGAATTCGGCGGTGGACGGCGTCGACACCGACACCATCATCACCGCCGTCCACGACCGGCTGGCCGCCGACATCCCGCCCCAGGTGGGTACGGCCATCGTCCACGGCGACTACCGGCTCGACAACACGGTGCTCGGCCCCGACGGCTCCGTCAGGGCCGTGCTCGACTGGGAGATCTGCACCCTCGGTGACCCGCTCGCCGATCTCGGGCTGCTCATGGTGTACTGGACCGAAGCCGGGGACGAGGCCGCCCTGCTCGGTGTGACGCCCACCACGGTGCCCGGGTTCCCCGGTCGGGCCGAGATCCGCCAGCGTTACCAGGACGCCTCCGGGCGCGATCTGGGGCGCCTCGACTTCTACGTGGCCTTCGGCTACTGGAAGCTGGCCTGCATCCTCCAGGGCGTGTACGCCCGCTACGTCGGCGGCGCCACCGCCGGGGACCGCACCAGCGTCGAGGGGTTCGCCGGCAGCATCGTGCGCCTGGCCGAGATGGCGCAGCGGACGCTGGAGGCGTCGTGATCCGGGGTGGTCGGTCATGACCCTCTACGAACGCCACATGGACCGCGTCCTCGACCGGCCCGTGCTGGTCGTCGCTCTCGAGGGTTGGGTGGACGCCGGGCTCGGTGCCGACGGCGCCATCTCGGCGCTGCTGTCGGCGGGGCCGACCGAGCTGATCGCCACCTTCGACGGCGAGTCTCTCATCGACCAACGCGCCCGCCGTCCCGTCGTCCACATCGCGCGGGGGATCAACGAAGGGCTCACCTGGCCCGTCATCCAGATGCGCCTCGGACAGGACCTCGTCGGTGCCGACGTCTGCTTCCTGGTGGGCCCGGAGCCCGACTTCCGCTGGCCCACCTTCGTCAATTCCGTCGTCGGGCTGTGCCGCGATCTGCGGGTCCGGATGGTGGTCGGGTTGGGCGCCTTTCCGGCCCCGGCGCCGCACACGCGCCCGGTCCGCCTGGCCGCCACGGCGCCGCCGGCGTCCGCCGACCTTGTCGCCCAGATCGGGATCGTCCAGGGGGAGATCGACGTGCCGTCGGGTGTCTGGGGAGCGCTCGAGCTGGCCTTGGGCGAGGCGGATATCGCGGCCGTCGGTCTGTGGGCCCGTGTCCCGCACTACGTGTCGGGCATGGCCTTCCCGTCCGCCAGCGCGGCCCTCCTCGACGGCCTGGCGGCGGTGGCCGGGCTGTCGGTCGACGCGTCGTCGCTGCATACCGCCGCCGACGCGTCACTGCGCCAAGTCGACGACCTGATCTCGAAGAGCACCGAGCACACAGCCATGGTGCGGCAGCTCGAACACAGCGTCGACACCGCCGAAGGCAACCCACTCGATGTCGGGCAGTTGCCCGACAGGGGACGAATTGGCGGCCGAGCTCGAGCGTTACCTGCGTGACGAGCGCGGCGAGCGGGGCGACGGGGACCACCGCGGAGGACGACTGATCCGGCGCTCTCCGCGCCCGCCGTCGGGTAGGGTGCCCGCGATGCTCATCGACGGCGGAATCAGCTTCGATCCCAGCGACGCCATCACCTCGGCCACGCGGGCCGAGGAGGACGGTTTCGACGGGCTCTGGTGCGCCGAGACAGCGCACGACCCGTTCCTCCCGCTGCTTCTGGCCGCCGAGCACACCGAACGCATCGAGCTGGGCACCGCCATCGCCGTGGCCTTCGCCCGGAACCCGATGACGACCGCCGTCTTGGCCAACGACCTGCAGACCTACTCGAAGGGCCGATTCCTGCTCGGCCTCGGCTCGCAGATCAAGCCGCACATCACCAAGCGCTACTCGATGCCGTGGTCACACCCGGCGGCGCGGATGCGCGAGTTCATCGAGGCCATGCGGGCCATCTGGTCGGCGTGGCACGACGGGACCAAGCTGGCCTTCCGGGGCGACTTCTACACGCACACCCTCATGACCCCGTTCTTCAACGCCGGGCCCAATCCCTACGGCTCGCCTCCGGTGTTCCTGGCCGCCGTGGGCGAGCTGATGACCGAGGTGGCCGGTGAGGTGGCGGACGGCCTCCTCGCCCACGGGTTCACCACCGAGCGCTACATGCGCGAGATCACCCTTCCCGCCCTCGAGCGCGGCCTGGCCAAGTCGGGGCGCACCCGTCAGGGCTTCGAGATCTCGTACCCGGCCATGATCGTCACCGGGACCGACGAGGCCGAGATGGCGGCAGCCGTGCAGGGCGTCAAGGCCCAGCTCGCCTTCTACGGCTCGACTCCCGCCTACAGGCCGGTCCTCGCCCTCCACGGATGGGGCGACCTCCACTCGGAGCTCAACGTCCTGTCCAAGAGAGGCGAGTGGGTGCAGATGGCCGGCCTCATCAGCGACGACATCGTCGACGCCTTCGCCGTGGTCGGTGAACCCGGGGAGATTCCGGCCAAGCTGCTCGCCCGCTACGGCGACATGGTCACGAGGATCAGCTTCTACGCCCCGTACCGCATGGACCACCGGCGCGTCCAGGAGATGCTGGCCGGCTTCCGCGCCTCGTAGGGGCCCACCCCGACCGACCCGCCGGCGGAGACGTCAGGCGACGATGTTGACCAGACGGGGCGGCCGGGCGACGATCCTCGTCGGCTCCTTCCCGTCGAGGGTCTCGATGACCTTGGGCGAGGCCAGCGCCAGGGCGACGGCCTCGGACTCGGCGATGTCGGGCGCCACGTCGATGCGGTCCTTCAGCTTGCCGTTGACCTGGACCACCATCGTCACCCGTTCGGCCCGGGACAGATCGGGGTCGTACGACGGCCACGGCTGGGCATGGAGCCGGGCGTCGGGGCCGTGACGTCGCTCCCACGCCTCGGCCGTGACGTGCGGGGTCATCGGCGCCAACAGCAGGAGCAGGGCGTCGGCGGCGGCATCGTAGGTGGGCCGGTGGGGACCGGACTCCTCACGGCGGTAACGCTGGAGTTCGTTCGTGAATTCCATGCAGGCGGCGACCGAGGTGTTGAACGACCATCGCTCCATGTCGTCGCTGACCTTGGCGATCAGGCGGTGCATCGACCGGGTCAACTCCAGATCGGCGGGTGTCGACTGACCCTGGCGCCATGACGTGGCACCGCCCTCCTCGACCGTCAGGCGCCAGACGCGATCGAGGAACCGGGCACATCCGTCGATGATCTCGTCGGTCTGCGCGCTCCAGTCCATGTCGTCGCCCGGTGGACCGGCGAAGAGATGGAAGAGCCGCAGGGCGTCGGCTCCGACGGTGTCGAAGTACTTCGTCGGGGCGATCAGGTTGCCCTTGGACTTGGACATCTTCTTGTGGTCGAGTCGGATCATCCCCTGGGTGAAGAGCCGCCGGAACGGCTCGCGGGGAATGCCCGGCGCCAGTCCCACGTCGATCAGGGCCCGGGTGTAGAAGCGCGCGTAGAGCAGGTGGAGGATGGCGTGCTCGATGCCGCCGATGTACTGGTCGACGGGCATGAAGTGGGCGGTGACCTCGGGATCGAAAGGACGATCCTCGGACCACGGGTCACAGAACCGCAGGAAGTACCACGACGAGTCGACGAATGTGTCCATCGTGTCCGTCTCGCGCTCGGCCGGACCCCCGCAGACGGGACAGGTCGTGTGGCGGAAGGTCGGGTGCCGGGTGAGCGGCGACTCCCCCGTCGGCAGGAACTCGACGTCGTCCGGTGCCAGGACCGGCAGTTGGTCCTCGGGGACAGCGACGGCCCCGTGCTCGGGGCAGTAGACGATGGGGATGGGGCATCCCCAGAACCGCTGGCGCGACACCAGCCAGTCACGCAGGCGGTAGTTGACGGTCCGTCGCCCTATCCCTTCAGCCTCGAACCACTCGATGGCGCGCTCCTTGGCGGCGGCGACGTCCAGGCCGTCGAGGAACCCCGAGTTCTCCTTGAGTCCGTCCCCCGTCCAGGCCCCGCCGTCGAACCCGTCGGGAGGGCGCGTGGTCCGCACCACGGGGAGACCGTGGGCACGGGCGAAATCCCAGTCGCGTTCGTCCTCGGCCGGGACGGCCATGATGGCACCGGTGCCGTAGCGCATGAGCACGTAGTCGGCGACGTAGACGGGTATCTCCTGGCCGGTGAGCGGGTTGACGACGTGACCTCCGGTGAAGGCTCCACGGGTGGCCAGGGCCCGCCCCTCGCCCTCGGACGACGTGCGTTCGTACTCGGTGACGTGGGCGACAGCGGCTCGGACCTCCTCCACCGCGGCGCGTTGGGCGTCGGTGGTGATGACGTCGACGAGAGGGTGCTCGGGCGCCACCACGGCGTAGGTCATGCCGAAGCTGGTGTCGGGCCGGGTGGTGAACACCCTCAGGGTGCGGCCCTCGGAGTTCTCCCCGACGACCTGCAAGTCGAACTCGACACCTTCGGACCGGCCGATCCAGTTGCGTTGCATCGTCTTCACACGCTCGGGCCAGTCGAGGGTGTCGAGGTCGGCCAGGAGCTCGTCGGCGTAGGAGGTGATCCGGAAGAACCACTGTTCCAGGTCGCGTTGGATGACGAGATCGCCCGACCGCTCGCAGGTGCCGTCGGCCAGGACCTGCTCGTTGGCCAGCACCGTCTGGCATCCCGGACACCAGTTCACGGGGGCCATGGCCCGGTAGGCGAGGCCCGCCTCGAAGAAGCCGGAGGAAGATGACCTGGTTCCACCGCATGTAGGACGGATCGTGACTCCGGATCTCGCGCCGCCAGTCGTAGACGGCGCCCAGGGCGATGACGCTCGCCTTCAGCTCGGCGATGCGCTCCTCGGTGAAGATGCGCGGGTGGGTCCCCGTCCGGATGGCCGCGTTCTCGGCCGGCAGGCCGAACGAGTCGAAGCCGAACGGCGACAGGACGGCGTACCCCTGCATCGTCCGGTGCCGGACCAGGAGGTCGCCGAAGGTGTAGTTGCGGACATGGCCCTGATGGGCCGGCCCGCTCGGGTACGGGTACATGCACAGGACGTACTGGGGCGGGCGGGGGTCGTCGGCGTCGACCTGGTAGGACCCCTCGTCGGCCCAGCGCCGCTGCCACTTCCTGCTCGATCTCCTGAACGTCGAAGGCCCGCGCCATGGCCTGGATTCTACGGAGCCTCGGCGGCGTCCCGGGATCTCGTCGTGGACGGCGTGGTCGAGGTGCGGTCGGGCGGCCAGCCCCGACCGGCCCCGTCTCGGCACAGACCGTGGATCGGGCCCCGGTCCGGATGGAGTTCTCTGCCGCATGCTGAGGGACTGAAGCGACGGGACTGGTATCGTTCCGGCTGCCCCGGGGGCGTAGCTCAGCTGGTAGAGCGCTTGACTGGCAGTCAAGAGGTTCGTGGGTTCGAGTCCCATCGCCTCCACCGGAAACCGCAGGTCAATGGCCTAATCCGCCGGCGAGCCCGAGAGTGTCACAGGGCTCTGGCAATCTTTTGGCAATCCGATCTTGAGGGTAGGGTCGGAGGCCGGAGGTTGCGACGATGCAGGGCCATATCCAACGCCGCGGCGACTCATGGCGTGTCACTGCCTATCTGGGTCGTGACGAATCGACGGGCAAGAAGCGCTACGCGCAGCGAACCGTTCGCGGGACGAAGAGCGACGCCCAGTCGGCGCTGGCGCGGCTCGTCACCGAAGTCAACGATGGCCGATACGCATCAGCGGGGTCGCTCACCATTTCCGAGCTGCTCGACCGTTCCTTGAGCTGAAGGCCCGTCAGGTCGATCCCACCACCCTGACCGGGTACCGGAGGGTGGCGGACTATTACATCGTTCCGCGCATCGGAACGGTGAAAGTCGGAAAGATTCGACCCCTTCATCTCGACCGCTTCTATACGAACCTCATGGAGTCGGGAGGTAGGAACGGCAAGCCGCTCTCGCCCCGCACGGTGCGGCTGTGTCACGTACTGCTCCGGCAGGCTTTGGCCCAGGCCAAGCGCTGGGGGCTCCTGGCCTCGAACCCGGCCGAAGATGCGACCCCGCCGAGAGACACCGGCGCGAGATCACTCCCCCCACGTCCGAGCAGGTCAACCGCTTGCTCAGGGGAGCCATCGAGGTCGACCCGGATTTCGGGGTCTATCTGCGGGTGCTGGCCGTGACAGGATGCCGCCGGGGCGAAGCGCTGGCGCTGCGGTGGCGTGATTTCCAACTCGGTGATGACGGGCCCGGGGAGGTGGTGATCGCCCATTCGATCGCCCACGTGGGCAACGGCATCGTGGAGAAGGACACGAAGACTCACCAGGGCCGCCGGCTCATGATCGACGCCGGAACGGTCGAGGTTCTGCGCGGGCACCGCCGCGCTTGGGAGACCTACGCGGAACTGGCAGGCACCAGGATCACGGACGACTCCTATCTCTTCTCCTCGGTCCTTGATGCCTCCACGCCCTGGCGTCCCGACGTCGCCACCAATCGCTTTAGAGGCTCAGCGGATAGGTGACAGTCCCCGTGACCAGCGATTACGCCAATCGATTAGCTTGGCGATGAGCAGCAAGGCGACCGCCAGAGCGAACTGAGCAAGACGGTGGATGGTTTTCCGGTCGGTGTTTCGCCTCAGCTGACCGAAGTTGCTGAGCCAGGAGTTGGTGCGTTCGACCGGCCAGCGCAGTCCCATCGATTGGTTCTTCTTCACCTCGGTCACTCCGCGCTTGCGCTTCTTGGCGATCACCGCGTCGTCGATACCGAGGGCCGCAAGACGCGTCCGTGTGACGTCGGAGTCATAACCACGATCGAGCCACAGTGTCTCGATGTCAGCGAGCAAACCGAGCTCGGCGGCGCCCTCGAGCGTCGGTTCGAGCATCACCGAGTCGTGGCGATTGGCGCCGTCGATGGCCCAGCCGATGGGGATGCCGTTCCTGTCGGTGAGGATCGACCACTTCCATCCGAGCTTGGCTCTGTCCGTCGGATTCTTGCCCGTTCCCTCACCCCCAGCTGGACTTTTGTGCAGCGATCCGTCAACAGCCACGTCGGAGAGATCGAGACCGATGATCTTGTCGTACCCGGCGATCGCCTCGTTGGCGATGGCGGTGAACACCCCGGCGGCGATCCACTCGTCGCGTCGGTCGCGGGCGGTGGTGTCGGAGACCTTGTTGCCACACAGCCGTTCGGCGTCCTCCCAGCTGCAGCCCGTCACCTCCCGCACGAGCATCACTTCGAAGCAGTCGCGGTCAGCGGCTCGCCGCCGGTGACAGCCGAGCGGATGGTTGTCGACAGGTTCGGGAATGAGCGGTTCGATACCAGCCCAGACGGCATCTCCCACTTCCGGGTCGAGCGCGCGCATCATATGGGGGGACCTCCACTTGGTCGTTTGGTGGTTTGGACTGCACCCCGAATTGTTTCGGGGCCACACCAACGACCGGTGGATGGTCACCAACTTCAGCGCGCGAACTTCCTGATCACAGGCTTGTCACCTATCCGCGCGGCCTCTTATACGGCTGTGCAGGGACCTCGGGATCACCGGTGTCCGCCTCCACGACCTTCGGCACTATGTCGCCACCAGTCTGGGAGCTGCGGGCACACCGATCGCCACGATCTCATCCCGTCTCGGACATCGTGACCGGGCGACGACGCTCAACGTCTACTCCCATAGTCTCCCGGCTCTCGACCATCAGGCAGCGGAAGTGATCGGTGCCCTAATCGACAACACGCCGAGCTCCGGGTCCTGACGGAGCGAGCGCGACGTCTTCGAGCATCCGCTCGAGAGCGGCACGAGGCACGACGAGTCGTCGCCCTAGCCGCAGCGCCGGCAGGATGCCTTGCGCCACCATCTCGTAGCCGAGCCATTTCGAGATCCCGAGGAGGTCCGACGCCTCCTCTACGCTCAAAGCGAGCCGTTCAGGCATCGGATCGTCGCCCTGCCGCACCGCCTGCGGCGGCTTGGCGTCAGGCAGCGTGCTTGTCATTGGCTTCCTCCTCGCGTGCCAGTCGCCGCTCGTAGGCGAGGGCGTCGCGGTTCTGCTCGGCCAGAAGCCGCTCGCCGTGGTTCGCCCACCCGACTCCCACCGCCCGCCAGCGCGACTCGTAGGAGACGTGGGGGCCATCGTTGTCGTGACCGGGTCGCTGCGCCATACGCCAGGCGGACCGGGCTGATCGCAGTGCCCCCAGGGTGGTGGAGTAGCACCGGGACTTGGACAGGAAGTGACCCCCGTAACCGAAGCAGTGGGCGTGGCGCCGGAGGTGGAGGGACGCCAGATCCGGTTCGGAGCCGAGAGACCATGCCGTGGCCGCCAGTCGCGTTGGATGGGGGGCGAGCTTCCGGTGATCGAGCTCGTCGGCACTGCGTATGCGTCGGTCCAATCCCCCGCTGTCGTCCGACGATTTCGTGGCGTACTTCGCCACATAAGCCGCCAGCCGGCCAGCTCGGGAGTTCTCGCGGTCGAGGGGCTGGACTTCGAGCTCGGTGCCGAAGGCGGTCGCTCCCCGGCCATGGCGGGCCGACACAGCCCGGGCGGCGGACAGGCAGGCTTGCTGCAACGCTTGCACCTCGACATCGGGACAGGCGCCGTCGGCTCGGTCCAGGCGCACGATGACGTGGAGGTGGATGGCGCCCCGGCGCTGGAACTCCGCCACCCGCACGTAGGACACCCGCAACCGTCGTTTGAGCTCGGCTTGGGTAACCCCGAGCACCCGAGCCAGGTGTCGGGGCACGTAGATGGACATCCGTCGCCACAGCTCGGGGGTGAGGGCGTTGTGGAGCACCTGGCCTTCGTAGTCGTAGCAATCGGGACAGAGCGGTGTGCCCAGCGCATGCTCGGTATCGGTGTGGTGGACGAAGCAGGTCTGCGGTCGCCCGTGGGCACAGCGCCGGCGGGGGTGGCCCGGTGTACAAGGCCCTCCCGAGCGGGTGCGGTGGACGGAACCGAAGCCCGGAGCGGTGAGCGTCACGAGGACGGCCGGGTGGGTGGCGACCGACGCGTCGACGCCCTTGCCTCCCTCGAGCCCGGCCCGCACGAGATGCCGCGCGTCGGCTCGGTAGATGGCTGCACAGGTGGGACAGCGAGACTGGCGCCGGTTACCGCACCCCTTCAGCACGACTCCGTCGGGGGCACGGGAGCTCGAGAACACGACACTCCTCGCTCCGGTGGCGCTGTCCACGGCGTCCTGGTGGCCACGCAGACGGACCGGGTGGCGGCACCATCCGCAGCCGTCTCCCTGGGCCAGGAAGGCCGCGATCTCGCCGTCCTCGCACCGTCGCACCAACGCCTCCATTACCGCCGGATGCACTTCCATCGCCGCACGATGGCGGTCGGCTGTGACACTTGCCACCGGTCCACATGAACACGAAATACAGCCCACGGGGCACGAGCGGTCTCCAGCAGTCTGGAGCGGACTCCACCGGACACAAGTAGCCGTCCAAGATTTTTTTGATCTCATTCGCACATGCCCGAAGAGGCCCTGCGGACCTGCGGCCCGCAGGGCTCGGGTCAGGCGTCGACTCAAGCACTGAGGCATGTCGAGCCACGCCAGTTCGGACTGGGGTCCTCCGGGATAGAGTCAGAGCGTCAGGCATGGCCACGGGCCAGACGGGCGTCAAGGGTGAGCTGTGAGGAGTCTCTTTACGTTGTCGAGCCACGCTGTATTGCTCGGCGGTGGCGATTCCGGGCGGTCGCCAGTCGGCAAGGGCCACCGAATCCGGTGCAATCCGTCAGACAAACTGAATAACGCCGGGGCCGCATAACCCCGAATTCCGATCGGCCTGCCACGGCGCGCGTAGATACGCCGCACGCCTACTTGGCCCGGCTTTCTGCCCGCTCCTGATCGGCGAAGCCGGCGTTATGAGTTTCGCCTGGGTCCGCGTCGCCGTCAACGGGAGCGCTCGCCGATCAGGTCACCTTGAATTTCTTGACACTCGTTGCCGTGCCACCGGCGGTGGTCACGGTGACATGACCGGTCGTCGCCCCCATTGGGACCTTGGTGGTGATCTCGGTGGCCGTGTCGGTCGTGATGATGGCGGTCACACCGTGGAACTTGACGCTCAGGGCACTCGACAGGTTGGTTCCCTTGATGGTGACCTTCTTCCCCACCTTGCCCTTGGCCGGCTTGACCTTCGTGATGGTGGGTTTGGCCACGACGGTGTAGGAGATCGACGCCGTGACGGTTTGGCCGTCGATACTGGTGGCCGTGACGGTGTAGGAGAAGCCGCCCGTCGAGGAGGTCTTGAGGGTGCCCGATCCTCCCGACACGGAGTCCGTAGCGTTGCTGTCGTCGCAGCTCGAGAGGCCCGGGCCCCCCGACCCCTCTGTGCAGGTGAAGCTCGTCGGCACGACCTGGCCGACGGCGTATCTGCCGCCGCTCGTCGGGGAGTTGATCAATGCCGACGGGGCGCCAGGGACGGGACAGGAGACAGCGCCGGGGGTCGAGGAATAGGTCCCGGCGGGGCAGGGGGTCTCGGTCGTGCTCCCCGACAAGGCCACGTAGTAGCCGATGCCGGCCTCCAGGCATGAGGACTGGCCGGTCGAGGGCTGGTAGGTACCCGCGGCACACGGGGTCTCGGACGTCGCCCCGCTCGTAACGACGTAAGTGCCGGGCGCGGCAGCCGTGCACGGAGTTCCCCCCGTGGCGCTGTAGTAGCCGGGGAGGCATTGAGCGTCAACGGTGATCGACTGTTGGACCTGGGGGGCCGGGAGATAGTTGGCATCGCCGGCCTGGTTGGCATCGAGGACGCAGGTCCCTGCCGCCGTGAACTGCACCACACCCCCGGTCAGCGTGCAGCCGGTCGAACTGTTGTCCAAGGAGATGACCACGGGGCTGGTCGAGCCCCCTCCGGTGGTTGCCGGGGTGTAGCTCGGACCACCCACGACCACGGGACTCGGGTTGGTCGAGGAGAAGGCCACGACCTGGGGTGCCTGGACGGCGAGCTCGGTCACCGTGTGGCCGACGAAGTTCGCCACCCACACGTCGGTGCCGTCCGACGAGACGCCGCCGGGATAACTGCCCACGGCGATGGTCTGGTCGACCGCGCCCGTCGAGGCGTCGAGCTCGGTCACCGTGTTGCCGTCCCAGTCCGCCACCCAGACGTGGGTGCCGTCCGACGAGACGCCGTAGGGACCGCTGCCCACGGCGATGGTCTGGACGACCGCGCCCGTGGAGGCGTCGAGCTCGGTCACCGTGTTGCCGCCGTTGTTCGCCACCCAGACGTGGGTGCCGTCCGACGAGACGCCGCCGGGATAACTGCCCACGGCGATGGTCTGGTCGACCGCGCCCGTCGAGGCGTCGAGCTCGGTCACCGTGTTGCCGTCCCAGTCCGCCACCCAGACGTGGGTGCCGTCCGACGAGACGCCGTAGGACCGCTGCCCACGGCGATGGTCTGGACGACCGCGCCCGTGGAGGCGTCGAGCTCGGTCACCGTGTTGCCGCCGTTGTTCGCCACCCAGACGTGGGTGCCGTCCGACGAGACGCCGAAGGGATCGCTGCCCACGGCGATGGTCTGGACGACCGCGCCCGTGGAGGCGTCGAGCTCGGTCACCGTGTTGCCGCCGGCGTTCGCCACCCACACGTGGGTGGCGTCCGACGAGACGCCGAAGGGCTCGAAGCCCACGGCGATGGTCTGGACGACCGCGCCCGTGGAGGCGTCGAGCTCGGTCACCGTACCGCCGTTGCCGTTCACCACCCAGACGTGAGTGCCGTCCGACGAGACGCCGAGGGGATTTCTGCCCACGGCGATGGTCTGGACGACCGCGCCCGTCGAGGCGTCGAGCTCGGTCACCGTGTTGCCGCCAAAGTCCGCCACCCAGACGTGGGTGCCGTCCGACGCGACGCCGAAGGGCTCGCTGCCCACGGCGATGGTCTGGACGACCGCTCCCGTCGAGGCGTCGAGCTCGGTCACCGTGTTGCCGCCCCAGTCCGCCACCCAGACGTGGGTGCCGTCCGACGAGACGCCGTAGGGCTGGGTGTTGATGGCGAAGGCGATGGTCTGGACGACGATGGCGGCCGACGCGGGAAGCGTCCCGATCAGTACAGAGGCGGTCAGAGAACCGCCAACCACCAGCGACCCGGCCAGTAATGCCCGCAGACTTCGCGCATGTCCCTTGGTTATGAGGAGACGGCCCCGTCGCCCGGAAGTCCCCTGAAGTGACTTGGGCATGGTCGTGTCCTCCTGGTCGCCGCACCGATTGACTCATCACCTGCTGGTGCCCAGGAGGCCGAGCAACGTCCGCGTAATCGCAGATCAGCCCACAAGGTCGCCAACCACTCCTCGCCCGCGATGGTAGTTGAGGGTCGCCGTTCCGTGCATCGTCAGTATGGATGGCGGCACAGATCGGTGAATCGTGGCGTGGAGGCTCGAATGCTCGACCTGATCGCAGTTGCCGGTGGATCTGGGGTGGCTTCTGCGCCGGGTCCTTCGGGCTGGGGCCCCAGGCGGGATCACCCTGATTCATGATTGGGGCGGCGCTGGGCTTCGGTTCTAGCGTCTCGGGAGCTTGGCGGCCTGGCTCTGTAACACCCTGCCGCCTGAGGGTTGGCCTCAAGTAACGAAGTGTCAGCCGCCGAGTTCCTCGGCCACGGCGTGGCTCGAAAGAGGCGAGCAAGAACCGGTCTCATCAGGACTGCCCGACGTGGCTCCCACCAGCGACCAGGGAGGAACACGATGGTGCTCATCGGCATCGACCCGCACAAGGCGACTCACACTGCGGTGGCGGTCGACACAGAAGAGACGGCACTGGCCGAGCTCACGGTGAAAGCAGACCGTCACCAGGTCGAGCGTCTCCTCAAATGGGCGATCGACTTTCCGGATCGACGCTGGGCCGTCGAGTCGGCCAACGGGCTCGGGTTCTTGTTAGCCCAGCAGCTCGTGGCTGCCGGCGAAGACGTCGTCGACGTCCCGCCCACCTTGGCGGCCCGGGTTCGGGTCCTCGGGTCGGGCAAGACGCAGAAGAACGACCGCAACGACGCCTTGTCCACCGCCATCGCCGCGATGCGGGCCAAGAGACTGCGCAACGTCGTGGCCGAGGACCACGGAGGCGTCTTGCGCCTGCTGGTGGATCACCATCACGACCTGGGGTCGCTGCGCACCCAGGCCGTCTGTCGGCTCCATGCCCTGGTGCGGTGCCTAATCCCAGGTGGGACGGGAGTTCGGCTCTCCGCGGCCCGTGCGGCGGTTGTGCTGCGCAGTGTGCGACCGACCAATGCAGTGGACGTCGAACGCAAGCGCATGGCTCTTGGTCATGTGGCTGACATCAGACGTCTCGACGCCGAGATCGCCGCGTCCAAGGTCCGCATCGAGACCGCCGTGGCGGCCTCGGGCACGAGTGTGACCGAGCTCTATGGCGTCGGGCCGGTCGTGGCCGCCTTTCTGATCGGCCACAGCGGCGACATGGCGCGGTTCGCCAACAGGGACCACTACGCCTCGTATAACGCCACGGCTCCCATCGAAGCCTCGAGCGGTCCGAGGGTGCGGCACCGGCTCAACCCCCGGGGCAACCGACGCCTCAACCACGCCATCCATGTGATCGCCATCTGCCAGATCCGCCACCCGACCGAAGGGCGGAAGTACTTCGATCGCAAGGTGGCCGAGGGCAAGACCACCAAGGAAGCGTTGCGGGCACTCAAGCGTCAGATCCGGTGCGTGTCAACCTTTTTGAGACAGGTTCTTCACTGATTCAGTGAGTTATGGCCTCCTCGGGCGGTGGCTGGTTGATCCAGGCCGTGGCTGGAATGGCCGGTGGTGTCGGGGGCTTGCGCACGAAACGCTCGGGATGCTCGGCGTAGGCGTTGAGAAGGACCGCTCCTCGTTGAAGTCGGATCCCTTCAGCCCTGCCGTAGTGGACGTCGGCCGGGGTGTGCATCCCGATCCCCGAATGACGGTGGTCGTCGTTATACCAACCAAAGAATCGGCCACAGTGGGCCCGGGCGTCCTCGAAGCTGCCGAATCGGTCGGGGAAGTCGGGTCGGTACTTGAAGGTCCGGAACTGTGATTCGGAGTAGGGGTTGTCGTTACTCACATGAGGTCGGCTGAGCGACTTGGTGACTCCGAGGTCGGCCAGCATGTGCGCCACCGGTTTGGCGATCATCGGTGATCCCCGGTCCGAATGCAGGGTGAGCTGCTCTTTGGCCACGCCCTGTTTGGCGATGGTGTCGTTGATCAGTCTCTGGGAGAGCTCCGCCCGCTCGGCTCGGGCCAGCATCCAGCCCACGGCGTAGCGGCTGTAGATATCCAAGATCACGTAGAGGTAGAAGTAGGTCCACTTCTCGGGTCCGTGGAGTTTGGTGATGTCCCACGACCACACAGAATTCGGCCCCGTGGCGATGAGTTCGGGTTTCTTGTGGGCCGGGTGGGTGGCCTGGCGGCGACGTTCACGGACCTCGTCGTGCTCGTGCAGGATCCGGTACATGGTGGAGACCGATCCCACGTAGATCCCCTGGTCGAGGAGCTTGGCGTAGACGGTGGCCGGAGCCTCGTCGACGAACTCGTCGGAGTCCAACAGGGCCTTGATCTGCTTGCGCTCCACCGGGTCGAGGGCCCGGGGCTGAGGGGTGGGGACCCGTTCAGAGACGACCGGTGGGGGGCTCCGGCGGTGCCGGCGATACCAGGTGGCCCGGTCCACGCCCACGGCCTCGAGGGCCGCATTGGTGCCCACGATGTCGGTCAGTTCGTCTACCGCATCGTCGATCATCTCGACTCGCCGTTGTCCGCTGTGCTGTCCGTGGCGAATTGCTCCAACAGCGCGGAAAGTTTTCCCTGGATCTCGACGACCTTCTTCGACTTGTCGAGCTCGCCCGTCAGGTGGTCGACCTTGGCCTTCAGCTGGACGATCTCCCGATCACGGGGATCGGCCTTCGGGCGCCCTGCCGGGCGAGCCAGGGCCTCCTGAGCGCCTTCGTCGCGTTGGCGGCGCCAGGTGATGATGAGCGACGAGTACAGACCCTCGCGTCGCAGCAGCTCGCCGCGGGCCGAGCGAGGACAGGCGTCGTACTCGGCCAGGATCTTGGCCTTGTACTTGGCCGAGAACTGTCGGCGCCCCGCCGACCTCTCGGGGACCTCAGGGTCCGGTGGAGCTGTGTCATCCATGGCGCCAGCATGCAGGCGCGGGTCATCAGAGTGGTTGATCGTCGTGGTCATGGGAGAATTCCTTCTCCGCCCTCTCAGGTGTTTGATTCGGGTGCGGAACCAGTCTCACTGGAGGTTGACACAGAGGGATCTCGAACGTCGTGTATCGCCAGCTGGTCATCGATTCCGGCAGGTGACATAGCGGACCCGGGAGGGCAAGTAGGGGCGACTCCTATGGCCAGCGCGACCGGCTCACACCCTGACACCGGCTCTTCAGTTCGGCCACTTCCCGGATCCAGCACAACGATACGTCCGGCCCCCGGCCGGCGCTTCAGCGCGCCCAAATGACCCCTCTTGACAGAAAGAGGCTTCGTTCTCGCGGTGTCGGGAGTGCTGAAATGCCGCTCGCCGCTGGCTCTTCGGGTGGGTCCAAAGACATTCTTGCATGTCCAGATCCATCCGGTAATACTCCTCAGGCTGGAGACTCACGCTGACCTTCGACGAGCGTCGGAACGCCGTCAGAGAAGCCTTACCGACCGAGTCCGTGGTCGTCACCTCGATTGCGATGCTCTCTTCTCTCAAGTCTCTCGACGGTTAAATCGACAACCCGCCCGCGCCATCGTTCGATCGTTTCCACAAGCCGCTCGTATCCCCTGTCTGGCACATCGAACTCGTCCCGAGGGAGTCGACCGAAACGATCGAGCATCTCTCGAAACACCTGAGGGTCAAACCCTCGGTCCTTGTCGAGAGCCCGTCCACAGAGGTACTCGAGCCCGTAACGATCAGCTACGGCGGACAGATCGACAAAATCTCGAGCCTCGGCTCTTCCGAACACGGCGAGGACTTTGTCGACGGCGAGCTCCTCCCCCGCGAGGATTGGACCGAGCTCCCCTCGCTCAACCGGCAAAATCCGGGCGTCGGCTCCGAGGTCCACTTCGGTCACCTCGTCGTGGTCGCTCACTTCAAGGCGGAAGAAGCCCGGCCCCTCCCGAATGCGCCTCACATTTATTCCGACGTCTTGGAGGGCTCGCTCGACGGCAGGCATCAATCGGTCGACATCCTCTGGAGCGGGGCCGAAGAAATCGAGATCACGAGTCTGACGTACGACGTCACCTCTGGCGATGAGGGCGCCTCCACCGGCAAGGGCGAATTTCTCTGCCTCGGGTAGTCCGCTGATGATCGTTGCGATTCGACGCTGGAGAGGCGTCAGCACGCGATTTCGACATTGCGGTGCCGAAGGATCCACTCCGCCCATGCCTGGCGCACCGACCGGGGCAATACGAGCTCATCCCATAGGTCGATCAACTGATCGACGTCCACGTAAAAACGGACATCTTCGGTGGTGCCTTCGCGCAGGACCTGCTCGTAAACGCGAGCACGGTCCTGACGGAGGTCGAGGTCGTAGGTCTTCGGAGCGCCACTCCAGCGGACGTGGACAGGCAGTTGAACGAGCCCGCTGGCCCTCGAGGTCGATGGAGCATCGTCGTCGGGTAGGGCGACCGGGCGTGCCTCTGGTCCAAGTTGAGCTGATCGGGAAGTCACCATGGGTGGAATTCTAGAGAAGTGCAGGTTGCCAGGGCGCTCGATAAGGAGATCCCCACGAACGGCCCTCCTGAGGCGGTGACTCCCCGGACCTCGGGGAACGGCCTGCAACGAGCCCTGGGGCACAGAGTTTCAAGGTCGTCAAAAGACGAACTTGGCAATCCATTTGGCAATCCAGATTGCCAAACTTGAGCCGATTCGAGCCAACCCGACCTGAAGGTCACCCCATTTGACCTGCGAAAACACGCCTCGACCAGACCCGGCAAACAGCCTAGGAGCCACTGGCAGTCAAGAGGTTCGTGGGTTCGAGTCCCATCGCCTCCACGGACGTTGTCAGAATGACAACGTTTTCCCTGGTAGATGCCATTTTTTGGTTGGCATTTGCCAACCGAGGCAAAGTGCGATGTTCGAACCCCCCGCGGATGGCCGATTCAGACCTGACCGGCACCTCGGCTCCGCGATCTGCGCGAGGGGCGCTGCACGCGGTTGGGGACGCCGTCGCCGAAGCTGCACGGTATTCGCGGCAGGTGATGTCCAAGGGATCCGTCGACCAGTCCTGAACGGCGGGCTCGGAGTCGCGGTTGCCTGCAACAACTTGATGATCGCCGTCCTCGACGCCGGTGTACCGCTGCGAGAGGTCCAGGTCGCCGCCTGTCGTCGTGGCCTGTGGCCCTGCCGACCGTCACCTCCGACTGAATTTCGCCTTCCGAGAATATAGGGTGGCCTGCCGCAGCACCGGCGGCCGATCGAGACCGCTCGCAAGCGGGCACTCTCGCACCGCGCCAGATGGATCTCTACGGCCGCCAGGTGGCTCACGTTTCCGTGCGGGTCTGCGAAACGCTGAGCCCCGATCTGGGTACCTTTAGCCGTCATTCTCGGCGGCCTCCAGTGCATTGAATGGACCACACGCCGCTACTGTTTGGCGCTCAACTTCGGAATTGAGCTCGGCGCCAGCGAGCAGCGCCAAACCCGTCAGATACAGCCAGAAGATGAGGATGGCGACTCCAGCAAAGGCACCATGGTTTTCCCGTATGAACCGAACCTTGACACGTAGAACGAGAAGGCGAGTGAGGCCAAGACAAATACTACGGTTGCAAGAACTCCGCCGATGCTCACCCATTGAATCTTCGGCGTCTCTTTGTTGGGGCCAGCGAAGTAGAAGATAGCGAGGAGTCCCGAAATGGCGACGAAGGTTGCCGCCCACCTCACGATCGTCCACACCATGAGGAATGTGGTCCCGTGGAAAGGCACATGGCCCTCGATCCCGGCACCTATGGGCGCACCGAGCACGGCTAGTGCAGCCCCGGCGCCGCCGAGCAGGAGGGTCGCGGCCATGAGCGGGATGGCATGGACTTGGCGAGCAAAGAACTTGCGATCGACGGGCACATCACAGGCAACGTCGAGGGCCTGTTGAAGGGCAGACATTCCGCCCGAAGTACTCCAAATCGCGACCACGATCCGTATGACGACAGCACCCACCGAGCCCGATTCCTTGGTCGTCGCTGCCATCACGGCGCCGCGGAACACTCCGGAGACTCCCGACCACAACGCCTTCTCGAAGTGTGAGTCAGGCTCGTGACGCCGTGGGCGTCAATGCGCGCAAGAGAGCGGAAGCTGAGGATGGCGATGATCGCCGGGAAGATCGCCAGGAACCAGTGATAGGCGAGATTTCCAGCTGACATCGAGACGCGGTGGCGGACCAGCTGCTCGGCCGTGCGCCTAATCGTCCCTCGCCAGTTGGCCATGCCTATCAAAGGCGGGACTCGGACCAGCAGGCGGTCCCCCGAGCTTGGATGGCGGTGTCGCGTGCTGGCAATGCATCGCTCTCGGTTATCGAAGCACTGGCGATCGTACGATCTCCATTCTCCCTCACGGGTGGCCCCCACTAGTCTCTGTCTGACGTCACTCTCACGTAATCCCAGACCATCCGGTTACGAGACGGCGGCCGGGCTCAGTTGTCGGATCGCTGGCGTGCTTGACGGGCGATCAGGGCCGGGCTGGTGCCAGAAGAGAAAGTCAGCTGGCGTCCAAATCGGCGACTGCGGTCATCATCAGCGGCGGGCCAGCCGGCGACCGCTCTCGGTGTTGATCGGTGTGTAGTTCATCTCGAAGTGGTGATACAGGGTGGACTCATCCGCTTGCGATAACTCCTCGCCATGCATTTCGATGTCAGGCGCGGATCTCACCTGCTCCTTGGTCGCTGTGACCTGGAGGTCATCAGGACCGACCCGGATCCCGGCCAATGGGACAAAGGTCAAATGCCGGTCAATGAACCCTTCCTTGACGGTGGCGAACTGCGGCTCGTCGGTCTCGACGTCGACGTAGACGTCTTGCAGCTTGCCGATCCTCTCGCCATCACGATCCACGATCGTCTTGCCGTGCCACTCGGCCACGTTCCAGGTGGTCGGACTTTGATCCTCGGTCATATTGGCCTCCTCGTCCCCAAGCCGCCGGAACGATGATCCAACCCCGAAGGCCGAACTCCATGCCATTCGCGGACATCTGCGGTGGCTCTCACATCATTGTGTCTTGCGAGTACCTCGAACACCAGGGCCGATGGTCGTGTTTTGACAGGCAACGAGGCCGCCATCACCAACTCGTTGTCATCGAAAGAACCACTGGGCGGGTTGGCTCACCCCAGGGGCAGTTGAAATACCAAGGCGCTCCCGCTTCGTTCGAGTGAGCCCAACCGGGAAGGACTATCGCCTCTAGTGAGGTCCGAAACGCGTGTGCCACAGTAGGAGACGGAGCTCAAGGCAATCCGAGCGCGGTATGAGTCACACGACGATGGAGAAGGGTGCACGATGGCCGGAAAAGCGGATCAGGTAAAGGGCAAGGCCACGGAGGCTGTCGGAGATCTGACCGGCAACAAGGATCTCAAATCCGAGGGTAAGGCCGACCGTCGTGCCGGCGAGGCCAAAGAGAAGATCGGAAAGGTCGAGGAGAAGGTCGAAGGCGTGATCGACAGGGCCAAGGAGGCTCTGCACCGGAAGTAGGCGCCAGTATCGTCGCAGCAGCCATGTCAACGCCTGGCGATCGACGGACTGTCGGTCCATACCGCGATTCAATCGCTACCGAGCGGCCCTGGAGACTCCCGCATGATCATTCTCGGCATCATCCTTCTGGTCATTGGGTTCGTCACGGGGATCCCCATTGTGTGGTCGATCGGATTGATCGTGCTCGTGATCGGCCTCGTCTTCTGGCTCCTCGGGGCACTGGGTCACGCCGTAGGGGGCCGACGGCACTACTTCTGACTCACCGACCGTGCTCGGCTCAGCGCACGGGTCGGGATCGGTGCTGAACAGCCCTATCCCCTCATTGGTCGGGGGTGCCGGTCAGTTCCTCATCGTCTGCATGGAGACCGTTGGTGATGAAACTCGGCAATGGTGGTGCGGCCGTCATTCAGAACCCTGATGCCTCTACGCCCCGGAACAGGGGACTTCTCGAAAGGTGCACGGAGACGGTGATCGATCGATCACTTCAAAAATTCGGCTCGCATCCGCTGACATCTCCGGGCCGACACACCGCCGCACATACCGTGGTTCTCGTTGTGCTCGATGGCCCAACCGAGACAGTCCGGGCGCACTGGACACGATGAGCAGATCCTGACGGCTCTCGCACCCCCGTCCGATTCGATGGGAAACCACAGATCAGGCTCGTGGCCGAGACAGAGTGCGAATTGACGCCAGCGTGTGGCGTTCGGGTCAGATCCGTGCCCTGGGGAAGAGCTAGCGCACCACGGCACGTTGAGGGCGATCGTTTCGTCTACGAATACAAATGGGCGGCCAGGGCCATCGGATAGCGTCACGGTCAACCACAGGACTCACGCTAGTTCCAGAGGTCGATGACGAACCGGCCTTTCTTTGACTGCTTTTCGGTGGTCGTCACCGGCTGTGTCAGCGTCATCCGGTCGTCGATCACGGACCGACGGTGATGTACACGACCCAGAGTCGGGCGAGCGCCGGACAAGCCTGGCCAGGCGGACACAGGATGGAACCGGTGGAGGACACAGTGGCCTGGCCCACGTTCACCGCACGGAGGTCAGCCTCAAGCCTGCCGGAGGATCGGCGCTGGACGTTGACGACCTGAACGACACTCGAATCGCTTGTCGGGGTGTTCCAGGTGAACCCGGGGTCGAGCACGATATGGATGGTGGCGCCGACATGGGTGGCGACACTGCAGGGTTGCGTGCTGTTGGTGATCACGACTTCAGGGCTGGGCACTACCCCGCACGGCGGAGCCGCAAGCCCTGCTACGACCTCCACATTGACCGGAGCGGCACTGAGCGCCGGGCTCTGGCTGACGAGCACGGCCTCATAGGAGCCCGGGGGCAGCGGCGGGGCCTCGGTGCCGGCGCAGGGCGGGTGGCGCTCGGAGGTGCTCTCGGAGTTGGTCGAGCACCCCAAGGAGCGTACCCGGAGTTCGAAGGGCAACCGGTTGGCTCCGGGGGCCAGGAGGAACGGGGCCAGCTCGCAGGGCGTCGGCTCCACGGGGTTGTAGGGGATGGTCGGCGACTGCAGGCCCACCGACCAGAAGGGCTTGCAGCCCTGGGTGAGGTTGATGGTCTTGTCGGTGTGATTGGTCACAACCAGGTCACCGTCGACCGTGGTGCCGGCCACCAGAGTGGTCGAGGGGAGGTCGATCACGCTCGAGAACGCGCCAGCAGGTGGGAGGGGGTTGGACCCGGTCACGGTCACGGTCGCTTGCCAGGCAGGCATCATGGTCTCAGTCGGCGGGGTGACCGTGGCCGTGATGAGGCTCTGGCCAGCGCTCAGAGCGTAGAGGACGGTTCGCCGGCCACCGTCGGAGAGCAGTTCCGTGCAGGTCTCGCTGAGCACGGTCGGGTTCACGCGGCGGATGTCGGTGGCGCTCTCATCAGGCCAGGGCGGCACCATGGCAACGAGGGTGGTGTTGACCGAGACGGTGATGGAGCGGATCGGGGACGTGTCGCTCAGGGTGACAGTGGGCGAACCTGCCGGGGCCGGACAGAAGCCCCTGGGGACCGTGGTCGTGGGGAGCGGAACCGTTGTTGTGGGCGCGGTCACGGATGTGCGGAAGGGTGCGGTCATGGCCGAGGCCACCGCCGCCCCCGCCGCCAGGAGCACGAGGACTCCGACGCTGACCCACGGCAGTGGGCGAAAGCGTGGCCTCACAAGAACGCAGTGCCGGGGACGGGAAAAGAACAACCGGGACACACGACCACCGTGGCATGCGCCATGGGGGGCGGCCTAGAGGCAAAGGCCCCCAACTGACAATGCGGGGACCACCATCCCCATGATCTCCGCCACGCCCTCGTGACCTTGAGCATAAACTCGCACTTTCGACCGTGAAGCGACCGATGCGCAGGGTGGCCAAATGACGGTGCACGAAGAAGTGCACCACTAACCGACTTCGATCAGGAGATCGGCATCTTGTTCGGAAAGAGGTGATTCTCCTCGTCAGATCGGTCCCTCCGACGGACTGCGTACCTAAACTTGCTGGCTCGGGCTCAGTTCTTGTCGCGCCTTGGGTGCTGCTTCGTGGCACGCTTCGGGTTGCCGGGGCAACTGCTTCCTGTCGTAGCGAGCACAAATGTCGCAAGCGCTGCGCAGCCGGTGAGGGCGCCGGTACACCCGTCGTACAAGAGGACCGTCAAGCCGACTTCGTGGGTCGTAACAGGGGGTCAGCAGCCCTGTTGCTCATGTAGACGGCCACTTTGATGGGCCCTGGCGCAGCAAGTCACGCTGCTCCTCAGGGTTGAACTTGGCGGGCTCCGTGGTGCGCAGGAAGTCTTTCAGGATCTCCACGAAATGGGCGGGCTCCTCCACGTGGGAATAGTGGCCCACCCCTTCCATGACCGCCAGCCTGCTGTTGGGGATGGCCTCGTGCGCCTGGTAAGCATGGGCGAGCGGGATGATCCTGTCGTGCTCGCCCCATACGATGAGTGTGGGCATGTGGGCGGCCAGGTAGAGGCGGTCGACGGCGCTCACCGACTGCCCGCCCGGGTCGATCACGGCCCGCATGGTGCGGACGAAGGCGTGACGGTTCTCGGCGTCCGTCAGCGACTTGTAAGAGCGCCACATCTCCGCCGCCCCGGCGTTGGCAATGCCCCAGTCGCCGAGGAACCGCGCGATCGGGTCCCCCCAGTCCCGCACGAAGGCCGGGAACAGAACCGGCAGCACGTACTCGAAGGCGGGCAGGGTGATGAGGCGGAGGATCCAGTTCACCTCGCGTCCCAGGCCTCCGGCGTCGACGAGCACCAGGCGTTCGCAGCGCTCGGGGAACTGATAGGCGAATTGCAGAGCCACCCCACCCCCGAAGGACTGCCCGACCACGGTGGCCCGGTCGATGCCCAGCAGGTGCAGGAAGTCGCGCATGGCGCTGGCATGGTTGCCGAGCGAGTAGTCGCCGAGAGGCTTCGCCGACTCGCCGTGGCCAAGGAAGTCCGGGGCCAGCACCGTGTAGTCGTTCTGTAGCAGCCGCATGGCGGGCACCCACGTGCACGAGCTGCCGGCGATCCCGTGGAGCAGCAACAGCACCGGGCCCTGTCCGCCACGGCGGTAGCCGATGTCGTGGCCGTGAATGGAGATGTGCTGAACCGGAAGCTCCTCTGTCGGGGTGGTCCGCTTCGTCGCCTCCATCGGCCCGCGGTCCCCAGCCTGCTCCTCACCCGGCAAGCGGGACAGCAAATCCTTGGTGCCGACTTGTGCCACGGTGCCATCGCGCCTGGTTGAGGCGGGTGGCGTCAAGGGCCAAAGGACCCAATCGGTCAGCCGCACATGTCCGATTCATAGCGAGATCAGTGCGATTCATAGCGAGATCAGTGCCGATATGGTGCTCGCACCTGCCCGGGACATCCCGATCGTCAGATGAGCGACCGCAACCAGACCGACAATCACTCGGAGGTGGGCCCTGAGGGCATTGTCGTCGCCGAGGCATTGGAAAGCGGTTTCTCGGGCCTGGTCCTGGCGCACGGAACCGACATCGGAGGGGTGCCCGGCTCCGTCCCTACTTGATGCTTGGCGTCAACTTGCCCCAGCTCGACCCTCCGTCGGCCGTGTGCCAAATGGCGATCGGCGAGAGCTTGCGGAAACCATCCCCGGGACCAAATCGGACCGTGGATGCGTCAGGGACGATCTATCGAAGGCCTGCGATCCGTGGAGGAGGGGTCGGCCGTAGCTCATGTCAGACCGGGTGACCAAAACGAAACCAACGACAAGAAAGCTCGGAGCGTCAGAAGCGGCCCCGTGCATCAACTACGTGGTGGACGCACTCGCCCAGTAACGGAACCACCCGGCATCCCTGATGGAGTCGGTCACAGGTCCGTCAAGTCATTGACACATGTTCCACCATCGTTATCGCTGTTGGTGCTGTCGGGGCACGTCGTATTCGACCAGGTAACGCTCGTGACGTCGGCACCGGTCAGGTTGGCGTCGGTCAGGTTGGCATTGGTCAGGTCGGCGTCGCTCAGCTCGGCGTCGGTCAGGTTGGCGCCGGTCAAGTTGGCGCCGACGAGGTTGGCACCGTTGGCCTCGGCACCGGACAGGTCGGCGTTGAAGAGGTAGGCGTCGTGACCGACCAAGTACCCGTCGACCAGGAGCCAACCGGCGGGAAGAGCCGACGGTGTCCCCGTGATCCCGCCCGAGGCCACGCCGGTCAAGGTGGCGCCCGTCAGGGTGGTGCCGGTCAGGGTGGTGGCAGGTTGGCGTCGGTCAAGTTGGCGCCGAACAGATTGACGTTGGTCAGGTCAGCGTCGGTCAGATTGACGCCGGTCAAGTTGGCTCCGACGAGGTTGGCACCGTTGGCCTCGACACCGGACAGGTCGGCACCGGACAGGTCGGCGTTGAAGAGGTAGGCGTCGACACCGACCAGGTACCCGTCGGCCAGGAGCCAACCGGCGGGAAGAGCCGACGGTGTCCCCGTGATCCCGCCCGACGTGACGCCGGTCAGAGTGTCGCCGGCCAGATCGGTACCGCTCAGGTCGGCGTCTTTCAGGTCAGCACCGGACAGGTCGACACCGGACAGGTCGGCTCCGGACAGGTCGGCTCCGCCCAGGTAGGCGTCCGGACCGACGAAGTACCCGTTAGCCAGGAGCCAACCGACAGGAAGGGCCGACGGTGTCCCCGTTATCCCGCCTGAGACCACCCCGGCCAGCCCGGCACCGCTCAGGTCGGCGCCGTTCAGGTCGGCACCGGTCACGATGACATCGGGACCGACCAGGTATCCGTTGGCGATGACATAGTCCGAAGGAAGCGCGGCCGGCGTTCCGGTGATCCCGCCCGGGGTGATGCTCTCGAAGGTCATGACCTGGCTCAGGTCGATGCCGCTAACGTCGGCCCCTTCCAGGTCGGCCCCTTCCAGGTCGGCACCGTCCAGGTTGGCGTCGGGCCCGATCAGAAGCCCTTGGTGAGCAACCAGTCGGGCGGAAGCGCGGCCGGTGTCCCGAAGATGAGACCCGATGTCACCCCCGTCAGGTCGGCGCTGCCCAGATGGGCGTGGTTCAGGTTGGCCGCTTCCAGGTCGGCATAGGGACCGACCAGATACCCGCGGACGAGCACCCAGGGCGAGGGCAGAGCGGCCGGCGTTCCCGTGATCCCTCCCGAAAAGACGCCGGTCAGATTGGCGCTGGTCAGATCGGCGCCGGTCAGATCGGCGCCGGTCAGGACATCCCCGGCCATGTCGACGTTCTTGAGGTTGGCGTGGCTCAGGATGGCGTCGGTCAGATTGGCGCCCGGACCGATCAGGTAACCGTCGGCGAGCACCCAGTCGGACGGGAGGGCCACCGGTGTTCCCGTGATGCCGCCCGACCTCACGCCGGTCAGGTCGACACCGGAGAGGTCGACACCGGAGAAGTTCAGGTCGGTCACGTGCGTACGACAGGTCCGACCCGTCGAGCTGAGCCCCGTTCAGGTCGGTGTGGGTCAGGGTGGCGCGGCTCAGGCTGGCGCCGTCGAGATCGGCGCCGGCCAGGTCGGTGCTGGTCAGGTTCGTCCTGAAGCTGATGCCGTAATTGGGATCGACGAGGGGAGACAGGTCGTCATTGGACAGATTCGCTCCCGAAAGATCGGCCCCGACGAAGTGGACGCCGTTGAGCGACAGACCGGACAGAGCCACTCCGCTGAGATCGGTGTCGTCGAGGTCGGCCGAACTACAGGTCGTCGTCTCGTAGGCGGGAGCGCACTCGCCGAACGTGCCGTTCAAGGTGGCCCCGGACAGATCGGCGCCGGAGAGGTCGGCCCACGACAGGTCGGCCCCCGTCAGGTCGGCGCCGGACAGGTTCGCGTCGGCCATGGTGACGCCGCCGCAGTAGGAGTCCGGGGCGAGAAAATCCACCGTGGCACAGAAGGACGTCACGGCGCCGGCCAGGTTGGCGCCCGTCAGCTTGGCGTGAGCGATACCGGCGATCGTGCAGCTACCGACGAATGACGGCACCGAGATGGTGCACGCCACCAGAGACGCGTCGGACAGATCGGCATCCTTCAACTGGCCGATGAGAGATCGGCCCGGTCAGGTCAGCCCCCGACAGGTCGGCGTAGTTGAGGTTGACCCCGGACAGATTGGCACCGGACAGGTCGTCACCCGGACAGTTGGTGAAATTGGTCGGGGTGGGGTGGGCGACGATCGTGCAGCCGTCGATGGTGTCGGCATAGGCCGCGCTCGATGTGGCCCCCACGACCGCCATCGGAGCCAGAGCCAGAGTCAGAACACCGGCGACAGCACCGGCCATCAGGCGGCGGTGCGCTCCCCAACGTCGGCGATGGGGCCTGACATGCCCCGTACCGTCGTGACCGGTTCGGGCGGTGTCCTCATTCGGGCGCGACCACATGGCGTCCCCCTTTGCAGCCGGCTGTCGGACCCATGGACCGAGACTCGGTCCGACCCGTCAACTTGGGCTGCGGACTCCATTAGAGCACGGCGAGAGGCCGGCGGCTCTGGCCGTCGTGTCCCCTCACAGCGAAGGCCCGAGAGTGGTGACCTTCCTGGATCGTCGGGCCGCCGAGGCGCCAGGACGTGGACAGGGTGACGGCGAGACGAACGGCGAGAAGGAAGGCGACGGTCACCAGGTGCCAGGGCTTGACGTGTTCCGGGTTGGACATGGAGCTTGAGGTCCCGGAACGAGGTGTGAGTTTCCTGCACGCTCGACAACCACTCAGGGATCCCAGCCGTAGATATTGCATGGGAGTCGTAGTCTCGATCAGCGCCAGCGTCCAAATGCTGAGCTTAGTGTTCCGTGCGCGTGTTGTCGGGAGGAGGTCGATGTGATGACGACCGAGAACGCTCGTAGCACGAGGTCTGAGCTCACAGTGCGAAGCGCTAGACCGGTCGCACTCGCGGCTCTCATCGTTCTTGCCGGGTGCGGCCCGGGCGCTCGGGGGTCACCGGCGACACGCCCCTCAGCCCCGGCCACGTCTGCCAGCAGTGTGGCGTCCACCAGCACCACGACATCGACCGCTGGACCCGGTTCAGCCATCCCGGCCGCGGACGTCCTCAGCTTGCAGATGTTCACCTCCAGCGCCGGGATCGCTGTCGCCTTCGTACCGTCACCGCCCTCCCATGGGTATTGCTGCACGGGCGCTCCCGCCCGACACCGTGACTACCTCGCGGCCACCAGCGACGGAGGAACGAGCTGGCGTGTCACCGGCGTGCTCCCTGGCAACGTCAATCCCGCACAGTCCTATGATCTACAACTGGCGTTTGGTGACCCAAGCGAGGGATACGTCCAGAGCTTCGACCCGGCCGCGACCCTGTTCACCGACGACGCTGGCCGGACCTGGTCGTCGCTGCAACCTCCTGGGCAGCCCACCGCCATCTCGCTCAATGGGCAGGTCCTGTGGGTCGTCTCGAACGTCTGCCCGACGGCCACGACGTCAGCGGCGCTGTGCCCGTCCCGTATCCTGACCTACCTGCTCGGACACCTGACGCCCGCCACCGAGCTGCCTATCCCGACCGAGGGTGTCGTCGCGTCACCAGGAATCTCAGTCAGTACCCGGACAGCGACACTCCTGGACCGTCTCGGACCCAGCTCGGCCGTCGTTGAAGAAGGTTCCGAGGGGGCGCCGTCCAGCCTCCTCGTCACGGTCGATAGCGGCCGGCACTGGACGGCCCTCAGCGACCCCTGCGAAGGCCTCAGCCCGGCTGGCCTCGTCGCCCCGGCCCCAACCACGTGGGTCCTCTACTGCCAGCTCGACGCCGGGATGAACCAGGGAGCGACTCGCCTCTACACCACGAGTGATCAGGGGACGACCTGGACGCTCACCGCTGAGGGCAACGTCGAGGGACCCACGCTCGGAAACATCGGTGACGGCATGGCCGGTGATCTGACCTTGAGCGGTGACGGTCGCGTTCTGTGGCTTCTCGGCTCTGTCGAGGGCGTCTCCAGCAGCGCCGACGGGGGTTTCGACTGGACGAGGGTGCCCATCCAGACCGACGGCTACGACACCGAACTTACCCCCGCCGGTCCGGCCAGTGCCTGGTTGCCCCTCCCCGGAGTGGGCCTGTACCACACCACCAACGGAACGAACTGGAGCAAACTCAGCTGATCGTCGTCCGGTTGGTGGGTGATGGGCCACGTTGGACTTCTATGGCGCAGGACACAACAATGCGGCGCGCCCAGACGGGGGCACCCCGACCTTCTGTGAGAATGCCGCCAAGTCGAGCTTTGGCATCTGATCTGCTGGCCCACAGCACCGACCCAACCGCGCTCTACAGTGGCGGTGTACCCGTGTCTGGCGCGGCCGGACGAGCATCGATCCTCTTCGCATAGGAGTCCCCGAGAACATGAGCACATTTCCCTATCATGACCGCTTCGAAATGCATTCCGTTCTGCCCGAGAAGGGACGCCCTCGCGAAGAGATCCTGGGCGAATTGCGCACGATGGCCGAGGAAGAGGACCTCTTCTGGGAAACCGGGAAGTGCTCGGGCACGATGTACTGCGGCGACCACGACCATTACCAATTTCTCACCGAGGCCTTCGGCCTCTTCGCTCACGTCAACTCGCTCCAACGTGACATGTGCCCGAGCTCGACGAAGTTCGAAGCCGAGATCATCGCCATGACCCTCGACCTGCTGCACGCCGAGGCGATCGAAGACGCCACTCCCGTCGGTCTCGTCACCACGGGCGGCACCGGCAGCATCGCCCACGCCATGCTCGCCTACCGGGAGCACGCTCGCCAACAGCGTGGTGTGCACAGACCCAACGTCATCAAGCCTGAAACGGCTCATCCCGCGTTCGATAAGGCCTGTCACCTGTTTGGCATCGAGCTCAGGCGCGCCCCGGTCGACCCCGAAACCACAATGGCCGACGTCGGGTGGATCGCCGACCACATCGACGATCAGACGGTGGCGGTTGTCGCCTCGGCGTGCAACTATGGCTACGGGACCGTTGATCCGATCCTCGAGTTGTCGGGTGTGACGCTCGGGCACGGCGTTGGCCTCCACGTCGACGGGTGCCTCGGTGGGTTTATCCTGCCGTTCGGACAGGAGCTCGGCTACGACGTCCCCATCTTCGATTACCGCATCCCGGGAGTGACCTCGATCTCGGCCGACACGCACAAGTACGGATACGCCTTGAAGGGCACGTCGGTGCTCACCTTCCGTGACAAGACGCTGCGCAATGCCCAGTACTTCTTCCTGACCGACTGGAGCGGCGGCAAATACTGCTCGCCGGGGATCGAAGGATCGCGCTCGGGCGGCCTGCTGGCGGCCACGTGGTCGGCAATGGTCCAGCTGGGCCGCGACGGCTACCGCCGCTATGCCAAACGCATCTTCGAGACAGCTGCTGTCATGCAGGAGGCGGTACGGTCCCACCCTGAGCTCCGGGTGCTCGGTAACCCGACGTTCCTTTTCAGCTTCACCTCGGACGTCTTCGACCCCTACCACGTCAACGACTTCATGCGCACACGAGGTTGGCGGTTCAACGGCCAGCAGTACCCGAACGCGCTGCACATGGCGGTCACGAGACCGCAGACCCAGCCCGGCGTGGCCGAAACCTTCGCCGCCGATCTCGACGAGGCCGTCGGGTACGCCCTCGCCAACAAGGACGAGCAGCCGAAGTCGGGTGCCATCTACGGCGGGGTCATGGGCGGTATGACCGACGAAGCCGACGCCTTCATCAAAGGGGTGATGGCGGACATGATGGACGGCCAACAGCAGGTCCCCGCCCAGAAGTGAGTGCCGCCCCTCATGAGCGATTCGCCCTGGCCATCGATCTCGGCACCGGGGGGCCGAAGGTCGGCCTGGTGTCGCTCACCGGCGCCGTCGCCTGGAGCGACCACGTCGCCCTCCCCACCCGGCTGTTGCCCGGCGGCGGGGCCGTCCAAGACGCCGAGGAGTGGTGGCGGGTCATCGTCGACGCCACCCGCCGAGCGCTCGCCAGCGGGGTTATTCGGCCCCATCAGGTGGTGGCCGTGGCGTGCACCGGGCAGTGGGCGAGCACCGTGCCCGTCGACGCGGCCGGCCGCCCCGTCGGGGAGTGCGTGCTGTGGATGGACACCAGGGGTGCCAAGCACGCCCGCCTGGCCTTCGGCGGGTCCGTCTCCGGCTATGCACCCTTGCCGCTGTGGCGCTGGGTGCAGCGCACGGGGGGCGCCCCGTCCACCTCGGGGCGCGACCCCATCGGCCACATCCTCTATCTCGAGCACGACGAGCCCGACGTGGCCAAAGCGGCGCGCTGGTACCTCGAGCCCGTCGACTACTTGACCATGCGTTTCACGGGTGTGCCGTCCGCCTCCCACGCGTCGATGACGGCCTCCTGGCTCACCGACAACCGCCGCCTCGACCGTCTCGCCTATGACTCCGCACTGGTGAAAGCGGCCGGCGTCCCCGCCCACAAGTTGCCGCCGCTCCTGCCAACGGGCTCGGTGGTGGGCGAGGTGCAGGGTGAGGTCGCCGGCGAGCTGGGGCTGCCCGCCGGAGTGCAAGTGGTGACGGGCATCCCCGACCTGCACTCGGCCGCCGTGGGCTCGGGTGCCGTGCTCGACTACCAGGCCCACCTCGTGATCAGCACGACGTCGTGGATCAGCTGTCCGGTTCCCATGAAGAAGACCAACCCCATTCACCAGATCGCCTCGGTGCCGGGCATCTCCCACGGCCGGTACTTGGTGGTAAACAACCATGAGACCGCCGGTCTGTGCCTGCAGTGGCTGCGTGACAATGTGATCTCCCCCGATGACGCGCTGCTCGGCCCAACCCCGCTCTCCTTCGATGCTCTGACCGCGCTCGCCGCCTCGGTGCCTGCCGGTAGTGGGGATGTGCTCTTCACCCCCTGGCTGGCGGGCGAGCGATCGCCCGTCGACGATCCCGCCGCGAGAGGCGGTTTTCACAACCTGTCGCTGCAGACGACTCGTGCGCACTTGGTGCGCGCCGTCCTCGAGGGCGTCGCCTACAACAGCCGGTGGTTACACGAAGCCGTCGAACGCTTCGTCGGCCGGCCCCTCGACGGGGTCCGGATGATCGGTGGTGGGGCATCGTCCGACCTGTGGTGCCAGATCCACGCTGACGTGCTCGGTCGCACGATGGAGCGCGTCACCGATCCGATGCACGCCAACCTGCGGGGCGCCGCGTTGTTCGCCGCGCTCGCCCTCGGCGAGGTTGACCTCGAGGGGTTGACCCAGCTGGTGCCGGTCGACGCTCGCTTCGAGCCACAACCGATCGACAGCGCCGTCTACAATCGGCTGTACACGGAGTTTCCAGGCCTCTATCGCACACAGAGGCCGATGTTCGCCCGCCTCAACCGTTCGGGCTGAGCAGCACCGCACAGGGCACGTCTGCACGAAATGTGGGTCCCGTCAACGGTCTTGGCCGATGGCCGAACCGCCTGACGAATCCAGCCGACTGCCCATAGATCACGTCGCGGGTCTCAGGATTCTCTGGCGTCTCCGGAGGGCTCGGGACGCGACATCACGGAAGCCTGAGCCTTGCTTCCTGGGCCCGTCCGTTCCTGCTCCGAGCCTATGTGGACCTCCATTTTCGCGACCGGACAGGGTCGTCTTCTCGGAGCATCCCCTTCGCCACGCTCCGGCGGTAGAGGATTTGGTCCCGATCCAGGGTCGAACTCAACTCAGTGCGGTCGTCATCAGGATCGTCCGTGGCGCGAAATATTTGGTCTTTCGCCCCTGGTGATCTCGGGGGGCGACGACGATGCTTTCGCGATGGGGTGCACAAATGTTCCTAGCTGAGAGGCTCTTCGGTGGGAGGACCACTCCCTGGTACCGCCTGCGTCCGGGCAGAGCCATGATGGTTGTTGTCGGTCTTTTTGCTGTCGTGTCGGTCCTGCAATGGTTCAACGACGGATCCGGCCAAGCGATTGCGGTGCTCTATATCCTGCCGATCGCCCTTTTGGGCGTCACCCGGGGTGAGCGTGGCGGGCTGGCAGGAGCTTCGGTCGGCTTCGTGCTGTTTGCCGTTTTCGAGATCGTCCACAGCAGTGGCGACATCGATGCCACAGGGTGGGCAGTTCGAGCCACGGCGATGTTCCTGCTCGGTGGGCTATTGGGTCATGCCACAGACCGGACGATAGCCAGTGAACAAACTGCGCTCGACGAACAACAGAAGCGCTGTCAACTCGAAGAAGCAAATCACCGTTACGCAGCGGCCATCGAGATCAACGACTCTCTCGTTCAGGAAATGGTCGCGGCGAAATGGATGGTTGAGCAAGGCCTGACCGACCAGGCTGCCGAGATGCTCACTGCCACGATCGCAACCGGTGAGCGGATGGTTGTAGAGCTGTTGCCTAGGCGGGTCTCTCGTCCGGAGGACCCGCCACTAACGGCGCGGGGTCTGCGACCGGTGCTGATGCAATACGCCAATGATCAGCGTGGCCGTCACGCGCCACTGGAGAGCAAGAACAGGGAGTAGCGGGACCCGTACGCGCGCCATCCGTGATCGACCCCGTCGACGAATTGTCGACGCCAGGTCCAAAACGAAAGCGACTGCGTCCTTGCTGAACTGAAGATCGGTTGGACCTGGAAGCCACCACGACGGCGTTGGGGCATCGGTAAACAGCTTGCAGTCGTTCTGCGGGGGGGAGTCACGATGGAGGGCGAGATGCACGTCCCAGATGTCGCTCAGCTCATTCGCGGCACCGATTCAAGGCTCTTTCGGCTCGTCAGGCCCTGTCGCCGTTGCCGTCAATGCGAACGCCTTGGCCCACCGGTAGTCGGGCTTGCCAGCCGGCGAGCGCGTGATGGATTCGGTCACCACGATTTGCCGTGGAACTTTGTATCCGGCCAACCGTCCCCGGCACGAGGCGCGCAGTGCCTCGCCGTCGACTCGGCGCCCCGCACTCGGCTGGACCACGGCTACGACCCGCTCACCGTAGCGCTCGTCAGGCACCCCCACGACGACGACGTCTTCGACGCCGTCGCAGTTCTTCAGGGCGGCTTCCACCTCGTCGGGGAAGACCTTCTCCCCGCCGGTGTTGATGCAGAGCGAGCCCCGACCGAGGACCACGATCGCACCGTTGGCGTCGACCGTCGCCATGTCGCCCGGAAGTGCCCAACGTTTGCCTCCGGTCTCCACGAACGTGGCAGCCGTCTTCTCGACATCGCCGAGATACCCGATGGGAATGTGGCCACTGCGCGCCAGGCGTCCCAAGGTGCCTGAGCCCGGAACCACTGGTCGCAGCTCGTCATCGAGGACGTCGGTGAGTTCGTCAGTATGCAGGCGTGGCGCGCCATATGGGTCGTCGTCGGGGGCCCGCCCACCGAGTTGCCCGGTTTCTGAGGAGCCGAACGCGTCGGCCACGATACGGCCTGGGAGCAGCTCGGCCAGGCGACGCTTGGTCGACGGGGAGAGCACGGCGCCGCCAGAGCCCACGGCCACGAGCGATGAGATGTCGTAGCGGTCCGGGTGAGCATCGAGCTCGTTCAGGAGGGGCCGGGCCATGGCGTCGCCGACCACGACAAGGATGTTCACGGCTTCCGTGCCCACGAGGCGCCATGTCGCGACAGGGTCGAAGCGCCCACCGGGCAGCGTCACGAGCTTCCCACCGCCGAACAGCATCGTGAACGCCAGCCAGTGGGCGCTCGCATGCATGAAGGGCGGGGCAGGGAGTGCGGTCATGCCCGGCCGCATCACCCTTGCTGCGAGCTCCTCAGGGGACCCGATGACGTTGCCGAGCTGGAGAGCGTCGCCGCCACCCAAGGCGGCAAAGAAGATGTCCTCGTGGCGCCAGAGCACGCCCTTCGGCATGCCCGTGGTCCCGCCGGTGTAGACGCAGTAGAGGTCGTCCGCCGATCGCGGCGCAAAGTCGCGGAAGGCTGTCGCGGTCGCCAGGGAATGCTCGTAGTCGTCCCCGAGTCCCGACCCACCGGTGTCGTCGCGGACTTCGAGAAGCGTCCGGCGCTCGGGCATGGCAGCCTGGGCGTCGGTGACTGCCGGGGCGAACCGGCTGTGGAAGACCAGTCCGACGAGCCCGGCGTCTTGGTAGAGATAGCGCAGCTCGGAGGTGACGTATCGGTAATTGACGTTTACGGGCACGGCGCGGATCTTGAAGCAGGCGAGCATCCCCTCGAGGTACTCGGTACCATTGGCCAGCTGCAGACCGACACGGTCGCGTGGCCCGATGCCTGCGCTCAGGAGGTGGTGCGCCAGCCGGTTCGCCCGACCGTCGAGCTCAACGTAGGTCAGTCGACGGTCGTCGGCAACCATGGCGGCCTGATCTGCGGCGACGTCGACCACGCTCTCGAAGAGGTCGGCCAAATTGAAGTCCATCGCCGCTCCCCTTTCCCGGTCGCCACGTGCCTACGTCGTTCGACGTAGTATGGCCTTGGAACGCGTGATATGCCGGACGGCTGGGGTGCCGCCGGAGGGGGGTCCCGTGGAGCACGACCAGTGCACCGTGGACGGAGCGGAGGCATCGGGTGAGGCCGCGGCTGATCGGGGCCTACTGCCCGACTCGACAGGCCAAGGACCACCGTCGCTGGCCGAGCGTGTTGTCGCGCCGTATCGCGCCGTCATGAAATTCCTGGGGCAACGAGCGCTCGCCCGGGCCACGCTGGCCGTGCCACGCACCCTGCGCTTTATGACGGCGACGATGATGAGCGGCGAGGTATGTGAGGCAGTGCCGGCGCCGAGCCTGTCATTGGCCCTGGTGGGCGGTGTCGCCATGGACGAGGCCCTGCTGGCCATGGCCATGGCGCCCAGCCGGTTTCCTCGCCGGGCCGACTTCGCTCGAGTGAGCGGCGAGCTCGCCGACGCCAGGCGGATGTTCTCCCGCCGGGGTTGGATCGCTCGGCCCACCTCCTATCACCGCACCCCGCCGCCTCTCACCGGACAGGACGTCGAGTTGAAACGCGGATGGGCGCTTGGCCTCCACTACGAACGGATCACCTACGACAGCGACTTCTCGACACGCGCCGGCGAGCCGGGCGGCGAACGGTGGATGGCCTACGATCCCAACCGTCGGGCGACCGCAACCATTGTCCGTCACCGCGGCGAGCCTCGGCCATGGGTGGTGTGCGTGCACGGGTTCTGTATGGGATACCCCTTCATGGACTTTAAGGGCCTGCACACCGCCAAGCTGCATCGTGGGCTCGGGCTCAATGTCGCTATGCCGGTGCTGCCGTTGCACGGGCCCCGCAAGGTAACGCGTGTGAGCGGGGAGCCTTTCCTCTCCTTTGACATGATGAATACCGTTCACGGGTTGACTCAGGCCGTTTGGGACATCCGCCGCCTCGTGTCGTGGATCAGGGCCCAGGGTGCGACGTCGATCGGACTATACGGAGTGTCGCTCGGGGCATACGTCGTCTCCCTCCTGGCCGGGATCGAAGAAGGGGTCGACGCCGTCGTGGCCGGCATCCCGGTGGTGGACTTCCCGGCGCTGTTCCATGAGCACAGCCCAGTCCACCTCCGAGCGCGATCGATCGAGCACCGGATCATGGGGGGCGTCGCCGAAGACGTCTACAAGGTGGTGTCGCCGATGAGCTTCGAATCGAAGGTACCGCACGACCGACGTTACATCTTCGCTGGCTACGGTGACCGCCTGGCCTTCCCGGAGCAGGCCCGCATGCTGTGGGAGCACTGGGACAAGCCGCGTATCAGCTGGTATTCGGGGAACCATGTGGGCTACTTGTGGTCACGCCAGGTGGAGGCGTTCCTCGGCGAGTCGCTGGCAGCGTCCGGCCTCAGCTGCACTGGCGCCGACACTGAGGGCTGAGCGTTGGAGCCGATGGTGGGGCTGGATGCCAAGTTCCTCTACTCAGAGACGCGCACAACCCACATGCACACCTTGAAGGTTGCGGTGTTCGACATGTCGGGTCTCCCCGACGGATATTCCTATGACGAGATCGTCGAGCTGTTCGGCCAACGGCTCAACCGACTCCCCCCGTTTCGTCGACGGGCGGTGTCGGTCCCATGGGGACTCGGGCACCCGGTGTGGGTCGAAGATCCCGCCTTCGACCTGCGAAGACATATCACCCGTCGCCGCGCCACCGAGCCGGGAGGGGACCGCGAACTCGCCGCAGTGGTGGCCGACGTGGCGAGCCGACAGCTGCCCCGAGATCGTCCTCTGTGGGAGATCGTCGTGGTCGACGGACTGGCTGGCGGTCGGCTCGGCGTCGTGGCCAAGGTGCACCATGCCGTGGCCGACGGCGCCGCTACCGTCGCGCTCTTGCAGAGCGCACTGGACCCTCGCGCCGAGGTGCACGAGTGGTGCCCGGAGATGCTCCCCACGAAGCCGCAGCTGCTGAGGCTGGCCGCACGCGGTCACGCGAAGCGCCTACGGCAACTACCCCGATTGGCCTCGCGTTCGGTGCGGGGATTGCGCGAGTCGGAGGCCCGGCGACGCGCGTCACCTGTCAAGCCGCCACTGCCGTTCGATACGCCAAAGACTCCGTTCAATGTCTCGCTCACCGCAGAGCGGACCTTCGCGATGACAACTCTCGCGCTCAAGGACTTCAAGTCCATCCGCGAGTCGCGCGGTGTGACCCTCAACGATGTCTACCTGGCGGTGTGCGCCGGTGCGGTGCGCACCTACCTAGTCGCTCGGGGTGCATTGCCTGCCCGCCCGCTGGTGGCGAGCGTTCCGGTTTCGACAGCTTCGAATGCCACCCATCTTGGCGGCAATCACGTCGACAACTTGTACGTGTCGATCGGGACCGACATCGCTGATCCTCTTGAGCGTCTCTGCCAAATCCACGATGTGGCCGCCGCGGCCAAAGAGGTCCGTTCAGTTCTGGGCAACGACCTTCTAGAGAAGCGTGCCGACGTCGTTCCGCCGCAGCTCTACGCCCTGATCGTGAGAACGTGGGCTCGAACCCGTCTGGCGAACCATATGCGGCCGCCGGTCAACCTCGTGCTCTCGAATGTCCCCGGACCGCGCCAACGACTTCACGTCGGACATGCCGTGCTCGAGACCATCTACTCGGTGGGTCCCATTCTCGAGGGCATCGGCCTCAACATCACGGCCTGGAGCTACGCCGGTGCCCTGCACGTGTCCGTACTCGGCTGCCCGACAAGTGTCCCGGACCCGTGGTTGATTACCGACGCGCTCCACGACTCGCTGGCGGACCTCAAACAAGCGTCGGACCGCGCCATCGGGACGGTGCCGACTGGGGGCTGACGGTGGCCCGGCGACGCCACGACCTCCGGTGGGTACCAAGAACCCCACCGGAGGATCCTATCTGGACATCCATGTTGCCGATGGGGCCTCGAATGCCCAGGTAAGCAGGTATCAACGAAGCATTCGACATCCGCAGGTTTGCCACCACGACATCGACTCCTGTCACGGTGCATAGTGGATGACTAGTGGCCAGTCGCAACACCACAGCTACCCAGGTGGGGTCCGCCCGCGACCCAGCGTTCCTTCGCGCCGTTCGACCGGTCCTCGAGCTCTATGCGTCGTACTTCCGGCCAGAGGTGAGGGGGTTCGAACGGTTGCCGCCGCGCGGCCCCTTTCTCGTGGTGGGCAACCATTCCGGTGGCCAGACGCCCCCCGATCTGCCCGTCTTGCTGACCGCATGGTGGCGCGAGCGGGGCGAAGACGAACCTGTCTACGCATTGTTCCACTCGTTCTTCCTGGGGCTTCCAGGCGTGGGTCCGGTGATGGAACGAGCCGGTGCTGTCGAGGCTGGGCCAGCCGAGGCGGAGGCGATCCTTCGTGGTGGAGGAATCCTGATCGACTATCCCGGTGGTGATTATGAGGTGTTTCGACCCTGGTGGAAGCGAAACCGCATCGACTTCGGCGATCGCACCGGTGTCGTTCGTCTTGCGCTGCGAACAAGGGTCCCTGTAGTACCCGCCGTCTCAGTTGGTGCTCATGAGACGTTGATTGTCCTCGCCCGAGGAGAGCGTGTCGCAAAGCTTCTCGGGCTCGACCGAAGGTTCCGCCTCAAGGTGATGCCGCTCGTGCTTGGACCTCCCTTTGGGATCGTTCCAGGGGGGATTCCGACGTGGCCGCTTCCTGCGAAGATCACGGTGGAATTGTGCGAGCCAATCGACTGGTCATCGCGGTATGGGCCTGAGGCGGCTGCGGACGAAGCTATCGTCCGCAGTTGCTACACGGAACTGACGAACACAATGCAGATGGTGCTCGACCGACTTGCGGCTGAGCGCCAGTTTCCGATCCTCGGATAGAAGCTCGTTGAATTCCTGACCAGAACCCTGGGATCGGTCGATCGCCCCGCCGCCCGCTCGGGCAACATTTCCAGACGGTCTCGTCAAGCGCGGGGCACGAAGGACACAACTCTGATCTCGCGTTCGGTGAGCTCTTGATAACGGCCCCAGCCCTTGTAATGCCCGAGGAGTCTTGGCCACATCACCGTCTTCTCCTCGCCCGCCAGGACGTGGGCGTCGGCCTGCAGCTTCCGGCGTCCCACCTGTATCTCGACAGCCGGTGTCGCAGACAGATTCAGCACCCACGCAGGTGGCTGGTCGCGTCCGCCGTTGGAGCCGACAACCACAAAGCGAGGACCGTCGGGCATGTACAGGAGCGGAGTCGTTCGGGGTTGACCGGACTTCCGACCGACCGTTGTGAGTAGCAGCATCGGCCCCGCAGGGGAGCGGTGACCGATCAGCCCACCCGTACGGCGGTACACGAACCGATGGACCCGGTAAAAGCGGCGCCCGACGGTCCGGTCGAATTGGACAGAAAGCTTGGCCAGCACGATAGCCATCGTATGCGCCAATTTCCGCCTCTGCAGCTGGCCGCACGCACTGCGCCACTCCGTCTGGCGATACCAATCGTTCAGTCGTACACCAGGGTCGCGCTCATGAGAAGGGTTTGACGTTGAGGACAGGTGTGGACAGAAATGTGCTGAGGACTTGCGGACCGGGCCCGATGCCTCCCGCGCCTGCCCACGCCGACAGGAAATCCCCCAAGGTTGTGGAGCCAGCTCCAGGGAGTAGCCGTCACCCTGGGGTGTGATCCAGTGACGGCAAATTGCGTAGAGTCTACGCTTAGCGGTGAAAAGGAGCACCATGGACGTAGCAGACATGACCGGTAAGACCGTCGTCATCACGGGCGGCAGCTCCGGAATCGGGAAGCAGACCGCACTGAACCTCGCTCGGGCCGGGGCACGCGTGGTGATCACCGCCCGTGATGCGGCGAAAGGTCAGACCGCTGTCTCCGACCTTCGCGCTCACGGCGTCAGCGGTGAGGTCGAGCTGGTTGTCTTCGACCTTGGCGACCTGGCGTCGGTGCGCTCGGGAGCAGCAGAGATCCTCGCCATCTGTGATCGGATCGACGTGCTGGTGAACAACGCCGGGGTCGTGCTCTCGGAGAGGCGCGAGAGTGCAGACGGTTTCGAAGCCACCTTTGCCGTCAACCACCTTGGTCCGTTCTTGCTGACGGAGGCCCTGCTAGACCGCATGAAGGAGAGCGCTCCCGGGCGGATCGTCAACGTCGCGTCCACCGCTCACAAGGGAGCGCGGCACGGGCTCGACTTCAACGATCTTCAGTCCACGAGGCGATACAGGGGGATGCAGGCCTACTCGCGCTCGAAGCTCGCCAACATCTATTTCACAACGGAGCTAGCTAGGCGTCTCGAAGGCTCTTCAGTCACAGCGAACTGCTTGCATCCCGGCACAGTGGCCACCGGCTACGGCCGCGACGGCGACACCAATGGGGTGCTCGCCTTCGGCCTGAAGATTAGCGCGCCGTTCTTCCTCACGCCTGAGAAGGGCGCGCGCACCTCGATCTTTCTGGCGAGCTCTCCTGACGTGAGCGGGGTGAGCGGCAAGTACTTCGTGAAGTGCAAGCCGCGGCTTCCATCCAAGGCGGCGCAGGACGATCGAGCGGCCAAGCGTCTATGGCAGATCAGCGAGGAGCTGGTCGGCCAAGCCGGGGCAGACGCCAGCGGCTGACCTTCGGCCCGGAGTGTCTGCGCAACGACCGGTGTCGGCACCTTCACCGACAAGGCGAATGGAAAGGCGGAAGTTCAAGAGATCGATCGTCGTGCCGACAAGTTTGATGGTCAGTGGCTTCCCTCACCGAACGGAGTGAATGCCCAGCAGACCGCCTCGGGGAGGTCTCCTCACCCGGTCTTTGCATGAACTGGCAGCCGGGTGCTCTGAAGCCCGCCGCGGGCCGCTTCGTAGGCAAACGGGTGATCGGATCGGCCCTGCAACAGGGTCGTGAGTCAAATGAAGGCAATCAAGAACGTCTGACGTTCCCGCCGGATCGGGGGCGAGCGTCGTCAAGGCTTGGAGTTTGTAACTTCGAAGGGTCGCGAGCAGACCGCGTCAGGTGACGATGACCTGCCAGTTGGGCAGGGGCCCGAAGGCGGCGACCAGTTCGGACGGTTGGCCCGGTCGGAGAGCTCCTCAGGGCCTTACCGGTTCCGGCAGCAATATCGCACGGTCCGAGGTCGTCACCGGTTCACCGGGGAACCGGCAGAGAGCGCGCGGTCACGCCATGGGTTCGGCACCGCCTGCGAAAGGCGGCACCGAACGCTCGTCCGACGGGAGGTGATGACCACGGAACCGACGTTTGGGGACACTCGACGGGCCAACCCGTAGGCGAGTCGGCGACTGCCTCTATGCCTCCGGGAGACGCCACACGCTGACATGCGAGGGGCTCTCACCCGTGAACGGCGAGCGGTCCCACCACGCCCATCGATATTCCAGCGTCATGCCCGCGATCCGAGCCATCAGGTCCAACTCAGCCGGCCACACATATCGGAACGGTGCCGTGAATTCGCGGAAGCTGCCATCCTGACGTCGGTAAAAGTGCCGAGACCGGGAGATCTGCTTGTGTGTGCGGTCAATGAAGTCGTCGATGCCGATGTAGTCCTCCGTCACTGCGAACGGGACACCAGAGTTGCCTGGCGGTAACTGACGAAGACCGGGCACGGCGTTCTCGATTACAAAGCGCCCACCGGGACGAAGATGACGGGCAGCGTTTTCGAAGCACGCGACTTGTTCGTCCTGCGACGTGAGGTTCGTGATCGTGTTGAAGACCAGGTACACGAGGGAGAACTCGCCCTCCATCCATGTCACGGCCATGTCGCCTTCGACGGCTGTGATATCGCTCGCTTCGGGCTTCGACCGCAGCACCGCCAGCATGTCAGCGGACAACTCGATCCCGGCGACCGGAACGCCCCGGGCAGCCAAAGGGACAGCGACCCGGCCAGTACCAATGGCGAACTCCATCGCCGCTCCGCCGCCGGTCAATTCGACCAGGCAGTCGACGGTCGCTTCGAGAACGTCGCCAGCGAACATCCCCGTCCCAGGTTGGTCGTAGGTTCTGGCGATCTCGCCGACGAATCGGTTTTCGGGCACGCTCCAGCCTGGCCCGACCCGAGCCGGCCCGCAACCCATCTGCGGACCACGTCCCGCTCCCGGCCGACGCACTCGTAGCTGGCGGTCAGGGACGCTCGCGACCGCAAGCTCGACCCGAATCTCGGAGCCGCTGGCTGTAAAGGAGGGTGCGCGCAACGTGCCGGAGTCGGGCGGTCATGGCTGGGGCCGCCCGGTCGATAACGATGGCCCGGCGCGATCCTGAGTGTCTGGTGCTCGGGCCGCTCGCTGCCCCGAGTCGCTGGCGCCCGGTAGAATTGGGAATGGACGAAGCTCGGCGCGAGCTAATGGTAGCCCTGGAATTGCACGAGGCCGAGGTCTGGGCCAACTGCTTCGAGGCGGCCGCCGCTCTGCCCGGCAATCCTCTCGGGGCGGTGGTGCAGCGCTCGACGTCACCGCCCCTGCACACCCTGGAGGCATTGGACTCCCCCGAGATCAACCGCGTCGTGGGGCTGGGCGCCGGGATGCCCGCCACCCGGGACCAGGTGCGGGCGATCATCGACTTTCACCGCTGCCGGGGCCGTCGGCACCTGCGGGTCGAGCTGTCACCGGTGGCAGCCCCGGCCGAGCTCCCGGCGTGGCTCATCGACGAAGGTTTCACGCTGGACGTGGCGTTGCTGACCAAGATGGTGCGCTCGACCCACGACGTCGGACCGGCGCCGGCCGACACGCCTGTCCGCCTGCTCGGGCCCGAGCACCGCGAGGCCATCGCCGCGCTCAATTCGCGCGCATGGGGTGACTGGTCGGCGAGTAGTCCTGTGGCGACGTGGTTCGGGGCGACCGTGGGGGCCGAGGGTTTCCGGCACTACGGCATCCTCGACGGCGACCGGCTGGTGTCGGTCGGGGTGATGGCGGTCAAGGGCGAGCTGGCCTGGCTCGGGTTCGGCGCCACCGACCTCCGCTACCGGGATCGCGGGCTGAGAGCGGCGAGCCTGGCGTTGCGCCTGGCTCATGCTCGTGATCTCGGTTGCCGTATGGTCCACGCGGAGGTCGAGGCTCGGTATTCGTCTTCGCCGAAGTTGCCGTTCGAGCCCCTCTACGACCGGCAGTCGTACTCACTGGCCTGTTGAGGAATCGCCGGCTCTGTCAGTGCTCGCCCTCCATGAACCGAGCTATGTCGCTCACTGACGCACTGTCCCAGTAATCCACCCGACCCCGCCCTGTGAGCGCCACCAATGGCCGATTGGGCGGGGTCGCCGCCTTGCTGCCTGCCTCGGATCCCTAGCGGATTGGTCGACGCTGATCACTTGCGCCGGCCGCGCTTGGGTGGCTCATGACTTCTGTTGCCAACATTGCGCCGAGACGTTCGGCCCCTGATTTTCGCTCGAGCTCACACTTTCATGCCGCATTACCGCAGGTCAGCGAGCCAGGAGGGGTTTGAACATAGTCCCATCACCTCCACCGATGATGTGAGAATTACAACGTCTTCCCTCGTCAATGGCACTTTTTCATTGGCATTTGCAACTGACGACAGTGTCGACGTTCGAACCCTCGGGGTTCCCGGTCGAGGCCGCGTCCCGCCGTGCTCGGCCGGGAACACGCGCGTTTCCGTGCGGGTCGCGAACGCCTTGAGCCCCGAGGTGAGGCCAAGGGCTGCCGTAGTCCGACGGCACTGAACTGATCGTGTCAGGCAGTTGTCCTCCATGCTCGTCAACCGGCAACGCTCGGCGACACTCGATGAAATGGACGACCTCCCACTCATGGTTGTATCAGAGGGGCCGCGGGACGTGGCCGAAGCCGATGTCGAGTAGCCAGGAGAGGACGGCGCGAACACCTGGGATCCGGGCATCCGACGGAAGTAGGCGATCCCTCAGAACACCTCGACGATGGTGATCCATCCGGCGCTCGGCGAAGTCCTTGGGGGGGCGTCGATCTCTGATCAGTCTTCGGGAAGAGCAGCAAACTCCCGCTTGGTCTTCCTATACCACCCCAATCCCGAAATGGGTTTCTTCCACCGACCCTTCATCTCTTTCAAGGCACTCTGGTGCGTTCCATCACCCTTGGCGACCATGTCCTTCAAATGGTTATCTTCTGCTTTTATGACCTCATCGGCGGTATTTCCATGGAGAGGGAAATCGCATGGTCCACCCAATTATCTACACGTCATGGTCTTCATAAGTGTCGCTTCCTTCTCACCTCCTCACGTTGCCGTCCGCGTGGGTCATGACCGCGATCGCCGGACGGCTTAGCGCAGCTCCTGTATGCGGACGAGGTTGCCCGAGGGGTCGCGGAACGCGCAGTCGCGCACTCCCCAGGGCCGGGCGTCCGGCTCCTGGAGCACCTCGGCGCCCGACGCCCGGACCTTTTCGAAGGTGGTGTCGAGGTCATCGCAGCGGAAGATGGCAGCCTGCAGCGACCCCTGCGTCACGAGTGACAGGAGGGCGTCGCCCTCGGCCTGCGAACGACCGCCGTGCGGCTGGAACAGAACAATGTCCACGTTCTGCCCCGGGGCGCCTACGGTGACCCAGCGGAAGCCGTCGGACGCGACGTCGGCGCGGACCTCGAGGCCGAGCGCATCACGGTAGAAGCCCAGCGCTGCGTCGGGATCGTGGACGGGAATGAACATTGCCAAGACGGTGACTGCCATGCGATAACCGTAATGGCACCGACCCGTCGTGTGCTTCTCCGATCCTGCTCGGTCCTGGGGCGGGTCCGGCGTGCCGGCACAGCCCCTTCGCAGCCGACCCGTCGGTGCAGGTCGGCAGCGCTCAGACCGCGACCGGGGTACGTCGCGGTCGCGTGGCGAACATGCTCACGCACGACGGAACGAACTCAAGGTCACGGTGGTCGCGCGCCCGGTACTGCGACGGCGTCACGCCGGCGATCTCGGTGAAGCGCGAACTGAACGAGCCGAGCGACGTGCAGCCGACGGCGACGCAGGTGTCGGTGACCGACTTCCCCTGACGCAGAAGGGCTTTCGCGCGCTCGATGCGTCGCGTCATGAGATAGGAGTAGGGAGTCTCGCCATACGCCGCACGGAATTCGCGCGAGAAGTGCGCAGGCGACATGAGCGCGGTACGCGCCATGGCCGGGACATCGAGGGGCTGCGCGTAGTTGCGGTCTACGAGGTCGCGTGCCCGGCGCAGGTGCACGAGGTCGGCGATCTCCTCCGGCGTCATGCCGACGACGTTACCCGACCGGTCACCTCTTGGTCGGAGAACACGGATCGGGGCCACCCCGAGGTGCCGGTCGCTCACCACTCGATGGCGAGGGGTTGGTCGCCCATCCCCACCAACTCCCGGAAGCAGGCCAGACGGGGCGGGACGAGGATAGGCGAGAGTGGATCCCCGTGGGCCATCGATTCCCCGGGACCGTCTGTCTCGGGGGACGCCGTCATGACCGACAGCGTGTGTCGGTGGCGGCGACAATTCTCAAGAGCGGCACGACGCCATCTCATCCGGCCGGGATCCACCCGCGCCGCTGATGCCGCCGTGCCCTATCGTGGTCTTCCACTCGTCGGACGAGGGGTTGGATGAAACGCGGGATCCTCCAGGGCATCGGGCTGCTGCGGTGGCTCTCGTTGGCGATGCTGGCGGCGACCATCCTGGCGACCCGACACTCGCTTTCCCGCTCCTGGCTGGCGGGGGGACTCGCCTGCGCCGCTCTGGTCGTCACGGTCATCGCCACCTGGAGGCTGCAGAGCGAACCCTTCACCCTGCTCTCGTCGCCGACCGTCATCGTCGAGCTCATCGTCGGGGCGTGCATCTCCCTGGCCGACGGGTGGACCTACAGACCCGGACATGCCTTCTCGTCGGCACAGTCGCTCGGCGGCGCCTGGCCGCTCGCCGGAGTCCTGACAGCCGGGGTGGCGTGGGGACCGATCGGCGGTGGGATCGCCGGGCTGGTGATCGGTGGAGCACGGGCCGGGGCCGACTTCGCCAACGGCGTCTCTCTGAACCGCGTCGGCGGCTCCCAGGTGATCTCCATGTTGACGACGACGGCCCTCTACGTGATCGCCGGAGCGGTCGTCGGGCGGGTGGCGGTCCTCCTCGAGCGCTCCGAACGGACCATCTCGGCCGCTCGGGCCCGCGACGAGATCGCCCGGACGCTTCACGACGGGGTCCTCCAGACCCTCGCCATCGTCGAGCGGAGCACCACCGACCCTGCCCTGGCCCGACTGGCCCGGGAGCAGGAGCGCAGCCTCCGGGAATTCCTCCTTGCTCGACCCGATATCTCTGCCAAGGAGGCGGCACCGGACCCGGCCCGTGGTCAGTCGAGCGCCTGCGCCGTCGCTCTTCGGCAGGCTGCAGGGCGCTTCGAGGCGACCTTCGGCGGGAGGGCCACCGTGATCGTCGCCACTGACGTTCCGCCGTTGCCGGGCGATGTCGTCGCCGCCCTCACCGGTGCCGTCGGCGAGGCGCTGACCAACGCCGGGAAGCACGGAAACGCTCACCACGTGACGGTGTACATGGAACCCGACTCCGACGAACGCGTCTTCTGCTCGGTCAAAGACGACGGCGCCGGCTTCGACCACCGGGGCACGCCCGAGGGATTTGGTATCACGGAGTCGATCCGCGCCAGGATCTCCGAGGTGGGCGGCACGGTGGAGATCGACAGCATCCCCGGTCAGGGGACCGAGGTCCGCATCTGGGTCAAGCGAGCGGCGCATGGGTGAGATCACCGTGGTGCTCGTCGACGACCATCAGATCTGGCGCAACGGGGTGCGCGCCGACCTCGGTGACGGCTTCGAGGTGGTGGGTGAGGCGGGCACGGCCGAGGACGCCATCGCCGTGATCCGTACGGCGCGCCCCGATCTCGTCGTCTGCGACCTCAACATGCCCGGCGGGGGCATCCAGGTGGTGAAAGCCTGCGCCAACGAGACGAGGATCGTCATGCTCACCGTCTCCGAAGCGGAACGGGATCTGCTCGATGCCGTGGCCGCCGGTGCCATCGGCTACCTGGTCAAGTCCACTCCGCCCGACGAGTTGCGGGCCGCCCTGACACGGGCCGCCAGGGGCGAGCCGGTCTTCTCGCCCGAGCTCGCCGCCCTGGTCCTCGGGGAATTCCGCCAGCTGGCGAAAGCGGCAGGGCCGGTCCAACCGCTGACGGAGCGCGAGCGGGAGGTGTTGCAACTCGTGGCCCGTGGGCATACCTACCGGGAGATTGCCGGTCAGCTGCATATCGCGGAGAAGACGGTGGAGAACCACGTCCGGAACATCCTCGGCAAGCTGCACCTGAACCGGAAGCAGGAGCTCATTCGCTACGCCCTCGAGCACGGCCTCGAATGACCTCTCCCCGACGTGCCCCGGGCGATCCGAGATCATCGAGATCCTCTGGGGAGCCCCCAGGCTGATTTGGGGGGAAATCAGGATGGACCGCCCAGGGGCATCGGCCCATGCTGTCCCCATGGCCTTCCCATCCCGCTTTCTCATCGTCATCGGTCCCTCGGGGGCCGGAAAATCGAGCGTCGTCCGGGAGCTTCACCGACGCGACACCGTTCTCCCGCATCCGACATGGACGACCCGCCCCCCGAGACATGACGAGCCCGACGGATCCCTGGAACATCGATTCGTGTCCGACGGCGGGTTCGACGCGCTCCTGCGAGCGGGGTTCTTCAGCCAGACGGGTGCCATCACCGGGCTTCCCCACCGCTACGGGCTCCCGGCCTTCGTCCCCCACGACGAAGGACCCCTGGACACCGTGATCCTGCGGGCCCCCTACGTGGAACAGCTCACGCGCCTCGTTCCCGGAGCGGTCGTCTATCAGATCCAGGACCGCCGCGACCGGGTTGCCCGACGCCTCCGGGCGCGCCGGTGTCCGCCGGCGGAGCTCGCCTCCCGGGTGAGGGACAACATCGCCGAGTCGTGTTCCGGTGCGACGGTCGCCGACCGCACGTTCGTCAACGACGGATCGCTCGAGGAACTCGTCGACACGGTGACGGACGCCCTGGCGATCGACTTCCCCGGTCGCCCAGGGGCGGAGTCGACGGCGGTGGCCTCGTGAGTCCCCACTACCCACCGGGGTCGGAATGGCAGATAGGGCCGCGGGCATGGCCGTCGCCGGAGCCCAGGCGTCCACGGGCACGCTGGAGCACCGCAGGAATCGTCCTCGCCGTTGTCATCGCCGTCCTCGGTCTCGCCGTCCTGGCCGGGGCCGTCCTCTTCGTCGTCGGCATCTCACAGATGGGGAGCAACAAATGATCCGCCGTATCCGCCTTCTCGTCGTCGTCATCCGTCCTGCGGTCCTTCTCATCCTGGGGATGTTCGCACTGATCGGGTTGGCCCAGTCGGGCCACGACAACGACCCCTATCTCCTCACCCGGGTCCTGGTGGTGGTGGTGGCGTTCCTCGTGTTCTCCGTGACGATCAACGACATCGCCGACGAGGCGATCGACCGCGTCAATCTGTCCGGTGACGCCAACCGGCCTCTGGTGGTCGGGACCGGCACACGGCGGGAATTGGCCGTGATGGCCGTCGTCAGCGGATGCATGGCACTGGCCGGGGCCGCCCTGCTCGCGTGGCCTGCTCTCATCGTCGTGGCGTGCGGGCTTCTCACGAGCGCCGCCTACTCGCTCGGTCCCGTCCGGATCGCCGATCGAGGTGTCGTCGCATCTCTCGTCCTGCCGGCCTGCTATGTCGCTGTGCCCTTCCTCCTCGGAGTGTTCAGCGTCCGGGCGTCGATCGGATGGCGTCAGTGCGAGCTCCTGGGGGGGCTCTATCTCGGCTTCATCGGCCGCATCGTCCTCAAGGACTTCCGAGACGTGAAAGGCGACGCTCTGTTCGGCAAGCGGACGTTCCTGGTCCGTTACGGACGGAAGCCCACCGTCGTCTTCAGTGCCACCTTCCTGACAGCGGGCACCGGTGTCATCATCGCCGTCGCCGGTGAGACGCTGGCCTCGGCGTCACTGTTCCTGGCTCTTCTCGCCCCGAGTCTCCTCGTCCTGCGGGCACTGGCCAGGAACGAAGGCCACCGGCGAGACGAGAGGTTGATCTCGGCGTCCGCCATCCTCGGCAGGGGAATCGTGATGGTCCTGCTCATGCGCCTGGAGATGACCGGTGCGGGCTGGGGGGTGACGATCCCGTCCATGGCGATCGTCGCCGCTTTCGTGGTTGTCACTCTGGGCCAGGCGCAGAACATGGTCCGATTCGGACCGAGGGCTACTCTGCGTCTCCCGCAGGCTCACAGCACCTTCGAGAGAAAGGACCTGGTTCTCTCGTGCTGCGGCGAGGTGAGCACCACCTTGGGGTCGCCGCTCTCGACCACCACGCCGCCGTCCATGAAGACGACGGTGTCGCCGACCTCCCGGGCGAACCCCATCTCGTGAGTCACGATGCTCATGGTCATGCCGTCCTGCCCGCCACTTCGGTGGCGCACCGGTACCCGCTGCGCAACCCGCCCTCGACGTAGCCCTGGAAATTGGTCGACGTCTGTTCGCCGGCGAAGTGGAGGTTCTCCTCCCGCTGGCCCTGGATGCCGTTGAACCCGGTGTACTGACCCACCTTCAGGTACGAGTACGCGCCCAGCATGTGGGGGTCACCGGGTGACCAGACGTAGTAGGACTGGCCGTTGAAGGCTTCCTTGGCACCGGGGAAGAGCTGGTTGTACTCGTGGAGGTAGGCCTGCACCATGGCTTCGGGGGGCTGTCCCAGGTAGGTGGTCAGGCCGAAACGGGTGCCCCACTGCGACCCGACGTCGCCACCGGGCAGAGCGGCCAGGATGCCGGCCTGGCCGGGCTGGTCGACGGTGGGGTCCCACGCGCCTTGGACGACGCCTCCGCAGTAGGAGTTGCCGGTGGCGTCCTCGGCGTTCCACACCCGGGAGGTGAACTGGGCGAAGAACTTGGAGTTGGTCCCGAGCGGCTCCTCGTCGATGGCCCGCCTGTGCAGCGGCGAGATGGTGTCGGCGACGCCTCCGAGGTCGACCAGTCGGAGCGTCGTGAACGGGAGGGCCAGCACCACATGGTCGGCGGCGACGTCCAGGGTGGCGGCGCCGCTCTCGAATGTGCAGACGTAGCCGCCGTTGCTTCCCGTGCGCAGGGCCACCAGCCTCTGGTCCAGATTGACCGTTCCGGCGGGCAACCGCTCGATGAGGCCGGAGATCAGCAGGTCGTTTCCGCCGTGGATGTGCCACTTCTCGTTGGCCCCCCCGAGCGCCGGGGTCTTGTGCGGCTGGAAGTTGTTGGCCGTGGTGTCGTCCTGGCCCAGCAGGTAGACGAGATTGAGCGCGGATGTCTCGTCGGGCCGGACCACCGAATTCGTCGAGGACGGCGGCGATACACAGGGCGCCGAAGTCGGAGGTGACACCGCCGGGGATATATGCGTCGATCCACTCGGTGACCGACATCTGGTCGAATCGTCCGCCCCCGGGGGTGTAGCTGTTGTACAGCGTGGGCCAGGGTGCGGTGGTGAAGGCGGCGTCGTGGAAGAGCTTCCACGCCCAGTCGTGCCAGTCCTTGGTGAGCTGCGCCTGGGACCACGATCGGCCACCGAAGCGCATGGTCTCCTGGTCCGGGTTTATCCCCGGTGGATATTTGTCGGTGTTGTCCAGGGTGAGTCCGAAGCTCTTGGCCAGCGCCAGTGTCTTGGTGTGCTCGGGGTTGATGAACTCGGCGTGCTCCTCGACGATCTGCCCGTCGTCGAAGTATCCCCGCAGCGTCCTGATCCGCCCACCGGCGATGGTGTTGTACTCGTAGATGTCGGCCCTGATCCCGTGCTGGCGCCACAAACTGTAGGCGCACCCGAGCCCGGCGATCCCTGCTCCGACGATCACGACGCTCGGTTGAGCGCGGTCACGGCGCTCGGCCTCGTCACGCACCGAGGCGCCGGCGGGCGAGGCCGAGGTGCCGGGCAGCACCGTCATCGCCGCAGTCGCTCCCGCCCCCGTCAGGAAGCGTCGCCGCGACAGGTGCCGGCCGGTGAGTTCGGCGGCCTCGTCCACCGCACAACCCGTCCGCCGCGCGTAGGTCGACGCTGCTTGCGCACGGCGGATGGCCGCCGCCGCCCCGCTCGGCCCCCATCTCCGCACGCCCCACCACCCCCCTCCGACCGCCCGAGAATAGACCGAGCCGACATCGAAATCCAAGGGTCTAATCGGAGAGATGCGACGGTTCATGCCGATGTATCGGCCGCTGACAATGGAATCGGCGTGAACACGCCCTTCACACGGCAGATTGCGTGGCTCAGTCCGAGGACGTCAGCGGGTGGGCCCGGAAGAACGTCCACATCTCGGCGTCCGCCGAGATCTCGAAGGTCGTGTAGCCGACGACGTCGGCGATCGCCGCCGACTCCTTGCTGCCCGGCCAGCTGTGTCCGCCGCCTTGGACACCGAACAGCTCCACGTCGGCGCCATGGGGGCACGACCACGAGAGGATGGCGACGTGGCGGGCGATGCGGGTCGCCGCCATCGTGGCCGAGCAACCGTTGCGCTTGGCCCACGACGCCGCCTGCTGGGGGATGGTCCGCCCTTTGGTGAAGACGCCCTTGACCCCGAATTGCCTGGCCTCCTGGGCCTAGGTCTCCCCCGAGCCGTTGGGGGCGGGCAGATCCTCGGCCGCCTTCGACGGCGTGCCGTTGTAATGGACGAGAGGGTCGGCCGTGCCGTGGAAGGCCACGACCGGAACGGGGCGGGTGGTGCGGCAGGGGGAGACGGCCTGGATCCCGGCCACCGGGGCCACCGCCGCCACGCGTGAGGAGTACCGGCACGCCACGGCCGATGCCATGAAGGCACCGTTGGAGTCGCCCGTCACGTAGACCCGGTTCTCGTCGACGCACGTCGTCACCTCGACGTGGGTGAGAAGTCCGCCGAACCAGGACATGTCCTTGCTGCCGACGCTCGAGAGCCACTGGGGAATGCGCTGGTTGTCGATCCATGGCGTGATGGTCACAAAGCCGTGGGACTGCCCGTACGCGCCGAGGCCCGACAGGGTCACCTGGAGCGGGCCGGGCTCCTCGTACGCGTGGAGGTCGAAGATGACGGGGAGGGGCCGGCCCGGCACCGCCATCGTCGGAACCTCCTCGGCATAGGAGCCGCTGTCCCTGTCGGCGTCATAGCCGAGCGTCTGATCGGCGGGGAGCAGAACCCTTCGGGTGCATCCGGGCGAGGGTCGGGCGGGCACGGCGCGCGACGGCGGCGGCCGGGACGGCGACGAGAACCTCTGCCGTGATGATGAGCGCGAGTCCTCCGGCCAACGCCGTCAGCAGGACATCGGCGAGGACTCGGACCGACGAGCGACTCCGGCTTCTTCCCCTGTTCATCTGGTCACGGTAGGCATCGGCGGACGGCTCCTGCCCCTGGCCGTCACACTCCTACAGATAACTACGAATAGTGCCGACAAATATCACTGTGAGTGACTCTCGGCGGCGGCGCATCCCCTCTTCCGGCATCGCCGCGATCACCTGCCTCTTCACGATCGGCACCGCCGCCGCCACCGTAGGAACGGCGGCGACAGCCGGCCCCGTGGGCACCCGGGCCACGGCGAGCAGTACGACCGTCACCACGGCACCGGTGCCGGTCTCGACCACCACCACCGTTCCACCCCCCACGCATCCCCCGGCCAAACAGCCGGGACAAAAGAGCACGACGAGCACCACGAGCACCACGACCACCACGACCACCACGACAGCGGCGAAGGTGCCGACCGGCACGACCAAGACCACGGTGGCGAAGGCGACCACCACCACCACCACGATCAGCGCGCCGAGGTCCACGACCACGACGACGAGCGCGGCGAGCAAACCGACGCCGACCACCACGGCGCCCGGTCCGCCCACCACGGTGGCTCCTCCGGCGCCGGTCGGGCGGGCCTCGACGAAGAGCGGGGTCCACGGCTCCAAGAGCGCCGTCACCGTGCCTCCTGCCACGTGCGGCACGTCGCCCACGGGACCGATCAGCAACGGCCAGACCATAACCACCACCGGCGTCGTCACTGTGACCAAGCCCGTCATCCTCCGCGACTGCTCGGGTGTGACCTTCACCGGCGGCACGTGGGACGATCCCAACACGTCATCGGGTAAGGCCTACGGCGGTGGAGTCGGGTGGGGCCGTCCTGCTTTTGACATCATCGGGGGCACGAATATCACTTTGGAGAACCTGAGCATCGTCGGCGTGAACAAGAGCGGCTACGACCAGAACCTCGCCTTCAACGGTGGTATCGAGACCGAGGGCACAGCCGGACTCACGGTGTCCAACGTGAAGGTGGCCCACGTCTTCGGTGATTGCCTGACCCTTGCACCCCTGCGCTCGGGAACGGGCACCAACGGCATCGTGGCACCGGTCAGGGGCCTCACCGTCGACGGGTTCAACGGCACTGGGTGCGGGCGCCAGGGCATCACCCTGGCATCGGTCGACGGCGCCATCCTCACCAACGTGACGATCGGCGCCACTGCCTTCGACCCCTTCGATGCCGAAGCCGATCAAGCCGGTGGTGAAGGCGCTCGGAACGTCACGGTGGACCAGTGCTCGTTCTCGGGCCTTATCGCTGTCACCGCCGGAGGCGGGTCGACGGGCCCGATCACCTTTTCGCACTGCAGCATGAACACCACCAGCAGCGGTGACGTCGTGATGGTGGATAACACCAGTGGGACGCCGGATGCCGGAGCCATCACCTTCTCGAACGATTCGCTACGCTGTGGGGCGTCCGACTACGTGAGCTGCTTCCAGCTCGAGGGCGCCACCGATCTGAACGTGCGAAACAGCACCGTGATCCTGGGCTATCCCCATGACACTGTCCATGAATCCGTCTACAGCATCGACCAGGACACCCATATCACCTTCGCCGATGACGTCGTCAAGGAATTCGGCCAGGTGGGAAATTCCCACTCCGGGAGCACGGCGACGGTGACCGGGGGAACCTGGACCGGCGAGAGCTGTCAATGGCCGTCTATCTGCCCTGACCACTGAGATTCCCGGGCACGGTGGATTCAGGTGACCGCGATTCAGGTGACCGCGCAGTCATCCTCTCCGGGAAAGGCGCACTGCCCCCTGTCGATTCGCCGCTCGACGGCGGTTGCCAGACGCATCAGCTCGGACCGTCGGCCGGGGTCGCCGTCCTCCCACGCCGTCTGAGTCGAGTCGTTCGAGGTGACGGTCAGGGTGACGAAGCTCGCCGTCAGGACGACATCCAGCTCCTGACGACAGAGAGAAGCGAGGCACCCTGTCGTCATCCACGCTCGGAGGCCGAGACCACCGACGTGCGATGCTCCCGCCGGCGGTAACGGAACAGCGTCAGGGGCCGACACCGCCAACGTGAACGCCTGGCCGGCCGACGGATGGGAGGTCCCTGCGTGAGTGGCTGAGGACCAGGCACAGCGGGGCGAGGCGGGCGACTGACCCGGGGTCCTGGTGGGGTGTTCCAGGAGTCCGGCCACCTCCTGTGTCGAGAGCAGTCCGCACGTCGGCGAGCTCGGGGCGTGTCCTGCCGCGACCGTCCCCGACGACGAGTTGTCCTGGGGTATCACGAAGGCCGCCACCGGGGCGGTCAACGCCCACAGGGTGAGGAGCGGGGTTCGGCCCCAGCGCAGCTCGATGAAGGCCACCATGGCGATCAGGAGGAAACCGAGACCCCACCAGACGAGACCGAAGCGGACGAGGACCACGGCCTCCGCCGCCACCACGAGGACCAGGGTGACGATGAGCCGTCGCCAGTACCGCGGACTGGAGAACCGGCTGGGATCGAACGGGGGGACGGCCATGATGGTCAGCGCGTCGACCCAGTTGGCGTCGCCGTCGGTGAGTGGAGTCGGGATGCTGGTCCCGTCGGAAGAACGTGGGTCCGCCCCGCCGCCCTCGACGCTCCCGTGGAGGGCTCGCTCGAAATCAGGAGTCAATCGATCCCCCTCGGCGGCGACCTGACTCTCGGGAACGCTACCCGGACGCCGGCGGCGCCCCCAAGATCAGATCGAAACGGCTGTCGACGGCGTCGATCACGATGCCGGCCAGCAGCCCGGCTCCGGCCGGGGTGAGGTGAACACCGTCCGGGGTCCTCAGTGCGACCGGCGCCCCCGACGGATCGACGCCGGACGTCTCGTAGAGACCCGACGCGTTCCCGAGGACGGAGCGGGAGGAGACGTAGGACGTCCCCGCGAACCTCCCCGTCTCGCGCTGGTCGATCACGTCCTCGTTCTCCATGGCCGCGTTCAGGTCGGGATCGGCCATGGGGGGCATCCCCACCCACACCACTCGGGCGCCCACGCTCGTCGACTCCCCCAGCACCTCGTCGACACGCCGGGCGTAGGCGGCGTCCCAGGCGGGGGTTCCGGGTTCGACCGCCGCCCCGTCGACGTCGAGGCCCTGGTCGTCGTTGGCCCCGATGAAGACCACGACGACCTGCGGGCGATCCGTGGCCAGCAGGGTGGCCAGGTGCGCCGGCCAGTCGTAGAACGCCACGTTCGAGAGACCCGAGTCACCCACCGACGCCATCGTCGTCCGCACCATCGCGGTCGCGTCGAGTCGGGACTGCAGTTGGTCCCCCAGGTCGATCCCGAGCGAATCACCGATCTCAAGGACGCGTAGTGGCGCCGCCGTCGAGGCATGGAGCGGGGCAAGCAGGGGTCGGGAGCCGTCGTCGTCGCACCCCGGAGGCCAGCCGGCGCCGCGGTGCGAGGGGGCGGCGGCCCCGCCCCCCGACGGCGGGTGACCCGCCACCGACACGCCGGCGGCGGTGAGCAGACCGACCACGACGCCGACGGCGGGGACAAGGTGCCGCAGCGGCACCCGCCCGGGGGCGGGCGGGACGGTGAGGCTCGTCGTGCGGCGCCACGGCATACTCCTTCCACGAAGAGGGCGCCCGGGAGGTTGACCACCGTCCCCGATGACGGCGCGCGCGACCAGGGGAAGCCCCTCGGCGAGCGTCGGCCGCCGAGGGGCTTCATCGATCGGCAGACGGGCACGGTGACGCTGGCGCCGCGTACCCGTCGTGTCACCGTCGTACTCCGTCCCGCCGCCGCCGGTTGAGACGGCGGACCGGCCGGTCGGTGACGCCTCAGTTGTTCTCGGCGTTCACGACCTGCCGCCAGTAGCACAGGTTGCGGAACTTCTCGCTCAACGTGGTGGCGTTCTCGGAGATCAGGGCGACGTCCTCGACCCCGGGGACGAATCGCGTCATTCGCGTCTCCCCGGGATCTTGAGGTTGATCGGTCGGTCCCGTCGACATGAGAGACAGCGTGCGTGGCCCCGGCCAACGGCGGCTCTCCTTCGAGCCAATATTGAGCCAATACGCGTGGTGTCAGGACGTGTCAGGACGTGGTGTCAGGACGCCGTGCGATCGGGATTCAGCGTGGTCCAGACGGAAGACGGCGCCGTGGCGTTCGGCCGGCTGCGGGACCACCGCTACGGCCCGGTCCTCCTGGACATCCGGATGCCGAAGCTCGACGGGTGGCGCTCATCGAGTCCCTGGCGGAGTTGCCCTGTCGTCGTCCACTCGGCCTTCTCCGTGAGCGTCGAGGAGCGCCAGCGGCTCGGCGTGAAGGTGGTGCGCTATCTCCACAAGCCCGTCTCGCCCCAGCAACTCCTGAGCGCCGTTCAGAACGTCCTCGGCACCGGATCCGGTCCGTAGTCGGGGCCCTCGAACACGATGGGCGCCTCGAAGGCGGCCTTCCGCGAGGCGCGCCGGAACGTGGCCAGCATGGCGGGACCGACCAGCACGATGACGACGAAGTTCGTGATGGCCCGGCCGGTGTCCCACCCGAACGACGTGGTCGCGTCGAAGACCAGGTAGCGGTGGACATTGGTGGCCAGGGCGGCACCGGGCAGATAGGCGACCGTGCTGTGGGGGTCGAGGGCGAAGGGCCAGAACGACAGGTTGAGCATGAACCCGAAGGCATAGGCCGACAGTGCACCGTAGGCGGCCAGCATGAGGACCTCCCGCTTCCCCCTGGCCGGTGGGAGGAGCCCGGCGAAAAGTCCCACCCAGGCGCATCCGAACATCTGGTAGGGCATCCACGGCCCCACGCCGCCGGTGATGAGCGCCGAGGCGAAGAGGGTGGTGCACCCCAGGGTGAAGCCGAAACCGGCGCCGAACACCCGACCGGCGATGACCAGGGTGAAGAAGACCGCCTCGATTCCCGCTGTCCCGGCCCCCAGTGGCCGCAAGGCCGCCCCGATCGCCGACAACACCCCGAGCATGGCGATGGCCTTGGCGTCGATACCGCCGTCGGCGATCCCGGCGAAGACGACCGCCAGGACGAGGACCAGCAGGACCCCGAACATCAGGGGAGCCATGGCGTTGTCGCCGAAGGTCCCGGGAGCGACCACGAACGGCCACAGGAAGGCCACGAATCCGAGGAAGGACGCCAAGGCGATGGTCACCCGCGACCGCATCCCGACACGAACGGCCACGGCCGCCCCCGTCATGGCGACACCTCCGACACGGCGCACCGGACCTGGTCCATCGTGAGATAGGGCAAGGGGGCCATGATCTTCGCCACCTGCGGGGCGAACGCCGGCGACGCCCCGACAACGTCGGCCGTCGGACCGTCGGCGACGATGTCGCCCTCGGCCATGACGACGACCCGATCGGCGGCGGCGGCGGCGAATTCGACGTCGTGGGTCGAGACCACGACGGCCCTCCCTTCGGAGGCTAGGACGTCGATGATCTCGATCAGGGTTCGTTTGGCCCGGTAGTCGAGACCCCGGGTGGGTTCGTCCAGGAGGACCACTCGAGGGGCCGCCGCCAGTTGGAGGGCGAGGACGAGGGAGAGTCGTTGCCCTTCGGAGAGATCGCGCGGGTGGGTGCCGTCGGGGATGCCCGGCGCCAGACGGTCCAGGAGGGACCGGGCCGTCTCGTGGACCGCACCCCCGGCCTCGCGGTCGGCCTGGGCGCACTCCTGGGCCACCGTGTCGAGGTAGAGGAGGTCGGCCGGGGTCTGCGGTACCAGGCCGACCAGGCGACGGGCGGTGGCCGACGGGACCGAGCCCGGATCGACCCCTCCGACGTCGACGGTTCCCGCTTGCCGGTCTCCCGAGCCCTGGAGGGCCCACAGCAGTGAGGACTTCCCCGAGCCGTTGCGGCCCATGAGCGCCGTCACCTGGCCGCCGGCCAGTTCGAGGTCGACGCCACCTACCGCCACCACCGCCCCGTACCGCACCACGACCTTCCGGGCCGTCAGCAGGGTCCCCGTCGGCCTCCGGTCCACGGACCGCGGCGGTGCCGGGACCACCTTCCCGCCGATGCTCTGGCGCAGGGCCCCGGCCCGGCGGCGGGCGTCACGGACCGACGTCGGGAGCGGGTGCCAGCCGGCCAGCCGACCGAGCTCGACGACCGGGGGGGCGACCTCGGTGGTGGCCAGCATCTCGGCGGGGGGCCCGGACCGGACCGATCCGTCACCGCGGACCTCGACGATCCTGTCGGCATACTGGACCACCCTCTCGAGCCGGTGTTCGGCGAGGACCACGGTGACCCCGAGGTCGTGGACCAGACGGGTGACGGCGGCCAGCACCTCCTCGGCGGCGGTGGGGTCCAGGGCGGATGTCGGTTCGTCGAGGACCAGGATCCGCGGATGGGCGGTCAGCGCCGACCCGATGGCCACTCTCTGTTGTTGGCCTCCGGAAAGCTCGTGGAGGGCCCGGCTCCGGAGGTCGGCGATGCCGAGGAGGTCGAGGGTCTCTTCCACCCGCTTCCGCATGACGTCCGGTGCGATGGCCAACTGCTCCATGGCATAGGCGAGCTCCTCTTCCACCGTGTCCGTCACGAAACCGGCCAGTGGATCCTGGCCCACCACACCGACGGCGTCGGCCAGTTGGCGCGGCGGATGGGTCCGCGTCTCGCGTCCGTCGACGGCCACGCGACCCGAGAGGGTCCCGCCCGTGAAGTGCGGGACCAGGCCGTTGATGGCGGCGAGCAGGGTCGACTTTCCGACGCCGGTCCGACCCACGACGAGGGCCAACTCTCCTTCTTCGATATGGAGATCCACGTCACGCAGGACCGGAGCGGCGGCGTCGGCGTAGGTGACGCTCACGTGCTCGAACTCGATCACGACGAGACACCGGCCGTCCAGGGTGGGGGTCGACCGGCGGGGCGGGTGCGCCGGGCTGCCGTCGCCGGCGTCGACGGTGTCGACGGTGTCACCGTCGGGGCCGGCCGCCACGGTGGCGGGGCCGCCAATGCGGCGGTGGCGGCCGCCAGGATGGCGATGGCGGGGACGAGGGGAAAGGTCGGCCAGGCCAGGGGATCGGTCGGCGGGTTGAGGCTGACCATGCTGAAGCCGACGCCCGCCATGAGGGCCGCCGCCGGGACCAGCCCGCTCACGGCGACTACCCATTCCGGCGCCTTCCAGGGGTCGGGCCGGTACCGACTGCGCCGGACCCGGCGGCCCCCGAGGATCAGGCCGAGACAGCAACAGACGGTTCCCCCGACGAAGCCGGGGATGGTGCCGGGCCCGAGGGCCGAGCCGGCGAGGAGGCCGTAGGCACCGACGCACAGACCGCACATCCCGGCGATCATCAGCGCGCCGGTGGTCCGCCGGGTCCTCGGCGACGCCGTCGCCGTCCGCCCGTAGCCGCGTGAGTCCATCGCCGCCGCCAGTCGCAGCGACCGCTCCAGGGCGTCCTCGAGCACGGGGATGGCGATGCTCCGCAGGGCGTGGAATCCACCCGTGGCACCGCCGCGCAGCTTGCGGGCCCGGCGGACCCTCTGGACGCTCTCCACCAATTGCGGGGCCACGCTCAAGGACACCACCACCGCCACCCCGAGCTCGTACAGAGCTCCCGGCAGAACCCGCAGCGCCCTCTTCGGGTTGGCCAACGTGTTGGCGGCACCCAGACAGCACAGGAGCGTCCCCAGTCTCAGTCCGTCGTCGAGCGCCCCGATCGTCCCCCCGAGGGTGACGGGACCCCCGAGCTGCAACCCTGCCGCCCACGACGGCAGGGGGACGTGGGGCAAGCGAAAGAGCACCGTGGCGCCGGGGACGTCGACGTCCCCACCGAAGACGGTGCGGAAGACGACGCGAATGGCGACGACGGTGAGGGCCAGGACGAGGTAGTACTTGAAGGCCCGGGCCCATGGCGCGTCACTCCGGCGGTTGGCCACCGCCAGGGCCAGGACGCCGAGGACCAGGAACAACAGGATGGGATTGGTGGTGTGGCTGACCGCCACCGCCAATCCCAGGGCCCAGATCCACCAGGCCACCGGGTGCAGGGGCCGGGGGATGCGGTGGCCGTCCTCGAGCCTCGAGCGCACAGGGCCGGCGGACACCGGTCAGCCGATCCGGCGGCGGCGCCACGCCACGGCACCGGCCGCCCCGGCCAGGGCCACGACGACACCGGCACCGGCCAGGAGCGGGACGGGTGATCCGGCCGCCTGCCGGTCGGTGGCGACCGGGACGGCATCGACGATCTTCGGGATCGCCCGCCGGCCGCCGGACCGGACCGGTCCCGTACCGCCCGACGTCGTCGTCGCCGTCGTCGTCGGTGCGGGGCCCAGGGCCGACGAGACGGGCCGTTGCCCGGCACCGGCCGTCCCGGCGCCCGTCGTCGGCGGTGAGGGGGTGCCGGTGGTGGTCGGCGGTCCCTGCCCGGTCCCGGCGGTCGACGGCCCCGGCGAACGAGGGGGATCCGTGCTGGTGGGCGTCGTGCTCGCCGGAACCGTGGTCGTCACCTCGGTCGTCGTCGTCCCCGAGCCGTTCGTGGCCCGCACGGAGCTCGGCGGGAAGGTCGGCTGCCCGTCGGGGCCGATGTCGGTCGACCCGAACGTCCAAGCGTCCACGCTCCCCGGCGGGGGGTGGTAGCTCATGGCGCCCAGCTGGCTGTAGGTCCACGCGTCCTGTCCGACGTCGGCGTGCCAGTAGGACCAGGAGGCGTCGGGCGGTGGCGTCGTCACGCAGGATTCCTGGGCCGCAGACGGTTCCTCGTCGATGCGACAGATGAATCCGGGCCCGTCCTGGTCGTCGCCGGCCGTCGTGAACCCCGCCGCATGCAGGGCGTGGTAGCCGGTGGTGATACGGGCATCGCAACCGCGCTCGACGTCGCCGCCCCAGGCCGTGAAGTCGACGGCGACGATCACCCCCGTCGTGGTGCTGCAGTCACCGATGGGGTCGGCACCGGCCACCGTAGCGGCGTCGACGGACATGACCAGGCCCGCCGTCGCTCCCGCCACCGAGAGAGCGACGACGGTGAGCCACGAGGTCAGCCGGTTCGGCCGCGGCGCACGCCACCGCCTCAGACGGCCGGACACGTCAACTTGGGCAGGCCGGGCTGGAGCGTCTGCGCCTTGAGCGGGAACGCCACTTCCGCCGCACCGGGAACGGCCTGCAACGTGGCGACCATGTTGGGCCCCTTCTCGCCCGGGAAGACGTACGCTCCCCGCTGGTCCGCCTTGGCGGAACACCCGAGCTGGAACGTCGCGAGGGCCGTCGCCGGCGTTCCCCCGGTCTGGGTGAACTCGGCGTTGTCGAGCTGGCCCAGGGCCACCAGGGCCTGGATGACCTCGCCGGTGGAGTCCGGGTCCGGTGACTGACTGGACCCACCGATGAGACCGAAGCCGCCGTCGGCGTTCTGCGCCGACTCGAAGAAGGCGGTGATGTCGGCGTTCTCCGGGGCGTCCACCGCCTTCTGCGCCACCAGCCCCTCCACGGCCAGCGCCGTCGAGTTGGTGTCGGGCCCGGCGAAGGCGTCGGGGTCGGGCGGCGGACACGGCGTTCCCAGGTCGGATCGGTAGGCCTCCCAACCTCCGTCGCTGCACTGCTGATTCTGGAGCCACGTCACACCGGCCGGATTCGAGGTCCCCTGGTTGGCCAGAGCCATCAACGAGAGGCCCTGACGAAAGGCCCCGTCGTAGGTCGGGTCCTCGGAACCGAACAACCCGGCGTCGGGCCCCGTGGTCCGTTGCGTGTCCAGCAGCCGCCTCACCAGATCGTTGGCCGTCTTCGTCCCGCCGAACGCCGTCGGATAGTCACCCATGGCCTGCGCCGCCAGGATCACATAGGCCAGCGCACCGGGCTCGTCCACGCCGCCGGGGCTCACGTACGACTCGAAGTGCTTCTTCAGCCACGTGATGGCCGCCTTCGCCTTCCGGCCACCGACTCCCGAGGCGGCGAAGGCGAGGACGGCCTGAACGGTGGAGCTCGGATCGGCGACCCCGCCGGTGATGATGTAACCCCCGGCGCTGAACTGGCGCCCGATCCAGCCGGCGCCGACCTGTGCCGCACCGGGTGACGATGCCGGGGCCGGCGCAGCCGATGCGGTCGACGCCTGGATGGTGGCGCCCAGTCCCAGCGACAGGATCAGCAGACTGGCGGCGGATGCCCGCCGAACGGATGACGACATGATGCTTCCTCTCCCGGGTTCCGGAGCCCGGGAGGCGCACCTGGCGCCCTGTCGGGTCCCAGTCACCGTGCCTCACGACGGTTGATAGGAGCCACCATCGGCAGGTATCCCGGCTCACGGGGACAGGTCCCCGTCTACGGTTGCGGGCCAGCGCCGGACTTTGACCGGACTTCCCCTGAGCGATAGCGGGCGACGATTTTGCGCCGCCGTCGTCACTGTACCCATCTCGTCGTCGGGCGTGCCACCGGATCGGGTCGACAGGGTCGTCCCACCGCCTCACGACACAGCCAGGAGCGACACCACGAAACCGCCGTAGGCGGCCACGACGACCCATCCGTGCCACCGGCGGAGGCCCCGGCCGACGTAGGCGAATGCCAGCGTCACCACGGTCAGCGCGCCGTACCACGCCACCATGAGGGTCTCGCGGCCGGTCGGTCTCGCCAAGCCGATCACGGTGGCGGGCAGGAGAAGTCCGAGGACCACGTTGAGGGTGTTGCTGCTCAGCGTGGTGCTGAGCATGGCCGCCCCTCGACCCCGCGCCGCCAGGTAGACCCCGGCCACCGCGTTGGGGAGGCTCGTCACGGCGGCCAGGACGAGACCCCCCACCACGATGCCGGCGATCTGGTCGTGCCGTCCGATCGACGACGCCGCCCTCTCCATGACCACGCTCGACCCCACGATCACCACCAGGGCCACGGCGGCGACGGCGGCGTCGCGTCGTGTCCCCGGGCGCGGACGGATGGCCACCGCCAGCTCACTCTCCTCTTCGGCGACGGCGGAGGTCAGCCAGGCCACGGACCTCGGCGGCAGCCGCAGGGCGGCGAGCGCCGGGTGACCGGCGGCCAGCAGGACGACGTACGGGACGAGGACGACGAGGACCAGAGCGAGGCCCGGGCCGGCGGGGACGAGGCCGGCGACGGAGACGACACAGACGATCGCCACCCAGGACGCCACGGCACCACCGAGGACCACGACCTTGCGGTGCAGGACGATGCGACCGGCCACCACCGCGCCCAGGCCGAGGAGGGCGGCCAGGTTGAACACGTTCGACCCGATGACGACCCCCGAGCCGACGGACCCCTCGTGGTGCACGAGGGCGGTGACGGCCGAGGTGATCTCCGGTGTGTCGGCGGCCAGGGCGGCGAGCAGGCCGAGGATGGCCTCGGAGAATCCGAGTCGTTCTCCCAGACGCTCCAGCCTGGTGACGAGGACCCAACTGGTACCCAGGCTGATGACGGCTCCGGCCAGAAATGCGGCGATGGCCACGTCGGCTCCCCTTCGGCGGACGGTTGACTCGGCCGACCAGGCTTCCCGGCTCTCCGCCCCGGACTCTAGGCCTCCGAGCAGCCCGGACGTGCCCCCGAGCAGCCCGGACGGAGCCTTCCGGCGGCCCCGGACGTCCCGGGCCGGTGGGCGAGACTGGGGACATGGGAGCGCCCGCCGGCTGGTACCCCGACCCCGACGGCTCCGGCGGGCAGCGCTACTTCGACGGCGGCGCCTGGACCGGTCACCGCTGGCCGCCCCCGGGTCCCTGGTCCCCACCGAACTGGGCTCCCGCCGCCGGGTACCCGTGGGGCGCTCCCCCCTGGAAGGGGGCAGGTCTCGGACGTCCGGCGGGCGGGCCGGGGGCGCTGGCCGATCCGGGGCGGCGCCTCGGCGCCCGTCCCCTCTTCCCGGTCACCAGTCCCGACAACCTCGGGGCCCGGGCGCCGACGCCGGGAATCGTCTGGATCTACCTGGCCGTCTTCGGAGCCCTCGTCGCCACCGGCCTCGTCGCCGTGGTCTAGAGACGGTGGCCACCGCCCGCTACGGTCGCACTCTCGGCAAGATGTGGTTGCACATCCGGCCGGTGCGCGTCGGCGGCGGTCCCGTCGGCTGGGGACGGGCCTTCGGGCGGGTGGGGATCCACTGGCTGTCCGCCCTCTTCGGCTGGTTGGGGCTCATCGATCCGCTGTGGTGCCTGTGGGACGCCAACCGCCAGTGCCTGCACGACAAGGTGGCGGACACGATCGTGGTGAACGACTGATCCTCGTCGCTCACGGTCTCACCGCCCTGATGTGGAGGAACATGGGGACGCGCGTCCACCGCAGGAGTTGCGGCGTCGGCGCGTCGGGAACCGGCTCACGGAGGAGGTCGATCAGGAAACCGGCCCGCTCCAACGCCCGGGCGTAATCCTCGAGGGCGTAGCTCCATCCGCGAAACGTCATCGTGAGCCCGTTGCGCGCCTCGACCCCTTCGAAACGCCGGCGGCCGAAATAGGTGTCCGTGGCCACGAACGAGGCGTCCGGCGCGGGACCGTCGAAGCGACCGGTGTTGGCCATCGGATGGGTGATGCAGACACAGAAGTGCCCACCGGCCACGAGGACGCGCCACGCCTCGGCCACCGCGGCGTCCATGTCGGCGATGTCCATGAGCGAGTTGTAGGCGACGACGATGTCACAGCTGGCGTCGGCCAGGGGCAGGGCGGAAGCGTCGGCCAGCACGTAGGCGCCGCCGGGGTCGGCGGCGGCGGCGGCGGCGGAGCAACGTCGGCGAGAGGTCCAGGCCCAGAGTCCGATGACCGCGGTGGCGCAGGTCCCGACTGACCCGGCCCTCGCCACAGCCCACCTCGACCGTCATCGTCCCGGGGGGCGGGACGATCGTCTCGAAGAAGGGGCGACGGTAGGACCAGTACGCGTCGTGGCCCTCCGTCCGGGCCCACCGGACCCAATTGCCGGCTTCGTCCTCCCATTCCGTCCGGGCCGCCACCGGCCCACGGTAGACCCCGGCCACCGGCCCCGGCGTGCCCCGGCGTGCCTGATTTGGCCCACTGTTGGTCAGGCGGAGGGGGGGCATTGGCGCCGCTCGCGCACTGTGTCTGGGACAGGGTCCGGTCCGTGGCCGGGCACGGGCAATCCACCCTCTGGGGAGACAGTGCGACGTGTGGTTCGAAGCGGCGACAGCGAAGCGTGACGGACGCGTCGGGGCACAGGGCTGGGGCCCGACGCTCCTTCTCTGCATGGCCGTCCTCCTGGCCGCCGTGGCCGTCGTGATGGCCAAGCCCCTCACCGCCGGTGCCATGCCGGCGCGCACCGCTCTCCACGCCGGCCGGAAGGTCGCCGCCGGACCGGACCACCGAAACGTCCCCTTGGTCGCCCCCGGCGTGCCCACCTCGCCCAACTGGTCCGGGTACGTCGCCTACCCCGAATACGGCGACGCCGGACCTTTCACCGAGGTCAGCGCCGAGTGGATCGAACCGGCCGTCACCTGCCCGCAGAAGGACGCCTGGACGCTCTTCTGGGTCGGGTTCGACGGGTGGCCGTCCGGCGAGCCCGCCGTCGACCGTTCGGTCGAACAGGGTGGGACCTCCGCGCAGTGCGTCGACGGTGTCCCCCACTACAGCGCCTTCTACGAGATGTTCCCGTCGGACGCCGTCCAACCGATGTTCCCCGTCAGTGCCGGCGACCAGATCTACGCCGACGTCGTCTACTCGGCGACGACGAGCCAGTACCTCATCACCGTCACGGATCTGACCTCGGTCCACGCCGACACCGAGACCGAGGTGGAGTCGTGCCCCACCGGCTTCGCCTGCCCGCGTTCCTCGGCCGAGTGGATCGCCGAGTCCCCGTCGCATTTCGGAACGACCACGTGGTTCCCGCTGGCCAACTACAAGAAGATCACGTTCACGGGAGCGACGGCGGCCGACGCCGCCAGCTCCGGTCCCATCTCCGATGCCTACTGGGAGGACTCCGGTATCGAGAGGATGGCCGGTCCCGCCCTGCCGTTGGCCGAGGTGTCGCCGTTGCGCAACTCGGGATACGTCTTCTCCGACATCTGGAGGCGGGGGTAGCACCGCTGTCGTAGCCTCGTCGACCGTGGCGGGTCACGGGACGCTGGTGCCGGTCGCCGTCGCTGACCGTCGCGACGTCGTCACCTTGTTGGTGACGTTCGCCGGTTGGTGCGGTTTCGCCTGGTACGTCTTCTGGCAGGGCACCGCCGGCCCCGCCCTCGTCTGGTCCGACACCACGTCGTACGCCGTCGTGGCCGGGCATCCCGTGTGGAGCACGGGCTTCTGGGCCGGCCAGCGCCCACCGCTCGTGCCCCTCGTCCTCAAGATGGTGGACTCCACCTCGGCCTTCGCCGCTCTCCAGTCGATGGTCGCCGTGGCCGCCTGGGGGCTGCTCGCCTTCACCGTCGGCCGGCTCGTGCCCGCCGGTTGGCGGCGTGTCGCCGCCGCCTGGGTCGTCCTGGCCTTCGCCACGTCGACACCGATCGTCTTGTGGAACCGGTCCGTCCTCTCGGAGTCGCTCTCGCTGTCCATCCTCGCCGTCCTGGTGGCCTCCGTGATGGCGGCGGCGCGGCGGATCACGTGGCCGCGGGTAGCTGTCGTCGCCCTCGCCGCCGTGGCCTTCGCCACCACCCGCGACGCGGCAGGTGTGGACGGTGGCCCTGCTCGGCGTGATCGTCGCCATCGTGGCGCTCGTCCGGGCCCGCCACGTCCGACGGTCGCCGGATGGTGCCGGTGGATCGTGGCGCCGGATAGGCGTCCTCGCCCTCAGTCTCCTGGTGGGCGCCGGCGTGACCGGGTGGATCGTCGTCCACACCGGTCGATCGGAACAGAACCTGGAGGACGTTCTCTACGTCCGGGTCTTTCCCTTCCCCGCACGCGTCGCCTGGTTCGCCGCCCACGGGATGCCCGAGGCCCGGTGGATCGACGAGGTGGCGTCGGTCACCGTCCCGCCGAGCCCCGGTGCCGCCAAGGTGGTGGGATCCGAGCAGCTCGTCGGTCCCCGGTTCGCCACCCTCGAGCAGTGGATGGTGACCAGGGGCGAGAACGCCTATCTGCTGTGGCTCGTCACCCATCCCCTCTATGTGGTCACCGAGCCGCTCGAGCGACCGGAGCGCGCTTTCAACTTCGCCAACGGCCATCTCGACTTCTACGCCGCCGTCAACCGCGTCGACTCCCCGATGACGGCGGTGCTGTGGCCGGCGTGGTGGTGGATGCTGCCGATGACCGTGGTGGCCGTGGGGGCCGCCGCCGTGGCCGGGACGTGGCGTGACCGTGGCTGGCAGGCGGCCATGATGCTCGGCGGTCTGGGAATCTTCACCATCCTCGTGGCCTGGCACGGCGACGGCGAGGAGGTGGCGCGGCACACCGTGGAGGGCTTGGCCGAGGTGCGGGTCTGCGTCCTCGTGGCCACCACCGTGGCCGTCCTGCGGGTCGTACCGGCGCGCCGCTCCCGGACACGCCGCCACGGACCGCCCGTCGAGTCCCCGCCAGTGGGGCCAGAGACAGTCGGGGCAGAGGCGGTCGGGGCAGAGGCGGTCGGGGCAGAGGCGGTCGGGTCAGAGACGGTGCAGCAGTGACCGGGCGCGCGGGAGAGACCGACCGTGGGTCGGCGCAGCAGGACGTACAACATGGGGAGGCCGGCGCGCGCCCGAGGGAGACGCCGGTAGTAGGTGCCCAGGATCTCGTCGAGCCGGAGGGCGTAGCGCTCGTCGTCGGGGTCGAGCTCGAGATCGAGGCGGTGGCGCAGACGCGGGTCGAGGGTGGTGACGGCGAGGACGCGGCCCACCCGCACGATGGGCGGCGGGACGCTGCGGTGCTCGAACCACAGGATGTGCCGGGCCAGGGTCCGGCTCTGCTCACCGGCACCGAGGAGGTCGCTGTCCAACACGGCGTCGAGATAGGCGGCGAACGCCGGTCGGTCGCCGGGGAGGAGCTCGGCCGGGATGCCGAGGAACCGGGCGAAGGCCACCATGTCGGCGTAGTAGGCGTCGGCGTCCGACGGCGACAGCGGACCCACCCAGCGCCGGTAGGACAGCTCGGCCGAATCGACGAGGGTGGCCCAGACCCAGAGGAGCAGCGAGGTGTCGTGCGCCGTGTACGCCGTCCCCGGCGCCCACGGTCCCGCCGCCGAGGGCAGGGTCCCGTTGACGTGGTCGTGGGTGGCGTAGATCTGCCGGGCGGCGGCGCGCGCCGTGGAGGACGGGCCGAAGACCAGGCGCAGCGCGGCGTCCACGGTGATCAGGGCCCGGCGCCAGGGCCGGTGGCGGAACTCGCTGTGGTCCTCCACACCGGCGGCGACCATGGGGTGGGCCACGTCCATGACGAGGGCGCGCTGGATCATGAGGGCGGTGACCGGCTCGGCCACCACGCGCCGGAGGATGCTGTGGCGCCCGAACGGGGTCGGCGCCGTCGGGTCGAGGGCCCCGAGCGACGGGCGACCACTGTCGTCGGGTGGTCCGGCCCCGGGTGGTCCGGCGGTGGTCATGGCGGCGCCGTCCTCAACGCGCCCGGGGGTTCCTCCACATGGGCCACACCGTGGGGCCGCCGAAGGGCAGCTCGATCTCGCCCGTCACCTCGAAGCCGTGGCGCCCGTAGAAGGCGATGTTGGCGTGCTTCGAGGACTCCAGGAACGCCGGGATCCCTTCGGCGTCACAGCGGTCGAGGACGGGGGCGAGCAGGGCGGAACCGATCCCTTTCCCCTGGGCGGCCGGGCGTGTCCCCAGCATCCCGAGATACCAGTGCGCCTCCTTCGGATGTTGGCGCTCCACGTGATTGAGGGTCCGGACGGCCCGCAAGGAGTGACGACCGAGGGCCCGGATCATGTCGGGCAGGTACCGCAGGATCGTCGTCGGCGGGATGATGGCGTGGCCGGGCGGCGCCCACAGGGCGGCGCCGGCCGTGCCGGGGGTGGTCCAGACCGTTCCGAGCGGGAGGTAGTGGCCCCGGAGCTGGACGCCGAAGAGCCGGGCCAGACGGCGCGACCGGCTGTCCTCCTCGCGCAGGATCCACGACATCACCGGATCGGTCCAGAAGGCGTCGGCGAGGGCGTCGGCCACGCCCCGGAGATCGGCGGAGGTGGCCACCACCACCTCGGGCGTCCTCGGAAGCGGGTCCTCGGGGGGTACGTCCACAACGCCCGGCAGCCTAGCCACGGAGCGGGTAGGAGCCTGGGCCACCCCCAGGCTCCCCCCGTTAGAACCGGACTTGCGGCACTACCGCATCCGGCTCACCCAAGCTGCGCCCTCAAGCGGGCGAGAGATAGGCACGACGGAGATCGTCGAGGCTCACGAGGCCCAGTCCACGCAAGACCCGGTTGGGCATCTTGGCATTGGACCGCCACGTGGCGTGTCGGCGTATGACCTTCGACCGCAGCCGCATCCGGATCCACTGGTCGAGATCCTCGAAGAGCGATGTCACGTCGCCAACCTTGTAATAGTTGCCCCAACCCCGAATCACAGGGTTGAGGTCCTCGATCATCCGTCGCAGCGAGACCGGAGTGCGCCGCCGGGTGCGTTGCCGCACCTCGTCTTTGAACCTGGTTAACGCCCGGGGTCGGGGTCGAAGGAACCTCCCGTGGAAGGTGAAGCCCAGGAACTCGAACCCGTTACGCACCCTCACGATGCCGGACTTGGCCTCGGCCACCTCGAGCCCGATGTCGGCCAGGATGGCCCGCACCAGGCGATCAGCAGCTTCGACCTTCCAACGTCGATCGGCCAGGATCACGAAGTCGTCGGCATAGCGGATCAGCCGGAACCTGGCTGCCCGCACCTCGGTGTCGAGCCGGTGGAGGTAGATGTTGGCCAGGAGTGGAGAGATGACTCCACCCTGGGGCGTGCCCGTCCGACCAGGCTGAACGCCTGACTCGGTGAGCACCCCGGCCCGCAGCCAGCGGCGGACGAGTCCGATCACCTCGGGGTCATCGACCACCTTGGCCACCTCCCGCAACAGCCGGGCGTGGTTCAGGTTGTCGAAGAAACCCACGATGTCGAACTCGGCCACCCATCGGTCGCCCCGACGAATCGCCTCCCGCACCCACCGCACCGCCTGCTGGGCACCTTTGCCCGGGCGGTAGCCGAAACTGCAGGGGAGGAACCGAGCCTCGAACAACGGCCCGATCACCTGCACGGTGGCTTGTTGGACCACTCGATCGGCCACGGTGGGGAGATGGCTTACCGCCTCCTTTTCGGGGACCGTGGGGTTTAGGGGTTGTGGGAAGCACAGCTGTGGGGTCGGAGCTGCAGTGATCGGCCGCCGGTGCGTATGCCAGTGTCATCTCGATCATGACGCATCGCTGTCGAGACGTCCGAAGGTGACCGAGGCGGCGATCCGGGTCCGGCAGATCTCTTCGACGTCAGGGTTGTAGGTGATGAGCCAGCGGCTGCCGGGTCCTTTGCGGGCCTCGAGCTGGCGGGTCTCCAGCCAGTAGTAGACGACGTGGGTGCTGATGTCGAGCGCAGCTGCTACCTGCTTGACGGTCCATTCGTGCTCGCCGGGAGGATCAGCCGTGCTGTAGCGGGCGATATGGACCGATGTCGCGGCTCGTCGTTGGCAGGCGCGTTCGACCTCGGTGTCGAAGGGGATGCACATCCGCCCTCCGGGCCCGCGGCGAGCGGCGAGGTGGCCGGCGTGGACCCAGCCGTAGATGGTGGTGGTGGTCACCCCGACGCGTTGGGCGGCGTCGCCGACGGTGATCTCGCCCTCCGCCAGCACGCCGACGGGGGCGATGTGGTGGTAGCTACGCAGGTTGGCGACCGCGGCACATCAAACGGCCGGCCGGCGCCGGTGAGGTAGCCGTCGTTGTTGAGGCGGTTGGCGAGGTCCTCGTTGGTGTGGGTGGGGCCGAGTGAGCGCACCAGGTCGACCGCGGCGAGATCGGTGCGACGGGATTCGACGATGCTGTGGCGACGAGCGACGGTGACTTCGTCGATCGCTCCGGTGTGCCAGCGAATCCCGATGCGGGCCTTGGATAGGTCGGGCTCGGGCAGCAGAGTCACATCGGCAATGAGCGTGCGCAGCAAGCGTTTTCGGTCCCTGGCCGCGGTGGTCGGTGCGTGCCATAGAGCAGCCACGTCGCCAGTGAGCGCTTCGAGTTCGGCCCGGCCCGGCAGGGTGGGGGCGGCCGCCGCCTCGGCGGCGAGGGCCTTCTCGGCGTCGGCAAGAGCGTCGAGGCGGCTCTCCCAGCGAGCTTCGAGGCTGCGGGCCACCAGACGGTTCTCCGGTTCACACGCGTGAAAGGCGCGCTCGGCTCGATCGGCGTCGTAGCGGGCTCGTTCCACCGCCAGCTCCCCGGCCCGGGATCGCCGGGTTCGGCGCTCGGCCACCTCGTCAGCGGCGGCCAAGGCCAGCGCGACCTCTTCGGGGGTGAGAGCTTGCAGGAGTGCTTCGGCCACCGCGTCGTCGACGCTCGCCGCGGCGATCGACCGGCATGTCGGCGTCGCCATCTGATCGGCCCGCGACGCCGAGCACTCATAGGCGCCGTGCCCGTTGCGGTGGTAGCGGGTGGACATGGGGCGCCCACACGAACCACAGGCGATGATCCCCTGGCAGAGGGCGTGTCCTTCACGGGCGGGACGAGCCCCGGCATTGGTCGTGTTGGCGGCCAGGCGGGCCCCGTTGGCCAGGTAGTCGTCCCAGCCGATGTAGCCGGCGTGATGATCGTGGATGACGATCGGCCACTCCGCAGCGGGGTAGCTCGACGAGCTTGGTCGAGATCTTGCCTTCGGGGCTGACCGTCCGCTTCGAGTGGTAGCGGCCGTAGACGTAGGTCCCGGTGTAGGACGGATTGGCCAAGATGCCCGAGCACGCGGGCATGGGTGAGACGCCCCCAGCGCAACTGCCCGGCCCACACTCCGCCATAGGCGCGGAGCGGGAACCGCCGTCCCTTGAACGCGGCGACCACCTGATAGGCGGACCCGCCGGAGCGGAACGCCGCGAACACGTCGGTGACCGCGGCGGCGACTTCTGCGTCAGGGTCGATGACCGTGAGGCCGTCGTCGTCGTAGACGAACCCGACAGGGAGATGGAAGCGGAGCTCGCCCCGCTCGGCCGCGGCCCGTTTCGCACCGTTGAGCCGCCCCACCAGGAAGCGCAGTTCCGCCTCGCTCATCGTTCCCTTCAAGCCCAGCAGGAGGCGGTCGTTGAAGTTCGCCAGGTCGTAGATGCCATCGGAGTCGACCACCAGCGTGTCGGTCAGTCGGGCCAGCTCCAACAGACGCGACAGGTCCGCCGACGAGCGGGCCAAGCGGGACACCTCGAGGCCGAAGATGGCCCCGACCTCGCCCAGGCAGACCCTGCTGACCAGATCCTTGAACCCGCTGCGGTGGTCGGCAGAGCGCCCCGACAGACCCAGGTCGGCGTCGATCACCTCGACCCCTGACCGGGGCCATCCGAGGCGGACCGCCTCGTCGGCCAGTGCATACTGGCGGGCGGTCGACTCGGTGTTGTTGCGCACCTGGGCCAGGCTGGACTGGCGTATGTAGACGATCCCCGTCCGGGCGAGGTGTCCCGACGTGATCTTCTCGGTGCCCCTCACCGCGCGCCACCAACGCGGAGACGGCCATGTTGGCCAGCACCGCCACCGCCTCGGCCGACGGCGCCATTCAAGCAAGCTCCCCGCGAGCCAACAACTCGATATTGATCGTCGAGATCTCTTCCAACGCGTGCGCGCACCTGACACCGAGATCGCCGCCCCCGCTCGCACCGCTTCGCGCCGCGCCGGCCGGCACGTAGACCGAGCGGGCGCGCCCCCCCGCCCGGGGCAGCACCACGTAGGTGTAGGGCCCATGCAACTCTCCCCTGGTGCACCGACAGCCCTCCTTGCCGCACGTCCGGCCCTGTTCGATGACCGACCCTCGCGATCAGCCCCTCCACGTCGGGAGAGTGAACGAGCCAGGCGCCGGCGTCGGGCTCGCAGTTGTCGGCTGGTCTTCGAGGCAACATCGATCTTGTCTGTCATTGCTACACAAGATCATGACCGACCGCGCTTCGCAAGTGGCGGATGCTCCAGTGCCGCGGTCAACTCGGCCAGCGCCGCCAGACCCGCGACCGTGAGCCGATGTCGCTTGTGCTGCAGGCGCCCGGTCGGTCCAGGCGAGCCGGAAGTGTCACCCGCCCTCCGGCGCCTCCTTCACAGACCAGCACTCGCTCAGGGATCCCGAGCGGACGAACACGCCCGTCGGGCTTGGGGATCTCGACCCGCCGCACCGGTGGCGGCACGTAGCGCTCCGCCGACAGCAACCTCCGTCGCAACGAGGCCAGCTGGTGCTCCTCGTCAGCGGTGAAGGCGGCGATCGTCTGGCCGTCGACTCCGGCCGCCCCGGCGTTCATCCGGACCGTGGTCCAGGCGGCCGCCAGGTTGGCCTCGTCGGCGATGGCCTCCAAGAGCTGGCCCATGGACCAGCACCTCCTTGCTCTCAGCCTCTCTCCTCGCCCCGTGTTCCCGGCCGGGCCGCCAGTCCCCTCTTCCCGCTCGGCGGTCAGGGCTGGTCCCACACTCCCGGTGACCTGGTGCTTGCTTCAAGGCTTGGTCTCGGTCGGCCCCTTCGCCGGACACCGGATCCCTCGCAGGACCCGGACCGCCCCCCGACCAGGCGAGGGATCAGTGGGCATTACCCCACCTTTGCCACTACTACGAGCCGTCTGACTCCTCGGAGGGCATCGGTTGGCGTTTCCCCTTGTGGGTTATCGCATCGCCTACCGTCCGGGCCGCTCGGACCGACCGGGCCATATCTGGACCACCGGCCGCCAGCCACTGGCTGGCACGTTCGCGCACCACGGAACTGCTCGGACCCTACGAGGTCTCCCCAGATCATCCCGATGGCGTTGTCGCCGCCTGCCAGCCGCAACCACCCCCTGATGCCCCCACCGTCAAAGGACCGTTCCTGTTGCGGCGCAAGCGCCCAGGCGGTGGGGTCATCGGCTTCCCTGCTGCGCGATCGGTCGCCACATCAGGAGGCCTTCCAGCGATTCACTTTCGTTCCGGCCCACGGCTTTGCCTCCGCCCCCTTCAGACCCCCGGTCACCCGGACGCCCTGGGCATCGGCTACTCGAACTTCAACGGCCAAAGCTCGGGAAGGACTCTCACCTCCTCGTCATCGAGACTGCTGGGCGTACACGCGAGAAGCCCCCACCCTGAGGTGGGGGCTCTCGGACTCTGGGGATTATGGAGTCTGGGGTTTGGGACAGAGGCTGTCCGAGTAGGCCGATCGGCATCGGGTGGGGGGACTTGAGCCGATCGGGCACAACACGCGCCACAACCAGGACTAGGAAGGGGGCCGATGGAGCTCTCCGAGCTGAAGGTCACCCGGTACGAGGTGGCCGACGCCGTGGCCACCATCACCCTGCGTCCGGCCCGAGCGGCTGAACGCCTGGACGGGGCGGATGCACACCGAGTACCGGGCCCTTCTGGCCCGGGCCGCCGGTGACCCCGGCGTCCGGGTGATCGTCGTGACCGGGGCCGGGCGGGGATTCTGCGCCGGGGCCGACACCCGGGCCCTCGAGGGCCACGTCGAGCGGGGCGGCTACGACCCCGGGACCGGGCCCGAGCTGGCCCGGCCCGGCTACGGGGTGCGGCCCGAGTTCGACGCCGACTTCGCCTACCACTTCGGGATCGCCAAGCCCGTCATCGCCGCCGTGAACGGCCCCGCCGCCGGGGTCGGGTTCGCCCTCGCCTGCTACTGCGACCTGCGCTTCGCCGCCGCCGGGGCCAAGCTCACCACCGCCCACGGCCGGCTCGGGCTGCCCGCCGAGTACGGCCTGTCGTGGCTGCTGCCCCGCCTGATCGGGCTGACCCGGGCGGCCGACCTGCTGCTGTCGAGCCGGGTGGTCCTGGCCGAGGAGGCGGCCGAGTTCGGGCTCGTCAACCGCGTGGAGGAGCCCGAGGAGCTCATGGAGGCCACCTACGCCTACGCCCGGATCCTGGCCACCGAGGTCTCACCGGCCTCGTTGGCCGCCACCAAGGTCCAGATGTACCTCGATCTGCACCGCGACGCGGCCACGTCCGTCGCACGACGCCGGCGCCCGTCTCGAGGCGATGATGAAGGGGCCCGACTTCGCCGAGGGCGTGGCCGCCATGGCCCAGAGGCGGACACCGCACTTCGCCGACCCACCGCCGGCGGTGCCGCACCCGTAGGGTGAGGCGATGGGGACCGACCGGTCGCGCCCGGGGACCGAGCTGGCGGCCGGCGTGCTCGAGGCCGGGCTCTACGCCACCGATCCGCACCCCCTCTTCGCCCGTCTGCGGGCCGAGGCGCCGGTGGCCTGGAACGAGGAGCGCGGCTTCTGGGCCGTCACCCGGCACGCCGACGTGAGTGCCATCGGTTTCGACCACGAGACGTTCTGCTCCCGCCGGGGGATCCTGGTCGACGAGATCGGTGTCGACCTACGAGTCACCGCCCGACCATGATGCACACCGATCCGCCGGCCCACACCCGTTACCGCCGCCTCGTCCAGCCGGGCTTCAAGCCCTCCGTCGTCCGGGCCCTCGAGCCGGCCGTCCGGGCCCGGGCCCGGGACCTCGTCGCACGGCTCGGGGACGGGTCGGCCCGTCGACGTGGTCCCCCTGCTGTCGGTCCCGCTCCCCCTGCAGGTGATCAGCGAGATCATGGGCCTGCCGGTGGAGGATTGGGAGCGCTTCTACGAGTGGTCCGAGGCCGTGATCCCCGGGGCCACCGACTGGCCCGAGGAGCGCCGGAACCGGCTGCAGGGCGAGATGATCACCTTCCTCGTCGACCTGACCGAGCAGCGCCGCTCGGAGCCCCGCCCCGACGTCCTCACCGAGCTGGCCGGGGCCGAGATCGACGGGGACCAGCTCTCCGACGCCGAGCTGGCCATGTTCCTCGTCCAGCTCCTGGTGGCCGGGAACGAGACGACGCGGAACCTCCTCTCCGGCGGCCTGGTGGCCCTCGCCGAGCACCCCGGCCAGTGGGAGCGACTGGCGGCCGACCGCGGCCTCGTCCCCGACGCCGTCGAGGAGATGCTGCGATGGACCACCCCGGTGGTCTCGTTCATGCGGACGGCCACGCGCCGGACGGAGCTCGCCGGGGTGACCATCGACGCCGGCGAGCCCGTCCTCATGGTCTACGCCTCGGCCAACCGCGACGAGGACGTCTTCGGTCCGACGAGCGCCGACCTTCGACGTCGGGCGCGACCCCAACCCGCACATCGCCTTCGGCTACGGCACCCACTTCTGTCTGGGAGCGGCCCTGGCCCGCCTGGAGGGCCGGGTCGTCCTCGAGGAGCTCCTCGACCGGTTCGACGCGGTGGAGCCCGCCGGCGACGTGGAACGCTCCGGCTCGTCGGTGATCGCCGGCGTCCGGCGGGCCGAGCTCTGCTTCAGCTGGTCGCGCTGATCCCCGGTCGCCGGCCTCGGTCGCCGGCTCGGTGGCCGGTCTCAGTCGTTGGCCGAGACCTCGACCAGGAGATCGGCGAACTTCTGCCTGGGCCGCCGGCGCCGGGTGGGGACGTGCTCGGTGGGGACCTCGGCGGGGGCGTAGCCCTTCAGGACCTGGCGGGCCACGGTGACCTTGTGGACCTCGTCGGGGCCGTCGTAGATGCGCGCCGCGCGCGCGGCGCGGTACATGTGCTCGAGGGGGAGGTCGGTGGAGAAGCCGAGCGACCCGTGGGCCTGGATGGCCCGGTCGATGACGTTGTAGAGGACGCCGGCGCCGTAGTACTTGATCATGGCGATCTCGACGCGCGCCGCGGCCGGTCCGTCGCGGTCCATCTTCCAGGCCGCCTGCAGCGTCATGAGCCGGGCGGCGGTCATCTCGGCCATGGAGTCGGCCACCCAGGACTGGACCATCTGCTTGTCGGCCAGCAACGACCCGTGCAGCGTAGCGCGAGACGGCGCGCTCGCAGAGCATGTCGAAGGCCCGCCGGGACTGGCCCAGCCAGCGCATGCAGTGGTGGATGCGGCCCGGCCCCAGCCGCATCTGGGCCAGGCGGAAGCCCTCGCCCTCGTGGCCGACGAGGTTGTCGACCGGGCACCCGGACGTCGCGGTAGACGATCTCGGAGTGGGCGCCGATCTTGCCGAAGTGCGGGGTCGGGTCCTCCATGGTGGGGACGTCGCGCACGATGTCGACCCCGGGCGTGCCGGCCGGGACGACGATCATCGAGCACCCCTGGTAGGGGTGGACGTCGGGGTTGGTGACGCACATGACGATCAGGAAGTCGGCCACCGACCCGTTGGAGGTGAACCACTTGTGGCCGTTGATCACCCACTCGTCGCCGTCGCGGACGGCGCGTCGTCCGGATCAGGGTGGGATCGGCCCCGGCCCCGGGCTCGGTCATGGAGAAGGCGCTGCGCAAGCGTCCCGTCGAGCAGCGGCTGCAGCCACTGCTCGCGATGGTCCTCGCGACCGGACTGCTCGATCCCGATGGCCAGGAGCTCGGCGTTGCCCGAGTCCGGGGCGTTGTTGCCGAAGACGAGCGGGGCCAGGAAGGAGCGGCCCAGGATCTCGTGGAGCAGGCCCAGCCGCACCTGGCCGAAGCCCATCCCGCCGAGCGCCGGCGGGAGGTGGGCGGCCCACATGCCCTGGCGCCTCACCTCCTCCTGGAGGGGCCGTATCACCCAGGCCAGATCGCCGGTGCGGAGATCGAGCGTCTCGAGGGGGAGGATCTCCTCGTCGACGAAGGCCCGCGCCCAGGCCAGCTTGGCCTCGTACTCCGGCTCCGTCTCGAAGTCCCAGCCCATGGCGATTGCCTCCTCGTGACCGACGCCCACTACCGTGTGCCGATGCCCGGCGACGCGTCCGTGACCCCCACGCGTAGCACCGTCTCCCTGCGGGCGCCCGTCGACCCCTGCCCCGTCGTCCTCCCCGACCCGCCCGACCGCGGCCGGGCGCGGACGCTGATCGCCGCCGCCGCCGGGGCCCTGCTCGACGACCGCCGCCCGCTCACGGCCGACGAATTGGCGGGCTCTGGCCGTGGTCCCCGACGCAGTCGGTGACGGCACTGGCCTCGCTCGCCCACGAGGTCCGCCTGGCCTGGTGCGGGCCCGCGGTCGAGGTGGAGGGGATCCTGTCGGCCAAGACGGGGGGATGCCCCGAGGACTGCCACTTCTGCGCCCAGTCGTCGCGCTTCGACACGCCGGTGAAGGCCACCCCCTTCCTCGACACGGCCGAGGTCCTGGCCGCCGCGGCCGAGGTGAAGGCGGTGGGGGCGACGGAGTTCTGCATCGTCCTGGCCGTGCGCGGTCCCGACCGAGCGCACCCTGGACCGCATCCTCGAGCTCGTCCCCCTGGTCCGCCGGGCAGACGGGCTTGAACGTGGCCGTCTCGGCCGGGATCCTCACCGACGACCAGGCCGGGGAGCTGGCCGCCGGCGGTGTCCACCGCTACAACCACAACCTGGAGACGGCCCGGTCGTTCTTCGGCCGGGTGGTCACCACCCACACCTGGGAGGAGCGGGCCGAGACCTGCCGGCTGGTCGCCGCCCACGGGATGGAGCTGTGCTGCGGCGCCCTGGTGGGAATGGGCGAGACCGACGCCCAACGGGTCGAGCTGCTCCTGCAGCTGCGCGACCTCGGCCCCACCGAGGTCCCCGTCAACTTCCTGAACCCCCGGCCGGGGACCCCCTTCGCCGAGCTCCCCGTGGTCGGCGCCTGGGAGGCCATCCGCTGGATCGCCCTCTTCCGCCTGGCCCTCCCCGGGGCGATCCTCCGCTACGCCGGCGGACGCGAGGTGACGCTGCGCGACCTCCAGGCCATGGGGATGACCTCCGGCATCAACGCCCTGATCGTCGGCAACTACCTCACCACGCTCGGCCGGTCGACCGACGAGGACATGCGGATGCTGGCCGACCTGCAGATGCCGGTGGGTGCGCTCACCGGCGCCCTCTGAGCGGCCCGCCCCCGGGGCACTCCCGTCCGTTTCCCGTGGCCCCCACCTTCTGCACCGGCTGCGGACGACCGGCCGACGTCTGCGGCGGGTGCGGTCGCCCGCTCGACCCTCCCCGGTTCTGCCCCCACTGCGGCCGGCGGATGACCGTCACGGTGACGCCGGGCGGATTCAGGGCCCGGTGCCGCCATCACGGGACGGTCACCCTCTCGACGTAGCGAAGCCGGTCCCGGTGTGGCGGAGCCGGCTCGATCCACCGCCGTCACGCCGGCGGCAGGCCCAAGTCGGCCCGCACCTGGTCGGCCACGGGGGCGATCTGCTGATCGGATCGCAGGGTGGCGAACGCCGTCCCGTCGGTCTCGAGCCCGGAGGCGGTCCACACCTGGAGATCGCTGACCACGCGCCGGAGCTGGTCCGTGAGGAGCGAGACGTCGGGGTGCGCCGCGGCGGGCCACGGTTGCGCCGCCAGTTCCGACGCATTGGTCTGGTAGGCGGCCGAGAGGTTCTGGACGTCGAGCGTCCTGGTGGCCAGCGGGGTGGAGCCCCAGGATGCCAACTCCACCCTGTACTTGGACAACGCCGCGTCCAGCCTGGCCGCGTCCCCGAGGTATTGCGCGGCGACACCGGTCGGTGCCGTCAGGGCGAAGCCGTCGTGGCGGACGGCACTGGGGACCAGGATGATGCCGTCGGCGGCGGAGAGCGTCTGTCCGTCGGCCAGGTCGAGCAGTGGCGGCCGACCGTTCACCCGGAGTTGCTCGAAGGTCACCGTCGACGTCTCGGGGTAGGGCAGGTCCACCGCCGCCTCGGCACTGTCGGTCGGGTCCTCCTGGATCCATTCCCCGGCCGTGAACGACCCACCCACCCCGTAGGCGATCAGTTTGGTGGTCGAGACCGTGCTCGTCCGGTCGTCGAGGGTCACGGACCACCCCTGGCTCTGGCGCACCATCGAGGCCGAGATCAGGTCGCCGGGCTCGACGGCGCCGAGCGGTTGCGGATGGAACGACGCCGCCGTGTCGCTCCAGAACCCTTCGTAGTCGGTGAGACCGGGTCCGAACCTGTCCTCGGTGACACCCACCTGGATGAAGGGAGGGCCACCGTCGTCGTTCTGCGCTCCGATCCACGTCGACGCGTGGCCGACCGATGTCGTCGCCGCGATCACGGGGACCTGCCACTGGGCGCTGATCTGGTCCACGTTCCCCAACCAGTGGTAGCCGGCGAAGCCGGTCAGCGGCGCGATGTACCGGGGCCCGGTGGCGTTCGCCTTCACCGGAACGGGCGACGGCGACGGGACCGAGAGGGCCAGGACGGTCGCCCCGAGCGCCACGGCGGCGAGGGCCACGGCGCCGGCCACCATCGGTCGCTTGCCCCGGCCCCCGGACCTCTCCGCTCCCCCGGCGGGGCCGGCCACGGGGACGGCGCCCGGCTCCGCCGTCCCCCACCACGGCTGTGGGGGTGGGACGTGGCTCCTGACGAGGGGATGGAGCTCGGGTGGGTACCACCTTCCGTCCGAGGCGATCCACCAGCCCGGTCCCTGCCACACGTCGCTCATTCCCTCGGCTCCTTCGGGCGCGTTCCTCCAGGATCGACCCCGTACCGGTGGGATCGACACAGCGGGGCCGGCGATTGACCGCGGTGGAGAAAACGACGCTGAGCAGGGTCTTCCCCGGCCGTCAGCCGGTCGGTTCCCACCGCATGTGGACGTCGGGCTGTCGCTCGTCGTTGTCGGCCCGTCGGTGAGGGCGACGTCGTGCCATCCGTGGGAGGCGTAGAGGGCGCGGGCGCCGGTGTTGCGCTGGAAGACCCAGAGGTCGAGCCCCGTCGGCGAGATCTCCTTGGCCCATGCGATGAGCCGGCTGCCCACCCCGGCGCCCTGGGACCGCCGGGTGGACGTTCAGGTGCTCGAGCCACGACCCCCGGACGGCGGCGAAGCCGATGATCACCCCGTCACGCTCGGCCACCTCGACGCGGGCCGTCGCCACCAGGTCGGAGATGAACCGTGCCGTCTGGTCGTCGGTGTGGAGGACGGGGAGATAGGTCATGCCCCGGCGGGCCGCCAGGAAGACGTCGGTGATGGCCGGGACGTCGGCGCCACGGCGGCGCGCAGGATGACGCCGGTCATGCCACAATCATCGCGTGGACCGTATCGGGGTGGCCGACACCATGTTCGCCCGCTACGACATGGGCGCCGAGGCCGTCGACGAGCTGAAGCAGTGCCCCCTCTACGGCGACCGCTTCGAGATCCGGCGCCGGACGGTGCCCGGCTTCAAGGACCTCGGGGTGGCGTGCAAGAAGCTCATCGTGGAGGAGGGCTGCGCCATCGTGGTGGCCCTCGGCGATGCCCGGCCGCGCCGCCATCGACCAGGTCTGCGCGCACGAGGCGTCCCAGGGGATCATGCTGGCCCAGCTCCTCACCAACACCCACGTCCTCGAGGTCTTCGTCCACGAGAACGAAGAGGACGATCCCGCCCGGCTGGCCGCCGTCTGCGTGGACCGGGCCCGCAAGCACGCCCGCAACGCCTACTGGATGCTCTACGAGCCCGACCAGCTCACCCGTCGCGCCGGCCAGGGGGTCCGCCAGGGATACGGGGACGCCGGCCCCATCGCCACGCCGACGCTCTAGCCCCGAGGCTCACCCGAGACCCGAGGCCGCTCGGGTCGCGTGGCCCGACCGGTCGAGGCCGATGCCGCGGCCGGCCAGCAGGGCGGACAGCTCGGCGCCCTCGATCCCGGTCGGCCCGCCGTGGCGCGCCGGTGGCCGTCGAGGTCCCGGTCGGGCACCGGGACGCACGTCGTGGCGACGCTCGGCCACCCCCGGCCCGTGGCGCTCGCCGCGCGGGCCCGGCCTCCGGTGCCAGGTCCTCGAGCAGGCGGTCGGCGGCGTCCTCGACCGCCGGCGCCGGGCGCCCCGGCGGGCAGCGACCGGCACCAGGCCCGCACCACGTCGCGTCGGGTCACCGGGCGGCGCAGGTCGTCCAGCGCCCCGATCACCGCCGGCGGCGGCGCCGGCCGTCGCTCGGGCGCGGGCGCCATCGACACCGGAGAGCGGCGCGGGGCGCGGTCGAGGACGGCGTCGAGGCTGCCGGGGACCGAGACCCACGGCGCGGGCGCGGTCCTGCCACTGCGGGCGCAGCTCGTCGGCGCCGAGGAGCGGGTCCTTGTCGGCGCGGGTGGCGAAGGCCGGCCACCGTCCGGGCCCGCCCGCTCGTCAGCTCCCGCTCGGCCAGGTGGGCGGCGATCTCGGCCGCGCGTCGGGAGAACTCCCGGCGCGCCTCGGGCGCGATGCCGGCGATGTCGGCCCGCCCGCGGTCGGGGTGTCCCAGGCCACTCCCAGCCGGCGGGTGAGCTCGTGGCGCAGATGAGCGTGGTAGAGGGCGTCGGTGGCCGAGGCGTGGGCGTAGACACCGCGGCCGTCGAGCGCGCTCCAGTCGGCCCTCGGGCCCCCGGCCCAGGTTGGCCACGACGACATGGGTGTGGAGATGGGGATCGAGGGCGCGGCTCACGCGGTGGACGAAGCCGGCGGCGGCCACGCCGTCGACGGTCGTCGGCACCGGCACCGGGAGCCTGGCCTGGCGCCGGCGGACGGCCAGCGCGTGGCGTTCGACGTAGGACATCGGCCGCCCCCACGGCGCCGACGTGCCCGGCGGCGCACGGCGTCGGCGACCTCGGGGTCGCCCAGCGCGTGGAGGAGGCTGACCGACTTGGGCGCCGAGAAGGTCATGTCGAATCCGGCCACCGTGACCTGGCGGCGGGCCGTCCCGAGGACCCGCCCGGTGCCGGGGTCCTCCCCGGCCAGAACGGCTTCGAGGTCGGCGGCCTCGACGACGCCCGAGAGCCGCAGCTGCCGGCGTCCCCGTCCCCGTCCACCGGCCCGCCGCCTCGATCCCGGTGCCCGAACCCGGCCGGCCACCTCCAGGTAGTAGGCGGCGCCCCCGGACCGGACCTTCGACACCCGCAGCACCCCGGCCACGGTGGGGAGCGCACCTGGCCCCGACGTTGCCGGAAACCTCTCCGGTCAGGACCCCCCGGCGGCCGGCGGCCGGTAGCGGGCCAGCAGACGGTGCGCCGCCCGGCGGCCGGAGTCGGCGAGCTCGGGCGGGTCGAGGACCTCCCCGTGGGGACCGAGGCGGAGCAGGAGCCGGTCGAACCACACCGTGCTGGCCACGGCCAGGCGGACCACGGTGCGACCGTCGGGAAGCGGCTCGACCCCCAGGGTGGGAACGGCGTCGGTCAGCCACAGGCCGGCGTCGTCGACGGCCACCCGGGCCACCACGGCGTCGGGCCCGGGGACGAAGGCCGCCTCGCCCACCTCCCCGGCGCGGTGGTCGGCGACCTCCGGCCCGCCGGCGCGCCCGGACCGGGGGCCCCGGTGCCGCCGCCCCCGTGGGTCGCACCGACAGGACGCGGTCGACGCGGAAGCGGCGCCTGTCGCCGGCGCGGTGGCAGTACCCGTCGAGATACCAGCGCCCGTCGAGGGCGACGACGCTCAGGGGGTCGACCACCCGGACCGATTCCTCGTCGCTCGACACCGAGTAGTAGCCGAGCTCGATCTGCTCGTCGGCCTCCACCGCCCGGCGGAGCTCGGCCAGATGGGGCGGCTCCCCGAGATCGATCCGCAGCCGGTCCCGGTCGCCGAGGACGGCCTCGAGCTTGTCCAGACCGCGGGCCAGCGATCCGTCGGGATCGGCGCCGGGGACGGCCTCGATGGCGCGCGCCGCGGTGGCCAGGGCGAAGCCCTCGGCGGCGGTGAGCCGGCGGGGCCGGGCCAGCTCGGGACCGAGGTTGGCCACCACCTCCTCCTCGTCGACCATGATCTCCATCAATTGGTCCGGTGTGTACGGGGGCAGGCCGCAACAGGCGGCCAGCTCCAGGTCGGCGATCAGCTCGTCGGGACCGATGCCGAACCGCTCGGCCAGCTCGGCCACCGGTGCCCGTCCCTGGCGGGCCAACCAGGTGAGGACGGCGAGGAGGCGGTGCAGCCGGTAGCCGGCGTCGGCGCGCGCCGGCATCTAGCCGGCCACCGGTGACGACGACACGGCCGGCGGTGGCCTCGAGCCAGGCGACCATGTCGGCGCGGACGCTGTCGGGCGCCGAGCACCTCGGCGTGCTCACCCAATTCGAGGACCCATGACCGCAGGGCGGCGATGTTCGTCACCTCGAGGCGCACCACCACCGCCCCGTCGTGCGCGCCGGTCGTGCACGGTCGAGTCGCCCACCTCGGCCACCACCAGCGGGGCCAGACCGGCGTCGACGAGGACGTCGACGCGGACCACCTCTTCCTCCCCCATGCGCCACGGCTCCTCGGGAAGGGCGGCGCCGGGGTCGAAGTCGTCGGGCACGACGGCCGAGCCCGGTGATCCGACAGTCGGCGGCACCGTCCATCCGGTCCACCCGGAACGTCCGGGAGGCCTCCTTGTCGAGGTCGAAGCCGACCAGGTACCACCAGCCGCCGCGGAAGCGCAGCAGCGCGGGCGCCACGTGACGGGTGTCGCCCCGGTAGTCGAAGGTCACGGTGGCCCGCCGGCGGACGGCGTCGTAGAGCACGGGCAGCGCCGGCAGGGCGGCCAGATCGGCGAAGGGCTGGACCCCGGCCGAGGCCGGCAGTCCCAGGCGCCACAGCGCATCCCGGCCACTAGGATCGCCGAGGTGGACCCCGGCCACGGCAAGGTTCAGCGCCGCCTGCTCGTCCGGTGCCAGGTCCAGGTCGGGGAGGTAGAAGTCCTCGGGTCGGATGAGGTAGCCGACCTGCTCCCGGCCCTCGATGGGCACCGCGCTCACCTCGACGCCGCCGTCGCGCAGCGTCCGCTTGTCGCGCTCGAACGCCTGTCGCCGCGCCTCGCCCTCGGCCGGGTAACCGGGGACCTCGGCGGCGATCTCGCGCAGCGGCTTCGGGCGGTCGTCGCGCAGCAGCACGAGCACCAGGTCCGTCAGACGCTCGAGCCGGTCCACCATCGGCGCCAGCGTAGGCGGCCCTGCCGCCGGCACCGTCGGGTGGCGGCACCGTGACCGGCCCCTACGCCTTCCATCTCCACCTGGTGGCCTGGCTCGCCGTCGCCGCCGTGGGCGTGGCCTACGCCGTCACCGTCCGGCGGTCGCCACTGCGGTCGCAACCGGGGGCGGCGCCGACGCGCCGGCAGTGGTGGTGCCTGGCCGGAGGCCTCGTGTCCCTGGCCGTGGCGCTCACGTGGCCGGTGGCCGACCTGGCCGCCCACTGGTCTCTCACCGCGCTGCTCGTCCAGCGCCTCCTGCTCATCCTGGCCGCCGCGCCGCTGCTGCTGCTGGCGTTGCCGTCATCGCTCATCGCCGCCCTGACCCGGCCGGCGCCGCTCGACCGCGCCCTCGAGGTCATCGACGCGCCCGCTGGTGGCCGTGGTCGTCTTCACCGTCATCGCCGTCGGCACCCTCCTCACCCCTGTCGTCGCCGCCCAGGCCTCGTCCGCCGTCGTGCGCGGCGTCGTCGACGTCGTGCTGCTCCTCGGGGGCATGGTGCTGTGGGGTCCGGTGCTGCGTCACATTCCCGGTGCCAGCCGGCCCTCGCCCGTGGGACTGGCCGCCTACCTGTTCGTGCAGTCGGTCGTCCCCGGCTTCCCGTCGGTCATCTACGTCTTCGCCCGCCATCCGCTCTACCCCGCCTTCGCCCACGCCCACGCCGCCATCGGCCTCTCGGCGGTGGGCGACCAGCAACTGGCCGGGGTGGTGGCCAAGGTGGCGACGTTGCCCGTGCTGTGGAGCGTCGCCTGGCGTCGCCCTCGCCCGCGCGGCGCGACGAGGACACGGGCTCCGACACCGGCGTCCTCACGTGGGCCGAGGTCGAACGACAGCTCCTCCGGGCCGACCGGCGCGAGAGGCGCCGGACCGGGTCGTCGTCGTCCCGGGCGCGTGCCCGGCCATCCCGCGCCTGGGCCTCGTCCCGGGGCCCGACGGCCCCGGGACGACGCACGGGACCCCCGACCTCCGGGCTCCCCGGGGATGCGACCGGGCCCGTAGCCGGTCGGGTCAGATCGGGTGACCGAAACGCAGCGGCTGGGTCAGGCGGACGACGGTGCCCACCAGTCGGTTCTGCGGCTTGGACACGATGACGATGGCGTAGTGGCCGAGACCGCCCGGCGGCGCCGGGCCCAGGGGACGCTCGACCTGGTCGACCGTGAAGGTTCCCCGGTACGACACGACGCACACGTCGTGGACCCTCGTGCCGACAACGCCGGGAGAGCTCGGCTCGCAGGTGGACGTCGGCGCCGAGGGCGGTGAGCGACACCAGGCGGACCCCGGCGAACGAGCCACGGTCGTGGACGGCGTCCTCGCCGACGGCCAGGGCTTCGAAGCACGGGCTGGCGTTCGTCCCGAGGGTGTTGCGCGCCGACGTGCATCCGGCCGACACCGTCGCCACCAGCGAGCACAGCGCCAGGACGAGCGGCGGCCGACCGCCGCCGCCCGGCGCCGCCGTCCCGGCGGCCGCTCCCGTCGCCGCCCGTCACGGCGTCACCTCCACCGTGACCGGTGACGGCCGCGCCTCGGGCATCGACCGGGGGCGCCGGTCGGACCAGACCAGGGCGGCCCACGTCGCCCAGCCGACGGGGAGCACGATCCAGAAGCTCATGATCCGGTAGAGCAGGACGACGGCCACCGTCGAGGGCTCCGACCCCCCGAACGCCACCAGGGCGACGGTGAGGCTGCCCTCGACGACTCCCAGACCTCCCGGTGTGATGGGCAGATTGGCGGCCAGCTGCGCCGCGCCGTAGGCGAGGAGCAGTCCCTTCCACGGCACGCCCACCCCCAGGGCCACGAAGGAGAGCGCCAGGCAGCCACAGTCGAGGACCCAGTTGGCCAAGCCCCAACCGGCCACCGCCACCAGGTCCCTGCCCGTCAGGACGACGGTCGTCAACCGGACGACGATGCTCGTCGATCCGCGCCGCGACGTCGCCGCCGGGCCAGCGCAGCCAGCGGCTGCTCGTCTGCACCACACCGGTGACCACCCACACGATGGCGCGGCGCTGGACGAACAGCGCCCCCAGCACCAGCGCCGCCACCAGGACACCGACCGTGACCCCGATCAGGTCGAGACCGGCTCCCTCGGCCCCGGCGATGGCCACCCCGGCGGCGGCCACCACGGCCAGGGTGACGGCGGCGGACACGAACACGGCGCCGAGCGTCCATCCGGCCAGGGCGGCGTCGGCCCCGCGTCGGCGGTACTGGCGGAAGGCGTAGACGAACGAGACGAGCGGACCGGCGGGAATGGAATTGGCGATGGCGGTGGAGGCCAGCGTGATGGAGGTGAGGCGGCCCACGGACATGTCCACACCGCCGGCCAGGAGCAGACGACGCTGGACGACGGCGAAGGCCACGAACGAGCCGAGCTCCAGCCCCGCGGCCACCAGGAGCCACTGCCAACGGAGGTGGGCGAGGTAGTGCGACGCCCCCGACAACTCGCCGCGCCGGCCGGCCACCACCCACAACACCAGCGCGGCCAGGGCGATCCCGCCGGCGAATTTGATCCACGGCCAGGCGCGCCCGTACGGGCGGCGGCGCCCGGGACGCTCCGTCACGTCGAAGCCGGCTCCACCAGGATCTTCACCTGCTCGTCGGGACGGGCCAGCGACGCGAAGGCATCGGCCACGCCCTCCAGCCCCACCGTCCCCGTCACCATGGGGGCCACGTCGACGTCTCCGTCGGCGATGGCGCGCAGCGCTCCGGCGAACTCGTCGGTCGAGTAGGCCAGGGCGAACTGGATGGACAGCTCCTTGGCGATGGCGAAGAAGGGGATCACCTCGTCGGTCTCCATGCAGACGCCCACCACCGTGATCCGGGTGCCCGGTGGGACGTCGCGCAGGAGCTGCTGGAGCATGCCCGGCACGCCCACCGCCTCGAAGGCGACGAGCGGACGGCGACCGTCGAGTCGACGCCACGCCTCCACCACCGGTTCCCGGCCCGGGTCGACGGCCTCGGTCGCCCCCATCGTCACGGCCAGGTCCCGGCGGACGGGGGAGAGGTCGGCGGCCACGATCGTCTCCACGCCGGCCAGCCGCAGCCCGGCGATCACCGCCAGTCCGACGGGACCGCATCCCACCACCACGGCACCGTCGGCCGGCGTCACCCCGGACTTGGCCACCGCGTGCATCCCGACGGCCAGTGGTTCGGTCAGGGCGGCGCGTCGGGCGTCGAGACCGTTCGGGACCTCGAGCATCAGAGGGGCGGCCAGGAGCATGTACTCGGCGAAGCCGCCGGGGTAGTCGTTGTTGTAGGCGAGCTGGTGCACGCCGGCCGACGACAGGAGAACGGGGACCGAGACGACCAGGGCACCGGGCGGTGGCCCGACCGTGTCGGGCCCCAGCTCGAGCACCTCCCCGCAGAACTCGTGGCCCATGATGATGTCGCGCGACAGGTCGATCTGCATGCCGGCCAGGCCACCGAGCTCACCCATCGACGGGAGCAGCTCGTCGGTCATGGCCGCCATGGTCTCGGCGTGACGCAGGAAATGGAGGTCGGACCCGCAGATCCCGCACGCCTGGGTCCCCACGAGGACCTGGCCGGTCCCGGGGCGGGGGTCGGCCACGTCGTCGATCACCAGCCGGTGCTCCCGCATGACGCACGCCCGCATCGGGTCCCCTCCTTCGTCGCCACAGATCGTGGCACACGGGCCGCCGCCATCCCTACCATGGCGTCCAGTGCCCCACCCCCCTGACCGGCGCCGACCTCCGTCCGCCGCCGGCTGGATCCGAAGGTGGTGGCGGGCGCACCCGGGTCCCCTCGGCGGCGTCGGAGATCTCGTCGACCGTCCCGCTGCGGGCCCGCGTCCCGGGCACGGTCAGAAGCGGCGTCCGCGAGCTCGACGGCCGGACCGTGGTGATGGCCGAGTCGATCTCCGGCCACCACCGCGGGGCGCTCACCGGCGCCGACGGCGCCACCATCGCCGGTGCCGCCCGGATGGCCCTCGACCTGCGTCTTCCCCTCGTCGTCGTCATGTCGTCCTCGGGATCCGACGTGAACGACGGCATCGCCGCCCTGCACGGCTGGGGGGAGGCGGCGGCCGCCATCGTCGCCTGCTCGGGACAGGTGCCCGTGCTCGCCGCCGTCACCGGACCGGCCATCTCGGGACCGGCGCTGCTCCTCGGGCTGGCCGACCTGTCGGTGATGACACTCGACGCCTTCGCCTTTCTGTCGGGGCCCGACGCCGTGGAGGGATTCACCGGGATCCGCGTGTCCCTGCACGAGCTCGGGGGCTCGGCCGTGCACGCCACGGCCAGCGGACTGTGCGCGCTGATGGCCCCCGACGATTCCGACGTCCTCGATCTCGTCGGCGCCGTGCTCGCCTACCTTCCCGACCACACCGACGCCGAACCGCCACGGCTCGAGAGCGACGACCCACCGCAACGCTCGGTGCCGGAGCTGCGCGAGATGATCCCGGCGTCGAGCACCGCCTCCTACGACGTACGCGCCGTCATCGGTGCCGTCGCCGACGACGGCGAGATCCTCGAGGTCCGTCCCATGTGGGCACCGCAGCTGGTGACGGCACTGACCAGCGTGGGGGGCATGCCGGTCGGGGTGGTGGCCAATCAGCCCCGTTCCCTGGCGGGGACGCTCGACATCACCGCCTCGCAGAAGGGCGCCCGTTTCGTGCGCTTCTGCGACGCCTTCAACCTCCCCGTCCTCACCCTGGTGGACACGCCCGGATTCCTGCCCGGGAAGGATCTCGAATGGCGGGGCATGATCCGGCACGGAGCCGAGCTGGCCTTCGCCTACGCCGAGGCCACGGTGCCCCGGGTCTGTCTCGTCCTGCGCAAGGCCTACGGCGGCGCCTACATCGTCATGGACTCCAAGGGCATCGGCAACGACGTCTGCCTGGCCTGGCCGTCGGCCCAGATCGCCGTCATGGGCGAGCGGGGGGCGGTCCAGATCCTCCACCGCGGTGCGGGCCCCGACGAGCTCCGCCACCTGGAGGCGACCTACGCCGAGGAGTTCCTCACCCCGTGGGTGGCGGCCGAACGGGGCTTCGTCGACGAGGTGATCGACCCCGCCGACACCCGGGCCGGCGTGCACCGCGCCCTGTCGATGTTGGCCACCCGGGCCGAGCATCTGCCCGGTCGCAAGCACGACGGGGGTCCGCTGTAGCTGCTCGGCACCCCTTGCGGCTCAGTCCGCTCCGGGGCTGGAGTAGCTCGAGCCCCAGTTGAAGCCGCCGGCCTTGGTCTCGATGTCGTTGGCCTGGCAGCTCGCCGAGACCGTCGACTTGGCGTAGTACGTCCCGGCCCTGGTGATGTTGACACCACCGACCATCTGCGCACCGACGCCACCGGCGATGTGCTGGATGAAGCCCGGGTTGGCCAAGACGCCGGCGGCCGGCGTCGCCACCAGCTGGGCCACCCACCAGCAGGTGCCGGTCTTGCTCTGCGCGGCGATGACCACTCCCTTGGTCACCGGCGGACGCGACGTCGACAGAGAAGATGCCCAGCTGGTTGGTCCCGGGCGACGGTGTGGCTCCGGCCGCCAGCCACGAGAACTCCGGTGCCGACGTCGTCACGGCGGCCAGGATCCCGGAGTAGCTCTGGTTGTTGGACTGGTAGACCGCCGACGCCTCGGTGAGCCCGTTGGTCAGGTTGGACTGGGCGGCGCGGTCGTTGGCCGACCCCGTCACCCCGAGGAAGGTCGGGATGGCGATGGCGAGCAAGATGGCGATGATGA
>CAWJFJ010000016.1:0-349932 GCA_963842145.1 uncultured Acidimicrobiaceae bacterium
ACCTTCTGGCCGGTGATCACCCACTCGTCGCCGTCACGGAGGGCCTTCGTCTGGACGTTGGCCAGGTCCGAGCCGGCGTCGGGTTCGGAGTAGCCCTGGCACCAGAGCTCGGTCCCGGTCCGGATGGGCTCCAGGAAACGGCGCTTCTGGGCCTCGGTCCCGTAGGCGATCAGGGTGGGGCCGATCAGGCCCTCCCCCATCACCCCGACCCGGGCGGGGGCATCGGCCCGCGAGTACTCCTCGTTCCAGATCACCTGCTGGGAGATCGAGGCGCCTCGGCCGCCCCACTCGGTCGGCCAGCCCACACAGGTCCAGCCGTCGGCCCCGAGGGCGCGCTCCCAGGCCATCCGGGTCTCCCGGCCCTCGTGTTCCGAACCGACCCGCCCGAGACCGCGGGCGGCGGCGAAGGGGCCGACCAGGTTCTCCTCCAGCCAGGTCCGGGCCTGGCGCCGGAAGGCGCCGTCCTCGGGGCTGTCGCGGAGGTCCATCGATCGGCGACGATACCAAAGGGGCCGAATTGCCCATCCGGGAGGGAACAGGGCCGCGGGAGCTGGTGTTTTGGAGTCATGCGTCTGCTCCCGAAGTCCTTGTCCCGAACCACCCCGAACACCCAGGAGGCTGCCGTGGCGCCAGACATCGTGAAGCCGGAGATCGTGAAGCCGGAGATCGTGAAGACGGAGATCGTGAAGACGGAGATCGTGAAGACGGAAGACGAGTGGAGAGCCCAGCTGGGCACCGACCGGTACCACGTCCTGCGGGAGAAGGGGACCGAGCCGGCCTGGTCGGGGGCGCTCCTCGACGTCCACGACCCCGGGCTCTTCCGCTGTGCCGCCTGCGGGGCGGAGCTCTTCCGGACCGACGACAAGTTCGAGTCCGGGAGCGGCTGGCCCTCGTTCACCCGGGCGCTCCGCGACGGCGTGGTGCAAGAGCACGAGGACCGGACCTTCGGGATGCGGCGGACCGAGGTCACCTGTGCCCGGTGCGACTCCCACCTCGGCCACGTCTTCCCCGACGGCCCCGCCCCGACCGGCCAGCGGTACTGCATGAATTCGCTCTCGCTCGAGTTCGAGCCGGAGAGGCCGACGAGCTGAGCTGTCGCAGTCGTAGGCCCCATCCACCGAGGCGTCCCGGCGGCGTGCGAGCGGATCTGCCTCGCCGGATGGGGGTGGGCGACCCCCCGGCAGCTTCTCCGGCTCTCCAGGGGCTCGGGCGGCAAAGGTGGTCGTTCCCCCCAGCGGGGATCCTCTACGCTGGGCACATCGCCGTCCGAAAGGGACCAAGGCCTCTGGTGGGGGCGTGGTTGAGCGACCACAGTGAGTGGTAGAAGACCCGTCGGGTCGTGAGGGAGGTACCCCAATGAGGTTGCGCCGCAAGCTGCTGGGGCGGGATCTGGCCCGCAGTTGGGAACACCGGGAGGGAACACCGGTGGCGGAGCCCCGGCGGACACGCGTCCTGATCGAGGACGCCGACGGGGCCGACGCCTTCTCCTACTGGCGTCTCCTGACCGACAACGGGTACGAGGCGCAGTGGTGCCCCGGTCCCGAGAACCACGCCGGGGGCCGGTGCCCGCTGGTGACGTCCGGACGCTGCGAGCTGGTGGAGGACGCCGACGTGGTCGTCTCGGCCCTCGGGATCGACAACGAGGCCTCCCGGAAGATCGTCGGGGCCATCAAGGCCGAGTACCCGGAGACCCCCCTGGTCGTCCAGGGCTCCCGCCGGGAGTTCACGCGGTGGGCCGACCTGGTCGAGGGGAGCCACCCCCTGCCCACCCCCGTCACGGCGAGGGCGCTGCTCGGTACGGTCGAGGACGCTCTCGCCCATCGGGAGTGACGCCCCGGCTTCCCCTTCACGGCCGGTCCCCGATTCCCGGAGGCGGCGGCGGTAGCGTTCGGAAACCCCAAGAGTGAGAGGGGGGCGGACGATGCCCGTGTACTACGACAAGGTGGAGGAGGAGGAGGAGCCCGTCTTCCATGTCTTTCTGGGCTGCCCCGAGGGCTCGAAGATCGAGATCGAGAACCGCGTCGAGAAGCTGAAGAAGCGTGCCATCTGCAAGGAGTGCCTGGTCCTCATGAAGCAGGCGACGTGGGTCCAGCCCCACGATCACCACGAGCACGAGAAACTCCACCGCCACACCGGCAGCTGAACCGCCTCCCGTACCCTGAGCCATCCCGGCCCCGCCGGGGGCCCGGTCAGCTCATGTGGGGGAGCGCCTCGATGAGGGCCAGGGAATCGTCGGTCCGCCCGGCGAGCTCCCGCCGGGCGAACTCGCGGAGCGCCTCCTCATGGGCCACCAGGAGGTCCGACTCGGCCCGGTCGTCCGGAGAGATCTCGCCGATCCGGCGGTAGAGGGCGAGGAACTGGGTCGTGATCGACTCGAAGGCCCCGATGAACTCGCTCCAGGCCAGAGGAGCCACCGCCTCGGCCAGTGCCTCGGCCTCTTTGACCGTCTGCGGGTCGGGGTCCGCCGAGAGACCGTTGCGGATCATGGCCGGGACGCAGGCCTCCCGCGTCCGGACCTCGAGCAGGCGGAGGACCGTCATCTTCCGGCGTTGATCGGGGTCTTCTCTGCGGGCGCCGAATCCCCCGAAGACGATCTCGCCCGAGACCTCCCCCTGGTAGGCCTTACCCCACAGGACGGACAGGTCGTCCTCGGGGGAGAACACCGCCTCGGCCGGAGGGTCGACTGTCTCGTGGGTGTTGTCCATGTCGCAAAACCCTATGACATCCTGATCCGGGCGTCGACGCTTTATAGGCTATTCGGTCGTATCGTCGTTTACCGGATGCCATGGACCCTTCCTCTCGTTAAAGATGCCCATTCCCAGGTTTTGGAATAAATCGCTTGACCCCCCGGCTGGGGGAGCGCGAGGATCGGGCCGCTCACCAGCTATCTAAGCCACGAAATAGAGAGCGGGGGAAGTCACCATGCCAAAGACACTTGTGCAATCACCGGTGTGCACCCTTTTAAGGGAGAGGCTTACAGATCTCAGTATTGCCTACAGCGCCGCGGTCAGAGCCGGGAACGGAGAAGCAGCGAGAAGCCTGCTCAGTGACATACAGGACCTCGACAGGGAACTGTGGGCAAACGGCTGCATCGACGGGCCGCCTCCACCCGAGGGTCGACCCTAGAGAACCCAAGCACCGGCCTTCCCCTCATTCATTGCGAGCCTTACGGATCAGCGATGGTGCGGATCAGATTCCCGGTGACGGTATCCATCTCGGTGAGGGAATTGCCTCCTTCGTTGACAACCCAGAGGTTGGTCCCGGCGACCACCAACGACTGCGGGTTGTTGAACAGATAGGGACCGTTCGTATTGCACATCGTCCAATTCACCGTTGCCGGCGTCGGGGTGATCTGCGTCACCATGGGGGCTGAGCCCGGAGGGCTGACAGCGAAGACGTAGCCATTGCCATAGGCAATGGGCCCGACCATCGGCAGGTTCCAACTGACAAGGACGTTCAGCTCATCGAGTGTCGTCGGGGAGAATTCGGTCACCGACTCGTCGCCCTGGTTGGTCACCCACATATTGGTACCGTCGAAAGCGACTCCGATCGGGGTGCTGAAGGCAAACGTCGGTCCGGACAGGGACGCAACGAACGCCAGATCGTCGGCGTCGAGCACCGTGACGGTGTCGGCGGCGCTGTTGGCCACGAAGACCTCCCCATCGGCGACGGCGAGACCGGTCGGATCGTCAAACCCAAACGGCGAGCCCGAGGCCGTGCCGACCAATGCCCCTGTTGCGGTGGCGACCTCGGTGACTGATCCTGCGCCGTTGAGCACGAAGAGGTCTTGACCAGACGAGGCAAGGGCGATGGGATCGGCAAATCCGTAGCTCGCCCCAGTGATGGTGCGCATGTATTTGCGGTGACCGGCCTTGAACTCGCTCACGGAGTTGTCCTCGCTGTTCGCCACAAAGAGGTCACTGCCGACGGCGACGATGGCCGCGGGGCGTCGAAGCCGAAGCGCTTCCCCGAGATCGTGGCAACAAATGATCCGTCGGAGCTCTTGACCTCGGTCACCGAGTTGTTGGCCCCATTGGTCACGAAGAGATTGGCGCCGACCACGGCCGCCGAGGTCGGAGCGTCGAAATCGTAGGAGTGGAGCTTGTTGGAGTTGAGTGAGAGCCCCCGTGCCCCGGCGGGCCCACCAGACATCAGCGCGGTGACAACCGCCAGAATCCCGACAATCGTCACGGCGAAACGGCGATGCGAATTACGGATCGACCGACCCCTGGCCTTCATATGCGGCTCCTGGTTCTCGTCGCCCGCCTCATCATGCGGGCGACCCCAACGAAGACATCGGTACGGTACCGCCCGGCTCGGACGACGGCCCCGAACACTGCGCCCTGGTGGAGCGACCGATACACCCTGATGAAACGCTGGACTCCATGTGGGAGCCACCGGTGCCCGAGACCCTCGAGGACATGCACCTTCACATACACGCACAGCGGGCCTGGTTGACCGGTCTCAATGTCGACGCGATGACAGGCTTCCAGGCAACCGAGGTCCTTGAGTACGGTGCCACGCTCGAACGGTTGGCGGTTGCCATCCAGATGTTGGTCGCTCCCAAGGTCGACGACACTTTCGTATGGCGTCAGGAGGGCCACAAATCGGCGGCCACCTACCTGGCCGAAAAGACGGGGACCACGGTGGGACATGCCATCGGTGTGCTCGAGACGGCCCGCCAGCTGGGCGATCTTCCCGAGACGGCCGCCTGTTTGAAATGGGGTCAGTTCTCGGCCGAGCAGGTGAAAGAGATCGCCTCGGCCGCCACCATCCATCCGGGAGCCGAAGGGGAGCTGATCGAGGCGGCGGCCCGGTCTGGGCTGAAGGGTCTTCGTACCCGGTGCCGCCGGACGAAGGCTCTCGCCTCGTGGGAGAACGATGAGGTGGGGCGTGAAAATGCCATCCGAAAAAGCCGGTTCTTCCGGCACTACCACGATCCCGATGGAGCCGTCCGAATTGAGGCCAGACTGACTCCGGCCGACGGAGCTCGGATTCTCGAGGCCGTGCGGGCCAAGGCGGGCTACTACTTTGAACGGGCCCGAGAGGCCGGGCTCCACGAATCGATGAACGCATATTGCGCCGACGGGCTGGTCGCCTTGGCCGACGATGCCGTGTGCGGGAACGGCACCGGGATCGCACGGCCCCATGTGATTCTGCGAGTGGACCTTGCTGCACTGCGACGGGGAGAACTCGAACAGGGCGGAGCCATCGGCGGCGAGGTCTGTGAGATCCCCGGAGTGGGACCCGTCTCTCTGGCCACGGCCACCCGGGTACTCGGTGACTCGTTCGTAAAGATCGTGATGGCCGACGGTGTCGACGTGCATAGCGTATGCCACCTGGGCCGTACCGTCCCCGCCCACCTCCTGACCGCTCTTGAAGAACGCGATCCCGTTTGTGCCGTTCCACGGTGTGAGAGCGACCACCTCCTGGAGGTCCATCACATCGTCGCGTTCGCCGAAGGCGGGCCAACGTCGCTGGAGAACTTGGTGCGGATCTGCCGGTGGCATCACGACCTTGTCACCTACGAGAAGTGGACGCTCGAAGGACATCCGGGAGCTTGGCAGTGGCACGCACCGCCAGACTTTGACGGACTCTGACCCGGCGGACGTCTGTTGGGTTTAGATCTCAGCTCAATCGACAACCAGACGCCTTTCGATTAGCTCGAAAAGCTCGGCGGCTTGCGCCGCCTCTACCGCGCGTCCTGCTCGCAACAGGGCCCGCTCGACTTCCGCACATACCTCACAAGCTTCAAATGCTTCGCGCTTGGTCAGTACGATCGAGTTGGCGAAGCGTACTGTGGCGACGCATCGCCGTGGTCGGATCGTCACTGTGCTCTCGTTCGTCCCACTCGGCGTCGGTGACGCTCTGAACAGACCGTGGTAACTCTTCCAACCTGGTGACAAATAGCCACAACGGCACAAACGAGTAGACACACGACGCCGCCGGCCACTTCGAATTCCGACCAGCCAAGTGATCCGGACGAGCACAATGTCGGTAGGACCATGAGCACTCTCAAAGCGGAGGACCCCCAATTCAGCCACTCCACCTCTCGACACGGAGGACGTACCGACAAACGTGAGCGTAGCTATGAAGAACATCGTCGCTCCTTTTTGGGGAGGATTGCCAGGAGTCATGGCCGACGGACCCGGGCCCGCGACGCTGCTGGCATCGCGGACCCGGGCTCAGCGTCGGTCAGGCCCTGGCAGCCTCCACATCCGCCGATACGTCGGAATCCCCCGAGAGATCAGCCTGGTCGGCAATCCGACGCTCCGTACGGGAAATCTCCGCCGTCGCGAATCGCAATGAAGGACCCACTTCATCCGCTGTCACTTCCACACGGCTCCGGCGCTCGCCCGCTTCGTTTTCCCAGGTGTGCTGCTCGAGACGTCCGGCAACGATGACCCTCGCTCCCTTGACGAGGCTCAGTGCGACGTTCTCGGCCAGTTCGCGCCAGCAGACAACGTCGAAAAAGGAGGTCGCCTCCTCCCATGTATCACTACCTCTCGTCTGCCACCGTCGATTCACCGCCATTCCGAACGTGGCATTTGCCTGGCCGTCTTTCGTGTAGCGGATCTCCGGGTCGCGGGTAAGGTTCCCGGACAGCGTCGTTGCATTACTCATGAGTGTTTCGCTCTCCTTCGTGTTGCTCACCCGGTGGGGTGGCAAGACGATTCTGTGAACTCAACCTCACTCGTTGTTGGCTAGCAATCTGACTGATACCTTGCGACGACGCACCAACCAGCCAGGGCTAGCGGTTTATGAACGATGTCGGTCGCCGGGACAACGTGCGGTAGAGATCCAGCGTCTCTGGATGGACAGCGTCGTAAGGCTCGACGTCCTCGGCAACGAGACGAACCAGCTCAGCCATGACCGACTCCACCCCGGCCGGATTCCCCGCCACGTCCGCAGCGCGAAGCAGGATTCGATAGAGCCGCTCGTCGTATGCACTCACCCGAAGGCCCTGACGGGCCGCCCACTCGGCTCCGCTTGGGTCACCCGCCGACAGGCAGTGTTCGGCATGCCGACTGGCGAGGTCGACCACGACCGCCTCGATATTTGCCGAGACTCCTTCGAGCAACACCCAGTCGGGTGCACGGAGCCCTTCAAACGGACGCCCCCGTATCAGCTCAAGGGCCCGAGCCCAACTCTCCGGATCAGCCCGCTCCGATAAGTCTGCGAACTTCCTCCAATCACTTCCGACACTTGGACCAAGAGTTAGGCGACCATGAGCCCGCGGCAGGTGATCGTCTCCAGAGATCGAGACCCCAAGTGATCGACGAGCCGCAGATGCCGTCGAGTGCAGACTTGCAGCAGCCATGACCCTGTCCGGCCAAAGAGCTGTCGCCCACTGTTCACTGGACGCACCACTTCGATGCATTGCCAGGTAGACGATCAACTCGACGGCCCAAGCTCTGGTAAAGGGTCGAGAGGCGCCGACTATCTCGATCGGTCCGAGGACACGCACCTCAACCTCCGGATCGCTGGCAGGGGATGGTGGAGGTTCGGTCAGGATCGCCCCTCGAAGACCGCTGAAATCGACCCCATGGGGACCTAGCCCTCGAGGCTCGCCATCGGCTCCTCGCTCTTGGAGCTTGTCGTAGGGTGGATCGCTGGGAAGCACACCATCCAATTGACCGGCCACTTCCACCAGTGACGCAACGCCTACGGAAAACTGCGAGTCAACACTTTGCGAGCTGAACGCAGACGTCGATTCATCGTTGGTCCTCAACGCGACACGTCCCTCACCTGCCTCGATGTGCCATCGTGCCGCACTCGCATCAGCACCCAGGACGACCGCTAGGCCGAGGCCGCCATTGTCGGCGATTCGTATCAGAGCAGCAGCACCATCCCGATCAGCTTCAACTGCACTCTGGGCACAGATGACGACACACAGATCCCACGAGTCACCGCCCTCGGCCCATCGGATTTCCCAATTGGCATCGCGGCCGACGCTCTTGAGAAGCGCAGATCGCTCCCTAACCCGTCGCTGCACCTTCGGTAAGACGTCGGCGATCTCGGACACATGATTCACGCGCTCTAACGCACTAAGCGTCTGATCGAAGCCGACAAGGATGAGCTCGACCTGATCCGCCCATCTGGAGGTGGCCATCTCGATTGCAATTGTGCCGACAATCCCTTCTGCATTCGAGCCGGTCACATCGATGGACGCCGCCTGTTCCAGATCGATCAGGGCCAACCCGAGCTCGTCACGACCGATCGTGACCATGGCAGGGAATGGGGCGTCCATCTGGGCAATCTCTGAGTCCTCTCGCAACTCTTGGATCGTCGCGGGGTCTCTGGACAGAAACCAGCTCGTCTTGGACAAGTCGGAAGTAAACGGTCGAGGTGGTTCGTAGCTGATCCAGTCTGGGTCTAGGGTGATCTGCAAAGCCTGGTCCCCTAGTCGGACGAGCGCCGCGAGTGGCGGTGCCATGGCACGGCGAAGGGAATAGACCACAAGTGCCCGAAGCCCGAAGTCAATGATATCGGCCCCTTCCGGATCAGAGTCGGCTCGAAGTCGTCGCTCGAGAGCGACAAGATCGTCATCGGGCAGGGCGATGCGCAATCCATTTCGACGGTATCGACGTTGAACCCGACGCATGCGCTCGAGAAGCGCGATGACTCCCGCTCCGAGGATTCCATAAACGATCATACCGAGGGGCACGGAGGAGGTTGCATGCCGCCCTCGTAGGCTCGAATCTGTCAGTTGTGATCCGGAGTGCTTGAGATTTTCCGGGATCGTCGCGACCTCGTGATCAGATTCTTCGTCGTCTACTCGCGTGAGCACATGAGAGATCCGAGATAGCGGCCCGACCTGGACATTTGCGATTCCCCTTGGGAAGTCCGCCGCAGGTATCGGAACACGCTCGAGGACAGTCGCCGGCGAGCTGACGGTTGTTGCCGACGGAAGTGTCAGCACCCACCCCGGATAGATCCAATGCGCGTTCGTGAACCGGTCACCTCCAGGTTGAGCTCGGCCGTAATTGAGGTCGGCGATCTCCTGCCATCGCAGAGGCGAGCCCAACTCGTGTTCAGCGATTGACCACAGCGTGTCACCGGACTTGACCACGTACCCGGCCCCCGATGCTGTCTCGGGCACTCCATTGTCGACGGCAACCAGCAGGTCGCGGGGCTGTCCTCCAGTCGAGAACACCTCGGCAGGATCCCGTTTGCCATTCTCGTGAACGGCACGATTCGCCACGAGGCCACGACCCACAGTTGCGTGAACAGCCGTCGGAGCTACGTAAAGCCGCATAGGCAATCCATCTCGGCTGAGGGGGACAATTGCAAGGGACGCTCCGACGAGACTGCTCACGAACGTCTGGATGTGTCGACTGGCCGGCAGGTGGAGTGTTGGACGTCCCTCGATAGCCGCGACAGTCTCAATGGAGACACAGACGAGCAACCAGAACCAAACGATCCATGCGGCACATGCGACGCTGTTTACGACATCACTATCAGTCACCGGGCGGTCCAGATAGTGCACGGCAGTGCTAGGGCTGGTGACCAGGTGTCCAACTTGTGTGAGCGGTAGCGTCAGATGGAACGCAACAAGCGCAGCGGGTATTCCGAGTACAAGTCCCGCCAATGCGAGAAGGGAGACCGTCCAGCGGAGAACAGTCGGCCTGCCAGCTACCTCGCCCATCGTTGCCGGAGGCATTCAATCCTCCTGCGTGACGCCGTGGACGTAGGTCGCACTGGCCGTGACGGATACGGTGATGGCGTTGATTCCGATTATCCCAAGGATCGCCGTCGATTCGGTGCTTGCGATGTGAACCGTCACGGTCTGGCCCACAACGGACGCGGTGCCTAGCTGACCGACAGATGCCAAGAATTCGTCTGCTGCGAGAACTGCGGCTCCCGGGTCGATTTCGATCTGGCCAGATCGAAGAGCATCGACAGATATCTGCCCAGCTCCGGCGCGTGCCGCTTGCTGTGCCTCGGTCATCGCCGCTGACCGGGCTGCTATCGCTCGACCCGCATCAACGACGATGCCAACCAGAACGAACAGACTGAGGGACAGAACGGCGACGAACGCCGTCAAGGAACCTGCCTCATCAAGTCGCGTTGTGACCCTCTGACCGAACCCCTTCCGCCGAACACAATAACCCCGCCGCATCTTGTTCACTGGACAGCACGAAACGGATCGATGGGTGCTCTTGCGACAGCCTCAACCCGGACGTGCCCCGGTAATCCGGGGACGAAGAGATCATCGAAGTCGACCTGACATGACACGGTGACCTGAACTGATCCTCCAGGGCCAAAGTCTTGGGTTGCCGATGTCACGTTCAAGTCGGCGCACGAGTGGATCTGATCAGCGACGACGGGCGTTGCCGCCGTGAGCGCTGCCGCCTGAGCATCGGTGGCAGAAGGCACAACGGAGGCAGCCTCCGCCGCCGCTCGCGCAGCACCCACAACCTGTTCGTGCGCAATCTCAAGTCGTCCGAGGGCCAACGCCATGAGTGCGAACAGGATGACGATTGGCGTGAGAACGACCAATTCGACCGCGAGACTCCCTAGTTCATCATCGCCACGAGAGCATCTTTGTTCTCTTTTCATCCTGACTCCCGGAACTCCTGGCTGAGGCCGACACGAGTTGCCGACACCGGAAGTCGAAGCCACGGGATGATCGCTTCAGCGTTCCCGGTCACCTTGATCTCGATCCGGCCACCGGTGAGAGCTCGAGTATCGACGGATGGGTTCATCACGACCTTGCTAGCAGTCGCTCCCAAATCGGCGCGTGCTTCGATCTCACCAATCCTTGTCGAACCCCCAAGAGCCGTCGCTGCCTCTTCACCCGCGGTGGCGGCTGCCTGAACGAGAGTCCCGGCATGAGCCCACAGGCAAGCCTGTACTGCGAAGAGCACGACCAGCATCGCGACCGGAACAACCACAACTGCCTCGACGACGATCGAGCCTTCGGATCTCACTGTTCGGCGCCATGGGCGTTCGACTGATGTCGCAATCTGTCCCATAGTCGATCAGTTGAGATCTATCGAGTTGGCCTTCGACGTGACTTTTGCCACGATGATGGCTCCAATCGCGATCGCCAGTGCGGCGAAGACAGCTGTGATGATTACCGTCTCGACCACGCTCCCTTGCTCGTCCGGCCGTATGGACTCGATGTACCGACAACGGAGGTATATCCAAAGGATCTGAGTCTGTATCAACATTGATCTCCTCCTTCTCTCTGGGCAACTGCGCTACAGCGCTCATCTCGTCACAAACCAGCCGAGATCCGGGCGACCGCGGGATAAGCGATGAACAGGAGGAATCCGACCAGCAGGAATACTCCAGGAAGAAACAGGCGTTCAGTCACCGCATTCGCGTCTGACTCGGCTTCGGCCAGCTCGTGCCGTCTGATCGAACTGGCCTTGGCAGCGAGTGTCAGCCGGATTCGGGCGCCTTCGGAACCTGCCAAACCTACGGCGGCCGCGAGCTCTGTCAACTCAGACACACCCAACTTACGGCCCAATTCCGCAAGGGCATCCCATGGGGGCTCGCCAGCGTCTTGCGCCAGGACAAGTGAATTCGATATCTGCTCCGAGACCCCGTCCACTCCAATTCGGGCGGATGCATGCAATGCTCCTTCAATCCCCATTCCCCCCGCCAGGCACAAGACGACCAGGTTGAGAAAGGACCCGACCGCCCGGCGCGCAGTTCGCCTTGCCTGTCGCGCTCTCGAACGCAGCACGAGGACTGGCAGGAGGCCTCCACAGACACCCATGGCGAGACCGGCCCACAGCGGAACAACAAACGGAAGGTGCACGCCGCCAGCGGTAACCACCATCCACCACACCCCAGGGAGAAGGCAGCCAGCGCTGGCTCCCAAAATGATCTCCCCACAGAGCTCCTGGATTGACGTGCCGGTCATCGTGAGGAGCGGCCACAGCCGCAAGCGGACGTATTCTCGTTTGGAAGCGCTGGCGGCGAGCCTGGCGGCAAGAAGGAGGTCAACCCGAACGTTGAGTGAGCGCTCAGACGCCGGATCAACTCGCGATGCACGGACCGGATGCCTTTCAAGTTCGATCAAGGCGGCGCGCAGCGATGGAGGAGCGGGGCGCAATGCAATAATGCAGCCCACGATTCCCAACGCTGATCCCATCGCAGTCAGAACAACCGCGGTCATGTCTGGAGCGTTTCCCGAGAGGACCGGGGTGTTGAGCTGGAACGCACGAGACGAATCATCAACGTCAGTCCCGCCGCATAACATGCGCCGACGAGAGCTAGCACCAGCTGTCCCGTCACCGATCCAAAGGGAGCTAGATAGGACCTTGCGACGACGCTGAGAAGGGCGATGAATCCGATCGAGAAGCAGATCACCATGCGGACACTGCTGCGTGCGGATGCCCGACTCGCCTCGACCCGGAGACGCATGGCCACGACCTCACGCGTTGAATCGGCCAAGGCGCTCAGAAGATCAACCAATCGCTGAGCCCGCGAGGTCGCCACGAGCCGTAGAGCGCTGACGACCTCGTCAGCACTCGGATCGTGGACCTCGACTGCGAACAGGCACAGGGCACTGTCCATGGTCACGCCGCTCATGATCCGGTCGGCAAGCTGGGCGGCAGGAACCCGTACGGCTTCGGGAGCGACACCCGCCGTTGTGACAATCGCCTGGGCCAAGCCTGCAGATCCTGTCAGCGCGTCCCGAAGAAGCTCGGTCCACACGGCAACGGCTTCGGCCCGACGTGTCACATCCTGCGAAGAGGTCGACCCAAGTGCGGAAGGGAGCGTACTCGCAGCCACGGCTGCGAGTACCGCCCCGATGGGCCATCGAGTAATGGTCCCGACAACGAGCGCGCTCATCAAGGGTAGGCCGAGTCTTGCAAAGAGTCGGTGAGAGTTCTGGTCTGCGGGAAATTCGACGTGTCGGAGCCTGCGGCGGGTCGACATCTGGATTGGATCTGCTATTCCGCTTGGCACGCGTGCTCTTGATCGACCCCGAAGTGCGACTACAAGACCCACTATCCCGATGAAGGCTCCCATCGAGCAGAGGACCAGAGTCGCCGTCATCGCCACGTCGCCATGTCTGATCGCGATGACGCTGGCTCAAACCCACATTCGACAAGATCTTCGAGCGTTCTTGAGCGAAACGGTGCTCCCGACACCATTCCCCTGGATCGGTCGGAGTGGTACACCTCGTTCGAGACCACATGCAATCCCTCGGCATCGATTACCTCTCGTACAGATGAGACGTATCGTTGCCGGCGCAGAGCTTCAAAACGAGACACATTGCCCGTTGAATCTTCTGATTTGCCGGCATGGCGCCATGATAGGTAGTGCATATCGGACGTCATCATCTTGTCGGGAGGTTCTTCGACCGCGTCGACAAAGATCACAAAATGCACGGCGCCGGCAATCAACATGTTTGTTGACTCGATCGGCAATCGTTCCGGTGCTTGAACCGCGTAGGATGCGAGTCGACGGAACACCCCTGACGAAGAATCGGCGTGGATCGTACACATCGAACCCGACCGACCCTGACTCATCGCATTCAACATCGGCAGAACCTCGTCCCCAAGTACCTCTCCAACGATGACCCTGTCAGCATTCATTCGGAGCGCGCGACGTACCAGGCGTGCCATGCTGACACCGCCTTCCCCTTCTGTATTTGCGTTGCGTGATTCAAGGGCTACGAGGTCAGGGTGACGGTTCGGCATGGCATCAAGGCCGAGTTCGAACGCCTGCTCAATGGTGACCACCCGTTCTCGAGCGGGAATCTCAGCTGAGAGTGCACGGATCATGGTCGTCTTCCCCGAATTCATTGCTCCGCCAACCACGATGTTCTTTCTCGCTCGAACCGCTGCCGCCAAGAAACTGTGGAGAAACTCATCGATGGTTCCAAGCGTCTGGAGCTCACTGAGCGATAGGTCGACGTAGCGATGTCTCCGGATCGACACGGAGGGTCGCGAGACGACCGACATCAGAGCTGAAAGTCGGCTTCCATCAGGAAGTCGTAGATCAAGTTCGGGATGTGCCGTGTCGAAACGTCGCTCGGAGAGTCCGAACCGAGCTGCTGCAGAGCGCAGCATCTCCACCAGCTCGGTGTCAGAATCGGCAATCGGATCGACCAAGATCTTCTGGCCGTTCGCGTAGGTGGCCCACACGCGGTCACATCCATTGACATCGATATTCTCGATATCGGGGTCGTCAACCAACGCTTGGAGCTGACCGAGACCGAAGAGCGCGTCTAACACGGCTTGTGCCAGTCGTTGTTCCTCTTTCGGTTCAATGGGCGCCTGGCCCAAAGCAACGCGTTCAGTGGCGACGTTGCGAAGCCGTGTGAGTGCCAGTTGCCGCGCAAGCTCACGCCGATCCGAGAGTCCCAGCTCGCGTGCTCCGGAGGTCGCCAGATCGTCGGCTACATCCGATCGGAGTCGGGCCAGAGGGAATGCGAGGTCAGGGTCCACTGGTGATCACAGGCATATGGCTCGGTGACGTCCTTTTGGTTGGACTGACGGCTGTCTCGTGCTGCTGGAAGCCGCGCGTTCGGTTCAGGATCCCGTGCCGTCTTTCAGGTGCTAGCCGCCTCGAGAATCCTCTACCGGTCTTGTGCTCACTTGCCTTGCCAAGTGATGAGCCTCCGGTGAGAGCTGTGGCAACCGTTCGCGCGAAGGCGATGAGTTCGGATCGGATGAATTCCTTCGCCGTTCCTGACCCTCCACTGGCCATCAGTGCGGCTCGGGGGTCAAGAGGGGCCGTTCCGAGAACGTGGACGTCAAGCTCTTCGATCAACTCTGAGGGCTTGAATTGACCCGCTCCGACAATCACCGCGGAGAGGGGGGAGCGGCTCAGATCGCGAATCCGGCTCGTGGCCCAACGGGCGTGGGCGATCCCCGCCACATCGGGCCGTATCAGCAGCAGGACCCCATCGGCAGCCTGGATCATCCGGCCCTGCCCGATCGCTCCTGGTAGAAGCCGTCCGCAATCGGCGAGTAGGTCACACTGGTCATGAACAAGACTCGAAGACGACATTCCCAGCTCGTGATCGAGAGCTGTGGCGGAGTCGGCCCCGGTAGGCCCTACGAGAACGTTCAGACCACCGGGTAGCTCCTGCGAATGGTCTCTGTAATCCGGCGGAGTTGCCTCTTCCTGACGTCCTGTCAGGACCAGGCTGGTCATTCCGACTCGGGTCGACAATCCAAATCTCCCGGCGAGATCACCTCCTGAAGGGTCACATTCCGCAACCACGACCGCCCGGTCCGCTGGCCAGACAGCTCCGAGAACGCAAGCCAGAGTCGTCACGCCCGGTGAGCCCTTCGCCGAGCAGAGCACGACTCGAGTCATGATCCCGGTGCCACGACAACGAGAGCGACCTGACCAGCCGCCGATGCGTTCGCGACAAGTGGAGCCAGCGTGGCCGGGGTGAGAAGGGAAACATCAACAGCGTCGGAACCGGACGATGCAGGAGATGGCGCCACCTCAAGGACGGTGGCGTCGGGGACGAGGACGGTGCCGGCCGAACTGGGCACTCCGCCCGAGGTCACCGTCACACCAGTGGCTCCCTGCTGTTCTCCCGCCGAGCCGACAGTCGAATCCTGCTCCCCGGGAGGCCCGGTGAAGACAACGTCCACTGTTTCCCCCGGCGCCACACCGGACGCGGGAATCTGACCCTCCTTCGTGGCGACGCCGACGATCGAATCACCGGCGGGAGGTGAGTAATTTGTGACGAGCTCACTCGCCGTGAGCAAGGAGTTCGGCTCGAGGCGCTCGGCCGCTCGGCGCCCGACGACAGCCGAGGCTTCGGCTGCTGGAACGGAGGCGATACCAGCGGTCATCGATATCCGGACGACCGTCAGATCGTTGACCGTCAACACCTGTCCCTGTGGCACTGCCTTCTCGACTGCAAGAACTGACACTTCGTTGCCGGCTTTCAAATACACGCTGACGAAGACTGCGACACACGCGATGACGAGGGCAAGACACCCGACGGCGAGTGCGGGCCGACGACGGTGTCCCATGGGGTCGAGTCGAAGTCCCGTGGCGCGATTCCCTGGTTCCAACACTGGACGGGTGAGTGTGGTCGACACGATCGAACCTCAGTTGCCCGATGCGATCACTGTGCGACCCCAACGGACTCGACCTGCTCGACACGAAGGGCTTTCGTCGTGGCCGTGTGTAATGCCGGAAGGATCCCACCGCCGGGAGTGCCGACTGCGGTCCAGGTCACCTTCCACGTCACCGTGGCAGTAACGGTGAATGCTCCATCGTTGGGATCTCCGTCGCTACCAGGCTCTCCATCGGACGAGCGAGTGTAGGTATAGGAGCAGGAAGTGGACTGCAGTCCAGCCGCGAGATCCGGATCGAATCGAGTCCCCGGTCCTTGACACTCGACGACTCCGCCGTCTCCCATTGTCCAGGTCACACTTTCCGGTGTCGCCAGGGCGGTGGCCGTGACTCCACCAATTGTCGCCGTCGCCTGATTGACGTGCCACATATCTGGGTCGATGGCGAGCCACGTGGGAAGGTTCACCACACTGAACTCCACGGGGTTGACCTGAATCAATGGCGGTGGCAGGTGAATGGACGCCGCCGCTTGTGCAGCGGCCGCAGTAGGGGTGGGGCCATTCACAGCAGTAGGCGTTGGTGCACTCGACCCAGTCGGTATCCAGTCAACCTCCTCCACCCCTTGCGGGCCGCCACACTTCACGACATACCACCCCCCCGGACTTGGTCCTCCCGGCGCGAGATCGAAGCCGGCTGATGCAGCGAGTTCTACGGGTACATAGGTGCACGACGGTCCTGACCCGCTACCACCCCGGTCGGCGGCTTGTGTTCCTGATGATCCCGGCGAGGAGGAGGAGTTCGAGACGCCGACAGTTGCGGTGTCTCCACCATCGGACCCTGTCGCGTCCCCGGCATACGCGGCGGCGGACCATCCGGCCAGCGCGAGGACCAGGAGCAAGATTCCACCCCCCCTTACGCGATTGGACATGAGCACGACACCTTCTGACGTTCCTCCTCTAACGCGCGTTGTAAGCCAGTGGCATCGTGAGCCACCGTTACCGCAGCATCCGTCGGCATGTCACCCCTTTGCGTTCGTCTCCACGTCTTTCCCGAGCGTCGCAACCACTCATGCAGCATTAGCGAGAACCGCATCACGAATCTCCGGCTCCATCACTGCCATGTCGACGGTCCGGATGGCCCGGGGCATGACGATATGGAGTGCGCAACGTTCCTCTCAATGGAAGATTTGTTCTCCCTTGCCACTCAGACCGGTCGGACAGGAGACGGCGTCGGACAGGTACCTCTTTCCTGGCGCCGCATCCCGCACCGACCGAGTCATGGACGTCTGATGCTGTGAGAGCTCGGGCCACAGTCGAAGGGTGCGTCACCCTGCTTGCTGAAGTCCTGACGGGAACTTTGCGAGATCCCTTGCCACCTGGGAAGTCCTCGTCACAGGGTCGGAGGGGAAGCGCTCACCCACGCCTGCTCCGGGCCGAGGTAACCGCATAGGCTCGCGCCATGATCTCGGCTGAGGGTGGGGAGGGGGGGCCGCAAGTGAACCAAATGACAGCCGTTGACGTAGAGACGGATGTGGACGACAGTTCTCTCGCTCTCCGCTCGGTGGCAGCCGATGGCCACGGGACGATCGCCGATCTGGCCCGCATCTTCGACGCGGTGGTCGCCAACGTCCGCTCCTCCTACCTCGGGAAGGACCTCACCGTCCGGCTCTCGCTCTGCTGCCTCATGGCCGAGGGCCACCTCCTCGTCGAGGATCATCCCGGTGTCGGGAAGACCACCCTGGCCAAGGCCCTGGCCCGCTCCCTCGGTCTCGGTTTCGGTCGTGTCCAGCTCACCGCCGACCTCCTCCCCGCCGACGTCACCGGGGCGGTGGTCTTCGACCGCGACACCGGCGTCCTCGCCTTCCGTCCCGGCCCCGTCTTCACCAACGTCCTCCTGGCCGACGAGCTCAACCGCGCCTCCCCGAAAGCCCAGTCGGCGCTTCTCGAAGCGATGGAGGAGCGCCAGGTCTCGGCCGACGGCATCTCCCATCCCCTCCCCCGGCCCTTCATGGTCATCGCCACCCAGAACCCCTTCGACGCGGCGGGCACCTTCCCGCTTCCCCACAGCCAGCGGGACCGTTTCCTCCTCCGCCTCGACCTCGGCTATCCCGACCGCGAGACCGAGGACCTCCTCCTCTCCTCCACGGGCAGCCGTCCCTCCCCCGAGGACCTCTCCCCCGTCGGGAGCCCGGAGTTCCTGGCCGCCTTCGCCGCCGCTCTCGACGCCACCTACCTGGGCCCGGAGGTCCGGGGCTACGTCCTCGACATCGTCCACGCCACCCGCCACCACCCCGATCTCCTCGTCGGCGCCTCCCCGCGCGCCGCGCTCTCCGTCGTCCGGGCGGCGGCGGCCATCGCCGTCACCCAGGGCCGCACCTACGTGACCCCCGACGACGTCAAGCTGGTGGCCGAGCCCACCCTGGCCCATCGCCTCCAGGCCCACCCCGCCGCCGAGCTGGCCGGGGCCACCACGTCGGCCACCGTCACCGACATCCTCTCCCGGCTGCCGGTCCCCGTCGGCGCCAGCCGCTAGCCCGGACCCGTCCGGCCCGGCTCGGTCCCGTCCGGTGGTCTCGTTCCGGGGGCTCATCCTCTCCACCGGTGCCGGCGCCCTCGCCGTCGTCGGCCTCGGCTTCGGCGTCGAGGAATTCATCATGGTGGCCATCGCCCTCGGCGTCCTCCTCGTCCTGGGGGCGGTCTCGGTCTCCTGGCGTTCCCGCACGGCGCGCCGGTCGCTGCGCCTGGAGCTCCTCGTCCCGGCCATGGAGGTCTCCGTCGGCCACCCGGCGACAATGGAACTCCACGTCACCAATTCCAGTCGCTCCACCATCCCGTCGGTCCGGATCGAAGCCCCGGCCCGCCACTGGACCGTCTCCTACCCCGGTCTCGGGGCACGGCCGGCGGCGACACCCGACGCCCCCCTCACCGGTATGACCGACGGCAATCCGCTGGTCGCCCTCTCCCACGCCCTGGCCTGGTCGGTCCCCCTCCCCGATCTCCCTCCCGGTTCGGGCACCACCGTCCGGATCCCGGTCCCCACCTCCGTCCGCGGCGTCGTCACCCTCAACCCCGTCGGCGTCTGGTGCGAGGACCCCTTCCGCCTCTTCGCCTCCCAGGCGACGTCGGGCCCTTCGGCGCACATGATCGTCTGCCCCGTCCCCGACATGACCGAGGCGGCCCGCCTCCCGGCCCACGTCCTGGTCTCCGGCCGCCCATCGGAACCCCGTCCCGGCGCCGCCCCGTCGGCGTCGGTGGCCGGTGACGACCTGTCGTCGCTGCGCCCCTATGTCCCCGGTGACCGCCTCACGCGCCTGCACTGGCCGGCGTTGGCCCGCACCGGCGAGCTCGTCGTCCGCGACTTCACCGCTCCCGAATCGGGCCGCCTGGCCCTGCTCGTCGACCTCCGCCCCTCGTCCCACGGTGGCCCCTCCTTCGAGGCGGCCATCACCCGCACCGCCGCCCTCGGGGCCCGAGCCCTGGCCGACGGCATCTCGGTCGAGCTCTGCACCTCTGCCGGGGAACGTCTCGAGCTCCCCGCCGGCGTCCCCGGACGCCAGGCGCTCGTCCGCGCCCTGGCCCTCCTCGGGCCCACCAACCCCCCCACCTCGTCGGCTCTCCGCTGGACGGGCCGCACCTCCGGCAGTGCCGTCTGGGCCGCCGCCGGCGTCGGCGAGGAAGGCATGGTCCTCGTGACCACCGATGCCGGCGCCTCGAGCGCGCTCCCCGACGTCCTCCGGCGGCGCGCCGCGGTGGAGGTGGTCGGGTGAGCGGGCACCGTCGCATCGGAGCCGACCTCGTCCCCGACGGCGCGCTGCTGACGGTGGCCCTGGCCGCCGGCCTGGGTGCGTCCCGGCTGGCCCGGAACCCGGGCGCCGCCCATCTCCTTCTCCCCATCGCCGCCTGCGTCGTCACCGGCCACGTCGTCGTCTCCCTCGTCCGCTCCCGGCGGTTGCCCGACCCCGTCCCCTCGGTGACGGGGATCCTGGCCGTCGCCCTGGTGGCGGTCTGGACCCTCCTGCCGGCGGCCACCCGCGCCGGCATCCCCACACCCACCACGGTCCGGGTCCTCCTCCACCGCTTCACCGACGCCGGCGCCGTCATCCGCTCGCACCCCACCCCGGTCCCGGCCACCTCCGGGGTGGTCCTCTGCCTGGCCGCCGGCGCCGGGCTGGCCGCCGTCTTCGCCCGCACCCTCTGGACCTGGCAGGAGATCCGGCCGGCGGGGGCGCGGCGGCCCCTCGTCGCCCTCTTCCCCACCTTCGGCCTGTTCTGTTACACGGCCCTGCTCAGCTCCGACATCGACCGCGTCACCGGCACGGCGCTCTACCTGGCCACGGCGCTGATCTTCCTGGCCGTCGCCGACCGTCCGGAGGTGGCCCGGCGCCGCCTCTCGTGGCGGTCGGGAACGGCGGCGGCGCTGGCCATGGCGAGCGGTGGCCGTCGTCGTCCCCGTGGCCGCCAGTCCGGGGCTCGGCCGGGCTCCAGCTCGACGCCATCCCGTTCTCCCACGGCGCGGTGAACGGATCGGGACCGGGAGCACCCGGGGCGGGTGCTGGTGACGTCGCCGGCGTGGGGGCCCTCGACCTCATCGACAACATGCGCGCCGTCCTCACGGCGCAGAGCGACCTCACCATGTTCACCGCCATCTCGCGCACCCCCACCTACTGGCAGGTGGCCACCCTGACGCGCTTCGACGGCGACCTCCTGGCTCCCCGACCCGGCCACCAAGGCCGCCGCCGAGGACGCGCCCCAGCTGGTCCCCGATCGCCCTCCCCGTCCTCACCGAGCCGGTGGCCACCAAGACCTTCACCGTGGCCATCTCCATCGGCAACCTCCGCAGCAACCTCCTGCCCGTCCCGCCCTCCACCGTCTCGGTGGCCAAGGCGAACTCCGTCCAGGTGGAGCCCGGCATCGGCGTCGATCCAACCCTTCGCCAACCCGGCCGACCTCACCTACGACGCCACGGCGCGCCTCCCCTCGACCGCCGACCTGTCGGCGCAGACGTCGGTGGCCGCCCTCGACGCCTCCGCTCCCGCCACCGACCTCGCTTCCCTACCTGGCCCTGCCGCCGGTCCCGCCGGCCGTCGTCCAGTTGGCCCACCAGATCGTGGCCCACGCCCGGGGACCGGCGGCCGAGGCCACCGCCCTCGTCCGTTACTTCACCGTCGGCAAGCGCTTCCGCTACACCCTCTCCCCGCCGCCGGTCAGCGGCCGCAACGCCCTCTCCTCGTTCCTCTTCACCACCAGGGCCGGCTTCTGCCAGCAGTTCGCCGGCGCCTACGCCGTCCTGGCCCGCATCGACGGTCTCCCCACCCGCCTGGCCATCGGCTTCACCACGGGCTCGACCGAGCAGCGCGACACCTACTCCGTCACCGGCGCCGACGCCCACTCGTGGCCCCAGGTCTACCTGGGCCCGGCCGCCGGCTGGGTCTCATTCGAGCCCACGCCGGCCACCACCGACGAGGCCCTCGGCGCCGGCGTCGAGAACGGCGCGCCCACGACCACGCCGTCGTCGCACCCGACCGCCGTCACCACCACGACCCTCTCCGACAAACGCCTCCAGGGCACCGGCATCACGGCGGGGGCCGGTACCAAGGGTCTCGGCCCGACGGCGACGCCGGCCACCACCACACCGCACCATGCGGCGTGGGGCACGGTCGTCCTCGTCGCCCTCGCTGCCGCCGTCCGTCATCGTCACCGCCGCGGTGGCCGGTCCGGGGCTGTGGCGACGCCGTCGCCCCCGACTGCGGCGGCGCCGCTTCGCCCGCCTGACCGCACCGGGGACCGAGATCCTGGCGCGCTGGGAACAGGCCGCCTCCGTCCTGGCCCGCACCGGCCTCGGACGCCGGGAGTCCGAGACCCTCGAGGAGCACGCCACCCGCCTCGTGTCCCGCCGCACCGGACCGACGATCGCCTCGGTCTTCGGCCCCGGTCCCGGGGCACCACCGGGAGCCGACACCCCCGGCGGGCGGGCCCTCGAGGCCTACCGGGCGCTGGCCGCCCTGGCGGCGCGGGCCAGCTACGCCCCCGACCCCTGTACCGAGGCCGACGTGGCCGAGGCCCGCCGCCTGAGCGAGGAACTGCGCGCCGCGCTCCGCCGTGGCGCGCCGGTGGATGGCGCCACCAGCTCCCGCCCGTAGGCTCGCCGCCGTATGTGCGGACGCGTCGATCTCCACACCCCCCCGTCCCAGCTGGCCCGTCTCCTCGAGGTCCAGCTGGCCCAGGGCGTGGATCCCGAAGGTGCACCGAGCTGGAACGTCCCCCCCACGCGCCGTCTCTACGCCGTCACCGAGGTCGCGTCCCCTCACCGACGACGGACGGGCGCGGCGAGGACACCGTCAGGCTCCTCGACCAGTTCCGCTGGGGCCTCGTCCCCCACTGGGCCAAGGACGTCCGCATGGGCAACAAGATGATCAACGCCCGGGCCGAGACGGTGGCCAAGACGCCGGCCTACCGCTCGGCCTTCGCCGCCCACCGCTGCCTCGTCGTGGTGGACGGCTTCTACGAGTGGCGGGTCCCCGACCCGACCGAACCCAAGAAGAAGGTGCCCTACTACTTCCACCGATCCGACGGCCGCCCCCTCACCTTCGCCGGTCTCTACGAGACGTGGTGGGACAAGTCCCGTTCGCCCGACCCCGACCCCGAGACGCTCCTGCGGACGTGCACCATCATCACCACCGAGGCCGGCCCCGACATGGTCGAGGTCCACGACCGCATGCCGGTCATCCTCGACGGCGACGTCATCGAGGACTGGCTCGACCCCGCCAACCGCGACACCGAGCCCTTCGCGCTCCTGCTCCTACCGGCGCCGGCCGGCACCCTTCTGCGCCACCCCGTCTCGACCGAGGTAAACAGCCCCCGCCACGACGGTCCCCAACTTCTGGCTGTCGCGGCAGCGGCGTCGTCCTAGACCCGCTCAGTCGTCCTCTTCGAACCCGTCTTCCGGATCGGGAAAACAGGTCACCCCGGCCTCCCGCGTCGAGGAGAACAGCTCGGACTCGATGTCGTCTTCTGGGGGTCGGGTGGTCACCGGGATCGTCGTCATCGATCGCACCTCCGTCTGGTCCCGAAGCCCCATCATGACGCGCCCCGTCCCCCGAATTCACAGGTACTGAGAGGTAACTTCCGAGGCCCCTCCCAGCGCTCGGGCTAGTGATGCCCACCCGAGGCCAGCAGGAAGAGGTCGAGGAGGGCGAACACCGTGGTGGCGATCATGATCGATCGGACGATCCAGGCGGTAACTCGCCTCCCGCTGCTGGTCTCCGGCGCCGTCACCCTGCGAGCGGCGACACCGGTCACGGGGCTCACGAGACGCACCGAAGGTCCGCCGCCGGGCGTGTATCCGCTCATCACGGAAATCGGCTCATGAGAGGTGAGCGCCCCAGGAGGGTCGTCTCGGCACCTTCTCCAACAGCCGCAACAGCTCCCGACCGAGCACGAGAACGACGAGGGCGAAGACCATGAGCCACGACACCGTCGCCAAGTGACGCCCACGCAGGAGGTCGACCGCCGTCACGGCCAGCACGACGAGCACGGGCACATACGGAGCGATCAGCGAGACCGTCGCCTCCTCCGTGGCCGACACCGCCAGTGCCGGTGCCGTCATCGCCCACAGGGCTCCCAGAGCGATCAACAGGTAGCCGGCCACCCAACCGGTGTCCAGGAAGCTCCCGCCGTTGTAGCTGTTCACCTCCGTCAGATAGGCGAAGGCGCTGTCGGACACGGCGAAGGCCACCACACCGGCCATCACCAGCTGGAGGCGTACCCGTCCCGTCCGCTCCGCCCGCGCGATCAGGATGACCACGAGCGACACCATGACGACATCGCTCATCGGGTACGAGAGCGAGATGACCTGCTTCAGCGCACCACCCTGGTGCGAACGGTAGAGCGGGCCGAGAACGGTCGCCCAACTGGCGAACAGCAACGACGTGGCGATGATGCAGCCGTCGAGAACCTCCTGCACGTGCGCACCGCGCCGGCGCCGTCCCATCGGGTAGACCAGGAGACCGGCGAAGGCGAAAGGCACGGCGGCGAGGAACCCCACGTCGGCCAGCGAGGGAAACGGAACAGGAACGTTCCGGACGAGGGCGTAGTAACACCAGACGACCTCCCCGGCGCCCCAGGCGAAGCTCGACGCGGCCAGGAGGGCCCAGGTGAGCCGGCCCGGAGCCCCCCGGAGGGCGGCCGCGCCGCAGACGCCGGTGGCGCACCAGGCGGCGACCAGCTGGCCGATGTCGTCGACCTCGAGGGTCACGTGAGGGCCACCGAGATCGAAGACGACCCAGAGACAAAAGACAAGCGTGATAACTCCGGCCAGGACAGCGCCCACGGCGAAAGGCCGTTTCTGACGCTCCCGGGGGGTGAACCCCTCGTCACTGACTCCCACGGGGTCCTATCGACGGCAGCCCCGACCCCGCGTAGGGCCGAAAGACCTTTCCATTGTCGCAGGCACGAAAAGCGTTTGCCGTCGGACGGATCTACCTGGTCAACCCCGTTTCGGGTGTGAAAGCCGGCGCATCGATACGCTGCCGGCGAGGAAAGCGACATGGGGGATCGCAAGTGGCGTTCAAGGATCCAGGCGGCAGGGGGACGAGCGCTGTGACATCGCTCATTTGCATTCTCATCATCCTGTGGTCGGTCGGTCTTCTTTGGCGAACCACCGACCTCTTTGTCGGTCAATCGAAGCTCCACCCGGGCCACGACGCCGTCGGAGCAACCCTCGCCAACATCGTTTCGCTGATTCTTCTGGTCTTCCTCGGCTTCTGTATCCTCAAGATCGCACGACATGCAACGACGACTGGGGAACTCGGCACACAGCTTGCGTGGGTCCTGGGTCCCCTGCTGCTTCTGGTAAGCGCTCTGACGCTCCTCTTTACTGCCAATTACTACGACGCCGAACGTCATTGTTATGTCATCGACAACGGTGCCGCGATGGCCACCGTCACGATGACCCCTGTGACGAGAACCACAACACGTCAGTGCCCGTCGAGTCGTTTGGGAGCGTTTTACTTTACCGTCGCCAATCTCTCGACGATTGGAGCTCCGGACGTTGAGGCTGTGGGAGAACCCGGACGGATCCTGCTGGTGGGCCAAATGCTCACGGATCTCTTTGTGTTTCTGACCTTCGGCGTGCTGGTCGTCGAGCTCGTTGAGATCAGCAAGAAACTATGAGAGACGGCGCCGACAAATTGATCAGCTGGGATTGCCCCGCACCGGTCACGCCCCGTCGGGAAAACCACCCCGATGAAGGACCATCGGGTAGTGCGGCAAGGTGACGGGCGGGCGGATCGCCGCCCGCCACCCGTCGGATAGGGCGTCAGACCCCGGAAGACGGGCGGCCTGCCGTCGGTCGGCTCACCTACCACGACGTCCGGTGCGGCATCCGGTGCTCGAACTCGTTGTCGAACTCGATCGTGAAGGCGACGAGCGTCTGGGAGAGCCACGTCGACAAGGGCGGCGTCGTGGTCACGACAGAGAACCCCGAACCGCCGGCTACTCCTGGCTGAACGACAGCTTGTCGGCCTCCCAGAACGAACGCAGCGCCACCAGCTTCCCCGCCTCGTTCACCTTGTAGATGTTCACGATGGGGACGATCCCGACCTGGTTCCCGGGCAGCGTGATCCGGATCTGGCCGACGTTCGCCACCTCGGACCCGCATTCGTAGGAGTCGCGGATGGTGAACTCGATCTTCTCGCTCGTCGAGATCACGTTGTCGTAGAAGGCGGTGATGGCCTCCTTGCCCCGATGGCCCTCGGCGTCGGGGTCGAACATCGACGGGCCCACCGGGTCCTCGACGACGGCGTCGTCGGCGAAGAGGGCCAGCCACCCGTCGCGGTCACGTGCCTCGGTCAGAGCCATCGACTGCTTGGCGGCGTCGCGTGCCGCACCCATCTGATCCCCTTTCGCTCGTCGGTCTCTTCTCTTCCGGTCCTGTCACCGCGCGGCGCCGGTCCCGGCGATCACCGTGTCGGCGAACCGTCGCAGGTTGTCGATCTTCACCTGGAGCGGCTCGACGTCGGGCCCCACCGTGTACGGCCACCGGAACCCGACGATCACGTCGGTCACCCCCTGCTCCTCGAGCCGGCGCACCCCGTCGACGCTGTAGGCGTCGAGGGAGATGACGTGCACCTCGAACGGCTCGTCGCCGCGACCGGCCTCGGTCCGCAGCTGGCCCAGCCGCTCGAGCAGCCCCGGCAGGCGCCTCGGGCGCACCACCGCCGTGCATCCAGCCGTCCCCGCTGGACGCGGCCCGGCGCAGGGCGGCCTCGCCGTGACCGCCGATCAGGATGGGGACGGGCTCGGACGGGACGGGCGCCATCTTCACGGCCGGCACGTCGTAGACCTTCCCGTGGTACTCGCAGTAGCCGCCGGCCAGAAGGCCCCTGATGACGGCGATCGACTCGTCCATCCGCGCCCCGCGCCCCGCCCAGGGCACGTCGACCAGCGTCGTAGTCCTCGGGCCACGGGCTCGTTCCCACCCCGAGGCCGAGCCGGTTCCCGGTGAGCACGGCGACCGACGCCACCTGCTTCGCCACCAGCACCGGGTGGCGGATCGGGAGCTTGATCACGAAGGTGACGAAGCGGATCGTGCTCGTCACCGCGCCCAGGGCGGGGATGAGCGAGAAGGGCTCGAGGAACGGCTTGTCCTCCAGGAACTCCCGCGTCCCGTCGGGATTGAACGGATAGGTGGCGTCGGAGTGCTCCGGGTAGGCGATGGAGTCGGGGACGATGAAGGAGTCGTAGCCCGCCTCCTCGGCCGCCCGGGCCAGCGGCAGGTAGAACGACGGGTCGGTCATCGACTCGGCGTAGCTGAAGCGCACGGCTCTCTCCTCCGAGCGCTCTCGGCGCTACGCGTTCGGCTTCTCGCCCGAGGCGGCCGCCTTGGCGCATCTGCCTCGAGCCTGTCGATCATCCCCATCTTCTCCACCCCGACCTCCCCGAACCGGGCGGCGATCTCCTCCGGCGTCCAACGACCGTCGGTCTTCATCTCGCGCACCTCGACCGGCTGGTTCCAGACGGCGATCCGCGAGCCGACCGCCGTGTACACCTGGCCGGTCACGTCCTTGGCCCGGTCCGACAGCAGGTAGACGACCATGGGGGCGACGTCCTCGGGATCGCCGTTCTCGGCCAGCCCCGAGGGCACGTTGGCCGACATCCGGGTCCGGGCGATGGGGGCGATGGCGTTGGCCCGCACGCCGTAGCGGTGCAGACCCACGGCGGCGGACCGCACCAGTGACACGATCCCGCCCTTGGCGGCCGAGTAGTTGGCCTGGGCCACGCTGCCCACGTAGGCCCCCGACGTGAACCCGATGAGCGAGCCCGACTCCTGCTTGCGCATGATGGCCGCCGCGTGCCGGAACACGGTGAAGTGGCCCTTCAGGTGGGTGGCGATCACGGCGTCCCACTCGTCCTCGGACATGTTGAACAGCATCCGCTCGCGCAGGATCCCGGCCACGGCCACCACGCCGTCGATCCGTCCCCACCGCTCGACGGCGCGTGTTCACGATCCGCTCGCCGCCGGCCATCGTGCTCACGTCCTCGGCGACGGCCACCGCCTCACCGCCGGCCGCTTCGATCTCCTTCACGACGGCGTCGGCCACGTCGCTCGTCGGGTCCTCGCCGGCGAGCCCGACACCGATGTCGGCCACCACCACCTTGGCGCCCTCGGCCGCGCACGCCAGCGCGCAGGCCCGGCCGATGCCGCCTCCCGGCTCCGGTGATGACCACGGCCTTGCCGTCGAGGAACCCTGCCACCTTGCATCCTCCGGTGATCTCGATGGGTGTCTGCCCGGTCACCGGCGTCTGGCGCATGGGGCGACGCGCACGGCGGGGCAGACGGCTTGACGCCTGCGAGAACACGTTCTAGCGTCGGTCGGCAGTCGAGCGCCAGTCCGGTGCTCCTGAGCCGGGCCGGACCGTCGGGCGACGTCGTCGGAGTCCCGGCCACGCGAGGGGGAGACACAGGTGGCCGACTTCGGATTCTGGGCGATGGCGCAAGAGGAGCCGGGGCACCTCGCCCTGGTCGGCCCGGACGGCACCGAGCTGAAGGCGGGCGAGCTCCTGGGCCGGGCCAACCAGGTCGTCCACGGCTTGCGGCAACTCGGGCTCCGACCGGGCGACACGATCGCCTTCGTCCTCCCCAACTGCGTCGAGGTCTTCGAGATCTATCTCGCCGCCCTCCAGGCGGGCTGGTACATCGTGCCCATCAACCACCACCTGGTGGCGCCCGAGATCGCCTACATCATCACCGACTCCGAAGCCCAGGTCTTCATCGGCCACGAGCGCTTCGCCGAGGCGTGCCAGCTGGCCGTGGAAGAGGCCGAGATCCCGGCCAGTCGGTGCCTGGCCGTCGGGGACATCAGCGGATTCGCTTCCTACACCGAGATGCGCGACAACCAGAGGACCGACCTCCCCAAGGACCGCAGCCTGGGCGACACCATGAACTACACCTCGGGCACCACCGGCAACCCCAAGGGGGTCCGACGGGCACTGTCGGGGGCCAATCCCGACGACGCCGCCATCGGTCTCGGCGGGATCCTCCTCCTCTTCGGCATCCAGTCGCGCGACGACAACGTCCACATCGTGGGCTCGCCGCTCTACCACACCGCCGTCCTCCGTTTCTCCGGGGCGGCCATCCACATGGGCCACACCGTGGTCCTCATGGACAAGTGGACGGGCGAGGGCATGCTCGAGCTGATCGAGCGCTACCGCGTCACCCACTCCCACATGGTCCCCACCCAGTTCCACCGCCTCCTGGCCCTCCCCGACGAGACCCGCCACCGCTACGACCTCTCGTCGCTCCGCCACATGATCCACGCGGCGGCCCCCTGCCCCATCGACACCAAGCACGCCATGATCGAATGGTGGGGTCCCGTCATCGACGAGTACTACGCCGCCTCCGAGGGCGGCGGCACCATCGTGAACACCGAGGAGTGGCTGACCAAGCCGGGAACCGTCGGCAAGCCCTGGCCCATCTCGGAGATCGCCATCTTCGACGACGACGGCAACCGCCTCGGGCCCAACCAGATCGGCACCGTCTACATGGCCATGTCGGGCGGCGCCAACTTCGAGTACCACAAGGACAAGGAGAAGACCGAGAAGAATCGCATCGGGAAATTCTTCACCGTCGGCGACGTCGGCTACCTCGACGACGACGGCTTCCTCTTCCTCTCCGACCGCAAGATCGACATGATCATCTCCGGGGGAGCCAACATCTACCCCGCCGAGATCGAGCACGTCCTGCTCTCCCATCCCAAGGTGGTGGACGCGGCGGTCTTCGGGATCCCCGACGACGACTGGGGCGAGCAGGTGAAGGCCGTCATCGAGCCCGTCGACGGCGTCGAGGGCTCACCGGAGCTGGCGGCCGAGATCCTGGCCTGGTGCGAGGGCCGGCTGGCCAAGTTCAAGACCCCCAAGACGATCGACTTCACCCACGACATGCCCCGGGACCCCAACGGGAAGCTCTACAAGCGCAAGCTCCGCGACCCGTACTGGGAAGGACGCGAGCGCGCCGTCTGAGCGCCGACTATGACCACATCTGATCGGCCCCAGGAGCTGTCGGTCCGCACCATCGACGCCTCCGAGATCGACGGATGGACCGCCTGCATGGCCACCGGCTTCCTCTCCCACCCGGCGGACGGCGAGGGCGAGTACCGCCTGGGCGACATGGACCTGAGCCGGACCTGGGGCGCCTTCGACGGGCCCCGGGCGGTGGGAACGCTGCGATCGTTCCCCACCCCCCTCACGGTGCCGGGGCCGAGCGAGGTTCCCTCCGCCGCCCTCACCAACGTCACCGTGGCGCCCACCCACCGGCGTCGCGGACTTCTCACCCGGATGATCACGAACGACCTCCGGGCGTCGGCGGACCGGGGAGAGCCGGTGGGCATCCTCATCGCCTCGGAGTACCCCATCTACGGCCAGTTCGGCTACGGCGCCGCCGTCGACGCCGCCACCTACACGGTCGACACGCGGACGGCCCGTTTCCTCCGGCCCGGTACCGGCAGCGTCGAGCTGGTCGATCTCGCCACCCTCCGACACGAGGGGCCTCCCGTCTACGAGCGCGTCCGCGCCGGGCAACCGGGCGCCATCGGCCGGACCGAGCGGTGGTGGGACCGGACGCTGCACCAGGTGGAGGTGCCCGGCACCACCCCGGTGCAGGGCTACCAGGCCGTCTATCGCGCCCCGGACGGCGACGTCCAGGGCTATGTGCGCTACACCGCCACCCAGGAGTGGGACCACATGCGGCCCAAGGGCACCGTCTCGATCATCGAGCTGGTCACCGCCACCCCCGACGCCTATCTCCGGTTGTGGCGCTTCTGCTGCGAGGTCGACCTCACCACCCGGGTCCAGGCCGGAGACAGGTCCATCCACGAACCCCTGGTCTGGTTGCTGCGCGACGGCCGGTCGCTGCGACAGACGGGCCGGTTCGATTTCATCTGGGTCCGCGTCCTCGACGTCGCCGCCGCCCTGTCGGCCCGGCGCTATCCCGCCGACGGTCGCCTGGTGATCGAGGTCACCGATCCCCTGGGGATCGCCGCCGGCCGGTTCGCCCTCGACGGGGGGCCGGCGGGGGCCACCTGTGCCCCGACCGGTGCCACCGCCGATCTGACCTTCCCCGTCGACGCCCTGGGATCGGTCTACCTGGGAGGGACGTCGGTGCTGGCCCTGGCCGGCGCCGGCCGTGTCGACGAACACTCGAACGGGGCGCTGGCGCTCGCCGACTCCATGTTCCGGTCGGCCGTCACCCCGTGGTGCTCGACCTGGTTCTGACCGACGCTCCACTGTTGGTCAGGACCACATCCTGCTCCACCGGCGGAAGTCCCCCGTTCGACCCCGATTGCGACAACCCCAAGGTGGCCACGGCCAGGCAGTCGGTCTCGGTGACACACGTCATGGGAAACACGGAGACGTACTGCAGCGTCGGGCTGGGGGGAGCCGGCAGGGGGTCGGCCCTCCAGGTCCGGCCCCCGTCGACGGTCCCCATGATGACTCCCTGATTGGCCACGTAGGGGCAGCTCCCCTGGCACAGGCTCTCGTAGAGCAGCCCGGTGGCGAAGCAGTCCGAGGCGGTGGAGCACGAGATCGAGCCGAAGTTCAGCGCCGTCTTCCTGTCGTTCACCGGATCGAGGTCGTGCCCTCCGTAGGCCTTCCAGGTCCTGCCGCCGTCGTCGGTCACCAGCACCCCGCTGGCCGTCATCTGGCCGTTGCGGAGGTCCTTCTGCTCGATCGACACGCAATGGTCGGCATCGACACAGGACATCATGGAGGCGATGGCCGGCACCGTCGGCACCGAGCCGGTCGTCCACGAGGCACCGTCGTCGGTGCTGTAGATCATGGCGGCGGGTGTGTCGATGGCGGGGCCGGCGGTCTCGGTCCCGGCGGCGATGCAGCGCCCACCGGGGAAGCACTGGAGAGAGGACGAACCCGACGGGACAAATCCCCTGGGTACGGCCGAGGCCGTCCAGTGGTGGCCACCGTCGGAGGTGACATACGAGACACCCTTGTTCCGTGCACGACCGTCCTGACCCATGTCCAGTTCCATGGCGACACATGTCGACGTGGCGGGGCAGGACAGCAGGATGAACGCCTCATCGACTCCCGGCAGGGGCAGCGACGTCCAACTGTCCCCGCCGTCCGTCGTCGTGTACATGGCCGGGGGGGTCCGCGTACCGGGGATCACACCGGGGGCCATGCACGTGCTCGGCGTCGGACAGGTGATCGAGAAGAAGTAGGTCCCGCTCCGGGACGACAGGGACTGCCGCCAGGTGGCGCCGCCGTCGTGACTGACGGTGATCGCCCCCTGGGAGTTCTCGTGGGTGCTCGGAATGTTGGTGCCGGCCGAGTAGCAGGTCGTCACCGACGGGCAGGTGAACTCGGTCGTGAACTGCTGTGACGTCGACAGGGACCGGCCCCCTTCAGTGATCTGCCAACCGGGCAGGCTGATGTAGCCGGCCAGTGTCCACGTCCGGGAGACCTCGACCGGCCGCCCCGTCGCCGCCGGCCGGTGTCCGGTCGGCGGCCGGTATCCGGCGAGAGGCACGAGGACGGCGGTGGCCAGGAGCACCACGGCGGCCACCGAGCCGAGCGCCACGAGCGGGCGTGTCAGAGCACTCCGGCGACCCTGAGACTCCGGCATCGGGGTGACGGACCCGGTCGATTGGCCTCCGATCTCCCGGTCGATCTCGGAATCGAGGCGCCGCCGCGCCGTCTCGAGGTCGGCCCGAGCCGGTCGGGCTGCGCTGTCCATGTAGCGGTCCAGCAGGTCCAGTTCATCGGTCATGGGATGTGTTCCCCTTCGATCGGTCGACCCTCGACGGGGGCGTCGTCCGGGTATTGCCCGGGCACACCCAGAAGTTCCCGGAGCCGCGCTCGTCCTCGCCACAGACGGGAACGCACCGTCCCGACGGGGATCTGAAGGGCCCGGGAGATCTCCTCGTAGCTGAGCCCGGGTCCGGCGAAGAGCATCAGCACGTCCCGGTACCGGTCGTCGAGGCGCGACAGCGCCATCATCATCTGCCCCACCTCGTCCGCACCCACCACGTCGGAGGCCACCTCGTCAGCGGAAGGGCCCTCGGCGTGAACCAGCGCGGCGTCCCGCTCCACGCGACCCACCATCACCAGTCGCCGCCCTTCGGACCGCCGGTGGTGACGGACGACGTTGACGGCGATGCCGAAGAGCCAGGGGCGGGCGTCGGGATGGGCGGTGTCGTAGCCGGAACGGGTCCGAAAGGCGACGACGAAGGTCTCGGAGAGGATGTCGTCGACCGCCGGGGCCTCGACGCGCCTGGTCAGGAACCGGTGGATCGCCTCGGCGTGCCGCTCGAAGATGACGGCGAACCGCTGGGGCTCGGTCAACGACTCCGAGATGCAGACGGCGTCGCTGCACGCATCGGAGCCCCACCCGTCCATATGGTGAGTATTGCCCGCTCCCCCTCTCCCGGTTCCCGGACGGCCCGCTGAGCCGGGCCCCGGCCGACCACCCCGGCGGTGGGCTTCAGGAGTGTCCGCCCGTCGCCGACAAACAAAGGGTGAGACAGACGAGCCGGGGACACGGCAGCGGGATCGATCGGGACCAAGGGGGGTTCTCGTCCACCGCCGGTCTGGTGGCCATGGCGGTGAGCTTGCTCCTCGTCGCCCTCCTCCTCGTGTTCAGCCTCAACATATTCGGGAGCGGGAGCGGTACCGGCGGGGGCGGGACCGGTGGCGCCGGCGGTGGATCGGCGGCGCCGTCGATCCTCAGTCACTCGTCGGCCGAGACGCAGATCAAGCTGTGTGCCGAGGGTCGCGACTCCAGCTACGGCAGCCCGCCGAGCGCCGCCCAACAGGCCGCGTGCGTCCGTGAACTGTTGGCCGGGATCTCGGGTGTCGGATCGGGCCCGTGATGTCAGGCCCCGAAACGGGAGACGCTGAACGCGAGCAGCTCGTCAGGGACCGGTTCCCCCTGGATGCACCGCGCCACCAGCGCGGCGCTGTAGGGGCCGAGCAGAAGACCGTCCGTCCCGTGTCCCGTGGCCAGATGGACGTTGTCCCACCCGGGCACGGGGCCGAGAACGGGGAGATCATCGGCCGACACCGGCCGTAGGCCGACGCGGACATCGACCACGCTGGCCTCGGCCAGGCCGGGAGCGATGGACAGGCAGGCGCGCAGCAGCTGTTCGAGCCCGGCGATCGTCGGGCGGGTGTCGAAACCGGCGTCTTCGAACGTCCCGCCGCAGGCCACCCGGCCGCCGGGCCACGCCACCAGGTAGTGGTTGAACACGGGCTCGACGATGGGCCAGCCGGCGCTGTCGACGGCGGCCCCGTCGTCGGCCACCGGGAGCTGCATGTGTACGATCTGTCCCTTGACCGGACGGACCGGGATCGGCACCTCCAGCTGACGCCCGAGCACCGGCGCCCACGCCCCGCCGGCCAGGACCACGGCCCCGCACGACAGCTCGCCGGCATCGGAGTCGATGGCCACGACACGACCGTGACCGGCACGGAGCCCGCCGACGTTCGCCTCCCAGCGTCGCAACCCCCGTCGTTCGGCCCCATGGAGCAAGGCGGCGGTCATCTGACGTCCGTCCACCCGTGCCGCCACCGGGTTGTGCAGGACACGGCGGACCGGGCCGAGCGGCGGGAACAGGACGCGGGCGTCGTCCGGCGTCACCTCGGTGACGGTGTCGGGAGAGCGACCGAGAGCCAGGTCGGCACACGTGGCGAACCAGTCGTCCACGTCCGGGTCGAGAGCCACCAGGAGCAGCCCGCACTCGGCGAAGCCCGTCTCGGGAGCCCCGTCGGCAGCCAGACGGGCGACGAGGCTTCGGTAGTGCCCGGCGGCAGCCCGGCCGAACGAGAACCACCCGTCGTCGGGTTTCCAGGTGGTCTCCGGCGACAGGATGCCGGCTCCGGCGTCGCTGGCCCGACCGGGATGGCGCCCGTCCACCAGGACGACGTCGGCACCCGTGGTCACGAGCTCGTAGGCCAGGGCGGTCCCCACCAGGCCGCCACCGACCACGGCCACGTCGCACGTGCGGTCGCTCACCGGTCGGCGGGTAGCGGTGGATTCACGAGAAATCGTCGCCGATCTCGACGGCTACACCGGTGGCGGCCGACCGGTACGCCGCCTCCACCAGGCTGTGGGCGCGCAGGGCGTCCTCGAAGCCCGGCACCACCGTCTCGCCCCGGCGGACCGCACCGACCCAATGACGGTCGGCGGGATAGGTGTAGAAGACGAAGTCGCGTCGTCCGATGCCGAGGGCGGCGAAGTGCTCGTCCCGCATCACCGCCAGATCGAGCCGGTGCGCCTCGACGTCGGGCTGCTGCACGAGATAGCCGTCCTCGGCGGCACCGACGATGAAGTCCGTCGTGGCCTCCACCGCACCGCGCTCGAAGAAGACCTCGAACCGGCGCTCCTCGCGCCCGCGCACCCCGTTGAAGATGGTGAGGATGGTCCCGACGACCCCTGACTCGTGCTCGACGGTCACGGCGGCGACGTCCTCGACGTCGTACCCGAAGACGGCGCGGCTGCGCGCGTACACCCGGACCGCCGGCCCGAACAGCCAGGAGACGATGTCGGCGCTGTGGATCGAATGCTCGAGCAGGGCGCCGCCTCCCGCCTGCGCCCGGTCCGACCGCCAGGAGCTGTGGCCGGGCACGATGTCCCCCGTCGGCCAGTACTGGTCGTCGCGCAGCGTGTAGCCCATCGGCCGACCGAGCTCACCGGTCTCCACGGTCCGCCGCAACCGGTTCATGATCGGGTGGAACCGGGAGTGGAAACCGACCTGCGCCGTCACTCCAGACGACGCCACGGCGGCGCACATGGAGCGCACGTCGCCGAACGTCGGCGCCAGCGGCTTCTCGCAGAAGACGGGCTTCCCCACGTCCAGCGTGGCCCGCAACAGGTCGAGGTGGGTGGCGGTGGGCGAGGTGATCATGACGGCCTCGACGGCCGGGTCGGAGATCACCTCGAGAGGATCGGCACTCATCCGCCCGAAGGGACAGTTCCGCTGGACGGCCTCCCGGGCTTCGGCCGACGGATCAGCGGCGGCCACGGCGACGATCTCGCCGTCCTCGGCCAGCTTGCGCAATCCGTCGGCATGGACCTGCCCGATCATTCCGCACCCCACGAGCCCGACCGCCAGCGGTTCGTCGGCCACTCTCACCGTCCTCCCTCGTCCACCGATGACGAATGTCTAGTCGCGTAGCTGGCAGAGGAGTATCCCCCCAGATTCCGCCAGGCTCGCCCGCGAGGAAGAGAGGGTGGGAGCTCAGAGGCGGTCGCGGGTGTTGGGCAGCGACGCCGAGGTCCATGCCAGGCCGACGCACATCTCGTCCGAGGAACCGTCGCCCCATGTCACGAAATGGGGAGGGACCTTGCGCAGCAACGGCAGCTTCTGAGCGAGGGTCGGGTCGTAGGTGCAGGTGATCTGGACCTTCTCACCGGCTCGGACCGCAATCGGAGTTCTCAGGTTGTACGACTTCTGATAGTCGAAGTTGTAGTCGGGGATGTCGATGATCGTCTTCGCCTCCGGCGTCCCCGGATCGAGCACCATCTTGAAGCTGCGGCCGAGCAGATGCATATGGCCCTGCACCCTCACGACGTAGCCGCTGCTGGAGAGGGGCCAGGTGCAGGAGGTCGAGTCGCCCGCCGGCGGATCGGAGGGGTTGCGTCCGCACACCGATTCGATGATGTTCACAAACGTGGCAGCACTCGGGCCGAAGCGCTGGGCCTGGTTGGCCAGCGACGCGGCCCGGTTGCACAGCGGTCCGGTCACACCGGCCGGGCACGGGATGTCCGGTGGGGCGAACATCAGGTCGAGCTTGAGCGGCAACAGCGGGGTCGAGATGGGAACGGTGTGGAGCACCAACGAGTTCTTCACCGGTCTGTCCCCGACGAGCAGGTTGTAGTGGACCTGCATGATCACCAGGCTCCCGGCCGGAAGAGGGATCCCCGTCCCCTTGGGCAGGTCGTCCGCTCCGTGCCCGGGCGCCCAGACGCTCAGGAAGGGGGTGCTCAAGATCTGGGCGATGGGCAGTCCGGGCAGCGACGCCTCTCCGAAGCACGTCCAGCCCTTCCCGGACACGTTGGCCCGTTCGGCCTTCGCCGCCAGCGACGGGGGAACCAGGAACAGCACGGCGTGGTGGTCCTCGTTGCTCCCGGGGGTGAACTGGCTCGAAACGATGTAGGAGTCCCGCGTGACGTGTGGGTTCATCAAGGTGCAGTGGTAGTCATCGGTCGTCCCGGGGGCCGCGTACGGCTTGTAGATCTTGGAGACCAGGGCGATCTTGGTCACCGGCACGGTCGCCGGGTTCGCCCCGGCACTGGCGGTAACCACCATGGCGGTGAGCGCCGAGGCCACCAGTGCCACACCGCTGAGAAGGAGTGCTCCCCGCCCGACCCGCACGGCGCCGAGGCTATCGCTTTGGAGGAGCCGGTGACGGCCAAGAGGCACCGGCGGCCGCGGTCCGCCCGGCTGCCGGCTGGGGCGATTCAGCCCGAACGGGGCAGACGCGGCCTTGCACGGCACGAGTCACGTCGATTCGGGGTCAACGATTTCGACGGGCCGACATCCGGTCCACCTGGGCGCTGATCGACGCCGTCGTCTCCGCCGACGCCCACAGGGCACGGACGGCGGGATCGACAAGCGGCGCGTCGACGGTGATCCGTTCGATGGCCGGGCGCCGCAGCTGGGCCTTGGCCAGGCGGAAGGCCTCGGGGGCCACGGCACCGAGCTCGCCGGCCACCGCCAGGGCCCGTTCGAGCAGCGCGTCGGAGGGGACGACCTCGTGGGCCAACCCGACCGACATCGCCTCGTCCGACCCGTAGAGCTTCCCGGACAGGACCACCTCCTCGGTGCGGTCGCCGCACGCCCACCGCAGGATCTCGAGCGCCGACACCGGGAACGGCACGCCGACCAGCAGCTCGGAGGCTCCGATGCGGCCTCCCGCGGCCATGATCCGCCGGTCACAGGCGCAGGCCAGGATGCATCCCCCGGCGACGGCGGGGCCGTTGACGGCGGCGACCACGGGCAGCGGGTACGAGAACAGCCGCACGAAGGCGGAGATGAGAACGGGCATCATCCGCTCGAGGTATTCGGCGCCACCGTCGAGCACCTTCTGCAGGTCCACCCCGGCCGAGAAGACCCGGCCGGCGGCCGTGAGGACGACGGCCCGGGCATCGGAGCGCTCGACCTCGTCGAGACAGTGGGCGAGCTCGCTCAGGAGCACGTCGTCGAGGGCATGCACCTTGCCGTGGTCGAGCCGCAGCACCGCCACCATTCCGTGACGCTCGATCACGGTCACGTCGGAACGCCGGACGAAGCCATGAGCGTCAGGCTACAAAAGACCGCGGCGCGGTGGGAAAACGAGGGTGGCGCCGCCACCTGCTCAGAGCGCGGCTACGAGGCGTCGCTCATCTGCGAGTTGTCGACGATCTCAGCGATCTCCACAAAATCGATCCGGGGACGGACACCGTAGAGACCGGTTACCCGCTCGCGGAGCTCCTCGGAAAAGAACCCCTCGGCCGCTTCTCTGGACTCCCACACATAGAAGTTCGTGGCGCGCTGCCGGTCCTGATCGAATGTGAAGAACTTGAAACGCAACCCGGGCATGCCCTCGAACATGCCTCGGGCCTTCTGGGCCACATTGACGACCCGATCGCGATCGAAGTCACCGTCGTACTCGAACGTCACGTTCACGCCGATCACAACCACTCCTTTCTCTCGGAGTCGGCCGGGGCTCCCCCGGGCGCCGCTAGTAGCTCCCGGTCGATTGGGCGCCACGAATGGCCAGACTGGCCACCCCGCCGGTGCTCCCGCAATCCGCAGGACCCGTGATGGTGGCCAACGTCTTCACCGTGGTGATCGACTGGGTCGTGGCGAACGGGGAATACGAGCCCGCGATCACGCCGACGTTGAAGAAGAAGTTGACATACGGTGCGTCAACCACGTTGCCCTCCGTCACCGATGGGAAACTGGCCCTGCTCGGACTGATGCTCGTCGGATTCCACTTGATGACCTCGACGAACTGCGCGGTGGAGAAGGAGAAGGTCCCACCGGCGAAGACGGTCGCACAATTGTTCGCTCCCGTCCCGAAGATGACACCTTTACCGTTGATCTTCCCCTTGACCGGTGGAGGGGTGCCGCCGGCGCAGGGCTTGGCCGTGGCTTTGAGGCTGATCTCCTCCGAGGTCGACGTCCCGCCATTGATCAAGGGAGGGGTGAACTTCAGGGTCCCTGTCCACGCGCCCCCGCAATTCGTGACTCCGGTGGCAACGGGGTCGGAGCGTACGAGCAGCCGGGCGCTGGCGACGCCGACCGGAATCACCAGAAGCGAGACCACTACCGCACCCATCACCAGAACAGCCCTGCGAATCATGTGACGCTCCTTGCCCGTCTCGTGAGACCGGAATGGCGTCGGACCAGCTCACACCCGAAAAGAGGTGAGAGGTACCTGGTTCCGCCCGTCCGCCACCCCGCATCCTCCCCGCGGCACCACCGACTGGTACCGATCCCGCCTCACCCCGTCCCGCCGGTCGTCCGGTCAACCGATCCGGTCGAACAAACAGAAACGGGGCGCACGGAATCCTTTACCCTTCGACGTGACCCGTCAAGCGCGTTGCCCCGGCGGGAGCGCCCTCGGGCGTGGTCCACCGGACGACCGGCTCACAGTCAGCCGACCCGCGCCGCCCGCACGGCATCGACGAGCGACAGCAGGGCGCGGACATCGAACGGCTTGGTGAGGAACCCGACCACTCCCCGACCGAGGAGCCGGCGCACCTCGTGGGCGGCGGCGTCGCTTCCCACGACGGCGACGGGGATGGCCGCCGTGGCCGGGTCCTCCCCCAGCCGGTCGAGAACGGCTGTCCCCGGCATGTCGGGAAGGTGGAGGTCCACCAGGATCAGGTCGGGCAGGTGCTCCCGGGCCAACTCGATGCCGAGCCCACCGTGCATGGCGGCCAGGAGCTCCACTCCCTGACGCCGCGACAGCACCCGCTCGACCAGGTCGAGGTTGGCGGCATCGTCCTCCATCAGCAGAACGCGGAACGACCCGCCGGCATCGGCGTCGGCGTCAGCTCCGGACCACCCGAGCGCCAGGCCGGCATCGGGAAGCATCTCCGGCGCCTCGGTAGCGGTGGCCAGCTCGATGAAGAACGTGCTCCCGACGTCGGGGACCGACTCGAACCCGATCCGTCCGCCCATCCGTTGCACCAGCTGGTGGGACAGCGCCAGACCCACCCCCGTCCCTTCGACCTCCGACTGTTCGGCGCCCAGGCGATCGAAGGGGGTGAAGACGCGGTCGACATCCTCGGAGCGGATGCCCCGACCGTTGTCGGCCACCACCAGGCGCACCCGGTCCGGGGAGCTCTCGTCACAGGAGACGTCCACCCGACCGCCGGGGCGGTTGTATTTCACGGCGTTGGACAGGAGGTTGAGGAGAACCTGGAGGAGTCGCTGGCGGTCGGCACTGACCCGAAGGTCGCTGCGGGGATCGACGGCGAGCTGTACCGTCACCGCGGCGCCCTCGGCCATGTGCCGGGTCAGCTCCACCGCGTCGTGGATGATGTCGGGAACCGAGACCGCTGTCATCATCAGCTCGAGGTGGCCCGACTCGATCCGGGCGATGTCGAGCACCTCGTCGATCAGATCGAGCAGGTGGCGTCCGGCCCTCAGGATGTGGTCCACCGCGCCGGACTGCTCCTCGGGTAGCTCGTCCATCTGCAGAAGCTGGGCGAAGCCGAGGATCGAATTGAGCGGCGTCCGGAGCTCGTGGCTCATCCGGGACAGGAATTCGCTCTTCGTCCGACTGGCCCGTTCGGCTGCTTCGCGGGCGTCGCGCAGCCGTTGCTCGGACATGATCCTGGCCGTCATGTCGCGCGACACGATCACGGCGCCGGCAAAAGCACCGGTCTCGTCGGCCAGGGCCTGGCCACGACAGTCGAGCGTCACCCAGTGCCCGTCGGTGTGCTGGACCCGGAAACGCAGCCGCACGTTGCCGACGGCTCCGGCCGCCATCCGGCCGAACGCCTCGACGACACGCTCGACGTCATCGGAGTGGATGCGGGCCGTCAGACCGGACTCGCCGGCCTCGGCGTAGTGCCGTCCCAACACGTCGGAGTCGGCCTCGCTCACCTGCCGGACCGTCCCGTCGGCGTCGAGGAGGGTGATGATGTCGGGGCTGGCCTGGAGGACGGTCGCCAACAGACGCTCCCGCCCGGCGAGGGTCCTCTCGGCCTCGGTACGCGCCGAGATGTCGGTGGCGATGCCCCCCATGGCGTAGGGCGATCCGTCCTCGTCGAACAACAGGAAGCGCGAGACCCTGAAGTCACGCGCCCCCACCCTGGTATTCATCCGCTCGTCGGAGACCTGGGGGGCACCGGTGGCCAGGAGGACCCGCTCCTGCTCGGCGATCGCCGGCGCCTCGGTCGGCCAGCTCACATCGGCGGTGGCACCGATCATGTCCTCCGCCGGGATCCCCGTGATCCACGACCACTGCCGGTTGACGATGAGATACCGACCCTGGAGATCCTTCACGAAGATGGACGACGGCGAGTACTCGAGGATGGCCCGCAACCTGGCCTCGTCGTCGCGCAGGGTCGCATCGGTCTCCCGGTACTCGGTGACGTCCTGCCCGGCGCAGTAGACCAGTCCACGGGTCACGTCGGCGCTCACCGTCCACTCCAGTGCGCGCCATGTCCCGTCCCGGCACCGGCACCGCGCCTCTATCCCCGAGACCTCGCCCCCCGACGCCAGGGTCCCCCGGTTCTCCCGGATCACGCCCGTGTCGTCGGGGTGGACGAGAGCACCGATTCCCATCCCGACCAAGTCGCCCGCCCCGTACCCGAGCACCCGACTCATCGACTCGTTGCACCAGACGATCGTCCCCTCCGGGTCGATCATGCACAGGATCTGTGTCGAGAACTCGACCAACGACGCCATCTGCTTGGCCCGCGCGCCGACGTTGATCTGGCCCTGGGTGGCGGTCATTCGTCGGATGCCCCTGGCTTCGCCACCGCTTCGATAACCCGCAGGAGCTCGCGGACGTCGATCGGCTTGGTCAGATAGGCAGCCACGCGGGCGGCGTCGAGCCGTTCGATTCGCTCGGCCGTGGCGTCGGCGCTCACCACGACGACCGGTATCGCGGTCGTGGCTGGATCGTCCCTCAGCCGTCCGATGACCTCGACTCCGGACATGTCCGGGAGGTGGAGATCGAGGAGGATCACGTCCGGGCGGTGACGACGGGCCAGCTCCAAGGCCAGACCGCCCAGCGTGGCGGCGATCAACTCGACCTCCTCGTGTCGTGCCAGGATCTGCTCGACGAGGGCCAGGTTGGCCAGGTTGTCCTCGACGTGGAGGATGCAGAGCGAGCCCCGCAGGACGGGCGTCTCCTTCATAGTGGGGACGACCGAGTCGAACTCATCGGGTGCTGCCGTGAGCGGCAGAAGGACCACGAACGTGGAGCCGACACCAACGGTCGACTCCACGACGATCTCCCCACCCATCCGCTCCACCAGATGCTTCGACAACGTGAGGCCCACCCCGGTGCCCTCGACACCGCTGAGCTCCGCTCCGAGCCGGTCGAACGGCTCGAAGACACGGCCGAGGTCCTCGGAGCGGATCCCCGGACCGGTGTCGGTGACGGAGATCTCGGCCCGACCATCGCCGTTCCGTCGCACCGAGACGTCGACCCGGCCCGTCCGCGTGTTGTACTTCGTCGCATTCGAGAGCAGGTTGAGAAGGACCTGGAGCAACCGCTGACGATCGGCGAGGACGTAGGTGTCTGGAAGGCAGGACGTGGCGTCCACCGAGAGACGGACACCGCGGTGCTCGGCCAGTGGGCGGGCGAGGTCCACGGCGTCACCGAGCACGTCCAGCACGAGGACCGGCTCGACCGACAGATCGAGGTGACCGGACTCGATGCGGGCGATGTCGAGCACCTCGTCGATCAGGTTCAGGAGGTGCTTCCCCGCCCGCAGGATGTGACCGACCGCCTGCTCCTGCTGATCGGAGAGGTCGTCCATCTCGAGCAACTGGGCGAAGCCCAGAACCGAGTTGAGCGGCGTCCGCAGCTCATGGCTCATGCGCGACAGGAACTCGCTCTTGGCCAGGCTGGCGCGTTCGGCCACCCCCACGGCGGTCAACAGTTCGGCCTCGAAGACCAGGTCCTCGGTGACGTCGCGTGACATCACCAGAGCACCGACGGCACGCCCGTCCTCCCCCACGATCGACTGCCCGCGGGAATCGAGCGTGACCCAGTGACCCTTGGCGTGGCGCACCCGGTAGCGGAGGTCGAGACACGTGCTCTCGAGGGTCAGGAGCCGACCGTATTCCCGGTAGATGGTGGGGATGTCATCGGGATGGACGAGCGCCTCGAGCTCGTCATGGTCGGGATCGTCGATCTCGTAGCCGAGGATCCGTGCCGACGCCTGGCTCACCTCGCGTACGTGACCGCTGCCATCGAGAATGGTGACGATGTCCGGCGAGGCCTGCACGATCGTCTCCAGGAGGCGCTCGCGTTCGGCCAGAGCGCCCTCGACCTCGGTCCGATCGGTGACGTCGGTGCCGATGCCGGCCATTCCCACGACCCGTCCGTCGGCGTCCCGGAGGGAGAACCGCGTCGTCATCATCGTGTGGGGCCCGTCGGCCAGCTCGATTTCGACGTCCCCGGTCACGGCTTCGATTCCCTGGAGCACGTCGGCGTCGCTGTCCTCATGCTGGTCGAAGTAGCCGGGCCAGATCTCCGCCGCCGTCCGGCCGAGGACATCCTCGAGTCGCATCTCCACGCGTTCGAGGAACGCCTCGTTGGCCAGGACGTAGCGATCCTCGAGGTCTTTCACGTAGATGCCGGACGGCGAGTGGTCCACGATGGCCTGCAGGCGGGCGCGGCCCGACCGGACGGCGGCCCGGGCCAGGTGCCGGTCGGTGACGTCACGGGCCGCTCCGCAGGTCATTCCCGTGTCCGCCGATCGGCGCGCCGTCCACTCCAGCCACCGCCACGTCCCGTCCTTGCGACGCCACCGGGTCTCCGCTCGCGCCGCTCCGTCGGTCGTTCCCACCGCGAACATCGCCCGGACGCCGTCCATGTCGTCCGGATGGACGAGGTGGCCCAGGGGCATCTGCTGCAGCTCCTCCTCGCCGTACCCGAGAGCCCGGGCCGTGGCGGCGTTGGCCCAGGCCAGCTGGCCGTCGGGTCCGAACTCACAGAACAGCTCGGTGGACAGACCGAGGAAGGCGGCGACGTCGTCGTCGGTCAACCCCACCGGCTCCCGAGCATGTCGTTCAAGGCCCAACAGAGTCGTCCTCGCGTCCCGGCGCACCGGTCGGGCGCCTGTCCGCGGTATCGGCATTCGTTGGGCCGGTGTTGAGCCGAAAACCACCCGTTGTGACGATTGCTGGCTGGGGGACCGGCAGGCGCCGGCCGCCGGCCACGAGCCGTGACGGGAACAGCTCGCCGACCCGTCGGAAACACGGCCGCTGACGCGGCGGGGTCAGCGGTCGGTGGTGCCGCCCGGCTCGGGGGAGCTCTCGGCCAGACCGAGCCTCTGGGCGTCGGCCCGAACCTGTTCGAGCGCTTCGGGCGAGTCGGAATTCTCGGCCACGATCTTCATGAATCTCTGTGGCACAAGTTCGATGAAGAGACCCTCGGCCTCGGCGGTCAGAACGTCGCCGTGATAGATGGCCCCCGTGGTGAGGATCTTCCTCCCGTCCCGACTCACGAACCGTGCCTCGAGGCGCAGAGGTGTCCGCAACGGGGTGGGCTTGCGATAGCGGATCGTCAGGGTGCCGGTCATCCCCGGGTTCCCGGCGAGAATGTTGGCCGCCCCGAGCATCTCGTCGAAGACCATGGCGATCACCCCGCCGTGGACGCACGTCGGTGGACCCTCGTACTGGTAGTCGAACCAGGCCGAACCGACGAGTCCGCCGTTCACGGCCTCGACGACCACGGGCGGTGCCACGGGATTGGCGAAGCCGATCACCGGACTGGTGGGAAAGAAGTCCTGGGCGTTCCCGACCGGGTCGGGTTGGGCACGCGGACGGCGCCCGGTGCCGGCGGTGCCTTCCAGACGGTCGGCCACCTCGGCCACGGCCGCCGTGGCGGCGGAGATGTCGGCGTCGGTCAGGGGCAGGCCGACCATGGCGGAAGTGATCCGGCGCACCTCGCTGGCTAGTGCGAAGCGGGGGTCGTCGTCCCTCGATCCGTCACCGGCGCCGGGCCCATGGACGACGACCTCTCCCGTGGAGATCCCGAAATCGGAGACTCCGGGCTCCCCCTCGGGCGTCATCGCCGCCGGTACACGGGAACACGTTTCTCGGCGAAGGCCTTCTGTCCCTCGGCGGCGTCCTCCGACGCGAAGACGGGCCAGCCGATCTCGAGCTCCACCTTCAGCCCGTCGACCTCCGAGAGGCCTTCGGTCTCACGGACCGATCGGAGGATCGCCTCGACGGCGAGAGGTCCGTTGGCGCCGATGACCTCGGCGATCTTCAATGCTTCGTTCAGGGCTTCGCCGTCGGGAACGACACGGCCGATCAGCCCGATCCGCAGGGCCTCCTCGGCGCTGACCTCGCGGGCGGTGAGCAGAAGGTCCATGGCCACCGTGTAGGGGATCTGGCGGCGCAGTCGCACGGTGGAACCGCCCAGGGGGAACAGCCCACGACGCGCCTCGAACACTCCGAACTTCGCCCCCTGGCCCGCCACCCTGATGTCAGTGGCCTGGAGGATCTCGGTCCCGCCGGCGACCGCCCAGCCCTCGACGGCGGCGATCAGAGGCTTCCGGAGCTGATAATGACGCAGGAGCGCCTTCCAGTGCAGATCGGGGTCGGCCTCCCGTCGGTCCTTGTACTTCTCCGCCTCCGGGCTGGACATCGACTTCAGGTCCATTCCCGAGCAGAACGTCCCACCGGCGCCGGTGAGGATGGCGCACCGGATCTCGTCGTTGCTGTCGATCTCGGTCCAGGCGTCCACCATCCCTACGAGCATCGCCATGCTGAGCGCGTTCTTGGCCTCGGGGCGATTCATCGTCACGATGGCGGTGGCTCCCTGGCGCTCGAACGTCAGGTTCTCGGTGCCGATCAATGGAAGACTCTCCTCCCGCTCGCGGTGCCGGTGCTACAGGCGCTCGATGATGGTGCCGGTGGCCAGAGCGCCCCCGCAGCACATGGCCACGAGAGCCAGATTCCCGTCACGGCGCTCGAGCTCGTGCAGGGCCGTGGTGATCAGACGGCTACCGGTCGAGCCGACGGGATGCCCGAGGGCGATGGCGCCACCGTTGACGTTCACCTTGTCGGGATCGGCCCCGTGGACCTTGGCCCACGAGCACACGACGGAGGCGAACGCCTCGTTGACCTCGAAGATGTCGATGTCGTCCATCGTCATCCCCGCCTTGCCCAGCACCTTGGTGGTGGAGGCGATCGGCCCGTCGAGGTGATAGTAGGGATCGGACCCCAGCAGCACCTGGGCCACGATCCGCGCCCGGGGCCGCAGCCCTTCGGCTTTGGCCCTGTCCTCCGACATCCACAGCACGGCGGCGGCACCGTCGGAGATCTGCGACGAGTTGCCCGCCGTGTGCATCCCCTCGGGAAGAACGGGTTTGAGCTTGGCCAGACCCTCGGCCGTCGTCTCGCGCAGACCCTGGTCCCGGTTGACCACCTGGCGTTCACCGGTGGGACCGTCGGCTCCCACCACCGGGGCTTCGATGGAGAAGACCTCGCGATCGAAACGACCTTCGGCCCAGGCCCGCGCCGCGTTGCGCTGCGACCGGAGCCCGAGCTCGTCGACGTCCTGGCGAGTGATCCCGTACTTCTCAGCGATCCGTTCGGCCGCACCGAACTGGTCGGGCATGTCCCAGGGGAAGTCGTCGGGGCGGGATTTCCCGGGTCCATTGAAGGCGTTGGCGCCCAGGCCGACTCGGCTCATGGCCTCGACGCCGCAGGCGATACCGACGTCGATGGCTCCGGCGCTGATCAGGTTGGCCACGAAGTGGTTCGCCTGCTGGGCCGAGCCGCACTGGCAGTCGATGGTGGTGGCGGCCACCTCGTAGGGCAGGCCCTCGCTCAGCCAGGCGGTGCGGGTGACATTGGAGGCCTGCTCGCCGGCCTGGGTCACGCATCCACCGACGACCTGCTCGACCTCGGACGGCTCGATCCCGGCCCGCTTGACCAGTTCGACCTGGGCGGCGCCGAGCAGTTGGGCGGCGTGGAACCCCGACAGCCAGCCGTTGCGCTTTCCGATCGGCGTGCGAACCGCCTCGATGATCACCGGTTGTGCCATTGCGCTACCTCCCAGAGAATCCGTCGGACCTCGAAGGGTCCTCTGACCGGACGGTCGGCACGGCCGCCCGATGGGTCGCCAGGAACCGGTCCACTCGTCGGAAGCAGTATAGAACCGGTTCTAGTGGCCTGTTCCCGGCGCCACGGGGCGGGAACGCCGGTGGCGCCCGCTCGGCGCCGGATCGTCGGGGATCGGCCGTGACCTTCAGGCCAGGGCCCGCAGAACCACCTCCTGGAATCGTCCGGGAGCCTCGATCATCGGGAAATGCCCGACGTCACGAAGGATGTCCAGGGAGGCGTCGGGGCGGGCGTCCTTCAGCCTCGTGGCCATCTCGACCACGGCGATCGGGTCATCGGCGCCCCACACGATGGCCAGAGGGGAGGGATGCGACTCGATGACGCCGGTGTAGCGGACCTGGTTCCGGCGGCGTTCCTCGATGTAGCGGATCGTCCGCGGCAACATCTCATGACCGTCATGGTGGGCGATGAGCTCCCAGGCGGCTGCCAGTTCGGCGTCGTCCACCGAGGAGTGCGGGCTGAAGGTGGCGGTCAGGGCCGCCTTCATGGTCGAACCGTCGTCGGGGACGGTCCCGGTGAGACGCTCGTCGGGAAGGCCGAGGAGGATCTCCTGGCCGGTGCTCAGATGGGCCATCTCGATGTAGATGCTGCCGTTGCTGATCACCCGCCGGCTGATCTCGACCGGCCAGCCACCTTCCGCATGGCGGGCCAGGAGCTCGCCACCGACCGTGTCTCCCATGTCATGGGTGAGCATGGCCAACCGAGGCACGCCGGTGTCGGCCACGAAGGCCTGGACCACGTCGGCCTGCACATTCATCGTGTAGGCGATGTCGGGTTTGGCCGACAGGCCGTATCCGATCAGGTCGAGGAGGAGGACCCTCCGGTTGGCGTTGAGAGTCGGCAGGACCAGGTGGAAATCGAACGACGAGGTGGGGAATCCGTGCAGGATGAGCAGGGGCTCCCGCTCCTCGGCACCGGTGGGCGCCAGATCCATGGTGAACGTCTCCCATCCGAGAAGGGTCCGGTAGACGCCACGACGTTCCCAATCGGCCACCGCTTCGGACCGCCACGCCTGGTTCGGGGTCACCGTCCGTCCTCCTCTCGATGGACCACAGGATACGAGAGGCCGGGCCCGCCGGACGTGGTCGTCCCCGATCACGAGTGGGCGTCGACCTCCCCGCCCACGCGGCGGCGCCCGGCTTCCCGGGGAGCGTCGAGCCGGGCCAACCACAGGTCGATCTCGTCGAGACTGTCCCGCCGCAACGAGTAGTACCGATCGCGCCCGTCGCGTCTCTCGCTCACGACGCCGACGTCGAGCATCAGCCGGAGGTGCTGGGACACCGCCGGCCGGCTCACCGCCACCCCGGCGGCGAGTTCCGTGACGCGGGATTCCCCGGCGGCCAGGCGTTCGAGGAGCATTCGCCGGAGCGGGTGTGCGATCACCCCGAATGCATCGGCGACGGTCGGAGAGCCGGCGCTGGCCACGCCGGACTATACGTAAGGAAAATCTAACGTGTCAACGCCGCCGGGCCGTCTGCCGCCAATTGAGACCCCGGCAAAGAGCGGTAGCGTTACCGGTCGACTCCGACGGGCACGGTGAGCGAGGCAACCGGGGCGGCAAGAAGGGAAGCCGATGCGTAGGGACAGAGTCGCCGTGGCCCTATCGGGGACGTGGACCGGGCTTGCCGGGAATTCGATCGCCCCGGGAGCCAACCTGCCATCGCTCAGCACCCACCATGCCGATCGCCGCCCGCGATCCTGGTGACGGAAGCCGGCTGCACGCATGGCATCGATCACCTCGAACCGCAATACCTACAACAACCCCGGGACGTGGAATCGACGGGGCGACTCCTGGACGTTTCATGCCGATGCCTGCGGCCAGGACTACGAAGTCTGGAAGCGCTCCCTCGTCGAGCGCTTCCTCGACCCCTTCCTGGGGCCCGACGTCGACGTGCTCGAAGTGGGCCCCGGCTTCGGCCGCTGGACCGAGTTCATGATCGGCCGCACCCACTCGCTGACGCTCGTCGACGTCAGTGACGCCTGCATGGAGGCGTGCCGTAAGCGTTTCGGCCACGATCTGCCCGAGGAGGCCTTCATCGTCAACGACGGCCGCTCGCTGCCCGTACCCGATGCCTCGTTCGATCTCGTCTGGTCCTTCGCCACCTTCGTTCATATCGACGAGCCCGAGGTCGCCGCCTACCTGGCCGAGTGCCGACGTGTGCTGCGTCCCGGTGGTCGTTTCGTCATCCATCACGCCGGCTTGAGCGACTGGAGCCTGAGCCTCATCCCGGTGACGCGCCTCTTCGGCCGCCCGGGACGGTTCCTGCAGCATCGCGTCCTCGCCGTGGGTCGCTGGAGTCGGGCCGGAGGACGGGCCCCGATGTCGGCCGAGCGTTTCGCCCGGATGGCCGTCGATCACGGATTTGCCGTCGACGAGCAGGTCGACCGGTGGGGGGACCGGGGCCAGTTCGGCGTCGCCTACCGCGACGTGATCACGGTGGGGACGAAGCGCGGACGGTCCGAGAACTCGATCCGCCCCTGACGGCGGCGGCGTTCCCCCGGAGCCGTGACCGGGGTCGACCATCGCCACCCCGTAACGCCAGGAGCGGCTGTATCGTTAGTACCGGCGGGGGTGGCAGGAGACGTGATTGATCGACCGGTCTTCCCCTGGGTGCGCTGTTCCCACAGACTCGGAGGATCGAAGATGAGAAGGCTCGGTGTGCTGTCCGTAGGGTCCCTGCTGGCGATGGGCCTCGTCATAGGGGCGTCCGGGAGTGCCGGAGCCCATCCGGCCACCAAGACCCCGGTGGTGACGTCGGTCGTCCCCGATCACGGGTCGACCGACGGTGGGACGACCGTGACGATCAAGGGGAAGAACCTGATCACCGCCACCGCCGTCACCTTCGGCTCCACCGCAGCCGAGAACTTCACCTTCAAGTCGCCCAATACGATCCTGGCCATCTCGCCCCCCGGGACACTGGGGCCGGTCTACATAACCGTCACGACCCCGGTCGGAACGAGTGACACCACCCCCGCCGACGTGTTCACCTACGTGGACACCCCGGCCATACAGAGCCTCTCCCCCAGGGCCGGTGCGTCGGCGGGGAAGACCAGGGTGACGATCATCGGATCGGACTTTGACGGCGTCAGCACTGTCGATTTCGGTTCCATCCCGGGCACCGATGTCACGGTGCAGTCACCGCAGGTGATCACGGTGATCTCCCCGGCGGAGCCTGTCGGCACCGTCGACATCACGCTCACGAACTCCGATGATCAGACGAGCCCGCTCGACCCGGCCGACTTGTACACCTTCGTTCTCAAGGTCCCGAAGGTGAAGTCCGTGTCGCCGCCCAACGGCTCTGAGGGCACGCCGGTGATCATCTCGGGATCGGGGTTCACGAAGGTCACGGCGGTCGACTTCGGCCCCAATGCGGCCGCGCCCTTCACGGTGGTCAACTCCAAGACCATCACCACCACCGCCCCGGCCGGGACGGGATCAGTGGACGTCACGGTGTCCACCGCCAAAGGGACGAGCAGCGTCAACCCAGCGGACGACACGTTCACCTACAACCCCCCCGAGGAGTAAGGGATCGCCCGCCGGTCCCGACCGTCGGCCCGCCCCCGTCACGTGGGGCTGGGGCGGCCGACCTGATCGGCCCCAGGGATTAGCCTCATCTCGGTGTTCTCCCTCGGTGTGCTGCTGTTCGTTGGCGCAGAGATCGCTTCGTTCGTGGTAGTGACCGAGCAGATCGGCTTTCTCTGGGCTTTGACCATCCTGCTCGTCGTGAGCGCCCTGGGGCCATTCGTCGTCCGGCGCGTCGGAGTCGGCGTGCTGGCCAACACCCAGGACAGGCTGGCCCGGGGATAGTTGCCCACCCGGGAGGTTCTCGACGGACTCGTCGTCCTCTTGGGTGGCGTGATGATCTGCGTGCCGGGATTCGTCGGCGACGCCCTCGGCCTGCTGCTCATGATCGGTCCGATCCGCCGCCTCGTCATCCGGGCCGCCGGCTACCAGCTGGCCCGGCGGGTACCGTCGATTCGCATCCGCAGCTGGCGGGTGACGGATGCGCCCTCCCGCACGGTGGGCGACGACTCCCTCCCCCCGTCGCAGCCGCCTCGTCCCTCGCTGGGTGCCGGCGAGGACGATGGACCCTGATCGGTGGATGCCCGCCGAGCCGGTCCTCGCATGAGTGCCCGGCGGCGGCGGCGTCCTCGGTCCGTATGATTACTTCTCTGGATCACTCACTGCCGAGCACGGGAGGAGATCTTCATGGCCACGGTGCGCGAGGGTAACAAGGCAGTGCTGCTGGTCGTCGACGTGCAGGTCGGCGTGATGGACGAGTCATGGGATTCCGAGCGCATCATCAAGAACGTGGCGCGCGCCGTTGATCGGGCCCGCGCCGAAGAGGTGCCCGTCGTGTGGGTGCAGCACTCCGACGAGGAGCTGCCGCACGGGAGCCCCCCGTGGCAGTGGGTGCCGGAACTGGTACCGGGAGAGAGCGAGACCCTGATACACAAGAAGTTCAACTCGGCGTTCGAAGAGACCGGACTCGAAGAGGAGCTCGCCAAGCTGGGCGCCACCCGCGTCGCGCTGGCCGGTGCCTCCACAAACTGGTGTATCCGCGCCACGGCCTACGGCGCCCTGGACCGGGGCTACGACCTGACCCTCATCGAGGACGCCCACACAACGGGCACCATGGAGCTCGACAACGGGACGAAGATCGAGGCCTCGAACGTCATCGACGACCTGAACGTCTGCATGACCTGGGTCAGCTATCCGGGCCGAACGAACGGCACCGCCACGGCCGACAAGGTGGACTTCGCCGAGTCCGGCGGCTGAGGCCTCGGCTCGCCAATCCGGCGGTTGGCCCCGACCTGTCTACGTCGTCCGACGAGATCGAACGAAGACCCGGCTCGTGAACAGTGGGACCGAGAACCTGGCCGGGGTGTCCCTCCTGCGATTCGATGCGAACGGGCTCGTCCTCGAGCATCGCGACTTTTCGGTCTTTGGGCCGTAGCGGGAAGGTGCAGGATCCCCTGCCTCGACACCGGTTCGGAGCCAGATGATCAGCAGTCCCTAGCCATCACGCGGTGCAGATCGATCATCGAGACGGAGCTGGAGCAGGACGAGGTCCAGCCACCGCCCGAACTTGGCACCGACCTCCGGCATCCGGGCCACCTCGACGAAGCCCAGCCGCTCGTGGAACCGGATCGAACCCTCGTTCGCGCCGTCGACGGCGGCAACCATAGTGTGCTTGCCGCTTGCCCGGGCCTGGTCGACGAGAGCTTGCATGAGGTCCCGGCCGACACCCGAACCCCACCGGTCCTCCCGCACGTGGATCGTGTTCTCGACGGTGAACCGGTAGCCCGGCCGCTTCACGACGTCGCGGAACCACCCGAACGCCGCCACGCCCACGACCTCACCTCCCTCTTCGGCCACCAGAACCGTCTCGTGCTCGTCCAGCCATTCCGGGATGCCGTCCTCCGTCTGCGGCGTGTCGGTCCACTCGATCGTGGTGGTGGCCAGGTGCGCGTTCAGCAGCGATGCGATGGCAAGGGCGTCCGTGGCGACGGCGGACCTGATGATCATCCCGAGATTCTCGCGTCAAGCGGGCCCGGTTGTCCCTCCGCACGCCAGTCACGTTCTCCAGCTGGACCCTTCCCCGCGGATCCGACACCGGTACGGCGACGTGTTCTGTCTGCGATGTGTCGAGAGCACCACGAGGGGCGGGCCTCGCCGAGCACGACGTACCTGGTCGAGCGCGGTCCGGCAGAAGGTGAACACTCAGGCTCCGCTAGATTCCGCATCATGAGCACGGTTGGTGGCGAGGACGCATTCCCGATCTTCGCATGGGCCGTCGGCGAGGAAGGGTCCGATCCGTTGGTCCTTGCCGATGGCGCTCCGTATCGCCAGGACCAATTCGCTCAAAGTGGCCACTACGCCCACACTGACGACGACCTTCGCTCGATCGCCTCGCTCGGCGTCAAGATCATCCGATACGGCGCACCATGGCGTCTGACCGAACCGGAACCGGGTCATTACGACTGGACGCTCTGGGATCGAGCCTTGGCCGGATGTGAGGAGCACGGCCTGGAGCCGATCGTCGACTTGTTGCACTTTGGCCTCCCCGACTCCTTGGCCGGCTTTGCTGATCAGCGATGGGTGGACTCGTTCTGTCGATACGTCGAGGTATTCCTCGACCGTTACCGAGAACCGCGGTGGTTCACACCGATCAATGAGCCGGGCATCACGGCGTTGATGTCTGGCTGCCTGGGAATGTGGAATGACCGGCTCTCGTCAGAGCCCGATCACGCGCGCATCTTGGCCAATATCGTGCTGGCCAACCTGGAGGCATTGAAGCGCATCCGAGACGATCGCGACGGATGGTGGATCGGGGCCGAAGCCTTCCCGGTTCCGGTGGCAGTTGAGCCGCGGGCCGAAGCTGACGTGCAGGCGTTGCGCGCCTGGACGTGGCTCGTCTGGGACCTGCACTTCGGGCGCGACCCTCTCCCGGAGTCAGCCCGCTACCTCGATCCCGTGGATGACGCGTTGCTCGACCGCATCCGTTCCCTGGCTGTGACCGACAGGGTCGTTGCCGGCCTCGACTTCTATCCGACCTCGGTCAATCCCATCGGGGGCCCCGCACCCGAGTGGTCGGTCGACGACCGAGTGGAATTCGCAGTTGCCGAATTCCGTCGTTGGCACGACCGCTATACCGTGCCCTTCTGGGTGGCGGAGACCTCGAATCTGTCCCTCGGCATCAACGACCAGATCCCGTGGTTGCTCTCGCTCACCGATGGACTTGGCAGACTGCGCGACGAGGGACTACCGGTACGCGGGCTCTGCTGGTACAGCCGGGGAGACCAATTCGACTGGCAGACCAACCTGGTGGATCCGAAAGGAGCAGTCACCGAGGTCGGGCTCTTTGACGCTCACCGCCAGGCCAGGCCCGTCGCCGCCACTTTTGCGAAACTCGCCTCACAAGCGTTGTGACATCTCGGCGACCATAGACAGGCTATCCGAGCAGGCGCTTTGCCATGACAACCCGCTGGATCTGGTTGGTGCCTTCGTAGATCTGGGTGATCTTGGCGTCACGCATGAGGCGCTCCACGGGGAAGTCGTTCGTGTACCCGTAGCCGCCGAGGAGCTGCACGGCGTCGGTGGTCACGGCCATGGCCGTGTCGGAGGCGAAGCACTTCGCCATGGCTCCGACCATCGAGAGCTCGCCTTCGGGATCGCCCGCGTCGACCAGCGAGCAGGCCCGGTAGACGAGGGTGCGCGCCGCCTCGGTGCGCATGGCCATGTCGGCCAGCATGAACCGCAGCCCCTGGAAGTCGGCGATCGGTTGGCCGAACGCCTGGCGCTGCTTCATGTAGGTCGACGCATGATCGATGGCACCCTGGGCGATGCCGACCGCCTGGGCGCCGATCGTCGGGCCGGCTGCGGTCGAGGGTGTGCATGGCGATCGTGAAGCCCTGACCCTCCTGGCCGACCAGGTTGGCCGCCGGAACGCGCACGTCGTCGAAGACGACCTCACCGGTCGGGCTCCCCCGCAGTCCCATCTTGTGCTCGAGCTTGGCCACCGTGACGCCCCAGTCGGCCTCGACCACGAAGCAGCTGATACCCCGGTGCCCAGCATCCGGATCGGTCTTGGCGAAGACGGTGTACGTGTCGGAGATGCCGGCGTTGGTGATCCAGTACTTCGTCCCCGACAGGACGTAGTGGTCGCCGTCGCGAACCGCCCGGCACCGCATGGCGGCGACGTCGCTGCCGGCGTCGGCCTCGGACAGGCAGTAGCTGGCCTGCGCCTCGCCGGACGCCACGCGCGGGAGGTAGCGGCGCTTCAGCTCGTCGCGAGCCCCAGTTCATGACCGGGATCATGCTGAGCTTGGAGATCAGCAGCGTCACGCTGGTCGACGCACAGGCACGGGCCAGCTCCTCGACCATGATCGCCTGGGTGACGTGGTCGGCCCCGACCCCGCCGTGCTCGACGGGAATGCCCAGGGTCGGGAAGCTCCATGTCGACGCACGCCTTGAAGCTCTCCCACGGGTACGACGCATCCCGGTCGACGGCGGCGGCGTGGGGGGCGATCCGTGCCTCGCACAATTGCCGCACGGAGGCCCGGAACTGCTTGTGGGTGTCGGTCAGTGCGAAGGACAGAGGTTCCATGCCCTTCAGTTTTCCATCTCTGTCCGCACCGATACGAAACGTGGGCTCCGCCGTCGTGTGGAGAGCGTGCCCAGGCACCCGATCCCGCAGGCGAGCGGACCGGCGAGCCCGGCCCGGCACGGTTAAAGGATGCCTGGTGAGGTGACGATCGAACCTGGATGGGGGTCACGCTCATGCACGCGGGGGTCGGCACCCTGAGGGAGACGGGATGACGACCGATCCGGCGCTCGTCGCCCGCCGGCTGCCTTCTCTCACCGGACTTCGATTCGCGGCGGCGTTCGGGGTGTTCGGATTCCATTTCGCGCCCTATCTGTCCGGGCACGCCCACACATTGCTCGGTGCTGTCTTCGATCGCGCCAATTCCGGCGTCAGCTTCTTCTTCATCCTGAGCGGGGTGGTGCTCACCTGGTCGCGCTCCCCCGGTGACACCCCCCGCCGCTTCTACCAGCGCCGATTCGCCAGGATCTATCCCGATTACCTCGTCGCCTGGGTGCTGACTTTCTTCGGGCTCGCTTACCAGGGTCGGGCACTCGATCTGCCCGCCGGCGGGTTGAGCCTGCTCCTCGTCCAGTCATGGGTGCCCAAGTTGGACGTCTTCCTCGGGTGGAACGGCGTCGCCTGGACCCTCTCGTGCGAGGCGTTCTTCTACTTGTGCTTTCCGTTCATCGTCGGCAGGATCCAAGGGCTCAGGCGCCCACTGGCTCTCGTCCCCTTCCTCTGTCTCCCCACACTCTTCCTCGGCGTCGTCGGACTGGTCCGGTACCCGCACAGTCATCCGGTCACACTGATCTGGCTGCAGAGCATCCTCCCGCCGGTCCGCCTGTGCGAGTTCGTCGTGGGCATCGTGCTCGCCGTCGAGCTCCGCCGCCGATCGCTGCCCAGGATTCCTCTGTGGATGGCGGGGGTCGCCATCGCCGGCGCCTACGCCCTGTTGTCCTGGGCACCGCTGTACTGGATCGTGGTCCCCGTGCTCATTCCGTTCCTGGCCCTGGTGATCGTGGCGGCGGCCCAGAGGGACCTCGGCGGACGCAAGACGCCATGGAGCCGGCGACCGCTGGTCCTGCTCGGTGAGTGCTCGTATGCCTTCTACCTCCTCCACCAGCTCATCATCAGGGTCTGGGCCGGCGCCGATCACCATCGGCATGTCACGATCACGTCGGATGTCGTCGGGCTCCTCTGGTTCGTCGTCCTCCTCATCGTCGCCGTCGGCGCCGCCTTCACCTTGTTCAGAGTGGTCGAGGTGCCCTTCGAACGTCGGCTCCGCGGCTCGTCACCGCCTCGGCTCGAGCTCGACCTCGCCGACTAGCACCGATCATCGGCGGCGCGTGACCGGGCCGCCTCGGCGGCACGGGAACGGACACCGTCCTGGGGCTACTCCGAGGAGCCCAGGTGCTCGAGGAGGAGCCGATTCAGCTCACAGGGGGCTGCTTCGGGGATCCAATGGCTCACGCCGGGAAGGATCTCGAAACGGTACGGGCCCGCCACCCACGCCGCCGTGGCCTCGGCCGCCGTGCGACCCAGGGCGATGTCCTCGGTCGACCACACGTACAGGGTGGGGACGGAGATCTTCCCGACGTCGGCAAAGGCCGCCGCCGACATGGCCCGGTACCAGTTGAGCGCGGCGGTGAGTGCTCCGGGCTCGAGCATGGCTGTCACGAAGACGTCCACCTCTCCGGCGTCGGGCGCCAGTCCCGATGCCGCGAACATGGCCCGCAGCCCGTCCCCCGAGCCGTCCTCTCCCAACAGCGCCCGTTCGGCTACGCCGACCTGGCGGAAGACCTCGATGTACGAGGAGCGTTGCACCTGGTCCTCGTCACCTCCCCCGAGGGAGGCGGCGAAGGCGGCGGGGTGGGGAACCGAGACCGCCGTCAGCGTCCGGACCCGGTCCGGGTGGCGGCTCGCCGTGACCCAGGCCACCATGGCGCCCCAGTCGTGGCCGACGAGGTCGAATCGCTCCATCCCTTGCGTGTCGGCGACAGCGAGGACATCGGCGACGAGGGCGTCGATGCCGTAGTCGCCGACGTCGGGAGGCCGTGCTCCGTTGCAGTAGCCGCGCTGGTCGAAGGCCAGGGTCCGGTACCCTTCGGCGCCGACGGCGTCGAGCTGGTGATGCCATGACCACGATGTCTGCGGGAAGCCGTGGAGAAGAAGAACTGGGCGACCGTCGGCCGGTCCTTGGGCCATGGCGGAGAAGGTGAGGCCGTTGGCGGCGACGTCGAATCGCTCCATCGGCGTGGCGGGCTCAGTCGGTGACGACGAGTGTGCGCCAGTCCGTCAGCTGGGCGCGCACCTGGTCGGGGGTGAGGCGCAATGTCGATTCCGGCACTGCCTCGACGATGCGGCGCTGCTGCCGATAGTGGTGGGCGGCCGCCTGGAACAGCGGGGCCCGCCACGCGACGAGATCGGGCGGCGCGTCACCCAGGAACCCGAACAGAACGAGAGCGATTTCGACGTCCCTTCCCACCGGAGCCCGCCCGAACAGCGCCGATCGGGCGCTGGCCACGGCCGCACATCCGACGAGAGCGTCCTCCGTCGTGACGCCCGGGCTCAGCTCCAGGCGGTCGGCGAACAATTCGTGGGCCACGAGCAGGGCGTACCCCTGGTCGGGACCAGGGACCCCCAGATGACGGCCCCGAGGGTGGACGGGCGTCAACAGCTCGGCCACACGGTCCTGTCGCCAATCGGTTGGGGTCCGCAGCCGGTAGGCCGGGCGGACCTGGTCCGCCTCGCCGATGGGCACGTAGCTGGGTTGTGTCATTTCTCCTCCGTGCCGGTGTCCGACGTGCCGGCTTTCGGCGCGCCGGCGTGGACGAGACCGTAGACGATCGAGTCGAAGAGGGCCTGCCACGAGGCCTCGATGATGTTCTCCGACACACCGATCGTGGTCCAGACGACTTCGCCGTCGGTGGTGTCGATGAGGACACGCGTGACGGCGCCCGTTCCCCGTCCGGTATCGAGGACCCGGACCCGGTAGTCGATGAGATGAATGCCGTCGAGCACGGGGTACGACGAACCGATGGCCTGGCGCAGAGCGGAGTCGAGGGCGTTGACCGGCCCGTTCCCTTCGGCGGTGGCCACCACCCGGGCATCGTGGACGCGTACCTTGACCGTCGCGTCGGTCAGGTGCCGGCCGCTGTGGGTCGGGTTGTCGGTGTGGTCGGCGATGACACGGAAGGACTCCACGGTGAAGAAGTCGGGCTCCCATCCCCCGGCCCGACGGAGCAACAGCTCGAGGGATCCGTCGGCCACCTCGAAGTGGTAGCCGCGGTGTTCGAGCGTCTTCAGGGTGTCGAGGACGCCCGAAAGAGCGTCGGAGTCGAGCTCGAGACCGAGCTCTTGCGCCTTCAGGGCCAGGGTGGAACGGCCCGCCATCTCCGACACCACGAAGCGGGTCCCGTTGCCGACCGTGTCCGGCGGGATGTGCTCGTAGGCGTCCCGGCGTCGTGCGATGGCACTGGTGTGGAGCCCGGCCTTGTGGGCGAAGGCGGCGGCGCCGACGTAGGGCTGCTGAGGGTTGGGGGCGACGTTCACGAGCTCGGCGATGTGGTGCGAGACGGGAGTGAGGCGCTCGAGACGGTCGGCGGGGATGGTCCGGATGTTGAGCTTGAGAGTCAGGTTGGGGATGGCCGTGGAGAGGTCGGCGTTGCCCGTGCGCTCGCCGTAGCCGTTGATGCAACCCTGGACATGGGTGGCGCCGGCCCGGACGGCGGCGATCGAGTTGGCCACGGCACAACCCGAGTCGTTGTGGAAGTGCACTCCGACCTGGCACTCGAAATCAGACACGATGCCGGCGACGATCCGCTCCACGTCGTGTGGCAAGGCGCCCCCGTTGGTATCGCAGAGGACCAACGCCTCGACACCGGCCTCCTCGGCCGCCCGCAGGACGCGGAGGCTGAACTCGGGGTTGTCCCGGTAGCCGTCGAAGAAGTGCTCGGCGTCGAAGAACACCCTGAGCCCGTGCTCGCGCAGGAAGCCGACCGATTCGGCCGCCATGGAGACGGCCTCGTCGAGGGTGGTGCGCAGGGCGTCGGTCACGTGCATCTCCGACGCCTTGGCCACGATGCAGACGGCCTCGGTGTTGGCCTTCACCAGATGGCGGAGAACCTCGTCGTCCTCGGGCCGGACTCCGGGACGCCGTGTCGACCCGAAGGCCACCAGGGTGGCCGTCGACAGGCGCAGCTCGGCCGGGGCCCGGGCGAAGAACTCCTCGTCCTTGGGATTGGCTCCCGGCCAGCCTCCTTCGATGAAGGTCACACCGAGGTGGTCGAGCTGCTCGGCCACGCGCAACTTGTCGTCCACCGTGAGTGACAGTCCCTCCTGCTGGGATCCGTCGCGCAGGGTCGTGTCGAAGATGTCCACCGCGTCCGGCAGGGCCGGGAGCGCGAAGGCGTGGCTCGTGGCGTGGTGATCGTGGCCCGGACGGCCCGGTCCCGGTCCGCTAGCGGACATGTTCGAGCCAGTTCTTGTACCGGTCCACCTCGCCACGGACGGCGGCGAAGTAGGTCTGCTGGATCTGCTTGGTGATGGGACCCGGTCGGCCTGTCCCCACCGCCCGGTCGTCGACCTCCCTGATCGGGACCACCTCGGCCGCCGTGCCAGTGAGGAAGGCCTCGTCCGCCGTGTAGAGGTCGGTGCGGACGAGAGCCTCGCTCGTGACCTCGTACCCGAGGTCGGTGGCGATGGTGATGACCGATGCCTGGGTGATGCCGGCCAGGGCCCCCGACTCCGACGTCGGCGGTGTGAAGATGCGGTCGCCCCTGACGATGAACAGGTTCTCCCCGGTGCACTCCGAGACTTTCCCGTCGGGTGCCAGGAGGACGGCTTCGTCGTAGCCGGCCTTGAGCGCCTCGACCTTGGCCAGCGACGAGTTCAGATACATGCCGGTGCTCTTGGCCGCCGTGGGGACGGCGTTGGGGTCATGGCGTTGCCACGAGGACACCTTCAGCCTGATGCCGTTGGCCACCCCCTCGTCACCCAGGTAGGTGCCCCAGGGCCAGGCGGCGATGGCCACACTCACGGGGCACGGCAGCGGGTTGAGGCCCATTTCGCCGTAGCCCAGGTAGACGATGGGCCGGATGTAGCAGCCGTCGTCGAGGGCGTTCACCCGGACCAGCTCCTTGGTGGCTTCCACCAGCTGCCCGGGAGTGAACGGAACGTCGATCATCAGGATCTTGGCCGACATGAAGAGCCGCTGGATGTGCTCGGTGAGTCTGAAGACGGCCACTCCGGCGGGCGTCGGATAGGCGCGGATGCCTTCGAAGACGCCCGAGCCGTAGTGCAGGGAGTGGGTGAGGACGTGGACCTTCGCCTTGTCCCAGTCGACGAGCTCGCCGTCGATCCAGATCTTGTCCGCTGCGGTGAAGGGCACGGGCCTACAGCCTTTCTGCGATGGCGTCGCCCACGGCGACGGTGGAGGGGAAGGGGGCACCCGCCGTGTGCTCGGCCACATAGGTCGAGATCGCCTTGGTGACCCTGTCGGCGGCGCCGGCGTGGCCCAGATGCTCGAGCATGAGGGCGGCGGACCGGATGGCGGCCAGGGGGTTGGCGGTGCCCGTGCCGGCGATGTCGTGGGCCGCTCCGTGCACGGGCTCGAACAGCGAAGGCCCGGTACGGGCGGGGTTCAGATTGGCCGAGGCCGCGAACCCGATGCCGCCGGCAACGGCCCCGGCCAGGTCGGTGAGGATGTCGCCGAACAGGTTGTCCGTCACGATCACGTCATAGCGGGTCGGCTGCTCGACGAGATAGATGCACGCCGCGTCCACGTGGTTGTAGTCACTGCTCACGCCCGGGAATTCGGCAGCCACCTCGCTGGTGGCGCGCTGCCAGAGGTCACCGGCGAAGGTGAGGACGTTGGTCTTGTGGACGAGGGTGAGGTGGTGGCGCGGACGACGGGCCGCCAACTCGAAGGCGAACCGTACGCACCGCTCCACGCCCATCCGGGTGTTCACCGACCCCTGGGTGGCCACCTCGAAGGGGGTCCCCTTGCGCAGGAATCCGCCTTCACCGGCGTAGGTGCCCTCGGTGTTCTCCCGGACGACGACGAAATCACAATCGGGTGCGGGCGCGCCCGGGGTCCCGGTGAAAGGGCGAAGATTCACGTAGAGATCGAGTTCGAAGCGCAACCGCAGCAGAAGGCCGCGCTCGAGCAGCCCGTTGGGAACGTCGGTCGATCCGACCGGCGGGCCGACGGCGCCGAGCAGGATGGCGTCGAATCCCCGCAGCTCCTCGAGGGTGGCATCGGGGAGGACCTCCCCGGTACGCAGATAGTGAGCGGCGCCGAGGTCGAAGGGGGTGGCGTCCAGGAGGACCCCGGCGGCGGCAACGACCTTCAGCGCCTCGGCCACCACTTCCGGGCCGATGCCGTCGCCACCAATGACTGCCACGCGATGGTTGGTGGTCGTGCTCACCGGATCCTCGGCTCTCTCTGTCCGTGCCATCTTGTCACGCCGATCGGTCTTCTCATCCTGCATCTCACTTTGCGTCTCGCCTGGCCCGCCCCCGGCGGAGCCTTCCCTCGTCCGCCCGACCCCGGTCCGCCTCCGGCTCCGGCTCCGGCTCCGGCTCCGGCTCCGGGGGATACCGCCGGCCCCTCTCAGGGCCGCCGGCCACGGCCCAGAAAATGAAAAACCGCCCACCATGTGGACGGTCGGTCAGGCGCACACCGGCGGGTGTGCGCCTATTCGATAATGATGACGGCGGTGGTGACGGGCATGGACATCGTCTGATCAGTCTCCCCCACCCTGACCAGGGACGTCAACCTCCCCCGGCCCCGAAACCCCGGGGCGAAGGCCTCGGGACGGACGGGTAGCCTCGTAGGCGTGACCCACGAGCCCACACACCTGACGCTCGCCACCTACGAGCGGTTGAAGGCCGAGCACGAGGACCTGACCACCCGGGGCCGGGTCGAGGTGGCACGTGCCATCGAGGCCGCCCGTGCACTCGGGGACCTCTCGGAGAACGGCGACTACCACGCGGCGAAGGACACCCAGGGGAAGATGGAGGCGCGCATCCGACAGCTGGCCGCCACCTTGGCCAGAGCCGAGATCGTGGACGGCACCACCCTCCCGGATACCTTGGTGGCCACCGGATCGATCGTCGCCATCCGCTACGAGGGTGACGACGAGATCGAGCGCTTCCTGGTCGGGTCCATCGAGGAGCGCGAGGTGGAACTGAGCGTCGTCTCCCCCGGTTCACCGCTCGGGCAGGCTCTGCTCGGACGGTCCCCCGGTGACGTCGTGGAGTACGAAGCACCCGGGGGGACGCTTCGGGTCGAGATCGTGAGGATCGGATCCTGACGGTGTCCGCCGACCCGTCCAACCTACCCAGCACCCTGATCGAGAAGGTCTGGGACCGCCACGTCGTCCACGCCGCCGCCGGCGAGCCGGACATCCTCTTCATCGATCTGCACCTGATCCACGAGGTCACGTCGCCTCAGGCGTTCGACGGGCTCCGGCTGGCCGGGCGGACGGTTCGGCATCCCGAGTTGACGGTGGCGACGGCCGACCACAACGTCCCCACCACCGACATCGACAAGCCGGTCGCCGATCCGATCTCGGCCAGACAGCTCGAGGTGCTGTCGGCGAACTGCAAAGAGTTCGGGATCACCTGTTACCCGATGGGGGACGCCAACCAGGGAATCGTCCACATCATCGGCCCGGAGCTGGGACTGACCCTGCCGGGAATGACGGTCGTCTGCGGAGACAGCCACACGTCGACCCACGGCGCGTTCGGCGCACTGGCCTTCGGCATCGGGACGTCCGAGGTGGAGCACGTCCTCGCCACGCAGACGCTGCCCCAGGATCCACCGTCCACCATGTCCGTCGAGGTCGAGGGCGAGCTTCCCGCCGGGGTGACGGCCAAGGACATCGTCCTGGCCGTCATCGGCACCATCGGCACGGCCGGCGGTGCCGGCCACGTGATCGAGTACCGGGGGTCGGCGATCCGCGCCCTGAGCATGGAGGGTCGGATGACGGTCTGCAACATGTCGATCGAAGCCGGCGCGCGCGCCGGGATGGTCGCCCCTGACGAGACCACGTTCGCCTACGTCGAAGGGCGGCCCCACGCGCCGAAGGGAGCACTGTGGGAGCAGGCACTCGACGACTGGCGGATCCTCCGGACGGACGAGGGCGCCGTGTTCAGCCGGACCGTCTCCCTGGATGCCTCGTCACTGCGTCCTCACGTCACGTGGGGGACGAACCCCGCCCAGGTGATCCCCATCGACGGGAACGTCCCCGACCCCGACAGCTTCACCGAGGAGGGGGCACGGGAGGCGGCGGCGCGGGCGCTCGTCTACATGGGCCTCACGGCCGGCACTCCTCTGCGCGAGGTGGCCGTCGACACCGTCTTCATCGGTTCGTGCACGAACGGTCGCATCGAGGACCTCCGGGCCGCCGCCGCCGTTCTGCGCGGGCGCCACGTCCGGTCGGGACTGCGGGCACTGGTCGTCCCGGGATCACACCGGGTCAAGTCGCAGGCCGAGGCGGAGGGCCTCGACGAGGTGTTCACCTCCGCCGGGTTCGACTGGCGGGAGCCCGGGTGCTCGATGTGCCTGGCCATGAACCCGGACAAGCTGGCCGTCGGTGAGCGATGCGCGTCGACGTCGAACCGCAACTTCGAAGGTCGGCAGGGCCGCGGGGGCCGCACCCACCTGGTCTCACCCGCTGTCGCCGCCGCCACGGCCGTCGCCGGGCACTTCTCCACCCCCGAGGAGCTGTCGTGAAGCCGTTGCGGGTGGTGACGGGGCGGGCGGTGCCCCTCGACCGCAGTGACGTCGACACCGATCAGATTATCCCCTCGGACTGGCTCAAGCGGGTGGAGCGGACCGGGTTCGGCGTGGGCCTCTTCTCCGAATGGCGCGACGACCGCGCCTTCATCCTCAATCAGCCCGAGTTCGCCGGCGCCACCATCTTGGTGGCCGGGCCGAACTTCGGGACCGGTTCGTCACGTGAGCACGCCGTCTGGGCCCTGATGGACTACGGCTTCGAGGTCGTGATCTCGCCCCGGTTCGGCGACATCTTCCGGAACAACTGCACCAAACAGGGCCTCCTGCCGGCCCAGGTGGACTCCGGCTTCGGTCGAGGGCTGCTCGACGCCGTGCTCCACGATCCCTCGCTCGAGATCACCGTCGACGTGGCCCGCGGGACGGTCGAAGCCCCGGCCGCCGGGCTCACGGGCACGTTCCCCCTCGACGAGTTCACCCGGGAGCGGCTCTTGAACGGCTGGGACGACATCGGTCTGACCCTGCGCCACGAAGCGTCCATCGCCGACTACGAGACGCACCGGGCCTCCTGGCTCCCCGCCACCGGTTGACCGGGGCCGACGAGGGCCGGGCCGTGACTGTCCCGGCCCGGGTGGCGGAGGCCCAGCGGCGAGCTGAGGCAGCGGCATTCGCCTTCTCGAGCGAGCCGGAGGTGGGGGCGCTGCTGTCGTGCCTGGCCGCGTCGGTCCCCGCGCGGGGACGGATTCTCGAGCTCGGGACCGGTGCCGGTTGCGGCCTGGCCTGGTTGGTCCATGGTCTCGGCGAGCGCACCGACGTCGAGATCGTCACCGTCGACGTCGACAGGGCCCTCCAGGACCGGACGCGGTCGGTCCCGTGGCCCGATTACGTCCGCTTCGAGCTGGGCGACGGAGTTGTCGTCGTGCCGGTGTCGGGCACGTTCGATCTCATCTTTGCCGATGCTCCCGGCGGCAAGACGACCGGCCTAGGGCAGACCATCGAGGCCCTCGGCCCTGGGGGGATCCTGGTGGTGGACGACATGGACGTGACGCGGCACAGCAGCGCCGGCCTCATCGATGCCCTGGCCCACGTGCGTGACCGACTGCTCGGGGACCAGCGGCTCGTCTGCTGCGAGCTGGCGTTCTCGAGCGGAGTGATCGTGGCCGTCCGTCGGCGGGAGAGCCCCGAAGGCTGAACGGGCAGAGCCGGGTTGTCCGATGGCCGCGACCGGTTCTGCCCTGCGCACGTAGTCCCGGCGCTTCGACCTCGTCGGGCGCCCGGGAGGGTGGACCGGCCTTAGGGTCCGATATCCACCTGTCGCTCCTCGTTGCGGGCACGGATCCGTGCCAGCCTGTTCACGGCGGCGAGGTAGGCCCGGGCCGAGGCTTCGACCACGTCGGTGGAGACGCCGCGACCGGACACCTTCAGGCCGTCCGCCTCGAGCTGCACGACGACATCTCCGAGCGCGTCGATCCCGCCGGTGACGGAGGAGACGTTGAATCCGATCAGCCGGGACTCGAAACCCGTTGCGCTTCGGATGGCGCGACAGGCGGCGTCGATCATGCCGTTGCCCTCGGCCGACGCTTCCTGCTTGTCGCCGGCGCGACTGATGACGACACTGGCACGGGGCATGCCCACCGTTCCGCCCGACACCTCGAGGCTCTCCAGCTGGAAACCCTCCAGGACGTCCTGGCCGAGCTCTTCGGCCACGATGGCCTCGAGGTCGGCTTCGGTGATCTCGACCTTGCGGTCGGCGAACTCCTTGAAGCGGGTGAAGGCCTGGTTCAGCCCGTCGCCTTGCACGTGGATGCCCATCTTCTCCAGCGTGTCGGCGAAGGCGTGGCGCCCCGAGTGCTTGCCGAGAACGATCTGCCGACCGACTTGTCCGACGCTGGCGGCCTCGATGATCTCGTAGGTGGAGCGGTCGGCCAGGACGCCGTGCTGATGGATGCCCGACTCATGGGCGAAGGCGTTACGTCCCACGATCGCCTTGTTGTACTGGACCGGGTAACCGGTCAGCCGGGCCACCAGGCGTGAGGCACGGGCGAGCTCTTCGGTGCGCACCGTCGTCGACACCCCGGGGAACTGGTCGGGCCGGATCCGGGTGGCCATCACAACTTCCTCGAGGGCGGCGTTCCCCGCCCGCTCACCGAGACCGTTCACGCAGACCTCGACCTGCCGGGCCCCGGCTTGGACGCCGGCCAGGGTGTTGGCGGTGGCCAGACCGAGATCGTTGTGGCAGTGGGTCGACAGGATGTAGTCGCCGGCCACCTCCTTGCGGACATGTTGGATCAGGGCCCCGAAGTCCCAGGGGATGCCGTATCCCACCGTGTCGGGGATGTTCAAGGTGGTCGCCCCCGCTTCCACCGCCGCCCTCAGGACCTCGAGCATGAAGTCGAGAGGTGTCCGCGTGGCGTCCTGGGGGCTGAACTCGACGTCGTCGGTGTGTTCACGCGCCCTGGCCACGCCGCCACGGGTCTCGGCCAGAACCTGCGCCTCGGTCATCTTGAGCATGTGCTCCATGTGCTGGGGACTCGTCGAGATGAAGACGTGGATGCGCGCCCGATCGGCATCGCGCAGCGCCTCCCAGCAGCGGTCGACGTCGGAGAGCTGGGTGCGGGACAACCCACAGATGGCGGGGGCCCCCGATCCCACCCCCACGGACCGGGCGATGGCCTGCACCGCCTCGAAGTCCCCCTGACTGGCGACGGGGAACCCGGCCTCGATGTAGTCGACACCCACCCGGGCCAGCTGCTCGGCGATCTCGAGCTTCTCGGCAACGTCGAGGGAGATCCCCGGCGACTGCTCGCCGTCGCGCAGGGTGGTGTCGAAGACGACGAGGTGGTCCTCGCCGATCCCCGGACCGCTGGGTCCGGTCGGCGACGTGCTCTGTGTTGTCTCGGCGCTGTCCTTCATGGCCATCCGTCCTCGCTCTTCGTCGTCCCTCTGCCCGTGCCACCGGGCCCTGCGTCACCTCGCCACGTGCCCCACCGCTGTCGCCGTCTCGACCGGGGCCGGCTGAATCGGTGTCGGCCCAAGAAGAAACCCCCTGGCCTTGCGGCGCAGGGGGCGTATCGGCGAGCGCGATGTGGCGCTCGCCGTCAGGTAAGAAGCAGGTCGGTAACGAACACGTGCACACTCATGATCTGCCAATGCTTGCAAACAATGGCCTCCGGGTCAAGGCAATGCGGCGGCGCCCTCGCCGATTCGCCGGTTCGCTCGTGCCCGGCCGAGCCTCGGCGCCACGTTGCTACGCTCGCCGTCGGAGGCTGCGATCGGGACACTGACGCCCGGCTCCGGGTTGCCTCCGCTCGGCTCGGGGTCGGGCCAGCGTGGGACGAAGGGACGACTGTGCGACGGTTCGTGCGTATGACGGCCCGGCTGGTCCTTCTCACCGCCCTGCTCGCCGGCGTCGTCCGGGTGGGGCGAACGATCCTCGGGCGGCCGGCGGGCTCCACCGCCGGTGATCCCGTCCGGACCGGCAGTTTCGACAGCTGGCCGGCGGTCCCGGTGGCGCCCGGACGGCACCGTTCCGGAGGCTGACGCCCGGTTCCCCGGAGCCACCGTCGCGGCACTGTGCCCCGGGGCGGGGCCGTGGCGGATCCGAAGTCTCCCGACGGACCGACGCCTCCCGGACGGAACCGTCCCGCCACACCCGACGTCGAAAGGCATGGACCGGCCCGACGCCGGTCGCATGGCGCAAGACGCCGGGAGGCCCTCATGCACTGGAACCGTCCGAAGACCATCGCCGTCGTGGCCGCCGCTGCCGTCCTGGTCGGTGGGGTGGCGACAGGGCGCCACCTCCTGGCCCGGAGCACGGCGGCGTCCACCGCCGCCACCGCCGTCCGCTCCGCGCCCACCTCGCCGGCGACGTCCCCCCAGCCGGCCGGGCTCGCACCGCAACACGCCTCCTCGGGGGCGACGGGATTCGGCACCGCGGGGACGCCCGCGGCGGCACCAACCGCCACCAACGGATCGGAGAAGGCGAGTACCACCTCGGGCGCCGACTCCAGACTGCCGGACGTACCGGTGTCGGCGGTGACGCCCCTGGTCGTGCATACGGCCACCATCGCTATGCGAGTGGGCAAGGGAAAGCTGGACTCCGTCCTCCAGACTCTGACCGTGCTGGCCGGAGCCGACGGCGGCTACGTGGACAGCTCCTCGATATCGGGTGGGACGACGCAGAGGTCGCCGGTCGCCGCCACCATCACGTTCCGTGTCCTCGACTCGAACTTCCCCGACGCCATCGCCAAGGTGGCCGGTCTCGGCACGGTGGACGACCAGAAGATCAACGGAAAGGACGTCACCGTCCAGGTGGCCCAGAACGCGGCGTCCATCACCGTCCTGCAGGACGAGGTCAGCCTGCTCGAAAGGAAGCTGGCGGAGGCCACGGACATCGGCACCTTCCTGCAGATTCAGAACCAGCTCGTCCCGGTGCAGCAGCAACTGCAACAGCTCCAGGCCGCCGAGGCCGTCCTCGAGAATTCCGCTCAGCTGGCCAGGGTGACGGTCAGCCTCACGGCACCGGGAGCGCCGGTGGCACCGGTCCCGACACCCCGCCCTCGTGCCAATGCCGCCACTACGGCGTGGCGCTACCTGCGTCACAACTCCCTGGCCGTCCTGGACGGGTTGGCCGTGGGCGTCGGCTGGGCTCTCCCCGTACTCGTCCTGTTGGCCCTGGTGGGCTCGATTGCCCTCTGGGTGATTCGGCGCCGCCGGGACGTGGCCGCGGCGGCATGACGACCGCACGCCACGGCGCCGGGGACGCCGACACGGTGCCCGGGCCGCGGCACCAGCGGGCCGTCAGGCGGTCGTGCGGGCCAGGACCCGGCAACCGGAGCGGGCCACCACGACGGCGAGAGGCGCGGATACCGCCTTCGATGAGGCACCGGTGACCTCGGTGACGACCACGAGTGCCGGCGTGTGGTCATAGGTCGCCGTGGCCACCAGCTCCAGCGTGCCGGCGGTCCCCGACGCCCGCTCGGCCGCCGCCACGCAGGTGGCCAACGGGGCGGGTACGGTGCCGGCGGCGGCGAAGGAACCCGGCGACGGGGCGACCGCGGTGTTGTCTTGTCCGGCCGGACCGGCCACCGTTGCCTGGACGCCGAGGTCCGCCCCCGTCCCCACCAGGGGGGCAAGCCGTGACCGGAGGTCCTGAGGGGAGGAGACCGAACCGAGATCACGGACGGTCGTCGTTCCCGGGGCGGCCGCCTTCTGCGGCACCCCCTCCGGCTCGGTGGCGTGTCTCGTGGCGGGGGCGTGTCCCGTCACGGGGGAGGATGCCGACGACGCCGTCGGGGAGCTGCCGTGCGACAGCCCGAGGGAGACACCGACGGCGACCACCAGGACGGCAGCGGCGGCCGTTCCGGCCAGGACCGGCGCCGAACGCCCCGGCCGCCGGGACGGGTGCGCCGCCAATTCGGAGATCGCACCGGCACCGGTCTCGGGTCCGAGCACCTCGGTGATGGCCGACGCCACCGCCGTCGTTCTCACCGAGGGCGGCACGGCGCCGACGGGGCGGCGCACGAGGGCGCGGGCGTCGGAAAGGGCGGCCAGGCGGCGCCGGCAGGTCTCGCAGTCGGCGATGCGGACATCGACGGACCCGTCGACGCCGGTAGCAGACGGCTCAGACGGCTCGGACGGCTCACCGTCCAGGTGGGCCGAGAGCTGCTCGTCGGTCAGATGCTCGTGGGTCATGGCGTGCGGTCTTCCGTCCTCGTCCCTGGTTTGACGTCCTGGACACCCGATGCGTTCCCACCGGTGGGCGGCTCGGCCCCACCGGTCCCGGGATCCCCTGTCATCAGGTCGGCCAGGGCCGCACGCCCCCGGGCGATACGGGACCGCACCGTCCCGATCGGCACGTCCAAGATGGTGGCGATCTCGTCGTAAGGCAGGTCACAGAGGTCGCGCAGAACCAGGGCGACGCGATGCTCCGGGGCCAGCACGCGCAGGGCGGCGTCCACGTCGACGTGGGTGGTGGCCTCATCGGCGGGATCCCTGGCACCGGTGCCGAAGGCGGGTTGGAAGGCTCCCCCCCACCGCGCCCGGTCCGGCCGGGCCCGGGATGGGCCCAGTCGTCATCGACCTCACCGGGCAGGCCGACGACCGGTCGCCGGCGACGCCGACGCAACTCGTCGAGACAGGCGTTGGTGGCGATCCGGTAGATCCACGTCCCGAAGGAGCTTCGACCGTCGAAACGGGTGATCGAACGGACCGCCGAGAGGAGGGCGTCCTGGGCGGCGTCGACGGCGTCGGACTCGTTCCCGAGCATGCGCCGACACAGTGCGTGCACGCGGTCGTAGTGGCCGACGAGAAGAATCTCCAGCGCCCGGCGGTCACCCCCACGCGCCGCGTCGAGCACGTCGGGGTCATCAGGGGGCGCCGGGACGCTGTCGTTACCGATCCCCAAAGGCTAAACGGCCGCCGGGGTCGCCGGTCAGACCGAAGTGATCCGGTGGATATCGAGAATGCCGTCGGCAGCGCGGAGGCGGGCGATGGCGTCGTCGGGTACGGCGCGGTCCGTCGACAGGATCATGAGGGCCGTGTTCGCCGCACGTGACGGCCCGACGGCCATCGACGAGATCGACACCCCGGCCTCACCGAGGACCACCCCGACCACGCCGATCATCCCCGGACGGTCGTCGTTGCGGACGACCAGCATGTGCTCGGACGGCGGTACCTCGACCGTGTGATCGTCGACCAGGACGATCCGGGGCTCGGAGCGCGGTCCCGACAAGGTGCCGGCGAGCGAGTGGTCCGTCGACCGCAGAGTGATGAGGTTGACGTAGTCCCGGGTGGTCGACGTCGAGACCTCGCGGATCTCGAGCCCCCGTTCTTCGGCCAGCTGCGGCGCGTTCACGTAGGAGACGGGCTCCTCGGTCCCCGCCGCGAAGACCCCCTTCAGGACGGCCAGGGTCAGGATGGCCGTCGTGGCGCCGGCCAGACCTCCCTGGTACTCCACCTCGAGCCGGTCGGGCAGACCGTCGTTCAGACAGGCGAAGCACCGGCCCAGCTGTTCGGCCAGGGGCAGGAACGGCCTCACCGATTCCGAGACCTCGGTGGCGGCCACGTTGACGGCGAAGGGGACGAAGTCACCGGCCAGCGCCAGGATCACCTGTTCGGCGATGGTCACCCCCGCCTTGTCCTGGGCCTCCGCCGTCGATGCCCCCAGGTGCGGGGTGACGACGACGTGGGGAAGGCCGAACAACGGCGAGTCGGTACAGGGCTCGGTGGCGAAGACGTCGAACGCCGCCCCCCCGAGCCGCCCGTCTCGCAGGGCTTCGGCCAGTGCCTCCTCGTCGACGATGCCACCGCGCGCCGCGTTCACGATCCGCAGACCGGGCTTGGCCTTGGCCAGGAGGTCGCGGCCGAAGAGTCCGGCCGTCTCCGCCGTCTTCGGCAGGTGGATGGTGATGAAGTCGGCCTCGGCCACCAGCTCGTCGAGGGCCATGAGCTCGACACCCATGTGCCGGGCCCGGTCGGGCGAGACATAGGGGTCGTACGCACACAGCCGCATCCCGAAGGCCAGGGCCCGTTGGGCCACCAGGGCGCCGATTCGCCCGAGCCCGACCACGCCGAGGGTCTTGCCGTGCAGCTCGACCCCTTCCCACTTCGAGCGCTCCCACTTTCCGGCCACCAGCGCCGCATGGGCCTGGGGGATGTTCCGGGCCTGGGCCATCATCAGCGCCATGGCATGCTCGGCCGCCGACAGGATGTTCGACTGGGGGGCGTTGACCACCATGACGCCGCGCCGGGTGGCCGCCTCGACGTCGACGTTGTCGAGGCCGATGCCGGCCCGGCCCACCACGGCCAGGTCGGTCCCCGCTTCGAGCGCCCCGGCCGTCACCTGGGTCGCCGATCGGACGATGAGGGCGTGGGCGCCGGGGAGCACCTGGAGCAGGGCCTCGGGCGTGAGCTCCAGTTGGACATCGACGTCGTGCCCGGCCTCTGTGAGCAGTCTCAGGCCACGCTCGGCCAGCTTCTCGGTGACCAGCACCCGTGCCATCGGTCGCTATCCGTCCTCTCGCATGTCCGTTTCCTACTCCGCGGTGGCGAACAGCTTGGCCAGGCGTGAGACGCCCTCGGCGATGTCGTCGTCGCCCAGGGCGTAGGACATCCGGAGGTATCCGGGGGCACCGAACGCCTCTCCGGACACGACCGCCACCTTGGCCTCGTCGATGGCCACCTGCGCCACCTCGTCCGACGAGTTGACGGGGGCCCCGGCGATGCGGCGTCCGAAGAGGCCACGGACCGAGGGGAAGGCGTAGAACGCCCCTTCCGGCTCGACGCAGGTCACCCCCTCGCATTCGTTCAGCATGCGGTGGATCAGGCGGCGGCGCCGGTCGAAGACCTCGCGCATGGCCATCGCCGCGCCGAGATCGCCCGTCAGAGCGGCCAGGGCGGCGTGCTGAGAGACGTTCGAGACATTCGAGGTGGCGTGGGACTGAAGGTTGGCCGCCGCCTCGGTGACGTCGGGGGGAGCGATCATCCATCCGACGCGCCAACCGGTCATGGCGTAGGTCTTGGCCACGCCGTTGATGACGACGCACCGGTCCGTGAGCTCGGGCACCTCCACCGGGATCGACGCCGACCGGCGTCCTCCGTAGACGAGGTGCTCGTAGATCTCGTCGGTCACCACCCACAGGTCGTGCTCCGCCGCCCAGCGGCCGATGGCGGCGACGTCCTCAGGCGGTGAGACGGCACCGGTCGGGTTGTTGGGCGACACGAAGAGCAGGATCTTGGTGGCGCTCGTCCGAGCCCGTTCGAGGGCCTCGACGGTGAGATGGAACCCGGTGTCCTCGGTGGTGGGGACGTCGACCGGCACTCCGCCGGCCAGGGCGATCACCTCGGGATAGGTCGTCCAGTACGGCGCCGGGACGAGGACCTCGTCGCCGGGATCGCACAAGGTGGCGAAGGCCTGGTAGACGGCCTGCTTGGCCCCGTTGGTGACGAGGACCTGGGATGGCGAGACCTCATAGCCCGAGTCGCGCCGCGTCTTGGCCGCCACCGCCTCCTTCAGCGCCGGGAGCCCCCCCGTGGGGGTGTAGTGGTGGTTGGCCGGGACCCGGCAGGCCTCGATGGCCGCCTCCACGATGTGCGCCGGCGTGGGGAAGTCGGGTTCACCGGCGCCGAAGCCGACGACGTCCTCGCCCGCGGCACGGAGCGCCTTCGCCTTGGCGTCGACCGCCAGGGTGGCCGAAGGGGCGACGGCGGCCACCCGGGCCGAGACCCGCCGGCGGGGCGCCGAGGCGCCGGCGGCGGCGGCGGGGCGTGGTTTCGTGGAGCGACGACATGACTGCCATGCTTACACACGTGACACACGCCCCCGACACCACCGCCCCCTTCGATATCCGCATCCCAGACGGCCTCAAACCGTCCGACGGGCGATTCGGCAGTGGGCCGTCCAAGGTCCGCCCGGCCCAGGTGGAGGCCCTGGCCCGGGCCGCACCCACCTACCTCGGGACCAGTCACCGCCAGAAGGCGGTCAAGTCCGTCGTGGGTCGCCTGCGCGCCGGCCTCAGCGACCTGTTCGGACTTCCCGACGGGTACGAGGTGGTGCTCGGCAATGGCGGCACCACCTGCTTCTGGGACATCGCCACGTTCTGCCTCATCGAGCGGCGGAGCCAGCACCTGTCGTTCGGTGAGTTCTCCTCCAAGTTCGCCGCCGCCGCCAAGGCCGCCCCCCACCTGGACGACCCCTGGATCATCGAGTCGGCCACCGGGACCCACCCCGAGGCCGTGGCCGGCGCCGACATCGATCTCTACGCCCTGACCCACAACGAGACCTCGACCGGCGTGGCCATGACCATCACCCGGCCGTCGGGAGCGGCGCCGCCCGACGCCGGCGGCGGGCTGGTGGCGGTCGACGCCACCTCGGGGGCCGGCGGCATGCGGGTCGACCCCTCGCAGTTCGACGCCTACTACTTCGCCCCGCAGAAGTGCTTCGCCTCCGACGGCGGGCTCTGGTTGGCTCTTCTCTCGCCGGCGGCGCTCGACCGGGTCGACAGGCTGGCGGCGTCCGACCGGTGGGTCCCCGCCTTCTTCGATCTGAAGACGTGCGTCGACAACTCCAAGCTGGACCAGACCTACAACACGCCGTCACTGGCCACGGTGCTCCTGATGACCGAACAGGTCGAGTGGATGCTGACCGGGGGCGGACTCGAGTGGACCGCCGGGCGTTGCGACCGGTCGGCCGAGATCCTCTACACCTGGGCCGAGCAGTCGGACTTCGCCACCCCGTTCGTGGAGAAGGAATCCGATCGGAGCCATGTGGTGGGCACCATCGACTTCGTCGACGCCGTCGACGCCGCCGCGGTGGCCGCCGTCCTGAGGGCCAACGGCATCGTGGACACCGAGCCCTACCGCAAGCTCGGCCGGAACCAACTGCGGATCGCCATGTTCCCGGCCATCGATCCCGAGGACGTCGCTGCCCTGTGCGCGTGCATCAATTACGTGGTGGGGGCACTCGCCCAGTAGTCGGGACCCGGCGACTAGTCGGGACGCGGCGTTCGCCCGTCCGTGGTGGCGCTGTTCAGACTGACTGGTCGGAACCGTTCGCCGCGAACAACGTCTCGACGTCGCTGTGGCGGATCGGGAACGAACGGCCGCAGTAGGGGCAGCAGACGTAGACGTGCGTGTCCGTCGTCTCGATGTACTCAGGTTGCAGGGCGACGACGGTGAAGCACAACCGGCACAGCCGGGTCCCCGGCTTCAGGTTCGGGTCAGACGTCTTGAAACGCCGTTCGCGCCGTCTGGGCTCGATCGTGGTCTCCGTGTCGGAGCTGTGAGCGCCCTTCGCCATGAACCGGGTCCAGGGCAGGCGTACGCCGGTTCGAGGCTGTTCCACCGACGGACTGGACTCGTCGACGGGGCCTCCTGCGGGCTCTGTCACCTCGACGACCTCGACGACCTCGACGACCTCGACGACCTCGACGGTCGCAGCGTCGTGGGTGGCCTCCACCGGAGCGTCCGGCATGACGCTTGGCTGACCGGACACGTCTTCTGACTCGGGCACGGAAAGGCCCACGGCCTCTCCGACGGTCTGAGCCTGATGAAGATCCTCGGTGTCCACGAGGTCGACCCTGCTCGCAGCCGAGTTCTCACCCGTACCGTCGGCGGCGGCAAGGACCAAGTTCTGCTCCACGCGGAAAGTGTCGAAGGACCGGGCGATGCTCAGTTCGGTCGCCTCGTAGGCGGCGGCGGCCTTCTGGGTGAGCTTGGCGATGCCGTTGAGCACCGAGTCGAGGTCGTACGCATCGTGCTGCAACCGGTCCCAGAGGGTGTTGAACTGCTCCTGAGCGGCGCCGACCCATTCCGACCGGACCGGTGCCACATCGCGAGCGAGTCGGGACAGGACCGCCTCGACGTCGGCGGCGCCGGTGCTCATCTGCGCAGAGACCTCCCGGAGCCGCTCCGGGGTGACCTCGAATCCGTTAGCCATGTCCTTCTCCTTTAGCTGCCGACGAGCTCACCGACCTCAGCCGCAACGGCCGGGGTCGTGTCGCGCTCGAGGCGGAACTCGTCGAAGGCCTGGGCGATGCTCTGCTCGGTGGCCTCGTAGGCGGTGGCGGCGCTCTGGGTGAGCTTGGCGATACCCGTCAGGACCGCGTGAAGCCCACTGGCGTCCTGCTGCAACCGGTCCCAGAGGGTGTTGAACTGCTCCTGAGCGGCGCCGACCCATTCCGACCGGACGGGTGCCACGTCGCGGGAGAGTCGGGACAGGATCGCCTCGACGTCGGCGGCACCGGTGCTCATCTGCGCTGAGATCTCCCGGAGCCGCTCCGGGGTGACCGCGATTCCACTCGTCATCTCCTACTCCTTTATCGGGAGGGACCGTCAGACCGGTCCCCGTCGCCGAAGGCTCGGAGGGGCTGGTCCTGTGCCCTCGATACCAAACGGTGGCAGAGTCGAATCTCCTCCCGTCCAACGGAAGATCAAAACCTCGCCAAAGAGACGGTGGACACGGTGGACACGGTGGAGACGGCGGTGGAGACGGCGGACCGGTCAAACACGGACCGGTCAGACGGACGCCCCGGCGGTGACGCCAGCGGCTGCGCCACGCCACGGGGCCGGCGACGACAGCGTCACGGGGGGCTCAGCCGGCCGTCGGCTCCCCGTACTCGTCGTGGCGCCGCACCCAGAACTGCGGCGCATCGGCCGGTTCGTCGCGTCCTTGGGGTACGAGATCGAGGAATTGATAGGTCCCGTTGACCATGTCGATGCCGCGGGCGTACGTCGAGTAGGTACGGAAGATCTCACCGCTGTCGTTCTTGAAGAAGACGCTGATGCCTTCGCGGTCCTCGAGCCCGGGATCCGTGGACCCGAAGTTGTAGACGGCGGTGTGGTCGGCAACCGCCTCGGGTGCGAACGAGACCCCGAAGTCGTAGTTGAAATCGGATCGGAAGAAGGAGACCCACGGGAAGCTCCAGCCCATGCGGCTCCGGTAGGCGGCGATCTTGGCGAAGGGCGCCCGAGAGACAGCGGTCAGGGTCACGTCGCGGGCGCCGAGATGGACCGGTGCGCCGTTGAAGTTGTCGGCCCAGAACGAGCAGTGCGGACATCCCTCGTCCGCCGCCGGGTCGAACATGAAGTGGTAGACGATCAATTGGGTGCGCCCGGCGAACAGATCGGACAGCGTGACCTGGCCATCGGGGCCTTCGAACACGTAGTCCTTGACCACGGACTCCCACGGCAGTTCCCGACGTTGGCGGGCCAACTCATCGCGTGCGTGGGTGAACTCCTTCTCCTTGGCCAGGAGGGTCATCCGGGCCTCGACCCATTCCGGTTGCGACACGACAGAACGCTGCTCCACGATGAGTCCCTTCTCGTCCTCGACGATCACGGCAGGCGGAGGGCGCGCCGCTCCCCGGTCAGCCCCGATATTCAACAGATGTGTTTACTAACATGAACCGCTCGAGTTGGACGAACCGCGGCTACTCAGGTTCACCTGGAGCTGCTCGACCTGGGAGCCACGGCGTGACAGCATCGTGACCGTCACCCTCGAGCCCCACGGCGATGAGAGCACACTGATGACGATCCATCACGCACAGCTCCCACCGACGGTGGTCGACGGGCACACGAACGGCTGGACCCTCATCGCCGCGCAACTGGAGAGCGGGCTGACGGGTCGGACTCGGTAGATCCGCCTACCCGTTCGGGGTACGCAGCTTGAACGGGGCGCCGGCGGGGTCCGTCACGGTGGCCAGGCGGCCGTAGGGGGTGTCCATGGCGTCCATCACGACCGAGCCGCCGAGGGCCTTGACCTTGGCGACGGTGGCGTCGACGTCGTCGACCTCCCAGTAGACCGACCAGTGGGCGGGCACGCCGTCGGGAAGGAAGGCGGTGGCGTCCATGATCCCCGCCAGCTCGCCCTCGCCGCCCGGGTCGCGCATGGTCGTGTAGCGGAACTCGTCGCTGTCGCCGACGGTGTCGGTGTCCCAGCGGAACACCGAGCGGTAGAAGGCGACGGCCGTGGCGTAGTCCCGGGTGTGCAGCTCGAACCAGCTCGGGGCGCCGTGCTCGTTGAGGACGGTGAACCCCGGGAAGGTCCCGGGCTGCCAGGCGCCGAGCTGGGCGCCGGTCGGGTCGATGAGCACGGCCTGGCTGCCGAGGTCGGCCACCGGCCATGGCGGGCGCGATGACCTGGGCGCCCTCGGCCTCGGCCGCCTCGAGCGGTCTTGGCGATGTCGTCGGTGTCCAGGTAGATCTTCCAGGTGTTGTTGGCCGGCATGTCGCCCATGTCGCCCATGCCGCCGGCCATGGGGACGCCGTTGCGGGTGAACATGAAGTAGCCGCCGAACTCCGGGCTCGGCTCCTCGGCCTCCCAGCCGAACAGCTCGCCGTAGAACCTGCGGCTGCCTTCGACGTCGGAGGTCCACAGGTCGGCCCAGCACGGCGATCCGACGGGGGCACTGTCACGGGTAGGCATGTGCTGCTCCTTTGGTCCGGTGGACGTTGGTCATCTGCTTCGACGGCCGGCGGGGTCCGATGTCATCGGTCCGCCGGCGCTCTCGCCCGCCACCGGGGACCCACGGCATTCGGTCGACCCGGACGACGGGCGATGACGGCGCCGATGAGATCGCCGGCCATCGCTCCGTCCACCCCGTGATGGCCGCCGTCGAGCTGTGGTGCCGGGTCACGGTCGTGGGCCCCGACGGCGCCGAGCTGGCCGTGCTGCGTGCTCGAGGGACCGGGCGACCCCGGACCTCGGGGCCGTGGACGACGTGGCCCGCCTGGCGCTGCTGGCCGGGCGCCTCGGGGGCGGCATCGTCCTCACCGAGGTCTCGCCGGCGCTGCGGACGCTGCTCGAGCTGGCCGGTCTACGCGTCGAGGTGGAGGGGCAGGCCGAACTCGGGGAAGAGCCGCTCGGGGTCCAAGAAGGCCAGGAAGAAGGTCATCCCGGTGATCTTCCCCTCTGAGATCTCGAGCACCTGCAGCGCCCACGGCGCGTAGCCGCCGGCCGGGTCCGGCCGGTACTGCCCGAAGGCCGGGCAGCCGTTGGCCGAGGTGGGCACCAGGCGCGAGCCCCGGCAGTCGCTCGGCCCGGGCTCGACCATCCAGCGGCCGATGTCGGCCGCCCCCCGGATCCACATGGCGAACGGCGGCATCGACTGGACGGCGTCCTCGTGCAGCAGCGTCACCAGGCCGCTCGATGTCGTAGCGCTCGAAGGCGTCCACGTAGCGCTCGAGCAGCTCGGCGTCGGCGTCGTCGAGGGCCTCGGGGCGGGCCTCGGAGGGCAGGGCGCGCAGCGTGGCCCGCGCCCGCTGCAGGGCGCTGTTGACGGCGGGCACGCTCGTGTCGAGGAGCTCGGCCACCTCGGCCACCTGCCAGCGCAGCACCTCGCAGAGGATCAGCGCGGCGCGCTGGCGGGCCGGAAGGTGCTGGAGGGCGGTGACGAAGGCGAGACGGATCGACTCGCGGTACTGGGCGATCTCGGCGGGATCGGCGCCTTCCGGGGCGACGCCGGCGTCGGGGATCGGGGTCACCCACGTGGCCTCGGGCAGCATGGGCCCGAGGAGCGACTCCTCGGGGGGCGAGGCCGGGCCCATCTCCATGGGCCGGGCCCGGCGCTGGACGTGGCGGTGCATGTCGATGCACACGTTGGTGGCGATGCGGTACAGCCACGAGCGCACGCTGGAGCGCCCCTCGAAGCCGCTCGGCGTTGCGCCAGGCCCGCAGCATCGTCTCCTGGACGGCGTCCTCGGCCTCGAAGCCCGAGCCGAGCATCCGGTAGCAGTAGCCGGTCAGCTCCCGGCGGAACGGCTCCAGGTCGGACGGGGCCAGGGGGGCCTCGCGGACGGCCACGGCACCGGATGCTACCGAGGGGACTCGAGCACGACTTCTGCCATCAACGGTTGGACGGAGCCGCCGGCCGGAACTCATCGGTCCTCGGCGCGCCCGGGAGCCGGCCCGCTCCTTCACGAATCCGTAACGGGCGGAGGGCGACAATATCGTGGGACGCGGAACGGCGCGAGCGGAGGGGGCCTGGACGATGGCACGCAAGCTGACGGTCGGCGGGGTCGTTTCCGCCATGATGCTCCTGGGCGTGGTCTCGGCCGCCGGTGCTGCGACGGCGACGCCGCTGCTTCTTCCCCCGTCCACCGCCTTCTCCGTCCTCGGGCATTCGTGCGGCGGCATCCAGGAACAGGCCTTTGCGACGGGATTCGATACGACCGGCGACGCCACCAACGGGTTCCCGATGGGTGACGTCCATCTGCAGACCACCTGCGCCGGGAGTGGGCGCGGCGGCCGGTCCACCACCTATTCGGCGTGGGTCGGTGTGACGTGGGACTTCACCGGCGCGGTGGTGTCCTCGGCGGTGCTCTCGAGCGCACCGGCGGTCGATCCGACGTTCTCGGCCGTCGACGGGTACGGCAACGAGATCTCCAATTCCTCGAACAACGCGTACCTCGTCCTCGGACCGACGTTCGTTCCCGTCCCGCGGGTCACCGGCATCTCGTTGAACGTCGGTCCGGCGTCGGGTGGGACGAGTGTGACGATCACCGGCACCGGGTTCACCGGCGCCACGGCGGTCGACTTCGGATCGGCCGCGGCGGCGAGCTTCGTGGTGGTCGGCGACACCTCGATCACGGCGGTGTCACCGGCCACAGGTCCGGGCACGGTGGACGTCACCGTCACGACGGCAGGGGGCCCCAGTGCTCCGAGCACGATCGATCAGTTCACGTTCGTCGCCGCTCCGTCGGTCTCCGCGTTGAGTCCGAACAGCGGCCCCATCGACGGCGGGACGACGGTGACGATCACGGGAGCAAACTTCACCGGCGCCACCATGGTCGAGTTCGGCGGCACGGCGGTGGGCTTCACCGTCAACGACGACACGTCGATCACGGTGGTGTCGCCCCCCGGAGAGGAGGTCGACACCGTCGACGTCACCGTCACGACACCGGGGGGGACGAGCCCGACGGGTCCCTCCACCCGGTTCGCGTACACCCTGCCGACACCGGCGGTCTCCGTGTCACCGGCGGCCGGTCCGGTCCGCACCGTCGTCGGCGTCTCGGGCCAAGGGTTCAGCCCCGGCGAGACGGTCAAGGTCGGCTACGGGACCGGGCTGGGGGCGGGCCATCCGGCATCGGTGGCGCTCTGCAAGACACAGGCCGGCGATGACGGCACCTTCTTCTGCACGGGGACGATTCCGGGCAAGGCCACGGCCGGTGCCATGGGCGCCCACACCGTCGTCTCGAAGGGAACGACGTCGCGGATCACGGCGACCACCGTCTTCACCCTCACCTGACCGCCCGGCGCCGCCGGCACGAGGGCGCCGCTGACGGTTCGGTGGCAGCTCGGCTTCCTCGTCGCGCTGCGAGGGCGGGTCAGGGCCCGAGGGCGACGACCCTCCACGATCGCCTGGCCGCCGATGCGCCGAACGCCGACAGCGTGACGGCCAGCAGGAGGGCGACCAGCATCAGGGGCCAGAGGTCCTGGTGGGTGTAGGAGATGGTGGTGAACCGACCGTGGACGGCCTGGTGTGATTGCACGATGAGACCGATGCCCCACGTCGCGTAAGCGGCCAGGGTGAGGGTGAGCAGCGTCGCCACCACGAGGGAGACGCTCTTGCCGAAGCGGAGGTCGAGCGGGGAGACGTCGGCGCGCGTGGCCGCCACCGCCACGCAGACGATGGAGGCGAGCCATCCGACGACGGCCACGACGCCCAATGCGGTGCCCAGTGCGTGGGCCACGGCCGGGTGCCCGCCCATGGGAACGGGTGGCCGGCCACCGCTCGTGCGCCAGGAGTGTGGCATGAGCACATCCATGGTGACGCTCAGGACGAGATCGGCCAGGATCGAGAAGCCGGGCGCCCAGGCGAGCAGCGAGAGGCGCCGCCGGTGGGGGACGGCCGAGCGCTTGATGGCACCGGTGAACCCGGTCCACCCGGCGAAGAGGACGAAAAGGGTGAGCAGGAACAGCACGAGCATGGCCACGTTGGCGTACCAGGCCACCGATCCGGCCACGGTGAGCGGCGGAGCGGGGGTGGGTAGTCCTCTCCCGAGGATCAGCTGGTTGCTCCCGCCCGTGATCGAGAGTTGCCCGGGGAAGATCCTCCCGGCCGTCGATTGCAGGCGCTGCCCGCCGATGACCATGAGGACCAGTGGACCCATCAGGACCCACGGCAACGTCGCCGTGGCGATGGCCAACCGGGCCCGGGTGCACCACAGGTCGTAGACGGGGGGCATCCCCACCGCCCGCGTCCTGGCCCGCAGGGCGCCCCGCAGGAGGTTCAGCGTGACGGCCCAGCGCGGCCGGCCGTCCTCGGTGAGATCGCCCACCACGGAGCGGATCTCGTCGGTATAGCGCTCTCGCCACCATCTCGGGTAGCAGCGCAGGGCCAGCTCGACGGGGTCAGCGGTCATGCGCCCAGCGTCCCGAGGCGCCCGAATCCGATGGTGGCCACCTTGACGTTGGCCGCCAGCCGTTCACGCAGCACGGTCGCCCCCTGGGCGGTGATCCGGTAGGGGCGCCGGTTCCCTTCGGCGGGCAGCGGCTCCACCATCCCCTCTTCCTCCAAGCGGGCCAGGACCCCGTAGAGCGTGCCCGGCCCGAAGGAGACGCCGCTCATCTCCTCGATGTCCTTGATCACGGCGTAGCCGTGTTTCGGTCCTCCCGAGAGGCTGGTGAGGACCAGGATCGTCGGATCCTGGGTTCGGCCCAATCGTTTCGACGCCATCACCGGTCCGATCGTCGTCCTGCCCGCATACTATTCCGGAATTCGTAATAGTCAAGCGGCCGACGCAGACCCTTAGACCGGCCCCGCCGAGCGTTCGAAGGCGGCGGCGCCGGCCCGCCAGGTGCGGTCGAGGTCGGAGCCCGGTGGGTACCGGTCGTCGAGCTCGAGGATCACCATCCCGTGGGCGAAGGACCAGAGTGCCTGGGCCAGATGGGCGTCACCGGCCACCACGAACCACGGGTTGCCGGCCCACTCCTCCAGGCCGGGCGGCAGGCTCTGGCGGGGAAAGCGCCCGCAGACGGCGAGCCGGTAGAGATTCGGGTGCGCCCGGCAGTAGGCGCGGTAGGCGGTGAGGAGGCTCACCAGGGGGCTCACGGTGCCGGGCTGGCGGACGGCGCGGTGGGTCACGTCGCCGATGTCGAACAGGGCGTCTTCGATGATGGCCGACTCGACCGCCGCCTTGCCGTCGAAGTGCTTGTAGAGCGAGGGCGCCCGGATACCCATTTCGTCGGCCAGTCGGCGCATGGTGAGCGCTCCCGGCCCCTGCTCCTCCAGAAGGCGACGGGCCACCACGACGGTCTGCGCCACGCGGTCCGGGCGCGCCGACCGGCGATCGGGTCGGGGCAGCTCACCGGGGAGCAGACCATCGCCGAGCAGCGCGTCACCGGACGTCGGCCGACCCGGGGTCACGACGTCGATCCCGCCCGGTCGGCGGCGTCGGCCCCGTGCCGGTGGCCGGCCGACAGGATCAGGACGGTCTTGCCGGCCGCCACCACGCCGAAAGTGCCCATCTCGAGCGCGGTGCGGGGGCGAGGACGAAGACAGGGTGGTCGGCGGCGATGCGCAACACGTCGTCCTCCTCGGAGTCGGCGGTGACACCGCCGAAGAACACTCCGACCTCCATCTTCCACCTCCGGAGATAGGCGCGGAGGATCGGGACCTTCTCGCTGTCGGGCAGCTCCTCGGCGAACTGTTCCTGGCGACGGTGACCGAGGATCAGGACCAGGCGGCCGCCGTCCGAACGGACGTTGCGGACCCATTGCGTCTCACCTCGGGGTGACACCAGGTAGTGCCGTCCCTCGACGTCGAGCAGGTTCACCGGCGTCCGCCGCACAATGCCGCTCCGGCGCCCCCGGACCTCCAGGATCCGGCTCCCCCAGACACTGATACCCACCCGCATCATGATGAGGACGAAGGGGTTCATGATCCGCCTGGTGAGAAACCCCGGTTCCCTGTAGCCGGCCGCCGTGTCCATCGTTCTCTCCTCCCGGTGACGCCCCCGTCGGGGGGCTAACGCTGGTAGCCAGTATGGTTAACGACGTTAGCCGTGTCAAGACCGCCGCCGGGGCCCCCACGCCCCGCCCTCAGGGCTCGACCCGGGTGCCACTGATCCGGACGTCGGTGCCGATCAGGGCACCGGAGATCGCCGCCTGCGCCAGACCGGGGTCGTCGCTCGAGGCGACGCAGCGGCGGCCGGCGGCCGCCTCGGCCAGGACGAAGGTGCGGGCCGCCTCCATGCCCGCGTAGCTGACGGTGGCGGTGACCACCCGGGCCGGCCCGTGATGTCCGTCGGCCACGGCGACCGCCGCGGTGGCGGCCGCCGCCTCGGCGGCCAGGTCCGACAGCCGTGGGGGCCGGCCGTCGGGCGTGGCCGACCACACGGCCAGGCCCGGCTTCGTCAGCAACCCGCAGACGGTGGTGACGAGTCCGAGCGCGGCCGGCCGCGTCCGCAGGAGCGGGACCATGGCGGCGGTGGCCTGGTAGACGAAGTTGTTGAAGGGCCCGCCGGCGAAGGCCATCCCTCCCGTCACCGTCGGCGTCCCGTCGAGCGGGAGCCCGAGCTCGCGCTGTTGGACACGGACCGCCGAGGGAAAGCACGAGTAGAGCTCGACGTGTTCCACCTCGTCGAGTGGTCGGCCGATCCGATCGGCGGCCGCCCGACCCAGGATGCGCATGGCGGGCCAGCGGTGGGGATCCCGGCGCCGGCTGAGGGAGAGGGCGTGGCCGGCGTCCAGACCGACCAGCGGAAAGACCCACCGATCGACGGGGACGTGGTGGGCCCGGGCCGCCTCGACCGAACACAGCACCAGGGCGGCCGCCTGATCGACGGTCCACTGGCTGGCGTGCCATTTGTTGTACGGGAAGGCCAACGGTCGGTTCGTGACCGAAGGCGTGGCCAGCTCGGCGGCCGACCGCGCCGAGCCGAAGGCGGCATCGGGGTTGGACCGGGCCACGACGTTGAACCTCGCCCACAGCTCGGCGATCGCCGTCCGCTGTCCGTCGACCCCCTGCCCCTCGGCCGCCCCCAGGGCGTTCTCGATCAACGCGTACTGGAGCACCGGCTGGACCAACCCGGCGTCGATCTCCGGACGGGCGATGAAGTCGTCCTCGCGGTCCATCACGACATCGGGCACGGCGCCGGGCTGCGGGGTCTCGGCGGCGACGGTGCCGGCGAGCTCGGCCCGCCGGGCCCGGGCGCGCGCCTCTCCTCCCACCACCACGGCGACGGCGCAGTCGCCGGCGGCGATGGCCCGCAACGCCTCGTTCACCAGGGTCTGCTGGGGGACCCCCACCCGGCCGAGACAGGTCCGCGCGCCCCCGGGCCCCGACGCGCGCCGCCACCAAGCGGGCGGGGTCGGGATACGACCACGTCCCCTGGGGCACCGAGACCCGGTCGACGGCACCGAGGAGCGACGACGAGCCGGCGTCGCCGGACGCCGCCTCGAGAGCGGCCGCCATCAGCACGACCGCCTCGTCGTCGCCGTGGGCGGTCCCCACCCCGACGAGGACCGGGGTGCGCGGGTCGAGGCTGGTCACGACACGCCACCCTGCCACGACCGCCACAGGGCGGCGTAGGCACCCGAGGCGGCCAGCAGCTCGTCGTGGCCGCCGAATTCGGTGATCCTGCCGTCCTCGACGACGGCCACCACGTCGGCGTCGTTGGCCGTGTGCAGCCGGTGGGAGATGGCGATCACCGTCCGACCCTTGAGCAGCCGGGCCAGCGAGCGCTCGAGGTGGCGGGCGGCGCCGGGGTTGAGCAGCGAGGTCGCCTCGTCGAGGACCAGGGTGTGGGGATCGGCCAGGACCAGCCGGGCGATGGCGATCTGCTGGGCCACGCCCGGGGCCAGGACCGAGCCGGCCGAGCCGATCCGGGTGTCGAGACCGTCGGGCAGGGCCCGCACGGCGGTCGCCGGCGTCGACGGCGTCGAGCGCCGCGTAGAGCTCCTCGTCGCCGGCGTCGGGGACCACCAGCCGGAGGTTGTCGCGGATCGAGGCGGCGAAGAGATGGTGCTCCTGGGTGACGAGGGCGATCTCGCGCCGCAGCCGTCCCGGGGGGATCAGGTGCGCGTCGACCCCGCCCACGGTGGCCCGCCCGGAGCGGGGCGCGTAGATGCCGGCGAGCAGGAGGGCGAGGGTGCTCTTGCCCGCCCCGCTCGGGCCCGACGACGGCCACCCGGGCCCCGGGCACCGGCGCCAGGTCGACGCCCCGCAGCACGTCGTGGCCCTCGCTGGTACGCGTAGCGCGAGAGCCCGGGCCGCGACCTGTTCGTCGACCGGCTCGTCCGCCGTGGTCGGCGCCGGGTCGATCTCGTGGACCCCGAGCACCCGCGACAGCGAGGCCGAGGCCACCTGGACCTCGTCCATCCACGCCAGCAGCGTGTCCACCGGTCCGATCAGCTGCTGGGCGTAGAGGGCGGCGGCGGTGACGGCTCCCACCGACAGACGCCCGCTGATGTGCAGGAGGCCGCCGAGCAGGATGGTCAGGACCAGCGGGATGACGTACCCGACCTCGCTGACCCCGAAGAAGACGGTCCGCAGACCCAGCGTCCGGCGCTCCCAGGCGATCCACTCCTTGATGTGGCGGTCGGTCTGCGCCGATCCGCGACGGTCCGAGGCGGAAGGCCTCGATGGTGCGCCCGGCGGCCACGCTCTCCTGGATGTCGCTGTTGACCCGGGCGTACGCCGCCATCTCCCCCTGGTAGGCGCTGCGGGCGCGCCGCAGGTACCAGCGCGTGCCCGACGGCCAGGAGCGGGATGCTCGGCACGAGGGCCAACCCGAGAACAGGCGCCGTCCACAGCAGGGCGGCCATGGCCAGCACGGCGGTGACGCTGGCCACCAGGAGTTGCGGGAGCCCGGCGCGCACGGTGTAGGAGAGGTCGTCCACGTCGGTCGACGCCCGGGTGAGCAGGTCACCGGAGCCGGCCCGCTCGACGACGCCGAGAGGGAGGTCGAGGACGCGGGCGACGAGCTGCTCGCGCAGGCGGGCTAGGACCCGTTCTCCGAGAACGGCCCCGAGTCCGCGGCTCACGCCGGTGAGCACCGTCTGCACCACCAGGGCGCCGGCGAAGATGAGCGATGGCGGTGTCGATCCGGCCCGCTCCCCCGCTCCTGGTCGCGTTGTTGATGACGTCCTCGAGCACCTTCGGACCGACCAGGCCGGCGGAGCTGGCGACCCCTTGGAGGACGAGCACGGTGGTGACGGGGCGGCGCTGCTCGTTCAGGAGGCGGCGCAGGTGGCGCCACGACGCCCGGCCCGACGCCACCGGCAGGATGCCGGACTGGTCGAGAGGAGGTGCCCGGCGCGCTCACGGCTGGCCCCTGGCGACGAGCCGTCGGTAGCGCGGCTCCGACCGCAGCAGATCGTCGTGACGGCCGAGGGCGCGCACCCGCCCGTCGAGGAAGACCACGACGTCGGCGTGCTCCAGGAGGAAGGGGCTCGTCGAGAGCACCACCGTGGTCCGCCCCACCCGCACGCGGTGCAGGCGGGTGGCGATGTCGGCTTCGGTGTGGGCGTCCACGGCGCTCGTCGGCTCGTCCAGGACGAGGACCTCGGGGTCGGCCCGCAACGCCGCCGCCAGAACGATCCGCTGTCGCTGGCCGCCCGACAGGGTCCGCCCGCGTTCGGGCAGCTCGGTCTGGAGACCCTCGGCCAGGCCCTCGACGATGTCGGCGGCGGCGGCGGCGTCGAGGGCCTCGACCACCGTCGGCCGCGGCGGGCGGCGCCGTCGGCACGGAACGCCGGCACGTCCACGGCGTCGGCCAGGGTGCCGGCCATGAGCTGAGGTTCGCGGTCGACCACCAGGACCCGGCGGCGCACCACCGCCAGCGGCAGGTCGGCGAGCGCCGTCCCGGCCAGGGCCACGCCGTCGCCGGGACCGTCGACGTAGCGACCCAGCCGCGCCGCCAGGGCGCTCGCCTCCTCGGGATCGACGGCCACCACCACGGTGAGCCGGCCCGGCTCGACCACCAGTCCCGTCATCCGGGTCGGCCAGGGGACCGACCGGTGGCTCGGCCGCCGGCTCCACCGGGCGCGCCAGATCCGGCCGCCGCCGCAGCACGGTGAGCACCCGGCCGGCCGCCACCGTGGCCGCCGACCACCGGGTGGCCGCCTCGATCAGGGTCTGGACGGGCAGGGTCAGGAAGGCGGCGTAGGCGTAGAAGGCCACCAGCCGCCCCGACGAGATGGAGCCGGACAGGACCAGATGGGACCCGATGTAGGTGACGGCGACGAGGATGGCACCGGGCACGAAGACCTGGAAGGCGTCGAGCACTGACTGGGTGAGGGCGGTGCGGACGGTGGCGGCCGCGCACGTCCTGCGAGGCCTCGGCGTAGCGGTCGGCGAAGACCTCCTCCCCGCCCAGCCCGCGCAGGACCCGCAGGCCCACCACCGTGTCGGCCGCCAGCGACGACGCCGCCGGCACGCGCCGTGCGCTCGGCGCTCTGTCGCCGCTCGAGCGGTCGCATGACGGGCAGGACCAGGAGGGCGAAGAGCGGCGCCCCGATCACCAGCACCAGCCCGAGCCGGACCGACGAGGCGAAGAGCAGGGCCGCCACGATGACGTAGGAGACCACGGCGCCGGTGCCGCGGGCGCTGACGTCGAGCAGGCGGCCGATCCGTTGGACGTCGGTGGTCCCGATGCTGGCCACCTCTCCGGCGTCGACGTGGCGGGTCAGGTCGCCGCCGAGGTCGCTGGCCTGGCGCGCCACCAGCTGCTGGACACGGACGGCGGCGGTGAGGAAGTTCGTGACGGCGCGCCGGTGGCGCATCACGCCGGCCACGGCCTGGACGATCGCCGAGGCCCGAGCACGACGGCGGACCACGTCCACAGCTCGGCCCGGTTCCGCCGGACCACGGCGTCGACGGCGGCGCCCAGCGCCGCCGGGATCAGGCTCTGGGCCCCCATCCAGACGGCACCGAAGACACCGCCGCCCACGACGGTGCGGAGCTGCCGGCGCGCCAACCAGACGAGGAAGCGGACCGGCGAACGGGTGTCGGGGTCACCGGGATCGGAGAGGGGGAGTCGGGCGAGCAAAGCCGACCAGTCTATGTGACGGCGGCTCCACCGGACCCGAGAACCTGACCCCGTCGTCCACGCGGCCGTACCGGAACGTCAGGACGTCGACAGGATAGTTGTGACGGACCCGCCACGGTGGTGTCGTCCCCTGTTTCGGGAACGCTCCCCCGGAGCGTCGGACGTAACCCGACGAGAGGTCGAGATACGGCTCCGTCGGCGACGACGGATCGGGCGCCATCGGCGTGCACGCCGAGTACCCGTGCTCGTCCATGTGCTTGAGGAGCCGGCCCACGTACCGGGCCGAGAGATCGCTCTTCAGTGTCCACGACGCGTTCGTGTACCCGAAGGTGAACGCCAGGTTGGGCACCTCACAGAGCATGAGGCTCTTGTAGGCCACCGTCTCCGGGATGTCGACGGTCCGCCCGTCCACCACGATCGTCATCCCGCCGAGAATCAGCAGGGTCAGGCCGGTGGCGGTGATCACCACGTCGGCCTCGAGGACCTCGCCGGACTCGAGCAGCAGGCCCGTCTCGGTGAAGGAGGTGATCCGGTCCGTGACCACCGACACCCGGCCGTCGCTGATGGCCTGGAAGAGATCGCCGTCGGGCGCGAAGCACAGGCGCTGGTCCCAGGGTCGGTAGGCGGGGGTGAAATGGGTGTCGACGTCGTAACCGTCCGGGAGCTGGCGGGCCACGCCACCGCGCAGCCACCTGGTCATCAGCGTGGGGGCGTGGCGGCTGAGTTGGAAGATCAGCCACGTGATCACCACGTTCTTCCACCGGACGACCCGGCCGGCCGCTCCCGGGGGAAGGGCCCGGCGCACCAGATCGTCGACCGGGTCGCGGCCCGGGACCGACGCGATGTAGCTCGGTGAGCGTTGCAGCATGGTCACGTGCCGCGCCTGACGGGCCAGCGCCGGGACCAGGGTCACCGCCGTGGCGCCGCTGCCGATCACCACCACCCGCTCGTCGGTCCAGTCGAGGTCGTCGGGCCAGTCCTGGGGATGGACGATCCGGCCCCGGAAGCGTTCACGGCCCTCGAGACGGGGTGTGTACCCGGCGTCGTACCGGTAGTACCCGGTGTTCCCGTACAGGAAGCCGCACGTCATCTGCTCGGTGGTACCGGCGTCGGCGCGCTCGACGGTGATCGTCCACCGGGCCTCGGCCGAGGACCACGCGGCGTTCACCACGCGGGAGTGGTACCGGATCCTTCCGTCGATCCCACGCTGGCGGGCCGTCTCCCGGATGTACCGCAGGATCGAGGGCCCGTCGACGATGGCCTTCGTCCCCTCCCACGGCCGGAAGCAGTAGGCCAGGGTGAAGATGTCCGAGTCCGAGCGGACTCCCGGGTACCGGAACAGGTCCCAGGTCCCACCGCTGCTGCCCCGTGCCTCGAGGATGGCGAAGGTCTTCCCCGGGCACTCGGCCTGGAGATGGCAGGCGGCGCCGACACCGGAGAGACCGGCACCGACGATGAGCACGTCGACGTGTTCGGTCTCGGTCTCGGTCTCGGTCCGGGGCATACCGGCGCAGACTAGGCCCTCGGGTGGCTGGGCCCCTCAGGTGGCGGGGCTGACCGAGCTCATGTTGAAGTCGGCCACCCGCAGCGCCGGCATGGCCGTCCGGCTCTGCCAGTCGCCCCACTCCCGCGACAGCGCCCGGGTGGTGCCGCCCGGCCTCGGTCGTCCGGGCCAGGACGTCGATGGGGCTCTCGTTGAAGCGGAAGTTGTTCACCGCCCCGACCACCTCGCCCCCTTCGACCAGGTAGACGCCGTCGCGGGTGAGACCGGTGACGAGAAGGGTCACGGGGTCGACCTCGCGGATGTACCAGAGGCAGGTGACGAGCAGCCCCCGCTCGGTCCGGCGCCATCAGGTCGTCGAGCGAGTCGGTGGCCCCGGGGAGCTCGAGGACGAGGTTGTCGCCCGGGGGCCGTGGCCACCGTGCCCGAGCGCGCCGCGGCGGCGCGGTGGTACTCCAGGCGCCGCCAGCTTCCCGTCGCCGACCCAGGCCGTCGGCCCGACGGGCAGGCCGTTGTCGAAGACCGAGACGTCGGTGCCCGACGCCGTGGCCACGACGAACGGCGCGCACTCGAGACCGGGCTCGACCGGGTCGCTGCGCAGGGTGAACGGGAGGGACGACAGGGTCTCCCCCAGCCGGGTCCCGCCGCCGGGGGCCGAGAAGGGGCTGCGCCCGTCCTCGGCGTCGCGCCCCGACAGGGCCTGGGACAGCACCACCATGAGATCGGCGGTGGCGTCGGGGGGCAGGAGCGTCTCGTAGCGCCCGGCCGGGAGGTCCACCCGCCGCTCGGCCCAGGCCAGCCTGGTCACGAGCCGGTCGTGGAGGGCGTCGATCTCGACGTCGTCGAACCACGAGGTCCCCGCCCCGGCCCACGTCGACCGGGTCCCGTCGGCGCTGCGGGCCACGAGTTGGAGGGTGCCGGCCGGCTGCTCGTGGCGGAGCCGGAGCCCGGTGGACGAACCCAGGTAGGTCGTGTCCACCCGGTGCGAGGCGAATCCGGCCAGGACGTGCCCGGCCGACCGGGCCCGGGCGAAGGCGTCGGCCAGGGACCGGACGACGCCGTCGAGGCTGCGCTGGTCGGTGAGGACCGGTGGCGCGTCGAAGGCGGGATCCTCGCCGGCGCCCTCCACCAGCGCCACGGCGTCGTCGGCCGGGGCGGCGTCGGCGGCGTCGGCCTCGCTCGCCCGGACCAGCTCGGCGACGTCGACGGCCCCGCCCCGGCTGGCCACCCCCACGGCCACGCCACCGCCGGCACCACCGTCGGCACCGCCACCGGCACCCGGACGACGCAGGAAGCTCACGACGGTCACCCGCCGGTCGCGTCGGAGACCGTTGGTGGTCGTGGTGTTGTTGGCGAAGCGCACGTCGGCCTCACTGCCATCACCGACGATGACCACACAGTCGTCGCCACGCGACAGAGAGAGCGCCCGCTCGACGACGTCCGACGCCGCCGGGAGCCGGTCGCCGTCGCTCATCGGCCGGTCTCGGCCCGGGCGTTCAGGACGTTGACGCCCCGGAAGAGCGCCGAGGGACAGCCGTGGCTGACCGGGGCCACCTGGGGGGGCTGACCCTTCCCGCAGTTGAAGGCGCCGCCGAGGACGTAGGTGGAGGTCCCCCCCACCGCGTCGAGGGATCCCCAGAAGTCGGTGGTGGTCGCCTGGTAGGCCACGTCGCGGAGCTGGCCGGCCAGGCGGCCGTGGTCGATCCGGTAGAAGCGCTGGCCGGTGAACTGGAAGTTGTAGCGCTGCATGTCGATGGACCAGCTCTTGTCGCCGACGACGTAGACACCTGGTCGACACCGGCGATCAGCTCGTCGGTGGTGGGCCCCGCCCCCGGGGCCGGGGCCAGCGAGACGTTGGCCATCCGCTGGATGGGGGCGTGGAGGGGGGAATCGGCGAAGGCGCACCCGTTGGACCGACCCAGGTCGTTCTCGGCCGCCATCCGCCGGTCGAGCTGGTAGCCGACGAGGACCCCGTCCTTCACGATGTCGAAGGACTGGGCCGCCACCCCCTCGTCGTCGTAGCCGACGGTGGCCAGGCCGTGCGGGGTGGTCCGGTCCCCCGTCACGTGCATGGCCGGCGACCCGTAGCGCAGCGACCCCAGCTGGTCGATGGTGGCGAACGAGGTCCCGGCGTAGGCCGCCTCGTAGCCGAGGGCCCGGTCGAGCTCGGTGGCGTGGCCGACCGACTCGTGGATGGTGAGCCAGAGGTTGCTGGGGTCGATGACGAGGTCGTAGGTCCCGGCCTCGACCGAGGGGGCGGTGATCTTCTCGGCCAGGAGGTCGCCCAGCCGCGCCAGCTCGGTCGTCCCAGTCCCAAGTCCCGCCGGTGACGTACTCCCAGCCCCGGCCGGCCGGGGGGGCCAGGGTGCGCATGGACTCGAACGACCCCGTGGCCCCGTCGACGGCGAAGGCCTCGACGACCGGGTGCATCCGGACGCGCCGCTGGGTGGTCACCGTCCCCGAGAGGTCGGCGAACTGCTTGTCCTCCACCACGGCCAGCACCATAGGCGGTGACGTGGTCGACGGCTCCGTGGGCGAGGAGCCGGGCGCTCCAGTCACCGAGGACGGCCATCTTGTCGGCCACCGCCACCGTGGTCGGATCGATCTCGTAGGGCGAGGACCACTCCACCTCCCCGTGGGCCGGTTCGGCGGCCAGATCGACGGGGACGGCCAGCGCCGGTGCCGTCGCCACCGCCATCTCGACGGCCCGCTCGGCCAGGGCCACGGCGGCGTCGGGGTGGAGCTCGACGGTGGCGGCGAACCCCATCGAGCGGTCGCGGACGACCCGCAGGCCCAACCCGATCTCGGTGTCGTCCACCGTCGTCTGCACCAGGCCGTCTCTGACCACGACGACCTGGGACCGGATCCGCTCGATCCGGACCTCGGCGTGGGAGCACCCGAACCCGGCCGCCTTCTCCAGGGCGGCCGCCCTCACCTCCTCGAGCGGCAGGGCGGCGAAGGAGGGGTCGACAGGCACGCCCGACAGTATCCCGACCGATGAGCCTCAGGCGCAGCGGTGCCCAGCGTCAGCGGTGCCTAGCCACATTCCGAAAAGTTCAGCACGTCCTGGTCGGTGGCGGACGTGTTGGAGGGCGGGGTGCTGAGAGTGGTGCCCGTGGGCGGGGTGATGGTGGCGGTGTTGGATATCGACGGCGACTCGACGTTGAAGAAACTGTCGAAGTTGATGACGGCGTCGACCGTGTAGACGATCGACGAACCACTCGGCAGGTCCACCGTGTCATGGATGTCGTTGTAGCCGGCACCGGTGCCCGATGGGTTCGTGTCCGATGCCCCGCCGGCCGTGGTGGACGAGTAGGTGTCACTGGAGAAGTCGGTGGTGTTCGTCGAGAAGCTGTCGGTCACCACCACGCCGTTCACGGCCGACGTTCCGGAGTTCGTCACCGTGATGGTGTACGTGAGGTACGGGTCGCAGCCCAGATCCTCACCGAGCGTCGGGGGATTCGAGCTGCCGGGGTCCGGGTAGGCGTCGTCGGACTTCGTGATGTTGAGCTGGGCCGTGGTCGTCGGCGCGTTGGCGTCGGAGAGACCCGTCTCCACCAGGGGATCGGGGCTGGCCGTCACGATCATGGCCGGAGGAGTGGGGGCCGGCGTGGTGCCGACGGGCTTGTGCCCGTGCTTGTGCCCCTTCCCCTTCCCCTTCTTTGTCGTCGTCGTACCCCCGCCGCCGCCGGTGGGCAGCGTCACCTGCGGGGCGACGACGGTGAACGACGTGGTGTAGGTCGGGTGGGTCCCCGCCTCCACGTCGGCCACCACGGTCGAGGTTCCGGGGGCGCACGAGGCTCCCTTGAAGACGAACTCGGCGTTGCCATCGTTGTCGAGGGTGCCCGTGGCCTCGATGGTGCCCGAGGCCTGGTTGATGGGAGCGCCGACGCCCGGCTCCCAGCGCCAACCCTGGCCGCAGCGGTTGTCGAGCTGGGCCGAGGAGATCTCGACGGGCTGGTCGGCGTAGACGGGGTCGGTCTCCACGTAGAAGACGGTGTAGACGTCGGAGTTGCCGCTGTCGGGGCTGTTGCCCGTCTCGACCTCGGTCGAGGGGTAGTCGCTCACGCCGGGGGCGGTGACGTTCGGGGGCTGGACCACCAACTCGGTGGTGGCCGTCAGGTACGGCGCCTCGATGAGGTCGGCCTCGATGAGGTCGGTCCCCGGGGAGCACTCCTGACCGTCGACGATCACAGTGACGTTCCCGTCGTCGTCGAGGTAGGTCGAGATGGAGTTGACGCCCGTCCGCGGCGCCCTCGTCGACCCCTGCTGGAGGGTCTCGAAGGTGATCCCCCCGATGCAGCTGTTCTCGAGCTGTTGGGAGTCGATGTTGACCGGGTCGTCAGCGTAGGCGGGGCTCGTCTCCACCTCGATGACGTCGTGGACCTGGGAGCCGTAGGCCACGGAGCCGTCGGTGTCGTAGGCGCCGATGTCACAGGGCGTGAGGCGGGGGAAGCCGCGCTGGTCGGTGGACGGGCAGTCGGCGGCGGCCACCTTGTCGACGGCCACGCTCGTGGCTTGGAGCTCGACGGTCTCGGTCGGCCCCCCGTTGTCCTGGGGGCCGGCGGGGTCGAGACCCGACGGTGTGTCGGAGAAGCTGTGGTTGGCGGCCGTGAACCCGCACGACCCGTCGTCGTCGAGGTTGTAGCCGCTGTCGCTGCTGGGGACGCCGGCGCAGTCGGCCCCGCCGCTGCTGTCGGCCACGATCGTGGCCACGAAGTTGACCGTGCCGTCGACGTCGATCCCCCCACCGGCGTTCCCGCAGGCCGACGAGCATCCGCCGGAGACACTGTTGCCCCACAGGGTGCTGTTGGTGAGGTCCACCGCCCCACCGGCGAAGATGCCTCCGCCGAAGGCGCCGCAGTTCGTGTCGCACCCGGTGTTGGCCGAGTTGTCCGCCACCGTGGAGTTCTCGATGAGCAGGCCGGCGGTACTGCCGTTGTTGATGCCCCCACCGGTGGGGCCGCAGGCGACGCTGCAGCTGTTGTTGGCCTCGTTCCCCGACACCGTGCTGGCGTCGATGGTGGCGCTGTTCTGGTTGTCGAGACCGCCACCGGAGGCACCGCAGCTGGCGTCGCAGCCGGCGTCGGCGGTATTGCCCGACAGGGTGCTGTCGGTGAGCGTCAAGGTGCCGAGGTTCTCGATGCCCCCGCCGGCGGCGCCGCAGGAGGCCGTGCACCCGATGTTGGCGCTGCTGCCCGACACGGTGCTGTCGGTGAGCGCCAGGATGCCGGTGCTCTCGTTCTCGATGCCGCCGCCGGCGGCGCCGCAAGACAGGTCGCAGCCGGCGTTGGCGTTGCTGTCGGTCACGGTGCTGTCGGTGAGGGTCAGGGTGCCGGAGTTGTCGATGCCGCCGCCGGAGCTGGAGCAGCCGGCGAGGCAGTAGGCGTTGGCGGCGCCGTCCTCGACGGTGATCCCGGAGATGGTGGCGGTGACACCGGCGTCAACGATGAAGACCTGGGAGGTGTTGCCACCGCTCACGGCCAACTGGTTGGCCCCGGGCCCGGAGATGGTCAGGTTCTTGGAAATGGTGATCGGGCCGCTCGTGAGGAGGATGGGCGAGCCGGGCGGGCAGGACACCGAGAAAGCGATGGTGTCCCCGGCGGAGGCGCTGGACACCGCACCCCGCAACGAGCCGGACCCGGAGTCGCTGCAGTTGGTCACGGACAGGGTGGCGGCACTGGCGACCGGGGCCGGGAGGACGGCCAACGAGGCGGTCCCGAGCACCATGGCCAGGGTGACCAGGAGCAACCGGGGGGCTCCCCGGGAGGCGAGCCGTCCGAGCACGGAGCGACGGCGGACCGTCACCGGAGGTGCCATCAGACCCCGAGACCGCCGTGTCCAACCTCTCGACCCCACGGTCGCCCCCCGTCGTCAGGCTGAGAACGCGACGAGCGTCCTCACAACCACACAAAGCGTACGGGGAGGGTCGATGCGTGGGCATCGACAGATATGACGAAATCAGCCCCGACCAGGCAGGGCCAGCGGCGGGGTCAACCCCCCGAGACGTCCTGGATGCGCTGACGGCCGGCCGAGATGAAGGGCATCATGGCGCGGAGCTCGGCCCCGACCTTCTCGATGGGGTGGGCGGCACCGGCGGCCCGCAGGGCCTCGAACCTCTTACGGCCCGAGCGGTTCTCGGCGATCCACTCCTCGGCGAAGGCCCCCGAGCGGATGTCGTCGAGGATCTGTTGCATCTCGGCCCGGACGTGGGCGTCGATCACCTTGGGGCCCCGGGTGAGGTCCCCGTACTCGGCGGTGTCGGAGATGGAGAAGCGCATCCCGGCGATCCCCTGCTCGTACATCAGGTCGACGATGAGCTTGAGCTCGTGGAGGCACTCGAAGTAGGCCGACTCCGGTTGGTAGCCGGCCGCCACCAGGGTCTCGAAGCCGGCCTGGACCAACGAGGTGAGTCCGCCGCAGAGGACGACCTGCTCACCGAAGAGGTCGGTCTCGGTCTCCTCGTCGAAGGTGGTGTCGAGGACGCCGGCACGGGTCGCCCCCAGGGCGTGGGCGTAGGAGAGGGCGAGGTCGTGGGCCTTGCCCGAGGCGTCCTGGGCCACCGCCACCAGCGAGGGGACGCCCCCGCCCTCGGTGTAGGTGCGGCGGACCAGGTGACCGGGGCCCTTGGGGGCGACCATGGCCACGTCGACGCCGGCCGGGGGGACGATCTGTCCGAAGCGGATGTTGAAGCCGTGGGCGAAGAAGATGGCGTCGCCCTGCCGGAGATGGGGGGCGATCTCGGCGTCGTAGACCCACTTCTGCTCGGTGTCGGGGAGGAGGATCATGATGAGGTCGGCCTCGGCCGAGGCGTCGGCCACCGTCAGGACGCGGAGCCCCGCCTCGGTGGCCTTCTGGGTGGAGGACGATCCGGCCCGGAGCCCGACCCGGACGTCGACGCCCGACTCGGCCAGGTTCAGCGCGTGGGCGTGCCCCTGGGACCCGTAGCCGATGACGGCGACCTTGCGACCCTGGATCAGTGATGCGTCGGCGTCGGACTCGTAGTAGAGCTTGGCCATCTCAGCCTGCCTCGTGGGTCGGGGGACCGGAGTCCCAGTTGATAGGACCGGAGTCCCAGTTGATAGGACCGCAGTCCCTGTTGATAGGACCGCAGTCCCTGGTGGTGGGACCGCAGTCCCCGGTCACGGAATTCATGGAGTTCATGGGGCCGAGTCGGGGGCGCCCCCGGTGATGGAATGGAGGCGGGCCGCCCGGCGGGCCAGCTTAGGCAGGGCCACGCGGCCCGTCCGCTGGAGCTCCACGATCCCGTACGGCCGGATGAGGTTCTCGAAGTCGTCGATCTTGGACGGCGACCCGGCCAGCATGACCGTCATCCGGTCCTGGCCGACGTCGACGATCTTGCCCTCGAAGACGCCGACGAGGCCGATCACCTGGCCGCGGTCGGCGGGGGAGGCCGAGACGGTGGCCAGGAGCATCTCCCGTTCGGTGGCGTCCTCGGGGGCGAGCTCGAAGATGTCGACGACGTTGATGAGCTTGTCGAGCTGACGGAGGATCTGCTCGAGGGGGGCGGACTCGACGTCGACGACGATGGTGATGCGCGAGAGGTGCTCGTTGTCGGTGGGGGCGACGGCCAGCGAGTAGATGTTGAAGCCGCGCCGGGAGAAGAGCGAGGCCACCCGGGCCAGGACGCCGGCCTTGTTCTCGACCAGGACCGAGACGATGTGGTGTCGGACGGTACCGGTGCCGGCCATCACCGGCCCCCCTCGCCCTCGGAGGGACCGACGATGATGTCGTCGTTGGACGAGCCGGCGGGAACCATCGGGTAGACCTTCTCGAAGGCGTCGGTCCGGAAGTCGATCACGACCGGGCGGTCGTCGATCCCGTTGGCCTTCTCGATGGCGGGGGCCACCTCCTCGGCCGACTCCACCCGGAGCCCGACGCAGCCCATGGCCTCGGCCCACTTGACGTAGTCGGGGAGGTCGGGCGAGAGGTAGACCTCGGAGTAGCGCTCGGCGTAGAAGAGCTCCTGCCACTGGCGGACCATCCCCAGGTAGGCGTTGTTCAGGATGGCGATCTTCACCGGGATCCGCTCGGCCGAGGCGGTGACGAGCTCCTGGGCCGTCATCTGGAAGCAGCCGTCGCCGTCGACGGCCCAGACCGTCTTGTCGGGCCGGCCCACCTTGGCGCCGATGGCGGCGGGGACGGCGAAGCCCATGGTGCCCGCCCCGCCCGAGTTGACCCAGGTGTAGGGGTGGTCGAAGCGCCAGTACTGCGACGCCCACATCTGGTGCTGGCCCACCCCGGAGGCGACGATGGTGTCGTCGGGCGACATGTCGCGGAGCTGCTCCAGGACGTACTGGGGCTTGAGGGCCCCGCCCTCGAGCTGGTTGTAGGTGAGGGGGAACTCCTCCTGCCAACGGCGGACCTGGGCCAGCCAGGGGGCGAGGTCGGGTCGGGTCGCCGCCGGTGTCCCCGCCGCCGGGGCCGTCCCGGCGGCGCCGAGCCCGAGGGCACCGACGGCTTCGAGGATCTGCTCGATGACGATGCGGGCGTCGCCGACGATGGCGATGTCGGGGCGGCGGACCTTGCCGAGCTCGGCCGGGTCGATGTCGACGTGGATGACCTTGGCGTCGGGGGCGAAGGCGGAGATCTTCCCTGTCACCCGGTCGTCGAAGCGGGAGCCCAGGGCGATCAGGAGATCCGCCTTCTGCATGGCGGTGACGGCCGTGTAGTTGCCGTGCATCCCCGGCATCCCCAGGCAGAGGGGGTGGGAGTCGGGGAAGGTGCCGCGACCCATCAGGGTGGTGACCACGGGGATCCCCGTCCGGGTGGCCAGGTCGAACAGCGCCTCGGCCCCGCGCGCCTTCAGGATCCCGCCGCCGGCGTAGAGGACGGGGCGCTCGGCCGCCAGGATCATCTCGGCGGCGCGGCGGACGTCGACGGGGTCACCGATCGTCCGGGGGTGGTAACCGGGGAGGTCGAGCTCGTCGAGCGACGACGGCCAGTACCACTCCATGGTGGCGTTGGAGATGTCCTTGGGGAGGTCGACGAGGACCGGTCCGGGGCGGCCGGTGGTGGCCACGTGGAAGGCCTCGGCCACCACCCGGGGGATGTCGTCCACGTCGGTGATGAGCCAGTTGTGCTTGGTGATGTCCATCGTCACCCCGGTGATGGGGACCTCCTGGAAGGCGTCGGTGCCGATGGCCGTGGTGGCGACCTGGCCGGTGACGACGACGATGGGGATCGAGTCCATCATGGCGTCGGCCAGGGGGGTGACGATGTTGGTGGCGCCGGGTCCCGACGTCACCATGGCCACCCCGGGGCGGCCCGTGACGTGGGCGTAGCCCTCGGCCATGTGCCCGGCCCCCTGCTCGTGGCGGACCAGGATGTGGCGGATCGACGAGTCGAGGATGGGGTCGTAGACGGGCAGGATGGCCCCGCCGGGGAGGCCGAAGATGACCTCCACCCCCTCCATCTCGAGGCTCTTGATGAGGGCCTGGGCCCCGGTCAGTTGCATGGCTGTGATCCTCGCTCGTCTGGTGGCGCCGGTGAGGGTGCCGAATCGGTGGAAACGTCGGAAGGGGTGGCCGGGAATTGAAACGACCTCCCGTCGGGGAGGTCGTGAAGCGCACGGGGCCGCGGCCTGCGGCGGCGTGCGCTCAGGTCAGGACTACGAGAAGGTTGGTCGTGATGGGTCCGTTCATGACCTGATCAGTCTGGCACGGACGGAGCGCCGCGGGCAAGGGCCCCACCCTCGCCGCGCCCCCTGTGTTTCCCAGCGCGCCGGGCCCCGCCCGGCCTACCGTGGTCGGCATGCGAATGTCACGAGACGTGAGGGGGAGGGCCCGACGGACGGTGACGGCGCTGGTGGCCGCCGGGACGCTCCTCGGTGCCGGTGCCGGTGCCGGTGTCGCCGCCGGTGCCGGCGCGGCGGGGGCGTCGGTGGGGGCGAATCCCCCGGGGCCGCCCGAGTACTACCTGGCCCTCGGTGACTCGCTCGCCGCCGGGGTGGGGTCGAACGACGGGAAGGGCTACGTGGCCGACATCTTCGCCGAGGAGGCCAGGACGGTCCCCGGTCTCGTCCTCGAGAACCTGTCGTGCTCGGGGGCCACGACGGGGTCGATGATCAACGGGCCGGGTTGTTCGTACACGACGACGCAACTGGGTGACGCCGAGGCGTTCCTCGAGGCCCATCCCGGCCAGGTGGCCTTCGTCACCATCGACATCGGGGCCAACGACGTCGACGGCTGCACGAGCGGGACGACGATCAACGAGGCCTGCGTCAGCCAGGGTCTGACCGACGTGACGAACGACCTGCCGGTGATCCTGTCGGGACTCCGGTCGGCCGGGGGTTCGACGCCGATCGTGGGGATGTCGTACTACGACCCGTTCCTGGCCGCCTGGCTCCTCGGGTCGAGCGGGCACACCCTGGCCAGACAGAGCGTGACTCTCCTCGACGACCTGAACGGGATCCTCCGCAGCGACTACGGCGCCGCCGACACCGCCGACGTGGCCGACGCCTTCAAGTCGTCGGACTTCGCCCGGCACGGCTCACTACGGCGGCAGGACGGTCCCCGTCAACGTGGGGAAGATCTGCCACTGGACGCTCATGTGCACGGAGGAGAACATCCACGCCGACGACAAGGGCCACGCGCACATCGCCAAGGCCTTCGAAGAGGTGCTCGGTCCCATCCTGGCCGCCGACGGTCGCGCCCGTCCGTAGCGGTCGCGTCGGTAACCGGGCGGAGGGCGGCGTGACCGATCGGATCAGCCGTCGCGGCTTGTTGAGCGGTGTCGCCGTGGCCGGCGCGGCGGCGACGGGCATCGCCGTGGCCGGTCGGGCCGGCGCCTCCACCGTGGTGCCGGAACCCCGAGACCCGGCGACGACGGCGGCCACCGACAGCGGGACCGTCGAGGTCGACGTCGTCGTCGTCGGGGCCGGACTGTCGGGACTGACCGCCGCGGTGGCCCTCCAGCGCGCCGGTCGCTCGGTCGTCGTGGTCGAGGCGCGTGACCGCGTCGGGGGGCGGAACTACGACGTCGAGATCGCCCCCGGGGTCGTGGTCGAGCTGGGCGGCGAGTGGACGGGGCCGGGGCAGACGCGGGTGCAGGCGCTGGCCCACGAGCTCGGTGTCGGGCTCTTCCCCGCCTACGCGGAGGGGGACAACCTCTACTACCGCAGCGGCGCCCTGAAGACCTACAGCGGGGACATCCCCCCGGCCGACGGGACGGCGCTGGGCCAGCTCCTGCAGATCATCACCACGCTCAACGCCATGGCCCGGAGCGTCCCGGCCGCCACCCCGTGGACGGCCCCCCAGGCCGGGGCCTGGGACAGCCGGACCGTGGCCACCTGGATCGCCGAGCAGAACCTCACCGAGGAGGCCGCCTTCCTCGGGGGGCTGGCCATCCGCGGTGTCTACGGCGAGGAGGCGTCGCAGATCTCGCTGATGGACCTGCTGGCCGAGATCACCGGGGTGGGCGGGGACTTCAACACGTCGATCGGGTCGGCCCAGAGCACCCGTTTCGTGGGCGGGCCTCAGCAGCTGTCGCGGGGCCTGGCCCGGAAACTGCACCAGCCCGTCCGGCTGGGCGCCCCCGTGCTGGCTATCGAGCGGGGGCGACCGGCCACCGTCCACACGGCGAGGCAGAGCGTCCGGGCCCGCCAGGTGATCGTCACGGTGCCCAAGTCGGTGACGGCGGCCATCCGCTTCGAGCCCGCCCTCCCCGCCGCCTTCGCCCAGTACCTCCAGCGCCAGCCCTCGGGGTCGGCGGTGAAGATCCAGGCCGTCTACGAGACGCCGTTCTGGCGGTCCCAGGGACTGAGCGGTTCGGTGGTCTCCGACACCGGCCCCGTCGAGGTCGTCTACGACAACTCCCCGCCCGACGGCCGCCCCGGCGTGCTGGTGGGATTCGCCGAGGGCAACCAGGGCCGCGCCCTGTTCGGGCTGTCCGACGCCGGTCGTCGTGCCGCCGTGCTGGCCAGCCTGGCCCGGTACTTCGGCCCCCCGGCGCTGTCGCCGACGCACTACGTCGACATGGTGTGGGCCCGCGAGCAGTACACGGGGGGTGCCTACGGATCGTTCAACCCGCCCGGTGTGATCACGTCGTTGGGGAAGGCCGTGGCCGGGCCGGTGGGGAACATCTACTTCGCCGGGGCCGACTACTCCCCCGAATGGCCCGGCTACATGGAAGGGGCCATCCGCTCGGGTGACACCACCGCCATCCGGGTGCTGGCCTCCCTGGACGACTGACGTTCCCCCCGCCAGGGCGACGCCATGGAACCCGACGGGCCCGCCGAGCGTCATGGAGGTGTGAAGGAGACGGCCGGGGAGGAGGTCGCGCCGGTGGTGCCGTTGGCGCCGGTGGTGCCGGTCGTGGCGGGGCCGATGGGCCCGGGCGACCTCACCAGCCTGTACCGCCGCCAGGGCGAGGCCATGGTCCGGCTGGCCCGGCTGCTCACCGGTTCGAACGCCGTGGCCGAGGAGGTCGTCCAGGAAGCGTTCCTGAAGATGCATCAGCGGAGCGTGGCGCCGGACAATCCGGAGGGGTACCTGCGCACGACGGTGGCCAACCTGTCCAAGAGCCACCTGCGCCGTCTCCGCCTCGAGCGGCGGCTGCCGGTGCCGGACCGGCTCACCTTCGACGACCCCGAGATCGACGAGACATGGGAGGCGGTCTGCCGGCTGCCGTTTCGCCAACGCGCCGCGCTGGCCCTGCGCTTCTACAACGACCTGTCGGAGTCGGAGATCGCCCGGGTGCTCGGTTGCCGGCCGGGAACGGTGAAGTCGAGCCTGAGCCGCGGACTCTCGAGACTGCGGGAGGAACTCCCATGACCGAGACCGACCTGATCGAACAACGCCTGCGCCGGACCTTCGAAGCCGTGGCCGCTCAACCCGTCGCCCCCGTGTTCGTGGGTGGCGGGCGCCGGTCCGGCGGTGGTCCCGGGCTGTCGCTCCGGGGGACCGGTCTGTTGATCACCGCCGTCGTGGCGCTCGTGGTCGGCGTCGGCGCCGTCGCCCTCGTCTACGGACCGAGAAGCGCCGGGCCCGGAACTGCGTCACCTCCGCCGGTGGCGGCGGGACACGGTGGTGGGATCGCCACCTTCGTCACGACGAGCCCGACGGCCTCGGCGCGCCGACGCGCCGAGGATGCCAGGATCCTGACCAGACGCCTCGCCGCTTTCGGCGACCGCCCGGACAAGGCGGTGGTGAAGGGTCGGTCGGTCGTCGTCGTCGGGGGCAGACGGCTCCGGGTCCCGGCCGCGGTGCTGGCGTCGACGGGGACGGTGCTGTTCCGTCCCGTCCTGTGCGTGTCGGCTCCGCAGACGCCGCCCGCTCCGGGCATCAGCGCGGTCCCTCTCCCCGGGTCGTCGTCGTGCAGCGCCGCCGTGTACTCCCTGCGCGGCCCCAACCTGACGGTGAACCCGTCCACGGGCGCCTCCAACGAGGAGTCGATCGGGCGCGACCCGGCTCTGGCGGCCACCCCGTCGTCGACCCCCTCGTACGACGAGACCCATCCGCAGAGTCCCGTCCTCGTTCCCATCGAAGCCAGCGGCGCCAGCGCCGGCGGACGTGGCGGAGGTGGGCGCTACCTTCTCGGCCCCGCCGAGCTGAGTGGGACCGCCGTGGCCAGCGCCACGACGTCCTTCCACTCGACGCAATGGGTGGTGGACGTCGACTTCACCGGTTCCGGTGCAACCCAGTGGGACGCCGTGGCCCGGAAGAACTTCCACGAGATCATCGCCGTCGACCTCGACGGTCGGGTGGTGGCCGCTCCGCTCGTCGAGTCGAACCAGACCGCGTTCACGTCCTTCGACGGAAGGTTGGAGGTGGGCGGGAACCTCACCGAGAGGTCGGCGCAGACGTTGGCCGCCGTCCTGGATTCGGGACCTCTGGCCACCCCGTTGGCGCCGGTGACCCAGAAGCCGGTGACCCAGAAGCCGGCGACCCAGAAGCCGGCGACCCAGAAGAGGTGATGGCGCCGGATGGCGGTGGCGACGCTCGGCCTCAGTGCCCGGCGCGGCGGGCCTGGATGGCGGGGACGGCGGTCGGCGCCGCCGCGATGACGGCGGCGGCGAGACCGACGAAGGCGCCGAAGCCCCACCCGATGCCGGAGAACCCGATCCCACCGGGTTTGAAGACGAAGGAGAGGACGCTCAAGACGGCGTTGATCCCGGTGGCGATCAGCAGCAGCTGGGCCTCGGCGATGGGGAGCTTGAACGGCATCTCGCTGAATCCGGCGCGGGCGACCAGATAGGCCATGATCCCCAGGCTGAGCAGCAGGACCAGGTACATCCAGCCGTGCCAGAGACCGTCCACCGAGACCGTGCCGAGGCCGAAGTTGTAGGTGAACCACGGCAGGAAGAGCGAGATGAACAGCACCAGGGTGGCGATGCCGGTGATCCGCTCGGCGCGCGACCACCTCTTGGCGTCGAAGCTGAACGGCGGCAGGCTCGAACCCGGGCGGGGGGTGGCCGCCGGCTGACCGGGGAAGGGGGCCGAGGCCGAGGGAGGCAGGACGGAGGGACCCCCCGCCGGCCCCGACGACGCCGCCGGCGAGATGTTCGCCCCGCATTGCGTACAGACGGTCGAGTCGTCGGCGACGTTGGTTCCACACTGCGAACAGATCATCTTCCCTACCTCTCGATCGGGCCGGAATTCTTCCGGGCGACGGGGCGTGGCGGGCCCACCGTAGCTTTCGGCACTGGGGGCCACCCGGTTCATCGCGCCCAGCCGACGGGTGGGGACATGTTGATTGTCGGCTGCAATCAACCTCGGTCGTCGGTGGCTGGGGCAGGATCGCCTGGCGCCGCCGGCAACGGCGGCCGACACGCGTGCGCTCCGGTGGGGACGGTCAGTTACCGGTGGCTCCGTCGATCCTCTCGCGCAGGAGGTCGGCGTGGCCGACGTGTTGGGCGTACTCGCCGATCATGCCGACCAGGATCCGGCGCAGCGAGATCGGTTCGCCGCTCGGCTTCTCCGTCCCCGTCTCGTCCAACGAGGGCGCCTCGGCCACGATCTGACGCGAGCGGGCGCACTCCTGTCTCCAGACGGAAAAGGCCTCGCCGGGGTCGCCGTCGAGGACGTCGAAGTCCTCGTTCGGGTTGTCGTCGGAGTAATAGAGAAGGGGGACGTCCTCCCCAGCGAACTGCTGGCGCAACCACCACCGCTCCACCCCGGCCAGATGGCGGAGCAGTCCGTGGAGGCTCAACGCCGAAGGAGGGACCCCCTTCTCCGAGAGACGCCCGGTAGAGACCCCCGAGCACTTGAGCTCGAAGGTCTGGCGATACCAGTCGAGGAAGGCGGTGAGGATCTCCCGTTCGGACCCCTGCCTCGGCAGGTCGGGGCGCGTGTCGGCCGCCTACCGGGGGGATTGGCTCCCGGCCGGGATCTGCATCATGGTTCGGTGACGGCCCCGCGCTCGGCGCCCGTGACGAGACGGGCGTACTTGGCCAGGACGCCGGTGCGGTAACGCGGTTCGGGCACCTTCCACTGGGCGCGGCGCTCGGCGATGACGGTGCCGTCCACGTCCAGGTCGATCTGCTTGGCGGGGACGTCGATGAGGATCCGGTCGCCGTCGGCCACGAAGGCGATGGGACCACCGTCGACCGCCTCGGGGGCGATGTGGCCGACACAGAAGCCATGGGTGCCGCCCGAGAAGCGGCCGTCGGTGACGAGGGCGCAGTCGCCGCCGCGACCCGCCCCTTTCATGGCGCCGGTGACGGCCAGCATCTCGCGCATGCCGGGACCGCCCTTTGGGCCCTCGTAGCGGATGACGACCACCGACCCTGGCTCGATGGTCCCGGCCAGGATGGCGTCGAGGGCCCCCTGCTCGCCGTCGAAGACGCGGGCGGTGCCGGCGAAGACCGGCGTGTCGATGCCGGCCACCTTGACCACCGAGCCCATCGGGGCGAGGGAACCGGAGAGGACGGCGATGCCGCCCTCGGCGTGGATGGGGTTCGTCATCGGGTGGACGACTGCTCCGTCGGGGGCGGGCGGGTCGAGAGCGGCCAGGTTCTCGGCCACCGTCCGGCCCGTCACCGTCTGGCACTCGCCGTGGAGGAGGCCGGCCTCGAGCAGCTCGCGCATCACCACCGGGAGACCGCCGATCCGGTCGATGTCGGCCATGTGGTAGCGCCCGTGGGGCTTCGTGTCGGCGATGTGGGGAACACGGGCCCCCACCCGGTTGAAGTCGTCGAGGACCAGGTCGACGCGCGCCTCGTGGGCGATGGCCAGAAGGTGGAGGACGGCGTTGGTGGACCCACCGAGGGCCATGACGACGGCGATGGCGTTCTCGAAGGCCTCCTTCGTCATGATCTGGCGGGGACGGATGTTGCGCTCGAGGAGGCCGACCACGGCGCGCCCGGCGTCGAAGGCGCCGTCGTCGCGGCGACGGTCGACGGCCGGCGGTGACGCCGATCCGGGCAACGACATGCCGAGGGCCTCGGCCACCGACGCCATGGTGTTGGCGGTGAACATCCCGGCGCACGATCCGGCCGTCGGACAGGCGTTGTGCTCGATGAGCGAGAGCTCGGCGTCGCTGAGCGCTCCCGTGGCATGGGCCCCGACGGCTTCGAAGACACTCACGATGTCGAGGGTCTGATCGCCGGCGTGACCGGGGAGGATGGAGCCGCCGTAGACGAAGACGGCCGGCAGGTTGAGACGGGCCGCCGCCATGAGCATGCCCGGTAGCGACTTGTCGCAGCCGGCCAGGGTCACCATCCCGTCGAAGCGCTCGGCGTGCATCATCGTCTCGACGGAGTCGGCGATGACCTCGCGCGAGACCAGGGAAGCCCGCATCCCTTCGTGACCCATGGAGATGCCGTCGGAGACGGCGATCGTCATGAACTCGATGGGGAACCCGCCCGCCGTCCGGACGCCCTCCTTGGACCGCTTGGCCAGCCGGTCGAGGGGGAGGTTGCACGGGGTCACCTCGTTCCACGACGAGGCCACGCCGATCTGGGGCTTGTCCCAGTCGTCGTCGGTCATCCCGATGGCCCGCAGCATGGCCCGGGCCGGTGCCCGGGTGGGACCGTCGGTCACCTCGTAGCTGCGGATCTTGGTGCCGTGCGGTCCGGGCGCGGCGCCGGGCTGGTCGAGGGCGCCGGGCGAGTCGAGGGCGCCGGGCGGGTCGGGGGGTTCGGGGGGTTCGGTCATCGCGCCCAGGTTACGTGGTGCTCTACGCCACCCGGCCCGGGCCTCCGTCGTCGGTCTCGACGGCCAGTCCGGCGTGCGCCCACTCCTGCATGCCGCCCACCAGGTTAGCGGCGTCGAAGCCGGCGGCGTCGAGCCACTCGGTGGCCAGGGCCGACCGGCCCCCCGAGCGGCAGACCACGACGATGAGCCCGGTGCGCTCGAGCTCACCCATCCGGTCGGGCAGCTGACCGAGGGGGACGTGGCGCGCCCCGGGGGCGTGCCCGGCCTCCCACTCCCCGGGCTCGCGCACGTCGAGGAGAGAGGCCCCGCCGGCCAGGGCGGCGGCGACGGCAGCCACCTCGATCTCGGCGATGTCGGTCATGCGCCCTCAGCCGCGCCGGGCTCGGAGCTCGGCGGCCACGGCCTTGCCGTTGGCCTTTCTGTCGGTGGCCTTCATGGCCAGGCCGGTGAAGAAACCGGCGAGCTGCTCCTCGCCGCCGACGTAGCGGGCCCACTCGTCGGGATGGGCGGCGATGAGCTCGCCCACCACCACCGACAGCGAGTCGGCCGCCATGGCCTCGAAGCCGTGTCGGCGCGCCAGCTCGGCGGGGTCACCGCCGTGGGCCAGAAGATCGGTGAGGACCACCTTGGCCTGGGTGGCGCTGAGGGTCCCGTCCTGCTCCATCCGCAGCAGCGCCGTGTAGGCGGCGCCGTCCAGGGCCCGGGCCCGCTCCGGCTCGGCCGACGCCTCGTTGGCCGTCCGGGCCAGCGCCAGGGCGGCGCCGACGCCGCCGTCCACGGCCGCCGTCATGAGGTCATCGAGGCCGTGCTCGACCACGGTCGAGATCTGGTCGGTGCGAGCCCCGGAGGTCCCGTCGGGACCGAGGAGCGCCACCAGGGCGGCCCGCCGGTCGGCCGGCATCGGCCCCACGGCGGCGGCCACCTCCGCCTGCCACGCGGCGTCGGGGACGACCCGGACGAGATCCGGTTCGGGGAAGTAGCGGTAATCGAAGGCCTCTTCCTTCGACCGCAGAGCCCCCGTCCGGGCCTGATCCTCGTCCCAGTGGCGGGTCTGCTGGGCCACGGTGCCGCCCGACTCGAGGACGTCGACCTGGCGGGTGATCTCGTACTCGATGGCGCGGACGAGGGACCGCAGGGAGTTCAGGTTCTTGATCTCGCAACGCGTCCCGAATTCGTCGCCGGGGCGGCGCACCGAGACGTTGGCGTCGACGCGCATCGATCCTTCCTCCATGCGTCCGTCGGACGCACCGGTGGCCATCAGGATCCCCCGCAGCTCGGCCGCGTACAGGCGGGCCTGGGCGGCCGAGCGGATGTCGGGGCGGGAGACGATCTCGACCAGGGGGACGCCGGCCCGGTTGTAGTCGACCAGGGAGTGCTCGGCGTCGTGGATGCGGCCGCCGCCGCCCATGTGGGTGGTCTTGCCGGTGTCCTCTTCCATGTGCGCCCGCTCGACCCCCACCCGGGTCCCGTCGGGGAGCTCGAGCCAACCGTTGGCGTTGATGGGCTCGTCGTACTGACTGATCTGGTAGTCCTTCGGCATGTCGGGGTAGAAGTAGTTCTTCCGGTGGAACAGTGAGGGCCGGATCTCGCAGTGGAGCGCGGTGCCGATCCGCATGGCCAATTCCACGGCCATGGCGTTCAGCACCGGCAACGAGCCCGGGAGACCCAGACAGACGGGACAGACGTTGGTGTTGGGCTCGTCGCCGAAGGCGTTGCGGCACCCGCAGAAGAGCTTGGTCTCGGTTCGCAGCTCGCAGTGGACCTCGAGCCCGATGACGGGCTCCCACCGTCCGGCCCCCGTCGCCGTCGGCGACGCCGACGGGGCGGTCACCGGCCCGTCCACGTGGAAGCGGCCAGAACCGGCGGCGCCGGTGCCGGTGCCGCCTCCTCGATCACGGCGGCGACCTGGAAGACGAGCGGTTCGCACAGGGCGGGGGCGAGGACCTGCACCCCGATGGGGAGGCCGTCGGCGTCGGCGCCGAAGGGGATGGAGATGGCCGGGTGCCCGGCCAGGTTCGAGGGGACCGTGCAGACGTCGGACAGGTACATGGCCAGCGGGTCGTCCACCTTGTCGCCGAGGAGGAACGCCGTCGTCGGCGTGGTGGCGCCCAGGAGGACGTCGGCGTGGCGGTAGGCGTCGGCGAAGGCGTTGATGATGAGCGTGCGGACCTTCTGGGCCTGGCCGTAGTAGGCGTCGTAGTAGCCGGCCGACAAGGCGTAGGTCCCGAGCATGATGCGCCGCTTCACCTCGGCGCCGAAGCCGGCGGCCCGGGTGGCGCGCATCATGGCCTCCACGTCGTCGCCGTCGACCCGCAGCCCGTAGCGGACGCCGTCGTAGCGCGACAGGTTCGACGACGCCTCGGCCGGGGCCAGGAGGTAGTACGCCGACAACCCGTAGGTCAGCTCGGGGATGGAGCACTCGGTCACGGTGGCGCCGGCGGCCGAGAGGACCTCGGCCGCCTCCCGGACCCGGGCCGCCACCTCGGGGGCGACGCCGTCGACGAGCTCGCGCGGCACACCCACCCGGATCCCCGCCACCCCTTCGCCCAGGTTCTCCACCGACCGGGGGGCGGGGCGGTCGAGGGAGGTCGAGTCGAGGGGATCGTGCCCGGCGATGACGTCGAACAGGGCGGCGGCGTCGGCCACCGTGGCACTGAACGGGCCGATCTGGTCGAGGGAGCTGGCGAAGGCCACCAGCCCGTAGCGCGAGACCGTTCCGTAGGTGGGCTTCATCCCCACCACGCCGCACAGGGCGGCGGGCTGGCGGATCGAACCGCCGGTGTCCGACCCGAGGGCCAACGGGACGAGGCCGGCGGCCACGGCCGCCGCCGATCCACCGCTCGAGCCACCGGGGACCCGGTCGGCCGCATAGGGATTGCGGGTGGGGCCGAAGGCCGAGTTCTCCGTCGACGAGCCCATGGCGAATTCGTCGAGGTTGGTCTTGCCGACGACGACGGCTCCGGCGTGGCGCAGCCGCTCGACCACGGTGGCGTCGTAGGGGGGACACCAGCCGTCGAGGATGAGCGAGGAGCAGGTGGTGGGCACGCCACGCGTGCAGAGGTTGTCCTTCACGGCCACGGGCACGCCGGCCAGGGGCCCGGGGTCCTCGCCGGCGGCGATGCGGTCGTCGATCTCCGACGCCTGGCGCCGCGCCGCGTCGTGGAGGACGGTCAAGAAGGCGTGGACGGCGCCGTCGGACTCGTCGATGGCGGCCAGGTGGCGCTCGACGAGATCGGCGGCGGAGACCGCCCCGGTGCGGACCTGCTCGGCCAGCCGCAGCGCCGTCGTCACCCGCCGTCTCCCAGGATCCTCGGCACCCGGAAGCGTCGGTCCTCCACGGCGGGAGCCTGGTCGAGGACGGCGTCGCGATCGAGCGACGGACGCGGCTCGTCGGGGCGGAGCACGTTCTTCAGGGGCAGGGGGTGGGCGGTGGGCTCCACCCCGGCGGTGTCGAGGGCCGCCACCTGGGCGGCATGATCGAGGACGACGGCCAGCTGACCGGCGTAGAGGTCGAGTTCCTCCTCGGTCAGGTCGATGCGCGCCAGGCGGGCGACGTAGGCGGCGTCGTGACGCGTGAGCTTGTGGTCGGTCACGGCAGGATCCGGCCGACGAAGGCGAGCAGTCGCGCCGTCACCTCGTCGGCGTCGTTGTCGAGGGTGGCCACGTGGTAGCTGTCCTCCAGCCACACCCGCTCGACGTCGCCGGCCACGGCGGCCTCGAGGACGTCGCCCGACGAGGACGGGACGACGTGGTCGTTGCGACTCGACAGCAGCAGGACCGGACAGGTGATGCGCCCCAGATCGGCGGCGGTGGCGTCGATCCCCTCGAAGAGGCTGAGCGCGGCGGCGATGGGCGTGCCCAGGTAGGCGAGCTCGGAGACGCCGTCCTTCTTGATGTCCGAGCCGACTCCGGGGGCGACGGCGGTGCCGGACTCGAGCAGCCCGCGCATGACGTCGCGGAAGCTCTCGGCGGGCGGGTCGATGAACGGGTTCACGAGGCCCAGGCCCCGGATCTCGGGGTGGTGCTCGGCCAGCCAGCAGGCGAGGGTCCCCCCCACCGACAGGGCCACGACGGCCACCTCCTCGCACGAGGCGGCCAGCTTGCCGTAGGCGGACTCGGCGGCCCCCGACCAGTCCGCCCACCGGGTGGGGATCATGTCCTCGACGGCGGTGCCGTGGCCGGGGAGCAGCGGAAGATCGACGGTGTAGCCGGCGGCGGCCAGGGCCTCGGCCAGAGGGCGCATGGACTGCGGGTTCCCGGTGAAACCGTGCAGGACGAGCACGCCGCTTCGACCACCGGTGTAGGCGAAGGGTTCGGCGCCGGCCAGGACGGGGGCTGTCACCCGGGGCATGCTACCGGCGGTCTCCGGGGCCGGAACCCGACCGATAGGGTGAAGAAGCCCGCCCGGGCCCCGCAGGCCGGAGCCGCCGGGTGGGATCGGGACAGTCGGATCGAGACAAGGAGCGCGTCCACGATGGCTACATTCCTGTTCCTCAGCGACGAGTGGGTCACCGAGGCCCGCAAGATCCGTGAGGAGTACGAGGGGAAGGGCGCCGTCGTCCCCCACCAGATGAAGATGAACCTGATCGTCACCGACGTGCCCTTCGGCACCGGTGGGATCGATGCCCATCTGGACACGAGCGAGGGTGCGGTGAAGCTCGAATTGAGCCACATCGAGGTCGTCGACCTCACCGTCACCCTCGACTACGCCACGGCCAAGGCCATCCTGGTGGAGGGGAACCCCCAGGCCGGGATGCAGGCCTTCATGGCCGGCCGGATCCGCGTCGCCGGGGACATGTCGAAGCTGATGGCCCTCCAGGGCGCGGCACCGGACCCCACGGCGGCCGAGGTGGCCACCCGCCTGCGCCAGATCACCGAGTAGTCCGCTCCTTCACCGAGTAGTCCGTTCCTTCAGCGAGTGGTCGCTACTGTCCGAACCTGACCACGACCGAGGCGATCAGGGCCGACCGGCGCAGCGCTCCGGCATAGTCCTCCACTTGCGTTCGTGATCCGTTGAAGGTGAAGGAGAGGACGGCGCCGCCGGGGGCGGGGGCGTACCCCGATCCACCGCCGGGGCCGCCGAAGAGCGCCGCCAACCGGTCCTGGAGGTCGTTGAGGGGACCGACGGCGACGCCGCGCCTGGCGGTGGCGGTGACCAGTGCGGTCGGGGGTGGCGGTGGACTCAGGTCGGAGGGGATCGCGCCGGTGTCGACGACGGTCGGCGAGCCGACGGGATCGACCCAGTCGACCTTCCCGAAGCTGTTGCCGAACCCGTCGGAGACCACGACAGAGTTCGACGAGCCGAACGACTGGCCGATCCCGGCCAGGTCGTAGAGGGCGGTGCGGGTCCGGACGTTGCGGGCCTCGAGCAGTGCCCCGGTAGCGGGGTCCACGACGATGATGGACCGGTCCGGCCCCGAGCCGGCCGAGAATCCGAGACCGGTGGCGCCGGACTGCGTCGTCGTCGGACCGAGTTGCTCGATGCCCGGGAGGAGAGCCAGTGCCCGGTAGAGCTCGGCGTCGAACGACGGGGTCGTTCCCGTCAGGGGCCCGATCAGCAGCGCCACCGCTTGCTCGAATCCGCCGTCGCCCCCCGGTGGGGACTGGTCCAGGCCCTCGATGCCGGTCGTCGCCGTCCGCAGCTCACGGGCGAGGGCGGAGGGACTGCGAGGCAGAGTCGAGACGTCGACCGCCCCGATGCCGGCGGCGAAGCCGTTGGCGTCGTCCGCACTGACGAAGTTCGGACAGCCGGCCACCGGCTGCCCGGTCGGGCTGGCCGACAGCCCGCTGGAGAGCCATGACGTCTTGGCGGCGCTCGACGCGAACCGGGCCGGGCCCGACGAGCTCGAGATGCAGGCCTGGCCGAAGCTGTCGGACCACTGGGTGTCGGTGACGATGACGCTGGCCTGTGCACGGGTGGCCGGGTGGGAACGGGCCGATGCCACGACCAGGGACGTGGAGTAGACCTGCCTGGTCAGGAGCCAATGATCCCGTCCCAGTCGGAGAACGGGTCGGCCGGCCGCCCTGGCGGCGATCTGGCGGAGCTGCGCCGCCGCCGCCACCGGCTGGCGCTGTCCCACCGAGGCCACGAGCACCAGGAGGGACGCGACGAGGAGAACGAGGCCGGCGCCGAGGAGAGCCAGCGGGTGGGAGCGGTACCGCCCCCGGCGGGGGCGGACGCGCCGGGGGCGGGGGCGGCGAGGATCTCTCCGGTCCAGCTCGGGCAGCGAGGGGGCCTGGGGGGCGGACCCGATGAGCTCGGCGATCAGCGAGCGGATGGCGGAATCGGAGGCATCAGTCGTCGACATCGAGAGTCTCCTTCAGGCGGGATCTTCCCCGGGCGAGATGACGCCTCACCGAGCCGTCACTGATGTCCAGGAGAGAGGCGATGGCCGTCGGGTCGAGATCGTCCCAGTAGGTGAGGACGATGACGGCCCGTTGCCGGATGCTGAGCCGGACCACGGCGGCGAGGACCTCCGGTCGGACCTCGGCGGCGTCCACCGACTCGGGGGAAGCCGCCCGCTGCTCCCGGGACCGGCGGCGCCCGGTGGCGCGGTGGAACCGGGCGGCCTCGTTGTAGACGCTGCGGTAGAGGTAGGCCCGCTTCTGCGTCACCGTGACCCAGACCGGCGAGTCGAGGCAGTGGAGGACAGCCTCCGAGACCACGTCGGCGGCATCGCTCGGACCGACCAGCCCCGTGGCGAAGCGGGTCAGGTCGTCGGCGTACTTCCGGTAGACCTCGCCATCGGTGGCGGCCACACCTCTACGATCCCGCGGACCCCCTCTCCGGGTGACATCCCGCCTCTGCGGCGGCGGCCGGTGGGAACGGGACCTCGACTCAGCCGGCGGCCACCGCTCGGTCGTCGCCGGGATCGACGACGGCCGCCGGGAGGTCGCCGGCGGCGGCGACCGCGTTGACGGCCGGGCGACCGCCGGGGCGGTCGGCCGACCGGACGAAGACGGCGCAGACCACGCCGCCGACGGCGACGATGCCGCCCACCAGAAAGGCGACGTGGAACGAGGGGAGGAGGGCGAACCCGTGGCCGTGGGCCTGCGAGGACTGGACCGTCTGGATGACCTGGATCCCGGCCACCGTCGAGATCTGGGTCATGAGCTGCTGGGTGGCGGCCGCCGTCCCCAGGGCGCTCTGGTCGAAGACGTTGGCCATGCTCGAGGCGATGGAGGGCGAGGCCACGCCGAGACCGATCCCCGACAGGACGAGGGCCACCTCGACCAGGGCGATGCCGGTGCCCCGGCCGGTCAGGGCGAAGACGCCCATGGAGGCCACCACGCACAACGTCCCGGTCACGGCGGCGGACCGCTCGCCGATCCGGACGGCCACGTAGCCGGCGATGGGGGCGATCAACGAGAAGGTGAGGGGGCGGGGGATCACGAGCAGACCGGCGGCCGATTCGCCGTGTCCGTAGACCTCCTCGAGGAGCAGGGGCGAGAGGAAGAAGCCGCCGAGGTAGGCGAAGTTGGAGAACATCTGGGCGCCGATGGGAAAGGCGAAGTTGCGCTGCCGGAGGTAGTGGAGGGGCACGAGCGGGTCCTCGACCCGGCGCTCGACGAGGACGAGGACGGCGCCGGCCACGACGGACAGGGCGAAGGCGCCCACCACGAAGGGGCTGCGCCAGCCGAGGACGGGACCGCGGTTGAGGCCGAAGAGAAGGCTCCCGACGGCGAGGACGACGAAGACGGCACCGCCGACGTCGAGGGGCGGGCCCCCCGCTGCGGTGCGGGCCCGGCCCGAGGCGTGCTCGGGGAGGACGAGGAGGGCGAGGACCAGGGCGACGGCGCCGATGACGACCTCGAGGACGAACATCCACCGCCAGCCGATGGACTCGATGATGGGACCGCCGACGGCCACGCCGAGGACGGGGCCGCCGGCGCCCACCAGGGACCACCACCCCATCGCCTTGACCCGGTCGCCGCGGTCGAAGGCCCCGAGGACGAGCGCCATCGAGGAGGCGCCGAGCCCCGCACCGACGGCGCCCCCGAGAACGCGGGCGAAGATGAGGACGTCGACGTTGGGCGCCGCCGCCGACAGGGTGGCGACGACGAGAAGGTTGACCATGCCGATGAGGTAGAAGCGGCGGTGCCCCCACCGGTCGGACAATTTCCCGGCCAGGGGCGCCATGACGGCCACGGCCAGAAGGGGTCCGGTGACCACCCAGGTGACGGTGGGGACCGTCGTGTGCAGGCTGTGGGCCACCTTCGGGAGCGCCACCACGAAGACGGTGAACAAGATGTTGCTCGAGAGCAACCCGGCCAGCGTGACGGCCAGGACCAACCACCGGTAGCGGTCGCTCTCCCGGGCACGACGGTGCACCCGCTCGCGCAGCAGCAGCGGCCAGGGGACGACGGCGAATTCCTCGCCGCCGCCGGCGCCGTAGGCCAGCTCGTCGGGATCGGACCCCGTCGGCGTGTCGGTGCGGCGCTCCGGGGGACGCGGCGCGTCAAGCTCCTCGGGAGGGTCGGGGGGCGGGCTCACAACGCCCCCACGATAGTTCTGCGCTTCGGCCGCTCAGCAGGCCGCTCAGCCGGGGGCTTCCACCCCGACCACGCCGGGAAGCTGGACGGCCAGCTCGGCCACGGTCCAGCGATCGTGCTTCTCCAGGGTGTCGGTCATCGTCCACGGTTGGAAGACCCGGACCTGCCCACCCTGGACGAAGAGGACCTTGCCGGTGAGGGGGCACGACTCGGTGGAGAGGTAGGCGACCAACGGCGAGATGTTGGCCGGGTTCCAGACGTCGAACGAGGCCGGGTCCTTCGGGGCCTTCACGATGTCGCCCAGTCCCGGTGTCTGCTCGGTCATCCGGGTGCGGGCGGCCGGCGCGATGGCGTTGACGCGGACGCCGTAGCGGGCGAGCTCCTGGGCGGCGATGACGGTGAAGGCGGCGATGCCGGCCTTGGCGGCGCCGTAATTGGTCTGGCCCGGGTTGCCGAGGAGTCCCGAGGTGGACGAGGTGTTGACGATGGCGGCACGGACCTCACGGCCGTCCTTGACCTTCTCGCGCCAGTAGCCCGCCGCGTGCCGGGTGGGGACGAAATGGCCCTTCAGATGGACGTGGATGACCGAGTCCCACTCCTCGGCCGACATGTTGACGAGCATCTTGTCGCGGAGGATGCCGGCGTTGTTGACGAGGACGTGGAGATCGCCGAACGCCTCGACGGTGGATGCCACCAGCCGGCGGCCGCCCTCCCAGTCGGCCACGTCGTCGTCGTTGGCCATGGCCTCGGCCCCCATGGCGCGGATCTCGTCCACCACCTGCTGGGCCGGTGTCCGGTCGTCACCGGAACCGTCGATGGCCCCGCCCAGGTCGTTCACGACGACCTTGGCCCCTTCGGCGGCGAACAGAAGAGCATGTTCGCGTCCGATCCCCCGGCCGGCCCCCGTGATGATCGCCACCCGACCGTCGAGCGCTCCCATGTCGAGTCCTCCCCTGCTGGTGGTGCCCGCCCGTCCGGAACCCGTCCCGGGCGCCGCCCACGTTGACAGGGCAACCGGAGGTGGTCAACTCGCCGCCGCGGCCGAGACCGAGAGATCACGCCACGGGGCCACCAGGCGGCGGACCGGCGTCCGGCCCCCCGCCACCAGGACGTACTCGACGTTGCGCAACCGGCCCACGGTGCCGACCCGCTCCCCCGCCGGGTTGTGGATGCCGATGCGGGCGCCGACGTACCGGTTCGAGGGGAAGGCCAGGACCTCCACGTGCCCGCGGACGAGGCACATCTCGATCAGGGCGTCGAGACCGATCCACGACTCGTCGTTGTAGGAGAGGACGACGAGATCGGCCTGGACGTCGCGGACCACCTGGGCCAGGGACCCGGAGATCGTCCGGCGCGAATTGAAGGAGCTGCGCGGGCCGTCGCGGATCTCCGTCCGCTTGCAGGCCACGCCGTAGTGCGACGGTGCGTCCCACGCCATCAGCGTCTCCCAGATGTGGTAGTTGGCCTCGTAGCGGTGCTGGTTGTACGGCGGGTCGAGGTAGGCGAGGTCGAAGGGACCGAGCCCGGCCACCACGGCGCAGGCGTCGCCGCGCACGGCGTGTCCCGGTCCGACCAGGAGGTCGGGGACCCTCAGCTCGAGCGGCCGGAACGACCGGGGTGCCCACTGCTTCACGTAGGCCATCTGGACCCCGGTGGTGGAGTCGACCCGGTCGGCCGCCTCCATCAGGCTGGTCAGGAGGACCGGTTCGAGGTCGGATCCCCGGTACTCGGAGTCGATGGCCTGGCGGACGGCGTCGATGCGCTCCCCGTTGTGCGGTTGGAAGAAGCGCGACCGGACGCAGAAGGTCTCGGTGACGTATCCGGCGCGCCCGGGGAGTCGGTTCAAGGCGGCGACGGCCTTCTCGAGGGCAGGCCGGTCGACGGCGTCGGCATCGGTGGCGACGTAGCAACCGGCCAGGACGGTGGCGCACCGGGTGGTGTCGACGGCGGTCACCTCCGCCCCGGCCGCCTTGAAGGCCTGGGCCACGCGCGTCGTCCCGGTGAAGAGGTCGAGCGCCGTGCGCGCCCGGGCCCGCTCGAGCAGCTCGGCCAGGACGGGGACGAGACGGCGCTTCGACCCGAGGTACTTGATCACGGCGCGCCGGGTCAGGGCCGGCGGGGCGTGGCGAAACGCCTCGCCCACCAGTTCGGGTCGCGGGCATGACAGTGGAAGTGGTCGGGGATCTGGCGCATGACGCCGTCGTAGGACCAGACCCCCGCCCCGAGGACGTCGTCGGCCACCCGGCCGAGCTCGGCCCGCATGTGGTCGAGATCGGCGGCCGGCGGTTCGGTGCCGTGGTGACGCCAGACCACCATGGGGACGTTGCAGATCTCGCAGTCGGCGATCCAGCAGACGTCGTCCTCGTGGTACCAGGTGGTGAGACGGGCCGCCTGGCACAGCTCGCAGACGGATCCGGCGTCGGCCACCTCGTTACTTGCTGTACAGGGTGACCGTCGTCCCCGGGAGGACCGACGCTCCTGCCGAGGGAGAGCTGTCGAAGATGTGGCCCACCAGGGGACCGTCGGCGGCGGGCACGAGCCCGACCCCCTCGAGGGCGGCGATGGCCTGGGCCACGGTGTCACCGCCGACGTCGGGGACGATGACGGGCTGGGGGCCTTCGGAGATGCTGATGGCCACGGTGGTGCCTTCGGGGGCGGTGCCGGTGGGGGTCCAGGAGATGACCTCGCCGTTGGTCACGGTGGGGCTGTAGGCGTCGGTGCACTGGGCGATCAGGCCGACGGCCTGGAGGGCGGTGGTGGCACCGGCGCAGGTCGACCCGGTGAGCGACGGGATGGTCTCGGTGGGCGGGCCCGAGGAGACGGTGACGTCGATGGTGGAGAACTCGGTGGCGTGCCCGGTGGGCGTCCACGAGATGACCGTCCCCGCCTTCACCGTGGTCGAGTTGGCGTGCGTGCAGGCGGCGTTCAGGTTGGCCGCCTTCAAGGTGGCGACGACCGCCGGGCAGTCGCCGGTGACGGCGGCCAGGGAGGGGACCGGCACCGGCGGGGGGCCCGAGGACACCACTACCGAGACGGTGCTGTTCTCCTTCAACGACGTGCCCGCCCCGGGGATCTGGCGCAGGATCCGCCCGCTCGCCACCGTGGTCGACGGGCGCTGCCGGAGGACGGTGAGATGGAGGCGGTCGCCGCGCAGGAGCCCCGACGCCTGGGCCGGGGTCACCCCCGTGATGGTGGGCAGCCGGTGGCTGGGGATGAAGAGCTTGGTCCGGGCGGCGGCGTAGGCACCGCCGGCGGCGGCCAGGGCGAGGACCAGGACCACCACGGTCACCACCCACGGCCAGCGCCGCCGCTGTCCGGGGGCCTGGCCGGCGGTCGGATCGGTGGGGCCGTGGCCGGTGGCCACGCCCACCGCCGTGGCCAGGGCCATGGCGTCGGTGTCGGACCGGCCCGCGTCCCGGTCCGGGGTGGCCCCGGGGCCGGGACCCATCCCGTGCTCGGTGCGGTCGAAGGCCCGCGCCCCCGCCTGGGCCACGCCCCGCCCCCCGGCACCGGCCAGGGGGAGGGGTTCGGGGGGGGCGAGCGTGGCGCTCAGCTCGGTCAGGCGACGGGCCAGGCCGGGGGCGTCGAGGCGGTCGTCCCGGTCGGGTGCGGCGGCGGCGTCGAGGACGTCGGCCAGGGGGCCGAGCCCGTCATGACCGGGGATCCGCGCCCCCACCCGGGCCATGAGGGTGGCGGCGGTGGTGTCGGCCGTGAAGGGGACGACACCGGTCACCGCTTCGTAGAGGACGAGGGCGAGGGAGTAGACGTCGGCGCGGCCGTCGACGGGGCGGCCGAGGGCCTGTTCCGGCGCCGCGTAGCGGGCCGTGCCCACCGTGGCTCCGGCCGGTTCGGTCATGGACGCCTCGGCCAGGGCCCGGGCCAGGCCGAAGTCGGCGATCCGCAGCCGACCGTCCTCGTCGAAGACGAGGTTGGCGGGCTTGATGTCGCGGTGGACGAAGCCGCGCCCGTGGGCGTAGGCGAGCGCCTCGGCGGCCTGGACCCCCATGGCCGCCGCCTGGGGGACCGAGACGCGGCGGCCGTTGTCGAGGAGGTCCCGCAGCGAGCCGCCCCCGAGGTACTCGAGGACCAGGAACGGTCCCCGTTCGTCCTCGCCCCAGTCGTAGACGGAGAGGACGTGGGGGTGGGTCAGCGCCGCCGCCGACTGGGCCTCGTAGCGGAAGCGCCGCAGGAAGCTGCCGTCACCGGCCAGGCCGGGGTGCAGCACCTTGATGGCCACCCGGCGTTGGAGGACGACGTCCCAGGCGGCGTACACGGTCGCGGAGGTCCCGCTGCCGAGGGCGGATTCGATCCGGTAGCGGCGCGCGAGGACCCGCCCGATGGAGTCGGTGGTGGTCGACATGGGTCCGGGTCCAGGCTACAGACGGTGGAGGGGCCGCCGGTGGACGGCCACCCATGGTGATGGCAGATGCGCGCTGCGGGGACGACGTGCAGGTCAGAGCGCGGCGGTCAGCGGGCCCGGATCACGGGGCGGGGATCTCACCGGTGGCCAGGAGCTCACCGAATCTGGACCCGTCGACGATCGGTATCCCGAGCTCCTCGGCCTTACGGAGCTTGGCCGCCCCGGGCTCGGTCCCCACCACGACCGCCCACGTCTTCTTGGAGACGCTGCCCGGGGACTTCCCGCCGCCGCTGACGATGGCCGCCTCGGCCTCCTCCCGGGTGTGGCTCTCGAGGGTCCCCGTCACCACCACCGACCTCCCGGCCAACGGGAGGGCGCCGTCGGGCCCGCTGCCGCCGGGGGATCCCCCCGGCGCGCCGCCGCCGGGCTCGGTGAGGGTGAGGCCGCCGGCGCGGAGCTTGTCGAGGACGGCCCGGTTGGTCGTCGAGGCCAGGAACTCGACGACGCTCTCGGCGATGACCGTCCCGATCCCCTCCACGGCGGCCAGTTCCTCCACGGAGGCGCCGGCGATGGCGTCGAGCGAGCCGTAGGCACGGGCCAGGGCCCGGCTCCCGGTGGGTCCCAGATGGCGGATGCCGAGGCCGACGAGGACGCGGCTCAAGGGTCGGGACCGCGAGCCCTCGACGGCTCGCAGGAGGTTCTCCACCGACAGCGCCCCCATCCGCTCGATCTCGACGAGGGCGGGTGCCTCCAGCGCGTAGATGTCACCGGGATCGGAGACCAGACCGGCGTCGACCAGTTGGATCACGCGTTTGTCGCCCAGTCCCTCGATGTCCATCGCCCCGCGCGAGGCGAAGTGGACGATGCGCTGGACCCGCTGGGCCGGGCACTCGATGTTGGTGCAGAAGGTGTCGCTCTCCCCCGGCAACCGGACGAGTGGCTCCCCGCAGCTCGGGCACGTCGTCGGGAAGTGCCAGTGGCGCGCCCCGCGCCGGCGGGCCGTGAGGACGGGACCGACGACTTCGGGGATCACGTCCCCCGCCTTGCGGACGACGACGGTGTCGCCCGGCCGGACGTCTTTCAGGCGGACCTGGTCCTCGTTGTGGAGGGTGGCCAGTCCGACCGTGGACCCGCCCACGAAGACCGGTTCGAGGACGGCGAACGGTGTGGCCCTCCCGGTGCGCCCGATGGAGACCATGATGCGCAGGAGCGTCGTGGTCCGCTCCTCGGGCGGGAACTTGAAGGCGACGGCCCACCTCGGCGCGTGGGAGGTGGCGCCCAGCCGTTGCTGGAGACCGAGGTCGTCGACTTTCACGACGACGCCGTCGATCTCGTAGTCGAGGTCGTGGCGGTGCTCGCGCCAGTGGGTGCAGAAGGCGAAGACGTCGTCGACCCCGTGGACCACCCTGATCTGGGGGTTCACGGGCAGGCCGCAGTCGCGCAGCAGGGCGAGGGCGTCGCTCTGGCTGTGCAGCTCCGGTCCCCCCTCCAGGGCACCGACCTGGTACGCCCACATCGAGAGGTCGCGCGCGGCGGTCACCGAGGCGTCCTTCTGCCGCAGCGATCCCGCCGCCGAGTTGCGGGGGTTGGCGAAGACCTTGAGACCGGCCTCGAGCTGACGGCGGTTCAGCTCCTCGAACGCCGTCACCGGCATGTAGACCTCGCCGCGGACCTCGATGACCTTCGGGACCGGGCCGCGGCCCGCCGGCCAGGCCAGCTGGTGGGGGACGGAGCGGACGGTGGCCACGTTGTGGGTGACGTCCTCACCCGTCGTCCCGTCGCCGCGGGTGGCGGCCCTCACGAAGCGGCCGTCCTCGTAGGTGATGGACATGGCCAGTCCGTCGATCTTGAGCTCGCACTCGAAGTCGGCGCCGGTGACACCGGGATCGATGCGGGCGATCCGGTCCACCCAGGCCCGGAGCTCGTCGAGGTCGAAGGCGTTGTCCAGGCTCATCATGGGAACGCGGTGGGCGACGGGGGCGAAGAGCACCGAGGGGGTGGCGCCCACCCGCTGGGTGGGCGAGTCGGCGCTGGCGAGGTCCGGGTGTTCCTCCTCGATGGCCCGCAGCTCTCGCATGAGGGCGTCGAACTCGGCATCCGAGATCTCGGGCGCGTCCTGCCGGTGGTACTTCTCGTTGTGATAGGCGATCTGGGCCCGCAACTCCTCGACGCGCTCGGCGGGGTCCTGCGAAGGACGGTCCTCGGTACTCACTGACGCCGGAGCGTACCGGCCCTACGCCGCCACGGCGGACCCCGTGACGGTGTCGTTGTCGTCCTCGTCGTAGAGGGCGATCGTCTGTCCGGGCGCCACCAGGGGTGCGGCTCGTCGAAGACCACGGCGTCGCCCAGCCAGGTGCACAACGCCGTCGGACCATGGGCGCTCGTCTGGGCCACGGCGCGGGCTCCCGTCTCGAGAGGCCCGTCGACCCATGTCGGGCGGCAGACGCCGACGCGATCGGACAGCGCCGGCGTCGGCCCCACCGACGACGACACGCCGGGCGTCGACGTCGACGGCCAGTGCGTAGAGGCGCCGCCCGTCGACGGTCACACCGAGACCCCGGCGTTGACCGACGGTGACCAGCTCCACCGCCGGCACCGTCCCGACGACGGCACCGGTGTCGGAGTCGACGATCTCACCGGCGTGCAGCGGTAGGCGGTCGCCGAGGAATCCCCGCCGGCCCTCGGTCGATCGGATGAAACAGACGTCCTGGCTGTCGGCCTTGAGGGCGGTCCGCAGTCCCCGCTCGGCGGCGTGGGCGCGCACCTGCGCCTTGGTCAGCACGCCGACGGGCAGGAGGACCTGCGACAGCTCGGCCTGGGTGAGCATCGACAGCACGTAGGACTGGTCCTTGGCCCGGTCGGCACCGCGGCGGAGGCGCCAACGGCCGGTGTCGCCGTCGACGCCGGCGTGGTGTCCGGTGGCCAGGGCGTCGAAGCCGAGGCGACGGGCCCGGTCGAGGAGGGTGCCGAACTTGATGTGCCGGTTGCACTCGATGCAGGGGTTGGGTGTCCGGCCGGCGGCGTGGTCCCCGACGTAGGGGGCGACCACCGAGGCGTCGAAGTCGTCGGTGAAGTTGAAGACGTGGTGGGCCACACCGATCTGGTCGGCGACCCGGCGGGCGTCGTCGACGTCGGCCACCGAGCAGCAGCCGGAGTCCGACGCACCACCCCACAGCTTCAAGGTGGCACCCACGACGTCGTGGCCGGCGTCGGCCAGCAGCGACGCCGCCACCGACGAGTCGACACCACCGGACATGGCCACCAGGACACGCACGGCCCACCAGCGTAGGGGGCGCCCGCGACGCCCCGGCGCCGGTCGGGCGTGCTCAGGCCCGGAGTTGCTCGACCACCTTGGGGATGACGGCGAGGGCGGCGTCGATGTCGGCGTCGGTGGTGGTGGACCCGAGGGAGAAGCGGACCGCCGAGCGGGCCTCGGCCGCGCTGAGACCCAGGGCCAGGAGGACGTGGCTCGGCTCGAGGGCACCGCTGGCGCAGGCGGCCCCGGCCGAGGCGCAGACGCCGGCGTGGTCGGCCAGGAGGAGGAGCTCCTCCTGGTCCACACCGGGCACGAGGACATGGCAGCTCCCGGCCACCTTGCCGGCGCCCCCGGCGCCGTCGGCGACGGGCCCGGCGGTCTCGACCAGACCGTCGACGGCGGCCCGGAGCCCGTCGGCCAGACGGTCCCGCAGGGCCCGGACCCGGGGGACCTCGGTGGGGCGGGCGGCCACCGCCGCCGTCAGCGCCGCCGCCGTCCCGACGATGCCGGCGACGTCGTGGGTCCCGGGACGCCGGCCGTGCTCCTGGGCGCCACCGTGGAGGACGGGGCCGAGGCGCGTCCCGCGCCGGACGACGAGGACACCCACCCCCTTGGGCCCGCCGAATTTGTGGGCGCTGACCGAGACCAGGTCGGCCGGGCCCGCCGAGGTGGCGACGTCGAGCCAGGGCACGGCGGCGACGGCGTCGGTGTGGACCACGGCGCCGGGCGCCCGCCGGCGGACCACGGCCACCACGTCGGCCAAGGGTTGGATCGTCCCCACCTCGTTGTTGGCCAGCATGACCGAGACGACCCCGACGCCGGGATGGAGGGCGTCCGAGAGGGCGTCGAGGTCGACGACCCCGGCGGGGTCGACGGGGATCGTGGTGCCGCCGAGGGAGCGGGCCGGCCAGCAGGACGGCATGGTGCTCCACGGCCGAGCACACGACGGAGCCGCCGGAAGCGGCGTGGGCGCCGAGGACGGCCAGGTTGTCCGATTCGGTCCCTCCCCCGGTGAAGACGACTTCACCCGGCTCGCAGCCGAGCGCGACGGCGACGGCGTCGCGGGCGTCGTCGACGGCCTGCCGGGCGGCCCGGGCCACGGCGTGGCTGCCCGACGGGTTCCCGAAGCGCTCGGTGAGGTGGGGCAGCATGGCGGCCACCGCCTCGGGCCGCATGGGCGTCGTCGCCGCGTGGTCGAGGTAGGTGGCCATCACCTCAGGGTAGGCGGCCGTCGGGGAGACGGCCGTTCGGGGAGACGGCCGTTCGGGGAGACGGTCCTCAGGGCTGGGCCACCATGAGGACGACGGCGGTGAGGAAGACGGCGGACAGGAGCGCCGCCGCCCGGGCCACGCGGCGGCAGTCGATGTCGAACCGACGATCGGGCCCCGTCGTCTCGGGACCCCCGGTCTGCCACCGCGTCGACACCACCTCCTGGATGCGACGCTCGCCCGGCCAGACGACCACTTCGGCCACCACGGTGGACAGCGCCCAGAGGCCGAGCCCGGCGACGACGAAGCCGTCGCCGGCGGCGAAGGCCCCCTGGCTCGAGGAGATCAGGGCGAACCCGAAGACGGGCACGCCGTAGAGGGCACGGGCCGCCCAGTTGAAGCCGGGCCGGAAGTAGCGGCGGACCCCGTCGGATCCGGCCGCCGCCGGGCCCCGGCGGGCCCGCCGGGCCTGGAGCCCGGTCACGGCCAGCGCCCCGAAGCCGACGACGGCACAAGCCACGTGGGCAGGAGGAGGACGCTGTAGAGGGCGCCGGTGGGCACGGGGTGAACCACCGCCGGGACCGCGGGAGAGATCACGGGCGCCATCGTCGCCCCGGCCCCGTCACCGACGCCAGGTGAGTGACGGTGCCGACCACGGTGCGACGTGATCGGGACCGTTCGACCACCCACCGCTGCAGTTCTCACAACTCGGCGACAACGAGCGGTGGGAGCGCCTTCCACCAGTCGGCGACGGCGCCGAGACACAACAGAGAGACATGTGTCGGTTCAACCGGTCCGACGGCTAGCGTGGAGGTGGTGCGGTGCGGACTCGACACGACGGAGGATCCGGAAAGCCACTGATGAGCGATAGAGGCACGACGAGGCAGACGACGATGGCGGCGAACGCGGATGCCGCCGGGGGCGGCGAGATGAACCAACTGCGCCTGGACCCGCTCACCGGACGGTGGGTGGTGGTCAGCATCGACCGGGCCGAACGCCCGGACGACTTCGCCCCCCGGACCGCCCCCGTCCAGGCCGACACGTCCGGACCCTGTCCCTTCTGCGCCGGGAACGAGGGGTCGACCGCCCCCGCGCTCGAGACCTACGGCTCGAGCGGGTCGTGGCTGGTGCGGGTCGTCCCCAATCTGTATCCGGCCTTCGCCGGCGACCACCCCTTCGTGGTCGAGCACCGCGGCCCGGTGTACACCCAGGCCACGGCGGGCGGGATCCACGAGGTCCTCGTCCTCTCCCCCGAGCACGCCAACGGCTGGGACCGCCTCTCCGACGAGCAGTCCGGCCTGGTCATGGCGGCCATCCGCGACCGGATCGAGGAGCATTCGAACGTCCCCGGCCTGCGCTACAGCCAGGCCATCGTGAACGCCGGACGCGAGGCCGGGGCGTCGATCGAGCACCCCCACGGACAGCTCCTCGGCATGTCCTTCGTCCCCCGGGAGCTGGCCGAGGAGCAGGCCGGGTTCGCCCGATTCGCCGGCCGCTGCCTGCTGTGCACGACGGTGGACGCCGAGGAGGACGCCGGCTACCGCGTCGTCTACTGCCGACGAGCGCGTCCTCGTCGATCTGCCCCTTCTGGAGCGGGACCCCCTTCGAGATGCTGGTGATCCCCCGGAACCACGGTCCCCACCTCCACCGCAGCCAACCCGGCCGACCTGGTGGCGGTGGGCCGCTCCCTGCGGACGGTGCTGGCCCAGCTCCGCGAGCGCTGCGGGGACGTCGCCTACAACCTGGTCTTCCACTCCGCGCCGTACCGGGCACCCGAGCCCTACCACTGGCACGTCCACATCTGGCCCAAGCTCACGACCCAGGCCGGGTTCGAGCTGGGCACCGGGGTCCTGATCAACATCGTCGCCCCCGAGCAGGCGAGCGAAGAACTGCCGCGTGGCCGTTCCGGCCCGCTGACCCGTCGCCCTCTCAGCCCAGGAAGACCCCGGCCACGTCGCGGTACAGCGCCAGGTCCACCGTCTTCGCCTCGGCCACCGCCGTGGCGATGGGGATCCGGACGATGGCGCCGGCCTGGAGCGCCATCATCGTCCCGAAGGCCCCGTCGTGGACGGCCGCCACGGCGGCGACACCGAAGCGGGTGGCCAGGACGCGATCGAATGCGGTGGGGGTACCGCCGCGCTGGACGTGGCCCAGCGTCGTGACACGGGCCTCGAAACCGGTACGTCGCTCGAGCTCGTCGGCCAGCCAGGTGCCGATCCCGCCCAGGCGGGCGTGGCCGAACGGGTCGACCGACGAGCTCGACGTCGCCAGCCGGGCCGACTCGGCGTCGGGACCCTCGAGGGGGACGGCCCCCTCGGAGATGACGACGATGGACGAGAATTGACCCCCGGCGTGGCGCCGCCTCAACCTCTCGCAGACCGCCGTCGAGGTCGAACGGGACCTCGGGCACCAGGATCTCGGCGGCGCCCCCGGCCATACCGGCATGGGTGGCGATCCATCCGGCGTGACGACCCATCACCTCGCAGACGATGACCCGGTGGTGCGATTCGGCCGTCGTCCGGAGCCGGTCGATGGCGTCGGTGGCGATCTGGACGGCCGTGTCGAACCCGAAAGTGACCTCGGTCCCGGCCAGGTCGTTGTCGATCGTCTTGGGGACACCGACGACCGGGACCCCGTGGTCGACCAGTCGGTCGGCCACCCCCAACGTGTCCTCACCGCCGATGGCCACGAGGGCGTCGACCCCCCGTGCCGCCAGGGTGGCCAGGACCCGCTCCGGACCACCCTCGCACGGCGAAGGGGTTGGTCCGCGAGGTCCCCAGGATCGTCCCCCCGACGGGCATGATGTCGCGGCAGCGCTCGGCCGAGAGCATCACGGCGTTGTCCTCGAGGACGCCCTTCCAGCCGTCGAGGAAGCCCACGGTATCGTCGCCGTGGACGACGCTCCCGGTGAGGACCACGGCCCGGATCACGGCGTTCAGCCCGGGACAGTCCCCGCCGCCGGTGAGGATGCCGAGACGCACGGCCGTTCCTACCGGTTCGCCGTCGTCGCCGACGGGCCCGTCGGCGCCCCCGGTCATCGCCGGGGCGGGCGGGCCAGCCGGGCGGCGACCCTCTCGAGCTCGAAGGCGGCGACGAGGACCCGGACGGCGTCGCGCCCGGGAGGGACGAGCCCGCTGATCCCGGCCACGCCCAGATAGCCGGCGAAGAACGCCCGTCGGTTGCGCTGCTCCCAGGCGTGGGCCAGCTCGCCGAGACCCTCGCGACCGCTCGGGTCGCGCTCGGCGGCGGCGTCGCCGCCACCGCGCCGAGGGACCACAGGAGGTCGGCCACGTCGGCCAGGGGGGACCGGAAGACGGGCCCGTTCGGCTCCCCCTCCGAGGCGGTGCCCACCACGCCGGCGGCGATGACGGGCTGCCCGCCCGGTGAGAAGTCGGTCACGTACCAACCCTGCTCGGTCCGGGCCACCCGACCGATGTGGAAGTCGCCGTGGGTCCGGATGGCGTGAGCAGGGGACGGTGAGGGCCCGGAGCTCCTCGAGCAGGACGGCCGACGTCGGGCCGGTCGAGCAGGGTGGGGGCCACGGGTCGGACGGCCTCCTCGAGTGCGTCGGCCCACGCCCCCACGTCCCCGCGGCGGCGACCGAAGGCCTGCTCGAGACCGAGGTGCATCCGGGCCGTCATCGTCCCCAGCCGGTGGGCTTCGGCACCGAAGTCGCCCCCGGCCAGCTCGGGCGGTCCGCCCGAGGCGTAGAGGTCACGCACCGAGGTGACGGCCAGGTCCCGGCCCGAGGAGGCGCCGGCCAGGTACTCCTGGACGATGCCCAGGTCGCGCCCGCTGCGGCGCCACACCGCCACCGGGGCGGCGATGTGGTTGAACCCCACCTCGTCGAGGGCGAGGAGCAGGCTGAGTCCCGGCCGCGGCCCGTCGACCAGTTCCGAGAACACGGTGAAGGCCAGTCGGTCCTCGACGGCCAGGGTCACCGACTCCGGCGTGTGCGCGGATCTGGCGGACGCGGGCCGGATCGGCGTCCTGGGCGGCCACGTGCCGCAGGAGGGCGGTCACCACCTCGGCGTCGTGCATGGCGTCGAAGGCGACGGCCAGGCCGTCGTCGTCCTCGAACACACCGAGGACGGGGTCCTCGTCGCCGGCCAGGAACTTCGTCTCGCCCCCCGGCTCGCGCAGCCCCAGCGGCAGGTGGACGATCCGTGGCCCCACGCGGGCGACCACGTCGACGATGCCGGGACGACCCCGGGCCAGCACCTCGCGCCTCGAGCACCCGGACCGGGGCGCTGCCGGTCTCACCGCCGGCGCTGCGCACGAGCTGGGAGGAGACGAGCTCGGCCAGGGCCTGACGCGTGCTCGTCGGTGAGGTGCGGCCGACACCGGCGCCCGACGGCGTCACCGGGGGGGCCCTTCGGCCCGGTCCCCGCGCCCCACGGGGTCGTGCTCCATCAGCTCGAACCAGTAGAAGCCGTAGGGCCCGAGCGTCACTCCGTATGTCGCCCCGCCCACGGACGGGAACGGTACCCGTCCGAGCAGTTCGACGGGCGTGCGTTCCGTCCACCGGGCCAGGTCGAGCTCGGCCGGCTGGGCGAACCGGCTCAGGTTGTGGACGCACAGCACCGGGTTGGGGCTGCCGCCGTCGACGGCCTCGCCGCGCCCGGCGCCGCGCGCCCGCCCGCCCCGCCCTGGCCGCCCGGCGTGCGCTCTTCTCGGTGGCCCCGGCGGTGGCAGCGCCGGTCCGGGGGCACCGGACTGCGGACGTAGGCCAGGACCGACGGGTTGGCGCAGGGGACGACATCGAAGCTGCCGGTGCCGAAGACGGGGAACTGCTTGCGGGTCTGCAGGATGCTGCGGATCCAGTGGAGGAAGGAGCTCGGGTTGCGCTGCTGCGCCTCGACGTTGACCGCCTCGAAGCCGTAGACGGGGTCCATGAGCGGAGGCAGGTAGAGCTGGGCGAAGTCGGCCCGGCTGAACCCGCCGTTTCGGTCGGGGCTCCACTGCATCGGGGTGCGCACCGAGTCGCGGTCACCGAGGTAGAGGTTGTCCCCCATGAGCAACTCGTCGCCGTAGTAGATCACCGGGCTGCCGGGCAGGGAGAAGAGCAGGGCGTAGAGCAGCTGGGCCAACCGACGGTCGCCGTCGAGAAGAGGGGCCAGGCGCCGTCCGATGCCCATGTGGCGGCGCATGCGGGGATCCTTCACGTACTCGGCGACCATGTAGTCGCGTTCCTCCTCGGAGACCTTCTCCAGGGTGAGCTCGTCGTGATTGCGGAGGAAGATGGCCCACTGACACGTCGTCGGGGATCTCCGGTGTCTGGGCCAGGATCTCGGTGACGGGGAAGCGCTGTTCGCGGCGGACGGCCATGAACAGCCGCGGCATGAGGGGGAAGTGGAAGCACATGTGGCACTCGTCGCCGTCGCCGAAGTAGTCGATCAGGTCGGCCGGCCACTGGTTGGCCTCGGCCAGCATGACCCGATCGGGGTAGGCGGCGTCCATCTCCTTGCGCAGCCGGCGGAGCAGGGCATGCGTCTCGGGCAGGTTCTCCCCCGTTGTCCCGTCGCGTTGGAAGAGATAGGGGACGGCGTCGAGGCGGAAGCCGTCGAGACCGAGCTCCAGCCAGAAGCGGACGACGTCGAACATCGCCTCGACGACCTCGGGGTTCTCGTAGTTGAGGTCGGGCTGGTGCGAGAAGAAGCGGTGCCAGTAGTACTGCTGGCGGGAGGGCTCCCATGTCCAGTTGGACGTCTCGACGTCGACGAACACGACGCGGGCGTCGGCCCATCTCTGGTCGTCGTCGTTCCAGACGTACCAGTCGGCCTTGGGGTTGTCCTTCGACGACCGTGACTCGACGAACCAGGGGTGCTCTTCGCTCGTGTGGTTCATCACCAGGTCGGCGATCACCCGGATCCCGCGCCGGTGGGCGTCGTCGAGAAAGGCCACCAGGTCGTCGAGGGTGCCCAGGTTGGGGTGGACGGTGAAGAAGTCGCTGATGTCGTAGCCACCGTCGCGCATGGGCGACGGGTAGTACGGCAGGAGCCACAGGCAGTCGACCCCGAGCCACTCGAGATAGTCGAGCTTGGCCCGGAGGCCGGCCAGATCGCCGATCCCGTCGTCGTTGGCGTCGAAGAAGCCCCGGGTGAGCACTTCGTAGAAGACCGCCCGGCGGTACCAGTCAGCCGGTCCGGCGGCCGGGAGGGCGGCGGGACGGATCCCGGGCAGGCGAGGACCGCCGGCACGCCGGCCCGTCGGCGGAGCCGACGGGGATCGCCGCGCCCGGGGGGGACGGGGGGTGGGGGTCACCGCCGGAGACCGCCGCCGACCGGGTTCAACGACCGGCGAACCGGGCCCGACCGGGACCGTGCTCGAGGAAGGAGTCGATGCCGCCACGAGCGTCGGCGGTGTCGAAGACGGACACGAAGGCCCGGGTCTCGTGGTCGAGGCCCTGCGCCAGCGGCGTCTCGGGAGCCGAGTCGATCAAACGCTTGGCCATCAGCCTGGGCCAGGCGCGCCCCCGGGCCAGCTCGGACGCCAGTGCGATGGCCGCCTCGAGGACATCGGCGGCCGGCACCACCCGGTCGGCCAGACCGATCCGCAACGCTTCGTCGGCCGTGACCTGCCGTCCCGTCAGGATGATGTCCTTGGCCCGCGCCGGGCCCACCAGGCGCGGCAGACGCTGGGTGGCTCCTCCCCCGGGGATGATCCCGAGGAGGATCTCGGGCTGACCGAGCCGGGCGTCGTCGGCCACCACCCGCAGGTCGCAGGCCAGGGCCAGCTCGAGCCCTCCCCCGAGGGCGTACCCGGTGACGGCGGCGATGGTGACGGAGGCCAAATCCGAGATGGCCTGGGTGGCGGCGTGGAAGCGCGCCGCCACCAGTCCCGGGGCACCGGCGTCGGAGAACTCGGTGACGTCGGCACCGGCGGCGAAGACCCGTCGACCACCCCAGAGGACGACGGCGCCGGGCGGATCCTCGGCCAGGACCGACATCTCCGACCGGAGTTGAGCGAGCATCGTCGTCGACAGGGCGTTCATCTTGGGCCGGTTGAGCCGGACGACCGCCACACCGTCGTCGCGGCGCTCGACGACGACGAATTCGCTCGCCGACCCCCCCGACCGATCGCCCGCCACCATCATCCGCGCACCGTACCCCGAACGCTCGGTGCCGCGGTGCCCCGGCGGGGGTCCGCCGCCTCGGTCAGTCGGCCCCCGGTCGGCCACCGTCGTCGCTCATGTGGGCGAGGAGCTCCTCGGCGGCGGCGTAGGGATCGAGCCGGTGCTCGACGACGGCGTCGTCGAGCTCGGCGAAGCGCGGTCCAGGGCGCTCAGGCGGTCGATCTCCGTCTCGATCCGGGCCCGCAGGACCCGACGGAATTCACGTCGCAGGCGCTCCCGTCGGATCGCCACCAGGAGCCCGGCCTCCTCCAGGTAGGTCCGATGGCGACCGATCTCGGCCCACAGGGCGTCCACGCCCTCTCCGGTGGCCGCCACCGTCTCGAGGATCGGGGGCCGCCAGTCCCCGGGCGTGGACAGGTCGAGCATCTGCTCGAGGTCCCGGCGGGACTGGTCGGCGCCGGGCATGTCCGCCTTGTTGATGACGAAGATGTCGGCCGTCTCGAGGAGCCCGGCCTTGTTGGCCTGGATGGAGTCGCCCCACTTGGGGTTGACCACGACCACCGTGGTGTCGGTGGCCGAGGCCACTTCCACCTCCACCTGGCCGACGCCCACGGTCTCGACGAGGACCAGGGGCGTCCCCGCGGCGGCGAACAGCCGGATGGCCTCGGGCACGGCCACGGCCAGGCCCCCGAGGTGCCCACGCGACGCCATCGAGCGGATGAAGACGCCGGCGTCGAGATCGTGGCCCTGCATGCGGACGCGGTCGCCCAGGATCGCCCCGCCCGAGAACGGCGACGTCGGGTCGACGGCCAGGACGGCGAGCCGCGCCGATCCCGTCCGCTGACGGGCCGTGGCGATCAGCCGGTCGACGAGGGTGGACTTCCCCGCCCCCGGCGCCCCGGTGATGCCCACGGTGGCCGCCTCGGCCCCGCTGCGGTAGGCCAGGGCGGCGGCGGCGCGACCGTCGTCGCCCCCCCGTTCGGCCGCCGAGAGGAGACGGGCCAGGGAACGCCGGTCGCCCTGCTCGGCCGCGTCGAGCAGGCCCCCGATGTCGAGTGTGGTCACCGCCGGCCGGGAGCCGGAGCGTCGGCTGGGGGGGTGGAGGTGCCGGGAGCTGTCACGGTCGACGGAGCGTAGGAGAGCACACCACGTGGGGAAATCGCTCCGCCGGGCCGACCGGCGACCCGTGGGCGACGAGGGGCCCGGGGGACGGTGCGCGGTGACGTGCACGGGTCGGTCGGTTACGTCACGCCGACGCGGGTCACGTCGGCACCCAGCGAGGCGAGCTTCCCGGCGAAGTCCTCGTAGCCACGGTCGACGTGGACGGCCTCGGTGACGACGGTCTCGCCCTCGGCCACCAGGCCGGCCAGGACGAGGGCGGCCCCGGCCCGCAGGTCGGGGGCCCGGACCGGCGCCCCCGACAGGCGGCTGACGCCGCGGACCACGGCGTGGTGCCCTTCGTTGCGGATGTCGGCGCCCATGCGTCGAAGCTCGTCGACGTAGCGGAAACGGCCCGAGAACAGGTTCTCGGTGACGATGCCCACGCCGTCGGCCACGCTCAGCATCGTCACCAGGAACGGCTTGTAGTCGGTGGCCACCCCCGGGTACGGGCAGGGTCGAGATGTCGACGCTGCGCAGCCGCCCGTCGCTCTCCGCCCGCAATCCCTCGGGTGTCTGCGAGACGTGCGACGCCCATCTCGCCCAGCTTCCGCAGGAGCATGTCCATGTGGTTCGCCCGGGCGTCGACCACCACCACGTCGCCGCCGGCCAGGCCGACGGCGGCGAAGAAGGTGGCCGCCACCACCCGGTCGGGGATCACCCGGTGCGAAGTCGGGTGGAGCTCGTCGACCCCCTCCACCTCGATCCGCGACGTTCCCGCCCCGGTGATCCGTGCCCCCATGGCGGTGAGGAACTCGGCCAGATCGGCCACCTCGGGCTCGCGGGCGGCGTTCTCCAGGACGGTGGTGCCCTTGGCCAGGACCGCCGCCATGAGGACGTTGTCGGTGGCGGTGTGGCTCGGGTACTCGAAGACCACCCGGTTCCCGATCAACCGACCGCCGGCACCGGCGTCGGGAACGACGCCTTCGACGTAGCCGTGCACCGTCTCGAAGGTGGCGCCCAGGGTGGACAGGCCGTGGAGGTGGATGTCGATGGGCCGGTTGCCGAAGTCGTCGCCACCGGGCATGGAGACACGGGCCCGTCCGGTGCGCGCCAGCAACGGCCCGAGGACGACCACCGAGGCGCGCATCTTCTCCACCAGCTCGTAGGGCGCCTCGGGGACGAGGACGGCGGGGACGTCGACGAGGAGGTCCCCCGGTCCCCCGTCGTCACCGACCTCGGCGCGCGTCACCCGGCCGCCGATGGACCGCAGGACATCGGCCATGATCTCGACGTCGACGATGTGCGGGACCCCCGACAGCACGTGGCGCCCCTCGGCCAGCAGGCACGCCGCCATGAGCTTGAGGGCCGAGTTCTTGGCCCCGCCGGCGCGGACGGATCCGTGGAGCGGGCCGCTGCGATGGACGACGAATTGGTCCATCGGATCAGTATGACCGGGGCCGGAGTCCCGGGGAGCGATCGTGGCGGGGCCCGGTCAGACGACGGGGTCCTCGGTCCAGCGCCCGAACACCGACGCCAGCGCTCCCACGATCTCACCGACGGTGGCGTAGGCACCCACCGCGTCGAGGATGGCGGGCATCAGATTGACCTCGGCCACGGCGGCATCGGCCGCCACCCGGGCCAGGGCGCTGTCGACGGCCGTCGGGGACCGGCGCTGGCGGACGGTGGCCAACCGCTTGCGCTGGGCCTCGTCGACCTCGGGGCCGATCTGCAGAGTGGGCGGGAGCGGGATCCTCGTTGCCCTCCGTGAAGGCGTTGACGCCGACCACGACCCGCCGGCCCGACGCCACCTTGCGCTGGAAGAGGTAGGCGGCGTCGGCGATCTCCCCCTGGAACCAGTTGGTCTCGATCCCGTGCAGGACCCCGGCCAGGATCGAACCGTCACCCCACTCGTCGAGCCGGGCGAAGACGGCTTCGGCCTGGCGCTCGATCTCGTCGGTCAACGACTCCACGAACCACGAGCCGCCGAGCGGATCGGCCACCGACGTCACCCCCGTTTCGTGGGCCAGCACCTGCTGTGTGCGCAGGGCGATCCGGGCCGCCTTCTCGGTGGGCAGGGCGAAGACCTCGTCCATGGAGTTGGTGTGCAGGGACTGGGTCCCTCCCATCACACCGGCCAGGGCCTCGATGGCGGTGCGGACGATGTTGATCTCCGGCTGTTGCGCCGTGAGCGAGACACCGGCGGTCTGGGTGTGGAAGCGCAGCTGCAGCGAACGCTGGGCTGTCGCCCCGTAGCGACCCGCCATCCAGCGCGCCCAGATCCGGCGGGCGGCGCGGTACTTGGCGATCTCCTCGAAGAAATCGAGATGGGCGTTGAAGAAGAAGCTGAGGCGAGGAGCGAACTCGTCCACGGCCAGGCCGGAGGCGACGGCGGCCTCCACATAGGAGAACCCGTTGGCCAGGGTGAAGGCCAGCTCCTGGGCGGCGGTCGAGCCTGCTTCGCGGATGTGGTAGCCCGAGACCGAGACGGGGTGGAAACGCGGCATCTCCGCCGCGCAGAACCTGATGACGTCGACGACGACCCGCATCGACGGCCGAGGCGGGAAGATGTACTCCTTCTGCGCCTGGTACTCCTTCAACATGTCGTTCTGCAGAGTGCCGCCCAGGGCTCGGCGCGCCGTTCCCGCGCTCTCCCCGGCGTTCACGTACATGGCCAGCAGGATGGCGGCCGGCGAATTGATCGTCATCGAGGTCGTGATGGCGCCGAGGTCGATCTCGGCGAACAGATCCTCGACGTCGGCCAGCGTGTCCACCGCCACCCCGCAGCGGCCGACCTCCCCCTCGCTGTGAGGGTCATCGGAGTCACGTCCCATGAGGGTGGGGAGGTCGAAGGCCACCGACAGGCCCCCGCCCCCCGATCGCAGGAGTTCCCGGAAGCGGACGTTCGTGTCCTCGGCCGTGCCGAACCCGGCGAACATCCGCATCGTCCACAGCTTCGACCGGTACATCGACGCGTACGGTCCGCGGGTGTACGGGGCCTGGCCGGGCCGCCCCAGGCGGTCGATGGTCGCCTTCTCGCGGCGCCCGGGTGCATCGACGTCGGGTCCCCGAGGCCAGTCCTCGGGTCCGTAGAGAGGGTCCAGAGGAATCCCGGACATGGTCTCGAAATCAGCGTCACGCAGGGGGGAAGCGTCGAAGGCGGCGCGCCAGGCGGCGCGCCCCTCCAGCGCCCCCTCGTCGTCGGTTCCCACCGTGCCAGCCTACGGGGAGCCGCCGCGTCATGTCTGCCACGGCATGTGACGCCGCCAACACCGCGTCGCCCGGCACCGGTCGCCGGACCCGTTCCCGAGAGTCCGGTGGCCAAGGTGGGGTGGGCTCCGACCGATCGCGTTATGGTCGGGGATATGGCGCCTAACCCCCGGGCACCGGATCGCAACTTGGCCATGGAACTCGTCCGGGTGACCGAGGCGGCGGCCATGGCCGCCGGCCGCTGGATGGGCCGGGGCGACAAAGAAGGCGCCGACGGCGCCGCCGTCCAGGCCATGCGGATCGTCCTGCAGACCGTCTCGATGGACGGTGTGGTGGTGATCGGCGAAGGCGAGAAGGACAACGCCCCCATGCTCTTCAACGGCGAGCGGATCGGGGACGGGTCCCCGCCGCCGACGGATATCGCCGTCGATCCGATCGACGGGACGACCCCGACCTCGCTCGGACGCGGTGGTGCCCTGGCTGTCATCGCCGTCTCCGAACGGGGCACGATGTTCAACCCGGGACCGTGCGTGTACATGGAGAAGTTGGCGGTGGGTCCCAAGGCGGTCGGTGCCGTCGACATCCGCCGCTCCCCGACCGAGAATCTCGAAGCGGTGGCCAAGGCGCTCGGCAAGTCGATGCGCGACGTGACCGTGGTGATCCTCGAACGTGACCGCCATGCCGACCTGATCGCCGAAGTGCGGTCGAGCGGGGCCCGGATCAAACTCATCACCGACGGGGACGTCGCCGGCGCCATGTCCACGGCGTGGCCCGACTCCGGGGTCGACGTCCTCTACGGCACGGGGGGCACCCCCGAAGGTGTTCTGGCCGCCGCCGCCCTCAAGTGCATGGGGGGGGAGATCCAGGGCCGCCTGTGGACCCGGGACGACGGACGAACGCGCCGCCGCCCTACAGGCCGGCTACGACCTCGACGCCGTGCTCACGACCGACGACCTGGTGCGCGGCGACAACTGCTTCTTCGCCGCCACCGGCATCACCGACGGTGAACTGCTCCAGGGCGTCCGCTACCACGACTTCGGGGCGACCACCCAGTCACTCGTCATGCGCTCGCGCTCGGGAACCGTCCGCTTCGTGAGCGCCCGCCACCCGCTGGACAAGTTGCGCGAATTCAGCCAGATCGAATTCGGCTGAAGCGGGGCGGTCGGTGTCGGGGGGCTATGGCGGTGGCCACGACGGCCGCTACCCGATGTGGAACAGCACCGACGACGAGGCCGCACGCCTGGGCAAGCTCCAGGGCCTCCACGACGACGCATCGGTCCGGCGCCTGCGCGCCCTCGGTGTCGGCCCCGGATGGGACTGCCTGGAGCTGGGGGCGGGAGCGGGATCGATGGCGACGTGGATGGCGGACGAGGTGGGTGCGACGGGGACGGTGACCGCCGTCGACCGGGACACGAGCCAGCTCCAGCGGCTCGGGCAGAGACCGGGTGTCGCGGTCGTCGAGGACGACCTCACCACCATGGCGTTCGCCGAGGCCTCCTTCGACGTCATCCACTCACGATCGGTCCTGATGCACGTGGAGACGGCCGACGACGTCGTGGCCAGGCTGGTCCCGGCGTTACGGCCCGGCGGTGTCGTCCTCTTCGAGGAAGCGGACGGGGCGCCGGCCACCACCGCGGTGGATCCCCCGGCCCCCTTCGTGGCGGTGATGGTCCCGCTGGCCCGGCGCTGGACCTGGGCCCGTCACCTGCCCGATCTCCTCGACCGGCTGGGCATGGAGGATGTCCACGACGACCGGCGCGACGGTCCTCTGACCGGCGGTGACGCCGTGGGGGCCTTCTGGCAGCACACGTTGCGGTCCATCCGCGTCTTTCTCACCGATCCCGAGCGGATGGCCTCCGCCGGGGCCGCCGTCATGGACGACGCCACCATCGACGCCATGCTGGATCTGCTCGACGATCCCGACTTCGTGATGCCCTTCGCGCTGCGCCACAACGTCTCGGGCCGTCGACCGGGGGCACGGCGGCCACCGTCGCCGTGACGCGGGCGGCGCTTGACGGGGTCGAGCTGTACTACGAGACGGCGGGAAGCGGACCGCGCCTGCTTCTCGTCTCCGGTACCGGTGGTGACCTGCGGGCACCTCCGAGCGTGTTCGACGGTCCGCTGGCCAAGATGTTCGAGATCGCCGCCTACGACCAGAGGGGTCTCGGCCGGTCATCGGTGCCGCCCGGTCCGTACACGATGGCCGACTACGCCGACGACGCCGCCCGGCTCCTCGACGTCCTGGGGTGGCCCGACGCCCTGGTGATGGGTATCTCCTTCGGCGGAATGGTGGTCCAGGAGCTCGCCCTGCGGCACCCGTCGCGCGTCCGTCGCATGGTGCTCGCCTGCACCTCGTCCGGCGGAGACGGTGGCGCGTCCTATCCCCTGCACGAGCTCGCCGCCTTGCCCGAGGACGATCGGATCGCCCGGCACCTCGAGCTGGCCGACACCCGCTACGACGCGGCCTGGAGGGCCGGGAACCCCGAGGAATGGGAGACCCTGGCGGCACTGTTCCGGGCCCGGGCCCGGATCGGGAGCGACGAGCCGGGCCGGGCCGAGGGCGCCGCCCGGCAACTCGACGCCCGCCGCCGGCACGACACTTGGGACCGTCTCGGGACGATCTCCTGCCCCACCTTCGTCTGCGGTGGTGTCCACGACGGCATCGCCCCCGCGGCCAATGCGGAGCACCTGGCGGCGGCCATCCCCCGGGCCACCCTCCGGTTGTTCGAGGGGGGGCACCTCTTCCTCCTCCAGGACCGCGCCGCCTGGCCGGCCATCACGGCCTTTCTCTCCGCCTGACGACCTCTCGACGTCGGGCGTCAGGTCCGGGAGGCGGCCACCTCGAGGCGGACCTGGGCGCGGAGCAACGCCGACTGTGCCTCGGCGAGCTCACGAGCCACCGACGCATCATCCTCGCCGGCTCCCGCTGACCCACCGGAGGCGTCGGCCACCCTCTGCTCGGCCGCCGCCAGCGCCTGCCGGGCGCGCTCGACATCGATGTCCTGCTCCCGCTCGGCCACGGGGGTGAGCACCGTCACGCCCTCCGGCTTCACGTGGACGAAACCTCCGTGGACGGCGACCCGTTCCTCCGTGCCGTCCGGGTGCTGGAACCGCACCAGGCCAGGGACGATGGCCCCGACGAGCGGGGTGTGGCCGGCCAGATAGGTGGCGTCACCGAGGGTGGTGCGCAGCATGACGGCGTCCACCTCCTCCTCGTGGACGACGCGCTCGGGAGTGACCAGGCTGGACGGGAAGGTCGCCACCGCTACTCGGCTCCGGCCTCGAGCTTCTTGGCCTTCTCCAGCACGGAGTCGGCGCCACCGACGTTCAGGAACGCCTGTTCGGGCACGTCGTCCAGCTCGCCGTTCAGCAGGACCTCGAACGACTCCACCGTCTCCTCGATGGGCACGGTCACACCTTTCAGCCCGGTGAAGACCTCACCCACGTTGAACGGCTGGGACAGGAAACGCTGGATCTTGCGGGCGCGGTTGACGGTCAGGCGGTCTTCCTCGGAGAGCTCGTCGAGGCCCAGGATGGCGATGATGTCCTGGAGCTCCCGGTAGCGCTGGAGGACGCCCTGGACGCGACCGGCCACGTCGTAGTGCCGCTCCCCCACGATCTCGGGAGCGAGGATGTTCGACGTCGAGGCCAGGGGATCGACGGCCGGGTAGATCCCCAGCGAGGCGATCTGGCGGGACAGCTCGGTGGTGGCGTCGAGGTGGGTGAAGGTGGTGAACGGCGCCGGGTCGGTGTAGTCGTCGGCGGGCACGTACACCGCCTGCAGGGATGTGATCGAGTGGCCCCGCGTCGAGGTGATCCGCTCCTGGAGCTCACCCATCTCGTCGGCCAGGGTGGGCTGGTAGCCCACGGCGGAGGGCATACGGCCGAGCAGGGTCGACACCTCGGACCCGGCCTGGACGAAGCGGAAGATGTTGTCGATGAACAGGAGGACGTCCTGGTTCTTCACGTCCCGGAAGTACTCGGCCATCGTCAGGGCGGCCAGCCCCACCCGGAGGCGGACACCGGGCGGTTCGTCCATCTGGCCGTAGACCAGGGCGGCCTTCTCGATGACACCGGACTCCTGCATCTCGATCCACAGGTCGGTGCCTTCACGGGTCCGTTCGCCCACACCGGCGAACACCGACACGCCGCCGTGGTTCAACGCCACCCGGTTGATCATCTCCATGATGATGACGGTCTTGCCCACGCCGGCCCCGCCGAAGAGGCCGATCTTCCCGCCCTGGACGTAGGGCTCGAGGAGGTCAATGACCTTGATGCCGGTTTCGAACATCTGGCGCCTCGGCTCCAGGGTGTCGAAGTCGGGAGCGTCGCGGTGGATGTCCCAGCGGTCTTCGACGGCGCCGATGTCGGCGGTGTCGAGCGACTCACCGAGGACGTTGAACACATGGCCGAGGACGGCGTCGCCCACGGGAACCGCCAGGCCGCGTCCGGTGTTGCGGACGGTGGTCCCCCGTCGGAGACCGTCCGTGGGCTTCAGGCAGATGCAGCGCACCCGTCCTTCGCCGATCTGTTGGGCGACCTCGGAGGTGACGGTGACCTTGTTGCCGTCGAGCTCGAGGTCCATCTCCACGGCCATGTTGATCTCCGGCAGACCGTGCGGTGGGAACTCGACGTCGACGACGGGTCCGGCGATGGCCACGACACGCCCGTCCGGGAGGTCGGTTCGGTCGGTCTTGGCCGCTTCGGTGGTTGTGGTGGTCATGTGCCCTTTGCTTTCGTGTCGTTCTCGTTCAGAAGGTGCTCGGTCATCGGTTCCGGTTCGTGGTCAGTCGGAGTCGGCCGATTGACGCAGGGCTTCGGCCCCACCGACGATCTCCATGATCTCCGTGGTGATGGCGTCCTGCCTGGCCCGGTTCATCACCCTGGTGAGGTTCTTCACCAGGTCGTCGGCGTTGTCGGTGGCCGCCGCCATGGCCCGCTGTCGGGCCGTGTGTTCGCTGGCCGAGGCTTCCAGAAGCGCTCCGAAGACGGCCGCCTCGACATAGCGGGGCACCAGCTCGACCAGGAGGGCGGGGGACTCGGGCTCGAACTCGGTGTAACCCGATGTCGAAGGTCGCTCGTCGGCGCCCTCTGGTTCCGGAAGGGGAAGGAGCTGACGGGTCTCGACCACCTGGGTCCCGGCCGACAGGAAGCGGGTGGAGACGACGAGCACCTGGTCCACACTCTCGTCGAGGAATGACGGGGTGACAGCGCCGGCGATGGCGCGGGCGTCCTCGAACGTCGGCCGATCCGTGAAGCCGGAGAACGACGTCTCCACCGGGATCCGGCGGAAGCGGAAGAAGGACTGGGCCTTGCGGCCCACGGTCACCAACCGGTACTCGATTCCGGCGTTGCCAGCGGGAAGGACGAGGCGCTCCGTGGGGCGCAGGACGTTGGCGTTGTAGGCGCCGCACAGGCCCCTATCGGCCACGATGGCGAGGACGAGCACCCGCTCGGGCGCCTCGGGGACACCGAGGACACGGCCGGCGGTGGAGCCGGCATCGGCGGCCGCTTCGGCCAGGACGGCGGCGATACCGTTCAGATACGGGGCCGCGCCGGCGATGCGACCCTGGGCCCGCACGATCTGCGACGCGGCGATGAGCTCCATGGCACGGGTGATCTTCTGCGTCGACCGGACGGTCCGGATGCGGCGCCTGAGAATCTGTTCCTGGCCACCGGCCACGGCTCAGCTGCTTTCCATCGACGTGAAACCGTCCTTGAATTCCTGCAGCGCCTTCTTGAGGTCGGCCTCGTCCGGGGCCGCTCCCGTGGTCCGGATCCCTCCGAGCAGATCGGCGTGATTGGCCCGGAAGAAGGTCAGCAGCTCCGACTCGAAGCGGCGGACCTCGGAGATGGCCACGTCGTCGACCCATCCGTTGGACCCGGCGTAGATGACGACAACCTGCTCCTCCACCGGCACCGGCGCGTTCTGTGGTTGTTTCAGGAGCTCGGTGAGGCGGTAGCCGCGGTCGAGCTGGGCCTGGGAGACCTTGTCGAGCTCGGAGCCGAAGGTGGCGAACGCCTCGAGCTCGCGGAACTGGGCCAGGTCGATCTTGAGCGTCCCCGCCGCCGAGCGCATGGCCTTGATCTGGGCGGCACCACCGACGCGCGAGACCGAGATACCGACATTGATGGCGGGCCGGACGCCGGCATAGAAGAGGTCGGCCTCGAGATAGATCTGCCCGTCGGTGATGGAGATCACGTTGGTCGGGATGTAGGCCGAGACGTCACCGCCCTTGGTCTCGACGATGGGAAGGGCCGTGAGCGAACCCCCACCCCGCTCGTCGGACAGCTTCGCCGCCCGCTCCAGCAGCCGGCTGTGGAGGTAGAAGACGTCGCCGGGATAGGCCTCTCGTCCCGGGGGTCGCCGCAGGAGCAACGAGAGCTGGCGGTACGCCTCTGCCTGCTTGGAGAGATCGTCGTAGACGATGAGCGCGTGCTCGCCGTTCTCCATCCAGTGCTGACCCATGGCGCAACCGGCGTACGGGGCCAGGTACTTGAACGGCGCCGGCTCCGATGCCGGAGCGGCCACCACCACCGTGTACTCGAGCGCACCGTACTGGGCCAGGACGGCCACCGTCTGGGCCACCGACGAGCCCTTCTGGCCGATGGCCACGTAGATGCACTTCACCCCCTGGCCCTTCTGATTGATGATCGTGTCGATGGCCACGGTCGTCTTGCCCGTCTTGCGGTCTCCGATGATGAGCTCGCGTTGTCCCCGGCCCACGGGCGTCATCGAGTCGATGGCCTTGATCCCCGTCTGCATCGGCTCGCTCACCGGCTTGCGGTCCACGATCCCCGGTGCCTGGACCTCCAGGCGGCGGGTCTCCGTGGCGGCGATGGCACCCTTTCCGTCGATCGGCTCCCCGAGGGGATTCACCACGCGTCCCAGCAGACCGTCACCCACCGGTACCGACAGGATGCGCCCGGTGGCTCGCACGATCTGCTCTTCGTCGAGGTGCGTATCACCTCCGAGGATGACCGAACCGATGGTGTCCTCGTCGAGGTTGAGAGCGAGACCCAGCGTCCCGTCCTCGAACTCGAGCAGCTCGTTCACCGCGGCGTTGGGCAGGCCGGAGACTCGCGCGATGCCGTCACCGACCTCCACGATCCGTCCGACCTGCTCCGTCGAGACCTCGGGCGTGTAGTCGGTGACATGCCTCTGCAGTGCGGCCGTGATCTCATCGGCGTTGATGGACAGCTCTGCCATCAGTGATGTGCTCCTCGCGTCTCCCCCTCGGCTCCGAGGAGGTGCTCTTGTAGTTGTTCGAGTCGGTGGCGGATGGTGGCGTCGACGAGCAGATCGCCGATCTGCACGGTGGCCCCGCCGAGCAGCCTCTCGTCCACGAAGACCTGCAGCTCGACAGGTGCCCCGGCGAGGCGGGCCAGCGCGTCCGAGAGTTCCTGGCGCTCGCCCTCGTTGATGTCGCGTGCCGCACGCACCCGGGCCACGCGCCACCCGCGGGCCTGGGCGGCCTGAACCACCAGCCAATCGAAAGTGGCCACGAGGTCACGGGTCCGTCCCCGCAGAGCCTCCTTGACGAGCCGCGAGGTGGCCGGGTGGGCACGGCTGTCGAGGAGGTCGGTCACGATCCCTCGGCGCACCGTCAGAGGAAGAGTGCGGTCGGTGAGGGCGCTGCGCAGTGCCGGCGCCGACTCGACGACCCGGGCGAAACGGAAGAGCTCGTCTTCGATGTCATCGAGGTCGGCCGCCGATGGGAGGGTCTCGAAGACGGCCATGGCGTACCCGGCGATCATCTGACGGGCCGACGTTCTCCCCAGCAACAGCTCGTCATCGCTGGCCGCCTCGTCCTCGGTGCGACCCTGCATCATCAGTGCCAACTCGGCGACATCGTGGAGTGCGACCGTGATCTCCGGCGCCGACTCGGTCTCCACGATGCGGACGACCAGGCGCAAGGTGGCAGAGGCCACGCGCGTGCTCAGGAGATCGGTGACGACGGCGTGCCGGGCGGCGACCGGAACGACGGTGTCGGTCAAGGCGATCCCGAGGGCGGGAGTGCCCGCCACCAAGCGCTCGACCTGACCCAGCTCGTCGGCCACGAGGGTGGCGTTGCCCTCGGCCCGTGCCGATTCGAGGATGGCGGTGGCGTAGCCACGGAGGACCGGCTTCACGAACGTGTCATTCCCGTCTCGCCGCCGCTCAGCTCTGGGACCGGGCTGCGGTCGTGTCGGCCGATGCCTTCAAGGCGGCCACGGCCTCCTCGATGAGGTCGCGGTGAATGGCGGCGTCGATCTCGCGTCCGATGACCTGCCGGGCCACCGACAGGGCCAGCGCCCCGACCTGGGCGCTCACCTCGTCGACGGCCCGCTGCCGGGCCAGGGCGATCTCGGCGTCGGCGGCCCGGACCAGTCGGTCGTACTCCTGCTGACCGCGTTCGTCGGCCTGGGCCGCCACCCGCTCCGCCGACTTGTTGGCCTGCGCCATGATCTCCCGGGCGCGCTGGCGCGCCTCGTCCAGGATCCCCTGACGCTGCGACCGCGTCTCGTCGGCCTCGGCCCGCGCCGCGTCGGCCGCTTCGAGAGACGTCCGGATGTCCTCTTGACGGGCCTCCATCGCTTTGTTCAGCGGCGGCAGGATGTACTTGGCGATGATGCCGACGATGATCAGGAAGGCGATGAATTCGGCGACGAACGTCCCGTCGGGAACCAGGAAGTTGCTGTTGCTGGCCAGCACTTTCGCCTCCGACTACTTCTTGTAGAGAACGAAGACGAAGAAGGCCATGAAGGCAAGGTTGATGAAGTACATGGCCTCGACCAGACCCACGGTGATGAACAGGTACAGGCGCGCCTTCGCCTCCGCTTCTGGCTGCCGGGCGATGGCGGCGATCGTCTGGCTACCCGCCAGGCCGTCACCGACCGCCGCTCCAATGGCGCCTCCCGCCAGAGCCAGGCCACCACCGACCATGGCTCCGGCCAGTTGGATCGCCTGGTTTGTTCCGTTTGCTGCCATCACGCCTCCTTGGATCTTCTGGACAACTGGTGACTCACGTCCGCCTCAGACGGGTCCGAGAACTCAGTGTTCGGCGTCCACCGTCGTGGCCATTCCGTAATAGACGATCGTGAGCAGAGCGAAGATGAATGCCTGGATGAAACCGATGAACATGTCGAAGAGCTTCCAGGCCACGTCGGCCACGGGCACGATGAAGACCGGGAGAAGCGCGGCGATGAGCAGCAGCATGAGCGTCCCGGCGAAGAGGTTGCCGAAGAGTCGCAGTGCGAGGGTGATCGGCTTCGTGACCTCTTCGATCACGTTGATCGGAAAGAAGAAGGGGAAAGGTTGGAAGTAGTGCTTGACGTACCCCTTCAGGCCCCGCGTCCGGATCGACGCCACGTGGACGATGACGATGACGATGAGGGCCATGGCATAGGTCAGGTTGACGTTGCCGGTGGGAGAAGGCAGCAGCTCCTTCGAACCGTTCGGAGAGCTGGGGATCACCTCCAGCCAGTTGGCCGTCAGGATGAAGAGGAACAAGGTGACGGCCAACGGAACTATCCGGGCCCCGGCGGGCCCGACGGTCGACTCGACCAACTGCTGGACCTGGTCGACGACGGTCTCGAAGAAGAGCTGGGCCTTGCCGGGAACCCCGGACGACGCTCGGCGGGCCACGTAGAGGCCGAGCACCACGACGATGATTCCGGCGATCACCGTCGACCACACGATGTCGAGCTCGACCGGTAGACCGAAGATCTTGCGGGTGATGTGGTTCCCGATGTTGATGTTCTGGCTGGTGGCCAGGAAGATCGGGGAAGCGCTCACGGGCCGACCCCGCTGCGGACCACGGCCGAAAGCATGTTCGAGAGGAATGCCGCCTGGTAGAGCACGAGACCGCCGAGGGCACCGAATCCCATCGGTGTGTCCAGGAAGAGAAGGGCCAGGACGACGGCCGTGGTCAACGCCAACCGTCCCAGGGTGCGTGCGGCCAGCGGCCGACGGGCTGCCTTGGCCTCCACGTTCTTGAGGCGCGCCACCGTGGTGTCGACCCAGCGGGTGTTGATGGCGGCCAACACGAGCCCCAGGGCGATACCCAGACCCACCCAGGGATAGCCCAGTACGGCGGCCACGGCGAGGCCGATCACACCGAGGAGAGCGGCCGACACCCGGGTGCGGCGCAGCGCCCGACCGAGCCGACCGGCATCGAGGTCCACGAACCCTTCAATCATCGGTCACGGTCCGACGGCTTCGGGGGCGGAGGGTCAGAGGAACTTCTTGATCTGCGCGTACGCCGTGGCCACGGCGAAGACGATCCCGACCAGCAGACCCACAAGGGTGAACAGCGGCGAGAGATGCGTGACGTCGTCGAGCCAGATGCCCAGCAGCAGGGCCACGACTATGCACAGTGCGATTGATACACCCATTCCGAGCAGGGTGAACACGCTGGGAGAAGGCTTCTCCTCCACGTCCTCCCGCCCGGCGCGCGTCAGTCAGCGGGTCGGTGTGACGCATGGCCCGCGTTGCCTGGGGTCACTCGCCGTGCCCGAGACCGGATCCGGCCGGGGCGACGGCCGAGGCCCGGTGACAAGCAAGAGCGAGGGAGGGGTACCGCACGGGCCCAATCTTCCCATCCGGCCCTTGTGCGCGGCAAAACGAGCACCGGGCTTCTCCCCAATTAGTTGCTATCGGCAACGGTTCCGGGGGCGACCACCGGTGCCGCCACCGGGACACCGTAGGCGCCGTTGACCTCCCGTGGGGTGGCGCCCCCCGGGTGCCGCTGGTCGTATCCGGGGTGGTCCACGCCCCGGGACGGGGTCGGGGCCGTCCCGCCCGGCGACGCACCGGCTGCGCCCCCCGGGGCCGACGCCTCGAACGGTGGTTCGTCGGCGGCATCGCCCTCCGGTGGGGGGGTGTTCTTCCGCAGGCCGGGGTGGAACAGGGTGTAGAGCACCAGCCCGAGGACGACGGCGCCGAACGGGATGACGGCATTGGCCCGGCTCACGAACAGGGGGTAGAGGACGAAGCCGGACAAGAGGGCCGTCCACGCCCACAGGATCACGACGGTCCGGCGGGGGCCGTGACCCAGGCGCAGGAGGCGGTGATGGACGTGATCCTTGTCAGGGGTGTGGAAACCGGTGCCCTTGGCCGTGCGACGGATGAAGGCGAAAGCCATGTCGGCGATGGGGACCCCCAGGATGAAGAGGGGGATGAAGAGGGGGGCGAAGAAGAAGAAGGTCTGACCGCTCCCCTCGGGCTGGCGCCCTCCGATCTCCATGGTGGCGGCGGCCATGAGAAGGCCGAGGAACAGGGCCCCGGCGTCGCCCATGAAGGCGCGTGCCGGATGGAAGTTGTGAGGGAGGAAGCCGATGCACACCCCGAAGGCGATCACCGCGATCAGGGGGCCCAGGTTGTCGGCCGGGAGCTGGCCCTGGTCGACGAGGCGCAGGCCGTAGATGGCGAGGGCACCCGAGGCGATGGCGACGATGCCCGCGGCCAGGCCGTCGAGACCGTCGATCAGGTTGACGGCGTTCGTGATCACGATGACCCACAGGGCGGTGAGCAGGGGCGTCCATCCGCTCCCGGACGACAGGACGAGAAACCCGACGAGCGGGATCTTGAACTGCACCATGGTCACGCCCAGGTAGACGAGGACCATGGCGGCGAGCACCTCGCCCGCCATCTTGGCCGGGGCCGAGACATCTCTGATGTCGTCGGCCAGCCCCACGGCGAAGATCACGGCGGCGCCGAGGACCACGCCGAGCGGTTCGGACGATCCCTGGAAGATGCCCTGGAGCTGCGGGAGCTGCGACGCCACCATCATGGCCACCAGGAAGGCCACGAACATGGCCACCCCACCCCCGTACGGGGTCACGCGGGTGTGGATGCGGCGCTCGTCGGGCTCGGCGACGAAACCGATCCGGACGGCCAGAGCCCGGAGGGGGAACATGGCGACGTAGGTGCCCACGGCCGCCACGGCGGCCACGATCGCGTACGCCCCCAGGGGGGGCACGGCGTCAGTCCCCTCGACCGCCGGAGCCGGCGGCGGCGCCGACACCCAGACCGGTCAATGCGGGGTAGGGGGGGAAACGGTCACACAGGTCGTGCACCGACGCTCTCACGTGGGCCAGCACGCCTTCGTCGGTCCGCCCCCGCAGGGCGGCACCCATCAACGCGGCGATCTCGGCCATCTCGGCCTCGCCCATGCCCGCCGTCGTCTCCGCCGCACTTCCGAGGCGCAGGCCCGAGGTCACGAAGGGCGAGCGCGGATCATCGGGGATGGTATTGCGGTTCAGGGTGATCCCCGACTGGTCGAGGACCTCCTGCGCCTCCTTCCCGGTGAGCGTCTCGTCGAAGGAACGCAGGTCGATGAGGATGAGGTGGTTGTCGGTGCCACCCGAGACCAGCCGGAACCCCTCCCTGGCCAGGGCAACCGCCAGGGCACGGGCATTGGCCACCACCGCCGTGGCGTAGCGGCGGAAGGCGGGCTGGGCGGCCTCGCGAAAGGCCACCGCCTTGGCGGCGATGACGTGCTCCAGAGGTCCGCCCTGGAGGCCGGGGAAGACGGCCGAGTCGATGGCCTTGGCCAGTTCGGCCCGGCACACGATGGCGCCTCCGCGCGGGCCGCGCAGCGTCTTGTGGGTGGTGAACGTGACCACGTCGGCCACGCCCACGGGGTTCGGGTGGACCCCGCCGGCGACGAGACCCGCCGGATGGGCGATGTCGAACATCAGCCGGGCCCCGACGGCGTCGGCGATCTCGCGGAACGGCTCGGGCTCGATGAGTCGCGGATAGGCGGTGGCCCCGGCCACGATGAGCTTGGGCCGCTCCCGCTTGGCCATGTCGGCCACCTCGTCGAAGTCGATGACCTCCCCCGGGTGGGTCGGGTCGTCGGAGGCGGGCGTCACCCCGTAGGCCACGAAGCGCCAGATCTTGCTCGTGATGCTGGCCGGTGAGCCGTGCGTCAGGTGACCGCCCTGATCGAGCCGCATGGCCAGAATCGTGTCCCCCGGCTCGAGGAGTGCCTGGTAGACGGCGAGGTTGGCGGTGGCGCCGGCATGAGGCTGGACGTTGGCGTGTTCGGCTCCGAACAATGCCTTGGCCCGTTCGCGGGCGAGTTCTTCGACCTCGTCGATGATCCGGTTGCCGCCATAATACCGCCGTCCGGGATACCCCTCGGCGTACTTGTTGGTCAGAACGGAGCCCGTTGCCGCCAACACCGCCAGCGAGGTGAAGTTCTCCGAGGCGATCAATTGGAGCGTGGTCGACTGGCGCCCGGCCTCCTCGCGCAGCAGCCCCGCCACCTCGTCGTCGTCCGCCAACCAGGCGTCGAAGGGCGAGGCGGCCACGTCGGCGGGGGTGCTGTCGGTCATCGTCGTCCCATCGTCCATCGAGGCACCTCAGCGCGCCTCGAGCCCGGCAATCTCTTCGATCCGTGTTTCGTGACGACCACCCAGCGGGGTGGTGGTCAGGAAGGCGTCGATGGCGTCCCTGGCCACCTCGTCGCCGACGACGCGGCCACCCATGCACACCACGTTGGCATGGTTGTGGGCACGCGCCAGCCGGGCGGTGGTGGCGTCGTGGACCACGGCCGCCCGCACGCCGTCGATCTTGTTCGCCGCCATGGCGATCCCGATGCCGGTGCCGCAGGCGCAGACACCGAGCTGGACGTGGCCTCCGGTCACGGCCCGGCCCACGGCCGCCCCGTATTCGGGGTAGTCCACCGTCGCCTCGGAGTGCGTCCCCAGGTCGTCCACCTCGTGACCGAGGCTCGACAGGTGCTCGGCCAGGATTTGCTTGAGGCGGTACCCGGCGTGGTCGGAGCCGACCGCGATGCGCATGGGCGAAGCATACCGAGGGCCCCGTGCCCGCCCGGGGGCGGGGATGACCGCCCGGGTACGCTCCGCGTCATGGCGCTCGACCCTCGCACGCCCGTCCTGGTGGGGGTCGGGCAGGTCACCGAACGACCGGACCAGACCCGATCGGTGACCGAACGGGCCGAGCCCGTCGAGCTCATGGCGCGGGCCCTACGGGCGGCGGCCGGGGACTGCGGCGGGGGCGGGGCGGGAGACCGTCTTCTGGCCGGAGCCGGGTCGTTGCGCATCATGGTGCCCTTGAGCTGGCGATACGCCAATCCTGGACTGCTGGTGGCACAACGCCTCGGCCTCTCGCCGGCGGAGTCGGCTCTGACGTCGATCGGGGGGAACAACCCGCAGACGGTGGTGAATCAGACGGCCCTCGCCATCGCCGCCGGTGATCTGGACGTGGCCCTCCTGGCCGGGGCGGAGTGCATCTTCACGCGCCTCGCGGCACGGCGTGACCCCGGACGACCCGTCCTGCCGTGGACGACACAGCCGCCGGACACACCGGAGCCGGTCCGGCTCGGGGTGGACCGACCGGCGGTGACGGATGGCGAACTGGCGCGTGGTCTCGACCGGCCCGCCACCGTGTACCCCCTCTTCGAGAACGCGTTGCGCGCCGCGTCGGGCGAGGGAATCGCCGACCATCAGGCGAAGGTGTCGGAGATGTGGGCCCGCTTCTCCGAGGTCGCCGCCGGCAACCCCTATGCATGGTCCCCCCGGGCACGGACGGCCCTGGAGCTGCGCACTGTCGGTCCCGACAACCGGATGGTGTCGTTCCCCTACCCCAAGCTGTTCAACGCCAACGACCGGGTCGACCAGGGGGCGGCGATGATCCTGTGCTCGGTGGAGGCGGCCCGTTCCGCCGGGGTGCCCGACGATCGGTGGGTGTTCCCCCTGTCCGGCGCCGATGCACACGACCACTGGTTCCTGTCGCACCGCGACGATCTCCGTTCCTCCCCTGCCATCAGGCTCGCCGGCCGCCGCGCCCTGCACCTGGCCGGTGTCGGCATCGACGACATCGCGTACATCGACCTCTATTCGTGCTTCCCCTGCGCCGTGCAGATCGCCGCGCACGAGCTCGGTCTCCCCATCGATGACGCCACGCGACCGCTCACCGTGACCGGGGGGCTGGGCTTCGCCGGAGGACCCGGCAACAACTATGTGAGCCATTCCATCGCCACCATGGCCGGCACGCTGCGCCGCGATCCGGGCTCGGTCGGCCTCGTGACCGGGCTCGGGTGGTACGTCACGAAGCATGCGATCGGCGTGTGGTCGACGAAACCGCCGCCCAACGGATTCGCATTCGACAGTCCGCAGGAGGACGTCGACGCCCTTCCCCAGCGCGCGCCCGCCTCCGACTTCGAGGGCGAAGCCACGGTGGAGACGTACACCGTCATCCACGGGCGCGACGGCCGACCCGAGCGGGCCATCGTGGCGCTGCTCACCAAGGACGGCGCCCGCGCCTGGGGGACGCTGGCCGATCACGAGGCTCTCGAAGGCCTGGAGGGGGAAGAGGGATGCGGACGCCCGGCGAAGGTCCACGCCGACGGCCGGACCGAGCTGCGATGAGACCAGACGGAGGATGACCATGCCCGACATCGTTGAGGTATCGCAGAGAATGACGGCGACGCCCGAAGATCTCTACGAGATGGTGGCCGACCTGCCCCGGATGGGCGAGTGGAGCCCGGAGTGCGCCGGGGGCGAGTGGATCGGGACCGCGACCGGACCACGCCCCGGCGCCCGCTTCAAGGGCAGGAACGAGAACGGCCGCAAGCGGTGGCAGACGGTGTGCACGGTCCTCGTCGCCGAGCCGGGGCGCGAGTTGGCGTGGGAGGTGCGCGCCTTCGGCCGCCCGGTGGCCGTCTGGCGCTACCGGTTCGCACCCGACGGAGACGGCGCGACGATGGTCACGGAGTCCACCGAGGACCGGCGCGGCATTCTCTTCCGGATGTTCGGATCCACCGCCAGCGGGGTGAGCGACCGCCGCACCCACAACGCCGAGACCATGCGCGTGACCCTCGAGCGGCTGAAGGCCGCCGCCGAGTCCGGCGGCGGCGGGGGTCGCTGACCGATCATCGGCTGGCCGCTTCGATCTCACTCCACGGTACGGGGCCGTCCCTGATGCACCGCGGCGTGCCACCGGTGGCGTCGACGACGGTCGACGGCGCGGCGTCGCACACCCCCCCGTCGACCACCACGCCCAGGGCGTCACCGAACTCTCGGTCAATTCCGCCACCGTGGTGACCGGCGGTTGCCCGTGCCGATTGGCGCTGGTCGTGGCCAGGGGACCGACCCGCCGGCACAGGCGTCGGACGACCGGATGGGCCGGACAGCGCAGGCCGATGGTGCGGCCGTCGCCGCCGAGGTGCCAGTCGAGCCCGGTGCGTCGCGCCACCACGATGGTGAGGGGGCCGGGCCAGAAGCGATCCACCAATCGGCGGGCCGGCGGCGGCAGCCCGGCGGGACCGGCCAGTGCATCGGCTTGGGCGACATCGGCCACGAGCACCGGCAGCTCGAGCGTCGCCGGGCGGAGCTTGAGCGCGAACAAGAGGTCGGTCGCCCCCGGACGACGGGGATCGACGGCCAGGCCGTAGACGGTGTCGGTGGGGATGGCCACGATGGACCCGGCCTCGAGGGCGGCGACGGCATCGTCGAGCGCGGGGCCGTCACCGCCGATCGGACTCCCGCTCGACCGTCCTGTGGGGTCCACCTCGTCGTCAGGCACCGGGCCGGCCCGCCACCAGGGTGCGGGCCCGGCCGGCCAGATCGCGGTCGGACGCGGACCGCTCCATATCCGGCGTTCTCGGCCATGGCCGTCACGGTGGCGCCCTGATGAGGCGCCAACTCGAGCACGAGACTGACCCCCGGGGGCCAACCACCGGCGACCCTGGTCGACGAGGGCCTCGAGTGCCTCGAGCCCCGTCGGCCCGGGAACGAGGGCGGAGCGGGGTTCGTGACGGCGGATCTCCGGATCGAGCGCTGACCACTCGGCGGCCGAGACATAGGGGGGATTCGAGACCACCAGGTGGAGGCGGCCGGCCAGACGGACCGGGAGCGCGTCGAACCAGGAACCTTCGGCCAACCGGACCCGCGACGCAGCGACGGGATGATCGGCCGCCAGCCTGGACAGATTGGACCGGGCCAGCTCCAGGGCGGGACGCGAGGCGTCGGTCGCCCACACCTCGAGATCGGCCGGCGCCGTCGGCGGGACGGTGCGCCCCAGCGGGCCGTCGGCGGTGGTGGGCACCCCCTCGAGGGCCAGAGACAGGGCGATCACCCCCGAGCCGGTTCCGAGATCGACCACCACCAACGGCGCCGCCGGGGGCCGGCCCGGGTCACCGCCGAGACGCCGGAGCTCCTCGAGCGCCACCTCGACCACCTGCTCGGTCTCGGGACGGGGTACGAGCGCCCGAGCGTCGACAGCCACCTCGAGAGAACGGAACGACCAGGACCCGAGGACGTACTGGAGGGGCTCCCCGGCGGCTCGCCGTTCGGCCAGGGCGTGGGCGGCCTCGACCGTCGCCGCGGACACCGGGGAGTCGAAGACGCTCAGAAGCTCCCGGGGTTCGATCCCGGCCACCTGCGCCACGATCCACCTCGCCTCCGACTCCGACGGCAACCGTGTCGCCACCGACGCCACCAGGCGACCGACGGTGTCCACCGGCACGGCCCGGTCGATTCCGATCGTGATCACCCTCCGGCGGCAGCGGCGGCGCCTTCGTCGATCTGGCGGTCCCGCTCGTCGACCAGCAGGGCGTCGACGAGCTCGTCGAGCTCACCGTCGAGCACACGGTCGAGCTTGTGCAGCGTCAGCTTGACGCGATGGTCGGTGACCCGGTTCTCCTTGAAGTTGTACGTGCGGATCTTCTCGGACCGTCCACCACCACCGACCTGGTTCCGACGTTGCTCCGACTGTTCCGACGCCAGCCTTGTCCTGCTCCATCTTGAGCAGACGGGCCCGCAGCACCTGCATGGCCCGGGCCCGGTTCTGGATCTGGCTCTTCTCGTCCTGCATGGAGACGACGATGCCCGTCGGGGCATGCGTCACCCGCACGGCCGAATCGGTCGTGTTCACCGACTGGCCGCCGGGACCGGTGGAGCGAAAGACATCGACGCGCAGATCGGCCGGATCGATGGTGACCTCGATCTCCTCCGCTTCGGGGAGGACCGTGACGGTGGCGGCCGACGTGTGGATACGACCCTGGGACTCCGTGACCGGAACCCGCTGCACACGATGGGTTCCGCCCTCGTGCTTCAGGCGCCGCCACGCATCGTCGCCTCGCACCACGAAGGTGATCTCGTTCAGACCGTCGCGCTCCGAGGCGTCCGAGGAGAGCACCTCGAGCCGCCAGTTGCGGCGCTCGGCGTAGCGGCGGTACATCTCGAAGAGGTCACGGGCGAAGAGGTTCGCCTCCTCGCCACCTTCGGCCCCCCGGATCTCGACGATGACGTTGCGTCCGTCGTTCGGGTCGCGTGGGAACGAGCAGGAGCCGGAGCTCCTGCTCGAGCTCCTCCGCCTCGGCCTCGGAGCGCTCGAGCTCCGATCGCAGCAGCTCCCGGTCCTCGGCCGACGCGTCCGTGCAGCATCTCACGCGCCGTCTCGGAATCGGCCTCCGCCTGCTGGAGGCGACGACCGGTGTTCACGAGCGCTTCGAGCGAGTTGTGGCGCCGCGACAAGATCGCGCAGACGGGCGTGCTCGCCGGAGGCCGCGGCTTCGGAGAGCTCGCTCAGAACCGACTCGTACTCGCGCTCCCAGGCGGCTAGACGTTCGGGATCCACGTCACCAGGGTACCGATGTCGTTCGGCGGTCCCGGCCCACCGGCGGACCGGAACCGGCGACGGTGGCCGAGGGGCCGGACCGTCAGCGGGTCACTTGCTCTTGCCGCGTCCCGTACCGACGCTGGAAGCGCTCCACCCGACCACCGGAGTCGACGAGCTTCTGCTTGCCGGTGAAGAACGGGTGGCACTCGTTGCACAGCTCGACATGGAGGTCGGCCTTGGTCGAGCGGGTCGTGAAGGTGTTGCCGCACGAGCACCGGACGGCGGAGTCGACGTAGGAGGGGTGGATGTCGGTCTTCATAGTGCCCCCAGTGTAAAGGTTGCCCGGGTCGCTTGAGACACCCGCACCGGCGGGAACCCGGGGAGGGTCGGTCCGCTCAGGTGGCCGGGCCCTTGGCGATCTCGGCCAGGAACTCGTCGTTGCTCTTGGTCGTCCTGATCTTGTCCATGAGGAGTTCCAGGCCGGCGGCGGCGTTGCCGTCGGCGGCCAGGGCGTTGAGCACCCGGCGCAGCTTCCAGACCTGCTGAAGCTGGCCCCGCTCGAAGAGGAGCTCCTCGTGACGGGTGGAGCTGGCGTTGACGTCGATGGAGGGGTAGAGGCGCCGCTCGGCCAGCCGACGGTCGAGACGGAGCTCCATGTTCCCGGTGCCCTTGAACTCCTCGAAGATGACCTCGTCCATCTTGGAGCCCGTCTCCACGAGGGCCGTGGCCAGAATGGTGAGAGAACCGCCCTCCTCGATGTTCCGGGCCGCACCGAAGAACCGCTTGGGCGGATAGAGGGCACCCGAGTCGACACCACCCGACATGATCCGCCCACTGGCCGGCTGCGCCAGGTTGTAGGCACGGGCCAGACGCGTGATGCCGTCGAGGATGATGACGACGTCGCGCCCGACCTCCACGAGTCGCTTGGCATGGTCGATGGTGAGCTCGGCGATCGCCGTGTGCTCGTCGGACGGGCGGTCGAAGGTGGAGGCCACGACCTCGCCCTTGACCGAGCGACGCATGTCGGTGACCTCTTCGGGCCGCTCGTCGACGAGCAGGACGATGAGATGCACCTCGGGATTGTTCGCCTCGATCGAGTGGGCGATCTGCTTCATGACCGTCGTCTTTCCCGCCTTGGGCGGAGAGACGATCATGCCGCGCTGGCCTTTGCCGATCGGCGAGAGCAGGTCGATGATCCGTGTGGTGATCTCGGCCGCGCCCGGCGTCTCGAGCTTGAGCTTCGAGTCCGGGAACAGGGGTGTCAGGTCCTCGAATCGGGGCCGGCCGCGGGCGTCGTCGGGGGACAATCCCGACACCGTGTCGATGCGGATGAGGGCGGGGAACTTCTCGTTGGACGCAGCCGGACGGCTCGCTCCTTCGACGTAGTCCCCCTTGCGCAGAGCGAAACGGCGCGCCTGGCTGATCGATACATAGACGTCGCGGGCGCTGGGAAGGTAGCCCTCGGCCCGCACGAATCCGTAGCCCTCGTCACGAAGGTCGAGCAGACCACTGACGGGGACGAGCTCGCCCTGGTACTGCGCCTCCTGGCCGCCACCTTGCAATTCGCGCTCGCCGCCGCCGGAGGGGCCGCCGCCGGGACCCGTCCGTTCACGCCCACGCCGCCGGCGTCCGCGCCGGTTCGCCGGATCGTTGGGATTGCCACCGGACTGTGCGTGTTGGGGTGCTGGCCCTGCTGGCGATTCTGGCCCGGGCCACCCTGACCCGGATGAGCCTTGACGAGCGGGGGCGGGACGGTCGGCCTGCGTGACCGTCGTCCCGTCGGATTCGCCGGCCGCATCGGCCGAAGCGCCGGATGCCTCGGAGGTTTCGGACACTTCGGAGGACCCGGAGGACTCGGAGGACTCGGACCGACCGTTGCTCGCCGTCGGTGCCGGTGCCGTCCCGTTGGCGTGGCTGTGCTCGGCGCTGTCGCCGTTCGTCGGTGTCGTCGTCGGTCGTCAGCTCCGCGTCGACGCTGGCCGCCGCCCGCGCACTGCCGGCGCGTGATCGGGGCCGGGCCGGGGTGGAGGACCGTTGGAGCTGTCGGCTCCGGTGGCGTCCACACCTGCGGCACGCAAGATCTGGTCGATGATGTCGGCCTTCTTGCTCCGGGAGTTCGTGTCGAGCGCCATCGCGTCGGCTATCGCCCGAAGCTCCTCGCGCTCTTTACGTTCTAATACGGACCGCTCGAGCTGTTGCTCTGCAGCCATCAACCACCTCGCTAGTTTGTGTCCCCGAAGGCGGGTTTGTGAGCCCAGGCATCAGAGAACACCGGACAGAGGGTAAAGCGTTCGGCACGTTGCATACCGGTTCCGCTACGTTCCGCCGAGGCCCCCCTTGAAGGTTCGCTCGTGGAGGACCGCCTGAGGAGGCGTGTCACCCGCGACACTCCAGAAGTTACTTGAGCGGCGGCGGTGAACTCATGATACCGGACACCGGGGCCTCTCGGCAACAACACCCGGGGACCCTCCCTCGGACACCCCGTGCCTGACCCAACGCCTCCGGTCCCCCGGTCATTCCCGAGCGCCCGGGGCCACGGTCCCGTGAGCCGGCGGCCCGCCCGTCAGAGGCCGAGCCCTTCCAGGACGGCGTCGTAGGAGGGATCGACCGGCGTGGGTACCGATATCTGGCTGATGGCCAGATCGGGATCCTTGAGTCCGTTCCCGGTGAGGACACAGACCACTGTCGAGGACGGAGGTACCCCCATCTTGAGAAGCCCGGCCACCGACGCGGCGGACGCCGCCTCGCAGAACACGCCCTCCTCGGAGGCGAGGAACCGATAGGCACGCGAGGATCTCCTCGTCGGTGACGGCCTCGATGGCACCCCCTGACTCGCTGGCCGCTGCCGTCGCTCCGTACCAGGACGCGGGGTTCCCGATACGGATGGCGGTGGCGATCGTCTCCGGATTCTCGATGGGGTGCCCCTCGACGATGGGAGCGGCACCGGCCGCCTGGAAGCCGAACATACGGGGAAGACTGCGTGGCCCGTCCCGCTTGACGATATTCGCAGTACCCACGCCAGTACGCGGTGATGTTGCCGGCGTTTCCCACCGGGATGCAGTGGACGTCGGGGGCGTCACCGAGGGTGTCGACGATCTCGAAGGCCCCTGTCTTCTGTCCCTGGATCCGGTAGGGGTTGATCGAGTTCACCACTGTGACGGGCGCCTGGTCGCCCAGGCGGCGGACGATGGCGAGGGCCTCGTCGAAGTTGCCACGCACCTGCAGCACCTTGGCCCCGTGGACGAGGGCCTGGGCCAGTTTGCCCAGGGCGATGTGACCCTCGGGGATGAGCACCGCACACGTCAGTCCGGCACGCACCGCATAGGCGGCGGCCGAGGCCGACGTGTTCCCCGTCGATGCGCAGACAACGGCCTTGGCCCCCTCCTCCAGCGCCTTCGAGATGGCGAGGGTCATTCCCCTGTCCTTGAACGAGCCCGTGGGATTGAGGCCCTCGATCTTCAGCATGACCCGGGCACCCACGCGATCCGACAACTTCGGAGCCGGCAGCAACGGGGTCCCGCCCTCGAGGAGGGTCACCACCGGCGTGGCCGGCGTCACCGGAAGAAGGTCTCGGTACGTCTCGATGATCCCGGGCCAGACGTCCATCGGCTACTCGTCGTCCCGATCGCCCACGATGCGCAGGACGCCGCCCACGCGATCGACGACGTCGAGCTCACGCAGACCGTCGATCGTAAGACGGACGTCCCCGGCGCGCGCCACGTGGGTGAGGAAGATCAGCCGGGCCTCGTCCCCCAGGCCGACCTGTTCCATCGAGCGGATCGACACATCATGGACGCCGAAGACCCGGGCCACGGCGGCCAGGACACCGGGACGATCGGCGACGTCGATGCTCAGGTACCACGCGCACCACAGGTCGTCGTCGGGACGGATACGGGCGTCGACGCGTGGTACCACGCGGCCCGGCGATCGGGCTCGGAGGTGGTGGGCGGCGTCGATGAGGTCTCCGAGCACGGCGGAGGCGGTGGGGAGGCCTCCGGCGCCGCGACCGTAGAGCATGAGCTCCCCGGCCGAGGCCCCCTCGATGAAGACGGCGTTGAAGGCACCGCGCACGGCGGCCAGCGGGTGCGTGCGGGGGAGCATGGCCGGGTGCACGCGGACCGAGATCTCGGGAGAGTCGGTGGCACCGCCGGCGTCGTCGAACCGCTCGGCCACGGCCAGGAGCTTCACCACGTATCCGAGCCGATCGGCGAAAGCGATGTCGACCGGGTCAACCGATGCGATCCCCTCTCGTGGCACGTCGGTGCCGGTCACGATGCACCGGAAGGCAAGGCTGGCCAGGATGGCGGCCTTGGCGGCGGCGTCGTGACCGTCGACGTCGGCCGCCGGGTCTCGTTCGGCGAATCCGAGACGCTGCGCTTCGCCGAGGGCGTCGGCGTAGGTCAGACCCTGTTCGGACATCGTCGTCAGAATGAAATTGGTGGTCCCGTTGACGATGCCGACCACTCGCCGGATGCGCTCACCGGCCAGTGACTCCCGCAGGGGCCGGATGAGAGGGATGGCACCGGCCACCGCCGCCTCGTACAAGAGGTCGACCCCCGAGGCGACGGCGGCATCGGCCAGCGAGGCGCCGTGGGCGGCGATCAGCTCCTTGTTCGCCGTCACCACCGGCCGGCCCGCGGCCAGGGCTGTCTCGACCAGCTCCCGCGCCGGATCGAGGCCGCCGATCAGTTCCACCACCACGTCGACACCGGGGTCGGAGACGAGTCCCTTGGCGTCATCCGTGAGGAGACCCGGGGGCACCCCGGGGCGTGCCCGGGAGGCGTCACCGACGGCCACGCCGACCAGCTCGAAGCGGACACCCGAGCGGGCGGCGATGGCGTCACCTTCGTTCAGGAGAAGCGAGACGAGGGCACCCCCGACGTTCCCGGCACCGAGGACGGCCACCCGGACAGGCTCGTCGGCGGCATTGGAACGGCCCTGCAACTGTGTCTCGTGCGCCGTCCGCTCCATCACGTTCACGCTACCGCCCGTCGTGGTCGTATCCCGGCGAAATCCGGGCGAGGAGCCGGCCCGGGCGCGGAGCCGTTCCGGGCGACGACGAGGCGGAATCAGCCGTCCAGGCGCACGAGGTCGTCGTCGGTCTCCCGCCGGACGACGATCCGGACGGCACCGTCGGCCACGAAGACGACCGCCGGGCGGGGCACCTTGTTGTAGTTGGAGGCCATCGCATAGCCGTAGGCGCCCGTGACCGGCGTGGCCAGGACGTCGCCCACCGCGGTATCGGCCGGAACACGGGCTTCGGCCACGACCACGTCGCCGGACTCGCAGTGCTTGCCCACCACGCGTACGGCCCGCGGTCGGGGTTCCCCGGGCGCCCGGGGCAGAAAGGCCTCGTACCCGCTGTCGTAGAGGACGGGGCGGGGGTTGTCGCTCATGCCACCGTCCACGGCCATATAGGTACGGAGGCCGGGGAGTTCCTTGATGGTTCCCACCCGGTAGAGCGTCAATCCGGCGGTGGCGACGATGGACCGGCCCGGCTCGGCCGTTACGCGGACGCCGGCGGGGAGTCCGGCATCACGACACGCGCCATGCACGACCTGTGCCCACTCCGAGAGGGTGGGGGCGCTCTCTCCGGCCACATATGCCACCCCCAGTCCTCCGCCGACGCACAACTCTCCCAGCCCGAGGGGGGCGAAGAAGCCGACCAGGGCCTCGACCTCGTCGCCGAAGGATTCGACCCGGAAGATCTGACTCCCGATATGGGCATGGACCCCCGTCAGCCTGACCCCCGGAAGTGCCCGCAGGCGAGCCACCGCCTCGGTGGCGGCACCCGAGGTGAGACCGAAACCGAACTTCGAGTCCTCTTGACCGGTCCGGACGAACTCGTGGGTGTGGGCCTCGACGCCCGGCGTGACGCGTACGAGCACGTCGGGGGCACCGTGGGGGGTGATCGCACCCGTCAGCTCCGCCAACCGATCGATCTCGTCGAACGAGTCGACGACGATGCGCCCCACCCCCACCTCGAGCGCACGAGCAATCTCCTCGCCCGACTTGTTGTTGCCGTGCATGACCAGACGCGCCGCCGGTACCCCCGCTGACAGCGCCACGTGCAGCTCGCCCCCGGTCGACACGTCCAGCCACATCCCCTCTTCGTGAGCCAGACGGGCCATGGCCGAGCACAGAAAGGCCTTGGTGGCATAGGCCACGCCCTCACCCCAGGCGGTCACCGCCTCCCGGCAGCGGGTCCGGAGATGGGTCTCGTCGTAGACGAAAAGAGGCGTCCCCAGGTCATCGGCGAGGGTCACGAGGTCGACGCCGCCGACACACAGCCGACCGTCCACGCCGGGTTCAGCGGTGATCGGGAGCAGCTCCGCACCGACTGGTCCCTCGTCCGGACTGAGGCGACCCCCGGGAGGACGCTCGGACGGGCCGGCCATGAGACATGAGGTTACCGGGCCGCTCCGGCGCCTCCCGGGGACGCCGGAGTCGGCGACTACAGTGCCAGGCGTGGGCCCATGGTCGGACCGCCCCCGCCCGTCCGCCCGCCTATCACCCACCCGCCCCCGTAGCTCAGCGGATAGAGCACCGGCCTCCGGAGCCGGTGGCGCAGGTTCGAGTCCTGCCGGGGGCGCCATTGTGATGTCTCAGCTTTTCGGGGACACACGAACCCTCAGACAATATCTCTGACCCGGCCCTGGTAGTCAACGGACGGGTCCAACTCGAGGTGGCGGATCGTCACGCCGTTCTCGTCGATGACCCGGACGTCCAAGTCGGCCATCAGAATCAAGATGCGTTTGCCCCGATGCTCTCGGCCCACTCCGACGTGGTGGAGCTTGGACCGGTAACGAAGGGTGAAGGCGCCGGTCTTGTCGACTCGGTCTCGACGAACCTTGGTGTGGGCCAGCAGCGTCTGTCCGTCGATCTCGATGGTGGCCTTGTCGAGCTGGCGCCAGGCGCGCATGGGTGGACAACCGCGGGCGGTGTGGGGACGCTCCTCGTTGTAGATGTGGACAAACCGATCGATCTGACCCTGGAGCTCGGCCAGGGTGGCGGCGGCCGGTTTCTTGCGCAGATACTTCTTCAGGGTGAGGTGGTAGCGCTCGACCTTGCCTTGGGTCTGTGGATGGTAGGGCTTTCCGTGTTTGAAGGTGATCCCGAGAGTGGCCAGTTCGATCTCCATGCCGGTGTGACTGCCCCGGTAGGCGGTGGTGTAGATGGCTCCGTTGTCGCTGAGCACAGAGCGGGGAAAACCGTAGACAGCGGCCGTGTCGAAGAAAATCCGCACCACGTCCGACGACGTGGCCACCGGCACGGCCACGCTGGCCAGCACGGCCCGTGAGTAGTCGTCGATGAAGTTGATGATCTCGACCTGTCGCTCGCCGTCCAGATGCCAGTGGGTCATGTCGGACTGCCAGGTCTCGTTGGGCAGTGATGATTCGAAGCGCGTCCAGCTCGAGCGTGGACGCTTCTGGGGCTGGGGCGTGACGAAGCCACGTCGCCGCAGCACCCGGTGGATGGTGGACATCGCCGGCGGCGCCGCCCCGTTCTCGATCATCTGCCAGCGGATGGTCCGGGCCCCGGCGTCGAGGCCGTTCTCGCCCAGTCGCTTGCGCCAGGAGACGATGTCGTCCTCCATGGCGGCCGCGGTCAGATTGGCCGGCACCCGGGGCCCTCTCTTGAGAGGGGCCAGAGCCTCGTCACCGCCGTTTCGGTAGAGGGCGACATGGCGCTGCACCCACGACTTGGAGCGTCCGGTGGCCGCCGCCACGGCCCGCACCGAACGGCCCTCGACGAGCACGGCGTTGACGCAGTACCTGGCCAGATCCATGGGACCCCCTGAGAAACGGGATGTCCCAGAATTGCTGACACATAGTGTCCCTGAAACTATGGAACCTCAGACTGCCGGGGGCGCAAAATTTCTCCGGGCCTCAAGTGAAGACACGGGACGAAACGCTTCGCATCGCGGTTCTCAACCGGTGCTCATCCCCGTAAGTGCCCGCTCGGGAAAGCGTAATAACCGCCTCAGATGGTTTGGCTGAACGGGGGGCGAAGACCCACAGCCGGACGACGGTGCTGATCCAGGGCGTCAGACTCCGAATATTTCGCGCGTCACCATCCAGGCGCCGGCATCCTGGCGTGCCCCGTAACCGGCGTTCGGAGACAGCCTCAACCGAGGTGTTCGTCGCGCGGTATGGGGCACTTTTCGCCTGGATCCGTCGAGCTCGTCAAGTCGAGAACTGTTCCGATGTCGAACCGCCGACGGCTCCGTTTGAGGCATCGCAACTGCTCCCTGGAGTGAGCACCGGACCCCCGCAATCTCGAAATAGGTTGTCATTTGTCCGGCCGATCCGCACCAAGGGTCCTCCCCAGCCCGACATAGGGGCGCCTCCAGGACGTCGACGGTGTTGTTCTGCGTGCCCATTCGTCGGGTCTTTGACCGGTGCGCAGCTGGGAGGCCAACTCCTATGGTCAAGGGTTCACTTGACTATAGAGTGGTGAGCTTTATACTCAAGTACATGCTTGACCAAACGATCGACCTCGATCGGACCTTCCACACGCTGGCCGATCGCAGCAGGCGCTCAATGGTGGAACGCCTCACCTTCGGCCCCGCTTCTGTGAGCGAGCTGGCGCGTCCACTGTCCATGTCCCTGGCGGCCGTGGTCCAACACGTGCAGGTGCTCGAAGCGTGCGGTGTCGTCAAGACCGCGAAGGTCGGGAGGACGCGCATGTGCCGGATAGAGCCGTCGGCGATAAGCACCGCCGAGCAGTGGATCACCGACCGGCGTCACGTCTGGGAATCCCGGCTCGATCGCCTGGGCGACGTCCTAATGGAAGAAGCCGCTACGAGTGAGGCGACCCCATGACCAAGTCCACCGTCACACATGACACTTTCGTCATCGTGCGAACGTACGATTCACCAGTCGCCAACGTGTTCCGAGCTTGGGCGGATCCCAAACGCAAAGCGCGTTGGTTCGCGGGCTCAGTCGACGCACTTGGCAATGGATACGAGCTCGACTTCCAGGAGGGGGGACGCGAGGTCAACCGCGGCGGGCCTCCGGGTGAACCTTTGTACACTTATACCGCCCACTTCCGGGACATTGTCATTGAACAGCGGATTGTCTCCACCTCCGAGATGTTTGCCGACGACATCCGTATTTCGGTGAGCGTGGCCACCGTGGAATTCCACGAGTCGGGTGGTACGACGCAGCTTGTCCTCACCGAACAGGGTGTGTACTTCGACGGCCACGAGACAGCAGCTCAGCGAGAGGAAGGGATCCGATCCCTGCTCGACTCTTTGGCTGCTGCGCTTGCCGAAGGCGACGCGTGACAAGGCACTTCACCGAGGAGGATCATCCAATGCGAACCATGGCATCGTTGATCTTCATCAGCCTCGATGGCTTTTACGAAGGTCCGAACGGCGAGCTCGACTGATCGAATGTGGACGCGGAGTTCAACGACTTCGCCGTTCGGCAGCTCGACGAGGCAGACAAACTCGGCTTCGGTCGCGCAACCTATGAGCACATGGCCGCTTACTGGCCGACCGAGCAGGCCATGGCGAACGACTCGGCCATCACCTCGCGGATGAACGACAAGAAGAAGCTCGTCTTCTCCACGACGCTCACCGATGCAAACTAGTCAGGGACCACCGTCGTGCGAGGCGAGGCGATCGAGCACGTACCAGAGCTAAAGGCTGCTCTGGGCAACGAAGTGCTCGTCATCGGGAGTGCGCATCTGACCGCTAACCTGGCGCAGGCCGGTGTCCTCGACGAGCTCCGAATCATGATCTTCCCGATCGTGCTCGGCCAGGGACGATCCCTTTTTGAGGATCTGAAGAACCGCGTCTCGCTCACCCTGCTTCGGGTAAGGCAGTTCGACTCCGGCAATATTTTGCTCACCTACCATCCGTCGCCGCAGTCATGACCGCCATTGGGGGCTTCACACCTTGAGGACTTTGAGTGCTCGGTGCACTCTCACCATCTGGTCGTAGTCGTTATCCTGGGTTACGACCGGCAAACCCAGGTCGATCGCGGTCGCGGCAATTGAGCGCGTCCGTGAGCTTGACCGTCCGCTGGATACCGCCGGCACGGCAATCAACCACCAGCCGAGCCCACGCTCCCATGATCGATTCGCTGATCGGGACAGGCTCCGCCGTTTTGGCGAGCGCCAGGGTGTCTCCTCGGCGAGACCGAGACGAGGCGTCGACGGCGCTCAGCACTCCCAGTTCGAGCTCGCCGATAGTGACCACGGACACCGTCACCCGGTCGGGTAATTCGGCGAGTGGTCGATCGACCTCGCGGGCGATGAACACCGAAGTGTCGAGGAGGCCAGCCGGCTCGCTCATAGTTCGTCCAGCGTTTGTCCGGCGAGGCTGTCGAGATCGTCACGAAGGGCCGGATCAGCCGCCCGCTCAATAAGTTCTCTACGCAGGTGATCACCTGGCAGCCAACGGGTGCGATGACCGTGGGGCACGATGTCGGCGACCGCCTGGCCATGCACGGTCAAGACAACTCGCTCGCCAGCCCGTACGGCGTCGATGACCCGGCTCGTCTGATTGCGAAGCTCGCGCACGCCAATCTTCATGTGCGATAGCGTAGCACATTTGTCCGGGATCGCTCCAGTGGGTCCGGAGTTGCGCAGGCACCACTGATGGCATGTTGGGGTCAACGAGGTCGCCACGCCCGAGTCCATCGCCGCCGTTCCAGAACAGGCGGTGTTCCGGCAGCGCCGGAACGGTTGGATTTCTGGGCCAGGTCCCCAGCCATCCGAACGCTACCTCAGGCGATCCCCGCCTTGTCGAGGAGCGAGATGAACGTGGGACGCCGACGGTGGCGGTCGCGAAGGGTCGCCACATGCTCGATGAACTCGTCCTCGCAACCGTCGGCGTTCGCGGCGCGTGCAGCCTTCCTCAGGATCGCTACAGCCCTCTTATACGCGGGCCGCCCAGTGTCCTGCAGTTCGAGATCAGCAAGCCGCAGGTAGATCCCGAACGCGTCGCCGGGCACGGACGGCTCGCGGGCTTCCGCCAGGCGCATCGACCGCTGTTCGCCTGGGTCCCACCCCGGGTTGTCCACGGCAACCTGCCAGGCCTCGTCCGGCTCACCGTCCGCGAGGAGCACGTCGACCAGCGCGCCAAGATCGCGCTCGGTCAGCACCGATCTCGCATCCGGGCATTCATCGACCCATGTACCGCAGCTCTCGGCGGCGCTGCGGAGAAGGCCGTAAGTGGAAGACGAGGCCGTCCGCCGGTGCTGCTCCCTGCGCAACCGCAGCACCTCCCCGTCGTGGCCGCGGCGGCGATGCACACCAGCGACCAAGTCGTACAGCTGGGCGACCTGCCATCCACTGGTCTCGGCAATCCCGCGGATGGCCCATGACAGGACGTCATCGTCGCGACCAAGTTCCTCCATGGCCTTGGCGATCCGAATGAACTGGTACGGTGCGGTCAGGTCACCGCCGAGCAGGCGGACGATGGTCTGCGTGTCACCGTCAAGCACCGCGAGGCGCTCCTCGGCATACTTGAGGGCGAACACGTCGGCGCCGGCTTTCCGGCGTTGCTGCACCTCTCGGCGGAAGGCGGCCAGTCCGATCTCGCCCAATGCCTTGGCGTAACGGACTGGGTCCGCCTCAAAGAAATCCTGGTCGTCGAAGCCGAACCTCACCATCCAGCGAGCCAGCTCGATGGCATCAGCGACGCCTGAGTCGCAAGCCTCGGCGTGCAGGTCGAGCAGCTCGCGAGCCACATCGCCGATCAGACCGTCGGAGTCGTCCGCATGGAGGATCACCTTCACCACGCGTCCGATCGCCCGTTCGATGAGGACCACCAGCTCGGCAGACGGCGACGAGCTGACCGCACCGCGGATCTCCTCAACAATCGGCTGCACCTCGTGTGCCCATCCGCGGCTGTCGTGGTAACCGAGGAACCGGCCGGCCTGCAGTCCGCGGTCGATCTCGGCCCGAAGCTGACCGAGATCTCCCGCCCCCCGTTTGGCGGTCAAACGGACCGCCCGGGCCACCTCCTCGTGATGCTCGACAGCCTTGCCGACGATCGCCCGGAGGTCGTCGGAGTCGAGCGTCGCGATCAGCGCTTCGAGGTCGCCGCCATTCGAGCGAGGCGCTCGCGGACTCATGTCGGAGCCTGACTCCTCATTGCCCTCCGAGGGTAGCGTCCAGGCCCACCATTTGCCGGTGACGCTCACGCCAGTGGCAGCCGTTCGGTCAGCCAAATGAATTCTCGGAGGACCGTCCCGGCTCCGGCCGGGGCACCACTTCCTTGAACTGCAATTTCGGTTCTTCAAGATCCCGGTCCGCTGGCCCGTGTTGGCGATCAGTGTTGGCGATCAACTGGGGCTAACTGAGCAGACCGGGGCGAACCGCCTGGACCGAAGGCCCAGCTGAGAGGCACAGGGACGCACCAGAAAGACGCCGTGGACAACTCGGACTGCCCTCCGGAGCCGGTGGCGCAGGTTCGAGTCCTGCCGGGGGCGCAAATGTGATGTCTCAGCTTTTCGGGGACACACGAACCCTCAGACAATATCTCTGACCCGGCCCTGGTAGTCAACGGACGGGTCCAACTCGAGGTGGCGGATCGTCACGCCGTTCTCGTCGATGACCCGGACGTCCAAGTCGGCCATCAGAATCAAGATGCGTTTGCCCCGATGCTCTCGGCCCACTCCGACGTGGTGGAGCTTGGACCGGTAACGAAGGGTGAAGGCGCCGGTCTTGTCGACTCGGTCTCGACGAACCTTGGTGTGGGCCAGCAGCGTCTGTCCGTCGATCTCGATGGTGGCCTTGTCGAGCTGGCGCCAGGCGCGCATGGGTGGACAACCGCGGGCGGTGTGGGGACGCTCCTCGTTGTAGATGTGGACAAACCGATCGATCTGACCCTGGAGCTCGGCCAGGGTGGCGGCGGCCGGTTTCTTGCGCAGATACTTCTTCAGGGTGAGGTGGTAGCGCTCGACCTTGCCTTGGGTCTGTGGATGGTAGGGCTTTCCGTGTTTGAAGGTGATCCCGAGAGTGGCCAGTTCGATCTCCATGCCGGTGTGACTGCCCCGGTAGGCGGTGGTGTAGATGGCTCCGTTGTCGCTGAGCACAGAGCGGGGAAAACCGTAGACAGCGGCCGTGTCGAAGAAAATCCGCACCACGTCCGACGACGTGGCCACCGGCACGGCCACGCTGGCCAGCACGGCCCGTGAGTAGTCGTCGATGAAGTTGATGATCTCGACCTGTCGCTCGCCGTCCAGATGCCAGTGGGTCATGTCGGACTGCCAGGTCTCGTTGGGCAGTGATGATTCGAAGCGCGTCCAGCTCGAGCGTGGACGCTTCTGGGGCTGGGGCGTGACGAAGCCACGTCGCCGCAGCACCCGGTGGATGGTGGACATCGCCGGCGGCGCCGCCCCGTTCTCGATCATCTGCCAGCGGATGGTCCGGGCCCCGGCGTCGAGGCCGTTCTCGCCCAGTCGCTTGCGCCAGGAGACGATGTCGTCCTCCATGGCGGCCGCGGTCAGATTGGCCGGCACCCGGGGCCCTCTCTTGAGGGCGCTTCCGGGATTTCCGTGGGTGAGTTCGTCGAACGCCAGTTCGCTGGCGGTGTCTTGACGGTCGTTGCGACCATGGGGCGATGCAAGACACCGACCTCTACCGTCACCTCCTCGGCATCACCTCACCGTGGGAGGTGACTGGTGTCGAGCTGTCCGTCGAGGGCGAGCGTGTTGACGTACAGGTAAGCCACCCCAAGGGCACGCGCTTCACCTGCCCCAAGTGCGACGCGCTGCTGCCTGTCTATGACCACGCCGAGGAGCGGTCGTGGCGCCACCTCGACTCGTGCCAGTTCGCCACGTTCCTCCATGCCCGTCCTCCCCGGGTCGAGTGCGCCACCCATGGCGTGCACCAGGTGACTCTGCCCTGGGCCGAGTCCATGAGCCGTTTCACCACGCTCTTCGAACGCCTGGCCATCGATGTGTTGCGAGAATGCGACGTCGTGGGAGCCTGCCGCATCCTGCGGGTGAGCTGGGACGAGGGTTGGCACCTGATGGAGCGGGCCGTGGCCCGGGGTCTGCTGCGCCGCCCGCCTGAGGCTCCGGTCCATCTCGGGGTGGACGAGAAGGCGGCGGGGCGGGGACATGACTACATCACCGTCGTCTCCGACATCGACGCCGGCACCGTGCGCTTCATCGCCGACGATCGCAAGGAGGACAGCCTGGACGCCTATTTCGACACCATGCCGGCTACCGAGCTGGCCCGAATCGAGGCCGTGGCCATGGACATGTGGGAGCCCTACGCCAACTCGGTCCGGGCCCATCTGGAGGACGCCGACGACAAGATCGTCTTTGACCGCTTTCACATCATGGGTCACATGACCAAAGCGGTCGACACCGTGCGCAAGGCCGAACATCGCCGTCTGAAGGCCGACGGCGACAACCTGTTGGTGGGCACCAAGGACATGTGGCTCCACTCAGCCGAGAACCTCCCTGAACGCCACGACGAGCGCTTCAGTGCCCTGCGGGCGTTGGAGCTCAAGACGGGACGGGCCTGGGCCATCAAGGAGGACCTCCGCTATCTGTGGGACTACGTTCGTCGCGGCTGGGCCGAGAAACACTGGAAGCGGTGGTATTTCTGGGCCACCCACTCGCGGCTCGAGCCCGTTGTTGCGGTGGCCCGCCTCATCAGGCGCCACTACGACGGCGTCATGGCCTTCTTCTCCAACCGCCTCACCTCTGCGACGGCCGAGGGCATCAACTCGCGCATCCAGGCGATCCGCGTCCAGGCTCGGGGTTATCGCAACCGCGAGAACTTCAAGACGGCGATCTACTTCCACCTCGGCGGACTCGATCTCTATCCGAAGACAGCGTGACCTGGGCTACCCACAGAGAACCCGGAAGCGCCCTCTTGAGAGGGGCCAGAGCCTCGTCACCGCCGTTTCGGTAGAGGGCGACATGGCGCTGCACCCACGACTTGGAGCGTCCGGTGGCCGCCGCCACGGCCCGCACCGAACGGCCCTCGGCGAGCACGGCGTTGACGCAGTACCTGGCCAGATCCATGGGACCCCCTGAGAAACGGGATGTCCCAGAATTGCTGACACATAGTGTCCCTGAAACTATGGAACCTCAGACTGCCGGGGACTGCCGGGGGCGCAGACTGCCGGGGGCGCAAAAATTTCTCCGGGTCCCCACAAAAATACAGGGGACGAAAACGCATCGCATCGCGGTCCCCAACAGGCGCTCACCCCCGCCGTAGAGTCCGCTCGCGGTGAGCGTCATGACCGTCTCGAAGCCTCTTTCTGTCAAGAGGGGTCATTTGGGCGCGCTGAAGCGCCGGCCGGGGGCCGGACGTATCGTTGTGCTGGATCCGGGAAGTGGCCGAACTGAAGAGCCGGTGTCAGGGTGTGAGCCGGTCGCGCTGGCCATAGGAGTCGCCCCTACTTGCCCTCCCGGGTCCGCTATGTCACCTGCCGGAATCGATGACCAGCTGGCGATACACGACGTTCGAGATCTGACGCTTGAGTGCCCGCAACGCTTCCTTGGTGGTCTTGCCCTCGGCCACCTTGCGATCGAAGTACTTCCGCCCTTCGGTCGGGTGGCGGATCTGGCAGATGGCGATCACATGGATGGCGTGGTTGAGGCGTCGGTTGCCCCGGGGGTTGAGCCGGTGCCGCACCCTCGGACCGCTCGAGGCTTCGATGGGAGCCGTGGCGTTATACGAGGCGTAGTGGTCCCTGTTGGCGAACCGCGCCATGTCGCCGCTGTGGCCGATCAGAAAGGCGGCCACGACCGGCCCGACGCCATAGAGCTCGGTCACACTCGTGCCCGAGGCCGCCACGGCGGTCTCGATGCGGACCTTGGACGCGGCGATCTCGGCGTCGAGACGTCTGATGTCAGCCACATGACCAAGAGCCATGCGCTTGCGTTCGACGTCCACTGCATTGGTCGGTCGCACACTGCGCAGCACAACCGCCGCACGGGCCGCGGAGAGCCGAACTCCCGTCCCACCTGGGATTAGGCACCGCACCAGGGCATGGAGCCGACAGACGGCCTGGGTGCGCAGCGACCCCAGGTCGTGATGGTGATCCACCAGCAGGCGCAAGACGCCTCCGTGGTCCTCGGCCACGACGTTGCGCAGTCTCTTGGCCCGCATCGCGGCGATGGCGGTGGACAAGGCGTCGTTGCGGTCGTTCTTCTGCGTCTTGCCCGACCCGAGGACCCGAACCCGGGCCGCCAAGGTGGGCGGGACGTCGACGACGTCTTCGCCGGCAGCCACGAGCTGCTGGGCTAACAAGAACCCGAGCCCGTTGGCCGACTCGACGGCCCAGCGTCGATCCGGAAAGTCGATCGCCCATTTGAGGAGACGCTCGACCTGGTGACGGTCTGCTTTCACCGTGAGCTCGGCCAGTGCCGTCTCTTCTGTGTCGACCGCCACCGCAGTGTGAGTCGCCTTGTGCGGATCGATGCCGATGAGCACCATCGTGTTCCTCCCTGGTCGCTGGTGGGAGCCACGTCGGGCAGTCCTGATGAGACCGGTTCTTGCTCGCCTCTTTCGAGCCACGCCGTGGCCGAGGAACTCGGCGGCTGACACTTCGTTACTTGAGGCCAACCCTCAGGCGGCAGGGTGTTACAGAGCCAGGCCGCCAAGCTCCCGAGACGCTAGAACCGAAGCCCAGCGCCGCCCCAATCATGAATCAGGATGATATGGCTGAACCGGAAGTCAAGATCCACAGCTGGACGACGGTGTCGGTCCACGGTGTCAAACTCCGAATATCTCGCGCGTCACCATCCAGGCGGCGGCATCCTGGCGTGCCCCGCAACCGGCGGTCGGGGACACCCCCAACCTGAGTGTGGGCCACGCGTTTTGGGGCACTTTTCACGCTCCAGATCTGTCGAGAAGGCAAACTCGAGAACCTTTCCGACGTCGAGGGGACGGGCGATCTGTGCGCTGTGGAGGTTGGGAGTTGGCCGACCTGTCAGGGCTGGATGTTCTCGAGGTCCTCGAGGAGGCTCAGGTGCGTCGGCTTCCAGCCGAGCGCCTTCCGTGTGTGGGTACTGGAGGAGGGCTGGTCGGTGGCAAAAATGGGGCCGAGAGGACCGTAGGTTTCCTGGGGCACCGTCTCGACCGGTAGTTCGAGTTGCCGGCCGATGACCGCTGCGAGGTCACGAACCGCGTCGCCCTCGTCGGCCACCGCGTGCCAGGAGGTCCCGGCCGGCGCCAGCTCCAGCGCCAGCCGGAAGAGTACGGCTGCATCGAGGGCGTGCACGGCCGGCCAGCGCTGAGTGCCGTCACCCGGGTAGCCGGACACTCCGGTTCGACGGGCGATGTCGGTCAACATGCCGGCGAATCCGCCCTTCCCCCGGTTGTGGACGGTACGTGGCATGCGTACAGCGCTGCTGCGAACTCCGCGGGAGGCCAGGTCCAGGACTGCCGTGACGGAGCGGCTGCGACCGCCGACCGGCCCGTCGGTCGGCAATGGGTCGGTCTCGGTGGAGACGCGGCCCGGCATGGGTGGCGTACCCGACACCGTGACAAGGGGGCGGTCACTGCCGAGAAGCGTCTCGCCCAGGGTTGCGAGGGCGGCGTTCTCCTCGGCGACCGCCTGGACGAGGGCGTCTGCGCTGCTGAAATCGTTGCCGAAAGCCAGGTGGATCACACCGTCGGCCTGAGCGGCGCCGATGCGGAGGGCGTTGAGGTCGGCGAGACTGCCTCGGAGCGTTTGGCCGCCGGCCGAGTCGACGGCCAGTGCGGAGGCGTCGGAGCGGGCGAGGGCGAGGACGGTGTGGCCGTTTCCGAGGAGCTCGGCGACGACGGCGGAGCCGATTGAGCCGGTGCCACCGGTGACGAAGACATGCATGGGACTCTCCTGAAGTAGTGATGGGACTGTTATCTCATCACGTTGGGAGTGATGGGATACATATCCCATCACGTAGACTGAGCCGGTGGCCAGGTGGGAACCGGGAGTGCGGGAACGACTCGTCGTGGCTGCGGTCGACCTGTTCACGGAGCAGGGATATGACGCCACCACGGTGGCGCAGATCGCCGAGGGCGCCGGGACCACGAAAAGCACCTTCTTCCGGTACTTCCCGGATAAGCGCGAGATCCTGGTGGCCGGACAGGAGACGCTCAGCCGGCTGCTGGCCGACGGGATAGCCGAGGCGCCCGTGGGTGCCAGCCCGCTTGAGGCGGTCGCTGTCGGTCTCGAGCGCGTATCGAGTGCGATGGGCCCCATGAACCGCGAACTCGGGCCTCGCATGAAGGCGGCCGTCGCCGCCAGCGCCGAACTGCAGGAGCGGGACGCCCTCAAGAGCGTCGGCCTCGCTGCCGCCATGACAACCGCCCTCATTGCCCGCGGCGTGCCCGACTCGACAGCACATCTCGCGGGCGAACTGGGTGTCCTTGCGTTCAAGCGGGGCTACTCCGAGTGGTCCGAGGGCGACCGTGGGGCCGAGAACGAGCTCGCGCACTACACCTTGGCGGCCTTGGACGAACTGCGGGCAGCGACCGCATCGCTGGGCTGACCACGTAACCGAGCGCCTGGAGACCGACCTGTGTTCGTCGTGCTCGGACTGCGTTGCCGCCCAAGACGACCTACTTAAGAGGCGAGGTCCCCTTGACCAACGCCGCGGTGTTGGGTCAAGTGTGGAGGGGAGGATCGGGCCAGGCTCGCCTATCTCAGGCTCTCGACGGAATCGAGGTCCGTCCACTTGACGAGACCCTCGGAAGGGCGGCCGGTGAGCTCTTGGCCGTCAGCCGCCAAACGGATCTCGTCGATGCCTCAATCGTCCTCATCGTTCACGACGGCGACGAAATCGTCACTACCGACTCGCGGAGTTGAAACCTTTGGCGATCGCCAGCGGCCGCCACGGACGATCATGCGACATCTCGCGCATACCCGCATTACCGGACGGTCGCGCGCCATGGGCTGTTGCCGCTATGTACCAGGTCGGACGTCGGTCGGCTTGGGTATCCGGTTGACGAAGTCCACCACCTCGTGGGGGTGGACGACCGCTGGCAGGAGCAACTTCAGCAGGTCCATCAGGTGGAAGGTCTCCACCTCCAGGATGGCTTTGGCACTGGCGGCGAGATGGCGGATGTCGAACCTCGTGGGTGAGACCGGGATGACCGGCTTATCGAGTCGCAGGAGCCCGTAGACGGCCTCCATGGCGGTGCGGACGGAAGTCTCCACGGTGAAGACGCAGTCATCGTCCACCTCGACGAATTGGCCGAGGAGCCCGAGGTTGACGCAACCGTCGGGGATGACCCTCGGCCGGTCGCCGATGGCCCGGGGCATGAACTGGCTCGTGATGTAAGGCATGCCAGCAAGTGACACCTTGGCGTGGGCCAGGAACTCCTCACTGCGGTCCCCGTACCCGACGTGATAGAGAAACTCGGTGAGGATCTCGTTCCCGGTGCATTCCACCATGGGCTTCTTGACGTAGTCGCCGACGTTGTTCCCTCGCAGCCCGTAGGCCCAGAAGACGTCCGCGTTGTCGGGCTGGTTGGGGAAGAAGGGCTTGGAGTGGATGATGAACCCCAGATCCCAGCCGGAATCCTTCACCGTGACGCCGCCGCCGGTGCCTCGCTTGTCGCCACTGACCTTCTCGATGTAGTCGACGAAGTCCGGGTAATCGACCAGGGTGACGAAAAACGAGATCCACCGGGTCGTCTCCGGCCAGCTGATGAACTTCTCCGGATGCCCGAACTTCGGGTCGAGCGCCGCCAGCTTCTCCCACAAGGTGAATACGCCGCGGTCGTGGCGGTCGAGGTTCCATGGCACGGCGGTGCCATTGTCCCCGTAGGTGGTGTTCTGGGTCAGCGACCCGTTGGTAAGGAACACGAGGTCATCGGCCGTGAGGTTGATCTCGGAACGGCCTTCCGACGACTGGATGGTGAGGCCCGTCACGGTGGTCTTCCCCCCTTCTGATTCGAGGGCCATGTCGACAACCCGGGTCCCTAGGGCGAAGCGGACCCCCAGCCCTTGGAGCCAGACGATGAGTGGGCGGATGATGGAGTCGAACTCGTTGTACTCGGTGTGCAAGATGCCTTCCAAGCGCGGCATCACCGCGGTGAGGTGCATGAACCGCATCTCGTAGCGTCGCATCTCCATGACGCTGTGGTAGTCGTCGAACGACAGGATCCGGGAGAACATCAGCCAGAAGAGCGAGTCGAAGAAGCTCGGTGGGAACCAGTCACGGATGGACATGTCCTGCAGGTCGGCCTCGGGCGTGATGAGCAGGCGGAGGAACTGCGCTGCGCAATCCTTCGGAAGCATCGGTTGCGACGCGTAGTGAGCCTTGTGTCCCTGCTTCTCGATGATCCGCCAATGTGACGAGATTGGTTCGCGGCAGTTGACCTCTCGCGTCTCGTCCAGGACGGTGCGCCCGGGCCGGGTCAGAGACGGAACCTTGCTACAGAGGTACCAGAGGCACTCCATGTGCGCCTCGAGCTCCCGCTCGCCGCGGCAGACGTAGCCTTTCGACGCTCCTCCGGTCCCGTCCATCGACCCGCCCAGGGCCGGTAGGTCCTCGTAGACCGTGATGCTGCCCGCTGGCATATGGGCATCGGTTGCCAGGAACGCTGCCGCAGCCAGACCACCGATCCCACCGCCGATGATGTGTGCGGTCTTTCGTTCGATGTCGTCCGGAATGGCGGCGTTTACCTGATCGTAGAAGAGCATTTCGTCGCCTCACGTTCCCGATCTTCCTTCCAGCAGCTAACTCGCCATCTCCGGTATTGACTAGGGCCGATGGCCTCTAAATCTCCGCCGGAAAGGACCTGGTTGCGACGTGTAGCCCATCCTGGGAGTGCCGTTCCTCCGGAGCCGACCCAGGGCCGCCCGCGCTGCATTGACAGCAGGAGCGTGATTGCGGTTGTCGGGTCCGTCAAAGAGTCCCTCAGGGCCTCACCGGATCCGGCATAGCGGGCGGTTGCATGTCTTGCAAGTGACAGGGGGATCAGATCCGCTTTGGGCTTCTTACTAGCCGGTGGTGACGAGGACCTGTTTGAGGATTTCGAATTCCTCGAGGCACTGCCCGGCCCCGATGACGACACAGCTCAGGGGGTCGGGCGCTGTCACGATCAGCATGCCCGTTTCCGCCTGCAGGCGGGCGCCAAGCCCCTGGAGCAGCGCCCCCCCGCCGGTGAGCACGATCCCCTGCTCCATGATGTCGGCGGCGAGCTCGGGCGGCGTCTTATCGAGGGTCACCTTCACGGCGTCGACGATGGCCGAGACGGGCTCGGCGATCGCCTTGCGGATCTCCTCGGTCGACACCACCAGGACCTTCGGTAGGCCGGTCACGAGGTCGCGACCCCGGACCTCGGCGTGCAGTTCCTCCTCGAGGGGGTAGGCCGAGCCGAGGGTGATCTTGATCTCTTCGGCCGTCCGTTCACCGAGGGCGAGACTGTGTTCCTTCTTGACGTAGGAGATGATCGCCTCGTCGAGTTCGTCGCCCCCGACGCGCACCGATTGGCTGCTCACGATGCCACCCAACGATATGACGGCGACCTCGGTGGTTCCACCGCCGATGTCGACCACCATGTTGCCGGTGGGCTCATGGACAGGTAGCCCCGCCCCGATGGCCGCGGCCATCGGCTCCTCGATGATGTACGCCTTGCGGGCGCCGGCACTCATGGCAGCTTCCATGACGGCGCGCTTTTCGACGCCCGTGATGCCCGACGGCACGCAGATGATCACCCGTGGCTTGGCAAAGCGGCGTTGGTGCGCCCGTTGGATGAAATAGCGAAGCATCTTCTCGCAGACCTCGAAGTCGGCTATTACCCCGTCTTTCAAGGGGCGGATGGCCTGGATGTGACTGGGGGTGCGGCCAATCATGCGTTTGGCTTCGATGCCCACGGCCAAAGGGCGGCCGTCATTGACGTTCACGGCCACGACCGATGGCTCGTCCAGGATGATGCCCCGGCCACGTACGTAGACGAGGGTGTTCGCCGTGCCGAGGTCGACTGCCATGTCGCGGCCGAGCAGGAAGAAGCGGTTGTCCGCCATGGGCGTCGATTCACCTCAGGATCAGCACAGATTCGGTCGCCGGAGGTGGGCGGGTCTCCCTCGGAGCTGGTGTCACAGTCAGACTACCGGCGACGAAGCATCGTGAAACCGAGTACACTACAAACAGCGAATAGCCACATTTCACGCCAGCTGTACGTCGTTGCCGGTCGCCACAAGGTCTCCCGCAAATATTCCGAGCGTGGAGAAGCGAGGTAGCACCATGGCCGTAGGCACCGTGAAGTGGTTCAACGCCACCAAGGGATTCGGCTTCATCACCCCTGAAGACGGCACTCCCGACGTCTTTGCACACTTCTCGTCCATTGAAGGCTCGGGTTATCGCGAGCTGATCGAGGGACAAAAGGTCGATTTCGAGTCCGAGCAAGGACCCAAAGGCATGCAGGCCCGGCGCGTCCGATCGCTCTAGGCGCGACCGATTCCCTCGAATCAGGATCAAGAGGGTCAAGCGATGCCTGACGACGTGGATCGGGACGAGCAGGCCTTGTTGCTTCGTGATCACGGCCGTTCCTTCGTCGGGATCGCCAGGGTCCTGGACCTTGGTGGTGCCCATGAGGCGAATGCCGCATTCAATCGAGCGTTGAGGCGGCACACGCCCCGTGAGCAGGCGGCACTTCGCAGCCGCGAAATGGCGAGACTCGATACCCTGAGCGATCGTGTGCGCAACCGCGAAAGTGTGACCGAGGAAGAGCTTGCCCGCCTCCTGCCTCGGATTCAGCACCTCCGCAAGACGTTGTTTGTCGCGTGAGTGACTCAACGGACGTCACACAGGAGGCGACGCCGTGATCTCACCTGAAGCATCACTCCTCGGTGCCCGGCTCGATGATCATCACTCCCCTGAAACCAATGGGCGGATGCCGGTATGCCGACGCTGCGGAGCGCAGACGGAAGACCGAGACGGGCGCCATCATGTCCCGAATGAACAACGCTTAACTCGGTCGAGCCAATGGCTAGATGCTCAGTGGCGGACCCGGCACACTGACCAGGCGAGAGAGTCGCTGAAGAACTAACCCTGCGCCCGGAACTGGGCATCTTGTAGGTGACGCTGTTGGTAGCCGGCATCTCAGAGCCAATACCCCTACTCCACCCGCAGCGAGTCCAGCACCGTCCGTGCCACCATCCCATCCTCGGCCAGTCCAATCTCAACGGCCACCGGGGCGCTCTTACCGGGTACGTGGACCGCTAGGACCAGGATGCCGAACGGGTCCGAGGTGCTTGGGCAGACGGTGAGGGTGTGGATGGGGAAGCACCGCCCGTAGGTGGTGGTCGAGGACAACGGGCCGTACTTGCCGGGGTCGATGACCAGACCATCCATGGGGGACTGCGCCGGTTGACCTCCGGGGAATATCGCCGGACACGACAAGGCCACCACCCGGGAGCCAGCGTCGAGGTTGACCTCCGCCTCAAACATGGTCAAGTCGGGGATCTCACACCCGAGCGTCCAGTTCGTGTTGTTGCGGATCGTCCAGGTGCCCGGGACCTCAGCCGTGATGCCTCCGAAGGTCACTCCCTGCCACGACGTGGTCGTCGTGGACATGGGTCCCGGGGTGAGTGTCACCGCCCGGGGGGAGTACGTGAGCGTGTCGAGCACGGCGAGGGGCTTGTCGGGAGCCTCGGCGTTGAGGATCTCCACGCCCAGCGCCGGCGCGTCGTACCACGTCGGACAGGGCGCAGAGGTCTGTTTGCAGGGCTCTTCGGCGACCGCCTGCACTTCGATGCCGTTGATCCTCGGCGGCCGTGTCCGAGCAAGTCCTGATGGCAAGGCAGTGCGCATCGGGCCGACTTCTACGACCGGGGCCGTCACCGGCGCAGACGGGTTCGGGGAACATGACGATGGCACCGTGCCCGTTGCCATCGCCGAAGACCCCGCGTGTACCAGAATTATCGTCCCCGGGGCAGTGGCGGCGGCGCAGTCATCCGTGGACACCCACCAGGTGGACGGGACCGAGAGCTGGGCGCTGCCGTAATCCACCGGCACCCAGCCCGCTGGGGTGGCCTTGGTGTCAACTATTGGTGCAGGTTTCGAAGGAGGGGTCGTCGTGGTTGTCGAGCTGGGCGGAGTCGTTCCCGGCGCACCGCAGGCCGTCGCCGCGAACGCCACAAATCCCAGGACCGCTCCCACCGTTCGCCTGCTCACCGTCTGCCCCTTCTGCCGCTGTGCTCCTGCCCGATCAGACGATCATCAGCGGCGATCGGTTCCCAGGATCCGCGAGACGGCATGATTCGTTGACGGGAAGCACCGTCCCGGGGGTGCCGTGTTGCTCGCCCTACGGCTTCAGGTGCGCGTCAAAGAATGCGAGGATGCGCCGCCGTGCATCTCGAGCAGATCCCTCGTGGTAGCCCGATCCTGGCGAGAGTATTCCGAAGACCGGCTCCAAGACAGAGAACGGGAATGGGTTCTTGTCTCCAGCTCCTTCGTGGTCGTTGAGAAAGGAGTGCCCGGCTTCCGGATACTCCTTGACGTCGTGTTCGATCCCGACGGCCGTCAACGCCCGCTCAAGGCGATCGGCTGCCCCTCGCAGTGTGCGATCCTTGCCGCCGTAGCTTCCGACGATCGGGCAAGCCTGTCTCAGGAAGCTGGCCGTGTAGGCATCTTTTGGAGCAGTGCCGTAGTTGACGCTCGATACCGTGAACCCGCGATCGGCGGCGAGCAGCAAGGCGAACCCCCCTCCCATGCAGTAGCCGATTACGCCGATCCTGCCCGTGCAGTCCTCCCGGGCGGCCAGCCAGACGCGGGCCGCCTCGATGTCGTCGAACGACCGGCCCCGTCCGGCGCGCACGTCGCGCATGACCGAGATCATGCAGGTCACCATCCCTCTGCCAGAGAAAAGGTCCGGTGCTACGGCGAGGTACCCTTCTCCCGCAAGCCAGTCAGCCTGATTCCGTAGGTCCTGGCTCATCCCCATTGCGTCGTGGATGACGACGACACCCGGCCAGGGGCCCTCGCCCGCAGGCGTCGCCAGGTAGGACGGCAGCGCACCCGGGGTGGGGATCATCACCTCGGCCATCATGTCTCCTTGGACGTCGGCGATTGTCCCGGACGGTCAGCATTGGTGACGCCGTTCGATACAACTCTTGCCGCGAGCCGTTTGCCCCATTCTCGGGCTCGGGCCTCCTCGTCCGGTTCGAGGTGATTTTGCAAGGTGACGAAGAAGCTTTCGGGCTTGGCCACCATCTCGCACCCGTGCCCCTGAAGCTTTCGGCTGATTATCTTCGACGCCCTCCCTCTGAGAACCGTCGGTCCCTTGAAGCGGGTGTCGAAGGCAGCAACCTTTGTGTGGCCGTGGCCAAGCGACGTGAGCCAGTCACGCACGCCTGGGCTTTGAGCGTCGCGATCGAGTACCAGATCGTTCTTTGGCTTTTGTGCAGTGGAGGCGGCCCACTTGCGGGTGCGGGTGCGACTCATGCCGCGAAAATGGGTGGGACCGCCCACCACGAGCAGGTCGGCGTCGCCCAACCGCTCGCGGCCTGCCTCAACCACCGAGACCACGACCACGTTGTCCACCGGCTCGAGGCCCTGGCCAATACCCTTGCCAATGGCATCGGCGATCGCGTGCGTGTTACCAAACATCGACTCGTAGACGACCACTGCCCGCATGGCCATACCCCTTGTGCTCGTCGGCCGCCTGGAAACGGCCTCACGCCGAGGACGCTAGCTCTGCTCGTCCCTCTCGTTCTTGTGACCACCGAACGACACCCAATGGGTACAGCCCAGGCGAGTCTGCTCGGCCAGTGACCTTCCGAACCTGGCCCCAACGGGAAGAGCCGGTCCGGGTCGGGGTCCAGAGCCGACGTGGCCTGGCTATCAACATCCCACGACCCCCCAGGAGTTCGGTGAAGGTGTGGGACTCCCAGAAGCGAGTTCTCCCGCCCTAACCCTTCACGGGCAAGACGGGCCAGCCATGATTGTCCGGGGACCTCCGCGGGCCCGCACAAGGTCGAGGCGTCTACGTCTTGGCTGAGTGGGCCGGGCCTGGCGGCTCGGATAGGGCGCCCAGCACGGTGATCTCCTCGCCCAGACGGGCGCCCTGAAGGAGCCCGAGGTGGTCGCCGCTCCAGAAGCGGCCGGCGTCGTACCAGTTGGCCGGGCGGTTGTCGGCGAGAAGGCCCATGGCCTGATAGGTGCCGGCGACAACCTCGGCGCAGTAGCTGGCCTCGACGTCGGCCGGGTGGCGAATCCGCCCGCGGGCCCAACGGCCGGCCAGGGCGAGCATGGCCGGGAACGGGGTGCCGTCCTGACGGGCGATCTCCGTCAGCAGAGCGTCCTCCATCTCCGGGGTCACCTCGGCGTGCAGTTGGCGGAGCCAGGCGCTCTGGTGGTAGCGCTCCATCCAGGTGGTTACCGCCCCCCGCAGGTCGTGCAGTTGCACGCCCCGGTGGTAGGTGCCGCTCCACACGTCAAGCATCGAGTGGCCCAGTTCGGCATGCCACATCAGCGGCGGGAGGTCCTCGAGTACGACCGCCATACCCACATGGTTGACGGGGCTGTTGGTGAAAACTCGGATGGCGTGGTCGGCGGCGCTCGGGCCCCGGAACAACCACAGGTCCCCGGTGCGCGTCAGTTCGACAGCGTCATCCAGGCTGAGCGGTTCAGCCACGGCGCACGAGCTGGGACAACTTTCCGGCCAGGCGACGTACCCGGCGGAAGCGGTCTGGTTGAGCGGCCGGGAGGTTCACCACGGGGGCGGGATCCGCGATCGTCGTGATGGCCGCGACCCGCTGGTGCAGTCGGGTCCGCACGTCGTCGGGCGTGTAAGCCCTGCGTCGACGTTCCGAACGCACGACAGCCACGCCGGTGGCGGCGACACCGGCCAGGCCGGCGAGCCCGACGATCTTCCAGACGGAACGTCTCCTCATCTTCCCATCATCGTATTGACGTTACGCGAGCCTCCGGGCCACTGACCGGCCGGGGCCTGGGCGGACGGGCGTCCCCCCGTGAGGAGCTGCAGCTCCGTGGTTGAGCACGCCATCCAGCTCATCAGCTGCGGGTTGGCAGGCGGAGAAGCCGTCGACCGTGCCGTGGCAGGAACGGGCAAAGATCGCAGCACAGCCGGATGAATGCCGCGACTATGCCCTAGCCAATTCCAGTTCGCTGCTCAGTCCAAGCGTCATGGATCCAGAGGTCGTTGGGTGGGCCGAATCGGATCTGACGATGGGTTGTGAGGTCAGCGACCTCTGCTGCCACGCTTCGATCCAGAGGTGGGAATGGGATAGGCGGCCACGAGGAGTTTCATCAGCTTCGGGAATGTGGAGGTGAATCGACCCTGTCCCCATTCGAGGTCGGGCTCGTTCGCCATGGCTTGGCTGAGCACCCCGACGATGAGAGTCGAGGCGAGGTACACGGCCTCATCGGAGTTGGCTCCGGGACCGAGCTGTCCGGCGGCGACAGCGTCAGCCATGGCGGCTCGCTGGAGGGCGACCATCTCGACGCTCGGAGCGAACGCCCCGGCGGAGGGCTCGAAGCTCGGGACGGGACGCCAGAACATGAGCTGTGCCGTGGCCCGATGAGCGAGCGCCCAGCGCCCACTCGCCTCCAGCCCGGCGGTCAAGGCGGCCAGGCCGGGTTCTGAATCGGTCATCGCTTGACGCATGACCTCGAGGTGCTCGAGTTGGCCGCGGAGAAAGATCGCGTCATAGACGGCGATCAGGGAAGGGAAGTACTTGTAGAGCGAGGGGGGCTGCACCCCGAGGCGGCGGGCCACCTCCGCCAGACTGAGGCCATTGACCCCCTCCTCGGCCATCACGTCCTCGGCAATGTCGAGGATCTCTTCAATGGTCTCCTGGCGACGTCGGGCCCGCCGGTCAAGCGGTCGCGGCGCCTGGCTCTCTGCCGTGACTCCCGTCATGTTCGATATCCTATCAAGTCCTTGGCTTGACAGCTAGAGCTAATGGCAGTAGCTTTTCCATCGGATGCCGACAACGACGTGGGAGGACCCGATGGCTCCGAAGAACCAACGGTGGTGGCTGACCCAGGACAGCGAGCAGATCGCCATCAACGCCACCCCCGAGCGCCTGTATCAGATGGTCGCCGACCTGCGCCGTATGGGGGAGTGGAGCCCCGAGTGCCAGGCCGTCGAGTGGGAGGACGGCGCCACCGGGCCAGCCGAAGGCGCCAGGTTCGTCGGCCACAACCGGGGCGGGCCGCGAGGCCTCATGCGCTGGTCCCGTGGCGGCCGCGTCCTCACCGCCGAGGTCGGACGCGAGTTCGCCTTCGTCACCGAGGAGGGCGGCCACGAGTCCACCGTGTGGCGCTACCGCTTCGAGCCCGTCGCCGGCGGTACGCAGGTCACCGAGTCCTACGACGTCAAGCGGATTCCCGTCTGGGCTCGAATACTCGATGTCCCGACCAACCGACACCGCGAACTCCTCGAAGGCATGCGGCACACGCTCCAGCAGCTCAAGACCGCCGCCGAGGCCATGAGCCCCGCGAGCGACCAGCCATGACCCTGGACGTCGCGCCTGGTGGCCACATCCTCGATGCCGGATCGGGGGAGGCACTCTGGTTCTCCGGAGGCCTTCTCACGTACAAGACGACCGGTGACCAGACGTCGGGAAACCTGGCAGTGGCGGAGGTGCGCGCACCGCAAGGCTCGGGCTCGCCGAGCCACCGGCACCACCATGAAGACGAAGCGTGGTACATCCTCGACGGCGACCTCACCTTCTGGCTCGGCGACGAGCAGCGCACAGCGTCCGCCGGCGCCTTCGTGTTCGGTCCCCGCATGGTTGAACACCGCTTCCGTGTCGACTCGACCGAGGCCCGCTTCCTCTTGTTACTCACTCCAGCCGGATTCGAGGATTTCACCCGAACGTGTGGATCGCCGGCGACCATGTTGACGCTGCCACCGGCAGATCTTCCCCAACGAGACGCCCAATTCCTCGCCGCCGCTGCACGAGCCCACGGGCTCGACATCCTCGCACCCTAACGACAACCACTCACCAAGGAGTAGGACCATGGTCACCACCTACAGAGCCGCAACCGACATCGACGTCCTGACATCGAGCTTCCCGATCCCGGGCTTCGGCCTCATTCCCATCAACGCCTTCGTTCTCCACGGTTCCGAGCCGGTACTGGTCGATACCGGAGCAGTGGTTGAGAGCGACAAGTTCATGACGGCCCTTCAGTCGGTCATCGACCCGGCCGACCTCAAGTGGATCTGGCTCACTCACACGGACTTCGATCACATCGGGACGCTGCATCAGTTGCTCACCGAGAATCCGGGGCTCCGTGTGATCACCACGTTTCTCGGCGTGGGCATCATGAGTACCTCCGCCCCATTGCCCATGGACAGGGTTCACCTGTTGAACCCGGGACAGGCGATCACCGTGGGCGACCGCACCCTCACCGCCGTCAAGCCACCGATGTTCGACAACCCATCTACGACCGGCTTCCGCGACGAGAAGTCAGGTGCGTTCTTCAGCTCAGACTGTTTTGGGGCACTGCTACAGGCGGTTCCTGAGCGGGCTGACGACCTTTCGGATGACGAACTGCGGCAGGGTCAGATCCTCTGGGCGACGATCGACTCGCCATGGGTCCACAAGACCGACCGCGCCGCGCTCGCGAAGGAGTTGAACCTGGTCCGCCAGATGAACCCCACGTTGGTGCTGAGCAGCCATCTGCCGGCCGCCTCGGGCGCCATGACCGAGCGGCTGCTGGGCTCGCTTGAAGCCACACCGACTGCGCAACCGTTCGTCGGTCCAGACCAGGCGGTGCTGGAACAGATGTTGGCCCAGATGACGGCAGGAGCGCCTCAGTAGCTCTGGTGCCAGCGGTCCGCACCCGCGTCCTCGATAGGCGCTCACCCCCCCGTCGCCGAAGAGTCCGCCCCGTGATGGGGGTAGTGGCGACCTCGGGAGTGATTTCGTCGAACAGGGTGCCAGCATCCGCATCCGGACGACGTTGCCGATCCGCCGTTCCAGACTTTGCCTATGTGGCGCCACCATCCAGGCGGCGACATTCTGCGACCCGTAGCGGCATTGTGGGAGACCCGCCCTCAAGCAATACGAGATACGGAGACGGGGCAATCCGGATTTGTGAGTATCAGCAGGCGTGACACGAATTCGTTCCTCTCGATCTCAATGGTCCGGCGCAACCCAGTCATGCTGCACGATGATTCGTTGTCCGATGACCTTGCTTGCGTGATCACGGACATAGGCCTGATGAAGGGGGTGGGCGACGTAACGACGGGCAGAGGCGAAGTCTGCGAAGTCAGCAACCACCACGAAGTCGAAGTTGTCATCGAAGTGCCCCGCGTCATCGCCGCACGTCATGGCGAGCATCTCCGGTATGGCACGCATCCGATCGAGAGCCTCACGAAACGCCTGCTTTGACTCCGGTGAGACTCCATCGGCCCATTGATAGACCACAACTTGACGGAACATCGACTCACCCTAGGGCAGCGACGCATAGGACGGAGATCAAATGGCTCTCGGCCTAGCCCGTGGGTCCCGTACTGGCCCGTCCAACCGGCGTTCAGAGACACTCGGGGGCGACAATTCCGACTCCACCCGACCAGTCGACATTCAGTCTTCGCCGAGAACTATGGTCCGAGTGGGTCATATCCAACGCGGTCTGGCCGAAGCGTCAACATTGCGGCGAGTACGCAGAGAGGTGGTACAGAGTGGCACTTGGGATCTACTTCGTGCACGAAGGATTCACACCGGAAAAGTACGGCAGCGCGATCAAGCAGCTTGAGGCAGCCGGAGCGGGCAAGCCAAAGGGACGCACCTACCACTGCGCATTGGAATCGAACGGTGAGATCCAGGTTTTCGATATCTGGGAATCACAGGAGGAGTTCGACGCCTTCGGACCGGCTCTTATGCCGATCCTGACCGAACTCGGAGTCGGCCTCAAGGAGCCGATGGTGGCGACTGTTCACAACGTGATTACGGGCTAGATTCGATTGCCCCTACGAGACTCCTTGGGACTCGTAGGCCCCGATGTCACACGACCCGTTGTCCCCGGCCTCGTCGGGTCGGGCCTGACCGCGTTGGTCCGTGGTCGGGCAACCGTCGGCACTCGCACCTCCGTGATCGATGGCCGGGCTGCTGGCGAGCAGAGCCTGCGTGCTGGTCGGGCCTCCGTTCTCGGCCAGGGCACCGAGCAACGGCTCCGTCGTCCTGAGCAGGAACGTCTCGAACTCCGCTTCACCGGGATCTCTCATCGAGCCTCTGTGAATGATGACCACTGACCAGGCCACTCTTACGACAAGGGATTCCCGGTTATCAGCGACATCGACCCACTGCGGACCGCCCCGTCGCAGCGGTGGACGACCGGTGTCCGGCGGCCCCTGACCCTTTCGGTCAGTGAGCGGATCGGGGGTGGGAGCGCAGAAGTGTCTCCGCCACGAGGACCAGGGCGAAGGCGGCGAGGTAGCCACCCCCGACCATGGTCGCCAACCGGGCTGCGCCGGCAGCCGTGGTGTCGCTCCCGACGATCCACCACAGGGAGTCGCGGAAGGCCAGTGCGGCGATCGCCACGATGCTGCCGACAACGCTGGCGTCGAGCAGGCGCCGTGGCACACCGTGGAGAGGGTTCTGACTGCGGACGACGCCGAGATACGAGCCGGCGAGGACGAGGAAGGCGAACATGCCGCAGAACCCCAGACCCAACGACAGCACCGTCAGCGCCGGTGAATACCCTTCGCGAAGCGATTGCCAGCCGAAGACCGTCACGGCGAACGTCGCGCTCGACGCCACGGCCGCACCGAGCGGGTGCCGCCGGACCGTCCGCACCACCGTCCGGTCCGCCCCGTCCAGCACCATCAACACGGGGCGCCGGAGCGGACCGAGCCAACGACTCTCGCGCCGGGCGACGGTGACGGCGTCGGCGAGCCAGTCGGGGCTCGCGGTGGTCGGCGTCGCGTCGGGGCTCGGGAACCGAGGGGCACGATGGAGATCGGCGATGACCCTGCTGGTCGCCGTGGTGCAGAGGACGAGGAGGGCCAGAAGGAGACCCGTGGCGTCACCGGTCCAGTCGGATCGATTCGCTCCGACGGCAACCGACACCCAGGCCGTCAGCAACTCGACCATGATGGCGCCGACGGCGACACGGCATCCACGGAGGACGTTCACCACTCGCGCCACCGGCAGTGGCTCGGACTTTCGGCACAGCGAGACCTGGACCACGAGGATGCCGGCGACCAGAGGGACGAAGAACATCGTGAAGGAGAAGACCGTGTCGTACGGGTCGTTCAGCCAGGGAGCGTGGACATAGACCGGCTTCATCTGCTTGGTGGCGGTGAACAGGAAGAAGGCGGCCGAGACCAGCAGGGTACCGAAAGCGGCGCGTCCGATCAGTGGCCGTCTTGGGTCGCCCACGGGGATCACGGCGGGCGGGTGCGCTCTCACGGACCCATTCTCTCCGACCAACGGGATGTGCTGGTCGTCGGAAAGCCGGGTCGAGAGATCACGGGGCCCGGCCGCAGAAGTTCAGGAACCGGGTCTGCGCGTCGGCTCCCGGGGCGGGGGCGATCTTCGGTCCGAAGCCGCCGGGGCGGCGGATGGCGTCGTCGAGGGGGGTCAGTGACTCCAGGGCCTTCGCCACGGCCCCGGGATCGAGGGTCTCGTCCTGTCCCGTGGCCCGGGCCAGGTCCCAGGTGTGGATGAGCGTGTCGGAGCACACCAGGCGGCCGACGAGCGATTCGAACGTCTGCTCGCCGAACATCCCGCCGACGAGCGTCGATGCCCGGGGCCGGTCATCGAGAGCTTGCGTGACCGTGCCCGTGGCGGCGTGCCACTGTGGGACGAGGTCGGCGTCGAGATCCACGTCGACCGGGTCCGTTCCGTCCAGCGTGGCGATCACCCGTCGGTGGGTCGTGGTGACATGGGCCACGAGATCTCTGACCGTCCAGTCGGCGCACGGCGTGACGATCGGCCAGGCGTCCGGCACGACACCCTCGAGACGAACGGCGAATCCCCGGGCCACAGCCCCGTAGCGCTTCGCCACCTCGGTCATGGCGGCCAAGGTAGCGGTCCCCGCCACCGCCCCGGGGAACCGCTCAGGCCCCGCCTTTGGACTGGGGGATCAACGTCTCGATCGTCAGCGTGCCCTCCACCACACCGTGGGCGACGTCGACGAGGCGGAGATTGTGGTCACGGGCGTGCTTTCGCATCCGGGCGAAGGCGTGGTCCATGTCGAGCCCGGACCGCTCGGCCAGGACACCCTTGGCCTGCTCGATGATGATGCGGCTGTTGAGGGCCAACGTGAGCTGCTCGTTCACCAGCTGGGCCTCATTGGCGGCGCGGTGGTGGAGGATGGCGATGGTGGCCACGTCGGCCAGGGCCTGAGCGGCGAGGAGGTCGAACTCCCCCAGGTCGCCCACCTCGGAGCGGAAGAGGTTGAGGGCACCGATGACGGCGCCACGCAGGCGCATGGGCATGGCGTGGACGGACCGGAAGCCGGCGGCGATGGCCACCGGAGCGAAGTTCGGCCAGCGGCGGTCGGTGTTCTCCAGGTCCTGGTTCACGATGGGCAGACCGGAGCGGTAGGAGTCCAGACACGGGCCCTCCTCGGCCTGCAACTCGAAGAGCTCGACCACGCGGACTGCCTCGCTGGAGAAGGCGACCACCCGGAGGTCCCCCTCCGGGGCGACCAGCATCAATCCGGCGGCGGTGATGTCCAGAACCTCCACGCACCGGTCGGCCACCAACGTCAGGAGATCGACGACGTCGAAGTCTTCGACGAGGGTGTCGACGAGGTCGACGAAGGTCTGGGCCAGAAGGGCTTCTTTCGTGGATCCTTGCATGAGGACCTCCCCTACCGGGGCCTGCCAGGACCCCGGGCTCGAAGGGCCGGCTTCGGCCCAGAACATTACTCCTGTGGTCACCCCGGAGGCGGCCCTCACCGGGCCGTCCCGGGGGCGCCCGCTACGACGAATCGAAGCGCAGCCGCCGGTCCACGACGGCTTCGGCCACCTCGATGAGATCCAGGTCGTGACTGAAGCCGTAGGCCCGCAACCGGACCAGGGCCTCACCCACGCTGACGCCGAGCTGGGCGGCCACCATGCCCGACGCCTGGTGCTCGACCAGGTGGAAATTGGCCCCCGCCTCGAGCTCCTCGGCCACGGCGTCCAGCGGAGCGTTGGCCTGCATGGCCAGGACGACCCGGGCGGCCACGTCGGCCATGACTAGCGCGTCGGCGTGCTGATCGTCGCCGAGCGGTCCCGGGCGGTCGCGGTACAGGTTGAGGGCGCCGAGGCGGACCGCTCCCACCTGGAGGGGAAAGCCGAACACGGCCCGGACGTTGGCGGCCAGCGCCGGGGGCGAGAACGCCAACCAGCGGGGGGTCTCGGGGTCGGCCAGGTCGGGCTCGAGGACCGGCCGGCCTTCGCCGTACGCATCGACGCAGGGACCCTCCCCCAACGAGAATTGCAGCTCCTCGATCAGCGCGCTCACTTCGTTGGTGGTGCACACCGAACCGAGCGCCACGTCCTCGGACATGAGCATGATCCCGGCACCGTTCATGGCCGCGACCTCGGCGCAGACATCGCACAGGCGGGCGCTCCCCTTTTCCGTCTGACCCCCCGCCGACAGAAGTTCCAGGATGCGATGTAGTCGCTCACCGGCCACGGCTCAGTTCCGCTCGCAAACCGCACCGCTCGTCCCGTCCCGGTGTGTCGCATGGTGGGCGCGCATCGACTGCCTTCCTTCGAACAGGGGCAGGAGTCAACGGGGACCGGATTGCACGCACCCCGGGCCCAGATGGAGACCGAGCCCTTCAGAGACAACTGTAGACGAGGAACTCGGAACGAGGCGGTGCACCGGCGGGAGCGGGCGTCGGACCGATCACCGAGTCGGAGGCGACCGGCACGACCACCGGCGAGCCTCGGAAGGAGACCGCCGTCGGCGGCGGCCACCACTGTCTGTGATCTACGCCGCATATCCTTGTTCCGGCCCGTTACCTGCGGGTATCTTAGAAACAAGGTCAAATCTGACCGGTTCGTCCAGACCTCGCGAACGTTCGTCCGGACCCCGCGAACAACAGAGCCTCCGTGAAAGCGGGAGCTTTCGGATCGCACGGGAGATGGCGAATTGGAACGATCACCGGACGTCACCGATCCGCCGGCGCCGATGCCGAGCGGCTTCGTCGACTACGAATCTCTCGTCTTGGCCTCACCGGACGTCCACGTGGTGACAAGCCAGTACGGGGTCGTCCGCTACGTCTCGCCCGGCTGCCTGAACCTGTTCGGATGGGAGCCTGCCGATCTGGTCGGCCGCAACGAGGACGAATTCGTCCACCTCGACGACATCTCCTCCCTCCACGAGAGCCGTGACGAGCTGTCTGACGGGACCGAGCATGCGACGGCGACCTTCCGGTTCCTCTGCCGGGACGGGTCCTACCGCTGGATCGAGACGCGGTCACGCCCGATCGGACCAATCGGTTCGGGGCTCGTCCTGTCGTCACTGCGCGACGTGAGTGAACGCCATCAGCTGACGATGGCCCTGAAGCACGAGGCGTCCACCGACCCCCTGACTGGAGTGGCGAACCGGACCGTCCTCATGGACAGGCTGCGCCAGGGGCTCCGCCGGATGGAGCGCGGCAACGGTGTCCTGGCCGTTCTGTACGTCGACCTGGACCGCTTCAAGGTGGTGAACGACTCGCTCGGGCACCGGGTGGGGGACGCCATCCTGCTGAAGATGGCGGAAAGGCTCACCCACCACATCCGTCCGGCAGACACCCTGGCCCGCCTGGGAGGTGACGAGTTCGTCATCGTGGCCGAGAACATGGTCGACGAGGCGGCCGCCGCGGGAACTGGCCAAGCGGATCATCGACGCCGGGCGGGAACCGTTCCGGGTGGGCATGGAGGAGTTCGTCTGCACCCTGAGCGTCGGCCTGGCGTCCACGGCCGACTCCCAACGCGCCGGCGAGGACCTCCTGCGGGAGGCCGATCTGGCGCTCTACCGGGCCAAGGACCGCGGTCGGGACCGGGCCGAGGTCTTCGACGAGGAGCTGCAAGACCAAGGCGGTGGGCCGGCTCGTGACCGAGCGCATGCTTCGCCGTGCTCTGGACGAGGGTGGGCTCGTGGTCGAGTACCAGCCGATCATCGACCTGGGCACCGGCGGTGCCGTCGGCTCCGAGGCCCTGGTCCGCCTGCGTGACCCCAACACCAACAGGTTGCTCCAGCCCGATGCCTTCCTCGACGTGGCCGAGGAGTCGGGTCTGCTCATCGCCATGGACGAGCGGGTGCTCGCCGACGCCATCAAGCAGGTGAGCGGTTGGCGCATCCGGTTGGCCGGCACCCAGTTCGTCGAGGTGGCGATCAACGTCACCGCCCGTCACCTGGCCGACGTCGGGTTCCAGAGATCCGTCGTCGACCAGCTCGACGCCCACGGGGTGGATCCGACCAACCTCCAGCTCGAGGTGACCGAGAGGGTCCTCATGGAGGCGTCCAACTCGGCCATCACCGGGTTGCGGGGACTTCGCGACGTCGGTGTCCAGGTGGGCCTGGACGACTTCGGCACCGGATACTCCTCCCTGGCCTACCTGCGACAGTTCCCCCTCGATTTCGTCAAGATCGACAAGTCGTTCATCGACGACATGGAAAACGTGACCGGCAATCTGGCCATCGTGGCGGCCATCATCAGCCTGGCGCACGCGCTCGAGTTGATGGTGGTCGCCGAGGGGGTGGAGACCGAACGACAGCTCCGGATCCTCGAGGACCTCGACTGCGACCGGGCCCAGGGATTCCTCTTCGCCCGGTCCGTCGCACCGGCGGCCATCGAGAAGTTCGTCACTGCCGGACCGAGCCCGGCCTTCGAAGCGGCGGCCATCTGATCGTCGGGGGGGCGACGAGGTCGGGATCAGGACGCCAGGGCGGCGACGGCCGTCCCCATGAGATCGAGGAAATTGTCGGCGTAGAAGCGCCGCTTGACATCGTCGTCGATGCCCACCAGTGATGCCTCGAATCGCTCGATGGGCCGGCGCCCCCCCTCGACATGGGGATAGTCGGAGGAGAACATGCACAGCTCCGGGCCGCTCTGCTCGATGATCCAGCCCACGTCCTCGGTCGGGTACGGCGTGAAACGGACCTGGCGGCGGACGTACTCGGTGGGCCGGAGACTGAGCGCCCGGAGCCGGTCCTCGTGGCGGGCGAAGGCTTCGAAGGCCGCCTCCATCTGCCGCAGCCACGACGGGACCCAGATGGCTCCCTGTTCGATCACCCCCAGACGGAGACGGGGAAAGCGCTCGAAGACGCCGTCGAAGATCATGGTGGCGAGCGTCTGGGCCGGGGGTCCGGGGATCCCCATGTAGTCGACCGACCGGAAGTTCTCCTCGCCGCCGTGGAAGTCGGGTGGGACGGGGAGGCCGTTGCGGAAATAGTTGGAGTCGATCAGGTCGCCGGTACCGCCGACATGGAAGACAACGGGAATGCCTGCGTCCTGGGCCCGGGCCCAGACCGGGTCGAGACCGACGTGGCTCGGCGAGTGCGCCGGCGGGCAGCCCGACGCCACCAGGAGGGCGGCCGCCCCCATGGCGATCGCCTCGTCGGTCATGGCGGCGGCACGGTCGAAATCCACGAGGGGCACGTAGCAGGTCGGGAGCAGGCGGGCATCGACGTCGCAGAACTCGACCATGGCCCGATTGTGGGCACGCGCCGCTCCGTAGGCCAGGTCGAGGTCCCCCGAGTGCTCCCAATCGCGCAGTCGGCGGTTGTGGAACGTGTTGAAGACCAGTTGGCTCGAGAATCCCAGGAGGTCGAGGGCACGGGGGCGGTCAGAGGCGATGAACGAGCCGGTGGCGGCGAAGTTCTTGCGCGCCATGATCTCGTCGGCCTCGACGCTCCGGTAGTCCTCCGACGCGTGCCGGGTCCGGAGCCGGTCGAACGAGGCCCGCAGGTCGCGGCTCTGCTCGTCGGGGTCACCGGTCTGACGCAGCTCGTTCCCCCCCGGGTACCGCAGGGGCTCGATCCGGTCCCGGACGCCGGGATCGGCGTGGCGGCGCAGCCAGGTCGGCGTCTCCATGACGTGGGCGTCGGCGTCGTGAGCGATGCGTCCGGCGTTGTACGGCACGGCTCTCACCTCCGTCGACAAGTCTGACCCAAGGCGGGGGCCCGTGCCTGGTCGGCCCGCCACCGTCGCCGTCGGCCCCCGGCGACGGTCGACGACCCCCGGGGGTGCATTAGCGTGGCGACGATGCTGAAGGTTCTCGTCGCTGTCGTCATCGGTCTGCTCGTCTCCCAGGTGGCGCTCTACCTCACGACCATCTACCTGCACCGCGCCCTGTCGCACCGGGCGTTGTCCCTCTCGCCGGTGACCACGGCGGTGTGCCGGGTCCTCACCTGGATGCTCACCGGGATCCGGCCCCGTCAGTGGGTCGCCGTCCACCGCAAGCACCACGCCCACACCGACAAGATCGGCGACCCCCACTCCCCCGTCCTCCTCGGGTACGCCAGGGTCCAGTGGACCAACGTCGCCCTGTACCGGAAGGTGGCGCGCGATCCCCAGGAGGTCGCGCGGTACGCCCGTGACCTGCCACCCGACCGCTTCGACCGGATCCTGTTCGACCACAGCCTGCTCGGCCTCGGGATCGGGATCGGACTCCTCGTCGTCGTCGGCGGCTGGGAGGTCGCCCTCATCGCCTCGGTCGTCCACACCGTCTTCTACCTGGTGGGCAACGGCGCCATCAACGCCGTCGGGCACCACTGGGGCCGACGTCCCTACGACAATCTGGCCACCAACAACCAGTGGTTGGCGTGGCTCGTCGCCGGCGAGGGCCTGCACAACAACCACCACGCGGCGACCACGTCGAGCCGGCTGTCGCTGGCCAAGGGCGAGATCGACCCGGCCTGGTGGGTGGTCCGGCTGATGGTGCGCCTCCAGTTGGGCCACCGTCCGCCACGACTCGATCACTCCGAAGACGCCTCGGCGGCTCCCCGTCAACGTCTGACCTCCCCGGGTCAGCCGACCCGCCGCCAGTAGATGACGGCGTCCTCACCGTCGACGGCGTCGGGGAGGTGGCCGATCTGGCGCCAGCCCAGCTCCTCGTAGAGGGCCCGGGCCGGGTTGCCGACGAAGACCAGGTTGAACTGGATGGCGTCGAATCCGAGGAGAGGGGCACGCCGGACGCGAGTCCTCCACCAGCAGGCGACCGACCCCGGTGCGGCGATGGGCGCCGGCCACGGCGTAGCCGGCGTTGGCGATGTGGGCGGCGCGTCCGGGGAAGTTCGGCTTCAGGTAGTACGCCCCGACGACGACACCGTCGAGGCGGGCCACCACCGTCAGGGTCACGGGGGTCACCCAGGTGGCGTCGAAGACGGCCTCCGTCAGGGGCGGGGCGTGGGGATAGCCCTCGCCGCGGTCCACGATCTCGGCGAAGAGGGAGAACAGGGCGTCGTGATCGATGTCGGCCATGGGGCCGATCACGACGGCGTCGCCTCCTCGGGTGCCGCAGGGCACGCTCCTCGAACGGTGACGGGTCCACGGTGTCGCTCCTCTCGCGCCACAGGCGACGTGACGACGGAAAGGCCGCCCGACCGCCCGTGGAATCATCGTCCCCCATGGACCGGCAACGGGTCGTCATCGTCGGCGGTGGAGTGGTCGGGACGATGCACGCCCTCGAAGCCGTCCGCCGGGGCTGGGAGGTGGTGCACCTGGAGGCCGACGCCGGTCCGCGCCGGGCGTCGGTCCGGAACTTCGGGCTGGTCTGGGTGAGCGGGCGCGCCGCGGGACGAGGAGCTCGAGCTGGGGCTGCGGGCCCGGGAGCTGTGGGAGAGCACGGCGGCGGCGGCCCCGGGGGTGGGACTGCGCGCCAACGGATCGCTCACGGTGGCCACCCACCCGGCCGAGCTGGCCTTGATGGAGGAGATGGCGGCCCGGCCCGACGCCGTCGCCCGCCAGCTGACCGTGCTCGACGCCGACGGGGTACGGGCCGCCAACCCGGCCGTGCGCGGCAAGGTGCTCGGCGGGCTCCTGTGCCGCCGCGACGCCGTGGTGGAACCCGGTGCCGTCCTCGGCGCCCTCCGGGCCCTTCTTCTCGAGGGCGACCGCTACCGGTGGCTCCCCGGGCGCCGCGCCGTCGAGGTCGGGACCGGAACGGTGGTCGATCATCTCGGCGACGACCACCGGGCGTCTGTGGTGATCGTCTGTCCCGGCGACGCCCTCACCGGCCTGGGGGGCAAGGTCGGCAGCGCACTGGCGCAGGCGCCGGTCCGGCGCTGCCGGCTGCAGATGATGGAGACCGGCGCCGGCGGCACCCGCCCTGGCCACGTCGATCGCCGACGGCGACTCGATGCGGTACTACCCGGCGTTCGACGTGCCCGGTCGGGCGCAGCTGCCGTCGGCGTCGCCGGAGACCGCCTCCTTCGGGATGCAGCTCCTGCTCGTCCAACGCGCCGCCGGCGGGCTCACCATCGGCGACACCCACGTCTACGACGAGCCGTTCGACTTCGCCGTCGAGGAGTTCCTCTATGACCGGCTGCGCGAGCGCGCCGAGGAGATCCTCGGCTGGCGGCTGCCCCCGGTGGTGCGGCGGTGGGCCGGCGTGTACTCGGCCCCCACCGATGACCGGGTCTGCGTCCGGGAGGAGGTCGAGCCCGGGGTGGTGGTGGTCACCGGTCTGGCCGGACGCGGGCATGACGCTGTCACCCGCCATCGCCGAGCAGACGTGGACGGGGCTCGTCCGGTGACGCCCACGATCCGTCTGGCGGCACTCGACATGGCGGGGACGACGGTGTCCGACGACGGCGTGGTCGAACGGGCCTTTCGCCGGGCGCTCGACGACGTGGGCGGCCCCGTGAGCGAGAGCCCCGTGGGCGACCCGGACGAGTTCGTGAGGCGGACGATGGGCCAGTCGAAGATCGCCGTCTTCACCGAGCTCTTCTCCGGCGACGCGGCGCGGCCCGGCGGGCCAACGCCGTCTTCGAGTCCGCCTACGACGACGCCGTCGACCGGGGCGATGTCGTCGCCCTCCCCGGGGCGGCGCAGACGATGGCCGATCTGCGTGCCGCCGGCGTCCGGGTGTGTCTCACCACCGGCTTCGCCCCGACCACACGCGACCGGATCCTCGACGCTCTGGGGTGGACCGGGTCGGTCGATCTCGCCCTCTCCCCGGCCGACGCCGGGCGGGGGCGTCCGTGGCCCGACATGATCCTCACCGCCGTCATCCGGCTGGAGATCGACGACGTCCGCCAGGTGGCGGTGGTGGGGGACACCACCAACGACCTCCTGGCGGGCTGGCGGGCCGGGGCCGGGATCGTGGCCGGCGTCCTCACCGGGGCCCACGGCCGGCCCGATTTCGAGGCCGTGCCCCACACCCATATCCTGGAGAGCGTGGCCGACCTCTCCGGGTTGGTCCTCTCCTGACCAGACCCGGAGGTCCCCCGACGTGAACGTCCTGCTCCTCATCCTCGACGGCCTGTCGCCCCGACACGTCCGGGCCGACGTCATGCCCACCCTCTCCGCCATGGCCCAGGGCGGGGGCTGGAACCGCGGCGGTGGGGTGGCGGTCATGCCGGCGTCGACCTATCCCAACCACGCCACCTTCGTGACCGGGGTCCCGCCGGCGGTCCACGGCCTGTGGTCGAGCCAGGTCCCCGGTCCGGCTCCGGCCGGTGGGGCCGAGGGCACGGCCACGCCCGGGGCGCTGGTCGAGGCCTGGGACGTCGGGCCGTCGGCACCCACCGTGTTCGACGTCTGCGCCCGGGCCGGGAGGTCGACGGCGGCCGTCCTCGGGGACCACCATCTGGTCGGCGCCATGGGGGCGGGCGCCGCCGAGACGACCTGGCCCGCCGGGGGCGAGTTCGGCGCCGACGTCGCCCGCGACGCCCTCGAGTACGCCGACGACGCGGCCACGGCCGAGCAGATCGCCGCCGTCATCGGACGCGGCCCCGATCTGGTGGTGGCCCAGCTGAACGGACCCGACACGGCCGCCCACCTCTTCGGGCCCGACAGTGCCGAGGCCTTCGAGGCGTACCGGTACAACGATGGGGCCATCGCCACCGTGCGCCAGGCGTTGGCGCCCCGGTGGGAGGACTGGGTCGTGCTGGTGGTCAGCGACCACAGCCAGGAGGCGGCCGGGGACGAGGCCATCGACCTGGACACGGTGATGAGGGCCCGGGGGATCGAGGCGCGGGTGATCCGCGACGGGTCGGCCGCCATCGTCACCGGCCAGGGTGGTGGCGATCCGCGTTGGCTCGACGACGTCGACGCCGTCGTCGGTGTCGAGCCCCTGGCCGACGAGACGGTCGTCGTCTGGGGACGACCCGGGAGCTCGTTCGGGGAACACCCCTGGGGCGTCCCCGGCATCCACGGCAGCCCGCGGACCACCCCCCAGGTGGCGGTGGTCTCCGGCGGTCATCCCGCCGTCGGGCCGGTGACCGAGTGGGTCGAGGCGGCACCGCCCCCGGCGACGGCGTGGGCCCGGGTGATCTCCCGGCTCCTCGGTCTGCCGGCCGTCGGGGGCATCCCCCGGCTGGCCACCCCCGGCGCCATCCCCGGGTAACGGCCGCCTGGGCCCTACATCTGGTCGGGAGCGGTGATCCCGAGGAGGCCGAGGCCCTGGGCCAGCACCCGAGCCGTCAGGTCGGACAGCCCCAGCCGGCTGAGGCGCAGCTCCTCGGTGGGTGCCTTCAACACCGGACAGGTCTCGTAGAACCCGGTGAAGGTGGCGGCCAGGTCGAAGAGGTAGGTGCAGAGTCGGCTCGGGCTCCACGACGCCAGCGACCCCGCCACGGCGTCGGCGAAGCCGAGGAGCGACAGGGCCAGCGCCCGTTCGGCCGGCTCGGCCAGGACCGGGGGGGAACCCGGGGCGGGGACGGCGAGCGGCGCGCCGGAAGATGGAGCGGATGCGCGCGTGGGCGTACTGCAGGTACGGGGCGGTGTTCCCCTCGAAGGCCAGCATCCGCTCCCAGTCGAAGAGGTAGTCGCGCGTCCTCTCGGTGGACAGGTCGGCGTACTTGATGGCGCCGACGCCGAGCATCTGCGCCACCGCGGCGCGGCTGGCCACGTCGAGGTCGGGGTTCTTCTCCGCCACCGCCGCCCCGGCGCGTTCGACGGCCTCGTCGATGAGGTCGACGAGCTGGACGCGTTCGCCCGAGCGCGTCTTGAACATCTTGCGGTCGGCGTCGAGGACGCTGCCGAAGGAGACGTGGGTGGCGTGGACCGTCGCGGGCAACCAGCCGGCCAGGGCGGCGGCGGCGAAGCACATCTCGAGATGCTGGGCCTGGGGAGCTCCCACCACGTAGAGGATGCGGGTGGCGCCCACGCGCGTGACCCGGTCCCTGATGGCGGCCAGGTCGGAGGCGGCGTAGCCGAAACCACCGTCCGACTTCTGGACGATGAGCGGGAGGGGATCACCGTCTCTGTTGGTGAAGCCGGGGGGAAAGACGCACCGGGCCCCGTCGCTCTCCACCAGCAGGCCCAGGGCGTCGAGGTCGGCGACGACGTCGGGGAGCATCGGGTTGTAGAAGCTCTCCCCGACGATGTCGTCGTCGGTGAGAAGGACACCGAGCTTGGAATAGACCTCGTCGAAGTAGCGGACGCTCTCGGCCACCAGGATCTTCCAGAGCCGCAACGTCTCGGTGTCACCGGACTGGAGGAGCACCACGCGGTGACGGCTGCGCTCGCCGAAGGCCTCGTCGGCGTCGAAGGAGGCCCGGGCCTGGCGGTAGAAGGCGTCGAGGTCCCCGACCGACAGCTCCTTGACCGCCTTCTCCTCGCCCATGTCGACCAGATGCTCGATGAGCATCCCGAAGGGCGTGCCCCAGTCCCCGATGTGGTTCTCGCGCCGGACGTCGTGGCCGACGAAGGTGAGGATCCGGCACAGCGCGTCACCGATGACCGTGCCGCGCAGATGGCCGACATGCATCTCCTTGGCCACGTTCGGAGACGAGTAGTCGACCACCACCGTCTCGGTCGGTACCGCCGGGACGCCCAGCCGGGGGTCGGCGGACAGGGAGACCAGCTGGTCGGCGATGAACGACGCCGACAACGTCAGATTGATGAAGCCGGGCCCCGAGACTTCGACCGTCCGGCAGAGATCGTCCAGGGTGGCGGCGCCGACGATCTCCTCGGCCACCTCCCGGGGGTTGCGGCCCAGGCGCTTGGCCAGGGCCAGGGCCCCGTTGGCCTGGAAGTCGGCGTGGTCCGACGGGCGCAGGACCGGGTCCGCCCCCCTCTCGACGGAGTCGAAGGCCGACTGCAGACGGATTTCGAGCGCCGTCTTCGTGGGGACCATGGACCATCATCGCGCCCGCGGCCCACCGTTCCCGCCACCGGTCCGGGCGCCGCCCCGTCCGGGCCGGCCCGGACAGGCCCGGCGCTACTTGGCGCTACGGGCCTGCTTCTGGGCGGCCTGCTTCTCGTGCTTGGCGGCGCGCTTCTCTTTGAGCGACTTTCCGGGCTTCTTCGGTTCGGCCGTGGGCCGTGATTTCGTTGCCATGCCTGCAGCGTAGGCCCCGGGCCCCGGGGCGCGGTGACGGGTCGGGCGCGGTACCGTCCTGAGCGTGCAGAGACGACGGCTCGGACGCACCGGACACCGGTCGTCCCTCGCCGTCCTCGGCACCGCCGCCCTGTGGGACTCCGACCCCGAGACCGCCGCCCGGGTGTTCGCCGGGGCCCTCGAGGCGGGCGTCAACCACATCGACGTGGCCCCCCGGTACGGGCGGGCCCAGGAGCTGCTCGGTCCCCTCATCCCGGCCGTGCGGGAGCGGCTCTTCGTGGCCTGCAAGACACAGCGTCGCCAACCCGACGGCGTGCGGGCCCACCTGGAGGAGTCGCTGGAGCTGCTCCGGTGCGACCGGTTCGACCTCTACCAGATGCACGCCGTGACCGATCTGGCCGAGCTCGACGCCCGCGCCGGGGCCGTCGAGGCCATCCTGGCCGCACGCGACGAGGGACTCTGCCGTTTCGTGGGGATCACCGGCCACGACCTGACCGCCCCGGCGGCCCACGCCGAGGCTCTGCGCCGGTACGACCTCGACACCGTGATGTTCCCGGTGAACCCCCGGCTGTGGGCCGACGCCACCTACCGGCGCGACGCCGAGATCCTCCTGGAGGAGGCGGCCTCGCGCGACGTCGGGGTCATGGCCATCAAGGCTGCCGCGGCGCGGCCCTGGGGGGACCGAGCCCACACGTCGGGGACCTGGTACGAGCCGTACACCACGGCGGACGAGGTGGACCGCGGCGTTCGCTTCGCCCTGTCGGTGCCCGGCGTCCACGCCTTCTGCACCCCGGGGGACACCGGCGTCCTGGCCCTGGCCCTCGAGGCGGCCGAGGCCTTCACGCCGATGGACGACGCCGAGCGCGCCTCGGCGGCCGGGGCCGTGGGCTCGGAGCCGCACATCTTCCCCATGCCCACGGGCTGAGGGCGCGTCGTGCTGCTGCTGTCGGCGAACCCCGAGCTCGATCACCACGACACCGGTGGCCGGCACCCCGAACGGCCCTCGCGGATCCCCGCCGCCCTCGAGGGGATCGACGACGCCGGGTTGCGCGACGCCGTCGTGGAGCTGGCGCCGCGTCGGGCCCTCGCCGAGGAGCTCGTCCGGGTCCACCCCGAGCGGTACCTGGACCTGGTGGAGGACTTCTGTCGCGCCGGGGGTGGTGCCCTCGACCCCGACACGATCGTGGGACCGGGGTCGTGGGACACCGCCCTGCTGGCCGCCGGTGGCGTCCTGGCCGCCGTCGACGCGCTGGCCGGAGGTGGTGGCGACACCGCCTTCGTGGCGGCGCGGCCGCCCGGTCATCACGCTCTGGCCGAGCAGTCGATGGGGTTCTGCATGATCAACAACATCGCCGTCGGCGCCGCTGCATCTGGCCGCACGCGGGGAACGGGTGCTCATCGTGGACTTCGACGTCCACCACGGCAACGGGACCCAGGCCATCTTCTGGGACGATCCCCGCGTGCTGTACATCTCGACCCACGAGTGGCCCCTCTACCCCGGGACCGGCCGGACCGAGGAGACCGGTGGGCCCGGGGCCCCCGGGCTGACGGTGAATTTCCCGTTGCCGGCCGGGGCCACCGGAGACGTCCTGCTGAGGGCGGCCGACGAGGCCATGGCTCCGGTGGTGGAGCGTTTCGACCCCACCTGGGTCCTCGTCTCGGCCGGCTTCGACGCCCATCGGGACGACCCGTTGGCCCGCCTGCGAGCTCACCGCCGGCGATTTCGCCGACCTCGTGGGCCGGATCCGCGGGTTCGCTCCCGGTCCCGGTCGGACCGTCTTCGTCCTCGAGGGGGGCTACGACCTCGACGCGTTGCGGCTCACCGTCGGGGCCACCCTGTCGGCCGTCCTCGACGGGCACTACCGGCCCGAGGCGGCGTCGGCCGGGGGACCCGGCGGCGACGTGGTGGACGCCGTCCGGCACGTTCACCACCCCTGACGCCTGACCGCTCAGCGCAGCGAGGCGCCGCCGTCGACGGAGAGGACCTGACCGTTGATCCACTCGCCGTCGGAGGAGGCGAGGAAGGCCACCATGGCGGCGATGTCCTCGGGCTCGCCCAGGCGCCACGAGCGCGTGCCGCGCAGGGCCATCTTCATGAACTCCTCGGAGAGCACCGAGCGGGGACCGTCGGTGAGGACGAGTCCCGGTGCGACGGCATTGGCCCGGATGTGTTTGCGACCCCACTTCGACGCCACGTGACGGACGAGGGCGTTCAGCCCGCTCTTGGCCATGGCGTACGACGGCCGCTCCGGTTCGCCCATGAAGGCGGCCCCCGAGCTCGTGTAGACGAGCGCCGCCGCCGCCGCGCTTCAAGATCTCGGGGATGGCGGCGCGGGTGCACAGGAGATGGCCGCGGAGGTTCACGGCGATGGCCCGGTCGAAGGCGTCGAGGGGGACGTCCAGGGCGTTGGAGTCGCGCCCCAGGGTGCCGGCCGAGAGGTCGGCGGCATTGGCATGGAGGATGTCGAGCCCCCCGAAGGTCTCGACGGCCAGGGCCACCATCTCCCCCACCGCCCGCTCGTCGGAGATGTCGACACCGACGCCCACGGCCCGACCGCCGGCCTCGGTGATCTGCTCGGCCACGCGGACGGCGGCGTCGCCGTTCAGGTCGCCGACCACGACACAGACGCCCTCCTGGCCGAGCCGCACCGACGTGGCCGTTCCGATCCCTCCAGCACCCCCGGCCACGACCGCCACCTTGTCCTGCAGACCCCGCATCAGTGGTCCTTGTCGGCGGCGCGCAGCCGGCGGATGCCGGCATTGACGGAATCGGTGATCAGGCGGTCGTTGTCCTTGGAGATGAAGCGGTGGACCCGCCGTTCGAGAAGGAACCGCATGACGGGATTGAAGGCGTGGTAGGTCTCGGAGAAATGGATGCGGGTCCGCTCTCCGGGCAGCTCCTCGAAGCGGGTCCGGCCCTCGGCCACCGACCAGAGCGGCTTCCCGATGGCGTCGTACTTCCACGACTCGTACGGCGTCACCTGGGTCAGCCACTCCCACGAGTAGCCGACCCCTCCCGTCATCAGGTACCGGGGGACCCGGAACTTGCAGTGACGGATCAGGCCCTCACCGACGTCGTCGCCGGGGTGGAGGATGTCGATCTTCACGCCGTCGTGCTCGGGGCGGCTCTTGCGGTAGCCCCAGAAGAGCTGCCAGACCTCTGCGCGGTGAACCGTCGACGTCCACCGAGTACTCGTGCACCTGCATCGGGAAGTGTCTACCCGGCCCGGCTCACCAGGGCGAACCGAAGGTGTCGCGGTGGGCCTTGTCGGACACGGGCAGCCGTCGGGGCGGACCGAGCGGGCGCGCCGGCCAACCCAGGGGGACGACGGCCATGGGCTGGACCTCGAAGGGGAATCCGACGATCTCGGCCAGCTCGTCGCCGAAGACGAGGGGGAGGGTGGTGAGCGCCGCACCGAGGCCGAGGGCACCGGCGGCCAGGAGCATGTTCTGGGTGGCGGGGAAGATCGAGGCGGCCAGGACCCGACGGTCGCCCAGGCGTGTGTCGCCCCCCACGACGACGAGGACGGGGGCGCCGGCCACCCCGCCCTGGGCCCCCCGGTCGACCTCGTCGAGGAGCGACGGGCGCCAGGCGCCCCTCGGAGTGCGACTCGGCCCCCGCCCTCCCAGGCCCGTCGGTTCAGTTCGCCGATGGCCGCCCGGCGCTCGGGGTGGCGGACGACGACGAAGACCCAGGGTTGGCGGTTCTCGGCGCTCGGCGCGAACGTGGCCGCCGTCAGGACCCGCTCGACGAGCTCGTCGTCGAGGGGATCGGGTCGGAAGGCCCGGCACGCGCGCTGGCGGAGGACCACGTCGAAGAAATCGGGCATGGCCGCGGATCGTAGGCGTCGCCGCGGCCCCGCGGGGTAACGTCCGGCATGACCGACCTGTTCTCCGTCGCCGGCAAGACCGTCCTCGTGACCGGCGGATCACGCGGGATCGGTCGGATGATCGCCGGTGGCTTCGTCGACGCCGGGGCCCGGGTCTACATCTCGTCGCGCAACGCCGAAGCCGTGCGAGGCGGTGGCGACGGAGCTCTCGGAGGTGGGGGTCTGCCTCTCGGTGCCGGCCGATCTGTCGACCGAGTCGGGGTGCCGGGCGCTGGCCGAGGAGATGACCGGACGCGAGGACCGGCTGCACGTGCTCGTGAACAACGCCGGGAACACCTGGGGGGCACCGCTCGAGGAGTTCGACGACGCCGCCTGGGACCGTGTCCTCTCGCTCAACGTGAAGGGCGTCTTCCACACCACGAAGTTCCTCCTGCCCCTGCTCGAAGCGGCCGCCGACCGACGACGATCCGGCCCGTGTCGTGAACATCGGCTCCATCGACGGGATCCATGTGCCGGTGCTCGAGACGTACTCGTACTCGGCCTCCAAGGCCGCCGTCCACCAACTGACGCGCCACCTGGCCCGGAAGCTCGCGCCGCGGATCACGGTGAACGCCATCGCCCCGGGACCCTTCGAGTCGAAGATGATGGCGGCCACGCTCGACGCCTTCGGGGCCCAGATCGCCGCCGGCGCGCCGATGAAGCGGATCGGCCGGCCCGACGACATGGCCGGTGCCGCCATCTACCTGACCTCGCGGGCCGGGGCCTATCTCACCGGTGTCATTCTCCCCGTCGACGGTGGCATCGCCACCGTCGGATGACCCGCCACCGTCGGAGAACACCGCACGGAAAGGAGGCCCCCATGCGGCTGAGCACCATGCTCGACTACTCGCGGGGCATAAAGGAGTCCCTCGATGCCGTCGTCGACCTGGAACGGGCGGGCCTCGACATCGTGTGGGTGGCCGAGGCCTACGGCTACGACGGCGTCAGCCAGATGGGCTACCTGGCGGCCCGGACCGAGCGGATGGAGATCGGCTCGGCCATCCTCCCCATCTACTCGCGCACCCCGACCCTGCTGGCCCAGACGGCGGCCGGGTCTCGACGCCGTGAGCGGGGGCCGCTTCATCCTCGGCCTCGGGGCGTCGGGGCCCGCAGGTCATCGAGGGCTGGCACGGGGTGGCCTACACCGAGCCGCTTCGAGCGGACCCGCGAGATCATCGAGATCTGCCGGCGGGTCTGGCGCCGGGAGGTTCTCACCAACGACGGGATCTACCCCATCCCCCTTCCCCCCGGCCAGGGCACCGGTCTCGGGAAGCCCCTGAAGCTCATCACCCACCCGGAGCGCGACACCATCCCCATCTGGATCGCCTCCATGGGACCGAAGAACGTGGAGATGACGGCCGAGGTGGCCGACGGCTGGTTCCCGTTCCTCTTCATCCCCGAGAAGGCGGCGGGGGTCTGGGGCACGCGCTCTGGACGCCGGGCGCGCCCGGCGTCCGGCGGCGCTCGGTCCCCTCGAGGTCGCCGCCGGGGGGTCTGGTGGCCATCGGCGAGGGTCTCGAGCACCTCCGCGAGTTGGCCCGGGGGATGACGGCGCTCTACGTCGGCGGGATGGGGGCGCGGGACCGCAACTTCTACAACACGCCTCGTCCGGCGCTACGGCTACGAGAAGGAGGCCGAGCTCATCCAGGACCTCTACCTCGACGGAAAGAAGGAGGAGGCGGCGGCGGCCGTTCCCGACCGCGCTCCTCGAGGAGACCTCTCTGATCGGTTCGGCCGGGTACGTGAAGGAGCGGATCGCCGCCTACCGGGAGGCCGGGGTGACCGTCCTCAACGTCACGCCCGTCGGGCACGACCCCCTGGCCACCTTGAGCCAGCTCCGGGAGTGGGTGTGACGGCCGGCGGCGCCGAGGGGAACCGTCGCCTCGTCCTCGCCCGACGACCGTCGGGCATGGTCGACGCCGGCACGGTCCGCCTGGTGGAAGAGCCCGTCCCCGAGCCCGGCCCGGCCGGCGCCCTCGTCCGGGTGCGCTACCTGTCGATCGACCCGACCATCCGGACGTGGATGAACGACGCCCCTGGTTATCTCCCGGCCATCGGGATCGGCGACGTCGTGCGCGGCGGGGGCATCGGTGAGGTGGTGGCGACGACGAGCGACCGCTACAAGGTCGGGGATCTCGTCTTCGGGATGACGGGATGGCAGGACTACGCCGTCGCCGACGAGTCCGCCGGCGCCATGCAGGTCATCCCGGCCGGGATCGATCCGCTGGTGGCCCTGTCGGTCTTCGGGGTCACGGGATGACGGCCTACTTCGGCCTCTCGACGTGGGCCGGGTGACCGAGGGGGACACCGTGGTGGTCTCGGGCGCCGCCGGTGCCACCGGTTCGGTGGTCGGCCAGCTGGCCAGGATCAAAGGAGCGGCCCGTGTGGTGGGAATCGCCGGCACCGACGAGAAGTGCGGATGGCTCGTCGACGACCTCGGTTTCGACGCCGCTGTCGAATTACCGGACGCAGAACGTCGGCTCCCGGCTGCGGGAGCTGTGCCCGCGAGGGATCGACCTCTATTTCGACAACGTCGGCGGGGAGATCCTCGACACCTGCCTGGGCCAGCTGGCCCTGAAGGGCCGGGTGGTGCTGTGCGGCGCCATCTCGACCTACAACGACACCGGTCCGGCCAAAGGGCCGGGGAACTACCGGAACCTCATCGTGATCCGCGGCCGGATGGAGGGGTTCCTCATCCTCGACTACCTCGACCGGTTCCCCGAGGCCCAGATGGCCATGGCCGGCTGGGTGGCCGAGGGGAGGATCAAGCACTCCGAACACGTCGTCGACGGCCTCGCTCAGGCCCCCGAGGCCCTCAACCTCCTCTTCACCGGAGGGAACACCGGCAAGTTGATCGTCCGGGTCGACGGAGAGCGTGGGCGTGCCCGGCCATAGGCTGGGGCCATGGCGAAGACGTTGGACGGCACCGTCGCGCTGGTGACCGGCGCCTCGAGCGGGATCGGTGCGGCGACAGCGGCCACCCTGGTGGCCGAAGGGGCGGCGGTGGCGGTGGCGGCGCGGCGCCGGGACCGGCTGGAGAGCCTCGCCGCCGGACTGCGCCGGCAGGGCGGCACGCGTGCTCGTCCTCGAGTCCGACGTCACCGAGGAGCGCCAGGCCACCGACGCCGTCGAGCAGACGGTGGCCGAGCTCGGCCGCCTCGACACGCTCGTCAACAACGCCGGCGTCATGCTGCTCGGTCCCGCCGTCGGGGCACCGCTGTCGGAATGGCGACGGATGGTCGAGCTGAACGTCCTGGGATTGCTCTACTGCGCCCATGCGGCGCTGCCCCACCTTCTGCGTGCGGCCGAGGACGGCCCGCGTCGGGTGGCCGACATGGTGAACATCAGCTCGGTGGCCGGCCGGGTGGCGCGCAACGGCAGCGGGGTCTACAACCTGACCAAGCACGGTGTCGGCGCCTTCAGCGAGTCGCTGCGCCAGGAGGTCACCGGGCGCCATGTGCGCGTCTCCCTGGTCGAACCGGGCGCCACCGAGACCGAGCTGGCCGGTCACAACCGCGCCGAGGTGCTCGAGACCATGCGGACCCGGTTCGCCGGCATGGAGCGGATGCAGGCCGAGGACATCGCCGACGCCGTCACCTGGATCGTCACCCGGCCGCGGCACGTGGCCGTCAACGAGATCCTGGTCCGGCCCACCGAGCAGGAGCAGTGACGGCTCAGCCTCCTCCGGGCTCGGCGACGTCGAACCAGTCCCAGCGCCAGGGGATGATCGCCTCCAGGGGGCCGGCGTGGACGACGGCATCGACGGTGGGCCGCCACCGGGCCACGATCTCGCCCAGTGGCGCCGAGATCCCGAGGGGACTCTCGTCGAGGAAGCAGACGGTGACGCGGTGGCGTCCCGGCCGCCAGACCATCCGGTGCTCCTCGTCCGAGACGAACGTCCACACCCCGGCCACCCCGTTCACCTCCAGCAGGGCGTCGACGTTGGTGCCGCCGTCGGCGGGGGCCGGGGAGGCAAGGGCCTCGACCACGATGTACGCACCGCGGTTCGGCCGGTAGGGAACCGCCGCCGCCGAGATCAGCACCCGCGGAGCGGCGTCGATGGTGGCGATGTCGAACGGTCCCGACAGAAGGGCCCGCCGGTGCTCGTGGAACCGTCCGACCTGGCGCAGATGGCCGCCGAGGGCCCGGAACTCCTCCAACGTCGTCTGGACCGGTTCGGTCATCAGGTAGAGGGTGACGTAGTGGACCGGCGCCAGGAGGGCCCCGTCGACGGCACGGGCGGCGCGGCAGGCGGGGGTGGACACCCAGCGTTGGCCGAACGCCATCCCCGGCAGGGGGTACTGCTCGGGCATGTGGTCGAGCTGATGCCACTCGTTGTAGGCGTGGTGCTCCGACGGATCGGTGATCTCGGTGAACGAGAAGAAACCCACCTTCACCTTGTTCATGACGTGTTCATGACGCTGTTCATGACGTGACGCTGTTCATGAGGTGACGCTGTTCATGACGTGAAGCGCGCCGCGTCCTCGGATCCGCCGGTGGCATCGCCGGGACTGTAGGAATGGGCACCCGCTCCGGCCAGCTTGCCCCCGGCGACGATGAGGTACTCGTCGCGGATGGGTCGGTCCTCGAACCAGCACTCGAGGATCTCGCGGGTCCCGGCCGCGTAGCGCGCCTGGGCCGAGAGCGACGATCCCGAGATGTGCGGGGTCATCCCGTGGTGGGGCATCGTCCGCCAGGGGTGGTCGCGCGGCGCCGGCTGGGGGAACCAGACGTCCCCGGCGTACCCGGCCAGCTGCCCGCTCTCGAGCGCCCGGACGACGGCGTCGCGGTCGCAGATCTTCCCCCGGGCCGTGTTGACCAGATAGGCGCCGCGTTTCATGGTGCCGAGCAGGGCGTCGTCGAACAGACCCTTCGGTCTCCGGGTGCAGCGGCGCGTTGATGGTCACCACGTCGCACACGGGGACGAGCGACGCCGCGTTGGGGTGGAAGGTCAGGCCCAGTTCCTCCTCGACCGACTCAGGCAGCCGGTGACGGTCGGTGTAGTGGAGCTTCATGTCGAACGGCTTCAGCCGCCGCAGCACGGCCAAGCCGATCCGACCGGCGGCCACGGTGCCGACCGTCATGCCCTCGACGTCGTAGGAACGGGCCACGCAGTCGGCGATGTTCCAGCCGCCCCTCGTGACCCATCCGTGGGAGGGCAGGTAGTTGCGGACGAGGGACAGGATCATCATGACGACGTGCTCGGCCACGCTGATGCTGTTGCAATAGGTGACCTCGGCCACCGTGATGCCCGTTCTCGATGGCAGCCTGGAGATCGACGTGGTCCGAGCCGATGCCGGCGGTGATGGCCAGCTTGAGCTGGGGCGCCCGGCTGATCCTCTCGGCCGTCAGGTAGGCCGGCCAGAAAGGCTGCGAGATCACGATGTCGGCGTCGACCAGCTCGCGGTCGAAGACGGAGTCGGCGCCGTCCTTGTCGTCGGTGACGACCAGGGTGTGGCCGGCGTCCTCGAGGAACCGGCGCAGACCGAGCTCACCGGAGACGCTGCCGAGGAGCGCGCCCGGGGACGAAGTCGATGTCGTGCGGCGAGGGCAGGGTCTGCCCCCCGGGGTAGGTGTCGAGAGCCGGGATCCCGTCACGCGGGTAGGTCTCGGGGTATCCGTCGACGGGGTCCTGATAGAGCACGCAGACGACCTTGGCCATCATCCCTCCTCTGGTGGTTCGGCCACGGCGGAGGTGACCGCTCGTGACACGTGGGTGCGACGACCGCCGTCAGGGGCCGAGGACGACGACCGAACGGAGAACCTCACCGCGTTCCATGCGGTGGAAGGCCTCCTCGACACCGTCGAGGGGGATCGTCTCGGAGACGAAGCGGTCGAGGTCGAGGCGTCCCTGGAGGTAGAGGTCGACCAACATCGGAAAGTCACGCGACGGCAGGCAGTCCCCGTACCAGCTGGGCTTGAGGCTGCCACCGCGGCCGAAGAACTCGATCATGGGCATGTCGATCCGCATCTCCGGAGTGGGCACCCCCACCTGGACGAGCGTCCCGGCCAGGTCCCGGGCGTCGAAGGCCTGTTGCATGACCTTGGCGCTGCCCACCGCCTCGATGCAGACGTCGGCCCCGAACCCGCCGGTCAGCCGACGGACGGCCTCGACGGGATCGGTGGCGGCGGCGTCGACCACGTCGGTGGCGCCGAACTGGGTGGCCAGGTCCAGCTTGCGGGGGTCGAGATCCACGCCGATGACCTTGGCGGCGCCGGCCAGGCGGGCCCCGGCCACCGCCGCGCAGCCCACCCCCCCGCAGCCGAAGACGGCCACGGTGTCGCCGTTGGTGACCCCGCCGGTGAACATCGCCGCGCCGAGGCCGGCCATCACGCCGCACCCGAGCAGGCCCACCGCCTCGGGGCGGGCGCGACCGTCGACCTTGGTGCACTGACCGGCGGCCACCAAGGTCTTCTCGGCGAAGGCACCGATGCCCAGGGCGGGCGCCAGCGGGGTGCCGTCGGCCAGCGTCAAGGGCTGGGTGGCGTTGTGGGTGGAAAAGCAGTACCAGGGGCGGCCACGGCGACAGGCTCGACACTCCCCGCAGACGGCCCGCCAGTTGAGGACCACGAAGTCGCCGGGCGCCGGAGAGGTCACCCCCGGTCCGACGGCCTCCACCACACCGGCCGCCTCGTGGCCGAGGAGGAAGGGGAAGTCGTCGTTGATGCCGCCCTCGCGGTAGTGGAGGTCCGTGTGGCAGACACCGCAGGCCCGGACGTCCACCAGTGCCTCGCCGGGTCCGGGGTCGGGGACGAGGACGGTCTCCAAGGCCACGGGCGCACCCTTGGCCTTGGCGACGACGCCGCGTACCTCGTGAGCCACCGCCACCGCCTCCTCGGTCGATCGCCGGAGTCTGCTGCCGGGCAACCTACTGCGCGCCGGCCGTCCGATCGACCCCGGCGGGGCAGACTGACGCCATGGCCCGGTCCCGTCCGACGTCCCCCGTCGTGACGGGACCGATCCGTCGGCGGCGGAGGGCCTCCGTTCTCGCTCTCGCCGTCCTCGCCGCCGCCTGCGGGGCGAACCACCGCCCGCCCACCCCCTCGTCCTCGACGGCGAGGACGACGACGACGACGCCACCATCCTCCTCCACCCCCACGACCGCACCGACGGCGGCGGCGTGGACCACCTACGGCGGGAACTTCGACCGGACGTCATCCGACGCGTCGTCCCCGGCCGTGACGACGCCGCCGACCCCGGCGTGGACGTCGCCCGCTCTCGACGGCGCCGTCTACGGCGAACCCCTCGTCTTCGACGACCAGGTGCTGGTGGCCACCGAGAACGACACCGTCTACGACCTCTCGGCCGCCACCGGGAAGGTCCGGTGGTCGGACCATCTGGCCACCCCGGCGCCGTCGGGGGCGCTGCCGTGCGGGGACATCGCGCCCACCGTCGGGGTCACCTCGACCATGGTCGTCGATCCCGCCACCGACACGGTCTACGCCTCGGCCGAGACCGGGACCGCCGGCGCCGTCGGCCACGAGGTGTTCGGCATCGACCTCGCCACCCACGTCGTGACATGGAGTCGCGACGTCGACCAACCGGGATGGACGGCGGCCGCCCAGCTCCAGCGCATCGCCCTGGGGCTCTCCGACGGCCGCGTCCTGGTGGCCTTCGGGGGCAACGAAGGCGACTGCGGCCAGTACCACGGCTGGGTGGTCGGTGTGCCCGAGACGGGGATGGGTCCACTTCTGGTCTACCGGGTCCCCACCGCCCGGGAGGGCGCCATCTGGGCCCCGGCCGGGGTCACGGTGGACGCGTCGGGTGACGTCTTCGTGGCGACGGGGAACGGGAGCGCCACCGCCGGCCAGCCCTTCGACCACGGCGACGCCGTCATCGAGCTCTCCCCCGCCCTCACCGAATTGTCGTACTTCGCCCCCACCGACTGGGCCCGGGACAACGCCGACGACGGGGACCTGGGATCGACGTCTCCCGTCCTCCTCGGCAACGGCCAGGTGTTCGAGGTGGGAAAGGAGGCGACCGCCTACCTCCTCGACGCCGCCGCCCTCGGGGGGATCGGGGGTCAGGTGGCGTCCCTCGACGTCTGCGAGTCGCTGGGCGGCAGCGCCTACCGGGCGCCGGACGTCTATGTCGCCTGCCCCGACGCCGGTGCCCTGGCCCAGGTCCAGATCGGTCCGGGCGACACCATGCGGCGGGGATGGACGTGGTCGTCGCCCACCGGGGGGGCGAGCTCGCCCACCATCGCCGGTGGTGTGGTGTGGTGCATCGATCCGAAGGCGTCGGTCCTCTACGGCATCGACGAGGAGTCGGGCACCACCCGCTTCTCGGTCCGCCTCGACGTCGGCATGCCGGAGCACTTCGCCGCACCCAGCGTGGCCGGGGACATGATCGTGGTGGCCGGCTCCTCGGCCGTCGAGGCGTTGCGCTGACCGAGCGGCACGCGGACCGACCGGGCGGAGCTCTGGCTACTCTCGATGACGGGAACCGCCCCCCTCGGCCGAGCACCAGGAGTCATGCCCGAATACAAGATTCTCGTCCCTCCGCCTCGGCGCCGACGAACGACCTGGGTCACCTGGATCGTGGTCGTCATCGTCGCCGCCGGTGCCGGCGGTGCCTACATCGCCGTCCGGCACAAACAGGACGACCATCATCCGGGGTCGACCCGGGGCGGCCGCTCGGGTGACACCGTCGCCGCCCGGCCGCTCGCCGTGGTGTCCACCACACCGGCCACCGGCGCCACCGACGTGCCGTCGACCCAGGTGGTGACCGTCCATCTCTCGCTCGCCGTGGCCGGCACCGAGGGGATGCCGATGTTCAGTCCGCCGGTGAGCGGGTCGTGGACGCAGACCGGACCGAAGACCCTTCGCGTTCCGGGCGACGGCACCGTTCATACCGACCAGCACCGAGACCCTCGTCGTTCCGGCCGGGGCCTCCGGTCCCCACAGCACGGACGGAAAGGTTCTGCGGGCGCCCGTCACGATCACCTTCGTCGTCGCCCAGGCCGGTACGGAACGCCTCCAGCAACTTCTGGCCCTGCTGAACTACCTTCCCCTGTCGTTCACCCCCGCCGGTCCGCTGCCATCACCGACGGCGGCCCTCACCGCGCAGGCCGGGACGTTCGCGTGGCGGTGGCCGGGGACACCGTCGTCGCTCACCTCGCTGTGGTCCGAGGGCTACGAGAACGTGATCACCAAGGGGGCGGTGATGGATTTCGAGAACCAGAACGGCTTGACGGTCGACGGATTGGCCGGCACCCACGTGTGGTCGGCGCTGCTCGCCGACCTCGCCGCCGGAAAGGTCGACACCGAACCGTACACGTACGTCTTCGTGACCAAGCAGCTCCCGGAGACCCTGACCCTGTACGAGAACGGCAACCCGGTCCTTCAGGACATACGGGTCAATACGGGGGCGCCGGGTGCCGACACCACGGACGGGACCTATCCCGTCTTCGAACACGTCGTCAGCTCGCGCATGCAAGGGACCAATCCGGACGGGAGCACCTATGACGATCCCGCCGTCCCGTGGGCCAGCTTCTTCCTCGGCGGCGACGCGCTGCACGGTTTCGTCCGCGCCACCTACGGGTCGCCCCAGAGCAACGGCTGCGTGGAGATGCCGATCGCCACCGCCGCCCAGGTCTGGCCCCTCTCGCCGATCGGAACCCTGGTGACGGTGGTGGGCCCGGCGTCCTAGACGGGTGCCAGGCGGCGGGCCACGTCAGACGTTCACCCGGGCCATGTGCTCGGCCGGGTAGCGGTCGCCCGCCGCCACGCCCCGGGGGGCCACCTCCTCGATGGAGGCGAGGTCGTCGGCGCTGAGCTCGACATCGAGGGCGGCCACGTTCTCCTCCAGGAACGTCCGCCTCTTCGTCCCCGGGATGGGAACGATGTCGTCGCCCTGGGCCAGGACCCAGGCCAGGGCCAACTGCGAGGCGCTGACCCCCTTCCCGGCGGCCAGGGCCCTCACCCGGTCCACCACGGCGAGGTTGCGGCCGAAGTTCTCACCCTGGAACCGGGGCGAGAACCGACGGAAGTCCGCCTCGCCGAACTGGTCGGGGCTCGTGATCGTCCCCGACAGGAAGCCCCGACCCAGGGGGCTGTAAGCGACGAAGCCGATCCCGAGCTGGCGGACGGTGGCCAGGATCTCGTCCTCGGGCTCCCGGGTGAAGAGCGAGTACTCCGACTGCAGGGCCGTCACCGGGTGCACGGCGTGGGCCCGGCGGATGGTGGCCGGGGCCGCCTCGGAGATGCCGAGGTGGCGGACCTTGCCGGCGGCGACGAGCTCGCTCATCGCCCCCCAGGTCTCCTCGACGGCGACGGTGGTGTCGACGCGGTGCTGGTAGTAGAGGTCGATGACATCCACCCCGAGGCGGGCGAGCGAGGCGTCGCAGGCCGTCCGGACGTAGTCGGGTCGGCCGTTCACACCGACGAAGGTCCCGTCGGCGCGGCGCTCGTTGCCGAACTTGGTGGCCAGGACGACCTCGGCGCGGCGTGAGGCGACGGCCTTGCCGACCAGTTCCTCGTTCACGAAGGGTCCGTACATGTCGGCGGTGTCGAGAAAGGTGACCCCGAGGTCGAGAGCCCGGTGGATGGTGGCCGTCGACTCGGCGTCGTCGGCCGGTCCGTAGGACTGGCTCATCCCCATGCATCCGAGCCCTTCGGCCGAGACCACCAGTCCCTGGCCCAGTGTCCGCGTCTTCATCTCTGCGATCCCTTCTCGGTGAGACTCTCCCGGAGCAATCCGGTGTCGTGGCGGTGATGGACGGCCGCATGCACGGCGTGCCGTCCGACCCGGTCCACCGTCCGGACCTCGGTGGTGGGCCAGTGGTCGACGCCGGTACGCCGCCCGCGGAGGGCGGCGTACGAGTACCCGCACTCGGTGCACGTCTCCACGGCCCCGACCCTAGCGACGGCGCCCGTCCGCCCGGCCCGGCTGCGGCAGAATGGGCCCATGGCCCCTGGGACGAGTTCGCTCGACAGCTTCACCACCCGCTCCACCCTCGCCGTCGGCGACCGGAGCTTCTCCATCCGTCGCCTGGGCGCCCTGGACGGCCGCTTCGACATCGCCCGGCTCCCCTACTCGATGAAGGTCGTCCTCGAGAACCTGCTCCGCCACGAGGACGGTCGCCACGTCCATGCCGCCGACATCGAGGCCGTGGCCGGCTGGGCGTCGCGCCAGGCGGCCGGGGCCGGGGGGGGCACCGAGATCGCCTTCACCCCCGAGCGGATCCTGCTCCAGGACTTCACCGGGGTCCCCGCCGTGGTCGACCTGGCCGCCATGCGCGACGCGCTGCTGGCCATGGGCGGCGACGCCACCAGGGTCAATCCGCTGGTGCCGGTGGAGCTCGTGATCGACCACTCGGTGATCGCCGAGTCGTCGGGCCGGCCGTCGTCGTTCGCCACCAACGTCGAGATCGAGTACCAGCGCAACATCGAGCGCTACGAGCTCCTGCGGTGGGCCCAGCGGGCCTTCGACGGGTTCCGGGTGGTCCCCCCCGGCACCGGGATCTGCCACCAGGTGAACCTGGAGTACCTGGCCCGGGTGGTCTTCGCCACGGCCGACGGCGCCGCCTTCCCCGACACCCTGGTGGGGACCGACTCCCACACCACCATGGTGAACGGCCTCGGGGTCCTCGGCTGGGGCGTCGGCGGGATCGAGGCCGAGGCCGCCATGCTCGGGCAACCCCTCACCATGCTCGTCCCCCCGTCGTCGGGCTGCGGCTGACCGGGGATCTCCGCGAGGGGACGACGGCCACCGACCTCGTCCTCACCATCGCCGAGCTCCTGCGCCATCACGGCGTGGTGGGGAAGTTCGTCGAGGTCCACGGGACGGGCCTGGCCCATCTCCCCCTGGAGAGCCGGGCCACCATCGGCAACATGGCCCCCGAGTACGGGGCGACGTCGGTGATCTTCCCCGTCGACGACGTCACCCTCGACTACCTGCGCTTCACCGGCCGCGACGACGATCACGTGGCGCTGGTGGAGGCCTATACGAAGGAGCAGGGCCTCTTCCACCGGCCCGGGGACGACGCCCCCGTCTTCACCGAGAACGTCGAGCTCGATCTCGGCACCGTCGAGCCGAGCCTGGCCGGCCCGTCGCGGCCCCAGGACCGTGTCTCTCTGTCGAAGACGAAGGCGGGATTCGTCACCGCCGTCGACGGCGCCCGGCGCAAGGCGGGCGAGACGGTCGGCCGCCGGTCGGCCGCCGCCGCCCTCGAGGGCGGGACGACCGAGGAGATCAGCGACGGCCACGTCGTGATCGCCGCCATCACCTCGTGCACGAACACGTCGAACCCGCAGGTCATGCTGGCGGCCGGGCTGCTGGCCCGGAAGGCGGTGGAGCGGGGTCTGCGGTCGAAGCCGTGGGTGAAGACCTCCCTCGCCCCCGGGTCACGGGTCGTCATGGACTACTACGAGCGCGCCGGGCTGGTCGAACCCCTCTCCACCCTCGGCTTCGACCTGGTGGGCTTCGGGTGCACCACCTGCATCGGCAACTCGGGCCCTCTGCTCCCCGGCGTCTCCGAGGCCGTCGGTGAGGGTGACCTGTCGGTGGCGGCCGTGCTGTCGGGGAACCGGAACTTCGAGGGCCGGATCCATCCCGACGTCCGGCTCAACTACCTCGCCTCCCCCCCGTTGGTGGTGGCCTTCGCCCTGGCCGGCACCATGGACATCGACCTGACCACCGAGCCCCTGGGGACCGACGGCACCGGCGCACCGGTGTTCCTCCGCGACATCTGGCCGTCCTCGTCCGAGGTGGGAGACGTCCTCCACTCGGCGGTGACGTCGGAGATGTTCCGCGCCCGCTACGGATCGGTCTTCGACGGCGACGACTTCTGGCGCGCCATGGCCGTCGGCGGCGGCGACACCTTCGCCTGGAAGACGGGGTCCACCTACGTCCTGAAGGCGCCCTTCTTCGACGCCACCGGCCCCGAACCGGCACCGGTCCGCGACATCGTGGGGGCCCGGGTCCTCGCCATCGTGGGCGACTCCGTCACCACCGACCACATCTCCCCCGCCGGTTCCATCCGTGCCAGCTCGCCAGCCGGCGTCTACCTGACCGACCACGGGGTGGACCCGGCGGAGTTCAACTCCTACGGCGCCCGGCGCGGGAACCACGAGGTGATGATGCGGGGGACCTTCGCCAACGTCCGCCTCCGCAACCTCCTGGCCCCGGGGACCGAGGGGGGATCACGCGCCATCTCCCCGACGGCGAGGAGATGAGCATCTACGACGCCGCCATCCGCTACGGCGCCGACGGTGTCCCGTTGGTGGTGTTCGCCGGCGCCGAGTACGGATCGGGTTCGTCACGCGACTGGGCCGCCAAGGGCCCCGCCCTCCTCGGTGTCCGGGCCGTCGTGGCCCAGAGCTTCGAGCGGATCCACCGCTCCAACCTGGTGGGCATGGGGATCCTCCCCCTCCAGTTCGCCGACGGGGAGACCCTCACCAGTCTCGGGCTGAACGGCGAGGAGACCATCGACATCGTCGGCCTCGACACCTTCCGCAGCGGCGAGGTCCCGAAGGAGATCACGGTCCGCGCCGGTGCCGTCGAGTTCAGCGCCCGCGTCCGGATCGACACCCCCATGGAGGCGGAGTACTTCCGGCACGGCGGGATCCTCCCCTACGTGCTCCGGCAGCTCGCTCTCTAACCGGCCGGTCCCTCCACGATCACCACCGGCTCCTCGGTGAGGACGAAGGCCAGGCGGTCGACGTCGAGGAACTGGGGGAGATCGGCCCAGACGTCGGCGAAGTCCTTCTCGGCGATGTGCGCCTTGTACTCGTCCATCGACGCGAACAGCTGGACGGTGACGCCGTCGTAGCCGCCGTCGTCGCTCTCGCCGTAGTCGTCCAGGGGACGGTGGTGCTGCTCGTAGCGGACGACGTGGCTCCCGCTCCTGGTCGACGCCACCAGGGGCCCGTGGTGGTCGCGCCAGTAGGCGTGGAAGTCCTCGGGTGACATCCCGTCCTTGCGCCGGACGAGGCAGGTGAGCTTGATCATCGGGTTCCTCCGTCCTCGGGCCCGCTGTGGACCGCGAGGTTGCCACGAACCGGCGACGTCAGGCGACGGTGCCGGCAGCGTCAGGCGACGGTGACGGTGACCGTCAGCTCCTCCACCCCGCGGACCGCCGTCAGTTCGACGGGGACGCCGGCACCGGCCGATTCGAGCGTGGCGGCCAGGTCGTCCACCGTGCCCACCGGCGTGCCGGCCACGGCGACGATCAGATCACCCTCCTGGACGCCGGCGGTGGCCGCCGGCCCGCCGTCCTCGACGGCGCGCACGAGGATCCCCTCGCGTTCGGGTAGTCCGACGGAACGGCGCAGCCGCCGGGCCACCTGCGGGGGCGCCACGGCGATCCCGAGCCGGGGCCGGCGCGGGACCTCGCCGCGACCGAGGGCGTCGACGCGTCGTTTCAGGTCGTCGTCCGCCGGCACGGCCAGGTAGAAACCGTCGCCGATCCGGTGCGTGTCGATCCCGACCAGCTTTCCGGCGCCGTCGACCAGGGGTCCGCCCGACGACCCCCGGGCCAGAGGAGCGGTGTGCTCGACGGCGCCGCCCACCTTCCGTCCCCCCGGGCCACGGAAGGCCACGTCCACGGCCGAGACGAAGCCGACGCTCACCCGCAACCCCCGTCCGCCCGGGTTGGCACAGCCCAGGACGGCGTCGCCGACGCCCACCCCCGCCGTACTCCAGTCCAGAGCCGGTGCGTCGGCGGTGTCCACGGCCACCACGGCGAGGTCACCGTCGATGTCGACGCCGGCGGCCCGGCCCGGGGCGCGCCGACCGTCGGCGAACGTGACCACCGTCTCCTCACCGCGCAGGTTGTGGGCGTTCGTCACCACCACGCCGGCACCCACCACGGCACCGCTTCCGCCCGCCCCCACGCCCACCACCGAGGGCCCGACGTTCTCGGCCGCGCTCCGTACCGCGGCCGACAGCTCCTCCAGGACCTTCCCCATCCCCCACGACCTCCCGGGATCCGGCGCCGGTGGTCTGCCCCCGGTCGCTCTGCCCACTCTGACTCAATGGCTAGTCACTTGCAAGTTACTATTAACTACCCCAAGAGAGGACGGCGGGGTGCACGGACGGACGGGGCTGAGCGAGGATGAGGCAGTGACCTCCGGGCTGGACGAGGCGATGGCCAGGGTCGGCGACCGGTGGACCCTGCTGGTGGTCGATGCGCTCCTGGAGAGGCCGCGCCGCTTCTCGGAGCTCCAGGGGGACATCCCCCGGGTCGCCCCCAACGTCCTCACGGCGCGCCTGCGCCGCCTCGAGGGCCAGGGTCTCGTGCTGGCGGTGCCCTACTCGGACCGGCCCCCGCGCCTCGAGTACCGGATCACCGAGGCCGGCCGCGAGCTGGCCGGAGCCCTTCGCCTCCTGGCCCGCTGGGGATCGCGGGAGTCGGGCGGCGACGTGGAGGGTCCCCACCACCGGTCGTGCGGGACCGCCCTCGAGACCCGCTGGTTCTGCCCCACCTGCGCGCGGGTGGCCGATCCTGACGACGACGACCTCCGCTGGGTCTGACGGTGCCGGCTCTACGGGGAGCGTCTCGGGCTCATGCTCACCCGGGACGACCCCACCTACCCGAACTGGGACCAGGACCGCACCGCGGTGGACGACCTTCGGCCGGCACATGATCCACGACCCCGTCCACCATCTCCACGACGTCGCCGTCGATCTCGGCGACCGGTCCGCCTCGGGGGCCCGGACCGGGGCGCCCCCGCGGGCCCATGGTAGGAGTGATCACTCCTAGAGTGAGGACGTGGAGTACCGGGTCGAGGCGTTGGCGGCGGCAGCCGGGGTGTCGGTGGACACCGTCCGCTTCTATCAGGGCAGGGGCCTGCTCGACCTGCCCCGGCGGGTCGGTCGGGTCGCCCTCTACGGCGACGAGCACCTCGACCGCCTGAGGCGGGTGAAGGCCCTCCAGCAGCGCGGCTTCAGCCTGGTGGTGATCGCCCGGATCCTGCGGGGGGAGCTCGACGAAGCCGACGAGGCCCTGGTCGAGGCGGTGGTGGCCGGCGGCGAGGGGGCGAAAGAGGGGCAGGAGGAGTTCTGGACCCTGGCCGAGCTGGGCCGGCGCGCCGGGGTGCCCGAGACGCTGCTCGAGGCCCTCGAGCGCGAGGGGATCCTCGTCCCCCGGCACCAGAACGGGGCGGCCCGCTACACCGAGGCGGACCTGGTCGCTCTGCGCGCCGGCCTGAAGTTGCTCGAGTACGGCCTGCCCCTGGGCGACGTGCTCGAGCTGGCCCGGACCCACGAGCAGGCGGCCCGACTGGTGGCCGAGCAGGCCGTGACCCTGTTCGACCGCCACGTCCGCCAGGCCCGGCGCGACGGCGACGGATCCCGGCGGCGGCCGAGACTCGTCGAGGCCTTCCACGCTCTCCTCCCGGCCACGGTGGCCCTGGTGGCCCACCACTTCCGGCGCATCCTCCTGGTGGTGGCGCAGGAGCACATCGAGGCGGTGGGCGACGACGAGGAACTGCGCCGCCGTGCGCAGTCGGAGTCGGCCCGGCGGCTCGAGCCCCCGATGGCGGCCGAGGGGTGACGAGGACCCACCCGCCGGAGGCGCTGCCCCGAGGGTTCGGACAAGGCCCGGGCCGTGCGGGCCATGTTCGACGCCGTCGCCCCGCGCTACGACCTGGTCAACCGCGTGATGACATTCGGCCTGGACCGGCGGTGGCGGCGCGCTCACGGTGGCCGCCCTCGACCTGCCCGCTCGGCTCCACGGTGGTCGACCTGGCCTGCGGGACCGGCGACCTCTGCGCCGATCTGGCCGGCGCCGGCCTCGACCCCCATCGGCTTCGACCTGTCGGCCGGGATGCTGGCCGCCGCCCACACCACCGCTCCGCTGGTGCGGGCCGACGTCGTCTCGCTCCCCCTCCCGGCGGCGTCGGTGGACGGGGCCACCTGCGGCTTCGCCCTGCGCAACCTGGTCGACCTGCCGGGCCTTCCTGGCCGAGCTGGCCCGGATCGTCCGCCCCGGCGGGCGGATCGGTCTCCTCGAGGTGGCCGAGCCGTCGCACCCCGCCCTGCGCCTCGGCCACCGCTTCTACTTCACCCGTGTCGTCCCCCGGATCGGCGCCGCCCTGTCGGACGGCCACCGCCTACCGGTACCTGCCCCGGTCGGTCGTCTACCTGCCCCCCGTCGACGTCCTCGTCGGCGCCGTGGCCGAGGCCGGCTTCCCCGACGTCCACCGGCGGGCGTTGTCGGGCGGAATCGTCCAGCTCCTCGTCGGGACCCGGTCGTGACGCCGGTCTCCCCCGTCACCGGCCACCCCGTCCCTGGCGGCCCCGTCACCGGCCCCCCCGTCACCGGCCCCGTCACCGGTGGCCCCGTCACCGGTGGCCCCGTCGCCCCCACCACGCTGGTGACGAGGACGGTGGCCCTCGAGACGTCCGTCGATCTGGCCGCGGTGGCCGGCGACCACGGGGTGCCTGTGGGAACGCGGCCGGACGGCGTGAGCCTGGCCGGCCGCGGAGCGGCGGCCCGCGTGTGCCGTGCTGTCTGGGCGACGGCCGGGGCGCCGGCGGGCGACGAGGTGGCCGCCGTGCTGGCCGCCATCGAGTGGGACGGCCCCCACCCGCCGGTGGCCATGGGTGCGCTCCCGTTCGCCCGCGTCCGGAGCGACGCCGAGATGGTGGTGCCGGCCGTCGCTCGTGCGCCGCCAGGCCGACGGCTCCCATTGGTTGACGGTCACATCGCCGGACCCCGGGCCGGACGTCGACGACGATCCGTCGCCGCCTGGAGGCGACCCCGCCGCCGAGCCGACGGACCCGGGCCGCGGGAGTACCGGGTCCGCTCCGAGATCGACCGCGGCGCCTGGTGCCGCCTGGTGGGCGACGCCGCCGCCGCCGTGGCCGCCGGCCGGCTGGACAAGGTCGTCCTGGCCCGCGCGCGTGACGGTGGTGGCCGACCAGGCCCTTCCGGCCCGCCGACGTGGCCCGGCGGCTCATGGCTGTCGCACCCCTCCTGCATGGTCTTCTCGATCGACGGCTTCGTCGGCGCCAGCCCCGAACTCCTGGTGGAGCGCCACGGGGAGCAGGTGCGCTCCCAGCCGCTGGCCGGGACGACGGCCCGGACCGGCCCCGGCGACGGCGGACGACGAGCTGGCTCCGCGGTTGCTGTCGTCGGCCAAGGAGCGCGGGGAGCACCGTCTGGTGGTCGACGCCGTCTCTGCCGCCCTCGCCCGCTACTGCGACGAGCTGCAGCGTGCCCCAGGTCCCCGGCGTGCGTGCCCCTCGGGACGCTGGCCCACCTGGGCACCCTGATCATCGGCCGTCTGCGCCCGCCCCTCCCCACGGCCCTCGACCTGGTGGGCGCCATCCATCCCAGCCCGGCGGTGGGGGGAACGCCGACCGACGCCGCCCTCGACTACATCGCACGCAGGTGGAGGGGCTCGACCGGGGCCGCTACGCCGGACCGGTCGGTTGGGTGGACGGCGACGGCGACGGCTGCTTGGGCGGTCGGCATCCGGTCGGCCGCAGATCGAGGGCCGACGGGCCCGCCTGATGGCCGGGGTCGGCATCGTGGCCGGGTCCGATCCCGGAGGCGGAGCTGGCCGAGACCGATCTCAAGCTCCAGCCCATGCTGGCCGCCATCGTCCGGCCCTGACCGGCGACGTCACGACGGCGCACCGACGTCGAGGGCGGCCGACACCGCCGCGTGGAGCTCGTCGTGGACGGCCACGTTCGGCCGTCCGGTCGGTGCGGGCCACGATCACGGTGATCCCGCCCGACGCCAGGCCCGACGACCACGGCCGGCGCCAGCGCGGCGGCGGAATCGATCTCGGAGGCGCGCAGCCCGTGCACGCCGGCCAGGGCCACCAGGTCCACGTCGTGGGGGGTGACGAAGAGCCGCTCGAGCGAGGGGGGCGGGAAGCGAGGTGGCCTGGGGCAGGAAGGAGAAGATGCCCCCGCCGTTGTTGTCGACCACGACGATGACGGCGTCGAGGCCACGGTCGCGCCGCCCCCACCAGGGCCCCGGCGTCGTGGAGGAAGGCCAGGTCGCCGACGAGGCCGACGGTCGGCCGCCCTCCCGATCCGGCGGCCACCCCGAGCATGGTGGACAGCGTCCCGTCGATCCCGTTGGCGCCCCGGTTGGCCATCACCCGGATGCCGGCGCGCGGTGCCGCGTACCACTCGACGTCGCGGATCGGCATCGACGAGGCCACCACCAGACCGGCGTCCGGGCGGAGCCCGGCGACGAGGGCCCGGGCCACGCCCGGCTCGGTCGGCTCCCGGTGGCCGGCCAGAACCCGGCCGATGGCCTCCTGGGCCGCCCGCTCCGCCGTCGGCCCACAGCCGCGTCCAGCCCGTCGGGAGCCGGTGCCGGTCGCTGATCGGCGAGGGCGCTGCACACGGCGTCGGGCTCGGCCACCAGGACGGTGGCGGCCGAGCGGTCCGGGTCGAGCCAGACGCCGTGGGTCTCCACCGCCACCTGGTCGGCCTGCGACGACGCCAGCCACTCGGCCAGGACCCGGGAGGCGGGGGGGGCGCCCAGACGCAGGACCACCTCCGGTCGGGCCCGGCCGGCGAAGGGGCCGTGACGCAGGAGGGCGTCGAAGGCGGCCACCGTGGCCGGCGCCGGGAGGCGGGCGGCCGAGGCGGCGATCGGCCAGGACGGGCCATCCGAGACGGTCGGCCAGGCGGTGGACGGCGGCCGGATCGCCGGTCCCGGCACCGGACACGATCACCCCCGACCGACCCGACAGCCGCCCGGCCAGCTCGTCGATGGCCGGGCGGCGCCGCCGCCGGGGCGGACTGCGCCCGGTGCCAGGCGCTGCCCCCCGGGCGGCCCGGAGGGAGCGGGCCCGGGGCGGCCGACCAGCGGTTCGCGGAAGGCCAGGTTGAGATGGACGGGGCCGGGGCGGCCGCCGCAGCCGCGGGCCTCGGCCACCGCCCGCGACGCCAGCGACCGCCAGCTGTGGGCGACGGCCGGATCGGGGACGCCGGGGTCGGCGCGCCACCGGACGGCCCGCCCGTAGAGGTCGGCCTGCTCGATGGTCTGGGGGGCGCCGACGCCGTGGGCCTCGGGCGGACGGTCGGCGGTGACGACCAGCAGGGGAACGCCGGCGTGATGGGCCTCGACCACCGCCGGATGCAGCTCGGCGGCGGCGGTCCCGCTGGTGGTGAGCACGGGCGCCGGGTCCCCGGTCGCGCAGCCCGATCCCAGGGCGAAGAAGGCCGCCGACCGTTCGTCGAGGAAGACGTGGAGCCGGATCCGGGCGTCGCCGGCCAGAGCCAGGACCATCGGCGTCGAGCGCGACCCGGGGGCCACCACGGCATCGGTCACCCCGGCCCGGACCCACTCGTCGACCACGGTGGCGCAGAAGGTCGCCGCTACGTCCACGGTGCCACCGATGGCGCCGTGCTCTACGCCGAGGTCGACGGTCGGGGGCCCCGCCTGGTCCTCGTCCACGGCTTCACCCAGACCGGTCGGTCGTGGGGCCGCGTGGCCGTCGACCTGGCGCGCGACCACGAGGTGGTGCGGGTGGACGCCCCCGGTCACGGCCGCTCCGCGGCGCTGGCCACCGACATGACGCGAGGGGGCCCAGCTGCTCGGCGACACCGGGGGCACGGCCACCTACGTCGGCTACTCGATGGGGGCCCGCCTGTGCCTGCATCTCGCCCTGGCCCGCCCGCAGCCGGTGACGGCCCTCGTCCTGCTCGGGGCGACGGCGGGTATCGGGGAGGCCGCCGAACGGGACGCCCGGCGGCGCCACGACGAGGCGCTGGCCGTCGAGTTGGAGACGGTGGGGGTGGCCGAGTTCGTCCGCCGCTGGCTGGCCGGGCCGCTCTTCGCCGGCCTGGACGACGACCGCCGCCGGGGTCGAGGCCCGTCTCGAGAACACGGTGGCCGGTCTGGCCGCCAGCCTCCGGCTGGCGGGCACGGCCGCCCAGGAGTCGCTGTGGACGCGCTTGTCCGAGCTGACCATGCCGGTGCTGGCCGTCGCCGGGGAGCGCGACGAGGTCTTCCGGGCCCGGGCCGAGGCCATGGCCGCGGCCATCGGGCCGAACGCCAGGTGGCCGTCGTCCCGGGCGCCGGTCACGCCGCCCACACGAGGCGCCCGAGGCCTTCCTGGCCATCGTCCGGACGTTTCCTGGCCGGCCCCGGCGCCGCGCCCGACGGCGGGCGATCGGTGGCACCGGTCATCGGACCCACAGCCCGGCCGCCAGGCCGACGGCGAAGGCGAGCTGGAAGCGGCTCGTCTGGCCCAGGACGGCCACCAGATCGGCACCGACCGCGCCGGCCAGGACCCGGCGCAGCGGCGCGCACCGCCAACGGGGTGGCGACCAGGGCCAGCAGGGCCCACGGGGTCGCCGCCACCGCCAGCCCGCAGCGCACAGAGCGGGGCCCCGACGACGAGGCCGCCGTACAGGAAGCGGGTGCGACGGTCGCCCAGACGGACGGCCAGGGTGCGCTTGCCCGGCGGTGGCGTCCCCGGACCGGTCCCGCAGGTTGTTGACGACGAGGAGGGCGGTGGCCAGCAGGCCGACGGGCACCGAGGCGCCCACGGCCAGGGCCGACAGATGGCCCTCCTCGACGTAGGCGGAGCCGGTGACGGCGACCACGCCGAAGAAGACGAAGACGAAGACCTCGCCGAAACCGGCGTAGCCGTAGGGGCGGGGGCCTCCGGTGTAGGCCCAGGCGGCGACGATGGAGGCCGCCCCGACGGCGATCAGCCAGGGCTGGACGGCGGCGGCCAGGGCCAGCCCGGCGGCACCGGCCACGGCCAGGCTGACGAGCGCCGCCCGGCGGACGGCCACGGGCGACGCCAGGCCGGTGGCGACGAGGCGGACCGGCCCCACCCGGTCGCGGTCGGTGCCCCGGACGCCGTCCTGGTAGTCGTTGGCGTAGTTGACCGCCACCTGGAGGGACAGGGCCACGACCAGGGCGGCCGCCGCCCGCCAGGCCCAGACCGGGCCGGCGCCGCCGGCGACCGCCGTGCCCACCAGGACCGGGGCCACCGCCGCCGGCAGGGTCCGGGGACGTGCCCCCACCACCCACCGGTTGCCGGCGATCCCCACCGCCTCTAGGGCCGCCGGGGGAACCGGGCGAAGTCGGGGGCCCGTTTCTCGAGATAGGCGTCGCGGCCCTCGCTGGGCCTCGGCCGACATGTAGTAGAGGAGGGTGGCGTCGCCGGCCAGCTGCTGGATGCCGGCCAGCCCGTCGTCGGCGGCGTTGCAGCCGGCCTTGATCATGCGCAGGGCGAGGGGCGAGTGGGTCAGCATCTGCCGGCACCACGCCACCGTCTCCTCCTCGAGGCGGTCGAGGGGGACCACCGTGTTGACGAGGCCCATCTCCAGGGCTTCGGCGGCGTCGTACTGCCGGCACAGGAACCAGATCTCACGCGCCTTCTTCTGGCCCACGATGCTGGCCAGCAGGCCCGACCCGTAGCCGGCGTCGAAGGAGCCGACCCGGGGGCCGGTCTGGCCGAAGCGGGCGTTGTCGGCGGCGACGGTGAGATCGCAGACCACGTGCAGGACGTGACCGCCCCCGATGGCGTAGCCCGCCACCATGGCCACCACGGGCTTCGGCGTCCGGCGGATCTGGATCTGCAGATCGAGAACGTTCAGGCGTCCGACGCCCGCATCGTCGAGGTAGCCGTCGTCGCCCCGGACCCTCTGGTCGCCCCCCGAGCAGAAGGCGTCGGGTCCTTGGCCGGTGAAGATGATCACCCCCACCGAGGCGTCGTCCCGGGCGGTGGTGAAGGCATGGGAGAGCTCGTCCAGCGTCTGTGGCCGGAAGGCGTTGCGGACCTCGGGCCGGCAGATCGTGATCTTGGCCATGCCCTCGGCCGTGTCGTAGCGGATGTCCCCGTACTGGCCCGAGCTCTTCCAGGCCGGGATCGTCGTCGCGCTCACCGACCGACGACTCCGAGAGTGATCACTCGCATCATGGTGGGTACCGTAGCGGGCATGCACCGCCTCGTCGCCCTCGCCGCCGAGGGCGGGACCCGGTTCCCCGACCGTCTGCGTGACGCCTGGGAGGCCGGTGACGCCGTCCTCCCCGTCGATCCCCGCCTCCCCCGCCCGGCCGTCGACCGGCTCCTGGCCCGTCTGGCCCCGGACGTCTTCGTCGACGCCGACGGGGACCGCCACGGCGTCACCGGGGGACGGCCCGTCGAACCCGGCGACGCCCTCGTGGTGGCCACCAGCGGCTCCACCGGTGAGCCCCGGGGGGTGGTTCTCACCCACGACGCCGTCGCCGCCTCGGCCGTGGCCACCTCGACCCGCCTCGGGGTCGATCCGGGATCCGACCGCTGGCTAGCCTGCCTGCCCCTGGCGCACGTCGGCGGGCTCTCCGTCGTCACCCGGGCGCTCGCCACCGGCACCGGCCTGACGATCCACGACCGCTTCGACGCCGCCGACGTGGAGGAGGAAGCCCGTCGGGGGGCCACCCTCGTCTCCCTCGTCCCCACCGCCCTGCGGCGGATCGACTCCTCTCTCTTCCGGACCGTCCTCCTCGGTGGCAGCCGTCCCCCCGACGACGTCGGCACCAACGTCGTCACCACCTACGGCATGACCGAGACGGGCAGCGGCGTCGTCTACGACGGCGTCCCCCTCGACGGTGTCGAGGTGAGGATCGCCGACGGCGAGGTGCAGGTGCGGGGGCCCATGCTCCTGCGCTGCTATCGCGATGGCGACGACCCCCGGACGGCCGACGGCTGGCTCCCCACCGGCGACGCCGGGGTCATCGAGGACAGCGGCATCGGCGTCCCCGGCGGCGGAGGCGGCGGGCGACTGACGGTCTTCGGACGACGGGCGGAGATGATCATCACCGGCGGCGAGAACGTCTGGCCCCACGCCGTGGAGGAGGTGCTCGGCGGCCACCCCCAGGTGGCCGAGGTGGCCGTGGCCGGGCGTCCGGACCCGGAGTGGGGCCAACGGGTGGCGGCCTGGGTCGTCCCCGTCGACACCTCGCGGCCGCCGACGCTGCGGTCCCTGCGGGCCTGGGTGGCCGGGCAGCTCCCCTCCTACGCGGCGCCGCGCCGGTTGACGGTGGTGGACGCCTTGCCGCGGACCGCCCTCGGGAAGATCGCCCGTCACCGGCTTCCCGGCGAGACGGAGTAGCGCTCGAGGAGGGCCGTGTCGGGGACGACGGGGCGGACGTCGAGCATCCCCCGGCGCGCCACCAGCGGCTCGGTGGTGATGTCGGCCGCCAACAGGGTGGCGGTGGCCAGGCCGCAGGCGAAGGGCAGGTCGGCCAGCGCGGCGGCCAGCGCCACCCCGGCGGCCAGCCCCACGGACGTCTCGAGCATCGAGGTCACGATGACCGGCAGTCCGACCACCTCCACCACCTCCAGGGCCGCTCGCACACCGCCCAGCGGCTGGACCTTCACCACCAAGGCGTCGGCGGCCTCCAGTCGGACCAGACGACGGGCGTCGTCGAGGTCTCGCACCGCCTCGTCGGCGGCCAGCGGGACGTCGACGAGGCGGCGGAGTTCGGCCAGGTCCTCGAGCGACGCCACCGGCTGCTCGGCCAGCTCCAGGTCGTAGCGGGCCAGGGCCCGGAGCCGCCGCCGGGCGGTGTCGAGGTCCCAGGCACCGTTGGCGTCGACCCGGATCTTGACCCCCGGGCCGACGGCGTTGCGGACGGCGGAGACCCGGGCGAGGTCGTCGTCCGTACCCACTTTGATCTTCAGACAGCCGATGCCCTGCCGGACGGCGTCGAGGGCGGCGGTGGCGGCCTCGTCGGCGGGCACCGCCGCGATGAGGGCGTTGACGGGAATCTGACGGCGGACCGGTGGGGGCCAGCCGACGTGGGACGCCTCCTCGGCGCTGCGCCGGCACAGGGAAGGATCGCAGGGGAACCCGGGGAGAGGCGAGATCTCCCCGAAGCCCACCGGCCCGCTGACGATGGTGGCCTGGCGATGGGTCAGGCCCTGCCAGGGTTGCCGGAACGGCACCCGGATCCGCCAACGGCGCGCGGGCGCCGATTCGTCACGGCCCCCGGCGGTGGCAGTCAGGGTCCGATGGCCCGTCAGTCGATGACCGGTGCGGTGACGGGTGGTGCCGGCCGACGTGGCCGAAGGCGCCGGTCATCGCTTGACGGTGAGCACCATGTGGCCCGACGCATGGCCGAACGAGTTGGTCGCCGTGAAGACCAGGGTGTAGGTGCCCTCCGATCCCACGGCCGGATGGCCGGACACGATGCCCTTCCCACGCCCGTTGTCCACGAAGGTCACCCCCGTCGGGAGAGCTCCCGACTCGGTGATGCTCGGCCTGGGGAATCCGGTGGTCTTCACGACGACGTGCAGCCCCTTTCCGACCCTTGCCCCCTTCGACGCCACCACGGTGACGGCGGGGGCCTCGTCCACCGTGACGACCAGGTTCTGGGAGGCACTGCCCACCGTGTCGGTGGCCTCGATGTGGAGCGTGAATTGACCCGCTTCGGTCGGGGTTCCCCTGATCGTGGCCGTACCGTCACCGTTGCCGTGGAAGGTGACCCCGGTGGGCAGGGCGCCGGACTCGCCCAGAGCGGGCGTCGGGAACCCGGACGCCGTGACCCTGAACGAGCCCGAATGCCGGATGAGGAAGGAGGTCGTGGCGGCACTGGTGATGGCCGGTGCCTGGTCGACGGTGAGGGTGAAGCTCTGGGTGGCTGGACTGCCCACGCCGTTGTCGGCCGTGAGGGTCAGGGGATAGGACCCGCCCGTGCCGGCCGCCGGCGTGCCCGCCAGGGTGGCCGTCCCGTCGCCGTTGTCGGCGAAGGTGACCCCGGTGGGCAGGGTGCCCGAAGCGCTCAACACCGGATCCGGGAACCCGGACGTACGCACCGTGTCGGTGAACGACGAGCCCGTCTTGGCGGTGGCCGAGGGGCTACTGGTGAAGGCCGGCACTTCGTCGACCGTGAGGGTGAAGCCTTCGGTGATGGGACCGCCCCCGCCGGTGGCGGTGAGGGTCAGCAGATAGGTCCCACCCGTCCCGGTGGCGGGCGTCCCCGCCAGGGTGGCCGTGCCGTCGCCGTTGTCGGTGAAGGTGACCCCGGCGGGCAGGGGACCGGACTCGCTCAACGCCGGACCCGAGAGGCCCGAGGTGGTCACCGTGAAACTCCCCGACTGCCCGACCGTGAACGTCGTCGCGTCGGCCCCGGTGAAGGCCGGGCCCGAACCCACGGTCAGCGTGAAGATCTGGTTGGCGGGACTGCCCACGCCGTTGTCGGCCGTGAGGGTCAGGGGATAGGTCCCGCCCGTGCCGGCATCGGGCGTGCCCGCTAGGGTGGCCGTGCCGTCGCCGTTGTCGGTGAAGGTGACCCCGGCGGGCAGGGGACCGGACTCGCTCAACGCCGCTCTGGGGAAGCCGGACGTGCTCACCGTGTCGGTGAAGGCGGAGCCGGTCCGGGCGGTGGCCGAGGGACCACTGGTGATGGACGGCGCCTCGTCGACGGTGAGGGTGAAGCTCTGGGTGGCGGGAGTGCCCACCTGGTTGTCGGCCGTGAGGGTCAGGGGATAGACCCCGCCCGTACCGGCGTCGGGCGTGCCCGCCAGGGTGGCCGTGCCGTCGCCGTTGTCGGTGAAGGTGACCCCGGTGGGCAGTGCGCCCGACTCGCTCATCGCCGGCTCCGGGGTACCCGAAGTGGTGACCGTGTCGGTGAAGGAGGATCCGGTCTGGGCGGTGGCCGAGGGACCACTGGTGATGGACGGCGCCGACCCGACCGTGTTCACCGTCACCGAGGAACCGGGCGCCACTGTCACCCAACCCGAGTCGGTGGCGCCGTACTGCTGGCCGATCGAGACGGAGTTGACGCTCGAGCCCACCGGCATGCTCATCGGGACGCTGACTGCGGACGTCCCGTCGTTGGTCACTGTCACCACGCCGTTGTCCTCGGAGGCGTCGACCGTGCCGGCCGCCAGAGCGCTGGCCCAGGTCGACTGCTCGTTCAGGACGGTGCCGATCGCTCCTTCGGTGAGCTGCTCGTAGGGGGCGAGGGCGCTGAAGTACTCGTGGTACTGCGCCAGGAGGGGGTCGAGTACCGAGTAGAGCAGGCCGTCGCCGGTGGTGTCAGGCGTGTCCGGCGGCGGCGCGTCGGGTGACCCGGCCGGCGGCTGGCCCATGATGTTGGTCTGGTGGACGTAGGTCGGCTCGGGATTGTTGCTCAACATGTTCTGCAACATGCCCGAGACGACGCTCTTGACGATGTCGGCGAACGTGGCCGGCGCCGACTCGCAAGTGGTGACGTCGCTGTTGACACACGTCCCCCCCAGAGACGGAGGGAGATAGATGGTGTTGTACTCGTCGACCTCCTGGGCCTCGGTCGAGGCGTTGAAGTAGATGTTGACCGGTTGGCGGGGCACGACCTGGGCGGTGCCGTCGACGAACGACGTGCCGGCGGGGTACTTGGGCCCCGAGTAGCTGGTCCCGATACCGAACTGAGAGCCGGGTGGGTCGGGGTACGGCTTGGAGGCGTCCGCCCCGACGGCGGTGACCCCGACCGCCTCGAGGGCCGGCACGAAGTAGGGGTTCTGCTCCCAGGGCAACTCGTTGGCGTCCTGCGTCGTCGGTGGGCTCCACCCGGGCTCCGGCGTGGAGGTGGCTCCGTTGTCGACGAAGGTGAGCTCCTTCTCGCCGCCGCCGGTGACATCGGTGGTCGACACCGGGTCGCCGGAGCTGCTGTCGGGGAGGACGGGTGAAGGCTGGGTCGGAAGGGACCCGACGAGCGACCAGTCGTCGGACCCGGCCACCTCGCGGTAGATCAGATAGTTCGCCGCGTGACAGATCGCCTGCCACACGAGCGACACCGTCCCGCTCTCCGGGACGTTCACGGGGGCCGTCACATAGGCCGACGACTGGTCGACGCTCGGCGAGTCGGAGCCGTTGAACTGGTCGGTGACGGCGTACTGATAGGAGCCGGCATCCAGATCCCCTCCGGTGCTCACGTTCTCGGCGTCCAGATCGGGGGGATCGACCGTGGCCGGGTTACCCGGCACCAGGTCGGGAAGCCCGGAGTGGTTGCCCGGGACGAAGACTCCGGGGTTCTCGGTGCCCAGGGCCAGCGCGTTGTCGGTCGACTCGGTGAGTCCGACGCCACCGGTCCCCGGCGTCGCTCCCGGCGCCGCCGCCGCCCAGTTGGTGTTCTCGTTCAGCTCGGCTTCGATGTAGTTCTGGGTGGCGCAGCCGACGTCGAGATACGGCGTGTCGTAGGTATGGCTGATCCAGCCGAAGTCGTCCGCATAGGGCGCACCGGTGGTCGGGTCCGTGGCCTGGAACTGGGCGAGGAGCGGGTCGGGACCGGCGGGAGCCAGGTACGAATCGCCGTCCTGGTACGCCACGCTCCCTCCGCCGTTGAAGAGCTGGTCCAGGCGGAAGTCGTTGGCATGCGACCACTGCGCGGCGTAGACCACGTCGGCGGGCGACATGCGCAACGAGTCGGCGTCGGTGTAGTCGTTGAAGTGGTTGGCGATGCTCCAGGCGTTGTCCGGGGTGAAGGTGTCGTCGATGTCCATCTCGGCGTAGTTGCGGGTGAGGCCCAGGTGGACGTCGCCGGTCAGCCAGTCGATGAGGCTCGGGGCGAGGAGCAGCCACGAGGTGTAGTGGGGGCCGTAATCGAAGGTGACGCTCATCTCGCTCACCCCCGATTGGCCCGTCGTGTAGTCGGGGTCGGGGTGCTGGTCGACGGCGATGAGCGTCTCGCCGTCGGCGTCCTCCAGGAGAGGGGTCACCGTGTCCCCGTCCGACGCCTGGACCGTCGACGGGTAGCCGAAGGTCGACGCGTCGAGCGGTAGCGGTCCCGCCAGGGCCGGGAAGGCGGCCAGTCCCGCCGAGGTCAGGTTGGGTGTGGTCCCCGACAGGTCGGTCGAGGCATGGCTGTCCCAACCGATGCCCTGCAGCGCCGGGGCCGGGAAGACGTAACCGTCGAGCTGCCGGACGCCGAACTCGCTCTCGTAACTCCACAGAGGTGCCAGTGTCCCCCACGAGAATTGGTAGGTCGACGGGATGAGGACGACGCCGTCGTAGAGGCCGTGATTGGCGTCATCGGGATCAACGAGATTGGGCAGGGTCAGCGACGACCCGTCGGGCAGGACGAGGTCGTAGGGCACTCCCTCCGCCGTCAGCTGGGACTCCCATGCTTGGGTAACCGGGTCGCTGCTCGAGAGACCGATGAGCAGGACCCGGAGGTCGACCTGGGTCGAGGAATCGGCGTTGGCCGCCATCGAACCGGTGGACACGAGGGTCATCATCCCCGTCACGATGGCGGCAGACATGACCACCGCCGCCGTGCGGCGCCACCGCACCGGCGCGCCAGCCCGCTTCAACATGGTCGACCTCCTTGCCGCCCCCGCCAGAACCATGCGCCCGGCGCCGAGGGTGCAGCGCCGACTGCCGGGATCGTAGCGCCGCTGGTCCCGGCACCGCTCGGAGTCAGCGGCGATCGGTCAGGGTCGTGACGACACGGCCGATCCCAGTTCGATGAAACGGCCGAAGACGCGGCGGCCGGTCGCTTCGACGTCCCGGCGGCCGGGCCCGTCGAGAGTGATGCCGGCGGGGAGATCGGGGGCCCACCCCGCCGCCACCTCGTCGTCCACCTCAAGGTGGAACTGCAGTCCGTAGACGCGGTCGCCATAGCGGAAGGCCTGGTTCTCGTACCGGTCGCTCGAGGCCAGCCGGACCGCCCCGGCCGGGATGGCGAACGTGTCACCGTGCCAGTGGACGACGGGGAGGCGGTCGCCCTCGGGCCCGAGAACGGGGTCGTCGCGGCCCTGCGGGTCGAGCACGACGTCGACCGACGCCGATCTCGGGGACCACACCGGTGGTCACCGCCGCCCCCAGGGCCGCCGCCAGCAGTTGGGACCCCAGGCAGACGCCGAGGACGGGGAGCCCGGCGTCCACGGCCGTGGTCAGCCAGCGTCGCTCCGCCTCGAGCCAGGGGTACTCGGCCGTGTCGTGGACACCCATGGGGCCGCCCATGACCACGACACCGGCGGCGCCGGCCGGCGCCGGGAGAGGGTCGCCGAGGTCGAGCCGGACGACGCGTGACGTCGCATCCCGGCTCGTTCCAGGACACCGGCCAGGAGCCCGGGACCTTCGGTGGCGGTGTGTTGGACGACGACCCAGGGCGGGCCGCCGTCTCGGGCACCGAGGGCATGGTGGAGAGTCTCAGGGGGTGGCGACGACCCGGAAGGACTCGGCCAGACGTCCGTCGGCCAGACCGGCGGCCCGGGCGCCGGCCGACAGCCACTCGTCGGAGCCTGGCGTCGAGGCCCTCGCCGTCGCCCACCTGGCTGCGGTGGCAGAGGAGGGCGGCGATCTTGCGGTCGAAGGTGTCGGTGACGTCCACGACCCGGTTGGTCCCGGGCGCCGCCATCATCCAGAGCTCGGTCACGGCGTGGGGCTCGAGGCCCTCCTCGAGGAGCTCGGGGTGGGCGAACGGGTTGCGGGCGTCGGGATAGGCGGCGCAGACGGCCGCCTCCCCGGCGGCGAGGTGGTCGGGATGGCTGGCCCCGATCCGGTCCCACAGCCGCTCGGGCGACTGGCAGACGAGGCGTTGCGGCCGGTGGATCCGGACCTGGCGCGAGATGTCGCGGCGCAGCTCGATGCTCGGAACCAGGCGCCCGTCGGGGTAGCCGAGGAAGGTGACGTCGGTCACCCCCACCTCGGCCGCCGCCGCCCGTTGCTCGTCGCGGCGGATGACCGCCATCTCCGGACGCGAGATCGTGCGGTCGGAGCCGCCGGCGTCGCCGTCGGTGACGATGCAGTAGGCCACCTCGATGCCCGCCTTCACCCAGGTGGCCACGGAGCCGGCCACACCGAAGTCGACGTCGTCGGGATGGGCCGTCACCACCAGGATCCGCTCCACACCGGACGGATCGTCGAGCGGGATCGTCGGACCGGCGGGTGACGGGGTCGGCCATGGAGGCGATCCTACCGGTCGCCTTTCGGCGCCCCGCCGCCCGACGCCGAGACCGGCGGCGGCCAGAGCGTCGAGCGCGTGGCCGACGGCGGCGGTGGCCCGGGAGCCGAAGCGTTCCCACTCCGGCGGGTCGGTGCCGAGACCGTCGGCCTCGTCCCAGAGGGAGTCCTCGACCACCGACAACTCGGCCCGGACGGCGGCCAGGGCAACGGCGTCACTGCCGACGGCGTCGCGGACGGCGGCGAACCGGGCCCAGACGTCGGCGTCACCGACGGCCGCCGGCAGCGGGACCCGGCCGCCGGACGACGGGTCGGGAACGGGGACGGGGACGTAGACCGAGACGCAGGGACTACCGAGGGCCACCCAGGCACGCGCCGGGTGGCCCGTCTCGGCGGGAAGGAGGGCCACCATCGAGGCGGTGGTGACGGCGGTCTCCCCGGCGTGGAGGCAGAGCGTCCAACCCGGACCGTCGGCTGAGACGGTCGGGGGCGCCGGCACCGTGGTCGTCGCCGGTCCCGACACCGACGAGCGGCCCGGACCACCCCACGGTCCCGTTCCGTGATCGCGCAGCAGCGCCGACGACGGCCCGGGGATCGACAGGCCCGGACCCCGCGCCGGTGCGGAGGCCGACGTCGACGAAGGCGCCGGCCGGCGGCCAGCCGGGCGTCGGCGAAACCGGTGGGGAGGTCGGGATGCCGCCAGTCGTCGATGTCGGTGCCGGGGGCGAGTCGGGCGAGGCCCGGGTCCAGTCGCGGCGCAGGGTCAGGCGGTTCGAGAGGGCCGCTCCGGTGACCACCGGGCGCGCCGCCCAGGTGCGGCCCGACGTCTCGAGCACCCAGGCCGAGGTGGGGTCGGCGATCAGGAAGGACGACCAGTACGACAGGCCGTGGACGGGGTCACCGACACCGCCCTGACCGTGGGCTTCGAGCAGGGTCGTCATGGCCTCGAGCGCCTCGTCGGCCGTGCGATCCGCGTTCGAGACCGAGCCGGACGAGGTCCATGCCGATGAGGGCCGGGGGGCGGCCGGCGGGGGTCGTCGGCGGTGAAGATCATCTCGTTGCCGATGGCGACGCGGTGCTCGTTCATCCCGTGCTCGGCCCCCCACAGCCAGGTCGGGCGGGAGAGGATCGTGGAGAGCGCCCCGGCGTCGGGGATCTCGAGGTACTGGGTCCGCAGGCCGGGCCCGGCGGGGCGACGGGAAAAGGACCCGACGATCTGGGGCTCGGACCTCGGGCGGTCCGAGTTCTTGGCGAAGAGGGTGACGCCGTCGCCGAGGAGGCAGAGGGTGTCACACACGGGCGCGGGCCCGGGGAGGCTCAGGCGGCGCCCTCGTCGGCCTGCCAGCCGGAGAGGTCGGCCAGCCGGGGATCGTTGGAGAAGATCTCGTCGATGGGGGCCACGAGGCCCAGGCGCTTCTGGATCCTCTCGACGTCGAGGATCTGGTCCCAGAGGACGAGGGTGGCGACGACGCCCTTGCCCCCGGCGCGCGCCGTGCGGCCCGAGCGGTGGAGGTAGGCCTTGTGGTCCTCGGGCGGGTCGTAGTGGACGACGACGTCGACGTCCTCGATGTCGAGGCCCCGGGCGGCCACGTCGGTGGCCACCAGGACCGGCAGCTTCGCCGAGGTGAAGTCGAGGAGGGCCTTCTCGCGGCTCGACTGGCGGAGGTCGCCGTGGATGGCGGCGGCCCGGACGTGCTCCCGCTGGAGCTGCTCGACCAGTCGGTCCGCTCCACGCTTGGTCCGGACGAAGACGAGGACCTTCGACGCTCCCCGACAGATGGCGGCGGCCACCTTGACCTTGTCCATCTGATGGACGCTGGAGGAAGCGGTGCTCCATGGAGTCGACGGTGGGGCGGGCGGAGGCCACCTCGTGGCGGACGGGGTCGGTCAGGTGGCGGCGGACCAGGCGGTCGACGTCACCGTCGAGGGTGGCCGAGAAGAGCATGGTCTGGTGCCGCTTCTCGATCCGGCGGAGCACCCAGTCGACCTGGGGGAGAAAGCCCATGTCGGCCATCCGGTCGGCCTCGTCGAGGACGGCCACCTCGACGTCGGCCACGGAGACCTCGCCGCGATCGGAGAGGTCGATGAGCCGTCCCGGGGTGGCGATGACCACGTCGACGCCCTTGTTGAGCTTCTTGATCTGGCGCTCGATGTCGGCACCGCCGTAGAGGACGACGGCGCGCCGTCCCGTGGCGTCGGCCAGCGGCTCCAGGACCTCGGCCACCTGGATGGCGAGCTCCCGTGTCGGGACCAGGACGAGGCCCCGGGGCCGGCGCGGGGCCGGGGTGCCCAGGCGCATGAGCAGAGGGAGGCCGAAGGCCAGCGTCTTGCCCGAGCCGGTCTTGGCCTTGCCGCAGACGTCACGGCCGGCGATGGCGTCGGGGATGGTGATGGCCTGGACCGGGAAGGGGGCCTTGATGCCCTGCGAGGCCAGGACGGCCACCAGTTCGGGGGCCACCCCCAACTCCTCGAAGGTCGTGGCCAGAACCGGTTCGGGCTCGGAGGAGTCCTCCTCGGAGGGACGTTCAATCGTGGTCGTCATCGTTCTCTCTCGCTCTTCGTGTCCGACGGCCGCCCATCGACCGCAGGGTGCGGGTCCGCCTCGGGTGGCTCCGAAAGCGCCCGCTTCGGGAGCGGGAACGAAGAGAACAGGTGAGGAAGACCCCGGTGCCGCATCCATGCTGCAGGCACGCGCCACCCAGTGTAGTAGGACTGCACCGCCGAGCGGGGTCTTTCGGGCGGCCGTGTGCCATCGTGGGGCCGGAATCCGCCACCGGGGAGGACATCATGGCCACGCTCGACGCCGGGGACAGGGCCCCCGCTTTCAGTCTGCCCGACCAGGACGGCGCCAAGGTCTCGTTGAAGGACTTCGCCGGTCGGCCGGTGGTCGTCTACTTCTATCCGGCCGACGACACGCCCGGGTGCACGAAGGAGGCGTGCCAGTTCAACGAGAACCTCCGAGCCTTCGCCAAGGCCGAGGTGGCGGTGATCGGGATCTCCCCCGACGGAGCGGAGAAGCACGTGAAGTTCCGGGCGAAGTACGGGCTCGAGTTCCCGCTGCTGTCAGACCCGGGACACACGGTGATGGAGAAGTACGGCGCCTGGGGCGAGAAGACCCTCTACGGGAAGAAGACGGTGGGCGTGATCCGCTCCACCTTCCTGATCGGTGCCGACGGGAAGATCGTGCGGGCGTGGCACCACGTACGCGCCGACGGCCACGCCGAGAAGGTGCTGGCCGAGGTGAAGGCCTGACGGACGGGCCCCCGTGCCTTTCGATCAGGTCGGGTGGCCCGGTCATCTCTGATGACAGGGGCACCACCACGAGGTGCGGCCACCGACGGTGGAGCGGATCAGCTCGGCCCCGTCGCGCGGGCAGCGGCCGCCGCGCCGGCGGGCCGGCATGAGGTCTCCCAGGTGCGAACCACCGCGGGCCGAGAGTTCGTCGAGGGTGAGGCGGAGATGACGGTGGAGTCGACGGATCTCCGCCGGCGTCAGTGAGCCGGCCCGCCGGTGGGGGTCGAGGGAGGCGCGCCAGAGAATCTCGTCGGCCAGGAGGTTGCCCACACCGGCCAGGCGCGCCTGGTCCATCAGGCGCGCCTTCAAAGGTGAACCGGATCCGGCCAGGGCGTGCCGGAGCTGGGCCGGGGTGACGGCCATGGCGTCGGGACCGAGGACCGTCTCGTCGGGGTCGAGGACCACGCCGCCGAGGAGACGGGGGTCGTGGACGACGAGCGAACCACCGTCGGTGAAGCGGACGGTGAAGCGGTCCCAGCGCGCCCCGGTTCGGCGACTCGAGTAGATGAGCTCGTCGACGCCGGCGTGGCCGTCGACGAGAAGCGAACCGGTCATCCCGAACCGGATCCCGAGACGGTGGCCCTGCGACGCCGGTGTCCCGTCGAGGTCGAGGACGAGGAGCTTGCCCGTCCGACGGGCGGCGGTGAAGGACGCTCCCGAGAGGACGCGGCGGAGCCGTCGCGGCGAGTTCTCCCCGCGGACGAAGCGGGGGTCGTGGACGGTCACCGACGCCAGAGGTCGGTGCAGAGCATCCTCGGCCCGGCGGCGATAGGCCTCGACCTCGGGCAATTCGGGCACGGGGCACGACGCTACTGTGGGCCCCATGCCTCCCGAGAAGCTGCACTGGGCCGACCTGTACAAGGAGGTCGTGACGTCCGGTCTGTGCACCGGGTGCGCCGCGTGCATCATCGTCTGCCCCCACGACGTCCTGCACTACAACGACGCCGACGGGGTCTACCGGCCCTGGAAGGTCGAGGAGGACGGCGGCCCCACCGACTGCACCCACGGCGTGAAGGGCTGCACCATGTGCACGCGGGCCTGTCCCCGGTTCCGGACGTGGGAGACGGAGATCGACACTTTCATGTTCGGGCGCGAGCGAACCGACGACGAGGTGGCGGGGATCGTCGGCGACATCCTCCTCGTGCGCGCCGCCGACCCCGACGTGCGCGACAACGGTCAGGACGGCGGTCTCGTGTCGGCCATCTTGATCTGGGCCCTCGAGCACGACGTCATCGACGCCGCCCTCGTCTCCGCCCTCGAGGGCGACGGGACGTCGTGGAAGGCGGTGCCGGCCGTGGCCCGGACGCGCGACGAGGTGCTGGCGACGGCCGGGTCGCGGTACACGTACTCGGCCAACACCCTGGCCTACGCCGAGGCCGTCGAGGGCGGGGCCGAGAAGATCGCCCTGGTGGGGATGAGCTGCCAGGCGTCGGCGCCGGCGGTGATGTCGGCCCGGAAGGCCGGAAAGGTGGCGCGCCGGCTGTCGCTGTCGATCGGCCTGCTCTGCTCGAAGACGTTCGACGACGCCATCTTCGAGGACCTCTTCGAGGCCAAGTACGGGCTCGAGCGCGCCGACGATCAAGAAGATCAACATCAAAGGTGTCTTCCAGATCTGGACCCGTGACGGCGGGTACCACGAGGTGCCGCTTGAAGGAAGGGCACGCCTGGACCCGCGAAGGGTGCAAGGCGTGCCCCGACTTCGCCGCCGAGCACGCCGACATCTCCACCGGCGGGATCGGGGCCTTCAGCGACTGGACGCTCACCATCGTCCGGACCGACCAGGGCCGGGAGATCATGGCCGGGATGATCGCCGACGGCGTCGTCGAGACGAGGCCGGGCGACGACGACCCGGGGGCCATCGAGTTGCTGCACAAGCTGGCGCGGGTGAGCCGCCGGCGGTGGCCGGCCACGGCCGTCGACGCCCCGCGCCGGATGCCCGCCCCCGCCTGACGCGGCGCCGCCACGCCGGGGCGCCCTACCCGGCGCCCACCAGTGCGACGGCCCGGGCGAAGACGGCGTCGAACATCGGCTCGGTCAGCGTCCCGGTGAAGGTGTTCTGCTGGCTCGGGTGGTACGAGCAGACGCACGACGCGGCCGTCGGGGGCGACGGCCTCGACGCCGTGGCCGAACCGGGGACGGGGACGGATGCCGAGCTCGCCGGCCACCACCTGATAGGCGAACTGGCCGAGCGACGAGCACCACGCGGACCTCGGCCAGGAGGGCCAGCTCGCGCCGGAGGATAGGGCAGACAGGTGGACCGCTCCTGCGGGGTGGGCTTGTTCTGCGGCGGGGCGCAGCGGACGGCGGCGCAGACGTAGGCGCCGGTGAGCTCGAGACCGTCGTCGACCGAGACGCTCGTCGGCTGATTGGCCAGGCCGGCCCGGAACATGGCCGCGAAGAGCCAGTCACCCGAGCGGTCGCCGGTGAAGACCCGACCGGTCCGGTTGCCCCCGTGGGCCGCCGGCGCCAGGCCCACCACGGCGATCCGCGGCCCGGGGATCGCCGAAGCCGGGGACGGGACGGCCCCAGTAGTCCTGCTCGGCGTAGGCCGCCCGGCGCTCCCGGGCCACCTGCTCCCGCCAGGCGACCAGGCGCGGGCAGAGCCGGCAGGCCACGATCTCGGCCGACAGCGCGGCGAGCCGGCGCCCGCTGTCGCCGACCTCCGGGGCGGGAGGAGCCGACGGGGGGCGCACGGCCGACAGCGTACGATGACCCGGCGTGCCCGCTCGACGTCGTCCGGCCCCCGCCGTTGCCCTTCTCGTCCGTCACGGGCGGACGCCGACGACGGGGACGGTCCTTCCCGGACGCGCTCCCGGGCTCCACCTGTCGGACGAGGGCCGGGCCCAGGCCGAGGCGGCCGCCGAGCGGATCGCCGCACTGGCCAAGCCCCCCGTCGCCGTCTACGCGTCACCGCTCGAGCGGGCGGTGGAGACGGCCAAGCCCATCGCCTCGAAGCTCGGGTTGCGGGTGCGGATCGACAAGGGTCTGCTCGAGTGCGACTTCGGTGACTGGACGGGCAAGAGCCTGCGCCTCCTGGCCCGTCGGCGCGAGTGGCGGACGGTGCAGCTGCTGCCGGCCTCGTTCCGCTTCCCCGGCGGGGAGTCGTTCGTCGAGATGCAGATGCGGATGGTGGACACGCTCGACCGGCTGGCCGACCGCCACCGCGGGGCGACTCTTCGTGGCCGTCTCCCACGCCGATCCCATCAAGGCGGCGGTGGCGGCCACCGCCGGCGTCCCCCTCGACCTGTTCCAGCGGCTGGTCGTCTCCCCGTGCTCGGTGACCGCCCTCGTCCGCGACGAGAATGCCAACCACGTGCTGTGCGTCAACACGACGTCGCTCGGCGGAGCTGGCCCTGTCATGAGAGCCCTGTCATGAGAGCCCTGTCATGAGCCCCGCTCTCGACCTCGGCGACCTCGACCTCTTCACGGTGGGGACCGAGGGTCCCACCGGTCGCCGGGTCTTCCTCCTGCAGTGCCGGAGCGGCGACCACCCTTCTCACCTTGAAGGTGGAGAAGCAGCAGGTGTCGGTGCTGGCCGAGTACCTGGGCCGGCTGCTGGCCGACCTGGAGCGACCCGGCGCGCTCCCCGACGGGCTCGAGCTGGTGGAACCGTCGGAACCCCACTGGGTCGTGGGCACCCTCGGGGTCAGCTACGACGACGACATCGACCGGATCGTGCTCGTGGCCGAGGAGCTCGTGGCCGAGGACGAGGAGGGCGACGTGGCCCGCTTCACCGTCACCCGCGAGCAGGCGGCCGCCTTCGCCGTGCGGGCCACGCTGCTGGTGGAGGCCGGCCGGCCACCCGTGCCCGCTGTGCGGGCTGCCGCTCGACCCGACCGGACACCAGTGCCCGAGGACGAACGGCCACCGGCCACCGACGTCGTGACGCCTCCTCGCCGAGGGCGAGATCGAGGTCGTCGGTCGGATGCCGTGGAGCTCGAACCAGACCTTCCTCGTCACCTGCACGTCGGGGGAGCGAGGAGACCGGGGCCGTCTACAAACCCGAGCGCGGCGAGCGCCATCTGTGGGACTTCCCCGGCGGGATCTTCCGGCGCGAGATCGCCGCCTACGAGCTGTCGGCCGCCCTCGGCTGGGACCTCGTCCCCGAGACGATCGCCCGGGCCGACGCCCCGTTCGGCGAGGGATCGCTCCAGCGGTTCGTCGACGCCGACTTCTCCCAGCACCACTTCACCCTGGTCGAGGACGAGCGCCATCACGACCGCCTGCGGGCCATCTGCGCCTTCGACGTCGTGGCCAACAACGCCGACCGCAAGAGCGGGCACTGCATCCTCGGCGACGACGGCACCATCTGGGCCATCGACAACGGGCTGTGCTTCCACCGCGAGCCCAAGCTGCGCACCGTCATCTGGGAGTTCGCCGGCGAGGAGGTCCCCGCCGCGCTCCTCGACGATCTCGCCGCCCTCGACCGACGCCCTGCCCGGCGCACTGGCCGACCTGCTGTCGCCGGCCGAGATCGAGGCCGTGCGCCGGCGGGCACGACGGCTGGTGCGACAGCGGGCGGTTCCCCGTCCCCGACCCCGACTCCCACTGCTACCCCTGGCCGCTCGTCTGACCCGGCCCGACGGCCGGCCGGGCATCAGCGGGTGGGGACGAACAGCTCCTCGAGACGTCCGCACCCGGCGACGACCTCGGCTCCAGACGGTCGACGTCGAGGGCCACGATGGCCAGCGCCGCGGTGGGGAACCCGGCCTCGAGACGGGCCCGGCCGTCGGCGTCGTCGGCCGAGACGAGGAGCAGGGCCAGGTCGTGGAAGGTGGGGTTGTGGCCGACGATCATGACGGCCCCGATCTCGTCGGGGACGAGTCGGAGCCGGGTCACGATGTCGTCGGGGTCGGCCCCGTAGAGGGCGCGTTCGATCTCGAGGGGGACGTCGGCGCCCAGCGCGCCGTGGGCGACCTCGGCCGTCCGGCGGGCGCGGACGGCCGACGAGGAGAGCACGAGGTCGGGTGTCGGTGCGCCCGACGCCACCCGGTCGGCCAGGAAGGCGGCCACCTCGGCGCTCTGGCGCCGGCCGCGACCGGTCAGGGGCCGGCTGTGGTCGTCGCCGTCGGGTCCCTCGGACGCCGCCTTGGCGTGGCGCAGGATCCAGAGGTGCTTCACGGCCGGCTGCCCCGAGACCGGCGCGCCGGCGCGGATCAGCCGCGCGCCTTCAGGGCCTCGATCAGCTTCGGGACGACCTTGTGGACGTCCCCGACGATGCCGAGGTCGGCCACCGAGAAGATGGGGGCGTCGCGGTCCTTGTTGATGGCGACGATGTTCTTCGAGCCCTTCATCCCCACCAGGTGCTGGGTGGCACCGGAGATCCCGCAGGCGATGTAGAGGGTCGGCTTCACCGTCTTGCCCGTCTGGCCGACCTGGTGCGAGTAGGGGACCCAGCCGGCGTCGACGATGGCCCGGCTGGCGCCGGCGGCGCCGTGGAGGAGCTTGGCCAGCTCCTCGACCATGGCGTAGTGCTCGGCCGACCCGAGACCCCGGCCGCCGGACACCACGACCTCGGCCTCGTCGAGCTTGGGTCCGGTGCGCTCTTCGACGTGGCGGGCCAGCACCCTGGCCGTGTTGGAGGCCCCGAGGTCGGGCACCGGCGCCGGCGACCACCTGGGCGGCGCCGCCGCCGGCGGACTCGGCGGTGAAGGACTTGGCCCGGACCACGAAGATCCAGGGGCGCTCACCGGTGAAGCGGGCCGTGGCCACCTGGGCCCCGCCGAAGAGGCCGTGCTGGGAGCGGACCTCGTCGCCGTCGACGGTGAGCCCGACCACGTTGGTGATCACGGGGCTGTCGATCTTGGCCGACAGCCGGCCGGCGATGTCGCGGCCGTCGTAGCTGGCCGGGATCAGGATGACGTCGGGACGGTCGCCCGACGCGATGAGGGCGGCGATGGCGGCGGCGACCGGGGCGCCGGGGAGAGCGTCGGCGAGGTCGCCCGACGTCGTAGACGGTGGTGGCCCCGAAGTCGCCGAGCGTCGCCGGCCACCGACGCGGCCTCGCCGCCCCATGTCACGGCGGCCACGGTGGAACCCATGGACCGCGCCTCGGTGAGCAGCTCGAGGGTGGTGCTGGTGGGCGATCCGTCGGCCACTTCGGCGAGGACCCAGATCTTGTCGATCGACATCTGTGTGCTCCTGAGAGTCGTTGTGCCGGGTCGTGCTGTCCGGTGCGGTGCGGTGATGGGCGTGGGCCGGGCCCGGGTCGGCCCCGGGATCGGCGGATCAGATGAGCTTGAGCTGCTCCAGGAAGCGGACGATGTTCTCGTACCCGTCGCCGTCGTCCTCGACGATCTCCCCCGCCTTGCGCTCGTCGGCGGCCGAGACGTCGGTGACCTCCTGGCGCGATCCGGCCGCCCCCACCTGGCCGGCTTCGAGGCCCAGGTCGGCCACCGTCAGCTGCTCGAGCGGCTTCGACTTGGCCGCCATGATGCCCTTGAAGGACGGGTAGCGGGGCTCGACCACCCCGGCGGTGACGGTCACCACGGCCGGGAGCGGGCACTCCACCTCGTCGTAACCGGCTTCGGTCTGGCGGTCGACGGTGACCTTGCCGTCACCCACCGAGACCTTCTTGGCGAAGGTGATCGAGGGCAGTCCGAGAAGCTCGGCCAGCTGGACCGGGAACGTGCCCGTGTAGCCGTCGGTCGACTCCGTGGCGGCGATGATGAGGTCGGGCTCGGCCCGCTCGATGGCCTTGGCCAGGACCTTCGCCGTCGACAGGGCATCGGAGCCCCGCAGGGCGTCGTCACTGACCAAGATGGCCCGGTCGGCGCCCATGGCCAGTGCCGTGCGCAGGCCCGAGGTCTCGGCGTTGGGGGCCATCGACACCAGGGTGACGACGTCACCGGCGGCCTGGTCGGCCAGTTGGAGCCCCATCTCGACGCCGTAGGCGTCGGAGTCGTCGAGAATCAGCTTGCCTTGGCGGACGAGGGTCCGGGTCTCGGGGTCCAGGGCCTGGGGTGCGGCCGGATCGGGGATCTGCTTGACACAGACGACGACGTTCATGGCCGCGATTGTCCCCGAGGATGGGCACCTCGGACCAATCCGGTCCCCGATCCAGGCTCGACGGCACCCGGCGTCACCCCCGGCCCAGGGCCTCCAGGGCGTCGGTGACCCGGTCCGAGATCACGACGTCCACCCCGGCGGCGGCCACCGCGGCCACGTCGTCGGCGCTCGTTCACCGTCCAGGCGGCGACGCCCATGCCCAGGCCGTGGACCAGGTCCACCAGAGCGGGGGTCACCTGGGCGTGGAAGGGGTGGAGGGCCACGCACCCGATGGACAGCGCCCGCTCGGCGGCCTCGGCGGCGTCGAGCGAGGGGTGGACGAGCAGGCCGGTGGCGACCTCGGGGCCGGCGCGGTGGACGGCGGCCAGGGTGGCGGGCCAGAACGAGGAGACGATGACGTGCGCCGGGCGCCCGCCCCGGCGTCCGGCGAGAGCGCCGCCAGGGTCGACGACCACCTCCGTGGCCACCGTCTCGGCGGGGTCGAATCCGGGCTCGACCGGGGCGTTCTTCACCTCGACGTTCACCGCCGCCCCGGCACAGGTCTCGAGGGCCTCGTCGAGCCCGGGCACCCAGGGGGGCAGCTCGCTGGCCCGCAGGGCGTGGACCGCCCCGGTCCCGTCGATCTCGGCGTCGTGGTGGACCACCAACCGCCCGTCGGCCGTCCGGCGCACGTCGAGCTCCACACCGTCGGCCCCCAGGCGCAGGGCGCCGGCGAACGCCTCCAGGGTGTTCTCACGCCACGGACCGGCCCCCCCACGGTGGGCCAGGACGGTGACGGGCCCCTGGACCCGCCGGCGGGGCCAGCGGCTCTACCTCGTCGACCATGTCGCGCCCCTTTCCTGCCGTTCCACTGTTTTTCGGTCTCTATGACGTTTGCAGGGTTCCGGAGCTTGGGACTAGTTTCACTAACGGTCAATTCACAGGAACACCCCACCCCTGTGGCCCCTCATGTGAACTGAGTCACAAGTTCTGCACCCCCCCGCGGGCGCACGGCATCCGGAGGAAGAGCATGGCACTCATGTGGAACCGGTCGGTCGATTGGGACGCCGACGACTGGCGCAACCTGGCCTCGTGTCGGCACACCGAACCCGACCTCTTCTTCCCCGTCGGCACCACCGGTCCGGCGATCGAGCAGATCGAGGCGGCCAAGCGGGTGTGCCAGGCCTGTGAGGCGAACGAGCCGTGCCTCGAGTTCGCCCTGGCCACCAACCAGGAGTCCGGGATCTGGGGTGGGACCTCCGAGGAGGAGCGACGCAAGCTCCGCAAGGCCTGGTTGGCGGCGCGCCGGCGCGCCTCCTGACCCAGCTCGCCTCCTGACCCAGCTCGCCGGCTGACCCAGCTCGCCGGCACGGGTGGGTCGGCCCTGTCCGCCACGCTCAAGGCCACAGCCCGGCCGACCGACACTGACAGGGTTGTGGGTGTGTCAACGCACCCCATCGTCTCGCTCCGAGCGAGATCAGGGGGAAGCCCGGTGAACCTCGATGAGGGCCTGCTGCGCGGAGCCGATGTTCTCGTCGTCGACGACGAGCCGGCGAACGTCGCCCTCGTCCAGTCCATCCTGGAGCGCAACGGCTTCACCAGGATCCGCAGCACGACGGACCCGCGGGAGTTCCGGACCCTGTTCGACGACACCCGGCCCGACATCGTCCTGCTCGATCTCCACATGCCGTACGTGGGCGGGCTCGAGCTGGTCCGTGAGGTCTGTGGCCTCCTGGAACCCGACGAATACCTTCCCGTCCTCGTCCTCTCGGCAGACGTCACGGCCAAGGCCCGCCGCGACGCCCTCAGTGCGGGGGCGACGGACTTCCTCACCAAGCCCTTCGACACGACCGAGGTCGGGCTCCGGGTTCTCAACCACCTGGAGACCCGACGGATCCACCTGCGCCTGGACGGCCAGCGGCGCGAGCTCGACGAACTGATCCTCCAGCGGACGGCCGAATTGGAGGTCTCGCACCTCGAATCCCTGAAGCGCCTCCACAACGAGTTCCGGGACGAGACCAGCGAGCACACCGAGCGGGTGGGGACGATGGCGGCCATGCTGGGCCGCGCCGCCGGAGTGGGCGACGACCTGGCCGATCTCATCGCCCGGGCGGCACCGCTGCACGATCTGGGCAAGGTCGGGGTCCCCGACGCCGTCCTGCTCAAACCGGGAAAGCTCAGTGCCGAGGAATTCGACCTGGTCCGCACGCACACGACCATCGGAGCGCGGATCATCGGGGAGACGACGTCGGAGGTGCTCAGCCTGGCCCGGGTCATCGCCGAGACCCATCACGAGCGCTGGAACGGCGAGGGGTATCCCGCCGGCCTGAGGGGCGACGCCATCCCGCTGCCCGGGCGGGTGGTCGCCGTGTGCGACGTCTTCGACGCCCTCACCCACGAGCGGCCCTACAAACGGCCTTGGACCGTCGAGGAGGCGGTCGGGGAGCTGGTGGCCGAGCGGGCCCGGTTCTTCGATCCCGACCTCGTCGACCTGTTCGTGGACAAGGTTCTGCCGACCCTCCCGGGCTGAACGGGATCAGCCCCCAACAGTGGCTCAAGCCTGGGGCGCTGGACGACGAAGGTGTAAGGGTGAGTGTTGTGACAATGACGGAGGACGAGCGCACCGTGCTCGTCGCCGAAGACGACCAGGCCAGCCGCACGGCCACCAGGCTTTTCCTCCAGCGCGTGGGCTACCACGTGGGCGAGGCCGTCGACGGGCCGTCCACCCTGCGTGAGGCCAGCCTGGGGCAATACGACCTGGTCCTGCTCGACCTGGGCCTGCCCGGGATCGACGGGGACGAGGTCCTCTCCCGACTCCGCCGGGACGGCGCCCTGCCCGTGATCGTGCTGACGGGCCGGTCCGAGGAGTCCGAGCGGATCCGTGTCCTCGATCTCGGGGCCGACGACTACGTGGTCAAGCCGTGCTCGCTGCCCGAGCTCGAAGCCCGCATCCGCGCCGTCCTGCGGCGGGGACATCCGGCCCACGCGGTGAACAAGGTGGAGCACGACGGCCTCGTCATCGACCGAGCCGCCCACCGGGTCGAGGTGGACGGACGGACGGTGGAGCTCACCCCGAAGGAATTCGACCTTCTCGCCTTCCTGGCCACGGCGTCGGAACAGGTCTTCTCCCGCGAGGACCTCCTCGAGCACGTGTGGGGCTCGACCCAGGAGTGGCAGGACCCGGCCACCGTCACCGAGCACATCCGGCGTCTGCGCCTCAAGCTCGAGCCCGACCCGGCCCAACCCCGTTGGCTGCACACGGTGCGGGGGATCGGCTACCGCTTCTCCGGCACCGACGAAGCCTGACCGCCGGCCCGGGCCGAGTAGCGGCACCCGGTCAGCGCCACGGCTGATCCTCGTCGACGGCGGGGGCGGGGATGTCGAGCGTCACCAGGGTGCCGGCCCGGCTCTCCATCACGATCGTCCCGCCGAGCTGCGTGGTCACGAGGTCCCGCACGATCGACAGGCCCAGGCTCGACGTGGCCTCGATGTCGAAACCGGGGGGGAGCCCGACGCCGTCGTCGCGCACCTGCAGGGTGAGACGCCGTCCGTCGTTGGCCAGGACGAGGTCGACGCGTCCCGAGGGTTCGGCCACGGCGGTATCGGTCGACCCGTCGACGCCGTTGGAGGGAAAGGCGTGCTCGACGGCGTTCTGGAGCAATTCGGCCAGGACGACGGCGAGAGGAGTGGCGACGTCGGCCCCCACCTCTCCGATGTCACCCGTGACCTGGATGTCGACGCTGTGGCCCGAGACGGCGGAGTCCTCCGCCATCCGGACCAACGACGCCACGATCTCGTCGAAGGGGACCTCGTCTCCGGGCTCGCGCGACAGGATCTCGTGGACGACGGCGATCGAGCGCACGCGCCGTTCCGCTTCGCGCAATGCCTCTTGACCCTGTCCCGGTGCCAGACGTCGGGCCTGCAGCCGCAGGAGCGACGAGATCGTCTGGAGGTTGTTCTTCACCCGGTGGTGGACCTCGCGGATGGCGGCGTCCTTCGACAGGAGGAGGCGGTCGAGGCGCCGCAGATCGGTCACGTCGCGCAGCAGCACCATCGCCCCGGTGACGGTGCCCGGCCACGAGCAGCGGCGTGCAGTGGACGAGCACGATGACGTCGGGGCGTCGCTCCACCTCCTCGATGACCGGGCAGCCGGCCGCCAGGGCCCGGTCGACGGCCGTCTCCTCGACACCCAGATCGGGTAGCCGTCGGCTCTCCACGGCTTCGGTCACCCCCATGCGGTGCAATGCGCTCATGGCGTTGGGCGACGAGTAGACGATCCGTCCTTCGGTGTCGACGAGGATCAGGCCGTCACCCACCCGCGGTGCGTCCTCGGTGGTGACGTCCTCGCCGGCGAAGGGATAGTCACCGGCCGCCACCATGGCCGCCAGGCGCTGGTACAGATCGCGGTAGACGCGCTCGAGGCGGTAGGACCGGCGCCGGTCCTCCAGCGGTCCGATTCGCACCATGACGGCGGGCGCGCGCGCCGCCGAGAGGGACGGGGACGCATTCGAACTGTGCCGTGTCGGGGACGGCGGGGACCTCGCCGGTGTCGGACGAGTCGCCGTGGACGGGCCATGACAGCAGCGGGCTCGGGCAGCGGGGTGGGGGCCGGGACGTTGGCCACTCCCGAGACGACCTTCCCGGTACGGACCGCTTCGGCCGCCACCTGCCAGTCGTCGGCCGCCACCACCTGCCCGACCAGGTCGACGCGCAGCAACGTCACGCTGGTGGTCGGCCGGATCTGACCGAGCACGAGGAGGCTCTCGCCGTCGGAGCCCTTGGCCGGGACGAGCAGGAGGAGGTCCGAGAACGACAGGTCGGAGAGCACCCCCCACGACCCGAGCAGCCGCTGCAGGTGGTCGAAGTCGGCCTCGTCGAGATCGGTGAACGAGGCGGCCAGCTCGGCCGGCGTCATCACGGGAGCTGGCACCCCTGCCTGGCAGGGCACGTCGACCGGTCGGCGGCCGCGAAAGGCCCGGAGGGTGTCGACGTCCAGTGCCGCCAGGAGAGAGGCCAGGTCGGCCGACCGGTCGGCCACGTCGGCCAGGCGGTGGGCGTCGGAGGCGGTGGTGAGCGGGCACCCCGTGACGGACGAACCGCTCCAGCAGGGGTGGCGACGGATACGCCTCGGCCGCCGGCTTGCGCCAGCCGGCCGACGACAGCTCGGCCGCCATCCCCGACGACACGGCGGCCTCGACGAGACGGTCCCAGCACTCCTCGGGTGCGTCCGGCCGGTGGCCGGCCACCTTCACCAGATCGGGATGGGCGAGGACGTCGCACGTCCCCGAGGCGGCGAGCTCCTCGATGGCGGTCACGTAGTCGGACCACGCGTCGTCGACGTCGCGCGCCGACCACTCGTCCATGGAGACGGGGTCGTCCAGGTCGTCGAATCGCCATGTGCCGATCCAGTGGACCGAGCCGAGCAGGACGTCGAAGGGATAGCCGGCGAGCAGGGTGGCGACGTCGTCCATCCGCCCACGGTAGTAGTCGACCTCGAGGCCGAGGACGACGGGGAGACCGGCGTCCTTGGCCGCTAGCACACACCCGACGTAGGCGTCGAGGTCGGCGTGGGCGTGTTCGTCCCAGTAGTGGCCCATGGACACGCGCAGGGCGGCGTCCGGCTCGTCCTCCCAGAACCCGCGCAGCAGGCGGTCGGCCTGCGCGAAACGGAAGAGGTGCTCGGTCAGGGCGATCTCGGTGACGCCCGCGGGCCTGCGGCCCGCTCGCAGTAGGCGGCCACCTGGTCGAGGGTGGGCGCGGTGTCGCGCTGCCCGTGCGGCCAGAGATGGAGGTGGTAGTCGAGCACGACCGCGCCGAGATCCTGATCGGTCCGCGTACTCGCCGGACGCGGCCGTGCCGGCGCCGGTGTCGTCGACCCGGCGGATCAGAGTGACACCGTCGCGCACCGTGAGCTGGACGCACACCACCCGCCCGTCGGCGGCGACGGCGTCGTTGAAGGCACGGATGGCCTGCGTGTCGGGTGACCGGTCGCCGTCGTTCACGACGTTCCCGCTCCACAAGGTGTTGTCGGCGGCGATGAGCCCGCCCGACGCCAGCTTGGGCAGGACGGCCTCGTAGTAGGCGAGGTAGCTGCGTCTTGTCGGCGTCGATGAAGACGAAGTCGAAAGGGCCGGGAAGCGACCGCACGGTGTCGATGGCCGGTCCCTCGATGACCTCGATGCGGTCGGCGTAGGGGCTGGCGGCGATGTGGCGGCGGGCGGCCTCGGCGTGGACGGGGCTGAGCTCACAGGTGGTGATGCGCCCATCGGGTGGGAGGCGCGGCCGCCATGGCCAGGGACGAGTACCCGCTGAAGGTCCCGATCTCGAGCACCCGACGGGGGCGCAGGGCGAACACCAGCATCTCGAGGAACCGACCTTCGAGGGTCCCCACCATCATGCCCGGGGAAGTCCAGCGTCCTGGCGGGTCTCGCGGTCCACCGCCACCAGGTGCGGGGGCGGGGGCGTCGTGTGGGCTTCGGCGTACGCCTCCAGGACGGGGTCGACGATGTCGGTCATCGGGCTCACACCTCCGACCGCATCGTAGGCGGCGGGGACCGCGCCTCTCACGCCGGTGGCGGCGGCGGCCCCGACCCCGTCGGATGGGGGCCGTGACCCGGCCGCGCCCGACGATGTGCTCTAGACCGGGCCGCCCGTCATGAGGCCACGGCCGGGCGCGTCATCTTCAGGACCTCGTTGAGCGACTCCATGTACTCGTGGTGCGACACGTCGCTGCCGTCACGGGCGGCGACGGCGTAGGCGGCGTGCAGCCGATGACGGGCGGCGGCGACCTGATCGGTCGGGCATCCCGCTCTCGGCGCAGTCGATGTCGCTCAGGAGCGGTTCGAGCCCCGGGCGTCGAGGTGGGCGAAGTGCTTCACCAGTCGTTCGAGGTGCCCAGCCACCTCGTCGCCGGCCGACGTGGTGGCGGCGTCGCCCGACAGGACGGCCAGGTGACGCTGCCACCGGTCCTCGTGAGCCACCACCAGAAGGGCGCCGACCAGACCGAAGCGCTGGACGACGGCGTCGCGCGCCTCGGGAGCGGCATCGGGCGATCCGAGGAGGGCCAGGGCGACGGCCGGATCGGCCAGGAGCCGGTCGGCGCAGATACCGTCGGCCTCGGCATCCTCGTGGGACAGGGCACGGGCCAGGAGCACAGAGGCGCGGCGGCGGCGGTCGGGCATCGGTCGCGGCTCGACGCCGGTGCCCGGCGCGCAGGACATGACCGTGATGCGCCGCCCACCTCCCGATGTGGCCGCGACGCGTCGTCGCCGTGGTGCACGGATGGCCGGCCCGGCAGTAGAGCTCGTCGTCCGCCGACGTGATTGGCGCACGGCCGCCCGGTGGTGGTGAAGGCGAACCCACACGTCCGTATGGTCACCTGCTTCGTCTTCTCTGATCGTCGACTGCTGTCTCACGATTCTCTGTCGGCAACGAAGGCGCGATTTCTTCAACCAAGCGAGCACAACCCCGAGACGACCGGGCCACGGACCATGTCATTGTGGACGGCGTCGGCCGGACGACATGCTGAGACCGATGGCCACGGCAGCCACGGCACACGGCGACGAGCCTCGGCGCGACCACCGCGGCGCGACCCGGATCGAGCAGGCGACGCGTGAGGCGGTGCGGACGCCCGATCCTCCGGCCGTCGACGGCCGCCGCCGACGCCGGACGGACGACCGTCGACGGCATGCCTCGTCGCCGTCCACCCGCTGCCCGCAGCTCGTCCGACCCCCGCAACGGACGCACAAATCCGGCGCCCGCTACCCCTGCGGCGACGGCCCTCCGGTCAACCCGCGGCACCCCGGCGCCGATGGAGACTGCGGTGATCACGGGGGCACAGGCGTAGATGGACCGGGACAGTCTGGCCGACGTCACGCAGTCGTTGCCCGACGCCGTGGTCGTCATCGATCAGATGGGCGGCGTCCTGTGGACCAACGACGCCGCCGAGCGCCTGTTCGGACGCACGACGGCGTCGAATTGGTCGGGACGAACGCTCTCGACGTCGTCCACGCCGAGGACAAGGAACTGGCCGGGGTCGCCCTGACGAGCATCCAGGGCAAGGCCGTCGGGACTCCGCTCGAACTGCGGGTGCGCGCCGGTGACGGAGTGGAAGCTCGTCGAGGTGATCGGCCTCCAATCTCCTCGGCCACACCGTCGGTGGGCGGACTGGTGCTGTGCATCCGCGACCTCACCGAACGACGACGATGGGAGGTGGCCAACAACGAGGTCGGTCGCTTCCGCTCCCTCGTCCACAACGCGGCGAGCATCATCATGCTCCTGGAGCCGACGGGCGAGATCGAGTCGGTGTCGGCGGCCATCACGCGACTGCTCGGTCACGACCAGGAGCTCGTCGAGGGCCGGCCCCTCGCCGACTTCGTCGTCGCCCGCGACCGCCCGGCTCTGTCGTCGGCCCTGGCCCGCGCCCTCGACGCCCCCGCAGTGGAGCACCGGTCCGACCACGGTCGAGGTCGAGATGCTCCGGCGCGACGACGGGCGTCGGTGCCCTTCGAGCTCAGCATCGTGAACCTGGTGGACGACCCGACGGTCGGCGGACTCGTCGTGTCGGGCCACGACATCAGCCAGCTGCGCGCCACCCAGGCGGCCCTCGACGACGTCGGCTCACGTGACCCCCTCACCGATCTGCCCAACCGCGACGCGTTGTGCCGTCGCCTCGAACGCTGCCTCGACGACCCGAAGACGGCGGTGATCTTCCTCGATCTCGACGGCTTCAAACCGATCAACGACGAGTTCGGACAGGACGTGGGCGACGAGCTGCTGCGCTTGCTCGGCGACCGGCTGCGGCAGTCCGTGCGGCGCGCCGACTTCGTCGCCCGTTACGGGGGCGACGAGTTCGTGGTCGTGGCGCGCACCGAGAACGACCGGGACCTCGAGAAGCTCTCCCAGCGGCTGGTCCGGGCCATCGAGCACCCGACGGAGCTGTCCGTCGGTTCCATCCGCTCAGCGCCAGCGTGGGCCTCGCCCATCCCTATCCCGCACGACACCCCCGAGACGATCCTGGCCCGGGCCGACACGGCCATGTTCACGGCCAAGGTCCACGGCGACGGCCTCCCCCACGTCGCTGACCTCCTGACCCTGCGCGCTCACTCGCCCCACAGGCCGGCACCCAGCCGCATGAGCCCGGCGAAGTCGTGGACGTCGGTCTCGAAGTAGGGGACGCTCACGAGGGTCTCCGCCGCCGTGGACAGCTCCGCCCGCTTCTCGGCTTCGCTCTGCGCCACGAGCCGGTAGTCCATGTAGTTCTGACCGACCTCGACCAGGACCCGGCGGATCTGGGCGGGGTCGGCCACGTCGAGCGTCGGCCGCGATGGCGGCGGCGATCTCCTCGGCCCGGTCGCGCAGCCGCTCGGCCACCACGGCGCCCTTGGGATCGCGCAGATAGTCGGGCAGGACCTTGTTGAGGACGATCGCCCCCAGATGCAGCTTGCGTTCGGTGATCGCCTGGGCGAAGTACTCCGCCTCGCGCAGGGGCACGGTCTCCAGGGTGGAGACGACGATGAACGACGTCCGCCGGTCGGCCAGGAGCCGCTGGACGGCCCGGGCCCGCTCGATGAAGCCGTCGTACATGGTCTGGAACAAGATGAAGAACTCGGCGATGTCGGCCAGGAACTGCGTGCCCAGGATGCGGTCGGCCACCTGGTAGAAGGGCCTCGAGGCCAGGTTGACCAGCCGCGAGCGGTAGGGAACGATCAACCACCGCAGCAGGCGGCTCGAGAAGAACTCGGCCATGCGCTCGGGGGCATCGAGGAAGTCGAGGGCGTTGCGGGTGGGGGGCGTGTCCACCACGATCAGGTCGTAGATGCCCTCGGAATGGATCTCGAACAGGCGCTCCATGGCGATGTAGTCGTGGCTCTGGACGAAGCGGCCCGAGATGTTGCGGTAGAGGGGGTTGGCCAGGATCTCGTCGCGGGTGCGGTCGTCGGGGGCATGGTGACGGATCAGGGCGTCCCACGACTCCTTGGTGTCGAGCATGGCGGCGTAGAGCTCGCCCCGGGGCTTGATGCCGGCCGAGGCGAAGGCCTCGTCCGGGACCCGTCGCTCGGTGTTGCCGATGCCGTCGAGCCCGAGGGCGTCGGCCAGGCGGCGGGCCGGGTCGATGGTGAGGACGAGGACCTTGCCCGCCGCCGTGGGCGGCGGCCATCGCCGCCGCCGCCGCCGCCGTCGTGGTCTTGCCCACGCCGCCGGGACCGCAGGCCACGATGATCTCGCGCGACGCCAGCAGGCCGTCGAGCGACCCGTGGCTCGGCCGGTGCGTGCCGGAGCGCGCCGGGGGGTCATCAGAACCCCAGTTCCTCTCCGAGCGAACGCGCCACCTGCCGGATGCTGCGCAGTCCGTGGAACCGGGCGAAGAGAAACGGCAGGTACAGCATGGGGACGGCGGGGTCGACGGCCGAGCGCAGGCGTTCGAGGTGCCCGGCGTTGGTCCGTCGCAGGGTGACGGCCAGGCGTGCCGCGGTGAGGACGGGGGCGGGGTCGTCGCCGGCCAGGCGCGTCAGCTCCTCGGTGGCGGCGTCGCGGCACAGACGGTCGAAGACCTCTTCCTCGCTGCGACCGAACAACTCGGGCAGGACCCGGTTCACGATCACCGACGCCAGCTCGACCGTGGTCTCCTTCCGGATGCGGTCGGCCAGCTCGATCGTCTCGTTGACCGGCATCTCCTCGGGGGTGGTCACGATGGCCACCGCCGTCTGCTGCGGATCGGAGAGGATGTCGAGCATCCAGTCCGTCTGGGACCGGATGAGCCCGACCTTGACCAATTCGTTGATGGCCTGGGGGGCGGCCAGCTGCCCGATGATGTGTCCGGTGGCCGGAGCGTCGACCACGACGAGGTCGTAGTGCTGCTCGCGGACCTCGAAGCAGAGCTTGCCGACGGTGAGGATCTCGCGCACCCCGGGCGCGGCGGTGGCCACGAAGTCGAAGGCCTTGGCCAACGGGCCGATGCGACCGACGACGGGGATCCGCAGGTTGAGCCGGAGGTACTCACGCAGTGAGGCTTCGGTGTCCATCGACATGGCCCACAGGCCGGGCAGTGACCTCGCCGGCGGTGAAGGCGGTGGGACCCGACTCCAGGAACGATGCCACGTCCCCCTTGGCGTCGACCTCGCACAACAACGTGCGACGGCCGTGCTCGGAGGCGAACAGGGCCAGGGCGGCGGCCACCGTCGTCTTGCCCGACGCCACCCTTGCCCGTCACGAAGACGAGGCGCCGGTCGAGGAGTCCGACCATCGTGCACGTCCTCCCTGACTCGCTCGACGGGAACCGTCCCGACGCGGCCCGGTCGTCGTCACGCCACCGGCCCGTGCCGGCGCGACGGTGGCCGGCTCGGGCCGACGACCGCTCAGGGCGCGCCGAAACCGACCCGGCGCTCCGACACCGGCGCTCCCACCTCGACGTAGGCGACCCTGGCCACGGGCACGGCCACGCGCCGGCCCCGGCGGTCGGTGAACCACAGGACGCCCTCCGCCTTGCCGAGGGAGCCTTCGATCTCGGCGATGACCGAGTCCCGGTCGACGTCGTCGGCCAGCTCGACCTCGACTTCTTTGGCGCTCTGCACGATCCCGATGCGCACGTCCACCTGCTTCGTTCCTCCGATCACCGCCGGCCCGGGGACGGGCCAGCCCCTGACGATACAGCGGTGGGGCACACTGGGACCCCGACAGACGACCCCGGGTGGGCAGGCCGCCGGGCGATCGCCACCGACGACGAGGAGGCAGGCACGACCATGGAAGGGGACCGCCGGGCCTCGTCGAGAGCGACCGCAGCCGACGGTGGGCCGCCACCATGGCCGGGCACCGGGAGCCGGGCGTGCGCACGCGCCCACGCCGACTCGACCGCCGTCATCGGCTCCCCGCCGCCGGTCCCGCCTTCGGCCGCGAGGATCGCGAGCGCGCCCAGGACGACCTGGCCGACGGCGCCACCCGGGCCGTCGGCGCCGGGCGGCGGGCGGTGGCCGAGGAGCCCGACCCCTACCGGACCTGCTTCGAGCGCGACCGGGACCGGATCCTGCACTCGCTCGTCGTTCCGCCGGCTGGCGGGCAAGACCCAGGTGTTCATCTTCCCGGCCGACCACCAACGGACCCGGCTCACCCACGCGCTCGAGGTGGCCCAGGTCGCCACCGGCATCGCCCGTGCCTGTCGCCTCAACGTGGCGCTCACCGAGGCGATCGCCCTCGGTCACGACTGCGGCCACGGACCCGGCGGGCACGCCAGCGAGGACGCTCTCGGCATCTTCCTGACCGACGGCTTCGACCATGCCGTGTGGGGAGCCGACGTCTCGCTGGCCGGGCTGAACCTCTGTGTCGAGACGCTCGACGGGATCCGCAACCACTCGTGGTCGCGCCCGGCCCCGTCGACGCCCGAAGGGGAGGTCGTGAGCTGGGCCGACCGCATCGCCTACGTCTGTCACGACTGGGAGGACGCCGTCTCGGCCGGCATCGTGACGCCGGCCATGCTCCCCGACGTCGTCCGTCGGCGGTGCGGCGAGACCCGGTCGCACCAGCTCCGCTCCTTCATCCAGGGCGTGACGAGCGCCACGTTGTCGTCGGGCCGGGTGGGGATGGACGAGGAGCTGGCCGACGCCCTGGCCGTCGTTCCGCCAGGGCAACTACGAGCAGGTCTACTTCCGCCCGGCGTCGGTGTCCCAGGGCACGGCCGTCGTCGCCATGCTCCGCGGCCTCGTCGAGCACTTCGCCGACCAACCGAACCGCATTCCCGGGGTGGACGACGGCGGGGGGCTCGCCGGCGGGCAGCGCCGAGGCCGTGCAGGCGGCGGTGGCCTATGTGGCCGGGATGACCGACCGCTTCGCCATGGCCAGCGCCGTCACCGATCTCGGATGGGACCGCCGGAACCTCCCCCGCGGCATCGAGGACGATCGGTCACGGTTGACGTCCCGTCACCGGTGATCTCGGCTCGCGACGGCGGCGGCGAGCGACGGCGTCAGCGCAGGGTGAGCTCGCGCCGGTAGATGCGAGCGGGCCCGAGCGCCTCCACCCGGTCGGCCAGTGCCTCGAAGGCACCGCGCCGCCTCGCCGTCGGGGTCCGAGATCCGCACCGGGACGCCGTCGTCGGCGCCCCGGCGCACGGCGGGGACGAGGGGGATCCGTCCGAGCAGCGGTACGTCGAGCGCGGCGGCCAGAGCATCGCCGCCGCCGGCGCCGAAGAGCTCGTAGCGCACCCCGTCGTCGCCGGTGAACCACGACATGTTCTCGATGACACCCCGCACGGGCAGCGACAGCTGCTTGGCCGCGTAGGCCGAGCGCTGGGCCACGCGCTGGGCGGCCGGTTGCGGGGTGGTCACCACGAGGACCTCGGTCCGCGGGAGGTACTGCCCGAGCGACAGCGCCACGTCGCCGGTCCCCGGGGGCATGTCGATGAGGAGGTAGTCCGGCTCCCCCCAGTAGGCGTCGACCAGGAACTGCTCGAGCGCCTTGTGCAGCATCGGGCCCCGCCAGATCACGGGCTGCTCGTCGGGGACGAAGAACCCCATCGACAGGCACCGCACGCCGTGGACCACGGGCGGCACGAGCAGCTCGTCGATGGCCACGGGGCCCCGGGTGACGCCGAGCATCTTGGGGACCGAGAAGCCGTAGACGTCGGCGTCGAGAAGCCCGATCTCGTGGCCACGGGCGGCCAGCGCCACGGCCAGGTTCACCGTCACCGACGACTTCCCCACTCCCCCCTTGCCCGACGAGATGCCGATGACGCGCGTCCGTGTCCCGGGGACCATGAAGCGGTTGGGTCGGCCCTCCTCGTGACCGAGGGGACCGGGTGCGGCACCCGGGGCACGGGGATGCGCGTGCGTGTGGCCGTGGTCGGCGGCCTTCGCCCCGGGCCCGGCGTCACCGGGGCCGGGGCCGGGCCCGGCCGCCGGTTCGGCCAGTCGGCGATGCAGCGCGGCGCGTTCGTCGTCGGTCATCACGACGACGTCCACGCGTGCGCCGCCCGCGGGCCCGAGGTCCTCGAGGACGGCGGCCCACCGCTTCGGTCAGCGACGCCGTGGCCGGCCACCTCGCCACCGGCACGGCCAGGACGACGGTGATGGACCGGCGTTGGACCCGGACGGAGCGCACCATGCCCAGCTCCCCGATGGCCCGCCGCAGGTCGGGGTCCTCGACGGCCGCCACCGCGGCGCGCACCTCTGCTTCGCTCGGGGCCACCGAAACGTCCTTCCCGGTCAGATGCACCGGCGCACCAGGGGGTTTTCCGCGCCACCAGGTAGACTAGTGCCGTGCAAACGGCCACCGACCCCGGGGAGACAGCGCCGGCGGACCGGCGGTTCTCGGCCGCCGTGGCCGCCGTGACGTCCGCCTTCGGCGACCCGACACGACGCGAGATCTACCTCCACGTGCGCTCGCATCCCGGATCGACGGCGTCGGAGGTGGCGACCGCCTTCTCGCTGCACCCCAACGTGGCCCGCCATCACCTCGACCGGCTGTCGGCCGGTGGGTACGTCGAGGTGAGCCTGGAGCGCTCCCCGACGGCCGGAGCGGGGCGTCCGTCGAAGCGCTACCGGGCGGCCGACGGAACCGACGGCGATCCCACCATCGATCTCGTGACCCACCTCGACGACCTCCTCGTGTCGCTCCTGGTCGAGGCCCTCAAGCTCGTCGGACCCGTCGAAGCCGAACGCATGGCCGAGCGGGTGGGCGAGGAGCACGGACGCGTGCTGGCCGAGCGGATGGAGCCGGGCGAAGGGCAACGGTCGCTCGCGCGGCGCCATGCACGCCATCGCCGACGCCCTGACCGCCCACGGGTTCGCCGCCCACGCCGAGGACCGCGGCGAGTCCACGGCCGTCGTGGCCGAGAACTGCCCGTTCGGCGACGCCGCCGCCCAGCACCCGGTGATCTGCGCCGTCGACCGCGGCATGGTCCGGGGCCTGCTGGCCGGGCTGTGCGGGCAGGAGGCGGACGCACCGATCTCGGTGGTGCTGTCCTCGCGGGCGCGCGGCGACGATGCCTGCACCGCTCTCGTCTGAACCGCCGCTCCCCGCCGCTCGCCGGTGACGCGCCACTACCTCGACCACGCGTCGACCTCTCCCCCGCGCCCCGAGGTCGTGGCCTCCATGGTGCGCTGGCTCGAATCGGCTGGGGGCACCGACACCGGAACCCCCTCTCCGGACGGCGTCACCGGGGTGGCCGCCGCCGACCCGGGGCGCGTCCATACCGAGGGCCGCGATCGCCAGGGCCGTCGTGGAGGACGCCCGCGACAGCGTGGCGACGCTGTTCGGAACCCGGTCTCGCCAGGTCGTCTTCACGTCCGGTGGGACCGAGGCGGTGAACGCCGCCATCTGGGGGATGACGCGGAGCCAACCGGGGCGACCGGTGCTCATGGCCGGCGTCGAGCATTCCAGCGTCCGTGACACATCGCAGCGCCTGGCCCCCGTTCGTGCCCCTCGAGGTCGATCGTCACGGTCGCATCGATCCCGAGCGCCGTGGCCGAGACCGTGGAGCGCTGCGCGGCCACGGCGGGGCCGGCGGCCCTCGTCCACTGCCAGGCGGCCAACCACGAGGTGGGGACGGTGCAACCGGTGAGCGAGGTCGTCGACGCCTGCCACCGGCGCGGTGTAGCCGTCCACGTGGACGGCTGTGCCTACGCCGGTCACCTCCCGCTGGCCTTCGACGAGCTGGGCGCCGACCTCCTGTCGGTCAGCGCCCACAAATTCGGCGGGCCGCCCGGCATCGGCGCCCTGATCGTGCGCCGCGGGCTCCGACTCGATCCCCTCCTCGTCGGCGGCGAACAGGAGCGGGCTCGACGCGCCGGTCTCGAGAACGTCCCCGCCATCATCGGCTTCGGCGCCGCCGCCGCCGCGCTGACCGGGCCGGGCGTGCTCGAGGCCGAAGCGACGGCGGCCCGACGGCAGGACCGGCCGCCTCCTCGAGGCCGCCACCGCCGTCGAAGGGGTCCACGCCGTGGGCGACCCCGACGTCCGCGTCCCGCACATCGTCTGCGTGACCATCGACGGGGTCGAGGCCGAACCGGTCCTCCTCGGTCTCGACCAGAGCGGCATCGCCGCCCATTCGGGTTCGTCGTGCTCCTCGGAATCGCTCGCCCCCTCCCCCGTCCTCGAGGCGATGGGGGTGGACGCCGAGCGCTCACTGCGGCTGTCGGTGGGTTGGTCGACCACCGACGACGACGTCGACGCCTTCGTCTCCGTCTTCGGCGCGGTGGTGGCCAGGCTCCGGGACCTGGCGTCCTGACCCGTCAGCTCGCCGGGAAACCCAGATAGCGATCCCGACCCGGCAGAGGGCTCTCGGCCATCTCGACGTCGAGGCCCGAGCCTCGGAAGGCCGCCTCGTAGTCGGAGGGCGAGAACAGGGTGAGCTCGTGATGGTCGACGAGGTACTCGATGCCGTCGGCCGTGCCGACGAGGTGGTGCATCTCCAGGAACGTCCGGACGCCCCGGCGTCGGGAGCGGCTCATGCGGACCACCTTGACGTCCTCGGCGGTGGCCACCGTCGTCTCCGTCCGCCCCCCGCTGATCCAGGCGTCGGGCCGTACCCATCCGTCGACGATCAGGACGCCCCTGGGGTTCAGGTGGCGCGACATGGCGCCGACGGCGGCCGCTAGCTCGTCTCCGGAGCGGAGGTACCCGATCGAGCTGAACAGACACAGGACGGCATCGAAGGTCCGGCCGAGCGCCAAGGTCCGCATGTCGGCCTCGACGAGGGTGACGTCCGGAAGATGCGACCGTGCCTCGGCGAGCATTCCCGGATCGACGTCGACGCCGGTGACGTCGTACCAACGCCGGAGGAACCGCAGATGACCGCCGGTCCCGCAGGCCACGTCGAGCAGACGACGAGCACCGCGGCAGCGCTGCTCGATGAGGTCGTGGATGTCCGACGATTCCTGGGCGTAATCCTTCCCCGTCGCCGCGTAGAGGAGGTCGTAGAGATGGGCGGTCCGCGGAACACGCCTCTAGGAAAACACGAATCGGCCTCCGTCGATGACGGTCTCACCACGCTGGTTCTCGGTTCGGAAGGCCGCCTCACCGTCCCCGACCCACATCGAGACGGTCAGGGTGTCCCCGGGGAAGGTGGGCCGGGAGAAACGGGCGTGCATGGACCGGAAACGCGCCGGGTCAGAGCCGCACAGGGTGTGGAGAAGGGCCCGACCGGTGAATCCGTAGGTGCAGAGTCCGTGCAGGATGGGCCGGTCGAAACCGGCCCGCTTGGCGAAGACCGGGTCCGAATGCAGCGGATTGCGGTCGCCCGACAACCGGTACAGCAGGGCCTGGTCCGGGCGCGTGGTGTAGCTGACGACTTCGTCGGCCTCACCCTCGGTCTCCGCTGCCGGCGACGACGGACCCCGGTCACCTCCGAAGCCACCTTCGCCCCGGATGAAGAGAGCCGATCTCGACGAGAAGCGCGGCGCGCCGGTGGTGGCGTCGACCGAGTCTGACTCGAGCACCACGAGTGCTCCCGATCCCTTGTCGAAGATGCCGGCCACCGTGCCCGTGGTGGTCACGGCGCCGTCGGGGGGGATGACGCCGTGCATCTCGATCGACTGCTCCCCGTGGACCAGCATGGCCGGATCGAAGGTCCCGAGCGAGGAGCGCCCCGCCCCCCCGAGGCCCACGATGGTGGCGAACGTCGGCAGCACCCGCTGCTCCACCTCGGCGGAGTTCTCGGTGGTGTACTTGAGCTCGTAACCGGTGGGATCGAGCGCACCGGCGCCGACCCCCAGCGCGTAGAGGAGGCCGTCGGTCGACGTCCACGATCGCGTGACGGGTTCCGACGTCGACCCGACGGCGTCGAGGTTCATGGGCATGGTTCCTCCTCTGGGGTTCTTCCGCTGTGGTATTACTGTTACATTGATTTATGTTACAATCAAGTATGCCAACAAACCGGAGACGCGAGCTGGACGAAGCGCCCGCCGGGGACCGGGTCCGGCTGACCGTGGACCAGGTGGCCCGCCTGGCCGGCACCACCACCCGCAACGTCCGCGCCTTCCAGACCCTGGGCCTGCTCCCCCGTCCGACCCTCGACGGCCGCACCGGGCTCTACCGCCAGGAGCACCTCGACCGGCTCCGGGCGATCCTCCGACTCCAGCGCGCCGGCTTCTCCCTCGGTGCCATCGGTTCGCTCTTCACCGCCTGGGAACAGGGCCTGACCCTGGCCCAGGTGCTGGGGGTGCCGACCCCGTCGGCCCCCGCCGGCCCGGTGTCCGTCGAGGGACCCGACGCCATCGACGCCTTCGAGGACTGGCCCGCCCTGCGCTCCGTCGCCGCCCTGGCCGTCGTGCCGACGACGGTGCTCGATCAGAGGGCCTCGTAGATCGTCCCGAGCCCGGGCGGCCCCGAGCCCGGGCGGGCCGAGTCCGACCCGCCGGCGCCGGTCAGCCCGACGACCGGGTCTCGGGAAGGGGCGGCAGCGAGAGGTGGGCGGCGGTGAAGGCCCTGACGATGAAAGGCACGGCGGAGCTCACCTTGGCCCGAGGAGGATGATCGGCCAGGAATTGCCGGTACTGGTCGACGGCACCGGTGGCGTCGCCCTGCGCCAGCAGCATCGACCCCAGGTACAGGTGGGGGGCGAAGTCTCCGGGGTCCACCCGCTCGGCCCGCTGTTCCTCCCCCTCCCCGAGGGAGAGGAGGGTCGACTGCCTGCCCTCGGCCCCGGCCTCGTACTCGAGCCATCCGAGCTCGGCCAGTGCCTGCTCCTGGTCGGGTTCCCGACCAAGGACCGTCGTGTAGAGCTTGACGGCTTCGACGGCGTCGCCCTGGCTCTCGAACGTCTCCGCCTGGGCCAGTGTCTGTGCCGTCTGCTGCGACGGTGTCAGCGTCACCGACCCGGTGACCGATTCACCGGGCAGCCGGGGGCCGAGGTGGGCCACCACCGCCCACACCGCGAGACCGATCACCGCCACCACCCCCAGAACGGCCAGTCGCCGGCGTCGTGGCGAAGGCGTCGGTGCGACGCCGCCCGTCGGCGTCGTGCCGTCGCCGCGCCCGCCGGGGGACCGCCGGCCACCGTCCAGCGACCTGAGCACCTCGGCGGCGCGTGCGACATACCCGTCGCGCAGGATGGCGTGGTCCTCGTCGGAGAGATCGCCGGCATCGTGCTCGCGGTCGAGGTCCTCGAGCGAGCGCAACAGGAACGTGCGCTCGTCCTCGAGTTCGTGGCGCGTCACGGTCCCGGACCGGCCGCCACCGGGGCGGCCACCGGTCGGTTCTCGGCCATGGCCTGATCGACGAGGGCCCGGTCCTCGGGCGTCACCACCGTCGTGGGCGGGCGGCGACGGCGCCAGAAGAAGAGCGCGAGACCCCCGAGGCCGCCGGCGGCGGCCACCAGTGGCACCACCCACACCACGGCCGTTATCCCCGTGGTGGGGGGCCGCAGGAGGATGCTCGGCCCGTACCGGCCGACCAGGTATTGCTCGATCTGCTGGTCGCTCTGCCCCTCCCGGACCCGGATCAGCACGACCTGACGGACGGCGGCCGCCGTCGAGGCGGAGGAGTCGGCCACCGATATCCCGTCGCAGCTCGGGCACTTGAGAACGGCATCGAGAGCGGCGGCCCGCTGGGCCACGGTGGGGGTGCCGCTCCCCCGGGACGCAGCGAGCGCCAGGGCCAGGGCGAGGACCACCGCCAGCACCACCCAGACGGGACCGGAGCCGGCCTTCCGGCCGCCACGGGGGCTCACAGCCCGGCCGCCCGCGCCGCGGCGATCTGCTGATCGAGGTCGGCGGCGGTCACGGCCGAATCGAGGTGGGCCACCACCGTGCCCGACGGTGAGATCAGGAACGTCTCGGGGGGGCCCCGGACGCCGTAGCGCAGGGCGATCTGTCCGCCGGGGTCGATCACGGTCGGCCACGTGGCACCGGAGGACCTCTCGAAAGCGCGCGCCGCGGCCGTCGTATCGTCGTAGACCACTCCGATCAGGGCGGCGTCGCCCGGGGCCCTGTGCTGGTAGGCGAACGTCACCAGATCGGGCTCCTCGTCCTGGCACGGCGGGCACCAGCTGGCGAAGAAGTTCAGGACCACCCATCGGCCCCGGTAGGCGGCGAGGTGGAAACGTCCACCGGACAGTGTCGTGGCGGTGACGGGCGGAGCCTGTTGGCCGAGCAGGGGTGTGTACACCTCGGTGGCCGCCGCCGGCGGACGGGTGGCCAGAAGGGCGATCAGCGCGGCCATCACCACCAAGGAGGCGACGGCCGTCCACCGGGCCGTGTGACGTCCCCGGCGCGGCCCCACCGCCGGGGCGGCATCGGGGGCCGGACCGGTGCTCATGATGACCCGGCCGGAACACGTTCGTCGGCGCTGCCTTCCGGCGCGCCGTCGACGGCGACCGGTACCGGCGGTGGCTCCGGTGGCGGGCCCACGGCCGGGCCCACGGCCGGGCCCACGCGATCGTGGCGCCGACGCCCTCGACCGTTGCCGTCGGCCAGGGCCGGAAGAGGTGCCGACACGGGATCGGTGGGACGACGACGCCGGCCCGGGACGGCGGCCAGGAGCGAACCGAGCACCAGGATGCCGCCGCCCACCCACAGCCACGACACCAGGGGTTGGACGGTGACGCCGATCCCCACCGGTCCGCCGCTCGACGCCGGGAGGGAGTCGACGGTGAGGTAGACGTCGTGCCAGACGTTCGAGTCGATGGCCGGGGTCCCGACCGGCTCCGTGTTGGCCCCGTACTGGCTCACCGCCGGTCGGTACGGACCGTGACCGTTCACCAGGACGAGAGCCTCGGTGGCCGTCCGCACCGGCGAGCTCACCGTGGTCAGTTTCTGGAAGGTGATCTGCTGGCCCTCGATCATCGTCGTCGTACCGGGACGCAGTGTCACCTCGCCGCGGTGCCCGAGAGAGGTGGCGGCGGCCAGGGCGACGGCGATCACGACGACGCCGATATGGACGACCATCCCCCCGTTGGCCCGACCGACCAATCCCCGCCAGGCGCCGATGCCGTGCCGGTGGGCACCCCGGGCGGCCAGGACGAGCTGCCGGACGTTGGACGCCGCCGCGAAACCTCCCAGGCAGAAGGCCAGGACGGCGCCGAGCCCCCGGACCCCGGCGATCACGCTAACCACGGCCACGAGCACCCCGACACCGGCCGGCACCAGCAGACGGTCGGCGAGCGTCCCCGTCGTCGCCTTGCGCCACGGCAGGGCGGGTCCGATGGCCATGAGCACCAGCAGGGTGAGGCCGATGGGAAGGGTGAGGGCGTCGAAGTACGGGGCGCCCACGGTGACCTGCTGGTGTTCGAGGGCCTCGTAGAGCAACGGGAACACGGTCCCCAGCAGGACGATCACGGCCAGGAGGACGAAGAGGAGATTGTTGAGAAGAAAGGCCCCCTCGCGGCTGAGAGGCGAATCGATCCCGCCCGGTGAGCGCAGGCGGTCACCACGCCAGGCGATCAGCCCGACGCCGGTCACCACCACGACTCCGAAGAACCCGAGGAGCAGGCCGCCGATGTCGGAATCGGAGAAGGCATGGACCGACGTGATGACCCCGGACCGTGTCAGGAACGTCCCCAGGATGGTCAGGCTGAATGTCGAGATGACGAGAGAGAGGTTCCAGACGCGCAGCAACCCGCGGCGCTCTTGGACCATGACCGAGTGCAGATAGGCCGTGGCGCACAGCCACGGCAGGACCGACGCGTTCTCCACCGGGTCCCAACCCCAGAAGCCTCCCCAGCCGAGCACCTGGTACGACCACCAGGCGCCGAGGAGGACCCCGACGGTGAGGAAGCCCCACGCCAGCAGGGTCCAGCGCCTGGTGGCCACCTGCCACCCCTCGCCGATCCGACCCGTCACGAGAGAGGCGATGGCGAAGGCGAAGGGAACGGTGAAACCGACGAGGCCGAGGTAGAGAAGCGGAGGGTGGAAGGCCACGAGGGGGTTGTCCTGCAGGAGCACGTTCGGTCCGAGCCCGTTGGCCGGCACGTGGCCCGAGACCGTCTGGAAGGGATCGGCAGGACCGGCCATGAGGGCGAAGAAGAACGCCGACACGGCGTAGGTCACGAGCGTGGCCCAACCGACGAGCGGGTCGCCCGCCTGCCGGCGGAACCGCCACACCATGGCCGTGATGTACCCCGACAGCACCAGCCCCCACAGCAGGATGGAGCCGGACAGCGCCGACCACATCCCGGTGATCGTGTAGAGAAGGGGCGTGGACCGGCTGTTGTTCTCGGCCACGAAGGCGATCGAGAAGTCGTGGGTGATGAGCGCCCGTTGCATGGCCACGGTGGCCACCACGGCACCGAGAAGGATCAGGGCGGCATAGACCTGCCCGGCCCGCACCGTCGCCGGTCGTTTGCGGACGAGTCCGGTGGCGATGACGGCGGCGCCGACGATCGAGGCGACCAGACCGAGGAGGACGCCGGTGTGACCGAGGGTGGCGTTCACCGCCTCGACCCGTTGGGGGCCCTGACTCGGTTGGGGTACTTCGCCACGTACTGGGCGGTGTGGTCGACGATGATCTGGTTCGACACGAACGTCTCCCCCACGAAGTGCCCGACCACGACCACCGGGATGTCGGGCTGGAAGAGCTGGGGAGGGTTCCCCGTGTTCACGACGTCGATGCGACCGTCGGATCCCGAGGCGACGAAATCGACGCTCCCGTCGTGACGGTGGACCGACCCCGGCGCCACGAGGCCTTCCAGTCGGAAGGTCTTCGTTCCCAGGACGGCCTTGCTCTGAATGGCCTGGTCCACCGTCTCGAAGTAGTCGAGGGAGCTGCCGAGACCCTTCACCAGGAGAAAGACGAAGGCACCGGCCAGGACGACGCCGACGACGACGAGGCGTCGTCGCTGCTGTCGGCCGGACCGCGACGGCGACGGTGGTGCGGCGCGAACACTTCCACCGGTCGTGCTCACCTCGACACCTCGACGTCGGGGAGGCCGGCGACGTCGGCGACGTCGGCGACCTCTGCGATCTCGGCCAGGTCGGCGATATCGGCGCGAGCGGCGAGTTGTTCGAGGCGTCGGCGGCGCCACCACAGCTGGACGGCGTAGCCGCTCAGGACGGCGAGGGCGATGCCGTACCCGGCGTCGATGTAGCTCACTCGTCCCCCTCGGACCAACGCTCACGCAGGGCGATGTCGAGGTCGACACCGTCGAGACGGTCCGACAGGACCTGGATACGGTACCGGACCGTCAGCATCCAGGCGAAGGCCAAGGTGAAGGAGACGAACCCGAGAAGCAGGGTCCAGGCCATGATGCCGTGGATGGTGGGGGACAGGTTGGCGTTGAGGACGGTGGCGCCCTGGTGGAGGGTGCGCCACCAATTGACGGAGAAGTGGACGATGGGAACGTCCACGGCGGCGATGAGCGCACCGATGGCGCACCGGCGGGCCCGTGCCTCGGGATCCCCGGGGATCCGACGCAACGCCAGATACCCGAGCTGGAGGACGAGGAGCAGCGCCGTCGAGGTGAGGCGCGCGTCCCACGCCCACCACACACCCCAGGTCGGCCGCCCCCAGATGGCCCCGGTGACGAGGGTGAGCGCGGTGAAGACGGTCCCCACCTCCATGGAGGCGGCGGCCAATCTGTCCCAGAAGACACTGCGCGTCCGGGACCACAACCACAACAGGCTGGAGACGGCGGCGATCCCGAAGGCGAGGTAGAGCGCCACCCAGGCGATCGGCGGGTGGACGTAGACGAGACGGACGAGGTTGCGCTGGACCTTGTCCGGTGGCGTCACCCACAACCCCAACCACACGGTGGTCGCCACCGACAGCAGCGAGACGACGGCCAGCGTGCGTACCGTCCAGACGACTCTCCGGCTCCAGGGGACCGTCACGACGCCTCCTGGAGGGGCCCGAAGATGATGACGCCGAGCGCGAGATAGACGGCGGCGAAGACCAGCATGAGCCGGAGCCAGGGATCGGCTGTGTCGCCTCCGGGGCCGGTCCCCAGTGCCACCTGCCACGCCCTCGTTCCGGCCAGCAGCACCGGCGCCACCACGGGCAGGAGCAGGAAAGGAAGAAGGGTCTCGCGGACGCGCACGCCCGCGGCGAGGGCACCGTAGAGAGTCCCCACGGCGGCCAGTCCCGCCGTCCCCGCCGCGCAGGCGACGAGGACGGCGCCGTACGAACGCACGTGGGCGCCGTAGAAGAGCACCACTCCGGCGGCGAGGAGAACCTCGAGGACCACCAGTTGGACGGCGATGGCGGCCGCCTTGCCCAGAAAGATCCCGGCCGGGTCGAGCCCCGACAGCCGCAGCCCGTCCCGGGTGCCGTCGTTGGCCTCCAGGGCGAAGCTCCGCTGGACGGCCAGGACCACGGCGAACAGCACGGCGACCCAGAACAGGCCGGCCGCCGCCTGCACCATCGGGGCGCGGTCCGGCCCGAGGGCGAAGGCGAAGAGGGCGAGAACGACGATGGCGAAGGGCGCCACCTGATTGAGCACCACCCGGGACCTCAGTTCGATCCGGAGGTCCTTCCCCGCCACCAGGAGCGCATCACGCCACATGGATGTCTCCGATGGCGCCGGCACGGCGGCGTGTCAGAGAACGCTCGTGAACGACCCGACCCCCGGCGAGGGCCACGGCCCGGTCGGCCAGGGGCAGCGACGCCTCGGGCTCGTGGGAGGCCAGCACCACGGTGGCTCCGCCGGCGACCGCCTCCTTCACGAGGTCACCGAGCAGGGTGCGGGCGGCGGCGTCGAGGGCGGCATGGGGCTCGTCGAGCAGCCACAGACCGGGGCGGCGGGCCACGAGGACGGCCAGCGCCACCCGTCGCCGCTGACCGGCCGAGAGACGCCCCACGGTGGTGCGCCGAAGACGGCCGACAAGTCCCAGGCGGTCCAGGGCGGCGTCGATCCCGTCGACGCCGGCCCCCGCCGCCCGGACGGCGAAGCGCACGTTCTCGACGACGTTCAACTCGTCGTAGAGGGCGGCCGCGTGGCCGAGCATCCCCACCTGACGACGGACGGCGGCGGCGTTGCGCCGCAGGTCGTGTCCGAGGACGACCGCCTCCCCGGAGGTGACGGGCAACAAACCGGCGCACGCCCGCAGGACACTCGTCTTGCCGGCCCCGTTGGGTCCCTCGAGAACGACGATCTCGCCCGGGGCCACGGTGAGGTCGATGCCGGCCAAGACGGGAAAACGCCCGGTCAGAGCGACTGCGGCACGGAGGAAGACGGCGGAAGCCATGGGCTGTGCCCATGCTACGGGTGGCCGGCCCCCCGAATCCAAGCGGGACCCGACCGCCCGGGCCCGCCGGGCCCGTCGGTCCGAGGCACCGGCGAGGCGGGGCCCCGCCCTCAGCTCACGGTCAGACGCCCGAGCCCCACGGCCGACAGGGCGTGGCTCACGGCCGAGGTCACCCAGTGCAGATTGCCGGTGAGCAGAAGGACACCGAACACCACCAACGAGACCCCGGCGACGGCGTTGACCACGCCCAGCCGTCGGCGGACCCGAGCCATCACCTCGGTGAGGTGCCCGAAGGCCAGCCCGGTGGCGAGAAACGGAACCCCGAGCCCCAGTGAATAGGCCACCAGGAGAACCAGGCCCGAGGTCAGCGTGGCACGCGTGGCGGCCAGCCCGAGGACACCGCCGAGAACCGGGCCGATGCACGGTGTCCAGCCGAAGGCGAAGGCCATCCCCATGACCGGCGGCGCCCACACCCCGAGACGCGAAGGGCGGGGATGAAACCTGCGTTCCTGCATGAGCAGGCGCGGCGTCCCGACCCCGGTCAGCCACACCCCGAGCACCACGATGACGACGCCGGCGGCGATGACGAGACCGCGTTGGTGGTCGAGCAGGAGGTGTCCCAGTCCCGACGCGGCAGCCCCGAGAGCGGTGAACACGATCGTGAACCCGGCGATGAATCCGAGCACGCCGCGCAGCAGCGGCACGAGGTTGCGTCGTCTCGCCCGCCTCGATCTCGGCGGCCGACAGTCCCGAGACCATCGAGACGTAGGCCGGCACGAGCGGAAGGACGCAAGGCGACAGGAAGGACAACATGCCGGCTCCGAAGGCGACCAGAACACCGAGAGGGTCGGCCGAGATCGTGAATTGGTCGACCAGTCCGAGCGCCGGCACGACTGCGTCCTCCCGCTACCGACCGGAGCCGCGGACGAGCTCGAGGTCGGCGTCCACCATCATGGCCACCAGCTCGGAAAACGACACTGTCGGCTCCCACCCCAATTCGACCCGGGCCCGCGAGGCGTCGCCCACGAGCAGGTCGACCTCGGCGGGTCGCAGGAACCGCTCGTCGACGATCACGTGCTCGGCCCAGTCGAGTCCGACGTGGTTGAAGGCTTCCTCGCAGAGTTGGCGGACAGAGTGGGTCTCGCCCGTGGCCACCACGAAGTCGTCGGGCTCATCGCGCTGGAGCATGAGCCACATGGCGCGGACGTAGTCGCCGGCGAACCCCCAGTCACGCTGGGAGTCGACGTTGCCCAACGGGATCTTGTCGTCGAGTCCGGCCACGATGCGGGCCACGCCGTGGGTCACCTTCCGCGTCACGAATTCGAGCCCGCGACGGGGGCTCTCGTGATTGAAGAGCATGCCCGACGACGCGTGCAGGCCGTAGCTCTCGCGGTAGTTGACGGTGATCCAGTGGCCGTAGACCTTGGCCACCCCGTACGGACTGCGCGGATAGAAGGGCGTGGTCTCCTTCTGCGGCACTTCGCGCACCTTGCCGAACATCTCCGAGGAGGACGCCTGGTAGAAGCGGATCTCCGGATCGACGATCCTGATGGCGTCGAGGAGGCGGGTGACCCCGAGGGCGGTGGTCTCCCCCGTCAACACCGGCTGGCCCCACGACGTCTGGACGAACGACTGCGCGGCGAGGTTGTAGACCTCGACCGGCCGGTGCTCGCGGAGGATCCCGATGAGGGAGACCTCGTCGAGGAGGTCGCCGGCCACCAGGGTGAGGTCGTCTTGAATGTGGGCGATCCGTTCGAAGGTGACGGTGGAGGAGCGGCGCACCATCCCGACGACCTCGTAGCCCTGCTGAAGGAGGAACTCGGCCAGGTAGGAACCGTCCTGCCCCGTGATGCCCGTGATCAGTGCCCGCTTAGCCATCGTGCCGTTCGCTCCGTCCCTGACCGGTGGGGCGCCCCCCGATTCCGACCGTTGGCATGGTCACCGTCCCGTCCACTGAGGCGGGCGCTTCTCGAGGAAGGCCGCGATGCCCTCGGCGGCGTCTTCTGTCTGGTTCGTGAGGGTGAGCATGGCATGGAGATGGGTGAGGGCTTCGGGGGCGGCCATGTCCCACACACCGTAGAACGCCTGGCGGCCGAGCTTCATCACGGCCGGGGACTTCGACGCCAGGGTGGCGGCCAGCTCGTCCACGGCGGCGTCGAGTCCCTCGTGGGGGACCACCCGGGTCACGAATCCGATCCGCTCGGCTTCGTCGGCGGCCACCACCCGGCCCGTCAGCATGAGCTCGAGCGCCTTCTTCGGCGGCATCGACCGCATCAGCGGCACCGTGATCATGTACGGCCACAGGCCCACGTTGATCTCCGGGGCCCCGAACCGGGCCCGATCGGAGGCCACCACCAGGTCGCAGGCCAGCGCCAGGCCCAGACCTCCGGCCATGGCCCATCCCTGGACACGGGCGATCGTGGGCTTCCCCAGGTGCCAGAGGTCCTGGAAGACCCCGGCCAGGACGCCGCGCGACTGGTGGCGGTCGAGGAAACCGTCGTCGGCGGCGCCGTGTCCCGAACCAGCCATGGCCCCCAGGTCGGCGCCGGCACAGAAGGCCTCGTCGCCGGCGCCGGTGAGGACGACCACGCGGACGTCGGGATCGGCCTTGGCCGCCGACAGCGCGTCCCGCAGCCCCGTCATGACCCCCCAGGACATGGCGTTTCGACGATCGGCCCGGTTGATGGTGATCCGGGCCACTCCCCCGGCGTGGTCAGACAGGACCTCGCCGTCCGCGGGGCCGGCGGGCACGACGGGCGACGAGCTCTCGGGCATGCGCCTGCGACGGTAGCGCCCTTGCGGGCTGCCACGGAAGTCCCGGGTGGCCCGGCGCCGGTGCCGGTGCCGGGCCGGGGGCCGGTAAGGTGACCGCCTCGTGGCCACGCCGGGCGCCGCCCTCATCTCCTTCCGCCTCGGTGGATCTGACGGCGTGGCGGTGGAGGCGGAGAAATGGCGGGCGGCCCTCGGCCTCCTCGGGTTCGACGTCCGGACGGTGGCGGGATCGGGCCCGGTCGACCGTCTTCTGCCCGGACTGGCCATCGACGCGCCCGACCCCCCCACCGACGACGAGATCGACGACGCCCTCCGGGCGGCCGATCTCGTCGTGGTGGAGAACCTCTGCTCACTGCCCCTCAACGCACCGGCCGCCGACGGTGTGGCCAGGGTGCTGCGGGGCCGTCGTGCCGTGCTCCATCACCACGACCTGCCGTGGCAACGTGAACGCTTCGCCGCCTCACCACCTCCGCCCGATGACCCCCGGTGGGTCCACGTCACCATCAACGAGCTGAGCCGTCGTGAGCTGGCCGCTCGGGGGATCGGGGCCACGGTGGTGCGCAACACGTTCGACGTCGACCCCCCGCCCGGTGATCGTCGCACGACCCGGCAGAAGCTCGGCATCGCCGCCCACGAGCGTCTCCTGCTCCAGCCCACGCGCGCCATCCCCCGCAAGAACGTGGGCGCCGGACTGGCCCTGGCGGCGGGGATCGGCGCCACCTTCTGGCTCCTCGGGCCGGCCGAGGACGGCTACGGACCCGAGCTCGAGCGCCTGCTGGCGGGGGCCGACATCCCCGTCGTGCACGGCCTCGGTGCCGGTGACGCCGGCGCCCGGGTGGCCGACGCCTATGCCGCCTGTGACGCCGTGGCACTCCCGTCGACGTGGGAGGGCTTCGGGAACCCGTCCATCGAGTCGGCCGTCCACGACCGGCCCCTGGCCATCGGCCCCTACCCGGTGGCCAGCGAGTTGCGGTCCTTCGGCTTCCGGTGGTTCGCCCACGACGACCCCGGTGCTCTGGCGGCGTGGCTGGACGCCCCCGACCAGGGTCTGCTGGAGGACAATCACGCCATCGCCCGCCGGTCCTTCTCCCGGCACCTCCTTCCCGATCGACTGGCGCGCCTGCTGGCCGATGCCGGGTGGTCGTCCTGGTCGGGGTGACGTCCGTCGGCGGGCCGGTACGCTGGCCCGATGGCCATGCGCGCGTCGGACGACGTCGGGACGACGACCAAGCGGTTACCGGCTGACCGCCGGCGCCAGCAGTTGCTCGACGTCGCTCTCACCCTGTTCGCCGAACGGGGGTACAACGCCACGACGATGGACGACACCGCCGAGGCGGCCGGTGTCACCAAGCCGCTTCTCTATCAGCACTTCGATTCGAAACGCGCCCTCTACCTCGAGCTCGTCGACTCGGTGGCCACCACCATGCTCGACGCCATCGACAGGGCCGTGGTGGCCGCCGACGGGCCCCGGCAACAGGTCGAGGGGGGGTTCGCCGCCTACGTCCATCTCGTGGTGACCCACCCGGCCGCCTTCAACCTCCTCTTCGGCAGCAACGTCCCCAACGATCCCGAGCTCTCCCGGGCGGTCCGCAAGGTGCAGGACACCATCGCCGAGGCCATCGACCCGCTCATCGACGCCGGGCTCGACGAGGACCACCGGCGCCTTCTGGCCTACGCCATGGTGGGCATGGCCGAAGGCGCCAGCCACCATTTCGTCGCCACCCGGAACCCGGTCGAACGGGGAACGGAGGAGGCGGAGGCCATCCGCCTGGCCCGGCGGCTCGCCGATCTGGCGTGGGCCGGACTGCGCTCCGTCCACCCGGACTGACGACCGCATCCCGACCCGGCCCCGGTCACAAAACCCGACCGAACCGGTAAGCTTTAGCCGGGTCCGTCAGCGTGGCGGGCACAGGACGAGGTGGGTCATGGGAACAAGGCTCCGGTCGCTCTTCGGCTTCCCGAACCCGGTGAACGAGATCGCCGCGCGGGTCGTGGCCGGCGCTGTGGTCGTCCTCTGTGCCGCCACGATCGCCTTCCGCCAGCCCTGGCTGCTGGTCCCCCTCGCCTACGGATTCTGGGCCCGGGTGTTGACCGGACCGACACTGAGTCCGCTGGGCCAGCTGGCCACACGCGTGGTGGCCCCCCGGCTGGCGCCCCCCCGCCTGGTCGCCGGTCCGCCGAAGCGGTTCGCCCAGGCTATCGGCGCCCTCTTCTCCACCTCGGCGCTCGTCCTGTGGTTCGGCGTGGGGGCCAGCACCGCCGCGTGGGCCGTCGTCGGCGTGCTCGGCGCCGCCGCCCTGGCCGAGTCGGCGTTCGGGGTGTGCGTCGGTTGTCGTCTGTTCGCCGGCCTGATGCGGCTGGGAGTCGTCCCCGACGACGTGTGCGCGGCCTGCGCCGACATCACCCTGCGGCACCCGGGGATCCGGCAGCAGACGGCGGGCGGCTGAGTCAGCCGAGACGGCGGGCGAGCTCGGCCACCAGGCCGGAGAGCTCGGCGGCGCAGGTGACGTAGGCCTCCTCGTCCCCGCCGGCCGGATCGTCCACGTCGCCCTGGTCTCCCGGGTCGACCTCGGCCAGCGCCAGCTGTCGGACCCGGTTCGTCAGGGGTTGCGACCCCCCGGGGAGATGTCGGGCCAGCCATCGCAAGGTGGCGGTGCGGTCCCTCGCCTGGGGATGGCGGCGCCTGACGTACAGGACATGTTCGGCCGCCATGGCCACGACCAGGTCGGCGGCGGCAAGGTCGGAGTCGGTGAGCTGACGGCTCCGGTGGGTGGAGGCGTCGAGGCCGACGGTCGCCAGCGCGTCGCGCGTGCGCCGGCTGGTGGGCTGGTGCTCGACGACGTGGGTGCCCGCCGTGACGATCCGCACCGGGGCCCCCGCCGCCTCGAGCATGACGCCGGCCATGACCGAGCGGGCGGCGTTCCCGGTGCACAGAACGAGCACGGCGGGCCGGTCGCCCGTCCGGTCGCCCCGGTCCACGGACCTATCCCTCGGGGGTCAGGACCGAGGGGTTCTGCGCCGTGGTGGTCGTGGTCACGGGCGGGAGGCCCAGATCGTGGCGCAGGGCGTTGGCGGCGGCCTTCTCGGCCGTCTCCTCCTCCATCAATTTCAGGTTGAGGGTGGCCATGGCCAGAACGTTCGCCTCCACCGTCTGGGGCTTGGCCGCCGCCACGGAGACCTTGACGGCTTCGGTCGCCATCGTGTCGAGGTCGCTCACCAGAGCGGTGACCTGAGGTTTCATCGTTCCGGGGAACTTGAGCGCGGCGATCTGGGTGCCGGCCGCCCGGAAGGCGACCGCGTACTTGGCATTGCTCTGGGCCAGATGGGCCTGCGACGTGTCCTTGGCCAACGTCTTGTCGGTGCTGCTGATGATGGCGAGGAACTGCTGGCGCAGCGTCGCCACGCTCGGGGTGGCCGACGGGGAGGGCGACGAGCTGCAGGCCGAGCAGGCGATCACCGCCGCCAGGGCGACCGACCCCAGCACCGTCCTCTTCCCGTGGCGCGCCGACGTCATAGGGAACCGAATGGTAATTGGGAATGGCCTCTCACCAGTGCACCGTGCCTGGTGAGAGGGCGTGGTGCCGTCGGTCGGGGGCGGCCGGTGGCGCCGCCACGGCTCCCGGGTTCTCAGAGAACGGTCACCGGGGGAGGCAGTGTCGGTGTCGGCGCGGTGACGGTGTAGCTGGTCTGGAAGGTGTCGTGGGTGCCGTCGAGCAGGTCACCGACGACCACCGACGTCCCGGGAGCGCACGAGATGCCCTCGAAGATGAAGACGGCGTTGCCGTCGTCGTCGAGGGTGGTGTAGCCCCCCGTCTTGGTGCCGGTGCCGCCGTTACCGGCCGTCCACGTCTCGCCCCCGAGGCAGCGGTCCTGGAGCTGGGCCGAGGAGATCTCGACCGGCGTCTCGGCATAGACCGGGTTGTCCTCGAAATAGAAGACGGCGTAGACGTTGGACCCGGTCACTGTCCCGTCGCCCGTCTCGACCTCGGGGTTCGGGAACGCCGTGAGACCCGGAGCGGTCACGTTCGGCGGCAGAGCCTGGAGGACGGTGGTGGCGGTGTAGTACGGGGCGTTCACCAGGTCGGCCTCGACCAAGCTGGGCCCGGGGGCGCACTCGGTGGCGTCGAGCTCCACCGTGGCGTTGCCGTCGTTGTCCAGGGGAACGGTGGCGCTCTGGCCCTGGAAGACCGACGGCGTGCTGCCCTCGTTGGCGTTGAAGGTGACGCTCTGGCAGGAGTTGATGAGCTGCTGGGAGTAGATGAAGACGTTGTCGCCGGCGAAGGCCACCTGGGCCTCGACCTGGACGACGGCGTGGATCTCCGAGACCCCGGTCTCGATCACGGGGTTGGGGGAGACGGTCACCTGGATCTCGGTCACGGGGGGCGGACCACCGGTGCCGCCACCGCCGGCACCGGTGTTGCAGGCCGCCGTCTTCTTGGCCGCCTTGACGTGGGTCGCGCACCACTTGGGCGAACCCTTGGCGGCCGCCGAGGCCACTCCCGCCATGCCCAGAAGGGGCATGGCGACCACGACTGTCAGTGCGGTGAGCCGCACAAAACTACGGTTGACGTTTACGCGAGCGCTCTTTGCTGCAGACATGGGCCCATCTTGACCGCTCGGAGCCCGCTTGGGCATCGTCACGGATGATGAAAATGCACTGAGAAATGAGGCGACCACGAGCAGCGAACAGACGCTCGGGCGCCGGGAAAGCCCCTGACGAGCCACCCTCTCTGCCCCGGAGGCGCCCTCCCCGCCCCGGAGCGGCCCTCCGGGGGGCGCTGTCTCGGGACCCGTTGGACCCTGGTTCTAGGGGATGTGGACCCCCGAGATGGCCCGGGCGATGATGAGGCGCTGGATCTCCGAGGTCCCCTCGAAGATGGTGTAGATCTTCGAGTCGCGGTGCCAGCGTTCCACCGGGTGATCGCGGATGTAGCCGTAGCCACCCATGATCTGGATGGCCTGTTCGGTCACCCAGACGGCGGTTTCGCCGGCGAAGAGCTTCGACATCGACCCCTCTCCGGCGGTGAACGGCTTGTGGCTGGCCCCCATCCACGATGCCCGCCAGATGAGCAGGCGGGAGGCGTCGATGCGTGTCTTCATGTCGGCGAACTTGAAGGCGATGCCCTGGTTCTCGATGATGAGGCGGCCGAAGGCTTTCCGCTCTCTGGCGTAGTCGAGGGCGTACTCGTAGGCGGCACGGGCGATCCCGAGCGCCTGGGCGCCGACGGCGGGGCGGGTGGACTCGAAGGTGGCCATGGCCGCCTGGGACTTGGATCTCTTGCCCTCTCGGGCGCGGGCCAGCTTCTCGTCGAGCTTGTCCTTGCCCCCGAGGAGGCAGCTGCCCGGCACGCGGACGTCGTCGAAGATGACTTCCCCGGTGTGCGACGCCCGGATGCCCATCTTCTGGAATTTCTGACCGGCGGACAGCCCGGGCGTGCCCGGGGGGACCACGAAGCTGGCCTGGCCGCGCGATCCGAATTCGGGCTCCACCGATGCCACCACGACGTTCACGTCGGCGATGCCGCCGTTGGTGATCCAGGTCTTGGTGCCGTTGATCACCCACTCGTCCTTGGCCTGGTCGTAGGCGGCGCGTGTCCGCAGGGAGCTGACATCGGACCCGGCGTCGGCCTCGGAGACGCAGAAAGCGGCCGTCTGGAGCTTCTCGGGGGTGCCGAAGCACTGCGGGCCCCACTCCATCAGCTGTTCCGGTGTGCCGTTGGCGGCGATCCCGGCCAGGCCGAGAGAGCTGCCGAAGATGGCGAGGGTGATCCCGGCGTCCCCCCAGGCCAGCTCCTCGCTGGCCACCGGCAGGGTGAGACCGGTGGGGTCGAGGAACGACTGGGTGAAGAAATCGAAGGAGTAGAGGCCGATCCTGGCCGCCTCCTCGATGACGGGCCAGGGGGTCTCCTCGCGCTCGTCCCACTCGTGGGCGACGGGTCGGACCACGTCCTCGGCGAAGTCGTGCACCCATTTCTGGAGCTGGACCTGGTCCTCGTTGAGCTCGAGGGAGAAGTCGGGCATGGTTGTTCCCCTTGTGTCGGGTCGGCCGGACGTGGCGCCTGGTCGTGAACCACTCCGGGAGCGGGCTGGCGGTGGCGCCCGGCTCGGGGCTCGCCGGTGTCGCCTGAAGCTTGTGTCGCCTGAATGCGTTGTTACTCAACGGTAACCTACAGGAGGGCGATTTTCCAGCACATGCGCCGGAAGCCGGTCAGCGGTGGAGCCGGCCCCCCTCCGGTCCGTCCTCGATCGACCACCCTTCGGCCTCCAGCTCGTGGCGGATGGCATCGGCACGGGCCCAGTCCCCGGCGGCCCGGGCCGCGTCCCGTGCGGCCACCTTGGCCCGGGTGGCCTCGTCCAGTTCCTGGCGTCCACCCTGGAGGACCAGTCCGAGGGCGCCGCTCAGGACGAGGACGGTGACGGCCAGCCGGCGTCCTTCGGCGTGATCGCCGCCGTCGGAGGCCACGTTGGCCCGTCGGGCCAGCTCGAAGAGGGCGCCCACCGCGGCCGGTGTCCCGAGGTCGGCGTCCATGCTGGCCATGAAGGCACGGACGGCGTCGGCGTCGGCCCCGAGGGCGAGGGCCTCCGCCGCGGTGGCGACGGGGGCGACGTCACCCAGATCGAAGCGACGGACGAGGGCGTCGAGGCCCTTCAGGGCCTCCTCGGCGTCGGTCACCGTGTCCGGGGTCACCTCCACCTGGGACCGGTAGTGGCTGCGCAGGAGAAGGAGCCGGTAGGCGCGCCCGTCCGTGCGCTCGAGGAGATCGGTCAGGGAGGTGAAGTTCCCGAGGGACTTCGACATCTTCTCCCCGCCCATCATGACGTGGCCGTTGTGGACCCAGTGGCGGGCGAAGGTGCGGCCCGTGGCCACGGCCTGGGCCCGCTCGTTCTCGTGGTGGGGGAAGGCCAGGTCGATGCCCCCACCGTGGAGATCGAAGCCGTCGCCGAGGAGATCGAGCGACATCACCACGCATTCGGTGTGCCAGCCGGGCCGGCCCGGGCCCCAGGGCGACTCCCAGGTCGGTTCCCCGGGCTTGGCCTTCTTCCAGAGGACGAAGTCGAGGGGCGAACGCTTCTCCTCCCCCGGTTCGACGCGGGCGCCCGACCGCAGCGAGTCGAGGCTCTGGCGCGCCAGGAGTCCGTAGCCGTCGACCCGGTCGACCGAGAGATAGACGCCGTCGGACGTCTCGTAGGCGACACCGCGCCCGACCAGGTCGGCGACGAGGGCCACCATGTGGTCGACGTACTCGGTGGCCCGCGGGGAGACGGTGGGACGCTTGACGCCGAGTCCGTCGATGGCCTCCCACCATGCCGCCTCGAACTCCCGGGCCACGTCGGTGAGGGTGCGGCCCTCCTCGTTGGCCCGGGCGATGATCTTGTCGTCGATGTCGGTGACGTTGGAGACGTAGCGGACCTCGAGACCGGAGAACTCGAGATAGCGGCGGAGGATGTCGAAGGCCAGGGCGAAGCGGCCGTGGCCGATGTGGGGGACGTCGTAGACGGTGGGCCCGCAGACGTACATCGAGACGTGACCGGGGTCCCGCAGGACGAGGGGATCGACGGTCCCGGTGGCTGTGTCGTGGAGGCGCAGCACTCCGGTACGGTAACGCGACCATGGACGAGACCGTGACGACCGCCGGCGCCACGGTCTCGGGACGGGCCCACCCGCTCGAGCGGCCCCGGCCCCCGGCCGTGCCCGACAAGCCCACCCTCGAGGGCCTCGAGGCCAAATGGTCGGCGAGGTGGCAGGAGAGGGGAACCTACGCCTTCGACCGGACCGTCCCCCGCTCGGGTGTCTTCTCCATCGACACCCCGCCCCCCACCGTCTCGGGATCGCTGCATGTCGGTCACGTGTTCTCATACACCCACACCGACACGGTGGCCCGGTACCGGCGGATGCGCGGCGACGAGGTCTTCTATCCGATGGGGTTCGACGACAACGGGCTCCCGACCGAGCGGCGGGTGCAGAACTACTACGGCGTGCTCTGTGATCCGAGCCTCCGGAAGGATCCCGCCTTCGTCCCGCCCGAGGAGCCGGAGAAGCACCCGGTGGCCATCTCGCGTCCGGACTTCATCGACCTGTGCGGCCGGTTGGTGGCCGAGGACGAGAAGGCCTTCGAGAACCTGTGGCGGACCCTCGGACTGTCGGTCGACTGGGACCAGACCTACGCCACCATCGACACCGGATCCCGGCGCGTGTCGCAATTGAGCTTCCTCCATCTGTTGGCCCAGGGCAACGCCTACAGCGCCGAGGCCCCGACGCAATGGGACGTCGACTTCCAGTCGGCGGTGTCCCAGGCCGAGATGGAGGACCGGGAGCTGCCCGGTGCCTACCACCGCCTGCGCTTCGCCCCGGCCGACGGGATCGGTCCCGACGGCGGCGGTGGCGGGGGGCGGGGCGTGGAGATCGAGACGACCCGGCCCGAGCTGCTGGCCGCCTGCGTGGCCCTCGTCGCCCACCCCGACGACGCCCGCTACCGAGCGCTCATCGGCCACGAGGTGGTCACACCGCTGTTCAAGGTGAGGGTGCCGGTGGTCGCCCACGAGCTCGCCGATCCCGAGAAGGGATCGGGGATCGCCATGGTCTGCACCTTCGGCGACACCACCGACGTGACCTGGTGGCGCGACCTGTCTCTCCCCACGCGGACCATCGTGGGACGAAACGGACGGCTCCAACCGGTGACCTGGGGTGGGCCGGGCTGGCAGAGCACGGAACCCGCGGCGGCCGCCGCCGCCTACGGGGAGATCGTCGGGAAGAACGTGAACCAGGCCCGGACACGGATCGTCGAGCTGCTCACCGCGTCCGGCGACCTGGTGGGCGATCCCACGCCCATCGTCCACCCGGTGAAGTTCTACGAGCGCGGTGACCGGCCCCTGGAGATCGTCTCCAGTCGTCAGTGGTACGTCCGGACATTGCCGCTCAAGGACCGGCTCCTCGAGCGGGGCCGCCAGCTGGCGTGGTACCCGTCCTACATGGTGCACCGCTACGAAGCCTGGGTGGAGGGACTGAACGGCGACTGGAACATCAGCCGGCAGCGCTTCTTCGGGGTGCCGTTCCCCGTCTGGTATCCGGTGACGGCCGACGGCGGGACCGACCACGACCACCCCATCGTGGCCGCCGAGAGCCGGCTCCCCGTCGACCCGTCGAGCGATGTCCCCGACGGGTTCACCGAGGAGCAGCGGGGGGCACCGGGAGGGTTCATCGGCGACCCGGACGTCATGGACACGTGGGCCACCTCGTCGCTCACGCCTCAGATCGCCGGTCGGTGGGCTGACGATCCGGATCTGTTCGCCCGGGTCTTCCCCATGGACCTGCGTCCCCAGGGCCACGAGATCATCCGGACGTGGTTGTTCTCGACCGTGGTGCGGTCCGAGCTCGAGCACGGAAGCCTGCCGTGGAAGGCCACCACCCTCTCGGGATGGGTGCTCGACCCCGACCGGAAGAAGATGTCGAAGTCGAAGGGGAACGTCGTCACCCCCCTTCCCCTCCTCGAGGCCCACGGGTCCGACGGCGTGCGGTACTGGGCCGCCAGCGGCCGCCCGGGGGTGGACACGGCGGTGGACGAGGGCCAGATGAAGGTGGGGCGGCGGCTGGCCATCAAGATCCTGAACGCTTCGCGTTTCGCCCTGTCGCGGATCGCCGGTGGGGACCTGCCCGGTCCCGGGGCCGTCACGGCCCCGATCGACCTGGCCGTCCTGAGCGACCTGGCCGGGGTGGTGGCGGAGGCCACGGCCGCTTTCGAGGCCTACGACTATGCCCGGGCCCTCGAACGGACCGAGGCGTTCTTCTGGTCCTTCTGCGACGACTACCTGGAGCTCGTGAAGGGCCGCGCCTACGAGGACCCGTCCGATGCCGGACCGGCCTCGGCGCGCGCCACCTTGGCTCTGGCTCTGTCCGTGCTCCTGCGACTCCTGGCCCCCTTCCTGCCCTTCGTCACCGAGGAGGTCTGGTCGTGGTGGCACGAGGGCTCGATCCACCGGTCGCCGTGGCCCGATACCGACGAGTTCCCCCCGTCCGCCCGCTCCCGGGCCACCGACCGCTCGACGGACGGTGCCGGCGATACCGTGCTGTCCGTCGTCTCCGAGGTCCTCGGCGCCGTGCGGCGGGCCAAGACGACGGCCAAACGGTCGATGCGGGCGCCGGTGGCCCGACTGACGGTCACCGACACCCCGCAGCGGCTCGCCCTCATGATGCAGGCCGAGCACGATCTGCGCGACGCCGGAGGGATCAGCGATCTGGTGACGTCGCCGGGGCCGGCCGACGTCGGGGTCGAGTTGGGCGAGGACGAACCGCGCTGAGCGGCGGTGGGCGTCGAGCCGCCGTCGTTCGAGGGCCGCTCAGAGCTTCAGAACGGAGATGGCGTTGTGGCGGAGGAACTTGGGCCAGACGTGGTCGCGGAAGGGGACGTCGGCCAGCTCGGAGAAGATGCGCTCCAGGGTCAGGGCCATCGGGAAGTAGCCGGCGTACATGATCTTGTCGGCTCCCCGGGTGTTGGCGTAGTCGATGATCGCTTTCGGGTAGTACTTGGGGGCGAAGGCACTCGTCATGTAATAGAGCCCCGGCCACTTGAGCATCAGCTTCACCGCCAGTTCTTCCCAAGGCTCGGCCCCGTGGCGCATGACGATGCGGAGGTCGGGGAAGTCGTAGCAGACCTGGTCGAAATGGATGACGTCCTGACACGTCGACGGGACGCGGGGACCGGCGATTCCGGCATTGACGAGGATGGGGAGGTCGAGGTCGATGCAGGTCTGGTAGATCGGGTAGTACCGGCGGTCGCTCACCGGCACCTGCGGATTGCAGCCGGCGGGAAAGGTGGTGACCGCCTTGATGTCGTAGTCGGCGTGCGCCCTGCGAATGCGTCGGACCGATGCGGTGATCTTGTTGGGATCGATCTCCAGACTTGCCTTGAAGCGGTCGGGATGCTCGGACAACGCACGGTCGGTCACGTCTCCGGCCAGGCCGACCAGACCGATGGCCACCCCGTGCCGGTCCATCTCGCCCAGCGTGACGGCCACCGGATCGATGTCCCCGTCGATCTGGCCGGGGTTGTCCTTGAACATGTAGGCGATCGGGGTCGCCATGGCGGCGCTCTCGTCGTCGCGCAATTGCGGCTTGAGGAAATCGAAGCGTTGACCGGCGGTGGCGCTCGGGAAGCCGATCATCAGGTCGACGGCTCCCACATCGGTCGGCATCGCCACGGTCGGGGAGCCTCTATCCCTCGGTGCTGCCCATGTACGCGCTCATCAGGTTGTCCCCGACGTCGGCCGGGGTCCCGGAGCGGACGATCCTCCCGTTGACCATCACCGCCACCTGATCGGCGACGGTGAGAGCGGTCTGGGCGAACTGCTCGACCAGGACGACGGTGATGTCCTCGGCGGCCACCAGCTGACCGACGAGATCGTAGAGCTCGGCCACCACCAACGGGGCCAGTCCCATCGATATCTCGTCGAGGAGGAGCAGACGCGGGTCGGTGTAGAGCGCCCGGGCGATGGCCAGCATCTGCTGCTCGCCACCGGAGAGCCGGCCCGCCAGCTGGCGCCGGCGTTGGCCGAGGACAGGGAACCGGGCGTAACTCTTCTCCTCCAGATCGGCGACCTTCACGCCTTTGCCGCGGAATGTGTACATGAGGAGGTTCTCGGCCACCGTGAGGTTCGGGAAGACGGCGCGACCTTCGGGTATGGAGCAGATGCCCCGGCGAGCCAGCTGTTCCGACGAGAACCTGCCGATCTCCTCACCGTCCAGACGGACGCTTCCCCCCGACGGTGGCAGGCGGCCGCTCATGACCTTCAGGAGGGTCGATTTTCCCGCCCCGTTGGGGCCCAGGAGGGCCAGGCACGAACCGCCCGGAAGTCGCAGCGACACGCCGTTCACGACTTCGATCCGGCCGTAGGCGGCACACACGTCGACCAGCTCGAGCGTCGGGGAGTGGCCGGCGTCCGCCGTGGCGGGCACACCCTCGGACGTGTCCGACCGGCGGGGGGCGGCCACCGGACGCTCGTGCTTACCCGGGGGGGAGACGTCGTGCGTGCCCAGGTAGGCGGCCTGGACGGCGGGGTCGGCCTGGACGGACGCCGGGTCGCCGGTGGTGATGATCTCGCCGTAGTGGAGCACGGTCACTTCGTCGCAGATGCTCATGACGAGACTCATGTCGTGTTCCACCAGGAGAACCGCCATGCCCTCTGACGCCAGACCGACGAGGATCCGCCCGAGTGCGGTGGTCTCCTCCTGGTTCAGTCCGGCGCTGGGTTCGTCGAGCAGCAGGACCGAGGGGGTCGTGGCCATCGCCCGCGCCAACTCGACCAGGCGGGCCAGTCCCGTCGGCAGCGAATCGGTGGGCTCGTCGGCGATGTGGCTGATCCCCACCTGCTCGAGGAGCCGCACGGTGGTGCGGTCCGGGTTCGTCCCGGCGGGCAGCCGGCGGCGTTGCGTCTCCGCCGCCATCTGGACGTTCTCCCGCGCCGTGAGCGTGTCGAAGAGCTCCAGGCGCTGGAAGGTGCGCGCCATGCCACGGCGGGCACGGACGTGGGGCGAGGTCCGGGTGATGTCGGCGCCGTCGAAGCGCACGCAACCCCGGCTGGGGGGCTGGAGACCGGTGATCACGTTGAACAGCGTGGTCTTGCCCGCCCCGTTCGGCCCGATGAGCCCGTGGACGGTTCCGGCCCTCACCGCCACGTCGACCTCGTTGAGGGCCTGGATACCTCCGAAACGGACGGTGATCTTCTCGGCCAGGAGCTCAGCCAACGGAGCTCACCTCGGGCTCGATGGCCCCCGACGTCGCCGGAGGTGGATCGGTACCGACCGGCAGGTGCACCCCGGCGGCACGCCTCTGCCGGAAGTCGGACAGGACGACGTAGAGCGTTCCGATCCCGTTGGGGTTGCGTCCGGCCACCACGATGCCCACGCCGATCAGCAGCTGCGGGAGGTTCAGGAAACCGATCCGGGCGGCGATGACGGGGAGCACGGCCACGAGGAGTCCGGTCATGACGGCCCCGGTCAGCACGCTCATGCCCCCCAGCGTCACGCCGGCGAAGATCAGGATGCTGTTCAGGAACTGGAACTGCGACGCTCCGACCGACGTCTCGAGCCCGCCGTAGAGGGCGCCGGCCAGCCCCGCCAATCCGGCCGAGACGGCGAACACGGCGAGCTTGGTGACCGTCAGGCTCAGGCCCACCGTGCTGCACGCGGCGGGCGAGTCGCTCATACCCACCAGGCGGCGTCCGAAGGGCCCTCGCCGCAGGGCGCCGACGCCCACCAGGCACAGGGCCAGGACCACGGCGATGAGGACGTCGAAGGACCGGTCGGAGACGAAGCGGAGCCCGAAGATGTCGGGACGACCCACCTGGACGGCACCCGAGCTGCCGAAGATGGAGTTCGAGGTGAAGAAGACGTCGTCCATGACCACGGCGAACGCCAGCGTCGCCAGCGCCAGGTAGATGCCCCGCAGCCGCAGGACGGGGAGGGCCAGGACGGCCCCCACCGCCGCGCACAGACCGACGGCGAAGAGGACACCGAGCACCGAACCACCACCGTCGACCCAGTGCATGGCCAGGGCACCGAGGCCGAGGAACGTGTACTGGCACAACGAGATCTGACCGGCGTAGCCCGACAGCAGCGTGAGTGACAGGGCCAACATGGCCAGGACCAGGCCGGTTCCCATGGTCAGGAGATCGCTGCCCGTCAGAACCAGGGAGAGGACGATGACGGTCACGATCACGGCGGCGCCGCCGACGAGCGTGGTCGTGCCGCTCGCCACGCGCGGGGCACGGACGCGGACGACCCGACCGATCGTCAACCGCACCTCGGGGATGAGGAGGAGGACCACGAAGAGCATGACCATGGGCAGGGCGGCCTGAATATCGGAGACGTCGTTCGCCGGTCCGTAGCCGACGACCATCGAGTTGCCGATGCCGAGGATCATGGCGCCCAGGAAGGTGAGCGGGAGGCTGCGCAACCGGCCCACCACGGCGGCGGCGTAGCCGAAGATGACCAATTCGATCAGCGGCAGGATGGACATGTTGGATGACGGGGCGATGAGGATCCCCGCCACCCCGGCGAACATGACGCCGATCATCCACGCGTACGACGCGATCCGCCCCGAGGGCGCGCCAGCCAGAGAGGCGAGAGTGGGGTCGTCGACGACCGCCCGCATGGCCACTCCGGTGCGGGTCCGTTTGAAGAACAGTCGGAGGAACAACGCCGCCGCCACCGCCACGCCGATGGTGATGAGCTGCTCGTAGGAGAGGTTGACGCCACCGATCGAGACCTGATCGCCGCTGAAGAACTCGGGCATGATGTACACGTTCGACTGGCTCCAGACGCTGGCCGCCCCACCCTCGAGGAGGAGCAGCAGACCCAGGGTCACGGCCAGCCGGATGTTCGTCGAGACACCGTAGAGAGGGCGCATCACCACCCGCTCGATGACGGCGCCGAGGACGGGCGCCGCCACCAGGAGCGTCACCGCCAGGGCGGGGAGCACGGGCCAGTGCCAGCCCTGCCAGAGCTGCCAGAAGAGATAGGCCAGGACCATCCCGACGGCGCCGTGGGCGAAGTTGAAGATGCCGGTGGTGTTGTAGGTCACCACCAGTCCGCTGGCGCTCACGGCGTAGATCGACCCGGTGACGATCCCGGCGATCAGCAGGCTGATGAACAGGCTCACGGCGTGGCGTCCCCTCGGTCACCGGCGGGTGATGTACCACCCCGGTGCGCCGTCATGCCGGCACCCTACGACGAGGGAGCCGGCCGGACCTCCGGCTTGAAGCCGGGGGCCGGCAACAGGCCGCCCGGACTGCAGATGAAGCCGTTCTGAGGCGTGGGGGCGACGCGGATGATCTGCCCGTTTTGGATCTGGGCCAGCAGAACGCACTGCCCGGGGACGTTCTGGGCGGGATCGCCCGTGACGAGCAGCCCGCCGGCATTGAAGCTGGTGACCTTGTCCAGCGCCACCTCGAGACCGGCCCGGGTGGGTGGGTTCCCGGCCTGGCGCAGGCCCTGGACGAAGAGGGCGGCGGCGGCCCACCCGAAGAGCGACTGCAGCTCGAAGTTGGCCTTGGGGTCGGCGGTGTTCATCCACTTGGTGAACAGCTTGACCGCCGGCAGGTCGGAGTCGGCCCCCAGGTAGAGCACGTACCCGATATCGATGTACATCCCGTTGACGGCCGAGCCGCCGTCCTTCACCAGGTTGGCCGAGTAGGCGTCACCCTGGACGACGACGGGGGAGAAGTTCTGCTGCTGCATCTCCTCGGCCAGCGTGGCCGAGTACGAGTCGGGCATCTGGGTGGTGAAGAACAACTTCACACCGTCGGACTTCATGGTCAGGACGTTGGGGAGAAACGTCGTCTGGCTGGGCGTGAACCCGGCGTCGTAGACGATGTCGAACCCTTGGGACTTCGCTGCCCGCTCGAACGCCTTCTCGGCCGATGCCGTGGACGGGGTGGCGTTGGCCCACAGGATGCCCATGTGCTTGATGTCCTGCGGGAACTTCTTCTTGAGCACCTTGAAGATGGTCAGGGGGAAGTCGTTGGCGGTGTTCGGAACGGGGCTGTAGGAGGTGGGGAGGTTCGACAGGTCCGGGTCCAACGGGTAGGCGATGTCGGGCATGCCGGCCGCTTTGATGAGCGGTTCCTCGGCCGAGTCGTCCAGGGAGAAGCCGCCGACCAGGGCGAAGTCGTTCTTGATCTGGGCGGCGGTGGCGTTGGCCACCGTTCCGGGGTTGTAGCCACTGTCCTGGGCGTCGAGCTTGATCATGCGCCCGTTCACCCCGCCGATGCTGTTGATGTAGTCGAAGTAGGCCTGGGTGCCGTCCTCGGCCCCTTTGAACAGACCCGGCAACGGCGCCGTCAGGTCGTCGACCTGTCCCACCGTCACCGTCGTGCCGGTGACCCCGATGGACTGGCCCCCCGATGGCAGCGTGGTGGCGCTCGAGCCCGACGTCGTGGTGGTGGTGGAGGAGGTCGAGGTGGCCGACGGGGTCGACGAGCAGGCGCTCGCCACCAGGGCGACCGTCGCCATCACCACCACCAGCCAGCGCCCGGTGGTGCTCGGCCGGGCCCCGTGCGCCGTCCGGGAGGCCATCGATCGGAAGCGTCTCACGGCGTGCACAATTCCCCCTCTGGTCTCTCCTGTCACCGGTTCCTCCCCGCGGTCCGCCAGCTTGTCACACCGTCTCCGTGCCCCCGCAGGCAGGGGTCGTTCCCGGAGCCGGGGCCAGAACATGTTCTAGCCCGGGCTGATGCTACGTCAGGAAAAGGCGGGTCGCCTGGTCCACCGGTGCCGGGGGTTCGTCACCCCGTGGCGGCCGGGCCTGGTGGCGGACGGTTTCCACGAAACGGACCACGGCGGCCACGGCGTGAGCGCTGCGCACCGAGGGCAGGACGTCGAAGGCGTGCTGGGTGTACGGGAGCTCGGCGTAGAGGACGGTGGCGTTCGAGACGGCCCGGAGCGCCTCGACGAATCGTCGGGCCTCGGCCACGGGGACGAGGGTGTCATGGGTTCCGTGGATGACGAAGAAGGGCGGGGCCTTCCTGTTCACGCGCCGCAGGGGCGACGCCTCCTCGAAGACCCGGGCGTCGTCGTCGTAGCGACGCTTGAACACCCGGCGCTCGAGCAGGGTCATGAGACCCTGGTCGTAGTGACCCGTCCCCCGGCCGGCCGTCATGTCGTAGACGCCGTAGAAGGAGATGCAGGCGTCCACCGACGTGAGGGCGTCCTCGAAGCCTGGCTGGAAGCTGGGGTCGCCGGGCGTCAGCGCCATCATCGAGCACAGGTGGCCGCCGGCGGATCCTCCGCTGACGGCGATGAAACCGGGATCGCCGCCGTACTCGGCGATGTGCTCGCGCACCCAGGCCAGGGCGCGCTTGCAGTCGACGAGGTGATCGGGCCAGGTGGCACCGGGGCTCAGCCGGTAGTTGATCGTCACCGTCACCCACCCCCGCCGGGCCAGCTCGTGCAGGAGAGGGAGCCCCTGCTCCCGTTTGTCGCCGACCACCCAGGCGCCGCCGTGGACGTAGACGAGGACGGGTCCCGCCGTGGGCGGATCGACGCGGCGGCGGATGATGTCGAGTCGGTGGCCGTGGACGCCGTCACCGACGTAGTCGATGTTGCGGACCACCTTCACCGACCTCGACGGGCGGGGCAGGGGATAGACGAGGCGGGGGAAGCGCCACATGGTGTCCCGCCCGGCCTCCGGCACGATGACACCCTCCACCCGTGCGATGGCGTCCTCCGCCTCGATGCCGGCGAACACACGGCCGGCACGGTGGCCAAGGGCGGCGAGAACACCGAGACCGGCCCACGACGAGACGGCCACGCCCAGGCCCACCCACCCGGGCCACGAGCGGAAGGCCCCCGTCAGGGCGAACACACCGGTGGCAGCCACCTGCCAGACGATGTGCCAGACCGGCATCTCCCCCGTGTACCAGCCGGCGAAGAAGCTCGGGACCAGCAGATACTCGTGACGGGGGGGCCGGAAGGCGTTCAGCACCAGAGCGGCACCGACCAGACTCGAGGCCAAATAGACCCACGCCCATGCCATGGACCCATCTTCGCCCATCGGGCGACCCACGTTTTACGAGGCGCGGCGGGCGGTGGCGTCGGGGCGGAGCACGGCCCGCTCGTGGTCGAGGAGGCGCTTCTTGAGCTCCAGGCCGCCGCCGTACCCGGTGAGACTCCCGTCCGCCCCGATGACCCGGTGGCAGGGAAGGACGAGGGGGATGGGGTTGCGGCCGTTGGCCAGGCCCACCGCCCGGCACGCCTTCGGGTTCCCGATCCGGGCGGCCAGGGCCCCGTAGCTCTCGGTCGCGCCGTAGGGGATATCGGCCAGCGCCGACCAGACACGACGCTGGAACTCGGTCCCGGCCGGATCGAGGGGGAGGGAGAAGGTCGTCAGGGCGCCGGTGAAGTAGGCGTCGATCTGCTCGGCGGCGGCCCGGACGGCGGCCGGAGCGCCGGCCCGGTCGGGGTCGCAGGTGGAGGCGAGGAACGAGCCGGGAAGGTGCACGAAGTGCACGGCGTCATCGTCTCCGATCACCATCATCTCGCCGACGGGCGTGGCGGTCACCGTCCACTCGTCGGACGTCCCCAACCGGGGCGTCACCATCTCCGTCATGTCGTCTCCTTCTCCGGTTGACCGACCAATTCCGACCACAGGTATTGCAGGGCGTAGGCCCGATACGGTCGCCACCGTTCGGCCAGGGCCAGGGCGGGCCGTTCTCCGGCCGGCATTCCCAGGCGTTCGAGGGCCCGCCGCACACCGAGGTCAGAGGCCGGGAAGGCGTCGGGGTCCCCGAGAGCGCGCATCCTCACGTAGGCCACCGTCCAGGGACCGATCCCCGGGACGTCGAGCAATCGGGCGGCCACGTCATCACGGTCGGCACCGGGGTCGAGGACGATGTCGCCGGAGGCCAGGAGCTCGGTGATCCGCACCAACGCCCGGGCCCGTCCCACCGGCATGGGCAGATCGTCGGGTGACAGTCCGGCGATGACCGACGCCGTCGGAAACGTCCGGCTCACTCGTCCGACGGGCGTGGGAAGGGCGCGGCCGTGGGCGGCGGCCAGGCGCCCGGCGACGGTTCGGGCCCCCGCCACCGTCACCTGCTGGCCGAGGACGGCTCTCACGAGGAGCTCGTCGCCGTCGACATGACCGGGGATCCGGAGCCCCGGCACAGCCGTCACGGCCGGTCCCAGGAGGGGATCGACACCGAGCACCTCGCCCACGGCGGCGGGATCGGCGTCGAGGTCGAAGAGGTAGCGCAGGCGCTTGGCCGCCATGGTGAGGTCCCTGAGGTCCTCGAGGCACAGGACACAGCGGACGGATCCGTCGCCACCGTCCGAGAGGGTGGCGACGGCCGTTCCGTGAGGCAGGGTGAGCGCCCGTCGGTAGTACCCGGCATCACCCTCCTCCACCTCCGGGACGGCGCGGCTGGGCCAGGAACGTCGAACAACCGTGCCGACGGAAAGGGCTGACGGTAGGCGAGGCGCAGCGTCACCGATGTCGGCGACGCCGCCGTCCTCGGCACCGGCGGCGCCTGAGGGATCCGTCGACACGACGCGCCGAGCGCAGAGCGCGGTCGCGCATCGCCGTGGGCGCTTCGCCGAAGACGGACCGGACCGTGTCGTTGAACTGCCGGACGCTTCCGAACCCGGCCGCGAAGGCCACGTCGGCGGCCTTCAGATCGGTGGTCTCGAGGAGGACGCGGGCCGTCTCCGCCCTCTGGGCCCGGGCTAGCTCGAGGGGTCCGGCGCCGACCTCGGTGACGAGCAGCCGTTGCAACTGGCGCGGGCTGTAGCCGAGCCGACGGGCGAGACCGGCGACACCTTCGCGGTCGACGATGCCGTCGGTGATCGACCGCATGGCCCGACCGACGACGTCGCCGCGCCGGTTCCACTCCGGGGAGCCCGGCGCCGTGTCCGGGCGACACCGCTTGCAGGCCCGGAAGCCACCTCGCTGGGCCGCCGCCGAGGTCGGGTAGAAACGGACCCGGTCCCGGCGCGGCATGACCGACGGGCAGCTCGGACGGCAGTAGATGCCCGTCGAGGTGACCGCGACGAAGAACCAGCCGTCAAAGCGGACGTCCCGGGCCTGCATGGCCCGGTAGCGGGGGTCGTCGTCGCCGGCCACCTCTTCGCCGGTGAGGATCCGGGAGGTCGTCACGGTCACCCGAGCAGTATCCCAGTGGACAGGGCCATCTTCTGGCGGGTTTCGGACATGCGAATCGGAAGGCCCCGACTACGGCACCCCGCAGACGGCGGCGGCGGCGGCGTACAGGAGTCGCTTGTGTTCGGCGACGACCGACCGGTTCTTGGCGGCCAGCTCGGAGGCCAGCTCCACGGCCCGTTCGACGACGAGGTTCTCGGGAACCGCGTGGTGGACGACGCCGGCGGCCAGCGCATCGGCGGCGTCGTAGCGGCGGCCCGTGAGGATGGCCCCGTGAAGGGTGGCGTGGGGCAACTTGGCGGCCAGAACGGCGTACATGGCGGTGGTCAACGGCAGTCCCAGATCCACCTCGGGGAGACACCAGTAGCCGCGGTCCTGCCTCATCACGACGTAGTCATGGGCGGAGGCGAGCATGGCGCCGGCGGCGAAGGCATGGCCGTTCATGGCGGCCACGGTCAGGGCGGGGAACCGCAGGAGGCGGCCGAAGAGGCGCTGGACGTCACCGACCATCGGGCCGGCGTCGTCGCCCGCTTGTGCCATCCAATCGAGATCCAGTCCGTTGGAGTAGAACTTACCTTCGCCGGTGGTGACCACCGCCAGCGGACCGGGTTGACTCTCGATCTCGTCGAGGTGTCCGTGGAGGTTGTCGACGGACTCCCGGTTGAAACGGTTCTCACCGTTGCCCATCCGGATGATCCAGACGGCTCCCGCTCTCTCGATCTCGATCATGGCCTGCCTCTCGTCGGGGCTGCGATTCTCCAGCGATTCCTCTATGTTCGGCCGATGGCACCTCGGATAGAGGATCAGGATCTCATCGACCGGGACGAGCGGTTGGCCACCCGGCGCTTCGGCGTCGGTCACGCCGTCATCACCAGTGTGGTCGAGGACCAGATCGACCACATACCGCCCGAGCTCTTCTTCGCCGACGCCACCGCCGATGCCGTCGGGCGCCATCCATGGCTGGTGCCGGACTACGCCGATGCCCAGGGGAACGTCTCGCTCCGTGTCCAAGCCTTCGTGATCGAGATCGACGACCTCGTCGTCATCGTCGACCCGTGCGTGGGCAACGGCAAGGTGCGGTCACTGCCGTTCTGGCATGACCAGTCGTGGCCCTTTCTGGAGCGCCTGGGATCGGCCGGCGTCTCCCCCGACGACGTGGACCTCGTCATCCATACGCATCTCCACGCCGACCATGTCGGGTGGGACACCCACCGTGAGGGAGACGGGTGGGTCCCCACCTTCCATCGGGCTCGGCACCTCTATACGGCCGCCGATCTGGAATATGCGCGAACCTCGGGTATGGACGGGGAGGACGTCTTCGGCGACTCGATCGCTCCGGTCCTCGACGCCGGACTGGGCGACATCGTGGATCGTGACGCCGCCCTGGGCCACGGACTCGTTCTCGAACCCTCCCCCGGACACACTCCCGGTCATGTCTCGCTGTGGGTCGAGTCCGACGGCCAACAGGCTTTGATCACCGGTGATTTCCTGCACCATCCGGTGCAGTTCGCCGAGCCGGACTGGGCGGAGATCGCCGATGCGGACGTCGAACTGGCCCGCGCCACGCGACGCCGGATGATCGGCCGGGCGACGGAGACGGGAGCGCTCGTCCTCGGGACCCACTTCGCCGGCCGACCGGCCGGACGGGTGACGGTGGCCGGCGACCGCTGGCGCTTCGTGCCGGCGTGAGTGGGCACGACGACACGGCAGCGGGCTATCGATGAGGTGGCCCGGTCCGGATGGCTACTGGGTGAGTGACGACCGTTCTCTCGTGGATCTGGCGCGGGTGCACGAGTGGCTCAGCACACAGAGCTACTGGGCTCGTGGTCGGTCGTTCGAGGTGGTGGCCCGGTCCGTCGAGGAGTCTCTCACCCTGGGTCTGTACGGTCCCGACGACGAGCAGGTCGGGATGTGCCGGTGGGTGACGGACTACTCCACTTTCGCGTGGCTCTGCGATGTGTTCGTCGACACCCGCGTGCGGGGAGCGGGCCTGGGCACGTTCCTCGTGGCGACGGCCACCGCCCACGCCGACGTGGGAGGTCTCCGCCAGGTTCTGGGGACCCGTGACGCACACGAGCTGTACCGACGATTCGGATTCGAGTCTCTCGGCTTTCCCGAACGCTGGATGGAGCGCGTAGCGATCGATCCCTGACCGCCGCGCTCGTCGTGCCCTTACGGGCGTCGGCCCAGGCGGGCCACGGCGGGTGACACCACGATTCCGTCCCGGAGGTCCTCCGCATCGACCGGTGTGGCGAAGTGGGGTGTGATCGGCACCTGGCCGGCCCAGATCGGGAGTACGAGGTCCTCGACGTCGTCAGCGGGTCCGCCGACGCGGACCTTGGCCGAGGCCTCGTCGATGGGCATCCGCAACAGGGCCGTCTTCCGCAGCTCGAGGTCGTTCGGTGGTCGGGCCTCGCCCCACCGTCCCGGCGCGATGTGCTCGACGATCGCCCGTAAGCCGAGTACCTTGTCGTCGCCCTCCACGGGGGATGCCGTCCCGACGATCACCACCGAGCGGTAGTTCATCGAATGGTGGAAGACCGACCGGGCAAAGACGAGCCCGTCGACCACGGTCGCCGTGAAGCAGACGTCGATCCCGCCGGCCATGGCCCGCAGGAGTTGGCTGGCGACGGATCCGTGGAGGTAGAGGTCATCGTCGACGCGACCGAAAAGCATCGGGATCACGACCGGCCGGCCGTGGCGGAGGACGCCGACATGACCGATCATGGCGGCGTCGAGAACACCGTGGACGGTGGCCGTGTCGTACGCGGCGCGGGCCGGGAGCCGTCGGACGCGAGCGAACTCCGAGGGTGGGCCGACGAGGCTGTCCATGGACCCATGATAGAGGCCAAGTGGATCAGAACTATGGTCCATTTTCATGGATTCGGATAGGTCCACTTTCGACGGCCGGGACCTTCACCTCGACCTCGAAGGCCCCGCCGGCCGCCGGTCCTCTCTGGAGGAGGCCCTGCGCGAGGCCATCCGGACCGGACGGCTGGCGGAGCGGACCCGCCTGCCGTCCACACGCGCCCTGGCCGCCGACCTGGGGCTCGCCCGGGGAACGGTCACCGACGCCTACGACCAACTGGTGGCCGAGGGCTGGCTGGTGGCCCGGCAGGGTTCGGGCACGAGGGTCGCCTCCGCACCCACGCCGGTTCCGGCGTCGGCGCACCCCCGTGGGCCCCGCGAGCCCGAGAGCACCAGGGCGCCTCGTCACGACTTCCGTCCCGGACGCGGTGATCTGTCGAGTTTCCCCCGTGCCGAATGGGTGGCCGCCCTGCGCCGGGCGTTGCGCGACGCCCCCGACTCCGTCCTCGACTACGGCGACCCCCGGGGTCTCTCAGTTCTCCGCCAGGCGTTGGCGGCGTACATCGGGCGGGCCCGGGGGCTCCCCGTCGACCCGGGTCGTCTCGTCGTGTGCAACGGATGGGTCCAGGGCTTCTCGCTGATCACCGAAGCGCTGCGCGACGCCGGGGCCAGACAGGTGGCGGTCGAAGAGCCGTCGATGGCGCGCAATCCCGCCGCCCTTCGACGCTTCGGCTTGGGCGTCGTGCCCATCGCCGTCGACGCCCAGGGGGCCGACCCGACCACTCTGGCACGACGGGGGCCGGTTGCCGCCGTGGTCCTGACCCCTGCCCATCAGTATCCGACGGGCGCCACGCTCTCAGCCGACCGGCGGACGGCGTGGATCAACTGGGCCCGTACCCACGACGCCGTTCTCATCGAGGACGACTACGACGGCGAATTCCGCTACGACCGGCAGCCGGTGGGCGCTTTGGCCGCCCTCGACCCCGGTCGCGTGATCTACGCCGGAACGACGTCCAAGACACTGGCACCCGGCCTGCGACTGGGCTGGTTCGTCCTCCCGCCGCGCTGGCTCGAGCCGGTCACCGACCTGCGGCTGATCGTCGATCGGCACACGGGTGCGCTCGAGCAGTTGGCCCTGGCCGAGATGATCACCTCGGGAGCGTTCGACCGCCACGTCCGTCACTCCCGCATGCGCTACCGGCGCCGCCGCGATCTTCTGCTCAGCTTGTTGGCCGATCTCGTGCCGGCGGTGACGTCCCACGGCATCGCCGCCGGACTCCACACCCTGATCGAGCTGCCGGTGGACGGACCCACCGAGAACGAGGTCGTCGACCACCTGATGGGAGACGAGGTGGCCGTCCACGGCTTGGCGAACTATCGCCAACGGTCGGTCACGGGAACAGCTCCTGCACTGGTGGTGGGGTTCGCCACTCCCCCGGAGCACGCTTTCGCCGTCGGAGCCCGGGCGCTGGCCTCATCGCTCGCCCGGCTGTACCGGTGACGGGCGGCTACTGGCTGGCCAACCCCACGCGGTCCTCGGACGGTGGGGTCCGCTGGGGCCCGGAGAAGGTCTCGATCACCACGCGGCCCAGCACGCCGGGGGCGATGGGGCGACGCCCGGCGAAAGCGGGGTCGATGGCCGAGCCCCGCTGGTATCCGACGGTGAAGCCGTGGACTCCGACGGTGACGAGGGTGGTACGGGGGATATGACCCTGACCGACGGGCACGTCGCCGTAGAAGAGGTCGACGTCGCCGGCATGCGCCCCCGTCGGGGTGAACTCGATCCGGGCCTCGACCGGTCCCGGGGGCAGGGCCACTTCGGCCGCCACCGTGGTCACCGTCGTCCCCAGGTGGTTGTAGGTGAATTGCAATCGACCGGCGCTCAGGAACACCACGTAGCCGCCGGCGTGGCTCCCGTGGCAGACAAGGGCGCCGTCGGCACCGTCGGCAGGGACCACGAGCTCGGCGCGTAGGCACCAGGCCCGGTTGCTGACGTTCGGAGCGACCAGCTGGGGAATGGTGCCGATGCCGGGATAGAAGACGTACCGACTGCGGCGATAGCGGGGATCGGCACCGGTGATCGGCATGTTGGTCACGGGGAGCACGTTGTAGCGCTCCGCTTCGCGCCACCAGATGTCGACGAGCTCGGCCAACTTCTCGGGATGTTGTGCCGCCAGATCCCGAGTCTCGGAGAAGTCCTCGGCGACGTGGTAGAGCTCCCAGTCGTCGTCCTCGTACGACCGGAACGGATCGTCGGTGTCGGTGTAGCGGACGAAGGCGAGCGGGCGGAAGACGACCGCTTTCCACCCGTCGTGGTACATGGCCCGAGATCCCAGCATTTCGTAGTACTGGGTCGTGTGGCGGCTGGGAGCCTGTGGATCCCCAAGCGTGTGAGCGAAGCTGACCCCCTCGATCGGGCGCTGGCGGACCCCGTTGATCTCCTGCGGAGGATCGATCCCGATCAGTTCGAGCAGCGTCGGCATGACGTCGATGGCGTGGACGTACTGCTGGCGCGTCTCTCCCGGTCGTCCCAGCTTCCGCGGCCAGGAGACGATCAAGGGGTCGCAGACCCCCCCCTCGTGCGTTTCGCGCTTCCAACGCTTGAGGGGGGTGTTCCCGGCCCAGGCCCAACCCCAGGGATAGTGGTTGTACGCCTCGGGTCCGCCGAGCTGATCGATCCGAGCCAGGTTCTCTTCCATGTTCTCGGGTTCGAAGTTGAAGAAGTACAGCTCGTTGAAGGACCCCCGGGGACCGCCTTCAGCGGACGCCCCGTTGTCGCTCATCACGATCACGACCGTGTCGTCGAGCTCGCCGAGCTCGTCGATGAAGTCGAGAAGACGTCCGACCTGAGCGTCGGTGTGGGTGAGAAACCCGGCGTAGACCTCCATCATGCGTGCGTAGAGCCGCTTCTCCTCGCCGTTCAACGAGTCCCATGCCGGGACCCAGCTCGGTCGATCGCTGAGCTCCGTCCCCGGCGGGAGCAGGGAGGAGGCGAGCTGGCGCGCGAAGACCTGATCGCGCCAGGCGTCCCACCCGAGGTCGAATTGACCGCGGTACCGATCGATGAACTCCTTCGGAGCATGGTGCGGCGCATGGCACGCCCCTGGTGCGAACCAGAGGAAGAAGGGCTTCTCCGGCGCGACGGCACGGAGGTCCTTGACGAACAACGTCGCCTGGTCCACCAGATCCTCGGTGAGGTGATAGCCCTCGTCCGGACTGTGTGGAGGATCGATCTGGTGGTTGTCGTAGACGAGGTCGGGATGGAACTGGTCGGTCTCGCCGCCCAGAAATCCGTAGAAACGCTCGAACCCCCGCCCGAGCGGCCATTTGTCCTTGGGTCCCCCCATGGCCATCTCCCCGGCCGGTGCCAGGTGCCATTTGCCCACGGCGAACGTCGAGTATCCGTTGCGCAGGAGGATCTCCGAGAGGAAGCCGCTGTCCTTGGGAACCATGGCGTCGTAGCCGGGAAAGCCAGTCGCCGTCTCGACGATGCGGCCCATGCCGTTGGTGTGATGGTTGCGGCCCGTCAAGAGAGCGGCCCGGGTGGGGGAACACAGAGCGGTGGTGTGAAAGTTCGAGTACCGGAGCCCACTGGTGGCCAGTCGGTCAAAGGTGGGCGTGGCGATATCCGATCCGTAGGAACCGAACTGTGCATACCCGACGTCGTCGAGGAGGACGACGACCACATTGGGTGCACCGTCGGGGGCAAATGCAAGGGGCGGCCACCACGGCGTGGACGCCTCCAGGGTGCGGCCGATGACTCCTTCGAAAGGTTGGTCAGTGGGCATGCGAGGCCCCCGGGCCATGCCGGCGAATGCCCTCCGCGCCTGCCGACCGCCGACGCGGTCGATGACCGGGCGTTCTCGGATCGACAAAGGCTGCCACCAGGACCCCGAGCAGGGCGACGGCTTCCTCGACCCCGAGGGATTCACGTTCGATCTGATCGGCGAGACCGAATACAGCGTTCACGATGGTCCAGACGATGGTGCGCGCCTCGAGATCGTCGTGACCGGTTGTCCTGACGAAGCCGGTCCAGCGCCTGAGAATCCGTTCCCGGAGCTCCGACTCGATCCCGGCCAGTTCGGGACGGTTCCAGCCGGCACCGTCGACGAGGGCGCGAAGGATGCGACGATCGGCGGAAGAGAGCGAGAACAACTGGCGGGCGGCGAAAGTGGCCAACTCGGTACCGGTCAATCGATTCCGGGCGGCGTCGATGTCGGCGTCGATGGTGGCGAAGCGGTCCAGGAGCAGGGACCGATAGAGGTCGTCGAGATCGGAGAAATGCTCGTAGACCCACTGCCGACTGACACCGGCCTCGGCGGCCACCCGGGCGACGCTCAGGTTCCCGAGGCCCTCTCGGCCGATGATGGCGGCCGCCGCGTCGAGAAGCTGGGACCGCCTCTCGCCGGCTCGCAGATAGGGCCGCGCCTCGCTGTCGCGTCTGGGCATGCAGCGAGGCTAGGAAGATATTTACTCATCGTCAACTTCCTACTACCGTGGCCTTGCCGGTGTCTGCGACGCCGGGACGAGGAGTCGATCGATGGCAGAAGCGCGTCCGGGGGCTGTGGACTTCCACTTCGACATCATGTGCCCGTACGCCTACCAGACGTCGATCTGGATGCGGGAGGTACGTGACCTGGCCGGGATCGACGTCCGGTGGCGATTCTTCAGCCTCGAGGAGATCAACCGCGCCCCGGGCAAGAAGCACCCTTGGGAACGGGACTGGTCGTACGGCTGGTCGATGATGCGCATCGGGGCGCTTCTGCGACGCACCGACATGGACCTTCTCGACCGTTGGTACTGGGCGGCGGGCACGGCTCTCCACGTCGACGGTCGCCAACCGCATCGTCCCGAGGTGGCCAGGGCCCTGCTCGAAGAGCTCGGACTCGACCCCGGGATCCTCAAGACGGCGCTGGAGGACCCGACGACGGGGGACGAGGTCCGCCTCGAGCACGAGATCGTGGTGGACAAGGGCGCTTTCGGGGTGCCCACCCTCGTCTTCGACGACGAACAGGCGCTCTTCGGGCCGGTGCTGATCTCCCCGCCACGCGGTCAGGCCGCCCTGCGATTGTGGGAGCTCGTCACCGGTTGGCTCGAATTCCCCAACGTCTACGAGCTCAAACGACCGAAACAGGCGGTGGACATCGCATCGATCGCCGCCGCCTTCGCCCCGTACCTGTCCGCTCGGGACTGGCGGAGCGTGCAGAGAGAAACCCCGTAACCGACGCCTGGGAGGATCAATGGGGGTACCAGCTCAGGTGACACGGAACCTTCAGGACGTGCGCGGCCGGCGTTACGGCGAGATCCTGATGGTCAAGAACGGGGACGAGGGCCTCTTCGCCGAGGTCTACAACACCTACACGCTGAACGACTGTCCCCAGGAACTCTGGGACGACCTCGATCTGACCGCCATCGCGCGGGCCGAAGGAGCGCTGGCGGCTGTGGCCAACGGTCCGCGCTACTGGCTCGTGGACTCCATCGAGAAATCGGGTCCGCCCACCCCGGACGTGCGGGAATTCGGCGGCATCCTCATGGCGCGCGCCGCCGTCCTGAACCTGGGATCCGCCGGGTTCGACCCCTCGCCCTACAACGCACGACGGGTGGCGCGCTCCGCCACGTTCTCCTTCGCCGCCGACTCCATGATCCACGAGCTCACCGCTCCCGATGGTGCCGTCTACGTCATGCAGTCCTGGTGCACCGCCGTCGACACCGGATTGACGGAGCCCGACCTCGTGACGCTGGGAGAGCGTCTTCTCGTGCCCGACGGCTGGGCATTCCGGTGCCGCCGACTCGCCGAGCCCCTGCACGTCATGACGACGACGGCGGACGCCCTGGTCCTGCAGGACGAGCTGAGGAACTCCTACTGCCTCGTCCCCTGATCCGACGCCTCCCATGATTTCGAACGTCACGGGGGTCAGATCCGTACCCTCGGGTGAGATGACGCTCATCGCACCCGATACCCCCGGCCTGGCAGGAGCCGAGAGCGGCGCAGGCGTCGCACGGGTCTCGCTTCCCTCGGTGGCCATCGCCGTCATGACCGGCTGGTTCCTGTGGGTGGGGGCCGACACCCTGGTGGGCAGCGGCCAGCTGCAGTCGACCCTGACTGGTGGGTGGGTCGAGCTGGCGGGGCCCGCCTTTCTGGCCCTGGTCCTGACCGTCATGGCCTGCGAACGGATCTGGCCCGCCCAACGCCGGCCCCTTCTGGCCCGCGGGCACATCCAGGACGCCTGCTTCTTCCTCGTCTACGCCAGCTGCGCGGTGCCCGTCATGACGTTGCTCCGGGTGGCCTTCGCGGTCCTGTTGGGAACCCGCGCCCATTGGATCGAGGCCCCTTGGACGGCGTCGTGGTCCCTGTGGCTGGTGGTGCCGGTGGCCCTGGTCACCATGGACGCCGCCAACTGGGTCGCCCACTGGGCCGATCATCGGATCACGGCTCTGTGGAGGTTCCACGCCGTTCACCACTCCCAGGAGGAGCTGAGCGTTCTCTCGTCGTTCCGGGCCCATCCCCTCGTCCACACCGCCGGCTTCCTCCTGTCCACCATTGCCGTCCTGGTCGTCATGGGCGACCGGTCCGTGGCGCCGGGACTGATCACTCTGTACGTCTGTCTCGCCACCCTCCCCCACGCCAACGTCCCCTGGTCGTTCGGTCCGATCGGCAAGCTGGTGGTGAGCCCCGCGTACCACCGGGTCCACCACGCCGTCGGCGCACCCGATGGTGCCAACCTGGGCATCGTGTTGACCATCTGGGACGTCCTGGCCTCGCGGGCCGTCTTCCCCACCGCCGGCGCTCCGGTGTCGGAGACCGGTCTGGCCGGTCGGCCCCTCGCCGTCGAGCAGTCCGACCCCCGACGACACCTTCCCCTGCTCCTGGGACAGCTCTTTGAACCGTTCACCGACCGGGCCGACGAGCGGAAGACGATCAGCCCGCCACCCTGACGTATCGGTCACCGTAGGATTCGACGGGTGTCGACGCTGCCTCGACCCGGGGTACCCCTCACCGACGGCGTCGTGTCCCTCCGGCCCTTCACCCACGACGACGTGCCCTCCGTCACGCACGCCTGCCAGGACCCCCTGATCAGCCGGTGGACGGTGGGCATTCCCTCGCCCTAGGACGAGGAGAACGCCCGCAGCTGGATTTCCACCCATGACGTGCTCTGGGAGCAAGGTGAGGCCGCCGAATTCGCGGTGACGTCCCCTGAGGACGACCACTTGCTCGGCTCCCTGGGTCTCCACACGTTCGACTGGGAGCTGCGGAGTGTCTCGGTCGGCTACTGGGTGGTCGCCTCCGAAAGAGGTCGGGGTGTCGCCACCCGGGCGCTGCGTCTCGGCGTGCGCTGGGCGTTCGAGAGCCTCGGTCTCCGGGCCGTGGGGCTGGTCACCATGGTGGGGAACACGGCGTCGGAACGTGTCGCCGCCAAAGCGGGGTTGTGCATGGTCGAGGAGATCCCGAGCTACAAGCACCCGTTGGCGCCCGACCGGCGCCATCACGTCAAGCGGTGGGAGCTCCGGGGAACCGGCCATGGGTGCTCACCGTTGACCCGTCCTCTCGTTAAGTAAACGTCGGGCGCGTGAACGAGACGGGCGTGAGCTTTCGAATGCTCGGGCGCCAGGACTTCGCTCTTCTGTCGGAGTGGCTGTCCGCCCCCCACGTCTGCGCGTGGTGGCGGGAGGAGTCCGCACCCGAGGTGATCGAGGCGCGCTACGGACCAGTTGTCGACGGCATCGACCCCACCGAGTGCTTCATCGTCGAACGGGGCGGTCGGCCGATCGCCTTCATCCAGCGGTACCTGCTCCGTGACAATTCCCGATGGCAGAGGGCTCTCGGCGTGGCCGGGACCCCGAGCGAGGGAGCGGGTATCGACTATCTCATCGGGCCGGCGGCGCTGATCGGAGTGGGCGTGGGCCCTGAGATCATCGATGCCTTCGTCGAGGTTACGTGGAGGCGGTATCGGGATATCCCGGCCATCGTGGTGAACGTCTCACCGGACAACCGCCGGTCGTGGCGGGCCCTCGAAAAGGCCGGCTTCCTCCGGGTCTGGTCAGGCACTCTGGCGTCGGAAGATCCGAGCGACGAGGGCCCGAGTCACGTCTACGTGCGCCACCGACCGGATCGGTAGGAATCCCCCTACAGCAGTGTGAAGGTCCCGGCCTTTTCGGGAGCGGGTGCCGTCTCGGTGAACGTGCTCGACCAGCTGTTCTCCTCTCCCAGCAGTGCGAGATCCTTACCGAAGGCCGTGATACGGGTCGTTCCTCCGGTGGTCGTGAGCGTTCCCGTACCGGTCGGCCCGCCGTTCTGTGCGTAGGTGCCGATCCCGGCACTGTTGACGCAGAAGAACCCGGTGAAGTTCCCGGTGTGCGAGGTGGCGGACAAGAAGTAGGGGGTGAGCGTCGTCACCGTGCAGGGGGACAGGACCTTGATGGTGTACGCCTGCGAGCCACTCGCGGGCCGGGGATCGGTGGCCTGGACGGTGAAGGTGAAGGGCTGTCCGATCTGCGTCTTGTCCGTCGGCGTCCCCATCAGGACGCCGTTGCTCCCGAGATTGACTCCCGTAGGCAGCGTGCCACTGATCTTCGAGAACGTGACGGTACCCGAACCGCCGAGAGCCGTGATGGTGGTGGAGTACGGCGTCTCCCAGGTGGGGTTGGGTAACGGAGGCGAGGTGAGGACCAGGGTGATGACGTAGCTGGTCGGTGCCGAACTCGACCCGTACGTATTGGTGGCCGTGAACGAGGCGACCAGCGGATAGGTGCCGGCCACCTCGCCGGGTGTGATCGTACAGCTCGCATTCCCGGACGCGTCGGTGGTGTCACTGCAGGTCTCGGTGCCGTTGAGGGTGAACGTCACCGACTCGCCGCTGAGATCGTTCGCCAGGTCATCGACCAGGTGCGCCGAGACGGTTGCCGATTGGTTGTAGGCCCCCGTGGCGGCGCCCGTGTAGGTCAGGGTCGTCGGGATCAGTTCCGGTGTGGTGGTGGCGCACGGAATCGTCGTCTGCGACGACAGGACGGTGCCGATCAGATCCTGGAGAGCCAGACCGCCACAGTTCGTTGCCGGGGTCCCCGCCTGTGCAGGGACGGTGACGGTGATCGTGATCGTGCGGGACTGGTGGACGGCCAATGTGTCGTAGTCGACGGTGACCGAGCTGGTCGTATTGCTTTCCGACGTGGAGCTCGCAGCGGTCACGTTCGTCACCACATAGCCCGACGGAATGCTGTCGGTGAACACGAGGTTGGTCGCCGCCGCTGTGTCGCTGGTGTTGTCGAGCGTGACGGTGTACGTCGCGCTTCGTGACACCTCCGGGGTCGAGTTGTCCACCGCCTTGCCAAAGGTCACCGTGGGTGCGCACACGCTGCTCGCCGAGCCGGGACAAAATCCGTTCGTGGGTAGGTCGATGGCGCAGGTCTGGGCGGCATTGCTGTAGATCTGCTGGACGATGTACGGGTGACCGTTCAGATAGACGTCGGCGCCGATGTCATTGCGCGGCGCATAATTGAAATTGCACAGATCTCCGACCTCGTTGCCGGATGAATCCGTCCAGGCGTTGTTGGGATGCGGATCGGTGACACTCTCCATCATCTCGTGCGAGAAGGTGCTCACTTCGGCGTCGGCGCTCTGGCTGCCGTTCGGGTAGGTGGACCGGTTCGGATCGTTGTCTCCCGATGTCTCGCCGGCCACGCAGGTCTGGCCCGAACCGTGGAACATGTTGTCGTAGCCCATGAACGCATACTGGGCATCGTCGCTGCCGTCGGTGAACCAATTGTGGTAAGCACAGAATTCACCTTTGGCGTCAGGCGAGACAGGGAACGTGCAATTGCCGTCCGAGATGCCACCATCGCACTCCTGCATCCCATTGGCCGTGAAGACGGCGATGAAGTGGTTGATGTCCTCGGTCCACCCCTCGGTGGCGGCGGCGTGATGGACCTCGGTCTGGATCTCGGAATCTTCGAGGGGATCCGTCGTCGAGCCCGTCTCGGGGTACGGCGTGGTCGTGTCCACGAATGCGCCACCGAAGCTCGCCGTGCCGGTGATGTGGGCGTTGGAGTTGCTGGCGTCGTAGTACTGGGTCACCAGGTTGTAGTACTGCGAACCACCCACATCCGAGGCGAACCTCTCCAACAGGCTCTCGTAGGTGGTGTCGTCCGTCGCGCTCGCCCCGAAGTGGTAGCCGGAAGGCAGCCAGAACACCTCGTAGATGGTCAAAGTGTGCATCGTCGGACCGCTCCCGGCCGGCACCGTCCCCTGGGCACCCACCGCCGGCGTGTGCGTGTACGACGCCGCCACCCCGTCACCGCTCGCCGCCAGCGCCCCGTTCCCACTGGCGGCCAGGGCGGCGGCCTGGTGGACGGCGCGGGCCGCTGCCGCGGGGTCGGCCGGTGCCGCCGCGGCGGGATCAGCCGGTGCGCCCGTCGACCCGCCCATGGTGAAGCCGGGACGCCCGACGGGACCGGATGTCACGTCGGCCGAGGTCGAAGAACCGGCGCCGCTGCTCGTCTGAGGAGCCGACGCCACCACGGCCGCTTGGGCCCGGCCCGGTGCACCCCCTGCCCCACTCGTCGGCCCCGTCGCGGCGGCGGGGGACGCCAGCAGCCCGGCGGCCGTCAGCCCGAAAATGGCGGTAGCGACCAGTCGGGAGGCCCGGGACATGGTGCGCATAGGTGTCTCCCTTGCCAGGTGTCGATGGGGGTCGCGCATTCCTGCCCTCAGATGGTGGGGGTCGGGGCGTCGATGGTGTAGGTCGTCGAGTAGCTGCTGTGGATGCCGGCGTCGATGTCGGCGATCACCGTGGAGCTACCCGGCGCACACTCGGCGCCGGTGAAGACGAAGACGGCGTTGCCGTCGTTGTCGAGGGTGCCGGTGAGCGAGAAGGTGGACGAGGAGTTGGGTCCGGAGATCCACGCGATCCCGCCCAGGCAGCGGTCGAAGAGCTGGGGGGAGTCGATGGTCACCGGCTGCTCGGCGTAGACGGGGTCGGTCTCCACGTAGAAGACGGCGTAGGCGTCGGACGTCCCGCTCGGGACGGTGTTCCCCGTCTCCACCTCATCGGCGGGGAAGCCGGTGATCCCCGGCGGGGTGACGTTCGGGGGGCCGACGGTCACGGTCCCGATGGCCGTGTAATAGGGGGCGGCCACCAGGTCGGCCTCGATGAGGTCGGCCCCGGGGGCGCAGTCGAGACCGTAGAGGTCGACGGTGGCGTTGCCGTCGGCGTCCAGGGTGACGTCGACGGAGTCGGCGGTGTAGGAGGCGGTGGGCTGGAGAGACCCGAACAGGATGGTCCCCCCGCAGGAGTTGGCCAGCTGCTGGGAGTTGATGTCGACGATGTCGTCGGAGAACGCCGGGCTCGTCTCCGCCTCCACCACGGCGTGGACCTCCGACTGGCCCGTCTCCACCAGGGAACTCGATCCGTTGGGTGACACCGTCACCGTGATGGTGGGCGGAGGAGGCGGCGGGCCGCCGCTGCCGCCGCCCTGGCAGGCGGCCAGCGTGGAGTGCGGGTGGTGCTTGCACCACGCCGGCGAGCCCACCGGGTTCGTCGACGCCGAGGCCACGCCAGCCAGGCCGAACAGACAGAGGCCGACGATGGCGGTAAGCACCGCCGCCCTGGTCGCCAGCCGCATGGATCTCCCTTCGGTCCGTCGCCGCCTTCTGCGGCTCACCGTAGGGGGACAGCGGCTCCGTCACCATCGTCGATATTGGGGAGTGGCCCGGCCCAGTTGCTACTTTCTGTAGTGCTGCAAACTCCATCCGTCGCACCGAGGAACCACGCAGGGGTCGTCCCGTCCTGGTGCCAGTAGCCTCGGAGGGCTGTGCAGACTCCCGACCAGCCAGCTCGGCCACCGGCCGACCAGCCCGCTCGCCCCGGACCCGCCAAAGGCACGGCGATGGACAAGCTGCAGAGTTTCCGGAAAGAGCTCTCGTCGGCCAGGAGGCACCCGGGAAACGCCGGCCACCGGGTCAAGGCCTTCGAGCGGGTCACCTTGTTCCACGTCAGATCGCAGGTTCTCCACAGGCGCACCTGTGTTCCGATCGGCGATCACTCCAAGATGTGGGTCGACCGACGCTTCCCCTCCACGGGCCAATTGATTCTCGGGAACCCCCCCGACTGGAAACCGATGCAGGCGTGGAGACAGTTCCTGCGTCCCGGCACGCTGTTCGTGGACATCGGAGCGAATGCCGGGATCTATTCGCTGTGGGCCGCTGACCTCGGATCGTCGGTCATCGCCGTTGAACCACAGCCCGAGGCCCGCGAGGCGTTAACCGAGAACGCCGCTCTGAACGGCTACGACTTCGAGGTCATTCCCGCCGCGCTCTCGAGCGAAGCAGGGGTCATGCGATTCACGAACCGGCTCGGTCCCAAGAACCACCTGAAGCCCATGGATTTCCAACATGGCGTCGAGGTGGCCGTCCGGACCCTGGATGACGTCCTGGGAGCGCGAACGACCGCCGGAGTGAAGATCGACGTCGAGGGTGCCGAGCGCTTCGTTCTGGAAGGTGCACCCGTTGCCATCGCCCAGCGGCGATTGCCGGTCATCCAGCTGGAATGGAACAACCTGGCGGAGAGGTTCTTCGGCGAGAGCCGAGACGTCGCGGCAGAGTTGTTGACGACATCGGGATACCGGTTCTATCGCCCTGACGATCATGGCCATCTGCAACCCACCGATGTCGGCCCCGGGGGCGGGCGAGAGGACGTGTTCGCCGTGCTCGGACCCACCTGAATAGCACTTGCTACGACGGGGTCAGGAAGAAGCCTTATGAGCGAGCCGACGGCCGGTGCCCTCGACCCCCGGCTCATGTACGGCACGGCCGTCGCCGACGCCATCATCGAGCGGGCCTCAGTCCGGTCGGCCGAGTTGGCTCGGCACACCGGGCACCGTCCATGCCTGGCGGCGGTTCTCGTCGGGGAGGACCCCGCCTCGGTGACGTACGTCAGGATGAAGCAGAAGCGCTCGGCGGCGGCCGGGATCGACTCCCGTCTGGTGCGGTTGCCGGCCATGACCACCACCGGCGAGCTGGTGACGACCATCAGGGCCCTTTCCGACGACAACTCGGTCGATGGCATCCTGCTCCAGCACCCGGTACCTGCCGTCATCGACGAGCGTGCTTCATTCGACGCCATCGCCCCCACCAAGGACGTCGACGGCGTGACCCTGTACTCCTTCGCCGCTATGGCCCTGGGAACAAAGGGATTCCGGTCCTGCACGCCCGAGGGGATCCTGCGCCTTCTGGATGCCCACGGAGTGGAGCTGACCGGTCGGCACGCCGTCGTCATCGGCCGAAGTCCCATCCTCGGCCTCCCGCTCGGGATGCTGCTGCTGGCCAGGAACGCCACCGTCACCTACTGCCATTCGCACACCGAGAACCTCCCCGACGTGGTGCGGTCCGGCGACCTCGTTGTGGCTGCCGTCGGTCGACCCCGTTTCGTCCGCGGCTCATGGCTGAAGCCCGGGGCGGTGATCGTGGACGCCGGCTACAACCCGGGCAACATCGGTGATGTCGCCTTCGAGGAGGCCCTCGAGATCGCCTCGCGCATCACTCCCGTGCCGGGCGGCGTGGGGCCGATGACGATCGCCGTGCTCCTCGACCAGACCGTCGAGGCCGCCTGGGCACGACGGGATTTTTCCGTCAACGGTGGGCGGACGTAAGCGACAGCTCGATCGCCGTGACGGCCAACACACCGAGGACCGGGACGTATGGAGCCACCAATGACAACGTCGTCACCCGGAGCTCCTCCCTTTCGGTGGGACGGTGCAGAGATTGCCCTCGCCGCTCCGTGACCGATCAGGAGAAACCCGGCCGCCCGGCCGGTGTCGAGGACTGTTCCGTTCGTGCAGTTCTTCAGCTCCGTCATGTACGCGCAGGCACTGTCGGCGATGGCGAATGCCACCATGGATGGGTTGGGAGTTGAGGGCTCGTTCTTATGTCCGGATACCAGGACATCAGGTCCAAATTGCCAAGTGTCCGAATAACCCGACATTGATCAAATCTGCTACAATGTCCGGATATGGAGACATCACGCGAAGAACGCCGACCCGGTGGATACCGGATCTACTCAGCCGATTCGCTGGGCCAGGCCATTCGCCATTACCGCCGGGAGGCTGGGCTGACCCAGGCTGAGTTGGCCGCTCACGCCGGGCTGAATCGGACCTACCTCTCGGCGCTAGAGCAGGGGCAGGAGACTGAGCAGCTGAGGCGCCTGTTGCGCGTCCTGCGGATCCTGGGCGTCCGCATGACCCTCGACAAGGCCGACTGGTAGTGGCTGACCAACTGGCTGTCTGGCTGTACGGCGACTGCGTCGCCCTTGTCGATCGGGAACGGGGAAGGCCTCGGTTGACCTATACACAGGCGGCCCTTGACCGCTTCCCCCTCGGCAGCCCCGTTCTCTCCCTGCGCATGACCATCCGCCCCGAGAGGTACCCCCAGGGTGTTGTCCGCCCATTTCTCGACGGACTTCTGCCCGAAGGTCAGGCTCGTTTGGCCGTTGCGGCCGACTTCGGCCTTGACCCTACGAACACTTTCGAGATGCTTCGGGCAATCGGCCGCGACTGTGCTGGTGCCGTCGTCATCCAGCCTGCCGATGAACCCGCTCCTCCCTCTCCCCCAACGACTCTCAAGGCTGCACCAATAACGACAGATGAGATCGAGCAGCTTGTGCGAAATCTCCGCACCGCTCCCCTTGGGGTTGACGAGCACGTCCGCGTATCGCTGGGGGGCGTGCAGGAAAAGCTTCTCTTGACTCGAATGCCCGGCGGCACCTGGGGCCGGCCAGTTGACGGCACTCCCTCAACGCACATCGTCAAGCCAGAGATGGCGAGATATCCGGGAATGGTCGAAAACGAAGCTTTCTGCATGACGATTGCCAAGCGCCTTGGACTGAGAGTCGCAGATATCGAGATCATTGATATTGGCTCGCGTCGGCTTCTCTCAGTAGCGCGCTTCGATCGAATTGTTCATCGAGACGGAAGCGTTGAGCGGATTCACCAGGAAGATTTTTGCCAAGCACTCGGGATGCTTCCGGATCACAAGTACCAGTATCAGGGAGGGCCGTCATTCCGAAGAATAGCTGACTCACTGAGTGAGTTTGCCGATCAAGACTCACTCCGTGATTTGGTCAAGGCGATGACGCTCAATACTCTCGTTGGAAACGGCGACGCTCACGGAAAGAACTTCTCCGTTGTTCACAGTCCCTCCGGCGCGCTGAGTCTCGCGCCGCTGTACGACGTTGTCAGTACGTTGCACTACGGCGACGTTGACCTTGCGATGCATGTCGATAACGTGCACAAGACAAATCGAGTAACTGTTGAGGGTCTGATCAACGAAGCAACGTCCTGGGGATTATCGAAATCTGAAGCCACGTCGCTAGTTCACGAAGTCTTGAATGACGCCGACAAAGCAATCGCCGCTGCACGAGCCGAGACGGTGGGGCTTTCCGATGCGATCGTGAAGACCGTCGAGAACCAGCGCAAGCAACTTCTGAGCTGATGTCTGACCCTGGAGGAATCCCTTCTCAGGGCTCCTACCAGGGTCGTAACTATTCAGGGCTGCGGGCTCAATAACCAAGCCATCGCCTATACGCGGCGATCAACCGAGACGTGGCTGAGTTGCCGCGAACATCAGTGTCGAGGAGTGCAACGTCGTACTGCCTGCCGCCACGCTTACAAGTGGCGATTAGTTCGCGACGATGGTTCTTGACCGAGACAGACAGCACCTCGACCTCCTCGCCCACGACGGTGCCTGGGCAGGGAAAGTCAGCCCCTTCGTCGAAGGCATTCTCGAAGCCCATCAGCTGTTCGTCCTCGTTATAGGCATCGACAATGATCTCGTCGATCAATCGGTCGAGATCTGAGTCGGCTTTCCGTGCTGGGCTCATGAGATTATCCCGTATTTGGCACTCGTGACATCGGCTCACTCTATGGGGACATGGCAAGAGCCCGTATAGCTGTTGAGGTCCCCAAGCCGACTTGAGGGCGTAGTCCCAGGAGCGTTGCCACGACGAACTGACGGCACACGCCATGCCGGCAGTCCAGCAGGTCCTCGGCGTCGCTTGTTTCAGGTCGGAACCGGCAGCCAGGGTTCGCCTTCGAAGAGAAGGCGCAGGCCGCCGAGAATGTCCTGGTTCTGCTTGCGCATGGTGGAGACGTAGCTGCTGATGGCGCAGTAGGTGCGGGCCCCGGAGAGTGTGCGCCACGAACCCGAGATCTTCTGTTGGAGTTTCACCATCCTGATGTCTCGCTCGGCCTGGTTGTTGTCGAAGCTGGCCCGGAAGTCCGAGGCGAAGCGCAGGACATCGGCCCGCTGGGTATCGAGGCGCACGAGAAGGTTGTAGGCCTTCTTCTCGTAGCCGTGACGCTCGAGCGAGGGGGGTCCTGGATTGGTGAGGCGACCGGCGGCGATGATCTGGCCGTAGCGGACGCGGATCGAGTGCAAAGCGCTGTCGGAGAGGCCGGTGGCTCCCTTCGCCTTGGCCGTCTCCACCATGGCCTTGGCGTCGCACAGAAGCGCCGCCATGTCGTTGGCCCAGAACTGGTGGCTGATCCAGCCGATCTCGTCCAGCTCCCGCAGGTGATGGGCGTTGCACAGAGAATGGGCGACGTCGTAGGCGCGGTAGGGCCTCCAGCCGTCGTGGTGGGCGATCCCGGTCATCTGATCGATCACCCCGAGGTCGTCCATGGCGGCGCGCCCACGTCTCTGATGGCAGTCGAGCAGCGTGAGCAGGGCCGTCGAGGCACTGTGGACCCAGTGGAGCCTCCCCGCCACGCGTCCGCCGGTCTCGTCGAAATGCACGGAGTCGGCCTGCCGCAGGAGGTAACGCACCTCGTCGGTGAAGGCTTCCGTCAACTCACCGGCCTCGGCCACCATCTGGGCCAGCGCTCCCACTGACACCTTGATCCCGAGCAGATCGCTCAACAGCTCGGCCATGCGCACATAGGGCAGGTGCTGGTGAACGGTCAGATAGGCGGCAAGCGCCCGCACGCCGTGGCCGTAGGCGGCGGGGGCCGTGGCCTCGGCCGGGAAGACCGCTTTGGTCTCGCACCCGCAGCGGCAACGGCGACGCTCGGAGACGTGTTCGACCACCCGCACACAGATGTCGGGCACGTCGAAGACCTGTCGGCGTTCGGTGCCGAGGACTTCGGCCTCGGCCAGGTCGGCGCCACACCCGGTGCACACCTCGGGAAGATGGGTCACCGTCTCGTCGGGATTGGCCACCTGGGCCAGGTGCTTGCCCTCGCCGCCTGGTTGCTTGCCCGGTCGTCGCCCCGCCGCTCGCCGCTGGGCCCGGTTGGACACGGGAGGTTTGGACAGCCCTTCGGCTGACGGCGGCATCGACGAGTTGCGCGGATTGCGGCCGAGACGCTGTTCCAGATCGGCAATCTTGGATTCGAGGGCAGCGATGAGTGTCGCCTGCTTCTCCGTGACGAACTCGAGTGCAGCGACCTGTTCGGTCAGCTCCTCATACGAAGGGGTGCCATCGAACGGGGAGTCTTCGTCGGGTGGAATTCCCCACGTTACGCGCGGTGTTTTCCCTAGTGGTGGATTGCGGACTCAGGAGACCTGAATAGACTGGCCATCCGCTACACCGAGCGCCTGGCCGAAGAGGGTGCGGTCACGTCGGTCGGATCGAAGGGTGACTCCTACGACAACGATGATGCTCTTGCGTTGCTTCGGCCGGCCTGACCCATGTTATGACCGGCTTAGTGCCCAGGCGTTGACGTGTCGTCCGGTCGAGGCAGCGCACCCTAATTAATGGCCCGGGACGGCCATTTGGCCGTCAACCCATTCGTCGACCCGGCACCACGCCTCGTCAAGCCATGCCAACCGCTCGTCCTTGGCCTCGGGGATGTCTGCATTGGGGAACCGCCAGGCCGTCACGCGGACAGGGGCGGTCAGCGGCGCACTCCGGGCCAATTCCATAAAACTCGGATAGGAGTCGAGTCCAGCATGAGCAATGACCACGACATCAACTCCGGGGTTGGCGTCGAGCAGGACGTCGACGCCTCCGAGGCGTGGCGGGAGCACATGTCGGAGTCCCGAGAGACGATGGCTGCGGGTGGCGTCGCTCTGCGCGAACTTGTCCAAGTACCTTCTCAGCAGTTCGGGACGAAAGAGCCGACCCTCCGGAAAGATGACTATGGCCGTCTCGGGGTCGTCGCTGCCTCGGAGCCGGGCGACTGCCTTCCGTGCTTCGGGACCGTTATCCCGGGGGATGAATACTGATCCCAGGCGGCCATAGAGCACGTCGAAGCCGGGATCGGCGAGGAGTTCGGCCATGATGATGCCTCGCACGTGATAGCCCCTTGCCTGGTAAAGCAACGCCGGGAGGGATGAGTCCACAACGTTGACATGACGGCACAGCACGATGACAGGACCAGGCTCCTCGAGCGCTGCCGCTCCCTCGGCATCGACGTCCACCGTCAAGCCAAGGAGTTGGTCGGCCCGACGGGCCATCACATCAATGGACCACCGCTGGAGGCGTTCGTGGCGGCGGATCGATGCTAGCGAGTCAAGGCGAGTCCCGAACCCAGCCGCCAACCAATACGGCCCTGCGAGGAGGATCTCGGCGCTGTCGTTGACCAGGTACTGCGTCAGGAACAAGAACAGGCGGAGGGTCGGCAGGCCGAAGCGGAAGCGGACGACATCGTAGATGACAGCCCCGGCCACGATCGCCGGTGAGAAGAGGACCGCTGCAGCTGTGGCTCCGAGCATGGTCGGGATGGTGACAGCGCGTCGTTTCCATCGCACCGAGGCTGGTTCGCTCGCCCCACCATCGCTTCCTCCAGCGATCATGCCCGAATCATATGTTCTTGTCGTCGCGGACGGACAGAGGTACCTCCGCCGCTCTTCGCACGGCCAATGCGTGCCTTCAGCGGTTCAGCGAAGGTTCGGTTGTTCAGTGCCCGTGGAGAATCGAGGTCCCTCCGAGGAGGATCCACAATGTGGCCTCGCCTGTCGAATGACAATTGGGACAAGGCGCCACCCTTGACTCCCTCGAGACTCAGCTCGGCCGCTGACCTGCAAGCGCCAGTTCCCGAACCTCGTCGGGAAGGGCGTCGGCGCACCCGCAAGCAAGCTCCTCGGCGGCGATGGCCCGGCCTACATCGTCAAGAGCACTCCCGGTGACAGCGTCCGATTGGATCGTGGCCACGACGAGTGCCACTGCCTCGGCGTTCCACTGCGATCCAGCGTGCTCGGAAAGCACCGCGATGGCATTTTCTTGTCCCACGCCCTGCCGGTAATGCCGAGTGTGACAGATGGCATCGAAGGCGTCGCAGGTGCTGATAATGCCCACTTCTATGGGGATCTGGTCCCCGACCAGGCCGTCGGGGTAGCCCCGCCCGTCGTGGCGTTCGTGGTGAGAGCGCACGAAGGATGCCGCGGGGGCAAGCTCGGGCTCGCTCAGCATGAGGCGCTCGCCGATGGCCGGATGGGTGCGGATGACCTCCATCTCATCATCGGTCAGGGCACCGGGCTTGGTCAGGATGTGTTCGGGGATCTCGAGCTTGCCGATGTCGTGGAGAAGAGCAGCCAGACCGAGGTTGCGAAGTCGGGTTCCTCGTATGCCGGCACGCTCGCCGCTTCGGACGGCCAGCTCCCCCACCCGAATCACGTGCTCTCGGGTGACAGGGTCTTTGCGGTCCAACAGTCCCACGAAGCGATGGACGGCCGGCGACAGTCCGAGATCGAGAGCGACCAAAGGGTCTCTTGTCAGCACCGGTGCGATCAGCTTGGTGATGGAGTGTTGTGAGCGGTAGCCGACAGCGAGCGCCACGGCCGCGCCGGCCACGCCTCCGATGTCCAGGATGTGGGCGGTCCAGAACCCCAGCGAGAACGGACTCAGGCCGAGCCACACGAGGCCCGACAGTCCTAACGACAACAAGGTCAGTGAGGTGACGAGCGAGGCTCGGAGCCTGCCCACCCAGTACAGGCGGAGGTGGCGGATCGACAGCGCCATGGTGACGACGAGGGAACATGCACCCACGACGAGGGGAATGGGGGTGCCCATGGTAGGGGCTGAGAGGACGTTGGGACGAGTGAGAAGGACGGCGGCACCGGCCGCGCCCATCGCCGTCCATCCGACCGCCCAACTGCGCCAGTGTCGTCCGAGCATGGCACCGACCTCTGACTGTCGGGCGAGGATGGGGGTGGCGGCCACGAGCGCCACTGGCAAGGCGAGGAAGGCGGAACTCAACACGGCGTTGTTCGGCCCGTAAAGGACCCCGGGAACGGTGAGGCCGTGCACCACACCGAACCCCGACTCCACAGCCAGGGCTGCGCCAAGGATGGCGAGTTCCGCCAGACCCCGCCGCCAGCCGACGACAATCACCACGACGGCGGGAAGCCAGCACAGCCCGGCGCCAATGACGACAAGCCAGAACAACACCACCGGCGACACCAGCTGAACACTCGCCCATGGCCCCCGTAGCCCCGCGACCAGGAAGCCACCCAGGCCCGCCAGGACAACCCACCATAGGAACAGCCCCGGTCGGACCCGCCTCGCCTGCCTATCGTTCATCTTCTCGGTATCGGATGATGCCAGGACTTGCTTGAATGCCCGACGATGAGCCGCCAGCTCAAACGAGGGCGTTCACCAGGACTTACTTGCGGGCTCCCGACCTCTTCACCGCGGCGATCCGCTCGGCCTCATCTTTGATGTCGGCCATGGACGTCTCGACCGTGCGTTCCCAGGGTCCGGCGACGAGCCCTGCCCACCACCCCCCGAAGGCCCACAGATCCGCACCGATCTCTCCTGAGTAGGTGAATTGCGTGCCACCGTCGGCGGGATCGAACTGGAACGTCTCTCGAACATGGGGTACTGGCCCCCGCACCAGGTTGAACGAGATGGTGTTCGGGCGCTCGAATCGAACGGTCTCCACCGTCGTTGCTGTCATCCCGCCGGCAACCGGCGTGTAGTGGGCCGCCAACACCATGTCGCTGCCGCGTTCAAGGACGTGCAACTTGCCTTCCATGGCTCGTGGGGTCTTTCCCAGATACGGATCCGCCACGACATCGAACACCGTTTCGGGATCCGCTGAGATGTGCATGTGACGTGGCCCGAGCGGACGGATTCGCCGACCCACTCCCAGATCGACCGTCAGTGCACCTCGTACGGTGAGTACATAGGCGCCGGCAATGAGTCCGCTGGTAATCGCACCGAGACCGGCAAAGCGAGAGAACTTCATTGTCGGCCCTCCAATAGTTGCTAAACCAAACCAAGCTGCGTACCACGTACTCTTGCACACCCGTACTGCTCGTCAACGTCGAAGTGGAAACAGTTGTCCACGAGGTTCCAGGGTGTCGTGCTTGGGCGAAGAAACGCCGCCGCCCTCAGAGCCCGCTGAGGACGTGGAATGCCCAACAACTGCAGGAGTTCTTGGCGACAGCCCAATCGCACCGACTCTTTCCAGCGTTCTGGCTTGCCGCCAACACCGGTATACGCCGGAGCGAGTTACTCGGGCTCCGCTGGGGCGACGTCGACCTGGAATCCTCTCGACTCGGCGTCAATCGGGCACTGGTCTCGGTGGCCTACGAGTTGCACGACTCCCCCGGTAAGACCCGCTCCTCGCGCCGTTCAGTCGACCTGGACTCCCGCACCGTCGAGGTGCTCAGGGCCTGGCGCGACGAGCGCCGACTGGAGGCCGGACGCCCCATAGGCGGAGAAGATTGCGTAGTTGCTCATCCGGACGGGGAACCGATCCATCCGGACAGTTTCTCCGAGACATTCAACCGCCTCGCCAGCCTGCTTTCTTCTACCGGCTTCAACCCGGTAGAAGGGTCGGTAGAAGGCCTCTCGGCGCGGTGAAGTCCAGACTTGAAGGGTGCTCTGACCTGGACTTCCTAGTGGCGGGGGGAGGATTTGAACCTCCGACCTTCGGGTTATGAGCCCGACGAGCTACCAGACTGCTCCACCCCGCGTCGTGACCACCAGGTTAGCACCCGCCCCGGCGGGCGCGTCCGGCCCGGATCCGGCGATCTCAGCCCCGGATCGGACCGAAGGCCACGCCGTTCGGAACCGTCGAGGTCGTCGTGCCGGCAGAGGTCTTCGTGGGTTTGGGCGTCGAGACCTTGGAGGACGATCCCGTGCTGGTCTGTGACGCCTGCTGGAGTTGCTTGAGGACGTTCTGGAGGTTCGTGATGTCGGTCCCGTAGGCGGCGAAGTTGCCGTTCTTCAGATCGGTCTGCGCCTGTTGGAAGTACGTGTTGGCCTGGACGATCAGGTTCTGGACGGTCGGGCTCACCGACGTGGAAGGTCCGGTGGGCGTCGAGGTACCGGCGCCGGGCAGGGACACCTGGAAGAGGTCGTTCAGCGCCGCCTGGAGGGTTATGTCGAAGGCGACTTTGCTCTGCCCCTGTTGGGCTCCGGCGTAGACGACGATGTAGAAGTCGAGCTTGGGGAACGGATTGCGCGACGACTCCACGTAGAACGGTCGGAAGTAGAGCATCGAATTGCCGACGGGGACGACCTGCAGCGTGCCCAGGAGGACGCTCGACCCGTTCTGATTGAGCAGACTGATCTGTTTCGAGATCGCCTGCGTGGCGGAGATGTCGGCGTCGACGAGGGCCGGTCCGTCGATCGGGGGCGTCTGGAACACGGTCAGCTTGCCGTAGTCCGACGGGTCCGACCCGGCCACGATGAAGCCGGCCATCGTCTGGATCTGGTCCCCCATGGACACAGGGACGAAGGCATCCACCAGGTTGAACGACGGACTGCTCTGGCCGGGGACCTTGAAGAGCTCGTACTCCGGAGCCATCCGGATCACCTGACTGCTGACCGTTCCCGACGAGCTGGTCGAGAAGGTCTGCAGGGACTGGTTCGGCGAACCGGCACCGGCACTGGGCGAGACGGTCCAGGCGTTGGTGGCGTTGTAGAAGGCGAGGGGCTGCGTGATGTGGTACCGCCCGTACATGACCGACTGGAGGGTGAGGAGGTCCTCGGGATAGCGGAGGTGGGCCCGAAGCGACGCCGGCATCTGGGACACAGGGGTGAACATGCCGGGGAACACTTTCTTCCAGGTCTCGAGGACCGGGTCCGTCGTCTTGGTCAGCGGGGTCACGTCGTAGAACTTCATCTGCCCGGAGTAGGCGTTCACGACGACCTTGACGGAGTTGCGGACGTAGTTGAGGTTCTGGTTCAACCCGCTGTTGAGGGGGAGCGACGAGGTGTTCACGTTCTGGCCGTAGGGATAGTTGTCGCTGGTGGTGTAGGCGTCGAGGACCCAGTAGATCTGCCCCCCCGACAGAACCGGGTAGGGGTCGGAGTCGAAGCTCAGGAAGGGAGCGGCCTTCTGGGCCATCTGGGTGATGTCGCGGACGAACATCAGTCTCGACTGGTGCGTCACGAGGTCGGAGACGAGAAGGTTGAAGTCGCCGAAGCGGAGGGCGAAGGCGGCCTTGACGAGGAAATTCCTCAGCTGGACGCCGCCCGTGGCCTCGGGCCCCGTGTAGTGGCTCGTCACGGGGCTCTGGGCCCCCGACACCTGGTAGTCGATCTCCGGTTGACGGGTGTTGGCCAGGACGTAGGCGGCATCGTTGGGGTTGGCGATGCCGAAGTAGACGTTGGGCTGGGTGATCCTGGGGGCACCGGGCGAGGACTGGGTCGGCACCTGGGAGATCGAGAAGACGGGCTGATGGCTGTTGGCGTTGTTGGCCGGCGCCAGGATCATGCCGTAGCCGTGGGTGTACTGGAGGTGGGTGTTGACCCAGCCCTGGGAGGGGAGGTCGCCGTCGTTCACCTGACGGACCCCGACCACCATGGGCTCGAGGCTCCCGTTGACCTTGTAGCGGTCGACGGCCAGGGTGTTGAACGAGTAATAGGACCTCGTGGCCTGCAGTTTCGTGTAGGTGGCGGCGGTCTGTGTCGAGTCCCAGAGCTGGACGTCGCTCAGGGTGTCCTGATTGGCGACCACCTGGGAGGGCGTGAGGGACTGGGTGGCGCTGAACGTCGACTGCTTGACCTGGTTGAGACCGAGGGCGGAACGGGTGGCGGCGATGTTGCGGATGATGTACTTCTGCTCGAGGGTGTTCTGCGCCGGCGTCACCTTCACCGCCTGGACGATGGCGGGGTAGATGGCTCCGACGACGATGGCGACGAAGGCCCACAGGCCCACACCGAGGACGGGCAAGGCCCAGCCCCGCCGGCGGATGTTGATGAGCAGGATCACCGCCGCCAGCAGGGAGATCCAGAAGAGCAGGGTGAGCGCCGGCAACCGGGCATGGACGTCGGTGTAGGTGGCGCCCTGGACGTAGCCGTTCTGGGAGAGGTCGAGGTTGTAGCGGGCCAGGATGTAGCCGAAGGCCTTCACCAGCGCCATGCAGGCGAGGAGGACCGAGATGTGGACCTTGACCTGGGGGGCGACGCTCGGAGCGCCCGACTGGACGCGGATCCCGCCGTTCAGGTAGTGGGCGATGACCGACGAGCACGGCCATGACGACGAGGGAGACGAAGGCCCACTGGACGATGAAGGAGAGGAAGGGAAGCTTGAAGAGGAAGAAGCCGATGTTCTTGTGGAACTGCGGATCGTTTCGGTTCGGACCGGTGAAGTAGACGCCGTCGACGAAGAGCAGGTAGTTGCGCCACTGCCCGATGGCTCCGGAGGCGGCGATCAGGGCCACCACCACCGAGACCACACTACGGACGAGGACGGCGCGCGGGGTCACCCGCTGTTGGTAGCGACGGACGAGCTCGTCTTCGGGACCGAGAGCCAGCTCGTTGCGGTGCCAGTCGGTCGACCACGGCCAGGTTCACCCAGAGGAAGACGAAGAAGATCAGGGCGAAGCCGAAGAAGAGACCCGTCTTGACGACGAAGAGACGACGCCATTCGCCACTGAGGTGGACCGAGCCGAACCACAGGTAGTCGGTGTAGAAGGTGGCGAGCGTCTTCAACGAGGCGATGAGGACGATCAGGACGACGACGGCGACGACGATCCAGACACGCCCCCGGCGCGCCGAGCGACGCGGCAGGTGAGACAGATCTTGCGGGGAGCGCACTGAGGTCGGAGCCTACGCCTCGGCCGGAGCCAGGAGGCAGCGGCAGCCGGCGTGGGCCGGCGGGCAGGGATGCCCGGTCGGGAACACCTCGCCGCGACGGAGGGGTCCCGCCAGCGCGTTGTCGTCGCAATCGGGGCACTGCGTTCCCCCGTCGTCGACGATCCACCGCAACGTGGTCGGTGGACGGCGCCGCCGCCAGCGACGCCTGGGAGAAGGCGGCCAGGGCCTGGTCGCCTGCCAGGCGCTCGACGCGCCCTCCCTTCCAGTCGCGAAATGCGGCGCCGACGTGCTCGATCAGGGCACTGTCGTCGCCGACATCGACCGATCCGCCGGCACCGTCGAGACGTCGGCGGAGGGGGACGACGATGGCAGCCGCCAGCTCGCCGGCCACGGCGTCGACCGGGGGGGCGTCGTCGGGTTTGCCCCCGGCGAAGGTGGCCCCCGACCGGGCGGCGTCGCGCAGGTGCTCGACGGCGGCTGTCAGGTAGCGGCGTTCGTGGTCGTCGGTCGAGGGCAGGACGTCCGGTCCCCACCCGCCGCCCGGCCCGGACCCGGTCGAGGATGTCGTTCTGATCGTCCTGGAGGGCCCGCTTGAGGCGCCGGACCAGCGTGGAGACGACGGGGTTGAGGATCTCGTCGCGTTCGGCCAGACGGGGGTCCCGGGGCACGGCGTCACCCTCGACCGGCTCCCCCGCCGACCCCGGTGCCGCCTGCCGGGCGTCGGCCGGTGCGGGCGGAGCGGCGGCGGCGGTGCGCGGCGGGGACGGGGCGGCGGCCGATGAGGTCGGTTCTCCGTCGGGCACGGGGCCGACGGGGAGCTGCTCGTCGGAGCGGGGGCCGTCATGGGCGCCGTCGGCGGTCCGGTGCCGTTCGGCGCGCAGACGGGCGAAGAGGTCATCGACCGCCTGCTGGCGGCTCGTCTCGTCCTCGACCAACGCTCCCGTTCCGATCTCTTCGGGGGCGGGGGCGGCCAGCCAGGCCGACGGCGGCGGAGGAGGAGCGGGGCGCCTCGTCGGGCCCCTCCTGGGCGCGCCTGGCGACCCGCCGCCTCGGCGGCCAGGCGTGCCTCGTCCTCGGCCCGGAACAACTCGTCGGTGATCCGGTCGACGGTGTGCCGGACGTCGGTGATCGTCTCCGCCAGTCGCTCCCGCCCCGCCCGGAGCTGCTCGATCTGGCTGTGGAGGACCCGGCGGCGGCGGGTGAGGTCGGCCAGGACCCGGGCCCGGACCTCCTGTGCTTCTTGCACCATGGCCCGGCACTCGGCCCGGGCCTGGGCCACGAGCTCCTCGGCCTCGAGCTTCGACGCCTTCCAGCTTGGAGGCCACCTCCTCCTGGGTCCGGCGCTTCGGACGTCGGAGGCGACGGCCTCGGCCTGGGCGATCCGGTCCGGCGGCGTTCTGCTCGGTCCGTGTCTGGAGCTGTGTGGCCTCGTCCTCCGCCTGGGCCCGCAGATCGGGAGGCGTCCGCTTCGGCCTTGGTCACCAGCTCGGTGGCGGCGTCGTGGGCCGAACGCAGCACCCGGGCCGTCTCCTGGCCGAGCGCGGCGGTGAGGGTGGCCTCGTCGAGGACGGGGTTGGCGGCCCGGCGCTCCGCCTCGGCCATGGCCGCCTGCAGTTCCTCTTCGCGGTCGGCCGCCGACTCCATCTCATGGGCGATCTGCTCGAGGAAGACCCGGACCTCGGCCGGGTCGAACCCACGCCGGGCGGTGCCGAAGGTGTGACGGGCCACCTCGTCGGGATGCAGACGGGACGACGTCGAGATCGTGAGCCGGCGGTCCTCGGGCATGGGCGAGAGCCTACGACGCGCCAACGGGAGGTGACGGCTTCGTCACCCGGTGGCTCACGACCAAGGCGACTGCTGCCAGTCGTTCGGCACGCGTGCCCGCCGGGTCCGGGCGGTGGACCGGAGGCGGCGGTCCCGAGGTGCCCCCCGAGTGACCGGAGGTCCCTCAGGACCTGACCCAACGACGAGACGGGGAAGACCTTGAGGTTCGACGTGGCTTTGGAGCGGGCCGGCGTCCACCGAGTCCGGGTAGTCGGGGACGAAGAAGACGGTGGCACCGGCGCGCTCCACGGCGACCGTCTTCTGGCTCACGCCGCCGACGTCGCCGATCGCCGCCGTCGGGGTCGATGGTGCCGCTGGCGGCGATGGTGCGACCGCCGGTCAGACGACCGCCGGAGAGGCTGTTGATGATGCCCAGCGTCCAGGCCAGGCCGGCCGAGGGACCGCCGATCTGATCGGAGTTGATGGTGATGGGGAACGGCATGTCGTAGACGGGCTGGGTGCCCATGGCGACGATGCCGACGAGGGGGACGATCTTGCCCTGGTCGCGACCGGCAGCCAGGCGGAGCGAGACGGCGTGCCCCGGGGTCGGATGGGCGATCGAACCGACCTCGCAGGGTGATCGTCTGGCCCGGTCGGTGGGAACGGATCGCCGCGATGAGGACGTTGGGATTCGGTGTCGCCACCCCGTCGACCGAGGTGATGACGTCGCCCACCGTGAGGGAACGGTATCCGGGCGTTCCCGGCTCGAGCGCGTAGACGGTGGCGCCGGCGTCGTGCTCGGGCACGGAGTAGCCGAGTTGCCGCAGAGCCACCGATTCGGCCGTCAACTGCGACTCGGCCATGTCCACCGTTCCCTGTTCGTTCTCCTCGGCCTCCGGCAGGTTGCCCGTCAGCTCGCCGGTCGGGACCAGAGCGGCGTCGCTGTCGAGCCAGGCCGGGAGGAGAGCGATCAGGTGCAGGTTCTCGATCAGCCCGACGTCGGTGAGGAGGACCTTTCCGTGGAGAGTGTGGCCCCTGCCCGGGGGACGGTGATGAGATGGGAGACGGGCATGGCTTGGCCGGGGACGAGTTCGTCGTAGGGGACGGTGACGATGGAGGCCACGATGAAGAGGGCCACCAGGACGATCCCGACGGCGAGCCAGACGAACGGCGTCCGGCGCCGGCGGGGAGCGGCGGCCACGACGGCGGGCGGTAGCGTGATTTCGGAGGTCGACATGGCGTTGTCTCGAACGGACGGTCCCCAGCCTGCCACGGAAAGGCGCTCGGACCGGGGCGCCCCGGCTGCCGTCCTGCGGCGGACACCGGGCGCCGTGTGACCACGGGCGACCAACGGACGGGGCCGACACCGGATCCCCCGAGATACGCCGCCGACGGGCCGTGCTGGCCGGCCACGGCGGCGACCGGGAGGGCGCCACGCCGTTCACCGCCGACCCCGATCCCACCGTCCGGTCCGCCGCGCTCGGTGCTCTCTCGCGACTCGGTGCGCTCGACGACGACGTCCTCCTGCGGGGACTCGCCGATTCCGACCCCGCGGTGCGCCGCCGGGCCTGCGCGCTGGCCGGAGGCGCCGCCGGCGACCTCTCGCCGAACGCGGTCGTCGTCGACGGACTGGTGCGGGCGACGGACGACACCGACCCGTCGGTGGCGGAGACGGCGGCATGGGCCCTCGGGGAGGTCGGCCCGCGGGGCGGGGCGGCCGCCGTCACCGCGCTGTGCCGGGTGGCGTCCGGACATGCCTCCCCGGTCTGTCGCGAGGCGGCCGTCGCCGCTCTCGGCGCCATCGGTGCGCCGGACGCGTTGGCGGTCGTGCTGGCCGCCCTCGACGACACGGCGAACATCCGGCGGCGGGCCGCCATCGCGCTGGCCGCCTTCGACGACCCACGGGCCGACGAGGGTTTGCGTCGCTGTCTGGACGACCGCGACTGGCAGGTGCGCCAGGCGGCCGAGGACCTGCTGGCCGACGACTGACCGCGATCCTCCCGACGGGCTCAGGCCTCGGCGGCGACGAAGATGTCGCGCAGGGTGTCGAAGGAGTCGAGGCAACGTCCGGCACCGAGCGCCACGCATTCGAGCGGTGTGTCGACGAGATGGACAGGGACCTCGGTCTCGTTGGCCAGTCGCCGCGCCAGTCCCCGCAGGAGCGCACCGCCGCCCACCAGATGGATGCCCTGGGTGATGATGTCCTGCGCCAATTCGGGAGGTGCCTCACCCAGGCAGCGGACGGCGGCGGTGATGATCTGGTGGACCTGGTCCTCCACCGCCTCGCGCAGCTCGGCCGGCGAGAGGACCACCGTCTTCGGCATGCCGGTCATGAGCTCGCGCCCGCGGACCTCGGCCTTCACCTCGCCGCTGTAGGGCGCCGCCGACCCGATGGCCAGCTTGATCTCCTCCGCCGTGCGCTCCCCGATGGCCACGCCGTGTTCGCGTCGGACGTAGGTCTGGATGGCGGTGTCGATGTCGAAACCGCCACAGCGGATCGCCTGCGACGCCACCAGGCCGCCGAGGGAGATGACGGCGGTCTCCGACGTCCCTCCGCCCACGTCCACCACCATGTTGCCGATCGGCTCGTGGATGAGCAGTCCGGCGCCGATGGCCGCCGCCATGGGCTGCTCGATGAGATAGGCAGCCGACGCGCCCGCCCGGTGGGCGGCCTCCTTCACCGCCCGTCGTTCGACGGAGGTGATGGCCGACGGCACACAGATCAGGACGCGGGGCCGGTTGAGCCGCGAGACGCCGCAGCGGTGGAGCAGGAGCCGGATCATCCGCTCGGTGATGTCGAAGTCGGTGATCGCCCCCTGGCGGAGCGGTCTGACGGCCACGATGTAGCCGGGCGTCCGGCCGATCATCTGCCAGGCGTCCTGGCCGACGGCGAGGACTTCCTGGTTCTTCGTGTTGAGGGCGATCACCGTCGGCTCGTTCAGCACGATGCCTCTGCCCCGCGCGTAGACCAGGGTGTTGGCGGTGCCCAGGTCGATGGCGAGATCCCTAGCCACGTCGCCTCACCCGCACGACGCCATCGTACGGCGTGGTCACGCCGGGCGCGGATGGCGATCGTCACGCGCCACTGTGCGCGACCTCCCTCGAAGAGGGGGCGCCGGTAATCTCGTTGGCGTGGAAGGAAGCGGACCGTACAACTTCGGGGACTTCGGCGACGACCCCGACGACTCCGCCCCCGATGACGACATCCGGCCACCGGCGTGGCTCCCGCCCGAGGACCGTCTGTGGCGCCACCCCTCCGAGGTGGCCAGGCACGGACCTCCCCAGGGTGCCTCGGACGCTTTCCCCGCCCCCGGCGCCGCCCCCCGACGCGAGCGCCGGTTCGCCATCACGGCAGGCGTCGTCGGGGCCGCCGCCGTGGCCACCGTCGTGGTGGTCGTCTTCACCGTCACGAACTCACCGGGAGTGACACCGACCACTCTGACCGTGGTCCCTGCCACCAACGCCAGCCTGGTGACCGAGCCCCCGGGCGCCGGGATCACGGCCCCCCTGGTGGTCCAGATGGTGAAGGCCCTGCGGCCGTCGCTGATCGCCATCGGACCGGTCCGCGGGGGCCGCTCGTCGCACATGACCGGCATCGTCCTGGCCGGCGGAGACCTGGCCGTGACCTCCGCCGCCGCCGTCGGGACGGCGACGCGTGTCGATATCGTGACCTCCTCCGGTGAGCAGCGACGGGTCCGGGTCCTCGGGAGCGACCCCCATTCGGGCATCGCCGTCGTGAGCACCGGTGGCGGCCTCACCCCGGCCCCCTTCGCCGACGGGGACGTGGCGCCGGGGGAGCTGGCCATCGCCGCATGCCTGTGCGGAGACGCCGTGGCGGCGGCGGCCGAGGACACCGTGGCCACAGCGGCCGTGGGCGAGGTCCGCAAGGTGGGGACGGCCGACACCCTGAGCAGCGGGACCCGTCTGGTCGACACCATCGACGCCGACATGCCCCTCGGTCCCTCGCCACTGGGGGGAGTCCTGCTCAACGCCCAGGGCCAGGTGGTCGGCATCCTCGACGCCCGGACGCGCGCGTCGAAGGGACGGACGGGGATCTTCGTCCCGGCGTCTCTGGCCGTCGGTGTCGCCCACGAACTGGCCACCTCCCACAAGGTGGAGCACGGGTGGTTGGGCATCTCGTGCACGGACGCCCCCGACGACGGGGGTGCCCGGATCACCGCCGTCATGGCCGGCAGCCCGGCCGCCTCGGCCGGCCTCCATCAGGGTGACGTCGTGGAGGCGGTGGACTCGCATCCCATCGATTCGCTGGCCGACCTCCAGGCGAGCCTCTACACGAGCCCGCCGGGAACACCGGTGAGCGTGATGCTGGTCCGGTCGGGCCAGGACATGATGACGACGATGACGCTGGCGGGATCCCCCACGGGCTGATCCCGACGGCGGCGGCGCTGGCCCGGGCGGCGGCGCTCGCCCGGGCGGCGGCGGGGCCGTCCCCGAGGGGACGTGCCGGGACCGCCACCGGCGCCGCCTACGATGCCAGAGGTGGACATTCCCGGCCCCGGAGGGGGTGGCAATTCGCTCGAGCAGCTTCTGGGCGACCTTCTCCAGCTGATGGGGGGCGTCACCCCCGGCGGCGGGCGTATCGAGCTCGCTCGCACCCTGGCCCACGGTGCCGCCACGGGCGGCCAACCCGAGGGCAACGTCGATCCCTCCGAGCGCATCCGGTTCGAGGAGCTGGCCCGCGTGGCCGAGCTGCACGTCTCCGAGCTCACCGGCCTGTCGGTGACCCCGACGGGGGCACCGGTCGAGGTGATCGCCGTCGGGCCCGGGGCATGGGCCTGGCGCACCGTGGAGGACTGGCGGTTTCTCTTCGACGAGGGCGCCGACGGGGCGCCGGCCGGCACCGCCGCAGCGGCGACCGGCGACCGGGGGTCGGACAGCCGCCCGCCCGGCGGGACCCCGCCCGAGACCGCACCGACGGGTCTCGGGCTGGTCGACCTCGGTCCCGAGGACCTCGGCGAGGACGCCGACCGCCCGGCGGCGGGCCCGGCGGACCTCGTGTCGCGGTGGATGGCCACGATGGGGCCGATACTGACGAGCCTGCAGCTCGGCTCGGCCGTGGGACACCTGGCCCGCGCCACCCTCGGCCAGTACGAGCTCCCCGTCCCCCGACCGTCCTCGACATCCCTGCTGGTGGTGCCCGCCAATGTCGAGGCCTTCGCCCGCGCCTGGAGCCTGCCCGGCGACGAGGTCCGGCTGTGGGTCTGCCTGCGCGAGATGACGATCAACGCCGTGCTCACCCGTCCCCACGTGTCCGACCGGCTCCGGCACCTCTTGACCGAGGTCGTCCAGGGTATGGCCGGCGACACCGATGCCCTGGCCGACCGGCTCCAGGGCCTGGACCCGTCGGACCCCGACTCCCTGCAGAGGCTGTTCGGTGACCCCGACGCCTTCCTCGGTGCCGACGTCCCGCCCGAGCGGAGGCGTGTCTCGGAGGAGTTGACGGCGGTCACCGCCGCTCTCCTCGGCTATGTCGAGCACGTCCTCGACCGGGCCGGGGGGCGGCTTCTCGGAGGACGGACGGCGCTGGCCGAGGCCTGGCGGCGGCGCCAGGTGGACCGGGAGGCGGCGGACCGAACCGCCGAACTGCTGCTCGGCCTCGATCTCGGTCCGGCCCAGGTCGACCGGGGCACCCAGTTCGTCCACGGCGTCCTCGACCGGGCCGGCGAGGAGGGCCTGGCCCGACTGTGGTCCGCCCCCGAGACCCTGCCCACGCCGGCGGAGGTCGATGCGCCGGGCCTGTGGCTCGAGCGGATCAGCTTGGGCTAGCGACGACCTCGTCTTCCTCCGGGATCCCGAGGTCCCACTCGAGCTCGAGATGTTCTCGCTCGGCGTCGCGGACGACGCGCTCGCGGTTGCGGCGGAACTGGGGGTCGTGGGGGGGTAGGAGCGTGAGCCGGGCGATCGTCCTGTCGCGGAAGGGGTCGATGACGGCGGGATCGCCGTAGTTGGACTGGACCTCCCAATGAGGAGCGACGGGTCCCAGGTAGACCACCCGGATGTGACCCTGGGGCGGCTGGGGTTCCTCCTCGGTCTCCTCGAATTCCTCGGGCACGGAAAGCCTCTCCTCCTTGGTGTGGCTCGACCTGTCGTCGCCACGACCCGGTTGTCCTCGCGTCGCCGCCGGCCGCTGCGACCGGCACGCCAGCCTACCAACGGCGGGGCGTGACCCCGGGGGGCGACTGACGGACCGCAATGACGGAAACACCCCTGGTGGACCGTAGTCACAGGAGCACGGGTCGGAAGAGGGCGCTGGTAGTCTGGCGTCAGTATCGGAGGTGCGATGGACACCGATTGGATGGCTCGAGGGAAATGCCGGGAGATGGACCCGTCGGTCTTCTTCCCGAGCGACGGGATCGGGGTCCAGATCGCCCGGCGCATCTGCGACGAGTGCCCCGAGAAGGCCCCGTGCCTCGAGTACGCCCTGACCAACCGCGTGGACCACGGCGTCTGGGGGGGGACGTCCGAGCGTGAACGGCGACGTATCCTCCGCGCCCATCGCCTGGCCAGATTGGCCTCCGGCCACAGCTGATCGGGTGGCACCCGTCCGAGGGTGCACCGGCGGGCGGGACACGCTGGCCTGCGTCGTCAACGTCAGCGAAGGTCGCGACGGCAACGTCATCGGGGCCATCGCCGCCGCCGGTGGCGACCTCGTCCTGGACGTCCACCGCGACCCGGACCATCACCGGACGGTGCTGACCATGGCCGGGCCGGGTCTGGAGGAGGCGGTACGCGCCGTGGCCCGACGGACGGTGGAGCTCATCGACCTCCGTCACCACGGCGGCGTCCATCCGCGCCTCGGCGCCCTCGACGTCGTCCCCTTCACCCCGCTCGACGCCGACGGGAGCCCCGTGATCGGCAACGGTGACCTGACCGGCGCCGTCGCCGCCCGCGACCGGTTCGCGGCGTGGGCCGGCCATACCCTCGCCCTTCCCTGCTTCCTCTACGGTCCCGAGCGAACGCTGCCGACCCTGCGCAAGCGGGCGTTCGCCGGACTCGATCCGGACTGGGGCCCCGCCGTCGCCCATCCGAGCGCCGGGGCCTGCGCCGTCGGGGCCCGCTTGGCCCTGGTCGCCTACAACCTGTGGTTGACGACAGGCGATCTCGACGTGGCCACGTCCATCGCCGCCGCCGTCCGCGGCCCGGCCGTCCGGGCCCTCGGCTTCCGCACCGGCGCCGTGACCCAGGTCTCGTGCAATCTGATCGACCCGTTGTCGGTGGGACCGGCCCAGATCTACGACGAGGTCGACCGCCTGGCCCGTGGCGCCGGCGCCTCGGTCACCCGGGCCGAACTCGTCGGACTGGCACCGGCCGCCGTGGTCGAGACGGCGCCGGAAAGCCGGTGGCGACAGCTCGATCTCGATCCGGGCCGCACCCTCGAAGCCCGGCTGGCGCGCTCGGCGGCGCGCTGACCGGGCCGGCCGTGACGGGCCGGCCGGTGGATCAGGCGGACGCCGTCTCCGAGACGCGGCGGCTCATGGCCCGGGCCCGGCGCAGTCGACGACGCTCGCGCTCCGACAGGCCGCCCCAGATCCCGAACTTCTCTCCGTTGGCCAGCGCGTACTCGAGACAGTCCTCACGGACGACACATCCCCGGCAGACCTCTTTCGCTTCCCGGGTGGACGCCCCACGCTCCGGGAAGAAGAGGTCGGGATCGACCCCCATGCAGTTAGCTCTGGTCTGCCAGTCGCGATCCTGGCGGCCGTACAGCAGTGAAACGATGTCCACCGGTACGCCTCCCCTCGCCATCTAGTGGCATAGGTGTAGTTACAAGGGTGTCATCTTTCACCATCGTCGGGGAACGTGCAAGAGGGATCTCGCATTCATCACTGAGAAAGTCACGTTGAGTGAGAATGGCGAAACGACGACGCGTCGGTGCCGAGGACGGCGAGGGCTCAGGCGCCGCGTCGTGTGGCGGACCGTGACGACCGGCGGTGCTCGAGGAAGTCGACGAGCACGTAGTCACCGAGTGTCTCGGGGGTGGTGAAGAAGGCCCGACCCCGGTTGAGCTTGGTCATCTGTTCGACGAAGCCCTGGAGGGACCGGTTGGCATCGATCATGAACGTGTTGATGGTGATGCCGGCGCGCGTGCAACGGACCACCTCGGACAGTGTCGCCCGCACCGTCTCGGGGACGGGAGGGTAGTTGAAGGAGACCTCGTAGCCGTCGCCGCCGGCCTGGGGGACGAGGTGGGCGGTCGGCTCACCGTCGGTGATCATGATGATCTGCTTCGTCCCCGGTCGGTGGGCCAGCATGCGCCGGCTGAGCAGGAGGCCGTGCTGCATGTTGGTGCCGTAGACGAAGTCCCACGACACCTCGGGAAGCTCTTCGGGTTTGATCTCCCGCGCCACCTCGGAGAAGCCGACGAGGCCGAGGAAATCGCGCGGGAACCTGGTGGAGATGAGCGTGTGCAGCGCGATGGCCACCTTCTTGGCGGCCAGGAAGTTGTCACGCATCGGCATCGAGAGGGACAGGTCGACCATGAGAACGGTCGAGGTTCGGGTCAGGTGCTCGGTGCGGGAGATCTCGAAGTCCTCGGGCGACAGGCGCACGGGCGTACCCGTCCCGGCCCGTCGGACGGCGTTGTGGACCGTCCTCTGGATGTCGATCGTGAAGGGGTCACCGAATTCGTAGGGCTTCGTCTGACCCTCGGGCTCGTGGCCCGTCCCCACGAAGACGTTCGGGTGGGCACCCAGCCGATCCTTGGCCAACTTCGAGAACAGGTCCCGGAGCGCGCTCTGCCCGATCTTGCGGATCCCGAGGGCGGTGAGCTCGTAGCGACCCTCTTTTTGCTCGATCAGGCCCGCCTCCTCGAGCTCCTTGGCCAGCCGGGCCAGGCTGTCGAGAGATCGCGCCGCATCGTCGCCGAGGTGCTTGGCCACCTGGTCGAGGTCTACCTCGGCCAGCGCTCCGGGCGAGGACGCCGAGCGGAGGAACTGCTCGAGCTGGTCCATCTCACCGAGTCGGCGTGCGGCGGCGGCGGCATCGGCCAGGCCCATGGGATCGGATCCGCTGAAGCGGTACCGCCTCCCCCAACCGGCCCCCGGCACGGCCTGCTGCAGATTCTGCGCCAGGCGGTCGACCTGCCACCGGAGGTCGAGGTCCTCGAACAACGAGTCGGCCAGCGCCTGGAGCTGGGCCCGTTGCTCGGGTGACAGGGAATCGATGGCCGCCTGGACGGCGGCCATCTGGGCGGCGAACTGCTCGAGGAGCTCGTCGAGGGTCTGGGGGTTGGCGGGAAAGAAGTCGCCGAAGCGGCTCATGAAGTCTTCGAAGGTCGGATCGATGGGTTCGCCCGCCTCGCGTTGTTCGATCATCCGGTTGAGCGCGTCGAGCATCTGACGGACCCGCTCGAGCTGCTCGGGATCGGGACTGGTGAGGGCGTCGGACATCTGGTCGAACCAGCTCTTGGCCACCTCCTCCCGGAGGCGCTCCAGGAGCTGTTCGAAGTGCTCGCGCGCCTGTGACGACGTGAAGTCGTACTGCTGGAGTCCCCGCACCCGTCCGGCCAGGTCGGGCGGGAGGAGCTCGAGCTCGACGTTGCGCTCGGCCACCACCTCGTCGGTGACCTCCCGACGGCGTTCGTCGCCGGAGTTGCGGGCGTCGTCGGCCAGCGCCTCCAGGCCGGCGCGTTCCTCGGCGACGACCTGGTCGAGCTCCCGGGCCAGCTCCTCGAAGGCGCCTCCCAGGTCGCCCCGGTCGAGCTCTTCCTGGCGCTGCTGGCGGAGGCGTTCCATCATCTCCCGCAGTCCCTGGACGCGTTCGCCGTCGGGCCGGCGGAACCCCGAATTGAGCAAGCGGCGTAAGGCGGCGTCGGGATCGCCGTGGTAGAGCAGGTCGTCGGCCAGTTCCGAGAAGAGCGAATCGATCTCGTCTTCGAAGCCGCGTTGGGACCCGTCCCATCGCCGGTACGACCAGCGGCTGGTCATGGCGACGGCTCCCGCGTCGTCATCCGCGTCCCCGGTAGGTCGCCTTGGCGCCGGCCGCCTCCTTGTTGAGCCGCTTGGTGAGATGGAGCCCCTCGAGGATGAACTCGATGGCGCTGGCCACCGCCCCCGGGGTCTCGCTCCCGGCCAGGGCGAGAGCACGGGGGCCTTGATGGCGGGGAGCTCGGCCAGGACGTCGGTGTAGGCGGAGACGGGAAGGTCGTCGCCGGCGTGGATCACGCGGGCGTCGTCGAAGGCGGCCGACGACGGGGCCGAGCTCCTCGGTGGGGCACCGGCGGCGGAAGACGGTGAGGACGGCGGCCGACACCAGCCCGTTCAGGATCCGGTCCTCGCGGCCTTCTTCGAGCGACTCGATCTCGATCTTGCCCTGGGTGGAGGCGATGAGGGCGGCCAGATCGCTCACCCGGGGGACGGCCTGGGCCTCGCCCAGCCGCAGGGCCCGTCGCACGGCGTTGGCCGCCAGCGTCTCGTAGTTGGAGATGCTCAGCCGCACCGAGACACCCGAGCGCTGGTTCACGTGCGGGCTCTGGCGGGCCAGCTGGGACAGCTCGGCCACCACCTCGGCCATGAAGGCCGGGACCTCGACGCGTGGGGCTCCCCGGGGCGTCGACCGGGGGTCGGGCCTCCTGGTGGATGATGGCGAGCTCGGTGGCGGTGTCCGGGGGGTAGTGGGTCCGGATCTGCGCCCCGAAGCGGTCCTTCAGCGGGGTGATGATCCGTCCGCGGTTCGTGTAGTCCTCGGGGTTGGCCGTGGCCACCAGGACGATGTCGAGGGGCAGCCGGACGGTGAATCCCCGGACCTGGACGTCGCGTTCCTCGAGGACGTTCAGGAGGCCCACCTGGATCCGCTCGGCCAGGTCGGGAAGCTCGTTGACGGCGAAGATGCCACGGTTGGAGCGGGGAACCAACCCGTAGTGCAGGGTCAGCTCGTCGGAGAGGTAGCGACCCTCGGCCACCTTGATGGGGTCGACCTCCCCGATGAGGTCGGCGATGGAGGTGTCGGGGGTGGCCAGCTTCTCCGAGAAGCGGGTGTCACGGTGCACCCAGTGGATGGGGGTGGCGTCGCCCTCGCTGGCCACGAGATCGCGGGCGGGACGCGAGACCGGCTTGTAGGGGTCGTCGCGGATCTCGGATCCGGCGACCTCGGGCACCCACTCGTCGAGCAACGAGGTGAGGGCGCGGACGATCCGGGTCTTGGCCTGACCCCGCTCGCCCAGGAGGATGATGTCGTGGCCGGCCAGCAGGGCGTTCTCGAGTTGCGGGAGCACGGTGTCCTCGAATCCGAGGACCCGCTCGACCAGGGGCTGGCCGGCGGCGATCCGCACCGCCGTGTTGCGCCGGAGCTCCTCGTGGACGGGCAGGGACTCCCACCCCGACGCTCGCAGTTCCCCGAGCGTCGCCGGAAGGTCGGAGGGTGGGACGGGGGGAAAGGAGGCACTCATGGGGCCGAGCCTAGGCCGCCGGGGTTCGGAGCTCGACAGGCGGGAGGGAACCCGGTGGGAGGGGGCCGCCGGGAGGTTTCGCCCCGCTCGGCCCCAGGTGGAATGATGATGGGCCGTCGGCGCCCGGCGCCGGAGCTGACCGGCACGACGCTCCGGCCGCACGGTCGGGGCTAGCGCATCACGTGGTGTCACCGTGGCCACGTCGCGCCGGGATGGTCGAGAGAAGGGGACGAAGAGGGCGTGAGCACCGTCGAGGACCTGAGACCGGTACCGGTGATGCTGGGCGGGGTGAGGGGCGGCCCCGACGCCCGCACCCTGCGCCGGGACCGCTGGTGGGTGAACCCGCTGGTGACGGTGGGCTTCCTCACCGCCTTCGTCGTGTACTCGACGTGGGCCGTGTTCCAGAACGGCCACTACTACGTGGGCGCCTCCGCCCATCGTGACCTCATCTCGCCGTTCTATTCGCCGTGCCTCACCGCCAGCTGCGTGCCACGGCGCCCGGGGGGCGCTCTTCATCACCTGGTGGACGATCTCACCCGGCATCCTGGTCCTCGGCGGGCCGCTCGGGTTCCGGCTCACCTGCTACTACTACCGCAAGGCCTACTACCGGAGCTTCTGGCAGTCGCCGCCGGCCTGCGGGGTGGCCGACGGGCACGGGCGCTACAGCGGCGAGACGCGCTTCCCGCTCATCCTGCAGAACGTCCACCGCTACTTCTTCTTCATCGCCCTCGATCTTCAACACCATCCTCACCATCGACGCCGTCATGGCCTTCCGGCTGCCCGGTGACGGCGGCATCGGCGTGAGCCTGGGCACCGTGGTCCTGGTGGTCAACGCCACCTTGCTGTGGCTCTACTCGGCGTCGTGCCACGCCTGTCGGCACATGTGCGGGGGAAACGTCAACCAGTTCTCCCAGCCATCGCGTCCGCCACCGGGTCTGGAGCATCCTGACGCCGCTGAACGCCCGGCACATGCAGCTGGCCTGGGCCAGCCTCACCTTCGTGGCCCTGGCCGACCTCTACGTGCGGCTGGTGGCGAGCGGCGCCTTCCACGACCCGAAGATCTTCTGAGGCCGACGATGCCCGACTACGAGTCCCACGACTTCGACGTCATCGTCATCGGCGCCGGCGGTGCCGGCCTGCGCGCCGCCATCGAGGCCAAGGAGCGGGGACTGCGGACCGCCCTCGTCTGCAAGTCCCTGCTCGGCAAGGCCCACACCGTCATGGCCGAAGGCGGCGCGGCGGCGGCCATGGGCAACGTCTGGCCCGAGGACAACTGGCAGGTCCACTTCCGCGACACCATGCGCGGGGGCAAGATGCTCAACAACTGGCGCATGGCCCAGCTCCACGCCCAGGAGGCACCCGACCGCATCTACGAGCTCGAGCGGTGGGGTGCGCTTTTCGACCGCACGGCGGACGGGCGGATCCTCCAGCGCGACTTCGGCGGGCACCGCTACGCCCGGCTGGCCCACGTGGGGGACCGGACGGGGCTCGAGCTGATCCGCACCCTGCAGCAACGGGCCGTGGCCATCGGCATCGAGGTCTTCATGGAGTGCAAGGTGCTGCGCCTGCTGAAGGACGCCGACGGCCGGGTCAGCGCGGCCGTCGGCTACTGGCGGCCCAGCGGCGAGTTCGTCATCTTCACGGCCAAGGCCTTCGTGCTGGCCACCGGCAGCATCGGCAAGTCGTGGCAGTACACGTCGAACTCGTGGGAGTCCACCGGCGACGGGCACGCCATGGCGGCGTGGGCCGGCGCCGACATGATCGACATGGAGTTCGTGCAGTTCCACCCGACCGGCATGGTGTGGCCCCTGTCGGTGCGCGGCATCCTCGTCACCGAGGGGGTGCGCGGCGACGGTGGCGTGCTGCGCAACTCCGAGGGAAAGCGGTTCATGTTCGACTACATCCCGCCCATGTTCGCGGCCGAGACGGCGGACACCGAGGACGAGGGCGACCGCTGGTACGAGGACCACATCAACAACCGGCGGCCTCCGGAGCTCCTGCCTCGTGACGAGGTGGCCCGTTCGATCAACTCCGAGGTGAAGGGCGGGCGCGGCAGCCCCCACGGCGGGGTGTTCCTCGACATCGCCTCGCGCCGCAGCGCCGAGTACATCCGTCGCCGCCTGCCCTCGATGTACCACCAGTTCAAGGAGCTGGCCGGCGTCGACATCACGGCCGTGCCGATGGAGGTCGGACCCACCTGCCACTACGCCATGGGGGGCATCCGGGTCGACGCCGACACCGAGGCCACGACGGTTCCGGGGCTCTTCGCCGCCGGCGAGGTGAGCGGAGGGATGCACGGCGCCAACCGGCTCGGCGGGAATTCGTTGTCGGACCTCCTCGTCTTCGGCCGACGGGCCGGGAACGGCGGCGTCCGACTTCGCCGAAGGCCGCCGCGGACCCCCACCGTGCTCCGACAGTCGAGGTGGAGGCGGTGTTCGCCGAGGCCACGGCACCGTTGGAGCGCACCGACGGCGAGAGCCCCTACGACATCCAGCACGATCTCCAGGAGACCATGCAGCAACTGGTGGGGATCATCCGCACCGAGTCGGAGCTGACCAGCGCCCTGGGGGAGCTCGACAAGCTCGACGAGCGATGCGCCGGCGATGGCCGTGTCCGGGCCCCCGGACCTACAACCCGGGCTGGAACCTGGCCACCGACCTGCCCGCCATGCTCACGGTGTCCCGGCTGACGACCAAGGGGGCCATCGCCCGGCGCGAGAGCCGGGGCGGGCACACCCGCGACGACTACCCGTCGCCCGACCCCGAGTTCGGGACGGTCAACCTCGTGCAGCGGGTCCGTCCCGACGGCGAGTTCACGCTCGATCCCGAACCCATTGCCCCAGATGCCGGCCGAGCTCCGCGCCCTGTTCGAGGAGGACACCCACTGATGGCCGACGTGACGATGACGGTGTGGCGGGGCGACCCCTCCGGCGGTGCCTTCACCGACTACGTCATGCCCTCGGTCGAGGGCGAGGTCGTCCTCGACGTCATCCATCGGATCCAGGCGGGGCCCGCCCCCGACCTGGCCTGCCGCTGGAACTGCAAGGCGGGCAAGTGCGGTTCGTGCTCGGCCGAGATCAACGGCAGGCCGCGCCTGATGTGCATGACCCGGATGGACGAGCTCCCCGCCGGCGAACCGGTGGTGGTCGCGCCCATGCGGACCTTCCCCGTCATCCGCGACCTGGTGACCGACGTGTCGTTCAACTACACCATGGCCCGCCAGGTCCCGCCCCTCGCCCCCCGGGCCGCCGACGCGCCCGACGGCACGTTCCGGATGATGCAGGTCGACGTGGACCAGGGGCCAGGAGTTCCGCAAGTGCATCGAGTGCTTCATGTGCCAGGACGTCTGCCACGTGATCCGGGACCACGAGGAGAACAAGGAGCGCTTCGCCGGGCCCCGGATGTTCATCCGCTACATGGAGCTCGAATCACATCCGCTCGACACGAACGACCGGCGCGAGCTGCTGCGCCAGCGGATGGGGCTGGGGATGTGCAACATCACCAAGTGCTGCACTGAGGTCTGTCCCGAACACATCAAGATCACCGACAACGCCATCATCCCGTTGAAGGAGCGTGTGGTCGACGCCTCCTACGACCCGGTGGCCTGGCTGGGCCGCAAGATCCTGCGACGGACCAAGCGCTCGGCCGCCGAGGCGGCCGCCGATGCCCCGGCGGTGGTGGCCCCCACCTCGGCCGACGGGCCCACCGCCACCGCCACCCCCGGCGTCACCGCCGCGTCCTGAGCGGCGGGAGCGTCGGTCGAGGTGCTCCGCTTCTTGAGCGCCGGCTGGATGGCCGCCTTCAACGAGGCCGTCGCCCCCGTCGACCTGCCGCCGCCGGCCGACGCCGCCCTCTCGGTCCGCGACGGCGAGTTCGCCCTCTGCCTGGTGGCCCGGGACGAGTCGGGTGACACCGTGTCGGTGACACTGGGCGTCCGCCACCGGCGCCTGGCCATGACCGGTGGCACCGTCCCCGACGCGGCGGTGACGGTGCGCGTCGGTCGGGAAGACGCCGTCTCCTTCATGGCCGGTGCCTGGGCGCCGACGACGGCCCTGGCGGCTGGTCGGGCCCAGATCCGCGGCGATCTCCCCGTGCTGCGGGCCACCGGGGATGCCCTGGAGGCGCTCCAGCCCCATCTGGCCGGCCTGAAGGCCGTGACCGAGTACCCCGGCTCCGGCCCCTGACACGTCCGAGGGGTCGGGAGTAAACTGCCCAGTGAGGAGGCGTCCGACGCGGGACGCCGGAAGAGGGAGGTCCCATGACCGTGCCCGGTGTGCTCGACGATCAGGCCCTTCGTCGATACCGCGAGCTTCTCGATGCCGAGGACGCCGCCTTCGACGAACTGGAGCACGCGTACGAAGAGGGCGATCGTGTCCACTTCGAAGCCGACCTCGACGCCTGGCGCAGCGCGCTGTCACGGAAACTGGCCTTCCTGCAACGCAGGGGTATCGACATACCCGAACCCGCCGTCGTCTGAGCGGGCACGGCCGCCGACGGCGACCGTGATGATCCCCGCCGGTCTGCCTCAGACCGGTCCGAGGAGCAGGTCGGCCACCGCGGCGCGCTCGGACTCGAGCTCGTCGGTGGTCAACCGGATCCGTTCGGCGGCGAAGGCGCTGTGGTCGAGTCCGGCCACGACCTGCCAGCCGCTCCCGTCGCTGCGGACGGGGAAACCGAAGACGAGGCCCTCCGGGCGTGCCGTATTCGCCGTGCGAGACGACGGCCAGCGAGACGCAATCCCCCTTGGCCGTCGGCGTCACGATGCTGCGGACGGAGTCGATCACGGCGTTGGCCGCCGATGCCGCCGACGAGGCGCCGCGGGCCTCGATGATCTGGGCGCCGCGCTGCTGCACGGTGGTGATGAACTCGCCCTGGAGCCACTCCCGGTCGATCACCTCGGGGACGGCCCGCCCGTCGATCCGGGCGTTCTCGAAGTCGGGGAACTGCGTCGACGAGTGGTTCCCCCAGATGGCCACGTCGGTGACCGACGAGCACCGGCACTCCCGCCTTGTGGGCCAGCTGGCTGACGGCCCGGTTCTGGTCGAGCCGGGTCATGGCGAACCAGCGCTCGTCGGGCACGTCCGGCGCGTGGGCCCGGGCGATCAGGCAGTTGGTGTTGCAGGGGTTGCCCACCACGAGCACCCGGACGTCGGACGAGGCGTGGGCCCCGATGGCCTCACCCTGCGGTCCGAAGATGCCGCCGTTGACGGTGAGGAGGTCGTTGCGCTCCATCCCGGCCTTGCGGGGGATCGAACCGACGAGCAGGGCCCACGACGTCCCGTCGAAGGCCGTCTTCAGATCGGAGGTGGGCTCGATCCCCGCCAGCAGCGGGAAGGCACAGTCGTCCAGCTCCATCACCACGCCCTGCAGCGAGGCCATGGCCGGCTCGATCTCGAGAAGGCGCAGCACGACCGGTTGGTCGGGCCCGAGCAGCTGGCCCGAGGCGATCCGGAAGAGCAGGGAGTAACCGATCTGACCGGCGGCGCCGGTGACGGTGACGTGGACGGGGGTCTTCGCCTGGGCCATGGGCCGAGGCTACCGTCGCCCGTCGGCGGCGGGCCAGACCGTGGCGGCCTCCGGAGCCGACGGTCCCCTAGAGATGGTCGACGATGGCGGCGGCGAACTCCGAGGTCTTCACCTCGTGGGCTCCGTCCATCAGCCGGGCGAAGTCATAGGTCACGATCTTGTCGGCGATGGTGGCCTCGAGGGCCCGGACGATATCGGTGGCCACGTCGGTCCACCCCAGGTGCTCGAACATCATCGTCCCCGAGAGGATCACGCTGCCGGGGTTGACCTTGTCGAGTCCGGCGTACTTGGGGGCCGTCCCGTGTGTGGCCTCGAACACACCGTGGCCGGTGACGTAGTTGATGTTCCCCCCCGGGGCGATCCCGATCCCACCGACCTGGGCGGCCAGGGCGTCCGACAGGTAGTCGCCGTTCAGGTTGGTGGTGGCGATGACGTCGAACTCGTCGGGTCGGGTCAGGACCTGCTGCAGGGTGATGTCGGCGATGGTGTCCTTCACGAGCAGCTTGTCTCCCGGCTTCCCGTCGCAGTCGTCCCAGCCCACGGCCACGTCGGAGAACTCCTCCCGGACGAGCTCGTAGCCCCAGTTGCGGAAGGCCCCTTCGGTGAACTTCTGGATGTTCCCCTTGTGGACGAGGGTGACGCTCGGCGCGCCGGTGCTTGAGCGCGTAGACGAGGGCGGCGCGCACCAGGCGCTTGCAGCCGGTCTCCGACATCGGCTTGATCCCGATGCCCGAGTCGGGACGGATGTCCCATCCCATCTCGTCGCGCAGGAACGAGGCCAGCCGCCCCGCCTCGGGAGTACCCGCCTCCACCTCGAGCCCGGCGTAGACGTCCTCGGTGTTCTCGCGGAAGATCACCATGTCCACCTTCTCCGGGTGGAGCACCGGTGAGGGGACCCCGGTGAACCACCGGACCGGCCGCAGGCAGACGTAGAGGTCGAGGATCTGGCGCAGGGCCACGTTGAGGGATCGGATCCCCCCGCCGATCGGCGTGGTCAGGGGTCCCTTGATCCCGATGAGGTGGTCCCGGAAGGCGGTGACGGTCTCCTCGGGCAGCCACTCGCCGGTCTCCTTGAACGCCTTCTCCCCGGCCAGCACCTCCTTCCAGGCGATCGAGCGCCCGTGCTTGGCGGCGGCGGCGTCGAAGACCAGGCGTGACGCCGGCCAGATGTCGACGCCGGTGCCGTCGCCCTCGATGAAGGGGATGATCGGTTCGCTCGGGACGACGAGGACCCCGTCGTCGCCCACAGTGATGCGTTCTGCCATGTCGGCGAGCCTAAGGGCAAAGGCGGACGACCCACCACACGGTGGACGCGTCCCGCTACCCCGTGCCCGCCATCCCCGACAGTCCGAGGGCGGCGTGGATCTCGCGGGTCGCGCTCGAGCGGTTGAGCGTGTAGAAGTGCAGTCCCGGCGCGCCCTCGGTCAGCAGTCGGGCGCACAGCTCGGTGGCCAGTTCGATGCCGGCCCGGCGCACGGCGTCGTCGCCGCCCAGGGCGGCCGCCGCTTCCAGCCGCTCGACCGCCCAGCCGGGCACGGCCGCACCCATCTGGGCCATCCGCGGCACCGACCGGAGAGAGGTCACCGGCATGATGCCCGGGGAGGACCGGCTTCGTCACCCCCCGTTCGGCCAGGTCCTCGACCAGGCGGAGGTACTCGTCGGCCTCGAAGAAGAACTGGGTGATGGCGAAGTCGGCCCGGCGGAGCTTGGCCGCCAGCATGTCCCGGTCGGTTCCCATGTCCGGTGAGGACGGGTGTCCGGCCGGGTGGGCGGCCACCCCCACCGAGAAGCCGCCGATGGCCCGGGCCAGCTCGACCAGCTCGATGGCGTGGCGCAGCTCGCCCCCGACGGCGTCGAGCGTCGGCCGGAGGATCACCGCCCAGGGCGAGGAGGTTCTCCACGCCGGCCCGGCGGAAGGCCACCAGGACCTCGGCCAGCTCCAGGCGGGAGTGCTCGACACAGATGAGATGGGCCATGGGGGTGAGCGACGTCGTCCGCAGCATGCCCGCCACCAGGTCGTGCGTCCGTTGGCGCGACTGGCGCCCGCCCCGGTAGGTCACCGAGACGAACGACGGGCAGGAGCGGCTCGAGCTCCCGCAGGGTCCGCACCAGCGTCGCCTGCTCGGTGTCGTTCTTGGGCGGGAAGAACTCGAAGGAGTACGTCGGGCCCCTGGCCAGCATGTCCGAGATCCACGCCATGGGCCGCCCAGCCTACCGGCGGGTCGTCACCTACGCCCCGGGCACTCCCGCCCGCGCGGCGGCCCGGACGGTGTTGCGCAGCAGCATGGCCCGGGTCATCGGTCCCACCGCCACCGATCCGGGGGGTGATCCAGCCCGCCACCTCGCCCACGGCGTCGTCCACGTCGGACAGCAGCGTCCGACCGCGCCACGAGGTCCCGGCCCCCACCACGGCGGCCCCGGACTTCACCATGTCGGGGGTCACCAACCCGGCCGATCCGGCCGCCGCCACCACCACGTCGCCGGTGCGCACCAGGCCGGCCAGATCGGCCACGCCGGTGTGGACGACGGTGACCGCCGCGTTGCAGTGGGGCCGTTTGAGCGACAGGAGCAGGGCCAGGGGACGGCCGATGGTGAGCCCCCGCCCGATCACCACCACGTGGCGACCCTCGACGGGGACGTCGTAGGCGGCGAGGAGCTCGACGATGCCGGCCGGTGTGCACGGCAGGGGGCCGGGCGTGCCCATGACGAGGCGGCCCAGATTCTCCGGGTGCAGGCCGTCGACGTCCTTGGCCGGATCGCACGGCCAGGAGGGCCGCCTCCTCGTCGAGGCCGGCCGGGAGCGGGATCTGGACCAGGTAGGCGTGGACCTTGGGGTCGGCGTTGAAACGGGCGATCACCGCTTCGAGCTCGTCCTGGCCGACGTCGGCGGGAAGGTGCTCGTGCGACCGAGACGATCCCCACCTCGGCGCAGTCCTCGTGCTTCAGGGCCACGTACCGGGCACTGGCGGGGTCGTCGCCGACCAGGATGGTCCCGAGGCCGGGGTGGATCCCGGCGCGGTGCAGCTCGGCCACGGCGTCGGTCACCTCGGCCCGGATGCGGGCGGCCACCACCTCGCCGTTCAGGATCTGGGCCGTCACGACGTCGCCGCTCAGTGCCGGAAGTGGCGCTCGGAGGTGAGTACGATGGCCGTCCCGTGCTCGTCGGCGGCGGCGATCACCTCGGCGTCGCGCACCGACCCGCCCGGCTGGACCACCACGGCCACGCCGGCCGAGGCCAGAACGTCGAGCCCGTCACGAAAGGGGAAGAAGGCGTCGCTGGCCGCCACCGCACCCACGGCGCGCGGCCCCGCCTTGCGCACGGCGATCTCGGCCGCCTCCACCCGGCTCTGCTGCCCGGCCCCGATGCCGACGGCCTGACCGGAGGCGACGACCACGATGGCGTTCGAGGACGTCCGGGCGCACACCCGCCACGCCATCTCGACGTCGCGCCACTGCTCGGCGGTGGGGACGGCCTTGGTGGCCACCTGCCACTCCGACCGGGCCGTCTCGAACCGGTCGGCGTCCTGGACCAGGTAGCCGCCACCCAGGCTCCGTATCTCGAGCGCCGCCCCGGCGTAGGGCGGGGCCTCGAGGAGTCGCGTCGCCTTGCGCCGGGCCACCAGGATGTCGACGGCCTCGGGCTCCCAGGCGGGGGCGACGATTACGTCGGCCTGCGGTCCGTCGGCCACCGCCCGGGCCACGGCGGCGGTGCAGGGTCCCCCGAGCGCCACCACCCCGCCGAAGGCCGACACCGGATCACAGGCGAGGGCCCGGGCGTAGGCCCCGGCCAGGTCGCCGGCCACCGCCGCCCCACAGGGGTTGGCGTGCTTGATGATGGCCACGGCGGTGGCGCCGGGGGAGAGCAGCTCGTGGACGAGACGCCAGGCGGCGTCGGCGTCGAACAGATTGAGATACGACAGCGCCGTCCCGCCGTGCTGGACCACCCCGTCCCACCATGTCGGCTCCCCGGCGGCCCGGTAGCGGGCCCCCCGCTGGTGGGGGTTCTCGCCGTAGCGGAGCTCGACGGCGCGTCCGAGGGCCAGGTGCAGCGTGGGCGGGAGCAGGTCGGCGTCGCCCCCGGCGCCCCCGGCGTCGAACCACCCGACGATGGCGGCGTCGTAGGCGGCCGTGTGGGCGAAGGCGGCGCGCGCCAGTCGGCGGCGGGTCTCGGCCGACAACGTGGCGGCCTCCCGCAGCTCCCTCAGCACGGCCGGGTACTCGGCCGGGTCGACGACGACACCCACGTGGGCGTGGTTCTTGGCCGCGGCGCGGACCATGGTGGGCCCGCCCACGTCGATCAGCTCGATCGGAGGGATCGGAGCTGAACGGGTAGAGGTTGCAGACCACGAGGTCGATGGCCCCGATCCCCTCGGCGGCCAGCTCGCTCATGTGCTGCGGCTTCGACCGGTCGGCCAGGATGCCGCCGTGGATCTTGGGGTGAAGCGTCTTCACCCGGCCCCCGAGCATCTCGGGGGCACCGGTGAGCGCCGCCACCTCGACGTGGGGGATCCCGGCGTCGGCCAGCGCCCGGGCCGTGTTCCCGCTGGCCACCAGCTCCCAGCCGAGCTCGACGAGCCCGGAGGCGAACGGTTCCAGGCCCGTCTTGTCGTACACCGAGAGCAGCGCCCTCATCGGCTGCGCGCCCTCGGGACCGACACCGGCGGCGATCACCTTCCGGATCGTCGCCGGATACAGGCGCCTCTCCACCTCCTTGATCCGTTCGTGCAGGGTGGCGACGGTGTCGTCGGGGCGCACGGCCACCTCCTCCTGGGCCAGGATCGGCCCGGCGTCCATGTCCACGGTGGCCAGGTGGACCGTGCACCCGGTGACGGTGGCCCCGGCGGCGAGGGCGTCCTCGACGGCGTGCCAGCCCGGGAAGGCGGGCAGCAGCGCCGGGTGGGTGTTCAGGATCCGGCCCGCCGTAGGCGTCGTGGGCCGGCTGCGTGAGGACGGTGCCGAACCCGGCCATGACCACCAGGTCGACGTCATGGCGCTCGAGGACGTCCACCACGCCACGGGTGAAGGCGTCGCGCTCGAAGCGCGTCCCCGAAGCCACCGAACGCCCGGCGGTCGACGAGCTCCGTGGCCACGGGTGGTCGGCGGCGATCTCGAGGCCCCGACAGGGACGGTCGGCCACGACGACGACGACGGGCAGGCCCTCGGCCAGAAGCGCCTCGAGAATGGTCCCTGTACCCGATACGAGCACTCCGAGGCGCACGCGGTCACGCTACCAGCGCGCCGGCGAGGCCCGACCACCCCGTCACCGGCACGAGAGCCCCTTCACCACCTCGACCATCTTCTCCCCCGCCTCCGTGGGGTTCTGGGCCACCGAAGCGCCGACGGCCGCTCGAGGGCGGCCATCTTGGCCTGCGCCGTTCCCTGGGAACCGGAGATGATGGCGCCGGCGTGACCCATCTTGCGGCCCGGCGGTGCGGTGACGCCGGCGATGTAGCAGACGACCGGTTTCGTCATGTGCTCGGCGATGAACTGGGCCGCCTGCTCCTCGGCCGAACCCCCGATCTCACCGATCATCATCACCGCCCGCGTGTCGGGATCCTCTTCGAAGGCGGCCAGGCAGTCGATGAAGCTCGTGCCCGGGACCGGGTCGCCGCCGATGCCCACGCAGGTGGTCTGGCCCACACCCTGTTGGGACAGCTCGTGCAGCGCCTGATAGGTGAGGGTGCCGGAGCGGCTCACGATGCCGACCGGTCCGCCGGCCAGGGCGATGTCGCCGGAGGTGATCCCGATGTTGCACTTCCCCGGCGAGATGATCCCCGGACAGTTGGGACCGAGCAACCGGGTGGCGGGGTGGTCGCGACGGAGCCGGTTGTAGAACAGGGCCTCGTCCTGGGCGGGGATGCCCTCGGTGATGCAGACGATGAAGCTGATCCCCGCCGTCGGCCGCCTCCACGATGGCGTCGGCGGCGAACTTGGGGGGGACGACGACGAACGAGGCGTCGGCACCGGTGGCGGCCACGGCGTCGGCCATGGTGTCGTAGACGGGGACGCCGTCGACGTCGGTCCCGCCCTTGCCCGGCGTCACCCCGGCCACCACCTGGGTGCCGTAGTCGCGGTTGCGCAGTCCGTGGAAACGCCCCTGGCCTCCCGGTCAGGCCCTGGACGACGACCTTGGTGCTCTGATCGACGAAGATGCTCATCGTCCGCCTCCCGCCAGCGCCACGGCCCGGCGCGCGGCGTCGAGCATGGTCGGTTCCATGATGAGGTCATCCGACAGGTGCTCGGCCAGGATCCGGCGCCCGGCTTCGGCGTTGGTGCCGTCGAGGCGCAACACGATCGGCGATTTGAGGTCCACCCGGCGCAGGGCCTCGACCACCCCGTTGGCCACCTCGTCCACCCGGGTGATGCCTCCGAAGATGTTCACGAAGATGGCCCGGACGGCCCCGTCGCTGTTGATCACGTCGAGGGCGGCGGCCATGACGTCGGCGTTGGCCCCGCCGCCGATGTCCAGGAAGTTGGCGGCCGTCCCACCCACCTGGGTGACGACGTCCAGGGTGCTCATGGCCAGTCCGGCCCCGTTGGCGATGATCCCCACCGACCCCGACAGGCCGATGTAGTTCAGGCCCTTCTCCCGGGCCAGCTTCTCCCGCTCGTCGATCTCCTCGTCACCGGCGAAGGCGTCCCACTCGGGATGCCGGTAGGCGGCGTTGTCGTCGAGGGTCACCTTGGCGTCGAGAGCGTGGACCCGGCCGTCGGTGGTGAGGATCAACGGGTTGATCTCGGCCAGGTCGCAGTCGCCCTCGACGTAACAGGTGTAGAGCTTCACCAGCAGGGCGGCCGCCTGTCGGCGCGCCTCCTCGTCGAGACCGGCCTCGGCCACCAGGGCGGCGGCGGCGGCCACCGAGAGACCGTCCACCGGGTCCACGTGCAGGCGGGAGATGGCCTCGGGGTCGGTGGCGGCCACCTCCTCGATCTCCACGCCCCCCTTGGCCGAGACCATGCAGAGGTGGAGCTTGGCGGCCCGGTCCAAGGTGAAGCTGGCGTAGTACTCACGGGCGATGTCGGACGCGTTCTCGATCCACAGCCGGCGCACGATGTGGCCGCTGATGTCCATGCCCAGGATGTCGGCGGCGTGTCGGCGCACGGCGTCGGCGTCGTCGGCCAGCTGGATGCCGCCGGCCTTGCCCCGACCACCCACCTTCACCTGTGCCTTCACCACCACGGGGTAGCCCGCCGCCTCGGCCTGTGCCACCGCCTCGTCCACCGTGTCGGCCACGCCCCCCGGTGATATCGGGATGCCGAACCTGGCGAAGTACTGCTTGCCCTGGTACTCGTAGAGATCCACCGACCGCTCCCTCTCTGCTCCGCATCTGTCGTGAAATGGGTCCGTCGTGGTACCGCAGTCACTCCGGCGCGGACCGGTCGTCACCTCCGCGGGCCTCCTCCGTCGGTCGAGCGCGTCGGCCACCTCCTGGACGATGGTGGGCAGCGGTGCCCCGGGGGTGAACACGGCGGCCACACCGAGCTTCTTGAGGGCCGGGATGTCGGCGTCGGGGATGATCCCGCCCACGATCACGAGGACGTCGCCGAGGCCCTCGGCCCGCAGACCGTCGAGGACACGGGGGACGAGGGTCAGATGGGCCCCGGACAGAAGCGACAGTCCGACGGCGTCGGCGTCCTCCTGGACGGCCACCTGGACGACCTGCTCCGGGGTCTGGTGGAGCCCCGTGTAGATCACCTCGAAGCCGGCGTCACGCAGGGCGCGGGCGATGACCTTGGCACCACGGTCATGGCCATCGAGGCCCGGCTTGGCCACGATCACCCGGTAGGGACGCTTCATCGGCCACTGAGTGTAGGCACGCCCGCCCCGCCCGGCGCCAGCACGATCCCAGGAGCCTCTGCCGCCACATCCGTCACCGGCCGTGGCGGTGGCGGCCGCCGCTCAGCGGGCGCCACCCGTCGCCACGGGGTCCTCGCCGCGCCGGGCGACGATGTTGAGCCGCACGTAGTCGATGACCGGCTCCCCGAGCGCGCGGGCCACCGTCGCCAGGAACACCTGGCGCTCCCCCTCGGCCATGGGGGCGACGAGCGTCCGCAGGCACACCGTCTCCAGATAGGTCTCGAGCTCGGCAGGATCGATCGTCGTCGGCTCGGAGTGCGTCCACACCTCGATGTCGGTGAACCCGGCATCCTCCAGGCGCCGGCGCGTGTCCTCCGGGGTGGCGTAGAGCCAGGCCCCGGTGCGCTCGAGGCCGGTGGCCCGCACGGCCGCCATCAGGCCGGCTGATGTTCCCGGCCGCCCCGCACTGGGCCACGAGCTGGCCCCCCGGGCGCAGGACCCCCGCCAGGTTGGCGAAGAGACGGTCGTGGTCGAGCACCCAGTGGAACGTGGCCGTCGACAGCACGGCGTCGACCGGCGCCCCGTCCCCCAGGATCGCGGGCGCCAGGTCCAGGAGGTCGGCGTGGACGAACGTCACCCGGTCACCGAAGCGGTCCAGCCGCCGTCGCGCCTCGGCGAGCATCGAGCGGCGCCGCGTCCAGGGCCACCACCCGTCCGTCGGCCACCCGCTCGAGGAGCATCTCCGTGACCCGACCGGTGCCGCACCCGGCGTCGAGGACGGTGGCGCCCGGCGTCGGGGACCAGGCGGGCCAGGACGTCGCGGCCCCACCGGGTCATCGGATCGGAGATGCGGTCGTAGGTCCGGGCGTCCCAGTCACCGGGGCCCGACGGACCGGGGGCGGACGACGGCGGCACGGTCCCCTGTCAGGCGCCCGAACGGAAGCGCTCTTCGGCCATCTTCGGCAGTCGGCTCCGGCGTCCGGTCCCCGCCGGCCGCCGGGGTCGTTCGGCGGCGCGGTCGCCCGGACCGGGCGCCACGGGACGCGACGCCACCGGGGCCGGCCCCGGTCGGGCGCCGGCGGTGTCGTCGTCCCACGGGTCGGGGTCGTGCCAGGCGTCCTCGTCGTGCGCCGTCTCGGCGGCGGCCGACCACGTCTCGTCGTCGACCTCGTCCGACGGGTCCCGCCCGGTCCGCCGGCCCCGCGGGCGCAGCCCGCCCGGGAGGGCCCCGGACGGGTGGGATCGGGTCGCAGGACGGCCGAGCCGCCCACGTCGCGGACGAGCTCGGCCGGGATCTCGGACAGGAACCGGCTGGGGATGGCGTGGCAGGTCGACCCCCACAGTGTCCGGCTCCAGGCGTGGGTGACGTAGAGATGGCGCCGCGCCCGGGTGATCCCCACGTAGGCCAGCCGCCGTTCCTCCTCGAGCTGGAGGGGGTCGTCGAGAGAACGCAGGTGGGGGAACACGCCGTCCTCCATCCCCACCAGGAAGACGGCGGGGAATTCGAGGCCCTTGGCCGTGTGCAGGGTCATGAGCGACACCCGGCTGCCGTCGTCCTCGATCTCGTCGGCGTCGGACACGAGGGCCACCGACTCGAGGAACTCGTCGAGCGAGTCGTAGTCCGCCGCCGCCCCCATCAGCTCGGCGATGTTCTCGAGCCGACCGGCCGCCTCCAGGGTGTCCTGCGCCTCGAGCTCGGCCACGTACCCGGTCCGCGTGGCCACGGCGTCGATGAGCACGGCGGGGCCGGCGCCGGCGTCGGCCTCCGCCCGCAGGTCGTCCAGCAACAACGACAGCGACGCCAGCCCGGCGGCGGCGCGCCCGGTCACCCCGGCCTCGGCCGCCTTGTCGAAGGAGTCGGCGAAGGACCGGCCCCGCTCGCGGGCCCAGGCGGCCAGGCGGTCGGCCGAGGTGTCGCCCACCCCGCGCCGGGGCACGTTCACGATCCGTCGGGCCGAGATCTCGTCCGACGGGTTGGCCACCACCCGGAGGTAGGCCAGGATGTCCTTCACCTCGCGCCGGTCGTAGAAGCGGGTGCCCCCCACCACCTTGTAGGCGATCGCCGACCGCACCAGGGCCTCTTCGAGCGTCCGGCTCTGGGCGTTGGTCCGGTAGAAGACGGCGACGTCGCCGTAGCGCAGACCCTCGGCGTGGTGCAGCCGGCCGATCTCGGCCGCCACCCAGGCCGCCTCGTCGTACTCGTCCTCGGCCCGGAACCGGTTGACCGAGTTCCCCGCGTTCCCCGTCGGTCCACAGCTCCTTCGGCACCCGACTGGTGTTGTTCACGATCACGGCGTTGGCGGCGTCCAGGATGGTCTTGGTGGACCGGTAGTTCTGCTCCAGCGGGATGACCGCAGCGTCGGGGAAGGCCTTCTCGAACTCGAGGATGTTGCGGATGTCCGCCCCCCGGAAGGCGTAGATCGACTGGTCGGTGTCGCCCACGATGCAGACGTTCCGGTGCTCGGCGCACAACAGAAGGACGAGCTCGTTCTGGACCCGGTTGGTGTCCTGGTACTCGTCGACCAGCACCTGTCGGAACCGCTTCTGGTAGGACTCGAGGACGTCCTTCTCGTTGCGCAACAGCTTGACCGTCAGGAGCAGCAGGTCGTCGAAGTCCATGGCCGACGCCGCCACCAGCCGCTTCTGGTACTCCACGTAGACGTCGGCCATCCGTCGCTCGAAGACGCTCCGGGCGTGGTCGACGAAGGCGCCGGCCTCCATCATCTCGGCCTTGGCCCCCGAGATGGTGGCCTGCACGGACCGGGCCGGGATCTTCTTCGCGTCGATGTTCAGGTCGCGCAGGATCTGTTCGACCAGTCGCCGTGAGTCGGTGTCGTCGTAGATGGTGAACGACTTCCGGTAGCCGAGACGGTCGGCGTGGGCGCGCAGGATCCGGACGCAGGCGGCGTGGAACGTCGAGACCCACATCTTCTCGGCCACCGGCCCCACCAGACCGACGAGCCGCGACCGCATCTCGTCGGCCGCCTTGTTGGTGAAGGTGATGGCCAGGATCTCCCAGGGCCGGGCGTCACCGGTGGCGATGAGATGGCCGACCCGGCGGGTGAGCACCCGCGTCTTGCCCGAACCGGCGCCGGCCACCACCAGAAGGGGCCCGCCCCGGTGGACCACGGCGCGTCGCTGCGGTTCGTTCAGGTCCTCGAGGAGGACGTCGGGGTGGGGGACGAAGTCACTCCACCGCGGCCTTCTCGGTTCCTCGGCGGTGACGGTGGTCTGCGCACCGGCGCTCCCACCCTCACCGGTGCCGGCAGCCACGGCGAGGTCCTCGAACTCGTCGACGCCGTCGAAGGAGCCGAGCCCGCCGAAGCGGTGCAGCGGGGAACCGGTCACGGTCACTCCCACTCGATGGTGCCCGGGGGCTTCGACGTGATGTCGAGAGCCACCCGGTTGACGCCGTCCACCTCGTTGATGATCCGGCTCGACAGCCGCTCCAGGAGGTCGTAGGGCAGGCGGGCCCAGTCGGCCGTCATGGCGTCGTCGGAGGTGACGGCCCGGATCACGATGGGATAGGCGTAGGTCCGCCCGTCGCCCATCACCCCGACCGTCCGCACCGCCGGTAGGACGGCGAAGCTCTGCCACAGCCGGCGGTACAGCCCGGCCCGCCTGATCTCCTCGACCACGATCTCGTCGGCCGCCCGCAGGATCTCGGCCCGCTCCGGGGTGACCTCGCCGATGATCCGCACGGCCAGACCCGGCCCCGGGAAGGGCTGGCGCCAGACGATCTCCTCGGGCAGCCCGAGCTCCTCGCCCACCGACCGCACCTCGTCCTTGAACAGCTGCCGCAGCGGCTCGACGAGGTCGAAGGCCATGTCCTTCGGCAGCCCGCCCACGTTGTGGTGGGACTTGATGTTCGCCGCGTCCTTCGTCCCCGATTCGATCACGTCGGGGTAGAGCGTCCCCTGGACGAGGAAACGGGCGCCCTCGACGTCGCGCGCCACCTCCTCGAACACGCGGATGAACGTCTCCCCGATGGCCTTCCGTTTGGCCTCCGGGTCGGTGAGTCCCTTCAGGACGCCGAAGAAACGGTCGACCGCCTTCACGTGGACGAGGTCCACGTGGAATTGGCTCCGGAACGTCTCCTCCACCTGGTCCGCCTCGCCGGTGCGCATCAACCCGGTGTCGACGAAGACACACGTGAGCTGATCGCCGACGGCCCGGTGGACCAGCGCGGCGGCCACGGCCGAGTCGACGCCACCGGACAGGGCGCACAGCACCCGGTCGCCGCCCACCTGGGCCCGGACGGCGTCGACCGACGACTCGATGATGTTGGTGTGCGTCCAGCTCGGCCGGGCCCCGCACACGTCGAAGAGGAACCGCTCGAGCAGCTCCTGCCCGCAGTGGGTGTGCATCACCTCGGGGTGGAACTGCACACCGAGGATCCGGCGGTCGCCGTTCTCGAGGGCGGCCACGGGCGCGTCGGGGGTCGACGCCGTCAGCGAAGCCCGCCGGCACCTCGGTGATCGAGTCGGCGTGGCTCATCCACACGTCGGCCTCGGCGTCGGGGGGCCAGTCGGCGAACAGCGGCGACGTCCCCGTCCGGGTGAGCGGGGTCCGGCCGTACTCGCCGCGTCCGGTCCGGGTGACGGTCCCCCCCAGCTGCGAGCAGACCAGCTGGGCGCCGTAGCAGATGCCCAGGATCGGCACCCCGAGCTCGTAGATCCCCGGATCGAGCAGCGGTGCCCACTCGGCGTGGACCGATTCCGGACCCCCCGACAAGATGATCCCCTTGGGCCGGCGTGCCGCCAGCTCGCCCACCGTGAT